>NZ_CM133364.1:0-4215308 GCF_054072535.1 Vreelandella sulfidaeris Esulfide1 | reverse complement strand
TCTTCTCACCATCGGTTGAAAACGGTCGACCATTGTAGCGCCCAAAGCCTCGGTTATCCACACGGGTTTAGCCCTCAATACTGGCCTGTGGACAACTTGACATGAGCCTATGGGAAAACCGTGTGGAGGAAAGGGGACAATTTTTCACAATGCCCTTTTCTAGAAGTTTAACCACACCTAGCCAACACCTTTTGGACCGCTTATACGAGACTTACACACAGATTTTTTATATACATAGGCAATTGAAAATTAGAAAATAAATCATCTTATCCACAAATAGTATCCCCACTATTAATAACAACAGGTTTAGAAATACCTATTAGTAATAATAGACATAGCCAAGAGCGGTGCTTACCAGTACGCCAAACGGATCGCTACGGCGCGGGGAAGCTTTTTATGCAAGGAAAAATTGCACCCAGCAGAGGAAGTCTCTACAATTTCCGGTCTTGAATTGAATCTCCCCGGCTAGTTCCTCACTGGACCGGGCTTTTTGGAATTCATTTTCCGTCCTAAACCACGTGGGAATAACGAGTTATGAAACGCACTTTTCAACCTAGCGTTCTCAAGCGCAAGCGCGCGCATGGCTTCCGTGCTCGTATGGCAACCAAAAACGGTCGCGCCGTCCTCGCACGTCGCCGTGCCAAGGGCCGCAAGCGTCTGAGCGCCTGATCTCGGATTGCGTGTGCCGCAGCAAGGCTTTCCCCGGCAATTACGGTTACTAAATGCTGGGGATTTTAGTCACGTATTTGAGCAAGCTGATCTAAAAGTGCATGGCAAAGGTATGATGGCGTTAGTCCGCTTGAGTACACGGGGGCATCCCCGCCTTGGATTAATAGTCAGCAAGAAAAATGTCAAACGCGCCGTAGATCGCAACCGCTTCAAGCGTCTCGTTCGGGAATCCGTCCGTCTTCGTCAAGATCACTTACCCTCTGTGGATATCGTGGTGCTTGCCAAGCGCGGTGTTCAGGACATCGATAACGACACCTTGCATCGCCAGTTACACGGTATGTGGAAGCGACTGCAGCGTGACGCACCGACGGTGATCGCAGTAGCAACGTCAGCGCGTGACACGTGACCTTTGGTGCACACCTCACCGCTCGACCTCGGCCTGCCGCCTGGCAGGCTTTCGTGTGTCAAGGGTCGAGCAAAAGGCACTGCGCCATTAGCATGTTCACCACCCAGCGGGCAGAACCCTCATGGACGTAAAACGACTTTTATTACTGATTCCACTAGCCGTGCTTGCGTACTTGCTAGTCGTCCAGTGGAATCAGGATTACGGGCAGCCGAATTACGATTCAGTGCCCGAGACAACTCAACGCAGCAACCCGGCTCCTTCCCGGGATATTGAAGATGGAGACGGTGACTTGACCGTTCCAAGCACCTCTTCACCGCAAAATGCCGTTGGAGAAGGTATTCCTGACGATACTGAAAGCGAGACATCAAGTCGCGACTTCATTGCCGTGACGACTGATGTCCTGGATGTACGCATCGATCCACACGGTGGCGATATTGTTTATGCCGCGTTACCGCAGCACAAACTATCTCTCGACTCCGAGCGTAACTATGTTCTGTTGTCGGATAACAGCAACCGTAGCTACGTCGCTCGCTCAGGCCTACAGCTCGATGGACAGGCAAGTCGCATAGCGTTTACGCCTGAAAAGACAGAGTATCGTTTAGGCGATAACGATGAAGAGCTAAGCGTTGACCTAACCGCCGACGTTAACGGCGTTGAGGTCACTAAGCGCCTTACGTTTGAGCGTGGAAGCTATGCGGTCGACGTCAATTACTATCTAGCCAATAATACCGATGCGCCAGTCAGTGCACGCTTTATTGGCCAGTTAGCGCGTGATAGTAGCCCGGACCCGTCCAGTGGCGTTTCAATGGGTATGAATTCTTATTTGGGTGCCGCTTACTCAACGCCGGATGCACGCTACGAGAAGATCGACTTCGAGGATATTCAAGGCAGTAACTTTGAAAATCGCGAAGCACAAGGTGGCTGGATTGCGATTATCCAGCACTACTTTGTCTCGGCATGGGCGCCTCAGCAGGATCAGCAAAACCTCTACTACGTTACCACCGACTCAAGTGATCGAAATGTTGTCGCTTTTGCGGGTCCCACTAACAGTATTGCGGCGGAAGGCGAAGCCACATTAGGTGCCACCCTTTACATGGGCCCGAAGGTGCAAGACTACCTAGAGCAAGTCGCGCCCAACCTTCGCTTAACCGTGGACTACGGCTGGCTGTGGTTTATCGCTAACCCGCTTTTCTGGTTACTGGATAAAATCCACGATGTGGTTGGTAATTGGGGCTGGTCGATCGTCCTGCTAACCGTACTGGTCAAAACGGTACTGTTCCCGCTTTCGGCCAAAGCTTATAAATCCATGGGTCGGATGCGTAAACTCGGTCCGGAAATGCAGCGCCTGAAAGAGATGTATGGCGACGATCGGCAAAAAATGTCGCAAGAGATGATGAAGTTCTACCAGAAGGAAAAGATCAATCCGCTGGGGGGCTGTCTACCTATTGTGATTCAGATGCCGGTCTTCATCGCTCTCTACTGGATGCTGCTGGAATCGGTTGAGCTGCGCCACGCACCGTTTATCTTCTGGATTCAGGATCTATCGGTGAAGGATCCATACTTCATCCTGCCAATCCTGATGGGCATTTCGATGTTCGTTCAGCAGATGTTGAACCCGACGCCTCCGGATCCTATGCAGGCGAAGATAATGAAGATGTTGCCTATCATCTTTACCTTCTTCTTCCTGTGGTTCCCGGCCGGCCTGGTCATCTACTGGGTGGTCAACAACATCATTTCGGTAGCACAGCAGTATTACATTACGCGCAAAATCGAGAATGATCCGACCATCGGCAAAGGCATGAAGACCAAGTAGTTAAAACGAAGTAGCCTGCCATGTAGATCGACGCCTTCAGACCCCCGCCCCGAGCGGGGGTCTGGCGTTTTAAACCCAACAAATTCACACTAGGCCGATCAACTTCGTTATCCGCCATTTATAAAGAGATTGACCATGGCCGAACGCCTCTATACGCCTGACACGATTGCGGCACTGGCGACGCCACCCGGTCGCGGTGGGGTGGGGATTATCCGTGTCTCTGGCCCCGCCTGCCGGGAAATCGCCCAAGCCATGATTGGGCATTGCCCTGCTCCCCGCTACGCTCACTACGGGCGCTTCCTGGGCGCTGAGGGCAGTATTGATGAAGGTATCGCCCTGCTCTTCAACGGCCCCCACTCGTTTACCGGTGAAGACGTGCTCGAACTCCAGGGGCACGGCGGCCCCATTATCATGGATATGCTGTTGGAGCGCTGCGTGTCACTCGGCGCTCGGCTAGCGCGGCCGGGAGAATTTTCCGAACGGGCGTTTTTGAACGATAAGCTCGATCTGGCCCAGGCAGAAGCCATCGCCGATTTAATCGATGCCACCTCTCGCTCTGCGGCGGAAAATGCTGTGCGCTCGCTACAGGGTGAGTTCTCGAAGCGCGTTTCAGCATTGCGGCAGCGGCTAATCGAGCTACGCGTTTATGTTGAAGCGGCGATCGACTTTCCTGAAGAGGAAATCGATTTCCTTGCCGATGGTCACGTGGCCGAACATCTAAGCAGCGTCCAGCAAGCGTTAAGCGACGTACGCCAGGCGGCAGGCCAAGGGGCACTGATGCGTGAAGGCATGAGCGTGGTGATTGCAGGACGACCCAATGCTGGCAAATCGAGCCTACTCAATGCCCTCACAGAGCAGGACACCGCCATTGTCACGGACATTGCCGGCACTACCCGGGATGTGCTGCGCGAGCATATTCACATTGATGGTATGCCGCTGCATATCATCGACACTGCAGGCCTGCGCGACACGCCCGATGCCGTTGAGAAGATCGGCGTCGCCCGTGCTTGGGCCGAAATAGAAAAAGCGGATCGGGTTTTGCTGTTGGTTGACGCAAGCATCACCGACTCGACCGATCCCATGGCCATCTGGCCCGAGTTTGTTGCGCGCCTGCCCGACCAACAGCGCTTGACGTTAGTGCGCAATAAAATTGACACCAGCGCGGAACCGGCAGAACTTGATTTATCCACTGTCCCACCGACCGTGCGTTTATCCGCTAAAACCGGAGAGGGTGTGGATAACTTAAAAGCGCATCTGAAGGACGTGATGGGCTTTGCCGCTACAACCGAAGGCCGCTTTTCTGCTCGTCGGCGACACCTGGACGCGCTTGATCGCGCCATGGCAGCGCTCAATACTGGCCGCGCCCAATTAGACGGCTACGGCGCAGGAGAGCTGCTGGCAGAAGATCTGCGCGACGCTCAGCAGGCATTGGGCGAGATTACCGGCGAATTCAGCGCCGATGATTTGCTTGGTGAGATTTTCGGTAGCTTCTGTATCGGGAAATAGCATGCCAAGGGGCGATATGAGGGGTGTAACTCACCACTCACTTAACTCATCGCCCCAGGCCAACGATTATCAATAACGCTAAGAGTGTTGCTCGTCCCACACGTCACGTGCAATTTGAGCGACCAGTTCAAGCTTGGCCTGCTGCTGCTCTTCGGTTAGCGCATTGCCCTCCTCCGTCGATGCAAAGCCACACTGCGTGCTCAGGCATAACTGATCAAGGCTCACGAATCGGGCCGCTTCATGGATACGGGCCTTGATCTCTTCCGGGTCTTCAAGCTCCCCCGTCTTGGTGGTAATCAACCCCAGCACTACCTTCTGATTGCCCGGCCTGATAAAGCGCAAGGGCTCAAAGTCTCCGGCACGATCCGAGTCGTACTCCAGAAAGAAGGCGTCAATATTCACCGAACCAAACAGCAGCTCGGCGACCGGCTCATAACCACCTTCGGATATCCAGGTTGAGCGGAAGTTGCCCCGGCATACATGCATTCCCACTACCAAGTCATCCGGCTTGTCCTCAAGCGCTTGGTTGATAACCTGGGCGTACACGCGGGCAAGATGATCCGGATCCTCTCCGCGTTCAATCACCAGGGCGCGCTGCTCTTGTGAACACAGATACGCCCACACGGTATCGTCAAGCTGAAGATAGCGACAGCCAGCGGCATAAAAGGCGTTGATTGCTTCTTTGTAAACGTTTGCCAAGTCGGCAAAGAAGACATTGATGTTCGGATAAGCCTCTTCACTGACTACCCCACGGCCACCCCGAAAATGCAGCACGCTGGGGCTGGGGATAGTCATCTTGGGCATGGCGCCCTCGGCAACGCTGGCAAGGAAGGTAAAATCTTCAAGCATTGGATGGTTGCCAAAGCCCAGCTTGCCCGTCACACGCACGTTGCGCGATTTGGTCTGTACGCCGGCAAACTGAATACCCTGCTCGGCATCGTACCCTTCAATACCCTCAAGACCCTCAAAGAAATCAAAATGCCACCAGGCACGCCGAAATTCACCGTCAGTGACGACGTTCAAGCCGCACTGGCACTGGCTTTGCACGGCGTGGCGAATGGCATCATTTTCTGCTTTTCTAAGCTCGGGCGCGCTCAAGTCACCTGACTGATACGCCAGGCGGGCTTGCTTGATCGCTGAAGGGCGTAAAAGACTACCAACGACATCGGCTCGGAAAGGGGCGACATTCAGGCTCATCCAACATCTCCATCGTTACATTTAGCGGCTCGTCATAAGGGCTATACTCCGCTATCAACTGCATGCATTAAAGTGATCATTTCTTGAATCAACATGAATCATTTTAATAAACCAGTTTGCTCAACGTTTAATACTTAACGGATGACGCTGTTAACGCACCTGTACGCTCGGCCCGCTGTCTTTTTAAACTTCGAAGACCTTCCAGCAAAAGCACCACGACGGCCAGCCAGATAGCAATATACGTCGGCCACTCAGCCGGGCTGATAACGTCGCCCAGCAAGAGGGACACCGCGAGCAACAGCACGGGTTCGACATACACCAGTAAGCCGAACAGGCTCAGATTAAGCAGGGGTGCAGAGAGCGCCTGAAACCCAAGCGCTAAAGCACTAAGCAGCCCCATGCCCGCCACTAACCAGACAATATGAAGGCTGGCCGTCAGTTCACCGATGACATAGCCACCCTGAAGAATAAAGTAACCACTCACCGGCAGGCTAAGCAGCATATCAAACCAGAGCGCACCAATATTATTGGTATCCGTTTTACGCCGTAGCCAAAAATAGACAGGGTAGCCCACGCACACCACCAATGTCGGCCAGGCCAGGGTTTGGGATATCGCCAACTGATTTAAAATGCCCAATACAGCTAGCAAGCAGGCAATCTGCTGAAAGCGCGACATACGATCCTGAAACGCGATGCGTCCAACAATGACCATGGCGATCGGCATCATGAAATAGCCCAGCGAGACGGCAAGCCCATAGCCATTACCCGGTGCCCACATAAATAACCATAGCTGTACGCCTAGCATGAAAGACGACAGCAAGCGCGTGGGCCAGAAGTAACGCTCGCCAAACAGGCGCCGATAGATAGCCACCACTTGTGGCCAATACCCTCTGAACAAGATAAAAAGCGTCAAACAAGGAAAAGTCAGCACCATGCGCCCATGCGCCAGCCGTAAATCTCTCCGCCCATCAAGGCTGACAACAAAGGGGTATAGGCAAACAATAACGCGAAAAGAATGGAGGCAATCACATTCAACGTGACGCCAAATGCCGTAGTGGAATCAGTGCGCATAAACCGCTTCTAGTCAGATAAATTTAGCGATATTTTATTGCAGTACACTTGATAAAGGCGCTTGTATTACCTACCGCCAGCGATAAATTTTCTCACTTGGCTGCCTTGATGACACTGGATAATTTTGACCGCTCACTGCTTAAGCTTTTGCAGAAGGATTGCCAGGCGCCCCTTCGCGAGCTGGCTGAAACGGTCCATCTATCGACGGCGTCCGTGCAACGGCGCATACAGAAGCTCAAGAAAGAGGGCTATATCCAAGCTAATGTCGCGATCCTTGATCCCGACAAACTGGGTCAGGTGATCACTATCCTGGTCGAAGTACAGGCGGATAAAACCCACGTGACTGATCTGGAACTGCTCAAGGCCCGCTTTTCCGGGCCTGAAATTCAGCAGTGTTACTACGTTACCGGTGAGGCCGATTTTATGCTGGTATTACTGGTGCCCAGCATGAGCCGGTTTCAAGACATCTGTGACAGGCTGTTTCACCGTAATCCCAACGTCAAATGGTTCAGAACGATCGTTGTGCTGGACCGGGTC
This sequence comes from Vreelandella sulfidaeris Esulfide1, assembly GCF_054072535.1. Taxonomy (NCBI): domain Bacteria; kingdom Pseudomonadati; phylum Pseudomonadota; class Gammaproteobacteria; order Oceanospirillales; family Halomonadaceae; genus Vreelandella; species Vreelandella sulfidaeris. The sequence goes on along the minus strand of NZ_CM133364.1, from coordinate 4,208,109 downwards.
AAAACCACGCTTGACGTCATTTAGCCCAACGCTTTGACTTGGATTAGCTAAAGGCCCCGCTACTCCTCTACCCACCACTGCGCTTCAAAGCGGCTTTCATCCCCAAGGCAGCGAGTTACCTCCGCCATGGCGGCAGCTAGACGCTCATCTAGCCCCCAGGGTGGGTTAATCACCAGCATACCGCTACCGTACATGCCGTGAGCCTGCGCATCGGGTTCACGCAGTAACAGCTCGCTGCGCCATATCTTACGTATGCCGCTCGCTTTTAACGCATCCAACAAAACGTGATGATGGCCAGCGGGCAGCAGCGGATACCAGATCAACACCACGCCGTGGCGGGCCTTTTCCAGTGTATAGGTAACCGCATCGGCAACCTCCTGATATTCCGCCTTGCGCTCAAAGCTTGGGTCAATCAATACACAAAGCCTGGGCGTGGCCACCGGCAGCATCGCGGTTAGCCCTGCCAGCCCGTCGCTATACACGCGCTCGGCCTGCATGGGGAGCGCCTGGGCGTTCAAGTGCTGGTGCTCGCCAGGATGAAGCTCATAAAGGCGCAGTCGATCCTGCTCACGCAGTGAGTGGCTCAGCCACCAGGGAGAACCTGGGTAGTGCGTCAATTCATGGTTATCTGACTGTGCGCCGGCAATGGCGCTTAGCCAAGAGGTGAGTAGCGTTTCGGTAAGCCGTTCACGCTGCTGCCACAGCGGCCATACGCCCTCGCGATACTCTTGCAAGCGTTGAGTCTCTTGAGCGTCCAGAGGGTAAAGCCCTCGACCCGCATGAGTATCGATATATGTAATAGCCGTTTTTTTACGTAATAGATAATCAATCACCGCGTAAAGCGTCAGATGTTTATGTACATCCGCAAAATTACCTGCGTGGTAGGCATGTTGGTACGACAGCATAGAGACTCATCGGCGTGTGAATAAAAAAGCCCGCTATGAAAGCATAGCGGGCTTTAAGCAGTAATAGCTAGATTAACTCAATAGAGTATCAACCTTGCCCGTCGCCGGTTGGGGTTAAGGTAATTTCTACTCGACGGTTCTGGGCACGGCCCTGTTCATTATCATTACTCGCCACTGGCTGGGTAGCACCATAGCCCGAGGTATTCAGACGCGTGGATGAAACGCCGTTCTGTGAGAGGTAGCTCGCGACTGCTTGGGCACGGCGTTCAGAAAGGCGCTGGTTGTAGCTGGCATCACCTGTACTATCGGTGTGGCCAGCAATACTGACGCGTGTATCTTGATACTCGGAGAGAACGTTAGCGACTTCGTTTAGAGAACCGCGCGCCTCGCTAGTAAGGTCAGCTGAGTCAAAACCAAAGGTGACGCCACTAGGCATATTGAGCACGATATCGTCGCCACGGCGATCAATTTCAATGCGTGACCCCTGCAAGTTTTCACGCAGTTGCTGCTCTTGACGATCCATATAGACGCCAATGCCTGCACCGGCTGCAGCGCCAACGGCCGCGCCAATTAAGGCACGGTCGCGACGACTGGTGCTACCGTCGCCAGACAGCGCGCCTGCTGCTGCACCGACGGCGGCACCAATCCCAGATCCCATCGCGGTGCTAGAGCGCTGCGTTTGGCCACCGTATGGGTCCGATGTAGCGCAACCCGCTAATAAAATAGCGGCTGCCAGCGGTGTCAGTAGTCGAGAAATACGCATCACTCACTCCTTGTTTGTGCTCGGAACATCTATTTATTCATCACTGGTCAATCTTCACTAATTAAAGCCAGCAACTCATTCAAGAATAATAGACCTTGAGGCGATGCACGTAATTTTTCAGGCATTTGCATCAAAAGTCCTTTTTTCTCGGCAGATTGTAAACGTGCCAGTAACATACCAGTGGGCTGTCCGCTGTTAGCGCTCCAGGTATCAAGCGTGACCCCTTCCGTGAGCCTTAGAGCGTTCATAGCAAACTCCAGCGGCAGTTCTTCTGCTTTTATAAACTGCTTACCCGCTACAAAGCCTCGCAAATCATCCTTGCGCTTTAAATAAGCATCTGGCTGTCGAGTTTTCCAGCGCCGCTCAATGTGCCATTCGCCGTATAAATCAATATGACTAAGCTTGCCATGGGCACCGGCGCCAATTCCAAGGTAGTCACCAAACTGCCAGTAATTAAGATTATGTCGGCTTTGATGACCTGCGGTGGCATAAGCTGAAATTTCGTAGCGCTTAAACCCGGCCTGCTCCAAAAGCTGATGACCGCTGTCCTGGATATCCCAAAGCGCCTCTTCTTCAGGCAATGTCGGTGGGTGGGAGTGAAAGGCAGTATTCGGTTCAAGAGTAAGTTGGTACCAAGACAGATGCTCCGGTGCCAATGCCAACGCCTGAGCAATATCATCCATAGCCAATTGGGGCGTTTGGTCGGGTAAACCGTGCATAAGGTCAATATTAATATTGGTAAAGCCAGCCTGGCGCGCCTGTGTTACTGCAGTAATCGCTTCGTCACCGCTATGAATACGCCCAAGCGCATGAAGTTGATCAGGTTGAAAACTTTGAATACCTAACGATAAACGATTAATGCCTGCATTCCGGTAACCCGTAAAACGCGCCTGCTCAGTAGTGCCAGGATTAGCCTCTAACGTGATTTCGATGTCTCTAGCAAAAACCAAACGGGCTTTAATCTCTTTCAATAAACGATCATAAAAACTGGGCGACAGTAGGCTGGGTGTCCCACCCCCGATAAAAATGGTCTGAATTTCCCGCCCAGCCGCTAGGGCTAGATCGCTATCCAGGTCTTGTAACAACGCATCAAGATAGGCGGTTTCAGGCAATTCTCGAGGCGTAAAACCGTGCGTCCCTGGCTCATGAGAATTGAAATCACAGTAGGGGCATTTGCGTACACACCAAGGGGTGTGAATATAAAGTGAAAGAGGCGGTAGCGTATCAGCCATGCGCCACCTTCAGGCTTTCCACCAAGCCTTGAAGCGCTCGTCCACGATGACTAAGGCGGTTTTTACTTTCACTTGGCAGCTCTGCAACGCTCATCCCCTGCTCAGGTAACCAGAAAAGCGGATCATAGCCAAAGCCTTTCTCCCCCCTCGGGTGAGCAAGAATTTCACCTTCCCAGTTGCGCTGCACTATGATCGGTACAGGATCTTTCGGATGGCGTAAATAGACCAGCACGCACCAGTACCGGCCACTGCGTTGCCCTTCAGCATAATCACTAAGTGCGGCTAACAACGTTTCATTATTTTTCTCATCACTTTTTGGCTCACCACCGTACCGCGCCGAATAAATACCCGGTGCGCCGTTCAATGCATCTACTTCGAGCCCTGAATCGTCTGCCAGAGCAGGTAACCCACTGACAAGGCTCGCTTCACGAGCTTTTAATAGTGCATTTTCAACGAATGTGAGCCCAGTCTCCTCGACCTCCTTGACACCAAAATCTGCTTGAGGACGAACATCGAAGCCGAGTGGGGAAAGTAATTCATTGAATTCTCTTAGCTTACCTGCATTTCCGCTGGCAAGAACAAGGGTGTTTACAGCTGTCATGACACGCACTCCAAACAATAGAGCAACAGTTTACGCGCTCATTGAACGTATCAGAAAGAGATGAAAAGTAACGTAAAGTAATTATTACATATTAAACCGCTTTTCATTAGCTCAATATAATTAATAATATCAATAGTATAAAATACATATAACCATAAATTATATAGTAATAACATTTACTTTCGTAGGATTTATATAACAAAACTTTACGAACAGTGCCTAATAGGTAACACTATGAAGATCATTTGCTGACTCTCCTTTTCATGAGGACCTTTTTAATGTCGCAAGAAAAAACTACTGGCACAGTATATATTGTCACCGAAAAAAGCCCTCAAGTTCAGCTATTTGCTGAATACCTAAAAGAACACACTGGCTGCCCGGTCCATACTTACTCGCCTAATCTTCCGCTACCTACTTCTGTTGAAGGGCGTGCACTGATTCTGATTGACATTGATCATATCGGTGTTGAAGCACTACCGGAATGGCAAGAGCAGCTTCCTGAGGCTTTGACTAAAGCCCCACTGGCAGCCATTAATATACGTGATATGGATCACGCGTTAGAAGCGCTTTCGAGTGCTCAGTTGAAAGGGGTATTTTACCGCAACGAAAGTCTAGAGGTGATCTGTAAGGGTATCCATGCCTTATTAGATGGCGAGCTTTGGATGTCGCGTGATTTGATGGCTCGCTTGATCCTTTTTTATCGGAAATACCAAAGCAACGCCTTTCGCCCAGCTTGTGGGCTGACTAACCGCGAAATGGAAATAATTTCTTTGTTAAGTAATGGTTCGTCAAACCAGCAAATAGCAGAAAAGCTATTTGTCAGTGAGCACACCGTAAAATCACATTTATACAATATATTTCGGAAAATCAACGTCCATAATCGCATTCAAGCGTTAAATTGGATTCACCAAAATCTTGGGCCAATTCTACCCAACATCGAAGCCGAACGTAGCACAAAAAACCACTAATACAATAAAAACTAATGTACAAAAAACAATTATTAAACTAACTTAATAATGAATGCTAGCAAGCCGCCCTTACAGAGGGCAGCTTGGTTATATAATCACTCGTTAACGGATCATCACTGTTAATGTACCTCCAGTCCCCTGAGTCGACGAACTTGAGCGATTGCTGCCTTTTTGGATATCTACTTCTAGCCGTTCGTCGTTACTTAGCAGCTTCACGGTGCCCTCAAGCTCAGTACCGGTAAACGTGTATTCTGCTGGCACTGTTCCGCGTTCTTCAATGTGTTCAGTGGTTTCACCTTCGTGGATGATGCGCCAGTGGGCAGAAAATTCTGCACCTGGCGAGCCGCTCATGGTGATATGGATCTGGGTCATATTCTGCTCCTGGGGCGACTGTGCAGAGAGGGGGAAGCCAGCGAGCAAGCCCACTGTACAGAACACGCATCGCCAAGCTGTTAGCCTTTTCATGTTTATGACTCTTACCTAAATAAAGAGCCGCTCGTAGTGAGCGGCTCTTGCAGTATAGTGGGCTCTGAGGGACTTGCCGTTACATCACTGCAAAGGCTTTTTCCGCTGCGTCCAATGTGAACTGGATGTCTTCTGGGGTATGTGCGCTAGACATAAAGCCCGCTTCATAGGCAGAAGGCGCCAAGTAAACGCCGTGATCAATCATTGCGCCAAAGAAGCGGCGGAAGGCATCCGGGTTACAGGCCGTAGCTTGGGCAAAGTTATCCACACGGCTTTGAGAGGTAAAAAAGAGTCCAAACATGCCGCCTGCTGATTGCGTGATCATGGGCACCCTTGCGGCATTGGCACGTTCCTGAAGGCCGGAACATAGCGTATTAACCCGCTGAGTTAGCGCATCATGAAAACCCGGCACCTTTAGCTTGGTAAGCAGCGCAACGCCCGCCGCCATGGCCAATGGGTTCCCCGACAACGTGCCCGCTTGATATACCGGCCCAAGAGGTGAAATGTTCTGCATTATCTCTTTCTTACCACCAAATGCCCCCACCGGCATGCCACCGCCTACAATCTTACCCAGACAGGTGAGATCGGGCGTTATACCGTAATGTGCCTGGGCACCGCCCAGCGCCACACGAAAACCGGTCATTACTTCATCAAAAATCAGCACGCTATCATGCTCATTACAGACCCGACGCAGCGTTTCCAGGAACCCCGGCTGCGGTGGAATGCAGTTCATATTACCGGCAACGGGTTCCACGATAATGCAGGCAATCTGATCACCGATTTCGGCGAAACACGCTTCTACACCTTCCGGGTCATTAAACGACAGCGTAATGGTGTGTTCAGCCAGCGAAGCCGGCACGCCCGGTGAGCTAGGCTCGCCATGAGTGAGCGCACCCGACCCGGCTTTTACCAGCAGCGAGTCGGAGTGGCCATGGTAATTACCTTCAAACTTAACGATCTTATCGCGGCCAGTGGTGCCTCGCGCCAAGCGAATCGCCGACATGGTCGCTTCGGTGCCCGAGCTGGTCATGCGTACCATGTCCATGGAAGGGATCATCTCGCAGATTAAATCTGCCATGGTGGTTTCCACTGCGGTGGGGGTACCAAATGAAAGACCATTATCTAACCGTGCACGCACCGCGGCCAATACGTCCTGGTCCGCATGTCCAGTGATCATCGGTCCCCAGGAACCCACATAATCCACGTACCGATTACCTTCGACGTCAAATAAAAAGGCACCCTGAGCACGCTCCACAAAGATAGGCGGGCGATGTAAACCTTTAAATGCCCGGACGGGTGAATTCACCCCGCCCGGAATATGGCGGCTGGCAAGATCAAACAGTTCAGCTGATGTGGTCATGGCATCCTCTCGGTCAAGGGCAAGTAGAAGAAGGATTAAAAATGGACAACCCGTGAAACACGGTTTGGCAAACACTGGCCACTAGGCGGCTGGAAACCCTGTGACAGACTTTTCCAGGTAAAGTGCTGCGCCTGCTCGCATGCTGTAAGCAAGCGCTCACCAACAGCCAGACGAGCTGCAATGGCAGATGACAGCGTACAGCCAGAACCATGAAACCGCTCTGGCAAACGTGGCCATTGCCACTGGCGGGTGGCCTCTGGCGAGTGCAAGGTATGCACTACCTGCTGATCATTGCCGGGCAGGGGGTCGTCAGTGGCTGTCACCAGAATGGATTGGCACCCTTGTGACATTAGCGTCACCGCGCGGGCTGTATCATCGAAAGGTGTGAAGATGTCTGGGGCAAGTTGGGAAAGCTCCGCGCGATTGGGTGTTAAGATATCCACAAGTGGTAGTAAACGATCAATAAATAATTGACGTAACGCGGGTGTGGATAACTCAGCTCCGCCCCCCGCCTTAAAAACCGGATCCGCGACGACGGGAACCCCCGGAAAACGGCGGATAATTTGTTCCGCAGCGCGCAGCGTCGCTTCATCCGCGAGCAAGCCAATTTTAATTGCCGCCACCTGCATCTCGCTAAGTACCTCAGCCATTTGACGCATTACGGTAGGATCGACGGGGATCACTCGCGTGACATTATGGCAATTCTGTACCGTCAGCGCAGTGGGAATCGTCACCGCCCAGCCACCACAGGCAGCGATAGCTTCGCTGTCAGCCACTAACCCTGCGCCACCGGTCGGATCGTGCCCAGCGAGTACTAACACGACGGGAGGAAGGGGTTGGCGCATCAAAAGGGCTTCACAACGGCAAGCAGGATAATGGCTACCAGAGCGATCACTGGCGCCTCGTTAAACCAGCGGAAAAACACATGGCCCTTGGTGCAGCGATCCTGGGCAAACTGCTTTAAGTAAATTAAACAAACGTGATGATAGGCGATGAGCAGAATCACTAGCGCCAGCTTGGCATGCATCCAGCCCTGGCTAAACCATTCGGGCACTAGATAGAGCATCCAGCCACCAAAAATAAGTACCGCAATCATGGAGGGTGTCATGATCCCACGGTAAAGCTTACGCTCCATCGTTTTGAAATAAGTGATCGCTTGTGCATCGCCGTTATCACGCGCTGTGGCGTGATAAACATACAACCGAGGTAAATAAAACAGCGCGGCGAACCACGTGACTACTGCCATTAAGTGAATAGCCTTCACCCATAGGTACATTGTCGCTCCTTAAACTGATGAATTCTTCTCTCGTGCATCAGGGTCATGTGTATCGGTGCCATGAGTATCAGCACCACGAGGATCAGTGTAGTGGTAATATCGCTCAATAGCGCCACGAGTGATAATACCTGAAATACGCCGCTGTTTAGGGCGATAACCGTGTACCACGTAGAGCGCCCCCAGTGCATTATCCTGAAGCTTTAAGAACGCTTCCGAAAGCGTGGCTTGTAGGCCAATCGGCGCCAGCTCCAAACGCTGCCCAGGAATCTCCAACAAATCGATTAATTCATCCTCAGGCGGCTCTTTACCCTGCAATGACTCATCGTGTTCAAGTAGCCAACGCGCCAGTTCAACGGCTTTAAGCGCCAGCACCGGTTTTTCTTCACTTGAGCGCTCAATCACTAACCACACCGGGTTCGTTTCCAGCAGGTGACGCGCCTGATCAGGGGTAATCATTCGCTCAGTACGTACTAGTTGACGCTCCATCACCGCTGGCACCGAGACTCTTGAGAGTGCCTGCATCAACGGTTGCTGAAGTGGGTGCAGTCCGTAACGTACCGTGCTAATAAAAAACCCCTCACAGCCGGTTAACTGACGCGAGGTTAAACACGCAACGACCACCGCTAACATTCCCGGGAGCATAATACTCGGCGTGTGGGTTAACTCCAAAAGGGCCATCAACGCGGCAAGCGGAGCTTGCAGGACTGCACCCATCATCGCAGCCATGCCGAGCATTGCATAAATTCCCGGGTCGGCGGCTTTATCTGGCCATAGCCAACCACCCAGCAGACCAAATAGCGCGCCCGTAGCAGCCCCCACCACCAGCACCGGGCCGATAATACCAATCGGCACACCTCCAGCCACGGTTAACGCTGTCAGGAGCAGTTTTGCAATCATCAGTGCCACTAACACTTTGATTTCAAGCTGGTTATTGAGCGCAGCCGCCACGCTGTCGTAACCAATGCCCTGCACTTGTGGGAACCACCAAGCAACAACCCCAGTAGTAACCCCCACAAGGCCAAGGCGAAACCAAAGCGGCCATTCCATAATCCGCTGACTACGCGAAATATGGATGAATAAACCGGCTAGTAAACCAATCATTAACCCAGTTAGCACAATCCAAGGTAAATTGATCAACGAGCCAAGAGCCACTTCAGGAATACGAAAAGCCGGCTCATTCCCATAAGCTAACTGCGCCACCAGCGCGCCCATGGTGGAAGCCAAAATGACGGGCATAAAGCTCATCAAGGTATATTCCATCATCACCACTTCCATGGCGAAGATTACCCCTGCAATTGGCGTATTAAAGGAGGCGGAAATAGCAGCAGCGGTACCACAAGCCACGAGTACTCTCAGGCTGTTATTGGGTAAGCGCATTTGCTGGCCCAACCCACTCGCCGCTGCCGCACCCAAGTGGATAGCTGGGCCCTCACGGCCGGCAGAGAGGCCACCCAAGACCACCACCACCCCGACCCACCACTGATTTAACCAGTTGCGTAACGGAAAACGGCCTTGGTGGTAGGTGAGTCGCTCAATAACGTGACCTACGCCTAGCTTGCGCGCTGTCGGTTTTTGCCGATACAGCAGCACCCCAACTAGGGTCACCGCCAGCATCGGTAACAACGCGCGTAGCCAGGGCACCATACTTTCAAACGCTTCGGGATCGCCATCCGTCATGTACAGCGAGGCCCCCGCTGCCAACAGCAATCGAAACGCCACCATCACTGCACCGGTAATAACCCCCGAGACAAGGCCCAACAAACAGAGTTGAGGAAGGGCGTCGACATTAGCCAACTGGCGACGAAAACTCTCTAAGGTAAAATCTGATCGGGAAAAACGCGCCACAGCGACCTTCCTTGTTATGGTCTTAGTGTTCTTGTCTCTTTATCCTCTTGTGTATCATAGCCCGATACACTTCGACAGCCTGCAGTAATCCGCTTACGCTGTGTTATCCAGACTATTCTAGAGAACTGCCGTAAAAAGCTGATTTTTTGGGCTGTTTCTTAGGCTGTTTTAAGAAAATGTTTAAAAACTGTTCTGCGTAATCCGCAAGGAGTTAGTTGTGATTAAGGTCGGCATTGTTGGCGGTACCGGTTACACCGGCGTTGAATTACTACGGCTACTCGCCCAACACCCCCACGTTAGCGTCGCCGCGATTACTTCGCGCTCGGAAACAGGCGTCAAAGTGTGCGATATGTACCCTAACCTGCGCGGCCATTACGATACACTGGCATTTAGCGAGCCAGATGCTAAACAGCTAGGTGCTATGGATGCCGTGTTTTTCGCGACGCCCCATGGCGTTGCTCATGCCCTAGCCGGTGAGCTACTTGAAAACGGCACGCGAGTGATTGATCTGTCTGCCGACTTTCGGCTGCGCGATGCCGATGAATGGAGCCGTTGGTATGACCAGGCCCACGGCGCCCCGGCATTATTGGAAGAAGCGGTGTACGGTCTCCCGGAAATGCACCGGGAGAAAATTAAAACCGCACGGTTAATTGCCGTTCCCGGCTGCTATCCCACCGCTGTTCAGCTAGGTTATCTACCGTTATTGGAAGCCGGTCTGATTGCGCCCCAGCAGTTAATTGCCGATTGCAAATCGGGTGTCACCGGTGCAGGTCGTGGCGCTAAAGTCGGTTCATTGCTCGCCGAAGCCAGCGAGTCGATGAAAGCCTACGGTGCCGCTGGCCACCGCCACCTGCCAGAAATTAGTCAGGGGTTAAGAGATATCCAGCAGGCACCGGTTGGTTTGACATTCGTCCCCCACCTAACGCCAATGATCCGCGGTATCCATGCCACGCTATACGGCCAGCTAACCGCTGAGCCGGGTGATCTACAGGCGCTGTTTGAGCAGCGCTATGCCGATGAACCGTTTGTTGATGTCATGCCTGCAGGGAGTCATCCCGAGACACGCAGCGTGAAAGGCATCAATACTTGCCGTCTAGCGGTGCATCGCCCCGGCAATGGCAATACTGTGGTCGTGCTATCGGTGATTGATAATTTAGTCAAAGGCGCTTCCGGCCAAGCGATTCAAAATCTCAATTTGATGTTTGGCTTCGAAGAAAATACCGGCCTAACCGCGCCTGCGCTGATGCCTTAACACTTCACTAATTCCCAGCAATAGTTGACCAATTTGCTGGGAATTACTCATAATCACCCCCCAATGCCGATTTATTCGTTCTTAAAGCTCGCGGGAGGTACCCATGAGCGGTGCAGAAGCCTTTGTTCCTACTCCATTACTACTATCTGACAGCGCACGCAAACGTATTAACGCGCTGATTGCAGAAGAAAATAACCCATCCTTAAAACTGCGTGTTTACGTGACCGGTGGCGGCTGCTCTGGTTTTCAGTACGGCTTCGATTTTGCAGAAAACGTCGCCGATGATGACACCGTTATTGAATTTGGTAACGCTGCGTTAGTGGTTGATCCTCTCTCTTACCAATATTTGGTAGGTTCCACTGTCGACTACGAAGAAGGCCTGGCTGGCGCGCGTTTTCGTATTCAAAACCCTAATGCCACCACCACCTGCGGCTGTGGCGCTTCCTTTATGGTCTAAACAGCGTTGGACAATGACGCTCCCCGTGACTTGACGCCCTGACGGTTTCTCGCCAAGGTTAATAGGTCAATAACGGCTTATTGGGTTTATCAAACGGTATATACCGCTTTGCAACCCGCTAGCAGCCACATAAAACACGGGGAAACTTATGAAAGTAGCATTACCAGTTAGCCTAACAAAAGTGTCACTGGCTATCGCACTAGGGTTAGGCAGCGCCACTGCTGCGGTGGCCCAAACGCCATCGGTGAACGTGGCCACTGACCCAAGCTTTGTGCCCTTTGAAATGATGGATCAAGAAACCGGCGAGATGGTCGGCTTCGACATGGACATCATCAACGAAGTCGCCGAACGTGCAGGATTTGAAGTCAACCTGACTACCATGGAGTTCTCTGGCATTATTCCCGCCGTGCAAACGGGTAGCCAGGAAATCGCTATTGCCGGTACTACTATTACCGAAGAGCGCGCAGAAGTAGTTGATTTCTCCGACCCCTACTACGATTCAGGCCTGCGCATTATTGTTCGCGCCGATAATGATAGCGTCGAGACGCTAGAAGACCTTCAAGAACTCACCATTGGCACCAAAATTGGCTCCACCAGCTATGACTATCTCCAGCAAGAGCTAGGTGAAGATGCCAATATTACGCCCTTCCCCGGCACCGCCGACATGTACATGGCGCTCTTAGGTCGTAACGTTGACGCCGTGCTTTATGACGCACCTAACGTTGCTTACTTCTCGCAAACCCGCGGAGAAGGCCGCACCAAGGTCGTTGGCCCGCTGTATGAAGGCCAGCAATACGGCATTGTGTTTCATAAAGGTAGCGAATGGGTAGAACCTACCAATGAAGCACTCGCCGCTATGAAAGAAGACGGTACTTACGACGAAATCTATACCAAGTGGTTTGGCGAAGCTCCCAGCGAAGAATGAACGTAAAGACTTACTAATAGCGTAACGTCGTTACAGGGCCGGGCGGCCACAACCCCCGGCCCTGCTGCGTTTGTCATCCACTTTTTCTCATCTTCTTTTTTGTTTCAGGAGTCTACGCGTGGACGTCAATTTTCAGTTTGATTGGTCAGCAGCGTTTGGGTCTATCCCTTACTTGCTGCCGGGTATCCCCTGGACGTTACTTATTTCGTTTGGCGGCCTCGCCATCGGTTTTTTTATCGGTATTTTCTTTGGCCTTTTACGTATTAGCCGCCTGCGCTGGCTACGTTGGCCGGCCATCGTTTACGTCGAAGTATTCCGCGGCACACCTATTCTGGTACAGGTGCTGTTTATTTTTTACGGCTTACCCCAGCTCCTAGGAGGTCCAATCAATGCCCTTGTCGCGGGTATTGCCGCCATAGCGGTCAACTCCGGTGCTTACATTTCAGAAATCGTGCGCGGCGGTGTGCAGTCCATTGAACGCGGCCAAGGGGAAGCGTCACTCTCCCTGGGTCTCTCGCGCACTCAGGCATTTCGCTATGTTATCTGGCCCCAGGCGTTTCGGCGCATGATCCCACCTCTCGGTAATCAAGGGATTATCAGTATTAAAGACACGTCGCTGTTTTCAGTCATTGGCGTCGGAGAGCTGGTTCGTCAAGGGCAGATCTATATCGCCACCACCTTCACGGCGCTTGAGGTCTACTTCATGGTCGCCTTGATGTATCTAGCCATTACCTGGACGCTCTCCATCATCCTGCGCCAACTTGAGCGCAGAGGCCTGGCAGGACAATAAGGACACGCGCAATGAGCGATACAATGAACAGCACAACGCAACCTATTGTGCGTATGCAGCAGCTCAATAAGCACTTTGGTAGCCTGCACGTACTCAACGACATTGACCTTACAATTGTACCTGGCGAGGTGGTGGTGATTATCGGTGCCAGTGGCTCAGGTAAATCCACGCTGATTCGCTGTATTAACGGCTTGGAAGAGTTCCAAACGGGCAACTTGGTCGTCGATAACAATGAACTGTTACCACACGGAAAGAGCACACAAGCGCTGCAAACCATCCGTACCGAAGTGGGCATGGTGTTTCAGCAGTTCAATCTATTTCCTCATCTCAGCGTGATTGACAACGTCACTCTGGCCCCCATGAAAGTCCGTGGTTTAAGCCGTGATGACGCCATTAGTAACGCTAAGCGTCTACTAGACCGAGTGGGCATCGCCGACCAAGCCGAAAAGTACCCCAGCCAGCTCTCAGGCGGCCAACAGCAACGGGTGGCACTGGCCCGTGCCCTAGCGATGGAACCGCGCTTAATGCTGTTTGACGAGCCCACCTCGGCGCTTGACCCGGAAATGATCGGGGAAGTACTGGATGCCATGCGCGAGCTGGCTAAAGAAGGCATGACCATGGTGATTGTTACCCATGAAATGGGCTTCGCCCGCGAAGTCGCCGACCGGGTTATTTTTATCCATAAAGGTGAAATTACCGAGCAGGGGCCGCCTGAACAACTGTTCGATTCGCCTCAACATGAACGTACTCAATCCTTCCTTGCACGCGTGCTAAAACACTAAATTGAGCCCTGTTAGCGCTTTAAAATAAGTATTAATTTTCACTGAATGACGCTTTTTACTGGCCTGTCGACACGACAGGCCTTTTTTTTGCCTGTGGATAAAGTTTTTTTACATTGTGCGTCTTTATCTCTGTAAGGCCTACCATGGACGTCGCTAAGCGTTAGCTCCACACCAGTCTAGCGTTGTTCACAGGTGCGGTAACAACCCAGGTACTGGCCGGTGGATAAGCGGTGCCTAGTTGTATCGGTGGATAAGGCGCTATTCCATCCACAGGCTTAGCACCCCTTCTACCCAGGGAATCCCGCCTTCAAACACGTAGAAGTCAACAATATAAGCTATTGAAAATATTAATGATAAATTGTTTATGCACAGAAATTGTCCACACTAGTAATTACAACATTTACAGAACTTCTCTTATTTTATATTTATGTTGTTATTAATAGAGTTGTTCTGAGTAATCCGGGTGTGGAAAAACCTGACGGTTACCCACAGGGGGTTTATACTTGCCGGCTCATTGATCTAAGGTAGCGCCGTCAGAAATTGTCGACGCTGGCCACATCATCCGTGCCAATAGGCACAAGACGAGGTGTCTCTTGAATTATCCCGACCGCTTTGACGTGATTGTCATCGGCGGTGGCCATGCGGGAACCGAAGCCGCATTGGCCTCTGCTCGTATGGGCTGTCAGACCCTGCTGCTCACCCACAACATCGAAACCCTCGGCCAAATGTCGTGTAACCCCGCCATTGGCGGCATCGGCAAAAGTCATTTGGTCAAGGAAATTGATGCACTCGGCGGCGCTATGGGGCTTGCCACGGATTTAGGTGGAATTCAGTTTCGCGTGCTCAATGCCAGCAAAGGGCCCGCCGTTCGGGCCACCCGTGCCCAGGCTGACCGCATTCGTTACAAGTCAGCGATCCGCGGAATGCTGGAAAACCAACCCAATTTGACGATTTTCCAGCAGGCCGCTGGTGATCTCATTGTGGATAACGACACCGTCCGTGGCGTGGTGACGGAAACCGGTATTCGCTTTCATGCTGAAAGCGTCGTTCTGTGTACCGGGACATTTTTGGGGGGCGTGATTCACATTGGTTTGGATCAAAGCAAAGGTGGCCGAGCAGGCGATCCGCCCTCCAACGCGCTGGCCGAACGTCTGCGCGCACTGCCGTTTCGGGTTGATCGCTTAAAAACCGGTACGCCGCCGCGCATCGATGCCAAAACCGTTGATATTTCTCAGTTGGAAGAGCAGCCAGGCGATAGCCCAACGCCGGTGATGTCCTACCTGGGGTCGCGGGAGATGCACCCTCGGCAGGTGAGTTGTCATATTGCTCACACCAATCAACAGACCCACGATCTGATTCTGGCCAACCTTGATCGCTCACCGATGTACTCCGGTGTCATCGAAGGCATCGGGCCGCGTTACTGCCCATCGATTGAAGACAAAGTGCATCGTTTTGCCGATAAATCCAGCCACCAGGTGTTTATCGAACCCGAAGGCTTGGATACCCATGAGCTCTATCCCAACGGCATCTCGACCTCGCTGCCCTTTGACGTGCAGATTCAGGTGGTGCGTTCCATCAAAGGTTTGAAAAACGCCCATATCACCCGGCCTGGCTACGCTATTGAGTACGACTTTTTTGATCCGCGGGATTTAAAACACTCGCTGGAAACAAAATTTATCCACAACCTGTTTTTTGCTGGACAGATCAACGGCACCACCGGCTACGAAGAAGCCGGTGCACAAGGTTTGCTGGCAGGCCTGAATGCTGCCCGCCGCGCTCAAGAGCTGGACGCCTGGTATCCCCGCCGCGATGAAGCCTATCTAGGCGTATTGGTCGACGACCTGATCACCATGGGCACCAAGGAGCCCTACCGGATGTTTACTTCCCGTGCGGAGTACCGCCTGCTGTTGCGGGAAGACAACGCGGATTTGCGCTTAACCGAAGCGGGCCGGAAATTGGGTCTTGTCGACGACACGCGCTGGGCAGCGTTTAGCCAAAAACGCGAGGCTATCGAACAAGAGAGCGCGCGGCTAAGCACCCTGTGGATACAACCGGGAAGCCCAGCGGCGGAGCAAGTCGCCGAAAAAACCGGCGCACCGCTCACTCGCGAGTATTGCCTGAGCGATCTGCTTAAACGCCCTGAATTGAATTACAGCGATTTGGCCAATCTACCCGGTATCGAGGGCACCCTGGTCACCGATCCTGCCGTCGCTGAGCAGGTGCAGATTCAGGCAAAATATCAAGGCTATATTGATCGCCAGCAGCATGAGATCGATAAGCTCAAGCGCCACGAAGCCACTCCACTGCCTGCGGAGCTGGATTATTTGAAAGTGGAAGGCTTGTCTAACGAAATTCGCCAAAAGCTGGCTGAAGCGCGGCCAGAAACGCTTGCCCATGCGGCGCGGATTTCAGGCGTCACCCCGGCGGCCGTCTCTATTTTGCTGGTGCATCTGAAAAAGCGCCGGTTGGTGGCCGCAGCTGAGGTGGTTAACGGATGAGTTCGTTGAACCCACTGTTGAAAACTCTGCCTGCAAGCGTTGCAACACGGCTCGATCAAGGGCTTAGCCAGTTAGGCATCGCCGTTGACGAACATCAACGTGAACAGCTGCTAGGCTTATTGGGACTGTTGCACAAGTGGAACCGGGCTTATAACCTCACAGCGGTACGCGAGGTAGATGACATGGTGTCTCGCCACGTGTTGGATAGCGCCGCTGTGTTGCCCTATGTGCAAGGGCCGCGACTGCTTGATGTCGGCTCAGGCCCAGGACTACCCGGTATTGTGTTGGCTATCTTGAAGCCAGCACTTGCAGTCACGCTACTGGACAGCAATGGCAAAAAGGTACGCTTTCAGCGTCAGGCTGTGATGGAGCTAGGGCTTGAAAATGTAACCCCCGTCCAGGCGAGGGTAGAGCAGTTTCAAGCGGGTACTTTTGACCAGGTGATTTCCCGGGCGTTTGCCAGCTTGGTGGACTTTGTCACCTTGACCCGCCAGCTACCCAGCGCCGATGGCCAGTGGTTAGCCATGAAAGGCCCGGGGGCGGATGATGAACTGCGCGACCTGCCCGCCGGTATACGTTTACACCAGCGTCACCTATTGGAAGTACCCTTTGAAGCGGCCCAGCGGCAGCTGCTGATCTTGAATGTTGAGAGCTGAATGTTGATTCTGACCCCCAGAAGGAGTTGAGTAAGTGAGCCAGATCATTGCCCTGACCAACCAAAAAGGCGGCGTGGGCAAGACCACCTCGGCCGTTAATCTGGCGGCCAGTCTCGCTGCGCTCGACCGTCGCGTACTGTTGGTGGATCTTGACCCCCAGGGGCATGCCAGCATGGGCAGCGGCATCGACAAGTATGAGCTTGAAAAAAGCGTACTTGATGTACTGCTGGGCGACGCAACGGCAGCTGAAACGATTGTCAAAAAGCTGGCGGTCAAGTACGACGTGCTGCCAGGCAATGGAGATCTCACCGCCGCCGAAGTTGAACTATTGGATCGCGAGCGTAGTGAAAGCTGTTTGACGAAAGCGCTGGCGTCGGTAGCGGATGAGTACGATGTGGTACTGATCGACTGCCCGCCCTCGTTGAATATGCTAACCGTGAACGCGTTAACGGCTTCCGACAGCGTGCTGATCCCTCTACAGTGTGAGTTCTATGCGCTAGAAGGATTATCGGCACTGCTCGATACCGTTGAGCAGATTAAGCAAAATGTGAATCCTGCCCTGGCGGTTGCAGGCATTTTGCGCACCATGTACGACAAGCGAACCAGCCTAACGCGGGAAGTAGATAAGCAACTGCGTGACTATTTTGGCGATATGGTGTTAAAAACCACCATTCCGCGCAATGTTAAAGTCGCTGAAGCGCCGAGCCATGGATTACCCGTTACGCAATATGCTCGGTTCTCCCGGGGTAGTCAGGCCTATCGTGTGTTGGCAAAAGAGATGATTCGTCGTCTTTCACTTTAAATACTATTCACTTCATAACCGACGCGCTGTGAAAATGAGGGAAAGCGAATGACGCGTAAACCCGCGCTGGGACGTGGCCTGGATGCCCTGATTGGTGCCGGTGCCCGTCGCCGTGACAGCTTGGAACTTGCCGGTAGCGGTACGCCTTTGGCGCATACTGATGCAACGCGTAGCGCGGCAACCGATGACGTCAGCGAAGATCGTCTTGAACGTTTGCCATTAGGTCAATTAACCCGTGGTAAGTATCAGCCGCGCCGTGATATCCAGCCTGAAGCATTAGAAGAACTGGCGGACTCCATTCGCGCCCAGGGCGTTATGCAGCCAATTGTGGTACGCCCAATCGGTGTGGATCGCTACGAGATCATCGCCGGTGAGCGCCGCTGGCGAGCGGCTCAGCTTGCTGAGTTGGACGTAATTCCCGCGGTGATTCGTGAAGTCAGCGATGAAGTCGCGTTGGCACTCGCATTAATTGAAAATATCCAGCGTGAAAACCTCAATGCTATCGAAGAAGCCCTAGCGCTTAAGCGCCTTGGCGAAGAGTTTGAGCTTACCCAGCAGCAAATTGCCGACGCGGTGGGTAAATCGCGCACCCAGGTGGCCAATCTGTTACGCCTGCTGGCGCTAGATCCCGAAGTGCAAACACTGCTCGAACGAGGTGATCTTGATATGGGCCATGCGCGTGCCCTGCTGACATTGAACAGTACTCAGCAGCGGCAAGTTGCCCATGAAGTGGTAAACAACGACATGACGGTGCGGGCAACCGAAGCGCTGGTGAAAAAAGTGCAAACCAGCCAAGTGCCAACCAAACCTTCAACCCGCCAAAATAAACAGCCCGATGTAGCGAAGCTTGAAACACATCTCGGTGAACTGCTCGGCGCGCCTGTCTCCATTGATCATGGCCAAAAAGGTAAAGGGAAATTAACGATACGCTACACGAGCTTGGAAGAACTGGACGGCATCTTAAATCATATTAAATAGCAGGCTATGCAATATCGCGTAAGAAGCGCACACGTTTTCCCTCTTTGGTCGCAAATCAGCCCTTAAACGGGCAAAATCGGTGCGACTTCGGTTGAAGGTGTGATAGCGCTTCCCTATAATCGCGCAAGATTTGTGTAGGTTGTCCTGGTTCATCGAATTATTTTCATCGAACTATGGGCTTGCCGAAGATTGGCTTTCATCAGTGAGGCTGGGTGTTTTCCCACGTGTTATGCAGCGATACGAAACCCAGCGGCGAAAAGCGTATATCGCTCGACTCACAATCGCGCAACTGATGATTACCCTGATAGGTATGCTGGCAGCCTATCTAGTCGCAGACATCGAAAGCATGTCGTCGGTTTTTAAAGGAGCACTGGTAGCCTTATTACCCCATGTTTTCTTTATCAAACGGATGGGGGTTCTAAGAGCAAGTAGGTCTTCACAGACAGCGATGCGCCTATTTCGCGCCGAAGCAGGCAAGTTTGGTTTGACGGTGGCACTGTTTGTAGCAGTGTTTGTTGCAGCGCCTCCCTCAAACCCTACTTTCTTTTTTTATGCTTATGTTGCGGTTGTTCTTACGCATTGGCTCACGCCTTGGTTAATGCCAAAAAACGCTAATGCCTAGAAAATTGCACAACTGATTGAGGTGATACAGCCATGGCCGCAGGAAACGAAGTCTCGCCGACTTACTATATCCAGCACCACTTGCAGAATTTGACCTTTGGCAACCACCCGGAGAATGGTTGGTCGCTGGCAAATTCTGCTGAAGAAGCCCGAGAAATGGGCTTTTGGGCTATTCACTTAGACTCTATGGGCTGGTCCATCGCGATGGGGGTGCTGTTTATCTGGCTGTTTCGTAAAGTCGGTAAAACTGTTACCACCGGTGTTCCCAGCGGGCTACAAAATGCCGTTGAGATGGTATTTGAATTTATTGAAAACTTGGTACGTGGTGCATTTCACGGGCGTAACCCTTTCATAGCACCGCTTGCCTTGACGCTGTTCACTTGGATATTGCTAATGAACACGCTAAAAATAATTCCGGTTGACTATTTCCCGGTATTATTTGCCAAGCTCGGCGTCGACTATATGAAAATCGTCCCGACCACCGATATTAATGTCACCTTAGGCATGGCGCTCGGGGTGTTTTGTCTAATCCTTTACTACAGCTTCAAAGTTAAAGGGGTGGGTGGTTTTGCCAAAGAGCTCTCGTTGACGCCGTTCAACCACTGGGCGCTAATTCCCTTTAACCTGCTGCTGGAAATTGTCTCGTTACTGGTAAAACCCTTCAGTCTTGCCATGCGTCTGTTCGGCAATATGTTTGCCGGTGAAGTGATCTTTATTCTGATTTCTCTTCTGCCCTTCTGGGCGATCTGGATGCTGGATGTGCCGTGGGCGATTTTCCACATCCTGGTAGTTACGCTGCAGGCCTTCATTTTTACAACACTATCAGTTGTATACCTGAATTCTGCACACGAACATCACTAACCTAGCAAAAACGATTTCATTAACCCTCAACCCTTAACCAAAACTTAAACTCAGGAGCTTTATCATGGAAATGGTTTATCTTTCAGCTGCCATCATCATCGGTCTGGGCGCACTGGCTACCGGCATTGGCTTCGCTATTTTGGGCGGTAAGCTGCTGGAGTCCACTGCGCGTCAGCCAGAACTAGGCGACCAGCTGCAAACCAAAACCTTCATCATGGCCGGCCTGTTGGACGCCGTACCGATGATCGGTGTTGGTATTGCGATGTACCTGATTTTCGTTGTTGCCGGTTAATGACAGCTCAGCCGGGCGCTAAGCGCTCGGTTTTGTTTCACTCCGGTTGCCACGAACTTGTCAGAGGTACATTCCTGTGAATATCAACATGACGCTAATCGGGCAGACGATCGCCTTCGCGATCTTTGTCTGGTTTTGCACAAAGTATGTGTGGCCTCCGATCAGCAACGCGCTTCATGAGCGTCAGAAGAAAATTGCTGATGGCTTGGACGCAGCCAGCCGAGCTAACCGCGATCTTGAGCTTGCTCAAGAACGGGCGGAGCAGACGCTGCGTGAAAGCAAGGAGCAAGCTTCTCAGATTCTTGAGCAGGCCAATAAGCGTTCTGCTCAGATGATCGAAGAAGCCCGCGAGCAAGCCCGTGCCGAAGGTGAACGTTTAGTAGCCAGTGCACGTTCAGAGATTGAGCAAGAAGTGAACCGTGCCAAAGACGAGCTTCGCGCCCAAGTCTCTTATCTCGCTGTTATGGGTGCCGAGCGTGTTCTTGAAGCATCGGTCGACGAACAAGCACATCGCAAGTTACTCGATGAGCTTGCTGCTGAACTGTAAGGAGGTGAATTATGGCGGAATTACTGACCGTCGCTCGTCCTTACGCTAAAGCAGCGTTTGAATACGCGCGTGATCATGATGCGCTTGATAGCTGGTCACAGGCGCTGAGCTTTTTAAGCTCTGCGGTAGCTGACAGTGATGTTCGTCGTTTGCTAGGCAGTCCAAAACTCGAGAACGAGAAAAAAGTATCTCTGCTGGCCGATATGCTACCTGGCGAGCAAGACGAGGCTTTACGCCGTTTTTTAGATGTTTTGGCAGACCAGGGTCGTTTGATGTCACTTTCCTCCATCGCTGTTCAGTTTGAGCACTTACGTGCCGAACACGAGCAGCGAGTTGAAGTGAACGTCACCTCTGCATACAAATTAGATAGTAAGCAGAAGACCAAGCTCGCAAACGCGCTCAAGAAACGTCTGAATCGCGAAATCTCCATTACTACTCAGGTGGACAAGTCGCTAATCGGCGGTGTCATCCTGCGTGCTGGCGACACCGTTATTGACGGGTCGGTACGTGGTCGATTGAACCGCCTTTCCGAAGCGCTAACCGCTTGAGTCTGAGGGACATGGCATGCAGCAACTGAATCCTTCCGAGATCAGCGACATCATCAAGCAGCGAATTGAAAAGCTTGACGTCGCATCCGAAGCCCGTAATCAGGGCACCATCGTCACTGTTTCCGACGGTATCGTGAAAATTCACGGCCTCGAAGACGCGATGTTTGGTGAAATGATTGAATTTCCCAACAGCATCTTTGGCATGGTACTGAACCTGGAGCGTGACTCCGTAGGTGCCGTGGTATTGGGTGACTATCTGCAGCTTGAAGAGGGCATGACCGCCAAGTGTACCGGTCGTATTCTCGAAGTGCCGGTGGGTCCTGAGCTGATTGGTCGTGTTGTCGATGCGCTGGGTAACCCCATCGATGGTAAGGGCGACATTAACGCTAAAATGACCGACGCTGTTGAAAAAGTAGCGCCGGGCGTTATCACCCGCCAATCCGTTGATGAACCGATTCAAACCGGTCTGAAGTCAATCGACGCGATGGTGCCGATCGGTCGTGGCCAGCGTGAATTGATTATCGGTGACCGCCAGATCGGTAAGTCAGCCATTGCCATTGATGCGATCATCAACCAGAAAGGCAAAGGCGTGACCTGTGTCTACGTTGCCATTGGTCAGAAGCAGTCGACCATTGCCAACATAGTACGCAAGCTGGAACAACATGGCGCCATGGAACACACCATTGTAGTGGCTGCCGGTGCTGCTGATCCCGCGCCGATGCAGTTCCTCGCACCCTACTCTGGCTGCACCATGGGCGAATACTTCCGCGACCGCGGCGAGAACTCGCTGATTGTGTATGACGACCTTTCCAAGCAGGCCGTTGCCTATCGTCAGGTATCGCTGCTGCTGCGTCGTCCGCCCGGCCGTGAAGCTTATCCTGGTGACGTGTTCTATCTCCACTCGCGTCTTCTGGAGCGTGCTGCGCGCGTTAACGTCGACTACGTTGAGAAGTTCACCAATGGTGAAGTGAAAGGCAAAACCGGTTCCTTGACCGCCCTGCCAATCATCGAAACCCAGGGTGGCGACGTGTCTGCGTTCGTTCCGACCAACGTGATTTCGATCACCGATGGTCAGATCTTCCTGGAAACCAGCCTGTTTAACTCCGGTATTCGTCCGGCGATTAACGCGGGTCTGTCGGTTTCGCGTGTAGGTGGTTCGGCACAGACCAAAATCATCAAAAAACTAGGCGGTAGTGTACGTCTGGCATTGGCTCAGTACCGTGAACTGGCGGCGTTCTCGCAGTTTGCGTCTGACCTTGATGAAGCCACGCGTAAGCAGCTCGAACACGGTCAACGTGTCACTGAGTTGATGAAGCAGAACCAGTACTCGCCGATGTCGGTAGCGGAAATGGCGCTTTCGCTGTACGCCGCCAACGAAGGTTATCTGGATGATGTCGAAGTGAACAAGGTGTTGGACTTTGAGCGTGCTCTGCACGACTACATGAAGTCTGAACACGGCGATCTACTCGACAAGATCAACCAGACCGGCGACTACAATGGTGAGATTCAAGACAGCCTGAAGTCGGGTCTCGAGAAGTTCAAGGCGACTCAGAGCTGGTAATGTCTAGCCCGCCTGTGATGGGCGGGTTTGCATGCTTTCTGAGAGCCACGAACGAAGGGTAGATCGCTATGGCAGCTGCAAAAGAGATACGCTCCCAAATTGGGAGCATTAAAAATACGCAGAAGATCACCAGCGCCATGGAAATGGTAGCTGCATCGAAAATGCGTAAAGCGCAAGACCTGATGAGAGCTAGTCAGCCTTACGCTAAGCAGATCCGTAATGTGGTTGGCCACCTTGCCAACGCTAACCCCGAATACAAGCACGACTACATGGTCGAGCGTAGCGAGGTTAAGCGCGTAGGTTACATTGTGGTCTCCACAGACCGTGGTCTATGCGGTGGCTTGAACCACAACCTTTTCAAAGCCTTACTGAAAGAATCAGTCGGTTGGAAGCAGCAGGGTGTGGAGCAGGATTTTTGCGCCCTGGGCGCCAAGGCCAGCAGCTTTTTCCGCAACTACGGTGGTAATTTGGTGGCGGCGAAGAGCGGTTTAGGCGAAACCCCAACGGTTGAAGGGTTGATTGGCAGCATCAAGGTCATGCTCGAAGCGTACGATGAAGGACGTCTTGACCGGGTTTACGTGGTGCACAATGAGTTTGTGAACACCATGACGCAAAAGCCAGTGGTTCGTCAGCTTCTTCCGCTGTCGTCTGATTTAGGCGAAGACGCTGAACAAGACGAAGAAAACGCCCGTCCCGGAAGCTGGGACTACCTGTATGAACCGGATGCCAAGGCGTTGCTTGATAGCCTGCTGGTTCGTTTCATCGAATCACAGGTGTATCAGGCGGTAGTGGAAAACGGCGCTTGTGAACAAGCTGCCCGAATGATCGCTATGAAAAGTGCCACTGACAACGCAGGCGGCCTGATCGACGATCTGGAGATGGTTTATAACAAGGCCCGTCAGGCCGCCATTACCCAGGAAATTTCTGAGATCGTCGGCGGTGCAGCTGCCGTTTAACGCCTAGGGAGCCATTATTGCTAGCGGCTCCCGGCAGACAGGTTTCATTTGCAGGTTTTAGAGAGGAACCAAGATGAGCGGACGTATCGTACAAATCATCGGCGCGGTGATTGACGTAGAGTTTCCGCGGGACTCTGTGCCCAAGGTCTACGACGCGCTGAAGGTCTCCGATGTTGAGACTATCCTCGAAGTCCAGCAGCAGCTGGGCGACGGCGTGGTGCGCACCATTGCCATGGGCTCTACTGAGGGCTTGAAGCGTGGCATGGAAACGACCAGCACAGGTACCGCTATTTCCGTACCGGTAGGTAAGGAAACGCTGGGCCGTATTATGAACGTACTCGGTGAGCCGATTGATGAAGCAGGACCAATCGGCGAGCAAGAGCGCATGCCGATTCACCGTAAAGCACCGAGCTATGCCGACCAAGCAGCGTCAAACGAGCTGTTGGAAACCGGCATCAAAGTTATCGACTTGGTCTGCCCGTTTGCTAAGGGTGGTAAAGTGGGTCTGTTCGGCGGCGCCGGTGTTGGTAAAACCGTTAACATGATGGAACTTATCCGCAACATCGCCACCGAGCACAGCGGCTACTCTGTATTTGCCGGTGTAGGTGAGCGTACACGTGAGGGTAACGACTTCTATCATGAAATGACTGAATCCAACGTTATCGATAAGGTATCGCTGGTTTACGGTCAGATGAACGAGCCCCCGGGTAACCGTTTGCGCGTTGCATTGACCGGTCTGACTATCGCTGAGAAATTCCGTGATGAAGGCCGCGATGTTCTTCTATTCGTTGATAACATCTACCGCTACACCCTGGCCGGCACCGAAGTATCAGCCCTGCTCGGTCGTATGCCATCAGCAGTAGGTTACCAGCCGACACTCGCTGAAGAGATGGGCGTTCTGCAAGAGCGTATTACCTCGACGAAGACCGGTTCAATCACCTCCGTACAGGCCGTTTACGTCCCTGCGGATGACTTGACCGATCCATCGCCAGCGACCACCTTTGCGCACCTGGACGCTACCGTGGTATTAGCGCGCTCTATCGCCGAATTGGGTATCTACCCGGCGATCGACCCGCTCGATTCCACCTCGCGCCAGTTGGACCCGCTGGTTGTCGGTGAAGAACACTATGCGACTGCTCGCGGTGTGCAGAACGTTCTTCAGCGCTACAAGGAACTCAAGGATATTATCGCCATTCTGGGTATGGATGAGCTGTCTGATGAAGACAAGCAGGCCGTTTCCCGGGCGCGTAAAATCCAGCGCTTCTTGTCGCAGCCGTTCTTCGTGGCTGAGGTATTCACCGGTTCACCAGGTAAGTATGTTTCATTGAAAGACACGATCAGTGGCTTCCAGGGCATCCTTGCGGGTGAATACGACGATATGCCGGAACAGGCCTTCTACATGGTCGGTTCAATCGACGAAGCTGTCGAGAAAGCCAACCAGATGAAGAAGTAATCCCGTCCATTAGGGGGATTCGCTATGGCGAATAGCTTTACTTGCAATATCGTCAGCGCTGAAGCATCCATCTTCTCAGGTACTGTTGAGCAGGTGATCGCTTCCGGGATGATGGGTGACTTGGGTATTTTACCCGGCCACGCCCCGCTGCTGACTGAGCTTCAGCCGGGTCCGGTCCGCGTGATTCATGATGATGGCAAGGAAGATAACTTCTTTGTCTCGGGTGGCTTCATGGAAGTCCAGCCGGATGTCGTGACGATTCTGGCCGACTCTGCATCACGTGCCAGCGACCTCAATGAGGCTGCTGCCGAAGAAGCGCGTCAGCAAGCGCTGAAAGCCTTTAACGAGAAATCATCGGAGCTCGATTATACCCGGGCTGCCGCTGAACTTGCCGAAGCCGTTGCTCAGTTGCGAACGATTCAGCAACTGCGTAAAAAGGCGGGTAAAGGCTAACTTTCACGCGTTTGGCGTGCATCCAACGCCCCTTAACCCCGCAAATGTGGGTTTAAGGGGCGTTTTTTTTGTCTGGTAATATAGTTGGAGTAAGTCGGCAGCACGTCGTTTGTTAGCGTGAAGGAGAGAGCCATGGCACTGAATGATGAAAGCCTACAGGAATTAAAAGCCGAACTGCTCGATGAGTTGGCTAAGGAAGTGCCTAGTAAATCAGTGCTTTCTTTACGCTTAGCCGAAACCCGCTCAGCGGATATCGGTGAAGTGCTCGAAGAGATGATCGAGGATGATGAAGAACTGTCTGCTGCGCTCACGCTGCTGGATATTCTTTCTGCCGAGCGCGCCGCTAATGTGCTGGGCTATTTGCCTGGTGAAAGCCAGCTTGAGGTAGTAAAGGAGCTGGACGACAGTCAGGTACTCAAGCTGCTGGAAGAGATGGGCTCGGACGAACGTGCCGACCTGTTTAATCTCCTCAGTGAAGACCGCCGTGAGGCGTTATTACGTCGTATGGCCCACCGTGAGCGCGAAGATCTAAAGCGGCTTGCCAGTTACGAAGAGGGTACGGCAGGCGCCATCATGACCTCTGACTATGTCTCCATAGCCAGTGGCATGACGGTGTCGCAAGCGATGATGCGGGTACGCCAGACGGCCCCCGATGCGGAAACGGTTTACCAGCTGTATATCCTGGATAGCGACGGTGAACTGATTGGCACCATGTCATTACGCCAACTGATGGTGGCGCGACCGGGGGCTATTGTAGATGACATTATGATTAAAGATGTTATCAGCACCCGGGTCGATAACGCCCAGGAAGATGTCGCCCGAATTGTGGCGAAGTACGACCTGTTAGCGCTGCCGGTGATTGATGCCGGTGACCGCATGGTCGGCATTGTCACCCACGATGATGCAATGGATGTCGCTGAGTCCGAGGCGACAGAGGATTTCCACAAAGGGATGTCGATCGGTCAACTGGAGGATGGCGTTAGCCGTGTGCCGCTCTGGAGCCTTTACCGTAAACGGGTGTTTTGGCTGGTTCTGCTGGTCTTCGCCAACCTGTTTTCGGGCGCTGGGATTGCCTATTTTGAAGAAACCATTGCTGCTCAGGTAGCGCTGGTGTTCTTTTTACCGCTGTTGATCGGTAGTGGCGGTAACGCCGGGGCCCAGGCAGCCACGCTGATGGTGCGCGGTATGGCGACCGGAGACGTGGGTGTCAAAGATTGGGGCAAACTACTGGGGCGTGAGCTACTTGTCGCCGGGTCACTGGGTATCACCATGGCCATCGCGGTAACGCCGATTGGCATTATGCGTGGGGGTGAAGCGCTGGCGATGGTGGTTGCCTTTAGCATGGTCACCATCGTGCTATTCGGTAGCCTGCTGGGGATGTGTCTTCCGTTTGTATTAGAGCGCTTTAAGGTCGACCCTGCCACGGCCTCGGCACCGCTGGTGACCACGCTTATTGACGCTTCTGGAGTGGTGATTTACTTCAGCATAGCGACACTATTGCTCTCATAAAGTCTGCGCTAACCCATAAAAGCTCGAAGCCCTAGCGCATAGAGCTGCTGGCCGCGCGGGTAATAAACAGCACTTCCACATGGCCCAGCCACTCGATATCGCTAGCCAGCGCTTTTAACTGGCTAGCGAGGCACTGAGGCGGTTGGTGTACCGCATCAGCAATGATTAGCGATACCGAGACCTTATCGTCCAGGTAGTGTAGCTGTAGCTCATTCAGCGTGCGCCATACCGGGTGCTTATACCAACGCGCATCCAGGGCAGCCTCTACTTCAGGCCGCAGCGGTAGCCCAGGCAGGCGGCTGGGGTCGCCTGCACCGGCATCGTCTTCCGGGTCAACGTGAAAAATCACATCGGTGAGCGCGGGGAATTCATGGCGCAGGCGGCGGCTGACTTCATTACCAATTTCATGGGCTTCGGAGACGGTAATCTTAGGTCCCACCACCACGTGCAAATCGACCATTACCCAACCGGCTGACTGGCGCGTACGCAGGTCGTGAACGCTATCCACCCCCGGCACGCTACAGGCCACATCGTGCATTTGGTTCTGTACATCCACCGGCAGCGCAGTATCCACCAACTCGCGAGCCGACTCCCACAACAAGTCCAACCCTACCTTACCGACTAATAACCCGACGATGATGGCAGCCACGGCATCCAGCCAACCCAACCCAAACTGGGCGCCGACTAATGCCACCAGTACCACGGCAGTGGATAAGGCATCACTGCGCGAGTGCCACGCGTTAGCTTCGAGTAACTTGGACTTTACCCGCTTGGCAACCCGCATGGTGTAGCGAAAAATCCACTCTTTGCTAAATAGCGCGATCACTGTAATGACGATCGCCAGCATGCCAGGTGCATTAACGTCGGTACCGCTAATTAGACGATCAATACTAGACCAGGCAATACCTCCCGCTACGAAGATCAGTACGCTGCCCAACAGTAGGGTGGTAAGGGTTTCGATTCTGCCATGACCGTAGTGGTGATCTTTATCGGGTTCCTGACGCCCGTAATGAATCGCCGCCAGCACAAAACCGTCGGTGACTAAATCTGATAGGGAGTGAATACCGTCGGCGATCAACGCCGCTGAACCGACCATAAAACCAATGGTGACTTTGACGATACTTAGCAATGCATCCAGCCACGCGCCTATATAGGTGACACGCTTGGCCTCTTGGCTAAGTCGCTCTTGGTCGTGAACCACTGGCGTTTCGATGGTCTGAGTCATGGGTACCTTACAAGGACGCACGCTTTCATTAGTGGCCTATTGTAGCGCACTACGCTTGTTCCTCTACAGTCTCAACTTCTTTCGGCCGTTAAAACGCTGCTTTTTAACGTTAATGCCGGTAAGAGCGGACAAAAAAATCGCGGATGTGTATCCTTAAGCGTCTTTACAAACGAATACATTAATTTTTTACACACAGGATTACCTATGGATTGGCTACAGGTGGTGGTGTTGGCGGTTGTGCAAGGGATATCAGAATTTTTACCCGTTTCCAGCTCTGCCCACCTGATTTTGGTGCCTGTGCTGACAGATTGGCAAGATCAAGGCTTAGCCTTTGATGTGGCACTGCATTTAGGCAGCCTCTCAGCGGTCATTATCTATTTCCGCCGGGAAATTTGGCAGATGGTTATCAATAGCCTAGCCGCGGTCAGCGGGAAAGGCGTAAATGAAGATGCGCGCTTGGCATTTTGGGTGACGTTAGCGACCATTCCCGTGGGGTTAGTTGGTTTACTACTGCACGATGTTATTTCGCATTACATGCGTTCTACGTTGATTATCGGCATCAGCTTAATTGCTTTCGGACTGTTGTTGGGCTATGCCGATTGGCGTATGCGGGGAACGCGTAGTGAATACCAACTACGTTTAAAGGATGTGCTGATCATAGGTGGTGCCCAGGCGCTGGCGCTAATACCCGGCACGTCGCGTTCGGGTATCACCATTACGGCGGCCTTGATGGTGGGGATGAGTCGAGAAGGGGCCGCTCGCTTCTCGTTTCTACTGTCGGTTCCAGTCATTGTGCTGGCAGGCGGGTTAGAAGCCGTTGGGCTTTTTAACACGCAGCAGTCGATAGATTGGGTCGCAATGTTAGTGGGTACGTTACTGTCGGGTATTAGTGCCTATTTGTGCATCCATTATTTCTTGGTAATTATCCAAAAAATAGGCATGCAGCCCTTTGTTATTTATCGGGTGCTGTTCGGCGCCTGGCTGCTATGGTTCTTTCATTTTTAGGGCTTCATTCTTAAAGCTTTATTTTTTTAAGGCAAAGCAGCTATGGAAAAGACTGTTAGAAACAAGTCTGGTGGGTATATGCATGGTGGGCGTATGGTCAGGAGAAGAAGCTTATTAATAGTCGCTATGCTGGGCTTACTAATAGGTATCGCAGGCTGTTCAGAGAATGACCGCCCGCTGGAACCTCCCGTGCGCTTTGAGGGAAATATATTTGGTACCTTTTATCAAGTCACCATTATGGATCCGCTCACTCAGGGTGAGTCCCTTGAATTGAAAGAAGGCTTTTTGGCAGAGCTGGAGAGTGTTGACCAGGCGATGTCCACTTACCGCGATGATTCCGAACTAATCGCCTTTAACGAGGCGCCTTTAGAAGAGTGGCAGCCGCTCTCCAATGAACTCATTGAGGTATTGGCGATCAGCCAGACAGTCGCTGAAGCCAGCCACGGTGCCTTTGATATTACCGTGGGCGACTTGGTTAATCTATGGAGTTTTGGGCCTGGCGCAAGACCAGAAGAAGTGCCTTCTGACGATGATCTGGCCCAGCAACTTGCTCAGGTGGGTTTTGATGCGGTAGAGGTAGATACTCAAAATATGCAGGCACGCCGTACCCGCGATGTATTTGTCGACCTTTCCGGTGTAGCCAAAGGCCATGCCACTGATCGAGTGGCTGCATATCTAGATCAACAGGGATTGGAACATTACCTAGTCAATTTAGGCGGTGATTTGATCGCCCGTGGTCTGCGTGATGAAGACGAACAGACACCATGGCGAATTGGCATTGAGGTGCCTGAAGATGGGCAGCAGCGTGCCCAGCATATTATTCCGCTAGAGAGCATGTCGGTGGCCACCTCAGGCGATTATCGCAACTATTTTGAAGTAGAAGGGGAACGTTTCTCCCATACCATTGATCCGCGTACGGGGCGGCCAGTGACTCACCAAGTTGCTTCGGTGTCAGTTTTTCATCCTTCAAACGCTTGGGCAGATGCTTGGGCAACAGCACTGTTGGTAGTGGGCGAACAAGACGCTATGCAGATGGCTATTGAGAACAATCTCAAGGCACTTTTGCTCGTTCGCGAAGGCGAACAGTGGCGCAGCATCGCCACACCAGAATTTGTTAATTATTTTGGTGAAACGCTGGTTAATGAGTTAGGCATTGAACAATTACCCGCTCCTTCATTGCCAACCGCCATTCCGCAAACGACCATGCCCGCCGAACAACCGGTAACAGGGGAATAATATGCAAGAACTGGATATCGTCATTCTCGCAGCAGGTAAAGGGACGCGCATGCGTTCCCAAATTCCCAAAGTGCTGCATACCTTGGCTGGCAAGCCCATGGTGCAGCATGTACTGGATACGGCCTCAGGGCTGCAGCCGGATCGCACCCATGTAGTGATAGGCCATGGGGCTGAGCAGTTGCGCGAGGCGTTGGCAGAAAATGCTGTTCAATTTGCTGTTCAGGCTGAACAGAAGGGCACCGGGCATGCGGTAGCTCAAGCGCTTGAGCAGTTGGGCAGCGGCAAGGTGTTGATCCTATACGGCGACGTACCGCTATTGAGGCGGGAATCGCTTCTCGAGCTGTTGGCCCAAGTAGATGAGCAGCATATGGGGCTGTTAACGGTCACGCTAGAGGATCCTGCGGGCTATGGACGGATAGTACGCAATGACGCAGGCGATGCAGTGGCAATAGTTGAACAGAAAGATGCCAGCAGCACACAACTTGCGATCAGCGAATGTAATACCGGTATTATGGCGATGACCAGTGCCCAGCTGAAACGCTGGTTACCGCAACTTTCTGCTGAGAATGCGCAGGGCGAGTACTACCTTACCGATGTGATTGCCATGGCCGCGGATGAGGGAATTAAAGTATGTACAGCCCAGCCGGCCACCGCGGTAGAAGTGGAAGGGGTCAATAATCGAGCGCAAATGGCTCGACTCGAACGCGCTTACCAACAGCAGGTTGCCGATAAATTGATGGCAGAGGGAGTGGCGCTTGCCGACCCCGCACGCTTGGATGTTCGCGGACGTTTGAGCTGCGGTCATGATGTCTTTATCGATATGGGCTGTGTATTCGAAGGTAACGTTGAATTAGGCGAGGGCGTACGTATTGGTCCTTATTGCGTGATCAAAGACAGCACCATTGGCGCAGAAAGCGTAATCGATTCCCACAGCGTAATAGAGGGTACGGTCGCGGCCGGCCTCAATCAGATAGGCCCTTTTGCAAGGCTACGCCCTGGAACACGGTTGGCAATAAAAGCCAAGGTAGGCAATTTTGTTGAAACCAAAAATGCCGATGTAGGTGAAGGCAGTAAAATTAATCACCTAAGTTACGTAGGTGATGCACGCTTAGGGCGTGACGTGAACGTGGGCGCAGGTACGATTACCTGTAACTACGATGGTGCCAATAAACACCACACAGACATTGGTGATAACGCCTTTATTGGCTCTAATACAGCCCTGGTTGCACCTGTCTCGGTAGGCAAAGGTGCTACGGTGGGGGCTGGTTCTACGATTGCTAAAGACGTCACCGACTACGCCTTGGCAGTAACGCGCAGTCGCCAGATAGAAAAAATTGACTGGCTGCGCCCTAGTAAAAAGACGAAGCCTAGTACTTAAAACCGTATATCTATTCTCACTTAGGCCCGTCACGTAATCCAGCCAAAAGCGTGGCGGTGTAATGATGAACACGCCAAACTTTATGCGTAGTAAAACTAATAAAAAAGCCTTTACAAGATGCGGCAATACGTCGCATCTTATGCGCAACCGTTGCGTTGCAGCATTTCATTAGGGTGCTTATGATCGTGGCGGTCTTTCTCCCCCTGATTGGATAATATCGCCATGAAACCACCAAACGTCCTCGTAACTCGGCATTTAGCTCGCCGGGTCGCTTGGTTGTTGCTCGCCTGCTCGCTTTTTCTACTCCCATCTCTCTCTTATGCTGCCGCCGGGCCACTTGATCTTACCCTCACGCTAACCGGTATCTCTTCTGTCGTGATCTTCGTGCTCGCCTACGCGTTGGTGATGAGTGAAGAGTTACTGCACATGCGTAAGTCTAAGCCTGTATTGGTCGCCGCAGGCCTTATCTGGGCACTCGTGGCCTGGGTCTATGTACAAGCGGGCATGCCGGAAGAGGCAGAAACCGCCTTCCGCGAAACGCTGCTTGAATACGCCGAGCTACTGCTGTTTTTGCTGGTCGCGATGACTTATATCAATGCCATGGAAGAGCGCCGCGTGTTTGATGCGCTACGTTCTTGGCTTGTGCGCAAAGGCTTCAGCTATCGCAGCCTGTTCTGGATCACAGGGGTGATGGCGTTTGGTATTTCGTCGATCGCCAACAATATGACCACCGCCATGCTGATGTGCGCCGTAGTGCTCAAAGTGGCCGAAGGCGATAACAAGTTTATCGGCCTTTGCTGTGTGAACGTGGTGGTGGCATCCAACGCTGGCGGTGCGTTCAGCCCGTTTGGCGATATCACCACGCTAATGGTGTGGCAGGCGGGCCAGGTACCGTTCGAAGGTTTCTTCGCACTGCTGATTCCTGCGATAGTCAATTTCATGGTGCCTGCGGTGATCATGAATTTCTTTATCGCGAATCGCCAGCCGGCCGCTTTACAAGAAAATGTTTGGCTCAAGCGTGGGGCGCGGCGGATTATCGTACTGTTTTTGATCACCGTCGCTATTTCAGTGCTGTGCCACTCGATCCTTTACTTACCGCCTGCCATGGGCATGATGTTTGGCCTAGGCCTGCTGCAGTTCTTTGGTTACTACCTGCGCCGCAGCCTGCCGCGTTCGCTGGAACGCAAGCGCGAGCGCTACTCGCGC
Organism: Vreelandella sulfidaeris Esulfide1; assembly: GCF_054072535.1. Classification (NCBI taxonomy): domain Bacteria; kingdom Pseudomonadati; phylum Pseudomonadota; class Gammaproteobacteria; order Oceanospirillales; family Halomonadaceae; genus Vreelandella; species Vreelandella sulfidaeris. Next base: position 4,174,703 of record NZ_CM133364.1, on the reverse strand, counting down.
CGTGGCGATTGGAAAAAACTCGAGCAGCTCGGTAGCGTGGTGCCGTTTGATATTTTCAGCCGTATTGCGCGCTCCGAGTGGGATACGCTGCTGTTCTTCTACGGGGTGGTAATGTGTGTGGGTGGCCTTGGCTTTATGGGCTATCTCAGCCTGCTCTCTGAAACGCTTTACGGCAGCTGGAATCCCGTGTGGGCGAACGTGGTGTTGGGTCTTATCTCGGCGGTAGTGGATAACATTCCGGTCATGTTTGCGGTACTTTCCATGGCCCCAGATATGTCGGAAGGTAACTGGCTGTTGGTGACGCTGACGGCAGGCGTGGGCGGCAGTTTGCTTTCGATGGGCTCCGCTGCAGGCGTCGCTCTGATGGGGCAGGCACGCGGGATCTATACCTTTGCCGTGCACCTGCGCTGGATGCCGGCCATTTTATTAGGCTATGCGGCGAGTATCGCCACGCACCTGTGGATTAATGCGTCGATGTTTTAAACATCTTCTTATAAATTAGAACGCCCTTCACCGAGAAATCGGTGAAGGGCGTTTTTATTTAAAGGACTACTAAATTTTTTTAAAGGCTTATCAACGCTGAAACGTTATAAGTCGTGGCCGGTTATGACCTGGCAAATATCGGCGAAACTCTTTGCCATAGGTACTGGGTTAGCTTCTTTACCCACCGCGCTCTGTATATCGCTTGTTGAGATAATGCCGCGAATTCTAAGCTCGTGGTTATCGTTTTGCTCAGTGATTAATAGATGCTGATCGGTAACCGTGTCTATCGACAACACTAAATCTTCAATCGTCAGCGAGGCAAGCTGTGCAACGGGCATGGCGCTGAGTTTGTGCCAGGGTGTCATGATCATTTCAGCCGTGACTTCCGCACGGGTGAGGTTACGCTGCTGCATGGCTAGGTTAATTCGCCGAGTGCCAATGACTTCTTTCGAGGTTATAACGCCAATACAGTGTGCCTGTTTATCCATAACAAACAGCAAACGAACGCCACCATAACGCATCTTTAGGTGCGCCTCGTCGATGGGCGTCTCGGCACCTACAGATTGAGGTACTACCTGAGAAAAATCGGTAAGCACGGTCATCGCAGGGCTAGTGGGCAGCAGACGCCGCGGTGCAGGCATGGCTAGTAGCGGCGTTGAGCTTAGTTGAACTAATGGTTTAGGTGAAAAGGTTACTTGGTTCATCAGGGACCTCCATGTGGAGAAAAGGAGAGCCGTTGTTGTCTGGCTCACCATGCAGTTCCACAGTTGCATGCAATTCTTACCGCAACCTTAAGAGACCCATAAAACGCGAGTGTACAAAGAACAGGCGTATTATTTAGATTTTTCCTTTGGGCGCTGTAGAGCAACTTGTACGCGTAATCCCCCGTTGGGGGCATCATCAAGCTGTAGCGTGCCGTTGTGGCGCATAACTAGCCGCTCAACGATAGAAAGCCCTAGCCCTGAACCAGCGCTAGGGCCTGCTCGCTGAAAGCGCTCCACTACTTTTTTGCGCTCATTGATCGGTATGCCGGGGCCCTGATCATCCACTATTAATTGAAAGTATTGCGGCGTCGTCGCTAGCGTAATGCTGATCACGCTATGATTCGGCGAGTGTTGAATAGCATTACCCACCAGATTTTGTACCAGGGTTTCAATGGCGCCTGGCTCTTCTAACATCAACCAATCTGCCTGTTCATCAGCGTTTAGCAACAACTGCTGTTCACGTTCAGCAGCCAATGGCGAAATTTTGGCCAACATCTCACGCACTTCACTCAGTAGGTTGGTGGTGCGGTACTCGGGTTGCGACTCATCTTCAGGCTCCAGGCGAGCAAGCGTTAACAGCTGGGTAACCAAACGGGTGCCCCTTGCGACGCCATCGCGCAGGTGGTTGAGAGCCTCTTGGCGATCTTTAACATTGTCAGCGATCAGTGCATTCTGGGCGTGTAGGTCAAGTACCGCTAAAGGAGTGCGTAGTTCATGGGCGGCATCCGCAATAAAGCGCTTCTCGCGCACGCGCATTATTCGGATCCGTTCTAACAGGCGGTTAAGCGCTCCGGCAATAGTGGCTAATTCTCGGGGTAGTGGGTTAAGCGTTAAGGGCTGTAAATTATGTGGATCACGACTGCGTATTTGCTCGGCCACACGCGAGAGAGGGGCTAGCCCCCAACCGATAGACCACCACAGCAGAAGGGTAAGTAGCGGAAGGCCAATCAAGTCGGGCATCAATGTACGCAGTGCAACCGCGCTTATAATATCGCCGCGCATATCTTCACGCTCGCTGACTACAATTCGCTGAGCGGTGCCGGTGACTTCAAGTACATAAAGGCGCCATTCGTACCCATCGATAAGCTGACTAGTGAACCCGTAAGGGGGATTGATTAGCGGCGACACGGGGGCGTTGGCTGAGCGCAGAAGGAGTCTGTCCCTTTCCCATAACTGAAATCCCAACTGGCTATCCTCGTGGTATTCTGCCAAGCGCCGGTCAGTTCTCGCCGCATTCGCATTCCCTAAGGCGTTTTCCAGGCTGTTGAGTAATACGTTACGCGCTTCTTCCGGCAGCGGGGCTTGCAGTAAGCCCTCTAATAAACGTGCGTTTTGCTCAAGGCTGGCATCGTACAACGCTTCAATTTCATGGGCAGCGTAGCGATAGCTGATAAAGCCAATCATCAGCATGCTAATACCAAACACCAACAGCGCCAGCCCTAGCGTGCGTTGGCGAATGGAACTCATGAGTGCCCATCCTGATCCGCTTTATCCATGACGTAACCAATGCCGCGCAACGTGCGAATTAGGTCAGGAAAGAATTTTCGTCGTAGGTGGTGCACATGTACTTCAATAGTGTTGCTTTCGACGTCCTCGTCCCAGCCATAAACCAAGCGCGTTAACGTATCGCGGGTGAACACTCGTCCAGGGTGGCTCATAAACTCTTGCAGTAATGTCAGTTCACGACGTGATAACACCACGGGTTGACCGTGATAACTAACACGCATGGTTAGCGGGTCTAGGTGAATACCGCGACACTCCAGGGCACTATTTACCTGGTCACTACTGCGGCGCAACAGGGCACGCAGGCGTGCTTTTAATTCAGCGACTTCAAACGGCTTGGTTAAGTAGTCGTCTGCACCTGCGTCCAACCCGGCGATACGTTCATCGACGGCATCCCTAGCGGTTAATACCAAAATGGGTACGCGATTGCCCTGCCGTCGAACGGCTTCTAACACTTGCATGCCATCCATGCGTGGCAGCCCCAGATCTAGAATAACCGCATCAAAGGGCTCGCCCTCCTTTAATGCAGCCAAGGCGGTAACCCCATCGCTAAGGTGGTCCACCGTGAAGTGTTCGGGTTTTAATGCCAAGCGAATGCCCGCGGCCAAGCTGGGATCATCTTCGACTAACAATATACGCATGGCAGGGTGCTCACTCCTATGGGGCTGCTGTTGCTTGGTACTTAAACCGTTAGATATTGAAAAAGTAGCATTAGAAGGTTCAGACCGTCAGGATGGGCGGTAGGTTAATAACGTAGCATGCTTTATCACTGCTTCGGAGTCTCGTCATTGGTTAAACCGCATCAGCGTCCTTTAAACTCCTTATCTGCTATTCCCTGCCCGCCAAGCCAGCGGCGCGAAGCATTGCTCTACTTAGCAGCAGCGCATGATTCTGCATTACAGTCATCGCTCAGTAGTGCTTTGAAGACAATGTCGAACGCACCAGAAGAAGCCTGGGAAGGATTGTGGGTAAGTTACACGGCTGGGCGACTGAGTGGCGCCATCTGGGTGCAGTGCTTACCCAGACAAATGGCCCAATTATGGTTGCCGTTACCCAGCGTAGCGGCTGAACATACCCACGCGCTGTTGCGTGCGGCATACCAATGGGTAACAACGCAGAATATGCGCCTATGCCACCTGACGCTATCGTCCCAGGCTACTGAGACAGAAGCACTGTTGAGTGAGCATGGCATGCAGCGCTTGGTCTGCTTGGAGCATTTAACTGGCAGCAGTCACCGCCGTTTAGCAATGAATGAAACGAGACCATTGTCACTGCAACCGTTTGCTGCGTTAACTCAAACGGAACAGTTGGCCCTTTTGGCCGCCGTGGGACACGATTCGCTGGATAGCCGTGCTCTGCGTAACGTACTCTCAGAGAACGAGTTATTAGCCGGCTTTTATCAGCAGGCTCCCCAAGCGCCACAATATTGGTATGCCGTGGATTATCAAGGCGTTACCGTGGGCGTTCTGTTGATGGCCCCCCATCCGGACTTAGAGCGATGGGAGCTTATGTTAATGGGGCTAGCGCCTGATTGGCGTGGTAAAGGCTTAGGCCGCTCGCTGTTAAATAAAGCCTTGGAGCTTGCCCAACAGTCAGGAGCACTTGACGTTGTGCTGGCGGTTGATGACGTCAATCTACCGGCCAAACGGCTGTACCAGCAGGCTGGTTTTGTGCGCTATGCACAGCAGCATTTATTAGCATGGAAAGGGGTGGAGCAAGGGACGAAGCATTAAGATAAGGCCTAAATAGCAGCCATTAGTGACATAGGCGCGCTTAGTAGCATTTTCTTGCGCTTTGCGTTGCCGTTATACTAGCACCAATACGCATGTCTTGGCGTCTCGGCGGTGCATCGTTGATGTTGGCGCTGCCGCGCACAGGGGTTGAGGGAAAACGTTTGATGACAATACTCAAGAGGTGGTGAGAGTGAAAGCTAAGCTGATCATGAGTGGGCTGGCGGCCCTCGGCGTCATGGCGGGCACAACAGGTGCTTACGCTCAGGACGCAGCACGTGATGCGATTGCCGAGCGTTTAGCGCCGGTAGGTCAACTCTGTTTACAAGGCCAAGACTGTGGAACAGCGGCGGCACCAGCAGGCGATAGTGCTAGCAGTGGCGGTGATATCGATGGTGAAGGTATCTACGGCAATGTATGTAGTGCCTGTCACGAATCCGGCGCTGCGGGTGCGCCTGTTCGCGGTAACGAAGAAGCTTGGGCTGAGCGTACCGAGCAAGGCTTTGCCACGCTGTTAGAGCATGCTATTAACGGTATTGGCGCAATGCCCCCTAAAGGTGGCAATCCTAACCTCTCTGATGAAGAGGTTGAAGCCGCGGTAGCGCACTTGGTCGAGCCGGTGATGGACGTGCCAGAATTAGGCGGCGGCGATGAAGCCGCTTCAGAAGAGGCAGCACCTGAAGAGGAAACTGCGGAACAGACTGCAGCCGCTGAAGATGGCGCTGCCTCTGAAGAGGGTGCTACTGCTGAGCAAGAAGTGGCGGCTAGCGAAGACGCCGCGAGTGAAGATGAGGCTTCCGCAAGTGACGAAGCAGCGAGTGGTGGAAGCGACCTGGACGGTGAATCGCTTTACGCAAGCGCTGGCTGTTCGGCGTGTCACGCAACTGGCGTAGCTGGTTCTCCGAAGCTGGGAGATGCTGATGCCTGGTCAGCGCGTTTGGAAAAAGGGGCTGATGAACTTTATGCCAGCGCCATTAACGGCATTGGCGCTATGCCCGCCAAAGGCGGCAACCCGAACCTTGCAGACGAAGAAGTGATGGCGATTGTTGATTACATGATGGCTGAAGCTGAATAAGCGACAGCAAGCAGTGAACGGTTAAGTAATTTATCCACAGGGTGATTTGGTCACTGCCCTGTGGATATTTCTTTTCTTAAAGCCTGTCTTTTAACGCTTTCCCCCTAATAACGTCCGCTTTATCACCCCAGCAGCGAACGCAGACCGGCGATAGCGTCTTTGCCTCGCGCCTGCTTCTGTTCAGGATTCTCTTTATCGGCACGACCTTCCCACTCCAGATCCTCAGCAGGCAGTTCTTCTAAAAATCGGCTCGGCTGGCAATCCATCAACTCACCGTAGGCTTTCCGCTGGCGGGCAAGTGTCAACGTCAGCGTACGCCGCGCCCGCGTAATGCCCACATAGGCCAGGCGACGCTCCTCTTCCACGGTGCCTACTTCAATGGCGTTGCGGTGGGGCAACAGGTCTTCCTCTAACCCCATCAAATACACATGCGGGAACTCAAGGCCCTTGGAGGCATGCATGGTGAGTAGTTGCACTCGATCCGAGTCATCCTCTTCTGCCTGCTGCTCCAGAATATCGCGCAGTACCAAGCGTGAAATAGCTGCTTCAACGCCGTCGGTTTCGGTATCGGTGGAGTCGGTACTTTCTTCGGGGTCGCGGTTAAGTGATTTTTCTAGTTGGTCGATCAAAATCCACACGTTGGCCATACGTCGCTCGGCCACCGTGGGCGCGCTGGCGTTCTGGTACAGCCACGCCTCATAATCCATATCCCGCAGCATATCGCGAATAGCGGCAATCGCATCGCCCTGATCCATGCGCTTGCGCACGCCATCAATAAAGTGGGTAAAGCGGCTCAAGCGCTCTGTCGCTCGGGTAGGCAGTACTTGCTCTAACCCTAACTCGTGGCAGGCGGCAAACAGCGATATCGAGCGCTCAGTAGCGTAGTTGGCGAGTTTCTCAACGGTGCCGGGGCCCACTTCACGGCGCGGCACGTTCACAATGCGTAAAAAGGCGTTGTCGTCGGCGGGATTAATCAGCAGGCGCAGGTAAGCCATAGCATCTTTAATCTCGTTACGCGAGAAAAACGACGTACCTCCAGAGAGCTTGTAAGGAATCTGATAGTGCTGCAGCTTCAGCTCCAGTAATCGCGCCTGAAAATTGCCCCGATAAAGCACCGCAAAGTCGCGCCACTCGGCCTTCTCTTTGATCCTGCGCGTGAGCATTTCGCTGGCAACCCGCTCGGACTCCGCCTCTTCATGCCGATTCACGATGACCCGAATGGCCGCACCGTCGCCCATATCCGACCACAGGGTCTTCTCGTAAACGTGGGGGTTATTGGCGATCAGCGTGTTGGCGGCGCGCAGTATCGTGGCGGTAGAGCGGTAGTTCTGTTCAAGCTTGATGACTTTCAGGCGAGGGAAATCTTCGCCTAGGGTAATCAGGTTTTCAGGCCGAGCGCCGCGCCAGGCATAAATCGATTGGTCATCGTCGCCCACCACGGTAAAGGTGGAGCGCTCCGCCATCAGTAGTTTCACCAGCAGGTACTGAGAAACATTGGTGTCCTGGTACTCATCCACTAGCATATAGTGGATTTTGCGCCGCCAACGTTCCAGCGCATCAGGATCACGTTGCAGTAGTACCACCGGTAGCAGAATCAGATCGTCAAAATCCACCGCATTGTAGGCTTTTAAATGGCGTACGTAGGCTTCATACACCCGGGCGGCAAAGTGCTCATCGTCATCGGCGGCAAACGAGAGGGCATCGCTGGGCAGTACCAAGTCATTCTTCCAGGTGGAAATTTTGCTCTGCACGGCATTGATCTGCTCGGCGTCCACCTGGGCGTCTTTGTTCATCAAATCGCGCAACAGCGCCTTGGCATCTTCCGGGTCAAACAGCGAAAAGCCCGGCTTGTAGCCCAGGGTTTTAAGCTCGCCGCGGATAATATTCAACCCCAGGGTATGGAAGGTGGAGACCGTAAGCCCGTGGCCCTCTTTGCCGTGGAGCATTTGGCCGACACGCTCTTTCATTTCCCGGGCGGCCTTGTTGGTAAAGGTCACCGCGGCAATCTTACGCGCGCTCATCCCGCACTCTTGCACCAGATAGGCAATTTTGGTGGTAATCACGCTGGTTTTGCCCGAACCGGCGCCCGCCAATACCAAGCAAGGACCATCGATGTAGCGCACGGCTTCCTGCTGGCGCGGGTTTAGCCCTTTAATGCGGCTAAGAATGTTCTTGGGCGTGGCAGGCGTCATGGCGTCGGTCATCCTCTACGAGAGTTGCTAGTCGGCTTCAAGTACGGTTTCAAGTACAATCAGCCGCTTGGCGAAGGCATAATAAACAGGCAGGTGGAGATGTTTGAAGTAGCGCTTTTTGAACCGCGCATGGCGCCCAATACGGGCAATATCATGCGCTTGGTCGCCAACAATGGCTGCCGTTTACACCTGATTGAGCCGCTTGGCTTCGATCTGGAAGAGAAAAAGCTGCGCCGCGCCGGGCTGGATTACCGTGATATCGACAACGTGACCCGCCACGCGGATTTTAACGCTTTTCAGCAGGCGATGCAGGGGCGGCGCATCTGGGCGATCACCACTAAAGGCACGCGCACCTACAGCGATGCCGACTTTGCCCCAGGCGATGTACTGCTGTTCGGCTCGGAAACCGGCGGGCTTTCACCCCAGGTGCACGAAGTGCTAGACGCTGAGCACAAACTGCGCCTGCCTATGCAGCCCAATAACCGTAGCCTGAACCTCTCCAACGCGGTGGCTATTGTGAGCTACGAAGCGTGGCGCCAGCAAGGCTTTGCTGGCGCAGGTTTTAGCTAACTAACTAGCAATCCCATAGCGGTCACGGTAAGCCCTGATGGCTTCGGCGTAGGCGAGCATTTCTCCACCGGCGTGCTCTTCCAAGTAAGTGAGTACTTGCTCTAAAGTGACGATACTGACGACCGGCATGGCGTACTGTGCTTGTACTTCCTGGATCGCGCTTTGCTCTCCTTGGCCGCGCTCCTGGCGATCAAGCGCTATAATGACGCCTGCGGCGCGGGCGCCGCTTTGCTCGATTAGGCTCATCACTTCGCGAATGGCAGTGCCCGCGGTAATCACGTCATCAATAATTAAAATATCGCCAGCCAGCGGTGCACCGACAATGTTACCGCCTTCGCCGTGGGTTTTGGCTTCTTTGCGGTTAAAGGCGTAAGGCATATCGCGGTCGTGATGGTCGGCCAGCGCCGCTGCGGTCACCGCTGCCAGGGGGATGCCTTTGTACGCCGGGCCAAACAGGACATCGGCGTTTAAGTCGCTATCGACAATCGCCTGGGCGTAAAAACGCCCCAGTTTGGCCAGAGCACGCCCGGTTTGAAACAGCCCGGCGTTGAAAAAATAGGGGCTAACGCGGCCGGATTTAAGCGTAAACTCGCCAAACTTAAGCACGCCTTGCTCAATGGCAAAGGCAATGAAATCGCGCTGATAGGGTTGTAGAGTAGTGACCACAGCATTCCTCACTAGGCGTTAGGTTTAAAACGGCACGAAAGCAACAATAAAAGGAGGGTAAATGGCAAGTTTTAGTAAGCGCCTTTACCCAAACGTCTAAACGTCGGGTATCATACAGCAGCGACGCAAAAGGGACGATTTATGAAAATTGCCAGCATCAATGTCAATGGTATTCGTGATGCCGTTGATCGTGGCTTCCTGGACTGGCTGGCTCAGCAGGATGTCGACGTGGTCTGCGTGCAGAACATCAAGGCAAAAAGTTTTGAACTGGGTGACCATATTCTGTATCCGGACGGCTATGAAGGCTACTTCCTGGATGCCGAAGAGGATGGTTTCTCCGGTGTGGCACTCTATTGCCGTAAAATCCCCAAGGCGATTATGTATGGCCTGGGGTTCCCTCAGTGTGATCATGAAGGACGTTTTCTGCAGGCGGATTATGAACGCTTCAGTATCGTCTCTTTCCTGATGCCTGACGGAAGTGACCAAAAAGCCAAACAGGCATTTATGGATCAGTACCAAGAGTACCTGACGAAGATGTCGCGTAAACGCCGCGAATATATTCTCTGTGGTACTTGGCATATTGCCCATAAAACCGTCGATTTGGCCAACTGGTCGGACAATCAACTGACCTCAGGCTTCCGCCCCGAAGAGCGCGCCTGGATGGATCAGGTGCTTGGCCCCACCGGGTTTATCGATACCTTCCGCGAAATTAACCGCGATGCAGGTGAATATACCTGGTGGCCGAAGCTTGACCAAGACGTGCCCCGTGAGCGCCAAGAAGGCTGGCGGATCGACTATCAGCTAGTCGGCCCCAACTTCCGCCGCCACGTGGTTGACGCGTGGATTGATTACGATGCGACCTTCTCCGAGTTCGCACCGCTGATCATTGAGTACGACCTAGCGCTATAAGCGCTAGACAACGCACTTTTCCCGCGTCGCCGTCTGTCAGTAGTAGTCATAAGCAACAAGCCGACTCTTGAGTCGGCTTGTTGCGTTGTAACGGGCTCAACGTTTAACCACGAATACCCAGCGCTTCGCGCTGATGGTCGCGCAGTGCATCACCTGCTTTCTCGGCCAAATCGAGCATACCGTTTAGTTCGGCACGGGTGAATGCGCCTGCCTCGGCGGTGCCCTGCACTTCGATCAGCTCGCCGCTTTCGGTCATCACTACGTTCAGGTCGGTATCGGCTTTGCTGTCTTCCGGGTAGTCCAGATCCAGCACCGGCACGCCTTTGTAAATACCCACGGAAATAGCGCTCACCAACTGCTTGAAGGGGTCGCTTTTAATCTTCTTCTCGCGCTGCAGGTAGCGAATGGCATCCATCAGCGCCACGCAGCCACCGGTAATCGCCGCGGTGCGGGTACCGCCATCGGCCTGGATCACATCGCAATCCACGGTAATGGTGAATTCGCCCAGCTTTTTCAAATTGACCGCGGCGCGTAGGCTCCGACCAATCAAGCGCTGGATCTCCAGCGTACGACCACCCTGTTTACCACTGGTCGCTTCTCGATTGCTACGCGAATGCGTCGCGCGGGGCAGCATGCCGTACTCTGCCGTTACCCAGCCCTGATTCTTGCCGCGCAGCCAGCGAGGCACCGTGGCTTCTACACTGGCATTACACAACACCTTGGTATCACCAAATTCCACCAGCACGGAGCCTTCCGCATGGCGGGTAAAATCGCGGGTCAGGCGAATCTCACGAAGCTGGTCAGGCTGGCGACCACTAGGGCGAACAACGTCAGGACGCTTAGCACTGCTCACAAATAGCACCTCTCACAATAAACGCATTACAAGGAAAAGCCGTCCATTGTACACGTCTGGGCGCATGCTGATTGGCCTATCGGGTAGACTGTTGGCAATGCCTTATAAACCGATATTCACTAATAGGATAAACCATGGCTGCTTTCCGCCGCGTACACAGCATGACCGCCTTTGCCCGCACCGAGCAGGCCGCCCCTTTTGGTACCTTGCAGGTTGAAATTCGCTCGGTAAACCAACGCTATTTAGAGCCTCACTTCCGCCTACACGAAAGCCTGCGTGACCTGGAGCCCGTGTTGCGTGAAGCGCTGCGCACCCGTTTGGCGCGGGGTAAAGTCGAGTGCAGCGTGCGGTTCGAGAGCGCCGACACCGCACAAGCGCCTGCGGTGAATGCCCAGCGCCTGAAAGAGATTGCCGATGCCCTGGCGGCCATTCAGCAGCAAGTGCCCAGCGCGGTGCCACCCACCACACTTGCGCTACTCAACCAGCCCGGTGTGATGGAGACTCAGCATCTGGACCAAGACGCCATCAAGGCTGCCGCCAAAGCGCTGTTTGATCAGGCCCTGAATGAGCTGATCGACGCCCGCGCCCGGGAAGGCGAGAAGCTTGCTGAGATGATCGCTACCCGTCTGAAGGCAGTCAGCGAACAGGTCGCCACCGTACGCAGCCTGCTACCGCAGATCCTGGAACGCCAACGCGCCCAACTGCTTGAGCGCCTGGAAGTCGCCAAAACTGAACTCGACCCGCAGCGCCTGGAAGCCGAACTGGTATTGGTGGCGCAAAAAGCCGATGTAGATGAAGAACTAGACCGCCTAACCGCGCATATCGAAGAAGTGCGTCACCAGCTCGCCCAGAAAGGCCCCAAAGGCCGCCGTTTGGATTTCCTGATGCAGGAACTCAACCGCGAAGCTAATACGCTCTCGTCCAAATCGGTAGTGGCTGAGACTACCCGCTGTGCGGTAGAGCTGAAGGTGTTGATCGAGCAGATGCGGGAACAGATTCAGAATATTGAGTGACGAAGTATTGGCCTTGCTGAATTGATAAAGACAATGCACCGCCCTTTTCAAACTAAGCCGATGAGCCAATGTGCGAGCACTTTGACTCGCATAGCCGCTGACGCTGTAGCTGTCTACTGAATTAGCTAATAGCCACCCCACATTGTTGTGGGGTACGTAATTCAAAAATGGCAAATACTAGCGCAATCGGTAAACGTATATTGATTGTCTTTACCAGAGGCAGATGTTCAAAGTTCAGTGGTTTATACATGCTAAAACTAATGGGCTTTGCGGGTGCGCAATCAGGTCCAGTGAGCTGCCTATGGCGAGCAGATTGCCTTTAAATTAGAACAGGTGTACGACCGCAGCTTCTCTGCTAACAACCTACGCTACATGCTGCGGCTTTGCCGAGGCGTGTGGATTGTCTCGACACTGTTGAGACAATTGTCATGGAGCAACTTTTTAGAGTCGACCTACTTAAAAGATACGCTTAAGCGCGACTTTTATAGCCAAATTTACGCGCAAGAGAGCTGGAGCAATTTCTATTGGAGCAGGCTTTAGATTTGTCGCATGGCAAAAAGCATCGACCTGCTGTTTAACAACCGCCGCCTGAAACGCCTCGTTGCCATCGACTTGAAACTGGGCGACAGTCGGATCCCGCGTGATCGCTGCAGTATTTGAGCGGGAGGGAAAAACACATTGACCACAAACTCCCCATCAATCTCGATGAACTGATGCCAGCGCACCTATAGAAGGCGAATGCATTGAGTACACAACTTGCTGGAACTTTGGTGTGATCATCTGCAACCGATGTGCCTAGCGAACCAGTTCGCAAATCTTGACGGCGGCTAAGTAGAGTGGTGATCGGTCAGGATCACTATGTCAGGTATTTTTTGCTCACGACGCCTATCAAACATTAAAGGCCTCTTGCTTCATGGTTTGCTCTGCTCGGCTGATGCCTAATCGCTGTGCAACCAATGGCCACTGGTTCACGGCATTTAAAACCTCATCGTAAATTTGCATTGCCTCGGTTTCAGTCAGCCTGAAGAAATCTTGCACTTCAAAGGCTAGCTGGTAGTCGAGCGCGTTGTCTGTATCGGTAATATTCAGGTGAAGGCCTTGCTTTCCCACAATAGGGTTTAAATCGTAAGCAGGTGATAGCTTCCAGCCTTTATCGGTTAACAGAAAGCCGTGATTACGCAAGTGGTCATCTGTGTTCGACACCGCAATGTTAAACACAATCCGTCGCCATAATTGGACAAGATCAGCTTTTGTTTGTGCGCCCTGATTAGAGAGAAACTCTGCGATTTCAAGATAACTAGCACCGTGCGAATGCTCACCATCGTAGTACTGGAGCTGCGTCATTGCGGATGAAAAATGTAGGCGTTTGTCACCCCTCCGGTCAAAGCGCTTGGTCAAAAAGGTATGGTGCTGAGTCGAGAATTTTCGGATCTCGCTTGGAAACATCTCAATACCGGCTGTTAAAGCGAGCTCATAACACACCATCTCCCACGCGCCGATATCGCAGGTGTCATTTAAATTTGGGAATTTAGCTATCCAAAGGTGATTTTGCTCGTCAGTAACACAAGCTTTTGGTCTTGCACCGCCCAAAGATGAGCCGGGAGAAATCAACATTTTCAACCACCGATAGTATTCATCACTGTTGATGTTATCGTCTTTTTCAATTTGGATGGCGGCATGCTCTAACTCGCGAAGCGCTGCCATGGGGGGCGCCGAAAATTCGGCATTGTTATCAAGAAAATGAGGTGAGTCTGGTCTTTTAAAGCGAATTCCGCCCATGCGATAGGAATCATGTACCCCAAGCAAATAATCGAGCTCCGTTAATCGATTACTCGGCCGAATACCTTTGCGATTTTCGATAGCCGCCCTGCGCTGCATCAAAATACGCCCCCAGCGATCTGGCGATGAATCTAAAAAGGCACGAAAGTTTTTATCGGCTTCGTCATTGTGAAACTCACCTGCATGCAGAGTCAGCAAGGGGTCAATTTGCAAACTGTAGCGGGATTTTAAAAAAGCGTTGTCATAGGCAAAACTAAATACGCCGCCACGGCTTGAGTCACTATAAGCCAATTGACCAATTAATAGTGGTTGCTCAATGGGATACCAATCCGCATAAACCTCTACCAACTCACGGCTCATTTTGAACCTTCCAGAAGTTTGATGTTTTGCAGTTTGATACCTAATTCGTCATGTGCGGCCACTTCAGAGAAGTTACTTTCCATACCCAACACAGCCATGATTTTCAAATAGGCACCAATTGCCACACCAGGATCGCCAGCAAACACCTTGTTCACGGTTTTATGATCAAAGCCTGTTCGCTCGCAGAGCATTTTTTTGGTCAACCCTCGTCGCTTCATTGCTAGCAACAAATCCTCACCAAAATGAGTGAGAATTTTGCGCTGCTTTGGAAACAGCACGCTGTGTAAGTTTCGCTTTGCCATACGATTACCATTAAAGGGACTATATTCCCATTTTTAAAAACATAGTGGGAATATAGTCCAACTTTAAAAAAATTCAAATCGTCGCACCAAGAAAAAGGACTATGTTCCCATCTTTTACATGATTGTGGGAATATAGTCCTAGTTAAAGACTCTCAAGCTTTAATTGATAGTTTCTTTTAAATACCAGTCGCGGGCTTGGGTATTCTTCACCCGCAGTAGGGTGCGATAGTGCGCCCAACTCAAAACGGTACGCACTGCGTTCCGTTTTGGAAAGCTCTGGTAAAAGTGGCGCATATTACGCAAGTTGGTGACATCAAAGTTCTTGCCCAGACAACCAGCGAACGGGGCTAGAGCGGTTCTTGTTTGCCATCGATGGAGAACTTCAACCTATGCCCACCCTACGCCATCTCACCTTAATCCTACTGCTCTGTGTGCTGGGTGCGCTACCTATCAGCGCCCAAGCAAACGACGCTACCTGGCAGGCGCTTAAGGAAGGCGGCTTGGTGATTCTCATGCGCCACTCCCTGGCCCCTGGCATTGGTGACCCGCCAGGGTTTGAGCGTGACCGCTGCGATACCCAGCGCAATCTCTCAACGGCTGGCCGTAATCAGGCTGAAGCCGCTGGCCGCGCGTTTCGTGAGCGAGATATTCCCATTGCGGCGGTGTATTCGTCGCGCTGGTGCCGGGCGCTGGATACCGCTGAGTTGATGGCGCTGGGGCCTGTAACGCTTACTCCCTGGCTGGATTCGTTCTTTCGTGGGCGCGGAGATCAGGAGTTCATCACCCAAACGGCTCAAGAGCAGATCGCTGCCTGGCAGGGGTCGGGCAATTTGTTGTTGGTCACTCATCAGGTCAATATCACCGCGTTGATTGGCGGCGGCGTTGGCTCGGGTGAGATGATCGTGGTGCGTCCAACGGATGATTCGTTTCGGGTCGTGGGGCGAGTACGCATTAGCGGCCAGTAATTTGCGTCTTCTCCACAGGAGCCGTTATAAAGTAAAAAGATTTAGGTTAGGGATTCGTTATGAAAGCCGTTGTTTTTGAGCAATTTTCCGCCCCGCCGACCATTCAACAACTGCCTGACCCCACCCCTGAGCCGCATGGCGTGGTGGTGAACGTCAGGGCGAACGGCGTTTGCCGCAGCGATTGGCACGGCTGGGTAGGGCATGACACCGATATCCAGCTTCCCCATGTGCCGGGGCATGAGCTTGCTGGCGTTGTGGAAGCCGTGGGTAAAGACGTCAAAAAGTGGCGCATTGGCGACCGCGTCACGGTGCCCTTCGTGGGCGGGTGCGGTACTTGCCCTGAGTGCTACTCGGGCAATCATCAGGTGTGCGATAGCCAGTTTCAGCCCGGCTTTACCCACTGGGGCTCCTTTGCCGAGTATGTAGGCATTCACTACGCCGACGTCAATTTGGTCGCGCTTCCTGAAACACTGGATTTTGCGACGGCGGCGAGTTTGGGTTGCCGGTTCGTCACTTCATTTCGGGCAGTGGTAGATCAGGGCAACACAGCGCCAGGCCAGTGGGTGGCGGTTCACGGCTGTGGCGGTGTTGGGCTTTCTGCTGTGATGATTGCCAATGCGATTGGCGCCAACGTGGTCGCTATCGATATTTCGGAAGAGGCGCTTAAGTTGGCCCGCCAATTGGGCGCCACTGTCACCGTGAATGCCGCTAAGGTAACCAATGTGGTCGAAGCGGTGGTGGAGATAACCCGGGGAGGCGCTCATGTATCGCTGGATGCGCTAGGCCATCCAATGACCTGCTTTAACTCCATCAGCAACCTGCGTAAACGTGGCAAGCATGTTCAGGTCGGGTTGATGTTGGCCGAGAACAGCACGCCCGCCATTCCCATGAGCAAGGTGATCGCCAATGAGCTTGAGATACTGGGTAGCCATGGCATGCAGGCGCATCGTTACGACGCCATGCTGGCGATGATCGAGTCGGGAAAGCTGGCGCCGGAAAAGCTGATCGGCAAATGCATCACGCTCGAGCAGTCGATCGATGCGCTGATGAATATGGATAAGTTCGCAGGAGCGGGGGTGACGGTGGTGACCGAGTTTTGAGGAAACCGCTCAGCTTGTTAATAACAATTTCCTGCAACGAAACGAGGCAAATTATTCGCTCCTCATCTGCCGCTGTAGGTTTTACGCTGGGGGTATTGATAAGGAGTGAGTAATGTCATCAGATACTAACCCAACCGTGCGCCGCGTGATCGCCCAGCATCCAGCCAAGCGCGATGATATTGGCGATTTAGTCACCCGGCGGCCGCTGCCGGGACCGCAGTTAGAGCAGCTCGATCCATTTCTGTTTTTGAATCATCACGGCCCACAGACGTACCCGGCCAATAACCGTGGATTGCCGTTTGGCCCGCATCCGCACCGCGGGTTTGAAACGGTCACTTTTATACTGGAAGGTTCGCTGGCGCATGCGGACAGCGCCAGCCATCAAAGTGTGATCCATGCGGGCGGCGTGCAGTGGATGACCGCGGGTAGTGGCATTGTGCATGCGGAAATCTCGCCGCCCGAGTTTCTGCGCGAAGGTGGCCCGCTGGAAATTCTGCAGCTGTGGGTCAACCTGCCAGCGAATCTGAAAATGAGCGAGCCGCGCTATGTGGGGCTGCAGCAGGCGGACATACCCGCCATTACGTTACCTGGCGGCAGTACGCTGAACCTGGTTGCCGGTGAGTGGCAGGATCGCGCCGGCCCTATCGAGTCATTAACCGGCGTCTTCATGTCGACGCTGCAGCTGTCTGCCGGTGCACATGAGCGATTACCCATTGCCCCAGGGCGGCAGGTGTTTCTTTACGTTGTAAAGGGTGATGTCGAAGTGAGCGGAGAGCCAGTTCAGCCTCACCATCTCATTGAAGTGGATCGCGACGGCGATTGCCTACTGATCGAAGCCAGCAGCGACGCTTGTCTACTGTTTGGCCACGGCGATGTGATCGATGAGCCTCTCTACTCACATGGCCCTTTCGTGATGAATACCCGCGAAGAGATCGTTCAGGCGGTCGACGATTATCAGAACGGCAAATTCGGCGGGCTGGATGCTTAATATTTAAAGCGGCTCGCCGCGGTAATAATGCCAAAGAAACAGCGAACCCACGCTGCGCCAGGGCGCCCAGTGTTCGACTAGCTGGCGCGCCTGTTTGGGCGTGGGTTTGTGGTCCATGCCTTTTAGGCGGCCCAGCGCTACTCGCAGGGCAAGGTCATCCGCGGGGAAGACATCCGGGCGCTTGAGCGAAAACATCAGATAGATTTCGGCGCTCCAGCGACCAAAGCCGCGCAGCGCGGTAATCGCCGTTATCACTTCCTCATCGCTAAGGTGCTCAAGCCCATCGGCGCTAAAGGTGCCAGCAAGCTCCGCCTCTGCAAGCCCTTTGGCGTACTCAATCTTGCGCCAGGAAAGCCCCGCATCGCGCAGCGCTTGGCTTTCCACTTCCATGACCGCTTTGGCATGCAATTCCGGTAGCAGCGTATTGACGCGGCCCATAATGGCGCGGGCGGCTTCGGTAGATATCTGCTGGCTAACGATAGTGGAGAAGAAGGTAGAGAAGCCTCTGTCGCGTTCGCGTGGCGAGGGGGCGCCCACCAGCGGCAGAGCGCGGGCGATATCTGGGTCGGCCTCGGCTAACGCCAGCATGGCCTGTTCGATTGTTTCGGGCGTCATGGCGACCTCGTGCTGGTTTGTTAAACAGTGTGTTAAGTGAGCCGCATATTAAGTGAGCATTGTGCCCAGACTCGTTGAGAAAGCTCAATGACGGCCAGGTACTTGGTTTAGGGGTCCTATGCATTTCGCTTGCTAACTTTTTAAACGCAGCGTGTTTCTACTTTCGTCTAATCCTGCGATCATTTAGCGCTAAGCGAGATACCCACAAGTACGGTATCCCAAGGAGATAAGCATGCAGAATTCGACAGCTTCGTCGTCCCAAGGGCTGGCGCGTAACCCGCGTTTGGCAGAGTTTGTGTTGGCGCTGGGTGGCTTTGGGATTGGCACTAGCGAGTTTGTCATTATGGGGTTGATGAACCGCGTGGCGGGTGATTTAGCCGTGACAGTACCCCAGGTGGGTTATGCCATTAGTAGTTACGCCTTGGGCGTGGTGGTAGGGGCGCCATTGATTTCAGCGCTGGCCGCGCGAGCACCCAGGCGGTTGCTATTAATTGTGCTGATGTTGGTGTTTGCGGTAGGCAATATTGCCAGTGCCATTGCACCGGGTTTTTGGTCATTCGTGGGCCTGCGTTTTCTGGCGGGCTTACCTCATGGGGCTTATTTTGGCATTGCAGCGTTGGTGGCGGCGGGAGCGGTGCCGGTCGACCAGCGGGCACGGGCTATCTCCCGAGTGATGATGGGCTTAACGGTGGCGATTCTGATAGGAGCACCGCTGGGGACCTGGACCGGCAATCTGTTTGGCTGGCAGATTGCGTTTGTGGGGGTCGGGGGCATTGCGCTGCTCACCGCGCTATTGATCAGGTTTTATGTGCCGATCCAGCCTGTGGATACGCTAGCCAGCCCCGTGCGTGAGCTGTCCGCGCTGCTTAAACAGCGGGTATTGGTCACGTTGGCACTCGCCTGCATCGGCTGCGGCGGGATGTTTGCTATTTTTAGCTATGTGATGCCAACGTTAACCCTGCAGGCAGGCATGAGTGAGGCGCTGGGGCCGCTGGTGTTGGTGATTTTTGGCTTGGGTTCTATCGCCGGTAACTTAATCGGCGGGCGCATGGCGGATAAAAATTTGATGCGCGCCATTCCGATTATTCTGCTGTGGTGCGGGGTGATTCAAGGGCTGTTTTACTTTGCCGCGAATAACGTTTGGACGGGGCTTTTGTTTGTCGGCTTAGTGGGGACCAGCATAGCGTTGGCGCCCTCATTGCAAACACGTTTGATGGATGTGGCCGAAGATGCCCAAACCATGGCGGCCTCGCTCAATCATGCGGCCTTTAACGGAGCGAATGCTTTAGGCGCGTGGTTGGCGGGGCTGGCGATCAGCGCTGGTTTTAGTTGGTCGAGTACGGGGTTAGTCGGTGCTGGCTTAGCGCTCTGTGGGTTGGTGATTTTTGCGGCTGGGCGCTGGCTGGAAAAGCGCACTTACAGCGCCGTGGCACAGCGTGCTTAGCTTTTTTAGTTATCGAACAGTGATAATTAACGTGGCAATTACGTCAAATTCTTTCTAGTGTGTAAGGGTTGCAACCCATATGGAGATGATCATGCAAACTCATTTATTCAAAACGACACGTATAGTGACTCTAGGCGCGTTGGTGGCGCTAACCGTCGGTTTGTCGGGCTGCGGCTCAACGACAGGTGAACGTACTGCTAGCGGTGCCGGTGTTGGCGCTGCCGTCGGCGCGGGTGCTGCCGCGGCAACTGGCGGTAGCGTAACCCAAGGTGCCGTTATTGGTGGTGGTGTAGGTGCTGCCACAGGCGCCGCCACGGATGAAGACGATGTTAGCCTCGACTAAGTAGTGCTGGTTGATTCGTTAACGACATAGCCGAAACCCGCGCATGCCCATGTGGAAGTGGTCTGCATGCGCGGCGTTGTAATCCGGCCCCAATACATTGCCAAAGGTATTGCAGGCACCATCACGCGCGGCTCGTAAAAACTCTCCCGTTTCGCCTTCATCATCCCAGTGATTGATCAGGGTAACGCGCTGGCTGTTTTCAAACACAAACCCCACAACATCCAGCGCTTCGGCGGTGGCGTGTTCGCTACGCCTACCGGTTTCACGGCCATAGACATTGCGGCAGGCAAAGCTGCCCACATGGTTGACCTGGCTCACTCGGCTGCCCATTATTTCCTCTGCAGCAGGCTGTAATGCGTGCCGCTCATACATTACCCATGCCAGCGCCATAGGGCAGGACGCTACAAAACTTTGATTAAATGCAACGCCACTAGACTGCATGCGCACGATGTTGGACAGCGGGCAGCTTGCCGTAGGTGAGTAATCCGCCAATGGTGTGTAATGCAGTTCACCTCCGGGAACCGTATCTAACGCAGCTAAACAGCCAGCACGATCATCCGCCAAGCGGTTTAGCTTGAGTTGAGTGACCGGCGTGATGGGGTCATCAATGTGCAGCGGTGCCCAGGGCGCCCAGTGGCGGGGAATCTCGATAATGCCTTTTTGTAGGGCTACGCCCAATGCAATCAGGCCTAAAATAAAAAGCGTACTGCGCATGTCTACCTCCGTGTATGTCACCGCCAACGCTACAGTCATCGCGATGGGTGTGCGATACTGCGCAGCCTTGCTGCTCTGCTGCAGTCGCTCTACTTATTTTCATGGCTTATTGTCGCTAACTGAAGGGAAAGCGCTTCATGTCCCAAGGTACGCTTTTTATCGTTTCTGCCCCGTCGGGTGCAGGCAAGACTAGCTTGGTACGCGAGCTAATTGAAAGCCTGGATGGGATTCAGGTTTCTGTGTCGCACACCACGCGCGCCAAGCGCGAGGGTGAGGTGAATGGTGTGAATTATCACTTCACTGATGTGGCTGAGTTTGAAGCGATGATCGCGCGTGGTGAGTTTTTTGAATATGCCAACGTCTTTGATAACTACTACGGCACCTCGCGTAAGGCAGTAGAGGCATTATTGGCAGCAGGGCAAGACGTCATACTAGAGATCGACTGGCAGGGTGCCCAGCAAGTGCGTGATCAAATGCCTGAAGCGGTGTCGATTTTTATTTTACCGCCTTCGCGCGATGAGTTGGAGCGGCGCCTCGCGAGCCGCGGCACTGATGAGCATGCGGTGATTGCCCGACGTATGCGCGATGCAGTGAGTGAAATGACCCATTATCATGAATATGACTACTTGGTAGTGAATGATGACTTCACCACGGCGCTGCAGGAATTACAGTCATTGGTGATCAGCCGACGCTTAAGCCGCCCGGTAATGAGCGAGCGCCACGCGCCGCTATTAGCTGCGCTCTTGTCACAGGCGCCTGCGGTCGAGTAATCTATTCGGTTCTACTGTGTTTTTAGTACAGTTCTAAATGCGTTTTTTCGCTGGGTCGGCGCCGTTGGCTTTTTTATAACGGTGTCGGCCCGGTTCCGTCATAACAGGAAGGCTCCCATGGCTCGCGTAACCGTTGAAGATTGTCTTGATAATGTTGAAAACCGTTTCAAGCTGGTGATGATTTCCACTCAGCGTGCTCGCCAGCTGGCGCGCGGGTCTCGTGATGCGCTACTGCCGTGGGAAAATGACAAGCCCACCGTGATGGCACTGCGTGAAATTGCCGCAGGCTTGGTTGATCATACGGTGCTGGACGAGCCCGTTGAAGCCGCTGTCCGTCCGCGTCCCGCGATGGCACCAACTCATATCGACGACTAACGTTTACTACGACACCGATAGAGGCGCGGTAGATGTTTACCATTGATGACCTGGCCGATCGACTCGGCGGCTATTTACCACCGGATGAAATCCAGCAGGTCAAACGTGCCTTTTATTACGCTGAGCAGGCCCACGATGGTCAGCGGCGGCGCTCCGGCGAGCCTTACGTTACCCATCCGCTCGCGGTAGCGAATATTCTTGCCAATATGCACATGGATCATCAAAGCCTGATGGCTGCCATGCTGCATGACGTTATCGAAGACACCGGCGTTTCCAAAAAGGCCCTTGAGGCCCAGTTCGGCAAACCGGTGGCCGAGCTGGTAGATGGGGTATCCAAACTTACCCAAATCACCTTCGAAGATAAAGCCGTTGCTCAGGCAGAAAACTTCCAGAAGATGGTGCTGGCGATGTCGCGCGATATCCGCGTCATTATCGTCAAGCTTGCCGATCGGCTGCATAACATGCGCACGCTGGGTGCGCTGCGGCCAGATAAGAAGCGCCGCATCGCCCGTGAAACATTGGAAATTTACGCGCGTATTGCCGGTCGATTGGGTATTAACACCATCCGCATTGAGCTCGAAGATCTCTCCTTTCAAGCGATTCACCCGATGCGTTCAGAGCGCATTAAGCGTGCGGTTGCTAAAGCGCGAGGGCACCGGCGCAGTGCCATGCGTGAAATCCAGTCGTCGCTGCAAAAAAGCCTGGATGATGATGCCCTTAACGGCACGGTGATTGGGCGGCAAAAGCATTTGCTGTCGATTTATAAAAAGATGCGCGACCAGCGTAAGCCCTTTGCCGAAATTATGGATGTGTTTGGTTTTCGCATCATCACCGAAGACGTGGCCAGTTGTTACCGTATTCTGGGCGTAGTACATAACCTTTATAAGCCAGTGCCGGGACGTTTTAAAGACTATATCGCGATTCCTAAAGCTAACGGCTACCAGAGCCTGCATACGACGTTGTTCGGTTCCCGCGGTATGCCCATCGAAGTACAGATACGCACCCGCGAAATGGAGGCTATGGCCAATAACGGCATCGCCGCTCACTGGCTTTATAAGGCGGGGCAAACTTCTCATCCGATTGCCGAGGGTAGCCATGCCCGTGCTCGCGCCTGGGTGAAGGGCCTACTGGAAATGCAGCGCCATGCCGGCGACTCGTTAGAGTTTATCGAACACGTTAAAAATGACCTTTTTCCCGACGATATCTACGTGTTTACGCCCAAAGGCGACATTATGGAACTTCCTCAGGGAGCTACCGTAATCGACTTCGCCTACACCGTGCACACGGATATCGGCAATAACTGCATTGCATGTCGTATCGATCGCCACTTGGCGCCGCTCTCAACGCGTTTAGAGAGTGGTCAGACGCTGGAAATTATCACCGCTCCCGGCGCACGACCTAATCTCGCCTGGCTTAACTTTGTCACTACGGCGAAGGCGCGCTCGGCGATCCGTCATGCGCTTAAACATCAGCAGCAGACCGAAGCGGTCATGCTGGGACGGCGGTTGCTCAATAAAGCGTTAGCGCCGTTCGACACCAGTCTGGAAGAACTCGATGAGAGTGTACTCAAACGTGCCTTTAAGCAGTTGGACGTCTCCTCTGAAGAGTCGCTGTTAGAGTCGCTGGGCTTAGGGAACCGCATGACTCATGTAGTGGCGCGTCGGTTAGTGGATGCCGCGCACGGCGACAATTACGAACAGCAAAATGCGGGTGAGGGGAGTCGGGCAGTAGTGATCAGTGGTAGCGAAGGCATGGTGATTAGTTTTGCCCGTTGCTGTCATCCGCTGCCAGGCGACCCTGTGGTGGGCCATCTTTCTGTGGGCAAAGGCTTGGTCGTTCACCGCGCCGAATGCAAGAACGTTACTGATAAGAACGATCCCGATAAACTCTTCACGCTTGAGTGGTCGGACACCATTGATGAAGATTTTCCGGTGGCGCTGCGTATCGAAATTGAGAGCCGCCGAGGATTGGTCGCCGAGCTTGCCGGGCTGGTCACCGATGCCGATGCTAATATCGAACGGATTGGCATTGAAGAGCGCGATGCCCACCTTTCCACCGTCAATCTAACACTGTCAGTGAAAGGCCGTGTGCACTTGGCACGGATCATTAAACGCATCCGTAATTTACCCAGCGTTAGCAAAATTACCCGACTCGCCAACTAACACCGAACACAACGACATGCTGATAACAAATCGGCAGCAATTGCTATTTATAAATATTAAGTAATTAAGCAATATTCATTAAGGAGCGAAACACCGCATGAGCAATAAAGCCGTTATCAACACCAGCAAAGCCCCCGCTGCGATTGGTCCTTACTCCCAGGCCATTAAAGCAGGTAACACGGTTTATCTCTCCGGGCAGATCCCGCTAGATCCCACGACCATGGCGATTGTCTCCGAGGATTTTGAAGCTCAAGCACGCCAAGTCTTCACTAACTTGCAAGCAGTGTGTGAAGAAGCGGCGGGCTCGTTAAGCGATATCGTGAAGCTGAATTTATATTTAGTGGACTTGGATAACTTTGCGATCGTTAACCAAGTCATGGAAGAGTTCTTCACCGCTCCTTTCCCCGCCCGTGCTGCCGTCGGTGTAAAAGCGCTCCCCAAAGGCAGTCAGGTAGAAGCTGAAGCGGTTATGGTCATTGGCGATTAAGCCAATCTGGCCTAGGCCTTATTGACCTCTAGAAAGCCGCCCTCTTTGAGCACCTGTGCATACCCTTCACGGTAGCTGGGGAAGCGAAACTGGTAGCCAGTGCCGATAATGCGCTGGTTATCACACCGTTTGCTGGTACGGCGACGCAAAGGAGACTGCATCGTTTCTGAGGCCTCTACGTTCAATTGCTTGGCCAGCCACATCATCACGTTGTGCATGGTAACGGGTTCGCAGTCGCTACCTAAGTAAATGTCCGCCAGTGTTTCGCCGCTTTCCTGATAGCGAATCAAGTGCGCAATAATGCCGGTGCAGTCGTCGCGGTGAATACGATTGGAGTACACCACTGGCGTGATTGCGGCCACACGGCCCTCAGCCACCTGATGAATCAGCCGGTCGCGGCCCGGGCCGTAAATGCCTGAAAAACGAATCACTGTACCGGGTAGCGAATGATTAATCAGCGCCTGTTCCGCTTCACACATCAGCGTGCCAGAGAAGCTGGTCGAATCGGGGGGGGTCTCCTCGTTAACGACTTCGCCTTCCTGTTGGCCATGCACGCTGGTCGATGAGACGAAAAACACTCGGCGCGGGGGCGTCTTGTGTTGTTCCATGATACGCAGCACGCGCTTTAACCCTTCTGGGTAGGCGGCTTGATAGGCGCTCTCCTCGAAACGATCAGCGCTGACGGTGTAGACGACATAGTCGGCTTGGGGAAGGCTGCTGGGTTCGGCGTCTTCGAGGTCGTTTAAATCCAACTTTAGCGGTTTGATACCGGTGCCTTCCAAAGCCTCGACATTGCGACGTAAGCCAATCACCTGGTGCCCTTCCTCAAGCAACTCACGCCCAAGGTTGATCCCAATATCGCCACAGCCGATAATCAGTACGGTTAGCTTCACCGTGCTCACTCCTCTTGATTAATATTCCCTATTAGATGCAAAGTCTCTACCTAATGTGACATTGTCGCTTTAGAACACGGCAGATGAGGAAACCGTCGGCAGAGCTTGCTTGTCCTTTTCCATCCCGCTGACCGCCATGATATTAGTCACGAGCTGCTACGAGAGGATGCCACTGGCACCGCTATGACTTTAACAGAACTTCGCTACATCGTAACCCTCGCCCAGGAGCGTCACTTTGGCCGTGCGGCGGAACGCTGCCACGTTTCACAGCCCACGCTCTCGGTCGCGGTGAAAAAGTTGGAAGAGGAATTGGAAACGCCGTTGTTTGAGCGCTCCAAGTCTACCGTACAAGTTACTCCGCTGGGCGAAAAAATTGTTGCCCAGGCGCAGCGTGTGCTGGAACAGAGCACGCTGATTTTTGAGCTGGCCAGCACGGGTAAAGATCAGCTGGCCAACCCGCTGCGCATTGGTGCGATTTATACGATTGGCCCTTATCTGTTTCCCCATTTGGTTCCTGCATTGGCAAGTGCGGCGCCGCAGATGCCGCTGTACATTGAAGAGGGCATGACCGGCACGCTGCGCGCCAAGCTAAGAAGCGGTGAGCTGGATGTGATTATTGTGGCCCTGCCGTTTACCGAAACCGACGTGGTTACTAAACCGATCTACGACGAAGCTTTTGAAGTACTGATGCCCGCCAATCACCCCTGGGTTTCACGCGAAGCGATCAATAAAGAGGATTTACTCGAAGAGCGGCTGTTGTTGCTGGGCGAAGGGCACTGCTTCCGTGATCAGATTCTGGAAGCCTGCCCGGCGATTACCCAAAAGCTCAACAGCCCCAACAACACCTTGATTGCCGAAGGCGGCTCGCTGGAAACCATTCGCCATATGGTCGCTTCCCGGTTGGGCATTACGGTATTGCCGCAGTCGGCGCTGGGCACTAATCAGTATGAGAATGCCATGTTAGTGAGTCGGCCGTTTGTTGACCCGGCGCCATCGCGTACCGTGGCGATTGCCTGGCGGGCGAGTTTTCCGCGGCCCAAAGCCATTGAAGCGCTCATCCAGGCGATCAGCCACTGCCAGCAGCCTGCCAAGGCCGTGAACAGCGCCCCATGAGCGATCTCGCCGCGCCCATTACGGCGCTGAAAGGCGTGGGCGAAGCGCTGTCGCTGAAACTTGGCCGGTTGGGGATCGAGCGGGTCAGTGATCTGCTGTTTCACCTGCCGCTGCGCTATCAGGACCGTACACGGCTGACGCCAATAGGCCTGCTGAGATCGGGCCAAGAAGCGGTCATTGAGGGCGAAGTGACCGCCTGCGATGTGGTAAAGGGGCGTCGCCGCAGCCTGTTAGTTCGCCTGCGCGATGCCAGCGGTATTCTCAGCCTGCGCTTTTTTCACTTTTCGCCCGCCCAGCAGCAACAGATGCGCCCCGGCGCCACGGTGCGCGCCTTTGGCGAAGCGCGCGCCGGTGCCACCGGCTTAGAGATTTATCATCCTGAATACCGCCTCAGTGGTGGTAGTGAAACGCCGGTAGAGGAGTATTTCACGCCTATTTACCCCACTACCGAAGGCTTGAACCAGCCCCGGCTGCGTGCCCTGGCGCAGCAGGCGCTCGGGCTGCTGGATAACGCCCCCGAGGCGCTGCCTGATGTGATTCCCGAGACGCTGCTTCAACGCTTTCAGTTACCCGGCCTCCACGCCAGCCTTCACCTGCTACACCAGCCGCCGCCGGATGTGAACATCGAACAACTTAGCGGCGGCCACCACCCTGCCACGCGGCGTTTAGCGTTGGAAGAGCTGCTCGCTCATCAATTAAGCCTTCGCGAGGTGCGCCTGCGCATTCAGGCCGATGGCGCGCCAACGCTACCGTCTGGGCGCAGCCTGCAGGCGCGCTTCCTGGCCCAGCTTCCTTTTGCACTGACCGGTGCTCAGCGCCGCGTGCTGGAAGAGATTAGCCACGACTTGAGCCGCCCCGCGCCGATGCTGCGGCTGATCCAGGGTGATGTGGGTTCGGGTAAAACCGTGGTCGCCGCCATGGCCGCGCTCTCAACGCTAGCGGGCAACTGCCAGGCGGCCATCATGGCACCGACGGAGATTCTCGCCGAGCAGCACTACCGCTCGTTCAAAGCCTGGTTTGAGCCACTGGGGATCGAAGTGGCGTGGCTGGCGGGCAAGCTCAAAGGCAAAGCGCGGCTAGATGCCAAAGCGGCGATTGCCGATGGGCGCGCGCGGATGGTGGTGGGCACCCATGCGCTGTTTCAGGACGACGTACACTTTGAGTGCCTGGGGCTAGCGATTATTGACGAGCAGCACCGCTTTGGCGTGCACCAGCGTTTGGCGCTGCGCGAGAAAGGGGAAGCGGGCGGACTCACTCCGCACCAGCTGATCATGACCGCCACCCCGATTCCACGCACCCTGGCCATGAGCGCCTATGCGGACCTGGATGTCTCGGTAATCGATGAACTGCCGCCCGGCCGCACACCGGTGAAAACCGTGGTGGTGCCCGACGAGCGGCGCCCAGAAGTGGTCGAACGCATCCGTTTGGCTTGCAGTGAAGGCCGTCAGGCGTATTGGGTGTGCACACTCATTGATGAGTCTGAAGTGCTGCAGTGTCAGGCCGCCGAAGTGACCCGTGATGAACTGACGACAGCGTTGCCCGAGCTGGCGGTAGGCTTGGTGCATGGACGCATGAAATCGAGCGAGAAAGCCGAGGTAATGACTGCCTTCAAAGCGGGGGAGCTGGATTTGCTGGTGGCCACCACGGTAATCGAGGTGGGCGTAGATGTCCCCAATGCCAGCCTGATGATTATTGAAAACCCCGAGCGCCTAGGGCTTTCTCAGCTTCACCAGTTGCGTGGCCGGGTGGGTCGGGGCAGCACCGAAAGCTTCTGCGTGCTGCTCTATCATCCGCCGCTGTCGAAAAGCTCGCGCCAGCGTCTTGCCGTCATGCGCGAAACCACCGACGGCTTCCGCATTGCCGAGAAAGACCTGGAAATCCGCGGCCCGGGCGAAGTGCTCGGCACCCGCCAAACCGGCTTGGCGCAGATGAAAATCGCAGACCTTGAACGCGATGCGGACTTGTTGGAGCGGGTAACGGCACTCGCCCAAACGCTGCAAGGCGACCCTAAGGTCACGGCCGTGCTGGTGCGTCGCTGGCTGGGTGAGGCTGCAGGCCGCTATGGGCAGGTTTAAGCAGAGACGCTGTTGGAGGCGTGCTTTTCACTCTCTTCACTTCCCACCAATCGATTAGCGGCTTCGCCTAGCGGGGCCAGTTGCTCAGCGATGAGGCGTAGTTGGCTTTGGATAGGGCGATAAAGTGTAATGGCTGGCTCGTCCGCTGCTACCGCACTCTGCTCTTCTAGCTGGGCTAACAGTTCGGCGGCTTGCTCCTTTGTTGCCTCAACCGGTTGGCGTTTATTGAGCTGTTCAGCGATTTGGCCTAATAGCTCACCAATACGTTTAGCTACCGGCACCAGCGTGGCGTCGTCTTCATCGTCTGCCAACTGATGGCGATGAGCCCCCAGGGCGGAGAGGTGGCTAAGCAGGGTGTTGGAAAGCACCAGAAAACGCAGGCCGTTGTCTGCATCCAATTTTCGGTAATGTCCCGGCTCATGGAGCATATTGGTGAGTAGCGTCGAGAGCGCCGCGTCGGCGTTATGGGCATTGCGCCGCGCCAATCGGTAAGCCAAGTCATCCTGCTTGCCCTCCTCGTACTGGTGGATAATCTCCTCCAGGTAACGGCGGTGGTTATTTAGCGCGTTGGCGGCTTCGCGGTAAAGCCTGCGTCCCTGCCAGTCGGGCAGAATAAAAAACACCGCTAAGCCCGCGATCAGGGAGCCAAGCAGGGTGTCGAGCAGGCGCGGCAGGATCAAGTCGTAGCCGTCGCCCACTTGGTTGAAGCTGCATAAGACCAGCAGCGTGATCGAGGCGGTGGCGATCACGTAATGTTTTTCGCGGTTAGCGAAGAACGACACCCCAGCGGCCACGGCGATCATGCTCTGTACCAGCGGATGAGGGAAGAGACTGATGGATGCCCAACCCACCACTAAGCCCAGTACCGTGCCCAGAATTCGCTGCGATAGGAACCGACGCGTGGTAGCGAAGTTCGGGCGACAGACGAACAGCGTAGTGAGCAGGATCCAAAAGCCCTGCTCGGGGTCGATCCACTGCAGCAGCCCGTAGCCCGCCATGAGTGCAATGGAGAGCCGCACCGCGTGGCGAAAAGTGGGCGAGCCGAGGGTGAAGTTAAGCCGTACCCGTTTCCACGCTTCCAGTAGGCTGGACGGCGAGCGGTCATACAGTGAGCTGTCGCGCCGTTCATCGCTGACACCAGGATTGTGGGCACTGGCGAGTTGGTTTTCCAAAGTGGCCAAGTTCTCTGCCAGGGCGCTGAGCGGGTAAAGCAGCGGTTGCCATTCGGGTTTGCCGCGGTCACGTAGGTTCTCGATGGAAGCGTGCAAGTCAGCCAGCGCCTCTTCGCTCTGCTGGTGATCGAAGGGGCGATTGAGCAGCAGTGATTTGGCTAGCTGGCGGCAGGAGCGCCCCTGCTGATCCAGCAGCCTTTGGCAGCGAAACAGCACATCATGATGGAAGAACGCTTTGCTGAGCGCGCTGTAAGGGTAGTGGGTAGAGCTGGCGCGTTCATGGATGTCCTGGGCAATAAAGTAGATGCGCAGGTAACGGTTGAGCTTGCGATCGCCGCGCTGGCCCTCTAAGCGCCTAAAAATCATCTCTTTGGCTTGATTAAGTGCATCGACCACTTTGCCGTTCTGGCGTGCCAGTGCTACCCGACGTGCCTCCACATCTACGCCCCGCACCGGCTCAAACAGCGCCGATTTCAGAATCAAAAACTCGCCCAGCGCTTTGTACACTCGCGCCATGCTTTGCTTCACTGGCTGGCGTGAAAACAGCGCGCACCACACCACCGAGATTAATCCGTACCAAACTGTTCCTGCCAACAACAGCAATTGGCGTGCAGCCACGTCCTCATCCACGCCGCCATGCTGCTCGATGTTGATCATTGAGTAAATCGATAGAATAAGCGTGCCCGAGGCAATCGTGGCATAACGCTGGCCGATGGCGCCAAGCATAATCAGGGTGAAGGTAGAAACCCCCAGTCCGATGGCAAACAGCCACGGCCAGGGAAACAGCCACTGGACAATAAAAGACGCCGAGGTAAAACACACCAGGGTGACCAGCAGAGCTTGAAAGCGACCTTGCCAGCTGTCGTCAGTTTCAGACAGCGCACAGGCGATGATGCCTAGAAAGAGGGGAATCACCAGCGCGACATCACCCATTAAGCCGCTAAACAGCAGCGCACCGCTGAAGGCTATAAATACGCGCAGGCTATAGGCGAATTTATCCAGCGTCCAAAGGCGCCGCAGCGGCAAAGAAATAGGCATAGAAGCTCTTATGGGTGATTATTAGACTTTAGTATAAGCAGCTAGTATAGAGGCTAAAAGCCGTGGTTGTCTTCGCGTTACGGCAGAAAGTAGCCAATAAAAGTTAACCGGTGTTGAGGGGGTTGGGATGGAGATTAGGGGTAAACCCCGCCACGTATACGTGGCGGGTGAGAGCTACAAATACTTGAGTAGTTTTTGTAACTTGTTCATATCGGCAGAGTCTCCCACCAAGCGCACGCTGCCGCTCATCATGCCGTCGAGAAAGGCCTGCTGGGTGGGCTTTTTGAGGACTCTCAAGGCAGTATCCTGATCACGGAAACGTAACTCGAGATCTAGGTCCACGGGTAGCCCATTACCGGTGCTGATGCTTTTTGGCGTCATCCGGTAGTAGCGGGCAATGCTTAGGTCTTCCGTGGCAATCCCCCAGTCCAAGCCGCGCATACGTTCTAACTGCTCGCGAAAGCGCGGCTTGCGGCGCAGGGCTCGTTTGAGCATCACGCCCAGCAGCCACAGCGTCAACTTGAGTTTCATTAGGAAACAGCGTCCTTAAGCGCTTTGCCTGGCTTAAAGGCGACGTTTTTGCTGGCCGGAATTTGCAGCGGGGCACCGGTTTGCGGATTTTTACCGGTACGGGCTGCGCGCTCACGTACGGTAAAAGTACCAAAGCCAATTAACGCGACATCTTCGCCTTTAGCAACGCTGTTAGTGATTTCATCCAAAATGACGTTCAGCACTTGGCCTGCTTTATCTTTGGATAGGTCGGCACTTTCAGCGATCGCAGCAGCGAGTTCAGGTTTGCGCATAAGGAATCTCCCTTTATTAATGTTTCGAGCGAAAAGCAAATGTATGTTGTTGGGTGCGTCACTTGATTAGGCTAGCTTATCTAGCCTAATCGCGAACGCGGCGAAAATCAGCCTAGCAGCGTAGGTGCTGCTCTGGAAAGCTCCACTTTCCTTCTCACGCAGCCGCCTGTCAACGCAAAACCAATCAAACGTCCGTCTTTATTTTCAGCCAAGGCACTGATATCGCCGCCTTCGCCTTCAATTCGCCACCGCTCAGGTGTTTCTTTTGGTGGGTAGGCCACCACCGGCAGCAGCGGTGTTTTAACCACTACCGGCCATGCGCCAAAGCTGACAGAAGTTGGTGTGCCCGTTAGGGTTGCTGCCAGCGCTTTAGCACTGGCTTGCAGCGGCTGTACGTACATGGCATTAACGCCGTCTACGCAAGCGACATCGCCCAAGGCGTAGATATCTGGATGCGAAGTACGCAGCTGGCGATCCACCTCTATGCCAGTAGGCGATACGCTTAAACCAGCAGCTTCGGCAAGCGCCGTACGAGGCGCAAGGCCAGTGGCCATCAACACTAAATCAGCGCTGACAGTATCACCATTATCTAAGCGTAATACGATGCCTTCAACACTGTGGGGCGCGATCGAGTTGATCGTGCGGCCTAAGTAGAGATGGATACCTGCCTCGCTGAAGGCTGCGCCTAAGGCATTGCCCAATGGGGCGGGCAGCAAGCGTGGAAGCAGTGTAGTTTCAGGGGCAACGATACTGACCTGATGGCGCCCCGCGTGCAGGTCGTTGGCAAACTCACAGCCGACTAGCCCCGCGCCAATAATTGCCACTCGAACATGGCGGTGGTCTAAAGCTGCATAAAAGCGACGGTAGTCATCTAAATTGTTGATGGCCAAGCAGCGCGAAGACACGCTGGGATCGACTTTGAAAGGCTCTCGCGGTGCAGCGCCAGTGGCTAATACGAGGGTGTCGTAGCTTAGTCTTTCATAACTGGAAGCTTGCTCATCTTCAAGAAGGATTGATCGGTTATCCACATCCAATGTGCTTACTGGGGTGTGGGTAACAATGCGAGCGTTCAGCTCATCGCCAAGTTCTGCGGCGCTGCGCTGTGCTAATTGGTCAGGGGCTAGTCCTTTGGCAACGCCGGTTGAAAGCAGTGGTTTGCTGTAATCATCACCGCTGTCAGCACTAATCATTGTAATGGAGCGCTGATCACCCAAGCGTCGCAGTGCACGTGCAAGGCCTATACCGGCCATTCCAGTACCAATAATGACTAGCTCAGTGTGAAATGTTGAAACTGCCTGCGTATGGGGGGATGCGAGCATGCAAACACCAAAAGAGTTTCTGGAAAAAAAGCCTTTAAAGGCATTATGTTATACTAATTACCCCTATTTTAACTGCCTTGGAGACGCTGATTGGTGATGAATTTTTTAACGTCAGAAAAGGCTGCGCTTATTTTTACTGCTTTGTATACGACGGTTTTTTCGGCCTATTTTATCGTCAATTTGAATATTGAATTTCTGGGTTATATCGGGGTGATTGTACTTGTTTTTGCACTGCTTTACGGAACCCTTTATGAAACTCGAATCCCGGCTTCCGTATTGTGGGGCATCTCTGTCTGCGGGCTGCTTCATATGTTGGGAGGGAGCGTTCCAGTAGACGGTGACATACTTTACACGTGGCGGATGGTTCCCCTTTTTGACGGCGGAGGGGAATTTTATATTTTCAAGTATGATCAATTCGTGCATGTCTACCTTTATGCCGTCGTCGCTTTACTGTTTCTTCATTTGCTGAGAAATTATTTGGGTCAGAAACAGCCCCCGCTACTCATCGGCTTTATCGCGCTTATGGCAGCACAGGGCGTGGGCGCGGTAAATGAAATGATCGAGTTTATTGTCGTGTTGTTAGTCCCGGATAATGGGGTTGGTGGCTACTACAACACGCTGCTTGATATTGTTTTCAACTTTATCGGAGCAACCTTAGCTATCACAGGGTTTTATCTTTTTCATGTCAATGCCGAAAAGTAGCAATTGAATGATGGGTAGCCTTTTCTTGTGGAGTGAGTAGCCTGGCTTCCTGCCTTATCTTATGGACTAACATACTGACATTATTCTATGAATCCAGGCTTTAACATATCACTGCGGCAAGCTCCGCTTTTTCAGCGCTGGCGGCCTGTGGCGGCAGCGCGCCCGGCAATGAGTACCTCCTGGTGGCAGTGGGTTGCTTCGACAGATTCATTAACCGCTCGTTTAATGGCTGCTGGTGGTGAAAAACAGTTTCGAGTGCGGCTGCTGTGCCAGGGTGTAGGCTGGCCACGACAAGATGAGGCACGGGCGTTGGGCATTGCCCCTAAGCGTTATGCATGGCTGCGTGAAGTAGCGTTGTGTTTAGATAACACGCCATGGGTGGTGGCGCGCTCGGTCGCCCCGCTAACGCAGGTAAAAGGCCATCGTTTGGAAGGGTTGGGTGAGCGCTCGCTAGGCAGCTGGTTATTTCGTCAGCCAGGTGTAGTGCGTGGGCCGTTGGAGGTCACGTCTCAACCCCTGCCGTTTGCCAGTGTCAGTGTGAAGGGAATAGAGAATAGCTGTGCTTGGGGCCGGCGCTCGGTTTTTCATCACGGCTGTCAACACGGCGGTCTGTCACTATTGGTTCAAGAGTACTTTTCGTGTGCGATGGCGGATGAACTGGATTTGCCTTCGCGCTAGGCTAACGTCTGCATCTTATTTCTGTGAGGTAAACATGGATCGTTCACTGTTACGGCCAAAGGGGTTTGCTCGCGTGTCAGATTTTTTACAGCTGATGCGCCTGAATCGACCCATTGGTACGTGGCTGTTGATGTGGCCGACGCTTTGGGCGCTGTGGTTTGCCAGCGAGGGAGTACCGGGGCGAAATGTGCTGCTCATTTTTGTGGCCGGCGTCTATGTAATGCGTGCTGCTGGCTGTGTGGTGAACGATTATGCGGATCGCCACTTTGACGGCCATGTGAAACGTACTAAACATCGTCCGCTAGCCACCGGCCGTATCAGTGAAACCGAGGCTCAGTTGCTGTTTATTGTTCTGGTAGCCGCTGCGTTTATCCTGGTGCTGTTGACCAATTGGTTTACGGTACTGCTCTCGTTGGGTGGTGTATTGCTGGCGGTTATTTACCCCTTTATGAAGCGCTATACCCACTTTCCACAGGTGGTATTGGGGGCGGCGTTCTCCTGGGCCATTCCGATGGCCTTTGGTGCAGTGCTGGGCTACGTACCGCTGGAAGCATGGCTGCTGTTCTTTGCCAATGTGCTATGGACTGTCGCGTACGACACGCAATACGCCATGGTCGACCGCGACGATGATTTGAAAATTGGTATCAAGTCGACAGCTGTACTGTTTGGAAATGCGGATTGTTTGATGATCGGTTTACTGCAGGTGGCCACGCTAGGATTGCTGGGCTGGGTAGGCTGGCGGGTCGGATTAGGCGGTTTTTTCTGGTTGGGGCTTACCGCCATGGCAGCCACCTTTCTGCACCAGCAGCGCTTGATTTACCAGCGCGACCGGGATCTCTGCTTCCAGGCGTTTCTTAATAACCACTGGTCGGGCCTGCTGATTTTTGCTGGTATCGCGCTAAGTTGGTGGCCTGCAACTGGGCAATAATCACTATTGTCATCTAACTGTCATCAAGACATGGTGTTATCGTCATTGACATGTCATTGAGCTAGTTTCCTTTAGCTAGCTTTCTCTGAACTGGTTTTTTTGAACACCGTGAGGCTCTGGTATGACCGCCAAGACCGTTCTGATTGTCGATGATGAGGCGTCGATTCGCGAGATGATCGCGGTAGCGCTGGAAATGGCTGACTATCGCGTGCTTGAAGCGGATAATGCCCAGGATGCTCATGCCATGGTCGTTGATCACCAGCCCGATTTGCTGCTGCTTGACTGGATGATGCCTGGAACTAGTGGTATTGAGCTGGCTAGACGCTTAAAGCGTGAAGAAACCACCGCTGAGATCCCCATTATCATGCTCACCGCCAAGGGTGAAGAAGATAATAAAATTCAAGGGCTTGAAGCCGGCGCCGATGATTACATCACCAAACCGTTTTCTCCTCGTGAATTGGTGGCACGGCTAAAAGCAGTGCTCCGCCGCGCGACCCCGCGTGGCGTCGAAGACCCGATTGAGATTAACGGCCTGTTGCTTGATCCAGTGAGCCACCGGGTAAGCGCTCACGGCAAAGCGCTGGAAATGGGTCCCACCGAGTATCGTTTGTTGCAGTTTTTTATGACCCATCAAGAGCGTGCCTACACACGCAGCCAACTGCTTGACCAAGTGTGGGGTGGCAATGTGTATGTTGAAGAGCGTACAGTCGATGTGCATATTCGTCGCTTACGAAAAGCGCTAGGCAATGTGCATCAAAGCCTGATTCAAACGGTTCGGGGCACCGGTTACCGTTTCTCTGCACGGGTATAAGTGTGCGTCTATGGAGTCGTGAACTGTGGCGACTAGTGTGGCTAGCCGCGCTGGGCACTTGCTTAGGATGGTTGCTGGGCGCTGCTGGGTTGGGGCTCGCGGCCGGGCTTGCAGTTTGCCTGTTTTACCACCTGCGGCAGCTGCGCGAACTCTACTTGTGGTTAACCCTTCATCCTCACGACGAACCGCCTGCGGCCCGAGGAATGTGGGGCGAACTGTTTGATCGCTTGTACCGCTACCAAAAGAGTCAGCGTATAACTCAAAGCCGACTGCGGGCCACCTTGGCGCGCATCCAAGAGTCGTCTGAAGCGATGCGCGACAGTGTGGTGATGCTTGATAGACATGGTGACCTGGAATGGTGGAACAGCGCTGCAACAGCCATGCTGGGGCTACAAACCGCCCATGACCGTGGTCAGCACATTACCAATCTCCTGCGCGACCCAAGCTTTATCCGCTATTTTAATGCGCGGGACTATAGCGAGCCGCTAACGCTAACGTCGCCGATTGATGAGCGGCAAATCCTGCAGTATCAAATTACTTTGTATGGTGATGATGAAAGGCTGGTAATGGCACGGGATATTACTCGCTTGCATCGCCTAGAGCAGATGCGGCGTGATTTTGTTGCCAACGTATCCCACGAGCTGCGCACTCCTTTAACGGTCCTTTCCGGCTACCTGGAAACCTACACCGATATTGCCGACCAACTGCCTCCGCGTCTTGGAAAGAGCATTCACCAAATGCAAGAACAGACGCAGCGAATGCAAAATTTGGTGAATGATTTATTGCTTCTATCTCGTCTCGAAATTGACCAGGGGGGTAAAGATCATCATCCACTGTCACTGGGTCCTTTACTACAAAGCATTTGTGATGATGCGCTGGCTCTTTCGCATCAGCGACATACCATTACCGTAGCGCTTGAAAGTGATGCATGCTTACTTGGTAGTGAGCAGGAAATCCGTAGTGCGATCTCAAATTTAGCCTTCAACGCCGTTCGCTATACACCGGTGGGAAGCCATATCACAATACGCTGGAAAAAGAGCACTACCGGCGGTGGTTGCATAGACGTTGAAGACAATGGCGAGGGTATTGACCCCGTCCATATCCCCCGACTAACCGAACGTTTCTACCGTGTTGATAAAGGACGTAGCACCGCGACCGGCGGCACCGGTTTAGGCTTGGCGATCGTGAAGCACGTGTTGTTACGTCATGATGCGCAACTGCACGTTGAATCCCACCCCGGCAAAGGCGCACTTTTTCGCTGCATCTTCCCCTCCTCGCGTCTTATCCAATCCTGAGACGGGTTACATCGCATAATTCTTGTAGATGTGTGCAATGTTGGCATGCAAGATTGGTAATACTTTGCGCATGTGTCATTTCTACACATTTTCTACGTTATATTTTAGTTGTTTCGCTTTAAAAAAATAGCTGAATTTTTTATTAAATTGTTGATTATTATATACTTTATTTAATTATTGGTTGATTGGCATAATCACTGCACTATTATGGTTAAGGAAGACGACCGCAGGAAATGCTGGCTACTGGTTAGCCCTTCTTTCTTAACGAAGCAGTATCAAACAGCGATCGGAGGTGGAATATGATGTCCAAGGATTTTCTCAAGAAAGCTGGCATTTTAGGTGTTTCTTTTGGTTTAGTGGCGAGCCCATTAGCCTTTGCTCAAACAGATGAAGACTCTGCTATTGATGAAAACCAAGGTATTACGGTTGAGGAGCAGCCGTTGGATACCCAATCTCATGATAAGGCAGAATCAGGCGACTACGAAGAAAAAGAACTGACGACTGACCATAATACCCAAGGTCCAGATACTGTCGGTGAGCCAAATTCAACAGATGCTAGTGGCGATCAAGAGTACACACCTGAAGAAGTAGTTGAAGAAAATAGCGCTGATTAATTTTTCAATTATTTGATATCAAAGGTTAGTTTTACGATATCCAAGATATGCTTTTTCAATGGATGATGAAGCGATCAAAACAGGAAGTTTTATAGGCAAGGATGGTTTTTAGATTCATGGATGAATCAGTAGGCAATCAAAACGCTAGTGAGGGTAAATTCCAAGGTTGGAGTCCCGCACAAGGAGTGGAAGCTAGTGTTAGTTATTACCTATTCTGATGTCAGGCCCCGCGTAAACGGGGCCTAATTTTTGTTGCCTGCTTTTGCTATCCTCGCTATCCTCGCTATCCCAGTATTTTCTTCTTTCCTTTTCTTTCTCTTTCTTTACCTTTTTACATCCCTTCTCTCTGTTTTCTATAACGATTGCACCGGTTGGTCTAGCTAAGGCTGGCTAGAAATAATGAGCAACTGCGAAGTTTAGGCATACGCATAAATTTTTTAACGCAGCATGAAAGCATTGGACACGTTTTGTAACAAAAACTTGCAATAGGCTGGAGATATGTTACGTTAATGGGGTGGGTGAATCATGCAAATGCATGCCACACATCAGGGATGCACATGGATTCAAGGAATGGATCAAACGACAATCAGAGCGCTAGTCAGGGTTAAATTCCAAGGTTGGAATCCCACAAAAGGAATGGAAGCTAGTGTTAGCCATTGTCATAAATTGTGTTCTTAGACCCTGCCTAGGCGGGGTCTGATTTTTTGTGTCCAGAAGCACAATAGCACTCAGTGATGGTGATGGCCTTCCGCAGCTTCGCTACCTTCTTGGGCACTTTGTACCCAGACTTCGATGTCCACATCACCTTGTTCAGCAAAGGTGAGCGTGAGGGGAAACCGTTCGCCCTCTTTTAGCGGCTCGGCTAATCCAATCAGCATTAAGTGCAAGCCGCCTCCGGGGCGCATGGTAGTGGTCTCCCCGACCTCGACGTGAATCTCGTCCACATGGCGCATCTGCATCATATCGCCGTCCATTTGCATTTCATGCAGTTCAACTGTGTCGCTGGCTGGGCTGCTTGCACCCATCAGGGTAACAGGGGCTGACAAGGCGGTGATATCCACATAAGCAGCGCCGTTGCTAGCTCCCGGAGGGGTTGGGGTGGCGAAGGGGTGCGCGATACGCATAGCGTCTGTTTGGACGTCATGAGCTATCGCTACTGACGCCACCAGAGAAAGGGCGCTGACAACACACACACCCAGCCAAGTGATGGGTTTGATCATTCGTTTATTCCTTTATTGTTGATTGAGAGCAGGAGCGTGATCTAGCACGTAACAGTAGCAAAGTCGCCGAGCACAGGTAATAAGCGCCTACTGTGGTGTGATGCCGCGTGCGTCATTATATGCGTCTCTGTAGTGGTCATCCCAGAGCAGTACGGCGCCCGCCACTGCACCAGGAAGCAGAAAAAGATTGGCCAATGGAATCCAGGTGATAAGTGTGACCAATCCGCCAAAGCTGAGGCTTTGCCACCAGCGTTTCGAAAGTCGTTGGCGCATATCGGCAAACGTCACTTTGTTGTTATCCATAGGGTAGTCCAAATAAGTAATGGCCATTACCCAGGCGGAGAAGAGCGCCCACAGCAGCGGGGCAGCTAAATTCAGCCCCGGGATCCAGCTAAGCACAAACAGGCCAGCGGCGCGCGGCAGTATATAAGCAAGCTTAACAAACTCGCGACCAACAGCATCAATGGCTGTTTTAGTAAGGTTGCGGTCGTCGATGGGTTCGTTCCCCGTTACCTGCGTTTCGACCTTGGCGGCCAAAAAACCGTAAAACGGGGCGGCGATTAAGCTGGTTACCAGCGTGAAGGTGAAAAACACCACCACTAGCAGGCTAACCACGAACAGGGGCCAAATAAGCCAGGAGAGCCAATCGAGCCAGGTCGGCACCATATTCATCCAGTGGGCCAACCACCCATCGAAGCGGTTAAGCACAAAGCTGAACATGCTGACATAAACAATCAGGTTGACCAGAATGGGTAGAAACACATAGCGGCGCATACCTGGCTGATACACACAGCGTGTGCCTCGGCTAAGCGCAGTGACAGCATCCAGCATGATGGGGAGACTCCTTATGATTCAAACGTCCAGGCCGCTCAGCGGCCTGGACGTATTGCAGGAGGAAACCCCTTTCAGGTCAAGACTTTTTTAGTACCTGCGGGTCCAGGTTGTCGGGATCGCTATGGCGGATATCCAACCCTTTGACAAGATAAACCACGTACTCGGCAAGGTTATCAGCATGGTCACCGACGCGCTCAAGCGCGCGCAAAACCCACATAATGCTGAGGACAGAGGTAATGGAGCGTGAATCTTCCATCATAAACGTCATGAGTGAGCGCATCGCGCTGCTGTACTCGTCGTCCACCAGCTCATCTTCACGCACAACCTGCATGGCCAAGTCGGTGTCAAAGCGGGCAAAGGCGGTGAGTGCATCGCGCAGCATTTTGCGGACATGCTCGCTGATATGACGCACTTCCACCAAACCGCGAATAGTGCTGGTGCTTTCACTCAGCAGCAGGGCATTGCGGGCGATTTTGCTGGCCTCATCGCCAATGCGCTCAAGATCAGAAGTAGCACGGATAACGGCGAGCACCAAGCGTAGATCGGACGCGGCAGGCTGGCGCCGCGCCAGTACCCGGGTACATTCATCGTCGATTTGCAGCTGTAGA
The DNA here is from genome assembly GCF_054072535.1 of Vreelandella sulfidaeris Esulfide1. NCBI lineage: Bacteria > Pseudomonadati > Pseudomonadota > Gammaproteobacteria > Oceanospirillales > Halomonadaceae > Vreelandella > Vreelandella sulfidaeris. The sequence goes on along the minus strand of NZ_CM133364.1, from coordinate 4,134,438 downwards.
TCGTTGACCTGGCGATCATTGTCTCGCACTTGTTCGGCCAAGCGGGTATCGCCTTCCAGCAAGGCAAAAACGGCATCCTGCACTTGCTTCTCTACCAAACCGCCCATCGCCATCAGATGGGTTTTTAGCTCTTCCAGCTCCTGGTTGAACTGGCGAGAGATATGCTGGCTGTGGGTATCGCTCGTAATATCCATGGAGCACTCCTGACATTTCAGTCGATAAGGCCTAGGTGATGCGGCCGGTGATGTAGTTTTCGGTGCGTTGCAAACGGGGGTTGGTGAAGACCTGATCAGTAGGGCCGTATTCAACCAGCTCACCTTGGTGCAAAAAGGCGGTGTAATCCGATACGCGCGCCGCTTGTTGCATATTGTGAGTAACCAGTACTAACGTCAGCTCTGACTTGAGGTTACGAATCAACTCCTCAATTTTGAGCGTTGAAATGGGGTCTAGCGCTGAGGCCGGTTCATCCAGCAGCAGTACGTCGGGCTTTACGGCTAACGTGCGGGCGATGACGAGGCGCTGCTGCTGGCCACCTGAAAGCTGCCAGGCGGAGCGGTGCAGGCGGTCTTTAACCTCGTCCCATAGCGCGGCGGAAGTTAAGGCCCATTCGATAATGTCATCCCTTTTGCGTTTAGGAAGGCGCTGCTGCAAGCGTAATCCAAAGGCGACATTTTCATAGATCGACATAGGAAAGGGGTTGGGCGTTTGAAATACCATCCCTACCCGTCGCCGTAGCTCGGTCACATTCGTTTGCGGGGCGTGAATATCTTGCCCTTCCAGCGTGATTTTACCGCTATGCGTTACCGATTCATTCAGGTCGTGGAGACGATTAATAGCTCTTAACAGAGTTGATTTACCGCACCCTGAGGGACCGATAAAAGCCGTTACACGATGACGCGGAACGCTAAGGGTTAAGTCGCGCAACGCCTCTTTCCCCGCATAGGCGAGGCTCAAGTGATCAATGCTCAGGCAGCAGCTGTCGGCTGAAAAGTGCGTCACTGGTGGCTGAGAGGTATTGATTGAATGTGATTGCGCTAGCATTCGCTTCCCCGTTGACGCCTAAGATAATGACGTAGAAATATGGCAGTTAGATTAAGCATCAGCACAATCAACACTAAAAGTAGCGCTGTGGCATAAACTAGCGGGATGGCAGCCTGCACATCTTCACCGTGAAAGGCGGTATCAAATAAATGATAGCCAAGGTGCATAAACTTGCGATCTAGATGAAGGTAAGGAAACTCACTATCAATCGGCATCTGTGGTGCTAGCTTGGCGACACCGACCAGCATTAACGGAGCCACCTCACCGGCGGCGCGGGCAACGGCCAAAATGACCCCTGTCAGCATAGCGGGGGCCGCCATAGGTAGTACGATGCGGGTAAGCATCTCTAAGCGAGTAGCACCAAGTGCCACGGCGCCTTCGCGCTGGGCCTCAGGAATACGCGCCAGCCCTTCCTCGGTTGCCACAATCACAACCGGCAGGGTCAGCAGCGCAAGGGTAAGTGACGCCCATAGCAGGCCGCCAGTGCCGAACGTTGGCGAGGGCAGCGTATCGTTGAAGAACCATTCATCCAACGACCCGCCAATGCCGTAAACAAACACTCCCAAGCCGAAAACGCCGTACACAATCGACGGTACGCCCGCCAGATTGCGCACACCAATGCGCACCAGCCGAGTCAGCTTCCCCTGGTGAGCAATTTCATTGAGATAAATCGCCGCCAGCACCCCAAACGGGGTCACGATGACAGACATTAAAATAACCATTAATACCGTGCCAAAGATAGCTGGCCAGACACCACCGTCAGTATTGGCTGCTCGGGGCCCTTCGCTTAGGAACCGCCAAACGGCATCGCTCCAGGTGACCGTTTTCTGCCAAACGTTCATGGCATTGGGAGCTTCAGCACTCACTACGCTGGCAAGCGGTTGGCGCAAAGTTTGGCCGTTCACCGTGGCGAGTAATAGCTGGCTTTCGGGACGCTGGCTGGCAGGCAGCGCCAGCAGCGTGTTTAGCCGTTGCCAAGCGGCATCTCCCTCCCAGCGCTGGTCGTTCTGCTCAATGGCGACCAAGCGGCCGATAAAATCTCCCCAGGGGCTTCGCTCTAGACGAATCAGGTCGTTGGGTTGGGAGCGCTCGGCAATTTCTTCAATCGCTACCCAACGCCAACGCACTCCATTGATGTCCTGATTACCGGTAAAATAGAGGCGTTCATTCCCCGGCTGTTGCGGTAGCGCCACATCACGTACGGCTTCGCCTGCCAAGGTCTCGCCTGAACGGAGAGTCACCTCTTCCAGCGCAGCGGGCCAGAAGTGACCAAGCCCGCGTGTTAGCAGTAGCGCCAGTAATGCGCCGAGCATCAAGAGAGAAAGCGCCACGCTGGCGGCACATAGCCAGGGCCAAGCGTCATTGAGCCAGTGAAAACGAGCGTGGCGAGAGGCGGTGTTAGCTGCGCCAGAGGTCATGACGTGCCCCCCATCTGGCGATAACGGCGGCGCAAGCGCTGGCGAACTACCTCTGCGAGGGTATTAACCAGGAACGTAAAGAGAAACAACACCAGCGCGGCCAAAATCAGCAGATGGTAGGTCAGCCCACCGGGTGACGCTTCTGGCAACTCAATGGCGATAGCGGCGGCCATGGAGCGCATGCCTTCAAAGGGACTGGCGCTAAACAGGGCGGTATTGCCACTGGCCATAAGCACAATCATGGTTTCACCCACCGCCCGTCCAGCGCCGATCATGACTGCCGAAAAGATCCCTGGGCCAGCGGCCACGAGAGCAACTTTCCATAACGCTTGCCAACGGCTGGCACCCAGCGCCTGGGCACCTTCAATTAAGCTAGATGGCACATCGACGAGCGCATCTTCTGCCAGCGAATAGATGCTGGGGATAACGGCAAAGCCCATCGCAAGACCAACAATCAGCGCGTTACGGGTGGCGTAATCCATGCCAAAGCGTTGGTCCAGCAACTGACGCAGATCACCACCTAACCACAGCTGCTCTATCCAGGGAGCTAGCCATAACGCTATCGCCACCATTAAGGCGAGCCAAGGCACTAACCAGAGACCTGCACAGGAGAGCGGTAAGCGACGACGCAGGCGCGTTTTGGCCAGTTGCCAGAGCAAACCCGCAAGCCCGGCACTGAGCGGCAGCCAAATAATCAGCACTAAAGCGCTGGCCAAGTGGCGCTCTACCCATGGTGCTAAAATGAGCCCGGCGATAAAACCTACCACCACGCCGGGAATGGCCTCCATCATTTCTAGCGCGGGCTTGATACGCGCACGCAGGCGCGCTGACATAAACAGAGCAGAGTAGATCGCCGCCCCTAAGGCAACGGGAATCGCGAATAGCAGCGCGGCTAGCGCAGCTTTAAGGGTGCCCCACGCCAGAGGAGAGAGCTTAGCCAGAGCCAAGGTATCTCCAATCGCCAGCAGCGGCAGGGTTTCCCACACCAAAAAGATGCCGATAGCGAGAATCGCCAACAGCACGCCGACACCACCGGCGGTGATTAGCCCCGTGGCCACCCGATCTTGCAGCAAACGTAATGACTGCCTGGGAGAGGTTAAGCGAGGTGGGATCATATCACTATCATGACAAAACTAGGCATGGCACAACCAGGGTGGCCACAGAACTGACCAGTGGGCGTAGAACAACGTACATAAATTGACTCCCTACACTAAGACACTTATGTGTCATTTAGATGACAGTGGTTTACCACCTTTGCTGAGCGTTAAGAACACTTGGGGTTAAAGGCACAAACCCGGATGCGCGCGCAATCTGTTGGCCTTCTTCGGACATAATCAACGTGAGCAGCGCCTGCTCGGCTGGTGGTAAGCTCTCTCCTGGCGGAAGATTCACATAAAGATAAAGGTAGCGCGATAGCGGGTAATCACCGCTCTGTATCGCCGCTTCATCGGGCGGTATAGCGATACCGTCTTCGTTATACAGGCTTAACGCGTGCACGGCCGGGGTCAGGTGATTAAACCCGGCGTACCCCATTGCATTAGCAGACTCACCCACCGCAGCGACGACAGCCGATGAACCAGGGTGCTCGCTAATATCGTTGCGAAAGAGGCCGCCGCATAGCGCTCGTTGTTGAAATAACCCATGGGTGCCGGATGCAAGGTTACGCCCATGTAGCGCAATACTGCCAAATGACCAGTCATGGGTTGCCGGAAGCTGATCCCATCGCCTTATCGGTGCATCGGCACCACAGGCGCGGGTAGTTGAGAAGATCGCATCGACCTGCTGGCGGGTTAGCGCACGTAATGGATTATGCCGGTGGACAACAACGATGAGGGCGTCACGGGCAACCTTTAACTCCAGTGGCGGGTAGCCGTAGCGCTCAATAAAGTTATCCCGTTCTTCCGTGTTCATCGGACGCGACATCGGCCCAAGCCGAGTCGTACCGGCTACTAAGGCGGTGGGCGCGCTGGCAGAACCGCTTGCTTGAAATTGCAGCTTAACGTCTGGGTAGCGGGCGGTCAGCGTTTCGCCCCAACGTAGCATTAGGCCTGCCATGGTGTCAGAGCCCACTGCGCCTAAAGTACCGCTCATTGAGGACGATTGCCCCCAGGCGAAGGGCGTTACCACCAACAGAAATGCCAACATCCAGCGTAGTAGGGTGCGTTTTAAAACGAAGCGTAAGTCTTCATAAGAGGAAATCGCTTTTAAAGGTATATTTGTAAGCGTTCTTAAAAGAATAATTAAAAGAGTATTCAAACGGGCGTCCTCTTATGGTTAACTAAATTCATCCCTTTGTGTTGCGATGCAGCAATACCCATCGACAACGTAGACTTTCTACAACGTTTACAACAATAAACTGACTAAGCGACTAACCCATGACTCTTCTGGAAACCGATTTGGACGACGTACCCGCCCCTCAAGGAAAGCTTACTTTAAAATTACTGGCTTCTCGTCAAGATACCAATCTTTATGGCGATATTCCCGGGGGGTGGCTGGTTAATCAAATGGATCAGGCTGCTGAATTGGCAGCTGGGCGTGAAGCGGGTGGCCGTACGGCCACTGTAGCCATTGAAGCCATGGATTTTTTAAGTCCAGTGCGTGTTGGCTCTATGGTCAGCGTCTACACCCAGGTACAAGAGATTGGCCATAGCTCAATCAAAATTGACGTCGAGGTCTGGGTGCGCCCGCCCCATGGGCAGCGGATAGAAGAGCGTCAAAAAGTGACGGAGGCGCGTTTTGTCATGGTCGCCTTAGACGATAATGGACGTATAAGAGCCGTTCATAGCGAGTAGCGCCCTTCTTAGAGCCCTTCAATGATGGTCCAGCCCAAAATAGCAAAAGGGCGCTAAGAGCGCCCTTTTGCCGTGCCTGCCGCTTATCTGCCTAAATGATTAGGCATCTACGTTGTCACGATTCTTGAGATAGGCGTATTCGCCCACGTCACTAAACGGACGTAGGAGTTTCTGAAACGCTGAATAAGATTCATACACACGGCGTGACTCCTCATCGCTGTCTATCTGGCGCTGAATGGCTTCCTGTGACGAGGTGTAAAGTGCCGCCATGACGTCTTCAGGGAAGGTGCGCAGTTGAACGCCGTGCTCATCGACCAGTGCTTCCAACGCCTGGGCATTACGGAAGGCGAATTCGCTGATCATTGCCAAGTTAGACGCGCGGGCGGCTTCGCGAATGACGTCCTGTAGATCTTCAGGGAGCGCATTCCACGCATCAAGGTTGATCGTACCTTCCAGCACAGCCGTTGGCTCGTTCCACGCCGAGGTGTAGTAGTAATCAGCCACTTGGTGCAGGCCAAAGGCCAGGTCGTTATAGGGCCCAACCCAGTCAGCGGCATCCAGAGCGCCGGTTTGCAGCGAGGTGAAAATCTCAGACCCCGGCATGTTGACGGTGCTCACACCGATGCCATTCATGGCCTCGCCCGCCAAGCCAGGCAGGCGTAATTTCAGCCCCTGCATATCTTCCAGTGAGTTGATTTCTTTCTTAAACCAGCCCGCCATTTGTGTGCCGGTGTTACCGACTGCAAAGGGTTTCAGGTTGTGGTTAGCGTAGATTTCATCCCACAGTTCCTGGCCGCCGCCATGGTACAACCAGGCGTTCATTTCGGTGGTGTTCATACCGAACGGTACGGCGGTAAAAAACTGCGAGGCAGCCACTTTGCCGCGCCAATAGTAAGACGCAGAGTGACCCATTTCAGCGGTACCGGCCGCCACGGCGTCGAATACTTCGAGTGCGGGTACTAGTTCACCCGCGCCATGTACACGGATTTGCATGCGACCATTGGAAAGTTGCTCGACCCGACGGGCGAAGTCATTTGCGCCAGTGCCCAGGGCAGGAAAGTTTTTCGGCCACGAGGTGACCATATCCCACGTGTAGGTCTCTTGAGCGCGCGCACTTGAAGTGGTTACAAAAGGGGCAGCAGCGACACCGGCGGCACCTAGGCCAACGGTTTTGAGAAAGTTACGGCGTTGCATGTGAGCAAAACTCCAAAAGTAATCATGCTGTTGTTATAGGGCGCTAAGTGCGCCATGTTCGTTTGTTAGTATGCTTTATAGCGAATTTAGCTCGCAAGCCTTCTGATCAATCATCCGCTGCGTCTTTCATGCTGTTGCCATGACGCACTAGCCAATAGCAGCCGCCTAACGCCAAGACCGCCAGCGATAGCGCACCAATTTGCCAAGGATCGATGACTTCCATATCCAACACCATAAATTTGCGCACCAATGCCATAATCGCAATTAACACCACGATTTCGACGTGAATAAAGCCTTTCCCACTGGTCATCGTGCGAATGATAGAATTGTTGAATTCCATGGCAATTAAGACGGTAAGAATCATGTCGAATAACGCTTGAAATACGCGGTAGTCGAAGGGATCACGGCTCTGAATAAACAGCAGCTGTACCACGTGAATCACCAGATAGTACATGGCCACTAGCACGGCTCCGCCGATGGCCAGGGTCAGCACCATTGATACTAAACGTTCAAAGCGCTGGTAGCCGCTCAGTGTTTGCCAACCGTTACTAACTTCAGGAAATAGGCGTTTAAAGCGTTGTTTCATAATGCCCTCTTGAAAGTTGCCTATAGTGGCGTCAGTTTGGCAAAGCCAAGTACCAACCATTTGACGCCTTCGCCTTCAAAGCTGACCTGGACACGGGCGCGGGCCCCTTCGCCTTCCGCGTTAAGGATAATTCCTTCGCCGAAGACCGGGTGCTCAACCCCCTGGCCAACATGCAGGGCGGGTAAATCGCCGCTACTCTCGACGCTTTGCTGGGCAAAGGAGGTACGTGAGGCGGTCACCGGGCGAGAAATATGCCCGCGCAAGCGCACTTCTTCCAGCAGGTGCGGCGGTAGTTCGCGCAAAAAGCGTGAGGGCCGCGGAAACACCTCTTTGCCGTGCAGGCGACGGGTTTCGGCGTGTGTGAGGTAGAGTTTTTGCATGGCGCGGGTAACGCCTACGTAGCAGAGCCGGCGCTCCTCTTCGAGCCTGCCCGGCTCCTCGATAGACATCTTATGCGGAAACAGCCCCTCCTCGACCCCGGCAATAAACACTACGGGGAACTCCAAACCTTTGGCGGAGTGCAGCGTCATTAACTGGACACTGTCTTCAAACTCTTCGGCTTCGTGGTCACCTGCATTAAGCGCCGCTTCCGAGAGGAATGCTTCCAACGCCGCCATGCCTTCCCCCGCTTCGGGCGCTTCGAAAACATCGCCTTGTGTAAAAGCGCGAGCCGCGGTAACCAGCTCTTCCAGGTTCTCGACCCGCGCTTGGCCTTTCTCACCGCGCTCGCTTTTATGGTGTTCAATCAGGCCGGTATGGACGGTAACGTGATCGATAATTTCATGCAGCGCCATCCCCGAGGCATCGTTATCGAGCTGCTCAATCAAGTTGGCGAAGGTTTGCACTGCATTGGCCGCGCGGCCTTTCAAGGTGCCATCGTTAATCGCATCGTGGAGTGCCTGCCACAGCTGAATGCCTTGTTCACGAGCCCGCAGGCGGACAATCTCTACCGTGCGCGTGCCGATACCGCGGGTGGGGACGTTGATCACCCGCTCCAGCGAGGCGTCGTCATCGCGGTTGAGCATCAGGCGAAGGTAGGCCAGGGCATTCTTGATCTCCAGGCGCTCGTAAAAGCGATGACCGCCGTAAATGCGGTAGGGCATGCCTTGGCGAATCAGCGTCTCTTCCAGCAGCCGCGACTGGGCGTTGGAGCGATAGAGAATCGCGATATCGCGGCGGTTAAAGCCTTCGTCGACCTTCTCTTTGATGGTATCGACGATATAGCGCGCTTCCTCCAGGTCGTTAAACCCGGCGTAAATCGAGATCGGCTCGCCTTCGATACCGTCAGTCCACAGGTTTTTACCCATCCGCTCGCTGTTGTGGCTGATCAGTGTATTGGCGGCCTCCAGAATCGCGCTGGTGGAGCGATAGTTCTGCTCTAGTCGCACGGTATGGGTTTGCGGGAATTCCTGCTCAAAGCGGCTGATATTTTCCACTTTGGCGCCGCGCCAGCCGTAGATTGACTGGTCGTCATCGCCGACGGCGGTCATCGGCGTCTTCATGCCGGTGAGCAGTTTTAGCCAGGCGTATTGCAGGGTATTGGTATCTTGAAACTCATCTACCAGGACGTGACCAAAGCGCTCTTGGTAGTGCTTCAAAAGCGCTGGGTTATCGCGCAGCAGCTCAAGGCTTCTCAGCAGCAATTCACCGAAATCAACCAAGCCGCCCCGTTCGCAGGTGAGTTGGTAGCGTTCGTAGAGTTCGACCATCTGGCCCATATAAGCATCGCCATCCACATTCACCTGGTGGGGGCGCAGTCCTTCCTCTTTGCAGCCGGAAATAAAATGCTGCACCTGACGCGGCGGATAGCGTTCGTCGTCGATTGAGTAATCTTTCAACAGCCGCTTGACCAGGCGTAACTGATCGTCGGAGTCGATAATCTGAAAGTGTTGCGGCAGTCGGGCATCCTGCCAGTGGGTGCGCAGCAGGCGGTGGGCGATGGAGTGAAAGGTGCCTACCCACACATGGCGCATCGAGATGCTCAGCAGCGCCTCAAGACGTGTCCGCATCTCTTTGGCGGCTTTATTGGTAAAGGTGACCGCCAGTAGCGCGTAGGGTGAAAGCCCTTCGGCCTGCATCAGCCAGGCAATACGATGAACCAGCACACGGGTTTTGCCGGAGCCTGCGCCTGCGAGCACCAACAGGTTACCTTGGGGGGCGCTCACTGCTTCGCGCTGGGCGGAGTTGAGCTGATCGAGAATCGCCGTGACGTCGTCCATAGTAGCCGCTGCCGGATCAAAAAATAGGCGGCTAGTCTAGCACAGCCAGCGAACTGGCTGTGTATACAGGTTAACGATTAGGATTCTTCAGGAAAGCGCAGCGTGTTAAGGCTCTTTTTAACCGCTTTGAGCTGTTCGGCGAGTTTCGGCCCGCGGGTTTTGGCCACGCCGACAGCGAGTACATCGATCAGGACCAGGTGGGCAATGCGCGAGCTAAGCGGGGTGTAGATTTCGGTGTCTTCATGAACATCGATATACAGCGGCAGGCTGACCTCTTCAGCAAGGGGTGAGCCGCTGGGGCATAGGCCTATGACTGTCGCACCCGCTTCACGAGCCAAGCGCACGCTGGCTACCAGCGCTTTGGTGCGCCCGGTTTGTGAAATCGCTACGACCACATCGCCCTCTTTTAACGTCACCGCCGACATATTCTGCATATGGGGGTCGGCGTAGGCTGAGGTAGAAATTTGTAATCGGAAAAACTTGTGTTGGGCATCAAAGGCCACGGCACCAGACGCGCCAAAGCCGTAAAACTCCACGCGATTAGCCATTGCCAGCGCATTCACCGCACGCCCTAGGGATTCATTATCCAGCCGGTCTCGCACCGAGAGCAATGTGCCCACGGTAGAGTCAAAAATGCTGTGGGAGAATTCAGCGACAGAGTCGCTATCGTTCATGGAGAACTGCGCGAACTGGCTGCCACTGGCCAGCATTTGCGCTAGCTGTAGCTTGAAATCCTGAAAACCATTGCAACCCAACGCACGACAAAAGCGCACCACAGTGGGTTCGCTAACGGTGGCTTCGGTGGCCAAATCCACGATACGCATGTGGATGACCTCTTCTGGATTGCGCAGTACAAACCGCGCCACCTTTTGCTCGGAGCGTCGAAAGTGCTCCATGCGGCGTCTCATTTCATCGAACAGGGCGCGACTCACGTTCAGCTCCTTAGGTGCTCAACAAATTAGGTGCTCAACAAACAGGTATACAACAGTACGTTAATACACAAATGTTTTAAACGATCGTTTTAGCCTATTTGCTCTTTGCTAGCTTTGCGTTGCTTTAATGCTGGTGACCACAGTATGCCTCAATGAGTGGGCGGGGCCACTAACTATGTGGGCAGAGCTACTTCTTATGGGGACCGATTTACTGTCTATGTGAATAGAGCTACTGACTAACAGGCGGCGTTTTGCCAGCGTTTAAAGGCCGTTAAGCAAATTTTTTTAAGATTAGTCATCATTTTGTCAAGTAAGTTATAGTAAGAATTGAAGTGCCGCACTGCATCATAACAGTCGCCATGGATGCAGGTGGAAGAAGGCATATTCACCTGGAGGAACGTCGATTATGAGAAACGTCGAACGAATCACCTCGGTTAAAAGCGAATTGCTCGATATCTTTATGAGCATGCAAGTGGATGAGCACGCTCAGCGCCAGCGTAGCGCTGCCCAGCGAAGCTTAAGAGCGCGTCGCGGTATTGAGTTGCATCGTGAGTTTCAGAAATTATCGCGGGATATCGCCCCCTTGCCCGATGAAGATCGGCAAGAGAGCGAATTGCACTGAGGCTAGCTTTTCTGGGGCTAGCAAACAGTAGGATAGTGACGGCTTACTTTAAATAAGCCCTGTCACGAACACAGCGATAACGCCAGCGGGCGCTAAATAGCGCGCGATGATATTCCATACACTCTTACCGGTCTCTGAAAGCCCAAGTTCCGCTTCTACACTCTTGCGCTCTAAGCACCAGGCGGTGAAAAGAATCGCACCTAGCCCCGTCAGCGGCAGCATTATTTTGCTGGTCAGCGTATCCAGCAAATCAAACACGCCTAGCCCAAACATGAGCGGCTCGCTCCACACATTGAACGAAAGCAGTGCCGCAATGCCCAGTAACCAGGCGCCTACGCCTGCCACAACCGTTGCCATGACACGGCTGAGCGGCGTGCGTTCTTCAATGAATTCAACCACCGGCTCAAGCAGTGAAATCGCCGAGGTTAGTGCCGCAAACGTGAGCAGCAAGAAGAACATTAAGCCCAGGATTATGCCGCCGTCCATATTGCCAAATGCCAGCGGTAGAGTGACGAAAATCAACCCAGGACCTGAAGCAAGATCCAGGTTATTCGCAAATACGATTGGGAAAATGGCTAAACCAGCGCCCAAGGCGATGACGGTATCCATGATGATAACCGTGCGGGCGGTTTGCAGCAGATTGATATCTTTACCCAGGTAAGAGCCGTAAGCCATCATAATGCCCATCCCCAAAGAGAGGGTGAAGAAGGCGTGGCCCAGGGCGGCTAGCACGGTTTCCGCTGTAAGTTTGCTCCAGTCAGGGTTGAACATATACGTTAGTGCTTCGCCAAAGTGGCCGGTCGACATGCCGTAACCGATAAGCACAACGAGCAATAGCGCGAGTACCGGCATCAAGATTCGCACAGCACCCTCAAGGCCTTTAGTAACACCGCGGGCGACAATGCCAATAACCAACAGCATAAAGACCGAGTGACCCAGTAGTAGTAATCCTGGGTTACTGAGCATGCCATTAAACAGTGCGCCAATACCGTCGGCGTCTTGACCACTAAAGGCACCGCTGACCGAGTTTAAGGTGTAGTAGAGCGACCAGCCGCCAATCACGCTGTAAAACGACAAGATCAAAAAGGCCCCGATAATGCCGCTAATGCCAACAATGGCCCATGCTTTAGGCTTATTCGCTGTGCGGGCCAGCTCTGACATCGTGCTGGCAGGGTTCTTCTGGCCACGACGCCCCAGTAGCCACTCAGAAACGAGAATGGGCAAGCCAATCAGCGCGATACAGAGTAAATAGACAAAGACGAAAGCAGCCCCACCGCTTTCGCCCACCATGTAGGGGAATTTCCAGATATTCCCTAGGCCCACCGCTGAACCAGCGGCGGCCAGCACAAAGGTCATTCGCGATGACCACTGCGCATGTGCAAGCTTCGCCATACATCACCCATTTAGTCGATTGTTGTGTACGTTACTGCGTGCTGTACACGCGAGTTTTCGGAAAATAGCGTTATTGCCAGCGTCCTTTTCCGAAAGTAAGCGCAATTTATCTGATCAACCGCAAGCATGCCAGTTAGCTGACCTAAAAAGGAGGACTAAAACAGCTGGCTTTGCTTTTCACCTGCAAAGGGGCCAAGGGGAGGCAATGAGGTCACTTCTCCGAGCGTGTTATAAAGTAAACGGGCCATCTGTGGGGACTCACGATTATCTGCAGTATGCACAAATAAGAAAGGGGTTTTCCCCTGATTTATCCACAGCTTTAGTTGAGCCTTCCAGGCGGTGAAGTAACCACTATTTATTGTTTTGTCAATATGGCCAATGAAGCGAATCACCGGATAATTTGCCGTGGAAAGTACGTGTAGCGGGAGTTTCGGCTTTTCTTGCTGAGCATGGGCCAGGCCCATATGGTCGTTTGCCGGGGTTGAGAAGAGCGGACGAACATCGAGCATCACGCGGTTGGCCGAATAAGTTATCAACAAGCGGTTAAGAGCAATTTCTGCGCTCCCTTTGTGGAAAAACGCAGGGTGGCGTACCTCTACTGCGCAAGGTAAATGGCTTGGCCAAGCGGCGAGCAACGCCTCAAGCTGAGGAAGCTCCTGGGGACCAAAATCCCGCGGTAACTGGACCATGGTCGGACCCAGTCGATCGTGAAGCGGTTCAAGGGCGGCTAAAAAATCCCACGCTTGGTCTAAACGGGTCAGCCGTTGGTCATGGGTCACGCTAGCCGGCAGCTTAAAGCAGAAACGAAAGTGGGAAGGGGCTTGGCGTGCCCAGGCGGCGACTGTTTCGGGCTTTGGTATACCGCTATAAAAGGTGGTATTGCCCTCAACGCTCGAAAATACCGTGGCATAGTCGCTTAACAGTTCGGATTTTGCATGGCGCGGATAAAGGCTACCGAGCCAATCTTGATTGGCCCACATCGGTAGGCCTAAATAGAGAGGAAGCGTCATGGAGCCAGCCTACGTCCACAGGGTGAAGGGCTTAATGTAACAGGTTTGGCACCGTGCTCCAGGCAGGTTTTATAGCCTGCATTGAATGGGCTTTATGTATAGCAAGCTGCGGAAAATATGAAATTCATTCGCTACTAATAGCGCTACTATGTAGAGAATGCTTATTAATTATCAGGATGGCGCCATGTGTTCAGTGTACGTTAGCAGCGATAAAATCCGCGACCAGTTTTCCAGCGCGATGTCGGCGATGTATCAGCAGGAGGTGCCGCAATACGGCACTTTATTGTCGCTGGTTGAAGCCGTTAATCGAGAGGTGCTAGCTGCTAATCCTGCGCTTAACAGTGCGCTGCAGGATAGCGATGAGCTGACGCGGATCAACGTAGAACGACACGGCGCTATCCGAGTGGGCAGCGCGGACGAACTTGCCATGCTACGTCGCATGTTCGCGGTGATGGGGATGGAGCCGGTTGGCTATTACGATCTGTCGGCAGCAGGCGTGCCCGTTCACTCCACGGCGTTTCGTCCGGTCGCTGATAGTGCACTCAAGCGCAATCCTTTTCGTGTTTTTACCTCGTTACTGCGCCTTGAGCTGATTGAAAAAGTCGAACTAAGGGAACAGGCGAGCAAGATTGTACGTGGTCGCGATATTTTTACTGACAACGTCAAAACGTTGATCGAGCGCTTTGAACAGCAGGGTGGGCTTAATGCTGCCGATGCCGAGCAGTTTGTTCAGGAGGCGCTGGAAACGTTCCGCTGGCATGACAACGCCACGGTCGATTTGGCTACTTATGACCGTTTACATAATGAGCATCGGCTAATTGCCGACGTGGTCTGTTTCCGCGGGCCCCACATTAATCACCTAACCCCGAGAACGCTGGATATCGATGAAGTACAGCGACGTATGCCCAGTGTAGGTATTGACCCAAAAGCAACCATTGAAGGCCCGCCCCGCCGCGACTGCCCGATACTCTTGCGCCAGACCAGTTTCAAAGCGTTAGAGGAAACCATCGCTTTCGCGGATGCCGCCGAGGGCAAGCACACCGCGCGCTTTGGTGAAATCGAGCAGCGCGGTGTTGCGTTAACCCAAAAGGGACGCGAGCTTTATGATCGCCTGCTGGCGACGGCGCGAGAAAGCGCGCCCAAGGCCGCGGATAATGACGCTCATCAAGCCCATTTGGCGGAAGTGTTTACCGCGTTCCCCGATGATTACGCCACTCTGCGTCGTGAAGCGCTAGCTTTCTTTCATTACCACGCCGTGAAGGGAGTGTCGGTGCAAGGGTCGGTTTCAGCAGAACAAGTCGATCAACTGATCGAGCAGGGCTCCCTGTCAGTCACACCAATGATTTATGAAGATTTCTTACCCGTGAGTGCGGCCGGTATTTTCCAGTCCAATTTGGGCGAAAGCAGCCACGATAACTACGGCAGTAGCGCCAGCCAACAGCAATTCGAGCAGGCTTTAGGGACTACCGTGATAGATGAGATTGAACTGTATACCCAACGCCAGCAGGTATCGCTTGAACAGGCGCTGGCGCAATTGGCGAGTTAAGTGATAGAACAGGCAGTATCGTCAATCTAAGCGGTTAGCCAGTTTATAAAATTAGTTTAAAAACCAGTTTATAAAAACACTGCGCAGGGTGGAAGTGAGTAATGAGTCAAGGCAAAGTTTTGGTATTACATGGCCCTAATCTAAATTTGCTGGGTAGTCGTCAGCCGGAGATATACGGCTACGAGACGTTAGACGATGTAAATAACATGTTGCGAGAGAAAGCGGTGATGGCAGATTGGGACATACTCTGCCTACAAAGTAATCACGAAGGGGCGTTGATTGATGCTATTCACGCCGCACGCCTTGATGGCACCCAGGCGATTATTATCAATCCCGCCGCTTTTACGCATACTTCAGTGGCCATTCTTGATGCCCTCAATGCCTTTGATGGCAAAGTGATTGAGGTACATTTATCTAATGTGCACAAGCGAGAAGCATTTAGGCATCACTCTTACGTCTCGCTGCGTGCCGATGGTGTGATTGCCGGGCTAGGGACGCAAGGTTATCGAGCTGCGCTAGAGGCTGTGATGGTAGGGTCTAATTAATGTGCGACCGTATTTGAGCCACTTTCTTTTGCAAGACAGGTAAGTAAACATTAATCAACGTATCGAGATCGACCCGAGCAGCGTTAGTACTGATATTAATCGCGCCCATTAAATGCTGCTTGGCGTCATAGACAGGAACGGCGATGGAGCGCAAGCCGGAGTCAAGTTCTTGATCAGAAATAGCATAGCCCTGCTGTCGCGCTTTACTGATTTGGCTTCGTAGTTCATGAACATCAGTCACCGTTTTATCGGTGTAGGGTTCTAGCACAAGCGACGACAGGACGTGTTCAAGATCCGTATCGCTAAGTTGAGCCAGTAGCATGCGCCCCATGGACGTATGCGCCGCCGGCAATCTGGTGCCTACGGACAGCGTAATTGCCATCAAGCGATGCTTTGCTGCAGAGCGTGCTACGTAAATGACCTCATTGCCATCAAGCACGCCAAGCGATGAGGACTCTCCGGTTTCAGCAGTAATATCTTCTAAATATTGCTGGATAACGTCCCTATAATTATTAGCCGATAAAAAGGCATAGCCTAGCTGGAGAACACGGGGAGCTAATTCAAAGTAACGTTGTTGCTTACGGACATACCCCAGAGCATGCAGCGTGAGTAAAAAGCGCCTAGCTTTTGCTCTATTCATTCCTGTCCGCGTAGCCACCTCGCTTAATGTCATACGCGGGTGGTCATGGTCGAATGCCTGTATAACCTCTAAGCCGCTAGCAAGCGCTGTTACAAAATCACGGCTATCTTCACTCAATATCTCTTCCTGCATTTTTTACTATCCATTGCCTTGAAATTTGAAATTGTCTTGAGGTATGAAATAAAAGATATCGTAAAAAAGTTCGCATTGCGAACTTATCGATGGGTGAACGTTGGTAAAGTGAGCGATGGGCCCCTATCCGCAGTGATTAAAGCCCCTTGCTACTAAAGTTGTGTTTTTTAAAAGGTTAGCAACAACGTAATCTCAGAGTAGTAGATACGAATACGTGTACGTATTACGAACAATGCTTAAGTATAAAAAATAACTAAACAACGCACAGGAAGAAAAATGAACAAATTCCTTAGCTCAACATGTCTGGCTGCTTGCGGTAGCGCCCTAGCACTCGGCCTTACTGTCTCCTCTGCCAACGCCAATGAGTGGCCAACCGATGACGTTCGGCTTGTGGTTCCCTATGCCCCAGGCGGCACAACGGATGTTTTGTCCCGCCGCGTTGCTGACTTACTTCAGCAACAGCTTGATACGAACGTGGTTGTAGAAAATCGCCCGGGCGCAGGTTCTACCGTAGGCACTGGACGTCTCGCTCGGGGTGGGCGTGATGCCGACCACACTATTCTCATGGCTTCACCCGGTCACACCATCGGCGCTGCCATCTACCCTGATCTAACTTATGACCCGGTAGAGGACTTTGTTTTTCTACAAAACATGATCGATATTCCCAATGTCATGGTCGTTCCGGCAGATAGCCCTTACGAAAGCGTGGTTGAGTTTGTTGAAGCTGCGAAAGAAGAGAACATGACCTTCAGCCATAGCGGCGTGGGCAGTTCTATTCATATGTCTGGCGAATTATTCAAGACGTTGACCGACACCAACATGACCGCGGTGCCTTTTGCGGGCAGTGGCGCAGCGCTACCTGCGCTATTAGGTGGCGATGTGGATGTTTCGTTCGAGAACATGCCAACCGTACTTTCCCATATCCGCTCGGGCGATTTGCGCGCATTGGCCGTTACCTCTGCTGAACGCTCCGAATACCTACCTGATGTTCCAACGCTATCGGAAGTGGGCGAGTATAACCTCGACCAGTTCGTCACTACTGCGTGGTTCGGCCTAGTCGCGCATAACTCTTTCCCAGAAGAAGCGCAAAGCGTTATGAAGGATGCTCTAGCAAACGTCATGGAGCGTGAAGAGTTTTTAGATTTTGCTGAACAATTGGGGGCTGAACCGGGCCAGGTTGCTGGCGAAGAATTTAAGCAATTCATCGCTGATGAAGTAGAGCGTTGGGAAGGCGTAGCTCAGCAGGCTGGTATCAGCCAGTAAGCTAGGTAATCGCTCATTAAACACTGAGGCGAGGACACGTGTCCTCGCCTCTCCTGTTTCCCTGGAGAAGGCAGCAATGATTACCTCGGATTCCAAGCGTAGAGTGAAGGTAAAGGATCCCCGTGATGTGATAGCGGGGGTTGTGCTGCTTTGCTTTTCCCTCGTGCTGGTTTTTTACTTAGTGCCTAACTACATCAATGAACCACCGATTTTACAAAACCCCATGATGTCGCCTCAATGGCTGCCACGGATCGTTGGCTGGTTAATATTGCTGTTCTCCGTTCTGCTCATCTTTCAAGGGTTATTGGTGGCAGGCAATAGTGAGGAAGATGAACGAGCGATAAAAAAAGGTTCGCCACGGCGTTTTGTAATGATGATCGTCGCATTGGCGATCTATATTGCCTTGTTTGAATCGATGGGAGCTGTGTTCTGCGGCATTCTGGCAACACTGGTCTTATTTATAGCGCACCCTGTTCGTACGTGGTGGGTATATAGCATGGCATTCCTGTTTCCTATCGTCGTTACATTCTTGTTTGTTGAGGTAATGAATGTGCCGCTTCCGATAATGCCATTTTGGCTCTGAATTTCTCATTATTTTCTAGGTGAGCTATGGATAATTTTTCGGAAGTCATACAACTATTTTTTAGCTTGGAAAATTTTCTGGCGATCGCCGTGGGGGTGGTCATCGGCGTGGTCGTTGGGTCTATACCAGGCTTGACGGCAACTATGGCAGTGGCGCTAGCGTTGCCTTTTACCTTTTCAATGCAACCCATTGCAGCCATCCTTTTGCTGGTAGGTATTTATAAAGGGGGTATGTACGGTGGTTCGATTACGGCTATTCTGATAAGAACGCCGGGGTCGCCCGCTTCTGCCTGTACACTGCTCGATGGCTACCCCATGGCCCAACAAGGGCATGCGAAGAAAGCCCTTAAAGCCGCTCTCTACTCGTCGGTTATCGCTGATTTTATCTCTAATATTGCGTTGATCTTCTTTGCCGCTTATTTGGCTAAAATCGCGCTTAATTTCGGTGCGCCCGAGTTTTTCTGGCTGATCTGCTTTTCACTTACCATCATCATATCCCTGGCTAGCGGCTCTATGATTAAAGGGCTGATGGCCGCCTTGCTGGGTATCTTGCTGTCCCTGGTCGGGTTGGACGATGTATTTGGTTCTCAGCGCCTGACCTTCGGCAACTATAACTTGATGGACAGCATCTCCTTTATTCCGCTGTTAATTGGCCTTTTTGCGATTCCAGAAATTATGGAATTTTATCGTAAGAAAGCGATTCCCCATCTAAAAACGAAAGCGAGTGGCGTCGGCTTATCATTCGCCGAGCTAAAACGGTGCATGAAAAGCATCGTGCGAGGTAGCTTGATCGGCGTCATTATCGGTGCGATTCCCGGCACCGGCGCCACCGCTGCCGCTTTTATTTCTTACAGTGATGCACGCCGGCGTTCTCCTAATAGAGCAAATTTTGGTAAGGGGGAGGTGGAAGGCGTAGCGGCTGCTGAAGCTGGGAACAACGGTGTCGCCGGGGCTACGTTGATTCCTCTGTTATCGCTAGGTATACCAGGGGACGTTATCACTGCCATCATCCTAGGTGCTTTCATGGTGCATGGGCTGACGCCTGGTCCGCTTATGTTCCAGGAAAACCTAACACTTATTTATGCCCTATTCATCGGCATCATGTGCAGCTCTGTGATACTGCTGGTCGTAGGCAATGCGGCGATTAAGTACTTCTCTTTGATAGCCGATATTCCTAAGTCGGTTCTCTTCCCCATTGTGTTGATGTTCTGCGTTTATGGTGCTTACGCAGTCAATAACGATACCTTTGACGTATGGCTGATGCTGGCCTTTGGCGTAGTGGGTTATATTTTCAATCGCGCCGCCATACCGGCGGCACCGTTCCTGATCGGATTTATTTTAGGGCCGATGTTTGAAGATAATCTGCGCCGCTCACTGCTCATTGGCGGTAATGACCTATCGATCTTCGTACGAGGTCCGATCACCTGGGTGTTTATTGCGCTCACGGTGGGATCTATCACCCTAGCACTTTATCGGTTTATTTCATCGCGCCGTGACGCGCGCCATGTCGGCGATCAATCCCAGGAGGTTCAATAATGACCGGGGGGCTGCCATGGCGGGACCACTGAAAGGACTACGAGTACTGGATCTAAGCCGGGTAATGGCGGGGCCTTGGTGTACCCAAATACTGGCGGATATGGGCGCTGAGGTCATCAAGATCGAACACCCCACACTTGGTGATGATACCCGCCACTGGGGGCCTCCCTGGTTAAAAGACCGGGAGGGCAACGACACCTCGGAATCGGCCTATTACCTTTCCGCCAATCGCGGCAAACATTCGGTGACCGTGGATATCGGCCAGCCTGAAGGTCAGGCGCTGGTGCGTGAATTGGCAGCTGAAAGCGATATTCTGGTAGAGAACTTCAAAAGCGGTGGTTTAGCAAGAAAAGGGCTCGACTACGCGACATTAGAGGCGATCAATCCGCGACTGATTTACTGCTCGATTACCGGATTTGGCCAGACGGGGCCAATGGCCTCCATGGCAGGTTACGACTATCTGATTCAAGCACAAGCCGGATTAATGAGCATTACCGGAGCCGCCGATGGAGAACCGGGCGCTGGGCCACAGCGGGTAGGCATGGCCGTTTCAGACCTGACCACCGGGATGAACGCTACCATCGCTATTCTTGGCGCATTGCACCACCGGCACCAGACGGGGGAGGGCCAATATATCGATATGGCGCTGCTGGATGTTCAGGTGAGCTGGCTGGCGAACCAAGCGATGAACTACTTTTGCAGTGGCACCCCACCGACCCGGACGGGCGAATACCATCCTAACCTAGTGCCTTACCAACCGTTTCCGACGGCCGACGGTGAAAAAGTCATCATTGCAATCGGTAACGATGGGCAGTTCAAACGGTTTTGTGATGCCGTCGGGCGACCTGATTTGGCAAGCGATCCCCGGTTCAGCACTAACCCTGAGCGCGTCAAGCACCGGCTTGATCTAATCCCGCAAATGGTCACCATCACCCAGGGTCGCTCAAGCCGTGAATGGATCGAGGTACTCAGTGCTATCAGCGTTCCCTGTGGGCCGATTCAGAATATTGCCCAGGTCTTTGATGATCCCCAGGTGAAAGCGCGCAAAATGCAGGTTGCGCTGGAGACCGAAAATGGCTCAATACCGGGGGTGGCCAATCCTATCAAATACTCCAAAACTCCCTTGGAGTATCACAAGCCGCCGCCACGCTTGGGCGAGGACACCGATAGCGTGTTAGCGCGCTTACTGCAAAAAGGCGCTGAGGAAATCAGCACCCTGCGTGAAAAAGGGGTTGTGAAGTAAGCTTCACTGCCTAGCCGACGGTCACCCCACCACATACGAACAGCGTCTGGCCAGTAATAAAACCACTGCGCTCATCACAGTAAAAGCTAACGGCCTGAGCGACATCCTCGGGCTGGCCCATGCGTTTTAGCGGAATATTTTCGACGATGCGTCGGGCGCGTTCAGAATCGGGTGGGTTGTTTTGCCAGAAAGCACTGGTCGCAATGGGGCCTGGCGCAACGCAATTAACCGTAATATTGTGTTCGGCAAGTTCCAACGCCCATGTGCGCGCCATGGATTGCAGTGCCCCTTTGGTGGCGCTATAGATCGTACGTGCCTCTTTGCCAAGTACCACTCGGCTGGTGTTCAGAACGATACGCCCCATGCCACTTGCCTTCATGCTGGGGAGCAGCGCCTGGGTGCAGATCAGCGCAGAGCGTACGTTCAGATGCATTAATTTATCGAAGTCCTCAAGCTGCGCCTCTTCAATCAGTGCGGGGGCAACAATGCCTACGTTATTGACCAGCCGTGTTACTGCATGGTGTTCGGCGATTTCTGCCATTACGCGGCGAGTAGCGTCTGCATCAGCCAGATCGACCTGATACGCATCTGCTTGTAGGGTCGGTGCTTCGGGTTCGACGATATCCACAACGACCACGCGATAGCCATCTTGCTGTAAGCGCAGGGCGATGGCTTGACCAATGTTTCTAGCGCCACCGGTCACGACGGCGCAGGGCTGTTGATCAGCAGGTTGGCTCATTTTGTTATCCTTGGCTGCGAAAATTTTATCTTTGTTTGAGTTCGAGGCTTAAAACGTTATTAGTCCTGACAGCGTCATTAGCCAAATGATTAAGCTGATTGTGAAGAAAGAAGCGATCGTCCCCACTAGCATGGCGGTGGCGCTAACCCCGCCTAAGCCATAGCGCTGGCCGAATAGCGGATAAATACTAATCATTGGCGAGGCAGCGAATAAGAGCGCACCGGCAAAGTAGATCGGCTCGATATCCGGAATAAGCAGGAACGCGACCAGGATGGCGAGGGGGTGAATAAGTAGCTTGCCGATCACGATCTGCCCCACATCGCGCATCATCCCCTTAACCTGAAGGCCAAATAGCGACCCCCCGATAACGAACAGCGCCGCTGGCCCCGCCGCATCCGCCAGCATATTGATCACTTTCTCAATTGGGCCGGGTATGGCGACGCCTGTTACTGCAATCAGTATACCCACCGTGAGCCCGATGAGTACCGGGTTTTTGGCCAGATTGAGCGCGGTTTGACGAACGGTTTTCCATACGCTTGACCCATGCTGGTTACCCATTTCAGCAAGAATCAGTGCGGTGGGAATAACAAGCAGGTTCTCAATGAGCATGTTGAGCGCCAAGAGCACCGCCGCCGGCGAACCGATGACCATCGCCGCCACCGGGTAGCCAACAAAACCACTGTTGGCTGCGGCCATGCCCAGCGCCTGCATTGCGCTAGCATTAAGGGGCTGGCGCTGCAACTTTAAACAAAGCACCAACCCAGCCCCTAACACCACTAGCGAACCAAGCCCATAAGCAACCAAATAGTGGGGCTGAAAAATAGCCTCCAAAGACTGCTGGTTTAGTGCGCGAATGACCAGGGCAGGCAGGGCGCAATACAGCACAAAAATGCCGACACCTTGCACCTGCTCGCGCTGCATCACACCACTCCACCGTGCCACATAGCCAATACCGATCAGCAGAAAGATAGGAGTGGTAATCGCGAGTATTGCGAGCATAGCAGCCTCTTCAGCGCCTCATGGTGGTCAATAGCGTAGTTCGAATGGCGAATTATTGTACGCTATTTTACAAAGGCATCATGGCTTACTTTGCGCGCTTGGCGAGACAAGCTGTTCAATATAGTGAGTACGCAGCGGTATCACATGAGGGTCGATTTGCTCAGTAGCGATGCGGTCATGGGTGAAAAAGCGAAACGCATCCACACCTTGAAACACGAACAGATCAACGCCCGAGAGCGTTTTAGCGCCGGCTTGCTGGGCGGCCTTCAAAAGTTCGGTGTGGGCGGGAATGTAGACGGCATCAAACACCCAGTGCTGGGCGCCTAGCCCAGCAGTATCGATCGGGCAACCGGGGTGATTGATGTGGCCGATCGGCGAGCAGTTGACCACGCCGTGCCACTGGGATAGTTCGCGCTGTGCCTGCTCAGGGGTGATGCATTGTGCGGTGATGCCCATGCTGTTGAGGTCATGGCTAAGGCTTTGCGCGCGACGCTCATCGCGCTCAAGAATATGGACACAGCTGGCCGAGAGCTCCCCTAGTGCACATGCTACCGCCCGACCCACGCCCCCAGCGCCGATCAATAAGACATTCCCCGCTGGCTGATCACCGAACGAGTGGCGGTAGGCGCTGATAAAACCGGTGTAATCCGTATTTTCAGCGCGCAAACCCGCCGCATCGAACAGTAAGGTATTGGCGGTGCCAACGCGCTTCACCCCTTCACCGCGGATATCGGCCAACTGTGCGGCCTGCTCTTTAAAAGGGAAGGTGACATTGGTGCCGCGGTAGCCCTCCTCACGCAGCCTTTGAATGGCGTTGGGAAAATCAAAATCCGCGACCCCCAGGCTGTCGACTAAATCGTAGCGCACCGGTACGCCTAACGATGCCCCTAAGCGCTCATGCAGGTCGGGAGATTGCGATTTGGCGATGCCCTCGCCGACCAGTCCCAGTTTGATCATGCTTGTTTCTCCCCTGCGTCATGGTTCGGCGCGTCTTGCGTAAGGCCGTCAATGGTAGCTTCCAGGCGCTGCTGCGCGGTGACACGCACAAAGGCATTTGGTGCACCGAGCCCTTGGTAGCCGTCACGCTGCACCAGCTCGAAGAAAAACGCTTTGCTGCCGGGCTGTGTATACAGCTGATGGAAGTCACCGCCACTGTCTTGATCAAAGAGGATATGGTGATCCTGCATCCACGCATGTGTTTGTGCTGGAAGGTCAAAACGTGCGGCCAGGTCGCGGTAATAGTTGCCGGGAATCGGCAGTACCGGTATCCCTGCCTGTTGCAGCGCTGCGCTGGTCTCACGCATAGCGCTGGTGCGCAGGGCGACATGATGAATCCCCGAGCCACCGTACTGGCGCACAAACCGGTTGCTGGCAGTATCCGGCGAGGCGCTGGCATTAAGCGCCAAGCGAAAACGGCCGTTATGATTTTGTAGCACTTGGCTCTGGATCAAGCCGCGGGGGTCGGTGACATCGAACGAGGGCGTGGGCTCCAGCTGGAAAATAGCGCGGTACTGCAGCATCAATGAGAGATAATCATGGTAGGAGAGCGCCACGCTAATGTGGTCGATATCCACCAGCGCCCCCTGCGGAACGGGCTGAACATCGACAGGGAACTCACGGTCCCAAGTGCGGCTGAGTTGCGAGTCATCAATGATATAGGAGAGGCTGCCATCCACATTGCGTAGCGCGCTCATGCGGTGGCTAGCACCGACTTCTTCGGGTTCGACGATATCGTATCCGAGCTTATCGGCGCGCTTGAATGCTTCATAAGCGTTACCTACCCGCAGGCCGATGGCGGTGACCGCGGTGGCATCGCGCCCCGGCACACGGCCGGTAAAGCTCGATTCGGTGTTGAGCACCAGATTAACGTCACCGGCAGCCCAGCGCTCGGCATTCAGCGTATGGTGGCGACCCACGCAGGCCATGCCCAGCGCGCCGAGTAGCGCCCGCAGCGATTCCAAATCCGCGGGCTCAACGGCGATCTCCAGAAAGGCGACCGACTCGATCGGTTGCGGCGCGGGAATCCCGCTGCCACTCTGCATACTGCGCAGCAAATGGTACGAGCGCAGCCCGTCGCGGGCGGTCTGGTCACTATGACCCATGCGAAAGACGTCGTTAAAAATCTCGTGGGAAAGCGGGCCGTCGTAGCGGGTCTCTTCCAGCATGGCCATAAAGCTATCCATCTGCAGCTCGCCCTGGCCGGGGAAGCAGCGGTAGTGGCGGCTCCACGATAGGTGATCCATGGAAAGACGCGGCGCATCGGCGGTCTGTACCAGAAAGATGCGATCCCCCGGAATACGCCCAATGGTGCCCAGCTCCGTTTGGCGGGAAAAGATATGGAAGGTATCTAGTACTAAGCCGACATTGGGATGCGCGGCACGTCGGACTACCTCCCAGCTGTCGCGGTAGTCGTGAATATGCCGCCCCCAGGCCAGCGCCTCATAAGCCACGCGCAAATTACGCCGCGCGGCACGCTCGCCGAGCTCATAATAGTCATCGGCGGCGCGGCTTAAGCCTGGTAATGAGTCGGGATGAACGGTACTGCACGCCATCAGCAGATCCGTACCCAGCTCTTCCATGAGGTCGAACTTGTGCTCGGCGCGGTCAAACGCTCGCTCCCGGGCGCGCCCTTGCAGCCCTTCGAAGTCACGAAAGGGCTGGAGAGTGACCAGTTTAAGCCCCCGGGAGCGAATCAGCTCGCCTGCCTCGCGGGGCGTGCCGGTGAACGCGGTGAGGTCGTTCTCAAACAGCTCAAGGCCTTCGAAGCCAGCGTCGGCAATGGCGTCTACTTTTTCTTCCAGCGAGCCGCTTAGGCAAACCGTGGCAATAGATGAGTACATGGCGTCATGCTCCTTATAGTGCGTTGAATCAGTAGCCCGCCAGGCGTGGCAGGAAGGTGACCAGCTCAGGCACAAAGGTAATCAGCAGTAGGATCAAGAACTGTACGCCCAGCATGGGTAGAATGCGGCGAATAATCGGTCCCATTCCCACCCCGGAGACGGACTCTGCAACAAATAGGCACAGCCCCATGGGTGGCGTAATCAGCCCCATCATCAGGTTGAAAATCACCACGATGCCGAAGTGCAATGGGTCGATACCCAGCGCCATCGCAATGGGGTGAAGAATGGGCACGAGTACCAAAATGGCCGCGATGCCCTCCAAGAACAGGCCTACCACCAGTAATAGAAGAATGACGGCAATCAGGAAGGTCCACTGGGTATCGATACTCATCAGCGCCCAATCAGTCAGCATATTGGGCACACGTTCGAACGTTAGCACCCAGTTGGCGGCGGCAACGGCCCCCATGATGACCATGATCACTGCACTATCGCGCATGGCACGAGCGAAGATACCCGGCAGGTTGACCAGCTTGATGTTGCGGTAGAGCACGACGCCCAAAATTAACGCATAGACCACGGCAAAAGCCGCCGCCTCGGTGGGTGTCACAATACCGGCGAGAATCGCCCCAACGACAAAAACGGGCATCAGTGCGGGTAGTAAGCCGTGCAGAAGCGCGTGGCGGCGTGACTGCTGCTTGGTCTTTGAGGTGACCATGTCGCCAGCAAAAAAGTAAACGTAAATCGAAAGCCCTAGCGCCAGCAGAAAACCCGGCACAATACCGGCCAAAAAGAGCCCGGGTACCGACACGCCAGACACCGTGAGCGCATAGATAATCACCGGAATGCTAGGGGGAATAATGGGGCCAATCACCGAGGATGCGGCCGTCAGCGCGGCGGCAAAATCACGCGGATAACCCTCTTTTTCCATTGAGGGGATAAATACTCGACCTAGCGCCGAGGTATCCGCTATCGCCGACCCTGAAAGCCCGGCAAAAATGACCGACGCCCAGATATTAACGTGTGCCAAGCCAGCTTTAAGTCGGCCGACAATGGCGCTGGCTAGATTAATAATACGGTGGGTGATGCCCGCTTCGTTCATCAGCTCACCAGCCAGAATAAACAGCGGAATCGCCAACAGCGGGAAAGACTCCATGCCACCGAAAAACTGCTGCGACACAATGCGAATATGGTAGGGCAAATCGCCGGTACTCATGAGCACCGTCAGCGAACCGAGGATGGCAAAGGCAAATGGCACACCGAGTAATACGAGTGCTAACAGCAGTATAAAAATCATGGCGAAGCCTCCTCACCAAGCTGCTCGTTCCAACGCAGCGCGCCCATTACCAAGGCAGAGAGACTGAGCAAGCCGCCGCCTACCAGCATAGACGTCTGAAACAGCCACATAGGCATGCCGGTACTCGACGAGGTGCGCCCGCCGCGAGAGGCGATAAACTCAACCGCCGACACCATCAGACCAATCCCCACCACGAAGACGATCAGGTCGACGAGCACGGCTTGCCAGCGCACCCAGCGAGGCGGCAGCAAGCGTCGAATAAGGTCAAAGCCGATGTGCTTGTCTTGTAAATATGCCCAGGACATACCGAACATCAGGCCGTAAATCATCAGGTAGATGGCGGTGTCTTCTCCCCAGCTAATGGAACCGCCATAGGTGTAGCGGGCAAAGGCATTGCCCGCGACCAGCAGAAATATCAGCATCATGGCAAGCCCTGCCAAGCTGCCATTGAACAAGATCAGACCACGATGTAGCCGGGTGAGAAGAGCAGACATAAGAGCACCTTCAATCAATAGTCAGGCACGCAGGGTTGCCACGTAGGATTGCGAGTGAACCATCAATGGTTCACTCGCAAGCGTTTGAGCAGGCGGGATTAAAAGTTCGCGGAGGCTTCTTCGACAGCCGATGAGAGGCGATCAATCCATTCGGCGTCATCGCCAAGCTCGTCACGCAGATATGCCTGAACCGGTGGCTGCGCTGCTTCGCGGAAAGCTTCCATCTGTTCAGCGGTGGGCTGGGTCACTTCCATGCCTTCTTCTTGCAGCTTGGTGATCCCCTGCGCAGAGTTGAACTGCTGGATGGCACGTCCGGTGGTGCCAGCGACCACAGCGGCACGTTTTACAGCGGCTTGCTCTTCTTCAGAGAGCGACTGGAATATCTCATCGTTGACCAGGATGTGATCCACGCCATAAACGTGGCGATCAAGCGTGAGATAGTCCTGGAACTCGTAGAAGTTATTGCCGTAGATCACCGAGATAGGGTTCTCTTGGCCATCAACGACGCCAGTGGCAAGTGCTGTCGGTACTTCACCCCAAGCGATGCCCTGGGGCTCACCACCCAGCGCGCTGACCATTTCCAGGTAGAGCGGAATGGTTTGTACGCGGAATTTCAGGCCTTCCATATCTTCGGGCGAGTTGATGGGGCGCACGGAGTTGGTGAAGTGGCGAAAGCCAGTCTCGCCGTAGGCTAATGTACGCAGGCCGGTTTGCTGTAAGCAGTGCTCCGCAAGCGCGGCGCCAAATTCGCCGTCCAATACTTGCCATGCCACTGGCGCCGACGGGAAAGTGTAAGGGATATCCGTCACCGCCACCGCTGGGCAGAAATTGGCGTAGGCGCCGGAAACCATGGCGATGCTAATCGTGCCATCCTGGGCGCCTTCGATTAGCTCGGTTTCACCACCGAGGGAGCCGGCAGGGTAGAGTTCCACGGTTAGGTCAGTTTCAGCCTCGACAAGGTTTTTGAATACCTGGCCCGCCGCGCCTTTTTTCGACGTGGTCCAATCATCAGGATCAACGTGGGCAAAGCGTAGTGTTTGTGCGGAAGCGGTGGCGGCAGATGCTAGCGCGGCGGCAGCGATAGCCGCCGTCAAGGCACGTTTTACGGAGGCAGGTTTTAATACAAACAGTGGGCGTAAAGACATTGTTATTGTCCTCTTATTGGGCCGTTGTCAGGGGGTTGAAAAGACCTCTAGCAGTGGCGTGCGTCGCCTTTTAACCCTTTCCCGAGCAACAATGTACGAAATGGTACGTTCAGTCAAGCTGTGGCATACTAGACAAAAGATGACCACGACAATAAAAGGCAAGCTCTATGACAGCCCCTTCGACCAAGGCCAGTCCTCCTGCCACGCGGCGTCGGCGCAAGAATGACCCCGAATCCGTGCGCGCCGATATTCTCGCAGTGGCTACTCGTGAGTTCTCAGAAAAGGGCCTCTCTGGGGCAAGAATTGATGAGATCGCCGAGAAAACCCGCGCCTCCAAGCGGATGATTTATTACTATTTCAATGATAAAGAGACACTCTATTTACATACCCTGGAGGCGGCTTATCAGAAAGTGCGTCTTCAAGAGGCCGAACTGGATCTTGATCACCTGGCCCCGCTCGAGGCGCTTAGCAAACTGGTGCGCTTTACCTTCTGTCATCACGCCAAAAATCCCGATTTTATTCGTCTGGTCATGATCGAAAATATTCATCATGGCCGGTTTATAGCGCAGTCAGCGTTAATTCAATCGCTCAATGCCGGGGTAATCGATGTGCTTACCAATGTGTATGCGCGAGGTGTCGAGGCTGGCTGTTTTCGTGAGGGTTTAGACCCACGGGAGTTGCACTGGCTGATTAGCGCGTTGTCCTTCTTTAATGTCTCAAACCAGCACACGTTTTCGCGTATTTTTGATTGGCATCAGGCCGCACCGGAAAACCAGCAAAAGTTAGAAGAACATGTTACCGACATGGTGTTGCGCTACGTGCGCGCCGACGAGAAGCTGTCTTAAACCGGAACACAAGCCATCGCGTGCCTACCTTTTCTGGCAAGCTGGTGTTTGCAAGTTAGCGCCTGTCTATTTAGCGTATAGTTCGAATGACGAACATATGTACAATTTTGCCCTGGACAACGTTATCAA
The DNA here is from genome assembly GCF_054072535.1 of Vreelandella sulfidaeris Esulfide1. NCBI lineage: Bacteria > Pseudomonadati > Pseudomonadota > Gammaproteobacteria > Oceanospirillales > Halomonadaceae > Vreelandella > Vreelandella sulfidaeris. Next base: position 4,105,260 of record NZ_CM133364.1, on the reverse strand, counting down.
GGAGGCCTGCTGCCCATGCCCGCTGGATTTTTAAAGCACCCGTTTATGAGCCAGCACGCAGTAGACGCGTGCGACGATAGCGCCATGGTGCATGCCATGTTGGCTTTTGAGTTAGCCCTAGCCGAGGTCCAGGAAACGAGCGGTGCGGTTCCTAACGGCGTTAGCCAGCAAATGCGCAGTCAACTGGAAAGCGCCAACTTTAATGTTGCCGATATTGCCGAGGGCATTGCCAGCGGCGGCAACGTGGCTATCCCTTTCGTAAAGCAGGGCAGGGCGCTGCTCGCCGATGAGCTCAAGCGCTACTGGCATCAAGGCGCGACGAGCCAGGATGTGGTCGACTCAGCGCTAATGCTGTTACTTAAACCACGTTTGGCCGCGCTGGATGCATTGCTGCTGCGCTGTCGCTCGGCGGCGACGACGTTAATGGAAGCTCACATCGACACGCCCATGGTGGGGCGTACGCTAATGCAGCAGGCGCTGCCGATCACCTTTGGCGTCAAGGTGGCCCACTGGGCGATCGGCCTGGAGCAGAGCCGCCGCCGGTTAAGCCACATTGAGCTCCCCGTTCAGTTCGGCGGTGCGGTGGGCGTGCACTCAGGTTGGGACACCTCGGGGCTTGAATGGATGGACGCGCTGGCCGAGCGGTTAGGCTTGGCCGCTCCAGTATTGCCCTGGCATACCGACCGTTACCCGATCCATGCACTTGGTAGCGCGTTAGATGCAGTGGCGGGCGCGGCTGAAAAAATTGCGCTGGATGTATCGCTGCTCACGCAAACCGAAGTCGGCGAAGTGGCAGAACCCTCGGCACCCGGGATGGGGGAGTCCTCCTCCATGCCCCATAAGCGTAACCCCGTTCGCAGCGCACTGATCCGCGCTGCGGCGAAACAAGTGCATGGCCACACCAGCGTGCTGATCAACGCAGCCGCCCAGCCTCTTGAACGTGGGCTGGGCGAGTGGCACGCGGAGTGGGCGCCGTTGATGGAGAGTGCTCTGCTGGTCGAGGGTGCACTAGAGCAGGTGGCGGTGCTGCTCGAGGGCCTTGAGGTGAACCCTGCGAACATGTGGCGAAATCTGGCAGCCACCGGGGGCGGTATTATGGCCGAGCCGGTAGCGCGATTACTGGCGCCTACGCTAGGGGCGGACAGAGCCAAAGCCGTTAGCGCAGAAGCAGCGGAAACCGCTCGCCTACAAGTGCGCGCTTATGCCGACGTGCTCGCTGACCAACCCGAAATAAAAGGCATCGTTGATGCCGATGCACTGCGTAAAGCCTGCGATCCTGCGTTATACCTTGGTAGCAGCTCAGCCCAGGTTATCCGCACTAAAAAGTGGCTAGAAAATAACTAAGAAGCTGAAAAGAATGGCTTTTATTTTATGCATTAGTAATAGGGAAGGGCTGGCTAGGCGCTAAATTAGCGCGTGAGGGTTTGACCGGGTTAGCGTTCAGCAGTAACTTGTTCGTATAGAGAATCTATGTTCGTTTAACGAACAAATACCAATAAGTTAGTCACGATCAGCTAAGAGGCACCCATCATGGCCGAGTTTCTCAGCTTGCATGACGCGGTAGCGCGCTACGTTCAAGACGGCGCCACCGTTGCCATGGAAGGCTTTACCCACCTGATTCCGTTTGCGGCGGGTCACGAAGTAATCCGTCAGAAAAAGCGCGACCTCACCCTGATCCGTATGACCCCTGACATCATTTACGATCAGATGATTGGCGCGGGCTGCGCTAAAAAGGTGATCTTCTCTTGGGGCGGCAACCCAGGCGTAGGATCGCTTCACCGCCTGCGTGATGCGGTCGAGAAAGGCTGGCCGTGCAAGATCGAGATTCTTGAGCATAGCCATGCCGCCATGGCCTGCGCCTTTGAGGCAGGCGCTGCGGGATTACCGATGGCGGTATTTCGTGGTTACATCGGCAGCGAACTGCCCAGCGTCAACGACCAAATCAAATTCATCGAGTGCCCGTTTACTGGCGAGCGCCTGGCAGCTGTACCGTCGGTGCGCCCAGACGTCTCGATCATCCACGCTCAGCGAGCGGATCGCCAGGGCAATGTGTTGGTCGAGGGCATTGTTGGCGTACAGAAAGAAGCAGTGCTGGCCGCCAAGCACAGCATCGTGACGGTAGAAGAGATCGTCGATGACCTGAAGGCGCACCCGAATGCCTGTGTCATTCCCAGCTGGGCTATCAGCGCTATTTCGGTCGCCGAGAAAGGCGCACTGCCATCCTACACCCACGGCTACTACGGCCGCAGCAACCGCTTCTACAAAGAGTGGGATGCCATCGCTCGAGACCGCGATACCTTCACCCAGTGGCTTGATGACAACGTTTACAGTACTGCTCACCATTCTGCAGGAGGCCAAGCCTGATGAGTCTGGAATACACCTCTTCTGAAATGATGTCGGTGACCGCCGCGCGGGCGCTGGAAAATGGCATGACCTGCTTTGTGGGCATTGGTTTACCCTCTGAAGCTGCCAACCTGGCGCGGCTTACTCACGCCCCTGACGTGGTGCTGATCTACGAGTCCGGCACGCTGCAAACCAAGCCCGATATTCTGCCGCTCTCCATCGGTGATGGTGAACTGTGCGAATCCGCTCTGACCACCGTGGCAGTGCCGGAAATGTTCCGCTACTGGCTGCAGGGTGGCAAGGTGGATGTGGGCTTTCTGGGCACGGCACAAATCGACCGTTTTGCTAACCTGAACACCACGCTGATCGGCGATTACAAAGCGCCCAAGGTGCGCCTGCCGGGCGGCGGCGGTGCGCCGGAAATCGCCACCAACGCCGGTGAAGTGTTTATCACCCTGAAGCACTCGAAGCGCGCCTTTGTGAAAGATGTCGACTTTGTCACCACGCTGGGCTTTGGCCGCGACGGCAAAGGGCGCGATAACGTGCCCAATATCGGCAAAGGCCCTACCCGAGTGATTACCGACCTGTGCGTGATGAAGCCCGACTCGGAGACCAAAGAGCTGTTAGTGGTATCGCTGCACCCCGGCGTGAGTCGCGAAGATGTGATTGAAGCGACCGGCTGGGAAGTGCGCTTTGCTGAGCAGCTTGAAAGTACCCCTGAGCCCAGCGAGAAAGAGCTAACCATCTTGCGTGAGCTCAAAGCACGTACTGAACGTGCCCACGCCGGCGAATAAGGAGTCATGCAATGAACGATGTTTATCTATGCCATCCAGTACGTTCGGCCGTCGGCAAATTTGGCGGGTCGCTGTCGAGCATGCGTCCTGACGATCTCGCCGCGCGTATTTTCGAAGCGCTGCTGGCTCGCGCCCCCGGTCTCGATCCGGCGGGCATCGACGATGTCATTATGGGCTGCGCCAACCAGGCGGGCGAGGACAACCGCAACGTGGCACGTATGGCGTTACTGCTTGCGGGTCTGCCGACGAGTGTTCCCGGCACCACCATCAACCGGCTGTGCGGTTCGAGCATGGACGCCATTGGTACGGCAGCACGCGCTGTGCGTGCTGGTGAGGCCGAGTTGATGATAGCTGGCGGCGTCGAGTCAATGTCGCGCGCGCCCTACGTGCTAGGCAAGGCCGACACGGCCTTTTCGCGCACCCAGACCATGGAAGACACCACCATTGGCTGGCGCTTTATCAACCCGCTGCTCAAAAAGCAGTACGGGGTCGATTCGATGCCGGAGACCGCCGAGAACGTTGCCGAGCAGTTCAAGATCTCTCGCGAGGACCAGGACCAGTTCGCTTTTGATTCGCAGCTCAAAACCAAGCGCGCTCAGGACAACGGTCGCCTGGCGCGGGAAATCGTCCCGATCGAGATCCCGCGGCGCAAGCAAGCGCCGCTGATCTTCGATACCGACGAGCATCCCCGCGAAACAACACTAGAAAAACTTGCCAGCCTGCCGACCCCGTTTCGAGCCGCCGGCTCCAGCGTGATGGGGTCAGTCACTGCCGGTAACGCCTCCGGCGTCAATGATGGTGCAGCTGCAGTGATTGTCGCCAGCGAAGCGGCGGTGAAACGCTATAACCTGACACCCATGGCGCGCATTCACGGCATGGCCACCGCTGGGGTGGAGCCACGCATCATGGGTATCGGCCCGGTACCGGCCACCCAGAAGCTTTTAAAGCGCTTGGGCATGAGCCTCGATCAGCTTGACCATATCGAACTTAATGAAGCCTTCGCGGCCCAGTCACTGGCCTGCCTGCGCGAGCTGGGTATCGACGACAACGATTCGCGGGTCAATCCCAATGGCGGTGCTATCGCACTCGGCCATCCGCTGGGCATGTCGGGTGCACGCATCATTACCAGCGCCATGCATGAGCTTGAGATCAAGCAGGGCCGCTATGCACTGTGCACCATGTGTATCGGCGTCGGGCAAGGTATCGCCACGCTGATCGAACGCGTTTAACGGAGGCAAGCATGGCTTTTCATTCCATCAGCGGTCGCAGCGTGGCTTACCGGCTGCTCGGCTCGGTAGTGAATCCACTTATCGTGCTGGCGCACCCGCTGGGCATGACTCAGGCGGTATGGGACGACGTGATTCCCGCACTGCTTCCCCGCTATCGCGTACTGACTTGGGATCTTCCCGGCCACGGTGCCAGTCAAGCGGTGGGCGGCGAGCGCATCACTCCTGCTGATCTGGCAGCAGAGGTCTTGGCATTAGTGGAACGGGCGGGTGCTGAGCGCTTTCACTTCGCCGGTACCTCCATTGGCGGTGTCGTCGGCCAGCAGTTGATTGCCGCGCATAGCGAACGCTTGCTCTCTGCCACGCTGACCAATACCGGCGCGGTGATCGGCACCCCGGATCTCTGGAACACTCGCGCAGGCCGCGTGCGTCAGGAAGGTTTGGCGGCCATGGCTGAAGAGATCGTACCGCGCTGGTTTGCCCCCAAGGCCTTTGAGGCAAGCCCGGCGCTAAAAGCGGGATGGTGCGTGCAAATGGGCCGTGGCGATGATGAGTCCTACGCTCAGCTGTGTGAAATGCTTGGCCGCGATACCTTTACCGGCAAACTTTCCGGTAAGAGTGTCCCTCATAAGGTCAGGGTGCAGCTGTTCGGCGGCAGTGAAGATATGGCCACGCCGCCTGCCACGCTGGAATCTCTGGCAGCGGAAATCGATGATGCACCGCTGGAGATTTTTGACGGCATCGGCCACGTGCCTGCGGTAGAAGCCCCGGCGCTGTTCGCGCAAAAGCTCCTCGCCGTGCTGGCAACGGACCTGGGCGATGTGGCTAACCACGGCGTGGCATATGCCACTGGTCTTGAGACCCGCAAGCAGGTACTGGGCGAGGATCACGTGGCGCGCTCGACCGCCAACGCCAACAGTCTGGATGCACCCTTCCAGCAGATGATTACCCGCCTGGCCTGGGGTGAGCTGTGGAGCAATGACGACTTAACTCGGCGTGAGCGCAGCATGATCACCACCGGTATTCTCGCCGCGCTTGGCCGTGAAGAGCTAACGCTGCACTTAAAAACCGCCAAGCGTATTGGCCTTACTGAAGTCGAGTTGCGCCAGGTGCTGATGCACGTTGCTATTTACGGTGGCGTTCCGGCGGCCAATCACGCCTTTGCCCTTGCCAAAGAGTTGGGTTGGGGTGAGTAGCAAGTCAAAATAATGGATGAGAGGTAAGGGTGATGACCCACGATAACAAACGCTTTGTAGCCCGTGATCGCAACTGGCATCCGCCTGCCTTTGCGCCGGGCTATAAAACCTCGGTAGCGCGCTCGCCCCAGCAAGCGCTGGTGAGCATGCAGCAGCCGACTGTCTCTGAATTGACCGGCCCGGATTTTAGCCACCTGCGCATGGGGCCCCACGACAACGACCTGCTAATGAATTTCCGCCAAGATCCGAGTCAGGGACATTCTCAAGGTCTGCCCCAGGGCGAACGGATCATTATGTTCGGCCGCGTCGTCGACCAGTTCGGTAAGCCCGTGCCGCACACGCTGGTAGAGATGTGGCAAGCGAATGCTGGTGGCCGCTACCGCCACAAAAATGATAGCTATCTGGCGCCGCTAGATCCTAACTTTGGTGGTGTGGGGCGCTGCCTGACCGATGACCAAGGTGTTTATCGTTTCCGTACGATCAAGCCCGGCCCTTACCCGTGGCCGAATGACATGAACAGCTGGCGGCCCGCGCATATCCACGTTTCAGTGACTGGGCCCTCCATCTCCTCCCGGTTAATCACCCAAATGTACTTTGAAGGTGACCCGCTGATTCCGCTATGCCCGATCGTGCATACGCTGAAAGACCCTGAAGCCGTTGAAACCATGATCGGCCGGTTGGATATGGCCAACAGCAAACCGATGGACTGCTTGGCCTATCGGTTTGACATCGTGGTACGCGGCGAGCTGCAAACCTACTTTGAAAACCAATAAGGGCGAGGGGACATCATGAAACAGCCTTCTATTCAGCCCAACAGCCAGCCGACCAGTGAGCTAATGCTGCGTGAAACCGCCTCGCAAACTGCTGGCCCCTACGTGCACATTGGTCTGGCGCTTGCCGCGGCAGGCAACCCGGTGCGCGATGAAGAGATCTGGAACGAGATGGCCAAGCCCGACGCCGAGGGTGAACCTATCGAAGTGGTCGGAACGGTCATCGATGGCAACGGCGACTTAGTACGCGATGCCTTTCTAGAAGCATGGCAGGCCGATGCCAACGGTGACTATCAGGCCGATTACGATCTCAACAAGCCGTTCAATAGCTTCGGACGCACCGCGACGACGTTTGATCACGGCAGCGAGTGGTCGCTGACGACCATCAAGCCTGGCGCGGTGAAGCACCCCAGTGGCCAACCAATGGCGCCGCATATCAACCTGACGCTGTTTGCCCGTGGGGTGAATATCCACTTACAAACGCGGCTCTACTTCGATGATGAAGCGGAAGCGAACGCCCAGTGCCCGGTGCTCACACGTATCGAATCACCGGCACGCCGCCAAACGCTGATCGCCAAGCGTGAAGAGGTGGATGGTCAGGTGCGTTATCGCTTGGATATTCGCCTGCAGGGCGAGGGTGAGACGGTATTTTTTGATTTTTGATCTAGGCAGAGTTTTTAATACAGCTATAAAGGCAGCCAATTGGCTGCCTTTATAGTATGTCGATAGCGATAGTTACTTCTATTTCCTAAACTAAGCCACGCAGCTTTGTTGTAAATCCATCGCGGCTTTGTAGATGTCGTTGGCAGAGCCGCCAATGTCCTCCAAGTAGTCATCAATGGTTTGCTGCAGCACCGGGCCCCATTCAGGGTCTTCCAGCGCGTCTTCAATGACGACAATCTCATGCCCGGCCTCGACGGCTTCTTCACGCCCTTGGCGTATCATCTCGTCGTAAACCTCCGCCGCGCGAAGCGACCACTCTAAGCCGCTGTGGTCATCAATCACCTGCTGCAAATCGGCTGGCAAACTGTCGTAGCTGCGCTGGCTCATGGTAGCGAACAGCGAAAGGTCATACAGGGGGACTTCAGTATGGTGCTGCGCCAGTTCGTTTAGCCGGAAGGTCTTCATGCCTTCCCAGTTGAAGCTGAGGCCGTCGACGACACCACGCTGCATGGAGGTAAACACATCCGGCGCTGGCATGCCCACCGCTTGGGCGCCTAGGCGTTCGAACATATCACCCACCACGGGCGTAGGGCGGCGTAGGCGAAGCCCCTCAAGATCAGCCGGGGTTTCAATCAGCTGATTCTTGGTATGTAGGTAACCTGGGCCGGTGGTAAACAAGAACAGCGGGCGTGTATCGGCGTACTCCTGCTCAAAATGCCCTTGATCGTAAAGCGACTGGAGAATGCAGGCCCCTTGGCGGGCACTTGCTGACACCCCCGGCAGCTCGACGACTTGTGTGAGTGGAAAGCGGCCCGCTGTATAACCTTGGGCAGAGGCGCCAATATCGGCGATACCGCTGACAGCGCTTTCGTAGGTTTGAGCCGATTTCGCTAGTGTCTGGCTGGGGAAAACTTCTACTGTCAGCTGTCCATCTGACGCCTCTTCGACGCTTTCAGCCCAGGTCTGAAACAGCTCACGGTCTATCATAGAGCCACCCGGCCAAACGTGCGCCACCCGAAGCGTGGTACTGGCTTCCACGGCAGGGGCCACGAATGAAACGGCAAACACGCCAAACAGGGTCGCTTTGGCTAGGTGGGTGGGTAATCTTTTCATTGTCGTTATCCTGATAGCTAGTCAACGGGGGTACGTTTTTGTAATTGCGTTTGTGGTTGTTCTTGTGGCTGCTTTTATGATTATTTAAAGATCCAATACAAGGGTTTTGCTCTTGGCTCTGGAGCAGCAGGGTGTGAACTGGTCGTTGGCCGCGTGCTCATCGTCATCCAGGTATAAATCCCGGTGGTCGGGTTCGCCTTCGAGCACACGGGTTAGGCAGGTGCCGCATACTCCCTGCTCGCAGGACACCATGATGTCGATACCATTTTCAGCCAGCACTTGGTAAACCGTTTTGTCGGCAGGCACGGTAAAGGCGGCGCCGCTGCTGGCGATGCGCACCTCGAAACTGCCGTCGTCTTCGCTGGCTGTTTCCGCGCCTGCAAAGTACTCGGTGTGCAGTTGGTCGGCTGGCCAGCCACACTGTTTGCCTGTCGATAGGACGGCGTTAATAAATCCGCTAGGGCCGCAGACGTAGACCTGTGCATCAGCCTCCGGCTCACTAAGCAGTTTTTCCAGGTCGAGGGTTGGGGAGGCGTTGTCGTCGTCCAGGTAAAAGTGAGCTCTATCGGCAAAGCTTGATGTGTTGATACGTTCTCGAAAAGCCATGCGCTCGGCGGAGCGCGCACAGTAGTGCAGCTCGAAATCCGCATCGGTGCGCGCTAATCGCTCCGCCATACACAGCAGCGGAGTGATGCCAATCCCGCCTGCCAGCAGGTAAGTGCGCTTTGCTGGTTTAAGCGGGAAGTGATTTTTGGGGGCGCTGATGAGTAGCAGGTTGCCCACTTTAATTTCATCGTGCATGGCGATGGAGCCTCCTCTGGAGGCCTCATCACGCAACACGCCGATCAAATAGCGATCCCGCTCTTCAGAGTGGTTGCACAGCGAGTATTGCCGGATTACCCCCTCTTTCACCTGCACATCAATGTGGGCGCCGGCGCTAAAGGGGGGAAGCGGACGGCCATGAGGATCAGCAAGCTCAAAGGTGGCGATGCCAAGTGCCTCCTCATGGCGCGCTTTGACTTCAACGACGAGCGATAGAGCAGGGTGGCTCATGCTGGCGTCTCCTTCGCTTGTGTTGCCTGCTCCTCTGCCAGCTCTTCTGTCAGAATGCGGTCAATGATACGGCGCGCCTGAACGCCGCCGCCGTCGATATTGAGCTTCAGCAGTTGGCGGTCGGGGTAGCGAAGTAGGTTGCGCTGCTGTGCCTCGAGCATCTCAAGATCTTCTTCGAAGATCTTGCCCTGGCCCTCGCGGATCTTGTCGGTGAGCGCCTGATCTTCTGGCTTGAAGTTGCGGGCCATGCCCCAGAAGTACCAGATAGAGGTGTCGCTCTCAGGAGTGATAAAGTCGACTACTATACTTGAGGCTCTGACATCTGCCGGTGCGTTTGCTCCACCATTGCCTGCGTGGGCGACGCCGACTTCGATTAAGACATGGCTGGGGGGGGTAAAGCGGCAAATTTGCCAGCGGTCGACGGGCACGTCATCAGCGAGCCCGTTACCCCTTAGAGCGGCCTGCCAGAAAGGCGGCGCGGGTATATTCTCCATCTCGCGGCTGGTGATTACTTCGCTGCCATTAACCGTCGTTTCCGGTGCGGCTTCCTCTATCTCCGGCTGGCCGATGCTGGAGGCGTGAACATAGGTCTCATGGGTAAGATCCATAAGGTTGTCGATCATCAGCCGATATTCACACTGAATATGGTAGAGACCGCCGCCATACGCCCAGTCCGGGTTGTTGGCCCATTGCAGCTCGGGGATTAAATCGGCGTCAGCTTTCTCGGGATCGCCGGGCCAGATCCAGATAAAGCCGTGGCGTTCTTCAACGGGGTAGGCACGATTGCTTGGAAAGCCTCGAACCCGCTGGCCGGGCATGCTGTCGCATTTGCCGCTGCAGTTCATTTCAAGGCCATGGTAGCCGCAAACCAGCTTGCCATCACGCACAAATCCCAGGGAAAGCGGGGCGCCACGGTGAGGGCAAAAATCCTCGACTGCGGCCACGCGGTTTTCGTCACCACGGAAGAAAACTAGTTGCTTATTGCAAATAGTTCGCCCAAGCGGTTTCTCTGTAAGCTCTTCTGGGGTGCAGGCGACGTACCAAGTATTTAAAGGAAAGGGGGCTTGTTGAGTCACGGTAAACTCCTTTTTGGTTTAGTGTTGTAATTATGCTTATTGGATCCAAAGTAAAGACTGGGAAGGTTTTTGCAGTCAACCTATACTTTCGTAGAGCTCGCCAATGAAGAGCAACACAGTGTTGATATGAGAGAAAAAATAAATGAGTAGCAACGATAAAAGTGTCGTCAGTCGGCTGCGTAAATTAATCAGTGAGGAGGCTTATTCACCTGGGGAGCGCCTTGGTGAAGTCGCAGTTGCGGAGCAGCTGGGTGTTTCGAGAACACCTGTAAGGCTTGCTTTTCGCACGTTGGAGCAGGAGGGGTTGCTACAGCAGGCGGGCAAGCGCGGGTTCATGGTGCGGGAATTTACCCAGGTAGATGTGCACTGTGCGGTTGAGGTTCGCGGGGTATTGGAAGGGCTGGCCGCTCGGCGGCTGGCTGAGCAAGGCCTACCACCCGAGGTCGATAAGAAATTGAATTTTTGGATCCAAAAAGGAAAGATGCTAATCGCCAAAGGATACCTTTTGGAATCAGATATTAATCAATGGAGTGAACTTAATGCACATTTTCACAGTATTATCATTGACTCTATCGGCAGCGGCGTTGTAGCAGATGCCATTGCAAGAAATAATCACCTTCCCTTTGCTGCCGCCGATTCAATCATTATTGATGACGATGACTTAGAGCGTGAATTTAAAAAATTGCAGTTAGCTCAGTTTCATCATGAGCTTATATTTCAGTCACTTAAGAGGGGGGAGGGGGCCAGGGCCGAAATGCTGATGCGTGAGCATGCGCTGATTGGGCTGCGGTACCCTGAGCTGCTGGCCGATTCTGAATAAAAACACCTGATAATTTAGTTATAGAGTGTAATTAAACCAAAGTATTAATTATATAAAATCATTTTTATTCAAAGAGTTACTAAATTCAAAAGATGCATGGCCTCCATTGTAATTGACAGATGGAGGTTTTTTTTGCAGCTTTGGTACGTAGTGCGGATCAGAGTTCGCATTGAGAACAACTACAACTACAACTACAACTAACCACTACGACCAAAAGCAGAGACAAACAATGAAAATTAACCACTTTGTTGCATGCGCCCTTCTCGCTCCTTGTGCGCTTGCTGCCCAGGCCCATGCGTTTGATGTTGTAGAAGCCGGACAACCTGTCGTTACCGGTGAGCCAAGCCGTGTAGGCCCACCATGGAATCATCGATCAACGATTAACATTCCAGGCACCAAAACAGATATTGCCTTTGGCGGATACGTTAAGCTCGATGCGTTTTACGATTTCGACTATGACCTTGGAACATCAACTGATCCTTACGCCGTTATGAACCCAGGCAATAGAACCGATGGTCGAACTAGCTTTACGGCCTATGAGTCCCGCCTGAATTTCCGTACCCACACAGCCACTGACTATGGGCGTTTAACCACTTATTTCGAAGGGCATTTTGTTCCTGACGGTAAGTTCGGGCTACGCCATGCGTATGGCGAGCTGAACGGTTTTCTCGCCGGGCAAACGTGGTCAAATTTTATGAGCTTCGTGGGCGGAACACGCACCCTGGCACTAGGGGATCCCAAGGGCTATGCCTTCGAGCGGCAGGCCCAGTTGCGCTACACGCAGCCTGTTGGCGAAGGTAGCTTCTCGGTTGCATTGGAAAACCCCACGACGGTTATTGCTCGCGATGATGCTTCAGTAGCCGATGGGGAGAGTCAGCTTCCAGATTTGACGCTACGCTACGAATATAAGCGTTTATTTGCGCTATCGGGGATAGCGCGTCAACTTTCGACTAATAACATCACCAATACCATTGATGACGAGGTCACTGGTTACGGGGTGCAGGCGCAGTTTAATTTGCCATTTAATGCCTCAACCAGCTTGCGAGGCAGTGCCACATACGGTGAGGGTATCGGTAACTACATGGGTAATCCTGGCAACGTAGGTCACCGTAACGCACCTGACGTCTATGTGACGGGTAATAATCTTGAAGCTATTGAAACCCAGGCATTTGGTCTCTCACTTAATCACCATTGGACGGATAGCTGGTTCAGCTCTGTGGGCGTTTCACGCCTTGAGCAAGACCTACCCGCAGGCTATGGCGAACATTTCGAAACGCTCGACTATGGGTTTGCCAATGTGATTTGGGATGTTACCGAGCGCATGGCGATAGGTCTTGAGTACCAGCATGCGGATATTGAGCAGGTGAATGGGGTCTCCAATGATGCGAGTCGCCTTCAAGCGAGTGCCACCTTCCAGTTCTAACGATCTGCGCTTTGGAGTGAGGTGACTGTGTAAGTGCTTTAGCGTTGTTTCGATCACGTTTTAGGCTGGCGCTTTGCCAGCCTTTTTTTGGTCACGTATGGAAGAGAGTACTTCCTCAAACGTGCACAGAAGAGTGTAGATTGAAGGCGTGAACGAGCGGTTTATTCGGCTGAGTGCTCAAGCAGAATGGCCATGCCTTGACCGCCGCCAATGCAAGCTGCTGCTATGCCATAGCGCAGGCCATCACGCTTGAGTTGTCGGGCCAAAGACATTGCTAGCCGCAAGCCCGTTGCGGCCAATGGGTGACCGATGGCGATAGCGCCGCCATGAACGTTGAGCTTAGTTAGGTCGAGATCCAACTCGCGGGCGACGGCGAGCACCTGCGCCCCTTGAGCCTCATTGATTTCTATTCGGTCGATATCATCGAGCGTGAGGCCGCTACTCTCCAGCAGCAGCCGAATGGCGGGGGCAGGCCCGATACCCATGATCTCGGGCGCTACGCCAACCACAGCCGTGGCGCATAGGCGCGCAAGAGATGATCTGGCCGCGTGCGAACCTGCCATTACCAGCGCCGCTGCAGCGCCGTCGACAACGGCGGCGCTGTTGCCTGCCGTTTGGAGGCCCCCATCGTATACCGGCGATAATTGACTCAACACCTGCCGAGGCGAAGGCCGAATATGGGTATCTTGGTCTATGCGGATGATTTTACGCGGTAGCTGAATGCGCCTATCGCTATAGCCGGCGAGGGCGAAGGTTTCGTTTTCAATCGCAATGATATCCGCAGAGAGGACACCGTGTGCTTGGGCTCCTACCGCTAGGGAGAAGCTGCGCTCGGCGTAGGCATCTACCTGCTCGCGAGTGATGCCGTAGCGCTGTGCTAAGGTTTCGGCGGTCTGAATCATCGATACATTGGGTGCCGGATCCATTAGCGCCTCCCACAGGAAGTCTTTGAAGGCCACCGGTGCGCCAAGCCCGAATCCGCCGCGATGCGTGTAGGCTGCAATCGGATTGCGGGACATGGATTCCGTGCCGACGCACAGCACGCATTTGGCTTGTCCTAGCGCAATCTGTTCTGCTGCTTGCTTTAACAGTTCAAAGCCGGTGCCGCAGACGCGCTGCGCGTGCAGCGCAGGCACCTGCTGGGGTACGCCGGCGTACAGCCCAATATGACGAGGGAGTAAATAGGCATCGAAACTCGCTTGGGCCACAGAACCAGCGATCACTGAATCAACGTCTGCCGGTGCCACACCGCTCACGTTGAGCACTTCCTTGGCGACCTTGATGCCCAGGTCAGTGGGCGAGATCGCACCCAGCGCACCGTTCAGGTCGGTGAACGGTGTGCGTACAGCGGCAACTAAATGGGTGTCCTCAAATGCCATGTAGTGCCCGCGTGTCATAGTTATTCTCCTCAAATAGCGTAGCGAGCGGCATAGGGCTGCCCATGCGCTCTAGTGGTGATGGCTGCCGTATTGATGTTAAAAAAGTCCCGCTATTAAGACACTGAGTTAGTCGAGGGGAGGATGGTGCGTGGATCCTGGGGTGGCTCAGCGTATAGGCATGCCACGAGATCCGAGTAGCGTTCGCGCACAAGCCGTTGGTTCACCGAGCCTTTGTCGGTCAATTCGCCACGGTCAACGGAGAGCGGTTGGTTGAGCAGTAGCAGGCGCTCTAGCCGCATGGAGCTTGATTGGCCGCGGCAGTGGGTTGCCAGGCGCTGGGCGAACCACTGATGCAGGTTGGCGTCTGTGGACAGAGCGTCGAGAGGGGGACCCACTTTGCCAAGTTGCTGCTCACAGGCGGGAAGGTTCAACACGACGATGCCCGTCAGGTAGTCGCGCCCTTCGCCGACCACCACGATGTCCTGTACCAGCGGGGCGAAGTGTTCCACAAGGTGTAGGCGCAGGGTGCCCACATTGACCCAGGTGCCGGTCACCAGTTTGAAGTTCTCGCTTAGTCGGCCGTCAAAGATTAACCCACGCTCGGGGCGGTCGGGGTCAATTAGGCGCATAGCATCCCCGGTACAGTAGTAACCTTCGTGGTCAAACGCCTCACTGGTTCGCTGTGTATCGCGCCAGTAACCTGGTGTGATGTTGAGGCCCTTAAGGCGCGCCTCCCACTTATCGTCCGTCGCCACTAGCTTCAGCTTCATGCCTGGCACGGGCTTTCCGATCAAGCCCGGTATGTCGCTGGGCTCTTCGGTGCAAAAAGCTAGGCATGCTTCGGTGGATCCAAGCCCCGTCAACATGGGAACGGCGGCTCCGCACGTCTGCTTACCTAACGCTTCGAGAGCGGTGCGCACATGGGCGGGTAGCACGGCGCCTCCGAAGTGCAGCATTTTCAGATCGCGGAAAAAGGCCTCGCGCAGGGAGTCATCGGTGCGCAGGTGCTCGACCAGCGCTTCGAACCCCTTGGGGACATTGCAGTAAAACGTGGGCGAAACTTCGCGCAAGTTCTCGATGGTTCGCTGAACCCCCTGCGCGGTGGGGTTTCCATCGTCAATATATAGCGACCCTCCGTTGTGTATTGCCATCCCCAAAATCGTATTGCCGCCGAATGTGTGGTGCCAGGGCAGCCAGTCGACTAACACCGGGGTGTGCTGCTCTAGAAAGCTCAGTCGTCTCGCTAGCATGGCTTGATTGCTACACAGCATACGGTGGGTATTGATCACCGCTTTGGGCATGCCCGTCGACCCTGAGGTAAACAGTAGTTTGGCGATAGTGTCAGGCGTTACGCGGGCGTGGGCACTCTCCACCGCGACAGTCGCTGGCGTCCCGGCGAGGGAATCAAAGGTCAGGGCTCGCAGAGTTGGCACCTTGGCTACACAGGTGACGCCATCATCGCAAACGGCCGTCAGTGCCCGTTTAAAGCGTGCCTCCTCATCGACAAATAGCATCCCCGGGGTCACCAGTTCCACCACATGCCGCAGCTTAACGAAATCTTCTGATAGCAGGGCGTAAGAGGGCGACACCGGCACATAAGGAATACCCACATGCATGGCGGCACAGGCAAGCAGAGCATGTTCGATGCTATTTCCCGACAGCACCATCAGCGGTCGCTCTGTCGACAGACCATGATCAATCAGTGCTTGTGCCAGGCGGATCACTTGTGGCATTGCTTCACCAAAGGTTAGCGTTCGCCACCTGTGCTGGCCCTTTTCGCGCTCGGCCAAAAAGGTATTCAGGGGTTTTTTGTTTGCCCAATGGGCAAGGCGCTGGGTAATGCTGTGTGGATAAGAGGGGACATCGCCTCCGTTTAGTCGGAACTCTTGTAAGGTGTCAGTCAGCGGAGGGGGGAGGGACATGAATAGCTCCATAGCAAAAAATCTTGGATTTGTTGTGTGCTGTCATCTTGGAGAATATAGTTATAGTTGTTAACTAGATGATTGGCTAGGATGCTGATTTAAGACCATAGTTGTAATTATTTAAATGAGACAGGAATTAACGCATGGCCATATCTAAAAAGAGCACGTCTGTTCAGCAAGTGGAGCCCGATGAAAAAGAGCCGACTTCTGTCGCCGGTCTGGTGCTTGAAAATCGCCTTGGTTACGCCTTGCGAAGAGCACAGCTGGCTGTTTTTAAACATTTTAATGAGGCCATGCAGGAGCATGAGATACGCCCTGCCCAGTTCTCTTCGCTCGTGGTGATTGAGGGCTATCCGGGTATTACTCAAACCAATTTAGCTAAAATATTGGACATTGATCCGCCTAGAATCGTTAGCCTAATTAATAATCTAGAGGAAAGAGGGCTGGCTTTGCGGGTGCGATGTAAGCGAGATAAGCGCTCCCATGGGATTTTTCTTAGCAAAAAAGGTGAAGCCTTAACCGAACAGCTAAAACAGCTGGCTGAGCAGAGCGATATCAATGCAACACAAACACTTAGTGAGATTGAGCGGCGCCAGCTGCTATCTCTATTAGTGAAAATATACGCAGCAGAAACCAGCGAGGAATAAAACTTTAGGCGTATTTTTGTCGGCAACGCTTGCATGCTTTCTCAAAGAGAATTACTTATATTAAGTAACTAGTTTGGTTGTGACGGTCTCGCGATGTATAGCGCAAGGTTGGTTTCAGCCATACAGCGAATTCCAAAAACAAGAGACTAAACGATGAGCAGCTTAGCGACGGCACCGACCATCGGCACTACATTGATGCGCCGTAGCCTTGAGATACCCTGTAGGGTTGCCGCGATAAGCGGCGGATTATTGATCGCAGCACTCGCTATCATCACGGTTATCAGTATTGTTGGCCGGTGGGTAGCCAGCGCGCCAGTATTAAGCGATATGGCGATGCTAGCATGGGTGAGCCCCATCACTGGCGATTATGAGCTGGTGGAAATGGGCACTGCCATTGCCGTTTTTCTGTTTTTACCTTACTGCCATCTTCGCGGCGGGCATGTCACGGTGGATCTACTGGTCATGCACGCGCCGGCCATGGTTCAACGCCTGCTCGCCGTTGTCGCCGAAACGCTTTTTTTGGTGGTCGCTGGGTTAATCACCTGGCGCCTCTATCACGGCTTGCTTGATAAACATCGCTATATGGAAACCAGCATGCTGCTGGATATACCGCTCTGGTGGGGGTATGTCGGCGGCCTGGTGGGTTTCGCGCTGTTGACGCTTGTCTGCCTGTATCGCACCTGCGATGCGTTTACTTACGATCCGCAACAGCCAGATTCTAAACAAAATAGTCCGACTCAAAGCAGCTCGGCTCAAGTTCAAGAAAGCTCCACCCAAGGAGACCTGTGATGACACCACTCACTTTGGGCGCTGGCGGCTTTGTGGTTCTGCTATTCATGATGGCGACGCGTATTCCCATCGGCTTGGCCATGCTGGTTGTTGGTGCCGTAGGGATGGTGCTGATTACTGGCCCGATGGGCATTTTAAATGGCTTAAAGACGCTCCCTTACGAACACTTCTCTAGCCATACGCTATCCATCATTCCGCTTTTCCTGCTCATGGGGCAGTTTGCGGCGAGAGCGGGTCTCTCCCGAGCCATGTTTCAGGCGGCCAACGACTGGTTGGGTCACCGTCGCGGTGGGCTGGCGATGTCCACGATTGGCGCCTGTGGTGCTTTTGGGGCCATTTGCGGATCTTCGCTGGCGACCGCCGCGACCATGACCCAAGTAGCGCTACCTGAAATGGAGCGTCAAGGGTATCGCGGCAGCCTGGCAACCGGTGCCTTGGCTGCAGGCGGCACCCTGGGTATTTTGATTCCCCCCTCTGTGGTGCTGGTTATCTATGCCATCCTCGCCGAACAGAACATTAACGAAATGTTTGCCGCCGCCTTGGTGCCGGGCTTGTTAGCGGTAATTAGTTACATGTTGGCTATCTCGCTTTACGTGCGATTTTTTCCTGACAGTGCGCCGAGTAAGGCAAAAGCATCTCGCGGCGAGCGTTGGCGCTCACTGCTGGAGGTATGGCCAGGCGCAGCGATCTTTATCGTCGTGATTGGAGGCATCTATTCCGGCATTTTTACCCCTACCGAAGCGGCCGCCGTCGGTGCGGTTGCCACCGGTGCTCTGGCAATAACAAAAGGCGGGCTGCGTTGGAACGGCCTGCGGGACTGTGTACTTGAGACCGCGGTGACCTCGGCAATGATCTTCTTCATTGTACTGGGCGCCAGTGTCTTCAATAGCTTTCTTGCCCTGACCCAGCTTCCGCAAATGACTGCCGGTTGGATAGTGGGGCTCGAGATCAGCCCCTGGGTGGTTCTGGCCGGCATTCTGTTCTGCTACTTAGTGCTTGGCTGCTTTATGGACAGCCTCTCGATGATCCTGCTCACCGTGCCCATCTTCCTGCCTATCGTCACGGGGATGGACTTCGGCATGCCCGCAACGGATGTGGCGATATGGTTCGGCATCTTAGCGCTGGTGGTCGTCGAGGTTGGCATGATCACCCCGCCGGTGGGGCTGAACATTTTCATTATCCACTCCATGGCGCCGCGCATTCCCTTAACGGAGACCTTTAAAGGCATCCTGCCTTTTTTAGCGGCCGATCTTATTCGCATTATTTTGCTGGTGCTTTTCCCCGCCATCTCGCTTGGCTTCGTTTACTTAATCAATTGACCAAGGGGGTTGGACATGTCCCAAGACGCGAGCCAGCGAAGGTTAACGCCCACCTTGATGGCGAGGAGATAGCTAATCGAAAAGTTCAGCGCTGAACAGATTGTTAAACAGTCGTTTTTGATAAGTAACGTTATAAATCGTTTGATAACACCCAAGGAGTAAGAGATGAGTAACTACCAAGATCGCTGGCAAACCGTGAAAGTTAACGTCGAAGAGGGTATTGCATGGGTGACGTTGAACCGCCCTGAAAAGCGCAACGCCATGAGCCCGACGCTCAACCGTGAAATGATCGATGTGCTGGAAACCATCGAGCTGGATCAAGAGGCTCACGTACTGGTGTTGACCGGCGAGGGTGAATCCTTTTCAGCCGGTATGGATCTTAAAGAGTACTTCCGCGAGATCGACGCCAGCCCTGAGATTGTTCAGGTCAAAGTGCGCCGCGATGCCTCTACCTGGCAGTGGAAGCTACTGCGCCACTATGCCAAGCCCACCATCGCCATGGTCAATGGCTGGTGCTTTGGCGGGGCCTTCTCGCCGCTGGTGGCCTGCGATTTGGCGATTGCCGCTGATGAGTCGGTATTCGGCCTTTCCGAAATCAACTGGGGTATTCCTCCCGGCAACCTGGTGAGCAAAGCCATGGCGGATACCGTGGGCCACCGTGAAGCGCTCTATTACATCATGACCGGGGAAACCTTTACCGGCCCCCAGGCAGCTAAAATGGGGCTGGTTAACAGAAGTGTGCCATTAACTGAATTACGCGAAGCCACCCGCGAGCTGGCCGCTACGTTGCGTGATAAGAACCCCGTTGTGCTGCGTGCCGCCAAGATCGGCTTCAAAATGTGCCGCGAACTGACCTGGGAGCAGAACGAGGAGTACCTCTACGCCAAGCTCGATCAGGCGCAGCAGCTTGACCCTGAGCAGGGCCGGGCGCAGGGGCTCAAACAGTTCCTCGATGACAAGAGCATCAAACCAGGGCTGGAGAGTTACCAGCGATAAGCGCTGCCTAACAAAAATCGCCAATCTTTGAACGAGAGTCAGTCATGGATATTAATCTGTTAATCGGCAGTGAGCGCTGTGCCGCTCATCAAGACGCGACCTTTACTCGGGCCAACCCTCTTACCGGTGATGTCGTCACCCAGGCTGCGGCGGCATCCGCTGACGATGCGGTCCGGGCGGTTGAGGCGGCTGAGAAAGCGTTTCCCGCCTGGTCAGCGACGGGCCCTGGCGAAAAGCGCGCCAAGCTGCTCAAGGCGGCAGAGATGATGGAGGCGCGCCAGACCGATTTTATCGAACGCATGGTGGACGAAACCGGCGCTACGCCAGGTTGGGCAGGCTTTAACGTCATGGTCGCCGCTAGCATCCTACGCGAGGCGGCGTCGCTGACTACGCAGGTAGGCGGGGAGGTCATACCCTCCAACGTGCCTGGAAGTTTGGCGATGGGCGTGCGGGTACCCTGCGGCGTGGTGGTGGGGATTGCGCCCTGGAACGCCCCTATTATTCTGGGTACGCGTGCTATTGCGACGCCGCTGGCGTGTGGCAACACGGTGATTCTTAAGGCCTCTGAACAGTGTCCCGCGACGCATCACCTAATTGGGGAGGTACTGATCGAGGCGGGCCTGGGCGATGGCATCGTTAATGTGGTGACCAATGCGCCGCCACAGGCCGCCGAGGTCGTCGAGGCGTTGATTGAGCATCAAGCCGTGCGGCGTATCAACTTCACTGGCTCCACGCAGGTGGGGCGCATTATTGCCGAAAAAGCGGCGCGCCATCTTAAGCCGGTCTTGCTGGAACTGGGCGGAAAGGCGCCTTTTGTAGTGCTTGAAGATGCCGACCTGGATGCTGCCGTTGAGGCCGCTGCCTTTGGTGCCTTCTTCAATCAGGGCCAGATCTGTATGTCCACCGAGCGGCTAATCGTGGTGGATGCAGTCGCTGATGCCTTCGTCGAAAAACTGGCTCGCAAAGCGGAAACGCTGCGCGCTGGCGATCCCCGAGGTGAAGGTAACGTGCTGGGTACGCTGATCAACCGCGAATCGGGGGAGAAACTCAACGCCCTGTTGGACGACGCTCAACAGCATGGCGCTCGTTTAGCCTGTGGCGGTAAGGCCGAAGGCGTGATTATGCAGCCCACCGTGGTCGATGGGGTTACCAAGTCTATGCGCCTCTATGGCGAAGAGTCGTTTGGCCCGGTAGTCGCGATGATGCGCGTCAAGGATGAAGAGGAAGCCCTGCGCGTGGCGAATGATAGCGAATATGGTCTTTCGGCTGCTGTGTTCAGCCGCGACACTGCCCGGGCGATGCAGTTTGCTCAACGCATTGAGTCGGGTATTTGCCACATCAACGCCCCCACCGTCCACGATGAGCCGCAGATGCCCTTTGGCGGCGTTAAATCGAGCGGCTATGGGCGCTTTGGCGGTAAGGCCGGGATTGAGGAGTTCACTGATCTGCGCTGGATGACCATGCAACTTGGCCCGCGCCATTACCCTATTTAAATAAGCGCAAGCAATATGTCTTGCAAGAAAGCGACGAAAATAAAGGAGTTCATTACAATGACAATAAAACCCACATTCGCCAGCCTCGCGTTGTTAAGCGGCATACTCCTCAGCGCTAGTGGCTACGCCCAAGACCCTGTGACCCTGCGCTTGCACCACTTTGCTGCTCCTGCCACGCCAGTCCAGACCGAGTATCTGGAACCTTGGGCTAAGCGTATAGAAGAGCAGTCCGAGGGGGCTATCAAGGTGGAAATATTCCCTGCCATGCAACTGGGGGGTTCAGCCCCATCGCTCTATGATCAGGCCAAGGACGGGGTGGTGGATATTGCCTGGACGTTGCTCAGCTATACGCCTAATCGCTTCCCGGAGTCCGAGGCATTCGACCAGCCCTTCCTGCCCACAACGGGAGAGGCGACCAGTATGGCCGCTCATGAATTTGCGACAACGCACATGCAAGACGCCTTCGAGGGCGTTTATCCCATCGCCGTGTTTGCGCATACACCGGGCAAGATCCATACCAGAGATGTATCTATAGAGAGTGCTGATGATCTAAAAGGATTAGCCATGCGCGCACCCTCGAAAACCATGAATCGCTATCTGGGGCTTCTGGGTGCTCAAGCGGTGGGCATGCCGATGCCACAAATTCCTGAAGCAATTTCGCGCGGGGTGATCGACGGCCTGACCCTGCCCTTTGAAAGCGCGGCGGCATTGGGCGTGCTGGATGTTGCTCAGAACCACACCTTTTTCGAGGGCGAACAGGGGTTATACACGGCGATGATGGTGCTGGGCTTAAACCAAGCTAGCTATGATGCACTTTCGCCGGAACTAAAACAGGTAATTGACGATAATGCCGGGCTTCAAGAAGCGCAGCGTATCGGTCAGGTCATGGATCAAGCGGAAGAGAAGGCGATTGAAGCTATTGAAGCGAGTGGTGAGGGTGAAATGTTCTACATCGCTCAAGACGCACAGGCGCCCTGGCAAGCGGCTGCCGAGACGGCCACGGCTCAATGGATTGACGACATGGGTAACCGAGGCTTTGATGGTCAACTGCTCTATGATGAGGCGACCCGATTGGTAGAGAAGTATACCGAGCAGACAATGTAGCCAGTATTTGCTCTTGTCAGTAAGCCGTCTTCGCATTTTCGAAGGCGGCTTTTTGCTTACTGGTTAGCATTTATAATGCTGATAAATATGGCACTTGGCGCAGTATAGACCAATGTCGATTACCCCTATTGGGCATAGTGAATTATGGTTGAGGAAATAAGCGAACTAGTATTCGCTATACGAACACATAATAATCCAAAAAAATCCTGGAGGCTTCCATGAAAATTTCCCTATCTCGGTGTGTGTTGGCAGCAGCGATTGCTGGCCTTGCCGTTAGTTCGGCGCAGGCAGAGACCACGCTGCGGATGGCTCACTTTTGGCCTGGCCCTTCAGGCGTGAACCAAGATGTTTTACAGGCGTGGGCCGATACCATTGAAGAAGAATCCAATGGCGATCTGACGGTTCAAATGTTTCCCGCCGGTACCTTAGCCAAACCGGATTCCATTTATGAAGCCGCTGCCAACGGTATTGCCGATATTGGCGCCACGGCACAGGGTTATACGGCTGGCCGTTTCCCTCTCTCCCAAATCGTTGAACTACCTGGGATAGCGAGCACGGCAACGCAAGGTGCTTGCGTACTACAGACGCTCTACGACGATGGCCATTTGGATAGCGAATACGAAGATACCCGCCCGCTGTTTATGTTTACCACCGGCCCTGGTGGAATTCATACCATCGATACTGACGTGCAAACACCTGCCGATCTGGAAGGGATGCGTATCCGTCGTCCCACTGCTGTGGCAGGTGAAATGCTGGAAAACATGGGCGCGATCCCGGTAGGTATGCCAGCACCGGATATCTATACCTCCATGCAGCGCGGTGTTATTGAAGGCCTGAGCTTCCCTTGGGAAGGCCTAAAAGGGTTCCGCATTAACGAACTCGTCAATTACCACACCGAAGTGCCGTTCTACACGCTGATCTTCGTTGCGACGATGAACCAGCGCACCTATGACGGCCTATCCCCAGAGCAGCAGGCGGTGATCGATAATAACTCAGGCATGAAATGGGCTGAAAACGCCGGTGCGGTGTTTGATCGGCTTGATGTGGAAGGCAAGCAAGAGGCAGTCGATGCTGGCCATACCATTCGCGAAATTGAAAACCCGCTAGACCATCCTGACTGGCAAGAGCCGCTCGAAACCGGTATTGAAAACTACCTCACACAGCTCGAAGAGCGCGGTTTGGATCAGGCTCGAGATGTATATCAAGCAGCACTGGCCGCCAGTGAGTCTTGTGGTACCCAATAGGGGTAAGGTTTTATGAAGTCTACTCTCTATAGGGCCAGCCACTGGCTGGCCCTCATTTGTCGTTTGGTGGCGGGTGTCGCCCTGATCGGGCTATTGGCGGTGACCATTGCCGATGTCAGTACGCGTTATCTATCGCGTGTAACGGAAGGTGCGATTGCGCTGCGCGTTTCTGGCAGCGTAGAGCTGGTCAGCTATTTGATGCTGTTTGCGCTATTGGCCGCCATGGCCGCTAATGTGGAGAAAAGCCAAGTGGTGGTAGAGGCGTTCTCTCACGGTTTGCCGCAAGCGATAAAAAATCGCCTGCAAGGGCTCTTTTTCCTCGGCTTTATGGCGCTGGGGTTGATTTTATTTGTGGGCTTGCTGGATTCGGCCGCAGCAGCCAGTCGGCACGGTGAGATAACTCAAGACCTGCGGCTGCCCTTGGGGCCGATTTATCAGTTGGCAGCGGTGCTCAGCTTACTACTGGGAATACGTAGTTTTATTCACGCCTTGCTCGGCGTTATTTATGCAGTGGGTGAGGAGGCATCGCATGGGGAGTGAAGCAATTGGCGCCATCGGGCTAGGGCTTTTATTGGTATTGATGATTCTGCGTGTGCCAGTTGCCCTCACGATGTTGATCGTGGGAGTGGTGGGCTTTGCGCAAATCATTAGCTGGGACGCGGCCGTTGCGCAGTTAAAAACGGTACCGGTAGAAGTACTCTCCAACTACAGTTTCAGCGCCGTGCCCATGTTTATCTTGATGGGCGTACTGGCAGCCCATTCGGGGATGGCCGGTAAGCTGTTTGATTCAACCCGTATTATTTGCGGGGGCTGGAAGGGCGGCCTGGCAATTGCGGCCGTGGGCTCTTGCGGCATCTTCTCCGCTATCTCCGGCTCTTCGTTAGCGACGGCGAGTACCATGACCCGGGTAGCGTTGCCGGAGATGGAGCGCTATGGCTATAACCGTGGTTTAGCCACCGGCGCACTGGCCGCAGGCGGCACGCTGGGCATTATGATTCCGCCCAGTATTGCGCTACTTATCTACGCCATCCTTACCGAACAGTCCGTGGGCGATATGTTCATGGCGGGGCTGATTCCCGGCCTGCTGGGGCTGGTGATGTATTCATTGACTATTACGGTAGTAATGTACTTACGTCCCTCCCTGGCAGTAGCGGGCGAACCCACGGCCTGGAAAGAGAAGCTGCTCTCGCTGACCGGCTTAGTGCCCTTCTTTGGGGTTTTCCTGGTGATGATTTTAGGTATCTATTTTGGTGCCTTTACACCGACGGAAGGGGCTAGTGTAGGGGCATTCGCCACGCTACTTTACGCTCTGGTGAAAGGCATGCGTGGTGCGCAGCTATGGCACAGCGTACAAGAGACGCTGGCGCTTTCCGCGGTGGTGTTCTTTATGCTGGTCGGGGCTGAAACGCTGGGTTACTTCATCTCGGTATCGCGCATTTCATTTTCCATCACTGACCTGCTCTACGGCATGGATCTCACGCCGATTGTCGTGGTGTTGTGCATTCTGGCGCTCTACTTTGTGCTGGGCATGTTTATGGACTCCATCGCGATGCTGGTGATCACCGTACCGGTGGTGTACCCGATCATTCAGGCGATGGGCATTGATCCAGTCTGGTTCGGTATTCTGACCGTACTGACCGTTGAGCTGGGGCTAATGACCCCGCCGGTGGGAATGAACGTGTTTGTGATTAAAGCGATGGCACCGCACGTTGGCCTGGGAGAGATTTTTAAAGGAGTAACGCCCTTTGTGGTGTCTGACTTACTACGTTTAACCCTTCTCATACTCTTTCCCGTGCTCTCCACTTTTTTCTTGCTCTAAACGTTATGAATGCTCTTGCGACTGACGAACCCGAAAGTCGCGAGGGGAAAACGTTGTATTACGTTTAAAAAAGCGCGTGAAGTAAGCCGGTTCAGAGAAGCCTAAGCTGTCAGAGACTTGGCCAATGGTCATATTGGTATAGGTGAGCTGGCGCTTGGCTTCCAGCAGCAGGCGTTCATGTAGCAACTGAAGAGCGCTACGCCCGGCCAACTGACGGCATAACATATTCAAGTGTGCACTACTCACCCCTACCTGTTCGGCTAACCGTTCAATACTCGGCTGCTCGCGATAGTGCGTTTCAATCAGCGCTTGATAGTGCTCTAAATGCTGCAGCCCTTTGTTGCTTTGGCGAGGGCAGTAGCGCTTTGCCGTGCTGCCGGTATAAGCACAAAGGCGCGATAGCTCGACCACCAAGGCTTGAATAAGTGCTTCGAGTAGGCTGTTCCGTCCGGGAGCCGGTTGGCGATACTCCTGGTCGATCTGAGTTACCAGGGTGGCAATGCGCTCAGCCCGGTTGGCCTGTAGCAGCGGGTAGAAGTCGGCTTTTTTTAGCGTACTGTTTTCACCTATTAGCCCATGTAAATGGTCGGCCAGCGGTTTGGCCAGGGTAATAATGTACCCCTGCACATTGGGTGAAAAGATAAAGCCATGAATAGTCATCGCGGGCACAACGATAGCGCTGGCGCTCTGAAGCTGGTGGCTCGTTCCCTCCAGCTCTAACTCAACGCTACCTTGAGCAATAAACAGAATATGCACTAGATCGGCGTGGCGATGCGGGCGGATGCGCCAGTCATGTAACTGGCTGCGTTCGGCGATAGATTCGCAGTGGAGCAAGTCGGGCGTGGGCCAATGCTGCGTCTCGCCATAGAGCTTAAATACCGGAACGGACGTTGTCGACGAGGCTGGCATCGCCTATATCTCCTATACGACTAAGGTTGAGTGATAAGCCGCTAAATGTCCAATAATTGATCTAGATCATGCCTTATTATGCGGCGTGTTTCATTGAAAAATACAAGTCATAAGTTTTGGATAATGACAATGATGAGGCATCCCCTATGAAAACACAGGTCGCGATTATTGGTGCTGGTCCTTCTGGCCTACTGCTGGGGCAGCTACTGCATCGTCAAGGCATTGATAATGTGATTGTTGAGCGGCGTAGCGGTGAGTATGTATTGGGCCGTATCCGTGCCGGCGTGCTTGAGCAGGGTATGGTGGACTTGCTGCGCGAAGCGGGTGTTGACCAGCGTATGGATGAAGAGGGCTTGCCCCATGACGGTTTTGAGCTTGTTTTCGACAACCGTCGCGTGCGAGTCGCACTGGACGAGCTAACCGGCGGCAGCAAAGTCATGGTATATGGCCAAACCGAGGTAACGCGGGATCTAATGGAGGCGCGCGAAGCCGCTGGTGCAACCACGCTTTATGAAGCGGAAAACGTCCAGCCCCACGACCTGGAGAGTGACAGCCCCTATCTCACCTTTGAACACAATGGTGAAGCGGTCAGGCTCGACTGCGACTACATCGCCGGGTGTGATGGCTATCATGGCGTCTCCCGCCAGGCGATTCCTCAAGACCGCATCAAAGAGTTTGAAAAGGTTTACCCGTTTGGCTGGCTGGGCATGCTCTCGGATACGCCCCCGGTCTCTGACGAGCTGATTTACGCAAGCCACGAGCGTGGTTTCAGTCTCTGCAGTATGCGTTCCGCTACTCGCAGCCGTTACTACCTCCAAGTACCGCTAGACGAGAAAGTTGAGAACTGGTCCGACGAACGTTTTTGGGAAGAACTCAAGCGCCGCCTGCCTGACGAGGTGGCCGCAAAGCTTGTCACTGGGCCTTCAATCGAGAAGAGTATCGCGCCGCTACGCAGTTTTGTCGTCGAACCGATGCAGTACGGGCGACTGTTTCTAGTCGGCGATGCGGCGCATATCGTGCCGCCCACCGGCGCTAAAGGGCTTAACCTAGCCGCCAGCGATGTGAATACGCTCTACCGTTTGATGATGAAGGTTTATCAGGAAGGCCGCACGGATTTGATCGAGCGCTACTCGCAAACGTGTCTGAAGCGTATCTGGAAAGCCGAGCGGTTCTCTTGGTGGATGACTTCTATGCTGCACAATTTTTCCGACGAAGAGGATTTCAACAGC
Organism: Vreelandella sulfidaeris Esulfide1; assembly: GCF_054072535.1. Classification (NCBI taxonomy): domain Bacteria; kingdom Pseudomonadati; phylum Pseudomonadota; class Gammaproteobacteria; order Oceanospirillales; family Halomonadaceae; genus Vreelandella; species Vreelandella sulfidaeris. The sequence continues at coordinate 4,077,933 of NZ_CM133364.1, read as the reverse complement.
CGCATGCAGCTGGCCGAGTTGGACTACGTGACTAGCTCTAAAGCAGGGATGACGACCATCGCCGAAAATTATGTCGGCTTGCCCTATGAATCGCTGGAATAGTGACTAACCTTCCCCCATTTATCCTCCCCTTGCCCAGGCCGACGCTTGGGCTTTTTGTTTCACTTACTTGCCGACTAACGCGCTGTCACTCATGCTCTTAATTGAATAAAGTGGCTCTGGGTGTCGGCTAAAATGAAACGTTAGGACGTTTGAAAATGGCAAAGTTTTTCCAGGAATTTCGTGAGTTCGCAGTCAAAGGCAATGTCGTAGATATGGCGGTGGGAATCATTATTGGTGGAGCCTTCACGCTCATTGTAAAAAGCCTAGTGGCGGATGTAATGAATCCGCTAATTGGGCTGCTGGTAGGCGGGGTCGATTTTTCAAATTTGTTTTTGGTGTTGCGCCAAGGCGCGGTGGCTGGGCCTTATGCAACGCTGGCGGATGCCCAAGCGGCAGGGGCGGTAACGCTTAATGTGGGCCTTTTTATCAATGCAGTTGTCAGCTTTACGATTGTCGCGTTTGTGGTGTTCCTGTTGGTGCGCACCATCAACCGATTAAAGCGGGAAGAAGCGGTGGCGCCAGCAAGTCCTACTGAGCAGCCTTGCCCGTATTGTTTAATGGTCGTGCCGATCAAAGCCACACGGTGTGGCCATTGTACTGCGGCCTTACCATCTCAAGCAGTGACTAACGCATCAGTAGAAAAGCGCTCTACAGAACCGCCTGAAACCCCACTCGCCAAGTAATGACCAATAAGCAAAAGGTGCCTGTATAGGCACCTTTTGCGCAGTCTCCTACGCTTGCAGAGTTCTTGATCAGTTATCTTAAGCGCGTTTTTTGAGCGTTTTACCCGTTTTGCCGTCCGGCTTCTGACTATCGCTGGCATCGCTTGGTTGGGGCAGCGAAGGTAGCGACTTGGCCAGCATTTCTACGCTGTGGCGGTAATAAAGCTGACTTTTGTTGTGCTCGCCAAGGCTTGCATAAAGACGGGCAAGTTCAGCACAGACTACCCCACTGGGGCGTTGACGCTGGCTAGCTTCAAAATACTCTTGGGCTTTTTCCCACTGGCCGGTTCGCAACGAGAGACGACCGCATGCCAGTAGCAGCTCAGGGTCGTTGGGTCGCTCCTGTAACCACTTCTCGGCTTTCGCCAGTTGGCGGCCTGCGTCCACATTTAGCAAGCCATAGCGTTTCACCAAGCGTGCGTCCCAGTGGTGGTCCAGCGAGTGGTTGAGCAGTCGCTCGGCAATCGGCTCTTCGTTGGCTTGAATCAGCCCTTCGCTGTAAAGCACGATCAATTCGGTATTGCCACGCAAGTAGTCGGGCATATCTGCCCACAGCCCACGCACCCGCTCAATGTTGGTGGGGTTTTGGGCTTCAAACACGATTAGCTCGCGGTAGGCTTTAAACTCCAACTGCTCGCGTTCTTGCTGCGTGATTAGCTTTTGCGCCGCCAACCGGGGAATTAAGCGCCGCAGGCCTTCCCAGTCGTTAACACTTAAATGCACTTGCTTGAGTAGCTTGAGCACTTGCGGGTGGTTTGAGAGTTTTTTATCCAGGCGGTTAAGAATCGCTAGGGCTTCTTCCGGCTGTTGACGCTCAATCATCATTTGCGCTTGCATCAGGCCAACGGCCGTATCGGCGCCATCGGTGGTGAGCTGCGCTTGGTTGAGATGTTCTTGGGATTTCTCATGATGGCCTTGGTAGTGAGCGGCCAGTGCTGCCGAGAGGTAGTTGACCAGCGGTGTACTGGAATCATCAGCAGCGTTAACCAAGGTTTTTTCGGCTTTTTTCCAACGCCCTTCCGTCAACGCTAACAAGCCACGCTGAGTGCGCTGCATGGCGCGCCGGTTACGCGCACGACTGTTCCAGCTACGAAAGCGCCCCATAGGACGAATAATGCCGCTGAGTAGGCGCAGCACAAAGTGCAGCACGATAAACGCAGCAAACAGCAGCACCAGGCCAAACCAAAACGAGGTTTGGACGGAAGTGTCACCTACACGGATCAGCCAATAGCCGGGCACCGACATCATCAGGTGCCCAAACAGGGCCCCAACGGCAAGCCCGGCGACGATGAGGAGAACGAGCTTTCTCATGCATCACCTCCGCTTTGGTCGCGCGTCTCATGGCGATTTTCAATAAAGCGAGCGAGTTCCTGCTGAGAACCGCTGATATCCGGCAGTTCCGGTTTTACCTGGGCTTGCTGTAGTTCTTGAAGGCGCGTGATAACGCTTTGTGTCTCTTCGCGAGAGGTGTCGTAGTAGTCGTTCAGTAACTGTAGTGCTTGGTCAATGCTCGCCTCGTACAGCTCTGGCTCTTCATTCAGCAGTGCCAGTTGCGACTGTTCCAGCACTAAGCGCAGGCTTTGGCGTAGGTAAGATTCTTGCTCCGGGGTAATCAATGCTTCCAGGGCTTCGTCGTGATGGCGCACCACCACCAAGTCTTTGAGCTCCTCACCGAAGCGCGCCAACTGGCGCTGGAAGGTACCGGTAGGCGGCTCTTCTATACCAGAGGTAACTGCGTGCTCTTCGATTTCTTGTGAGAGACGAAGTTCTGAAATACGCTCTTGCTGAGCATTCAATGCTAAGTAAAGCCCTGTACGGTCAACCTGGGCCACAGCATCAAGCGCTGCTAACTCATTGGCAATCGCTTCGCGTACGGGGGTCAACGCAGGGTTGTCAGCATCGGCCAGGCGGGCATCGGCAGTGCGCAGAAGTGCGGCCGCACCTTCAACATCGCCTTCAAACTGCAGGCGCTGATTGGCTAACCGTAGCAGGTAAGCGGCTTCGGCATGCAGCCATTCGCGCTCGTCGGTGTCCTGCTCTTGAGAGAGCTGATCTAGCACTTGCCCCAAGGTTTCATCGACATTGCTACGGTAACTTTCAAATTCGCTGCGCAAATCACTCAGCGCGCTCTGCAGTGCTTCATCGCGCTCGGCTTCGCCGCTATCCAGGCGTGACTCTAGGTCATTAACCGTTTGCTGCGAGGCGCTGTCTTCAGCCTGCTGCGCTACTTCGTCGAGGCGCTGTTGCTGGTTCTCAAAGCGCTGCCAGCCTTGCCAAGCGACAAACGCCAAGGCAATCGCCAGGATGATTACCAGTGCAAGCGCGAGGCCGCCACTTTTGCCGCCATTGCTTTTACCGCCACCGTTTTTGCCACCACCGCTCTGGTTGGAGCCGCTGCCTTTGTTACCGTTGGGCGGCGTGGTGCCAGCCGATGTTTTGTCACTGGTCGGCTTTGACGATGAGGCGCTTGAAGAGGGCGAGCTAGATGTGGACCCACTTGAAGAAGAAGGGCTTGGTTGAGCTGCGCTCGGTGAAGGTGAAGCCGTGCTGCTGGCACTCTCTTTAGGCTTGCCAGGTTCGCTCGCGCTGCTAGACGTCGTATCGACTGGCTTGGTCGTGCTGGTAGCCGCTGCTGAACTCGCAGTGGGCGAGCCCTTTCCACGACGTCGCGAACGGTTATTTTTCGCACTGTTTTGCGCAGCCGTCGTTGAGCTCGGTGGTGAGGTCGGCGTACTGGGCTCAGGCGCGTCAGTTTTGGAAGCTGCCTTGTCGGTCGTATTAGGGACACCTTGAGAGGCATCGGCGGACGTCGGTTGTACATCGTCCTGATCGTTTACTTGTTTGCTCATCTGTCGCTAGCCTTTAGTAAGTTCCTTGATCGACATCGGCATCCTGTGGGTCGCAGGTCTCCAACGCCGCTATCAACGCAGCTGGCGTTGCTCCCGACGCCACCTTGAGGTCACAAAACCCCAGTATGCCAGCCAGTGTAGCCAAACGGCGACTGGAAACGATTAGCGGTTGGTTCAAAGCCGCCTGATTGCACCATTTTGCCAGATGTTCCAGTAGTTCGCTGCTGGTGACGATCAACGCCCGGTAATTCCCTGAGCAAAGGCGCGCCTGCAAAGCAGGGGCAAGGGGTTGATACCTGCGCCGGTACACGGCAATACGTGTCACCTCTGCCCCCCGCTCGGCAAGCGTTTCGGCGAGCAGTGGGCGACCACCTTCTCCCGCTACTAATAAAACACGCTGATGGTTCAGTTGCTGCAGCGATGCGAGCGCCAGTAGTGCTTCACTGGTATCTTCGCCCGCCGTGGGCGAAGGCACATGCACACGGACGCCCAGCTGGTTATAAAGCGTACTCGCGGTGGCACTGCCGACGCTGTAATAGTCAATATCCACTGGTAGCTGGGGCCAGAAACGGTCCAACGCCTCGCTTAAACATAAGGCGGCGAAGGGGCTAATGACTATTATCTTATGGTACTGATCAATATCTAGCCAAATACGCCGCGTAACCGGATCTTCAGGCAAGGCTTCGAGCTGCATCACATTGAGTGATTCAACGCTCTCGCCTCGCTCGCTTAGCGCAGCGGCTAGTGCATCGCCGCGTTCACCTGGGCGGCAGATCAGTACCGGTTGGCTCATATTTCGCGGCCGTAAACCTCAGCTAAAATATCCCCAGCACCCTGGTCGAGTAGCTCTTCGGCAATGCGAATGCCCAACGCTTCTGGCTCATGCATTGAGCCGCGGCCTTCAGCGCGCAGCACTTCGGTACCTTCTGGATTGCCGACTAAGCCACGTAACCATAGAGTTTCATTGTTACTATCCAGCACCGCATAGCCCGCAATGGGTACTTGGCAGCCGCCCTCTAATCGCGTGTTCATGGCCCGTTCGGCGCGCACACGCGTGGCCGTATCGGCGTCATCAAGCGGGGCCAAAAGCGCAATAAGCTCAGGATCGTGCAGGCGGCACTCAATACCTAGCGCGCCTTGTCCACAGGCGGGCAAACACACTTCCGGCGGTAGCGCCTGGGCAATCCGCTCATCCAAGCCCAACCGCTTAAGGCCGGAAGTGGCCAGAATAATAGCGTCAAATTCGCCGGCGTCTAATTTGCCTAACCGCGTTTGTACGTTGCCGCGCAGATTAAGAATTTGCAGATCGGGGCGAGCTTCGCGAATTTGCAGGCCACGGCGTAGGCTTGCTGTGCCAATACGCGCCCCTTCCGGAAGCTCATCGATGCTAGCGTAGTGATTAGACACGAAAGCATCAGTTGGGTCGGCGCCCTCTAAAATAACGGACAACCCCAATCCTTCAGGAAAGTGCATCGGCACATCCTTCATGGAGTGGACGGCAATATCGGCGCGGCCATCCAGCATGGCGTCTTCCAGCTCTTTTACAAACAGCCCCTTGCCACCAATTTTTGATAGCGGCGTGTCCAGAATTTTGTCACCCTTGGTAGAAAGTGCCACAAGCTCGACTTCAAGGCCGCTGTGCTCCGCCATTAGGCGGTCGCGAACGTACTCAGCCTGCCACATGGCCAGTTGGCTTTTACGCGTAGCAATGCGCAGTTTGGTGATAGATAGCACGTTATTCTCCCTATACCGCAGACACGGCGAGTCAAACTATGATACTTGTCATCATAAAGCACCGAGCGTCACAGTAAAAATAACCAAGTTAATTATGCTCTCACGCTGCGTGTCTTTTCGCCTTTTAGGAAACCCTATGACTTCAGTGCTACCTCATAGTCGGCTTGATCAGTTCTTCCTGCTCTCACAGGACTTGTTCTGTTGCATCGACATTGAAGGCACGCTTCTGCAAGTCAATCCAGCCTTTGAAACGCTGCTAGGCTATCCATCCGAAAAATTAATTGGTCGGGCCTGTGGCGTTATCGTGCACCCCCTCGATTATCCAGTGATCGAGCAGGCGTTGCGTTGTATGCACCAAGGCGATAAGGCTATTTCGTTCGAAGTGCGTGCGCTTAGTGCAACTGGCAAGCAACACTGGCTAGAGGTGACTGCTTCATTTAAGAATGGAGTGATCTATGTGATCGCTCGGGTGGCCACTCGCCGTAAGGCCAATGAAGAGCAGTTACTGCGCAACCAACGGTTATTTAAAATTGTCGGTGAAACCGCGCTGATTGGTGGCTGGTATGTCGATGTGGCTGTGGGGCTGCCTAATTGGTCTGATGAAATTTGCCGTATTCATGGTTTGCCAGCCGGTTTCCAACCGACTGTTAAACAAGCGATTGAGTTTTACGCGCCTTCCTCCCAGCCTCGTATTCAGGAAGTCTTTAATACCTGTTGCCAACAGGGGGTAAGTTTTGACGAAGAACTAGAGGTGATTACTTACCAAGGTAAGCACATATGGGTCCGTGTTATTGGTAAGGCTGTACGCGATGAGCAAGGGCAAATCACACAGGTGCAGGGCTCAACGCAAGATATTACTGAGCAAAAACAGCTGCGCGAAAAGCTAACCAAGCTGGCACATCGACTCACCATTACACTAGACAGTATTACCGACGGTTTCTTTACGTTAGATACTGACTGGTGCTTCACCTACGTTAATCCTGAAGCGGAACGCATCTTGAAGCGCTGCGGAGGAGAACTGCTGGGGCAGCGCCTTTGGCAAAGCTTTCCTGGTGTCAAAGGCAGCCGCTTTGATGAGGAGTATCAGCGTGCTGTCAGTCAACAAAAATCAGTCCATTTTGAAGCATTTAACCCTCGGCTAGAGAGGTGGCTGGAAGTAAATGCCTACCCTTCGGCGGAGGGGCTTGCAGTTTACTTTCGCGATATAAGCGAGCGTAAGGCGACCGAGCATCAACTGAAGTTGCTGGAGCGTAGCGTCGAGTCGAGTACGAATGGGCTGGTAGTTGTCGATACCCAGCGTAGTGATCTGCCGATGGTCTACGTCAATGCCGCCTTTGAGCGAATTACCGGCTACTCCCGCAGCGAAGCGCTAGGGCGCAATTGTCGCTTTTTGCAGGGCGAAGACACGGATCCCGCCACCATCAAACAATTACGGGTAGGCATTGCCCAACAGCGTGAAGTGCACGTCGTTATCCGTAATTATCGGCGGGATGGCAGTGTTTTTTGGAACGATTTGTATATTTCTCCTGTGCGCGATGAAAGCGGCCAAGTGACCCATTTTATCGGCGTGCAAAATGATATCTCTGAGCAGCGCGAATACCAGGCTCAGCTTACTCATAACGCCAACCACGACGCCTTGACCGGGCTGCCTAATCGGGCAATGCTTGGACAATGTTTGGAGCAAGGATGTACGTTGGCGCGTCGTTATCAGCGCTTTATAGCGGTACTGTTTATTGATCTGGACGATTTCAAACCGATTAACGATACGCTCGGCCATGAGGCGGGCGATTTTATCTTGGTTGAGGTCGCTAGGCGTCTTGAAAAGGAGCTGCGCCCTTGTGATACCGTGTTGCGCTTTGGCAGCGACGAATTTGTGGTGCTGCTACCGGATCTAGCCCATGAGAAAGATGCGGTGCAGGTGGTAGAGCGCGTATTGCAGCGGCTTTCGCCGCCCTATTGGTATCGCGGCAGTGGGCTGCGCATCACGGCGAGTATCGGGATTGCCAGCAACGATGGCAGCATGAAAGATCCCCAGCAGCTCATACAACAGGCGGATTTGGCGATGTATAAGGCCAAACGACGCGGACGCAACACCTATCACTGGTATACCGAAGATTTAAATCGCAAGGTGAGCGAACGCGTCAACTTACGCAGCGCGCTACAGCAAGCCATTGAACAACATCAGTTTGAACTTCATTACCAGCCACAGATCCATGCCCCGAGTGGTCGCGTGGTGGGGGTTGAGGCGCTGATCCGCTGGGAGCACCCTGAGCGCGGTAATATTCCGCCGTCTAATTTCATTAGCCTTGCAGAGGACACCGGGCAGATTATTCCTATCAGTGATTGGGTGTTAGCCACTGCCTGCCAGGATGCCCGGCAACTCAACGCCATGGGGATTGGCCCGATAACCATGGCTGTCAATATTTCTCCCATGCAGTTTCAACGGCCAGGTTTTGTCGCCTCTATTGAGGAGGTGCTGTCTGATAGTGGCCTAGCGCCCGCGCTGCTGGAGTTTGAAATTACTGAGGGCGTGTTGATGGATAGCGCCGAACAGGCGATCCAAGCGTTGCAGGATTTGCGTGGGCTGGGGGTTCATATTGCTTTAGATGACTTTGGCACTGGTTTCTCTAGCCTGAGCTATTTAAAGCGCCTGCCTATCAACAAAATCAAAATTGACCGTTCGTTTGTACGTGATGTCATTACTGACCACCACGACGCGGCTATTATCGATGGCGTGGTTGCCATGGCGGGCAAAATGGGGCTAGAGGTGTTGATCGAAGGGATAGAGACGTCAGAGCAGTTTGCCTACCTTAAGCAGCGTCACTGTGACTATTTTCAGGGCTATTACTTTGCCCGCCCCATGCCGTTAGACGCCCTCTGCGCATTTTTGGCATCTCCCCCGGTGTTTACTGCTTGCTGACCGGCGACTCTGGTACACTTTCCGCCACGACTCCATTGTTTTGTCAGCAGGATATACCTTCGATGAGCCAAGCTACGAATCAGTCTTGGGGCGGTCGCTTTAGCGAGCCCACCGATGCCTTTGTCGCACGTTTTACCGCGTCTGTTACTTTCGACCAGCGCCTGGCCCGCCAGGACATCCAGGGCTCCATTGCCCACGCCACCATGCTGGCCCGGGTGGGCGTGCTGACCGATGACGAGCGCGATACGATTATCACAGGCCTGACAGAAATTCAGGGTGAGATCGAGCGCGGCGAGTTTAATTGGTCGGTGCCGCTTGAAGATGTGCACATGAATATCGAAGCGAGGCTGACCGACAAAATCGGCATTACCGGCAAAAAACTTCATACAGGGCGTTCGCGTAATGACCAAGTCGCCACCGATATTCGACTGTTTATGCGCGATGAGATCGACGTTATTGAAGTTGAGTTAAAACGACTACGCGAAGGCATGATCGAATTGGCTGATCGCGAAGCCGAAACCATTATGCCGGGCTTTACCCATTTACAAACCGCCCAACCGGTTACCTTTGGCCACCATCTGTTGGCTTGGCAGGAGATGTTGGCCCGGGACCACGAGCGCCTGCTGGATTGCCGCAAGCGCGTTAATGTAATGCCGCTGGGCGCGGCTGCCCTCGCTGGCACCACTTACCCGATTGATCGCCACGTGTCGGCGGAGCTTTTAGGCTTTGATCGACCGTCAGAGAATTCTCTGGATGCGGTGTCGGATCGTGACTTTGCGATTGAATTTACCAGCTTTGCCAGCATCCTGTTGATGCACCTATCGCGGATGAGCGAAGAGCTAGTGTTGTGGACCAGTGCCCAGTTCAACTTTATCGACTTACCTGACCGCTTCTGCACCGGCTCGTCGATCATGCCGCAGAAGAAAAATCCTGATGTGCCCGAACTGGTGCGCGGCAAAACCGGCCGCGTGTACGGCCACTTAATGGCCCTGCTGACGCTGATGAAGTCCCAGCCACTGGCCTACAACAAAGACAACCAGGAAGATAAGGAGCCGCTGTTTGATACGGTGGATACCGTGCACGACTGCTTGAAAGCCTTCGCTGATATGGTGCCTGCTATTGAGCCAAAGAAAGCCAGCATGTATGAAGCCGCGCGGCGTGGCTTTTCCACTGCGACCGACTTGGCCGACTACCTGGTACGCAAAGGTGTCGCCTTCCGCGATGCTCACGAAATAGTCGGTCAGTCGGTGGCCTACGGCCTCAAAACCGGAAAAGACCTTTCCGAAATGAGCCTTGATGAACTTAAGCAGTTCTCCGCTACCATTGAGCAGGATGTTTTCGACGTATTGACCCTGGAAGGTTCGGTGGCTGCGCGTAACCACATTGGCGGCACTGCACCTAACCAAGTGCGGGCTGCCGCTCAGCGAGCGCGTGAGGCGTTGGCCGCGCTCAAGGCGGGCGCATGAAAACATTGGCAATCCTGGCCTTTACGGCGCTGCTGTTAACTGGGTTAGCAGGCTGTGGTCAAAAAGGACCGCTTTATTTGCCGGACGATGCACCCGCTGACCAGGCGTCTGAATAGATAGCCGCAGGCCCAGGAGAAGGGGAGAACACCATGGATCATTTTAACTACCGCGATGGCGTGCTGTATGCCGAAGATGTGCCGCTATCGCGAATTGCCGACGAGTTCGGTACACCCTGCTATGTCTATTCCAAAGCGACTTTTGAACGTCACTTTCGGGCCTACACCGAAGCTCTGGGCAGTCATCCGCACCTGATCTGTTACGCCGTGAAAGCCAACTCCAACCTGGCAGTGCTGGGTCTTTTGGCCAAACTTGGTGCGGGTTTTGATATTGTTTCCATCGGTGAGCTTGAGCGAGTGCTCAAGGCAGGCGGCGACCCGGCTAAAATCGTCTTTTCCGGGGTTGCCAAGCAGGCCCACGAAATGGCCCGCGCCCTCGAGGTTGGCATTAAGTGCTTTAACGTTGAATCACGCCCTGAGCTTGAGCGCTTGAATCGCGTCGCGGGTGAGTTGGGTAAGGTTGCCCTGGTCTCGCTGCGGGTGAACCCCGATGTCGATGCGGGCACCCATCCCTATATCTCTACCGGTTTAAAGGATAACAAGTTCGGTATTCCGGTGGATGAGGCGTTGGCGGTCTATGAATTAGCAGCGAGCTTGCCCAACCTGCAGGTAAAAGGGCTCGATTGCCATATTGGCTCTCAGCTCACCGAAACAGCCCCGTTTCTGGATGCATTGGAACGCTTGCTGATGTTGATGGAGCGTCTGCGCGAGCATGGCATCGAAATCGATCACCTCGATCTAGGCGGCGGCTTAGGTGTGCCGTACCGCGATGAAAAGCCACCACAGCCGTTTGATTACGCCAGCCAATTGTTGGCACGGCTATCGCGCTGGGAAGGTGGCGAAGCACTCACGCTGTTGTTTGAACCCGGTCGTTCCATCGCCGCCAATGCTGGCCTCATGTTGACTCGGGTGGAGTTTCTCAAGCCCGGCGAAACCAAGAACTTTGCCATTGTCGATGCGGCCATGAACGACTTGATTCGCCCGGCGCTTTACCAGGCATGGCAGGCGATTGTGCCAGTCGATACTCGCGAAGTACGCGAAAGCGCCCTTTACGATGTGGTCGGTCCGGTATGTGAAACCGGTGATTTTCTGGGTAAAGAGCGCGAACTGGCAATCGCCGAAGGTGACCTACTAGCGGTGCGCTCGGCGGGAGCTTACGGCTTTGTCATGGCCTCAAACTATAATAGCCGCCCGCGTGCTGCCGAGCTGATGGTCGATGGCGATAGCTGCCACGTGGTGCGCGCACGGGAAACCGTTGCCAGCCTATGGGCGGGTGAGGCGCTGCTGCCTGAAGGGGGGCGCTGATGCTCTTACACTTCACCAAAATGCATGGCTTGGGTAATGACTTTGTCATGGTAGATCTCGTGACTCAGCGTGCCCGGCTGGATGAGGCGCAAATTCGCGCGTTGGCAGACCGACGTTTTGGGATTGGCTTTGATCAGCTATTAGTCGTCGAGCCACCCCGCGACCCTGAGATGGATTTTCGCTATCGCATTTACAATGCCGACGGCAGTGAAGTGGAAAATTGTGGCAACGGGGCGCGCTGCTTTGCCCGCTTCGTGCGCGATCAGCGGTTGACTCACAAGCATGAAATCCACGTAGAAACCGCCGGGGGCCCGTTGATGCTGACCGTGCAGCACGATGGCATGGTGCGGGTGGATATGGGCCGCCCGCGGTTTAGCCCCTTGGCTCTGCCGTTTGATGCGACTGGGGATCGGCCACTGCATCCGCTGGACGTCGGCGATGAAACGCTGCAGATCGGCGTGGTCTCCATGGGTAATCCTCATGCGGTGCTGCAGGTTGATAGCGTGGATAGCGCTCCGGTCGAGCGTCTGGGACCGTTGGTGGAGGCGCATCGCCGTTTCCCTAAGCGTGTTAACGTGGGTTTTATGCAGGTACTCTCGCCCAGCGAAATTCGTCTGCGTGTTTATGAGCGCGGCAGTGGCGAAACGCTTGCCTGCGGCACAGGTGCCTGCGCCGCAGTCGCCAGCGGCATTCGCCAGGGGCTGCTGAAAAGCCCTGTGAAAGTCCATTTGCCCGGTGGAGAACTCAGCATTGAATGGCCTGACCCTGAAGGGGCACTGACGATGGTGGGGCCGGCGACACGCGTCTTTGATGGTCGCGTAGTACTCAATTAATTCGAGGAGAACGGCGATGTCACAAGCCCCCGAACCCCGCAAAACGCTCGATCCTGATCAAGTGGCGTTCTGGCTGGCGCGTCATCCCGATTTTTTTGTCGGTCGCGAAGGGCTGCTTCAACAGTTGCAGGTGCCCCACCCGCATATAGACGGAGCGGTATCACTGCTAGAGCGACTGGTTTACGACTTGCGCCAGCGCGCTGAAACTGCCGAGGGCCGCCTGGAGCACTTGCTGGAGACTGCCCGCCATAACGAGTCCCAGTACCGTCGGCTGCGTGAAACCTTGGTCGCCTTGGTAGAAGCGCCGGACCGTGATGCCTTGGCGCAAGCGCTGGCCACCCAGCTAAGCGAGCGCTTTGAGACGCCCGCTATGGCGCTATGGTGCCCAGCCAGCTTAAGCGACACTGAGCCGACGCCGCCTCAGCCGCCGCGGCATGTGTTGGACCAGCACGCCAGCGCACGCTTGGCGGCGCTGTTGGATGGCCGCACCAGTCGTTGCGTTAAGCTTAGCGTTAGCGACTGGAAGTGCCTGCTGCCGCATGTCAAGGCGCCCCGCAAAGCGGGTTCCTGCGCTATTTCGCGCCTCTCGGCAGGCGATCCATTGGGTTACCTGCTGCTGGCAAGCCCTAGCCCCGATGCCTACCGGGCCAGCATGGATACGCTCTTCACCGAATATTTAGGTGATATTGTCGCACGCCTGTTGGTGCGCTTGGGCGATTATGGCTAAATCACCCCAGGCCGAGACATCGCTAGTCGAGACCTCTTTAGTTGAGACGTCGTTAGGTGAGACCTCGTTAGTTGAGACGCCGGTAGGTGAGACTCGGATAGCCAAGTGCGTTGAGGCGTTTTTGGTTGCCTTGGCGAGCCATGCAAGCCCGGCCACCGTGGCTGCTTACCGACATGATCTGGCGGCACTTTGCGCCTTCACCGAGCGCCGCGAAGTGACTGAGCCAGCGGCACTCGATACCGTCCTTCTGCGTGCGTTTCTAGGGTCAGAGCGCAGCCGTGGCTTGGCGCCTAGAAGCCTTGCCCGGCGCCGCGCGGCCCTATCACGCTTCGCTGACTATTTAGTCAAGCAGGGCGAGCTGGTAGATAATCCAGTCGGGTTATTGCGAACGCCTAAACAGCCGAGTCACCTGCCACGCCCGGTTGATGTAGACGCTTTGGCACGCTTTCTCGATACCCCCCACGACGGCACACCATTGGGCGCGCGTGATCAGGCCATTCTTGAACTTTTTTACTCCAGCGGCCTGCGTTTGGCGGAGCTGGCGGCGCTTGATCTTAAGGATTTGCAAGACAGCCGGGTACGGGTCATCGGCAAAGGCGGCAAGCCGCGTCAGGTACCGGTAGGGCGCCGCGCCCATCAGGCACTGACCGAATGGCTGGGTTGTCGCTCCGTACTCGCACCTCTTAATGAGCAGGCGCTGTTTGTGGGTCAGCGCGGTGCGCGTTTGGGTCATCGCGCCATTCAAAAACGCTTAGCGCAGCTGTCGATTGCCCGCGGCTTGCCCGAGCATCTTCATCCTCACCGTTTGCGTCACTCTTTTGCCAGTCATTTATTGGAGTCGAGCCAGGATCTGCGCGCCGTACAGGAGCTGTTGGGGCATGCCAACCTGTCGACGACTCAGGTCTATACGCGGCTTGACTGGCAGCATCTTGCAACGAGCTACGATGCAGCCCACCCACGCGCAAAACGGGATCATCGTTCTAAAAATCCTAGCCCTGAAAATCGTAACTCTGAAAACAATAGCCCTCGGAGTAAGCCATGAAGCACCTCAAGGCGATTACCTTCGATTTAGACGACACGCTATGGGATAACCACGGCGTTATGGCGCGTACCGAAGAGGGGCACTACCGCTGGTTGTTAGAGGCGCTTGAAGCATGGCGAGCCGCGCGTAAGGAACCAGCGCTGGCGTTAAGCCAAGAAAGCGGCAGGGAGGATTATCTTCAGCGTCGCCAACAGTGGGCGAAAGAGGTACCCGAACGGCGCGGTGACTTTACATGGCTGCGGCTGCGTGCGCTGGAAGCGCAGCTCGAAGCTGCTGGCCTGCCCCGCAGTGCTGCGTTGATGTGGGCGGCTGCAGCGATGAACGAGTTTCATCGTCTGCGCGTGCTGGTCACTCCTCATCCGGAGGCGGCTGGTTTGCTTGCCGCGTTGGCGGAGCGTTATCAGTTGGCGGCCATCACCAATGGCAATATCCATTTGGCGCGACAGCCGCTGGCTGCTTACTTTCCGGTGGCCATTGCGGCGGGCGAGCTGTTGGCACCTAAGCCTGACCCCGCGTCGTTTCTCACCGCACTTTCGCGCCTGAAGGTGGCCCCCGAGTGCGCCATGCATGTAGGCGACTCATGGCAGGAAGATATATTGCCCGCTCAGCAGTTGGGTATGCATGCTGTATGGATTGCTGAGACGGGGGATCAAACGCTACCTCCGCGGGTCCACCGCATTGCTCATATAAAAGAGCTACCCCAGTTACTGGAGTCTTTAGAAAAGCGTCATTCAGGAGGGGTATACAACCACTGATTCAGTTTTTGTGACAGTGTATCGACGCCGTCGCGCTTGAGTGAAGAGAACAACTGAACGGAGACTAAGTCTTCCCACTCCTTTAAACGCGAGCGAACTTTTTGCAACGCAGCGCTGGCAGGCCCTTTTTTGAGCTTGTCGGCTTTAGTCAACAAAATATGCACCGGCATTTCGCGTTGATCAGCATAATCGAGCATCATCTGATCAAATTCGGTCAGTGGGTGACGTACGTCCATTAGCAGTACTAAGCCGCGTAAGCTAAAACGATTACGAAGGTACTCGGCCAAGTGCTTCTGCCACTCTATTTTGACCGCTTCGGGTACCTTGGCGTAGCCATAGCCGGGCAGGTCGACCAAGCGCCGCGACTCGTCATTCATGACGCTAAAAAAGTTGATTAGCTGGGTGCGACCAGGTGTGCGCGAGGTGCGCGCCAACGCATTTTGTTGCGTCAACGCATTGATAGCACTTGATTTTCCCGCGTTAGAGCGTCCGGCAAAGGCAACTTCTGCACCCGTATCATCTGGGCATAGTGCCAGGGTGGGAGCGCTGATTATAAAACTTGCCGTCGGGTAGTTCAGCCGAGGGACTGGGCTATCATGGGGGGTAGTCATGGACTTGATCCTGAAAAACGAACAAAAAACGGCCTGCTCAGCGCACTATCATTTCACTATCTCATTTCGCTATCACGTAAAGTAGAGCGCATGATAGAGAGCCATAATAGAGAATCGAGAGCAGTACCGCGACGAATTACCCCTAAAGCAGTCTAGGACTTGCATTCCCGCCGCTGGGGTGATTCGTTATAATGTAGGCGGTTTATATCTGCGACCTGGGGCGCTAGTGTACCATCGCGCTCTAGCCGACAGCGACCAATGTGAGACGTTGGTCGTTTTGGCGGAGCTAACCCTGGTAATTTGTGGAGCCTGGGAAGCGCCCAGGGTGCGTACCAGTCAAACATAAAACGGCATAGTGGAAGAGCAATGAGAAAGTTACTGGCAAGCCTGGCAATTACCATGGGCGCCGTTGGCGCTACCCACGCTCAAACCGATCTTCAAGCCAATGCTGATGCGTCAGCAGGCCAGGAGTTATCCCAAGTCTGCGCAGCTTGTCATGGACAGCAGGGCATTAGTCCATCCGCTGCTTTCCCTAACATAGCGGGTCAGCAAATGTCGTATCTGGCCAAGCAGATTATCGATATCCGCGATGGGGTTCGCGACGTACCTCAAATGCAACCTATTGTGGCTGATTTCTCTGACCAGGATGCTTGGGATTCCGCGGCATTCTTTGCAGAGCAGGACGCTAATTTAGGCCAAACCAGCGACGAAGATGCTGAGTTACTGGCTCGTGGCGAAACAATTTACCGCGCTGGTGATATGTCCAAGGGCATTCCCGCCTGTTCCGCCTGCCATACACCGACAGGGGTCGGTATCGGTACGGCTGTTTATCCAGGTCTTTCAGGCCAGCATGCTGAGTACACGATTGGGGAGCTTCAGGCTTTTGCGTCAGGCGAGCGTAACAATGATCCCAATAACATCATGGGCGATATCGCCTCTAAAATGAGCGACAACGATATGGAAGCAGTGGCTAACTATGTGTTGGGCCTGTACTAGAATTTTAAAATAGAGGCCTAAGTCCGGTCACTTTCTTATGTCGTTTGTGGGCCCTCTTTTGGCGTTGTATGCCATAAGAGGGAACCCGCTAATATATCCACGGTCTCACTCTTCGCTTACCCATGGAGAATTGATTCGATGTTTAAAACGCTAATGGTCGCGATGGCCGGTCTAGGGCTTTCTGCGGTAGTGAGTGCCCAGGAAGTGGTTGAAGGTCAGCACTATGAGCTACTTGATTCGCCGGTAGAAACCCACGTCGAAGACGGGCAAATTGAAGTGACCGAAGTATTTTGGTTCGGTTGCCCTCACTGTTACCGGCTACAAACACCGGTTAACGAGTGGTACGAGACGCTGGAAGACGACGTTAGCGTAGTCAAAATGCCCGCCACGATGGGCGGCGATTGGAACACTCACGCCACCGCTTTCTATGCGGCGGAGTCGCTGGGTATCGAAGAAGAGCTACACGCCGATTTCTTTAATGCTATTCATCAGGAGGATCAGTCGCTCACTGAGCCCGATGATATCGCAGCTTTCTTCGCCAACTATGGTGTCAGCGAGGAAGAAGCCAAAAAAGCGCTGACCGACTTCAGTGTTCGCAGCGAAGTGAATGAAGCCCATAACCGTATGCGCGAAATGAAACTAATGGGTGTGCCCGCCCTGGTGATTGATGGCCGTTACGTTGTTTCGCCGAGTTCAGCCGGTAGTCTGGAAAATATGCCGAAAATCGCTGATTCATTGATCGAACAGGTGCGTGCTGAGCGCGCAGAATAATTGTGCTACGTAATGTAAAAGAGCTCGATAAAACAGTGACGAGCGGCAACCGCTCGACGCTATTGGAAGATGGCCATCTGCGCTTGCTGACCTTCAACCTGCAGGTGGGCATCCAGACCTCTGCCTATCACCATTACCTCACACGTAGCTGGCAGCATTTATTGCCCCATCCACGCCGCCAGCAGCGACTGGATCTAATGGGCGAAGTGCTGAGCAAGTTTGATGTCGTAGGGCTGCAGGAAGTGGACGGTGGTAGCTTTCGTTCAAGCCGCGTCAACCAGGTGGAATATCTCGCTACAAAAGCGGGATTTCCCCATCATGTTCAACAGCTTAATCGTAATCTTGGGCGTATCGCCCAGCATAGCAATGGTTTACTGTCGCGCTTGGTGCCTAGCCAAGTAGAGGAGCACCGTTTACCGGGAACCATGCCTGGCCGCGGTGCTATTCACGCACGCTTTGGTGAGGGGCCGGATGCGCTGCATCTGTTTGTTGCTCACCTGGCACTTAGCCATCGTGGCCGGGTGCGTCAGCTCAACTACTTAAGTGATATTATTCAACCACTTCGCCATGTGGTCGTGATGGGGGACCTCAACTGCACCCCCGATCAGTTACACGCCCATGAGCGTTTTAGTACGTCGTTGCCGCTGCACCCGGTTAAACCTCTTTTCAGCTACCCCTCCTGGCAACCACGCCAAGCGCTGGACCATATCTTATTGTCACAGTCGTTAGAGGCCGCTGAAGTGCGCGTGCTAGATAATCTCTTCTCTGATCATCTACCGATTGCTGTTGATCTGCCCTTGCCGGAGGCCTGTTTAGCGGCTATTCGCTCAACCGTTTAAGAATTAGCTTGTCTTGCTGTAAGTGGGCGCTGCATTGTCCGCTTAGATGCGCTATTGTCTGGGACGCTGATCCCCCTTAGTCGTTTTACGCGAGACACTTCCATGTCGGACACAACACAACTACCTGCGTTTATTGGTGCGCTGGACCGCGCTTCAGAGTGGTTCGGGCGCACCCTTGCGTGGCTGATCATCATTATGATGTTGATTCAGTTCGCGATTGTACTCCTTCGTTATGCCTTCAGTGTGAACAGTATCTTTATGCAAGAGCTAGTGATGTATATGCACGCTAGTGTCTTTATGCTTGCTGCCGCTTATACCTTTCGCCATGACGGCCACGTGCGGGTTGATATCTTCTATCGAGGAATGACGCCGCGCCGCCAAGCGTTAATCAATATAGTGGGTATTATTACGCTGCTGATTCCCGTCATGGTCTTCATTATCGCTTCCAGCTTGGGTTACGTGGCCAACTCCTGGCGCATTTTGGAAACCTCCTCCGACTATGGTGGTATTCCGGCTGTCTACGCACTGAAAACCTTAATCCCGCTGTTTGCCGTGCTAATGATCGTGCAGGGTGTGATTGAGATTGTGCGCAATGGCTATGTCATGGCGGGGCGGATAGAGCCTTCTGCCGAGGGTACAAACCATCTTGAGGAGCGTGTTTGATGCTGGAGTTTATGCCAGTTATTTTATTTGCCGTCATCTGTATTGTCCTGATGTTCGGCTTTCCTGTGGCGCTCTCGCTGGCGGGTACGGCACTACTGTTTGCTGGGATGGGGCTGGGCCTGGAAGCCATTGGTATTGATGCCAACTTCGATGGCGGATATCTGGCCGCCTTACCCAACCGACTCTACGGCATCATGACCAACCAAACGCTGTTGGCAGTACCGCTGTTTGTCTTGATGGGCGTCTTGCTGGAAAAATCTAAAGTGGCTGAAACGCTACTGGATGCCATGGCCCTACTGTTTGGTTCAATGCGCGGTGGGTTGGGTATTTCGGTGACGCTGGTAGGTATGTTGATGGCCGCGTCTACCGGTATTGTGGGAGCCACGGTAGTCACCATGGGGTTAATGTCGCTGCCCACCATGCTAAAACGTGGCTACAGCACTTCTCTTGCGACCGGCACTATCTGTGCCACCGGCACGTTGGGGCAAATTATCCCCCCTTCCATCGCCCTGGTGTTGTTGGGCGATGTGCTGTCATCAGCCTACCAGCAAGCACAGCTTGATATGGGGATTTTTAGCCCTAAAACGGTCTCTGTGGGTGACCTGTTTATGGGCGCGCTGGTGCCAGGGCTACTGCTGGTGGTTTTTTATATGATTTACGTGGGCCTGGTGGCGTGGTTGCGCCCACACATGGCGCCTGCTGCCGACCGTGAAGAGTTAATGGCGGAGCTTGGCCATACCTCAGGAATTGGTATGTTGCTGCTCAAAGGCCTAGTGCCGCCCGTTGTGCTGATTGTAGCGGTGCTGGGATCTATTCTGAGCGGCTTTGCAACGCCCACTGAAGCCTCCGCAGTGGGGGCGTTTGGCGCCTTGGTGTTGGCGCTGGCTTACCGTCAACTCGACTGGGCGACCCTTAAAGATGTGCTGCGCTCGACGACTCACGTGACCACCATGGTGTTTCTGATCCTGATCGGCGCGGCGTTGTTCTCGCTGGTATTCCGTGCCTACGGCGGCGAACACATGGTGACCGAGCTATTCGAGGCGATGCCCGGCGGCGTGGTGGGCGCGACAATTATCGTCATGCTGGTTATCTTCCTGCTCGGCTTTATTCTCGACTTTATTGAAATCACCTTCGTGGTGGTGCCGATTGTCGGGCCGATCCTGCTCGCCATGGGGCTTGACCCGATTTGGCTGGGCATCATGATCGCGATCAATCTGCAGACGTCTTTCTTAACGCCGCCGTTTGGTTTTGCGCTGTTCTATCTTCGCGGGGTGGCACCGCCTTCTGTGTCTACATCGGCGATCTATCGTGGCGTTATCCCGTTTATCTTGATGCAACTGGGTATGCTGCTTTTGCTGACCTTCTTCCCGCAGTTGGCAACTTGGCTCCCTGATCAGTTTTAATGGACTGACGATAAGTTGAAAAGCATCGCTGCTATCAACGCAAGGAAATGGCAACCTTACTTAAAAAAGTTAAGCTAACAAATAACGGCTTGTAACAAACCATCTAGCGCATTGCGCTAGATGGCGTCTTCCCTACCCATAATAGTAATAATAGAAAGTAAGAGGGTTACCCTATGAAAGCCAAAGCAATACCTGCCGCCATCGCCATGACGACCGCCCTGTCGGCCAGCTTGTTGGTGGTATCCAGTTTTGATAACCAAGCTCAGGCCCAAGAGGACGAATTCCGTTGGAAAATGGTGACGTCCTGGCCGAAGAATTTTCCTGGCGTTGGCCAAGGCCCTGAACGCCTATCGCAGTTGGTCGATGAAATGTCGGATGGCCGACTGACCATCGAAGTGTTTGGTGCTGGTCAGTTAGTGCCGGGCTTTGAAGTGTTTGACGCCGTTTCCGACGGCACTGCTGAGCTGGGACACTCTGCCTCCTATTACTGGAAAGGCAAGGCCCCCGCTGCTCAGTTTTTCGCCGCTGTACCGTTTGGCATGAACGCCCAGGAAATGAACGCCTGGTTAAGCTTCGGCGGTGGTATGGAATTGTGGAACGAGCTTTACGATGAGTTCGGTGTTGACGTGTTGGTGGCCGGGGCATCGGGTGTACAGATGGGCGGCTGGTACAACAAAGAGATCAATTCGGTTGATGATCTTGATGGTTTGAAAATGCGTATGCCCGGCCTGGGCGGTGAAGTAATGAACCGCATGGGTGTAGCGATTGTGAACATGCCGGGCGGCGAGATATTCACCTCGCTGCAGTCCGGTGCCATTGATGCTACCGAGTGGATCGGCCCCTACAACGATTTAGCCTTTGGCCTGCACCAGGCGGCGGATTACTACTACTACCCCGGCTGGCACGAGCCGACAGTCATGTTTGAGGCGATCGTTAACGAAGAGGCTTGGGCGGAGCTACCAGGCGATCTTCAGGCGATCCTGCGGACTGCTATCAGTGACGTTAACCAAAGCGTGTTGGATGAATACACCGCACGGAACAACGATGCGCTAGAAACACTAGTGAACGAGCACGACGTTGAGCTACGCCGCATTCCTGACGATGTGCTTGCTCAAGCGCGTGAGCACTCGCAAGATGTGGTGGCCGAGCTGGCGGAATCAAGCGAATTAGCCACGCGTATCTATGACTCTTATCAAGCGTTCCAGGAGAAGGTCGAGGATTACCACGCCATCTCCGAACAGGCGTACTACAACGCCCGCAACCCGGAAGGCGACGCAACTCAATAGTTTGTCTTGCTTGACGCACAAGAACGAGCCGCCTTCGGGCGGCTTTTGGGTGTTTGGCATGTACGTTTTCGGCAGCATAAGACGCGCAGCTTGGGTATCCTAGGCAAATACTGACGATTTTGTCGTGAAGGAGCCTCATGTCTAACAATTCCCGTCTTCGTAATGTACTTACCATCGCTGGCTCGGACCCGTCAGGCGGGGCTGGTTTACAGGGCGATTTGAAAACCTTTTCAGCGCTCGGCGTTTACGGCACCAACGTGATTACCGCGGTGATCGCTCAAAATACCTGCGGCGTAGCCTCGGTTTATCCCGTTGCTCCCCAAGCCATTCGCGAGCAGTTAGAGCATCTGCTGGATGATGTCGAGCTGGACGCAGTTAAAATAGGCATGGTGGCAAGCCGCGAAGTCGCCGAGGTGATTGCCGATGTGTTGCGTCAGCGCCGTCCACGTTGGATCGTGCTCGACCCGGTAATGGTCGCCAAGAGCGGTGATATCCTGGTTGATGACGCCGGTATTCGCGCCGTGCGCGATATTCTGGTGCCGCTCGCTGATGTAATTACACCCAACCTACCGGAAGCAGCGGTGCTGCTCGATTCTCCCTCACCTACGAGCTTAGACGCCATGGAGGCGATGCTGCCGGGACTAACGCAGTTGGGTGCGCCCTATGTGGTATTGAAAGGCGGCCATTTGCGGGGGGCTACTTGTCCGGACCTGCTGGCAACACCTAACGGCCATGAATGGTTGCCCGCCTCGCGTATCGACACAGACAATTTGCATGGCACCGGCTGTGCGCTCTCCTCGGCGATTGCCGCTTGTTTGGCGAAACTACCTGTCCAGGCAAACGCTAACGCGCCAGTGGCGGCCATTGGCGATGCCAAACGCTGGCTACATGCAGCGCTCGAGGCGAGCGTGCGTTTAAACGTGGGTAAAGGACGTGGGCCAGTGCATCATTTTCACGCATGGTGGTAAGACGGCGTACAACGCGAGTAAAAACGAGAGTAAAAACGAGAGTAGCAGGTAGCTTGCGGGAAAAGAGATTGCACACCATGCTGAGGAGTGTTTGCTTAACGACTTATAAAGCTGAGTCAATCGGCTGAGGAGCGTTTCGCCATGCCTCGCACCGTTCCAAGTACTGTTCCAAGTACCATTCTGTTTGCCACCGATCTTTCTGCTGATAATCGCGCCGCCTTTGCTCGGGCGTTACGTTTGGCCTACGCCCAGGGGGTTCAGCTTGATGTACTGCATGTGTTGGACCCGTACCTTCCACGGCGTGTCCTGCTTGATGTAGAGAGTGCGGTGGTGGAAGACATCACTACTGTGTTGACGGATTTACGCGAAGATTACGCCCTAGAGGCACCGAAAACGCTGATCCAAACCGTGACCGGCTCTCCCCACGTCGAGATTATTCGCGAAGCCCATGAGCGCAAAGCCGAATTGATTGTGCTGGGCATGCATCGTAAACGTGGTCAAAAAGACCTGCTGGTGGGCACTATATTGATGCGTGTGCTGCATAGTGCCCCTTGCCCGGTGGTAGTGGCTTCCTACCAGCCTACCCAGCCCTGGCAGCATATTTTAGTACCCATCGATTTTTCACTGACCGCGCGGCATACTTTAAAAGAAGCGCTGATTCGCTTTCCTGATGCCACGCTGACCTTACTGCACGCCTGGACACTGCCTGGTGAGCGTGAGTTAGGCTCACAGGCGTATTACGCCCACTGGCGCGAGCATGAACTGCAGCGTTTGCGCGAACAGCTGACTAACGAGGTTGATAGCCTGATGAGCGAACTAGACGGGGTACCTGACGTTGAATTGGTGCTAGAGCAGGGCGCACCCTGTGATGTGCTACAGGCCTATATGAAACGCCATTCGCCCGATCTCGTCATGATCGGCAGCCGTGGGCAACCCCACCACGTAAGCCAGCTAACCGAGATGCTGCTGTGTGAGCCGCACTGCGATTTGATGCTCTGCCGTGCTTGGTAATCCAAATTGCTAATCCAACTCGTTAGCACAAGTAAAAGCGTTCTCTATGTACTGCTAGGAAAAATTAACTAACGGTCGTTACACTGTCCGTTTGTTAGCCGAGGAGTGGCACTGTGAAGGCACTCATTCAGCGGGTAAAGCGCTCTAGTGTTGAAGTGGAAGGCAAGGTTGTCGGTAGTATTGATCATGGTCTGCTGGCGCTGATAGGCGTGGAGAAACACGATGACGCGGCCAGTGTGGAAAAATTGCTGCATAAACTGCTTCACTACCGAGTATTCAGTGATGCCGAGGGCAAAATGAATCAAAACCTGCAGCAGGTGAACGGCGGTTTGCTGCTTGTTTCCCAGTTCACCCTGGCGGCGGATACCCGCAAAGGGCTGCGGCCTAGTTTCTCCAGCGCTGCCCCCCCTGCACAGGGCGAGGCGCTATTCGATTTGCTGGTTAAACAGGCCCGTGCTGCCTGGTCGCAGGTGGCGACCGGTGAATTTGGCGCCGATATGCAGGTGGCATTGATCAATGATGGCCCGGTCACGTTTTTACTAGAAAGCTAGCAGCCAAGCAGGACGCTAACCAGTCGTCTCTTCGCTGGCCAGTAGCTCTGCTTCCATTGCCTCCAATGACTCTTCGGCGCTAAGCCACTGTCGTTCGGCTTCGTCCAGGCGCGCTTTAATCTCAGCTTGCTGGCTAAGCGTCTTGGTCAGTTCGGTTTTACGCGCACTATCAGTGTAAAGCTCAGGGTCTGCTAGCACTTGCTCGACGGCCTCAAGGGCCTGCTGAGCATTTTCCATGGCTTTTTCCGCCTGATCGCGCTGCTTTTTCAGTGGACGAAGCTTCTCGCGTAGCTCAGCGGCTGCTTTGCGTGACGCCTTGCGTGCTTCGCGACTGTCGCCGCTGGGTTGCTGGTTCTGCCGCTCGGCCTTTTCGCCGCGAGAGTCGCGGCGGCTCTCTTCCAGGCGCGCTTTCAGCCAAACCCGGTAGTCTTCCAAATCGCCATCGAAAGGCTCGACGCGGTTATCCGCCACCTTCCAAAACTCATCGACCGTTGCGCGCAATAAGTGGCGGTCGTGGGAGACCAGAATAACCGTACCCTCGAAGCTGGCCAGCGCTTGGGTCAGCGCTTCGCGCATCTCCAGATCCAGGTGGTTGGTGGGTTCATCAAGCAGCAGCAGGTTAGGTTTTTGCCAAGCGACGAGGGCTAGTGCCAAGCGGGCTTTTTCACCACCAGAGTAGTTGGCGACTTTGCCGAAGGCGTCGTCACCCTTAAAACCAAAGCCGCCCAGGAAGTTGCGAATCTCCTGATCGCTGGCAGTGGGAGAGAGGCGCTGCACATGGACAAAAGGCGTCGATGAAACATCTAGTCCTTCAAGCTGGTGCTGGGCAAAGTAACCAATCGCCAAGTGCTCGCCGGGGACGCGCTTGCCATTGAGTAGCTCAAGCTCGCCAGTGAGTGACTTGATCAGCGTCGATTTACCCGCCCCGTTGGGGCCTAACAGGCCAATGCGACTGCCGGGCAGTAGCGTAACGTTGACCTTGTCCAATTGGATGTTGTCGTCACTCCCATCGCCCGTTTTACCGCGATAGCCTAGCTGCGCCTGATCCAACACCAGCAGCGGGCGTGAGGTTTTATCGGCGGCCGGTAAGGTGAAGTGGAAAGGGGAGTCCACGTGGGCGACGGCAATATCTTCCATGCGCTCAAGCATTTTGACCCGGCTCTGGGCCTGCTTGGCCTTGGTTGCCTGGGCTTTAAAGCGGGCAATAAAGCGCTCGATCTCTTCTCGGCGCGCTTGCTGCTTGGCGGCTTCAGCTTGCTGCAGGGCAAGCTTTTCAGCGCGGGTACGCTCAAACTGAGAGTAATTGCCGCGATATAGCTCCAAGGTTTGATGATGCATATGCACGATGTGATCGCACACGGCATCCAAAAAGTCGCGGTCGTGGGAAATCAGTAGCAGCGTGCCAGGGTAGCGGGTCAGCCATTGCTCCAGCCACAGTAGCGCATCCAGATCCAAGTGGTTGGTGGGCTCATCCAGCAGCAGTAGATCGGAAGGCATAAACAGCGTACGCGCGAGGTTGACCCGCATTCGCCAGCCGCCTGAAAACGCCGAGAGCGGGCGGGTGAGGTCAGTCTGGACGAAGCCCAGCCCCACCAGCAGCTGCGCCGCACGTGACTCTGCACGGTAGCCATCCAGCGTTTCAATCAAACCGTGCAGTTCAGCTTCGCGGTGGGCTTCCCCGGCTTCCTGGGCGGCCATTAAGTCGGCTTCTGCTTGGCGCAGTGCTAAGTCGCCATCGAGTACATATTCAATGATAGGGCGGTCGAGGGCGTCGACTTCCTGGGCCATATGCGCGATACGCTGGCCGCCGCTCATTTCAATTTCGCCCTGATCGGGCCCAAGCTCGCCAAGCAGAAGCTTGAAGAGGCTTGATTTGCCGGCGCCATTTGCCCCGATAATCCCGGCCTTTACCCCGTTGTTAAGGGTAACGTCCGCGTTGTCGAGTAACGTTTGCGTGCCGCGTTGCAAGGCGACTTGGCGCAGTGCGATCATGCCTTCTCCCGAAAAAAGTGGGTCGTACGATGCCAGATTCTATGACGCTTGATTCTACCCGATTGCAGCGCTTACAGCAGGTACCGTTATGGGATTTCGCGCTGACACTTTACGCCAAGCCGGGCGTAGAAGCGGCCTGCCTGACGTTACAAGAGGAAGCCGGCCTCGATGTTTGCGAGCTGCTTTTTCATTGTTGGCTTTACTCATGTGGCTTGGAAGCCAAGCCCGCGGCACTCGCTCATCAGCGTGAGCAGTGTTGTTTTTGGCAACGCCATGTAACAGCGGTATTGCGAAGATTACGCCGCGATTTAAAAGCCTCTGCGGCAGAGCGTGAGTCTGTGGCGGCACTGCGTGAAACCATTAAACAGGCGGAACTCATGGCCGAGCGTGAGAACCTTCAACGTTGGCAAACATGGGTGTGGGAAGCGTCAGCAGAAGAGCAGCGGGTGACGAACATCTCAACAACTATCTCAACTACGCCGCCAAATGCTGCTAAATGGCTGCTAAAACAGCTTTTTTCTGGCAAGAGTATTTTTAAGCCTGACGATAGCTTTACGCGCCAGGAATCATTGCTTCGTTCGATACAAACGCTTACTTGCCAGCTTGACCCTTACCAAGGAGCGCGCTAGCCTGGATTTAAGCTGTTTTTGAAATACCTAGCGTTATTCGCCCGCTAATACGCCTTTAAGAACAGTATTTCAGTGGCTGTTAGCGAACATCGATTAGCGAATAAATCATAGTGTCGTGATGAAAAATGCGAGACTGATCTAGGTTTTTGCGCATTCGTACAGCGCGCTTACCACTGCAAGGGGAACTCCGCATGAAGGCAAGCAAATCCGTTTCTACCCGCTCTGTCACCACTAAATTAGTGACGACCGCAAGCGTCGGTGCACTGCTAATGGGCATGACGGCTGTCGCACAAGCAGACAACTGGCGTTACGCCCACGAGGAGTATGAAGGCGACGTCCAAGATGTCTTTGCCTATGCTTTTAAAGAACATATTGAAGAAAATTCCGACCACACAGTTCAGGTATATCGTTTTGGCGAGCTGGGTGAGTCTGACGACATCATGGAGCAGACGCAAAACGGTATCCTGCAGTTTGTGAATCAGTCGCCTGGTTTTACCGGCGCTCTTATCCCTGAAGCGCAAATTTTCTTCATTCCCTATCTGCTGCCGACCGACGAAGACACCGTACTGGAGTTCTTCGAAGAAAGTGAAGCCATCAACGAAATGTTCCCAGAGCTTTACGCCGAGCAAGGTCTAGAGCTACTGCAGATGTATCCAGAAGGCGAAATGGTGATTACCACTAACGAGCCTTTCACCTCGCCGGAGGAGCTGGATAACAAGAAAATCCGTACGATGACCAACCCACTTCTAACGGAAACCTACGACGCCTTCGGCGCAACGCCGACGCCGCTACCGTGGGGTGAAGTATACGGTGGTCTGCAGACCGGCATCATTGACGGCCAAGAAAACCCCATTTTCTGGATTGAGTCCGGTGGTTTGTACGAGGTGTCTCCGCACCTGACGTTTACCGGTCATGGTTGGTTCACCACCGCCATGATGGCTAACCAGGACTTCTACGAAGGCCTTTCCGAAGAAGACCAGGAACTGGTTGATGAAGCATCACAAGTAGCCTACGACCATACCATTGAGCATATTCAAGGTTTGGCCGAGGAGTCGCTAGAGAAAATTCAGGAAGCGTCTGATGAAGTGACGGTGACACGTCTGGACGAAGAGCAAATTCAAGCCTTCCGTGAGCGTGCCCCACAGGTTGAAGAAGCCTTCCTGGAAATGACTGGCGAAGACGGTGAAGAGCTGCTTGAGCAGTTTAAAGCTGACCTTGAAGCCGTAACCAACGAGTAATCATCCTTTAAGCCGCATAGTCGCACGGATGGATTACCCCAGGGGCAGCAAAGGCTGCCCCTTTTTATTTTACGGTACTAAAGTGTGAGTCCTCCGGGGTTCGCGCTATTCGGGCGGGTTTTAACAAGGTTACTGTTGAGTTACGTACATCTAGCGTTGAATCACCTACAGCGGCATGCCGTTACGCTAGAGTTAATTCTTAGCCCAATGGCGCTAGGTGGGTCTGGAATAATGCTGTGTTAATCGTGCCGACGACACTCAACTGATGCCGTTAGAGCCGTTAAAAGGAGTCCGGCCATGACCGACGAAGAAATGGAAAGGGATTATCGCTCCGGTTTACCGGGGGCACTAGGGATGATCGACACTGCAATTAGCAAAATAGAAGCCGTGATCCTTGCGATGGGTGTTTTGCTAATGGCGCTGAATACGGTCATCAATGTGGTTGCTCGTTTTGTCTTTGGTAACAGCATCATGTTTTCCGGTGAGTTAAACCGGATTTTAATCATTATGATTACCTTTGCGGGGATTGGTTATGCTGCTCGACATGGCCGTCATATTCGCATGTCGGCTATCTACGATGCGCTGCCGGTAGGGGGGCGCAGAGTGCTGATGATCTGCATCGCGCTGTTTACATCGCTAGTGATGTTTTTCCTGCTCTACTATTCGATTGTTTATATCCTTGATCTGTATAGCAAAGGCCGGGTATTGCCCTCCTTGGGCTTACCGGTGTGGATCATTTATCTGTGGGTGCCGATGGGCTTTTTGATTACCGGTATTCAATACTTGCTGACCGCCGTTAAAAACTTCACCTCTCACGATGTGTATCTCTCGACGGGCGTAGTGGATGGTTACAAAGACACCGAAACTGAAGTCTGATGCAAAGCACTGCACTCTAGGGGAATAGCTATGACGACAATAATGGTCTCCACTATGATTGCCCTGCTGCTGCTGGGCTTTCCTATGATGATCCCGTTAATTACCGCTGCGGTAATTGGCTTCTATATGATGTTTAACGGCTTCGGCCAAATGGATACGCTGATCCAGCAGATGATGGCGGGTATACGCCCTGCATCGCTTATTGCGGTCCCCATGTTTATCCTTGCCGCCGACATCATGACCCGCGGGCAATCCGCTAACCGTTTAATTGATATGGTGATGTCGTTTATTGGTCATGTTAAAGGTGGCTTGGCAGTGAGCACCGCGGCCTCATGTACTCTGTTCGGCGCCGTATCGGGTTCTACCCAGGCAACGGTGGTGGCTGTGGGCTCACCGCTGCGCCCAAAAATGCTCAAAGCGGGCTACTCGGACTCTTTTACACTTGCGCTAATCATTAATGCTAGCGACATCGCGTTTTTGATCCCTCCTAGTATTGGTATGATTATTTACGGGGTTATTTCGGGTACCTCTATCGGTGAGCTGTTTATTGCCGGGATTGGCCCAGGCTTAATGATTCTGTTGATGTTTTCGACTTACAGCATTATTTACGCCATCGTAAAAGACGTGCCCACCGAACCAAAGTCAAGCTGGAAGCAGCGTGCAGTAGCAGTTCAGCAGGCGCTGTGGCCACTCGGTTTCCCGGTGATCATTGTTGGCGGCATTTATGGCGGTATCTTCAGCCCAACGGAAGCCGCGGCCGCCTGCGTACTGTATGCCGTTTTGCTTGAGTTTGTGGTCTTCCGTTCGCTCAAAATGAACGACATTTACGCCATCGCTAAATCAACCGGCTTGATTACCGCCGTGGTATTTATTCTGGTGGCGGTGGGTAATGGCTTTTCATGGATTATCTCGTTTGCTCAGATTCCGCAAATGATCCTGGAGGCGGTCGGGGTCAATGATGCAGGCCCAACCGGTGTATTGATTGCCATCTGTATCTCCTTCTTTGTGGCCTGTATGTTTGTTGATCCGATCGTGGTCATTTTGGTGCTAACGCCTATTTTTGCGCCGGCTATTGCGGCAACGGGCTTAGATCCTGTGCTGGTGGGTATTTTGATTACCTTGCAGGTGGCGATAGGCTCGGCAACCCCGCCCTTTGGGTGCGATATTTTTACCGCGATTGCGATTTTTAAACGCCCCTACTGGGATGTCATCAAAGGTACGCCGCCGTTTATTTTCATGCTGATTTTAGCGGCTGCCCTGTTGATCATGTTCCCGCAAATTGCGCTGTTCCTGCGCGATGTTGCCTTCCGCTAACAGCCACAAGGAGTACGCGAATGTTTAATCGCATTTTAGTCCCGGTGGATGGTTCAAAAGGCGCTTTGAAGGCGCTGGAAAAAGCGGTAGGCCTGCAGATGTTAACCGGCGCTGAGCTTTATCTGCTATGCGTGTTTAAACACCACAGCCTGCTGGAAGCCTCACTCTCTATGGTGCGGCCTAATCAACTGAATATACCGGACGATGCGCTAAAAGAGTACGCTACCGAGATTGCCGTGCATGCTAAATCCCATGCTATTGAGCTGGGTGCTGACAGTGCTCGTGTGCGCGCTTTTGTGAAAGGCGGGCGGCCTTCGCGGATTATCGTACGCTTCGCCCGCAAGCGAGAGTGCGACCTAATCGTAATTGGCGCCCAAGGCACCAACGGCGATAAGAACCCTCTACTGGGCAGCGTTTCTCAGCGCGTCGCTGGCGCTGCACTCTGCCCCACACTGGTGGTCTAGATAGGCTAAACCTCTCGCTCATTTTGTGGTCTTAACAACACCCATCGCTCCGAAGATGCAGCTCGGGCCGGTGGGTGTTAGTCTTTAAGCGATACTGATTGGCGTTCGGCGCCGCGATTAAAAAGGACATTTTATGAAACAACTGCTATCTACCACGGCTCTGACAGGTTTGTTATTGGTCGCCCCTTTTGCAGCGGCAGCGCCCGAAACCGATGAACAGCGCTTAGCGTATAGCCTGGGTGTCACCCTGGGTGAAAGCATGCAGGCCGATATCGAAGACCTCGATCTGGATGCGTTTAACGATGGCATGAGCGACGTGTTTGAAGGTAATGATTTAGCGCTCAGTGAAGAAGAGATGACCGAAGCATTGATGGCGTTCCAAGAGCAATCAATGCAAGCGCGTGAAGCTGAAGCTGAAGAGATGGCTCAGAGCAACCTTGAAGAAGGTGAAGCCTTCCTGGCCGAGAACGCTGAGCGCGAGGAAGTGACCGTGACGGATTCCGGCCTTCAATATGAAGAGTTGGACTCGGGTGATGGTGCCACACCTGGCCCTGAAGACACCGTCGAAGTGAATTACGAGGGGATGCTGTTAGACGGTACCGTCTTCGATAGCTCCTTTGAGCGTGGTGAAGCAGTCAGCTTCCAGACCAACCAAGTGATCGAAGGTTGGCAGGAAGCGCTGCAGATGATGAGCGTTGGCGATAGCTGGATGCTGTATATCCCTGCGGATCTTGCCTATGGTGAAAGTGGCCAAGGCCCCATTGGTCCTAATGAAGTGCTGACCTTCCGCGTTGATTTGTTAGACGTCGAATAAGCGATGACTTCAACCGCTCCTTCTAAGCTGCACCCGCTGGCTTATGTTTTGGCTTGCCTGGGCCTTTGCACCCCGCTGTTAGCACAGGCCGAAGCGGCCAATGAGCCTGATGATTTACCCGCCTTGGCTGCTGCGAGCGAGCAGGCAAGCGTGGTGGGTGTCTCGTCAGGCGGCTATATGGCGACCCAGTTAGCGGTTGCTTGGCCCGAGCGTTTTAGTGGGCTGGGTGTGCTGGCAGCGGGCCCCTGGAGCTGTGCACAGGGTTCGCTGAGTTTGGCACTTAACCAATGTATGATGACGCGCCGCGGCGCGCCGTCACTCGATGAACTGGAGAGCCGCCGCCAGCGCTACCTTGGGCTTGAGCAGGTAGGAAGTACCGAGGATCTAAGCCAGCTCAGAGCTTATTTTTGGCACGGCGAAGAAGATGATGTGGTTGATCCGTTACTAGGTGACCTGCTTGCGGAGCAGTGGGAGCAATGGCTGGCTTCGCCCGATCAACTGCGTGTTGCGCGTAGCGAAAATACCGGGCATGGCTGGCCGGTGCGGTTACCTAATGACGTATCGCCCGGCTCACAAGAGTGGGGTGATTGTGGTCAGGGCGGCGGTAGCTATGTATTAGCCTGTGATGAAGATATCGCCAGTGATATGTTGAACTGGCTCTACCCCGAGCATGATGCATCTAGTGGTAGCGAGCATAGCGGTCAATTAGTCGCTTTCGACCAATCCGAGTTTGCCGTGAAAGGCCTCGCAGACACCGGCTACGTATTTATACCTGAAGGCTGTGAAGCGGGTGAGTGCCCGGTAACGCTAGCACTGCACGGTTGTCAAATGAACGAGGCATCCATTAGTGATACCTTCGTGCGTTATTCTGGGTTAAACGCTTGGGCGGCAACGCACCAGCAGATCGTGCTTTATCCTCAGACAGAAAGCAGCATGGCGAATCCGCAAGGCTGCTGGGATTGGTGGGGATTCGCCGAAAGTACCTGGCAGCTAAACCCTCAGCACGATACCCGTAATGGCACCCAAATTGGCGCGCTAATGGCTATGCTGGATCGCTTGCAAGCTGCTCCAGAGAAGCCCTCGTCAGAGCGGACCGATTAGCTGCCCAATTCACTTTCTAACGCTGAAACTAAACCATGCGGGGTCGGTGAGTAGAGCACTCGCTGAAGAATATCACCCTCACGATTGACTAAATAAAGTGAAGCGCTGTGATCAATGGTGTACGTCATTGCTGAGTCTGGCGCTTCGACTTTTCGCCATATGACGCCATAACGCGACGCAACATCCTCCAGCTGTTCCTGGCTGCCCACTGCGCCAACAAACTCCTCACCGAAAAAGCCCATGTACTCCTGCATGCGTTCAATAGTGTCACGCTCAGGGTCAACGGTAATCATTACCGGCACCACACGCTCGCGCTGTTCGTCTGAGAGTTGGGCCAAGGCTTGGCGTTTGACCGACTGGGTCATCGGGCATACGTCTGGGCAATGTGTATAACCAAACGAAAGCACTGCGACTTGATCGTCATCCAATTGGGTCAACGAAAAATCGCCCCGGGTCGAGGGCATTTCTACAGGGCCACCTACCGGGCCATCATTGTTAGGGGCGAAAGCGTACTGATAGAGGCCGATGCTGCTGGCCACCACCAAGACAGCGACTACCCCAGCGCCCAGCCATAATGATTTGCTTGCCATGTGCGTTAACTCCGAATTACATCAAAATCGAACCAGCTGCCCATTTTGCCTTCTGCGGTTTCCAGTATGACACGCGCTCGCCAAGGCATAACGGCTTGAGTGCACATCCCTACTTGCCCTTGGCCTTGAAAGTGGCCGGGCGCACTAGCACTAAGCGCAAAACGGTGTAACCCCAAATCCATGTCGCGACCAACAAAGTCGACGTCAACTTGGGTAGCCTTAACGCCCTCTACCTCAACTTCCAGAGGTAAAACCTCTAAAGCATCAATCCTTCCATTCACCTGCACGTGAAGCGTGACGCGGCCCTTATCGCCTAACGTGGCGGAACAGGGAGATGTATGCAAGTTACAACTTGCAGCGGGTGGAAACCATGTCACCTCACTGTCGCTGTGCAGCCAATGGGAAAAGGCGTACCACGCACAGGCAGCCAGAGCCAAACCAGTGACCAGTATGAGTACCCTTAGGGTAGGGAAGCCTGCCGGGTAAGCAGGTTTTGATATCATCTTCATGGCAGAATAATCGCTACGCAAGCCGTGAGGCGGGGATTGTCGCCATGGTAACAGCAATCGAGCCGATATCGCTGTGATGGGATGTCGCAGGCAAAAGGGACACAAATGGAAAGTATCACTGGCGCTTTAGGCCCACTTTTTTTGTTGATCTTATTAGGCGCCATACTCGGCTATTGGCGTTGGCCCAGCGATACCTTTTGGCCGCAAATGGAACGGCTGATCTATTTTGTGCTATTTCCTGCGATGCTGGTGGGAACCTTAGCCACTGCCGATGTGAGGCAGGTGCCAGTAGGCCGTTTAGCGTTAGTTCTATTGGGCGCGATGATGCTGTTTGGTTTATTGCTATGGTGTTTTCGCAGCTGGCTAAAACTGACACCCGCAGCGTTTACCTCTGTTTTCCAAGGTGCAGTTCGCTTTAATACCTATGTAGGGGTTGCCGGAGCTGCCGCGTTACATGGCAGCTTAGGTGCGACCACCGCAGCGGTCGCCGTGGCACTGATGGTGCCGGTGGTGAACGTTATGTGCGTGGCGAGCTTTGTTGCCGCGGGTACCTTGGGTGGTGCCAGTGTGGGTAAAAGCGTAATGGCATTGATTAAAAATCCGCTGATTTTAGCCTGCCTTGCAGGCATTGGCCTGAACCTTTCTGGCGTTGGTTTACCTGGTTGGAGTCAGGACACGGTCGAATTACTCGGACGAGCGGCGTTGCCGTTGGGGTTGGTAGCGGTTGGTGTAGCGCTTCGCCCGATGGCGCTGCTGCGTATTGACCGCGGCGTGCTGGCCACCAATAGTGTTAAGTTGGTGTTTATGCCTGCGTTTGTATTGGCATTAACGTGGGTATTGCAGTTGGACCCCATAAGTCGCGATGTGGCGCTACTGTTCGCAGCGCTCCCCACTGCCACCTCTGCGTATATTCTAGCCCGACAATTAGGCGGTGATGCCGAGCTGATGGCCGCCATTATCACCGGCCAAACCCTATTGGCGATGCTCACGCTTCCGTTTTGGCTACGACTGGTTAGTTGATCCTCTGCATGTCAAAAAAATGTAAATAAAAAATATTCGTATTTGTATTGACGGGGTAAATGAGAATTATTATAGTGTGATTGTCAGCGTTTGATGAGACGTTGGCAACCAAGACAGCTACTTGGTAAAAATTATCGCCAGTTTACTGTCATGGTTTCTCCCTCTCATTGCTAGTCACGGTCTTTTGCCGCTCCATTGGAGCGGCTTTCTTTTTTCTAGCGCTTGCCCAGACCTTTGCTTCCTCTACTTCCTCATGCCTATTTTTCAGTACTTATTGTCAGTACATATTCTCACTAATTAGCCACTGATGATTCTAAAAAGATGACTGCTGTAACGGTGAGCAGGCTGCCTTAGCATTGCTGAGGTGCATTTTGGCGTCTACGTTTTATAAGTAGCGCCTAAAGGTGTTTATAGAAACGCATACTAATGGAGGAGTTTGCCATGAGCGATACCCAAGATCTTTTCCCTACTCGATTGGAACGAAAGTTGGGAATGTTTGAGCGCATCGATCCCGTGGTATACGGCGATGAGTCTCAACGTGAGAATGGGCCCTTAGATAGAGCACAAATTGATGAGTACGAAAGAAAGGGCTTTCTATCATTTGAAGGTTTTTACGATGCTGATGATATGCAGGTTTTTCTTCAAGAGCTGCGAGAGTATGAGGACGATGCCGATCTTAAGCTTTCAGAAGGTACTATTCTTGAGCCGGGGCGTGAAGAGATACGCACCGTTTTCGGTATTCATGAAGTTTCAGAACGTTTCCAACGCCTAACCCAGGACCCCAAGCTGTTAGCGATCGTCAAACAATTGCTGGGCAGTGATGTTTATATCCATCAATCACGAATTAACTATAAGCCAGGTTTTAAAGGCAAGGGCTTTGATTGGCACTCTGACTTTGAGACGTGGCATAGCGAAGACGGCATGCCACGTATGCGCGCGCTAAGTTGTTCCATCGTGCTCACGGACAACGGCGAGTTTAACGGGCCACTGATGTTGATTCCCGGTTCTCACCGTTACTTTATCCCCTGTGTGGGACGAACGCCGCAAGATAACTACAAAGAGTCGCTAAAAAGCCAAGAGGTGGGCGTTCCGCCCATCAGTAGCCTACGTGAGCTAATGTTAGAGAACGATATTGAAGCACCTAAGGGGCCCGCCGGCTCTCTGGTGATTTTCGAGTGCAATACCATGCACGGCTCCAATATAAACATGTCTTGCTGGCCAAGAAGCAATTTATTCTTTGTTTATAACAGTGTTGAAAATACTCTTCACGATCCTTACTGCGGTAACCGCCCTAGGCCTGAGTTCCTGGCTAATCGTACTAATTGGAAGCCACTTGAACCACTTAATGAGTAATACCCATGCGTATCGCCGTATTTAGCGCCAAACCCTATGACCACACCTTTATCTCGCGAGCAAATGCGGCGGAGCACCACGTATTCAACTTTTTTGACGTGCGCCTAACGATTGATACGGCGCCTTTGGCCAAAGGCTTTGAGGGAGTCTGTGTTTTCGTTAACGACTGCTTGGATGCCTCCGTATTACAGCAGCTCTATGAAGGCGGCACGAGGTTAGTGGCTCTTCGTTCAGCGGGCTTCAACCATGTCGATTTGGCTGTTGCCGAACAGTTGGGTATGACGGTGGTGCGGGTGCCCGCCTATTCGCCCCACGCAGTGGCAGAGCATGCGGTGGCCCTAGTGCTAAGCTTGAATCGTATGACCTATCGCGCCTATAACCGCATACGGGAAGGGAATTTTTCGCTGGATGGTTTGTTAGGATTCGATCTGCATGGCAAGACGGTGGGCATTATCGGAACTGGTCAGATCGGATTGATCTTTGCCGATATTATGCACGGCTTTGGTTGCCGCATAATGGCCAATGACCCTTTCCCCAACCCGGATGCTAACGCCTTTATTGAATACGTACCGCTAGCAACGCTGTTTTCAAGCGCTGATATTATCTCGCTGCATTGTCCCTTAACGCCTGAAACGCATCATTTAATCGATGCCAACGCCATCAACCAAATGAAAGACGGTGTGATGATCATCAACACCGGCCGAGGAAGGGTGGTCGATACCCAAGCGGTAATCGCTGGTTTGAAAAGCGGCAAAATCGGTCGCTTAGGGCTGGATGTCTACGAAGAAGAGGAACAGCTATTCTTTGAAGATCTCTCCCAAGGCGTGATCGATGATGACCAGTTCATGCGCCTAACGACGTTCCATAATGTCTTGATCACCGGCCATCAGGCGTTCTTTACCACCGAGGCGCTGACCAATATCGCTGAAACCACATTGGCGAATATTGACGCTTTTGAAAGCGGAAGTGGCACCATGCATCGGGTGGCTAACGCCAAACTGGACTAGCCACAAATCGCTTAGTGATCTGCAACAATAATCACAAGGCATCCCTGCAGCTCTATTATGTGGTGATCGGCCGTAAGCATGCTGGTGGGCAGTTCCCAGCGCACCCTGGGCCGATTACCGTTGCCGTTGCACTTTCTTATATCAGCTTTGCGCTGACGGCGTTTGAATAGCGCAGGTTAATCGCACCGCTGGTAGATCAAATCCCAAACCCCGTGGCCAAGTTTTTCGCCGCGGGCTTCAAACTTGGTTAGCGGGCGGAACGCCGGGCGTGGTACGTACGGGGCGGTTTCCGCGCTGGCAGTGTTGGTATAACCGGGCGCGGCTTCCATTACCTCGGCCATCCACTCTGCGTAGGCTTCCCAGTCGGTGGCCATATGGAAGGTGCCGCTGGGCATCAGGCGAGTGCGGATCAGCTCAACAAAGGCAGGCTGAACGATGCGCCGCTTGTGGTGCTTCTTCTTCGGCCAGGGGTCGGGGAAGAACAGCTGCAGCGTAGTCAGCGAGCCCTCGGGAAGGCACTGTTCGAGCACGGCCAGGGCATCCTCGCGGTAAACACGCAGGTTGGTGAGACCACGCTTATCGACTTCATCGAGCAATTTGCCGACGCCAGGGGCGTGGACTTCGATGCCGATAAAGTCGGTGTCTGGATGAGTCTCGGCCTGTTCTATCAGCGAGTTGCCCATGCCAAAGCCAATTTCCACTACCCGGGGTGCCTTACGGCCAAACAGGGCGTCCAAGTCTTGACGACCGTCGGCGATGGTCAGGCCAAAACGCGGCCAGATATCTTCTAAGCCACGGTTCTGGGCCTGGGTCATACGACCCGCGCGGATCACGTAGCTTTTAATGCCGCGGCGGTGCAGCGGTGCATCCGTACCTTCCGGGCCTGTGGTGGCATTGCTTTCGGGCGCGGTGTGGCTTTCTGGTACGGTATCGTTGGGTTCAGTCATGGGGTCTCGAATCAATTAACCGTTAATACGGCCAGCGAAAGGTGAAGAAGGATCGGCAGACTGGCGGCGTGGCATGCGACCGGCTAAAAACGCATCGCGGCCAGCTTCGACGGCCAGCTTCATGGCGTTGGCCATGCGTAGCGGGTCGCGGGCGTGGGCAATAGCACTGTTTAAGAGCACCCCGTCGCAGCCGAGTTCCATCGCCATGGCAGCGTCCGACGCCGTGCCAATGCCCGCATCCACTAGTACCGGTACCTTGCTCTGTTCAACAATCAGGCGCACGTTGTGCGGGTTCTGAATGCCGTGGCCCGAGCCAATCAGCGAGCCTAGCGGCATGATGGCGCAGCAGCCCATGGCTTCTAATTCGCGTGCCACAATAGGATCGTCGCTGGTGTACACCATAACGTCGAAACCGTCGGCGAGCAGTGTCTCCGCGGCTTTTAGCGTCTCGACCACATTGGGATAAAGCGTGTGATCGTCGCCGAGCACTTCCAGCTTGACCAGCTTGTGACCGTCGAGCAGCTCGCGGGCCAGACGGCAGGTGCGCACCGCGTCTTTAGCGTTATAGCAGCCGGCGGTATTGGGCAGCAGGGTGTAGCGCTCGGGCGAGATTACATCCAGCAGGTTAGGCGCATCGGCATCCTGACCTAAGTTGGTACGGCGTACGGCAAAGGTCACAATCTCAGCGCCGCTCTGGGTAATGGCAGCACCGGTTTCGGTAAAGTTTTTATATTTGCCAGTGCCCACCAGCAGGCGCGAATGAAAATCGCGTCCGGCAATGGTAAGCGGCGTATCCGTTAGCGGTTCATGCGTTAATTGAGTCATAGTGTTTCCTCTAGCCGCCGCCAATCGCGTGAACCACTTCCACCTGGTCGCCATCGGCTAGGTGGGTGTCGGCGTGTTGGCTGCGGGGGACAATCTCTTCGTTAATTTCCACGGCAATACGACGGCCACTAAGACCCAGCTGTTCAACTAAGTCAGCGGCGGTTAGGCCGGTGGACAGTGTATGAGGTTCACCGTTTAGACGTATCTGTATAGACATAATAGGGCGCGTCTCATTCGTCATGGCAGTTCGTTTTCTATTGTAGCGGTTTAGCGCCGTGCAAGGTACGCCATGGGTATAATCAGCGCGACGGTCGAAGCGAAATTGGGAGCAGGAATGTGACAAAGGAGCATAGCGTGCAGCAAACAGACAAAGTGTGGTGGTGTATAGCGGCGCTTTCAGGCGCTGTGATGGTGATACTGGGCGCCTATGCGGCCCATGGTTTGGCGGCGCGTACCACCGAAGCGATGGTGAGTGCTGTGGAAACGGGCGTGCGTTACCAAGCATGGCATACGCTTGCCCTGATGGTAGTGCTGGTGTGGCGCCAGGTACAACCACTGACTGGGCAGCGCTGGGTGCTGGCGCTGTGGTCGCTGGGAGTGGTGTGTTTTTCAGGCTCGCTTTACTTGATGGCATTGGCGGGGATGGGGCTCGGTATCGTGACGCCCATTGGCGGTGTATTGCTGATGGCTGGATGGCTGGCGCTAGCGGTGGTAGTGGTGAAAGCGCCATGACTCTCAGCATTGTCCCTGCTTCTTGGGATCAACGCTCAAGGGTATATAAATAAATAGTTTTTCAATTGCTTAAATGAGTTCGCAAACGCTATTCGTTGCCTTTTTTAGCGTAGCCTTACGTCATTCTCAAGATGTTTATGGCCTAGAGCTGGGTTGCTGGCACTAATTATGTCTATGCTGAGGTTGTTATGACATTCATTAAGTGACAGCCATGAGCATGGAAGGCACATTGTTATGCACCCACCTAATAACGGCGAAATGCGTCGCAAAACAGCCCCAAAAGACGCTTCCGCAGAAGATTTATGCCTAGCTAACGCTAATCATTCAGTCGTCTCTTTAGTGGTAAATGGGGAAGCGTATGAGCTTGAACTGGATAACCGAACAACGCTGCTGGATACCTTGCGCGAGCACTTGAAATTAACCGGCTCCAAAAAGGGCTGTGACCATGGTCAGTGCGGCGCCTGCACGGTATTTGTAAATGGCACACGCATTAACGCCTGCTTAACGCTGGCGGTCATGCATGAAGGTGACGAAATATCGACCATCGAAGGGCTGGGCGATGTCGAGCACCTTGACCCCATGCAGGCGGCCTTTGTCGAACATGATGGATTTCAGTGTGGTTATTGTACCCCAGGCCAAATTTGCTCAGCCAAGGCGGTATTAGAGGAGATTCGGGCGGGGCTTCCAAGCCACGTCACGAAGGATTTAACCTCGCCTGTTGAGATCACTGACGCCGAGATTCGTGAGCGGATGTCGGGCAATATTTGCCGCTGCGGTGCTTATGCCAACATACTCAAAGCCATCACTCAGGTGGCGGAGGCGCGCCCATGAGAGCCTTCGCCTATGAACGAATAACGGATCCAGCGCAGGCGGCAGCACGCGCTGCCGAAGTGCCGGGTGCCAAATTTATTGCCGGTGGTACCAACCTGCTGGATTTAATGAAGCATGAAATTGAAACACCGACACACTTGATCGATGTCACCAAAACCGGCCTCAACGATATTACGGCCACCGATGGTGGTGGCTTGAAGATTGGGGCATTAGTCAGCAATAGTACTCTGTCGGCCGACTCAAGGGTGCGCAAAAATTATGCAGTATTAAGCCGCGCTTTGGTCTCAGGCGCCTCAGGCCAGCTGCGCAATAAAGCCACTACCGGTGGCAATCTTTTACAGCGTACCCGGTGCCCCTATTTCTACGACACCGGAATGCCTTGTAATAAGCGCCAACCTGGGGTGGGTTGTGCTGCACTCGGTGATGGCGCTACGACACGTCAATTGGGCATTATCGGCACGTCCGAGGCGTGTATTGCTACGCACCCTTCTGATATGGCCGTGGCGCTCAGTGCACTGGAGGCCGAGGTGGAAACCGTTACTCCCAGCGGAGAAACACGGCGCCTGACGCTGGATGCATTTTATCCGTTACCCGGCGGTACCCCCGAGGCCGAAAGCACGTTAAAGCCGGGTGAAATGATTACCGCGGTTGTACTCCCCCCGCCTGTTGAAGGCCGTCAGGCGTATTACAAGGTGCGTGATCGGACATCCTACGCCTTCGCCCTCGTATCCGTGGCGTTAATCCAAAAGCCGGATGGTACCGGGCGTGTGGCGCTGGGCGGCGTGGCACCCAAGCCCTGGCGGCGAACTGACGCGGATGCGGCGCTGCCCAAGGGGGCCCAAGCGGTCATGGCTCGATTGCTTGATGGTGCCCGTCCCACGCAAGACAACGCCTTTAAGCTGACACTGGCAGAGCGAACGCTTGCCTCACTGCTGGCTCAGGAGTGACCGATGGATTTTAACCAATCGACCGAAGACAACCTGTTTGACCGCGCCCGCGTGATTGGCAAACCCCATACCCGCATCGACGGCGTTCTTAAGGTAACGGGCCGCGCGCCCTATGCGTATGAACGACACGATGTAGTGGCCAATCAATTGGTGGGCTATCCCTTGTGCGCAACGATTGCCAAGGGGCGGATCATGCATATGGATGCCTCCGCTGCCCGCGCCGCACCTGGCGTGGCAGCCGTGGTCACGACCCTTGAACTTGAGCCACTTGATCGTGCTGAGAGTAATATCGCCCACCTGTTTGGCGGCGCGACGATTGAGCACTACCATCAGGCGATTGCCGTGGTGGTTGCGGAAACGTTAGAACAGGCGCGGGGTGCAGCGGCACTAATTGAGGTCCGTTATGAGAAAGAGAAGGGCGTCTTCGACCTTGAAGCCGCTTGGGAACGCCTGCAGGACGTCGGCGAGCCACAAGCTGATGTGGGCGACGTAGACGCTGCTTTTCGAGATGCCCCGGTGACGCTGGACGAGGTGTACCGTACCGCCTCACAAAGCCACGCCATGATGGAGCCTCACGCCTCTATCGTCGACTGGTCCGATGGTGGGCAAATGACGGTATGGACCTCAAACCAGATGGTTGAATGGACACGCCAAGCGCTCGCTACCACCTTCAATATCGATGCCGACACCATTCGGCTAGAAAGCCCTTTTGTCGGTGGCGGCTTTGGCGGTAAATTGTGGCTGCGTGCTGACGCCGTGCTGGCCGCGCTGGGTTCCCGGGCCGCGGGGCAGCCGGTCAAGCTGGCGCTGCCACGACCGTTAATGTTCAATAATACAGTGCATCGCTCTGGCACTATTCAGCGACTGCGCATTGCCGCCGATGCTGAGGGCAGGATTACCGCCTTCGAGCACTCGGCGATCTCTCACACGCTACCCGGCGGCAGTGGCGAAAATCCCGTTGATCAAACGCGCCACTTTTATGCTGGCAAAAGTCGTCGCGTCGCTCACCAAGCGATCGACATGGATTTACCCGAGTCGGCGGATATGCGTGCTCCTGGGGAGGCATCAGGGCTTGCCGTGCTGGAAATCGCCATGGATGAAATGGCGGAAAAGCTAGGCATGGATCCCGTCGAATTTAGGATACTCAACGATACTCAGGTAGACCCCGAAGATCCCTCTAAGCCGTTTAGCGATCGCCACTATGTTGAGTGCTTACGCAAAGGCGCAGAGGCGTTTGGTTGGGCCGATCGTAATCGCACGCCAGGTGGCAAGCGTGAAGGACAGTGGTTGATTGGTCATGGCATGGCGGGCGCCTACCGCGGGGCGCCCACGATGACCTCTGGCGCGCGCGTGCGGTTACAAGACGGACGCCTGGTTGTAGAAACTGATATGACCGATATCGGCACCGGTTCCTACACCATTATTGCCCAGACGGCCGCGGAGACCATGGGGTTGGACATCAACGCTGTAGAGGTTCGTCTTGGCAACAGCGCTTACCCCACCTCCTCGGGCTCGGGCGGGCAGTTTGGGGCGGCAAGCTCCACTGCTGGGGTGTATGCCGCCTGTGTTGCGCTGCAAAATGAAATAGCCAAGCGGTTGGGCATTGAGTCGCCCCGTTTTGAAAATGGCCGTGTGGTAAGTGGTGATACCGACCTGGCGCTAGGGGATGTGGCAGACGGCGAGGAACTTGTTGCCGAAGACTCCATCAGCTTTGGCGACTTTAAAGACAAGATGCAGATCGCCACCTTCGCAGCGCATTTTGTTGAGGTAGCGGTGCACGCCCACACCGGCGAAACGCGTCTCCGGCGTATGCTTTCGGTGTGCGATGCAGGACGCATTCTTAACCCGGTCACGGCGCGCAGCCAAGTGCTTGGCGGTATGGTCATGGGCACGGGTGCGGCCTTAATGGAGGGAATGAACGTTGACCTTGAGCGCGGTTTCTTTGTTAATCACGACCTTGCGGCTTATGAGGTAGCGGTGCATGCCGACATTCCTGAACAGGAAATTATCTTTCTGGATACCGCCGATGCTGCATCAACGCCCCTAAAAGCCAAAGGGGTGGGGGAGCTGGGTATCTGCGGTGTAGCGGCGGCGATTGCCAACGCGGTTTATAACGCTTCCGGAGTGCGGTTACGCGATTATCCAATGACGCTGGATCGGATGATCGACCAATTGCCCAAGTGATGGCAACGCCGATAATAATGCAGGGGCAATAATCGTCACCCGAACCTTCGTTCTGGCTTGTTGCAGTTGAACAGCCGATCGTCAATAGCTTATCGCCCCCTTCGCGTCATTACGTGAAGGGGGCGTTGTGTTGGTTAAGAGAGGCTCAACTTAAGAGAGGCTCAACACTCGTTGGCTAAAGGCAGGTGAAACTGGTAATACAAAACCACTCACGGCCTGCATCATGGTATCAGCCGTCTCGGAAAGCTGTTCGGCCATGCTGTGCGAGTTATCCACCGCGTCACGCGAAAGCTCAAGGGCATTGTAGATTTCATTGACACTTTGCTCTAACTCTTCAACGCCCTGGTGTTGCTGCTGAACGGCATTGTCCATATTGGTCAAGCGCATCGCTACCTGCTCGAAGCTTTGAATCAGTGACTGAGTGGTTTCAGCGATGGTGGTCGTCTGGCTAACGCCCAGAGAGACTTGATCGGTAGTGTCGGCAATGGTTTGGCGAATCCGCGACGCGGTTTGGTGAGTATTTTTTGAAAGCGTACGCACTTCGTTTGCGACTACCGCGAAGCCTAGCCCATGCTCACCGGCTCGTGCGGCTTCCACCGAGGCATTCAGGGCCAGAAGATTGGTCTGGAACGTGATGTTATCAATCTCGCTCAGCATTTCGTGAATCTTGCTCGCATGCTGATTCAGTAGACGCATCATTTCGCGCATTTCTTCAACTTGTGCACCATTTTGACGGGCGATTTGCTCCGCGTGACTGGCCAGTTGTCGGATGTGCTGGGATTCTTCAGCGGTCTCACGGGTCGTGGCGGCAAGCTCCGCGGTGCTTGTGGATATGCGTTCGGTTTGGCTGCTGTTACGTGCCGTTTGCGTGCGTAGCTGCTCCTGGGCAACGAACAACTGCTGGCTGTAGTCGGTAATGTGACTCGCTGCGGTTTGGGTTTTACGCAAGCTCTCTGTGACCTGGTCGCGCATGCTGATAACCGCTGCGACTGCAGGTAACTGCTGCTCTTTATCCGTGAATATCATGTCCAGATTGCCCCCGCCCGCGGCCACGGCGAAACGGGTCACGTGAAGGCTTTCTTGGACCATGCTTTCCAGCACCTTAGCCAGGT
Organism: Vreelandella sulfidaeris Esulfide1; assembly: GCF_054072535.1. NCBI lineage: Bacteria > Pseudomonadati > Pseudomonadota > Gammaproteobacteria > Oceanospirillales > Halomonadaceae > Vreelandella > Vreelandella sulfidaeris. Next base: position 4,033,778 of record NZ_CM133364.1, on the reverse strand, counting down.
AGCCGAGAATAATGACCTGGACCACCACGGCACCGCCATGCATAAGCAAGCAGGAGAGTAAGGCGGCAACGCTATGGCGGGTGTCACCGTTGGCCATGCTGTCCATATCGCCCATGCTGGCGTAAAGCTGGACAACGCCTTGGTAGTGAAGCCACGTGAATAGCGCATGGTGGAGCGCAATAACCAAACCGCCAAACGCGATAACCCGCCAATCACTATAGAGAATTAAAACGGATAACAGGATAAAGATACTAAAGTGGGCCTCTATCAAGCCGCCACTTTGTTCAATCAATACGGCTGCCCAGGCCATCATAATGGTGGCTTTGACGAACCCGTTGACGATATGGCCATGCCATTTATGTTGCGCAATGTACGCTAGTGGGAGGGTTATCGTCGCGACGATAACCGCTAACAATAGTGTTTGCGTGAAAATACCGATCACTAAACACAAAAAAGCGACGAACCCCAACGGCAACCACATGAGCCTGTCGGTTCGTGCAATATGGTTTGCAAAAGATGCATCTGACATTGTTATCGTGTCCTTGCTTTTCAGGGGAGGAATACAGGGAGGTAGGTTTTTTATCGACGCAACGTGAAATAACTTTAAAAAACTTTGTTATAACTTTTCGAAATATAAATACACATGTGTTGATACATAAGCGGTTGCTGTTGCTGTTTGTGTGTAGGGGGTGCGTTGAGCGATTTTCTAATGATACAAAAGGCCAAACAGGCATCTTTGATCAATTCTGTATTAGCTAACAGTCTGTATTAGCTAACAGAAAGGGTTAATCGCTGTTTTACCTCGGCAAAGACGCCAAATCCAGGGCACTAAAAGAGCGCTTCGATGGCACTCAGAGCATGACCTGCGTCAAAGAAGCACAGTTAATCTTGATGGCAACCTTGACCTCAGCCTTACCCATAGGTTGTAAGCTTTGATCAAGTGATAAGCATCTTTTCAGATTGCGCTATTGTGGTAAGGAAATTAGCCATGATGAACGCAGACTGTTTTGCCTTTATGGGTTCTGTGGGCTGGGTAGGCTGGTTAAAGGTGCTTACTAAATAACTTTTTAGTCGTTCGTATCAAGGAGAGCATTAATGAGCCGCTTACATGCATCGCTATTACTTTCTTCCGCACTCATTTTAGGGTCGGTCTCGGCGCATGCGGCGCTGCCTGATGAAGCCACACTGTATAAAAACCCCCAGTGCGGCTGCTGCGACGCTTATGCACGCCATCTTGAAGAACTCGGTGTAGAGGTGACGATTGTTGATGACGTAGAGCTAGGTGATATCAAACAACAGGCGGGCGTGCCCTATGGCCTAGGGTCGTGCCATACCATTGAGATGGGCGAGTACTGGATTGAAGGCCATGTGCCGATGGAGGCTGTGCAGGCATTGTTTGAACAACAGCCCGATATCGATGGCATTGGCTTGGCTGGTATGCCCATTGGCACGCCGGGTATGCCGGGGCCACAAGAAGCCCCTTACAATGTATACGCGTTTACAGACCAGGAAGATGCGCCATTTATGACGCTGGCGCCTTAAACAACTGTCACACGTTAAGCATTGCCTGAACGTACGTCTGATCGTAAATCTGGCAGTGCGTAGCTGGCGGTAACATGCACCACTGGGCGTATGTCATCACTCGCTGAAAATATCTGCACTTCGCCTACCGCTAGACGGCGGCCGAGTTTGATCAGTTTGGCGTGGGCGATAATATCGTGATCGCCGGAAGCGGCGCGCAGAAAGTGGCAGTTAAGGTCGCTGGTCACGGCCATCGCTTCAGGACCTATTTGGGCCAAAATAGCGACGTACATGGCCACATCCGCAAAGCCCATCATGGTGGGCCCGGAAACCCTTGGCCCAGGGCGAAGATGCTCGTTGCCAATCGCTAAGCGCATGGTGGCGCGCATCTCACCAACGCTCTCTATTTTGCCCATCCGCTGGGGAAAAACCTCATCCAGGAAGTGCTCGATCTGTTCAGCCGTCATGACGGTCATTGTTGTTATCCTCATAAAAAAGCCCCGAGGCATGCGCCTCGAGGCTGATTGTAGCGTAAGGCGAGTTTACTTCGCCTTATGTACCTGACGCCACTCGTGCAGAAGCGGCTCGGTGTAGCCTGAGGGCTGAACGCGACCTTTGAAGATTAGGTCAGAGGCTGCTTTGAACGCTGTAGAGCCGTCAAAGTCGGCGCTCATGGCGGTATAGGTGGGGTCGCCTGCGTTCTGCTCATCCACCACCTTCGCCATGCGCTTGAGCGTCTCTTCAACCCGCGGCGCATCAACAATGCCATGGTGTAGCCAGTTGGCGATGTGCTGGCTGGAAATACGCAGCGTCGCGCGATCTTCCATCAAGCCGACATTGTGAATGTCCGGTACTTTCGAACAACCCACGCCGTGTTCTACCCAGCGCACCACGTAACCCAGAATGCCCTGGCAGTTATTGTCCAGCTCTTGCTGAATCTCTTCATCGGACCAAGTGGGGTTTTCCGCCACCGGTACGGTGAGCAGATCATCCAGGTAGTCGGGTTCGCCTAGCGCTTCTAGCTCGCGCTGGACGCCGATGACGTTGACTTGATGATAATGCAGCGCGTGTAGGGTGGCCGCCGTAGGAGACGGTACCCAGGCCGTGTTGGCGCCGGCTTTGGGATGGCCGATTTTCTGCTCCAGCATGTTATGCATTAAATCGGGCATGGCCCACATGCCTTTACCGATCTGAGCGCGACTGCGCAGGCCGCAGGCAAGACCGACTTGCACGTTGCTCTTCTCATAAGCCTGGATCCATGCAGCGCTCTTCATATCGCCCTTGCGCACCATGGGCCCTGCTTCCATCGCGGTATGCATTTCGTCGCCGGTACGATCCAGGAAACCGGTGTTGATGAATGCAACGCGGGAGGCGGCTTCGGCAATACACGCCTTGAGATTAACGGTGGTGCGGCGCTCTTCGTCCATGATGCCCATTTTCAGGGTGTCGCGGCTCATGCCTAGAATGTCCTCGACACGACCAAACAGTTCATTGGCGAAGGCGACCTCTTTAGGCCCGTGCATTTTCGGCTTTACGATGTAGACGGAGCCGGTGCGCGAGTTACGCGGCTGACTGGCGTCTTTTTTCAGGTCGTGTAGCGCTAGCAGCGAGGTAACCACCGCATCAAGAATACCTTCCGGCAGTTCGTTGCCGTTTTCATCCAGAATCGCTGGTGTGGTCATCAAGTGACCCACATTACGCACGAACATTAACGAACGACCTGGTAACGTGACGCTACCGCCATCGGTGGTTTGCCAAGAGCGGTCGTCGTTAAGCTTACGTGTAAACGTCTTGTCGCCTTTTTCGATCTTCTCTTCCAGGTCGCCCTTCATCAGACCGAGCCAGTTGCTGTAAACAACGACCTTATCTTCTGAATCCACCGCGGCGACAGAGTCTTCACAATCCATGATGGCGGTTAAAGCGGCTTCTACCACTAGATCTTTAACGCCTGCCGGGTCAGTTTTACCGATGGAGTCGTTAGGATCGATCAGGATCTCCAGGTGCAGGCCATTATTAGCCAGCAGAATCGACTCTGGTTTAGCCACTTCGCCGTTAAAACCAATCAGCCTGGCGGGGTCTTTTAGCCCGGTTTCCCGACCACCTTCCAGAGTCACTACCAAATGACCGTCACGAATCGCGTATTTAACCGCATCGCGGTGGGAACCTGTGGCCAGCGGTGCTGCGCGATCAAGCACGCCGCGGGCATAGGCAATTACTTTGGCACCGCGTTTAGGGTTGAAGCTGGTACCTTTTTCGGCACCGTCGTCTTCTGAAATCGCGTCAGTACCATAAAGAGCGTCGTAAAGGCTGCCCCAACGCGCGTTGGCAGCATTCAGCGCATAGCGAGCATTGCTCACCGGTACCACTAACTGAGGCCCTGCTTGAACGGCCACTTCGCGATCAACGTTAGCCGTTGTCGCTTTGACGTTAGCCGGGGCTTCTGCCAGGTAGCCGGTCTCTTTCAAGAAACGACGATACGCAGGCATATCCGCGACCGGACCGGGGTTTTCCCGGTGCCACACGTCAAGCTTCTCTTGCAGCGTGTCGCGCTCTTCCAGCAGTTGACGGTTTTTAGGTGTTAAATCATGAAACAGGGCATCTACCCCGGCCCAAAAGGCATTTTCATCAATGCCTGTTCCCGGTAGTGCCTGCTCATTGATAAAACGATCTAAATCGGCGGCCACCTGAAGGCGATGGCGAGAGATACGTTGAGACATAGAGAGCTCCTCATGTGCGTCGGCGGTCGGCTTGCGCCAATCGCAGGAATCAGCGGTGTGTGATGTCTTCCAACCAGCATGTCACGATTTTGTGGAAAATACTTCCACATGTAAACTCGAAGATCAAATTCCTGCCCTAGACATAGGGCTAACCCGGCACTCATCCAACAGTTACTCTGCCCTTTTTCATTGGGCAGAGCTACGCCGCCAGTGCTCTGTAGACGAGTTGGAGACAAGCCAGCAATGCCAGCAATAAAAATGCCAGTGTCTTCTGGTATGGTGAGGGTCTGCTGTGCGCCTGCCAGTCGACTTCATCCCGGCGTGAACGGCTCGCGGCACGCTCCTGTCCTACCTGTTGGAGGATACGATGACCGACTTTACCCCCCTGCAGGCTTTGGGTCCGATTGCACCTTTCGATTCGAAGGGCGACCAGCCGCTGGATGACTACCTGAAATATTATGGCTTGGCACCGCTGCTCACTGAGCATGTGGGGCTATACGTCGGTTATCTCGACACGCCACGCTTCCGGTTGTGGTGCCAGGTTTGGAGCCCCTCAGAACCGATAGGCACGGCCTTTGTGGTGCACGGTTATTACGACCATTTGGGGCTCTACCGACATCTACTCGAACGTCTGCTGGCGCAACGCTTTCGGGTGGTGCTTTGGGATTTGCCCGGCCACGGCCTTTCTAGCGGGCCACGCGCGACGATAGAAGATTTTGAAGACTATCAACACTGTCTGATCCATCTGCAAGATTACCTTGGGCAACAAGGCTTGGCGCCGAAACCTTGGCTGGGTGTCGGACAAAGCACCGGCGCGGCGATACTGGCTACCGACGCTCTGACCCGTCCGGATAGCGGTCATTGGGCTGGGCTGGTATTACTGGCGCCGCTGGTGAGACCTTGGGGATGGAGCCAATCGAGTTGGGTTCATTGGTTGGCAAGCCCCTTCGTGAATCAATTGCCGCGCAAATATCGGGCTAATACCACCGATGAGTCCTTCACTTCTTTCCTCCGCGAACAGGACCCGCTTCAGCATAACCAGTTGGACGTGGCCTGGGTTAGCGCCATGCGCCGCTGGATGCCCCGTCTGCTGGCGCAGGAGCCTAGCCTGCTACCTACGCTGATTTTGCAAGGTGAGCAAGACGTCACCGTCGATTGGAAGTGGAATTTAGCAATTCTGGCGGAAAAATTTCCCAACGCCGACATCCATTGCCACCCCGAAGCGCGTCATCACTTAGTGAATGAAGCTGAACCCATCAGGCGAGCTTTATTTACTACCCTGGATGAGTTTGTCGAAAAAATAAGCATCTCACCTAATGAATTGTAATTGAAAAGATTTTTTAGCTGATCTGATCTCTCCTGATTTGTCCATAATTATTCACCCTGGACCTAGCTATAGGCTCTCGGACTTTCGTCCGTCACAAGGTCTATATAGGGAGATTCCCTAAGTTTAAATTACGCATTGTAAGGAAAAATACTAAAATCCAATAAGCGCTTTTTTAACAAAAGCTTATGAATATTTTTTAATTTAAATTAGGGAGGGTGATTTTTTTATGGGAGTCAAGTGGCTGCCACTTCCACGTTTTTCGTAGCAGCCTCTTCAGGTATGTCAAGGGAATGTTAACAAAATAGAATTGTTGCGAAACGTGAATAAAGAGTGTAGAAAAGTAAGTAATCAGTTGAGACTTTATGGTTATTAATACGTAAGCTTAGGTTGATCAAGGTAGCTGTCACTGACCGGGATAGCTATAAGTGTTTGTTTTTATATTAAGTATAGGTTTGATGAGAAGGGTCAACAAGATAGGGCTTGCAGAAGTAGCGTAATGAAATGTTACGGATTATGGCTTTGCGGTTTTCAATAGCCTGCTTGGTGCTAGACGGGGTTCATGCACTCGGCGGCCCAATAGAGCAACGTTCATAACCAATAAGCAAGAGTGAGTGGCAAGGGAGTGCAACATGACCGCTATTAATGGCGTGCTGGTAGGCCACTGGTGAGTTCAATACAGGGAAATCGCTATGATGTTTGTCATTAAGACATTATTTGGCCTGACAAGGCGTCGGAAGCAGTTCATTCAGCTCTTGGTAGATACTTTTTTGATCATTGCTAGCTTTCTGTTGGCAATGCTCCTGCGATTAGACTCCTTGGAATTTTTAGCTAACGGGTCGGTGTGGTTGGCATTGCCCGTCATGATACCGGTAAGTCTATTCATTTTTATACGCCTGGGTTTTTACCGCTCCATCGTACGTTTTATGGGTATGAAGGCGCTGCAGGCGCTTTCTGCTGGTGTCATCGGCTCTGCATTAACATTGTACATCGTCAGCATGACGTTAAATTTACCTGTACCCAGATCTGTGCCTTTTATTTATACGATGCTGGCATTTATAACGATTGGCGGCATAAGGCTAGCGTTACGATTAATGTATCAGCGTGGTCAGCAGCTCCAAAAAACCCGGGTGTTGATATATGGCGCCGGAGCAGCAGGGCGCCAGTTGGTGGTTTCACTGCGCCATGGTAGAGATTACGAACCCGTTGGCTTTGTTGACTATGCCCCCCTTCTTCAAGGTACGCATATACAGGGGTTAAGAGTTTATAAGCCAGAGTCGACGCCCAAATTAATTGAGAATTTTGGCGTAGAAAAATTCTTATTGGCTATTCCAGAAGCAACACGTGCACGTCGCCAGGAAATTATTGAATCTATTGAGCCACTGTCGATTCCAGTACAAACCATACCGGATATGGCAGATATTGTTTCAGGCAAAGCAAAATTCAATGAGCTCCGTGATGTTCGTGTAGAGGATCTATTAGGACGAGATCCCGTGCCGCCTGACCCTAAGCTAATGGGAACGAACATTACGCATAAGTCGGTGATGGTGACGGGCGCTGGCGGCTCTATTGGTAGCGAGCTATGCCGTCAGATTGTTCAGCTACATCCCAAACGACTAATCATCGTTGACTCTTCTGAATACTCTCTCTACAAAATTGACCAAGACCTAGCTCAGTTAATCGATAAGGGCGATCTTGACGTTGTCGTTAAGCCGGCTCTGACTTCTGTTCGCAATGGTGACGTTATCGCACGCCTAATGCGTACTTTTGAAATTAATACAATTTATCATGCGGCCGCTTATAAACACGTCCCTCTCGTAGAGTTTAATCCGGCGGAGGGAGTGCTCAATAATGTCTTTGGAACACTGGAAGTTGCTAGGGCGGCCATCAAAGAGGACGTAGAGTCTTTTGTCCTGGTTTCTACCGACAAGGCAGTGCGCCCAACCAATGTGATGGGCGCTAGTAAACGAATGGCAGAGCTGGTTTGTCAGGCATGTGCTGATGAGCAAACGGGTACACGTTTTTCAATGGTGCGCTTTGGCAACGTATTGGGTTCATCGGGATCCGTTGTTCCTCTTTTTCGGCGCCAAATTGAGAAAGGCGGCCCTATCACCGTTACGCACCCAGACATTACTCGTTACTTCATGACGATTCCTGAAGCTGCCCAGCTTGTGATTCAAGCCAGCGGTATGGCGACAGGCGGAGATGTCTTTGTTCTGGATATGGGCAAGCCGGTCAAGATCGTAGAGCTTGCTACTCGAATGGTGAAATTGTCAGGTTTAAACTATCGCTTTATTTCTGGAGTTATAGTCAAATCTGGTGGATGGCGGTCAGGCGGCAGTCCTGTCTGACTGATCGGTTACTTGCTCTCCATCCTGGAACCGGACGTTGTTCACGACCAGTTCCAGCTTGCTGAACCCCTTGATGCGCTTCCAGCGCTTCTCGGCGCTCTGGAGCAGCTTGAAGACCATCGCCAGGGTCGTCGCTCTGGAGCCGCAGTTCCGGCTGCGCTTGCTCCGCAGGCGGACCGTGGCGAAGGTCGACTCAATCGGGTTGGTGGTGCGGATATGCACCCAGTGCTCTGCCGGGTAGTCGTAGAACGCCAGCAGTTCCTCCCGATCCTTGGCCAGGCACGCCATCGCCTTGGGGTACTTGGCCTCGAAGCGTTTCAGCGTGCGATCGAAGGCCTTGTGCGCCTCGTCGCGGGTCTCGGCCATCCAGATGTCATGCAGGTCGGCCTTGACCTTGGGCTGTACTGACTTTGGCAGCTTGTTCAGCACGTTAGCCGTCTTGTGAACCCAGCAGCGCTGATGGTCGGTCTCCGGGTAAATCTTGCTCAGGGCCGCCCAGAACCCCATGGCGCCGTCGCCCACCGCCAGCTTGGGAGCCTGGGTCAGGCCGCGTTCTCGCAGGCCTGTCAGCAGGGTCTTCCAGCTGTCCGCCGACTCGCGGAAGCCGTCCTCGACGGCCACCAACTCCTTGCGGCCCTGCTCGGTGACCCCGATGATCACCAGCAGGCACAGGCGGTCATCCATGCGCACGTTGCTGTACACCCCGTCGGCCCACCAGTAGACGTAGCGACGGTCTGACAGGTCCCGCTTTCGCCACTCGGTATGCTCGTCCTCCCACTGCTTCTTGAGCCGTGACACAGTGTTGGCCGACAGACCCTTGGCCTGGTCGCCCAGCAGTGCCGCCAGCGCCTCCTGGTAGTCGCCAGTGGAGATCCCCTTCAGGTAGAGCCAAGGGATCAACTCCTCGATGCTGCGGGCTCGCTTCAGATAGGGCGGCAGCAGGCTGCTGTTGAAGCGAGCGCCACCGCCACTGCGGTCACGCACCTTGGGCACCTGCACGCTGACATCCCCGATCCCGGTCTGGACCGTGCGCTCGGGCAGGTAGCCGTTGCGGACCACGGCCTGGCGTCCATCGTCGAGCCGCTGATCGGCATACTGCGCCAGAAAGGTGGCCAACTCGGCCTCGACGGCCTTGGCGATCAGGTCACGGGCACCTTGGCGCAGCAGCTCGTGCAGCGGGTCAGCGACCTGGGGTTCTGGTTGTGAAAGAGTCCGGAGGGTAGAATCGGCCATGGCGTATCCACTCGTGTTGGTTGAGATCTTGGTCGTGATCAATCAACAGGATACGCCACCCTTCCTACCTCCTCCCATACACCAGACTTGAGCTTAACTCTTATTTCTGTGCCTGACGATGCAAAGAACACTAAAGCTGCGCAAGAAAACACTATTTCGGATGATAAAAAAGGTGAAATAACGATTCGTTTTACTGGTTTGCGGCCCGGTGAAAAGCTATACGAAGAACTTCTAGCAACAGAAAGCGCAAATAAGACACGGCATCCCAGAATTATGACAGCGTCAGAAGAATTTTTGCCTTGGTCATCGCTGGAGCCGGTGCTGTCTCAACTGGAAGAAGCGTGTAAAAAACAGGATGCTGCCAAAATACGTGATTTACTCATAGCTGCGCCTACTGCCTACCAACCGCTGTCAGATATTGTCGATCATTTTTGGCTATCTACAGCGAATCAAGTTACTGCAAAAAAAGCCCTCGCTAATTCTTCGGTCATTTCAAAAGATACAACTGCCTCCTATATAGAAAAAAATGAAAGCCAATTTACGGCAGAGAAAACGTCGTTGGAGAGAATGACGGCATTTTCGAGGACGGGATTGTTAATGGATGGGGCTAATAATAGAAAGTGTTAGTTTGATTTTATTAAGGCGCTTTTAGCTAAAATTTTCCTCATGTGAGGCAGGCGGTAGTTAAGCTTTAAACGCGGTTTTATTGCTGTGTAGTTAAAATGTACAGATTAGTTAGCCGGCCTCGGGGATGAGCCAAAAAAACCTCGGGGCGGTAGCGTGCCAAAATTTTTTTAGCATAAGTCCTGAATTCAGGTACAAAGCGCTAATGTAGTATTAGTTAAGCAGACAGTGAGCTAACACTAATAGTACATGTCTTCGTTCAATCCACGCCCAGGTAGATGCTCTCATGAGAAAACAAACTAATTTTCGCTTGCTGGTTGTGCTCTCGCTTGCCTTGTTTATAACAGGTTGTGCCCTAGCTCCGGGGGGCGATATTGATTATGAAGCTCCGGAGTCGGAGTCGCCTGATTTAATGAAAATAGTCGATATTAAGCCAATAACGCCGGAACTGATTTGGGCGCAAGAAACCCAAGAGCCTCCGGTACACCCCGTTACTGAAGAGTTGCGTAACGAGCTATCAGACTATGAATATACAGTAGGCGTCGGTGACGTACTGAGTATCGTTGTCTATGACCATCCTGAGCTCACTATTCCTACCGGCGGCGAGCGTAGCGCTGTGGAGGCAGGCAATATAGTGCGTTCAGATGGCACTATTTTCTACCCGTTTATAGGGCGTGTGCATGTCGCAGGGAAAACCACCGAAGAGATTCGTGTCCAACTAACTCGGGGTCTTGCCGACTTCCTTACAGAACCCCAGATCGATGTCTTTATCGCGGCGTTTAATTCCAAGCGGTTCCATGTAACTGGCGCTGTTGCTTCGCCAGGTTCAGTTCCGGTGACTAACGTACCTTTGACTATACTTGATGCTGTTAATGAAGTGGGTGGACCAACAGATAACGCTTTTTGGCATGAAATGTATTTATTCCGTAATGGCACGGAAGAACAGCTCTCGCTTTTCTCCCTATTAAGTGAGGGGGATCAGCGTCAAAACCGCTTGCTTAGAGACGGCGACTTGTTGCATATCCCCAGCGATGATAACCAAGGTGTTGCCATGTTGGGCCAAGTGCGTTCACCCGGGAACCTACGTATGAACCGTGAACGCTTGTCACTAACCGATGCGTTATCACGTGCAGGAGGGGTTAATGAAGAGACCGCTGAGCCTTCAGGAATCTTTGTGCTACGTCGTAATGCGCCTGGCGCTGAAAAGCTAGCCACCGTTTATCAATTAGATATTAGCAATGCTATAGCCTTTGCAATGGCCAGCAACTTCCAATTAGAGCCGCAAGATGTGGTCTACGTAACCACCGCGCCGATAGCTCGCTGGAACCGTGTTATTAGTCTTCTCCTGCCCTCAGTCAACTTACCTGGTAATGTGGGCAATAGCAGCGATGGTCTTAACGACCTCCTTTAATATGACAAAACGTATCCTTATTGTTTGTACCGGTAATATCTGCCGAAGCCCGGTTGCTGCTGCCATGTTGCAGCAAGGCCTCACCGATATCGAAGTGAAGTCGGCGGGGTTAGCTGCCGGGCAGGGAGGCGTAGAACCGCGTATAGCTGCGCTTGCAAAAGCGGATGGGTACGACCTTAGCCAGCATCAGGCAAAGCCAGTAGATCGCAATCTGCTGGCTAACGCAGACCTTGTGCTAGTGATGAGCGCCAAGCAACGACAGCTGATTGCTCGCACATGGCCAGAGATGTTGGGGAAAACGTTGCTGTTTGGTATGTGGCGAACGGATAAGCCGATAGACGATCGAGATATTCCTGATCCCTACCAGCGTAGTGATGAGGTCTGTCAGTTAGTTTACGACACGATCAAAACAGCAAGTTTCGCCTGGCGAGAAAAGCTTTTAGACACCGGCAGTAAAAGCGTGTGGTAATAGTTTTAAAGCTTTTTTAATTTTCCATTTTCGCGCGCCTTAATGGCGTGTGACTGAGAGTGTAGCGATAGAACCAATGTCAGACTCATCCCAGAAGAATACGCCGGAAGACACGATTGACCTGAGCCGACTGTTTGGCGCGCTTTTTCATAGGAAGTGGCTAATCATAGGCGTTACTCTAGTGTTCGCATTGATTGGTATTCTGCAGGGCATGCTGGCGACGCCGATTTATCGCGCCGATGCACTGGTGCAAGTTGAAAGGCGCAATACCGTTAGTCCACTTGGCAATGTTGAGAATGTCACAGGGGCAGGGACCGGCTCAGGTGAGCTAAACACATCGGCAGAGCTGCAAATTCTGCAGTCGCGGATGGTGCTTGGCCAAGTGGTGGAGCGGGTAGATGGCGATTTCAATATTTCTCCCGTTAAATTACCTTTTATCGGTGGCTTTGTACTACGCAAGGGGATCACACGCCCTGACTTTATGGTGGGTTATCCGCATGTATGGGGTAATGAGAGCATCAATGTTGCTCGTTTTAATACCGATGAGAGCCGCCGCGGGCAAAGCTTTACTGTAGAGCGAGGCCCTGAAGACACCTATTTTGTTATGCAAGGGGATAATCGTGCAGTAACGGGCACGCTAGGGCAGCCTGAAGTATTTTATGAAGGCGACCTTGAGCTCACTATTGAAAGCTTTGATGCTGCCGAAGGCGCGCAGTATGTACTGACCCGGCAACATAAGACATCGGCTATTCAAGGAATTGCCAGCCGTTTGCAAGTAGCTGAAGTAGGTGGAGCAGGCACCACAACGGGAATGATTCGTTTAATGATGTACGGGGAAGAGCCAAGGGAGATTACGCGTAGTTTAGACGCCGTGGCACAAACTTTTTTAACCCAGAATATTGAGCGTCAATCCGAGCAGGCACAGCAAAGCCTAGAGTTTCTGCAGGAACAAGCACCAGAGCTCCGCGAGCAACTGGATTTGGCGGAGCAAAATCTAAATGACTACCGCTCCAATCTGGACAGTGTTGATCTTAGCAGTGAGGCTCAAGCGGCTATCCAGCGTTATATAGAGTTAGATACTCGTCTTGACGAACTGGAGTTTCAAGAAGCCGAGCTTGCACAGCGCTTCACCCCCAGCCACCCCAACTATCAAGCCCTACTTCGTCAGCGCCGCCAGATAGAGCAAGATTTACAGGAGCTCAACGCCAGGGTTAACGAGTTACCTGCTGCTCAGCAAGAAGTGTTAAGACGTACGCGTGACGTTGAGGTGACGCAGGCGATATACGTTAATATTCTCAATAAAGTACAGGAACTCGAAGTTGCCAGGGCTGGGACTATTGGCAATATTCGGATTATCGACAGTGCTGTGCTCAATGGGCAAGTCGCTCCTAACGTTTTACGTATCTTCTTACTTTATACCGTTTTGGGCTTACTGCTTGTTATCGGCTATGTCGTATTAAAAGAACTTTTAAAACGCGGTGTTGAGTCGTCAGAGCAAATTGAAGGTGCGGGCTTAACGGTCTATGCCACTGTGCCGCAATCTTCGTCGCAGCGTAAACTCAATCGGGAACTAAAACGGCGTGGAAAAAAGACGTCCAAAAGTGTGGTGGGAGGCGTGTTGGCCCAGCGAGATCCGATGGATCTCTCTCTCGAGTCGCTACGAGGCTTACGCACTAGCCTTCACTTTACCATGATGGATGGGCGTAATAATCGGATCATGTTGACAGGGCCAAGTCCTGGGATAGGTAAAAGCTTTGTCAGTATCAATTTAGGTGCTATCTCTGCAATGGCGGGTAAGAAAGTTCTTATTATTGATGCAGATCTACGAAAAGGTAACTTACATCACGCCTTTGGCCAAGCGAGCTCAGGCGGACTGGTCGAATTTCTCAGTGGCGAGCTAACGCTAGAAGAAATTATTAAGCCCACGGGGATCGCTCATTATGATGTTATTACCCGGGGTGTCGTGGCAACCAATCCTTCTGAGCTACTGATGCGGCCTGGGTTTGAGCAAGCATTGGAAGATTTAAGCGAAATGTACGACATGGTAATTGTAGATACTCCGCCTGTTTTAGCTGTAACAGATGCCTGTGTCGCTGGTAAACATTGTGGCACAACACTAATGGTGGCAAGGTTCGACAAGAATACGGTCCGTGAAATTCAAATGGCTAAAAAACGCCTTGAAGGTAGCGGCATCCAAATACAAGGAGCGATCCTTAACGGCGTTAAAATCTCCTCAAGAGGCGCATCAGGCTATTACGGATACGGCACCTACAAGTATCAGTAGGTAAGCTACGGATTTAAAAGGAGATAATATGAAGATTCTTGTGACCGGTGCGGCAGGTTTTATTGGTTTTCACACCGCCAGTCGTCTATTGGAAAGAGGCGATGAAGTCGTTGGGTTTGATAGCGTCAATGATTATTACGATGTTGATATTAAAGAACGGCGTCTTGAGAAGCTGCACGCTTTATCAACAGAGACAGGAACGCCGTTTCACTTTATTCGTGAAAATTTAGCAGATCAAAAAGCAGTAAACGACTGTTTTGAAGAGCACAATTTTGATCGTGTGATTCATTTGGCGGCACAAGCGGGTGTGCGTTATTCAATTGAAAACCCGCATAGCTATGTGGAAAGCAACATCATTGCGTTTACCAACGTATTAGAAGCCTGTCGTTACGCTAAAACGCCGCATCTGACTTACGCTAGCACTAGTTCTGTTTATGGTGCTAACACAAGCATGCCTTTCTCTGAACATGCTGGCGCCAATCATCCGCTACAGTTTTATGCAGCCACTAAAAAAGCCAATGAAATGATGGCCCACAGCTATAGCCATCTATTTGGCCTACCAACGACAGGACTCCGTTTCTTTACCGTTTATGGCCCTTGGGGCCGGCCGGATATGGCATTGTTTAAGTTCACCAAGAGCATCCTAGCGGACGAGCCTATTTCGGTTTTTAATCATGGTAACCATACCCGTGATTTCACCTATGTGGGTGATATCGTAGAAGGTGTCATTCGAGCCAGTGACCAGATAGCAGAAGCCAATGCCGACTGGAATAGCGATGAGCCAGATCCCGCTACCAGCAATGCCCCTTACCGGCTCTTTAACATCGGCAATAATAACCCGGTGAAGCTGAGTGCTTATATCGAGGCGCTTGAGCAAGCACTGGGCAAAACTGCCAAGCAGGATCTACTACCGCTACAGCTAGGTGATGTTCCCGATACCTATGCCGATAGCAGTGAGCTCAAAAAAGCCGTTGATTACCAACCCGCTACGCCGGTAAAAGAAGGGGTTGCAAACTTTGTCGCTTGGTACCGTGATTACTATCAAGTGTGAGTACTATCGCGGCCGAGACTGCACCTTAGCAGTCGTTGAGACACACAAGTAATAGGAAAGGAATATCATGAACGTCACGGTTTTTGGAACAGGGTATGTAGGCCTTGTGCAAGGCGCTATTTTGGCTGATGTGGGACACCATGTGGTGTGTGTCGACGTGGATGGAAAGAAGGTCGAGCGGCTAACCCAGGGGCATATTCCTATCTATGAACCAGGATTGGAATCTCTTGTGAAAGAGAACTACGCAGCAGGTCGGTTAGAGTTCACTACCGATGCTGAAGCAGGCGTGAAGCATGGCCAAGTACAGTTCATTGCTGTGGGAACGCCACCAGACGAAGATGGCTCCGCTGATCTAAAATATGTGCTGGCAGTGGCGCAAACCATTGCCGAACACATGCAGTGCGATAAGATAGTCATCGGCAAATCAACAGTGCCAGTGGGTACCGCCGACAAGGTAAAAGCCAAGGTGGCGGAAGTCCTTGCCAAGCGTGACCGGGAAGACCTTAACTTCGATGTAGTGTCCAATCCGGAGTTTCTGAAAGAGGGTAGCGCAGTTGCCGATTGCCAGAAACCCGACCGAATTATCATTGGCACCGAGAACGAGGCCAGCATTGAGGTGATGCGCGAGTTGTATGCGCCGTTCAATCGTAACCATGACAAAGTCATCGTTATGGATGTGAGAAGTGCGGAGCTCACCAAATATGCGGCTAACTGTATGCTGGCGACCAAGATAAGCTTCATGAATGAGATAGCCAATCTCTCTGAGCTGTTAGGTGCCGATATCGAGATGGTTCGCCAAGGGATAGGTTCCGATCCACGTATCGGCTACCATTTTATTTACCCTGGGGTAGGTTATGGAGGCTCATGCTTCCCTAAAGACGTTCAGGCGCTAATTCGCACGGCTGGTGACATTGATTTTGACGCTAAGTTGCTCAAGGCCGTTGAAGCGCGAAATCAGGAACAAAAGACCACGCTGTTTGCGAAGATACATCGCCACTTCGAAGGGCAGCTAGCAGGCAAGACCTTTGCTGTGTGGGGGCTCTCTTTCAAGCCAAACACTGATGATATGCGTGAAGCACCAAGTCGTGTGCTGATGGAAGCCTTATGGCAAGCGGGTGCCAACGTGCAGGCATACGATCCTGAAGCCATGGAAGAGACGCAGCGCATCTATGGTACGCGTGATGATCTGACTCTTTGTGGCACCAAAGAAGCCGCCTTGAAGGGCGCAAGTGCACTGATCATAGTGACTGAATGGCAGAGTTTCCGTGCACCGGATTTTGAGCTTATTAAATCTCAGCTCAACGACCCGATCCTGTTTGATGGGCGCAATATGTTCGAACCGCACCGCATGGTTGATAAAGGCTTCGTTTACTATTCGGTAGGACGATAAATAAAGTAACGTTGCGCGTTGCCTCCCTCTCGCTGTTTTTTTTAAGTTGTCGATACTATGCTGACTCAGCTCAAAGAACTCTATTCTCTACTTACCACCGAGCAGCGACAAAAACTTTTGCGCTTGCAGGTTTTGGTGGTGTTAATGTCCATAGCAGAGATCGCTGGGGTGGTCTCCATCGGTCCATTCATGGCCTTGGTGGGCGATATAAGTCAGCTTCAGGGCGATGGCATGATCGCAACGCTCTATGAAGCCAGCGGCTTTTCAGAGCCACGCACTTTTCTATTCTTTATTGGCATCCTAGTAGTAGTGGTGCTCACAGGTTCAGCACTGATCTCCATGTACACTATATGGCGGCTTTCCATATATGGCGCCCAAGTGGGCGCTGAGCTTAGTAGCCGACTATACAACTATTACATGTATCAGCCTTGGCTGTTCCACGCTAGTGGCAGCAGCACCCAACTGACTAGCCAGATCTCGCAGGAGTGTGATCGCATCACGACTAGCATCATCAAGCCGCTAATGCAGATGAACGCTAAACTGGTAATGGCGACGATGATGGCTGTGGCGATCTTTATCTACAATCCGATGGTGGCTCTGGCTGGCTCGGTGATATTCTCCGTGGCCTATATGCTGCTCTATCGTATAGTGCGCCAGCGGCTGATTCGCAACGGAAAGGGAATCACCAAAGCCCAACGGACTCGATTCAAACTTATGTCCGAGGGTTTTGGCGGGATTAAAGATGCCCTGTTGCTCGGCCGCCAGGCCGTATTTACAGAACGCTTCGACATGGCTAGCTCTCGTTTGGCGCGGGCCCAAGGAACCAACCAGGCGATGGGCCAGGTTCCCCGCTACGCTATGGAGTTGGTTGCCTTTTGTAGTGTGATCCTCTTGATTCTTTACCTGTTGGCTGCCTATGAAGGTAATCTTGGTAGCATCCTACCGGTGCTTTCTGTCTATGCGTTGGCGGGATTTAAGCTGCTACCAGCCTTCCAGCAAGTGTATACCAGCATCTCAAATATCCGCGGTAATCTTGCCGCCTTCGATACCCTACGAGATGATCTGCGTGCTAGCTCCCAAACTTCCCAAAAGAGTGGAAGCGTCTCACTCAATGAAAAGCAAGATAATCAATGGCGGCCACGTCAATCAATCCAGCTTAAGGATGTAACTTTCACCTATCCCGGCAAGGAAGAACCTGCTCTCAAAAACCTGACAATGGAGATCCCTGCCAATCAAGTGATCGGCCTAGTGGGGGCCTCTGGCTCCGGCAAGTCTACGGCTATTGACTTGCTGCTTGGCCTGCTCGAATCTCAGCAGGGAGCATTAATGGTGGATGGAATACCTGTCACCGATAGCAATCGCCGTGCGTGGCAAAATAGCTTGGGCTTCGTGCCCCAGGCGATATTTCTGGCCGACACCAGTATCCGCGAGAATATTGCCTTTGGCCTACCGCCGGAAGCAATCGAAGAAGAAAACGTCAAGCGGGCAGCCAGCATGGCGCACCTGGACGAACTGATTGCGGAACTGCCCAATGGCTTGGATACGCGGGTTGGCGAGCGTGGCGTGCAACTATCCGGCGGCCAACGCCAGCGTATTGGTATTGCTCGTGCGCTTTACAACGATGCAGACGTGCTGATCTTGGATGAAGCGACCAGTGCGTTGGATGGCATCACCGAAAAGCTGATCATGGACGCCATTCACGACTTCTCGGGTAAGAAAACTATCGTCATGATCGCTCATCGCCTTGCTACTGTTAAACAATGTGATTGTGTTTACCTGATGGAAGGAGGGCGAGTGATTGACTTTGGCAATTATTCCGACTTGGTCCAGCGTAATCAAACCTTCCAGCGCATGGCGCAACATGCATAACAAGTAAGGTGTTAAACATAAATTTCCGTTTTACTTATAAGCTGGTTATCGCACCGAAGCGATGGGTATAAGATCCTCCTTTTTCGCCTGTATTGTCAGACAGCTAATCTTCGTCTTAAGAAAATATGTACATAAAGTTTTTCAGACGAGGGTGGTTAACGCCTGTTTTTAACAGGCGTAAAGCTTTCTAAAAAGTTTATTGATCCTTAAATACTAAGCTATCTAAGATTTTAATGGTGGCAATGCCTTTTTGATTATTAGAGTGCTCCTCCCGGTGAATATAGGAATCGCTCTAAATTAACCGCAGTAAAAGGAGGAGCAATGAAAAGTACAATACTAGTGACTGGCGGCGCAGGCTTTATCGGATCACACTTGTGTGAGCGCTTACTTAGCGAGGAAAATAATATCATTTGTGTTGATAATTTTTCTTCGGGTAGCAAGGATAATATCCTGAAGCTATTAGAAAATCCTAGATTCGAACTTATCCGGCATGATGTTAATTTCCCTTTGTATGTGGAGGTTGATCAAATATACAATCTCGCATGCCAGGCAAGCCCACTACACTATCAGAATGACCCTGTGCAGACCGTAAAGACTAACGTACATGGCTCTATTAATCTTCTGGGCTTGGCTAAGCGGACTAAAGCTAGAATTTTGCAAGCATCAACAAGCGAAGTATATGGTGATCCTGAAGTGCACCCTCAGCCTGAAACCTACTGGGGTAATGTCAATCCTATTGGCATAAGAAGCTGCTATGATGAAGGTAAACGCTGTGCCGAGACGCTTTTCTTCGACTACCATCGACAGTATCACTTAGATATAAAAGTAGCGCGTATCTTTAATACTTATGGGCCGCGTATGCAACCAGACGATGGCCGGGTGGTTAGCAACTTTATCATGCAGGCACTAAATGGAGAGGATATCACTATCTATGGAGACGGCCAGCAGTCTCGTAGTTTTTGTTATGTTGATGATCTGGTTGACGGGTTGATGATTCTCATGAATTCAGAAAAAGTGACCGGACCTATCAACCTGGGCAACGATAGTGAATTTACGATGCTTGAACTCGCGGAGAAGGTCATCAAACTAACGGGAAGTAGCAGCCAACTAATATATAAGCCTCTACCAATGGATGATCCAAGAAAACGGCGCCCCGACCTTAGCCAGGCAAAAGAGAAGCTGGGATGGAAGCCTAGTGTCGCACTGGAAGAGGGACTGATGAAAACGATCGGCTATTTCACAGGGGTTCTATAACTTAATAGTGGTGCTTTGAATGTTAATCTAGAAATCACTTTGCGATAACATACCCGTGAGACGTCTTGACGCTTAATTCGCAGAAGCACCTTTAGAAAACGTTTTGTTGGTAAAGCTAAATTTTTTGATGCTAGTCCAATTAATTATACGGGAAATGAGGCATTTTCAAGTCGGTGTTTTCATTGCTGCACCTACAACAAAGTAAGCAATCAGATATTTAGTACAACAAGAAAATTCATGAGGCCTGTAGTGAAAAAACTAATAAAGTCACTTCTACAAAAGCCCCTGATACTGCTAAAAGATGTCTGGTTTGTTAGCCCGGAAAAATGCAAATTTTCAGTATGGTATAGAGATGAACTCGTTGTACAAGGGAGTGAAAATTCTAATTACAAGCACATACCAGAGCTAAGTTCCGAGCCTGTGGTTTGGAAATCCTATAGCCCGGTAGAGTTGTCGGGCGTATGTGTTCTGCCAAGCGGGAAATTGCTGATGTGTAAACCTTTAAATCATCTTCAGCATCATCCAGATTCACGTAAGGCAATAGTTTGCACCAAAAGCTATCGTCCTTTAGAATATCCTCACTTACAGTCTCTAACCTATTTTCTGGGATTAATTCGCAGCAATTTTAGTCATTGGACGAAAAAAGAAAATTCTGTAACCATTTTTGGTAAAGTTGCGCTGTTGGGAAACAGTGTGTGGGAAAATACCAACTATTATCACTTCTGGAGTGATGTAATTGTCGATATTTGGTATATAAAACAACACCTTCCTGCTAATCATCAACCCGATTATTATCTTGTACCTCACTCCAATACGCCATGGCAGTGGGATGTTATGAATCTGTGCGGCATACAAGAGTCACAGGTGATTCCTTACGCCAAGCATGATGTAGTAACAGTCGGTGAACTGATTATACCAATTAGAGACAAGGGCTCTGTTAATTTGCCGCCGTGGCTATGTCATGCAATACATGAGATGAGTGGATGGTTGCCAAGATCGCCAAAAGGGAAGCGCCTTATCTTCGTATCACGCGCTGATGCGAGTCGAAGGCGGGTTGCTAATGAAAGCATCCTCCGTGACCTTCTGTACGAAAAAGGATTTGAAGTGCATACGCTGAACGGATTAAGCTTGGCTGAACAGCAGCAGCTCTTTTCCTCCGCTTCTATAATTTGTGCGCCTCATGGCGCTTCTTTAACTAACTTGGTTTGGTGCAATCCTGGAGCAGTAGTCATCGATTTTTTATCGGAAAAACATTTAAACCCTTGTTTTAAGATCCTGGCTGAGCAAAATAAATTAATTTATTACCCTTATATATGTCGCCAAGTAGAAAGTGATGATAGCGGCATCACTGGGGATATAGTTGTTTCGAATGATCAAGTTGAATCGGTTTTAAAGATAGTTAATTTTTTTGCATGAAGATGATAAGCACTATAATAAGATTAATCATTTAAAAGTTGGTACATTACTGGCTATGAAATTAAATATGATTTATATATAAAATTATCTTTGCCTTTGGACTAACGGCTTTAAAGACTTCATAAAATTTGGTGTCACTATATATATATTTATAAGAAAACTGATAAATGGGTTTTGCATACTTCAGTACAGTTTTAAAAATTATTACTTAGCTAATATAGTTTTTTAATTAGTATTTATCCCTGTTCGCACGGATGAGCCTACACCAACGAGAGTTCGAGTCAGTCGCAGCCGCTTGCCGCTTCTGCTTTTTAGTTTACCAATCATTTATCGAGTAATTTAGTAATGGTGTTTGTATCAATAATTATACCCATTTACCATGATTGGGTGCGGCTTGCTTTATGTGTAGAAGCGTTGAAAAAGCAAACCTACCCTAAGCACTATTTTGAAATAATTATTGTTAATAACGACCCCGAAGATCCTATACCAAACTCTTTTTGTAATTTAGATAATATTGTGTTGCTAAATGAAGCTAAACATGGCTCATATGCTGCAAGAAATAGTGGAATAAGAGCAGCTAAAGGTGAAATATTAGCATTTACTGATTCTGATTGCATACCCCTTGAAAATTGGGTTGAGGCTGCAGCAAGTTTGCTTTGTAATGGTAGTGAACGTGTGGCGGGCAAAATCCAAATTTTTGGAAGTTCAAAGAAATTAAATTTTGCTGAAGCTTACGATAAAATATATGCATTTGATCAAAAGTCGAATGCCTATAAGGGCGCCTCAGTAACAGCAAATATGATTACTTGGGCTAAGAACTTTGATCTTGTGGGCCTATTTAATGAAAAGCTCTTTTCTGGTGGAGATACAGAATGGGGCTTGAGAGCGTATAAACAAGGTATCAATATTACTTATTCAGAAAATATTATTGTTAAGCACCCGGCACGAAAAAGTGTCAGAGAGCTACTTATGAAAGCAAGAAGAGTTGCTGGAGGCGTTGTAGCAGTCAGCTTTTCAAAAGGCAAAACGTTTTCAAAGCATGAACAAGTTATACTTGCAGTTAGGGCATTAGTACCTCCTCTCAGAGGCGTTAAGAAAATAATAAGAAATAATGAAACTACCTTTGTAGAAAAATGTGCGGCTTATATAGTTTCATATTACATGAAAATTATGAGTTGTTATTATCGCATTAGATTGATCAATGGCTGGGACAAACCACAAAGAATTTGATGCTTTTATAATGCTATACAAATAAGCTCTCTGGGCTATTACCGAAGCCAGCTGCTATCAATCGCTAGTAACTAATCCGGCAAGTGTTTTTCAGGAGTTCATTATGTAGCTTGAGTAGTCGATATTTTTAAATGTTCAAGTTGCGCTTTACAAAAGAAAGGGAAACCTTCGCATGTATATCCAAAAATAAAGTAAGCTTAAAGGCTAGCAATATTAACTAGTGATTACAGTAATGAAGATTTTGAGATAAAAATTCTAGGGCTATTTACTAACCGTGTGACCAGTTTCACGTAACTCGAAACTAATTATATTAAAAGGAATATTTGTGAATAATGCGTTTGGTGTAATTTATGTAGCGTTTGGACGTGTCTATTTAGCGCAGGCACTATTTTCTTTGCAAACATTACGCAAATTCAATCCGAACCTCAGCGTTTGTATTGTAACAAACGTACCAGATGTAGAAATCAGTGATATAAATGTCATTGTGAAATATTTTGATGAGCCCTCTTCGCACAGTCGCTTTTATAAAACAGATCTATACGAATTAAGCCCGTTTGAAAAAACAATATTTATAGACGCTGATACTGAAGTAAAATGCGACCTTTCAATTTGTAGCGATTTGCTAACTGAATACGATCTTTTAATCCGGCCTGAACCTCTTTCAATTGGTGACTTATCCTCTGAAAAAAAACCTAAAGAGAAATTTGAAATACTTAAGCGGTATGGTGAATTTAATTCAGGTGTTATGCTGTTTAAAAAAACAGAATTGGTGAAAGATTTTTTTTCAAGGTGGAATTCAGTAATTGTAAATAACAATCTGGTTAAAGATCAAAAAGAATTAACTCATATTTTGGTTAACATTCCCGATATAAAATTCTATCCTCTCCCTACAAGTTTTAATTATTTGAGGAACGATTCTAAAAATCAAAAATTTAGTTTGCTTAGTAAGGATAATTGTTTTATTTGGCACTATATTGAACTCTCATACTCAAGGGCGGCCACTTCTTATATACTTTCTAGATTTTTTTCTGATCCAAAGCTTAAAAAAGAAATGAAAGATAGTAAGTTTGTTTACCGTAAAATCATTAAACCTTATTTTTATAGATATTTTTTGCCTGTACGTTACTTGCAGTACTGGCGCTTAAGACTTAAAATGAATAAAAGAATAAAATACTTTGATAGTTAGTTTTTTTTGGGAGTTGAGCTATATCTTTTTATTTTAATTATTGGTCATGTTTAATCACGCTGCGCTTGTTTAGTGATCGATCTTATATACGCAGTTTTAGGGATGATGAATGCAAGTTATGAAAACAGACAAAATTAAGGTCTTACATTTCGGTTTAAGTTTAAATCGTGGTGGAATTGAAACGTATCTTCATAAAATATCTTCCAACATCAATAACGAAAAATTTTCATTTTCGTTTATAAATTCTACATCATCTTTCCCTTGTTTTTATGAAGAACTATCAGAAATGGGCTGTGAATTCTACGACATAACGTCGCGTAGAAAAAATATTTGGAAAAATAAAAGGGATTTAAAAGAACTATTTCGTGAATGTGAATTTGATATATTACACTTTCATGTGAATACACTGAGTTATATCGACCCAGTTTTATTTGCTTTAAAGAATAATGTGAAAGTAATTATTCACAGTAGAAATGCAGGGGCGGCGGGCTCCAATTTAACTCAGTTTCTCCATAAGATAAATAAAGTCCGAATTCAGGCTTTAGCTGATAAAATAACGAAAGTTTCTGTTAGCCAGCTTGCTGGAGAGTGGTTGTTTGGTAAAAATGGAAATTTTAATGTTCTTAACAATGGCATTGATCTTGATAAATTTCATTTTTTGCCAGAGGAAAGAATTGCGCTCCGTGAAAGCTTGGGAATCGATAGTAGTACTTGTTTGCTGGGAAATGTTGGGGCTTTTGTTCCTGCAAAAAATCAGGAGTTTGCCGTCAATGTCTTAAAAAAGACGATTAACTCAGGCATAGACGCTAAATTACTGCTTATTGGAGAAGGTAGTTTAAAACAGAATGTAATGAGTTTGGTAGATGAATTAGGCCTGGGTGATAAAGTTTTATTTCTTGGTAAACGTGAAGATATGCCCAGTCTTTTTTCTGCATTAGATATATTTTTATTTCCAAGTTTTTACGAAGGGTTTCCTAACGCAGTTTTAGAAGCACAGGCTTGCGGGCTTCCTTGCTTGATTTCTGACAAAATAACAAATGAAGTTGTAATCAATAAAAATATTACCAAGCGGTTATCAATTGATATTTCTGGTTATAAAGAATGGTTAGAGTGTGTGGCATTTTTTGTAAATGAAAGGCTTAGCGATCATGTTGGCTCTGTAAATGAAAGAAGCATTGCATGGAAAAAAATTCAGGAAGCTGGTTTTTCATATAAAGAAGAAATGGTAAGACTTGAAGCTTTATATGAATCAGTAGTTAACAAGTAATTGCTCGGTTATAAGTAATAAAGCGAGATATAGTTCTTTGAAAATAGTTTTTTGAATAATTCTTCTAGGGCTTTTTTGTAATGAGAATAATGCATGTTATTTCTTCCGCAGCGGCTGGTGGTGCGGAAATATATGTAAAAGATTTATCCAAGTCGATGTCGGCAAAAGGTCATTCCGTATTTGTTGTTTTGCTTGATCGTGCGTCTGAATCAGGTCGTGATGCTGAGTTTGAGGCATCGTTTCTTGCTGAACTAACGCAATACGGTGTTGAGTATGGTTTTCTCGGGGGCTTATGTAGAAAAAATCCTTACAAAGGTATTGTCGGCCTATCTCGGTTATGCCGTATCTTCAAGCCCGATATCCTACATTCTCATCTTTACTATGGCGCAGTTTTCTCGCTCTTCCAGTTCGGTGTGCCTCATGTATACACGCACCACAACATAAAGCTAAAAGCTAAGCCATTTTTTTACAAATTTCTCGATCTACGCACGTCAGCGTATATTGGCATTTGCGGTGCTTGTACAAAGCTTTTGAAAAGCGTTACGTCACGGAAGGTCGTCCATATCGATAATGGTGTCGATAGCGGCAGGATCATCGTTAAGAAAGAGTACATACCAAGTAGGCCTCTTAAAATAGTCTCAGTTGGTACTTTATCCGTTCAAAAAAACCATCAACTGCTCTTCCAAGCTATCGCACAATTAACCGATCAGGATTTTACCCTTACTGTTGCGGGGGAGGGCTCACAAAGTGAAAAGTTAAAGCATTTGGTAGAAGATCTAAGTATTGATCATAAAGTTAAATTCATTGGCAATAGCAATAATGTTAAACAGCTTCTCCACGATTCTGATCTGTTTATTATGTCATCTGCCTGGGAAGGCTTGCCAATTGTTCAAATCGAAGCGTCATTGACGGGATTACCCGTACTCGTAACTGATGTAGGGGGGTGCTCAGAGATTGTAGAACGCGTTGGTAACGGACTTGTCGCCAATGTTGAGTTCGAAGATTACACTGCAAAGCTTAAACAGCTCATCGAAGATGAATCATTGCGCCAACGTTTACACAATAATGCCTTGGAAAATTCGCAACACTATAAGGTGGATAACGCAGTTGAGCGCCATATTGAACTCTACAACCGCTTGAAGCGTCAGTTGCCCTCTCATGCCTGAAGTCTCTTTTATTCTAATTCTGTTTGTGCTTACCGCGGTCTATTGCCTTTGGATGGGTTATCGGCATCGCTGGTTATTATGGCCATTAGTTTTCGCTTACTTGTTCCGTACTCTATTGTTCATACTGGACTATACACGGGTTTTTCGGCCCCCAGGATCTACCGCTGATGGTGCTCGTTTTATTCGCCATGCTGATGAGTTTGCTAGCAGGGATTGGTATACACTTTTTAATAATATACCTTTATTCCATTCGAGCTACTATGCGTGGCTGGGGGGTATATTTCAAAAGGTAGTAGGAGAGTCCCCATTTTTTTTGATTGCTACCAACTTCTTTTTTGGCCACGTGGTCGTCGCTGTTACGGCAATTATCTGCTATCAGCTTTGGGGTAAACGTGCCGCTATTTGGGCAGCCATGATTATGGCGCTTTATCCCTTTGGTGCTTTTAATTCAGTATTGGCTATGCGTGAAGAAATAGCCATTATGTTCTTCTTAATGGGGCTCTATTTTTATATACGCTGGGTGGCAGGGAAATCGCCGCTTGGGCTGTTATGGGGTGGGCTACTCTTCGGTGTGGCCGTTCTATTTCACCCCGGCTGGGTAGCCGCTTTTGTGGGTGTAGCGGCGTACCTTGTTTATTTCCTTTACCATAATCTTTTTAAAGATCGTCAGCGATTTGTCACCAAGCTTCATGCTAGCAAGATAGTACTGGCTATTGGCATGCTGTTGTTTTCTGTGGGTATGGTAACTCTCAGCGGGGGTATCTCACTGGGTAAAGGTGTCGAAATAGGTGGGGAATCTGAAGGTGGCATTGGTGCGACTATTGAAGAGAAATTTACTGGAGAAGCGTCCGGGGGCTCGGCTTACCCTAGCTTCGTCGCGCAAGGTAACCCCTATACACAACCCTGGTTGATCCCCGCCCGTATCATCTATTTTCATTTCTCGCCATTCCCTTGGGATATTCGCAGTCCTCTTCAAATAACAGGCTTGATTTCATCAGTTCTTTATTGGTTTTTGGCTTGGCGTGTTTATCGTGGTTGGGGTGAACTCAAACACAGGGAGGAGTGTGTGGCGATGTTGTTCATCTTTGGTGCGATTACTTTCGTATTTGCCCTTGGGGTTAACAATATTGGCACGGCGATTCGGCATAAAACCAAGTTACTCGGTTTGTTCGTGATTCTCGCTGCCTCTTCTTTTAATAGTTTTCGAATACGCTTTACAAGGAAATGATCTCTTGGACGTCCTGATAATTGCTGGCAATGCACGCTCTCTAATAGCCAATCGAGGGGATCTGGTAAAGGATATGCAGGCACGGGGCTTGGTCGTGGCAGCGGCAGTGCCCACCGCCGACTATCTCCCTGAGGTTGAGGAGCTTGGCATTGAGATATTCCCGATCGAAATGGGGCGTACCGGTATCAATCCGCTACACGATCTCAAGACGCTTTGGTCGCTTTACCGCCTGATTCGAAGGTTAAAACCTAAAGCCACATTCGGTTATACCATCAAGCCCGTGGTTTATGGCAGCCTTGCCGCCAAAGCTGCCGGTGTGCCCCGCATTTACTCAATGATTACCGGTCTTGGCCATGTGTTCACGACTAATAGCGCCAAGAATCGCCGCTTGATGAAGGTCGTTACGCTGCTCTATCGAGCAGGTCTTGCCTGTAATCATAAAGTCTTTTTTCAAAATCCCGATGACCTGCAGGAATTCACCGAGAGAGGGATCCTGCGCGATGCTGCTAAGGCCGTTCGCACTTATGGTTCAGGAGTGGATATAGAGCGTTTTCCAGCCACTCCACTTCCCGAAGGGAAATTGACATTCCTGTTCATCGGACGGTTGCTGACGGAGAAAGGGATCGCAGAGTTTTGCAAGGCCGCGGTCCAGCTGCGAGCTGAGCACCCTGGGGTACGGTTTATTGCAGTAGGGCCACATGATCCTAACTTACCTCACTCATGTGCTGCCGAAGACCTGCAGCGTTGGAAGGAAGAAGGGGGGGTGGAATTTATTGGTAACGTTGCGGATGTTCGCCCGTGGATAGCGCAGTGTTCTGTTTTCGTGCTGCCATCGTATCGTGAGGGAACGCCTCGCTCGGTGCTCGAAGCGATGAGCATGCGGCGACCAATCATCACCAGTGACGCGCCGGGCTGTCGTGAAACGGTGGAAGAAGGTGTGAACGGGTTCTTGGTAGCGCCGCGCACTAGTGCGCCTCTGCTTGAGGCAATGCGTAAGTTTGTCGAGCAGCCGGCGCTAGTGCCGCAGATGGCAGAGGCGTCAAGGAACTTAGTCGAACGTCATTACGATGTTCGCAAAGTAAACAAAGTGATTCTCGAGGCAATGGAGTTGGCATGAGAGAAGGCATTAAGCGACTTTTCGACCTAATCACTAGCGGCGCTGGGTTGATTGTGCTGTCGCCGCTGCTGTTATTAGTAGCGATATGGATCAAGCTGGATAGCAAGGGGCCAGTATTTTTCATGCAGCAGAGAGCCGGGCGCGGACAAACGCCCTTCAAGATTTTCAAATTCCGCACCATGTTACATCGTGCCCCTGAGTCCATCGACCAGAATCAGGAGCAGGTAGTCAGTGGCGGCCACGACCCGCGGATTACCCGGGCGGGCCGCTTCATTCGCGCTACCAGCCTTGATGAATTACCCCAGCTAATCAATATTTTCAAGGGCGATATGAGTGTGGTAGGGCCTCGCCCTGTGCTTATGGAGCAGACTGCTGTAGTCCCGCCCAGTTATAAAAAACGTTTCAGCGTTCGCCCGGGCTTGACCGGGCTTGCCCAGGTGAAGGGGCGTCGTAGCCTTGGCTGGTTACAGCAACTAGCTTTTGACGCTGAGTACGTCGATAAGCAAAGCCTCGCATTCGATTTCAGAATCTTGCTGCTGACAGTCAAGGTGGTTGTGACGGGGGGCGGGGTTTATGGGGAGGCGGGACTGAATTGGCGTACCTACCGTGATCGACTGAATGGCCAGCCTCCACGGGATAGTGATGTTGAGGAGGCAATGCGATGAGTCAACTCAGCTTTATGATGATTACCGCCAGCCCTGATGTAGCTTCTTTTATCGAACTACATGGCGTGGATCGAATTTTTATGGATCAAGAGGTGCTTGGGAAGGCTGAACGCCAAGGGCATCTGGATACCCACAAAGCGGCGCACTCATTGGAAGAGATCGCCTCCGTTGCTAGCGTACTCAAGCAGGCAGAGTTGATGGTGAGGCTTAACCCTCTACAAGCATCGACCCGCCAAGAAGTGGACGCAGCTATTGCACATGGCGCCCAACGCTTGATGTTGCCGATGTTTTCCTCGCGTAACGAAGTGGGTCAATTTCTGGATATGGTTAATAGTCGTGTCCCGGTTACCTTTCTCGCCGAAACAGCTGCCTCGTTGGTGCGACTGCCCGATTGGCTAGGATTGCTTACGCCGGGGCGTGACGAAGTGCACATCGGCTTGAATGATCTCTCGTTAAGCATGGGCTTGAGCTTTCTGTTTGAGCCCATGGCGGCACGCTTATTAGACCCCGCCGCCGCCGCTCTCAACCAGGCAGGCGTGACATGGGGCGTGGGTGGCGTCGCACGTATCGGGCAGGGCGAATTACCCGCCGAAACGGTGATAGGTGAGCACGTTCGTCTTGGTTCGCAATGGATCATCCTTTCACGGGCGTTCCACTCTGGTGCCGCGACTTCGGCTGAGTTGCTTGAAACACTCGATTTCCCGTCAGAAATTAACAAACTGCGCCAAGCCGAGTCGCATTGGCGTAGCGCTGATGAAGCCTCGTTATTGGCTAACCAGCGGGAACTCGCTGAATGTGCTTATCGTCTGGGTAGTCGGGGTGGGGTTTGATGCCATCACTTTCTGACCCCATTCGTCGTGTGCTCTATCTCCAGAAGCCCGAGGTGATCACACAGCAAAAAGCGCTGGTAATTCGAACTTTGCAATCAGCGCTCCCAAAGGTGGAGTTCCTCTTTGCCGACAGTGTAGAGGCAGTGCCGAGAAATACGAAGGTCGATGTGATCATTACTCCGACGCTGCCGTGGCTACCCGCTGCGCTGGCCCGATTGGACCAATATCGATGGATACACTTTCTCTCCGCTGGGGTCGAGAAGATCTGGGACATGGACTTCGATAAAACCTCAATTTTGATGACCAAGAGCAGCGGTGTGCATGGTGCGCCGATGAGCGAATATGCCATGGGTACCATGCTCTATTTTGACAAGCAGTTTGGCCGCTTTCATGACTTGGCCAAGCAGGCACTTTGGCAGCGCAGCTGGCTAGATGAACTGACAGACAAACAGCTCACAGTGCTTGGCTTGGGGCATATTGGTCAGAGTCTGGCCCGGCGCGCCAAGGCCTTCGATATGCAGGTGGTCGGCACTCAACGCACTCCTCGTTCGATATCAAGTGTCGATCGTGTTGTTGCCCTTGAGGATATCGGACCAGAACTGGCGCGCACGGATTTTTTAGTGTGCTGCTTACCACTCACAGAAGCTACCAGGGGCTTGGTAAACGATAAGTTACTGAGCCAGCTTAAGCCCGGTGCAGTGCTGATCGATATTTCCCGCGGTGGGGTAGTGAAGGGGGATGCAGTGCTCAAGGCGCTAGATTCTGGGATTCTAAAAGGTGCTGCTCTGGATGTATTCGAACAGCAGCCTTTACCATCAGAATCGCCGTTGTGGAAGCGGGAGGATGTTTTGATCACACCGCATGTGTCGGGGACTACACCGCACTATCTGAAGCGGGCATTGAATGTGTTCCTCGATAATTATGCTGCATTTTCAAAAGGGCAACGCATGGTCACGTTGGTTGACCAAGCGGCGGGTTATTAATGGACAGGGATCTAAGATGACTATGAATCATGTTTCCAATGTTAACGATATGCTTTTTGCGCGTGGTTTTGCCCTATATCCCCGTCATGCCGATGTATCAGCACCTGTATGGAATGAGCTTGAAACGTGGCCAACAAAAGAAATCAACGGCTATATATTAAGGTACCATCCCCAGGCATCGGTTTTCTCTAGCGTTCATCAAACCGGGGCTGTTGTATTGGTAGGCAATGCCGTTAACCCGTTTACGGGCGAGCTTGAGCAAAACATAGTCGACCACTTTCTTGCAAACGAAGTCGGTAAGTTGGAAGACGGCAGGTTACGAACAGAGTTAATCGACTACGTAGACCAGCTGACAGGCCGTTTTCGACTAATGTTTATTGAAAATGGTGCTGTTTGTGCTCTGTGTGATGCAACTGCCTTGGCTTCACTTTACTTCTTCCAGCAGGATGACTCTATCTATTTATCTTCTCATTCTCAGCTATTGGCCGAGACGGTGGGAAGTGAAAGGGATAGTGAGGTACAAGAAATCATTGATTCAGGGTTCTATAGCGTAGGCCGAAAGCATTTGCCTGGTTATAAGAGCCCTTTCAAGGGTATAGAGTTATTGGGCGCGAACGTATATATAAGTTCCTTGTTGAAAAAAAGAGTCCGAATATTCCCGCGTGAACCTCTAGATAAAGACAGTAGAACTTTTACAGAAGTGGTGCTTGAGTCTGCCGATATCCTCAAGAAAACGGCTGAACTTTATGTTGCTAGTCGCCCCGTACGAGTAAGCCTCTCTCTTGGACAAGATAGCCGTATCAGTTTGTCGGCTTTTCATGACTGGCGACAGCAAATCGAGGCCTACTCCTATTGTGGCAATCAGGTTGAAACTGCTGAAGCAAATAAAGTACACGAATTTGCTAAGTTAATCGGTGTTAAGCACCATGTGATAGATACTGAAAACGTGCCCCTTGAGGAGGCTAATGAGTTAGCTGGCGTGCTGGACAGAACGTCTGCGTATCTACGAAAGCATAAAACAACCGAGTTTAAAAAGCTGGTTGCCTTGCTACGTTGGTTTCCTCAGGACGCTCTGGAAGTCAAGGGTGAGGCTTCGGAAGTAGGAAGAGCTACGTACACAAAGCGCTCTGGTATCAAGAATTTCCCGGAGCTTGACGCACGCGCTATGAGTAACCTGTATAAAAAAGCTTTTTATCCTCGCCATCTACTGAAGCGGGTTGATGGTTATTTTGAGGAGTTTAAGCGCAAGGGAGAGTTTGGATTTTCATCTTTAGGCTATGATGATTACGATTTGTTCTTTTGGGAGCATAGGACTGCCTGCTGTGCCTCTTTAGGCATGCAAGATCACGATATTTATCATGATGCTACCGCTATCATGAATAACCGTATTCTCATGAATAACTTCCTTACACCCAGTTTTGAAGACCGGCTTCAAGACAAAATGCACTTGGCAGTATGCGAAAAGCTTTGGCCGGGTGTGCTTGCTATTCCAACCTCTCAGCGTACGTCTGCTAAAGGTAGAGTTAAAGTATTAGTTGAAAATGTATTTTTCAGGGTTAACAGGTTCTAAATAATTCATGTTGTAGGTGGGAAGTTACTATGAAAGTTTTAGTCACCGGTGGCGCTGGCTATATTGGATCGCATACCGCTCTCTCTCTGCTTGAAGCCGGACACGACGTGGTGGTGCTTGATAACCTCTGCAACGCTTCAAAAGAAGCGTTGCGCCGTGTAGAAGAAATTGCTGGCCGGACCTTGTCCTTCATCGAAGGTGATATTCGCGATCGGGCCTGTCTGGATCAGTTGTTCAAAGAGCACGATATCCATGCAGTGATTCATTTTGCGAGTCTGAAAGCCGTTGGTGAGAGTGTCGCGCAGCCATTAGCCTACTACGACACCAACGTGGCAGGCACGGTCACGCTTTGCAAAGCCATGCAGCAGGCTGGTGTTTTTCGTTTGGTGTTCAGTTCGTCGGCAACTGTCTATGGGCCTGACGCACCGGTGCCTTACCAAGAAAGCATGCCACGTGGCCGCACCTCCAACCCTTACGGCACTTCTAAATCAATGGTGGAGCAAACCCTTGAGGATCTGGTTCAGAGCGACGGGCGCTGGTCGGTAGTGCTATTGCGATATTTCAACCCGATCGGGGCGCATCCTACGGGCAGATTAGGAGAGGACCCCCAAGGTATACCTAATAACTTGTTACCTTACATCGCCCAGGTGGCGGTGGGTCGTAGGTCAACATTAACGGTCTTTGGTAACGACTATGCCACCGCAGATGGCACCTGTGTAAGGGATTACCTTCACGTGATGGATCTTGCAGAGGGGCATGTTAGTGCACTCGATCGTCTAACCGTGCTTGGCGCGCAAGCATATAACCTGGGCACCGGCCAAGGGCTGTCGGTGCTGCAGATGGTAGAAGCTTTCGAGCGTATCAGTGAAAGGCCAATTCCTTATCAGTTTGCCCCACGCCGGGAGGGTGACCTGGCAGCCTTTTGGGCGGACCCAAGCAAGGCTGAAAAAGAGTTGGGATGGAAGGCTAGAAGAAGCTTAGACGAAATGGTTGCTGATACTTGGCGCTGGCAACGCCGGAACCCCCATGGGTATCGCACCGAGATTAATACTACATCACAAGGAGCATCATAATGTTGAGCATGGATAACGTTCGTTTAGGAGTCATCGGCCTGGGATACGTGGGTCTGCCGCTGGCCGTTGAGTTCGGCAAGGTAATGCCAACAATCGGTTTCGATATTAATGCTAAACGCATTGCAGAACTAAACGACGGTATTGATCGCACCTTGGAAGTGGAACCGGAGCTACTGGCCGAATCTACTCAGCTTAGTTTTGCCAGTGACCTAGAGGCGCTGCGTGACTGTAATGTTTATATTGTCACCGTGCCTACACCCATTGATGAAAGCCGTCGTCCCGATCTGACCCCATTGATTAAAGCTAGCGAAACGTTAGGCCAAGTAGTCAGTAAGGGCGATGTTGTCATATATGAGTCCACTGTTTACCCGGGAGCGACAGAAGAAGACTGCATTCCTGTGGTAGAGCGTGTTTCTGGGTTGGTTTACAATCAGGATTTCTTTGCGGGCTATAGTCCTGAACGTATCAACCCAGGCGATAAAGAACACCGGGTAACCACGATTAAGAAAGTCACTTCGGGCTCAACTAAAGAAGCCGCTGAGTTTGTGGATGCACTCTATCGCCGTGTGATCACTGCAGGTACGCATCTAGCCAGCAGTATTTGCGTTGCTGAAGCCGCCAAGGTAATCGAAAATACGCAGCGTGATGTGAATATTGCACTGATCAATGAATTAGCCCTTATTTTTAATCGTCTCGATATCGATACTGAAGAAGTGTTAGCGGCAGCCGGTACTAAGTGGAATTTCTTGCCATTTCGACCCGGGCTAGTAGGCGGACATTGCATCGGAGTCGACCCCTATTACCTGACTCATAAAGCTCAGCAGGTTGGTTATCATCCCGAAGTGATTCTCTCCGGGCGTCGTATCAACGATGGTATGGGCGCATATGTTGCCAGCCAACTGATTAAGCAAATGATTAAGACGCGTATTCACATAGAAAACGCACGGGTACTAGTGATGGGGTTAACGTTTAAGGAAAACTGTCCTGATCTCCGTAATACGCGCGTGGTGGATATTCTTGCCGAGCTGGGCGAGTATGATATTCAAACCGATGTTTATGATCCGCATGTGAATAAACAGGAAGCCGAGCAGGCCTATGGTGTTTCACTCATCGATTCGCCGGAGGCCTCTGCCTACGATGCCATTATACTAGCTGTTGCACATAATGAATTTAGAGAGCTATCGGTAGCTTCCATGCGTAGTTGGGGTAAGCCTCTTCATGTACTTTATGACTTGAAATACTTGTTGCCCAAAGGCCAGGCTGATCTGAGACTTTAAACGACTTACTTAGAGGTCTCGGTAAGCCGAGTAAAATCAGCTCTGAATTTTCAGCGTAAAATATCAAAAGTGCTCACTGAGGCCGCCCTGGAAAGTTTTGTGAATTTTTCAAATTCTTGAAAGATAAACTAACAGACAGCATCTAGGTCTTAGTTTAAATATGAATTAAAGCATATAGCTTTAAAAGGATTTGTATGCCGCCAGAAAATTTAGAGCCATTTTTCAGTGTGGTGATACCTGTTTACAATAAAGAAAAATTTGTAGGACGGGCGATTAGGTCAGTACTATCACAAGAGTTCACTAATTTTGAACTTATCATAGTTTGTGATCCATCAACAGATGACAGCTATGCTAAGGTAGCTGCGTTTAACGACGATAGAATTCGCGTTTTTCAGCGCGAAAAACCTGGTCCAGGCGGTTACGCTGCGAGAAACTTGGGCATTAAAAATGCTCGCTCTGAGTGGATAGGTTTTTTAGACGCAGACGACGAATGGCTTCCAACTCATTTAATGGCCAGTCAAAATATCATCACTGAAAATCCGGATATCAAATTTATTAGCCATAACTATGCAACGGTGTGTTACTCGAAATCACAAAAGTATTTTGAAAAAGCGAAATTCAACATAAGTGAATCAGGTAAGTTTCAACGAGAAGATGTTTTAAAAATTCTTGCAAAAAAAGAAATTTTTTATACTAATGGGGTTTTGTTAAAAAAAGAAATTCTTTTAAATGTAGGTATGTTCCCAGATGGAAAAACAAAACGCGCAGGAGATACTGACCTTTTTTTTAAGGCAGTAATGAACGTAGAGTATATTTACGTTTCAGATATTGTTACAAGCCGTTATTATATAGAAGCAAGCGGAGTGGTCAAAGACGCCAGAACAACCGGTAGCATGCATCCTGTTACTGTTACCGTCAAAACTTTGCTGCCTAACGAAAGAGAAAAAACTACGAAAAAGCACTTGATGATGTTCTCAAATCGCAAAGCATTGGGGTGGGCAATGCAACGAAAGATGAAAGGAATGTTTGAATATGCAGAATTCAGAAATTTCTTTTATTCTCAATTCGGCTTATCACAATGGGCAAGAACCATTTTTTTACTAATGCCCGATGGTGTAGTGGGGGTATATAAAAAGCTATTGGGCAGGGTTTAAGTAAGATTGTTTTATTAAATCAGCTTGCTGCTTATTCATCCTTGTTGAGAGTCTTTTCAGCTAGTAGAAAGGAATCTCTGCCTATGCATCTACCTAACCCTGGTAATCTCCCCATTTAAAAGGAGAGCATTCAACTAGGCACGATACCACTTTTTTTCAGCATGTTGGCTGGACTATAAAACCAGAATTTTTAAGCCGATTGTTATGTATCGTGCCAAAATGATCCAAGCCAGTTTGAAAATATCACCATAGATCAAAGCCTTAAGTTTCGTATTTCATGGAACAAAGCACAAGATCACCAGCACAGCAATTTTATCTACAAGCACTCATGCTTTAGCCTCGCATTGGCTAGATTTATTGGCTATCGAGCCTAGAGTACATAATTTTTCAAAAAAAGTGCTTGTATTGCAATGCATATTGTAATTTTGTGTATCTTAATGTAAGGTTTTGGTGTTGGTGTTAAAACATTGAGCTGTGCATGGCTTTCTTGGTCTTTAAAGCTCTTGAGCAGACTAAGCTATAGAAAAGCAAAAAAAGGGGAGTTGAAATGGCGATTACTGAAGTGCGGAAAGTGTACGAGCGTCCAGCTTTAATCGAGATCGGCACGATGGGAGAAATTACCCAAACCTTTGGTTGGGGCCGTGGCGGTGGTCATGGCTGGGGCCATGGTTGGGGCCATGGTTGGGGCCATGGTTGGGGACGTGGTGGTCATGGCTCTAAGGGAGATGGCTATCCAAATTCACCTGATTCCTAAGTGGGTTTAAAGCTTAGGCTAAAGGTTGCTCTTTTGTTGTCAAAAATATTACATAATTATGCTTCTTAAGGCCTGCAGTGTTAATGAAGCTGCAGGTTTTTTCATGCCTACGGCAAGAGCTAAAGCATATTTAGTTGGTAACTGATACCAATGGCAATACATATGCCAGTATATACCTAGGGAATCAAGATGGCTGAAAGACATGCTACCGACACCGCGGACGATAGTCTGTTAGACCACAAGGAACGGCGGGGTAATCTACCCGCCACAGAACAGCGTTATTATTACCTTACTTATGGGCTCAAAATTTGCTCTACGCTTGAGCTGCCCGAACTCCCGGAAATTGAGCCATGCGACCAACCAGATGTATTTGTAACGACTCCGGGGGTCGTTGATCGGCTTGAAGATGGAGCCTACCTTAGAAACTGGTTGGAAGTAGGCGATGACCGTTGTCAGATTACAGTTGAAGGTATTGCGCGTTACCGTGTAGAGGAAGGGCAGCGCATTTTGCTAGATCGACGTATGTCGCAGGGCGTAGATACAGTGGCGAATCCTGGCGATGTACGCTTGTTTCTGTTAGGTAGTGCACTGGGAGCGCTACTGCATCAGCGCCACTGGCTACCGCTTCATGTGAGTGCGTTAAAAACACCTGCGGGTGCTTGGGCGTTTACCGGACACTCCGGCGCGGGCAAGTCGACAATGAGTGCTTGGCTACACTATACGCAGCAATGGCCGTTGATTACCGATGATGTGGCAGTTATCAAGCCCGATGAAGCTGAGCCGCTACTTCACCCTGGCCCGGCGCGTGCAAAACTTTGGCGCGATGCGTTAACCGCTTTAGGAATAGGAACAGAAGGGCTTGTGCGCGACTTGATGCGTGCAGATAAGTTTCACTTAATGATGAACAAGGGTGTGCGTTACGATGCCCACCGGCTAAGTGCGTTGGTGCAATTAGAACGTGCTGATGAAGGGGAAGAAGCCACTCTGGAGAAATTATCCGGGGTTGAAGCCTTTAAGACTGTTATGGGCGCCATTTATCGGCCTGAATTAGGCAGCGAATTCAACACTGATGAACAGCTTATGCGTGAGTGTATTCGTTTGGCGCAGCAAATTCGTGTTTATCGCTTTCGGCGCCCGTGGTCACTAGAGGATATGGATCAAAACCTAAAGCCATTGCTTGATGAAATTAATGGTCAGTCGAGTTAGTTAGTATAGACGTGGTGTTTATAGCAGCGTCGGCTTTACCTTTAAACTTAAATAGATGGCTATGAACATCATTCTTTTTTATGGCTAATAAAGAATGAAAAAAACGTATACTATGCTGCTATAGTCTGAGAATAGATTATATCCATGGCGTATGAGTAGGGGCAAGAATTAGTCAGCTTGCTCAAATTCCCCAGGCTGCGGATATTATCATCGCTTTCTGATTAAATATACGGTCTCGTAAACGATTTAACTTTAAGTCTCTAATTTAAGTGCTGAACGATTGTTAATAAGGTATTAAAATAGCTTATAGTTGTTCATAAGTCAGTGTCGGCCTCATTGTCTGAACCTGTGTAATGATAAAATATAAATGAGAGAGTTATGAGAATTTATCTATATAAAGTTCTTATCAAAATGTATAGTTTTTTTTTAAAAAAATCTGGCGCTTATAATAGTTTTAATTCTTTTTTTGAAAGCGAAACTAAAAGTGATTTTAAATACACAAAACTAAAAGGAGCTATACAGCTCGGCTATACACCAAATTTAAAAAAGCCAAAAAGTTTTAATGAAAAATCAATTCATCGACGTCTTTACTGCAGGTCGCCGTTATGGCCTATAGTGACAAATAAAATTGAGGTGCGGCGTTGGCTCGTTGAATGCAAATTAAACGATGATGTCAAACTTATTCCGAAAATTCATATAATTGATGATGTGGAGAAGTTTGAATTTAGTAATATAAAAGAGCCTGTGGTCATTAAAGCAGCGTGGGCGTCGGGAATGAACGTTTTCGTAAAAGAACCTCAGTTAGAAGACTGGGCATCTATTAAAAATAAATTGCTAGAGTGGCAAAAAAAGGAATATGCCCCCCAACGTTTAGTATGGCCTGCGACACAGATGAAAAAAGAGTTTCTTGTCGAAAAAATGTATTCGAACTTGGGTAATGATTTACTTGAAGATTACAAATTTTATGTTTTTCATGGAAAAGTCGAGCTGGTTCAAATTATTACTGGGCGAGATGAAGAACCGTGCTATGCCCACTTCGATAGAAGCCTAAATAGGTTGGCAGTAAAGAGGTATAATAAAAAAGAAATAGATATTGGCTTCAAGTTAAATCCGGTTGTGCATAAAATGATATTGATTGCAGAAAAGATCGGTTGCTATTTTGATTTTGCTCGAGTCGATCTGTATGAGCTAGATGGCGAAGTATATTTTGGCGAAATAACTCAGTGTCCAAATAATGGATATGCTCGCTTTGAGCCCACAGAAGTTGATATGAAGCTTGGTGAAAAATGGCGATATCCAGAGTGATTCTTTCGTGGCTTTGGTTTTCTTTACTACGACTTCATTATTGTTTTTAGAATATTAATATCATATGTGAATTGGCCGTTAATCCTCACAAAATTAGAGCGAGAAAGAGTAGATTTTTTATGTAAAAAAAAGAAAAATATACATATTAAGGCATTACGCTTTCCTGATAGCTAGTTTTTATAATCTTAAAACATCCTAAAAGTGACGCTCCGTCTCTGCTATAGCTCTTGCTACGTTTACTTAATTCCATTGACAGTGAGTCCTACTGTCTGAATTAAGCAAAACTTATGATTGAAAATATCGAGATCCCTAGACAGATGGAACGGTTAGCTAATATCAGCGCAAATGGGAATTTGGTCTGTAACTTCTTTACTTACATAACGCTAATGATTATCTCTAGAACCACTAAATCGCCTATCATAACTACTGAGAACTGGCTCTAGACTGGGGTATCTAGTTTTACAAGTGACTGGCACACGAGAAATCAGAGTTAGTTGTATAGTCCGCGCTCATTAGACCCAGTTGCTTTATAAAATTCATGCACGAATAGTTAGAGAAAAGCTGTAGCTAAAGGGTATTTAACTTGATCGGTGGAGAGCATCTGATTGAGCTGGACCGGTCCCTATCTACTGAGTATATCATGCGGGCATTGATCGAACTTCTAATGTTGGGGTAAGCCCCCGCAGCAAAAATCTGACTGTGAGCGCTACATCCCCATCGCACATTATAACTAACTAGCCCTATAGCTGTTTTATTCTATTGAGAAAGTGCTGCAATAGTTAATAAGATGGTAATGAACATTTAATGGGGAGCAATCGAACATGCCGCTAGGGGGCATGGCCCCACAAGAGAAGCTGGTCGTCGGAGCTTAAGTTCTACTTTATCTGAAGCTTACAAAAAAACGAGTGGTATCTTTTTTTAATGATATGGAACGTATGTAATTAGTGTTTGTCTACTATATTTATTTACAAATTAATCTGTATATTTGTTTATGCGCTTCGCATTATATTTTTTAATCGAAGATTATAAAGTAAGAAATAGAGCTGGATTTTAATGTGATTATAGCTATTGATGTTAAGAAATTAATTTTATTTGATAATCGAGGGTGAAGTTCATGAAGGTGGTTATATCAGGGCCTCAAGCTCTTAATGGCACAGTTGCTGTTAGTGGTGCTAAAAACAGTGCAACACGTGTGCTTGCTGCAGCGCTCCTTTCTTCAGGGCAAATTACGTTGCGTAACTTTCCTCTTTTATTGGAAGATGTGAAAGCTAAAATAAAATTTATGCGAATGATGGGAGCTTGTATTGAAGAAAATTTTGCTAGCTCAGAGATTGAGTTGTCAGCTTCTTCAATCTCGACAGATAAAATCGTAGATTTTGATTTGCCAATTCGTACGACTTACTTACTTGCTGCA
Organism: Vreelandella sulfidaeris Esulfide1; assembly: GCF_054072535.1. NCBI lineage: Bacteria > Pseudomonadati > Pseudomonadota > Gammaproteobacteria > Oceanospirillales > Halomonadaceae > Vreelandella > Vreelandella sulfidaeris. The sequence goes on along the minus strand of NZ_CM133364.1, from coordinate 3,993,439 downwards.
GGTGCACTAGCTCATAATAAGAAAGTGAAAATACCTTATCCTGGCGGATGTAAGATAGGTAGCCGTGGCTACGATCTCCATTTAATGGTTTGGAAGCAGCTTGGTTGTAAGGTCGAAGAGTGGCCCGAATACATTTTGGTAGAAGGCGAACTCACAGGGGGAGTAGTTGATTTCCCTATTTCTACAGTCGGTGGTACTGAAAACGCTTTAATGTGTGCAGCAGTTGCTAAGGGTGAAACGTTAATTCGTAATGCTTACATAACTCCAGAAGTAAGCGATCTTATTCTGTTTCTAAGAGAAATGGGGGCGAATATAGTACAAGAAGGAAGTAGTCATATACGCATACAAGGGGCTGGAAGCTTGCTGCGTGGTGCTTCGTTCAGCATAATGCCTGACCGAATTGAAGCATTAACATGGATTATATTAGCTGCGGTAACTAGAGGTACTGTGCTAATTAAAAACGTACCTTTTGAAACTATGGAGGTCCCTTTAATCCACCTGCGAGATGCAGGTATAGATCTATTTAAAAACAGTAATACTGTCATGGTATCGCCTGACTGCATTGGCCCACATGGAATCCAGCCCTTCGAATTAGCTACGGGTACTCACCCAGGTGTAATATCAGACATGCAGTCGTTTTATACATTCCTAGGGCTCTTTGCAAATGGCCGCTCTACTATATTTGACTATCGCTATCCCCAGCGTATTGCATATGCACAGGAGCTTAACAAATTTGCGCATAATGCGGTAAAGGCTGAGCCCGGTAAAATCATAGTACATGGCCCTAATACATTGCTAGGTGCGCAAGCTGAGTCTACTGATCTAAGGGGGAGCATGGCTCAGATAATGGCCGCGATTTGTAGTGAAGGAGCAAGCCAGATTAATGGGGTAGAACTTGCTTTAAGAGGCTACAATAATTTGCCAGAAAAACTAGCATCACTAGGTGTAAGCGCGCAATGGAGCGAATAAATGTTGCTGAGTTAAGTAAAATTTGTCCTGGGGGCGTCCTGCAAAATGTATCACTGGCAGAAATTAGTCAGTGGGGTGTCGGCGGGAAGGCTGATATATTAATTCGCCCATCAACGACAAAACAGGTAGCCGATCTACGTAGTTGGTTTTATCGTAATAGTATTCACCATTTCACGATTGGTTCTACTAGTAACTTGCTGTTTTCAGATGAAGGGCTCCGTGCACCCTGCGTTCAGTTAGGTAACCGTCTTTCGCAACTCACTATGTACAGCAACATAGTGCACGTACAAGCTGGTGTGTGGGTGCCAAGTCTAGCTCGGCGGCTGATGCTGGCAGGATTGACGGGGGGAGAACATATCTGTGGTATTCCAGGCACGCTAGGAGGACTAGTGTGCATGAACGGTGGTAGCCAGCGAAAAGGTATTGGTAGCAACGTGGTGAGTGTTGAAAGTGTTGATACCACTGGCAACATCTTTCACCGCTTTGCTAGTGAGTGTAACTTCTCCTACCGTAATTCGATTTATCAAGCTAATAATGAAGTGATTACATCGGTAACGCTCAAGTTTAGTCCGGGGAAACTCTCTAATATTCGTCAAGATATGCTTGCTATATTAGCTGATCGTAGTCGTAAATTTCCTCGTAAACTACCCAGCTGTGGATCCGTGTTTAAAAGCAACCCTGAAATGTATGCTGAGATTGGATCGCCTGGACTAATCATAGAAAAGTTAGGTTTTAAAGGGAGGAGGCAAGGTGGAGCGCAAGTTTCACTACAACATGCTAATTTTATAGTAAATACAGGAGGTGCGACTGCAAGTAATATTTTAAAACTTATTGCTGAAATCAGCCTAGAAGTTAAAAATAGCACTGGTCATTATATGGAGCCTGAAGCCTTTTATGTTACTCCTCATGGGGAAAAGCTTCCGATAGACTATTTAAATAATTCAAAGTAAAGAGAGGATATATGGTTGTTTTTTTTATTGGCTGTTTTTCAGGTATTAATACAGGTAATGGTGGACATTATTACTCTCTTCTAAATTTGGCAAAAGAAATTCCCGTATTATATAAAATCGTTGTAGTAGGTGATTTTTTTCCTGATGTATATAAAAATAAAGAAAACGTAGATTTTATTAAAATTAGTGTTAATGAGGTCGATAAGTTCAACCCTAAAGAAGATTTAATGTTTTTTGAACCGACAATAATTCATGCTTATGATAACAATTCAGCAATATTTGCGAATAAAACAGCTGCAGAATTTAAAATTCCTCTAGTAGTAACCAAACCCGGGGGGGGCGCATTAAAAGTATACTCACCTGTATATAAACATATGATTGTGTTTCATGGAGAGGACTTCGATCTTTTAAGTAAGAGATTGCTTACTAAGCCTAAAAAGCTAGCTTTGATCGCTAATCGAGTATCGGTACCATCGAAACTAGCGAAAAATAAAAGACTAAATCCCTTTGAAGGTAGCGGCGACGATTGTATTAAACTATTAAGAATTTCAAGGATTGGTAAAGCGTATAGAGATAGTATTAAGCAGAGCATAGCTTTACTTAATCGCATTCAAATTAAATATGGTTCTGATAACGTTTTTTTAGCTATCGTGGGTTATGTAGAAGATGAAGCAGTATTGTTAGAAATAGAAGAAATAGTCAAGGATTGTAAAAATATTAAATTATTTGTAACGCCTGAATATTGTATTGAAGCTTCGGAACTCATACGGTATTCAGATGTAGTGATAGGTACTGGTAGAAGCTATATGGAAGGAATGTCTTACGGGAAATTTGTTTTCTTTCCTCTTAAAGGGTCTGAAATACCTTGTTTTACTACAGAAAAAAATTATAATAAAGCATTTCATAAGAATTTTTCTCCCCGGCTGAGTATCCATGATGGAATTGATGCAGAAAAAGCTTTGAATGTTTTTTTTAATTACCTAGATGGTAAAGAAAATCCTAGTTTTTATAAAGAGTGGGTGATTGATGTTTTCAATCAAAATCATGAAGTAAAAATAGGCGCAAGTAAATTGATTGATTTTTATAATGATCTCATCCCTGAGACTAACGTTAGTTTTTACAAGCAAAATGCTTGGTTTAGATTAGAGAAAACTATTTCTTTTATGCGAGGAAAAATTAAAAAATTAATTGGTAAGTAATTTATAATGTGTTAACTAAATTTTATTAAGTATTGCTAGGGTAGGATAAATTATAATTTTTGCAAAATTAATTTTCTATAATCAATTCTACGTAGCGGCTAAGGGTAGCATGCTAAAATCACCAAGGCACTGGTGTTGCTACCAGTTTTGTGATCACATTTTCATGGCAAAGCGGTCGCAATGAAATTGCCTAAGCTTGAAACGACAGTATTTACTAAAAGCGACGGATCAATAAAGCAATATTAGGAGTAACTTGAAAATATTACATCATATCGACAAAATATACATCTACATAAGCTCTTTGATTTTATTCCAATAAGGGGCGCGGCGCTGGCAAGTTAAGGCTTAAGAAAGCCACTAGCCGGTCATTTAGCGGTGGTGCACTCAGTACTTAAATAGCAGCCTACGAAGGTGTAGTGCTGAAAGCTTTGACCCCCGGAAACGGGTATACGCCCTGCGGTTACCCAAGCGTGTGCTTTAAATTCGTTAGTGTCTGAATCCCGGCAAAGACCGAAATAAAGTGAATAGGGGATGCGGTAGAAACCCAGTAGTAGACGCGCTGTAATCGCTTGAGGAAAGCAATTGGCAACCCAGGGGCAATAGCGTGCAGCTACACGGATTACACGCGCAATGCGTAATGCTTGCTCCTCTTGTTTGCTTGTTAAAATATGCGAGTAGGCGCATAAGCCTACAGGCTCACCAAGATATGGGGCCAAGCGGCGGAAGGTAACCGTAATAATCAGCAGCCGGCTAATGCCCAGCATTAGCCAAACCGGTACAAACCAACACTGTGTAAAAGCGGGTTTGCGGAAAAAGCTCAGCGCCTTGCCGCCAATTGATTTAGCGTCGTTAAACACGCGAGCCTTACTTCTCGACTGGCTCAATCAAGTTGACCTTCATAAGGTCATGGGCGAACCGAGCTATATCCTGATGACAGGTATCGCTATCAATGTCGTACTCCTGGCAAAGATTAGCCACCAAGTCATCTATGCTTGCCGGTGTTTCCAGTAATTCCCAAGCACGTGCACCAACACCGGAAATGCCGTAATAGCGGCCGAGTTTCTCATTCATCATGACTAGATCACCGTCAAGGTTGGCAGCGACCATGTCGGGGTTGCGTTGTAAAAGTGTGGTTGAAGAGAGTGTCATCGTTGTCATGGTAATAGCTTCATTGTCCACTTATAAATGTTAGGGGAAGAAGTAATGTTAAATAAAAAGATTACAATTACATAAAATTATAAAAATTTCATCGTAATAATTTTGTGATATGCAACAAAGCCGCATGCCACAGGGAGTGGCATGCGGGGTGCTGCTTTTGTCAAAACTATTATCCTAAATCAAGAGCCTGGTACAAATGCAGTGCCATCTAAACCATTCGGTGAATCAGCGTTTGGTACATTCCCTTGCTCGGTAATGTCCTTCATCACACCTAGCTCTTGGAGTGTTGGGGCTTCATAAGATTTGCGATCCGTTTGTAACATATTGATCTCCTTAAATTGGTTGTTGCCAGCCGTCTTGCAACAATTTCACTATAGTAACTTCTTTGTTACACGTCTACACTTATTTGTTACAATTTTTTACTAGTTTTTAAATTCATCCTAGAGTATTAGGAGATGCGTCAAACACTTAAAAAAAAATTGGGTTTTCTACACAGCCTAGCACCACCTAATTCGTCAGTTCCCCCATGCTCCCTGGGCCTGACATTTTGTAAGAACGGTGGCGGCAGGGGTTTCCAGGGATTATTAACCCCTTTGGCTTTACCATCCAAGAATAATGACAAACCCCAGCTCAGCATCTGTAATTAAGGCACTCAGTTCGTCTTGAAGGCAATGTTTGAGTTTTCTGCCTCCCATCGACCGTAACCGTATCAAAATGCCTACTCGGAGTTTGTGATGGAGAGTTTGTGATGGAGAGTTTGTATGAGAGGAGTTGAAACAGCGCTAGTACTCCTAATTTAGAGCAAAAGCATAGACATGAGCAGAGATTGATATGCGAAAAGCTGAAACCAGTTCTGTCAGACGATGCAGTCTGCTAACTATTTGCTCCGTACGTTGAGTTAATACCGTCAGTTGTCATCGGCAGTATCTCATTGAGTACATAGGCTGGAACGAAGAGGGTGGAAGAGAAAGAAGGGGAAAAATTATAAATAGTGTAACCGCATGCCACGTGAGTGGCATGCGGTGTACTGCTTATGATGTCAATTTCCTAAATTAATTAGGACGCGACATCAAACGCAGTACCGTCTTGGCCACCAAGCGACTCAGCAAAGCTCTGGTTACCGCCTTCGGTAATGTCTTTCATTGCGCCCAGCTCTTGCAGCGCAGGGGCATTATAAGTTTTGCGATCTGTATGTAGCATTTCGATCTCCTTAGGGTTAATAGTTGCCTCAAATGTGGCAACGACACCACTATAGTAAGTTGTTTGTAACTAGTCTATATGAAATTATTGCTATTTGTTACTCGTTTTGCTCATCCGCATAGCGTATGAAGCGCCCCACTGATAACCCCCGCAACATACGGATTCGATAACGAAGTTCCGCTTCCTTGATGTTTAAGGCACCAGTAGAGGTCCAATCGTCTAATGCTTTTTCTAGGCTTTTAATATCTAAATAATTGCTCGCGCTACCATGAGCTTTGAGCTTTTCAAGCTCCTCGCGTATTTGTGGTATGGCACGATCCATTTGCTCTGGCCAGTCGGCTGACTGTAACCCGCGCGTTTTAATATCAAGGATTTCTGGCGGAAGCACATCCTTCATCAAGCGTCTAAGAAGCCATTTAAATTGACCACCCCCTAGGTACTGGGATTCGGGAATAGCTAAACAAAACTCAATTAAACGCACATCCGCGGTAGGATCTCGCATTTCAAGACCATAGACGTTTGCTAACGCGTTATAGTCACCATTTTCCATCTTATTGATCGCTTGGATGCGCTGTTGGCGGCCTTGCCAGGCAGGCTGAAAACTAGTATCGAAATCCGCTTGCTTAGCCCGTTGTTGTGAACCCATCTGTTTAGACCAGGCTGGATTGATAGCCGAATATTTTTTTAATCCTAAAGCCCTACCTTGAGCGCTTTCCCGCAGCTTCCATAAAAAATTGGGTAATAGCGGTGCCAAACATGGCCTAACCAACTTGCGCCATCGTAGGGTCGGCTGATGCTGCTTAAGCTCTTTATAGACATTATATAGCGTTAACCAATGCCCTTTACGTGTCAGCCATGCTAAATAGGGGTAACCATCATGGGAAATGCTGAAGTTTCCCATTGATCCGGTCAACAGAACTTTGATACCTCGCTTGGCGGCATCCTTGCGAATGGCGATCCACCAAGCCATATTGCACGCATTGAGAGGCGGCCGGTCAAGCAGTTCAACCGCCTCCTGTAGCTGGTCAAGCGGTGTTTCCTCTCCGGTTCGAATTATAATATGCTCAATGTTCTCGAAACGACGAACTAACGCTTTGGCGCCTACAGACTCATCGGCATGGCGTCCTGGGGGAACTGGGCCATCAAATCCTTCGCGTGGCAGTGCCGTGAAGGCCGCTAACGGTTGTTTGTGCTTGGCCAGCAATTTAGCGGCTGTTGCGGTCACGGTGGAACTGTCTAAGCCTGAGCTTAGTTCGGCGCCGATAGGCCCGCTTGATCGAAGACGCCGATTGACTGCTTGTTCAAGATGTTCACGAAGGGCATCAACATATGCCTCGTCACTTTCAAGCTGAATTTCACGTTCTGGGTCAAAGCGATGATAAAAATGAGCGTTCAACTCACCATTTTCAAAATTAACCACCTGCCCCGCTTCAACGCGATAAATATCTTTAAAAAGTGTTTTTGGACCCGACATGGGTATTAGACAAACATAGTCATGCAGTTGCTCTTCGCTGGTCGCTTTAGTGAACCCTGGTATCGCGAAAAGCGCTTTAGGCATCGTAGCAAATGCGATTTGATCATCCCGCTGGTACCAGTAAAGGGGGCGCATGCCGAGCGGGTCACGAGCTAACCATAAACGCTGACGTTGCGGCTGCCAGCACGCGATTGCGAAGTCTCCAAGTAAGTGCTTAGGAGTCGCTGTCTCCCAACGAAGACAAGCTTGGTAAACCAGTTCGCTATCCGCCATTAAGGCAGCTTGCTCAGTGCCTATCCCCAGCTTTTCACAAAGCTCATCACGATTGTCGATTCGCCCATCAAACACTAGCGCCAACTTTTCGGTCCCGCGCCATAAAGGTTGCTGATCAAGGCTGTCTTCGGGAGTCGTGCGGAGCAACGTACGGGTAAGGCCCACGTTTTGTAGGTGCCAACTATGCTGTGCATCGCGTCCATACGGCGTTAATAGCGTCTGCATACGCTGCAGGGTGTCACGGTCCACGGTACTAGCATCAAGGTGAATCAGGCCTGCAATAGCACTCATAATGAACCCCCATTGGTTTGCGCTGGCACAAGTAGGTCGCCTAGCTGTTCGAATAAGTTCTCCGCGACCGCTTCTGGACTACGGACGGTTAACGCATTGTTATAGAAACGTGCAACATCCTGACCGGTGCCAATCGCTGCCAGAGTGATGGGGCTTTTTTCAATATCACTAATAATACGGCGTAGGTGACGCTCTAGAAAATCGCGCCCGTTGGCCTGGGCGGTTGCTTTGTCGTAGGGGGCACCATCCGATATAACGATCATGATTTTGCGAGGCTGCGGCTGGCGGCTAAGTCGATTAGCCGCCCAGTGCAGCGCTTCTCCGTCAATATTTTCGTGACCCGGCATCGGGCGTAGCAATAGGCTTAATTGATGCTTGGTGCGTCGCCATGGCTGCTCAGGTGTTTTATAAATAATATGCTGTAGAGCGTTAAGTCGACCCGGATACTCGGGTTTTCCTCGCTGTAGCCAGCTTCTCAATACAGGGTTATCGGCAGTATAGCGGGTGGTAAAACCCAGCACTTCACAGCGAATTTTACAGATTTCCAAGGTGTGAATGGCGAGTTCAATGGCCATGGCAGCCATCTGCCGACGCCGTAGATCCATAGAACCAGATTGATCTACCAAGAGCGTCACACACGCCTCAGGCATTTGGGCTTCTTTCTCAAAGCGAAAAACGCGCTGGGTGGGTTTATCATCTAGTAACCTTGCTAGGCGGCGATTATCCAGCCTGCCGTCCTCTTGATCAAATAGCCATTGCCGTTGGCTAGCCGCTAAAAGACGTCTTTGTAAACGGTGGGCAAGCTGCTTAACGCGCCGTTGGTCAAGCTGATGGAGTTGCTTAAGGGCTTCAGTATCCGTGCGCTGCAACCAGTAGCTAGCGGGTTGAGTTTCATCCCAAGCACGTGAGAACACGGCATAGTGTTGTTTTTGATCGTCACGTTCAGCTAGCTCTTCGGTTAACCCCGGTTGAGTTAAATCTGCTTGTTCAGATACATCCTCTTCTACGTCGTCGTCTTCGAGCGCAACGCTAGTTTTTATTCGTGGATGTGATGTTTGATTAGGTTCATAAAAGTGAGCGAGCTGCTTAACCAGTGGTGCAACGATCTCCGCGAATACAGCGCTATCTTCCAAATGATGAGTGGCCTCTAGCAGCGACGCTTGAAGTTGGTTATCGGTTAAAGAATGCGAAGGCTGAGGAGCAGGCGATTGTTGGCCTAAAAACTGACCCAATGTACGTTTTAATAACCCTTTCGAGGACTGGTTTATTGGCGAAGAAGATAAAATTTTATCGGGCTGCGGCAGACCCTGGAAGGTGAAACGGGCAGCTCGGTAAAGCGCCGCCATCTCCTTATTGGCTGGGGCCGTTGCGGTCGGTTGTGCTAAGTTGCGCGCAATACCAGGCAATTCTTGGCTAGCTAGTGTTTCAACACGTGCTCGTTCAAGCAAGCTGTACCAGCGTTGTTCATCGCTAGTAAAACGAGCCTGCTGGCGCGGGTCATGCCAACGTCGCCAAGCAGCCAGTGCATCGGCAGCCCCGCGATCTTTTTGTGCAGCCGGTTGCGCGCTAGTCGATAGCGGTCGAGTAATACGCCCAGACGAGTAGGTACGTGTCCAAGCTTCAATCAGCGCTTGCTCTTTACTAGGGATTGTTGGCATTACATACCCCTCATGACAACTCAATATCAAAGCAGCGTTGATAAATTTCAGACACCAGAGAGCGTTCTACTTCGTCACAGCGGTTAAAGAAGCTCAACCGCATAGCTTCATGAGGGTCGTTTAATAGAAGGGTATTTTCTCCCCAGGCAATCAGCGTGCGTAGCGATATAAGCGTGGTCAGGTCGCCTTGGGCAAATGCTTGGCGGAGAAGACCTGCGCAGGTGACCATGCGCTGTACTTGCTCGATGGGTAAGTCACTAAGCTTTCTTTGTAACAGCTGTGTTTCTGCTTCCGCTGTCATATAGCCAAGCTCGGTAGTCACGTGCCAACGGTCAAGCTGGGCTTGATTAAGCGCCTGAGTGCCGACATAGAGACCTGTGGCATCGCCCTGACCAGCAGTGTTCGCCGTAGCAAAAAGACGGAAACAAGGGTGGGGAGTAATGACCTGATTTTGATCAAGCAAGGTGAGTTTGCCTTGCGTTTCTAGCACGCGCTGAATCACAAACATGACATCGGGACGACCAGCATCGTATTCATCAAGAATAAGCGCGATGGGGCGTTGCATGGCCCACACCAGCATGCCGGGAACAAACTCCGTCACTTGCTTGCCATCACGAATGACCACCATATCTCGGCCAATGAGGTCAGCACGAGTGATGTGACCGTCCAGGTTAATGCGTATACACGGCCAGTTCAGTCGGGCAGCGACCTGCTCAATATGTGATGACTTACCGCTTCCATGAGGCCCATACAGATAGACACGACGGTTTTGGGCGAACCCCATCAAAATGGCGCGTGTTGCACTTTCGACAAAATGAAAATGCTGATCCTTCTCTGGCACGTGTTCTTCAGGTTGGGAAAACGCCGGGATTTCCCACGGCATGGATACCTGAAAGACATCTTCAGAGGCGCATTTTGTATCGGGTTGAAGGGTATAAGTCGTCATAGTATCGATTAATCGTCCTTTATGGGGCCTTGTCGCCGGGAGCCAGGCAGCCAGTACACTCGATTTTGCATGAGGGTATGTAATCCTGCTGGGAACCGAGCATTGCATCGCTAAAATATAAATTCTGTTTACATAAGGTAACATTAAATGTAAAGATAATAGTTAAATTAGGTGAAATACAGCACTATGCATGTAATGCATTTGAGGCGTTAGCTGTAACCATAGTCGCTAATGCCGCGATGATGGGCTTCCCCAAGGCTATCAGCAGAAGTAACAATCAGTAACGTATGTGATGGGGAAAATACCGATGTTCGTAGCTGGCACCATGACTGGTACGTAGATGACTGGCATGTAGCAAGGATGAGAGAACCGCTTACCGCTTTCTAAAGTTGGAATAATTAAAGAATATGAATGAGCGAACGATATCTGAATCCCCTGACCGCCTCATGGCGGACCCAAGTTTTCAGCTACTATTGCTACTATCTCGCCTGGAGCTAACCCAGGAGCACATTCGGGCGGTTGATGAGCTCATTCCTCGAGTAGAAGATTGGGATTCTTTTACTCGTCAAGCATCCGATCGCTTTGTGCTACCCATTGTTCATAGCCACCTTAGCAGGCGATGGAGAGATCGAATTCCTGAGCCTTATATCGACGTGATGAAACACTACACGTTGCGTGCCTTGCAGCATAATTTGAATATTTCAGCTGAGTTCAAGCATATCGTTAGAGATGTATTATCGCCTCTCAAAATTCCACACCTTTGTTTCAAAGGACCTTCTTTGGCTTATCAATATTACCCAGAGCCTGCTCAACGTCTCTGTCGTGATGTGGATATTTTGGTTACACGAAAAGATTTACCAAAACTACTACAATACGCGCTTAAAAATGGCTATCGGGCTCATGATCCAAAGGCGTTAACAGCCAGTGAAGAAAGCGTTGAGTTTGCAGCTAACCATCAAAAAGTAGTCACCTTGCTTTCGCCTCGTAACGTCGCTGTGGAATTCCATGCAAAAATTGACAATACCGGAAGTGTGTTTGATGCATCGCATATGCTTGAAAAACGGCAGCCCATTACTATCAGCTCTGTTGACACCTGGGTTATGCCTATTAGCGAGCTTTTTGTCTATTTATGCTGGCACCATACCAAGCATTACTGGTCCCGACTGCATTGGTTAGTTGATATTACGGCTATGCAAAACCATCAAGATTTTAATCTTGATGAAGTCTTAGCGCGTGCAGAGCACTACTCACTTGGCAATACAGTTCGTTCATGCCTAGAAATGATTGATTTTTTCAGTTCTCCAGTGCAGCGCAATATGGAAGAGTTGACACCTAATACTCGCGAGCTGGTACGCACATCTATACTCGCCATGCATGGCGATGTGGAGTTTGAACACTCGCTTAGCCGCAAAAAACCTACCCCTGATTTTTCATTTGCTTGGCAAACTTCTACTGTTGAGGTATGGCAATGGCGTCTGTTGGGGTGGAGGCGGATATTTCGACCCACCTATGATACCTATGTAGCTTGGCCACTGAACCGTAACTGGCAATGGGTCTATCGTTGTATACGTCCCTTTCATGAAGCTTATATGCGTTTAGGTCATAAAAAAAACGGTTAATTAACAAGGCGGTTTTGCTACATGTCTATTGTCAATAAGTTTGTTTCATCTTTCTTTTCATTGGTGCGTATACTTTCGATATCTTGGAAAAGTAGCCGAAAGTGGACACTTTTAAGTACGTTATTTATGGGGCTGGAGATTATTTCAGGGCTTGGCGTGCTTTATCTTCTAAAACAAATGGTAGATGTCGTCACCACTGTGCTTGCCGAGCCTGAAGCGGCAGAGAATGTTAAATCAGTTCTATACTATGTAGTGTTAACTGGCCTGGGTACGCTGGCCTACGTTATTTCACGCTCGTTAGCCGGTTTTTCTCGAGAAACGCAAGGTATGATGGTCGCGGATTATGTTGATAATATAGTTCAGAAAACCGCAATCAGTGTTGACCTGGCTTTTTATGAAAGCCCTCTTTATCACGACACCTTAGAGCGTGCCCGTCAATCCGGTAGCCAAAGACCTGCTCAGGTAGCGAGCAATTTAATGCTCTTGGGCAAAAATGCGTTAATGCTTTCAGCTATCATCGTACTCCTGGCTACCATCAATTGGCGTTTACTACCTATTATTTTAATCGCTATTATTCCTGCGCTCATTGCAAGGATTTACTTTACTCGAATTCTTTATGACTGGCAGCGTCGAAGGACACAAATGGAGCGCCGAGCAGGTTATCTAGACTGGTTAATGACTTCTGACATTCACGCGAAAGAACTACGACTTAACCAATTAGGTGATTTTTTACGGCACAAATATAAACGTATTCGTAGCGATATTCGTGAAGAAAAACTCGCCATCAGCCGCAAGCGAACCACCGTTGAATCTATTGTTGCAGCTATAGCGTCGGTAATATTTTTTACTTCACTAGGTTATTTGGCGTGGAATACCGCCCAAGGAGAAAATAGCGTAGGCGATTTAGTGCTATTTCTGCTGATATTCCAACGTGCTCAATCGATGGGACAAGAGCTTGTACAACAACTCTCCAAACTTTATGAAGACCATTTATATATGGGAATGCTGTTTGAGTTTATGGATATGCAGCATACCGTTCCTCGCTCGTCTCAGCCCGTTGATATTGTTCAATCTGAACAGACCACATTAGCGCTTAAAAACGTCTGTTTTTCTTACCCTGGTACCCATAAAGACGTTATCAAGAATGTGAATTTGGAGATAAAACCTGGTCAAATTGTAGCGTTAGTGGGCGCTAATGGGTCAGGTAAAACCTCGCTGATTAAACTAATGACGCGACTTTATGACCCCACGGAAGGGAGCGTAAGCATTAATGGCGTTAACGCTCAAGACTGTGACATTGATGAGTATAGACAACTATTTAGCGTTATCTTTCAAGATTACTCACATTATGCCGAGTCAGTGCACGAAAATATTCGCTTTGGCCATATAAACGGTACTGATGCCGAACATACCGTGCCCAATGCTGCTGAAAACGCAGGGGCGGCCGCATTTATTGAGGAGATGGATGATAAGTACGATACGATGCTGACACGACTGTTCGATAATGGTAAAGAGCTTAGCGTCGGGCAGTGGCAAAAAATAGCACTCGCACGTGCCTTTATGCTGAAGTCGAACATCGTCATCTTAGACGAGCCCACCAGTGCCATGGACCCTGTGGCAGAATCCGAGCTATTCGAAAACTTCCGTGAACGCATTAACCATCGCTCTGCCTTGGTTATTAGTCATCGGCTGTCGACCATTCGGTTAGCCGACTACATCTACGTGATGGATGATGGCGAAATTAAGGAATCGGGCACCCATGAGTCTCTTTTTGAGCAAAAGGGTATCTATCATGATTTATTTAGCCGTCAGGCTAAGTACTACCAGCATGACTTATCTTAAATGAATAGGCTTCAAACAATGCAGACAGGAAGAGCCGGGCAGGCTCTCTCACTCCTTAACGGCATTATTATCTTTGTCTTTGCTGCCACGCTTATTCTTATTCCAGAAGCTTACTGGTGGTTAGGCTTGGCAGCCTTTATATCGTCGCTAATAGGATGCGCTGTTTTTGCTAGCTACAAACTATCCCCAAGAGTATTCACGGGCGACGATTACAAACTAGTCGTTGCGTTGGTGTTCTTTGGCAGCGTGTGGTGGTGGAGTGTATTGGCGGATGACAGCCTACCTTTGCTGGCTCGAGATGGGGTACACCATCTTTATCTGTGGCCTTTTCTAGCAGCCTTTTTTTTACTTGCCTTGCGTACATTTACTCCTTCTCCTTATTGGCTTTGGTGGGGAGTATGCTGTGGTGCGTTAGGCTCAGGTATGATCGCGATATATGAACGAGTTATCATTGGCGTAGGAAGAGCCAGTAACGGCATCAATGCGATTCCTTTTGGTAATTTATCGCTCTTGACGGGTGCGCTATCGGTAGTAGCGAGCATTTATTGGTTGCAGCAACGAAAAACTTACTCTTTTGGGTTTGCCCTGTTAGCTGTTTGCGCTGCCTTTTTCGGCTTTTTAGCGTCTTTATTGTCTGGAACACGCGGCGGCTGGGTAGCGATTCCTTTTCTCACTGCCTTAATGTTATCGGCAACTACTAATCTAATAAGCTCTAAAGTGCGTAATGTAGCTCTGTTACTGATAACTATATTTGTTATTTTTATTATTGCTTACCCCGCATCGGGCATCTGGTTACGTTTAGTGGCTATATTCGATGATATCTATCAATATTTTATAAATAATAATGCTGACACCTCATTGGGTACTCGCTTCGAGTTTTGGCGTGCAGGATGGATCATGTTCATCGAGAACCCTATCTTGGGTATCGGTGAGGGTGGTATTCAAGAAAGATTGGAATCTTTGGTAGCCCATGAGATAGCTTCTGATAGAGGTATGACTGTTCCACAGTTACATAGCGATATTATTGATACGCTCGCCCGCCGAGGGCTGTTAGGCGTTATTAGTCTGTTGTTATTGTATGTTGGATTTGCCTCAGCATTTGCTAAAAAAGCGTTACACGCGAATGATAATGTACGCTCTCGTCTGTTGGCTATTAGTGGCCTAATGGTAATTATAGGATTTTTCGATTTTGGTCTCTCACAAGCAATGTTCAGAGACCTAAGAGGATTCAGCGGATTTCTAGGGTTTAGTGTAGCTGTATGGGGCTGTTTGGGCTATAAAACCCAAGCGCAACCGGTCTCAACTGCCCCTAGACGGACTGCCTTTTTACGCTAATACTCCTAATGTGTAAAATCAGTCAACCTGTTTTGACACGATAACTATCGCTAGTAGCGATACAGATGTCTTTTCATATTGTCTTTAATAAATGCAACTTCTTTGGAAAATTTATCGTTTTCATGCATTTTAACTTTACTTGATGCGTCAGAGAAATCAAAAGTATGAAAAAAATTGGGCCTGCTTTTTAATCCAAGAAAGGTTTCTACCTTATCTAACGCTGTTTCAAAATCAAAGAAAATATCTTCAAACCAAACATCAATTATATTGCTATGGTCACATGTATCCAGCATGTCTGCCATTCGATCATACCTAGGCATATATTCATTTACGAACAAAGAAGCAGCTTCACTAGTCTGCATTAAATGGTAACCCTTTTTTTTCTTTAAAAGTAAATCAATAAACTGATCTCTAGGATCGCGCCTAACCACGATGATTTTAACTTCGCTAAGGACATTAGAGGCCACACAGCCGTATTTTTCATCGAACAATAATCTAGGTGAAATTAGCTGATCAAACACGATTTTTTTATCACTACAAATGCATTTCTCTAATGAAGCAATATATTCATTCATTATTTTTTCTATTTTTAATTTTTTTTCCGTGTTTTCAAGTTGCTTTAATTCACCTATTAATATCTCTAACTCTTTCAGCATGCGTCTCGAATATAAAGAGAATCCAGGTAAAAACTTATCATATGATCGCTTCCTAGACCGATATTTAGTGATTTCGGTTTTTATGCCCGCTGAAATCCCCGGCAATCTAGTGAACAAAGCAAAAGCTAATCGCAGGGGGAGAGGTACTTGTTGGCCGAACTCTGTAAGCGATCTTTTAACTTGAGAAAATTCATTCTTCGTTGGTGTGTTTTGTAAGTAGATCTTACTAGCAATAGAATAAAGCCCAGACTCCCCTATACGTAACTCTTTTTCTAATACCCCCACCTCCTCGTAAGCAGAGACGATATCGATCCAAGGTGAGGAACCCGTTGATACTGAACCCCCAATTGAAATTACCATTGTTAAACTCTTGAACATTAAATTAGATAAAAATAATTTTTAATAGTGCTGAGGAATACTTCTAAAAGAGCGTAATAAAAGGCTAGCTTGAAGTAAGTATCCTAAGGCTTGTTTATCATTTTAATATCTTTGACTCATTTTTGTCACAATTTTTAATAAAAAATAACATAAATGAAACGTGAAAAATTGAATTCCCATATAATTCCTTATTTTACAGTGTCTTATATATAAAATATTCAAAATAAGCGTAAAAGATTGTGATACTAGAATGATTATTTTGATCCAAAATTTTAGTGGATTAATACTTTAAATATTAATTGAGAAGTGTTTTAAAAATAAAAATTACTAGTTTTGTAGGATCGGTACTCTTAGGCGAATTACTCCGTTATATGCAGTGTGTAAATGTCAGTATGATGTGATGCTTTGATCGTTTATGTCGTCCTGGCGGCAGGGCGGGTACTTCCATATGTAGTTCGATATGGTCTAACAGAGGGGCAGAAAGTAGCACTTAGTAACGTAGGTTTTGGCTGGCGGTAAGTGGGCGGCGCTGTTGGCAGCATCACCGGTTGAGCGGGTCAGGCGCGTTAAAAGATGACGCGGCCTGTGAAAAGCTTAACGCCCTATGCCACCAGCTTGCCGATGTAATGGCTAATAACCATCGTTAAGCCCCCTTTAGCATACGATCCAACTGCCGATAGCCAATGGCCTCAATAAGGTGTGGTTGGGTGGGCTTAGGAGCGCCTTGTAAGTCGGCGAGTGTCAGTGCCACCCGCAATACGCGGTGGTAAGCGCGAGCGGAAAGCTTGAGCTTTTCAAGCACGCCCGCAAGCCAAGCACGTTCTTCATCATTAAGGTCACAGGCGGCTTCCAGGGCTTTACCGCTTAACTGGCTGTTCAGCGCGCCGCGCGTCATTTGCCGCTCCCGGGCTACCATTACCCGCTCTCGCACGGCTGCTGATGATTCACCTTGGGTTTGTGCCGTCAACTGCTCAGGCGGCAGCGCAGGGACTTCTACCTGGAGGTCGATGCGATCCAGCAGTGGCCCGGAAAGCCGCGCTTGATAACGCTGGATCTGGCTGGCGGTACACTGACAGCGCTGGCGGGGGTCACCTAAGTGGCCGCAGGGGCAAGGATTCATCGCGGCTACCAATTGAAACCGAGCTGGATAACGGCGTTCATGACTGGCACGGGCCAAATGAATAGTGCCTGTTTCCAGTGGTTGTCTTAACACTTCTAATACATTGCGGGAAAACTCGGGCAGTTCATCCAAAAACAGCACGCCGTGGTGAGCAAGTGAAATTTCGCCGGGTTTGGGTTTTGAGCCGCCGCCGACCAGAGCCGCGGCGCTGGCACTATGATGGGGTTGGCGAAATGGCCGCTTGCCCCAGTCGGCTTCGAGCGGCAAGCCACATACCGAGCGCACAGCGGCGACTTCCAGTGCATCTTCCTCGGAAAGTGGCGGCAGAATGCCCGGCAGGCGGCTAGCCAGCATGGTTTTACCGGTGCCTGGAGGGCCGGCAAATAACAGGTTATGGCCCCCAGCGGCGGCGACTTCCAATGCACGCCGCGCCTGCTGCTGACCGCGTACATCGGCGAGATCATCTACCGGGGCGGTCGTTTTAACCGAGGCGCTCAATTTGTGCGGTGGGATTTTCTCTTGCCCCAGCAGATGGGCGACGACTTGCCAGAGGGTGTCCGCAGGCAGCACCGGTAAATCTCCCGCCAGTGCCGCTTCATCGGCGCAGTCGCGAGGAATAATCAGTGCTTTTTTTGCCCGTCGAGTCGCCAGAGCAAAAGGCAGTATGCCGGGTACTGCACGCAGCTTGCCATCCAAGGCCAGCTCGCCAGCACACTCTATGCCTTCTAATGCCTCTACCGGGATTTGCCCAGAGGCGGCGAGAATGCCTAAGGCGATAGGTAGATCAAAGCGGCCGCCCTCTTTGGGAAGATCGGCGGGCGCGAGGTTAAGGGTAATACGGCGAGTATTAGGAAAATCAAAGCCAGCATTGACGAGCGCACTGCGTACCCGCTCGCGGCTCTCTTTGACGGCGGTTTCCGGTAGGCCCACCAGCGTTAGGCCCGGTAAGCCATTGGCCAGATGCACCTCAACATGCACTGCGGGTGCGTCTAAGCCTACGCCCGCGCGCGTGGCAACAATGGCTAGCGTCATTGCATTCCCTCGCTGACTTTGGTGTCAACCTAACCCCATTGAGGTTAAGCCTATTTTGCTTGAGGGGTTAACGTACCGTAATTAAGAACACTTTGGTAGTGTCATCCTCCCTTCATCATGGGGTAATCCCTATCCTCAGGCGCTACCTTCAGTGCAGCGGTCAGCTCTCGTGCAAAGCGTTGGGCGGAGGGTAGCGCCCCGAAGCTCCATACTGGCGGTAGGCGTAGAAGGTTGTTGTTTTTGACGCTTGGAAGCTGCTGCCATAAGCCACTGTCGGCAAGTTGCGCTTCGACGCCGGCGGGCAGCGGCTCGATGATCACCAACATTGCCTCTGGGTAGCGTGCTAACGCTTCAATCCCTACCAGCGAAAATCCCCAGGCGTTGGTGGTTTGTTCCCACGCATTGGACAACTCTAGTTGCTCCAGCACCGCATTGTAGAGGCTGTTATCCCCAAACACCCGCACGTGGCGGGCATCCATAAACTGCACCATCAGCAGCGGCGCGGTATCAGACTGTGAGAGGGGGCTTGATTCTCGCAGGCTGGCCATCAAGTCGTGGGTTTCCGTGATCAGTTGCTCTGCCTGGGTTTGGCGCTCGGTTAACTCGCCCAATTGACGGGTCAAGGTTTGCATTTCTTGCCAAGTGTCGGTGGCAGGGGAATAGAGCGAGAACGAGGTAACCGGGGCGATGCGCTCCAAGCGAGGCGTTAAGCCAGCGAACATTGGCGAAATGAGTATCTGCTCAGGAGGAGCTTGGGCTAGCAATTCCAGGTTAGGTTGGGAGCGTAGCCCCATATCGGTAGCACTGTTGGGGATACGGGGCTCCCCCACCCATGCGTGATAGTCGCTTTGTTGGGCGACGCTGCTGACAGGCGCATCAATGGCCAGCAAGGTTTCGGCAATGGTCCAGTCGACCGTTGCCCACTGCGCCTTGGCGGTAGAAACGATCAGCAGACAAGCCACGAATAGACCGCAGCGTGCAAATAAAGAAAACAGAATGGAGTGGCGCATGGTGGTGAGAGGTCATCAAGAAAAATATGAGCTGTATTTAAACGATAATATTTATTGTTTGCAAACCTCGTTCCAGAGAAAAAATGCCCAGGTGCATTGGCCTGGGCAACGTAACGTTATTAGTCGTGCCTAGAAACAAACGAGCACTTAGAAACGATAGTGGACGCTGGCAGTCACGCCGCGTTCGGCGCCGAAATAGCAATACTCAAGCGAATTACAGGAAGCCACGTAATCTTTATCCAGCAGATTGTTTATGTTTAAGCGTGTTTCGACCCCCTTGATGCCGACATGGCTTAGGTCGTAGCCAAGGGTGGCATCGACCAGGGTGTAGTCGGGTACGCTTTCGGTGTTGGCCCGGTCAGCGGCGATATCCGCATAATGGCGGACACCGACCCCCATATCCACGCCGTTTAGCCAGCCGTCCTTGGCCTCGTAATGCCCCCAGAGCTGCACTTGGTGCCGGGGTGAGTAAATCGCGTTATTGCCCTGGTTGCCGTCGTCGCTTTTGGCGTAGGTGATGTCGGTGAAGCTATAGCCCCCTTGTAGCGAGAGGGTATCCGTTAGCTGAGTTTGCGCTTCTAGTTCCACCCCCTGAGACTCGATTTCCCCCACGGCGCGATAAGGGTCGGTGGGCTGTTCTTTGGTGGCGACGTTTTCCTGACTGATGTGGAACAGTGCAGCACTGTACTGGCTTTGGCTGTCGTTAGGTTGGAATTTGACGCCGGTTTCCCACTGTTCGCCTTCCATCGGTTGAAGCAGATCACCACTCTCATCCACGAAACTGGTGGGGGTGAAGGCGGTGGAATAGCTCAGGTAGGGCGCTACGCCGTTATCGAATAAATAGACCGCCCCAGCTCGGCCACTAAGCTGGGTGTCGCTGAGAGAGCTGGTGTCACCGCTATCGCGGTTGGCATTGTCGATATTCACCCAGTCGTAGCGGCCGCCCAAGGTGAAGCGCCAGTTATCGAGGGCTACTTGGTCTTGTAGATAGACACCGGTCTGATCTATCTCATGGTGTTCGCCCATCGGCTGATAAATAGGAGCGCTCGGCTCGGCGCCGTAAATAGGGTTAAAGGCATCAATGGCGGGGAAGGCGCCCGACGGCCATGACACGTCGTTTTCCCGCTGTTGGTAATCCACCCCAAAAAGCAGCGTATGGTCCATAAAACCACTGCTGAGGTTGGCTTCTAACTGGTTGTCTAACGTCCAGGCTTCCAAGGACTCATCGCTGCCAGAGTAGTAGCGGGTGAGTTCATCAGAGGTGGGCGACGTCCAGCCATAGCCGTAGACCTGATTCAGCACTACATCTGAATTGAGGTAGCGCATCAGTTGGCGGCCGGTCACTTGGTCATTAAAGCGGTGCTCAAGGGCGTAGCCGACCATGCGCTGGGTACGTTCGTAGGTGTCGTAATCCTCTTCACCATCAAAGAAATTATTGCTGATTTTGCGCCCATTACGGGCAACCACGGCCCCTTCGAAAGGAACACCAGAGTGGTAACCGCCTTCTGGTTCATCCTGCAAATAGGCTTCTACGGTGAGGCTGGTGTCATCAGTGATGTCCCAGGTTAGTCGTGGCGCGATGGCATAGCGCTCCTCTTTAGCCGGACCAAACTGGGTATCGGCGGCGCTGGCAATACCGGTCAGGCGGAAAGCAACCCGTTGCTCCTCGCCAATTGGCCCGGTGAGGTCAAAAGCGGCGCTGCGTTGATTATTATTGCCCAACCGAAAACGCAGCTCACCGGACTGTTCAAATTCGGGGCGTTTACTATTCAAAGCCACCACACCGCCTGGGGAGGCGCGGCCATAAAGCACCGAGGCAGGCCCGCGCACCACTTCAATGCTTTCCAAAAACCAGGGGTCGATGCGCATGCTGCTATGCGAGTTGGCATCGCCCATGATCTTCAAACCATCCAAGAATGTGTTACTCAGGCTTCCATCAGAAAATCCGCGCAACACCAGGTAGTCGAAGCGATTGGAGGCACCTATCTGATTGCTATAGACACCGGGCGTGTAGTCGGTGGCGCGCTGCACGGTACTCACCCCACGATTCTCCATCTGCTCACGGCTAATGGTGGAAACGCTTTGGGGCGTTTCAATAAAAGGTGTCTCGACTTTGGTGGCGGCTTGCTGCGCGGTCACCGTGACGGTGCCCAGCTCGGTGCTCTCCTGGGCATATAGCGGTGATGCCCACAGTGCCGCGATAACCGCGGCGCTAAGGGGAGAGCGTAGAAAGCGATGGTGAGAAGTAAACATGGGAGGCACCTGCAATAAGAAGCAATTAACTTTGTGTTAATGAGAATTATTGCCCTTTATTGCAGTGGAAAGGTATGCGCAATGACAAAGGGGGTATGCGTAATGCTAAAAAACGTCCAACAGAGGAACTTAGCGCTCTAAAAACAACCCTGCGGCTTTTAATGGCGATGGTGTACTTCATGGGGCGCAATGCCAAAAGCGCGCTTAAAGGCGGTGGCAAAATTGGTGGCGTGGCGATAACCGCAGGCGTGAGCGGTTTGCTGAACACTATACCCTCTGCGTAAGTACTCTTGAGCCTGGGTCAGGCGACAACGGCGTAGGTAATCGAAGATTGAGCAGCCGTAACAGCGCTGAAACTTGGTGCGTAGGCTGCTAGGGCTCATCGCGGCATTTCGGGCCAACTGCTCAAGCCGATAATCCTGGTTGGGGGAGTGTTCGAGCTGCTGACGCAAGCGCTCCAGACGTTGGTGATCGCGATGGGAGAGGCCCGGTGGGATGCTTCCCACGCCCCTTTCGTCGCTGGGCTCAAGGCTAGCGATAGGCACAGGCAGTCCATGAGCTAACAACTGAAGTGCTAGGCCTTGCCATAACAGGCGCTGCCGTTCGATTGGCCAGTTCGAAGCCAGTGCCGTCTCCAGACTATGAATAAGGAACTGCGGCACCTTCCAGGTATGCAGTAGGGGCGTTACCGGAGGGGTAACATTGATAGGCGAACAGTTAATGGACGAGAAAGTGGGCGGCTCTGTGCAAGCGAGAAGCGAGACGTTTAGGATGCGCAAACGCTGTGGCGCGGGCTGGAAGACCTCAAGCCCAGTCTGCTCGTTGAAATGTGCACTGAAGGCGTCGCCGGCTTGCAACTGAAACGACTGGCGCCCGAGACTGACTTGAATACGGCCTTCGAGTATCACGCTGAGAAACCACGGCGCAGTACGCCGGGAAGTGGAGGCGTAAGCGTGTAGGACGTCTAGATCCGAGTGTGTCACGCGCAGTGTGGGGTCTATCTCGACATCCATCACCCGCCCACGAGCAACGCAAGGCGCTGGCTGGGAGCGGTCAGGCGCTTCGGGAAAGCGGTAGTCGATCCCGAAGCGCTGACCAATAGCCAGCAGGTCATGAGTGGTAATGGGTATGCAAGACGGCGCTATTGAGCCGAGTGTCGCCATCCTCGTTACCTCACCCTTGAGCTGTTATCAGCGAGTAGCCAACCAGCACTCAGTAATCCATCGACCAATTTAGGGTGTAAGTACGCCCACGGCCCTGGTAGTCGTAGAGGTACTCTGGGCCGTAGTAGGGCGAATAGAACATGGCGGCTCGCTGACCCCAGACGGTGGAGTACTGATCATCCAGCAGGTTCTGCACTCCCAGGCTTAAGGTGCCAAAATCGGTTTCCTGGCTGAGCGATAAGTCGAGGGTGGTATTACCATCGATCTCCCTATCGGCAGCGTCTTTCAGGTCGAAATTGTGATTGGCCTGCAAGCGAGCCGAACGTACATAGTCCGTCCAGCCAATAAAGGCGGTGGCGGAAGAGAGCGATGCATAACGGGCGTCACGCTTCTCCCACTCTCCTTGGTCGTTCTCCTGCTCGGAACGCACCAGGTGCAGAGTACCCCCGGCCTCCAGGCCATTATCGAAGTAACGGGTCACGGCGCTTTCCAGGCCGAAGTCGCGCTTCTTCTCATCGACGACGCTGACGCTTAAATCTTCGGCGTTCTCTACCGCTTTGTCCGACCAGGCGTAGTAAAGCGCTGTTTGGGCCGTCCAGTTGCCCCCCTGGTAGCGCCAGCCTAGCTCTACTTGATCCGTCTCGATGGCAGATAAGGGGTTGTTATCGACACTTATGTCGGGGCTCTTGCCGTAGTATTTGGCGGGGTCTGGCAGTTCGAAGCCCTGGCTGAACTGCAGCCAGTTCTGGTGGCCGTTGCGGTGATCAAAGAGGGCGCTGGCATTGAAGAGCGTCGCTTCGTAGTCATTCTTGCCGCCAGGAATCCCCTGGAATTCATCCACTTCGACGTCCATGTGCTGCTGGCGCAACCCCGCGGAGAGTTTGAGCGCCTGGGTGGCTTGCCAGTCGCCCTGGACGAAGCCTGAAAGCCCGTCCACTTGATAACCTGGATAGCGGGGCTCAACCCCCGATGCCTGCTGATCCAGGCCGCCGGAAGCATCTGATATGTCGGTATCGAACAGCTTCTGGCTGGCATCGAAAGTTTCACGATCCAGATCAAGGCCGTAAGTTAGCGAAACATCATCACCCAGGCGCGATTCAAACAGCGCTTTGATGCCGCTTAAATCGGTGTTTTGTTGTGAGGCGCGAAACTGCAGGCCGTCGGCGACTGGGTAGGGAAATGCCTGAAAGCTGGACTCCTCCTCCCGGTGAAACGCCTGCAGGTAGAAGTTTTGTCCCCACAGGTTAGCGTGGTGATAGTTGACGTTGACGAGCTTACGGTCGGTTTCTGGATCGCGCTGTGAGCGGTAGCCATCGCGAATCTCGGCATCGTTCAAGTTGGGCGTGGCGGCGTCGAGGTTGGGAAAGTAAACACCTCGATCACCTTCGAAGCCTGAACGGTACAGCTGGGCGCCCAGTTCCAGGCTCTGTTCATCGGTCAAACGGAAAGAGAGGTTGCCCAATACATCAATGCTACGATTGTCCTGCAGGTCGGTCTGGGCGATATCGGGGAAGATTTCCTGGCCGCTACCGTCATAGTGGCGCCCGTTGTCACCAATGGCAGTGCCCAGATAGCCTTGAACCCGCTCATTGCCGCCGCTGATCGATTGTGACAGGCGCCGATCCATGTCATCGCTGCTATTGAAGCCAGTGGTGATGCCCGCTTCGGTACGCCAGTTCAGGCCTTCCTCGCCTTTGCGGGTAATAATATTGATCAAGCCACCCGTAGCACCGCCGCCATACAGGCTGCTGGCGCCAGAAAGCACTTCCACACGCTCAATATTGAAGGGATCAATGGCATCGAATTGACGGGAAAGCCCTCGCGAACTGTTCAGCGATACACCATCGATAAGCACCTGCACGCCCCGACCTCGCATGTTCTGCCCATAATTGGTGCGCCCTTGCGGCGCCAGATCCAGCCCCGGCACCAGACGCCCCAATGCTGTCTTTAGGTCTGCACCATTGCGGGTCTGCTGTTGCAGCATCTCTTTGTCAATCACCCAAACAGCGCCGGGAATTTGACTGATTTGAGTGGGCGTGCGGGATCCAACCACGACCATAGTGTCGTCGGCGTTTGCGCTAGAGGTCATTTCTTGGGCGAAAACGCTACTGGAGAGGCACAGCAGTAGCCCGGTACCAATAAGTGAAGTAGGTAAGGAGTGCAAAACATACATGGGGATCAGTCCGCGAACAATAAGGGTGAGTAGGCGGAGAGTATCACCAGGAAACATAAAGTCAATGATAGTGATTCGTGTTTATAGTTTATCCAGTTAACGCTAATCCATGCAGCAATAGGGCATTAACCTATTGCTGCTGTTAATGAGGCGGAAGTGTTAAGTGGGCTTATTCTTCTTTTCTGTATCTGTATCTGTATCTGTATCTGTATCTGGCTCGGGGGTAGGCACCGGCGGTACTTCTGCTTCTAGCGGGGTGGCAGTGGGAGCAGTAGAAGCTTCTACCGTGGCTTCAAGTGTCGCAACCTGACGCTCTAGCGCCTCTACCCGTGAACGCGTGCGCTGCAATACGTCCATTAAAATATCGAAATCTTCCCTTGAGACAAGTTCTAAGCGGTCAAACGCACCGCGCACAACTTGCTGCACGCCTTTTTGAATATCTTCCGGCGCCTGCGAGGCGTTCTGTAAGCGATCGCCAATCTGCTGGGCCAGTCGGCTGATGCGGTCTTGAGGGGCCATAGCTGCTCTCTCCTTGATTACTAGCTAAATGAATATAAAAACGCTTACCCGTAAGGATACGCAACAGTTGGCAAATTCGCATGCGCCGAATGGATTTACTGCTTGGCGAGTGGTTTGCATCGAAATAGAGCGGTCAACATTTTATGTTGCTCTTTTTTGGTGCAATAGCGGTGTGGTGGAGTTTGGTTTGATGAGAGTGAGCGTGGAAAGGGGCTTTGATTTTTACTTAATTGACTGATTTTTATTTAAAAAAAGTCAGCTGGCACGGTATGCGCATTATCGGTTCAGGTGCTTATTCTGGCGGCTGTGCCGCTACCAATCTAGCAGGACTTATCCAGCAGGGGAGATCCGGGATGAAACTCATCACCGCTATCATCAAGCCATTCAAGCTCGACGACGTTCGTGAGGCACTCGCCGACAACGGCGTACAGGGCATTACGGTTACCGAAGTGAAAGGGTTTGGCCGTCAGAAAGGGCATACCGAGTTGTACCGTGGCGCAGAATACGTCGTCGACTTTCTTCCCAAAGTGAAAGTGGAAGTGGCCGTGGACGATGCGCGTTTAGAAAGCGTGCTGGATGCGATCTGTAGCGCGGCTAACAGCGGCAAGATCGGTGACGGCAAGGTGTTTGTTACGCCACTGGAAGACGTGATTCGTATACGCACCGGTGAGCGCGGCGCTGACGCCGTATAACGGACGCCACGCGAACAGGCTGCAGCGCCTTTTTTTGCGTATAACTTCTCATAGAATAACGGGGAACACCTCATGAATGAGTTAGCTGATTTGAGCTACGCGCTCGATACGTTCTACTTTCTAATTTGCGGCGTGCTTGTGATGTGGATGGCCGCAGGCTTCTCCATGTTGGAAGCGGGCTTGGTACGCTCCAAAAACACCGCAGAGATCCTTACCAAAAACATCGCGCTATTTGCGATCGCCTGCACCATGTACCTGCTGGTGGGCTACTACATCATGTACTCCAGCAGTGCTGGCGGCTTTTTACCTAATCTGGGTTTCTTGATTGGCGCTGAGAATAGTGCTGATGCGGTGACCGCAGGCGGCGATGACGCCCCCTACTACTCAATGCGTTCTGACTTCTTCTTCCAGGTTGTGTTCGTCGCCACCGCCATGTCGATTGTGTCGGGTGCCGTTGCTGAGCGCATGAAACTATGGGCATTCCTGGCCTTTGCTGTGGTAATGACTGCGTTTATCTATCCTGTGTCTGGTTACTGGACTTGGGGCGGCGGTTGGTTGTCTGAAGTTGGTTACTCTGATTACGCGGGCTCAGGCATTGTGCACCTTGCCGGTGCAGCAGCGGCACTAGCAGGGGTGATTGTGCTAGGTCCGCGTAAAGGCAAATATGGCAAAGACGGTTCTATCCATGCCATTCCTGGTGCCAACATGCCGCTGGCAACGCTGGGTACTTTCATTCTGTGGATGGGTTGGTTCGGCTTTAACGGTGGCTCTGAACTCAAGCTGGCGGCCGTCGATTCTGCTAACAACGTGGCGCAAGTGTTTGTAAATACCAACGCGGCGGCCGCAGGTGGTGTTATTGCAGCACTGATTCTGGCCAAACTGTGGTTCCGTAAAGCTGACCTGACCATGGCACTGAACGGCGCGCTGGCAGGCCTGGTCGCCATCACCGCTGATCCGCTCTCTCCGACCGCACTGGGCGCCACGATTATTGGTGCAGTGGGCGGCATCATCGTCGTCGCTGCCATCGTGACCCTTGATAAGGTAAAACTGGACGATCCGGTTGGTGCGATCTCTGTTCACGGTGTTGTTGGTATCTGGGGTGTGCTGGCGGTACCGTTGACTAACGACGGTGCATCTTTTGGTGCGCAGCTCATCGGTATCGTCGGTATCTTCGGCTGGGTGTTCCTGGCAAGTCTGGTGGTGTGGTTGATCCTGAAAGCCATCATGGGTATCCGGGTTAGCGAAGAAGAAGAGTATGAAGGCGTTGATATCGCTGAATGTGGTCTCGAAGCCTACCCTGAATTTGGAATTAAAAAGTAATGTGATGCTGATTAAGTGAGCTGGTGTGCTCTGTCTGGCCTCCCCTTAGTGGGAGGCTTTTTTATTCTCTGCCGATAGCGGTGTATGCTATTTGTCAGCGGTTAACGGTTACGACACCAGCAGCCGAATAAACCAATCTCATCACGGCCACCCACTTAGAGGATAGGGTAATGAAATTGATCACAGCTATTATCAAGCCGTTTAAGCTCGACGATGTACGCGAGTCGCTCTCGGATATCGGCGTGCAGGGTATTACGGTGACGGAAGTGAAAGGTTTTGGACGCCAGAAGGGGCATACCGAATTGTATCGCGGCGCTGAGTATGTGGTTGATTTCCTGCCAAAGGTGAAGCTGGAGGTAGCAGTAGACGATGACATGGTCGAGCAGGTGATTGATGCTATTACTCAGGTTGCTAATACAGGGAAAATCGGCGACGGCAAAATCTTTGTTATGCCGTTAGAGCAGGTGATCCGTATTCGTACTGGCGAAACGGGCAAAGACGCGGTTTAAGCATCATGCCATAGCACAAACCCCCGCTAACCGGTTTATATCCTCAAACCGATTAGCGGGGGTTTTTAATGGCTAGCGGTTAACTTACTTTTCGACGAAAGCGCGTTCAATTACGTAGTCGCCCGGCTCGCCCATACGCGGAGAGATATTAAGGCCCAGCTCGTCTAACAGTGCGCTGGTATCGTCCAGCATGGCGGGGCTACCGCAGATCATGGCACGGTCTTGGCGTGGGTCGATAGGCGGCAAGCCCGTATCTTCAAATAGTTTGCCTGAACGGATATGGTCGGTCAGACGTCCCATCGTGTGAAACTCTTCACGGGTAACGGTTGGGTAGTAAACCAATTTTTCTGTGATATCTTCGCCCAAATACTCATGCGCCGGAAGTTCTTTGGTGATGAAGTCCGCATAGGCCAACTCAGAGACTTCACGGACACCATGCACTAATACTACTTTCTCGTAACGTTCATAAACCTCAGGGTCCTGAATCAGGCTCATAAACGGTGCCAAACCAGTGCCGGTCGAGAGCATATACAGATTTCGACCGGGTAGTAGGTCGTCGGTCACTAGCGTGCCGGTGGGCTTACGGCTGACCATAATCTGATCGCCTACTTTCAGGTGTTGAAGGCGTGACGTCAGCGGGCCGTCAGGTACTTTGATGCTAAAGAACTCAAGGTGGTCTTCGTAGTTGGGGCTGGCAATCGAGTAAGCGCGCATCAGCGGCTTGCCATTCACCTCCAGACCAATCATCACAAACTGACCGGTTTTGAAGCGCAGGCTGCGCTCGCGGGTAGTGCGGAAGCTGAACAGGGTATCGTTCCAGTGGTGAACGCTAAGCACTTCTTCCAGAGCAAACTTACTCATGCCATTTCTCCGTTAGCCGACGCTGGCCCAAAACCGCATCGATCATATTCTTAAAAAGAATAAAAATGATTAAATATGTTTCCAGCAAGTCTAAGCAAAGGATGGTATATCTGTTAAGCGAATTATATTGATAACACTTATCTGAAAAACAGATATAGATCAATGATAGGTCAGATTTTATGCACTACACCTTGCGACAGTTGGAAGTCTTTGTGGCGGTTGCTCAGCATGAGAGCGTCTCCCATGCGGCGCGAGCGTTGGCCATGTCCCAGTCGGCGACAAGCACGGCGCTTGCTGAACTTGAGCGGCAGTTCGACTGCCAATTGTTGGACCGCATCGGTAAGCGCTTAAAGCTCAACGCGCTGGGTTTTCAGCTGTTGCCCAAAGCGGTCGCACTACTCGACCGAGGTGAGGAGATCGAGGAACTCTTGCGCGGCCAGCAGGGGGTTGGGTCGCTTGATGTAGGTGCCACGCTGACCATTGGTAACTACTTGGCTACGTTACTCATCAGCGACTTTATGCAACGTCACCCCGGTAGCCGTGTGCGCTTGGCGGTGCGCAATACGCGCCATATCATCGAAAGCGTGCGCCAACATTCGCTGGATTTAGGATTGATTGAAGGGCAGTGCGACGATGAGATGATCATCAGTCAGCCGTGGGTGGAGGATGAGCTGTGCGTGTTCTGCTCGCCGCGCCATCCACTGGCAGGTCGTGAGCACCTTGAGCTTGAACAACTGCTGCGTGAAGACTGGATCATGCGCGAAGAGGGCTCGGGCACACGTATGACGCTAGAGCACGCTGCCCGCCATCGCCGCAGCCGGTTTAACACTCTGCTAGAGCTAGAACATACGGAAGGTATTAAACGCGCCGTGGAGTCAGGGCTGGGCATTGGCTGCGTCTCGCGCTTAGCGCTGCGCGATGCCTTCCGGCGTGGCAGCTTGGTACCGCTGCCGACGCCGGAGTTGGATCTAAAGCGTCAATTCACGTTTATCTGGCATCGCCATAAATACCTCACGACGGGGATACGTGAATTTCTACGCCTTTGCCGTGAAATGACCGCTGGGGCTAAGCGCAGCGACGATATTCCGTTACCGCCGATTCCTTAAACGTTCATTATTTAGCTATTGCGGGAGCCGGCAGTTGATGGTTGCTCTGGCTGCTTCCTTTCTCAAGCGTAAAGCCACCCACTAGTTCGGCGAGCCGGTCCGCTTGATTGTTTAGCTGCTCAGCGGCGGTTGTCGATTCCTCTACAAGTGCGGCGTTTTGCTGAGTCATTTGATCCAAGTCGGTCACTGCAATGCTCACCTGGCTGATCCCCTCGTTCTGCTCTCTGGCGGCCGTACTGATATCGCCAAGCATCTGGGATACTCGCATGACGCTTTGAGCAAGCTCATGCATGGCTGCTTCGGCATCGCGAACCATTTGAGTACCGCTTTCAACCTTGCCCGTCGAGGTATCAATACGTTGGCGGATATCTTTGGCAGCTTCGCTACTGCGTGAAGCTAATTTGCGAACTTCGTCGGCGACCACTGCAAAACCACGGCCATGTTCGCCAGCCCGCGCGGCTTCCACCGAGGCGTTCAGGGCGAGCAGATTGGTTTGGAAGGCGATGCCGTCAATTACGCTGACAATGCTTTGAATCTCACCGGAGGTCGCTTGTATGTCATCCATAGTAGCCACTACCTGCTCAAAAGCATTGTTGGTGCGGGAAGCCAACTGTGAGGCGGTTTGGGAAAGCCCGCTAGCTTCTTCGGAGGCGTGAGTGGTGTGGCTAACGGTGCTGCTGATCTCTTCCATAGCAGAGGAAGTTTGCTGAAGGCTAGCGGCAGCCTGTTCAGTACGCCGCGAGAGGTCTTGCCCACCTTGAGTAATTTCAGTGGCGGCGTGATTGACCGCTTCGCTGCTGCGGCGAACGTCCAGCAGAATGGCCTGGATTTTTTCTGCAAAGGCATTGAATTGTTCAGCCACCGCGGCGCTTTCATCTCGCCCATGAACCGGCAATCGTTGGGTTAGGTCACCGCTACCCGAAGCAATCTCTTCCATGCGGTCAGCGAGCCGCTTGAGAGGACGAGCGATTCGTCCGCCGATCAACCACAGCGCTATAACGCCAATTAATGCTAGCAGTAGCCCTACTGCGGTCATGCCCAGCGTGTTTTGCTGACGTTGCTCGCCGAGTACTGCTTGTAGCGCACTTAGCTCTGCAAGCGCTACGTGTTCAGGGAGCTGGAGAACCAGTACCCAGGGTTGGCGGGTATCGCCAATGGTAATAGGCTGATAGCGCTGTAGTAGACCATCGTTAATGCTGCTTTGCAGGCTGCCTTGCTCTGATGCTTCGCGAATACCGGCCAGGATGGTGTCGCTTAGAGCATCGCTGGCAGGTAAGCCCAAATCCTCTTCATTCGCCGTATCGGCTACCAGTCCTCCGCTTCCAGCGACAAGCGCCATGCGCCCCGCACCGTCGTAAAGTGCTTGGTTGGCATCGCTTAGCAGGGTTTGTATAAAATTAAGGGCGAGGTCGACTCCTGCGACACCATGAAACTCGCCATCCACGATAATAGGGGCGTTAAAGGAAGTGACCAGTTGTGTTACACCATCGTAATCATAAGCGGCAGGGTCGATAATGCAGGGAGCCAGAGTTTCTCGGGGGCAAAGGTAGTATTCGCCTTCCCGTACGCCGCTGGGAAGACGCTCATCACTCTCCATAGTGTCGCCCAACGGTAGCACCGCCAGCGTTCCGTCGTCAGTGCGGTACCACCAAGGCATAAAGCGACCACTGCCATCATGGCCATAGCGTTCATCGCCGACGTATCGATCATCATCCCCAAAGGCATTCGGTTCCCAGCCAATAAATGCATCAAGCAGTGCAGGGTTTTCAGCTACGGTTTGGCGTACCAAGTTCGACAACTGGCGACGGCTAAGGTAAAGCGAGCGCTGGCCCTCTTCGTCCTCCATACCCATCAGTGCGTTGGTGGTCGCCAGCTGGTTGGCGATTGTCATGGCGTTGTTTAGTTCGCGTTGAATACGCTCGCCTTCTGCCTCGGCAATGGCATCAAGGCGAGCATTCAATGCACTTTCCACTAATGCGCCGGTGTGCTCATCGACTGTTTGTTGGGTGCGTGCCGCTGCAAACAGATTATAGATCACTAAAGCAGCCACAATAGCGAGCAGACAGGGGCCAGCAAGTGCGACGACGAAAGAGCGTAACGAACGGAAATGCATAAGTATTACCCTTTAAGTGATGTGATGGCGGCGGTTGTCATGTGCTTGATAGGGCACTTGCAGAGCGGGTGCAGCGGCGTGAGACAGCTTAAAACTGCTGATCGTACCTGCCAGATGGTCGGCCTGCTCTTTCAACTGCTCGGCGGCGGTGGTGGACTCTTCCACCATAGCGGCATTCTCTTGCGTCATACGGTCCAGTTCGGCAACCGCGATGTTGACCTGATTAATGCCATCGCTCTGCTCGCTGGTGGCCGCATTTATTTCTTCCAGCACGTCGGTAACGCGAGTAATGTGCGCCACGATATCCTGCATGGTGGCCCCGGCATTACGGACTAATGTGGTGCCGTTGTTCACCTTGCTCTGTGAGTCCTCGATCAGTTTTTGGATATCGTTGGCTGCTTCGCTACTACGCCCCGCCAGCTTACGGACCTCATCAGCTACCACTGCAAAACCGCGGCCATGCTCGCCAGCACGCGCCGCTTCCACCGAGGCGTTAAGCGCCAGCAGGTTGGTCTGAAACGAAATGCTGTTCATTAACGTCACAATGTCACCAATTTTGTCGGACGCTTTGGTAATGTCTTCCATGGTGGTAACCACATTCGCCACGACTTTTCCGCCTTCGTTCGCTACTTCAGAGGCGGTTTGAGACAGTTTGTTGGCTTCTTTGGCTGATGCTGCCGTGTGTTGAACCGTACTGGTGATTTCCTCGATCGATGCTGAAGTCTGCTGCAGGCTAGCGGCCGCGTTATCGGTACGACGGGAGAGATCCTGGCCGCCCATGGCAATTTCGTTAGCCGCATGGTGAACGGATTCGCTGCTGGTGCGTACATCAATTAACACAGCTTCCATTTTGCCAACAAAGAGGTTGAAGGCGCTGGCAATCTGAGTGACCTCATCGTTGCCCTCTTCAGGCAAGCGTCGGGTTAAGTCACCTTCTCCTGAGGCGATGTTGTTCATCGCGTCGCGTGCAACGAGCAACCGGCGCAGCAGCAAAGTAAGCAGCAGGCCAAATAAGACTGCAGTGATGGCAGCGACGATCAGTAGCGTCACAATGGAGGTAGTGGCGATGGCTCGCAGGCCTGCGGTGGCTTCAGCTTCATCCATGGCAATGACTAACTGCCAGCCGCTGTCACCGCCAACTTGGCTGCCCATGAGTAGCTTATCGCTATTTTGCAGCGACAGTGCTTGGGGCACATCTGCTTGGGTGATTTGGTTAAGACGGCTTTGAGTCAGGGCATCGCTCAGCCGCGTGGAAGGTTCTAGCGTTAGATTCGCGTCGGGGTGGGCAACCAGTGTGCCGTCGCTCGTGGTGAGAAAGCCAAAGCTAGACTCAGTAGGTGCGATACCACTGACTATCTCAATAACATCAGTGATCGCAATGTCAGCCCCGATGACAGCGGCCAGTTGTCCATTACGATAAAAGGGGCGTGCAAAGGTAACAATCAACCCGCCTGATTGGGCATCTACATAAGGTGCCGTGATAACCGTATCCTGCGCCTCGTTTGCGCCTTTGTACCAGGGCCGCTGACGAGGGTCGTAATCACTGGGGGGCTGCCAGCCATCGGAAAAAATAGCATCGGATGTGGAAGGATAAGCAATATAGGCACTTATGTAATTGCCTGAGGCCGCCAGCTGGCTCAGTGCGGCAAGCGGATCATCGCTATCAACTGCATCTTCCATGCTGGCCAGCATCGTATAACGTGCGCTAAACCATTCATTGATAGCTTGCGTATTACCTTTAACCACGGCGCTAAGATTGCGTGTTATTTGCTGGTTATTATGATGTTTTACCGTGGTGTAACTGGCAATGCCGTTAATCACCAAGGCAAGAGTAATCACTACTAGCGCAGCTAATAGGATGCGTGCTCGGAGGGTAGAAAACATGGTCGCTCTCGACGTTGAAGTTATTGTCAGTACCCAGGGGGAGGTACTGTTAGTGCAACTTCTGAGTATCGGCGAGAGCGATCGCTACTTTAGGGCTAGTGATTAAGTTAAAAAATTAATGTGGTTAACGTAAATCGCTGACGGCAGCCTGTATGTCCGCCATCGATGCTTTGCTGAGGTCTTTAGAGAGCGTATGAGTGACCAGCTTCTGAGTAGGGCCATCCAACTTATCACGCAGCAACCCCAAGAATTTTGGGGGAGCGACCATGATTAACTTCTCCAGGTTATTTCCAACACGCGCTTTGTAGAGATGCTGCGCAACCTCTTTGGCAAACAGTTCGTTTTCGTGCTTCGAGGCAACTTCTTCTTCCCCAGACGAGCGTGTTGCAGAAGATGTCGACTCTTGCACATCTGCGCCGCGGCGATCTGTAATCAAATCGCCTTCATGCAGCCTTCCTGCTGCATGTACCAGGCTTTCCTTTTCGGCAAGATTAAGCGAATCACGGGTAAAAATACGCGCGCGAGCGGCGTCGGCTACCACGATATAGGTTGTCATCGCTGTGCATTCTCCATGTCGTTGATGGTCTGTTAACCATGGCAAGCGTTTGGCGCTAGGTCAAACGCTTAGACCACCTACAACACTTTGCTGCGCAACAGGCTAGTCACGGCTTCGCCGATTAACACCAAGACGATGATGGCCATCAAAATGGTCGCTACGGTAGGCCAGGCGAAGGTATCAATCGCGCCCTGAAGAATGACCCCAATACCACCGGCACCCACCAGCCCCAATACTGTCGATTCGCGGATATTGATATCCCAGCGCAGAATCACAATGGCAAAAAAAGCCGGCATCACTTGAGGCACAATCGCGTAGGCGACCACTTTGGCTTTGGAAGCACCCGTGGCTTCCATGGCTTCTACCGGTCGCCGATCAATCTCTTCGATGGCTTCGCCCATTAACTTGCCGATAAAACCGATGGAGCGAAATACAATGGCAAGAATGCCCGCTAACACCCCTGGGCCAAAAATCGCCACGAACAGCAGCGCCCAGATAATCGTGTTCACCGAGCGGCTGGAAACCAGGATAAAACGCCCCAACCACAGACAAGCACGGTTGGGCGTGGTGTTTTGGGCAGCGATGTAGGCCACCGGTAGTGCCAGGAAGATCGTTAAGAACGTGGCCAGGGTAGCAATATGCACGGTCTCGATAAGCGCCGCGATTATGCCGTTTAACCCCGCAGTACTGGGTGGCCACATGCGTGCCCCAAGCCCAGAAATTTGATTGGGTGCATCCCATACCCAAGGCCAGAAAATATCAATATCGCGCACCGCCCAAACCACCACCATCAAGGTGGCTAAGAGTACGGCATAGCGAATAAGGCGCTGTTTGCGGTCGTAGCGTTGCCAAATACGGTCGGCAAGCTGCTGTGCGTGATCTACCATATTTTTTTCCTTACCCAGCCACTGATACCTTCGCTGAGCAAAATGACCGCGATGATAATGAGCAGAATCGCAAAGGCGAAATCGTAATCGTAGCGCCCAAAGGCGTTCATTAGTGTGCCGCCAATACCGCCTGCCCCGACAATACCGACCACTGCAGAAGCGCGCAGGTTGCTGTCTAGCTGGTACATGGAGAGTCCTACTTGGCGTGGCAGTATCTGCGGGAAAACGGCGTAAAACAGAATGGCCACATAGCCCGCACCAGCGGCTTTCATCGCCTCCACCTGGCCCCAGTCGATCTCTTCAATCTCCTCGGCGAGCAATTTGCCCACAAACCCGATCGAGTAGAGCGTGAGTGTCAAAATTCCAGCGAGTGGACCAAACCCTACGGCTGCCACAAACAGAATCGCAACGATCACCGGGTGAAAGCTGCGCGACACAATAATCACTGCCCGGCCAATCACATAGATAGGCATGGGAGCGATATTGCGGGCGGCCATCACAGCAAAAGGAATCGATAGAAAAACCCCTAACAAGGTGGCCAAAATGGCGATTTGAAAGCTCTCCTTAAAACCCGTTAGCAGAAGCTCATAGCGCTCCAGATTGGGCGGGAAGCCGCCACTAAAAATACGCGCTGCACGGGGCAAACCTTCAGAGATGCGCGCCCAGTTAAACGGTAGCGAGCCAAACGCCCACACCAAATAGACGACCGCTATAATAATCAGCCCGTAGCGCAGCAGCGGGTTAGCAATAAACGGCGGCTTTCTCCAGGTACGGGGTACGCTTGAATGCGCGTCAGGCGGAGTCATGGGAGCGCTCCTCCACGGGCGTATCCGTAATCGCATCGTCCGGTGCTTCAATGCCGCCGTAAATAGCGTCTAACGCCTCTTTATTGAAGTCAGCAGGCACGCCATCAAAGATCATTTTGCCATGGCGCAGGCCCACAATGCGCTCGGTATAGGTTTTGGCTTGAGCGACGTTGTGGATATTGATCAGCACCGGTAGTGACAGCTCACTGGCCAGACTCTGCAGCAGTATCATGATCTGCTCGGAAGTCCGTGGATCGAGAGAGGCAGTGGGTTCATCGGCAAGCAGGACTTCTGGTTCCTGCATTAATGCACGCACCACGCCTACCCGCTGGCGCTCGCCGCCGGAAAGTTCATCAGCACGTTTGTTGGCGTAGTGGGCAATGCCCACCCGCTCCATCAGCACAAAGGCGCGCTCAATATCATCCTGGGGGTAGCGGCGTGATATCGCTTGGTAGAGATTGACGTAGCCCAGTCGCCCGGCCAGCACGTTTTCCATGACGGTTAAGCGATCAAGCAAGTTAAAGCCTTGGAACACCATGCCGATTTTGCGACGCGCACGGCGCAACTCAGCGCCTTTAAGATTCACCAACTCATTGCCGTTGAGTTTGATAGAACCCGACGTCGGTTCGACCAAACGGTTGATACATCTCAGCATGGTGCTTTTACCCGCACCTGAGGCGCCTACGATAGAAACAACGCTGTTTCCCTCTACCTTGAGGTCAAGCCCTTTCAGCACGGCTTCATCGTGGCCATAACGTTTGACCAGATTGGTGATTTCCAGCATGTGTCCGCTTCCATCGTCGAGAAAATAACCGCACCGCCGGTGGCGGTGCGTTACGTTTACTCCAGGTTTTCTGGTGTATAGCTCACATCATTAGCGGCTTGGATGGTGCGGATCACCTTCCAGTTATCCTGGTAGTTGATGGGAATAAATTTCTCGACGCCTTCAAACTCCTCGCCTAGCTCGGTGCCGGCAAAGTCGAAGGTGAAGAAGGCTTCCTCAATTTTTTCGACCAAATCTGGGTGCAGGTTATGCGCGTAGTTGTACGAAGTAGTGGGGAAGCGGTCAGACTCAAAAATCAGGCGCACATCCTCTTCGTCATACAGGTCGCGGGCGGCCATCCGCTCGACTACTTCTGAGGCTACCGGGGCAGCATCGTAGTCTTTGGCCACGACGCCCAGCATGGATTGGTCGTGGCTGCCCGAGTAGACCACTTCGTAATCCTCATCGGGCGTAATACCAAGTTCAGGCAGTAATGCGCGCGGGGCTAGGTTACCCGAGTTGGAGGTGGGAGAAGTGTGGGCGACGCGTTTGCCTTTGAGGTCCTCTACTTCATGAATATCGGAGTCGACGTGAGTAAACAGCTGCAGGCTGTAACCAAATTGGCCGTCATCGGAGCCCATTAACGCAAACGGCACGGCACCGGCCAAGTTCACCGCAAACGGTGTAGGGCCAGTAGAGAAACCGGCGATATGTAAGCGCCCGCTGCGCATGGCTTCAACTTGGGCAGCGTTTGACTGTACCGCAAAGAAGCGTACATCCCGCTCGGTGACCTCTGCCAAGTGATCGATAAACGGCTGCCAAATGTCCGAATAAATAGCCGGGTCTTCTACGGGAGTGTAAGCAAAAATCAGTGTATCGGGGTTAACCCACTCAGATTCCTCAGACGGACGGTCAGCGACCATGTTGCCGTCTTCATCGCAATAAATAGCATCCAAATCGCCGCGTTCACACTCAGCGAAAGCTGGGGTTGTTAGCAGGGCGAGCGGTAGAAGTGATGCTGCGGTAAGCAACGCAAGCGGGCGCTTGCGGAAGAGCGAAGTTGCCATGGTGTGCCTCGTTTGTGCGGTTATTGTTGTGTGCTTGCTATGGATAATGTCGTGTTCTCTTCACTGCGTTTTGCCACTAATGAAAACGGAAAATGTTCCGTAAGTAGACATTTTGCGTGAAGAATGGTTATTTTCGAAAGCAGACACCTTCAATCTAGAGTTTGTGACAAACTTATGTCAAATACTTTACAGCCACTCTCCGACTATTGGCGCAATCGCTACTTATTAATGCGCCATGGCCATAGCCAAGCAAACCAGCAAGGGTTAATTATTAGCAGCCCTGAGCGCGGCATTAACGAGTTTGGACTCTCTGTGATTGGCGAGCGCCAGCTAGCCCAGGCAGTGGCCGAATGGGGTTGGCCTAAACCCACCAAAATAGTGCATTCAGATTTTTTACGAACGACCCAAACGGCCGCCCGCGTGGCGAGTGCTTTTAAGCTTGAGATGGCCGCCGATAAGCGCTTGCGTGAGCGCTACTTTGGCGAATTCGATGGGCAGGCTGATGAGCATTATCCCGACGTATGGGCGCTGGATAGCCGTGATGCCGAACATGGTCATTATCAGGTGGAAGCCGTGAGCGTGGTAGCGGCGCGGATGAGCGCCGTGATTGAAGCGCTTGAGCAGCAGGACGAAGGTGAAACCATCCTAGTAGTAAGCCACGGTGACCCGCTACAAATCCTGCTCACGGCTTTGGGGAATAAGCCGCTTACCCAGCATCGCGAGCAGCCAGCGTTACTGCCTGCGAGTATTACCCAAATAGGACGTACGTAACTAGAATGTTAGGCGTTCTCAGCAGCAGGTGGAATCCAGGCAATCATATCGACTTCCACGTCGGCACCGCCCGCGAGGCCGGTCACGCCGATGCAGGTACGGGTAGGTAGCGGCTGCGGGAAGTAGCTAGCGTATACCTGATTCACTTCGTCAAAGTGGCCCATGTTGGTAATAAATACTCGGGACTGAACCACATATTCAAAGGCACTGCCGACTTCTTCCAGCACGATCGCCAGGTTCTGCATCACCCGGTGAGTCTGCTCGGTGAAGGTGCCTAACAGCATCTCATTGGTTTCCGGCACGGTGGGCATTTGGCCGGTGATAAACACCAGATCACCCACGCGGCAGGCGTGGGAAAAGGGCGCAATGGGCTGCGGGGCGCGGTCGATAAACAGCTTCTCAATCATACGATTACCTCTTTTTGTAACACGTCATTGCGAGGAGCGGAGCGACGAAGCAATCTTGTTTGTAGTGGTGTAACCCTGAGATTGCTTCGCTTCGCTCGCAATGACCTAGGGTTTAGGTCTCAATGACATAGGGTGTAGGTCGCAATGCCAAGCGTGTGGTTTGGATATGTTTTAACACGTTAAAACATCATGGGCCTCAAACGAGGCCCATGATGACGTACTTATCAACAGCTGCTTTGTGACCGGGGCTGTGGATTAATGCCCAAGAATCTGGCTTAAGAACAGCTGGGTGCGCTCGGACTGCGGATTGTTAAAGAAGGGCTCAGGCGCGTTCTCTTCAATGATCTGCCCCTGGTCCATAAAGATCACCCGGTCAGCCACTTTCTTGGCGAAGCCCATTTCGTGAGTCACGCAGATCATGGTCATGCCTTCTTCCGCCAGCTCAACCATGACGTCGAGCACTTCCTTGATCATCTCGGGGTCGAGAGCTGAGGTGGGCTCGTCAAACAGCATGACATCGGGGTGCATGCACAGTGAGCGGGCAATCGCCACGCGCTGCTGCTGACCGCCCGATAGCTGCCCTGGGTACTTGGTGGCCTGCTCGGCAATCTGGACGCGTTCCAAATATTCCATTGCCAGCGCTTCGGCCTCTTTGCGGGGCTTTTTTTGCACCCACATTGGCGCGATGCAGCAGTTTTCCAGCACTGATAAATGCGGAAACAGATTGAAGTGCTGGAACACCATGCCGACGCTGCGGCGAATCTGCTCAATACGCTTAACGTCTTGGGTTAGCGGCACGCCGCCGACCACAATTTCACCCTTTTGGTGCTCTTCAAGGTGGTTAATGCAGCGAATCAGCGTTGATTTACCCGACCCCGAAGGGCCACAAACCACGATGCGCTCGCCGCGCTTTACCTCAAGGTAGATATCGCGCAGTACGTGAAAGTCGCCGTACCACTTGTTGACGTTGTGCATCTCGACCATCAGGTCAGAAGTACGGGTGTCAGGAGTACGCGTGTCAGAGGTGTTAGTGGCTGCTTGTGTCATGTTGAAGTCCTACTCAAAACGTAAAGAGATTCGGCAATCGTACTTAAGCGAGTACATGAACTAGTGCTTATGGCCGGTATTTAGCTTGCGTTCCAGGTACTGGCTGTAGCGCGACATGCTGAAACAGAAGATCCAGAACACGAACGCGGCAAAGACATAGCCTTCAATCGAGAAGCCCAGCCAGCGCGAGTCGGAAAGCGCCGCTTGTACAATGCCCAACAGGTCAAACAGCCCGATGATCATCACCAGGGTGGTATCTTTAAACAGCGATATAAACGTATTGACGATACCGGGGATCATCATTTTCAGCGCCTGGGGCATAACGATCAGCCCCATGCGCTTCCAATACGTCATTCCCAACGCCGCGGCGGCTTCGTCCTGGCCTTTCGGTATGGCCTGCAAACCACCGCGAATAACCTCCGCCATATAGGCGCTCTGGAACAGCGTAAGCCCGATCAAGGCGCGTACCAGGCGATCCACACTGATTTCTGACGGCAGGAATAGCGGCAGCATCACCGAGGCCATAAACAGAATGGTGATGAGTGGCACACCGCGCCAGAACTCAATGAAGATTACACAAAAGGTTTTGACGATCGGCATGTTCGAGCGTCGACCAAGGGCGAGCACGATACCAATAGGCAACGCGCCAATCATGCCCACGCTGGCCAGTAGCAGCGTCAGCATCAAGCCACCCCAGCGGTGGGTAGAAACACGCGGTAAGTCGAAGTAGCCGCCGTGGAGTAACACGTAAGCAATCACCGGGAAAATCAGTAGCGCAAACAGGGCCATCCAGCGTTTAAACGGCAGGCGCGGGATCACCATCCAGGCAATAATGCCCGCGAACATGGCAAATACGATGTTGGCGCGCCAGTACTCCTCGCTTGGGTAGAGACCGTACATAAACTGGGAAAAACGCGCGTTAACAAATACCCAGCAGGCGCCCGCCCGTGTGCAGTCTTCGCGGCTATCGCCCACCCAGTTGGCATCGATAAAGGCCCACTGAATGGTGGGTACCACCAGTAGGTAAAGCACGTACAGGCCCAATAGCGTAAAGATGCTATTAATGGGACCGTTGAACAGGTTGCCGCGTAACCAGGCAACCGGACCGATCGTGCCTTCAGGCGCTGGACGCTGAGGTATGGTTTCTTTGTTGTGAATCATGGGGTCGTCTCCGGCCTAGCGTTCTACCAGCGCAACGCGAGCGTTGAACCAGTTCATGAACATGGACACCAGCAAGCTGATGATCAGATAAACCGCCATGGTCATGGCAATCACTTCGATTGCCTGACCGGTCTGGTTGAGCGTGGTGCCGGCGAAAACCGATACCAAGTCGGGGTAACCGATGGCGGTGGCCAGAGACGAGTTTTTAATCAAGTTGAGATATTGGCTGGTGAGTGGCGGAATGATGACGCGCATTGCTTGGGGAATCACTACCAGGCGCAGTACCAGTTTGCGTGGCAGGCTCAGCGCTTGGGCGGCTTCCGTTTGGCCATGGGGAATAGCCTGAATGCCCGAGCGCACAATTTCGGCAATAAACGACGCGGTGTAGATAGACAGTGCCAGCCACAGTGCCAAAAACTCCGGAATGATGGTTATCCCACCACCGAAGTTAAAGCCACGCAGTACCGGCATTTCCCAGGTGACCGGGACGCCAGTCGCCACTAGTACCAGCAGTGGCAGGCCAAAAATAATCACCAGCGACATCCAGAAAACCGGTAAGCGTTTGCCGGTCGCTTCGTGGCGGCGCTTGTTCCAGACAATCAGCGCAATGCTGGCGATGATCGCCACCACAAACGTGATAGGAATAAGCCCGAAACCGGATTCAAACAGCGGTTGCGGCAGGTAAAGCCCACGCACGTTCAGGAAAATGGCTTCGCCAAACGCCATGCTTTCTCTAGCACTGGGTAAGGTTCGCAGTACTGCGAAGTACCAGAAGAAGATTTGTAGCAACAACGGGATATTACGAAACGTTTCGATATAGGCGTTGGCTAACTTAGCGATCAGCCAGTTGGGTGATAGCCGCGCGATACCGACGATAAAACCAATAATCGAAGCAGCCAATACCCCCAGCCCCCCGACCAGCAGCGTGTTGAGCAAGCCAATCACGAACGTGCGGCCATAGGTGCTCTGGGAGGAGTACTCAATCAAGGTTTGACCAATACCAAAGCCGGCTGTATTGCCCAGGAAGCCGAAGCCAGTGGTGATGCCGCGGGCGTTCAGGTTGGCTTGGGTATTGCCGATAATATAGATCAGGAAAGCCGCCACAACGGCGACTAAAATGATTTGAAAAATAAGTGCGCGCTTAGCACGGTCTCGCCAAAACGGCGGCTTGTGGCCGGCGGGGCGAACGTTGGGTCTGACAGACATGGATGGCGTCTCCGCTACACGGAAAGGGTCAATCAAATGGCCCGCCTATACTCTCGTAATAAGTACTTGAGAGAGGGCGGGCCGGGGTCAAGCGAGACGCTTAGCGAATCGGGGGAGCGTACTGGAAGCCGCCGTCAGTCCATAGGGCGTTAACACCGCGCTCGATTTCAAGCGGAGAGTCCATGCCCACGTTGCGGTCGAAGCTTTCAGCGTAGTTACCCACTTGGCTAATAATGTTGTAAGCCCAGTCGGCTTCTAAGTTCATACCTTCGCCATAGTTGCCGTCTTGGCCCAGTAGGCGAGCGATATTGGGGTCTTCAGACGAGGTCATCTCATCAACGTTTTCGCTGGTAACGCCGTACTCTTCTGCGTTAAGCATGGCGAACAGCGACCATTTTACGATGTTGAACCAAAGGTCG
Organism: Vreelandella sulfidaeris Esulfide1; assembly: GCF_054072535.1. Taxonomy (NCBI): domain Bacteria; kingdom Pseudomonadati; phylum Pseudomonadota; class Gammaproteobacteria; order Oceanospirillales; family Halomonadaceae; genus Vreelandella; species Vreelandella sulfidaeris. Next base: position 3,950,646 of record NZ_CM133364.1, on the reverse strand, counting down.
TCGCCCTGACGAACCACCGGGCCCAGCGGCTCTTTGGAGATGACTTCTGAGAGGATCATTGAAGCGCTAGGATCATCTAGCTGGATACGTAGGGCCGCTAGCTGAGAGGTGTCAGATGTCAGCACGTCACAGCGGCCAGCTTGGTAGCCGCCAACGGTTTGCTCAGAGGTATCAAAAACGATCGGATTGAATTCCATATCGTTAGCACGGAAGTAGTCCGCCAGGTTCAGCTCGGTAGTGGTACCTGACTGAATGCAGATAGAGGCGCCATCAAGCTCGTCGGCACTGGTAATACCCAAGTCGCGGGCAACCATGAAGCCTTGGCCGTCATAAAAAGTAACCCCGGTGAAGTTCAGGCCCAGTGTGGTGTCGCGGGTGGTGGTCCAGGTGGTGTTACGTGAAAGTACGTCAACCTCACCAGACTGCAGCGCAGTGAAGCGCTCAACGGCGTTTAGGGAAATGTAGTTAACTGCATCCGCATCGCCAAGTACCGCGGCGGCTACTGCGCGACAAACATCGACATCAATGCCTTGCCAATTACCATCGTCATCCGGGGCTGAGAAGCCCGGCAAACCATCGCTCACACCACACTGAACGGCGCCACGCTCAATGGTATCTTCTAAGGTGTCGGCTTGAGCGGTCGCCATTCCCACTAGGCTAAGCGAACCAGCGGATGCCAGTAGCGCTAGATGTTTTTTATTGAACATTTAGTTTCCCTCGAAGTTATTAAAATCAGTAATTAAAATAGTTATGCATGCCGAAGCATGTCACTTAACCTAGCAAGGAAGATGCCAACATGGGTACAGGGACTAATTCAGCGCTTTTCAACGATAAAGCGAACGTTTGATACGAACGTATAGGTGCAAAAAATAAAACTGCCCCACCTTTCTGCACCTTCGTGGCGCAAAAAGATGGGGCAGCAGCGTAAAGTGACTTTCTGACGGTGTTATTCGGCGGAAAAGGCCTTGCGCATAAACGGAGGTAGGGCGAGGGCGCCACGATGGGCTTCAATGCTGTAGTACTCAAGCGGTAGGCCGTGGCTGGCGGCTGCTTGCTCGCGGAAGGCATTAACGTCAGTGGCTTTACCCGCCAACGTCACGCTCCACCAGCCCGAGGGGTAAACTGGCTGCGGGAAGGGCAGCGTAGCAACGCTGTCAAAACCCGCTTCAAGCATATCGTTGCGCAGCTCACGGATAATCGAGCTGCTGTGGTACAGCGGTGACTCGCTCTGCTGCACCATTACACCGCCGCTTTTCAATATTCGGTGGCAGCGCTTAAGAAAGTCGGTCTTAAACAGGCCTTCCGCAGGGCCGACCGGGTCGGTGGAGTCGATAATCAGTACATCGATGCTCTCATCAGGTGCATCATCTACCCATTTCACACCATCGGCGAACAGTAGCTCGGCGCGCGGATCGTTATTTGATTCTACTAACGACGGGAAGAAGCGCTCGGAGGCTTTCGTGACCTCCTCATCGATATCGATCTGAGTGACTTTTTCAACGCCGGGGTGACGCAGCACTTCTTTTAAGGTGCCGCAGTCGCCGCCGCCAATAATCACCACCCGCTTAGGGTCTTGATGAGTAAACAGCGCCGGATGAGCAATCATCTCGTGGTAGAGGAAGTTGTCTCGGTCGGTCAGCATCACGCAGCCATCCAGCACCATCAGGTTACCGTAAGTCTCGGTGGCGTAAACTTCCAGGTGCTGGTATGGGCTCTGCACATCCAGCAGTTTTTCAGAGATCTTCAGCGAGAAGGCGCTGCCGTGGCTATCAAAGACTTCGGTAAACCACTGGTCGTCGCGTAATTCGCTCATTAATTGACTCCTGAGTGCGCTGTATTGGGTTGCGTTGGAATATCCCGATGGTACTGCGGGCTAAGCTCGTGCAGCGCCTCCATGAAGGCGGTGACGTTGTCCGGGTTGGTAAACTGGCTGATACCGTGGCCCAGATTAAAAACGTGACCGGGGCCGTGGCCATAGCTTTCCAACACGCGAGCCACTTCAGCACGGATAGCCGAGGGGCGGGCGAACAGTACATTAGGGTCAAGATTGCCCTGCAGCGCTACCTTGTGGCCAACGCGGGCGCGGGCATTGGAGAGCTCGGTGGACCAGTCGATACCCAGCGCATCGGCACCGACAGAGGCGATATGCTCAATCCACTGACCGCCATTTTTGGTAAACAAAATCACCGGCACGCGACGCCCGTCGTGCTCGCGGATCAGTCCAGCGACGATCTGCTCCATATAGCGCAGCGAAAACTCCAGATACGCAGGCGTAGAGAGCGCACCGCCCCAAGTATCAAAAATCTGTACCGCTTGAGCACCTGCACGAATCTGCGCATTCAGGTAGTCGGTCACCGCGTGAGCCAGCGTGTCCAGCAATTGGTGCATGGTGTCTGGGGTGTCGTAGAGCATGGTTTTCAGGTGACGAAAGTCTTTGCTTGATCCGCCCTCTACCATATAGGTCGCTAGCGTCCAGGGGCTGCCGGAGAAGCCAATTAACGGCATGCGACCGTTTAGCTCACGACGAATGGTGGACACCGCTCGCATCACGTAATCGAGGTCTCGCTCGGCGTCGGGCACGCTAAGCGCTGCGACCTCTTCCTGGGTGCGCACGGTTTTGCGAAATTTGGGGCCTTCGCCAGTTTCAAAATAGAGCCCCAGGCCCATGGCATCAGGAATGGTCAAGATATCCGAAAACAGAATGGCTGCATCTAATGGGTAACGTTCCAGAGGCTGCAGGGTGACTTCGCAGGCCAGATCATGGTTGCGGCACAGGTCCATAAAGCTACCTGCATCAGCACGACTGGCGCGGTATTCCGGCAGGTAGCGGCCCGCTTGGCGCATCATCCACACCGGGGTGCGGTCAACGGGCTGGCGCGCCAAGGCGCGGAGGAAACGGTCATTTTGCAATGGTGTGGTGGTCATAGACACTTGCTCTTAAGAAATTTGCCCGCATCTTACGTGGGATCGTATGGGACAATTGTACTTGAAGTTAGGCGCTAGAGCGGCGTACTGGGTGGCAAAAATCGTCGCACCCAGCCAATTTTTCTCCGCTAATTAACCGATTTAAGCCGCGTTACCACCGTGAGGCGGGCGCCGCTTCCTGTTAGAATACTTGCCCACTTTGCCAACACTGGTGTGGTTAACTGGTTTGGTCAATCAGCGAGGTAACCTGTGACCATTCGCTTCATTGCCGCTTCTCAACTGCCCACGCCCTGGGCAACTTTTACTATGCATGGCTTCGAAGACGAGGCCACCGGCAAGGATCATATCGCTCTAACGCTGGGTGATGTGACTGGCGACCAGCCGGTGTTAGGGCGGGTACATTCCGAGTGTTTGACGGGTGATGCGCTCTTTTCAATGCGCTGCGACTGTGGCTATCAGCTACAAGAAGCGCTTAAGCGCATTGCTGAAGAGGGTCGCGGTGTGCTGTTTTACCTGCGCCAAGAAGGACGCGGTATAGGGCTATTAAACAAAATTCGCGCTTACCACCTGCAGGATCAGGGCGCTGATACAGTTGAAGCCAATGAGCAACTTGGCTTTGGTGCCGATATGCGTCGCTACGATCTGTGCGTGCCGATGCTCAACCATCTGGGCATCACATCACTGCGGTTAATGACCAACAACCCACGCAAAGTGGACGCACTGACCCGCGATGGCGTCAACGTAGTGGAACGCCTACCGATTACCACCGGCCTGAATCCGCATAACGAGCAGTATCTTTCCACCAAAGCGGGAAAACTCGGCCATATGATGGCCCTGGATGACTTCACCCACGCCAGCGATGTGGATATTGAGCGCAAGGGGTGATGATCAGGATATGATGCTGTAGCGACGTCGGAAACTTGCTTTTTTTTAATCTTTTTTGCCCGGCAACTGAGCTATGTTGAATAGAGCAGGAGGCTAACCCAGGGGAAAATGTTAAGGAGAAGCAACGATGAAAGCACTTTGCTGGCACGGCAAAAATGATGTTCGTTATGACACGGTACCAGACCCGGAAATTGAGCACCCTCGCGACGCTATTGTTAATGTAAGTAGCTGTGCGATCTGTGGCTCAGACCTTCATCTATACGATCATTTTATTCCCAGTATGCAATCGGGCGACGTACTTGGCCATGAATTCATGGGCGAGGTGATGGAGGTCGGCAGCGAAGCGAAAAACCTGAAAGTAGGCGATCGGGTGGTGGTGCCTTTCACCATTTTCTGCGGTGAATGCGAACAGTGCCAGCGCGGCAATTATTCGGTTTGTGAGCGTTCTAACCGTAATAAGAGTTTGGCTGATAAGGCGTTTGGCCATGGTGGTGCAGGCCTATTTGGCTATTCTCATCTTACGGGTGGGTATGCCGGTGGTCAGGCAGAGTTTGTCCGGGTGCCTTTCGCCGACACTACGCATATAAAAGTACCCAGCACCCTAACCGATGAACAAGTGCTGTTCCTCGGTGACATTTTCCCTACGGGTTGGCAGGCAGCGGTTCAGTGCGACATTCAACCGACAGACACGGTCGTGGTTTGGGGCGCAGGCCCCGTGGGCCAGTTTTGTATTCGCAGCGCGGTGCTTTTAGGCGCAAAACAAGTCGTAGTCATCGATAACGTTCCCGAGCGGCTCTCCATGGCAGAGGCGGGTGGGGCGATTACTATCAACTTCGACAAAGAAAGCGTCTTGAGTCGGTTAAAGGATCTAACCAACGGTAAGGGGCCAGAAAAATGTATCGATGCCGTAGGTCTCGAAGCGCATGCCACCCGTTCACTTGACTCTGTTTATGACCGAGTCAAGCAATCGATGATGTTGGAAAGTGACCGTGCCCACGTACTTCGCGAGATGATCTATGTCTGTCGTCCTGCTGGGGTGCTGTCTATTCCTGGCGTCTACGGCGGTCTGGTCGATAAGATCCCCATGGGCGCATTAATGAACAAAGGGCTGACTGTGCGTACCGGTCAGACGCACGTTAATCGCTGGACTGATGATTTGCTCCGTCGTATTGATGAGGGGCAGATCGATCCCTCATTTGTTATCACGCATTCCGTTGGTTTGGACCAAGGTCCCGAAATGTATAAGACCTTTCGCGATAAACAGGATGGCTGCGTCAAGGTGATTCTCAAGCCTTGAACAAACCAGACACGGAGGTAATGAGGTAATGATGCATAAGCAATCAAGTATGACTCATTCGCAAAGCTCATCAGACAAACTCGCCCGTGGGCTCGGCTGGCTAAGCTTGGGTATGGGGCTCTATAAGCTGTTAGCGCCAGGTAAACTTACCCGTCAGCTCGGTATGCAAGGCAATGAAAACAGCATGCGTGCCTGTGGGGCAAGAGAAATAATGAGTGGTATTGGTGCGCTTTCAGATAACCCCACTCCCGCAATATGGAGCCGCTTGGGAGGCGATGTTGTTGATCTTGCCGTACTCACGTATGCCTTAAAAGATGAACACAATACCAAGAAAGAAAACGTCTACTTGGCATTGTCCGTCGTGGGCATCCTTACTGCCATTGATTGCGCCTGTGCCAAGGGTTTAAGCCCACGACATGCCTATCAAAGAGGCATAACGCCTGATTACAGTCATCGAAGCGGTTTTCCACAAGGACTAGCAAGCGCACGGGGGGGCGCTCAAGATTTTCAAGTGCCCGCCGATATGAAAGATGCCTTGCCTTATCCAACGCTTTAAGAGCGTCAGCGAGAATCTGCGAAGATCAGAGTAATGGCTCTATAAAGAACCGAACTCGGCACATGTATCCGGGTTCGGTTTTATTCTGTTAAGTAGGGAGCCAACTGCCGCGAGCAGTTTCTTGATGAAGGCGACTCGTCATTTTTGCATGCCCAAGCTATAAAATAATTAAGCGATGAATTCGTAAGGGCGTTTAGAGGAGCCTCCAATGAACAATACTCGTGTCGACGACCCGCTGGGCGAATTCAGCGTTATCGAAGAGTGGCTACACAGTATCACCCACGGTATTGGCGCTGTGCTCAGCCTGGTGGGAATGGTTGTACTGCTGGTTGCAGCGAGCTTAACGGCTCATGCCGACCCATGGAAAATTGCCAGCTTAAGCCTATACGGCACTACTTTGGTGCTGCTTTACACTGCCTCGACCCTTTACCACGGTATTTCTCATCGTCAGTGGAAGCAGCGCTTTCAACTACTGGATCACTGCGCGATCTATCTCCTCATTGCAGGAACTTATACCCCCTTTCTGCTCGTCAATATGCGCGGACCAACGGGCTGGGTCTTGTTTGTCGCTGTATGGTCGCTGGCGCTGGTGGGGATTGCCTGCAAGCTACGTTGGCCGCATCGCTTTTCGATGTTACGCGTAGCAATTTATCTCCTCATGGGCTGGATGATTGTACTGGCAGCTGGCGAAATGGCGGCAAGCTTATCGGCGAACGGCATCGTACTACTAGCCGCCGGGGGAGTGGTCTACACACTAGGCGTTATCTTTTACGCCGTGCGTGCTATCCCCTATAACCACGCTATTTGGCATTTATTTGTCATTGTCGGAAGCGTCTGTCATTACTTTGCCGTTTATAGCGCCGTACTACCTCATACCTAATTTGCTTGAGCTTCGATGGTGGCTTTCTCACAACTACTGTAAGGTCCGTCGACAGACGTTTTATATCATTAATGTCGCCAATGTTTTTCTCATAAAAAGGTAGTATCGCTTTGAGGTACTTATCGTTAATGGGCAAGACCAAAAAGGAAAAGCTTAACGAGCTTTTCCAAAAAGAGGATTAGCATGAGTTCGACAAATAATGCCCACGACTCGACGATGCCGTCGGTGCTGGCAAAGCAAGGCAGCGCCGATGACATGGTTCATCGTATAGGCCACTTAACAAGACTGCTGCGGGACAGTATGAAAGAGCTGGGGTTAGATCAGCAGATCTCCCAGGCAGCGCAAGCGATACCTGACGCGAACGACCGGCTTAACTATGTTGCCTCGATGACGGAGCAGGCCGCAGAACGCGCGCTAAATGCCGTTGAACGCGCGCAACCCTTGCAAGATAGACTGGAAGATGAAGGCGCCGCGCTTAATAAGCGTTGGCAGGCAGCGGTAGCGACTGCAGTGGTAGAAAGCGACCCAGCGCTTGTTGAGGATACGCAGCACTTTTTGAGCAATAAGCTTCCCACCGCAACAGGGGCTACGCAAAAAGAGTTGCTAGAAATTATGATGGCTCAAGACTTCCAGGATCTCACCGGTCAAGTGATTAAGAAAATGATGGAAGTCATTAAGCTAATCGAAGAACAGCTTGTTCAGGTATTGGTGGATAATGTTCCTAATATCACCGATGGGGTTAAGACTGAAGATGATCGAGATGAACACGCCAGACTGCGTAATGGGCCGCAGGTAAGCCAAAACAAGGCGGACGCAGTGGCAGGACAGGATCAGGTAGACGACCTGCTTGATGAGCTTGGCTTTTAAGAGACCCTTCAGCTCTTTGCGGCCGTCTGCTCTTTTTCAATGGCCTTAGCCATGGCGGGGCGCTGAGTATGGCGTTTGCGATAGACCTGTAACGGCTCGGGTAAGCGATGCTTCATACTGACTGCCCACGACAGGGTATGAGTTAAAAACAGATCCGCCAGGGTAAAGGTGGTGCCTACCAGGGTTGCTTGGCCATTGTGGCGGCGCTCCAGAGCGCTTAACGCACGCTGAAACTCCCAGGCACAGACCGGTAAAATGGCGGGTACACGCCTATCTTGGGGCAGGGCAAACTTATGCTTGGCTTGATTCCACAGCGGTTGCTCGATTTCCGTAATGATAAAACTGAGCCATTGATCGACCTGCGCGCGGGCGGCAGGATCGCTGGGTAGCAGCGTGCCATCGCCATAGGTATCGGCTAGATAACGGCAAATGGGCGCCGACTCAAACAACTGAATATCGCCATCCACCATGACCGGTACCTTACCGTCCGGGTGGCGCGCCAAATGCTCGGCTGTTTGGCCCTCACCTTTATCCAGCGCCACATGCTGGCACTGGTACTCCAGGCCTAGCTCCTCAAGTGTCCACGCCGCTCTTAGCGAGCGCGATTGGGGAAAGCTGTATAGCGTAATCATGGCGTGTGCTCCTGCCGACAATAATTGATGCTTCAATATCAATGCTTCAATCTAGCGGTGGTTCGTGGCGCTGTCGATTACCTAAGCGTGACGATCTTCAGGCGCTGCCCCGCGCTTCGCGAATACGCTCGTAGGCGTTGCCGATTTCGCTGGTGCGCGCCTGGGCGATGTCGCGCATGCTTTCTGGCAGGCCTTTTCCGGCGAGTTTGTCGGGGTGATTTTGGCTCATCAGGCGGCGGTAGGCTTTTTTAATCTCGGTGTCGCTGGCATCTTCAGAGATCCCCAAAACGCGGTAAGCATCTTTAAGGGCTTCTTCGCTGGCGCCTTTGGAGTTAGCGGCCGCGCCGTGCAGCATCGCTTCAATCTGCTGAACTTCGGCATCGCTGCAGCCCACGCCGCGCGCGACCCGCAGGATCATATCGTGCTCGGCGGGGTGGAGCACACCGTCAGCGGCGATGGCTGAAAGTTGAACCTGAATAAAGACTTGGCGTAATACGGGCTGACGCTGGGTTAACTGATTAACGTTGGCGAGTTCGGCGTCTAGGTTGAAGTCATCGGCGCGGCCGCGCTCAAAAGCAGCGCGGGCCTTGGCACGCTGTTCGCCCTGAAGTCGCATTTGGTCAAATAACTTCTCGGCTACATCCAGCTCGCCATCCGTTACTTTACCGTCGGCTTGGCACAGGCAACCCATCACAGAGAAAATCGATTCTAGAAAGCCTTCCTGGATGCGTGTCCGCGCGATATTCAGTCGACGGCTGATGCGCCGTCCCAGCCACCAGCCCAGGCCGCCGCCGATCAATAGCCCCACTGGGCCACCGAACGCAAGACCGATCAGGCCGAAAATAACAATAAGCAATAGCATGGCAATCTCAAGTGTCGTTTTAAAGTAAGGGCCTAGGGCCGCAGTCTATGGCAGACGGGCGCGAATGGCGCGCTCGATGCCTTCGCTATCCAACTGACAGTCGGCAAGCAGCTGTGCGGGTGTGCCGTGCTCCACAAAAGCGTCCGGTAAGCCGAGGTTGAGCACTTCTACCTGTACCCCTTCAGCGTGGAGTAACTCATTCACGGCGCTGCCCGCGCCACCGGCAATCACGTTCTCTTCCAGTGTTACCAATAATTCATGCTCATCGGCAGCATTCAGTATCGCATCGCGATCCAAGGGTTTAATGGAGCGCATATTGATATGGGTAGCGTTAAGCCGTTGGGCGACGTCGGCGGCAGCGCTATTCAGGCTGCCAAAGGCAAGCAATGCAATACGGACGTTATCGTTCGCCGCTTGGCGGCGCACCTCGGCTTTGCCGATGGGAAGCGGCTCTAGGTGGGCAGGGATCTCCACGCCTGGGCCGGTGCCCCGGGGGTAGCGCACCGCAGCGGGGCCAGGATGATGGTAAGCCGCACTGAGCATGGCACGGCATTCGGCTTCATCGGCCGGCGCCAGGATCACCATGCCCGGTACGCAGCGCAGAAAGGAAAGATCCATGCTGCCGTGGTGGGTGGGGCCGTCTTCACCGACGAGCCCCGCCCGGTCAATGGCGAAGGTGACATCCAGATTCTGCACCGCGACGTCATGAATCAACTGATCGTAGCCACGCTGTAGAAAGGTTGAGTAAATTGCTACCACCGGCTTCATGCTTTCGCAGGCCATACCCGCCGCTAGCGTCACGGCGTGCTGCTCGGCAATCGCAACATCGAAATAGCGTTGTGGGTACTCTTTGGAGAAGCGAATCAGGTCGGAACCTTCGCGCATCGCGGGCGTAATACCCATCAGGCGCGGATCAACGGCGGCCATATCGCATAGCCAGTCGCCGAACACATTGCAGTATTTTTTCTTGGCGACGCTCTTAACCGCCGGTTTGCTAACCGTCGCGGCGCTGACTGTGGTGCTTGGTTTCTCCAGCTTGGTGATCGCATGGTAGCCAATTTGATCTGCTTCAGCTGGCAGGAAACCTTTACCTTTCACGGTTTTGATATGCAGAAACTGCGGGCCTTCTAGATCACGCAGGTTTTCCAGCGTATCGGTCAGCGATTCGAGGTCATGGCCGTCGATCGGGCCAACGTAGTTAAAGCCCATCTCTTCAAACAGCGTGGCGGGGCTCACCATGCCTTTCATATGCTCTTCGGTGCGCCGGGCAAGTTCCAATGCGCCGGGCAGATGCGACAGCACTTTTTTGCCCTCTTCGCGCATTTTGAGGTAGGGCTTGCTGGAGAGCACGCGGGCGAGATAGGTCGCCATGCCGCCGACGTTCTCGGAGATCGACATTTCGTTATCGTTGAGTATCACCAACAGATTGGCATCGACATGGCCCGCGTGGGCAAGGGCTTCAAATGCCATGCCTGCAGTAAGCGCGCCGTCGCCGATAATCGCGCACACTCGCCGTTTATCGCCTTGAGCTTTCGCCGCCAATGCCATGCCTAGCGCCGCCGAAATCGACGTACTGGAGTGACCGACCCCGAAGGTGTCGTACTCAGACTCGGCGCGGCGTGGAAACGCCGCCAAACCGCCGTGCTGGCGAATGCTGAGCATCGTTTCACGCCGGCCGGTAAGGATTTTATGCGGGTAGGCTTGATGGCCCACATCCCAGACCAGGCGGTCATGGGGCGTATGGAAAATGTGGTGCAAGGCAACGCTCAGCTCAACCACGCCGAGCCCGGCGCCAAAATGACCACCCGAGACACCCACGCTATAAAGTAGATAGGCGCGTAGCTCGTCAGCCAATTGGCCGAGCTGTTGGGCGTTCATGGCCCGCAGGGCAGCGGGGTGGTCAAAGGAGTCGAGCAGCGGCGTCGCGGGGCGCTCGCGGGGTATTACGTCGAACAGCTTCATGGGCATCTTTAGTGGTCGCGCTCGATCATGTAGTGGGCTAAGTCGGCCAGCGGTGCGGCACGTTCGCCCAAGGGGGCGAGCGCGGCAATGGCCTCGTCAATCAGGCTATGTGCTTTTCGTTGAGCGCCCTCAAGCCCCAGCAGGCTGGGGTAGGTGGGCTTGGCTCGGGCGGCATCAGCGCCTGACGTTTTGCCTAGCGTAACGGTGTCGCCGATCACGTCCAGGATATCGTCGTGAATCTGAAAGGCTAGACCAATGGCGCGTGCGTAGCGAGTCAACGCGGTTAAGCGGGGGTCATCGTCAGCCACCGCCACCAAGCCGCCCAGGCGGACAGCCGCCACAATGAGGGCGCCGGTTTTATGAGCATGCATATGGGCTAAGGCGTCAACATCGGGGTGACCGCCAACGGCGTCTAAATCCAGCGCCTGTCCTGCCACCATGCCATCTCGCCCCGAGGCGTCAGCTAACGTGTGTACCATATTCGCCAGACGTGGATGGGCAGTACTGGCGAGTACTTCAAACGCTAGTGCTTGCAGTGCATCGCCAGCCAGTATTGCGCTCGCCTCATCGAAGGCTTTATGCACAGTAGGCTGGCCGCGGCGCAGGTCGTCGTCGTCCATTGCGGGTAAATCGTCATGGATCAGCGAGTAGGCATGGATTAACTCAATGGCTGCGGCGGGTGCATCCAAGTCGTCGTTTTTAGCCCCTAGCGCATGGCCGGCCATATACACCAGCAACGGGCGCAGGCGTTTACCGCCCACCAGCAGGCCATGGCGCATGGCGGCCTCAAGACGTGGCGCTACCGCTGGACGACTATCAAACAGGGCTGCCAAAGTGGCATCAACGCGGGCAGTGCTGGTATGGCGCTGGGTGGCAAGCGGGCTTCGCTGCGTGGCTACCATGGGGGCGTCTCCTTGCTCTCTTCGTCGGCCGCATCCTTGGGGTCGTCGGGGCCATCAAACGGCGTTACGTTTAGACGGCCTTCGCGGTCTTCACTGAGCGCACGAACCTTAAGCTCGGCGCTATCCAGGCGCTGCTGAGCATCGCGCGTTAGCCGCACGCCTTGTTCAAACGCGGTCAGCGCATCTTCCAATGAGAGCTCGCCTGACTCAAGACGTTCAACGATAGTTTCGAGTTGTTCAACCGTCGCGGCAAAATCCTGCGGAGGTGATGTCGTATCGCTCATGGGGTGCGCCTGCAAACCGGTATGTTTTTAAAATAAGCTGAAATAAGCGCACAGTATACACCGACGCCAGGGGGTGGCGTCTGCCTTTCAGCCTACGCTTATAGTAACGACTTGCGCTGTATTCATTGTCAGCACGCACACTTTTCATCATCTAGACCCGGCCTGAATGGAGTGGGCTGTGCTACGATATGCGCCTCCCGTGAACCGATACACGGCGCATGCCGCCGACCATAGAGGTTGATTCAGCCATGGCCAAAACGTCCCTGGACAAGAGCAAGATCAAGATCCTGCTACTCGAGGGCGTCCACCAAAGTGCGGTGGACAATTTTCACAACGCCGGTTATGAAAATATCGAGCATCTCCCCACGTCGCTTGATGAAGACGCGCTGATCGAAAAGATCCGTGATGTGCACTTCATTGGTATTCGTTCCCGCACCCAGCTGACTGAGCGCGTGTTCGAGGCGGCCGAGAAGCTGGTCGGCGTTGGCTGTTTCTGTATCGGCACCAATCAGGTCGATTTGACCGCCGCGCTTACGCGGGGTATCGCGGTGTTTAATGCGCCGTACTCCAACACCCGCTCGGTGGCCGAGCTGGTGCTGGCGGAAGCGATCATGCTGCTGCGCGGTATTCCCGAGAAGAACGCCCGTGCCCACCAGGGGGGTTGGTTAAAGTCGGCGAAGAATTCCCACGAAGCGCGCGGCAAGACCTTGGGCATTGTGGGCTACGGCAGCATTGGTGCGCAGCTTTCCGTACTGGCGGAATCATTGGGCTTCAACGTCATTTATTACGATGTGATCACCAAGTTGGGTATGGGTAACGCCAGTCAGGTCGCCAGCCTGGAAGAGCTATTGGGGCGCGCCGATGTGGTTAGCCTGCACGTGCCCGACCTTGCCTCTACCCGCTGGATGATCGGCGCAAAAGAGATCGCTGCCATGAAGCCTGGCGCGATTTTTATCAATGCCTCGCGTGGCAGCGTGGTGGAGATTGAACCGTTGGCCGAGGCCATTAAAGCGGGTAATCTCAACGGTGCCGCAGTCGACGTCTTCCCGGTCGAGCCCAAAGGCAACGACGAAGAGTTCGAAAGCCCGCTACGCGGCCTAGAGAACGTGATTCTGACGCCGCACATCGGTGGTTCTACCCTGGAAGCCCAGGAGAATATCGGTATTGAAGTGTCGGAAAAACTGATCACTTACTCCGATAACGGTACCACCGTGACGTCGGTCAACTTCCCCGAAGTGGCGCTGCCGGCTCACCCGGACAAGCACCGCTTGCTGCACATTCACGACAACGTGCCGGGCGTGCTGTCGCAGATTAACCGCGTGCTGTCTGAAAACGGCATTAACATCTCGGGCCAGTATCTTCAGACCAACGAGAAAGTCGGCTATGTGGTCATCGACGTGGATAAAGCCTACGGCCCTCAGGCGCTGGAAGCGTTGCGTGAGGTAGATCACACACTGAAAATTCGTGCGCTCTACTCGTCACAAAATAGCTAATCCTGTTAGCTAAGACGTTGTTTCAGACATTAAACGGCCCCTTCATTGGGGCCGTTTTGGTTAGCGTCGAAAAACAACTAATCAAGCGAGATCAAACAGCAGCACTTCGCCTGCTTGTTTACCAGTGAGATTGATCGCCTCATCCGGTTGGAACGCTGCAGCGTCGCCTGCGTGAAGCGTCGCGCCATTGACCTCCATTTCGCCATTAACAACATGCAACCAAGCGTAGCGCGCAGGCGGCGGGGTTGGCTGTTCGCCAGCGTTGAACAAGCCCGCGTAAAGGTTCATGTCCTGATTGATGCTTACTGAGCCTTCGTGGCCTTCTTCAGAAGCAACAAGCCGCCACTGGCCCTGCCGCTCAGCGGTAGGAAATGCTTTCTGCTCGTAGCTGGGCTTAATGCCGAGCTGTTTAGGCTCAATCCATATTTGCAGGAAATGCAGCTCGTTCTGTTTGGAGTGATTGAACTCGCTGTGCAGCACCCCGGTGCCTGCCGACATACGCTGCACATCGCCTGGGCGCATCACCTCGCCGTTGCCCATATTGTCTTTATGCTCCATTTCCCCTTCCAGCACGTAGGAAATAATCTCCATATCCCGGTGGGGGTGGGCGCCAAAGCCATGGCCGCCCGCGACGCGATCCTCGTTGATCACGCGCAGGGCGCGAAAGCCCATGTGGTTGCGGTCAACGTAGTTGGCAAATGAAAAGGTATGGAAAGAGCGTAGCCAGCCGTGGTCGGCGTAGCCCCGCTCGTTTGAACGACGAATAATCATGCTGTGCTCCGCAGGTTGCGTGAGGGAATAGTGACAATATACGCCTCACTGCGGCTGTGTGGGGTGAAGCTTTCAGCACGATATCTTCGAATAAATCGATGCATCAAATGTGATCGCCAGCGCTAAACTTTTGGTTAGCTTTCGAGTAAAATCGCGGCCTGTTTAAACCCGGTCCGCCCTTTACGAGGGCGACTACCTGGAGCACTCCATGACAACCACTCTTCAAACGCCGCCCATCGTGGTTGCGGCGCTGTATAAATTTGTCACCCTGAGCGACTTCGAAGCGCTGCGCGAGCCACTGCGGCAAACCATGCTCGATAACGACGTAAAGGGCACGCTGCTGCTCGCCAAAGAGGGCATTAACGGCACCGTCGCTGGCAGTCGTGAAGGTATTGACGGCTTGCTTGCCTGGCTGACCGCTGACCCACGCTTGGCTGATATTGATCATAAAGAGTCTTATTGCGACGAAACCCCTTTCTATCGCACCAAGGTGAAGCTCAAAAAAGAGATCGTCACGTTAGGCGTGCCCGATATCGATCCCAACGACACTGTCGGTACCTATGTTGAGCCCGAAGAGTGGAACGACATCATCGCTGACCCGGAAGTACTGGTGATCGATACCCGCAATGACTACGAAGTAGCGATCGGTAGTTTTGAACGGGCGATTGACCCTAAAACCACTACTTTCCGTGAGTTTCCCGAGTATGTGCGTGAGCACTACGACCCGGAAAAGCACAAGAAAGTGGCCATGTTCTGTACCGGCGGCATCCGTTGTGAAAAAGCCTCAAGCTTTATGCTTAAAGAAGGCTTTGAAGAGGTTTATCATCTGAAAGGTGGTGTGCTGAATTACCTGGAAAAAGTCCCGGAAGAGCAGTCGCTATGGCGCGGTGAGTGCTTCGTGTTCGATAACCGGGTCACGGTGCGCCACGATTTAACGAAAGGCGAGTTCGAGCAGTGTCACGCCTGCCGCATGCCCATCTCAGCCGAGGATATGCAGTCATCTGCGTATGAGCCGGGAATAAGCTGCCCCCACTGCATCGATTCATTGCCGGAGAAGACGCGTGCCGCTGCCCGTGAGCGCCAGCGTCAAATCGATCTAGCGAAACAGCGCGGCGAGCCGCACCCCTTAGGCCGCGATACCCGCCTAATGAAAAAAGCCTGATAAAAAGCTTGTGCGCTAGACTAATGGACACTGTGCTACTCATACCAGGAGTTCACCATGTCCTTCAGCTCAGACGATCCATCTTCTACTGCTTCTCTTCTCCAACGCCTTGAGCATCAAGGCGTTGTAACGCTCACCATGAGCGCACCCGAGCGATTTAACGCGCTCTCTGAAGCCATGCTGCAAGCCCTTCAAGATGCGCTAACCGAGATTGCTCACGATAGCAGCGTGCGTTGCGTGGTACTTGCCGCCGAAGGTAAAGCCTTCTGCGCCGGGCATGACTTAAAGCAGATGCGCGCCAACCCCGATAAAGCCTACTACCAGGCGCTATTTTCCCGCTGTAGCGAAGTGATGCAGGCCATTGTGCACCTGCCGGTACCGGTGATTGCCAAAGTGCAGGGCATCGCTACCGCCGCGGGCTGCCAACTGGTCGCGAGTTGTGACCTGGCAGTAGCGGCGCGCAGCGCCCGGTTTGCCGTCTCCGGCATTAACGTTGGCCTGTTTTGCTCCACCCCGGCCGTACCGCTCTCGCGTAATATCCAACGCAAGCGCGCTATGGAAATGCTGCTTACCGGGGAGTTTATCAGCGCCGATCAGGCCGCCGAGTGGGGCTTGATTAACCGTGTAGCAGAAGACGATGCGCTGGATGAGGCAACTGACGCGCTGACCGCCAGCATCTGCGCTAAAAGCGCTGTGGCAGTGCGAACGGGCAAAGCGATGTTTGCTCGCCAGCTTGCCATGCCACTTGAGGAAGCTTACGCCTTCGCCGGGGAAACCATGGCCTGCAATATGCTGGCTGAGGATGTCGGCGAGGGAATCGATGCGTTCATGGCTAAACGATCACCGCAATGGCGGCATCGCTGATAAAGCTTGCCAATGAATGGAATTCGTTTCCGAAAGCGCGACAACGGCTATGTTGGCACGTTATCCTGGCGCCCTTTGTGTTTTAGGAAAGGCATCTTAGTCAAAGGCGCTTTAGGTAAGAGCGCCTTTTGTAAGCGTCTTTTTAGGAGCGTCTTTAGGAGAAAACCAGGTGAGTGAAGCCAAGCGCAGGACGGTCGGTCGTCCGGCGAATACCGCCAAAGCTAGCGGCGGCCATAGCCAGTCGCTGGTACGCGGCTTAACGCTGCTGGAGTATCTTGCAGCGAGCCCCCTAGGATTAGCCCTTTCGGAAGTGGCAGAAATGGCCGAGTTAGCACCATCGACGACCCATCGTCTGTTACAGGCGCTACAAAGCCAGGGGTTTGTGACCCAAGAGAATGAGCAAGGGTTATGGCGAATTGATGTTAAAACCTTCCGTATCGGCAATAGCTTTCTTGAAGCGCGCGACGTGGTGGCGACCAGCCGACCATTGTTGCGCCGCCTAACGGCCGAAACCGGCGAAACCGCTAATTTGGGTATCCGTGATGGGGATACGGCGGTGTTTCTCGCCCAGCATGAATCTCCCCAGATGATGCGTATGATCACTCGCCTAGGCTCCCGTGCGCCGCTGCACGCCTCCGGCGTCGGTAAAGCGCTGCTAGCGTGGATGTCAGATGACGAGCGCGCTCAATTGCTAGATGGCCGCGAGTTGGTAAGAGTGACCGCCAATACGCTTTATCAACCGGAACCCCTGCAAACCGAGATGGCACAGATTCGCGCTCAGGGTTTTGCCTGTGACCGCGAAGAGCATGCTATCGGTTTGCACTGCGTGGCTGCTTGCGTATTCGACGAGCACAGTACGCCACTGGCGGCGATCTCGGTGTCAGGCCCGATGGCGCGTATTCCTGAGGCTCGATTGTTAGCGCTCGGCGAACTGGTTCGCCAGCTGGCGGATGAGATCACCCAACAGTTGGGTGGTCAGGTGCCACGCTAATGGGGTCCGCTGAGCTATGCTGAGCCTGTTTTTTGTCGCCCTGGCGAGCGCTACGCTGCTACCCGGTGGGTCAGAAGTGTGGCTGGCGCGATTGTGGTGTCTGGGAGAGGCGCCGCTGGCGCTTTGGGTGGTGGCTACCACGGGGAATACCCTGGGCAGTATGGTCAACGTAGCCCTGGGACGCTATGCACGGCAGTTTCAGGACCGTCGCTGGTTTCCCGCATCACCGCGGAGCTTGGCTCGCGCTGAGGGCTGGTATCACCGCTTTGGCGAGCTGAGCCTGCTGATTTCATGGACGCCGATTATTGGCGACCCTCTTACCGTGCTAGCCGGTGTGTTTCGATTGCCCTGGTGGCGGGCGTTAGCGTGGATTGTGGTCGCCAAAGGTGCCCGCTACGCCGTGGTATTGTTGCTAGCGCACCATTGGTTAGCGCCGTTGTGTCAGTGAAACACCTTATTAATCAACTCATGTTACCCTGTACAACTTTTTAACAAGCTGCGCTAGCAGTGTACAGTGCAGGCAGTAGCGATTGTCTAGCAGACTTGCTTAAAACGGTAGGCTTGGTAAGGCCAAGCAGCCGTTAGATCGAACAGAACACTCACCCAAAGGAGGCTAAGGTGTGAAGCCACTTCGTTTATTACCCTGGCTAGCTGCATGGCTATTAGTGATGATCGCTATTATGGCCATGCCAGCAATGGCGCAGAGCACGGCAACTGAGCCTGCCAGCGCCGAAGAAGACGCAGCAGAATCAGCTGAGTCGTCGCCTACGTCCTATGAGGCGTTGGCTAATCTGCTGGAAGATGAGCAGGCGCGGCAAGAGCTGATTGAGATGTTGCGCAGCCAAGCGTCAGCGCTGCCCGATGGTATTGCCGATGAGCTCTCGCCAGAAGCGGCTGCCCAGGGCAGCGAAATAGCGCCTGAAGATGTGTCGTTGCCACGCCAGTTAGCTGAACTCACCAGTCGCGTAGTAAGCGATGTGGGGGGTCAGTTTGAGCAAGTGGTTAGCATCGTGGGAGAACTGTTTACGGGGCAAGAGGCAGACAGTGTCTTTGATATGGCCGCGTTCATCAGTGCAGCGATCAATCTGGGTATTGTGATTGTCGCTACCTTTGCCATGTTTATGATTTTCCGGCGACTAGCAAAGCCGCTGTTTACTAAAATCAGCGGCTGGTCGCTAAATGGCACCAATTTAACACCGGTACTGCGTTTGATTGCCTGCGTAGCGATTGCCGCCATCATTGATGTGTTGCTTGTCGCCTTTGCCTACGTTGGCGGCAACTTACTGGCTACGTTTGCCATTGGTGAAGCCGGTGAGCTTTCCACTCGCGCCTCGCTGTTTTTAAACGCGTTCTTGATTATTGAGTTACTCAAGGCCGGTGTGCGGATGTTGTTCTCTTCACGCTACGAAGGGCTTCGCCTGCTGCCTATTTCGGCCCAGGAAGCGTCCTACTGGAACCGCTGGTTAGCCCGATTGATCGGCATGGTAGGTTACGGCCTGATGGTCGTAGTGCCGCTGGTCAATTTCTACGTGGCGGCCTCGTTGGGACAAGCGATAGGCACGCTGATTATGCTGTTGGCATTTATCTATGCGGTGGTCGTCGTACTTAAAAACCGCAAGCGCCTTCGCGATAACCTTAATGATATGGCTGCCAAGTCGACGCTAACCGCCAGCCGTGTCTCGCTGCAGCTATTTGCCCGTACTTGGCACCTGTTCGCGCTGCTGTATTTTTTGATCGTGTTGGTACTGACGTTAACCCGCCCCGGCGATGCGCTGCCGTTTGTGTTGTTTGCTACCCTCAAGTCCCTGGCTGCGATTGTCGTCGGGTTGTTGGTATCGTCTTTCCTTACCCAGACCATTGGCCGCCGTATCACGCTGTCCGACGACCTGCGGCGCAAACTGCCCTTGCTTGAAAAGCGTTTAAATAGCTATGTACCTAATGCATTGCGTGTGCTGCGCACGATCATTTTGATCGTGGTCGTCATGGTTGTGCTGAATGCCTGGGGTGCCTTTGATCTAGCCGCCTGGTATGCCTCTGAAGGTGGCGCTAATCTGGTTGGTAACCTGGCCAGTGTGGCAGTGATTTTGATAGTGGCCTTAGCTGTCTGGCTGGGTCTAGCGAGCCTGATTGAGCATAAGCTCAACCCGGAAACCGGCTACGGCGAGCCCTCTGCGCGGGCGAAAACCTTGCTCGGCCTGTTCCGCAATGCGCTGGCGATCGCCATGGTGACGATCACCGGCATGATTGTGCTATCGGAAATTGGCATCAATATCGGCCCGCTGATTGCCGGTGCCGGTGTGCTGGGTCTGGCCATTGGTTTTGGTGCCCAGAAGCTGGTGCAGGATGTGATTACCGGTGTGTTCATCCAGGTAGAAAATGCCATGAACACCGGTGACGTGGTCACGGTGGGCGGTGTGACGGGAACCGCTGAACGCCTCAGCATTCGCTCGGTCGGTATTCGCGATCTATCCGGTACTTACCACATCGTGCCGTTCTCAAGTGTGGATACCGTTTCCAACTACATGCGTGAGTACGGCAACCATGTGGGTGAATACGGTATTGGCTACAATGAAAGCATTGACGAGGCGATTGAACAGCTCAAGCTGGCCTTTGAAGATCTCAAAGCGAGCGAGGAGCACGGCAAAAAGCTATTGGACGACTTAACCGTGGCAGGCGTTACTGCGCTGGCGGATAGCTCTGTGAATATCCGCGTGGTGATTAAAACCACGCCGGGCGATCAGTGGGGTGTCGGTCGCGCCTACAATCGCCTGGTTAAACTGCGCTTTGATGAAGCGGGTATAGAAATTCCTTTCCCGCACACCACGCTCTACTTTGGTGAGACCAAAAATGGGAAGACACCACCTGCCAATGTGCGGGTCTTGGAGTCGACCGCTAAAGAGAAGAAAGTGGAAGAGGCGCCCATTGCTCGGGACGATACCCAGCAAAGCGTGCAGCAAACCAATGAGCCTGACCATCTTAAGCCCGACCATGATGACGTCGATGAAACCTAACCTGTCGTTATTGTAAATCGGCCGTTATCAAGCGCTACAGCGGGGTCACCTTCGGGTGGCCCCGCTGCGTTTTAAGGGTTACTGTTTCTAATGTCACGGTTTTTTAAGGGCTATAGTTTTCTGAGTGGCGCCCTTCGACATTGATTGATTCACCGCCATCGACAAACAGAATTTGACCAGCGACGAAGGCATTGCCCAGCAGGTAGTGTAAAGCTTGCACCAGATGGGCCGGCTCGCCTCGGCGCTGAAGGGGGATTCCTTCAGTGCGCCACTCAAGGTAGTCGCTAGTACGCTGAGAGGCAGGCAGCACCACGCCAGGCGCAATGCCGTTAATCCGAATGCGTGGAGCGAACTCCAGCGCTGCCATTCGAGTCATCTCCGCCAAGCTCTTTTTTGAGAGTAAATAGGCCGCGTAAGGGTATTGGTGGTAGGCCACTTTGTTGTCAATGATATTGATCACTTGGCCCTCATGAACCGTCTCGGCAAAGTGGCGTGTTAGCAAAAGCGGGGTAAACATATTGACCCGGAACTGCGTTTCCAGCATAGCGAGTTCTGTAGCGGCAATGGGTGCAGGCTCATAGGCGGAAGCGCTATTGAGCAGCAGGTTAAGGCCAGGAAAGCGTCGCTTCGCCGTCTGAAGTAAACCGCCTAGTTCTTCGCTTAACTGATCACTCAAAAAATCGCAGTGAAAAATTTCACACTCGCGTCCCTTGGCGCGAATGCCTTTAGCGACTTCTTCAGCTTCGTTGCGAGAGCGATTAACGTGCAAGGCGATGTCATAACCCGCATCGGCCAGGGCTTCAGCAAAGTGCCGGCCTAAGCGAGTGGCACCGCCAGTTACCAGAGCAGCATGTTGGTGCATACAGCGTTCCCTACTGTTTATTGGGTATATTAATGGGCATAGAGATTAATGGGCATGAAAAGACTTTCTGCGTGAGTGTAACGTTTGTCAATAACTTGTACAGAGCTTGCACGCAGCGCTGGCCTGAAGGTATTTATACCGCTGTATCACAATAGAGCTGTTCTAGAAAGTGCCACTTGAATAGGATGTTGCAATGCCATCACCCTCTTTACCTACCGAGCAGGCTACCCCCCTTCATGAGTGTTTAATCTCATTGGGATCGAATATCGACCCTGACCACTATTTCGCTCAAGCTCTCGACATTATTGGCCGTGAATGCAATTTGCTGGCTCGTTCAAAAGCGATTCTCACGACGCCAGTGGGTTTCAAGCAACAACCTGATTTCTTAAATGCAGCGCTGTTCGTCAGTACGCACCTTGAGTATGAGGCGTTTCGAGCCTATCTCAAAGAAGTAGAAGATCGTTTAGGCAGGGTGCGGGGAACAATTAAATCGGGACCGCGTACGATGGATCTGGACATTGTGGCATGGGATGGAAAGGTGGTTGATGAAGGCTACTATCAGCACGACTATGTAAAAACACCGGTCGATGAAGTACTCGCTAGCAGCGGTCGTACGCTTGAACCGGCAAAACGCTCATGATTTCCATCAGAAGGCCGATAATAGCGATATAGCCGCCCTTGCCTGGGTCGGCTAACGCCCCCGGAGGCGCGCGTTGTTCAGCCTTAACACCAACTTGATGTCCCTCATCACGCAAAACAATCTGCGCGGCAGTCAGCAAGCGACGCAGACCGCTATGCAGCGCCTCTCATCCGGGCTACGCATCAACAGTGCCAAGGATGACCCGGCCGGGCAGGCGATCGCCAACCGTATGACGGCACAAATCAGCGGTATGACCCAGGCGATCCGCAATACCAATGATGGCATCTCTATGGTGCAAACAGCGGAAGGTTCGCTCGATCAGATCAACGATAACCTTCAGCGCATACGCGAACTGAGTGTGCAAGCGGCTAACGGCACCAACTCCTCTGGTGACCTTGCTTCGATTCAAAATGAGATCGGTCAATGCTTGGAAGAGATCGACCGCATTGCCGGGCAAAGTAACTTCAACGGCATTGGGCTGATCAATGAGACCAGGTCGTTACATATTCAGGTCGGTGCCAACGCTGGCGATAGCATCGCGGTGCGTTTTGAAGCCATGAATTTACAAGGGCTGGGGCTGGAAGGCTTAAGCGTACTGGACGATGGCAGTGGGACGGAAAAGCCTATCGATATGGTTGATGAAGCTATCAAGCGGCTAGATCACCAACGTAGCTATATGGGCGCTGTGCAGAATCGCTTTGAGAGCGTGATCGATGGCCTCAATAACAATATTGTCAACACTTCCGCCGCCCGTTCGCGCATCCAAGATGCTGACTATGCCCAGGAAGTTTCCAATCTTATTCGTGCGCAAATCTTGCAGCAGGCAGGCATTGCTATGTTGGCCCAGGCCAATCAGCAGCCGCAAATGATTCTGCGGCTGCTGGAAAGTCTTTAAGGGAGCTGGGGCTAGAGCGGCTTACCTATTCAATGATGCCCTGTTCCCGCGCCATGGCATAAGCTGCCTGCGGGCCATTCCAGAGTGACGGCAGCAGGATCAACGACACCGGAATCGCGGTGATAACAATGAACTGCTGCAGCGCGCTAATCTGACCGGCGCCCATATATAGCAGCACGGCAGCCATTAGCGCCATGGCGATGCCCCAGAAGGCACGCATTACCGGGCTTGGGTTGTCATGGCCCGCGCCGACCACTGCGATTGCGTAGCTCATTGAGTCGCCGGTGGTCGCTACGAAAATCGTCGTTAGCAGCAAAATGGCCAGCGCCATCCAGGTGCCGCCGGGCAGTGCTTGGGCGACGGTTAACGTGGCGACATCAAACTGAAAGTTATTCAGTGCGTCGGTTAAATCAATCACGCCAGTGAGTTGATAGTAAATGCCCGAACCGCCCAGCAGGGTAAACCACACGGTGGTAGCAATCGGCGCCAGCACCGCCACGGCGATGATCATTTCGCGGATGCTGCGACCGCGCGAAATACGCGCCACAAAAATGGCCATTACCGGTGCGTAACCGATAAACCAGGCAAAGAAGAACACTGTCCACCACTGCATCCACCACGCTGGTGCCGTTTCAGCGGTCATGGTCGCCATGGTGAAGAATTCACTGATATAAGCGCCCATGCCTGAAACGTAGCTATTAACCAGAAACAGGGTGGGGCCAAATACAATAATCACCGCCCCAATGGCGAGCGCCAATAACACGTTGAACCGGCTAAGTATTTGAATACCTTTGTGTACGCCGCTCATGGAAGAGAGCACATAAATGCTGGCAAGTATGCCCAGAATAATCAGTTGGCCGGTGTAGCCTTCCGGCAGACCAAACAGCTCATGAAGACCAAAGCTAACCTGCGTGGCGAGAAAGCCGATTGGGCCCACGGTGCCCGCCACCAGCGCAATCACACAGCAGGCGTCGACCAAGCCACCCAGTGGGCCACGCATTAAGCGCTCACCCAGAATAGGGTAAAGCAGCGTACGTGGCTGCAGCGGCTGCCCTTTCACGTAGTGAGCATGCGCTAGAACGACTGCCGTCAATGACCCCAATACGGCCCAGGCCATAAAGCCCCAGTGCATAAAGGACTGCCCCAAAGCACCGGAAACGGCTTCTGCAGTGCCCGCTTCGCTATCAAAGGCAGGCGGCGTCACCACAAAGTGATAAACCGGCTCACCCGCAGCAAAGAAAACCCCGCCACCTGCCAGCAGCGTGCACAGAATGATCGAGAGCCACTTGAACGTGCTCATTTCTGGTGCATCCAGATTACCGATTTTGGCTTTTCCCGCCGGGGTCATGGCCAAGCCGATGGCAATGAAAAACGTCATTAAGAGCAGCAGCTGGAAGTAGCTACCCAGCACCAATGCCGTCCAGGCAAAACTCGCACTGATGCTGTCCGCAACCAGGGAAACGTCATAGAAGGACAGCCCAAGAAAAGCGACGATAAAGCCGATGCTGAGGGTCAGCACTAATGGATCGCCAAGCGAAAAACGTTGGGAGCCCTCAGGGTTGGGGCTTGGTTGGGTCATATCAAATACCTTATGGGGAAGCGGGAAGGAGCGGAAATTTAGCCTATCAAAAGGCACCGTTAAGCGGATTAACGCCGCATGGCAGTGAAGAGGTTCCTGAACACACAAAGGGAAATTGCGGGTAAAAAAAAGCGCCATTCAAAGAATGGCGCGAGGACAGGAAACTGGTCACAGTATATCGGTAATATAGACCAACGTCTAATAAAGAAAGTTTTTGGTGCGGAATGTTTTTATGCGCACTTTATTAGCGCATTGAGGGTAGGTCAGTGTCGTGGAGGTCTATCTGAGTGATCGTATGTGTCAGAAGGGAAATAAATTAAGTTATTGAAATAATTGCAATTAATTAAAAATGGCAGTGTTCGTGCTAAAGGTATAAGACAGTTTTTGTATACAAGGACGCTTGCCATGAACGCTTCATCAATGCTCTGTAGCGGATTAAAACGTGCTGTATTAACGGGTGCTACCGTCTTCTTATGGCTGCCTGTACTGGGTCATGCCGAAGAAACTAAGATTCGCTTCCAACTAGATTGGCGCTTTGAGGGCCCGGCGGCACCTTTCCTAATGGCGGAAGCGCGCGGCTACTTCGCCGACGAGGGCCTGGATGTTCAAATTGACTCCGGCAGCGGTTCAGCAGGTGCGATTAATCGTGTTGCCTCGGGTGCCTACGAAATGGGCTTTGGCGATCTCAATGCGCTGGTCGAGTTTCTCGCAGAAAACCCCGATGGCCCCGGCATTAGCGGTGTTTACATTGTATACGATGGAACGCCTGCAGCTGTCTTTGCCCGCAAGGATAGCAATATCGAATCCCCGGCGGACTTAGCTGGTAAAACCATTGCTGCACCTGCCTTCGATACCGGTTACCGCGCCTGGGGTATTTTTGCCGAGGCCAACGATCTGGAAGCTGACGCTGTTGAGTGGCAGAACGTTGACCCTTCTTTGCGTGAAACACTGCTTAGCCGCGGCGATGTGGATGCCATTACCGGTTTCTACTTCACCAGCCTGCTCAACCTTGAAGAGCGAGGTATGAGTGAAGATGAGCTGACGATTATGCCGTTCCCCGAATATGGTGTACCGCTATATGGCAACGCCATTATCGCCAGCGACGAGTTTGCCGATGAACATCCTGAGGCGGTGCAAGGTTTTTTGCGGGCGTTTAATCGCGCCCTGGGCGAAACGCTTAAAGACCCTGAAGCAGCGATTGAGTACGTACGTGAGCGCGATAGCTTGATTGATGTGGAGATAGAAACACGCCGTTTGAAATTGGCATTGGATAGCGTGGTAGATACACCGGATGCCCGCGAGTATGGCGTGGGGGGTGTTGATGAAGAGCGCTTGCGCGAGGCCATCCAGCTGGTTGCCGATGCCTATGACCTGCCGGCGCTGCCGTCGCCTGACCAAGTGTTCAATTCTCGCTACCTGCCGCCGAGCAGTGAACGCCAACTGCTAGATCAAGAAGGCGAATAAGTATGGCGTCTGGTTTTGTTACGTTTGACGATGTTAGCCACGCCTACGATGGTAGCGGTAATGCCATTGAAGCGATCGATTTGAGCATTCACGAGGGCGAATTTGTTGCCTTCGTGGGGCCATCCGGATGTGGTAAATCCACTTTCATGAAGTTGTGTACAGGGCTGCAACCGCCGACCGGCGGTACTATTAAGGTAGACGGAGAACCGGTGACTGGGCCGCTGAAGATCTCCGGCATGGCGTTTCAAAACGCCAACCTGCTGCCTTGGCGCACTACGCTGGATAACGTTTTGCTGCCGCTGGAAATCGTCAAACCTTACCGCCATCAGTTTCGTAAGCGGCGCGAGGAGTTTGTTGACTGGGCGCGCAAGCTGCTCAAGACCGTGGGGCTTGAAGGCTATGAAGACCAATACCCTTGGCAGCTTTCCGGCGGTATGCAGCAGCGCGCATCGATCTGTCGAGCATTAATTCATCAACCCCGGCTGTTAATGCTGGACGAGCCCTTCGGCGCGTTGGATGCGTTTACCCGCGAAGAGCTATGGTGCGTGCTGCGCGACCTGTGGGAAGCGCAGCGCTTTACCGTTGTATTGGTTACTCATGATCTGCGCGAGGCGGCGTTTCTGGCCGATACCGTCTATATCATGAGTCGCCGCCCAGGTCGGGTGATTGAGCGGCGTTCAATCGAAATGCCGCGCCCTCGTGCACTGGAAACCACTTACCAAAAGCCCTTTATTGATCTAGTGCAAGAACTACGCGCTCAGATTGGTGAAGTGCGCAGTATGTAACAGAAGACGCGCTTATGACGAAACATAATCAGTTAGTAGAGCGATTGGCGCCCTGGATTGCAGTGGCCGCACTGGTCATTATCTGGGAAGCCACGGTGCGGGTATTTGATGTGCCTAGCTTTATCTTCCCTAGCGCCTTGGAGACCGCACAGGCGCTGGTGACTTATTCCGGCCCCATCGCCATGCACTCCTGGCAAACCTTCTGGACCACGCTGATCGGCTTTGGTCTGGGCGTTGCCGTAGGGTTGGTGTTGGGCTTTATTATCGGCTCGTCACGCTTTCTATATAACGCATGCTACCCGTTGTTAGTGGGTTTTAATGCTATTCCCAAAGTGGCCTTTGTGCCGATTTTAGTGGTCTGGTTTGGGATTGGTTCGGTGCCGGCAATTCTTACCGCCTTTTTGATCTGCTTCTTTCCCATTGTGGTCAACGTCGCTACCGGCTTAGCCACGCTAGAACCCGAGATGGAAGATGTGCTGCGAGTGCTCGGTGCACGGCGGATGGACGTACTGCTGAAAGTGGGTCTGCCGCGCTCGCTGCCCTACTTTTTTGCCTCGTTGAAAGTCGCCATTACGTTGGCCTTTGTTGGCACAGTTGTGTCGGAAACTGTCGCATCCAATCAGGGCATTGGCTACCTGATGATGAGCGCTGGTTCGCAAATGCGTATGGGGCTGGTATTTGCAGGGTTATTGGTTATCAGCGCCATGGCCATGGTGATGTACGAGCTTTTTGCCCAATTAGAGAAACGTATGACCGCCTGGGCGCATCGCGGCCAGGGGCGCTAACCATTGCGGCGGCATCGTATCGCTGCAGTACTAAAAAGCTGGCATTGAGCCAGCGATTACTTTCGGGGGAACGAATGAAATACTTATCCACAGCTGGTATGGCGGCTGCCATATTGATATCGCCACTGGCATCGGCTGAAAAATTGTTTTCAGATTCGAGTATCTCGCTGCTTTACAGTGATCAATATGAAGCGTTTGGCCGCGATGAGCGCACCGACACCTACGTGACGTTTGAGAACGTCACCGCGCATGATTGGGGCGGCACCTTCTTATTTGTTGACAGCAACCACGGGCGGGGTTCGGTCGATGGCGACGACGACCTCTACGGTGAGTTTTCACCGGCACTTAGTCTTAGTTGGCTCAGCGGTGTCGATTTACAGCGTGGGCCGATGAAAGATATCTCATTGGCGGGTACTTACGAATTTGGTGGTGGTACCGATGCTACCAATATTCTAACGGGTATCAATTTTGCCTGGGACGTGCCGGGTACCCAATATTTCAACAGCACGTTTTATTACGTCAATAACAGTGAAATTGCCGATGATCTTCAGCTTACGCTCACCTGGGGCGCGCCATTTGAACTAGGCGCATCGCGCTTTTTATTCGATGGCTATATCGACTATTCATCGGCCGCGTCGGATCACGACGCTGAGTTCCATTTCAATCCGCAGTTGAAGCTCGACCTTGGCCACTACCGCGGCCATCCTGGTGTGCTTTATGCAGGTATCGAGTACTCCTACTGGGAGAATAAGTATGGCTTGGCCGATAACGTGATGGATACCGAAAGCGCCGTCAGTGCGTTGGTGAAGTTCCACTTTTAAGGTATTAACTGGTAGTGCTGTTCGGGTGCTACCATCGCTCACCAACGATAGAGCAGCGACGCACTGGTGGTGCTGTCGGTGCGTTCGCTAGTCTCGTCAGGCGGCTGGGAGTTGTGCTTGATTTCGTGGGATAAGCGCAGCGACAGTTTTGAATTAAGCCTTGCCGTGAGCGCTGTTAGCGACCGAGAGGTGATGTTCTGATCGGTATACTCAAGCGACATTTCCTGTTCGATATCGGCGTAGTCAGACATTCCCCAACGGTAGTCCAGCGCGGTATAGGTCACCATCAAGCGTTCATCGTCGTAATCGCGCAGTCGATCATGTCGATACCCAGGGCCTGCTTCGAGTGACAGGGTATGGGTGCTGTTCTCCAGAATCTGGCGCCCGTAACCGCCAATCGCTGACAGTTGCTGGTCATACCCGGCAAAGCGATCCTTCTCCCAGCGAGCAAAGCCAAATAGATAATGCGGGCCCTCTAACTCATAGCGTTCGCGCCCCGCGATCAGATACTGCTCAGCGCTGGTTTCGTTATCTTTACTGACATTGCGCACTTCACCGCGCAGTGTGTAGGTGAATTTACCGGTTAACCACATCAGCCGCGTTTTACCAATCAGTGTTTGGCTATTGGTATTGCCCGAAAGGCGGGTAAAGCCGAGCTCAGCATCGCCGCTGAAAACGGGGGCGTCATCAGGTGGAGGAGGAGGGCCATAAAACGGACTGGCATAGGCCGCCGTTAACCATAGTGGCCAACAGGCCAGCACAAACATCCATCGAACGATAACCACAACATCCCTCCGTGAGTAAGGCAGTCAGCCATTATATCAGCGAACGATGGCATAAAGTGCCGACGATTAACGCCGTTTACTGGCGCGTGCCATAATGGCGCGGTCACGCATTTTGAGTCTACTTATGAGCGCATCCCGCCCCCGAACGTTAGCCGACCTGCAACGCTGGCGCCGAACCCGCGCAAGGCGCAGTTGGTATAAACGCAGCTTTCGTCTGCAGGTAATGCTGTTAGTCGGACTATTGCTGGCAGGCATGCTACTGGCACAGGGCACCTATCTCAATCACCGTAAGGCGGAAATTATAAGCCAGCAGATGGGCGAGCGAGCGCTAGCGGTGGCCAAAACGGTGGCGTCAATGCCACAAATTATCAATGCGTTCGCGATCGCCGACCCCTCTTTCATTATTCAACCTATCGCGGAGCGAGTTCGCCATGAAACCGGGGCGCGCTATGTCGTCGTAGGCAACGCTCGAAGCATCCGCTACTCCCATCCACTGCCAGAACGGTTAGGGAAAACAATGGTCGGGGGCGATAACGACCAAGCGCTAATCCATGGTCAATCGTATGTCTCCAAAGCCACCGGATCACTGGGTACTGCCATTCGCGGTAAAGCACCCATCTGGGATGAAGAAGGCAATATCATCGGGCTGGTTTCTGTCGGCTTTATGATGGACCGTATTGAGATGGACGTGGCGCGCTACAACAGTTTTGGCTGGGCGTTAGTAGCGTTGATGATCTGCCTGGGCTTTGCCGGTGCCTACTGGCTATCGCAACATCTTAAAAAGGTCATTTTAGGCCTGGAACCCTACGAAATTGCCCGCTTAGCCATGGAGAAAGAGGCCATTTTGCAGTCGATTCATGAGGGCATTCTGGCGGTTAATCGTGAAGGTCATATTACGTTGGTTAACCAGCAGGCGCGGCGCTTCCTCAATTTAGATGATGAGCACGTGCTGCTCGGCCAGCCTATCCGTGAGGTCGTGCCCAATTCTCGACTATTGGAAGTGCTACGGCGTGGCGAGCAGGAGTTCGACCAAGAGATGTGGCTGGGCGACCATCCTGTGGTGGTTAACCGGGTACCGATACTGCATGAAGGAGAAATTGAGGGGGCGGTGGCGACCTTCCGTAGTCGGCGTGAGATCGTCGATCTCTCCCATGCGCTCACCCAGGCCAGCCGTGATGTGGATATGCTCCGCGCCCAAGCCCACGAATTTTCCAATAAGCTCTACACCATTTCCGGGTTACTGCAGTTACAGCGCATTGAAGAAGCCCTGGCGCTGATTCATCAGGAAACAGAACGCGCTCAGGCGCAGATGAGCTTTTTGATCAGCAACGTGGCCGACGCCGTATTTAGCGGTACGCTACTGGGTAAACTAACACGCGCACGGGAACTGGGCGTAGCGATGGAAATTGATGAGCAAAGCTCGCTCTCCTGCCCGCTAACGCCTACCGGCCAGGAAGTGATGATGAGCGTAGTGGGCAATTTATTGGATAACGCCTGCCACGCAGCGCTAAATGGGCCGAGTAAAGAGCCCAGCGTGCGACTGTTTTTCACCGACCTGGGCGAGCAACTACTGGTCGAGGTCGAGGATAACGGCCCGGGGGTGCCCGCTGAGTTTGCCGAGTCGATTTTCCAAGAAGGTTTTTCGACCAAAACCGGCAAGCATCAAGGCATCGGCCTAGCGTTGGTAGCAAGGCTGTGTCGCCAGCATGGCGGCGCTGTTACGCTAGAAGAGAGTGAGCTGGGCGGGGTATGTTTTACTGCGGTACTCAATCGTTCGCTGTGCCAAAAAATAGCCTAACAATAATGACCAGAACAGCGAGGAGGGAACGAGATGTCTGAACGGCAGTACGGCATTTTGGTCGTTGAAGATGATTTCCGTATTGCGGATATCCACAAGGCTTTTATTGAACAGAGCGAGGGCTTTTATGTGGTGGGCATGGCGCGCAATGGAAGCGAAGCCAAGGCGATCATGGCGGAACAAGCCGCCAGCATCCAATTGATTTTATTGGACGCCTATCTACCTGACGTGGAGGGGCTGGAACTGCTATGGACGATTCGTCGCGATTATGTGCATGTAGATATCGTCATGGTCACCGCCGCACGGGAAGTGGAGACCATCAGCGAGGCGCTGCGCGGCGGGGTATTCGATTATCTGATCAAGCCCATTGAAGCCGACCGGATGGCTCAGATGTTGACGCGTTTTCGTCGCGAGCGTGAAGCGTTGGCCAACCGTGCCGAGATGAGCCAAGAGGAGTTAGATCAAGTACTGGCGCGTTTGCAGCCCGGCGCCCCGTCGCGTGTTAAAAACCAAACGCTATCTCAAGCCCATTCTCAAACTCGGTCTCAAGCCTTACCGAAAGGCATTGATCGACTGACGCTGCGTCGGGTGATTGATGCCCTGGCCGACGCCCCCGACTCGCTTACCGCTATGCAGATGGCGCGCACCATGGGCGCAAGCCGCTCCACTGCCCGCCGTTATTTAGAGTTTTTAGTGGCCGAGCAGGCCGTTAGTGCCGAACTGGGTTATGGCGACGTGGGGCGACCCGAGCGACGCTACCGTCTGTTAGAAACGGCGCATGAGTGGCTGGATACTTTATAAATATGCGCTGTGAATTAATAGCGTGAACAGAATGAACAAAATGCACATAAAGAACTTTTTGCCTTTTATGCGCACAAGCTTGTCGGTCAGGGTGGCGGTCTTCTAACGTTCGCGGCGTGTAGTCTCATAATAAGACGCCTCATACAACAACACTGATATCTGGAGAACGCCATAATGACGTCGCTTACCCTCAAGCGTTTATCGCTATTTGCTCTGCCCCTGGCTGCTGTTGCCGGTTTAAACTCCGCCGCACAGGCGCAAGAGTGGACACCCGAACGCTCAATCGAATTCGTTGCCCCGGCTAACCCAGGTGGTGGTTGGGATACATTGGTTCGCACCATGTCGCGTGTAATTCAGCAAGAAGAGCTGGCCGACGAGAGCTTCGCTGCGATCAACGTACCTGGCGGCGGCGGTGCGGTAGCATGGGCCCAAGTCGCGCGGGATGAAGGCAACCCGCACAAGTTGTTTGCCACCAGCCCGCCGATGATTCTAGTGCCGCTGGCAGGCGCGTCTCGCTATGATCACACCGACTTTACCCCGGTCGCGCGAATTAACACCGACTACTCCATCATTCTTGTCGCAGCGGATTCCGAGTATCAGGATCTTGAAGACCTACTCAATGCGCTGAAAGAAGATCCCAGCTTAAGCGTTGGCGGTGGCAGTGCGCCAGGCTCTATGGATCATATCTCCATTGCAGGCCTTGCCTCAGCAGCGGGTATGGAAGCTTCGTCAGTGAACTACATTCCGTTCTCTGGTGGTGGCGACGCGATGACCAACCTGATGGGCGGCCACATCGAAGCCGTCGTGGGTGGCGCGGGTGAAGCGGTTGGTCAACTGGGTGAAGGCAGCCAATTGCGTGCCTTGGGTGTCTCTTCTGAAGAGCGTTTAGGCGCCGGTTTGAGCGAAGTACCCACCTATCAAGAACAGGGCTTCGACTACACCTTCGATATCTGGCGCGGCGTGATGGGCGCGCCTGATATGCCTGAAGAAGCCGTGGCTTATTACGAAGACCTGTTCGCTGAAATGCTGGAAACCGACGCATGGCGCGAAGCGAGTGATCAACTGGGCTGGATCGACGCTTACCAAGACAGCGAAGAATTCGGCGACTTCCTGGATCAGCAGCAAGAGCAGTTCAGCGACGTGCTGAGCGAGCTTGGCCTCCTGCGCCAGTAATCCTACCTGTATCGTCCAGCCGCCCAAAGGGCGGCTGGAAGTCTCCCGCGGTTAACAAAATGTGTTAACCGCGGGAGACGTGTTGGCTCCTTCGGAGAGACTCCTATGACTCGTTTAAATACCAATCAGTGGTTAGCACTGGTATTTGCGGTATTGGCTGCTGGCTATATCGCGATGGCGTGGCAAATCCCTATCTTTCCCTTGCCGCGTCCGGTCGACTCTGACCTATTTCCTAAAGTATTAGGCTTCTCGCTACTGATCCTGTCGGTGTTTCTGTTTTTCGAGAAACCCACTCCGATCGCCGGTGCCGATGAAGTCGACGAAGAGGCGCAAAATGGGCCGCTATTGCTGACGCCTTGGGCGCGGGTCATCGTGACCTCGCTGGCGATTGCCGCCTATGCGTTTCTGCTGGTACCGCTGGGCTTTGTGCTCGCTTCAACGCTGCTCTGCGTTGGGCTAACGGCCTACTATGGCTACCGCCGCCATGGAGTTAACCTTGCCACGTCGTTGGGGGTAGTGCTTGCACTCTACCTGACCATGACGCGGGTGATGGATGTTTATCTCCCCACTGGCGTGCTGCCTTTCTAAACAAAGCCGTGCTAGTAAGTTTTCCTGCTAGCAGATTTTTAAGAGAGTAATTCCCATGGATGCCTTCAATAATCTGATGTACGGCTTTGGCATCGCGCTTGAGCCTATCAATATTGCTTACGTGTTTGCCGGTGTATTTGCTGGCACCATTATTGGCATGCTGCCGGGCCTAGGTCCTATTAGTGCGCTTGCCCTGATGATTCCTATTACCTTTGCTATGGAACCTTCCTCGGGTTTGATTTTAATGGCAGGGGTTTACTACGGCGCCATCTTCGGTGGCTCCACGTCGTCGATTCTGCTTAACGCTCCCGGCGTGGCGGGTACCGTGGCAACGTCCTTTGATGGCTACCCAATGGCCAAAAAAGGCTTGGCGGGTAAAGCGCTGGCAATTGCCGCCTACTCCTCGTTTGTAGGCGGCACAGTATCGGTTATTTTCCTGATGCTGGTAGCGCCGCTGCTCTCCAAAGTCGCCGTGAGCTTTGGTCCTGCCGAGTACTTTGCGTTGATGGTACTGGGGTTAACGGCGGTGGTCTCACTGTCGGATAAATCGCTGATTAAAGGGCTAATTGCCGCCGTGGTCGGGGTGATTATCTCGATTATTGGTATCGACACGCAGACGGGTACCGAGCGTTTCACCTTCGGCTCTATTCAACTGCTAGACGGCATCGACTTCCTGGTGGTGGCCTTGGGTATTTTCGCCCTTGCCGAGGTCTTCTATATGCTGCTTCGCGGGGGTGGTGGTAAAGAGGCGCCCCGCAATGCGATTGGTTCATTGAAATTAACCCGTAGCGAAGTCAAAGAAATTGCTGGTCCGGTGGGCCGCAGCTCGGTGTTGGGCTTCTTCACCGGCGTACTGCCTGGTGCAGGCGCGACGATCGGCTCTTTCCTGGGCTACAGCATGGAAAAACGTATTGCCAAAGATGGCGACACTTTTGGAACCGGCAATATCAAAGGCGTGGCGGCACCAGAAGCAGCCAACAACGCTGCCTGTACCGGCTCATTCGTGCCACTGCTGACGCTGGGTGTACCGGGTTCGGGTACTACAGCGGTACTGCTGGGCGCACTACTGGTCATGGGCGTGAACCCTGGCCCGATGATGCTTACAGAGCGTCCAGACGTATTCTGGGGCGTGGTCGCCAGTATGTATATTGGTAATATCTTCCTGCTGGTGCTGAACCTGCCGTTGATCCCGATAATCGCCAAGATTCTTGATCTGCCCAAGCCGCTACTGCTGTCGCTGATTTTGATCTTCTGCATGATCGGCGTCTACGGCATGAGCTTCAGCGTGTTCGATCTGCTGCTGCTGCTCGCTTTTGGTCTGATTGGCCTGGGTATGCGTCTGTTCGGCTTCCCCGCGGCACCGCTGATTTTAGCGCTGATATTGGGCAATATCATGGAAGAATCCATGCGCCGCGCACTGCAGATCTCCGGTGGCGATTGGATGACCTTTATCGACAAGCCCATCTCGCTTGGCCTGCTGGTGGTGGCCGTGCTATCGCTAGGCTTGCCGTTGCTGAAGAAACGCCGTAAGAAAATCCCACCCGACGTGGCGGTTTAACGCTGCTGTTTAAGGGGGAATAGCGAGGAGCCTTGGTGATGATGCCAAGGCTCCTTTTTTTATTTCCGCTTTTGACTGATTACAAGTGTTTGGTCTCAAACACAGAGTAAGTGCTTAGTTGGTGCAACGGTACAGATGGGTGCATTGATAGGGTGCTTTAGCAGCGTTCATGCGCTTTATTTTGGTGCACAAAGTGAATATTGAGATTTTACGGCGGTTATTAAGTGGCTGATTAGATAGCTATAAAGAAACTTTGTGCCAATCTGGCGCATCCCTTGCAGATGTTAATGGCTAGTGGACGTATTGGGGAAGCTAACACAGCAACCCCAAGTGCGAAGCCAATCATCAAGCCCCGGTCATAACAAACCCCAGTCATAAGGGGTGCAAGGAGATTAACAATGAAGACTCTCAAACGCTCGACACATCCGCACTCACTCCTTTCAAGTGGACGTTTCGCGACCGCGATACTTACCGCCGCCATCATGGGTGCCAGTACCCAGGCCATCGCTCAAGACGATGACCCGATCAAAGTCGGTATCCTGCACTCCCTCTCTGGCACCATGGCGATCAGCGAAACTGTCCTTAAAGACACCGTCGAAATGCTTATCGAGCAGCAGAATGAAGCCGGTGGCCTGCTGGGCCGCCAGCTTGAAGCCGTGGTGGTGGATCCGGCCTCCAACTGGCCGCTGTTTGCCGAACGCGCCCGTGAGTTGCTGGCCCAGGAAGAGGTTGATGTCATCTTCGGCAACTGGACCTCGGTATCGCGTAAATCGGTACTGCCCGTCGTCGAGGAACTCAACGGCCTGCTGTTCTACCCGGTGCAGTATGAAGGCGAAGAGTCCTCTGAAAACGTCTTCTACACCGGCGCGGCGCCCAACCAGCAGGCGATTCCTGCGGTTGAATACCTAATCAACGAAGTGGGTATCGAGCGTTTTGCGCTGGTAGGTACCGACTATGTCTACCCGCGCACCACCAACCGTATCCTCGAAGCGTACCTAAAGGATGAGCACGGCATCGCGGACGAAGACATCATGGTCAACTACACGCCGTTCGGTCACTCCGATTGGCAGAACATCGTGGCCGAAATTCGCCGCTTCGGTGAAGAAGGCAAACCGACTGCGGTGATCTCGACCGTCAACGGCGACGCCAACGTGCCGTTTTACACCGAGCTTTCCAACCAGGGCATCGACGCGGCCGATATTCCGGTTATCGCCTTCTCGGTGGGTGAGCAAGAGCTGACCGGTATTGATACCGCGCCGCTAGTGGGTCACTTGGCCGCCTGGAACTACTTCATGAGCGTCGATAACGACGACAACTACGACTTTATCGATGCCTGGATCGAGTACACCGGCGACGATATGGCCGTCACCAACGACCCCATGGAAGCGCACTACATCGGCTTCAATATGTGGGCCGAAGCGGTTCGCAAAGCGGGCACGACGGATGTCGACACGGTGAAAGACGCCATTATCGGTGTCACCGTGCCGAACCTCTCCGGCGGCTATGCAGCCATGATGCCCAACCACCACATCACCAAGCCGGTGTTGATCGGTGAGATTCAGGACAATGGCCAGTTCGACATCGTGTGGCAAACGCCGTCTACCGTGGCGGGCGACGCCTGGTCTGACTACCTGCCTGGCTCGCGTGACCTGATTGCCGATTGGCGCAAGCCGATGGAATGCGGCAACTTCAACGTCGTGAACGGCTCGTGCGGTGGCAGCACCGCAGCAGAAGAAGCCGAAGCGGCATTGGCCGAGTAACGCGCTTTTTGAAATAACCCCTTGCTGCGTCGTTCACCACGACGCAGCAAGGAGCACGCTATCCTCCCTTTTCAGATAACCAAAGGAAGAACCCTATGAGGCGTTTCCTTTCCTTGGCGCTGTTGTGCTGCCTACTGCTGGGTATTTCTTTTGCCGGGCAGGCGCAAACGGACACCGCCAGTCGCACAACAAATGACGCCGCCGCGCTCGAGTTGCTAGAAGCGCTGGACGTTGAGTCCTACGCCGCCAAAGGCGAAGCCATTACCGCGATTTTACAAAGCGACGATGAGCGCGCCCGCGATTGGCTGCAGGCCTTATTGGATGGCCGCCTACAGCGCACCGAAGACGGCCGCTTTGTACTGGTATTGGAAAACCGCGGTCGCGACTGGCCGGTGGCCGACGTACTCACCGGCGAAGCGCTGGGCGAAATGTCCCGCCGCGAGCTCGACCGTATCGGTATTAACAACAACTTGCGCAATCAGTTGCGCAGTGCCATCGCTGTCGTTGACCTTTATTCACCTAACGTTGAGCGTCGCCGCACCTCGGCTGAGCGCTTGTTAGGGGAAGTCGACGGTGAGTTGGTGCCGACCCTCAACGATCTGATCGAACAAGAAGAAGACGACCAAGTGCGCTATCGGCTGACCCAGGCCGTAGCGATTTATCGTGCTGAAGAGGGCGAAATGGCTGGTGTTGAAGCACTAGACGGCAGCCTTCACCCTCGCTCTCGGGTGGCGTTAAGTCGGGCGGCCAACAGCGACGACCCGGTGGTCGCCAATGCAGCTGCGGCCTCTCTAACGGGCATTGAGCAGCAGCTCAAAATCAATCGTGGCCTGGAGACCCTCTATTTCGGTTTGAGCCTTGGCTCGGTGCTGGTGCTTGCCGCCATTGGCCTGGCGATCACCTTCGGCGTGATGGGCGTGATTAATATGGCCCACGGCGAGCTGATGATGCTGGGCGCCTATACCACCTGGGCGATGCAGCAACTGCTGCCCGGCCAGCCGGGTTTGGCGTTGATTCTGTCAATTCCGGCAGGCTTTATGGTTGCCGCCTTAGCAGGCGTGGCGATCGAGCGCGGCGTGATTCAGTTCCTCAAAGGCCGCCCACTGGAAACCCTGCTAGCCACCTTTGGTATCAGCCTGATTTTG
This sequence comes from Vreelandella sulfidaeris Esulfide1, assembly GCF_054072535.1. NCBI lineage: Bacteria > Pseudomonadati > Pseudomonadota > Gammaproteobacteria > Oceanospirillales > Halomonadaceae > Vreelandella > Vreelandella sulfidaeris. Next base: position 3,912,863 of record NZ_CM133364.1, on the reverse strand, counting down.
CAGCAGTTGGTGCGCACGGTGATTTCTCCGCTCAACCGGACCGTCATCACCCCTGAGTGGATGAGCGGTTCATTGGTAGTGAACGATGCGCTGTCGCTGACGCTCAACCGCATGTACGTGCTTGGCTTTGCCCTGGTGGTGTTTGCCGGCCTGATGCTGATTATGCGCCGTACACGGCTGGGGTTGGAGGTGCGTGCTGTGACCCAGAACCGCGCCATGGCGCGCTCCATGGGCATTCGCGCGACTCGCGTGGATATCTTGACCTTTGCGCTGGGCTCCGGCGTGGCCGGGCTTGCCGGGGTGGCGCTCTCCCAGCTTACCAACGTCGGCCCTAACCTGGGGCAGAACTACATCATCGACTCCTTCATGGTGGTGGTGTTTGGTGGCGTGGGTAACCTGTGGGGCACGCTGGTGGCCGGGCTATCGCTGGGGGTCATCAACCAGGTGCTGGAACCCTGGGCAGGCGCGGTATTGGCCAAGATCATCGTGCTGGTCTTCATCATCCTATTCATTCAGAAACGCCCGCGTGGACTCTTCCCGCAGAAGGGCCGGGCTGCGGAGGGCTAAACGATGTCACTAACGACCGAATCATCGACGAATTTTTGGCTAACACGCCCACTCAGCGAGCGCTCGACACAGATCTTTTTGGGCGTGCTGGTCGCCGCGCTGGCGCTGGTCACTATCCTGCACGTGGCGATTCCGCCGGAGAATCCGCTGCATGTGGGCGCCTACACCGTCAACCTGTTCGGTAAGTACCTGAGTTATGCGTTGCTGGCCGTGGCGGTGGACTTGGTGTGGGGCTATCTGGGTATTTTAAGCCTCGGCCACGGCGCCTTTTTTGCCATTGGCGGTTACGCCATGGGCATGTACCTGATGCGCCAGATTGGGGATCGTGGCACCTACGGCCACCCGGTGCTGCCCGACTTTATGGTGTTCCTGAACTGGGACAGCCTGCCGTGGTTTTGGCACGGCTTCGATATGGCCTGGTTCGCCTTCATCATGGTGCTGCTGGCCCCCGGGCTACTGGCACTGGTATTCGGCTTCTTGGCGTTCCGCTCGCGGGTTACCGGGGTGTATCTGTCGATCATTACCCAGGCGCTGACCTTTGCCTTGATGCTGGCTTTCTTCCGCAACGAGATGGGCTTCGGCGGTAATAACGGCCTGACCGATTTCCGCGAAATCGTCGGCTTCGATTTACGCAGCGACGCCACACGCTTAGGGCTATTCCTGGCCACCGGCGTTGCGCTGGCGCTGGGGTATATCCTCTGCCGTGCGATCGTCACCAGCAAGCTGGGCCGGGTAAGCGTGGCTACCCGCGACGCCGAAGCGCGCACGCGCTTTCTCGGTTATAGGGTCGAGCGCTTTCAACTGTTTGTGTTTGTGGTCTCGGCTATGCTGGCAGGCCTGGCGGGAGCGCTTTACGTGCCGCAAGTGGGGATTATCAACCCCAGCGAATTCTCGCCGATTTTCTCCATCGAGATTGTGCTGTGGGTAGCGCTGGGCGGCCGCGCCACGCTATATGGCGCAGTGATTGGTGCCATTTTAGTCAACTACGCCAAAACCATCTTTACCGGCGTAATGCCTGATGCCTGGTTGTTTGCCCTGGGCGCGATGTTCGTACTGGTCACGGTGTTTCTGCCCAAGGGGGTGGCGGGGCTGTTTGGCTACCTCAAGCGTCGCAAGCGCGAGGATCAAACGACGGATCCTGACCATCAACACACGTCCAAGGAGGCCTCCGCATGAGCTTTCTGCAATCGCTGACACAGCGTGATCGGGTGTTCGATTTTATGGCGCCCCAAGCCTCGCCGGTGGACGTTCGCCATGGGCCGATTCTGTATATGGAAGATGTCACCGTTAGCTTTGATGGTTTTAAAGCCATCAATAACCTCAACCTAACCATCAACGACGGTGAGCTGCGCTGCATTATCGGCCCCAACGGAGCGGGCAAGACCACCATGATGGATATCATCACCGGCAAAACCCGCCCCACCAGCGGCAGTGTATGGTTCGGTAGCCGCCATAACCTGCTGCACATGAACGAGCCCGATATTGCCAGCCTGGGCATTGGCCGTAAGTTTCAAAAGCCCACGGTCTTCGAGGCGCTCTCGGTGTTTGAAAACCTGGAACTGGCCATGGCCGCGGACAAGCGGATTTTCCCCACCCTGACCGCCCGCATGACCGGCGAGATCAAAGACCGCATCGATGAAGTGCTGGAAACCACCGGCCTGACGGCACTGCGTCATCAGCCCGCGGGCATTCTTTCCCACGGCCAGAAGCAGTGGCTGGAGATCGGCATGCTGCTGATGCAGCGCCCGCGCCTACTGCTGGTGGATGAGCCGGTGGCGGGCATGACCGAACAGGAGATGGAGCGCACCGCCGAACTGCTCACCGGGTTGGCTGGCAAACAGTCTGTGGTGGTGGTCGAGCACGATATGGGCTTTGTACGCTCTATTGCTCGCCAGGTGACCGTACTGCACCAGGGCAGCGTGCTGGCGGAAGGCAGCATGGATCAAGTCTCCAACGACCCCAAAGTGATCGAGGTCTACCTGGGTGCTGATGACGAGGAGGCCGCCTAATGCTAGCCATTGAAAAGCTCAACCAGTTCTACGGCGAAAGCCACACCCTATGGGATTTGGATCTTGATGTGCCCGCCGGGCAGTGTACCTGCGTAATGGGGCGCAATGGCGTGGGTAAAACCACGCTGCTGAAAGCCGTAATGGGCGAGGTGGCAGTAAAAAGCGGCGAGCTGCGCTACGCCACCGAGGAAGGCGAGATCCAACTGACTAAAAAAGCCATTGAAGCGCGGTCGCGGTTGGGTATTGGCTACGTGCCCCAGGGGCGGCAGATATTTCCGCTGCTGACCGTGGAGGAGAACCTGCGCACCGGGCTAGCCGCCCGAAGCGATGGGCTGAAGAAAATCCCCGAGCGGGTCTACGAGCTGTTCCCCGTGCTTAAAGAGATGAAAAACCGCCGTGGCGGTGATTTATCCGGTGGGCAACAGCAGCAGCTGGCGATTGGCCGTGCGCTGGTCATCGAACCCAAGCTGCTGATTCTGGACGAACCGGGGGAGGGCATTCAGCCCAATATCGTCGCTCAAATTGGCCAAGTGATCCGTCAGTTGATTAATGAGGATGGCCTCACGGTACTACTGGTTGAGCAGAAGCTGCCTTTCGCCCGCAAATACGCCGACCGCTTTGTGATTATGGACCGCGGCCGACCGGTGGCCAAAGGTGAGATTAGCGAGCTTTCTAACGAGCTGATCAAGCAGCATCTGACGGTTTAACAAGCAGCACTTGACGAATTAAATAGTAAAGAATCGTGGTTCATAAGGAAGTGAGCTACGTTGCAATATACATTAGCTTGTCATTCTCAAAGACGTAATCAATGCGTAACAAGGTGTTATACCTAGTTAAAAAAACCTTTCTGTGTGCGTGTTGAAGGTTTTCGTTTACGTGTAATATGCCACGCTTAATTCTAAAAAAACCGGGTGGGGTGTGTATGCGTCATAAAGATAAAGACCAGCTTGCTGCTGAGTGGCAAGCGCTTTTAGAACGTACCCCTAAGCCGATGCGTCAAGCAGTAGAAACGCTGGTGGAATCTCAATGTCACACTTTTGCCGATCGTTTTTATTCGGTAATGATGGAAGATCCCCATGCATCGTTATTTCTCTCCAACGACTAAGTTCAGCAGCGCTTGAACCCCTCTATGCGCCGCTGGTTAAGCGCGATGTTTTCAGTGGAACATGCGGACTTTGAAGCCCTTGTTGATCTCCAGGAGAAAGTGGGACAAGTGCACGCCCGCATCGATATTCCTGTAAACCTGGTACTTAGCGGAGCAAGGCAACTTAAGCAGTCGCTTTATGAGCAGATCAATGCCTCTTTTAAAAGCCCTTTATCGCCAGGTGATGCCTCGGTTTATGTATCCGATCACATCGATATGGGCATGGAGATTATGAGTCACGCATACTCTGTAGCCAGCGACCGTAACGCACGCACCGAAGAAGCCTATAAGCTCTTTTCCTTGACCCAAAATATCGGTGACGAGCGTGAACGCCAGCGTTCAGCATTGCTAAGTTGGGAAAATGCGTTGATGTTTTCGGTTGCAGTGCAACAGAACGTTAGTCAACTACCTAAGCTTGCCAATTCCGAGTTTGGTTTGTGGTATTTCCATAAAGCCTGTCACGCATTTGAGGGTGCGCCAGAAATTATTACTATCTCAAGGAATATTCATCAGGTCGATAATGAATGGTTAGACGCCTTGGCCCAAAGCACTACAACCGAATCGATGAAAGCATTAAGTAATATTCGTGATGCAACACGCACTATATTAATGTTGTTAGAAGACGTGCTTAAACGTGCCTCTAGTTTAGAAGCTGGGCGCGATAGTTTGACTCGGCTACTTAACCGCAAGTTTCTATCCGTGGTGCTTAGCAGAGAAATTGAACTAGCTCGCCACTCTGAGAAGTGCTTTGCGTTGCTCATGGTTGATATCGATCATTTTAAGTCGATCAATGATAACTATGGTCATGATGCCGGCGACAACGTACTTCAACAGGTAGCGAGTATCTTAGACCGTTCCACTCGCGGGGGAGATTATGTATTCCGAATGGGAGGAGAAGAATTCCTGATCATACTGGTTGATACCGACCAAGACGGTAGTCGGCTATTTGCTGAACGCTTGCGCCAAACGGTAGCAAAGGAGCCAATGCTTGCCGCAGCAGATACGTTAATTAAGGTGACTGTTAGTGTAGGGGTCACTATGCACGATGGCTATCCTGACTACCAGCGCTCTATGCAGCGGGCTGACCAAGCCCTTTACCAAGCGAAACGCAGTGGTCGTGACCGAGTCGTGGTGCAAATGGGTTAAGCCCCGTGGAATGCTTTAATTGTCAATCGCGTACTTGGGTTGTCGATTAGGCTCGGCACTCTTTCCTGTTATTTACTTTGCTTCTATCTTACTTAATGACAACTCTTTCATAACATCAAAGAGGTAGGGCTTTTAAGTGCTTGTTTGTGGTGCATGTTGCTTTATTTTTGCTCTATTTTGGTGCTTTAGAAGAGAGAGATACGGACCACTCTCCGTATCTTGACTCTGTATAACGGTCGCAGAACTTAGCCTTTCACCATTTTGGCGCATTAATTGCACTGCTTAGCTAACGGCTTACTGACAGGAAGCGATAGCTAATTATGATGCTATGCGATATCGCAAAATCTCCCCTTGCCTCCGGCCACCGCTTTGATCACGGCCGCCACTGGGCGGCATCGCTAGATCTGCGGTTTGCCCAGCGCGATGGCGTTACCCGCATGGTGCAGGCGCGCCACCAGGGCCCGCTGCGGGTGCAGCGGCCGTTCTATCCGGAAGGCCGCAGTGAGGCGTGCCATGTGTACGTGCTTCACCCACCGGGCGGTTTGGTCAGCGGCGATGCGCTCACTATTAACGCGCATGTCGAGCGAGGTGCCCATGCGCTACTCACAACGCCTGCCGCCAATAAACTCTATAAAGCCGACAGCCAGGGCGTGGCGTGGACCCAGCACACCCGGTTAAGCGTTGAAGATGGTGCCACCCTGGAGTGGCTGCCCCAGGAGACCATCGCCTTCGATGGCTCGAAAGGCGAGCAGCGCACCCATATCGAGCTGCACGGCAGTGCCCGCTGCTTGGGCTGGGAAGTGATGGCACTGGGCCGCCCGGCCAGCGACTTACCCTATGTTTCCGGACGCATTGAGCAGCACTTCCGCTTATCCCTGGATGGCAAGCCGCTGTGGCTAGAGCGCCAACCGCTAGACCCACTCCACCCACGCTTTGTTGGGCGCTGGGGGCAGGGTGGAGCCACGGTGCAGGCCACCCTCTGGTCGGTAGGCATTGATGACTCGCCTGCGGCTATCGAGGCTCTACGTGAAGCGCTGCCGGATAACCCGCGCTGGGCGGTGACCGTCCGCCATGGTGTGCTGCTACTACGCTACTTGGGTAACTCGCGTAATGAAGCCTGGGCATTATGCGAGCAGGCTTGGCAACTTTTGCGCCCCCTTTGGATTGAGCGAGACGCCCACACACCGCGTATTTGGTTAACCTAATCGAATAGATTGCTGGAGAAACGCCCCATGGAATTAACCCCAAGAGATAAAGACAAGCTGCTGCTGTTCTCTGCCGCCCAACTGGCGGAGCGCCGCAAAGCGCGTGGTTTAAAGCTCAACTACCCCGAAGCAGTGGCGCTGATCAGCTTCGAGATCATGGAAGGCGCCCGGGATGGCCGCAGTGTAGCCGACCTGATGAGCTATGGTCGTGAGATTCTCAGCCGTGACGATGTGATGGAGGGCGTGGCTGACATGGTCGACGAAGTGCAGGTCGAAGCCACCTTCCCGGACGGCACCAAGCTGGTCACTGTCCACACACCTATCAACTAATTTTCAGCAACCAGGAGGCTGCCATGGTTCCCGGCCCAATGATTCCAGGACAGTATCAATTAAAAGAGGGTGATATCGAGCTGTGTGCTGGGCGTGAGCGAATTAGTGTCGAAGTGGCCAATACCGGCGACCGCCCAATCCAGATCGGCTCTCACTACCACTTCGCCGAAGCCAACCCGGCGCTGGTGTTCGATCGCAACAAAACCCGAGGCTTTCGCCTGGACGTGGCCGCAGGCACGGCGATTCGCTTTGAGCCCGGCCAGACCCGCGAAGTTACGTTGATTCCCTACGTCGGCAAGCGCGAAATTTACGGCTTCCGGGGTGATGTCATGGGCGCGCTACTCTCTAACGCGCCCGATGCCGCGCGAAATGAACAAAAACCAGGCGAAGCGGGAGGTCTGTCATGAAGCCTGCCAACAAGATCAGCCGACAAGCCTACGCCGAAATGTACGGCCCCACAGTGGGCGACCGCGTGCGCCTGGGCGATACCGAGCTGTGGATCGAAGTCGAGAAAGACGCCGCCCACTACGGCGATGAAGTGAAGTTCGGCGGTGGTAAAGTGATCCGCGACGGCATGGGCCAAAGCCAGCGCGCCGACGACACGGTCATGGATACGGTCATCACCAATGCGCTGATTCTCGACTGGTGGGGCATCGTCAAAGCTGATGTGGGCATTCAGAAAGGTCGCATCGCCGCGATTGGCAAGGCGGGCAACCCCGACGTACAGCCTGATGTGGAGATCGTGATTGGTCCCGGCACCGAAATCATTTCCGGCGAAGGCAAAATCCTGACCGCGGGAGGCATCGATTCCCATATCCACTTCATTTGCCCCCAGCAGGTCGAAGAAGCGCTGATGAGTGGGGTGACCACCATGCTCGGCGGCGGCACCGGCCCAGCCACTGGCACCAACGCCACCACCTGCACACCAGGTCCCTGGCATATCGGCAAAATGCTCCAGGCGGTGGACGATATGCCGATGAATATCGGCTTCCTGGGCAAGGGTAACGCCAGCCTGCCCGAATCCCTGGAGCTTCAGCTCCAAGCGGGTGCTATGGGCCTCAAACTGCACGAAGACTGGGGCACCACACCTGCCTCGATCAATAACTGTCTCAACGTGGCGGATGCCTACGACGTGCAGGTGGCGATCCATACCGACACGCTAAATGAATCAGGCTTTGTGGAAGACACCCTGGCCGCGTTCAAAGAACGCTGCATTCACACTTACCACACCGAAGGCGCAGGCGGCGGCCACGCGCCGGATATTCTCACCGCCTGCTCAAAAGCCTATGTATTGCCGTCGTCCACCAATCCGACGCGGCCCTATACGGTCAACACTATCGACGAACACCTCGACATGCTGATGGTGTGCCACCACCTAGACCCGAATATCCCCGAAGACGTCGCCTTCGCCGACTCACGCATCCGCCGCGAAACCATCGCCGCCGAGGATATCCTCCACGACCTGGGTGTGATTTCGATGATCGCCTCTGACTCTCAGGCCATGGGGCGGGTAGGCGAAGTGGTCTGCCGCACTTGGCAAACCGCCCACAAAATGAAGGTGCAACGTGGCCTGCTGCCGGAAGATGAAGCCCTGGGCGCTGATAATCTGCGCGCCAAGCGCTATATCGCCAAGTACACCATTAACCCGGCGATCACCCACGGTATCGCCCACGAAGTGGGCTCCATCGAAGTCGGCAAACTGGCGGATCTAGTGCTATGGAAACCGGCCTTCTTTGGCGTGAAGCCGGCGATGATGATTAAAGGCGGTATGATCGCAGCGGCGCCCATGGGCGACCCCAATGCTTCGATTCCCACGCCGCAGCCGGTTCACTACAGGTACATGTTTGGCGCCTTTGGCCGCGCCGCGAGCCAAACCCGGCTCAGTTTTGTCAGCCAGGCCGCGCTGGATGGGGGCATCAAAGAGACACTGGGATTAAATAGCCAACTCGCGGCGTGTAAAAATGTACGCCAAGTGCGCAAACAGGATATGAAGCTCAATGATGCCTGCCCCGATTTGACCGTCGACCCGCAAACCTACGAAGTGCGCTGCGATGGTGAAATTTTAACCTGCGAGCCCGCCACCGAGCTGCCGCTGGCTCAGCGATATCATTTGTTTTGATTGAGCCATTATCCGGGGAGCCGGGGGTAGGCCTACGAGAGGGCGCTGTGAATACATCCGTGTACGCTACTTTTGCCATCCATGGCAAAAGACCCTCTCTACGGCCCACCCCCGGCACAGCCGCACCGAGTGAGAAAGGACGCTAGTCATGCTAAAACTAATAGAACGCTTAGGGCCGATAGAGGAAAGCGCAGCCAGCGACACGCTGACGCTGCCCTTCGAGCTGCGCATTCGCGGGCGCTTAAAAACCAAGAGCGATGGCGGCCGTGAGCTGGGATTGTTTCTTGATCGCGGCCCGGTGCTGCGCAGCGGTGAAGGCCTGAAAGCCGAAAGCGGCGAAGTGGTACGTGTTTGTGCCGCCGTGGAACCGGTGGTTACCGCGCGAGTGAGTACTGGCTTACCCCTGGCGCGGTTGGCCTATCACTTGGGCAATCGCCACGTACAGCTGGCGCTGGGTGAAGATGAAAAGGGCGGCTGGGTGCGCTTCCCGCCGGACCACGTGCTGGAAGAACTCGCCGAGCTGTTGGGCGCCGAGCTGGAGCACCACAATGCCACCTTCGACCCAGAGCCAGGCGCCTATAACCAAGTGGGCGGCGGGCATTCGCATTCCCACGGCCACGATCATGACCACCCGCATGAGCACCACCATGCACACTGAGCTCACCGCACTAGAAAGACAAAGCGACGAACTGGCGTTGCTGGGGCTGATGCAACTAGTAAGCCCCGCGCTACCGATTGGCGCCTTCGCGTTTTCCCAAGGCCTGGAAAGTGCCTTTGAGCTGGACTGGGTGCGCGATGAAGCGAGCCTTGCCGAGTGGTTAAGCGGCGTACTGGAAGATGGTCTGACCCGCTGCGAGCTGCCCGTGCTGGCGCGATTGCATGAAGCGTTCGACCAAGCGGATAGTCAATCAATTGCCGCATGGGATGAGTGGCTGGCCGCCACCCGGGAAACCGCCGAGCTGACCGCTGAAGACAGCCGCTTGGGCGCCTCGCTTAAACGCTTGCTGGGCAGCTTGGGATTATTGCCAAGTGAAGACTTACTAACACCCCTGTTACCGACACACACGGGCTACGTTACGCTGTTTGCCTATACGGCTCACTTGCGTGGCGTGTCCGTTCGCCAAACCCTGCTGGGCTTTGCGTGGGCGTGGTTAGAGAACCAACTGGCGGTGGCCTGTAAAGCCTTGCCGCTAGGCCACACCGCTGCTCAGCGCGTGATTGAGAAGCTCCGCCCAGCCTTGGTGGATGCTGTTAACCAAGCGCTAACGCTGGAAGATGACGAACTAGGTCCGGTGCTGCCCGGCCTAGCATTGGCCAGTGCGCTGCACGAAACCCAGTATTCACGCCTGTTTAGAAGTTAAATAGCTTAGAAGTTAACGAGGAGAGAACGATGACTCACTGTTTACGCGTTGGTGTGGGTGGCCCGGTAGGCTCCGGTAAAACCGCGCTGCTCAAGCGGCTCTGTTTAGCGCTGCGGGACTACTACGATATCGCCGTGGTCACCAACGATATCTATACCCGCGAAGACGCCGACTTCCTGCTTAAGCACGACGCCCTCGCGGCGGATCGTATCCTAGGTGTAGAGACCGGCGGCTGCCCGCATACCGCCATTCGTGAAGATGCCTCGATGAATCTGGCAGCCATTGACGAGCTGCAGACGCGGCACCCGAAGCTGGAGCTGGTGATGGTAGAGTCGGGCGGCGACAATCTCTCGGCCACCTTCAGCCCCGAGCTTTCCGACCTGACGCTTTACGTGATCGACGTATCCGCTGGCGACAAGATTCCCCGCAAGGGTGGGCCGGGCATCACCAAGTCGGATTTGCTGATTATCAACAAGATCGATATCGCCGAGCAGGTGCACGCTTCGCTAGAAGTCATGGAGCGCGATTCCAAGAAAATGCGTGGCGAGCGGCCCTTCGTGTTTACCAATCTTTACGACGGGATAGGGCTTGAAGAGATTATTCGCTTTATTCTCGACAAAGGAATGCTGGACGAGCGGCGCCCGCAGCTAGAAGTGACCACTAGCTAATGTCGTCCATACCGCACGTTGGCGGGTCAATCGACCCGTGTAACCGGCTGGCGGGCTGGATCAATGTGCCAAGGCAGGCCAAGGCGCGTATTGCGTTCTAACTCTGCAATCACCTGGGCGCCCAGCAGTAAAATGATGGCGCCCACTTCAAGGCTGATCAGTACGATCACCAGCGTTGCCAGCGAGCCGTAAACGGCATTAACAAACGATAGGTTGGCAAAATAGTAGACCAGTAACAGCCGTACGCCTTCCCACATGAGCGCCGCGACGAACCCTCCCACGACCGCACGGTGTAAGGCGATGCGCACGACGGGTAGCACTTTGTAAATAGCGCTGAAAAGTAGAAAAACCCCAATGAAGCTGGCCAGGTTCAGTACTGGTTCTGAAAAGTTGGCTAACGGCAGTTCCCGCTCAAATAACAAAAACACCAACGTATTGAGCGAACTGGCCAAGGTAACCACCAGTGTCAGCGCCATCAATCCTGCCCCTAGCACCACCATAAAAGCGTAAGGCAGCATCACCGATACCCATACGCTGCGCTTGATATGCGGGCTCTCCGGCGCATGGAAAATAATGGCCAGGGCGTCTTCCAGCATACGAAAGGCGAATGAACTGAACAGTAATAGAATGGGAAAGCTCAAGATGCCGATCACATCGCGCGAGTCGAGCAGGCTGCGGACGGCCTCTAACAGCACTTCAGCGTGTGCTGGCGCCATGTGGCGTGCCTGAATGGCTAGAACATTGAGAAGATGCTGCTGATCGACCACTTGGGTCAATAACACCACCAGTACGGCAAAAAGCGGCACGATGGAGAGCAGTATATTGTAGCCCACCCCGCCCGCCAGAAGGACACCGTGATTTTTCAGGAAGTTGCGTACTACGCGCCAAGCAAAGTGAGCCAACTGAGGAAGCAGGAGCAGGAAAGTTTTAAAAAACGCAGAGTTTCGGACCATGCTGCCATTCTCCTTGTGCACTTAGGCCATGATACGCTGATGGCGATAGCAAGTAACAAGAGCAAGTAACAGGGAAAGTAAGTGCTTATCCGGCTGGGTTCCAGGGGGTAGTCATAGACGACATGCACGAAAGGAGAGTTTTAAAAAACAATCTAAAAACAAAAAGGTCGCCCTGACCAGGCGGTAGAAGGGTCAGGGCAACCGAAGATTGTGGTTTAGCGTCGTGCTAAAACGGGCCATCCCTGGCCACCACACCTACACAGTGTACTTTTAGCCTCTTGTTATCATTAACTTAGGTTATGCATCTAATCATTATTAGCTAAATAGCTGTGTATCCAGTAAAAAAGTATCCAAAATTGTTAAAGTTTACGTGCTTCAGGCCGATCTAGGCCAAAGATAACGATAAAACCAATCACGCACGCTTTGCTCTGGAACACATATACTTATGACCACTCCTACTACTCCCCTCCCTAAACGATCCTTGGGTTTACAAACCAAGGTGCTGATGTTGGTACTGCTTCCTCTTCTGTTGGTGACAGTCGCGCTGGTTGGTTTTAAAACCTACAGCAATATCCAGGATACTCGTGAGACGTTGGCCGAACAGCGCGAGCAGCTGATCAACGAGCGCCGCAATGCGGTGCGCGATATTGTGCAAATGGCGACTACCGCTATTGCCCCTATCTATGAAAACGCTGGTGCGAATGATGAGGCAGCAAAGCAGCAGGTGGCTGAACTGGTTCGCTCCATGCGCTTTGAAGATAACAACTACATTTTTATTTATGATTATGAGGGTAACAATATCGTCACGGCGCCTGCGCCGGAGCGTGAAGGTACCAACATGATCGATGCTCAGACCCCTGATGGCACCTACCTCATCCGCGAGATCATTAAGGTCGCGCAGAGTGGCGGAGGGCCCTATAGCTACTTATGGGATTACCCAGGTACCGACAGAATTGAACCCAAGCACTCTTACGTCGATCGTCTTGAGAAATGGGACTGGTTGATTGGCGCAGGCGTTTACGTGACTGATGTCGATGGCGCCGTTGCTGAACTTGAAACCGCTGCGGCTGCCGATTTACGTCAAGGGATTATAGTTGCCTCTCTATTGGGCCTAGGGTTGTTCCTCGTCATTGCACTGATAGCGTTCGGCTTAGTGCGTCGCACGTTAGGGCCCATCAAACGCACGACTGCTGCTATGCACGATATAGCCCAAGGGCGCGGGGATTTGACTCGCCGCCTAGCGGTTGAGAGCGGTGACGAAATTGGCGACCTTAGCGTTCAGTTTAATGCCTTTGTAGCGCGTATGCAGGATACCCTGCGCGATGTGCGCAGCAGCACCCTCAGCGTCCACCAGGCGGCGAGCGAAATCTCGCAAAGCTCGGAAGAGCTTGCCACCCGTACTGATCAGGCCGCGGCAAACCTACAACAAACCTCTGCTTCGATGGAAGAGATCACTTCCACGGTCAACCACAGTGCCGACAACGCCGCACAGGCCAATACGCTGGTGCTGTCGACCGCCGAAGTCGCTCGTGAGGGTGAGGCTGCGATGGGGCAAGTTGAAACTACAATGCGCGATATCAATGACTCTGCGTCGCGCATCAGTGACATCATCAGCATGATCGATGCGATTGCCTTCCAAACCAATATTCTGGCGCTCAACGCCTCGGTGGAAGCTGCGCGGGCGGGCGAGCATGGCCGCGGCTTTGCGGTCGTCGCCCAGGAAGTACGTACGTTGGCCAGCCGCTCCAGCGATGCCTCGAAAGAGATTCGTACGCTGATTGATGCCTCGGTGCAGCACACCAATTCAGGTGCGAAGTTGGTACGTAGTGCGGGCGACACTATGCGCGAGATCGTCTCCAGTGTAGCGAAAGTCACCGATGTGATCGGTGAGATTACAGCCGGCGCTAAAGAGCAGAGTAGTGGTATCGGCCAGATCAATACCGCGGTGGCGGAAATGGATACCATGACCCAGCAGAATGCTGCCATGGTGCAAGAATCGACCACTGCCGCTGCCAATATGCGCCGCCATGCTGAGCATCTGAACCAGTTAATCAACTCCTTCGTGCTCGGCGAAGATGAACCCACGCAACGTCACCAAGCGCTAGCGTCTCCGGCCTCTCAGCACCGCGGCAATGATAGTGGTCTGAAACGTCCTGCGCTTGCTGCAAAGCCATCTTCTATGCGTAAGGCAGAAGAGGAGTGGGAAGCGTTCTAACGCTCACTACTTGTAATCGACGGGTATAAAAAACGGGGCTTGCCATTGGCAAGCCCCGTTGCGTTAACGCCACTTAAGATAAACTTCGTTAATTACCCGACCAGCCGAGCAGGATCGGTACGTAGACCACCAGTAGCAACACTCCGATCAGCCCCAGCATATAGGGAATAATCGCGCGGGTAATACGCTCCAACGGTAACTGTGTGATGGAAGACGCCACGTACAGATTGATCGCCACTGGCGGGGTAATCATGCCGATGGAAAGCCCTACCACGATAATCAAACCAAAGTGGATCGGGTCAATCCCCAGCTGCAGCACCAGCGGCAACAGCACCGGCGTGAGGATAATCAGCGCACTGGCGGTTTCAATAAACACCCCAGTGAGCAGAATAATCCCGACGATCAGCAGCATGATCACGTACGGGTTCGTGGAGAGTGACAGCACCGCTTGGGCAATTGCCCCCGGCACCTGCCAGCTAGAGAGCGTCCAGCTCAGCACCGCCGACATGGCAATCACCAGCATAATCACCGCGGTGGTCATCGCCGAACGGATCAGCAGCTTGTAAATCTGGGGCAGGTTGAGGTCACGATACACAAACAGCGACACCAGCATGGCGTAGTTCACCGCCACTACGGCCGCCTCCGATGGTGTGAAGATCCCTGAAAAGATACCGCCGAGGATAATCACCGGCGTCATCAAGCCCCAGCTGGCGTCTTTAAAGGTCGTCCAGATGGTTGAAAGCGAAAGCGGCGTGCCCTTGGGGTATTGGCGCTTATAAGCCTGCGCAATCGCAATCGCCATTAACCCCAGTCCCATCGCCAGCCCCGGCAAAAAGCCATTTAAAAACAACTTGGAGACAGACTGCTGGGCGATAACGGCGTAGATGATCATCGGCACCGAGGGCGGGATCACCACCCCAATGGTACCGCTGGCGGCGATTAAGCTGGCCGCTGAGGCCGGGTCATAGCCTTTGCGCTTAAGCTCGGGCACCAGACTGGAGCCCACCGCTGCGGTGGTGGCTGCACCGGAGCCGGAGATGGCCGCAAAGAACATGCCCGCCATCACCGAGACCACCGAAAGCCCGCCGCGCATAAAGCCGACCAGCGAATCGGCGAAGCTGACCAGCTTCTCGCTCACCTTGCCCTGGGCCATCAAGTCCCCGGCGAGAATAAACATGGGGATTGCGACCAGGGCGAAGGAGTTGATGCCCTGGAACATCTGCTGGGTCACCACCATCAGTGGCACGCCGGATTGGTGCAGGGCATACAGCGTGCTGGCACCAATCGCGAAGGCAATCGGCACACCGAGCAGCATAAACAGCAAGAACAGCCCAAACAGCAACAGCGTCATAGCGACTCCTCCTGGGGCTGGGAGGTCTTGCCGTTAATCAGCAGCTCGATGATATCGACCAGCGCATACCAAGCCATCATCGCCGCGCAGATTGGCATCACCGCGTAGACGTAGGTCATCGAAAGCCGCAGCGAGGCGGATTTCTGGAAGCTCTGCACCTGCATGTAGCGATAGCCGATCACGATCAGCGTGATCATAAACGCAAGTACCACCAGCAGGGCAGCAATCCGTGCGATTTGGCACAGGCGGCCGGGCAGGGCATCGACCACAAAGGTCACGGCAATGTGTCGCCCACGCTGAAACGCCAGCGTGCCCGCCAAAAAGGTGATCCACACCAGCAGAAAGCGCGCGACCTCTTCAGTCCAGCCGACGGCAGTGAACAGCACGCGTGAGACGATCTGCAGGGTAATCACCCCAATCAGCGCCGCCATGCCCGCAAAGACTACGGGCTGAAGAATGGCGTCCAGAAAGCGTTCAGTACGCTGTAGCAGCGTTACCAATGGGTGCGTTTGTGTGGGCACTTACTTCACTTCCTCCTGGATACGCTGCAGATAGTCGCCGAACTGATCACCGTACTTCTCATAGACCGGGGCAACGGCTTCTTGAAAGGCGGCGATATCCGGTGACTCATTAATTTCCATGCCTGCCTCGGCCAGTTCGGCTAACTGCTCGGCTTCCATAATAGCGTTCTGTTCCCTGGCATAGGCAGAGGCTTCGCTGGCGGCATCAAGCACGATCTCCTGCACCTCCTCTTGAAGGCCGTTCCAGGCGGGTAAGCTCATAATGAAAATCGCTGGCGCATAAATGTGCCGCGTCATGGTGAGGTAGTCCTGGGTTTCCTCAAGGTTAAAGGCATGGATAGCGTTAACCGGGTTTTCCTGGCCATCAATCGTGCCTTGTTGCAGGGCGGTCAGCGCTTCTGTCCACGCCATTGGCACGGCATTGGCGCCGAGTTCACGGAACGTATCCACATAGACCTCGTTCTCGATGACGCGCAGTGTCAGGCCGTCGAGATCCTGGGGCGCATTAATCGCGTGCTGACTATTGGTGATATTGCGAAAGCCGCGCTCCGCAAAGGCCAGCCCTTTCAGGTTCACATTCTCTAACTTGGCCAGTATTTCCTGGCCGATCTCGCCATCCAGCACGGAGTAAGCGGATTCGGCGCTTGGAAAGAGAAACGGCAGCTCAAATACCGAGAATTCATCAACGAAGTTGGCTACCGGCCCGTTGGTGATCACGCCCATATCGACGGTGCCGATCTGCATCCCTTCCAGAATGGTGCGCTCGTCGCCCAGGGAGGCGTTGGGAAAGATCTCTACCGTGACCGCGCCGTCGGTTTGTTCGCTGACCAACTGCTGAAAGCGCTCGGCGGCGATATGGTAAGTATCTTCTGTATTTACCACGGTCGCTAAGCGCAGGTTGGTCGGGGTAATTTCCTCAGCATGGGCCATTAGCGGTAAACCCAGCAGGCCAGCGCATAGCAAGGTTAGGTTTAACTGTTTGAATTTACTTGTATAACAGGATGCGGCGTGAGCGGTAAAGCGGGCGCGATTATTCACATTATCTCCTAGTGGTGGCTGTTCTTATTATCTTGGTGGGCTTCATCTATACCACATCGAACTAACAGGGCAAATTACTTATTTTTATTCCACTATTCGCAATAATAATCCAAAAAATCTTTATAGATCTTGGGCTTGAGTGATTTAAAGGATAGCGATAGCCTGCAAGCATTGATGATTGATTAACTGCCTTGAAGGGCAATTGTAAGGCTTAGCCGATGGCGACGTCTTGACACCATGGCAACGCCAGCTAAAACAGGAATAACCAATGGATAAGTTGCTTAACGATCTAGTGGCGGTAGTCGGCTCAGAAAACGTGTTGCTCGGTGACGATGTCTCCCAGCGTAGCGTCGACTGGTTTACCGGGGCGCCCTGTCGTGCCAAGGCCATTGTCAGGCCCCGCAATACCGAACAGCTCAGCAAAGTGATGGCCCTGTGCTACCAGGCCGACCAACTGGTGGTGACCCATGGCGGCATGACCGGCATCGTGCACGGCGGTGAAGCCAGCCCTGAGGAACTGGTGGTTTCTCTGGAGCTGATGAACCAGATCGAAGAGGTTGACCTAATCGGCTCTACGATTCAGGTTCAGGCCGGGGTGACGCTCCAACGTGTGCAGGAAGCCGCAGCGGAGATCGATATGCAGTTTCCGCTCGACCTTGGCGCCCGAGGCTCGTGCACCATTGGCGGCAATATCGCCACCAACGCAGGCGGTATACGGGTCATTCGCTACGGCATGATGCGCCAGCAAGTACTGGGGCTGGAAGCCGTGCTCAGCGACGGCACCGTGGTCAGCTCGCTGAACAAAATGCTCAAGAACAACGCGGGCTACGACCTCAAACAGCTCTTTATCGGCAGCGAAGGCACCTTGGGTATCGTCACCCGAGCAGTACTCCGGCTGCAGCCGCATATGCCCAGCGAACAAACCGCGCTGGTCGCGGTGCCCTCCTTCGATGCCCTGACTCAGCTGTTACGAAGAGTCTCCCAACAGCTCGCCAATAGCCTTAGCGCCTTCGAGGCGTTGTGGAATAGCCACTACAAACTAGTGACCACAGAGAGCGGCAAGCACGCGCCCCCGCTGGCCGACGACTCGCCTTTCTACGCGATCATCGAAACCCTGGGGCTTGATGACACCCAGGATGCAGAGCATTTCTCAGAGATTCTGCAAAAGGCGATGGAAGACGGCTTGATCACCGATGCCGTGCTGGCCAATTCTGGCGCTCAGCGCCAGGGCATTTGGGCGATTCGGGAAGATATCGAAGTGCTAGTGAAAGAGCTGAAGCCGATGTTCTCCTATGATATCAGCCTGCCGATTCCGTATATGGACGCCTATGTTGCTACACTGGAGCAAAACCTCAAGGCGCAGTTTCCCCAAACAGGTAAAATGATCGTGTTCGGCCATCTTGGCGATGGCAACCTGCACATCATGATCACGGTGCGCGACGACAGCTCGCAAAGCCGCCGCCAGGTCGAGCAGTTGGTTTACTCCCCCCTGAAAGAGTACGGCGGCTCGATCTCTGCCGAACACGGCATCGGGCTCGAAAAGCGCGACTACCTGAGTATTTCCCGCTCCAGCGAAGAGATCGCTTTAATGAAGCGCATGAAGGTCGCTCTGGATCCCAAACTGCTGTTGAACCGCGGCAAAGTCGTGGCGGTAGAGTGAGTTTGGCGGTTTGATTAAAGGCCGCCCAGGTCGGAGGGGGCTGGTGTCATCAGCTCCCGGGTTAATTGCCGCAACCAGTGTATGCCAGGATCGTGATCCTTTCTTTCATCCCAGCACAGGCAGACTTTGAATGCTGGGACGTCCAAGGGCAGAGCGTAGAACTTCAAGCTATTATTGCGGCAAATGACCCTGGCCGCGCTCTCTGTCACCACGCAAAGCAGTGCTGTGGACGCCAATATTTCCTGCAGCGGATTGATGTAGGGCGTCTTGGCGACGATTTTGCGTCCTAACCCCAACTCCCTCAGTTTTTCATTAATTAACAGCGGGCTATCTTCACGGTGCGACAAAGCGACCTGCGGGGAGCTTAAAAACGCCTCAAGGCTAATGGTACTGCCCTCGCCATGAAATGTAGCATCACCCACACAGCCAATCACATCGTCAAACAGGTACTCATGATGAGAGGTGAGCGGCAAGGTTTCGAACTGCACTACCGCCAGGTCGATATCGTGCTCTTGAAGGACTTGTTGGGCACCCTCTGCACTTGCGATGCGCGTGGAGAGCATGTTGAAACACAAATCTGGCGCGTGTTCCAAGCAGTGCTGAATAAGCTTGGGTTGTAGCTGTTGGCTGACATAGTCCACCAAACTGACACGAAACTCCCGCTTTGATGTGGCAGGTGAAAACTCGTTACTACTGTGAACTGCCTGATCGAGGTAGAACAGCCCTTTGGCTACGGCGGCATCCATCTGCCGGGCAAGCGGGGTCGGTTGCATGCCCTCCAGCGTCTTGATGAAAAGCGGGTCGTCCATTAATAGGCGGAGCTTTTTCAGCGAGTGGCTGACGGCCGGTTGCGTCAGGCAGAGCGCTTGTGCGGTCAGCGTCAAACTCCGTTTCCAATAAAGCGTGTGAAAGACCAATAGTAAATTGAGATTTATCTTATTGAGCCTGTTCGCCAGCTTCGCATTGGTGGTGTCAGCCATCAGGCATGTCTCTTGGTTGGAAGGGCCGTCCCGGCGCGGGAACAGCCCTCAGCCATTGCTGTAAAAGCATTTTAGCTACTGTCTGGCTTGCCTCGATGGGAAGCGAATTACTTAAGCGCCTCCTGGATGCGCGGCAAGTAATCACCGAACTGTTCGCCGTACTTCTCATACACCGGCGCGACGGCGGCTTGGAAGGCCTCCATATCTGGATCGTCGTTGATCTCCATGCCCGCATCACGCAGCGCTTGCAGCTGTTCGCTTTCCATCTCTGCGTTCACCTGGCGCTCATGCTCGGCAGCTTCCTGGGCGGCTTCAAGCAGCACTTCTTGGGCCTGTTCCGGCAGTTGGCTCCATGCAGGCATACCCATCACAAAAATCGCCGGCGCATAGGTGTGGCGTGAAAGGGTCATGTAGTTCTGGGTTTCATCCAGGTTGAACGAGTGGATCACGTTCACTGGGTTTTCCTGGCCGTCGATGGTGCCCTGTTGCATAGCGGTAAGCGCTTCGGTCCACGCCATGGGAATCGCATTGGCGCCCAGCTCGCGGAAGGTGTCGGTGTAGACCGGATTTTCCATCACGCGGATACGCAGGCCGTCCAGGTCTTCCGGCGAGTTTACGGCGCGCTCGCTGTTGGTCAGGTTGCGGAAACCGCGTTCGGCGTAGGCCATACCTTTCAGGTTCACCTCAGAAAGCTTGTCGAGCAACTCCTGGCCAATCGGGCCATCGAGCACTTGGTAAGCGGCTTCCGGGGAGGGGAATAGGAACGGCAGTTCGAATACCGCCATCTCTTCGACAAAGTTGGCGACTGGCCCGTTGGTGATCACGCCCATATCCACGGTGCCGATCTGCATGCCTTCCAGCAGCGTGCGTTCGTCACCCAAGGTGGCATTGGGATAAATCTCGATATCCACCTTGCCGTCGGTGCGCTCTTCCACCAGTTCTTCAAATTTGGTGGCGGCGATGTGGAAACCATCCTGCTCATTGACCACATGGGCCAGGCGCAGGGTAACCGGATCCATATCAGCAAAATCAGCGGCGTTCGCGGCGCTGACCAGCGCCAGTGATATGCCCAGTGCCAGCGTGCTAAGTGCAAATGTTTTCATATTATTATGTTCCCAATCGATGAAGGTGCAGAAGTGCTCCCAAAGCATGCACCACCGCGGGGAAAACGGTCAATTGACCAAAGGACTCAAGCGCCATACGGCTGGACACAGCCGCCCCGCACGGTTACGATACGCACCCACAAGCGCCCGTAGCTCAGTTGGATAGAGTATCGGCCTCCGAAGCCGAGGGTCGCAGGTTCAAATCCTGCCGGGCGCGCCAAATTGAAACCCCGAGCAGCTATTTTTTCTGCTCGGGGTTTTTTCGTTGAGGCTACTTACTTCTCAGAGTACGGTTGCAAGTAGAAGTGATGGCAGCCTATATTAAGTTTAATGCAGTTGAGATTCGATTTTGGTGACAAAATGCATGATCCTAAAAGGAATGCTCAGCTTTTTACGAGTAGGCGAATCAATGAAATCGCCAATGGAGATCTAAGCTTTTTATTAGAGATAGCTGCTGTACATGAAAAAAAGCTACCAGAATTTTTTTCAGTACTGGATGTTTTCGAGCTTTGTTTCCTTGAGCTGTCTAAAAACTATAGAGCTGAGTATTATTTTAAAAATACTGTAGCAAGAAAAATATTATTTGGCATTCACTCTTTAAATACAGCAACTGTTATTCCTGAATTCCGTGTTGGTAAAAATAAAGCTGATTGTGTTGTTTTGAACGGGAGAAGTGTCTGTTACGAAATAAAATCAAGTTATGATAATTTGTCGCGTTTGCCTGATCAATTAGCATCATATAAAAAAATATTTGACGAGGTTGTTGTTGTAACTAGTCGTGAGCATTTAGAGAAAGTGATAGAAAGTATTCCATGTGATGTCGGGGTGAGTGAGCTGACTAAAAGAAATACTTTAAGTATTGTGAAAAATGCTAGCAATAATAGTAGTGAACCTGTCGATATTCCGATTTTGATGAAATCTTTGCGATTGAACGAATACAAGGAAATGGTACGTTTGGCTACAGGGAAGGCGCCATCAGAGAATAATACAGAAATTTATGAAAAATGTGAAAAAGAGCTTTCTAAAATATCATCCCAAAAAATTAGAGAGCTTTTCTGCAAAGTGCTCAAAGAAACAAGAAAAATTGATAAAGGTTATGTGACTAAATTGCCTGAATCACTATTGATAGCAGGTATCGGCTACAGCATGAAGCAAAGTAGCAAAAAGACATTTGTCAATAACTTAAATATTAATTTAAGTAAGGAAATGCTATGTACTACCCGATTCTCAGAGGTAAGCAGTTCGAGTTAATTGCTCTTAGGGAGCTGTCAGAGGTTCTTGATAACAAGTTATTTTGCCCGGTTATTGAGCCTGTGAGGATAAATACAAACCCTCTGAAGAAGACGCTGGAAGTGCTTTCTAAAAAGGGGATAAAGCCATTTTTAATAATAAATCCTGATGTGGGAAATTTTATTAAAAAAGGAGAGAATATAGCTTTTTTTAATGATATAAGCGAATGTTCAGAGATGTATACTCCTTGCGTAAAAGTCAATAGTTTAAGCGATTTTGATAATATTAAAAGCTACTCGTTAGAGCTTGAAGATGTTGCGGTTTTTGTATCTGGTAGTGTTGATAAAAATATGCTTAGCTGTTTGCATAAAGCTAAATGTGTTTTAGCCAATAGGGAAAAAATACATCCTGGTGC
Source organism: Vreelandella sulfidaeris Esulfide1 (assembly GCF_054072535.1). Classification (NCBI taxonomy): domain Bacteria; kingdom Pseudomonadati; phylum Pseudomonadota; class Gammaproteobacteria; order Oceanospirillales; family Halomonadaceae; genus Vreelandella; species Vreelandella sulfidaeris. The sequence goes on along the minus strand of NZ_CM133364.1, from coordinate 3,890,848 downwards.
TTTAGCTCAGTTGAATAGAGTGATTCTTTATTCAGATTCATTTGATAAAAAAAACAGGAATGCTGACTACGCCGAGACATCTTTTTTCTCTACTCTACATACGGAGTGGAAAAACTATAATGGAGCTATAGGGTTCGGAGATTATACGGTTTTAAGTCAAGAATATACCGAAGCTGGTGGCCCAGCATATGTTGTTACAATACACCTTAGCTATATAGATGAAGATTCTTTTTATTCTATGCGTGTAAGACATTTTTCTTCTTATGATGATGAGTCTCCTGCAAATCCTGGTGGTAAATTTAAAAATGCGCTTTTAAATCTTTGTGAGTTTGTCGAAAAAAATCCTAATGAGTTTTACCTAACTTCTGGTTTGAAAGAATTTATTGCTTTAAAAGACAGCTCTTTTCCAGGGCTTGGGCATGTTAAGAAGCTTTCAATGAAACATCATATTGAAACAACGTGCTGTTATATCGGAGAATAAAAGCATGTCTAACTGCTGTGTAAACTGTATCTCTGACTCGGCTTTGTTAACAAAAGTTCATCAAGAAGAAAATATTGCCAGATGCACATATTGTGGCTCTAAAGGTGTTCATTGTATTAATGTTAGGAATCTGTCAGAAAAGCTTGAGATCTTTTTTTATGGTTTGACGGAAGATGCTGATGGTGAAGACTTTGCTGAAATATTAATTTATTATGGTGTGTTTAGTCGCGAAAAAACAGTTATTAATAATATAGTTTCTGATGCTTTTGGCGAGAATATTTTAAATAAAAAATATATCTTTAATTTTGATTTGGATGGGTTCAAAGAGCAGTGGGAAGAGTTTAAAGAAGAGATTAAGCATGGAAACCGATTTTTTCCAAGAGGAACAATTTATTCATCCCTTTTTTCAAATTCAAAGGAAAGTGTAGATGCTGCTGTGTTTTTTCAACTGCTTGAACAATTAGAAATTCAGATCTATCCTCAAGAAATATTTTATAGAGCAAGGCTCTCAGAAACTAAAATTGATGTCGCTGGAATGGGTTGTCCGCCTAAAAATATTGCGACAGCAGGAAGGGCCAATCCTGCTGGTATTCCTTACTTATACTTGGCAGATAATATTGATACCTGCGTTGCAGAAGTAAGACCTTCAAATGCTAGTCGTTTGTTTATATCAGAGTTTTCACCCATCAAGGAGCTAGTAGTGCTAGATTTAACAAATCCAAGGCACCTTTGTGCAGCTTCTTCGTTCGAAGAAGAACAGCTATCAATAGTTTTAAATTATTTAAATTTACTTGAAAAGTTGTCTTTAGATTTATCTAGGCCAGTTAGTAAAGAAAGTAGTGAGTTAGAGTATATACCAACGCAATTCCTTTGTGAGTTTATTAAAAGTGTTTCTGGGGTTGGAGGTTTGTTATTTAAAAGCTCTTTTTCAAAAGGGAATAATTTCGTTTTTTTCGAAAGTGGTGATTTGCATGTTTGCGAGCCAAGACAGTTTGAAGTTTATGAGACAAGCCATAAAACTAGGCAGTTATAGCTTGCTCAGAACATAGCTGAGAAAAAATTAACTTCTATCATCCGGTAATTTTTTATCAGTAGGCTCTACAGGATAATACCCTATTAGTCCAGCGTTATTATTGCATAACATGAAGTTTTTTTCCTTTTATTGAATGCAAATATATCTATGGTTGGCTTTTAATGGCCCCTTTAACTGAAGGCGACAGAATCTTTTTAGACTAGCACTTGATGCCACCTCGAGAAATAAAAAATTATCAAAGTGACTATCTTTTTAATTACAATGCCGTGGGCATATAAAGTGGTTATTTTTCATTGCCTGAATATTAGGCTAGAGAAGGAATAGCTTGTAAGAGTTTAAAATTTAAACATCTATATTTTATATTAACCTTTAGCTCCACAGAGTTAAAACGCTCTGCATTTTTTGTTGTGCATCCCGTGGCTGAGGCCCTCTGCTCTATAGCTTGTGCAACTATGTAGTGGATCGCTTCTCTACCAAGGTTTTCCAATCTCAAGATAGGAGCCGGCAATTGTTCACAGCCCCCTGTCTTGTGTCATCAAGTCTTCAGGCTTCAACTCTGCCTGGCTGGGCTACCTACCCACACCTCCCTGATTTCCTCATGCGAGAGGCCGCGATATAACACGAACATCATAATAAAAACCAGAATAAACATCGGCAGGCCGACCATGCTGATCACTTCCTTTAGAGCGGTCAGTCCGGCATCGCCTGCCAGCACGATGAGAAGGGGCGCGCCATCAGCATTGCCATGCACCTACTCGGCCACCGGGGGGCAAACAACAGAAAAGCGCGGCAGGGGCGCCGCGCTTTCATGCCGTATCAGACCGGATGGCCTAAATTATTAACGGGTTTCTATGCCGTCGACTGACTCTTCTTGCGGCGGGACAGTCGTGAAAAGAGTGGCGTAAGAATGACCAGAAGAATCATGACAATAAGCACCTTCGACGTTGTATTCGCTGCCAAGGCTGTCCAATCGCCGCCACCAATACGCAGAGCCAGTCGCAGGTTCTGCTCGGCGAAGCCACCGAGAATTAGGCCCAGCACGACGGGGGGCAATGGGAACTTCAGTTTGTCCATAAAGTAGCCGATAAAACCGAAGCCTAGCATCAAGTAGACGTCGAACATCCGGCCATTGATCGAGTAAACACCTACAACCACTAAGGTGATGATGAAGGCGCCAAGCAGCGGGCGCGGTAGGCGTAACACTTGGGCAAAACTATTGGTGGCCAGGGCGCCGCCGAGCACGATCAGCAAGATAGCGGCGAACAGAAACTGCCACATGAAGCCGAACACAATGTCGGGGTTGTCACGGAAGAGCATCGGGCCAGGTTGCAGACCGTGGATCATCAGACCACCGAGCATCACTGCAGCCACCGCAGTGCCGGGGATGCCGAGAGTCAGGGCGGGAATCAGTGCCGAGGCGGTATCGGCGTTGTTAGCGGTCTCGGAGGCCGCTACGCCCTCGGGTTCGCCCTTGCCCCATTCGTCGGGATTACTGGATGCGCGACGTGCTTCGTTGTAGCTAAGAAAGGCCGCCATTGATCCACCAGCGCCTGGCAGAATGCCGACGAACACGCCGATCACCGAGGAGCGCAGCCAAGTCTTCCAGAATCTCAGCATGCTCGGCAAGGCTTTCCAGAGGCTTGTCGTATTGAGCCTTCCGGCGGTGGAGGTGTCGACATCCATGACCTCCTCCAGGAGGGCGATTGCCGGCGGTATGGCGTAGAGCCCGACGAGCAGCACAACGATGTTGATGCCGTCGAGTAACTCTAGGTGGCCGAAGGTGTAGCGGTCGTAGCCGGAGATGGAGTCTAGCCCGACCAGCGAGACGAAAACGCCAAAACAGGCGCTTAACAGGCCCTTGAGGACGTCGCCGCCGAGCAGAAAGACGATGGCCGAGAGGCCGAAGACGGCGACCCAGAAAACCTCTGAGGGACCAAACAGCAGGGTTACCTTGGCCAGCGGCGGGGCCAATAGCATGAGCACGATGGCCGAGACGATGCCGCCGATGGCGGAAGATACCACTGACACCTGAAGCGCATAGCCGCCCCTGCCTTGCTGGGCCATTGGGTAGCCGTCGAAACTGGTGGCTACGGCGGCGGGGGTGCCGGGAATGCGCAACAGCACCGCGGGAATAGCACCGCCGTACATGGCGCCGTTATAGATACCGGCCATCATGCCGAGTGCCACTAGTGGGTCCATGCCGAAGGTGAAGGGAATCAGTACCGAGATTGCCATGGTGGCGCTGAGCCCGGGCAAGGCACCAATACAGATGCCCGTTATGACGCCGAGCACGACAGCGGCGAAATTGCCGAGAGACAGTACCGCTGGGAGCGCATCAATTAAACTTCCATACATGTGTCAGCCCTCTTTCAGCGTATGAAGAATTCAGTGGGAAGATCTTGCCCCATCAGCAAGGCGAAAATTATTGCCAAGCCTCCGGTGAATATCAGATCCGCCAGCAGTAACCGCTTGATATCCCGATAGCCGAAGCTCCACGCCACCAAAGGCACCATAACCGCGGTGGTGGTGTAAAAGCCGATCAAACTCACACCGGCCACATAGAGCCCAATAGCTACGACGATGCCGAGAAAGCGCGGCAAATTATCGAAGATTTGGTACCGCGGGGCTTTAAAACGCTCGCTTCGATTGGCGATGAAAACTCGTAAGATCATTAATACAGAAAGCCCGATTAGCGTGCTCAGCATTGTTATAGGCAGCAACGAGCTCATGGTCGGCATGTCGGGTGTGCGTAGCAAAAGAAACCCTGCGACAACAATGATGGCGATACCGGTGATGAGGTCGGGATGAGGTCCTTGCCCTGAAGTGGTTTGTTTCATGTTCTATTCTCTGGCTGGCTTGCTCGTAGAGCGTCTACCACCAAGCAAGTTGAGCGACATGGTGGAGGGGACGTTTTATCCAGTGACGGGGCGTGACGAAGGGGGCTGGTTATGGCCAGCCGGGGTGATTGAACACCCCGGCCAATCACTTTATTTCCAGGGTGAGGATTCCCACACACGCTCGGCCAGTTCAAGCTGCTCTGCGTTGAGTGCTTGAAAATCATCGCCTGTCGTCAGACTGATAGGATTCCCAGATTTGAGCATAGCCTCTTGGAATTTTGGATCCTCATAGGCCTTCTCGAAGGCACTAATAAGACTTGCCTCGACCTCTTCCGGCAGGCCGGAGGGGGCAATAAATCCACGCAGCGAACCGTTGACAAGGTCGTAGCCTTGCTCGGTAAAGGTCGGCACACCTTCCAGTAGTTCAGAGCGTTCATTGGTTGCAATGCCGAGCACATTTAGCTCGTCACGGAAATTGACCACCTCGGATAAGTTGATGATCCCCATGGCGACATGACCGCCCATAAGAGCGCTACGTGCTGGCGCGGAGCCCGAGAAGGGAACGATGGTATATTCAGCGTCGGTCTCTTCGGAGAGCCGAATAAGGAAGAAGTGATCATCGCCGCCGAGGCTCGACATGCTGACGGTGATGGCCCCATCACGTTCCTGGGCTGCAGCGACCAGTTTATCCATGCTGTCGATGTCGCTGCTCTTAGGGGTGACGATTACATTGGGATCGTCTACCACGTTGGCCAGGTAGGTGAAGCTATCGGCGTCGTAGTCGGCATCTCGGTCAAGGGTACGGGCCATCATGCCGGGCAGGTTGTAGGTGCCGATAGTGTAGCCATCGGGATCGGCCTCGGCCGCGGCGGTGACGCCTATCTGGCCGCTGGCGCCGGGCATATTCTTCACTACGACCGTAGCGTCATCGCCAAGATACTGCTCAAGGAAAGGCGCAACGGTGCGGGCCATGACGTCGGTTCCACCACCTGCCGCATAGCCGACGATCAGGTCTATCTTTTTCTCGGGATAGTCAGCGAGAGCCTGAGTCGAGGTAATGCTAGCGAGGCAGAGAGTGGCGGCGATGGTAGAAAACTTAGTGATCATGTTGTTGTGCTCCCGTTTACATTCACGGATGGTCTAAAAGGTTAAGCCTGTCTAGTGCAGTGAACAGTACAGAATTACTTGATTAAAGCGAATAATGTTTAACTGTATGGTAAGTTTTTCTGTATCTGGTGAGAGGGGAGCTTATAAAGCCCATGTCATCGGGGTTGGCCGCTAATGCTATGACGAACGGCCAGTAAAGGGCTTACGACTATGGTCGGGGGGAGTGGGGGTGATTCAGTGTGACAATGTGTTGAGTGAGGAAGATGCGCCGGGGATGGAATAGAGATAAACCGGCGCGGGACAGCAGTGCCTCGCGTCGGTCTGTTAAATGTGATTATTTCCAGGGCGTCTCTTCCCAGGTGCGCCGCGCCAACTCATCCTGGGTCTCGGCCAGGGCTCTATAGTCTTCCCCATAGATGACGCTCAGCGGATTGCCCTGCTGTGCCATGTCGGAGCGAAAGTTAGTGTCCTCGGCCACATCCTCAAGGGCATCCAACAGGGCAGAGCGGATATCATCCGGCAGGTCGGCTGGTGCCGCCAAACCGCGGAAGGAGCCCATCTCGATATCGAAGCCGAGCTCCTTCGCAGTCGGCACGTTGGGGGCTTGTTCCAGACGCTCGTCGGCCAGCACGGCCAGTACGCGTAGCTCTTCTTCAAAGCCCACCGTCTGGCTGTAGGCCATGGTACCCATGGCCACGTGCCCGCCCATCAGTGCGCTTCGCGCCTGGGCTGCGCCATTAAACGGTACGTAATTTAGTTGAATGTCGGCCGCCTCGGCGAACTGGATAGCGGAGAAATGGTCGTTGCCGCCTAGTGAGGATAGGCCCACCGGCATCTTGCCTTGGACGTCCCTGGCGTGTGCGATCAGGTCTTCCACCGTGGCGATGTCGGAGCCTTTTGGCACCACTAGGGTATTAGGGTCGGAGACAAAGTTGGCCAGCCAGGTGAAGCTGTCCACGTCGTAGTCAGCCTCGCGGTCATAGGTCAGCGCCAGGGCAGCTGGCAGGTTCATGGTGCCAATCGTGTAGCCGTCTGGACTGGCCGAGGCTAGAGCCGAAAATCCGATCTGGCCGCCCGCGCCAGGCATGTTCTTAACCACCACCGTGGCGCCGTCGCCCAGTTGCTCCTCCAGATACTTGGCGACTGTGCGGGCCATGACGTCCGTGCCGCCACCGGCGGAGTAGCCGACCACCAAGTTGATCGGTTTGTCGGGATAGTCGGCTAGAGCGAGGCTGGCGCCGGCCAGGAGGGAAGTCGACGCGACAGCGGCGAGGGACAAGCTTAAAAAACGTTGTTTCATGTTGGCTTACTCCGATCTTGTTGTTGAACTTGCGGGCATGGCTCTTTAACGGCGCGGTTAGTTAGGTCAGGAACCAGCGGGTAGCCGGTAGACCCGTGTAGCCGTGTCGTGAAACATGGCGTTGCGTTCCTCCTGGCTCCAGGAGGCGGTGAGTCGGTGATAGGCATTCCACAGCACGCCATAAGAGATACTGCCCTTATCGACAGGGAAGTTGCTCTCCAACATGCAACGAGATGGTGTAAAGCGCTCAATGCAGGCGTCCACGTCGGGGGCGATGGCATCGGCAAGGTGCTGTGAGTTCGGTGGCGTCTTTCCTGTGTTGAAGCTGAAGCCCATTATCGGCATGCCAAAGCCGCCGATCTTGAGCATCACATTGGGGAGTTCGGCCAGTCGCGCCAAGCCGTCGCGCCAGGCCCGGCGATGGATCGAGTTATGGTCACTATGAGGACTGGGATAGGATCCGACGCCCAGAGGCCCGCCAGCATGGTCGAGAACGATGGTCAGTTCGGGCAGGCGGCGGGCCAAGGTTGCTACCTCGTCGAGCTGGGTTTGGTAGGCCCATATATCCAACGACAGACCGAGGCGGGACAGATGCCGTGCTCCCTCGACGAAGGGCTTGCTGACCATCAGCCCCTCCGGTGCTGGCACAGGGTTGGAACGAACGGTGGGGTCGGGATGCGCCGCGACGGGCATGCGCACACCGCGAAAGCGCCCGCCGCCGGCCTCCATCAGCGACTCGAGCACCGGCGCGACGCTGGCACCCATCAGCAGGTCGGCATAGCCAACGATGGCCGTTGCCACGTCGGTGGGCCCGTAGTGGCCGCTACGCGACTGGGCGGAGAGGCCTCGGACGAACTCGACCTCACCGACGGATCGATAGGCCTGGGGGCCGCTCGCGCGATACATCGTACGGCACTGGATGTAGATCGAGGCAGTCACCCGATGACCACTGTCGCCGATGTCGTCGGTGAACTCCTCAAGCAGATAGCGAAAGCCTCGGCGATCCCAAAGGTGGTGATGGGCATCGACGATTTTCTGATCCGGAGCCAGCGAGGGCTCCCGAACCTGGGTGAGCCAGTCCGGCCGCGGCGGCGGGTTCGGTGAGTCTACGGCGGGGCGTCGGCGCCAGGGTCGCTCGTTGGCGGCATCGTCACTGTCTTGATGATTCCGTTGGGTCGACACGCATCCCTCCCTCTGTTGGTTCATTGGCCCGCAGCTTTTTTGTTCAAAGCGTGGGGTGGTCAAGGTGCCCAGCTTGAATCGAGAATAATCGATGCATCGAGCTCGTCTAGGGAACGACATCCGAGCAGGCCCAGGTTCCGGTGAATTTCACTCTGCATAATGCGCACAGCGTGACTTAGTGCTTTGTCTCCACCGACCGCGGAGGCGAAGAGAAAAGGGCGGCCAATGAAGACGAAGTCGGCACCGAGCGCTAAAGCCTTGACGACATCGGTGCCGCGCCGTACCCCCCCGTCCAGCATCACAGCCATGTCGCCCGCCTCGGCTCTCGCCAAGAGAAGTGCACGCATTGCTGAGATAGCGTGATCGAGTTGACGTCCGCCGTGGTTGGACAGCACCACGCCATCGCAGCCGATCGTTCTCGCCATCGCTACGTCGTGATGGGACAGCAGCCCTTTCAGCACCAATCGGCCCCTCCACTGGTCGCGAACCCAGCGGATATGCTCCCAGTTGAGATGGTCCTTGCGACCGAAGTCGCGGGCGGCCTGGCGCGAGACAATCGGCGCCCCGCGTCGGGCGTCGGAGTTCTCGAAGTGGGGCATACCGCGCCTCCGAAGCGTGCGCAGGAAGGTGCCGGCCAGCCAGCGCGGTTTGGTGCCGAAGTCCCACAGCATGCGTGGGGTGAAGCGCAGCGGAGTGGAGAAGCCGGCGCGCAAGTTATTCTCGCGGTTGGCCAGCACGGCGGTGTCGGCGGTGAGCACCAGCGTCTCGTAGCCCGCGGCCGCGACGCGCTCGATCAGCGCCGAGATGCGGTCGTCCTCGCCAGGCACGTAGGCTTGGAACCAGGCCTGGGGATTGGCCTCAATGACCTCCTCCATGCGCGTCAGCGAGGAGCCACTGAGCACGTAGGGGATGCCCTCGCGAGCGGCGACCCGTGCGGCGACGTTGTCGCCGTCGAATGCCATCAGTGCGCTGATGCCCATCGGCGCGATGCCGAACGGCGCCGACCACTCTTGGCCGAACAGGCGCTGGCGAGTGGTGCGGCCTTCCACCCCGCGCAGCATCCGCGGCACCAGCTTCAGGGCGTCGAAGGCGGCGCGATTGTCGGCGAAGGCCGCCGAGGTCTCGGCGGCGCCAGCGACGTATTGGAACAGCGGGCGAGGAAGCCGCTGGCGGGCGGCGACCTCGTAGTCGTCGAGATTCAGAATCATGGTGGCGAGCCAGCTATCGTCGGAGGGGTTACTGGCCCCAGCCGGAGGCCATGGGAAAGCCGCCGACGGGCAGCTCTGCGTGTAGGATGGTGCCGGTGTCAGACTCGGTGATAAATAGCGTACGATTCTCCGGCCCGCCGAAGGCGCAGTTGGTGGTGCCGAGCCCACGAGGGGATCTCACCACGGCGATTGGCACACCGAGCGCATCGTGTACCCAAACCAGCCCCATGCCGGTCTGACAGACCACCACGCCGCCATCCTCGGTCAGTGCCAGGCCGTCCGGACCCGCTCGACCACCGGAAAACTGCAGGAATAGCCCGGCTTTCACCACGCGCCCGCTGTCCGAGATCGGCAGACGCCAGACAGCATTGGCACGGGTTACCGCCACATAGAGTGCATGGCCAGCCTTATCGAGCACCAGCCCGTTGGGACTCGGCACTTTGTCGATAAGGCAGTCCAGCCGCCCGCTGTCCGGGCACCAGCGGTAGACGCGCCCGCTGGGGTCCTGCAGGCCGGTCTGGCCCTGGTCGGTGAAGTAAAGCGCCCCGTCAGGGCCAAAGTGCAGGTCGTTGCAGCCCTTGAAGCCCTCGGTGTCAGCATCGCCCAGCGCCGTGGTCACTTCGCCGGTGTTCGGGTTCAATTGCATGATGCCGTTACGAAAATCGGCAATGTAGATGTGTCCGGCCGCGTTGATCTTCAGGCCGTTGGGCTGGCCTTCGTACTCGCTGATCTGCTCGACGGCGCCGTTAGGTGAGGCGCGAAAGATCCGACCGAAGGGAATGTCAACGAACCACAGGTTGCCCTCAAGATCGAAGGATGGACCCTCGATAAAGCTGTCGACCACTGCCCCACGCCGGTTGCGATCCGCCCAGTAAGAGCGTTGGCCGGATCTTCTCAGTGACGTCGGCAGTGTGGTGAAAACCTCGGCCTCAATCAGTATCGGGTCGGGATGGGGGAATGCCATGTTCAACCTCCAAAGGTCGTGGTTGGGAGCCACAGGGCGATGTCGGGGAACCAGATCAGCAGAATAAGGAAGGCCAGGATGATCAGGAAGAAGGGCAGCACACCCATGACGACGTCTTCGACTTTAACGGTGGGATCCGAACTGGCGACCACGAACAGGATGATGCCCAGTGGCGGCGTCAGTTGGCCGAGCTCGACCAGGATGACCACGAACACGCCAAACCACACTGGATCGATATTCATCGCCATCAGCACTGGAAAGATGACCGGCACAATGATCGCGATCATGCCTAGACCTTCCATAAAGCAGCCGAGGATGGCGAAGGTGACCAGCAATATCATTAGAAAAGCGAACGGCGACATGTCCGCGTTGGACACCCAACTCACCAGATCCTCGCCGACGCCGGACAGCGCGGTGGCATAGGCGAAAATCATCGAAATGAAGACGATGAACAGCACGTTGCCGCTCATCACCAGGGTACGTGAGATGGCTTTGCGTAATATGCTCAAGCTGAGCCTGCGGTAGGCGGCGGCGATCACTACTGCCCCAACTACGCCAACAGCACCGGCCTCGGTAGGCGTAGCGATGCCCGAATAGATACTGCCCAGCACGAAGCTGATCAATATCATGAATGGCACGACATCCAGCGCCGCCTTCAGGTAATCGGAAAGCCGTAACTGGGTGGTGTCACGTGGCACCAGCGAGGGATTGAGTAGCGAGCGCGCGGCAATAAACAGGCTGTAGCAGCCAGCCAGTAGGATACCCGGCACCAGCCCGGCTGCGAACAGCTTGGCGATGGAGGTTTCGGTGAAGGTGGCGTAGATGATCATCGTGATTGAGGGCGGAATCAATATGCCCAGGGTGCCACCGGCGGCCAGTGAACCTGCGATGATACGCTTCTGGTAGCCCCGTGCGGATAGGGCTGGCAGGGCCACGGTCGACATGGCTGCGGCTGTGGGAGCGCTGCCGCCAGCGACGGCGGCGAAGATGCCGCTGCCTATGATGTTGGTATGTAGCAGTCCGCCCGGCAGGCGGCGCATGAATGGTGCGATGCCGTTATAGAGACGGCCACTCAAGCCGCTGCCGAGTAGGATTTCCGCCATCAAGATGAACAGCGGAATGGCGGCTAGAGTGAAGCTGTTGGATGCCCCCCAGCTAACCATTCCAAGGGCATTCCAGCCAGCAAATCCCTTCATCAGCCACAGATACCCAAGGGCCGCGGCTCCTACGGCGAAATGCACCCAAAGACCGCCGAGGATCAGTAGCAGCAAGACGGAAAAGGCAATGATTGCATCCATCAGCGTTGTCCTCCGATGCCTAGTTGCAGCAAGGCACGCTCTAACAGGAAAAGGGTCATCACGGACAGGCCCACAGGCAGCAGCATCTGCGGGATCCAAAGCGGTGTCATCAGGGCAGTGGGCGCCACGTTGCCGCGTGCGAACGAACTCATGACGAGCAGGAGGGAGTGCCAGGCGAGTACGCCGCAGATGCCCATGGCTAGCACGACGTACACCAGACCAAGCGCCTGTCTGACCCGAGGCGGCAAGGTTTCGTATATAAAACCGACCTGAAACAATGCATTGTTCCTGATCGCTAGGCTAGCGCCGAACAGTGTGGTGGCGATAACCAAGTAGCCGGAGAGCTCCTCCACTACATGTAGGGAGCTGTTGAAAAGCAACCGTGATCCGATCTCGGCGACGACCAATACCGTTAGCGTTATTAGTCCAGCGCTGGCGAGAATACGCACAATAGCGGAGAGCACGTCAAAGATGGGGCCGGCGGAGGCCGGCCCTTTTCTTGTTTCATGTTGGGGGGTAGACATGTTGAGATCCTCTAAAAGATCAATCACTTGCCGAGCGCTGTGAGCACATCCTGCAATGCCTGTTCATGCTCAGGACCGGCTTCGCTGGCCCATTCCTGCCAGAAGGGGGCTAGGGCTTCCTGGGCCTTGACGATCTCTGCGTCACTTGCTTCAACAATGGTCATGCCAGCGTCCCCCTGAGATTCCTTTTGGGCCTGCTCATCTATAAGGAAGGCCTCGGTGATGTTAGAAGCCTCCTCTCCGATGATGGTGGCGAAGGTTTCGCGATCGGCTTCGTTCAGGGACTCGTAGGCGTTGGTATTGGCGATAATGGCGCTATAGGCGTAGTTCACCGGTAATCGGTAGTTGTAGTCGAGGAACTCGTGCCAGTTTTTTGCGCCGCCCGCACTGGCTGTTAGCACACCATCAATTACGCCGCGCTCCAGGGCAGTTGGAACCTCGGAGCCAGATAGGGTGATCGGCGAACCCCCGAAGGCCTCGACGAAGGCACCCTGCTCGGGCGAGGTCACGCGGATCTTATGGTTTTCGAGATCGTCGAGGGAGTCGATCTCGAACGAGGTGAAAATGACTTGTTGAGGGTAGCGATAAGCGCCCAGAAAGGTAACATCCTGCTCGGCGAAGCCCTGTGTGAGATAGGGAGCCATGGCCGCGTAGGCTTTATCCCACTCCTCATCGTTCTGGATCAGCATTGGCAGATTGAGGATGCGCGCGATGGGCACATTGCCGGAGAAAAACAGATCAGCCGAGAAATCGATAAAGCCATTACCGACCGCCTGGGTAATATCGCTGGAGGCGATCTGCAGTGTCTTTCCCAAATGCAGCGTGATCGACAGGTCTTCGGTTTCAGCTTCAGTACGATCTATGATGCGCTGCATCCCCTTCACTGCTGCGGTGGTTGAAACCGCCGAATAGGTATAGCCGGTCCAGTCAGCGGCTTGAGCAGCACCTGTCGTGGCTATACCCATGATGAGTAGGCTAGTTATCAAAGAGGGCTTGAAGGCTTTCATATCGATACCTCATTAATCGTTGTTATGTCTCTACCGTTCGAGGAACTGGCGGTACAGCGTAGGTTGTTAGGTGTTGATCTATGATCGAAAAGACGCAAGCCACGGGCATCTAAACCATTGGTAAGCGTGTTTCTAGCAGAAGTTGAACATGAAAAGACTTTCTGTATAAAGCGCGTTTTTCTTGAAGAAGTATGAAGAATTTCTTTATTAAAGATCCTCGATTTTGCAGACTTGTATATGCCGCTTTAGTTTTAGTTTATTGGCGTGGCGTATCAAAAAGATGCAAATGTGCCTTAGGCGATATCAACCTATACGACTGCATTGGGGGGAGACAATCTTGGAACGGGAATCGAGCCGAATCGGATCCCGCCAATCCATAACAAAAGAGGTAAGTTGGCTTGTTACATGATGAGGTTTTACAGATTATCTAGTAACCCATAATAGTAACGCATCTATGAACGTTATTGATTTGAAGTCTTCTGCAGATTCAAGGGCTATGAGTCACTCAGCTTTTTTCGATCCTTGTTTAGAGCCACTAGCAGCACGAGCAACATTGCTACTATTGGTAGGCTGCTCAAGCCGAAGATAACGCGGTTGGATGTATTTTCGGCGATTAGTCCGGCTGCCATGGCCCCCATCGCTGGCAGGCCTCGAAAGATCATTGTATAGAGTGACAGCACTTTTCCTCTCACCGACTCTGGCACCTGTGTCTGCAGAACAACTTGTGTACACACACCATTGGCAAGGATGGCTCCTGACAAACAGGCGAGGGTTAATAATCCTGCCCATAACACATGACTAATTAGGAATAATCCGCATGCCAATACTGCTGATAGTCCGAAGCCTATGGACAGTGAGAGAGGAGAGCCTTTTGTTAGTAAGAAGGAGGTCATCAACCCACCGCCTATCGCACCGAGCCCTTGAGCTGATGTCATCAAAGAGAAGGCCTTTGCTTTTGCTGCTTCTCCAATAACGACCTGACCGGCAAAAGCCGGTAATAATTCGAAAATAGGCCTATAACATAGCGCTAGAAGGGCGAAGAACAGCAGCAAGAGTTTGTGATGTCCAGTCAGTGCATGTATTACCGTTGACCATGTTGAGTTGCTGAGTTTGCCTTCCGTCGACCCCTCCAGTCCCTCAGACCCTAGCCTTTGGTTAGTATTTCCTGATTGGGAAAGCCGCGCTAGTATCAGTGCAAAGAGCAAATAGCTAATTGTGTTAAATAAGAAGACCGACCAAAGTGCTTCCAGCGTTAGCGCCATGCCGGCGGCGGCTGGACCTAACATCCGTGCAAGGTTAAACACCATGGAGTTGATCGTTATCGCTCCAGGCACATCTTCTTTAGGGACGATGCTGCCGACAACGACCATACGCGTTGGATGATCGAATCCGCTCAGGATGCCAGTTAATCCAGCCACGATTAGCAACATTGTCGGGCTGACAAGCTCGGCCATGATGGCAATCAGCATAATGCAAGACGGTGCTATTGAGAGAAGCTGTAGCCACAGGGCTAGGCGAATTTTGTCTTGTCTATCGACCAATGTGCCTGCAAAGGGAGCCACGACCATTGATGGCAGCAGGTCCGCCATTGCCATGAGTCCTAGCATGAAGCTCGACTGTGTCATCTCCCAGGCGAGCCATAGCAGCACCACACGTTGCGCCCAGGTGCCAACAGCCGAAGCCGCGTTGCCCGCCAAATACTCGCGAAGCCGAGCGTTTGCCAGCGGGGCCGCGACTTTGGGCAGGTGCAAACTCAGCCTCGCAGTAGGCTGCAGCCCGTCGTTTCCAAAGCCTTATCGACCCAGGTGCGGTCGTTCTCGCCAGCATGTATGGCGGCCATTAGCTTCTCTTCGGAGACCTGTTTCGCTTGGGCGGCTTTAAGCACTGTCTCGGCATCAGCGTAGGGAACGGCCAGCACTCCATCGGCGTCACCCAGGATTAGGTCGCCCGGCTCGATAACCATCCCGCCAAGGTTGATCGGAGTATTGATCTCACCTGGCCCGTTTTTGTATGGGCCGCGATGCGTGACGCCCACGGCGAAGGTCGGCAGGTTGGTATCGCGAAAGCCGTCTAGGTCGCGCAGCGCACCGTTGAGCACGAAGCCCGCAACGCCTTTCTTGACCGCGTAGGCCAGCATTAGCTCACCCATCAGGGCATTGGTTGTGTCCCCTCCGGCATCGCAGACGATGACGTCACCGGGCTGGGCCATGTCGATGGCTTTGTGCAGCATCAGGTTATCACCGGGGCGTGTACGAACAGTAAAGGCAACCCCGGCTAAGTTGCCAGCGCGATGCATCGGGCGAAGATTTGGGCCGCCAGCGAAGACGCGGGACATGCTATCGCTGACCACCGCGACGGGCAGTGCCGCGAACGCCTTAACGAGGTTGTCGTCGACACGGCGCTGGCGCTGAAGAACTCTATTTCCGACTGTCATGGCATTACTCCGTCATGTGACTCAACATTAAAGATGGTTCGCTCGGGCGAGGGTGTTGGCCAAGCGGGCTTTCGGTAGGGTTTCTCCAGCGAGGAAGTCCACGATACCGCTCACCGCCAGTTCGCCGACGCGCTTGCCAGCTTCTTTGGTGACGCCTGCGATATGAGGGGTGAGAATGACGCGCTCAGACGCGGCCAGAACGTTCACGTCTAATGGCGGCTCCTGTTCGAACGTGTCTAGTCCTGCACCTGCGATATGCCCACTCTCTAGGGCGGCAAGCAGGGCCGCCTCGTCGATCAGACCACCCCGAGAAGTATTGATAACGTAGCTGTCGGCCGGCATCAGGGCCAGCATCTCGGCGTTAAGCAGGTGCGTATTGCTTTCGGTAAGGGGGCAGTGCAGGCTAACGATATCCGATTGGCGGAGCAGGTCCTCGAGGCGTTCGACGCGGCGTGCGCCCATAGCGTTGATAGCGTCCACCGAGGCATAGGGATCGTAGACGAGCACATCGAGACCCATGCCTTTCACCAGCTTCGCTACGGCGGCAGCGATTGCACCGCCACCCACAAGACCTAAACGCATGCCGGATAATTCTCGACCGAGGAAACCCGCCTTTTCCCAGCGCCCTGCCCGCATGCCCGCATCTAGCGGCAGCAAACGTTTAATCGTCGAGAACATTAGAGCAACCGTGTGTTCCGCGACAGAGACGGCATTGCCACCTGCCGCCCGGATGACTTGGATGCCATGTTGGGTTGCTGCATCGATGTCGATATTGTCGACGCCTGCGCCATGCTTGGAGATAACTCGCAGCGATTTCCCTGCTGCGACAGCACCGGCACCAAATTGCCCCATTCGAGACACGACTCCAACCGGGTCGTACTGTTTGAGGAAGTCAGCGAGTACCTCCTCAGATGGATATGGGGGGGTGTGAACGATGGTATAGCCAGCGTCTTCGGCCATTTGCTTTGCAGTGGGAGCAAGGTCGGGGCCTGTTATTAGAATTAAAGGTTGTAGTGCCAAATCAGATCCTCCCTGTTGTAACGAGGCAGCCGAACACTGATCGGCGTAGCATCACAGGCGACTGCTTTCGAATTGATTTTTAGAATACAGGAAGATTTTTTATACAAAAGCGAATAAAATTTGCCTTTATATTAAGCATTTCTTCATTTGAGGAGGGGTTATGGACACTCGCCAACTACGAACATTCGTAGCGATCGCTGAGCATGGCACATTCGCGCGGGCGGCCTTGATTGTAAATTTGACCCCTTCCGCTGTTAGCCAACAGGTCCATTCGCTTGAACAGGAACTAGATATTAAGCTGTTCAATCGTGACTCCCGCCCTCCTAGCCTCAACCTCCAGGGGCTGAAAATGCTGGAAACGGCTAAACAGGTTCTGGCCTTGGTGGATGAAACACGTGGCGTTCTGTCCGGGAAGCAGATGACGGGTACGCTCAATATTGGCTCGGTGCGCACCAGTACTATCGGTCTATTGCCGCGAGCCATCGTGACACTGCGTCAGGAATTTCCCGAGCTGAACGTAAACCTACGAGTGGGCATGTCTTCGACGTTGATCAGTGATGTCAACGCCGACCGGCTGGATGTGGCGGTGGTCGCCGAGCACTCCGGCGTGTCGCGCGATCTCTTGTGGTCGCCGTTCATACGCGAGCCGCTAGTAGTGATAGCGCCGCCCGGCACACCGGCTATGCCGGTTCAGCAGTTGCTGGAAACGTTGCCCTTCGTGCGTTTCGGCAGTAACGTGCCATTGGGCGCGATGATCAACAACGAGCTCGCCCGGCTAGGCATAGCGGTGCAGGATATTGCTGAGATTGACACCGTGCCTGCTATCGTGGAGTGCGTGGCCGCGGGTCTTGGTGCCAGCATCGTGCCAAATATCGCGGTGCGCGAGAACGGTCGCGACATGCTGACATTGCCGTTCGGTGAGCCCCAGGTCTTCAGACAAATTGGCATGATCCATCGCGCCAGTTCGGCCAAGGCCGAGCTACTGACAGCATTACACAATAAGCTGGCGGAAGTGGCGGGAGAGTTTGGTGTTTATCGAGAAGAACCGGCATTACGGAAGTCGTAGATACAATATCGCACTTGCCCGAGCCGTCCCCGCTACGCTGATGAAACGTCAACAGGCCCTTGTAATGCGCGATTACCTTGGCCGCATTCGCCTTTATGGTTACTGGCCACTTACCCGGCGCAAGCACTTTGATATTAACGCTTATGCCCATCAACCAATGCAGGGTTTGCTGATCATGATGAACCCGTCAACTTCAATAAAACGGGCCTTGCGCTCAGGCTCTGCAAGAGCTGCGTTGATCGCCATGGCGGCAGTCAGCCCGCCGATGGTATCAGCCAATGGATACCCGACACGGTAGGACGAGTGTTCGGCATCCCCGGTGATGCTCATTACCCCGGACATGCCCTGAATGATTTGGTCATAAGCAGGGAACGTAGACAGAGGCCCTTCCTGGCCAAAGCCTGAGATGGCGCAGTATATAAGCCTCTTGTTAACCTGCTTCAGTGAGTCGTAGCTCAATCCCCGGCGTGCCATGACTCCGGGGCAAAAGTTCTCCACCAACACATCGGCTTTCTCTACCAAGTTCAATGAACGCTTCACGATCTTCGGTCTTTTTCTAGTCGAGGGTTACAGACCCCTTGCCCGCGTTCTGTGTCAGGAATGAGACACCCATTCGTTCATTGTTAAGGTGAGCCTCTGCACCCAACTGTCTAGCCAAGTCGCCGCCATCAGGGCGCTCAAAGGCAAGACACCCATCGGATTTATTATTGAACAGCGGCAAAAAGAGCCTCAAAGATTTTATGATGATCTAAACCACTTCTTTGCGGGACTAAACATCTAGTACCGATTAGTACCGATCGCACCAGTAGTTATACAGCTGTCGCCACTTACGAAACACTTGAGCAAGCGCATTCAGCATTCAGAAACGCACCAGCCGATGATCCAGCGTTGAGCGCGACATCAAGAAAGCGGCTTTGACAGGTTCGAACTGAGATGCATTTATCTCCTTCGCTGATTTCATTGAGCCCGCTTTAACGAAGGGCTGTCAGTATTCATTCCCTTCATTTATTCATATCGCTTATTTTAATACTGTTGCTTGCGAGCCAGCTTTTTGTACAAAACCTAGGCCGATATGAACCCTCTCTCCCATGAGCTTTATTTTTCTATACTTAGGAATTTTATCATTGGCCAATGGTCATTTCTGTCTGAAAAAGAGACGTATGAAATTCACGAAATGTGTCCATGGCTATCGCTAGAAAAGGCATGTCTCGTTGTTAGTCGGTGCTAAGTTGCTAGAATTATTTACTGGTTTTTAATGTATGTTTATGATTTAAAATGGTTATTTTAATATTTGGATTTAGTAATAAGAAAACTGAAACTAGCAAGGCATGGCCTCCGAAGCCGAGGGTCGCAGTTCAAATCCTGCCATCAACGTGTAGAGCATTCCTCTCCATAACTAGGGCAAAAATAGCCTGTTTCCTAGCTTATCTTTACAAACGATAAGGCTGCTGCCGCTGTGTCGCTTCACCGCCTTGATCGCAAAGTGGAGGCCAAAAGAGGTAGCCCCTAACCCAAGAATGACCATAGCTCCGCCACTACCGCCTCAGGCGCACTGTAGATGACATTATGACCCCAGTTAGGGATGGTCACTACCCGTTCCGCGCCCGTCATTTGGCTCGCTTGGTCGAGCCAGCGTTGTGGCGCGATCTTATCCCGCTGGCCACGAATCAGTAACACAGGCTGCTCAATGCAAGAAAGCTTCTCTTCGATAGGATAATTGAGCATGGCGATCGCTTCGGGCCAGAGCCGCGTTCCCATGCGCCAATAATCAGCCATGAAATGCAGAAAGAGCCCGGGGCGCTCGAAGGTACAGGCGTAGAGCGCCCGAGGCAGCTGAGCGCGGATGTTACGATGAGAAGGGTCGACTGTCGGCCCTATCAGGGCCAAGCGTCTTACCCGAGTGGGGAAACGAAAAGACACATCAGACGCTATCTGACAGCCCATTGAATGCCCCACCAGGTCGGCTTGTGCAATGTCCATGGCATCCAGCCAATCGATCAGGGCATTAGCCAATCCGAGCATGTTCAAGGGCGATTCGGGGGTATCACTTTTGCCATGGCCGGGTAGATCGGGCACGTAAACGGCGGCACCCTGTGCGGCGAGTCGCTTTGCAGTGGGCATTAAATAGCCGCCGGACATTCCGAAACCATGTACTAGCACGATCGGACTTATCCCCGGGGCTGAGGCAGTAAGGCTGCGTCTAGTGTGGTAAGTCATACCTCCCACCTCATTAAAGAGACTTTCCCATTGCGCTTCGTCTCGTAGAACATCCCCTGGCAGGCTGGTCATGCAAACGTTCCTTATCGCCATGGTCCATAGGTAATCGTGACACACTAACCCAGTCGTGCTCTTCGAATTCACGATGAGTCAATTGCTAGGACTTTCTAACTTTCTACCCCTTCATACAGTAACCCTTTATCAGCTGCGAGGAATTTGCGGATATTGAAGCAAGCGATGCGCTTTCACCCGGTAAGCCCAGATACGTAGATTTTGAGACCATCACAAAAAAAGTGACGTAATACGGTTAGGTCAAGTGGGTCAATTTAAAAGCTTGAGTTTTATTAGCCTTTTTAGATTACCTTGCATATACTTTTACTTTCACTTTGTTACATTATGGTAGCGTAAAGGGTGGCCTCAGAGCGGCTGGCATAGAGTTTGACGGGCATCAATCGGGCAAGCAAACCCGAAGCCGCTCCAATAATAAGCAATATGTATAAACGAAGTGATTCGTGAAGCCATGACGAAAAATTAAGCAAAGGAAGGGAATAGCAATGATTAACCACTTTGAACAGCAACAGGGACATTTTCAGCGAATTTTGGCGTTACTTGAAAATATTCGTCGATATGAAGGCGACAAAATGAGCCCCGTGACCAGCGCATTAATTGAGGAAGCACTTTCTGAAGCCACATTAGGCGGTGAATATGCGCAGCTATTGTTAGACAGCACTGCCGAAAAAGCAGCTTAATTTAGAAAGCCCCCGTGCCGGGGGCAACGGCATCGAGGTATGACATCGCACCTGAGGCGATCCCGAGACAATTCTCTATTGCCCAGCGCCTCCGTTGGTCGCTCGGGCGGTCGTTTGAGATAGGATGCCGCCCTCGTCTCTGACCGGGAAGACCCGAAGGGTTGGATGGACTGGCGAGTCTGGCAATCCTGTTCTAGTGTCGATGGAGTCTTATTCTTTTCAGGGAGAGAAACGATGCCGAATCGTCGAGAATTTCTGAGCGGCGCAGTCATGGCTGCTGCCGCCACCGCTGCATCGCCACTGCTGGCGTCCGACAATAGAACCGGCGGGAGCAACGCTGCTAAAGCCACCCGCGCGTCGCTGTTGCCTGAGAATCCGCCACTCGCCTTGGATCTGTTTCCCCCGGAGGCGCGATTCGGTGTGGGCGGTACTCAGCTCGGCAACATGTTCAGGGTGACCCCCGATGATGAGGCCCGGCTAATGCTCGAAGCATGCTGGGACAACGGGGTGCGCTATTTCGATACTTCGCCCTGGTACGGGCTGGGGTTATCTGAACGCCGCCTGGGGCATTTTCTGGACAACAAGGCACCCGAAGACTATGTGCTATCCACCAAGGTAGGACGGCTACTGGTGCCAGATGCCTCGGCGAGCGATATCAGCATCTGGGCGGGAAGGCTGAATTTCAATTACCGCTACGATTACAGTGCCGCGGGGGTGCGTCGCTCGGTGGAGGACAGCCTTCAGCGCCTGGGGCTGCCCAAGATCGATATCGTCTACATTCATGATCTGGCGCCTAGCAATGAGGATATGGGCGAGGAGTGGAGGCAGTACCTTCAGACCGCGATTGATGGGGCCATGCCCGAGCTGACCCGCATGCGCGAGGAAGGCATCATCGGTGCCTGGGGAATGGGGGTCAATGACATCGAACCCAGCCTTGCCGCCATCGATAACGCCGACCCGGACGTGATTTTACAGGCCACCAAGTACACCCTGATCAACCATGAAGACGCCTTGAACCGTCTGTTCCCCAAGTGCCGCGACAACAATGTGTCGTTGGTGATCGGCGCGCCGCTGGGTTCGGGCTTCCTTGCTGGCACCAACTACTGGATGTACAGCAAGGATATTCCCGAGGGCTATTGGAAGCAGCGTGATCGGTTGAGCGCCATCGCGCATGAGCATGGCACCGATCTGCGCACCGCAGCTCTGCAATTCACCGCCGCGCCTGATGTGGTCGCCGCCACCATTCCCGGTGCGCGCAATGCGGTTCAGGCACGGGAAAATCGTGCCTCGATGGATGCTGATATTCCGGCTGAATTCTGGCAGGCGCTGAAGGAAGAAGGGCTGATCGCCGAAAATGCCCCCACGCCGAGCTGATCATGCAGCCAATAATCGACATCCATAAGTGGATCTTCACCAACGAGAGGCCCTCAGAAATAGGACCTGCCTTGCGCACTGCTTTTTGCAAGCTATGCTAACGGGCAGGTTCCCCCATAAGACAACTCGGGCCATGCTCCTTGGCCTTTAGCATGCAGGCATTATATGAATAAGCGTCCTCGCAGTCTTAAGATCCTTGGCCGTTTAGCGTTAGCCGGGACAGCAACCTGGTTGGCCTATCATGCTTATCGAAAAAAGCAGTTACAACGAGAGGCACCACATCAAGGTGTCTCTCCACCTATTGCACCAGAGTTGATACGCACCGCCTTGATTAACGGTGTCCTAATGCGCTGGGAGGAACACGGTGAGCGAGAAACGTCGCAGCTTCCAGTGATTATGGTGCATGGCATCCCTACCAACCCCCGGATCTGGCGTTATGTCATTCCACGACTGACCCGTTCAGGGCTGCATTGTCTTGCCTGGGAACTAGTGGGATTCGGTTGGTCGATCAATGCTGGGTTGGGGCGTGATATTTCTATCCCCAAGCAAGTCGAATACCTTCGCGCTTGGTTGGATGACCAGGGTATCGATCAAGCTGTTTTCGTGGGCCATGATGTTGGCGGCGGTGTTATGCAGGGGTTACTGGCGGCTTATCCAGAACGAGTCGCTGGTCTCTTGCTAGTCGATACGGTGGCTTTTGATAATTGGCCAGTGGTTGCAATGGAAATGGCCCGTCAGTTCCATTTTGTATTTGATAAATTGCCGCCAACACTGCTAAAGCCAATCTTTCATGTCGGCCTTCGTAACCTGGGCCATGACAATGCACAGCGAGGCAGAGAAGCCGCGACACTACTATGGGAGCCGTATAATTCTTCGACGGGGCCGTCCGGTTTCGCCAATCAGGCGCGCCACGTCAGCTCGCGTGACACGCAAGCAATCGCTGATCATCTTCCACCTGACGGATATGATATTCCGGTGCGTATTGTCTGGGGAGAGAAGGATTCGTTGAGCATCGAATCGGCGGAGAGGCTGGCTACTTTACTTGGGGCGCCATTGCATTGTATTCCTGGTGGACGTCATTTTAACCCAGAGGATCATCCGGTCATTGTCGCTGATGAGATTCTTAACCTGCTGGGTTCAGTAGCGCAACTTCCAACACCTAGCGGACCGGGCCCTAATGAGCCATGAAGGCTCGTTATCTTGTCTGACCAGTTAGAGAAGCATAGCGGCCAGCATTTGTATTACCCCGCATGTCGACGACCAGCGAGGTCGCCGGGTTTCGTTTCGGTTGGGGAGCAATGGCAGTATGCACATTACTGCTGAATTATTGCCTAATCCTATTTTCAGTGAAACAAGCTACAACAAGCCAAAATCAAAAAAGAGCCCTTAAAATTAGCCAATAGCGTCAAAATTGTGCCTTTAGGCATAGCTTTGAGTGATGTTGCCAGCTTAATATCTGCTTCTCTCAAATATTCGTTAGCGGGCTATGTTTTACCTGATCCTGTATGCTGCCTCCACGTATTGAGAGGTCAGCCATGAATAATATTACCTATCCTAATTATTTATCAGCGCCTGCGCCGTTAACTGCGGCACCCATGTGTCGGCAACTTGCCGATCTCGTCTCGTCCAGAATGAGCGAAGAAGGGTTGTATGAAACAGCTATTCCAGGCTTAAACCTGTTTCGCGCGGATGCGCCTACCAGTTGCATGTCAACGGTTTACGAGCCCTCACTCTGCGTCATTGCCCAGGGGCGAGAGACTGTACAACTAGGGGATCAGGAGATCGTTTACGGCGCTCTCAGTTATATGGTTTCCAGCGTCGACCTACCGGTGAATAAGCTGGTGATAGATGCCACGCCAGAGACGCCTTTTCTAGCCGTTAAGATCAATATCGACCCTGCCGATGTCGCTGAGCTAGTGCTGCAGTTGGACGAGGGCGCTAAGGCCAGTGAATCCACTGGCTCTTCTTCAGGCTGCGGCATGTGTGTCGCCCCGGTCGATCTGGGGATTTTGGATGCGATGACAAGGCTAGTTCGATTGCTTGATTCGCCCGCCGACGCCCGTGTGCTGGCGCCGCTAATTCAGCGCGAAATTGTTTACCGAGCACTGGTTGGCGAGATGGGCCCACGCATGCGTGAGTTCGCTTCCGCTGATAGCCAGTCAAACCGTATTTTTCAGGTGATTTCGGTACTCAAAGATCGCTTCGCCGAGCCGCTGCGGGTAAGGCAATTAGCGGAAGATGTGAATATGAGCGAATCTGCGTTGTATCACAGCTTCAAGCAGGTCACGTATATGTCGCCGTTACAGTTCCAGAAGAAGTTGAGGCTGCACGAAGCGCGGTTATTGATGCTTAGAGAGGGGCTTGACGCTTCCACCGCCAGCTATCGCGTCGGTTACGAAAGCCCGTCGCAATTCAGTCGCGAATACAGCCGCATGTTTGGTGCACCGCCACGGACCGATATGATTAAGTTGCGTGGTGAAACACGCATTAGCATGCCCGCTTAGACCGCATTTTCAGTGACGTTGTACTTATCATTGTACTTATCGTTGTCTTATAGTTGCTTAGATACACGAACGGGCCACCCGATTGGGTGGCCCGTGTTGTCTGATAGGTTAACGCTGTTTTTAGCCGCGTGTGCCTCGTACCAGGTTGTCAGCATGATCAGAATGAGCAATCTGTTGAGACATGGTCTGATTGCCCTCGATCTTAACGCGCTCACGGTACAATGCTTCACGCGTACCGCCCAGTGCAGGGCTACCGGCCTCGAAAGTAGTGCGGTAGGAGGGGTTCGCTTGGTAATCAACGGCTTGGCCATCTTCCGTCTCAAAACGGTGCTGAGGGCTGCCTTCCCGCGTACCGCCGTGGATAGGGCTGCTGGTGTCGAAGCTCGTTTGGGTTGGCTCTGCGGCGGTGGCTTGAGCGGCCATGCCCAAGACCAAAGCGCTAGCGGTGAGGGTCTGCATAATGATAGTGGCGTATTTCATGGAATTACTTCCTCTCGTTGAATGACATAACCGCATAACCTGAGGAATTCGTTCTATCTACCCGTTCGCTTGGATCCAGTGGGATATGTTGCGATAGGTGCCCAGGTGGCGGCATGTGATGGCCGTAACGACCGTGAGAGAAATGATAGAGGGGGAGGGGCACAGGCAGTAGGTGTATTTCTCGCTGAAGATTGCCTAATCCTGTTAATTTCTTATGTCTAGGTGATTGTTCGAGATATAACGCTGGTTTTTCATAGGCTATATAGATGATTGTAATAGCTAATGTTTATAAATACATGGCGCTGGGCTGACTGTAATGTTCACCGCTGCCTGCCTTACCACGGTGGCGAGGGCGCGCAGGTCATTTTTCATGAAGATTGTTTCGACATCCCCTTTTGCTAATCGAATATCTGAAGGCGCTATCGTCCACACCAGTGAATACCCCTGGCTATGAAAAGGGCCCTCAATTGACCATCGGTAGTAAAATTTTTCAGTCGAGGTGTCATAGAAGCGCTGAAACCACCGTGCAAAGTCTTCCGAGGCGCTGAATGTGGCATAGGGACGATAGGGCACCTTGGCATTGCAGGGAAAGATCTTTCCTAGCCACCCTCGAAATGTCGGGTAGGTTTGCCCATTCGCACTTGCCAATGTCTGGGCTCCCACTTCAACTAACGCCTGGGTAAGCGGTTTAATACCCGTCTCACTCAGCTCAGAGGCGTCGGCCAGTGCTGGGTAGTATAAGTTTGTATTGTCGCTACATTTTAACATTGAAGATTACTCCACCTAAGCGTTGCTTCAACGAGGGTTCTTCAGGAAAGCCATTCGCTATTTACTCACGCGTGCTGCGCATGCAAATGAAGTTTCTCGTTCTCTTGTTATGCTTCGTTATCACGAAGATTGATATCCCTATATCGTTGATATCGGCCCGGATCGATAAAAACTTTAATCCCTCTCCGAAGATGCGTGCCTCAATAAACCCTAGCTCCAACATCATGCCTTGAGTCACATCACAATTCGGTTCCTGCCATCGCGCTTGCCAACATAAAGCATTTTGTCTGCTCGCGAGATCAGGGAGTCGAGGTCGAACTCTTCAACGTGCGCTATAGCGATACCGATGGTGACGCTTGGGTACCACGTACTCATGTCTTTTCGGTGGACTATCTCTTTAATCAACGGGTAATTTTGATCACGCTCTTCGTGCAGCGGCGCAAATTGCTGACGCTGCAGGCTCTCCAGGCGCAGTAAGGCAAAGAGCCCAATGGCATAGGAGTCTTCAACCAAGCGGTTAGTGATGAACGGTGAGAGTGGGAATGAATACGCATCAGCCTTGAGAGCCGCGTGATTCGCTCGTTTATTCTCGAACCAAAAGATGGTGGCCAAGTGGCTGCGCACCTTCCAGGGCAATATATCGGTGTCAAACTCAGTATCAATGGCCAGTCGGTTTATCGCCATTATAGCCTTTCGGATGTACCCAACGGACGCTCTTACCGGCTTCCTATTAAGCGAGAAGCGAGCCGCTTTTTTCATGACCAGCTTAGCGTCGGCGATACCATCGAACTGCTGCCGCCTGCGGGTGAGCTAACCTTGGCGGGTGATAAAGAGCCGCTAATGCTGATTAGCGGGGGCGTCGGTCAAACACCCTTGCTGCCAATTGCCAAGCAGGCGCTTGAGCAGGGACGCTATGTCACTTACCTGCATGCTGCGCTAGATGCCGAGCACCATGCCTTTGTCGACGCAGTAGAGGAGCTACGCAGCGCCTATCCTAACCTGCTGGAAACCGTCACCCTCTATGAAAATGAAGCGGGCGGCGATCATCAAGGGCGTATCAACGAGAGTCTGCTGGCGAGCTATCTGCCGCCACAGGCCCGCTGCTATTTTGTGGGGCCACATGGTTTTATGGCGCTTGTTAATCAAGAGTTGGGGCGCTTGGGTGTCCCTGAATCGAAGCGACATTATGAGCACTTTGGGCCTGCCGAGGCATTGAGCGCGGCGTAAATTACTTTTCGATAACAATCAGAACTCATATTTTTTAAGTCGGTAGGCGTAGGCTGCGCGCGTCATTCCCAGGCGTTGTGCTGCCGCCGTTATATTACCGCCGCTGTCGTTATTGGCGGCTTGAATGAGCGCTTTTTCGACTTCTTCCAAGGACATGCCTGCGTCTAGCAGTGGCTGAATACGCTGGCGTTGAGAGGCGTGGCTTGAACTCTCATCGGGTGATGACTTGAGCATGCCCGTATTATCCAGGCCTTGGGCTTTTTCGCGCTCTAGGGTAGGGACGCGATAATCGCCAAATAACGCTTTTTCAGTAACGTGTTTGTTATCAGCGGTAAGAATCACACCACGCTCGACGCAATTTTTAAGTTCGCGTACGTTTCCCGGCCAGCGGTACTGGTGCATGGCTGAACGAGCCTGATCGGAAAAGCCGAGCGTGCGGCGTTGATAGTGATTTTCAAAGTGGCTGAGAAAGTGTTCCGCCAATGGCACGATGTCGGCAAGGCGCTGGGACAAGGGTGGCACACTTAATGTAAAGGCGTTAAGGCGGTAAAACAGATCTTGGCGAAAACTACCCTGTTCAACGCGTGTTACTAGGTCAGTATGGGTAGCGGCAACGATACGTACGTCGACCTCTTTGACGCTCTCTCCGCCGACACGCTCGATTTGGCCCTCTTGTAGCGCACGCAAAAGTGCTGCCTGCGCTCGCGGT
Source organism: Vreelandella sulfidaeris Esulfide1 (assembly GCF_054072535.1). NCBI lineage: Bacteria > Pseudomonadati > Pseudomonadota > Gammaproteobacteria > Oceanospirillales > Halomonadaceae > Vreelandella > Vreelandella sulfidaeris. Next base: position 3,863,359 of record NZ_CM133364.1, on the reverse strand, counting down.
GAAAGTTCAGCAAGCTCATCGAGAAATAGAGTGCCCCCATCGGCGCGCTCAAAACGCCCCATACGCGACTGCACCGCACCGGTGTAGGCACCTTTTTCGACACCAAATAGTTCCGATTCTATGAGCTCAGGCGGTATGGCCGCGCAGTTCACTGCTATAAACGGCCCGCTGGCGCGCAGGCTATGATCATGCAAGCGTCGCGCAAGAATCTCTTTTCCCGTACCGGTTTCACCCAGCAGTAAAACGGGCACCTCTGAGGGCGCTGCACTGTCGAGCATGTTGAGCATTTCGCGAAAGGCTGGCGTTGAGCCAATTAGCCCCCAGGTTTCCTGGTCACGCGTGCGGGCAAGGTCGCTTTCCAGTGTGGCAATGCGTGCTTGCAGCTCGTAAAGCTCGTCGATTAGCGGGGCCTCGCGTAGTAATTCAGCAAAGGCGGCATGGTCGGGCCACTCTTCGGCCAGCTTGCCAATAATGCGGCAGTTGTCGTCACCACAGGCGCGGCAACTCACTTCTCTGTATTGTACCTCGCGTCCCAGAAGCTGGGTGGCGTAGCCTGATGCGTAACCCAGCAGTGTCCAACATGCCGGTTCGCGCTGCGGTCCACGGGAACGCCATACGTCGACTTCAAACGAGCCTTTCCAGATAAATTCGCTATAAAAACGATCCTGTTCGAGATTTATCTCCAGGCTGATCGGTACTGCCTGCACATGCCCTTGCAGCGCATGTAGCTGTGGCCCGGCGAGAAAGCTCTCCTCCAACCCTAAACGCTCTCCCCTCAATGACGCGCCAAGCTCGGCATCCATCAGTCCTGAGTAATATCCCAGGCGCATAAAGATGCCCCGGGCGCGCTCCATACCCAACGTCGTAATTAACTCGTTGCGAAAGAACGCCGACGCAGCAAGCGGCATCAGCAGCATGCGCTGCTCGCCTAGCCAAATTTGGCCCTCTTCGGGCAGAAAACGTAGCGCGTCCATTAAGTCGCGAGCATTCGGGTAGTCAGAAGATGAGATAAACATGCCGACTCACGTTGAGGTTGGTAGCGAAGGGGATAGTGGCAAAAGAGTATCACTTGGTTTGCAGCCTTAGAAAAGGACCACAGTGACAAAGAGGTGAACGACGTTGATGATTTGATGAAGTGTTCATCAAATGGTTAAACGGTATTTGCGAACAGGCGTTCGCAAGGCGGACTTGAAAACCACGTAGGTTAGCTAATGCCTTGATAGCCGTCCTATTTCTAATATCGGCATGTTTTTTGAAAGGTAGTTGCTAGAAGGCCAGCGATAAGCCATTGATTTATACTAAAGTATTAGATTTTCAATGGTCGTGCTGGGTTCCTTGCTAATGACATGCCCCTGTCGAAATAACGGATGATGCTGATATGTACAACACAATAACCGATAGGTGTGCCGTGAATAGCAACGGCACAACCCGCCTGCCGTTTTGGTTCCTTTCATATGCCGCTGTTAAGCGCTTGGCAATGGTCAGTAGCCTCTTACTGCCAATAGCAACCGCTAGCTTGGTGACGGCTGCCGAGGAGCGAGAACCTGCCGAGGTGTATCGACAGGTTTGCTCTCATTGTCACAACCTAGATAAAGCAGTTGGACCCATGATTACCATGCCTTTTCCTGAAGGTGCCTGGGAGGCGCGCGGTAATCATATTCGTACCACGGTTAGGCAAGGCCGTGCGGCGATGCCTTCATTCCGTGAAGCCAAAATCAGTGATGCCGAACTTGAGGGGCTGATTGACGCTTTATTACGCGGTGAACTGGCGAATACCGCTACTGGTGAGGAGTAGTGCCATGAAGTTAACACGCCGAGCATTACTCAAAAACAGCTTCTTGCTGGGCGCCACTGCCCCACTTTCGCTTGGCAGTGCGCTTGCCTCGAACCCAGCAAGCGTGGCACCGCAAGGCCCAATCACCCTTTATGGCAGTAATACGTCGACCACCGAGCTAGGGCTTGGGCTACGCCAGCAAGGCTTAGTACCCCGCTATGAAGGGCATTTTAACCCGCTCGCGCTGAGTGCCTTGCCTAGCGGAACGCTGGCAGCTGGCTTTACGGATGAGTCGGGAATCGTGCTGCTGACGAGCCTACTTGCCGGGCGTGGTCGGATTCTTGCGCTAGGGCGCCATGAGGCAGACCGGCATCAGTTGCTAAGCCATCGTGGCCCTATCATCGATTCAATGACAGTTGAAACAGGAAGTTGGCAAGCGTCCCTCGGGCGTGAATATGGTCGCTTAGTGTCGACTCCCGGTCGCGGTCGTCATGCTAAAGAGCTCCCTCGCGCGGCAACGGCAGCCAATATCCGCGAGCTGAGCTTCCTGGTCCAACTCTGAAGCTATATCACAATAATCGAGAGACACGTTTATGAGCACTACACAGCGTATTCTGCCTAAAGGCGTTGCGGAAGCTGATTTCGATGCCGCGTTAAGTCTTTTTCGCGACACGATTGGAAGCGAGAGCGTTCTGACTGAGAGCGAACAGCTAGCACCCTATACCAAGATCATGATGGCCGGTGAGGACGCCGACTATATTCCCTCGGCAGCGTTATTGCCCAATGACGCCGAACAGGTGCAGGAACTTGTACGTATCTGCAACGAGTATAAAGTGCCGATTTGGACTATTTCGACGGGTAAAAACCTTGGCTATGGGTCGGCTGCCCCTGGCGAGACGGGGCAGGTAATTCTTGATCTGCACCGCATGAACCGAATTATCAACGTTGATCCGGAAGTGTGTACCGCACTGATCGAACCCGGCGTTACCTATCAGCAGCTCTACGACTATATCCAGGAGAAGGGCTATAAGCTGTGGTTGGACCCGCCCGCGCCGTCTGCCATTGCCGGGCCTGTAGGCAATACGCTGGATCGTGGTGTGGGTTATACGCCTTACGGCGAACACTTTATGTTTCAGTGCGGCATGGAAGTGGTGCTGGCCAATGGCGAGATGATTCGCACCGGCATGGGCGGTATTGAAAACTCCAGTTCATGGCAGGTGTTCAAATGGGGCTATGGTCCCTACATCGATGGATTGTTCACCCAATCCAACTATGGCGTTGTGACCAAAATGGGACTATGGCTGATGCCCGAGCCGCCAGCGTATCGTCCCTTTTTGATCCAGTATCAGGACCCGGAAGATATCGCCGAGATCGTTGATGTGCTGCGTCCGCTGCGTATCTCGCAGATCATTCCTAATGCCGTGGTCATCGTGCATACCCTTTGGGATGCCGGTACCCATGTGGTGCGTAAAAGCTACTACGATGGTAAAGACTCCATCCCGCGAGAAGCCATTGAGCGCATTAAGCAGGATGAAGGCATCGGCGAGTGGAACGTCTACGCGGCACTTTACGGCACGCCCGAGCAGATCGAGGTCAACTGGAAGATCGTCGAGCAAGCTTTCGGCGCTAGTGGCAAAGCTAAAATTATGTACGGCGATGAAGCCGAGCAGCGTGGCGGTGGCTTCGAGTACCGCGCAGCGTTGATGAAAGGCGACATGAACCTGCAGGAGTTTGGTCTTTATAACTGGCGTGGGGGCGGCGGTTCTATGTGGTTTGCCCCGGTATCTCAAGCTAAGGGCAGCGAGACCAAGGATCAGACCGAACTAGCCCAGCAAATTCTTGGCAAGTATGGCTTTGACTACGTCGCCGAATACATCGTCGGCTGGCGGGATATGCACCATGTCATCGATCTCCTCTATAACCGTGAAGACCCAGAGGAGACGCAACGCGCCCACGACTGTTTTGCGGAGTTGATCGACGAATTCGCCAAGCGGGGCTATGGCCTCTACCGCACCAATACTGAGTTCATGGAGCAAGTAGCCGGTACGTTCGGTGAACCGCTGCGCAATGTACATACCGCACTCAAGAATGCGCTCGATCCCAACGGTATTTTCTCGCCTGGCAAGTCGGGTATTCGCCAGTAATCCCCAGCAACTGAAGTGTCTCAGTGGCGACGCAACAGTGGTTCTCATGGCCATTGATGTGGCCCTGAGACGCCTCGTGAACAGCTAAAACAATAAGTTGGAGCTATTTATGGTTAAGCGTTATAGGAATTGTTTTGTAGTTGCCTTACTGGCTGCTTCCTTCAGCCTGCCAGGCATGGCTGATGACACTATGGGTGGTAGTAGTAATGACGTATCGCCCCAGACCCGTACCACCGTGGTCATGATGGGGACCGGGACCCCCGTCCTGAAGCATGACCGGGCTGGGCAGGCCATACTGATTGTAGTGGATAAGCAGATGTATCTTTTTGATGCAGGCCCTGGCTTCGTCAAGGGTTTTGATGCTCTTTCTGGCAAATCCTTTATGCCGGAAGACATTTACTTCAGTAACGATTCTGTTTATGGAGAGATGAACAAGGTGTTTATTACGCACCTTGATTCTGACCACGTTCTTGGTCTACCTGAACTGATGTTGCGTCCTTGGATCATGGGACGAAGTGAACCACTGAAGATGGTTGGTCCCCAAGGCCTCAATGAGATGGCCAGCAACATTATCGAAGCCTACCAAAGTGACATTGATCATCGCTTGTACGGTACACAGCCGGCCAATGAGCTTGGCTTCACGGTTGATGTGACCGAAATCAGCGATAACCAAGTGGTGCATGAGGACGACAAGGTTACGGTGACGGCTTTCCGCGTTCCCCATGGCAGTTGGGCCGAAGGGATGGCCTTCGGTTATCGCGTCGAAACGCCGGACAAGATCGTGGTCATCAGCGGCGATACGCGTCACGACGAAGCACTCTATGAGCACTTCGAGGGGGCCGATATCCTGATTCATGAGGTAATGAGTGAGGCTGGCGTCGGACAGATGGCGCAGGATTGGCAAGATTATATGTATCACGCTCACACTAGTACTCAGCAACTGGCAGAGATTGGTAACAAGGTAGCGCCTGAGTTGTTGGTGATGACCCATCCGCTACTCTTTGGTCAGACTGACGAGCAGCTTCATGACGAGATGGCCAGCTATTACGACGGAAACTTTAAGCTGGCAAGTGATCTCGATATCTACGAGTAAAACCTGTCATCTAATATCTTGGCCATAGTATCGAGTATTAGTATTTGTGATACATGGCCATTGGAGGAATCGAAATGACCGCACACTACAGCGATTTTCATCTTCAGCCCATCGCCGGTGAATGGCGCGAAGGCAGTAGCGAGCGCACCACTGACGTCAGCAACCCTTACGACGGCAGCACGCTGCTGACAACGCGCCTAGCTAACCGTGAAGATTTGGACGCTGCGTTTACGCAGGCGGAAAAAGCCCAGGCTGAATGGGCGGCAACGCCACCGGTCGAGCGTGCTGGGTTAATGCATCGGGTGATCGAGATATTTGATGCGCGTAAGGAAGAGATCATCGACTGGCTGATCCGTGAGTCGGGCAGCACCCGGTTAAAAGCTAACGTTGAGTGGGGCGCGGCGCGTGGAATTACCCAGGAAGCCGCCAGCATGCCGGGGCGTGTCCATGGTATGACAATGGACTCCAACGTATCGGGTAAAGAGAACCGCATCTATCGCAAACCGCTGGGTGTAGTGGGGGTGATTAGCCCATGGAACTTTCCACTGCATCTTTCTCAGCGCTCCATCGCCCCCGCGCTGGCGCTGGGTAATGCAGTCGTCGTTAAGCCCGCCAGCGATACGCCGGTTACCGGTGGATTACTGCTAGCTAAAATCTTCGAGGAGGCAGGCCTGCCCGCAGGACTCCTCAGTGTGGTCGTCGGTGCTGGCAGTGAAATCGGTGATGCGTTTGTCGAGCATCGCGTGCCGCGGATGATCTCCTTCACAGGCTCGACGCCGGTGGGCCGTGGTATCGGTCGTATCGCCAGCGGCGGTGAACATATCAAAAAGGTAGCGCTGGAGCTGGGTGGCAATAGTCCCTTCGTCGTGCTGGATGACGCGGATATTGAGCAGGCAGTTAATGCCGCGGCGATGGGCAAGTTCCTCCATCAGGGGCAGATCTGCATGGCGGTCAACCGCATTATCGTCGATGAAAGTATCTATGATGACTTTGTGGAACGCTTTGTCGCCAAAGTGAAAGGGCTGCAGGTAGGCGATCCCAACGAGATGACCACCGTCATTGGACCGGTTATTAATACCAAACAGCGTGAAGGGCTCGAAGAGAAGATTGCTACTGCCAAGCGTGAAGGTGCCAGCGTACTGGTAGAGGGTGAGATTAAAGGCCAACTGGTGCCGCCGCACGTGTTCGGTAACGTCACTCCCGATATGGAGATCAGTCGCGAAGAGATCTTCGGCCCGTTGGTCGGCATACAAAAAGCCCGCGACGAAAAACACGCGCTAGAACTCGCCAATGGCACCGAGTATGGCCTTTCCAGTAGCATCTTCAGTGGCAATATCGAGCGTGGCGTGCGCTTTGCCCAGGGCATCAAGGCAGGCATGACACACGTCAATGACATGCCGGTTAACGATGAGGCTCATGTGCCTTTCGGTGGTGAGAAAAACTCCGGCCTTGGCCGCTTTAACGGCGACTGGGCGATTGAAGAATTTACCACTGATCACTGGATCAGCGTGCAGCAAACGCCGCGACACTATCCCTTCTAACGACACGCAGGCCGGTGGCTTAAAAGGTCTAGAGAGCGATGGTGACACTCTCCGTTTGCAGTTGACCAATTTTTTTGATTTGAGCGGCTCCCGTTCAAACTGAGCGGGAGTATGAAGGGAGAATAGCCATGCAAATTCAAGCAGCGTTGATGTTAAAGCAAAGCGACGATTTTCAGTGGCAAGGCGTGGACTTGGCTGATCCGGCTAGCGGCGAAATACGCGTGCGTATCGTTGCGACCGGCGTTTGTCACACCGATGCGGTGGCACGCGATTTGGGGATTGCACCGTTTCCTATTGTGCTCGGGCACGAAGGGGCGGGCGTGGTCGAGGCGCTTGGTGCAGGTGTGACCGGGCTGAATATTGGCGACCATGTGGTGCTGTCGTTTGCTCATTGTGGGGGGTGTGGTCACTGCCTGACCGGGCATCCAACCGTCTGCGACACCTTTAACGAACTCAATTTTGGCGGCGCCATGGATGATGGCAGCCACCGGCTGCAACGGGATGATGAAGCGTTGGCCACTTTCTTCGGCCAATCTTCGTTTGCCTCCCACGCCGTAGTAAGTGCGCGTAACGCAGTAAAAGTCGATCCCGAGGTAGAGCTGGCGCTGCTCGGCCCATTAGGTTGCGGTATACAAACGGGGGCGGGAACGGTGCTCAACCGTCTTAAACCTGAGTTTGGTAGCTCGATAGTAGTGTATGGCTGTGGTGCGGTGGGGCTTTCCGCGGTCATGGCAGCTAAGATCATTGGTTGTCAGCGCATCATCGCAGTCGACATTAACGATGATCGTTTGGCGCTTGCTCGTGAGTTAGGGGCTACTCACACCGTTAATGGCAAGCAGGAAGAAACGGTCGATCGCGTGCACGAGATTACCGGCGGCGGCAGTGAGTATGCTGTGGAGACCACCGGTGCGCCCCTTGTGGTACGTCAATCGCTGCAGGCGTTACGCCCCCTGGGTGTCTCGGCAATTGTCGGTGTTACCCCGGAGGTCACGCTGGATGTGCACCACGACTTGATGGCTGAGGGTAAGTCGATGATTGGTGTCATTGAGGGTGACTCGGTACCGCGTGTCTTCATACCGCAACTAGTGGCTTACTACAAAGAGGGACGCTTTCCCTTCGATAAACTGGTCAAGTTCTACCCGGCGGACCAGATCAATCAAGCCTTTCAAGATTCGAAGGATGGAACGACGGTCAAGCCGGTGTTAAAGATTGGCTAACCTTTAACTATTGAGAGAGGCATTCGATACCGGCAATTTTTATAAATCCATAACTTCAGGAGCTAGCTGAGTCAGCACGCTTTCTGTAACGCTAGCTCTCTGTGGCGTCCGCTTCCGCTACCTGTGGTATTGCTTTTCGCGTTCGGGTTGCCAATAAATGGCATCGATACGCAGGCGTGCTTCGGTATTGTTAGGAAGCGGCCATTCGATGGTGTCGCCGACTTTGAGACCGATGAGTGCGGCGCCAATGGGCGCCATGACCGAAATGCCATCCGCGACGCTATCCATGGAATGAGGATAGACCAGGGTACGAATCATCTTAAGTCCACGCGTGAGGTCGGTGAAGCGGACCTGGCTATTCATGCTGACCACGTCATCCGGAATATCTTCTGGATCGCAGACTTCTCCTCGCAACAATTCTTCCTCAAGTAGCTGAGCTACAGGCATGTCTTTATCAGAGGCATTATCAATCAAGCGCTGGAGACGCTCGGCATCAAGACGGTTAATGATAATAGGAGTACGTTGTTTCATATCTACTCTCCTTAGCCTATTTACTTTATTTGGAAAGCAATCCATTTAGGCCAATAAAAAACAGCCCTTCCTTAATAAAGAAAGGACTGCATACTCTTTGCAGTATAAGTGATTTAAATAATAAAGACGATCAGGTGACGCCCTGCTCAATCATGGCATCCGCGACCTTTCTGAAACCTGCAATATTAGCCCCTAGCACTAGGTTTGTCGCATCGCCAAACTCGGCGGCTGTGTCTGCACACTGCCTGTGAATATTAGCCATAATCTGCTTCAGCTTCTCATCGACCTTTTCCAGCGGCCATTGCTCCATGCTGCTGTTTTGCGCCATTTCTAGCTGGCTGGTAGCGACGCCACCAGCATTGGCGGCCTTACCCGGCCCATAGGCAACCTTTGCCTTTAAGAAAAGATCGACGGCTTCTTTTGTGGAGGGCATGTTGGCCCCTTCACTAATACACGTTACGCCGTTAGCAAGCAGGATTTCTGCATCGCTCTCGGTCAGCTCATTCTGTGTTGCGCAAGGGAAGGCTGCATCGGCTTGAATACGCCATACGGCATGCCCGCCCTGGGGGTAATCACGCGATGAAATATAGTGCGCATCAGGATGTTCGCTTAAGTAGGCTTCAAGAGAGGTACGTTGCACTTCTTTGAGCTGCTTAAGTAAGCCTAAATCAATACCATTTTTATCATGGATGGTGCCTTGTGAGTCGCTGCAGGTGACCGGTTTGGCTCCCAGTTCGTAGAGTTTCTCAATGGTGTAGATCGAAACATTACCAGCGCCAGAAACGAGGCAGGTCTTGTCACGAATGTTTTCTCCACGGTCAGCCAACATATTTTGTGCGAAGTAGACCGCACCGTAACCGGTGGCTTCTTTACGGCCAAGCGAGCCTCCCCAGGTAAGCCCTTTGCCTGTTAGCACGCCTTCATAGTGGCCGGTGAGCCGCTTGTACTGGCCAAAGAGATAGCCAATTTCACGCGTACCGACGCCAATATCACCTGCAGGCACATCGCAGTTCGGGCCAATATGGCGGTACAGTTCGCTCATGAAGGCTTGGCAAAAACGCATGATCTCGTTATCGGATTTGCCCTTTGGGTCAAAATCGGAGCCGCCTTTACCACCGCCAATAGGCAAACCAGTTAGCGCATTTTTGAAAATCTGCTCGAAGCCGAGAAATTTTATCGTGCCTGACGTAACGCTGGGGTGAAACCGTAAGCCGCCCTTGTAAGGGCCAAGAGCTGAGTTGAACTGTACGCGATAGCCTTTATTGACTCGTACGCGTCCGGCATCATCTACCCAGCTTATCCGGAACATGATTTGTCGTTCAGGCTCAACGATTCGCTCAATGATGCTGTGTTGATGGTAATGAGAAGTCTGTTCGAACAGTGGGCGTAGGCATTCGAGCACTTCTTCGATGGCTTGGTAAAACTCTGACTGTGCAGGACTACTTTTCTGAAGTCGTGTAAGCGTATCGTGGACATAGGGCATAAGAGCATACCGTGACAGTTATTAATAAAGATTGGCTGGCCAGAGCGTGAGAATATTTAACTGTCAGCATGCTTCTTTGCATAGCCTATGCAGGTTCGGTATGGGCAAAAATGAAGAAATGAACGACTAAAGTATAGTGCCGTGCGGCTGCATTGGCGGAACTTAGAAACCTTAGTAAACGTTAAATAAACGAAAGCAGCCTTTTCTCACTTCCGTTAGGTTTTAGGAATAACTTAAGGAAATAAAAATATACATAAGTATTTTATTTACTATTAGTAGCGATGCTGGAAGATTAATAATATAAGAGAAAACTTAACCCAATAAAAAGTTCTCATCAATCGCTAAAAACTCACTGGCTTCATTCATTAGTGACGCGGCTGTAAATTGAGGAACGCCATAAACTTCAACTTCTTTTCCATATTTAACACGAATTTTATTAACGAGAAGATCGAAGTCTCCATCGCCCGAGACCAGCACTATCACATCTGCCTGCTCAGCGTACTCTATGGCATCAAGAGCGATGCCAACATCCCAATCGCCTTTTGCGGAACCATCAGATCGTTGAATAAAAGGTTTTAGCTTCACATCAAAGCCAATCGCTCTGAGGATGTTTTGAAACTCTCGCTGCTTTTGGTCACCTCTATCAATGGCATAGCAAAACGCTTTCACCACTTCTCTATTTGCGGTTGCTTGAGCCCAAAACTTATTGTAATCAAAGTTTCTGCCGTAGGCTCCGCGTACGGTGTAATACACGTTTTGAACATCAACCAATATGGCAACTTTTAGCATAAAACATAACCTACTCTTTTAGTGGCAGGGGCGCTGATAATGCTCTACCAGGAACAGACAGCCGGTGTGACGGTACGGTAGGTCGACATGGCTTCTTCCATCGCCTGCTGCAATGCCTCGATGCGCGACCCGTGGGCGGGGTGAGTAGAGAGAAACTCAGGGGGCTGACCACCACCGGCGGCTGCCATATTGCGCCACAGTGCCACGCTTTGTTGCGGGTCGAAACCTGCCCGCGCCATGATCGCCAAACCCATTAGGTCGGCCTCCTCTTCGTGGGTGCGGCTGAACGGTAGGCTGATGCCGAGCTGAGCGCCGAGGCCCAAGGCCTGCATCAACTGTTGGTGCCCTAAATCACCTTCCCCAAAAAAACCGACCAACAATAGCACGGCCTTAATGCCGAGTTGCTGGGTAAGTCGCTCATTGCCATGCTCAGCCAATACATGGCCGACTTCGTGGCCGATCACTGCCGCCAGTTGGGCCGGTGTCTCAGCTACCCGCAGCAGGCCGGTATGCACACCGATGCGGCCCCCAGGCAGGGCGAAGGCATTGGGTGAAGAATCGTCAAAGACGACTACTTCCCATACGCTGGGCAGGCTGACGGCCGGGTAGCTTGCCTCGGCGGCGGTCACTATCGCCTGGGCTACGCACTGTACTCGTTGATTGATGGCCGCATCATTCGATACTGGCTGGTGACGACGCATCTGGTCGAAAGCGTCCTCGCCCATCTGGCCCATCAGGTTCTCGGGTACCAGCGCCAGTTGGGAGCGCCCAGTTGGTGTCTCCTCGCAGCCAGCCAGCAGTATAAGGGGGAGCATGAACACTAGGTGCCTAAGAAAAGGTAGACGCATCGCATTTCTCAACAGTCAATTAAGGCAACGTCACTTGGCTGACAGAGCGATGGTTGTCAAATAAGAAAAGGCGCCTCTGTCAGCATCTTGAGGTTAAGTATCTCAGATGATGACAGGGCGCCCCTAATGAAACGTACTGTGTTACAAGATTTTTGGTTTCACATAAGCTTAAACGTAGAAATCCAAATCCTCTTGCGCTTTCAGCAGGTCCCGCATCTTGATGGGGTCATCACCGAAGAAGAAGACCAGCCCCCAATGCGTCCCGAAGGCCGACCGATCAGGAACCGTTTCTTCTGCCGGCGCGACCAATTCATGTGATTCAAAATAGGGGTGATCCACGCATTCTGGAGGCATTTCCAGTTTGCTGACAACACGACGGCGCGGGTATACACCAAAGCAACCCGCATAGCCTTTCGCATCGACCACTTCTTTGGGGAAGAATGCTGCTACTTCCTCTTTGGTGCTTTTCGGATCGAACACCAACATTGAAGCTTGGTAGGCATTGAACCCATAAGCCCGTTCAATCAGCTCAAACGCTTTGAAACCGGGTGGGCGGTAGGCCACTTCGCCAAAGTACATTTCGCCATCCGCCGTGACAAAGTACTCGGGGTGAATTAAGCCGAACTGGATATCAAACGTCTTGATCAATAACTCGATTTGCTTGGTGATCGCGTTACGCCAGCTCTCAAGCTCAGCCGTCGCAGGCACGAATACCGAATAACCCAACGTGACGTATTCTGAAATATTCAGGAACTGGATTTTGCCATCATGGATCCAGGCTTCAACCGCGAATTCCCAGCCACTCAAGTGACTTTCCATCAGCAGCGGGTATTCTTCGTCCGGAATGTTATCGATTTCTTCTATGGTGCGGATCATGCGGTGGCCGAGGCAACCGGCCTTGTCGAATGCCTTGACGTGAATCGGGTCGTCCGGGTCGCCATCGAGCTTGAGCAACGTTTGGTTGACGCGTTTCATAAAGCGAACGATGTCTTCTTTCTCATGTGCTTCTTCGAAGATCCCGACGCGAATACCACCCAGCTGAGCGCGGCGTTTCATTAGTGCTTTGTCACGAAACAGTATGGACTGCCCATACATACGCGGGCTATCCATGAGAACCGAGTTGATAGCGCCCGACCATTCCACTGTTTCTTCGAACAGGGGTATCGCTACATCAACGCCTTCCGCCTTCAATCTTTGCGCAATCTCGATGGACCGATCATTCAAGCGGATAAAATCCCAGGATATAAAAGGTATGTTGTTGGCAGTGCAGAAATCTTCTGCCCATTCTGGAGCAACAACGACATAGCGACGGTCAAACTTTTGTGCAGCCTTGATCGCATTAACGCTCCAGCCAAGAAGGGCGATATAACCCTTGTTTGGATCCTTGGGGGTCTCGGTTCCTTTAACCGAGTCCATTTCTGGATCACGCCAGGCAGCGACAGCTTCGGGTAATTGCTTTTCTGATGTTATCGACATTCGATGTTCTCCTTGGCTGGTTAACCCAGGCTGACTGCGCCGATAATGAGGCGTGTCAGATGAACTGAGCCGCAGCCAGCGTTGTTCAGAGGCAATTGAGTAAGCCAGCGTTGAGAGTTCTTACCGACCCTACGTTTATACCAACCTAGTCGAGTTCGTTACAGTTAGCAATTAAGCTGTAAACCATCTGTAAACGGCTACGAGGCTCTACCAGTATTGCAATCAGGTTATGTTCGGTGTGATCGGAGCCATTACTGTGGCAACCTGCCGTTTAGATAGGCATAGAATTCGGGACCAGAAACTAGCTCATAGGGAGGGATGCAGATGGGTAGAAGCAGCTCACAGTAGGTTAATAACGATAAGCGTGAACGTTGCGCCGAATATCACAAGCGCCAGCAGGACCAGCACCCCGTCATGCACAACGAGTGAAAGGCCTAGCGCCAGTAATGCCAGCCCAGCAGCCGAGGATGAAAACGGCACCAGTTCCATGAATGGCATAAATAGACCGACGACAACACAGATTGCGGCAATCGCATAGCTACCACCATTTCGCACTAGAAAGGTTAGCCGCGGCTTGAGCACCCGGTCTATACCACGTGCAGGTTTGTTGAGCCAATCCAGCACCTTTTGCAGCTTGCCGTGCTCAACCGAGCGGTTGAGGATGTAATGTGGCAGCCAGAATTGCTTTCGTCCGAACAACATCTGTACCGCTACCAGCAATACGAACGACGCCATAAATATTGACATGCCTGGCACGCCACTCAATGGTGAAAAGAGCGTGATGCCGATAAGCATTAGCAGGGGGCCGAAAGAACGGCTGCCAATTGACTCAACGACCATCCCGATCGAGACCTGATCGTTGTGTCGTGTCAATTCACCCACTCGTTCGAGCAATTGTTGAAGACTTTGTAACGGCTGGTTCATCCATGATCTCCATGCAGTAAGCTTTAAATTAGCCATTGCTATTTGGCGGTGATGTTTATTTAACGGTGATGTTGTTTTCCACCGTTTTCACCTGATCATGGTCTTGGGCGATCGCTTCAGCCCGGTCGCGCTGCTGCGAGGTTTCAACAAAACCATTCAGAATGGCTCGGTTGCCGTCCAAATCCACGTCAATGGCCGAGCCGGCCAAATCTGGGGCCTCGAGAAGTTGAGCTTTGATCTGAACCGCTTCGAGTGAATCTTGTTGCTCGAGCCTTGCGGATTCATTAACCGGCGAGCCGGCACAGCCGACCAGCAATGTGATTAAGAGCAGGCCGCCTACTATCCAACGATTGTACCCGTGGCGTTGACACATTATTCGGCATCTCCCTCTTGTATGGCCTCGCGAGATCGACTGATCAAGCCTTGGCAGTGTTCCATGTCGGGGCCTGCGCCCACATCTACTAGCGGCAAAAGAGCAGTGAGCGGACCGGCAAGGGCGCCAAGTGCCGCGCTTGCGCCTGCACGCATTATAAGCTCTTCACGATGTACGCCCGTTTCGATATTAGCAAAGGTGCCGCCCAGGTGAAGCGGCGAGCGACCTACAAAGAGGCTGGGGTCGTGGGGGTGGGCGATGATACTGACGTCTAGGCGTTCCGTATTCAAGTCCACTTGGCCACCCGCGGTGAACGTGGTGTCGCCGGTGTCTACCAAGAACGTGTCCAGTTGGGTAATACCGTCTCTTACCTGTAGATCAGCGTAAGCGCAATCAATGGGGATTGGGTCGCGTCCTCGTGCCCAACTCAGAAACGTCTGGCCGGCATCGAGCCCCGCCATCTCCACAAGCAAGGCGTCGAGTCTTCCGCCGGTCATCAGCAGGACCACGCCGCCATCTGCGGAGGCCAAAAGCGCTGCAATCGAAGAACCTTCTACCCAAAGTTTGCCGCGCCCCCCGATGATGCCCACGCTGTCGTCCGCCAGATCCCAGTTGCGTAATGCATCGTCGAGATCGACTCTCTGTACTTCCACCTGCATCGTGCCGCTGGGAGGATTGGTGGTGGAATCCAAATCGAGTGTGAGATCAACACTTCCTTCGCCGAAGCCGAAGCTTACGGGGTCAAACTGTCCGCGCCCATCTTCAAGAACAAAATCGATCTCCACGTTGCTCAATGGAACATCGCCCGCCCGCACAGAATCGCCCTGATAGCTAACATCAGCCGATATACCTTGCCATGCATCGGTGATTATCTCGGTGTCGGGCAATACGAAACGGTCGTTATTGTCGATCTCCTCTGGCGTAGCCCCGGCAAGGAAACCCAGGTCTGCAATATCCAGATGTGTGGAGCTAAGCTCGCCACTCACGTGAAGAGGGCTGACATTGGTATTGAGTGTTAAGCGCCCATTGAGATCACTATCACCGATGCGTCCTTGTATCTCGGTAAAGACCCAGCGCTGGCCTTCTAGATCCAGCTCTCCCGATACCGAGTAGGCGGGAAGCTCCGGTAGCGCAATGCCTAGCAGACGGCTCAGGCGTTGCGGGTTCGGCCCTTCAATAGCGAGGGAAAGGTTCAACCCTTCCAGCGCCAGGGGGCGCTGAAGCGTGCCCCTTAAACTAATAGTCGTGTCGACGATATCTGCGTCGAGATCCACCGCGTAAGAGCGATTCGGGTCGCGAGCATTCAGTAGGGGGTCGCCTTGCAAATTAAAGAAGGCTGGTGCGCCATCGTAGCGGCCTTCCCCTCGCATGTGAAACGTTTGCGACGCTGTGTCGGTACCTTGGGTCTCCATAGTCAGTGTCAGGTCGGTACCGGCTTGGGGGTCGCTGAAACGCAGCTCTGAAGGTTCGAAAGCAAGTTGGCCGATGAACGGTAACAGCAGATCATCGCGTCTGTCGCTTGGGAGCGTTCCGCGCATTTCCAGGTGGAGTTCGCCGGATACTCTGCCCAGCCGGTCTTCGATAGGGCTAAAGGTGTCGCCCAGCCTGGCCAGTGAAAGGTCGTTCACATCAACGTCCAACTGACCGGAGGCCGGTGTTTGTGTCGCATCCAGTGCGAGGTTAGCGGTAAGTGAGCCTTCACCCAGGCGAAACTGGATTGGCTCCGCTTGTAGCCTGCCGTCCTCAAGCTCTGCTGCTAGCGCGAATTCGGGTAACACCAAGTCGTTAGGCAGCACCAGCGCATCCGCCTGTAGATTAAGCTGCCCATCGAAACTGCGTAACGGTGCCAAAAGGGAGACGTCCTGGGCTTCATCGTCGGGCTCTCGGTTCGCAGCGGCGATCAGTTCGGAAAGATAGATACGTCCGGCATTGACGACGATATCCACTACCGGGTGCTCCGTAGTGAGTACCTCTAGTCGGCCGGTGACATTGGTCGAGCCTATTTCGCCTTCAAGCCCGGTGGCGTTCCACTGTTGATGGTCGCGGTTCAAGCGGCCTGCGAGTCGAAAGTTAGGCAAAGGGGGCAACACCGAGCCAATCCAGGCTTCGAGAGCACGCCCGTCGTCCGCATCCAGAAGCATATCCGCTTCAAAGGTCTGCGGTGCTAAAACAGAAGCCAAGGTGGTATCCGCCTGAACGAACAAGCCGGTTGAGGTTGCCTCAATATCAAGGGGGTAATCTTGTTGTAAAGAAATATCCTCCAAGTCGACTAGGCGGGGCAGCGGAGCCCCACTGGCTTGCAATGTCAGTGACTTGTCACGAAAACTGCCATTCACATTGAAAAGCAGGCCCGGCGGCTCTGCTTCTCCGTCGGTTTCAAGCGTTCCCTGCAGGTCACTTTCGGTCTCGGCATTGCGATAAGCAAAGCGAGCATTGTCGATACGCAGGTGGGCAAGCAGCGTATCGAACTCGAACGTCGGGCGTTGTTCGAGTGACTGAAGCTCAAGGGCAAGGTCGGCGTCCAGCGTGGCGCCAGCGGGCAGGTCGCTACTCAGTTCTGTCATATCCAAATCTTGCAGGCTGATTTGCGCGCCTGCGGTAACCCTTTCAGGGCTACTGGTCAGGTTGATCTCTGCCTCGACATGGCTATTTGCGATATCAAAGGTCAGGGGGGCAAGCACAGCCGAATGTTCGGCAAGCTGCAGCTGAGTTTGGATATTTTGTAGCCGTGCTTCTTTCAGTATCAAACGGTCAATAGAGAGAGCAACTTCTCCGCGCCAATCGGGTAACACGGGCAAGGAAAATCCCCTTTCTTCCTCCGACTCAGGCACGGCCGCGCGCAATGCTGCCACATCAAGTTGTGACGAGTTCAACTGGCCGCTAAGCCTCGGCGTTTCACCCGCGGTATCCATCGTCAGTTCCCCGCTTACCTGGCTGTTGGCGACGGCGGTATCGATGTCGAATAAGCGCCATTCACTGCCTTGGCGTTCCAGCTGTGCCGCAATTTCAAGGCCTTCCAGCTCGACCTGAGGTAATTCCAGCCATTGTGACCATTCGGCAAGATTATTAAGGCTTAACTCGCTGCTCGCTTTAAAATGATCGAATGCTGGCGCTTGGGGAAGCTCGAAAGTGCTTGAGAGTAGGCTATCTCCCGAGCTGAGGGACGCATCGCCCTCGAATGCCTGGGCATCATCGAGGAAGGTGGCGATGGGATCCGTTTGTGCTTCCAGCTCGAACTCTTTCTGCTGAAATGTGAGTGTCGCCTGGGTATGCAGTGCTTCGTCATCCGCTTGCAACTGGAGAGATGAAATGGCGATGTCGAGTGGGGTTTGAGTCTCCGCGGGCCAGTAACGCACTTCTGATTCAGACACTGAGAGGTTACGGAAATCGACAGGTGAGGCGTTACTTTCCTCGGCTTGTGTTTGTTGGTTGGTTTGTTCGTCGTCACCAAGCGTCCAGTTACTTGATCCCTCGGCGCGCTGTTCCAAGTTCAGGGTCGAACCGGTAACCGCAATGTCCTCTAGTACCATGTCCCCTTGCAGCAAATCGCCAAGCGATGGCGTAATGCTGATCCGCTGTGCTTCAAGCATGTGCGGTGACTCGGCCCATTCAGGGTTGTCGAGTTCAAACTCATGAAGTGACAGCTGCGGTTGAGGAAATAAGCTAATCTCTACATCACCGTGGATAGCCACCGTACGCCCGGTTGCTTCCTCAATTCGTTCGGTGATAGCAGGTTTTAAAAAATTCCACGACATCAGTTCTACAGCCGCGATAATAAGCGCCACTATGATGATCGGAACAAGCAACCACCACCTTAGAAATCGAAAAGCTCTATGTTGCATAATGTTGACTACCTTACACCGTGATGCGTACGTGTATTGCTATCTTGGTATGCGCTAGGCCCATTGTCGTATATTTCAAACATAGCCCTTCAAATATGGCCCTTTAATAAAACAATATAGCCATTCAACCTAAGATGTACATGTCGCCCGAGGAGCTAAATTGATAAATATTAACAGTGCCTATTTATTTATAGTTATGCTTCGTTTTTAGGTTATAAGCTACTTATAAATAAGTTATTAATTTTTTTTAAATAGTAGTTATTTGAATGAGGGAAATGATAGTAAGTGGAGTTTCTTAAATTCCTTCTCCATCGTAGAAAGCCATCTATTTCATGCATTTACGCTGTAAATTAGTTGCTAATGACGAGTCGAATCGCTTTTCTTTAGCTACAATACCTCCCTTTACAGGAGAAAGTATCTTTTCTAACTTGCAGTTACACCAACAGGCGGACGGGAGATACGAAATGTCAATCAAACGGAATGTTTGTGTTACTACATTAGCGCTTACTGCTACTGCTGCCGCGTTGCAAGCTCAGGCCCAAGAGGAGATACGTCCTTTAAGTGATTGGGATTATGAGGAGGTCTATGAACAGGGCGGTATAAGAGCTGACAATTTAATGGATGCCGAAGTCTTTGGTGAGGACGAAGAAGAAATCGGTAGCGTCGAAAACGTATTAGTTACCCAAGACAATAAGATTGCCGCTATTATCGCCCAGGTAGGTGGTTTCTGGGATATTGGCGATACGCATGTCTTGGTTCCTTGGGATGAAGTTGAGATACATGAAGATGGCGTTAGGGTACCTGTAACAGAAGAAAACGCCGAGGATTATGGGCTTTTCGCTTCTGATGAATATATTACCCAAAATGACCTCAGCCGGACCCAACAAGTAGATGATGACGTTGAAACCGGTTCGGGGGTTTGGAAGCTCACTGACGTGCTTAATGACTATGCAACGGTCGGGGAAGGCGTTGGTTATGGTTATGTGGATAATATCCTCTTCTCACGCGAGGGTGAGGTACAAGCCATCATTGTAGAGCCAGATAATAGTTATGGTGCTGGACCGTATGGTTACCCCTACTATGGGTATGGCTATGGCTGGGATCCAGGCCAAACCTCTTACTACTTGCAATACGGTGAAGATGAAGTAGGCGAAATGGATGACTTCGACTACGACAGGTATGACGGATTATTAGACGACTAATCGTTAAGTGCTTTAGCGATTATCGCTAACCTTTTAGGCCGGTTTCTTAACGCATGTGCTGCTACTACGCAGAATGCAATAAAGAAACCGGCCTTAAGTATGGAGAGTTAAAAGAGGGAAGTAAAATGAGACTGCACCATAATATATTGCCTCTCACAACAATATTCATGATCACTTCTTTAATATCTATGCAAAGCCATGCGTCAGACGAAGAGATACAGGCCAATACACAGGCTGATCAAACTAATTTAAGCGAAGCTCAAGAGCTTCGGTCCCTTGATGAATGGAATTATAGTGCGCTGTACGAACAGGGTGGATTTCGCGCCGAGCAACTATTAGAAGCAAAAGTGTTTTCTCCTCAAGAAAATGAAATAGGAGAAATGGAAAATATCGTTCTTGATCAAGAGAACCAAGTGGTAGCTGTTATAGCTGAAATAGGAGGGATGTGGGACAGCGGTGATCGACATGTTGCTATCCCTTGGGATGAGGTCGAATTTGTTGAAGATGGCATTCAAGCCCCCGTTCAACAAGATAACGTGGAAGAATACGACCTTTTTACCAATGTAACGATCAATGAGGCCTACATTTATAAACAGGAAATGGAGCGTGTTAGCACGATAGAAGAGGATGTTGCGACAGGGCCGCGAACATGGAAGATATCGGACATTCTTGATGATTATGCCAGCCTGAAGGGAGGCAAAGGGTTTGGATATATTACCGATGCGCTGTTTTCAATCGAGGGTATTATGCAGGCTATTATTATTAACCCCTCGAATGTCGAAAATGGAAAAGGCGGTCCTCGTGCGTATCCCTTTTATGGTTATAGCGAAGGCTGGCGCCCTGGTGACTCTCACTATCTACTTCCTTACTCCAGAGAGGATGCCAAAGAGCTACCGGTTTTTGATTATGAAAAATACGATGGTGTTTTGAATCAATAAACCGGGTTTTGCCTTACGGCAGGGGAGAAGGTGCGGGGTGGATAAGGAGAGCGCATGGCTGAGCAAAACATTCTCATCCTGGCCGGAGGAAATGCTCTCGGCGCTTACCAAGGCGGCGCTTATGAGACGATACATGAACGAGGTTTTCACCCTGATCAGGTTTTCGCTGTCTCTGCCGGTGCGGTCAATGCGGCCCTGATTGCTGGTAACCCACCTGAGAAACGTATCAGTGTTCTTCGCAGTTTTTGGGAGACTGCTGCCCAAGATGGTGCCTGGACGTTTAGGCCTGCTTGGTCTACAACCTGGAACGGTAAGCGCAGGCGTGCGCTACAAAGCCTGCTACTTGGGAGTCCTGCTTTCTATCGCGTACGGTTTCCAGGCTTCCTATCGATGTTTCCGGGAATGCCCTCAGATGCCGGTCTCTACGATCTCGCTCCCTTGCGTGAACGCTTAAAACGGCTGGTCGACTTTAAGCGATTGAACAACGGCGAGATAAGGCTGGTGATCATCGCCGTGGATGCGAATAGCGGTGAGGAGATACGTTTTGACAGTGCCAAGTCGCCCATCACGATTGACCATTTGCTGGCGAGCTGTGGATTTATCCCCTTTTTTCCGCCGACCCGGGTCGATGGTCGATTAGTGGTGGACGGGGGCATGACCTCGAATCTTCCACTCGAAGCTGCTTTGGATGAGCCGACGTCGGACGAACGGCTATGCATTGCAATAGATCTATTCCGGCGCCTTGGCCCCGAGTTTAGGACCGTTGGGCAGTCGATGGACCGGCAATTGGAACTGCTCCTTTCGAGCCAGAGTTGGAGAGCATTGCAGCACTTTCGTCAACGCCATGAATTGCGCCGCCAACTGCGGCTACTAGGTAGCCAAGTGCCGGAACAGCAACGCGGAGACCCCGCCTTGGCATCAGCCTTGGCGGAGGGAGCAAAAGCCGAGAAAGCGATCACGCTGCTCATGCTTAGCCACGCTGGTGTGCCGCACGATACCGAGATGCGAGCCTTCGATTTCTCGCGCCCCTCCCTAGCTGAACGGTGGGAAGCTGGCCGGTCAGATATGAGCCATGCCCTGGAGACGCTGGGTTCCCAGCGCGCTGCTCCCGGTGAGTTTAACGTCCACGCTTTCAGTGGCCGCGACGCTATGGCATCAGTATAAAAGCATCGTAAATTAACCCTCTGCTGGGCAATGCTTACAAGTCTGGTCGCTCTAAGCCGCTGAACACCCTGCCTAGTGGTGCCTCGTTCCAAAAGAATGCTTATTGTCTGCTACCTTGGTTAGTCCCTACTGGCTTAAATAAGGAGGTAACGTGGCAAGGACGAACCATGAGCTAGAAACGCATTTTCGTGACAAGGTGCCTTCACCCCCTCAAGGTCGCGGTCGTTTTAAATGGTATGGTCCCGGCCTGCTGTGGATGCTTTCTGCCGTAGGTACGGGGTCGATACTCTTTACCCCACGCGTAGCGTCTGCCTACGAATACCAGCTGCTCTGGATCCTGCTCGTCGTAGTGCTGTTTATGTGGGTCATGATTCGTGAAATGGCGCGCTATTCAATCGTCAGCGGGCACACCATGCTGGAGGGCATGCACAGCCTGGGAGGGCCGCGGGACTGGGCGGTTTGGGTGATTTTTGTACCTCAGCTGCTTGCCGCGGGGATAGGCATCGCCGGGCTAGCCGCCGTAGTGGGTAGTGCGTTGGGCGAATTCCTTCCTGGATCTAATACGCTCTACGCCATCGGGATGGTGGTTTTTTCTACGCTTTTCACCGCCACAGGTCGTTATTCTCTGATCGAGTCCTTTAGCCGATTAATGGCGTTGGCTCTGATGGTCATGGCCATTGTCACGGCGGCCATTGTCTTTCCGGCTCCGCAGAAGGTAGCCCAAGGTTTGATGCCTGGGGTGCCGGATAACCTGGACCTGTATGTGGTCCTGCCATGGGTGGGTACGATACTTGCTGGCTCCATGGGCATTGTTTGGTTCGGCTACTGGACCGCCACCCGCGGTTTTGGCGGTGGTTTGCAAGGGCGTGAACCCGACGATGAAGTGCCGGAAGCATCGCGCAACGAGCTTCAGGGTACGGAGAGCGAGGCGATGGACACCCGCCTTGCTAACGCGCAAGGGTGGATACGGGTGATGACGAAAACTGCCGCGCTGGGGGTAGTGGGCGGTCTAGTAGTGATTTTCTCGTTTTTGGTACTGGGCGCCGAGCTACTTGCCCCCGAGGGGATCATGCCCGAGGGGCCAGAAGTGGCGGTCGATTTGACTAGCATTTTTTCGGACGTATGGGGCGAGTTCGGCAGGTATCTGCTGTTGACGGCCATTGTGATTGCTCTAGGTGGCAGTATCCTGGCAAATCAAGATGGTTGGGGGCGTAGTTTCGCTGATATGACCCTGATACTTACTCGAAGTCAGCGCAACGATCAGGGCGCCGGTGCTTTGCTTAAGAGCCTGGACGCCCTTGATCGAAAGTTACCCTGGCCGCTGTTTGAACGTCGCTGGCTTAAGCGTCTATACATCATTACGGTGACCGGGTTGGTGCCGGTGATCATTCTGATGCTGTTCAGTGATCCCGTCCAGGTAATGTCGGTCTCGGGTATCATCGCCGCCGCCCACACGCCGTTTATCGCGCTGACTGCACTCTATGTGAATCGATCACGGTTGCCAAGTAGCCTGCGTCCAGGCATTGCCGCGACGGTGATCATGGGGCTTGCCGGGCTCTTTTATTTCGGCTTCGCCATTCTCTACTTGTTGAATATGTTTGGGATGTTTGGCGATTAAGTGCGGCAAATTGTTTAAAAGCATAAGGGCTCCAAGCCATCGGCCTGGAGCCCCGGCGCGAACAGCTGGTGCTCACCTTGGCTCTCGCGGTGGTCGTCGCCGTGGCGCACAGTGGGTGGATTGGTAAACGTGTTTGGCCTCGTAGGACGAACGATAGTTGGCCTTCCGTGCGGCGCTTGTTTAGGATTAATTGCGACCCTTAATAACAAGACAGCGAGCCGTTCTCATGAAGCCAGAAACCATAGCTCTTCACCATGGCTATTCGCCTGATTCACAAAACGCTGTGGCGGTGCCGATTCACCAAACCACGTCGTTTTCCTTCGATAATGCGCAGCATGCGGCGGATCTGTTTGATCTTAAAGTGGAAGGAAACATTTACTCGCGCATTATGAACCCCACTTGTGCTGTGTTGGAGCAGCGGGTAGCCGCACTGGAAGGCGGGATCGCCGGGTTGGCGGTGGCCTCTGGCATGGCGGCGATTACCTATGCGATCCAGACCATTGCCGAAGCGGGCGATAATATTGTCTCGATTAGTGAGCTATATGGCGGTACCTACAATCTGTTTGCGCATACCTTGCCACGCCAAGGCATCCAGGTACGTTTTGCCGATAAAGACGATATTGACGGCATTGAAGCGCTGATTGATGAGCGTACCAAAGCGGTTTTCTGCGAAAGTATTGGTAACCCCTCGGGGGGAGTGGTCGACCTAACAAAGCTGGCCGACGCGGCGCATCGTCATGGGGTGCCGGTGATTGTCGATAACACTACGGCAACGCCGTTCTTATGTCGGCCGATTGAGCACGGCGCGGATATTGTCGTTCACTCTGCCACGAAGTATATCGGTGGCCACGGCACCACGGTGGGTGGTGTGATTGTTGATTCGGGCACCTTTCCCTGGGCTGAGCATGCCAATCGTTTCCCGCTGCTTAACGAGCCTGACGTTTCGTACCACGGTGTGAGCTATACCCGCGATGTGGGTGATGCGGCATTTATTGCCCGTGCCCGCGTAGTGCCGCTACGCAACATGGGAGCGGCGCTCTCTGCCCAAGCGGCTTGGAACCTTCTACAGGGGTTGGAAACGTTGTCACTGCGCATCGAGCGTATCTGCGCCAACGCCTTAGCCGTTGCCAAGCATCTGGAAAACCATCCGTTAGTCACCTGGGTGCATTACGCAGGCTTGGAAAGTCATCCCGATCATGCGCTGGCGCAGCACTATATGCAGGGCCATGCCTCGGGAATTCTTAGCTTTGGTATTGAAGGTGGGCAGGCCGCTGGTGAACGGTTCTACGATGCATTAGCGCTGATTCTGCGGCTGGTGAATATCGGTGATGCCAAGAGCTGCTCTTCCATTCCCGCCTCTACCACGCACCGTCAACTGAACGCAGACGAACTAAAAGCGGCTGGCGTTACGCCGGATATGGCGCGTCTGTCGATAGGCATTGAACATATCGACGATCTGCTGGCGGATATTGATCAAGCGCTGGCGGCCTCTCAAGGGTAGCCTGTTTTGCCCCCGCCTTCTCAATGCCTCAAGGCAAGAGATGGCGGGGGCTAAGTCCTCAAACGCGCTTAGATGCCGCCAGGGTATATAAGAACTCTAAACCCAGCGTCGCGGCGGCAAGCGACGTGATGTCGCCGTGATCATAGGCAGGGTTCACTTCCACCAGATCCATACCGACCAATTCCATGCCAACCATGCCGCGCATCACTTTCAACATTAGATCGGTGGACATTCCGCCGCACACCGGTGTGCCGGTGCCAGGGGCATAGGCTGGGTCGAGGCCATCGATATCCAGGCTAATATAGGCCGGGTGGTGACCCACCTTGGCACGAATACGCTCCAGGACGGCGGCAGGGCCATGGTCGTTAACCCAGTCCGCATCCAGTACCTCGTAAGGGTGGTTGTCGCGGTCGTAGCTGGTGCGAATACCAATTTGCAGCGAGTGTTCTGGCACTAACAAACCCTCTTTGAGGGCATGGTAGAACATGGTGCCGTGGTCGAAGCGCGTGCCGTGCTCGTAGGTGTCAGTGTGTGCATCAAAATGGATCAACGCCAACGGGCCGTGAACGCGGGCGTGAGCGCGCAGCAGCGGCAGGCTAATGTAGTGGTCGCCCCCCAGCGTCAGCATTTTTTTGCCTGCGCTTAGCCAGCGGTGAGCGTGATTTTCCAAATTATCGATCAAACTTTCCGGTTCGCCGTATGCGTAATCAACGTTGCCTGCATCGCACACCTTAAGGCGCTCTTCTAGCGCGAAGTTCCAGGGCCAGCGCTTGCCTTCCCAGATTAAATGCGCGGTACTTTGGCGAATGGCATTTGGGCCCATGCGGGTGCCCGAACGGCCAGAACACGCTAGGTCAAAGGGAACGCCACTCACCACAACGTCGGCGTCGGTTGCCTTGGGATCCGTTGCTTTCTCTACGCCCATGAAAGTAGAAATCACATCGCCATAAAGGCTGGGCATCGTTTGAGTTAGTGGGTGGGTCACCGTCGTATTTCTCCTTACGTATCGGGTAATCGCTGATTGGCGCAAACAATAAGGAATAATTGGTGATAAATTAAATGAATGTTTAGAATTGAATCATTCGTATTATGAATGACGAGTATTTATGCGCTCATTACGCCATTTTGACCTAAACCTGCTATTGGTATTTGAGGCGCTAATGCGTGAGCGCCATGTCACTCGCGCGGCAGAAAAGCTGCACTTAAGCCAGCCAGCCCTGAGCCATGCGTTGAAACGCCTGCGTGAAGCACTGGAAGATCCGCTGTTTATCCGTACCGAAAATGGCATGCAGCCAACCCTCCGGGCGCAGGCGCTGCAGCCTGTGGTACAGCAGGCGTTAGCACTGCTACGGGAAGGCCTAGCACCGCCAGCGGTGTTTGTACCGGCCAAAAGTAAGCGGCGTTTTACGTTGGCGACCACGGATTATTTTGAAGAGGTCATGTACCCGACCTTTCTCAGTCAGCTACTGGCCTATGCACCGGGGATCAGTTTTTCCATTGAACTCATCACCCCCGATGTGCTGAGCGAGGGGCTAGAGCAACGCCATGTGGATATGGTGGTAGGGCTGGACAGTCAACGTACGCTACCCAGCGGCGTTATTCAGACGCCTTGGATGGATGAAGAGTTAGTCTGCCTAGCGGCGAATCATAATAATCGAGTAGGCAATACACTGGATATTGCTCAGTTTTCTCAAGAGCTCCATGTGGAACTGGCCGATATCAGCGGTCTATTGCCCAGTAATATCGATAGTTGCTTAGTCCGGCATGGCTTAACCCGCCGGGTGATCTCTAAAAATCTTAACTACATCGCTGCAGCGCAGGTAGTGGCGTTAACAGAAGCGATCATGACGCTTCCACGCCAAATGGCTGAACGGTTCGTCGCTATGCTACCGGTGCGTTTGGTAGAGCCGCCCAAGGAGTTACCGGCGCTAAACATGACACTGATTCAGCATGGTCTATATGCCAATGAGCCTGCTAATGCGTGGCTTTATGAGGTGCTGACTGAATTTGCTACAGTGTTTAATTCTCAAAAAGAGAGGAGCCATCCATAGTGATGGCACTACACAAACTAACTTATGTTGTCGTTATACAACCCAGTTGAATCAAAGGTTGAATAGTATCAGGCAGGCACACCGTAAGATCCTAGACTGCTAAAAGGTGAGAGGTTTTACGCCCTTAAACGGCCAGCGCTTAACGCTTTGGTAGGACGCTGGAATAGTGAGATAAGGAGAGAATAAGAATGAAGATAGGCGCTCCGAAGGAGAGTGCTCAAGGGGAGGCGCGCGTTGCGTTAACCCCTGAGAGCGCTAAGCAGATCCAAAAGTTAGGCCATGAGTGTTTGGTAGAAACAGGTGCCGGCCTAGCGGCGGGCTTTAATGACGACACTTATCGTGATGCGGGCGTTACCGTGGTGGAAGGGGCTGATGCGCTCTGGCGCGACGCTGAGGTGGTCATTAAAGTCCGCGAGCCCTCCGAGCAAGAAGCAGAGCGGCTGCGCGAAGGTCAAACACTGATCTCTTTTTTCTGGCCAGCGCAAAACGAAGCGCTGCTGGAGAAGTGTAAGGCCCAGGGCGCTACTGTTATTGCCATGGATATGGTCCCGCGTATCTCCCGGGCCCAGAAGATGGACGCGCTCTCCTCGATGGCCAATATTGCCGGCTACCGCGCAGTAATTGAGGCGGGCAATAATTTCGGGCGTTTCTTTACCGGCCAGGTAACCGCGGCGGGTAAAGTGCCCCCCGCCAAAGTGCTGGTGATTGGCGCAGGCGTAGCGGGATTGGCGGCCATCGGTACCGCCACTAGTTTGGGCGCTGTTGTACGCGCTTTTGACGTACG
Source organism: Vreelandella sulfidaeris Esulfide1 (assembly GCF_054072535.1). Classification (NCBI taxonomy): domain Bacteria; kingdom Pseudomonadati; phylum Pseudomonadota; class Gammaproteobacteria; order Oceanospirillales; family Halomonadaceae; genus Vreelandella; species Vreelandella sulfidaeris. Next base: position 3,836,066 of record NZ_CM133364.1, on the reverse strand, counting down.
CCCCGAGGTCTCCGAGCAGATCGAGTCAATGGGCGCCGAGTTCCTGTTCCTCGATTTCGAGGATAGCCAGGATGGATCTGAAAGCGGTGGCTATGCCTCGCCCTCGAGCCCTGAGTTCCGCGAGAAGCAGCTTGAGTGTTTCCGCGAGCAGGCGCCGGATGTAGATATTGTGATCACCACGGCACTGATTCCAGGCCGTCCCGCGCCCAAGCTGTGGCTTGAAGACATGGTCGCAGCCATGAAGCCGGGCTCGGTAATTATTGACCTTGCCGCTGAGAAGGGAGGCAACTGCGATCTCACCAAGCCCGATGAGCGCGTGGTCTCGGATAACGGCGTCGTGGTGATCGGCTACACCGATTTCCCCTCACGCATGGCAACGCAGTCATCGTTGCTTTACGCCACCAATATCCGCCATATGCTGACTGACCTGACGCCCGAGAAAGAGGGCGTGATCAATCATAATATGGATGACGACGTGATTCGTGGCGCCACGGTGACTCACCAGAGCGAAATTACCTTCCCGCCGCCGCCGCCCAAAGTAAAAGCGATTGGCGCATCAAAACCGAAGAAAAAAGAGAAAGAGCCGACGCCAGAAGAGAAAAAGGCCACTGAGCTGGCCAACTTTAAAGCACAGACCACGCGCCAGGTGGGCCTGTTAGCTGTCGGTGGCGTATTGATGCTGCTATTGGGTCAAGTGGCGCCAGCGTCGTTTATGCAGCACTTTATTGTGTTTGTGCTGGCCTGCTTTATCGGCTTCCAGGTGATTTGGAAAGTGAGTCACTCGTTGCATACACCGCTAATGGCGGTCACCAATGCAATTTCAGGCATCATAATCTTGGGGGCGATTCTGCAGATTGGCTCCGGCAGCATTGTGGTTAGCGTGCTGGCGGCAATCTCAGTACTTATCGCATCAATCAATATCGTGGGTGGCTTCCTGGTGACACGCCGGATGCTGGCCATGTTCCAAAAATCCTAAGCGGCGGAGAGACGATATGTTAGAGCAAGGATTCGTATCTGCCGCGGCTATCGCGGCGAGCGTGCTGTTTATTCTGTCGCTGGGCGGTCTGAGCAACCAGGAAAAAGCCAAGCGAGCCGTGTGGTACGGCATCGTGGGCATGGCAATAGCGGTGTTCTTTACTGCGCTTGGTCCAGGTATTGGCGGCTACTGGTGGCTGATCCCGATGATGCTGATTGGGGCGGGTATTGGTGCCTACGTGGCGGGCAAGGTCGAAATGACTGAAATGCCCCAGCTAGTGGCGGCGCTACATAGTTTTGTGGGTTTAGCGGCGGTGTTTGTGGCTTGGAGCGCTGATTTAGAGCGTCGCCGAGTCATGGCCGCGCGGGCCGCCGAGGCGTCGTTAGATCAGTTTTCCGCCTTTGCTGCGCTGGTGGCTACCAAAGCCCCTGATGAACTGATGTTCCTGCAGATTGAAGTGGTATTGGGTATCTTCATCGGTGCGGTAACGTTCACTGGCTCGGTGGTCGCCTTTGGCAAGCTGGCCGGTAAGGTCGATGGTAAGCCACGCCAACTGCCCGGTGGGCATATGCTTAACGCGGGGGCGGCGGTGCTGTCACTGCTGTTGGCGATTTTGTACATCAACGGGGCCGGCTTCTGGACGCTGATCGTGCTGGCGGCTCTGGCATTCTTTATCGGTTATCACCTGATCATGGGCATTGGCGGTGCCGATATGCCCGTGGTGGTTTCGATGCTGAACAGTTACTCCGGCTGGGCAGCCGCCGCTATTGGCTTCACGCTCTCCAACGATCTATTGATTGTCACCGGCGCGCTGGTGGGCTCATCGGGTGCGATTCTCTCTTACATCATGTGTAAGGCAATGAACCGTAACTTTATCAACGTCATTTTGGGCGGCTTTGGTGGCAGCCAAGGGCCCGCGGCAGAGATTGAAGGCGAGCAGGTGGCGATTGATGCCGGTGGCGTGGCCAGCGCGCTGAACGATGCCGACAGCGTCATCATCGTGCCGGGTTACGGCATGGCGGTGGCCCAGGCGCAAACGGCAGTCAGTGACTTGGTACGCAAGCTGCGTGCAGCGGGTAAGACGGTGCGCTTTGGCATTCACCCGGTGGCCGGGCGTCTGCCAGGGCACATGAACGTACTACTGGCGGAAGCCAAAGTGCCTTACGACATCGTGTTGGAGATGGACGAGATCAATGATGATTTCGCCACCACCGACGTGGTGATCGTGATCGGCTCCAACGACATCGTAAACCCCGCGGCCGAGGAAGACCCCAATAGCCCCATCGCCGGCATGCCGGTGTTGAAGGTTTGGGAGGCCAAGCAGGTGTTTGTCAGTAAACGCGGCCAGGGCACCGGCTACTCGGGTATCGAGAACCCGCTGTTCTTCAAAGAGAACACGCGCATGTTCTACGGTGATGCCCGAGATAGTTTGAATACGCTGTTGCCTCTGATCGATTAGGCCTAGGCGTTAGTTACTAAGCCCGCGAGAGATCGCGGGCTTTTTTTGTTCTGTGCATGGGGTTCTGTGCATAGGGTTCTGTGCACGGCACCGGTACTCCTGCTATGGTCGGAGACCGCCTATTCTGTTGAGCACTCGCTACTATGAATCAACGCTCTAACCCTCGAGTGCTGCTGCGCCTACTGGGTCTACTGCGCCCTTACCGATTACGCTTAGCATTAGCTGGCTTGGCGCTGTTGTTGGCGTCGGGCAGCGTATTGCTGCTGGGCAATGGGTTGCGGCTAGTCATCGACCGCGGTTTTCTAGCCGCAGATACTCAGGCGTTAGCACAAACGCTGGTTCTTATGTTGGTGGTGGTGGCCGTGCTGGCGCTGGCTTCCGCTCTGCGCTATTACCAAGTCACCTGGATTGGCGAGCGCTTGGCTGCTGACCTGCGAAAGCGTGTGTTTGATCACTTGTTAACCCTGGAACCAAGCTTCTTTGAGAGCGCAAGCTCCGGTCGTGCCGCTGGTGAGATCGCCTCACGCTTAACCGCGGATACCAGCGTACTGCAGAGCTTGTTTGGTTCCTCAGTGTCGCTGGCGCTGCGTAATTTGGTCATGCTGGTGGGCGCGGTGGTGTTAATGCTGGTGACCCAGCCGTGGCTATCAGCGATGGTGCTGATTGGCATACCTGCCACGCTACTGCCCATCATATGGTATGGCCGACGGGTACGTAGGCTTTCGCGTACTAGTCAGGACCGCGTGGCCGAATTGGGCCGCTATGCCGAAGAGGCGCTCAGCGGTATTCAAACACTTCAGGCGTTTACTCACGAAGCGGTGGACAAAGCCCATTACGCTCAGCGCGTGGAGCAGGCGTTCGACAGCGCCGTAGAGCGCACTCAGCAACGCGCCTGGTTGACCGGTATCGCCATGCTGGTGGTGTTTGCCGCCGTTGGCTTAATGCTCTGGCAGGGTGGCCAGGCCGTGCTGGCAGGCACCATGAGTGCAGGGGAGCTTTCGGCGTTTATTTTCTACGCCGTGTTGGCGGCAGGAGCGATCGCCACTTTGGCTGAGGTGGCAGGCGATGTACAGCGCGCGGCGGGGGCAGCGGAGCGCTTGCTTGAATTGCTCGACACGCCACCCACTATCCAGTCCCCTCACAATCCGCCCTCTCTGCCTAAGCCACTGCGTGGCGAGATTAGGCTGGAAAACGTCCATTTCACTTATCCTGGCAGGGAAACCCCTGCGCTTGATGGCTTTGATCTGCATATTCAGCCGGGGGAGCGGGTCGCCCTAGTAGGGCCTTCAGGGGCGGGGAAAAGTACGCTGTTGGCGCTGCTGCTGCGCTTTTATGATCCCAGCCAGGGGTATATAACGCTTGATGGTAGCGATATTCGCACCTTAGACCTTATTGCACTGCGGCGCGCCATGGGGTTAGTTGCCCAGGAGCCGGTGCTGTTTAGTGGCTCGGTGGCCGACAATCTGCGTTACGGCGACCCTGACGCGGATAATGAGCGGCTGCGCATCGCCACCCAGGATGCCAGCGCCCTCGATTTTATCGATGCCCTTCCTCAGGGCTTTGATACGCCCCTAGGCCCCGGCGGCGTTCAGCTCTCCGGTGGCCAGCGTCAGCGGCTTGCCATTGCCCGGGCGTTGCTCAAAAACCCGGCAGTGTTATTACTGGATGAAGCCACCAGTGCCTTGGATGCGGAGAGCGAGCGGCTGGTGCAGCAGGCGCTGGATCGGCTGATGGTGGGGCGCACCAGTATCGTGATCGCGCATCGACTCGCGACGGTGATCGCCGCTGATCGTTTGCTGGTACTCGATGGCGGACATTTGGTGGCGGCGGGTACACACGAGGAATTAATCATCTCCAGCCCGCTTTATCGTCATTTAGCCGCGCTTCAGTTTGGCGGTGAAACGTAATAAAACCAATTCATTAAGAGGGGAGCTGTTATGTCGAGTTTTTTCCAACGTCTTAATGCTGTTAAGGCGCCAACCATAGGTTTGGGTTGTATGAACCTCTCCCACGGTTACGGCAGCATCGTGCCTGAAAATGCGGCCCTACGAGCGCTGGATGAAGCGTTTGATATGGGCTATCGCCACTTTGATACCGCCACAATATATGGGGCAACCGCCAATGAGAGTTTGGTGGGCCGAGCCCTTGAAGGCAAACGGCACCAGCTCTTTCTGGCTAGCAAATGCGGTATGGCAATCGAACCGGAGACAGGTAAGCGGGTAATTGACGGTCGCCCTGAAACGCTGCGCAAGCAGTGCGAAGCGAGTCTTGAGCGCTTGCGTACTGACCATTTGGACCTCTACTACCTACATCGTTTGGATCGTCAAGTTCCTATAGAAGAGAGCGTGGGGGCGCTGGGGCGCTTGGTGGAGGAGGGCAAGATCAGCGGCGTGGGGCTTTCTGAAATTTCGGCGACGACACTGCGCCGCGCAGTAGCGGAGTACCCTATTACAGCGGTGCAGTCGGAGTATTCGCTATGGACACGCAATCCCGAAATAGCCTTACTTGATGCGTGCCGTGAGTTAGGGGTTGCCCTGGTCGCGTTTAGCCCGTTGGGAAGAGGCTTCTTAACGGGTGCTGTTAAAGACCCAGAACGCCTTGAAGAGGGCGATATGCGTTGCAACATGCCGCGTTTCAGTGCCGAGAACTATCCCCATAATCAAAAACTATTTAAACAATTGGCAGCGCTGGCGCAGGCCTTAAGCGTCACGCCGGGGCAGCTCGCACTGGCATGGCTGAAGGCGAAAGGCGACGACATCATCCCCATACCCGGTACCCGCTCCCCTGATCATATGCGCGAAAATTTAGCGGCGGAAACGCTACGCCTTGATACCAACACACTGTCGCAGCTGGACGCTATGATGACGCCAAGCAAAGTAGCTGGTGCCCGCTACAGCGAGGCGCAGCAGGCAGACATTGACACTGAGGAGTTCTCTTTTTAATGGTGATGGTTAAAAGCTATCAGCGCAGTCGCAAAATGCAAATTGTGACTATGAGCGTTCTGCTTTAAAAAGTACCAAGTTAATGAGGCGTTCTTACTAGTACGAAACGCAACGTAGAAGACGCACAACGTCAGTTGGCTTGGTAGCGAATCATCTAATCGCCACCAATAAAAGCAATAAGGGGAGAGAGCTATGAGTGGGAAATGTCCTGTCATGCACGGTGGTAATACATCCACGGGTACGTCTAATAAAGACTGGTGGCCTGAAGGAATCAACCTGGATATGTTGCACCAGCAAGACCGCAAATCAAACCCGATGGATGCGGATTTTGACTATCGGGAAGAGGTCAGAAAGCTCGACTTTGACGTGCTCAAGCAAGACGTCCACGCGCTAATGACGGACAGCCAGTCGTGGTGGCCCGCTGACTGGGGTCACTACGGCGGTCTTATGATTCGTATGGCATGGCATTCAGCAGGCACCTACCGTCTTGCTGACGGGCGTGGCGGCGGTGGTACCGGTAGCCAACGTTTTGCACCACTCAACTCCTGGCCGGATAACGTCAGCCTTGATAAGGCGCGGCGTCTACTGTGGCCGATCAAAAAGAAGTACGGGAACAAAATTAGCTGGGCGGACTTGATGATTCTGGCCGGCACCGTTGCCTATGAATCCATGGGGCTTCCTGCCTACGGATTCTCGTTCGGTCGTGTAGATATCTGGGAGCCGGAAAAAGACATCTACTGGGGTGATGAGAAAGAGTGGCTAGCACCTTCCGACGAGCGCTATGGCGATGTCGCAAAGCCGGAAACCATGGAAAACCCGCTTTCCGCGGTGCAGATGGGGCTTATCTACGTTAACCCTGAAGGTGTTAACGGTGTGCCCGATCCGCTGAAGACGGCTCAGCAGGTTCGCGAAACCTTCGCCCGGATGGCGATGAACGACGAAGAAACCGCCGCACTCACCGCGGGTGGCCACACTGTGGGTAAATGTCACGGTAACGGCGACGCGGCAGCGTTGAGCGCTGAGCCAGAAGCTTCCGACGTTGAAAATCAGGGCTTTGGCTGGGGCAACCCGACCATGGGTGGCAAGGCAAGCAATGCTGTTACATCAGGCATTGAAGGCGCCTGGACGACTAACCCCACCAAATTCGACATGGGCTATTTTGACCTCTTGTTCGGGCATGAGTGGGAACTGCGCAAGAGCCCAGCGGGCGCCCACCAATGGGAACCTATCGATATTAAGGAAGAGGATAAGCCGGTCGACGCCAGCGACCCCTCTATCCGCCACAATCCGATCATGACCGATGCGGATATGGCCATGAAGGTGGACCCAACCTACCGTGCCATTTGTGAAAAATTCATGGCGGACCCGGAGTACTTTAAAAAGACCTTTGCTAAGGCGTGGTTCAAGCTGACCCATCGTGACCTGGGTCCGAAATCACGTTACATCGGCCCGGAAGTGCCCGCGGAAGACTTGATCTGGCAGGATCCTATCCCTGCTGGCAGCACCGACTATAGCGAAGAAGTGGTTAAGCAGAGAATCGCCGAGAGCGGCTTGAGCATTAGTGACATGGTTAGCACTGCGTGGGACAGCGCCCGCACCTACCGGGGCTCTGACATGCGCGGCGGTGCCAACGGTGCACGTATTCGTCTGGCGCCCCAGCGGCAATGGGAAGGGAACGAACCGGCACGCCTCGCCGACGTATTGGCAGTATATGAGCAGATCGCCGCCGACACCGGCGCCAGCGTTGCCGATGTCATCGTTTTGGCTGGCAGTGTCGCGATCGAGAAAGCCGCTAAAGCCGCAGGCTATGACGTTCGTGTACCTTTCCTGAAAGGGCGTGGCGATGCGACTGCTGAGATGACCGATGCGGACTCCTTTGCGCCTTTAGAGCCGCTGGCTGATGGGTTCCGCAACTGGCAGAAGAAAGAGTATGTCGTGAAGCCGGAAGAGCTGTTGCTGGATCGCGCTCAACTGATGGGGCTGACAGGGCCAGAGATGGTCGTGCTACTCGGCGGTATGCGAGTGCTGGGCACCAACTACGGTGGCACTAAGCACGGCGTATTCACCGATCGTGAAGGCCAGTTGACCAATGACTTCTTTGTCAACCTGACCGACATGGGCAATACCTGGAAACCGGTAGGTAGAAACACTTACGAAATACGCGACCGTCAAACAGACGCCGTTAAGTGGACAGCTTCTCGCGTTGACCTAGTGTTCGGCTCTAACTCGGTGCTGCGCTCTTACGCAGAAGTCTACGCCCAGGACGATAACGACGAGAAGTTTGTTAAAGACTTCGTTGCTGCCTGGACGAAAGTGATGAACGCGGATCGCTTCGATGTCGTGTAACCATCGCTAAGCGTTACTTCTTTCCTAGCCCGCATCGAAAGATGCGGGCTTTTTTATGACCGCTTAAAGGAAGTGAGTATATCAGCGGGGTAGTCGATGTCGCTGCACACGCCAGGATCATTGACTGGAACGCTAACCCTGCTATTGCTATGTCGTTTAATAATCGATGAGGCCCCGCGAGAGCTCTTTAATTGGGAAAGGTCCTTCCAGAATTTCGTACCAAAAATAACAGGATGACCAAGTTCTCCCCGATATGAAGGCTGTAAAATAGTGTCTGGGGTGGCCATACCCGCCAATACGGAGCAGGTCTGGCGGTTTATCCACGGGAGGTCGGCAAGCCATATCGCAGCGGCACGGTAGTTATCCATATTTTTATCGCTGCATAACTGTTTAAAAGCATCGCTAATACTATAACCAAGGCCTAAATGACTGTGCTGGCTCATAATAGTGGGCGTCTGCGAAGGAAGACCGAGTGATTGGAGGCCTTCGTCGGGTTTAATGACAATATAGATATCTGTAAAGCATTGTTGGACAGTTAATAAAGTAGAGCTGAGCAATGTTTCTCCATTACCCAGTTTGGCAACTCTTTTATCGCTGCCAAAGCGACTCGACTGACCTGCTGCCATGACAACCACTATAATATCGCTATAACGCATCGCGCGCTTTTCCACGACAGAGACGAATAATGTCTGCCAAAACGGCTAACGCAATCTCAGCCGGCGTTTTGCTGCCCAGGTTAAGGCCAATGGGCATTACAATTTTCGCTACTTGGGTTTCCGTCAGGCCGCCTGAGCGCAGCAGCCGTTCTTTGCGCTGCTGCGAGGTCTGGTGAGAACCCATAACGCCAATGTAAAAGGCCTCCGTCCGGACGGCCTCGATCATTGCTAAATCATCAATGCGCGGGTCATGCGTCAACGCGACAACAGCTGTATTGGCATGGCAGCCGCCCGAGGCGATGAAGACAGAAGGTAGAACTGCCTGCACTTCAACGCCAGGAACGTCGAAATTTTTACGGACTTCGTCTCTGGGATCGCAGACAATTACTTCAAACCCAAGCGATTGGGCAAATAGGGCGCAAGGTGAAGAGATTGAGGAGATCCCCGCGATGATCAGGCGTAGCGCTGGGCCGATGCGGATATTGACGCTGGTGGCATCGAAGGTAACGGCGGGTTCCGTCAACGTCGCAGGGTTAAAGCGTTTGCCGCTGCCATCCAGTTTGACACAGCGGGTGAGCGATTGACGGCCAAGCAGGGTGGCGTGGACGACTTCAAGGTGAGTCAGGTTTTCGGTAGTTGGCGACAATTGTTCAACGAGCACCTCCATACTGCCTCCGCAGGGTAGACGGAGGCTAGCGGCGCTACTGTCGTCACCATAGCGTATCTGTTGAACGGGTTTGTCGAACTCACCACTGTGTAGACGGGCAATAAAGTCTTCTTCAACACAGCCGCCTGATAGCGAACCTATATATTCCCCTGTTTTACACGCGACCAACATAGCGCCAGGCTCTCGGGGTGAGGAGCCAAACGTTTTCAGAACGGTACAGAGCCAAACGGTCAGCCCTTGGTTGGCCCATTTAAGCGCCCGCTCAATGACCTGTAAATCTAGGTGCTGCATTAACTAACCGCCTTCATGGGGTGGCTAAGGGAGGTTTTAGTGTCTCGCGAATGGTCTCAGGGGTAAACGGTGTTTATATGGAGCATTTCCCAGACATCGGTAACATATCAGCCTGACTACAATACATTCCTCACCCTGACGTAACAAAACGAGGTGGCCAATGAAGCGTCGTAAATGGATATGGCTAGTATGGGCCGTAGTCTTGTTAAGCTATTTAGTGCCTTACACCCTCTTGAGTGGTGTTGCGCTTTGGTACGGTAGCTTCCTGTTTTGGTCGTGTGCAGGCTTAGCGGTCATTGTTCTGAACGTGTTTATTACTAAAGATTTTGAGGACCACCGTAATGACTGAGTCCCTCATCTGGTGGTCCATTGCCGTCTACTTATTGATCGCGATAGTGATTGCGATTCTGTCGCGCCAGAAACCTGCGAAAGGTGCTTCAGAAAGTATGTCGGCATACTTTCTGGGCAACCGACAAATGAACGGGGTTGTATCGGCGCTTAGTTACAGCGCCACGACGTATAGTGCGTTTATGATGGTGGGCTTGGCGGGCTTGACTTATGCCGGAGGCGTGGGGGCGCTGGGTTTTGAAATCATCTATTTCGCCGGTGTTTCTCTGGTGGCTGTTTTCGGGCCCAAGTTCTGGGCAGTCGGCAATAAATTCGGCTATGTGACACCCAGCGAGATGCTGGGCCACCGTTACAACAGCACGCATGTGGCCATGGCTGTGTCGATTACCAGCTGTATCTTCCTGATTCCTTACTCGGCCGTTCAGCTCGCTGGCGTCGGTTATCTTTTGCAAGGCATGACCGATGGCGCTATTACCTTTACCACGGGTGTGGTGCTGGCCACGCTGATCGCTATTTTCTTCACTTATATCGCGGGGATCCGTTCGGTCATGTGGACCGACTCGCTCCAGGCCATCATGATGATAGTAGCGTCTACGTTAGTGGCTTTTCTGGTCATTCAAGGCCTGGGAGGTTTCGGCGCGCTATTCGATACGCTGGCAACGGAGCACCCGCAGTCACTGACGGTACCTGGCCCTGGGCTGTTCAGCTTTGTCACCTTCCTGGGGCTCACCATCCCCTGGTTCTTCTTTAGCCTCTCTAACCCGCAAGTCAGCCAGCGTCTTTTTATGCCCTCTTCGCTGCGTTCAATGCGTCACATGCTGATTGGTTTCCTGGTGTTTGGCTTTATCTACACTATGGTTTCTGTGCTGTGGGGTTTCTCTGCCTTAGCCGCTTTCCCTGCTTTGGAGCGAGCAGATTTAGCGACACCCACGCTGCTGGCTTCAGAGTTTGTTCCGCCGGTATTAGGGGTGATCGTGATGATCGGCATCATGGCGGCCGCGGTCTCTACTATTGATTCGATCATGCTGACCCTGGCGTCCATGGTATCGCGTGACGTCTATGCAAACGTTAAACCGAATGTCAGTGAAAAGCGCCAACTGCTAATGGGTAAGTTTGTTGTGCCGGTAATTGCACTAATGGCGCTGGCCTTTGCCGAGTTGGAGTTGGATCTGATCGCCGTGCTTTCGGTGGCCGCCTCGTCAGGCCTGGTTGCTACGGTGCCTGCGCTTATCGGCGCTTTTTATTGGAAGCGAGGCACCGCTGCTGGCGCAGTGGTCAGTGTGGTGGGCACTAGCGCGTTTGTACTGCTGATGTATGCCACCGGCAATTCACTGCTGAGCCTGCCCGCCGGTGTATGGGGGATTCTGGTCGCCAGCGTTCTGTTTGTGGGCGTCAGCCTGATGACCAAGCCTCATCAGGCGACCACGGATGCGTTCTTTACTGCTATCTCTGAAGAATTGGGTAAAAATCCCTCCAATGGGGCCTGTAAGACTTAGCCTTTAACGCCAAACCATTAACTGCTTGCGATAATCATCTTGCGCCTGGCTGGCGCTGACCGGTGTCAGCCATACCTGGGTGCCGGGCAAACATTGGGCCAGGTTGGCGCAAGCAATCGGGGTGAGAGCGCCTAAACGCGGATAGCCGCCAATGGTCTGGCGATCATTCATCAGCACGATAGGTTGGCCATCCGGCGGGATCTGTACCGCCCCCAGCGGAATGCCTTCGGAAATGATGCCCGTCAGGGAGCCATGCAGGGCGGGGCCTGTCAGCCGCACGCCCATACGATCGGCACGGTTATCCACTGTCCACGGTTGGTTGAAGGCTTGGAAAAGAGAGCGGCCGCTGAAAGCGGCGATTTGCGAGCCGAGCACGATGGGTAAGCGGCAGCCTGACACTGGCATTTGCGGGCCTTGGCCTTCTGCAAGACGTCGAACCGCCGGGGCGGCGCCTTTCCAGGTCAAGCGGTCACCCGCTTTTAGCGGTTTGCCATCTTCGTGCAGGCCGCCCAGTTGCTCGCGGGCGGTGCAGGCGCGGCTACCCAGCACCTCCGGTGCATTCAGCCCGCCTGGGAAGGCGAGATAGGTGCGCAAACCCTGGCGCGGCTGGCGAAATACCAAACGCTGGCCGGGTAGGAGTTTAAAACTGACATTGGGCGCGAGCGGTTTGCCATCCAACTGGGCATCCAGATCGGCGCCGGTTAGCGCCAGACGCACTTCGCTTTCGGCTTCCAAGCTCAAACCGCCGCCCATGACGATTTCCAGCGCGGCGCTGTTGGGTGCGTTACCCAAGAGCCAGTTGGCCCAGCGAAACGAGATCCAGTCGGCAGCGCCGCCCTGAGTGACGCCTAAGTGGCCGACGCCAAATCGCCCGGCATCTTGTATCAACGCCAGCGGGCCCGCCTGCTTAACCACTAGCCCTTTTGATGCATCATTGTTAGCCGCGGGGTTCATGACCGCTCCTCCATGGGCGTGGTGTCACCACCGTCCGCTTCGAACTCTTCGCGGGAGATCGCTCTAAAGCGCACTTTATCGCCAGGGCGAAACAGTGGTTCACCGCGCTTGGCGTATTCGAATAGTGGCACGTTGGTGCGGCCCAGAATGTTCCATCCTCCCGGCGAGAGCAGCGGATAAATCGCCGTTTGCCGGTCGGCGATACCGACGCTGCCAGCGGCTACCTTACGACGCGGGGTTTTCAGGCGTGGCGTTGCCAACGCTTCGTCTACCAGGCCCATAAAGCCGTAACCGGGCGCAAAGCCCAGCGCGAACACGCAGTAATCATGGTTACAGTGCTGCTGGATTAGCTCGTCGACACTCAAGCCCGCGCGTTTAGCGACCAGGGCCAGCTCGGGTCCGACGCTTTCGTCATACCACACGGGAATATCGTGTAGCTCCCCCGCTTGGGTATTGGCAGGGGAGAGCCCGGATAGCGCCTGGTTGATCAGCTGACAGGCCGCGCCGTGGTCCAGCTGTTCGCAGTCGTAGTGCACGAGTAGCGTGGTGTAGGAGGGCACCAGATCAGTCAAGGCAGCCCCGAAGGCATCGCGCAGCGCTTGGTCGGCGGCGATCACCCAAGCCATGTTGGCCTCGTCGATGGTGTCGAACAGCCGCACCATCAAGGCATCCATGGCGGTGGTCTCAATGCGAATTTTAATGCGGGTCGCTTCAGTGCGTGTTGTTTCAATGCCTGGTTTCACGCTTGCTCCAGCGCCTGAAAGGCCTCGCGAATGGCGCGCACGGCCGCCACGGACTCAGGATTGTCGCCGTGAACGCAGAGCGTGTCGCAGGCTAACTGCAGCGGTGTGCCGTCGAGTGCGGTGAGCGGCTCGCCTTTGGCCAGCATTACCGCTTGGTTAACGATGGTGGTCTGGTCGTGGTGCACGGCGTTGGGTAACCGGCGCGAAGCCAAGTGGCCGTTGGCGTCGTAAGCGCGATCGGCAAAGGTTTCAAACCATAGGGTAATACCCAGTTTGGCGGCTAGCTCGCGGTGCGGTTCGGGATTAGCGGTCGACATGATCATTAATGGCAGGCTGGCGTCATATGCACGCACGGCGCGCATGACGCCTTCGAGTAGCGCCGGGTTGGCGGCCATGTCGTTATACAGCGCCCCGTGGGGTTTGATGTAGCTGAGCCGTGCGCCTTCGGCTTGGCAAATGCCTGCTAGGGCGCCAACTTGGTAAAGCACCATGTCCTCGGCCTCTTCGGGCGAGCAGGCCATGGAACGGCGCCCAAACCCCATCAAATCCGGGTAACCAGGATGCGCACCAATGCGAACATCATGCTGGACTGCCAGCTTGACGGTGCGGCGCATCACATGGGGGTCAGACGCGTGGAAGCCGCAGGCGATGTTGGCGCAATCGACGTAGGGCATCGCCTCGGCATCTAAACCAATAGTCCAGTTGCCGAAACTTTCGCCCATATCGCAATTAAGCAGGGGAATGGCCATAGCGACTCCTGTCGTTGATGCAGTGGGTGCTTGCACGTGGCTGATGTTGAAATAAAAACCATCACCAATATATGAACACGGCATCCTGAGTGCCAATCGTTTTTGACGATACTAACTATCGGGCCCTCCTATCATATTGTTATTTGGTGGAAAAATAGTTGACGCTTGGGCACGATACGCTTATCACAGTAAGGGCGGGCGTGATAATAACGTTGGTGAAACAGCGCTGCCGAAGATGGTCTCGAAGTTGCATAGTGAACTTGTGTTCACGAGCATCAGCACACAGCTGTCAGCGTTGCGTGTCAGCAGGACGGCGCTTAGTTACTCTCAAAAGTCATTTGTAGGCGTGTCACAATGCTCGATTTTAAGGAACTTGAGGCGTTTGTATGGGCGGTGAGGCTGGGCTCCTTCCGTAAGGCGGCGACCCGATTACATCTGACCCAGCCCTCAATTTCTGAGCGTATTTCGCGTCTTGAAACCGCCGTGGGGGAGCTACTGCTAGAGCGTGCCGCCCGGCCCATTCAGCCCACCATGCGGGGCCGCGAGTTCTTTGTGCACGCTGAGCGAATGCTGCACCAGCGTGACGAGGCAATGAGGCTTTTCGATGATGAAGAGGCGTTTTCTGCACCATTGCGGCTCGGTACGATTGAAACCATTGCCCATAGCTGGTTTCCCGAGTTTATGCGCCAGCTTACCGAGCGCTATCCGCGCCTGACCATCGAACTGACGGTGGATTATTCGCCGGTGCTCAATGAGCGGTTACTCGGCAACGAGTTGGATATCGTGTTGGCAATGAACGGATATTCACCCCAGAAGCAGATCGATTATGAGTCATTGAGTCCTTATGAGATGGGCATGTTCGTCTCCCCCCGGCACGCGCCGTTGCTCAGCGAAAGTGCCGACATCTGGGGCAGGCAACTGCCATTTATCTCCTTTGGCAAGCTGGCGCGCCCCTATACGGAACTGGTGAACTACCTGGCAGAGCAGGGCGTGGCCAGCCCACGTATTCACAGCGTCAGCACGTTGATGACGATAGTCCGCATGACCACTGAAGGGTTGGGGATTGGTGCCTTGCCGGTGGCCACCGTGCTGGAAGAGTGGCAGCGAGGGGAGCTTTACCGGCTTGAACTGCCGGTGCCGTTACCGGCGATGCACTATGATGTGATATGGCGTCACGCTAACCATCCGCGCTTTTGTCGCGGCGTTGCCCGCCTGGCCCAAGAGTGTGCCTGCCGCTATGCACAAGCGCGCCGTGCTGATATGACCACAATACTTTTCTCCGGGCGTTGGGTTGCCACCCGCGCCTCCTCTGGTACCACCAAAGCACCACACTGTTAGCACCATACTATTAATAGAAATAAGAGGGTTCTCACAATGCGCAAAACATTAACTTCCACACTGCTTCTGGCCACCGCCTGCGGTTTAACGTTCACGGCGCACGCCGCAGAGTGGACCATGGCCACACCTTACGGTGATGCCAGCTTTCACACCCAAAACAACAAGCAGTTCGCCGAGGACGTGGCCGAAGCTACCGATGGCGAGTTAACTATTACCGTACATAGCGGCGGCTCATTGGTATCGCATGGTGAAATCAAGCCGTCGGTTCGCCGGGGCACCATCGATGCGGGCGAAGTCTTCCTCTCGGTACTTTCCAATGATGATCCCATTTTCGAAGTGGACACACTGCCAGGGGTTGCCGGCAGCTACGATGATGCTTACGCATTATGGGAAGCCACCAAGCCAATGATCACCGAACTATTCGCCTATGAAGGGTTGATTCCGCTCTACGCGGTCGCCTGGCCTGCGCAAGGTATCTATACGTCAGAGCCGCTCACCGATCCTGAGCAGTTTGAAGGCCTGCGCGTGCGTGCACCCAACATCAATACCCAGCGTTTTGTCGACAACCTGGGCGGTAGCCCCACGGAAACCGAAGAGTCTGATATCCCGACCGCCTTCAGCACTGGCCGTGTGGACGCCATGATTACCTCGAGCTCTACCGGTAACTCCATGGCGGCTTGGGACTATGTCACCGACTACACCGACGCTAACCTTTGGTTGCCCAAGAACATTGTTTTCATCAGCCAGCGCAGTTTCGATGGCCTGGATGAAGCGACCCAGGAAGCCCTGATGGAAGCCGCCGCTGAGGCTGAAAAACGTGGTTGGGAGATGAGCCGCGAGGATAACCAGGCAAGCCTGGAGGCATTGGAAGAGAACGGTATTTCGGTTTCTGAGCCAAACGAAGCCGTTTCAGAGGCGCTGCAAGCCGCTGGCGATGAGCTGTTTGAAGATTGGCAGTCACGCGCCGACGATGAAGCCAAACAGGCGCTGGAAACTTACCGCGAGCAACGCGACAGCTAATAGCCGAATCATTGTTTCTTGCAGGGGCCGCGGCAATGCCACCGGCCCTGCTTTTTCCGCGCGCTTTATGAGGCTGCGAACATGACGTTTAAATTCGACAAGCTCTATCGCCTCGGTGCTTGGGGGGCGGCGGCGTGCATGGTGGCTATCTGTGCGCTGATAGCACTCCAGGTGACCTTCCGCTTAGTAGATGCGCTACTGGTGCTGGTGGGTTTGAGCCGGCTAGGCATGAGCATTACCGGCGTTTCAGAAATTGCGTCTTACTTATTAGTCGGCGCGACATTTCTTGGCTTGGCCTACACCTTTGTGCATCATGCCCATATTCGCGTGACGCTGCTGATTACCCGTCTACCACCGGCAATCCGTGTGTGGTTTGAAGTCTTCTGCTTGATTATTGCGCTCGCGATCAGCCTGATGCTCAGTTACGGCTTGGTTGGCTTGGCGCGCGAGAGCATTCAGTACAACGATGTCTCTTCTGGATTTGTGTCGATCCCGCTGTGGATCCCCCAGCTCGTGCTAGCGTTCAGCGTCGGCTTGCTCTGTTTAGCTCTGGCTGAAGCCTTATTGATGGCGCTTAAAACTGCCATTCGCGACCCCTCGGGTTTTCGCGAAGCGGTGGCCCCAGATGACAGCGAGGAGTATTAAATGATGGCCTTACTATTGTTTCTACGACCCCCGCTTTTAGCTATCTCTCTTTTAACTGCGCTTTTGCGACAAGCGTTTCTGCCTCTTAAACCGGAGAGATCCTCGTGCTGCTACTAAGTCTCGCCACCATTTTTACGCTAGTGCTGCTACTGGGGAGCGGGGTATGGATCGCCTTCGCGTTGATCGGTACTGCCTGGATAGCGCTCGAGTTCTTTAGCTCCTTTTCACCCGCTTCTATTCTGGCCTCCGATTTCTGGGGGGCGAGTTACGGCTGGGACCTGACGGCGCTGCCCATGTTTATCTGGATGGGCGAGATTCTCTTCCGTTCGGGGCTGGCCGATAATATGTTTCGTGGCCTGTCACCGTGGTTAAACCGCCTGCCCGGGCGTTTGCTGCATACCAATATCATTGGCAGCGGCATGTTTGCGGCCGTGTGCGGGTCTTCAGCGGCCACCTGTGCCACGGTGGGCAAGATGACGCTGCCGGAGCTTGAGCGGCGCGGCTACGACAGCAACATGGCGATTGGTACGCTGGCCAGTGCTTCGACCTTGGGGCTGCTGATTCCGCCTTCCATTGTGTTGATTGTCTACGGCGTGGTGACCGAACAGTCGATCTCCAGGCTGTTTATGGCGGGCATCGGCCCCGGCCTGATGATCCTGGCGCTTTTCATGAGCTATCTCATCGTGTGGGCGCTGCTCAAAGGCAACCGTGAAGGGTTGACCGGCGAAGATGAGTCGGGAATGAGCTTTGGCGAAAAGTTACGTAATACCTGGTCGCTGATGCCCATTCTGCTGTTGATTGGCGGGATTATCTTCTCGATCTATGGCGGCTTGGCGTCACCCACCGAGGCCGCAGCAGTCGGCGTGGTACTGTCGATCGTGATTGCCCGCTTCAATGGTCATTTTGACCGCGCTATCTTCAAAAGCTCGCTGTTTGCCGCGGTACGTACCGCCTGCATGATCGCTTTCATCATTGCGGGGGCGTCTTTCCTGACCTCGGCCATGGGCTTTACCCAGGTGCCGATGAAGCTGGCTCAGGCAATTGGCGAAATGGGCCTGTCGCCCACCATGCTGCTGATCGCGCTCACCCTGCTGCTGCTAGTGATGGGCTGCTTTCTTGACGGTATTTCGCTGATTTTGCTGGTCACGGCGATCATCATGCCGCTGGTGAGTGCGGCAGGATTCGATCTCATCTGGTTTGGTATCTATTTGGTGATCGTCGTC
The DNA here is from genome assembly GCF_054072535.1 of Vreelandella sulfidaeris Esulfide1. Classification (NCBI taxonomy): domain Bacteria; kingdom Pseudomonadati; phylum Pseudomonadota; class Gammaproteobacteria; order Oceanospirillales; family Halomonadaceae; genus Vreelandella; species Vreelandella sulfidaeris. The sequence continues at coordinate 3,818,213 of NZ_CM133364.1, read as the reverse complement.
GAAATGTCGCAGATAACCCCCCCCGTTGGCTTCAATCTGTTCGTGATCCAAGGGCTGACCGGCAAAGATATCCTGACCATTACCCGCGCCACGCTGCCGTTCTTTTTATTAATGCTGCTGGCGATTGCCTTAATGCATATCTTCCCCGGCATTGCGCTCTATCTGCCTGAGGCCATGACCCGTTAACCTTACCTTTGACTACGTAGCCATTTAACCGCGATAGGAGCGTCATCGTCCTGTCATCAATGTTGGCATACCCTACGCGCCGCCAACCCGCGATGAAAGGAGTGCTCCCATGCGCCTGGCCCTGTTTGATCTTGATGATACCCTCCTGGATGGAGACTGCAGCGACCGCTGGAATTTATGGATGATAGAGCAAGGTTGGGTCAGCGATGCCGGCGCCTTTATGGCCCGGGCGGAGCAAATGCACCAGGCCTATCACGCGGGCAAGCTAAAGCTTGAAGAGTATTTAGCCATGACCCTGGCGCCGCTGCGCGGGCGCCGGGTAACGGATGTGCAAAAAGAGGTCGAGCGGTTTGTCGCCACGCACTTACAGCCGCGTATTTTTAAACAAGCCTGGGCCTGCCTGGAAGCGCATCGCCAGGCAGGCGATACCCTGCTGCTGATTTCTGCATCGGCGCAGCATCTGGTTCAGCCCATTGCGGCTGCTCTGGGGATCGAGCATGTGTTGGCGGTAGAGCTGAGCATCGAGCACGGCATTAATGAAGACGCACGCTATACCGGTGGTAGCGAAGGCATTTTTTCCTATCGCGGCGGCAAGGTGCTGCGCTTGAAGCAGTGGTTGGTCGAGCAGCAGATCACCCCCAGTCACACCACGTTCTACTCAGACTCCCGCAACGACCTCCCGCTGCTGCAGTACGTCGATTGCCCTGTGGCGGTCAACCCCGACCCGGTATTGGCCGAGGTGGCTAGCGTTGAAGGGTGGCGTCGGTTAGATTGGCGAACATCCCCGAACACTTCGTCGCCTAATACTCTGTCAGGAAAATCGGCGCATGCCTGATGTCATCACTACACGCCTTCAACAAGGAGAGCGTTTTTGAGCCCAGCCGCACTCGCCCTAGTGCTGGTGTCGGTGTGTATGCACGCCGGATGGAACGTCTTGGGCAAACGCAATGCGCCGTCGCTGTCTTCCTTTACTCTTGCCTACGGCACGGGGGGGTTGGTGATGTTTCCGCTAGTGTTGCTTGGGCCCTCACTCGTGACGTTACCCAATACTTTTTGGGGTTGGCTGGCGCTCTCTGGACTGTGCCAGATGCTCTATATGGGCGGCCTGGCCTGGGCCTATGCGCGGGGGGAGGTGAGCGTGCTTTATCCCATCGCCAGGGCGTTGCCCGTCGTGCTGGTGCCTCTGATATCAATCGCGCTGCTGGGCAGCCGCGTGCTGGATATGTGGGATGGCCTGGGGATGGCGTTGGTAGTGGCTGGCGCACTTTGCCTGCCGCTTAGCCACCCGGAGGCGCGTCGTTTTTCCACTTATTTAACGCCTGCCATGGGGTTTGCGCTGCTAGCGGCGGCGGGCACGGTTGGCTATTCTCTGATCGATAAGCAGGCCTTAGGGCTGATGCAAAGCACTGGGCACAGCGGGCTCACCGCCGGAGCCGTCTTTATGGTGCTACAGGCGGTGATGACGCTGGCCTGGGCGATACCGCTGCTGGCGCTGTTGCCCGCCGAGCGGCGTCGACTGCCAGCGCTTCGCCAGCAAGGCTTACCGATGCTAGTCACCACCGGGCTGATGATGACCTGCACCTACGGCCTGGTATTGATCGCCATGGCACTCACCGATGAGGTGAGCTACGTAGTGGCGCTGCGTCAGCTCTCGATTCCGGTGGGTGTATTCATGGGCGTGCTATGGCTGAAAGAACCCGCCTCCAGCGCTAAAACCCTCGGCACTCTGGTGATGCTGGCGGGGTTGATGTTGGTGGCGCTGTAAGCAGCACTGACTTTTTAGGCCGATAATCGCCAAGTGAGATTCTCTAGGTTAGAAGCGCCAGGTTAAAGCGCCTGCCATACCAAGTTAATCCCGACTGCGAACATGGCCAGAATGACTAAGCGGTAAAACAGCTTCTCATTGACTCTGCTCTGCAGCCAGAGGCCATTACGCACGCCGATCCAGGCCACGGGCACTAACAGCAATGAGGCCCAGGCGCTGGTCATATTGACTTCGCCAAGCCATACATAAGGACCCAGTTTGGTGGTGTTCACTACCGCGTAAGTGATCGTACAGGTGGCAATAAAGGTCTCTTTGGTGAGCTTGCGCGGCATCAAGTACATGTTCATTGGCGGTGCGCCCGCATGGGCAATAAAACTGGTAAAGCCGCAAACGCTTGCAGCCGGTAGTGCCCAGCGGCTGGAAATTGGCTTTTTAGCGACAGGTTTTAGCAACATATACGCGGCGAACACGACGGATAGAATTCCCAATGCTAGGCGCACGCCTTGCTCACTCAAACTGCCAAATAGCAATGTTCCCACCGCCACGCCGATGAACAAGCCCGGCACAAAACGCCATACTTCCGCATTCGATTGCTTGCCCCACCACGCCTTCACCGCAAATACGTCCATCACCAACAGTAGCGGCAGCAGTAACCCTGCCGCTTGGGTGGGGCTGATCGTCAGCGCCATGAGCGGTACCGAGAGCGTGCCAAAACCACCCGCAAAGCCGCCTTTGGATACCCCGGTGAGATACACCGAAAAGATAATCAACAGCCAAGCGATGATGGAGTAATCGGGGAGCATGAGATTCTCTCGAATAGTAGAGGTCAATAAAAAGCCCCGCAGAGGCGGGGCAAAACAGCATAGCATTAGATAAATGTTAGCGGGCGAAGAGTTGTTCCATCAAACGTTCATCAACCACTCGTGATCTGGGTCGTTGTGGAATTTCCATGCCCGCTTGGGCCCCGCCATGACATTTAAATAGTAGAGCGAGTAGCCATGGGCGGCGCCCACAGGGTGGTAACCCTTGGGCACCAATACGCAGCAGCCGTTTTCCACCGCCATGGTTTCATCAAGGCTGCGGTCATCGGTGTAAACGCGCTGGAAGGCAAACCCTTGTTCAGGGTTAATGCGGTGGTAGTAAGTCTCTTCCAGCAGTGTTTCGTGGGGCAAGTTATCCACGTCGTGTTTGTGGGGCGGGTAGCTCGACCAGTTACCCGCGGGTGTGAATACTTCGACTACTAATAGGCTATCGGCGGGCTCGGTTTCCGGCAGAATATCGTGAACATGGCGTGTGTTGGTGCCCTGGCCACGGGTGCTCTGCTTGATGTTGTCAGGCGCGATGAGGCGTGGGGCATGGTTACCATACCCAGGGGCGGCGCACACCGCTAGCTCTAAGTCCGTGGTCGCTTCCACCGCGTAGCTAACATGGTCAGGCAGATAAACCGCATAGGGGGGGATCTGCTCAAAGATATCCATACGCTGGCCGATATCTTCAAAGCGGTGTTCGCCGCATGTCACCGTGGCGCGACCGGTAAGCAGCACCAGGCAGACTTCTTGATCATCGCTGCTGGTTTCCAGGCGTTGGCCCTTGGCGAGTTTGTGCACCCGAAAGCCAACGTGCTGCCAGCCAGCGGATGCTGGGGTAACGTCAATGACGGTGCCTAGGGTGTCTGGGGCGGTGGGGCGTACCAGTAGGGAAGCCATATGTCGCTCCTTCTGATGGCTAGCGGCTCTGTTGGCAGCTAGCCATTTACGATATTAATATTATGAAAAAATAGACACGTTGGTGTCTGTTTACACCGAGGCGTCGAGCGGGATTTTGCGACCTTCACGCAATGAACGCTCCGCTGCATCGGCTAAGCGCAACGCCTCTAGGCCGTCTTGGGCACCTGCAAGTGGTGCGCGATTCTCTTGCCAGGCGGCGACAAAATCACCAATTTCCAGTTGATAGGCTTGGGCGTAACGCTCCAGGAAGAACCATTTGGGTTTGTCTTCCACTTGGCCTGCTTCACCGGTGAAGCGCAGCCGGGTGTCGCTTTCGTTTTGGGCCTGGAGCATGCCTTGGCTACCAAAAGCTTCGATGCGTTGATCGTAGCCGTAGCAGGCGCGCCTTGAGTTGCTGATTTGGCATAGTTTTCCACTAGCCGTGGTGAGAGTAACCATGGCGGTATCCACATCGCCCGCTTCGCCAATAGCAGGGTCAATAATGCTACTGCCGACGGCAAAGACACTTTCGATCGGTTCATCTAGCAGCCAGCGTGCCATGTCGAAATCATGAATCATCATGTCGCGGAACAGACCGCCAGAGTCACCCACATACTCGGCTGGCGGGGGCGCGGGGTCGCGGCTGATGATAGTCAGTGTTTCCAGTGCGCCTATACGCCCTTCGATAATGGCCTTTTTAAGCGCAGCAAATTGAGGGTCGTGGCGGCGGTTAAAGCCTAGTGCGCAGGTCACTGGATGCTCACTGAGTACCTGCAGAGCATTTCTCGTGCGGGCTAAATCCAGGGCGATGGGTTTTTCGCACAGAACCGCCTTCCCCGCGCGTGCGGCACGCTCCAGATACTCCGCGTGGGTAGGTGTGCTTGAAGCAATCAGTACGGCATCAATGGCGTCGTCCGCGAAGATTTCATCTACAGAGACCGCTCGGCTGGCGTACTGCTCGGCCAACGCCTCTGCGGCAGGCTGATGAAAATCGGCCACGGCGGCCAGGATAACGTTCGGGTGCGAGTGAATGGCCTGGGCATGCACCTTGCCGATGCGTCCAGCGCCGATAAGCGCGAGTTTCATAAGCTCTCCTGTTTTGTTGTTGGTGTTGGCTTGCTGTGGCGTTTATGTTTTACGTTTTTTACTTGAGGCGTTTTCCTGAACTTTTTCCAGCGCTTTGTCTCGTGATTTGTCCTGCCGCACGCCCAGGGCAATCGCCAAGGCCTGGGTTAAGCAAAGCGACGCAGTCAAACTGCGGAAACTTTTCACTTCAGCTTCGTTGACAACGAAAGCGACATCCGCGAAACGTGCCAGCGGGCTCAGGTTCGAGTCGGTAATCACTACAATGGGTAGACCGCGCTGATGGGCGTCCTCGCAGGCTTTTTGGCTCTCTTCGGCATAGGGAGAGAAGCTGATGGTCAGCAGTGCGTCATGTTGGCTCATAGCGCGTAGTTGCTCGCCGTACATACCCCCTAATCCACTGACCAATAAAGCGGGCTTATCCACATGCGCTAAGGCATAGGTCATGTAGCTGGCGACCATGAAGCTTCGTCGTGCGCCCATCACATGAATGGCGTGCGCCTTTTCAAAAATATCCAACGCTTTTTCCAGACTCTCTGGATTAATACGGCTAGGTAGTTGCTCAAGCACGGCGCGGTTGGCGTCGGCGAATTCCCATAACAGCTGGGTGCTATCCGGTGTTTCTCCGGTGGCACTGCGTACCGCGCGAATTCGCTCGGTGTAGTTAGGCAACTCATCAACTAAGCGGCTGCGAAACAGCTGCTGCATTTCGGAAAAGCCCTTAAAGCCCAAGCTATTGGCCAAGCGGATTAAGGTGGATGGAGTGACATCTGCCTGCTCGGCAATTTTGGCCACGGTCGCCAGAGCCACCTCCTGGGGGTGATCAAGCATAAAACGCGCGGTTTGCTGCAAACGTTTGCTTAGCGTGGCGTACTCGGCAGTGATCAGCTTTTCCAGCTCACGGTAGCTTTGTGGTGGCTGCGGCATACACATTCCTTAGCGTTAACTCATGTACCACTCATTCACTCATGTACGTCTGGGCAGTGGCACTGAGCAAAGTGGCTGGCTGTTATGCAGTCTAGTTTATTGGAATAAATATTCCATTTATACCAAAGTATAGAATAAATAATTTGCTGAAATTACTGTTTGGAATCTATATTCCATAGTGCCAAGGCATTTAATGCCACTTCCCTACCAACAATGATAACGTTAAGAGGAATTATTTATGGCACGTCTATCTCAATGGCTTCTAGCCTCTGCCGCCACCACGGCATTACTGGCAGGTGCCGCACAAGTACAAGCACAGGAACAAGAAGCGAGCCGTTTCGTCATGGTGACCCATGGTGTTCCCTCTGACCCTTTCTGGTCAGTGGTGAAAAACGGCGCAGAGGCAGCCGCTGATCTCGTAGGCGCTGAGCTGGAGTACCGAGCCCCATCCACTTTTGATATGGCCAAGATGCAACAGCTTGTGCAAGCAGCGGTAGCGTCTAACCCCGATGGCTTGATTCTCTCTTTTACCGATGAAAATGCCCTGGGCGGTGTTGTTCAAAATGCTGTCGATAACGGCATACCCGTCATCACCATTAACTCCGGTGGCGACGTGGCGAGGGATTATGGCGCTCGACTGCACGTCGGGCAGAGTGAATACGAGGCGGGCAAACAGGCCGCCGAGCGCATGCAGGAACTGGGCGTTGAAAAAGGCGTCTGCGTTAACCATGAACAAGGCAATCAGGGACTTGACCAGCGCTGTGATGGATTTGTCGAGGGCTTCGATGGCAATGCTGAGCAGCTAGCGACCACCTACGACCCCACCAATATTCGCAATGCCATTGTCGCTTACCTCAACGAGAACAGTGATGTGCGTGGAGTACTGACCTTGGGTGCATTGGCCGCTGATCCGATGATTCGGGCCATGCGTGAGCAGGGGGCAACCGATATGTTCACCCTCGGTACCTTTGATCTTTCACCCGGCATTTTGGAAGCCTTGGATGCGGGTGAGCTGGACTTCGCGATCGACCAACAGCAGTACATGCAGGGCTACTTGCCCGTCATGTTCCTCGATCAGTTCGTCAAGAACGGACTGCTCCCCGCAGGGGATGTTGCCACCGGCCCAGGGTTTGTCACTCAAGATAACGCTGCACAGGTCATTGAGTTGAGTAGCCAGGGCATCCGTTGATAACTACCTAATCGGAAAAGGCTCTGCGGTGTCGAGCCTTGGGAGTCGGTCACCATGAATTCCACTGAAACGAAACAATCGGTTGCGCCAGCAGCGGTTGATCAAGATGAGCGGATCCAGAGAGTCTCTTTCTGGAAGAAAGCGCTTAATCGCCCGGAGCTGGGGGCGCTAGCGGGTGCCGTGTTGGTGCTTGCCTTTTTTATAGCTGCTTCCAGCGGAACTGGGATGTTTACCCCAGCGGGTATTATTAATTTCCTTGAAGTCGCCGCTCAGCTCGGCATTATCGCCACGGCGGCTGCGTTGCTGATGATCGGCGGAGAGTTTGATCTTTCGATTGGTTCGATGATTGGCTTGGCAGGCATTCTGATTGCCATCCCTGCGGTGGAGTATGGCTGGCCGCTATGGGCCGCTATTTTACTGGCGTTCGCCTGTGCGGGCCTGGTGGGCTGGATTAACGGCAATCTAGTCAATAAAACGGGGTTGCCGTCATTTATCGTTACCCTAGGCTTCCTGTTCATTCTGCGTGGCCTGGCTATTGGTACTAGCCGGTTGTTGACGGGACGTACTCAGGTGGGGGGAGTGCAGGACCATATCCCCGGAGATTGGTTCGCGGCGCTTTTCTCTGGAGAAGTCGGTACGGGACTATTTAGTTGGATGGCGGCCAATGGCTGGATGGCGACTAACTTTGCGGGCAACCCCACGGTCACCGGTATTCCCGTCTCGATTGTCTGGTGGCTGGGTTTAACCGCAGTAGCGACTTGGGTGCTGCTGTGTACGCCTTACGGCAACTGGATCTTCGCCAGCGGTGGCGATGCCAATGCGGCGCGCAATTCAGGCGTTCCCGTTCAGCGCGTTAAGATTTCGCTTTTCATGTTTACCGCTTTCTCCGCCACCATATTTGCCTGCATTCAGGTCATGGATACCGGTTCGGCGGATACCATTCGCGGTTTATTAAAAGAGCTGGAGGCCATTATCGCAGTGGTCATTGGCGGCGCTTTGCTGACCGGCGGCTATGGATCTGCCATTGGTGCGGCCCTCGGTGCGCTGATCTTCGGCATGGTGCAAATGGGCATTTTTTACACCGGTGTGAATACGGACTGGTTCCAAGTCTTCCTGGGCGTGATGTTGCTGGTGGCGGTGCTATTCAACAATTACATGCGCAAAAAGGCAATGGAGGCTAAATAACATGACGACACGCACTCCAATGATTGAAATGCGCAGTGTTAGCAAACACTTCGGCAGCGTCATCGCCATCAGTGATATCTCAATGCAGGTCTATTCCGGTGAGGTTATGTGCCTGCTGGGGGATAACGGTGCTGGCAAGTCAACGTTGATCAAAACCCTCTCCGGCGTTCATCAGCCCACCCATGGCGAAATGCTTTTGGATGGCAAGCCCGCTCGTTTCAAGTCTCCGGCTTACGCACTCGATGCCGGTATCGCCACGGTGTTTCAGGATCTGGCAATGGTGCCGTTGATGTCGATCACCCGTAACTTTTTTATGGGTCGCGAACCGACGGTGGGCTGGGGGCCTTTGAAGCGGATTGATTGGAAATATGCCGATCGAGTTGCCAAAGAGGAAATGGCTAAAATCGGTATCGATGTACGCGACCCTAGCCAGCCGGTGGGCACGCTTTCTGGCGGGGAGCGTCAGTGTGTGGCGATTGCCCGTGCCGTTTATTTTGGCGCCAAGGTGCTGATTCTTGATGAGCCCACATCAGCGCTTGGGGTCAAGCAGGCTTCCGTCGTACTGCGCTACATTGCCAAAGCCCGCGCGGATGGGCTTGCGGTCATCTTTATTACCCACAATGTCCACCATGCTTACCCAGTGGCCGATGCGTTCACCTTATTGTCACGCGGCGGCAGTTTGGGCTCTTTCCGCAAAGAAGAAGTCAGCCGCGAAGAAGTGCTCAATATGATGGCGGGTGGTGCTGAGCTTGAAAGCCTGGATGCGGAGCTTGCGGAATTCCAGCGCGACGATAAAGCCAAGAAGGCCAACTTAGCCGGTCAAGAAACTCAGCCTGCCGATGCAACAAGCAGCACTGAGGCCCCAGCACCGCGAAGTGCGAGCGGCTATTAAGGAGCCATGATGAACAAACCGACCCCATCATCTCCGTTCACGCTGGCCGTCTGCGCTGAAATGGTGTTCCGTGATTTACCCGTTCTGGGACGCGTTAAGCGTATTTCTGATTTGGGTTTTCAGGTCGAAATCTGGGACTGGACTAAGCACGATATCGAGGCACTGGCCAATAGTGGGGCCACATTCTCATCCATGACCGGCTATGTCACCGGCACCTTAGCGGATGCCGCCGGTGCAGATGAACTGCTGAAAACCGCCGCTGAGTCGGTTGAGGTAGCCAAGCGCCTTGGTATTCCGCGACTTAACCTGCATGGCACGGGGTTGGATGGCGAAGGTCTTCCCGTGAACCCCTGCCAACAGATGACCGGTGCCATGTGGCTAAAAGCCCGAGACACACTCAATCGGCTGGCGGATCTCGGCGAGCAGAACGAAGTCACCTTTGTGCTTGAAAACCTCAATATCGACGTTGATCACCCCGGTGTGCCGTTTGCACGTTTAGAAGATGTTCTGGCGCTGGTGGAGAGTGTAGATCGACCCAGCTTGCGCATTATGTTGGACGTTTATCACGCCCAAATTGGCGAAGGTAATTTGATCGAATTGATTCGTCGCTGTGGGCCGTACATTGGTGAAGTGCAAGTGGCTGATGTGCCTGGGCGCTGCGAGCCGGGAACTGGCGAAATTAACTATCCGGCCATCGCCAAAGCGCTGAACGACATAGGTTATCGCGGCACCATAGGGCTGGAAGGCTGGGCCTCTGGCGACGACAACCTCGCTCTCGACCGATTTCGCGCTGCCTTCACACTTTAATCCACGGTTGATAAGCCTTATCGATTGCCAGCCAAGACGCTTTTATGCCCAGTGCCATCCTGTGACTAGTACCACGAATTTGTGACGTGGGGAGACATTTATGCTGAATAACAATAATCAACACCGACCGCTTGACCTGATTTGCCTGGGACGCGTGGCGGTCGATCTTTACGCCGAGCAGATTGGCAGTCGTTTAGAAGACGTGGCCAGCTTTGCCAAGTACCTTGGCGGCAGCTCGGGCAATATGGCCTACGGCACCGCTCGCCTCGGGTTGAAATCCGCCATGCTCTCGCGAGTCGGCGAAGAGCAGATGGGCAACTTCGTGCGCGAAGAGCTGGAGCGGGTGGGGGTAGATACCACCGCGCTACAAACCGATCCCGAGCGCCACACCGGCCTGGTTCTTCTGGCTTTAAAAGACCGTGAAAGCTTCCCGCTGCTATTTTATCGTCGCGACTGTGCTGATATGGCCATCGACGCCGACGCCATCGACCCTGAATTTATCGCCCGGGCCAAGGCGCTGGCGATTACCGGCACGCATCTTTCTACCGATACCACCCGGCGGGCGTGTCGCAAAGCGCTGGACGCCGCTGCACATTATGGCGTGAAGCGGGTGCTGGATATCGACTACCGCCCCGTATTGTGGGGTCTGACTAACCCTGGCGATGGTGAAACCCGCTTTATCGCCGATGATAAAGTGACCACCGATCTTCAGCGCTGGTTGCCGGACTTTGACCTGATTGTAGGTACCGAAGAGGAGTTTCATATTGCCGGCGGCAGCACGGACACCTTAGCGGCTTTGCGCGTAGTGCGAGAGGTTAGCGAAGCCACTCTGGTATGCAAGCTGGGGCCCATGGGTTGTGTGGTGTTTGAAGGCGCCATTCCTGACCGTATTGAAGACGGCATTTTAGTTAAGGGCGTACAGGTCGAGGTGCTCAATGTGCTGGGTGCCGGGGATGCCTTTATGAGTGGCTTGCTACGCGGCTGGCTGCGCAATGAACCCTGGCAAGCCAGCGCCGGTTATGCCAATGCCTGCGGCGCGCTGGTGGTCTCCCGCCACGGCTGCGCCCCGGCCATGCCCACCGAAGATGAGTTATTCGATTACCTGGAACGCCGCGATGAGGTACCCCGTCCGGATATCGATCAGCACCTAAACCATTTACACCGCGTCACTACCCGAATGCCCGTTCAGTGGCCCGAAGTATTGGGGTTGGCATTTGACCACCGCCGCCAGCTCACCGATATGGCACGCGAAGAGTATGCCGACAGCGCGCGGCTGCCAGCACTTAAAAAACTCCTGGTCACCGCCGCCGAAGAGGGTGCCAAACTGGGCGGTATTTCCACGCCCGCGATCCTGGTAGACGACGTGCTGGGTCAGGACGCGCTCAATCAAGCTAGTGGAAAAGGCTGGTGGATTGGTCGACCGGTGGAGCTTCCAGGCTCACGCCCGCTGCGTTTCCAGCATGGCGATGATTTAGGTGCCTGCCTGCGCAACTGGCCTAGAGAACAGATTATTAAATGCCTGGTGTTCTATCATCCCGACGACGAACTCTCGCTGCGCCTAGAGCAGGAGGAGCGGCTGCGCCAGCTCTACCAGGCGGCTTGTGCCTATGGGCTGGAGCTGCTGATTGAAGTCATTCCTCCCGCCGATATGCCCAATAACGACACCACTTTGCCACGCAGTCTTCAGCGGCTCTACAACCTGGGTATTCGCCCTGATTGGTGGAAGCTGCCCTCAATGACGGATGTTGCCTGGCAGGCGGTGGGCGAGACGATTGAGCGCGAGGATGCCTACTGCCGTGGGGTCGTACTGCTTGGGCTCGACGCCCCTATGGACGACATGAAACGCGGCTTTGAAGCAGCGGCCAATCATGCCTGCTGTAAGGGGTTCACCGTTGGCCGCACGCTATTTGCCAGTGCGAGTCGTGATTGGCTAGCCGGGCGTATCGACGATGCCCGCTTGGTAGAGCGGGTCGCCCAGAACTATGCCGAGCTGATAAAGGCGTGGCGGCAATTAAGGCAGGCGCAGCCGCAAATGCTGTCTCACACGGAGGAGGCGTAAAATGAGCACCATTCGACTCACCATGGCCCAGGCGTTGGTCAAGTACCTTGCTGCACAACGTATAGAGGTGGATGGCCAAGAAGTGTCGCTGTTTGAAGGCGTGTTTGCGATTTTTGGTCATGGCAATGTGGCCGGAATGGGGGAAGCGCTCTACCACGTGCAAGACACGCTTCCGACCTTTCGCGCTCACAACGAACAGGCCATGGCCCACGCGGCGATTGCCTTTGCCAAAGCCAATAATCGCCAGCGCTTAATGGCCGCGACCAGCTCGATAGGCCCGGGGGCGACCAATATGGTCACCGCCGCAGCACTCGCCCACGCCAACCGATTGCCGATACTACTGCTACCGGGGGACACCTTTGCCACCCGCGAACCCGACCCGGTACTCCAGCAGGTGGAGCACTTTGGAGACCCTACCATTAGCGCCAACGACTGTTTTCGACCGGTGTCGCGCTACTTCGACCGCATTAACCGCCCGGAACAGCTGCTGACCAGTTTGCCCCAGGCGATGGCCACCCTGCTTGACCCGGAGCATTGCGGCCCTGCGACCCTGGCGCTGCCTCAGGATGTGCAAACCTTTGCCTACGATTATCCGGTGGCCTTTTTTGCTCCCAAGGTGCATCGCATTCGCCGCTCGCCACCGGATGCTTACGAGCTTCGCCAAACCATCGCCGCGCTGCAACAGGCCAAGCGCCCACTGATTATCGCCGGTGGCGGCGTGCATTACGCCGCTGCCTGCGATGCCCTGGCAGAGTTTGCTAAAGCGCGGGGCATCCCGGTAGCCGAAACCCAGGCCGGCAAAGGCGCGTTGGCCGATAGCCACCCTTGCGCAGTGGGTGCCATTGGGGTGACCGGCAGCGCAGCCGCCAACCAATTGGCGGAGCAGGCGGATGTCATTCTGGCGGTGGGCACGCGGTTGCAGGACTTTACCACCGGCTCCCGAGCGCTGTTTGAAAGCAGCGATAAAACGCTGATAGCCCTCAACGTTGGCCGCTTCGACAGCCTGAAGCATCAAGCGCTGCCGCTAAGCTGCGATGCCTTGGTCGGGCTGGGTCAACTCGACGCGGCGCTGGGTGAATGGCGCGGCGGCGATGAATGGCGCGAGCAGACCGGCACGCTAAAGCGCGAGTGGGCCGACATAGTGCGCAACGTGACCGCCGACCAAGGGCTGGCGCTGCCCACCGATGCCCAGGTGATCGGTGCGGTTAATCGCCAAGCAGGCAACGATACCACCGTGGTATGCGCCGCCGGTGGCTTGCCCGGCGAGCTGCATAAGCTCTGGCAATGCTCGGGCCCTGGCAGCTACCACGTGGAGTACGGCTTCTCCTGCATGGGCTATGAAATTGCGGGCGGGCTGGGCGTCAAGATGGCCAAGCCAGAGCGGGAAGTGGTGGTGATGGTGGGCGATGGCAGCTACCTGATGCACAACTCGGAGCTGGCTACCTCGGTGATGCTGGGCCACAAGCTGATTGTGGTGGTGTTGGATAACCGCGGCTATGGCTGTATCAACCGCTTGCAGCAGGCCACTGGCGGGGCAGGGTTCAACAACCTGCTGCAAGATTGCCGCACTGTGGAGGCCGGCGCTCCGAAAACCGATTTTGCCGCCCACGCCAAAGCGTTGGGCTGTGAGTCTGAATCGGTCACCGGTATCGCGGAGCTAGAGCAAGCACTAGTGCGCGCTCGCAGCGCCACCTCGACTTATGTGATTGCCCTGGATACCGACCCGTTACCCAGCACCCAAGAAGGCGGTGCCTGGTGGGAAGTGGCCGTGCCCGAGGTTTCCGAGCGTGAGCAGGTTAAGTCAGCCTATCAAGGCTATCGTGAGGCTAAGCAGCGCCAGGCCCGCTAATCGAATGCAGTACATCAGATAGTCGGCGATAGGTTAAAGCACCTTAACGCCGAGAATGCTCAAACAATCATAAGGAATACGCTATGCCAACGGTTACTTTAGGCATCAACCCGCTCACCTGGACGAATGACGACTTGCCCAGCCTGGGCCGTGAAACACCGCTGGAAACCTGCTTGCAAGAAGGCCGCGAGGCAGGCTTTAGCGGCTTTGAATTAGGTAACAAGTTTCCCCGCACGCCTGATGCCTTGAATCAGGTGCTTAGCGCTCACGATTTGACACTCGTTTCTGGCTGGTACTCCGCACGCTTGCTGGAGCGCGCTCCTGAAGAAGAGATTGACGCCATTCAGGATCATATGAACCTGCTCAAGGAATGCGGTGCGAAGGTAGTGGTGCTGTGTGAAGTTACCCATTGTGTACACGGCGATCAGGAGCGCCCGCTTTCACAGCGTCCCCATCTCTCCGAGGAAGAGTGGCAGCGCCTGCTGAGTGGCCTGGAGGTAGTGGGCGACTACCTGAAATCCCAGGGCATTCAGTTGGTATATCACCACCACCTGGGCACTGTGATCGAAAGCCAAGCCGACGTTGAGCGCTTAATGGACAACACCGGCGAAGGCGTGGGGCTACTGCTTGATTTTGGCCATCTGCGCGGAGCTGGCGGTGACCCGCTCGCCATCGCCAAACGCTACAGTCAGCGTATCCATCATGTGCACTGCAAAGACCTGCGTTTCCCAGTGCTTGATACGGTGCGCAACCGCGACAAAAGCTTTTTAAACGGTGTGTTAGATGGCCTATTTACGGTGCCGGGGGACGGCGATGTGGATTTTCTGCCCGCCTTAACCCATCTGTGCGAACAGGGCTACCAGGGTTGGTTAGTGGTTGAAGCCGAACAAGACCCGGAAGTCGCCCACCCGCTGACCTATGCCCGCCTGGGTTACCGCAACTTACGCCAACTTGCCGAGCAGGCAGGTTTCGACGTTGCCAAATAAACAACACCAGCACCGCCCTTTAATCAGGAGCTCGTATGAAGACGTTACCCCATTATCTTAATGGTGAGTTCTCGGCCGGTAATAGCCAACGCACTTCGCCGGTTTATAACCCGGCCACCGATGAACAGAGCGCCCAGGTGGCGCTAGCCACCGCCGATGAAACCCGCGAAGCAGTTCGCATCGCCGAAGAGGCTTTTGCCGCCTGGTCTAAAACCTCGCCGCTGAAGCGCGCGCGTATTTTGTTTAAGTTTAAAGCGCTGGTTGAGGAGCACACCGATGAGCTTGCGCGCCTGATCTCCAGCGAGCATGGCAAGGTGTTTTCTGACGCCAAAGGCGAAGTGACCCGTGGCCTGGAAGTGGTCGAGTTTGCCTGCGGCATTCCTCATCTACAAAAGGGTGAACACTCCATGAACGTCGGCACCGGCGTTGATAGTTACTCGATGATGCAGCCGCTGGGCGTGTGCGCCGGTATCTCGCCGTTCAACTTTCCCGCCATGGTGCCCATGTGGATGTTTCCCATTGCGCTTGCCTGCGGTAACACCTTTGTAATGAAGCCCTCGGAAAAAGATCCCTCTACGCCGCTGCGCTTAGCCGAGCTGCTGACAGAGGCGGGCCTGCCGGATGGCGTCTTCAATGTCGTCAATGGTGATAAAGAAGCGGTGGATGTGCTGCTTACCGATGAGCGTGTCCAAGCGGTGAGCTTTGTGGGCTCCACACCCATCGCCGAGTACATTTACGCCACGGCATCTAAACATGGCAAGCGTGTTCAGGCCCTGGGCGGCGCCAAAAACCATATGGTGATCATGCCCGATGCGGATCTCGATCAAGCAGTGGGCGCCCTGATGGGCGCGGCCTATGGCTCGGCAGGTGAGCGCTGCATGGCGATTTCGGTGGCGGTGCCCGTCGGTGAAGAGACCGCCAACCGCCTGCGTGAAAAACTGGTGGCCGAACTGGATAAATTGACGGTCGGGCCTGGCCTGGTCGATGGCCCGGACAATGATATGGGGCCGCTGATCACCCGCGAGCATCTTGAGAAAGTGGCGGGCTATATCCAGGTCGGCGTGGATGAAGGCGCAGAGCTTGTAGTCGATGGTCGCCAGACCACTGTTGATGGCGCAGGCAATGGCTACTTTATCGGGGGCAGCTTGTTTGACCATGTGACACCCAGCATGCGTATTCACGCAGAGGAGATCTTTGGCCCGGTACTGGCGATTGCCCGCGTGGCGAGCTTCGACGAAGCGGTCAGCATGATCAACGCCCATGAATACGGCAACGGTACGGCGATCTTTACCCGAGATGGCGATGCTGCGCGCCAATACTGCGAGCAGATCCAGGTGGGCATGGTGGGAGTGAACGTGCCGATTCCAGTGCCCATGGCGTTCCACAGCTTTGGTGGCTGGAAGCGCTCGCTGTTTGGCCCGCTGCATATGCACGGCCCCGACGGTGTGCGCTTCTACACCCGCATGAAGACCATCACCCAGCGCTGGCCCAGCGGTATTCGTGAAGAGACCAACCACTTCACCATGCCGACCATGTAAACAGACGACAGGGCACGACACCATTCAACGCCGGGCTCAGCCCGGCGTTATTGTTTAAAACAGGAATAATCACAATGAAAACTCTCAAAATTGGCCTAATTGGCACCGGCTTTATGGGCAAAGCCCACGCCATTGCCTTTAATGCGGCGTCCAGTGTTTTTGAACTACCCGCCAAGCCTGTTTGCGAACTACTGGCGGATGTCGATCTCGCCACTGCAGAGAGCCGAGCGCGGGCCTGGGGATTTGCACGCGCCACCGATGACTGGCGCGCCCTAGTAGCCGACAGCGACGTGGATGTAGTGGACATTTGTGCGCCTAACTTCCTGCACAAGGAGATGGCGTTGGCCGCCATTGCTGCTGGCAAACATGTTTACGCCGAAAAGCCACTGGCGCTGAGTACGGCAGACGCCGCTGAGATGGTTGCCGCGGCTGAAAAGGCGGGTGTCAAAACCCTGGTGGGCTTTAACTACATTCGCAATTCCGCTACCCAGCTGACCCGCCAGATTGTTGCCAGCGGTGAAATTGGTGAGCTGATTCATTTTCGTGGACGGCACAACGAGGATTACCTGCTCGACCCGGAAAAGCCCCACGATTGGCATACCAAGCGGGCGACCGCAGGCGCCGGTGCGTTAGGCGATGTGGGCTCGCATATTCTCAATATGGCCGAGTTTTTAACCGGGCAGCGCATTACCGAGATTTGCGGCCAACTACAAACCGTCATTCCCATGCGCCCCACGGCCGACGGCAACGGTATGGCGGCGGTAGAAAACGACGATCAAGCCCAGGCCATGCTGCGGTTTGACCAGGGTTTAATCGGTAATATCGAGACCTCCCGGGTGGCGGCTGGCCGCAAGATGGGTCTGGCCTACACGCTAACGGGCACCAAAGGCGCCATTGTGTTTGACCAAGAGCGCATGAGCGAGCTGCAACTCTATCGGCATGGCGATGCTCACGGTAGGCGGGGCTTCACCACCCTTTTAGCTGGCCCGGAACATCCCGATTATGCCGCTTTCAGTCCTGCGCCCGGACACGGCCTGGGCTATAACGATCAGAAAATTATTGAGGTGCGCGATCTTGTCGAAGGCATTATCAACGATCGCCCCCTTTACCCCGACTTTCGTGAAGCAGCACGCGTTAATCGATTGATTGAGGCCATCGAAACGTCAGATCAGTCGGGGCAGTGGGTGATGGTATAGCCGTTGCTACTGCACATAGCATTTGGGCCTTCGCATAAAGGCCCAAACGTCTGCTGGGAGAAAGAAAAGGTCACAAAATAATCAGCGTCGCCAGCCCCAGGAACGAGAGAAAGCCAACTACGTCAGTGACCGTAGTGAGAATTACCGCGCCCGAGAGGGCAGGGTCAATTTGTAAGCGTTTCAATACCAAAGGAATGACAACACCAGAAAGGTTGGCGAGACTCATATTGATAAAGATCGCTAGGGTGATGACGAGCGTAATCAGCGGGTCGCTAAACCACAGGTAGGAAATACCGCCGACCACCAGTGCCCACACTAGGCCATTACTCATTCCTACCCACATCTCTTTATTATACAGCCAGCGTTTATTGTTACCGGCGAGTTGTCCTAGCGCTAAACCACGTATGACAACGGTGAGGGTTTGGCTTCCCGCGATCCCGCCCATGCTCGCCACCACAGGCATCAAGATGGCTAATGCCACAATTTGATCCAATACCGCTTCGAATTGGCCAATAACGAAGGCCGCTAAAAAAGCGGTCAGTAAATTAATGCCCAGCCAAATACCGCGGCTTTTCGCGCTGCGCACAATCGGCGTGAATACCTCTTCTTCATCACTAACGCCTGACATATGCTTGAGCGTCATGTCGGCATCATCTTGGGTGATTTCTAATACGTCGGCAGCATTTAGCTGCCCGACCAATAACCCATCGCTATCGCATACCGGCACAAAAGGGAGCTCTTTAGAGCGCAACAACACGGCAGCATCACTGACCTTCATTTGATCATTTAAGGTAAACGGGTCATCCATATAATCATCCACCACGGTTTCTTGTGGCTGCTTGATTAAATCAATTAGGGTCAGTGTGCCGAGTAAACGCTTATCTTTGTCGGTGATCATTATTTGCTGCGATTCTTCGTCGAGCAGGTGGTGAATTCGAATATATCGCTGTACCGCTTCTAATGAGACACCTTGTTTTACATTGACCGTCTCGGGGTCCATATAACGCCCGACGACATCTTCTTCATAGGCGTGAAGGTTCTCAACCTGTGCGCGAATGTTCTGATCTAAGCTGGCGTAAACGCTGGTTTTTATCGCCTTGTCAGCAACATCTAATACTTCTGCAGCGTCTTGAGCATCCAAGCCTTTAACAATTTGCTCAACGTCGCTGGCCGATAGGTCTTCTACATAATCAGCGCGTATGCCCTCATCGACTTCTGCTAGCACTTCACCAATTATCTCTTCAGGGATGTACTCCCAAAGCATATCTCGGGTTTTAGCGGGAAAAGACTCCAGTGTGCGTGCAATCGATAAGATATCGAGCTCAGTGAATAGCTCTTTTAGGGCGGAAGTATCTTCTTCATCTAGCAGTTTTTGAAGATAGAGCAGCTGCTCCTCTGCGTTGGTATATTTTTCATCATCGCGCATGGAGTCCATCCTTTTGGAAACTAATATTTAACACAACGATTTGAAAGCTCGTGATGGCTCACTATGGATCTTATCGACAGGTTGGGTTGAAAGCCATGAAAGGTGTTTGCCAAAGCACTGGATTGGTTAGAAAGGGGGGTATTGATTGGTAAGTTTCTTGCGCGACTTTTTTTAGTGTTGGAAGTGCTTGAGGATGTGCTGCCGCCTGATCGAGGTTCATCGTTCAGGCGGTTCTGGTGAGTTACTGGAGTGGCTCAACCATTCCGAAACAGGAAACTGTATGCATTCAGCGCTGGTACGCCGCCTAGGTGGGCGTAGAGAACTTTGGAGCCCGCTGGGAATTCTCCGTTGCGCACCCTGTCGATCATGCCGTGCATGGATTTGCCTTCGTAAACGGGGTCGGTGAGTACGCCTTCCAGGCGGGCACACAGGCGAATGGCTTCCAGCGTGCCTTCGTTGGGCAGGCCATACTCGGGGCCACCGTAGCGGGTATCTAAAATGACATCGTCATCGCTAATACCGCCTTCCAATTCCACCAGCTCGGCCGTATTGCGCGCGATGCGTAGGATCTGTTCGCGGGTTTGTTCGGGTTTTGCAGAGGCATCAATGCCAATCACGCGCTGGGCGCGGCCATCGGCAGCAAAGCCGACGACCATGCCCGCCTGGGTGCTGCCGGTGACCGAGCACACCACGATATAGTCAAACGTGAAGCCCAGTTCTTTCTCCTGCTGGCGCACCTCTTCAGCAAAGCCTACAAAGCCTAAACCGCCGTAAGGGTGCTCGGAGCAGCCAGCGGGAATCGGGAACGGCTTACCGCCCCGCTGGCGAACATCCTCCATCGCCTGCTCCCAACTGGGGCGAATGCCGATATCGAAGCCCGCGTCATCCAAGCGGACATCGGCGCCCATGATGCGCGACATCTCGATATTGCCCACGCGGTCATAAACTGCATCGGAGTAGTTGACCCAGTTCTCCTGCACCAATACGCACTGCATACCCAGGTGAGCGGCAACGGCGGCAACCTGGCGGGTCTGGTTTGATTGAATGCCGCCAATCGAAACCAGCGTATCGCAGCCCTGCTCAATCGCTTCGGGAATCAAGTACTCCAGCTTGCGGGTCTTATTGCCACCAAAGGCCAAGCCGCTGTTGCAGTCTTCGCGCTTGGCGTAGAGTTCTACTTCGCCGCCTAAATGTTCGCTTAGCCGCTTGAGCGGCGTAATGGGAGAGGGGCCAAAGGTGAGTGGATAACGTGGGAAGCGTTCGAGGTTCATAGCAATCTCCAGCTTTAAAACATTGGGTGCGATAGAAAGGTCGCTTGGCTAAGGTTGGTGTGAACAGTTGGCGTGCTCTCTGCTATTTATAGTAAGTGTTAGCTATAATTTTTGTGTTGCAAAATTGGCTGGTTTAAAGCAATGAAAATTGCCATAAAATGTTTTTTATGGGTTTAAATATTGTTGATAGATAAATAAGGTAAATAATAGTGCGCTCAAAAACCTCCCGCTCACGCCCTGAGCCTGATGATCAGGCCGCTGAACTAGACCGAACAGATCGGCGTATCCTTAAACTGCTTCAGGAAGATGCCACGCTCTCCAATGTGGCACTGGCAGAGCAGGTGAGCTTGAGCCCGGCGGCGTGCTTACGCCGGGTGGAAAAGCTCAAGCGTGACGGGGTGATCAGCCGAGTGGTGGCGCACTTAGATCCGGAGCAGCTCCATGCAGGTATGGTGGTGTTGATTGGCGTGGTGTTGGATCGCTCAACGCCGGAATCCTTCGCCGCCTTTGAAGAGGCGGCCCAGAAGGTGTCAGGCTGTATGGAGTGCCACGTGGTTACCGGGGAGTTTGACTACTTTATGCTGGTGCGCACTCGGGACAGCCAGAGCTTTAATCGGCTGCACGCCGAACAACTGCTCTACCTGCCCGGCGTGCGTCAGATTCGCTCGTTTATGGGGCTGCGACAGGTGGTGTCGACTCATAAGGTGCTGGTTTAGCTAATTTGAAAGCGCTTGAAATTGAACGCAGTGGGAAGGCTAGTCGTTAGAGTAAGGCGACGAAGAGGGCTCTGGCCGGGTGGCCAGCCAAAGGGCAATGACAAATAGTAAGGCAACCACCGCCCAGCGCAGCCAGCCTTGGCCGAGCGACCAGACCACGATCAGCGCGCTTAAGGCGAGCATGCTCACAGCCGCCAGCTTGGCGCGTCTGGGGATAGCGCGCTCTTGCTCCCAATTGACCAGCAGGGGACCGACGTACTCTTGGGAGCGAATCCAGGCTTCGAAACGGGGTGAACCTTTGGATGCACAGTAAACAGCCATGAGCATAAACACGGTGGTCGGCAGCAGAGGTAGAAAAATTCCCAGTACCCCGATGCTAAAACTCAACCCCGCCAGCGCTACCCACATGAGGCTGATCAGTCTCATTGTTTCTCCCAAATTGGCACACAGCGATATATATAAAGCCCGTTACGTATGGATAAGTATGGACTTATATTATGGCTTTGCCACTCAGCAGGATAGTGCTCGTTGGCTGCAGAAAGCTGTCTTAAGGCGCTAAGGCGAGTAATGGGAGGCCCTCTATGCGCTGCAGTTCGGCCGCATAAATGTTGGCGATGGTCGCAGGGTTGAGCACTTGGCTAGGTAGGCCGTGGTCAATACGCTGCCCTTGATGCAGCAGCCACACGCGATCAGCATAGGTACTGGCGAGATTAAGGTCGTGAAGTACGCAAACAATCGCCATGCGGTGCTGCGCGGCCCAGCTGCGTAGCTGGCGCATCAGGCGCTGCTGCTGCCCGATATCCAAAGCGCTGGTGGGTTCGTCCAGCAGTAGAAGTCCGCCATCCTTGGCGGTAGGAGAACCCCTTGAAAGGAGCTGGCAGGCGCCTCGGGCGATCATCGCTCGTTGGCGTTCACCGCCCGAAAGTGAGTGCACGCTGCGCTTGGCAAGATGGGTTAGATCCAAGTCGCCCAGTAACTCAGCTACCAGTAAGTTAGCAGGGTTACTGCCAAGCCTCACCAACTCATCGGTTTGCCAGTCAAAGCCAGGTAGCTCCTGTTGGGCAACCAGCGCCCGGCGGTTGGCAAGCTCGGCAATTGGCCACTCACTTAGGCGCTTGCCATCCAGATGTAGTTCGCCCTGCTGAGCAGGGCGAAAGCCCGACAACATGCTGAGCAGAGTGCTCTTGCCTGCACCGTTGGGGCCGACAATGGCTAGCAGCTCGCCGGGTCGAATCGTGCCATCTAGTGGGGCAATAGCGGGGGTGGTGGTTAAGCCGGCCTGATGGAGCGTTAGCATGCTCGGTTCCTGCGCATCAGTAGGTATAAGAAGTAGGGGCCGCCGAGCAGGCTGGTAAGCAGTCCTACAGGAATTTCCGCAGGAGCCGCAACGGTGCGGGCTAAGGTATCGGCGACGACTAGCAACAGTGCACCGCCTAACATGGAGGCGGGAAGCAATAATCGGTGGCTAGGTCCTAACCACAGCCGCAGGCAGTGGGGCACCAGCAGGCCTAGAAAGCCAATCACCCCAGTGAGCGCCACACAAATGCCCACCCCCAGCGAGGTAGCGATAACCACACGGCGTTTTAATCGAGCCGCGTCCAGTCCCGCCGCATGAGCGGTCGCTTCACCTAGCTGGAGCAGGTCGAGTTCGCGAGCGCTGTGCATTAACAGCCAAAGGGCAACAGCAATGAGTACCAAGGCTAAGGCCGTGGTGCGCCACAGGGCGTTAGTGAGCGTGCCCATGCCCCATAAGCTAAGCTGGCGCAGTTGCTCATCACTGGCGATAAAGGCTAAAACCCCACCGCCCGCTCCGGCCAACGTATTGATGGCTAAGCCTGCCAGCAACAAGGTCATGACCGCAGCGCTGCCACCACCTTGGCGTTTGGCTAAGCCAAACACTATTAAACAAACGCAGAGGGCCCCGAGAAAACCTGCCGCAAACTGTCCGTATAGGCTGCCTGCACCGCTGTCTTGAAAGAGTACAATCCATACCGCTACAAACAGCCCCGCACCACTGGCAAGGCCGAGTAGGGTAGGGTCGGCCAATGGGTTACGAAATAGCCCCTGCATGGCGGCGCCGCTACCAGCGAGCATCGCCCCCACCGCGACGCCAAGCAGCAATCGGGGTAGGCGCAGTTGCCACCACACCTGAACACTGAGCGGGTCAGCTTGGCCGCTGAATAGACCCCACGGGGAGATGCCCAGCGCACCGGAGCTGGCTCCCCCGCAAAGAGCCAACAGTAAGGCAGCGGTTAAACCGACGAGAACGCGGGTTGTACGGTTTACCGGTAGCTGAACGCGAAAACGGTAAGCGTTGATAATGGTCATCATGGACTTAACTGGGCGGTGGCGGTTATGCCTAACAGAGCTTCGACGCCCTGACGCAAGGTGAGCAACTGATCAGGGGTACGAGGGCCAAAGCCGAGCAACGCTTGGTCGTTAATCACGATAAACTGCTGCTCGCGTCCTGCGGGGGTTAACGCCATGCCGGGCAGTTGCCACAGTGCGTCCTCTCCGCCCATCGCTGCCAGCCCTCGTTCGGAGACAACCACGATGTCGGGGGCTTCGCGGGCCAGAGCTTCGGCACCCACACTGTGATAGCCCTGCATCTCGGCAAAGGCATTTTCCAGGCCCACCGCTTCGAGCGCGGTATGCGCTGCCGTGTTGCTGCCCGCCGCACGGGGCGTTAAGCCGCTATGCTGCATAATAAACATGGCACGGGTCGAGGGTAGGGCTGGCAGGTTGGCTAACCGGTCAAGTTTCTCGTTCAGTGTGGCCGCCAAGGCATCTGCTTCCTGGCTACGATTGGTTAGTTGACCAACGGCGCGGACTTTTTCGGCCATGGCATCGAGGGAGGGCGGGGCGTTGATGAGCGCTACCTCAAGCCCCACCGCTTCTAGCTGCTCCAGCACCTCTTTGGGCCCTGCGTGCCCGGCGGCTAACACGTGGTCAGGCTGAACAGAAAGCACGCTTTCCGCAGAGAGTTGACGTAGATAGCCGACTGACGGTAAAGCAGCCATTTCCGGCGGATAAAGCACAGTATCGTCCCGCGCGACAACATTAATATCGGCATCCAAGGCGCCCAGGATTTCGGCGATATCTCCGCCGAGTACTAGCCAACGCCCGTCAGCATGCCGGTGCTCATCGGCATGGGCTAGCGGTGCGCCTACCAGCAGCCATCCCAATGCTATGATGCCAAGCAACAGGCGTGTCTTTAAGTGGTGCTGGATCATGCGACCTCCTCGCAGCTTCCTAGCTCGTCCAGTAGTTGCCGCCACTCGCGTCTTTCAGTACCCCCTTCCTGACGCTCCGCGTAAAGCTGCAGCACTAACGAGCCTTCGGCATCGAAGGCTTCAATGCTGGTCACGCCACCGTCGCGGTTGGGCTTGCTGACTTGCCACACTTGGTCAATCGCAGTGTCATCAAGGTGCAGGGTGAATTGCTCGCCAAACAGGTTTAACCAACCGCGAGCACGTTGGGGAGCGGGTAAATCACCGGTACGGATCTGCACGCAGCCGGGGCTGGCGACAAACAGCATCAAAGGCAGCGCACGTTGGCTTGCCTGCTGAAGCACTGTTTCCAGGGCGTTCACAGGTAGCGCACGGGTATAGCGACCTTCCATTAATTGGTTAGCCTCGATACGCTCCAGTTGATGGCGCTGAAGGAGAGCAAAGAACTGGTGTACATCGCGCATTGCACCCCACTCGCTAGCGAGGTTCGGCGCTTCAGGCAGCGGGCGCTTTAGGCGCGGCATGCTCTGGGTAAACGCCGGTGTGTCCCGGGTGCCCAAGGCGGCTAATGCACCCCAAGGGCGCGGCAGTGGGTTCTCCAGGGCAAAGCATTTGTGAACGGCGCAGCCATGCTGGTTGAATATCTGCAGGCTCCAACGCCACGGAGGCGCTGGCTCTTTTGCGTCAGGCATTGGGTCACGAATCAAACAAGCCCAGTGCCAGTGTGTGTAGAGTAGCCGTAGGTCCAGACCACCGGGATCGAGTAATAAACCTGTTTGTGGCCCGTCGCGGAGCTCAGGGTAATCGCCGGTTTGTTCTAGCACGGCCAGTCGTGAGCGGGTTAGGGCTTTAACCCGCCCCAACTGCGGCAGGTAAGCGGCGATATCGCTAGGCGAGAGTGGCAGCGTCCATACATCACGGCCTAAACGGGCGGCCTGAAGCTCGCCCTCGCTGATAGATAATCGCTCTGCAATCTCAATCGCGGGGAGGCGCGGCTGAGCGGTGCGCGCCGCATCAAAAGCTTCGATAATGGCGATCTGTTGGGATGAAATCATGACGCACCTCTATCGGGTTGACTGGATGGGTTTACCACTGCCAGTTAAGAGTGGCGAACAGGCTGCGCCCGTCGCCCAGGCTGCCGTCAGGGCGGTACCAAACCTTGTCGCCAAGATTGGCTAGGCGCAGCGAGGTATCCACGGCCGGAGTGAGTTGCCAGGCAAGATGAACGTCGTGCAGGCCATAGCCGGGCAGGCGTTCGTCGTCGCCCTGTTTATCGAAGGATTTAGCAAAGCGTGCTTGCCAGCCCAGGCGGACACTGCCGTTATTGAGCGTTAATTCACTGCCTAGGGTCGCTTCCAGGGGTGTCTGGCTGCCCAGCGGTTCGCCAGAGTCGCGATCTTTACCGGAAACTTCCGAGAGGCCTGCAAAGCTTGTTAGGAATGGGAAGGGGGTAGGCTGCCAGGTAACCCGGGCGTCATAGCCCCAAAGCTGAGCACGCTGCACATTCACCGCTTGGGTGGTGCCCGCCATAATGTCGACCTGGGTATCAATAAAGTCGTCCGCGCGGGTATCGAAGTAGCTGGCGCGCAGTTGCCAATCGCCCTGATGCCAAACGGCGCCGCTTTCCCAGGTGTGGCTGGATTCAGGCGATAGGCTGGGGTTGGGAATCCAATAGTTATCTGGTGTACAGAAGAAGGGCCCGGCGCAGAAGCCAGCGAAGTGGCGCTCGTTCGCATAAAGCTCGGACAGGCTGGGGGCGCGGAGGGCTTCGGCGTAGCCGGAGAATAGCATCAAAGCGTCATCGGGCCGCCAAGCGAGACGAAAACGCGGAGACACTTGATCGTGGACGCTATCGGCATCGTTTTGTCCGCTGGCATCGTAACGGTCATAGCGGGCACCCAGGCAAACGTCAAACTGCCCTACACCGCCATCGGCCAGATAGCGACCAGCGGTAAGCGTGGTGTCGAGATAGGCGGCCTGGGTATCGATATCGGCGTTGGGGAAGCCATTGGCGTCACCCTCCGGTCGTTGGCGGGCCTGCTCCAGTTCGGCACCAAATACCAGCGTTTGCGTAAGCCAGCCGTGATTCATGGTGTGGTAGCCGTCACTTTGTAGCCCGACCCGCTCTAGCGTGCGGTTGGCCTGAGCCTCATCAATATCCTGCTGACTAAAGGTAAGCCGTGAAGTGACTTCGGTTGTCCCACTGGGCTGCCAGCGGTGGCCGAGCTGAACGTTGTTGCTCTGAACATCGCGGTCGCGCAGCGGATTGCTGGCATCGGTTGAAAGCTGCTGTGGGTTGGCGGGCTGGGTGGCGTCTTCGTCATAGTGCTGCCAGCTCATAAATACCCGTTGCTCGTCGCTTGGCTCCCAACCACCTTTTAGCAGCAGGCTATTGAGCGTGGCATCCTCTTCTGCTTCATCGCCACCGGCGCGGCGGATGTCGCCAGATTCACTGCGGCCGACTGAAAACAGGCCGTCTACTTCGCCGTTGCTGGTATCGTGGCGGCCAAAGGCGGTAAGGCTTCCCCGCAGCTCATCGCTGGCAGTTGCACCGCCGACGGAAAGGCGCACGCCGCTATCTTCGCCAGGGGTAAGCAGGTCATCGGCATCCACGCTGGTAAAGCTGACGACCCCGCCCATGGCATTGCTGCCATATAGGCTTGAGAGCGCACCGCGCGCTATCTGCACTTCTTGAATCAAGCCAGGGTCGAGGAAGAAGTTACCGATGTGGCCGGTGGAAATATCCTGACGAACGCCATCCAAGCGCACCAGCACCCCTTTGCTGCCAAAACCGCGCATGCTGAGTGTTTGGCCATTGCGGCGGCCTTGTCCTGCGACGTGCAGGCCTGGTTGGCGGCTAAGCACATCTTCGACTCGGCTAGCGGTGGCCAGCACGGCGTCATCGCGATCAATAATATCGATAATCAGCGGTGCCCGGGAAAGGTCGGTAGGCGCTCGGGTGCCGGTGACCGTCACCGGGTTAAGTTCGGCATCATCTGCTTGGGCGGTTAGCAGGGGGAGTAGCGTTAACAAGAGGCCACTAAAGGTGCGTGTGTGTTTCATGTGCCAGAGAGTTCCAACAAAGAGAGGTGGAAGACATCGCTGGCTGGTTGCAGTAAGGCTGCAGGTGGCTGGCTATGATGAGTGACTAACTTTTATATCAGGCGTTAAGTATTAACTTGCCGCTTTTGGTGCGGCGTAAAACGTAGCGGCGCTGTTCATGGTGAATAATCAATTGGCCGGAACTGCCAAGTAATTCTCTACTCTCCACCTCGCGGGGCATTGAGGATGACGTATCTCCCTGACCAGTGCCCTTCTCGGGTAGCTGCATGAGAGAATAACTCCTATGTTAATGATAACTATTAGCGTTAATTTAGCAGAGTTCTGAGCGTCCCTCAATAGGGCCTGGATAGTAAAAGCGTCCAACACTACAAACGGCATTCATCTCTTTGCAGTCTCCCCCGTCATCATGCTGTCACTTAGCCTCTTTAGTGTCTTCTCATGTTCAATTGTGACCTACAAACATCTGGGGGAGACCAAAATGAGTAAAGAGATAGAAGATCATCGCCTGTTTAATCACAGCAGCAATCAACCTTTCGCCGAGGTGTTGGCACGTCATGTATCCCGACGTGATGTGATGCGCGGTGGCTTGGGAGTAGCGGCTGCTTCGATGCTCAGCTTTGGTGGCGCTGCCCAAGCATTTGCTGCAAGTGGCACGCAGAAAACACCCCTGTCACTCGCTTTCGAAGCAGTGCGCGGCTCACTTACTGATGCGATCGTGGTACCGGAAGGCTATGTGGCTCAGGTGTTAGTACCTTGGGGCACGCCGTTAAGTGTGGGCGACACGTGGCAGGCTGATCAGGCTATGACCCCTGAGCGTCAGGCGGCAAGCGTGGGCATGCATCATGACGGCATGGCTGGTTTTGCTCTGGACGCCGATAACGCCTCGCGTCGTTTCGTGCTGGCACTGAACAATGAATATATCGATCAAGCTGCGCTATGGGCGCCCCAAGGCGGCCCCACCAATACCGAAGAGGGCAAGCGGCCAGCAGATGAGTCACGCACCGAGATCAACGCCCACGGTGTCACTCTGGTAGAGGTAGAGAAAGATGCTGACGGCCGCTGGACGCATGTGCCGGGATCGCGCTATAACCGCCGCTTCACGAGTGCGACGGTGATGGATCTTTCCGGTCCTGTCGCGGGTAGCAGCTATGTAAAAACGCAGTTCTCTCCGACGGGCATGCAAACCCGCGGCACGAATAATAACTGCGGCAACGGGGTCACGCCCTGGGGCACTTACATTGCCTGTGAAGAGAATTGGCCCGATATTTTCGTCAATCGTGGCGAGCGTTTCCAAGACGACGCCCGTATCGGTATTCCTACGGACAAGAGCCGCTATGGCTGGGATACCTCAGCAGGCGACATCTCGGAGGAAAATGAGGAATTTGCCCGCTTTGATATTACTCCACGTGGCGAGCGCGCCGAGAATGACTACCGTAACGAAGCACGTACGTTCGGTTATCAGGTAGAAGTCGATCCTTACACTGACGCCGGGGCGGTTAAGCGGACGGCATTAGGGCGTTTTCGCCATGAAGGGTGCTGGTTAGGCAAACTGGAAGCAGGGCAGCCGGTGGTTTACTACTCGGGGCACGATGCCCGCAACGAGTACGTATATAAATATGTTTCTGATGCTGCCTGGGATCCCGCCGATGCCAACCGCCCAGGTGCAGAGTACGATCGTCTTGCCATTGGCAACAAATATTTGGATAACGGCACCCTCTATGTGGCCCGTTTCCATGCAGATGGCAGCGGTGAGTGGCTGCCGCTAACGCCCAGTGCTCAAACACGCGATGGCCGTACGCTGGCGGCGGCATTAGGGCTAGCCGACGACGATGTGGCAGGTCTCATTATCAACACCTGCGATGCAGCGGATTTGTTGGGTGCAACGCCGATGGATCGTCCGGAATGGGCGTCGGTTGATCCCGCGTCGGGCGATGTCTATCTCACCCTAACCAATAATAGCCAACGTACTGCAGAGGATACCTCTCCTACTTTCACCAACGACGGCGAGCGGTTGGAGCAAAGGGGTGTCGGTTACGATCTAGCACCGACCAACGCGGCGAATCCGCGTGCCAATAACGAGGCCGGACACATCATCCGCTGGCGTGAAAGTCGTCTGCCGAACGCCTTTACCTGGGAAGTGTTCGTGTTTGGTGCGGCTACTGATGATGCAGATAACCACTCAGGCCTGACTGAAATGAACCAGTTTGCAAGCCCTGATGGGCTTTGGTTCGACGAGCGCAGCGACGGGCAGGGCATTCTCTGGATCCAGACCGATAACGGCTATGATGGCATCACGGAGTACACCAACGACCAACTGCTCGCGGTCGTGCCCAACGGGCTGGATGATATTAAAGGCGCCGGGCCGGTGGTTAACAGTAGCAATCAGCAGCAGCTAAAACGCTTTGCGGTAGGGCCGAACGGCTGCGAAGTCACCGGTATTTTTGCTACGCCGGATAAAACCGCGCTGTTCATTAATATTCAGCATCCAGGTAACTGGCCAGCCGATGGCGATGCGCTGGCTCAAGACGCTACTGTCGCGGCTAGCGGTCAGGTACGGCCTCGGGCGGCTACTGTTGTGATACAAAAACGCGATGGTGGGCCAGTGGGGGTATAGTTGAGGGGGTTATAGCGGTTTGTGTTTAGCTAATAAGCTAGGCAGTAATGCCAGTAAGAAGGGTGGGCTAATTTGATTAAGCCCACCCTAAATACAGGGAAAATTCAGGTACGTTAACCAGCTTTCTTGTTAACGTTTTCTTTGGCTAACGTGGTTAGCTTGTCATCCGTAGACTTCTCTTCCTTAAGAGTCTCGGCCAGGATGTTTTTAGCTTCGGTGTAACCTAATTGTTCCGCTAAAGAACACAGCGTGCCGTAAGTGGCGATTTCATAATGCTCCACTTTTTGTGCAGCACCAATCAAACCTGCATCACGTACAGCGCCTTTTTCGGTCGCTTCAATCAGTTCCTGGCCTTCCTCGATCAAGCTCTCCATGGCATAACATTTCAGTCGTTTGATGCGGATATCAGGCACGCTATCAGCGACTTTTTCAAGCCTTTCTACCTGGCCTTGGGTTTCATCAAGGTGATGTTTAAAAGCGTCGACCAGTTTGGGGTCATCCGCCGCTCGTGCCATCTTGGGGAGCGCGCGGGTAATTTGCTTTTCTGCACTATTCGTTTCAGAAAGCAAGCGAACGAAAAGCTCGTTAGCGTTTTTAATAACCATGTTTTGCTCCATGCTGGTTGGTAGAAAATTAGCAGTCGCAACTCCATGCGATCATTTAAAGCTAGCAACGAATGTGAGGTTAATAAATATATATAAGTTAAGTTTTATAATGGATTCTGCCCCAGGATTTTTAACGCTTGGATAGCATCCTCCTTCAATGGAAGCTGATTGGCCCAAAGGATATCTTCACGGCGATAACCAATATCTCGGAGTACATGGTCATCGTAGGCCAGCAGCGGCACTATATGGCGGCGGAAAAGCCACCGCCGCCGACAGTGCCACAAGCCCATATCAAACGCGCGAATTAGCCGCATCGACGGCATGGCTGGCACGTAAAACTGAAGTTGTGGCGGCTTGGGCGGCGGCGCTAGCCGACTAGCTTTTTCCCAGGCTTTATGGGCATGTTGGGTAGGATCTTCACACTTCATTGCGCACCTCCTTTTCACAACCGCTGCACAGTCAATGGCGCCAGGGCGCCAACTGGGCAGCGGTGAACAGTGATTCATAAGCGGAGGGTCGCGACCTCTGGTTATCAGCTTGGTACTTTGCCTTGGTTCAATCAAACGAAAAGATCTACACTGTGTGTTAAGTTTTTCTGAAAGGCAGGCGTGATGAATCAACTATCGACGATAACTCCCAGCCGAGCTGCCTTACCGCTGCTGGATAGCGAGGTGCTGCGCACCTTTGTGATGATCGCGGAAAGTGGCAGCTTCACTCGTGCTGCCCAGCAGCTGTTTCGTACTCCTTCCGCGCTGAGCATGCAGATCAAACGCCTGGAAGAGACGCTCGGACAAACGCTATTTGTTCGTGAGGCGCGCTATGTGCGGCTGACTGCCGAAGGTGAAATGCTACTGGGCTATGGCCGCCGACTATTGAAGCTTAATGCCGAAGCCGTTACTCAATTTTTAGCCCCTACCTTAGAAGGGCGTGTGGGGCTGGGTATAACTGACGATGTGGTAGGGCGTATTTTGCCCACTGTGTTAACCCAATTTGCCCGCTCGCACCCGGCGGTGCAGGTCGATGTGGTGGTTGGGCGCAGTATAGATTTGCTCGCTAGGTTGGATGAGGGGGAGCTTGATCTGGCGCTGGTGATGTCTGGAGAACCTGGACAGGCGGCACGTGGTGAAGTGGTTCATAGTGAACCGCTGGTATGGGTAGGTCGGGAGGATGGCGTTGCGGCTCAGCGCAACCCATTACCGGTGACCCTGGCGCAGCAAGGGTGTGCATGGCGAAGAATCGCACTCAACTCCCTGGATAATGCCGGTGTTAATTACCGAATCGCCTACTCCTGCGATCACTGTGCCGGACAAGAGGCCGCTATGCTGGCAGACCTTGCTGTTTCACCGTTTCCGAAAAGCCTGATTCGGCCACCGCTCAAGCGGCTCCACAATGATTCGCTGCCCCCACTCGGCGATTACCAAGTCGCGCTGGTTAAACGGGCAGGCAGTGGTGATGCCAGTGAGGTATTAGCTGAGCGGGTGGTGGAGGCTTTTCGGGAAGGGTGAGCCCACATCATCAGACCTCTGAAGAGGTTGCCAAGTCGGCTAACGCGGTGCCGCACTCAATTCGTTGTCACTTTCATAGGTTAAGTTGGTTTCCCAGCTTTCGCTGCTAACGGCTATCGCTGTGTGAATACCGGCGGTGTCGCCTGCCTTAAAGGCAGCATAGATCGCTTTGTGATCTTTCAAGGCGGTTTTTGGTAGTGAGCGCATAGAGGTCTCCAGCGCGGCTTCGATCAGTTGCAGTAAGGTCTCCCCGACACGGATAGTCATGGGGTTATGAGTGCTGTGCAGTATGGCGCGATGGAAGGCGATATCGTGCTTGGAGGTTTGAGCACCCGCACGGATGGCTTCTTCCATGGCGTCGATACTCTGCTGAATGCGTTGGTGATCCTCTGCTGTGGCGCTATGCATGGCTTGAAGGGTATACGCTGGCTCAAACATAAGACGGAATTCCAATACGTCCCGTGTCATGCCCCGTGCCAGGATCATTCCGAATGCCATTGGGTCGACGAGCGGCGTGCCTGGTTCGCGGCGAATCATGGTGCCTTGGCCCCGTTTGACTTCGACAATCCCTATCGCTTGCAGCATCTTGATGGCTTCACGCACGCTGGATTTACCAATGCCCAGGGTGTGAGTGAGCTCCGTTTCCGAAGGCAGGTAATCCCCTGGCTTGAGGTCGCCTCGTATTAGAGCACTTTTAATACGCTCCAATAGTTGCAGTGCAACTGAGCTGCGCTCCATCGAATCCCCAAATGACGTTGTATTGCTGATCGAATTCATCTCTGGCTGGCGTTTAAAACTCATGTGAGCCTCGCGTGGCGCATCGGTATTTTCTGCATTTTATCAATATTCTAAGCCTAGCGGCTTAAGACACTCGCTTGGGTATACTTAAAAGAAATATATTTATTTCTCATTGTTTTATGTGGCTGCCTTGCTAATGGATTGTTCTTTAGTCTAGTCTGAAATCAGACATCTGATGTCTGCTGTTTGTTCAGTAAGACATAAAACACGAGAACCTGAATGACCAAAAAGCACATCGTGGTATTGACCACGGGCGGCACTATTGCCAGCAAGCCCAGTGGCTCAGGGCGAAGCCAGTCAGGGGCATTAAGCGGCGAGCAGTTGCTAGAGCAGGTGGCGCTGCCGCAGGGCGTCGACGTTACGTTAGAAGTGATATCGATCCTGCAAAAGCCCAGTAATGCCGTCACCCTCGCTGATCTTGCTGAACTCCATCGCCAAGGGCGGAAAGCATTGTTGCGGGCGGATGTGGACGGTCTGGTGATCACCCACGGTACCGATACTTTGGAAGAGACCGCTTACTTTTTATCGCTCACGCTGCCAGCGGATAAACCCTG
Source organism: Vreelandella sulfidaeris Esulfide1 (assembly GCF_054072535.1). Classification (NCBI taxonomy): domain Bacteria; kingdom Pseudomonadati; phylum Pseudomonadota; class Gammaproteobacteria; order Oceanospirillales; family Halomonadaceae; genus Vreelandella; species Vreelandella sulfidaeris. The sequence goes on along the minus strand of NZ_CM133364.1, from coordinate 3,785,063 downwards.
TGTGATCACCGGTTCTCAGCGGGCGCCTCACCAGCTAGGTACCGATGCCTTTAAAAACATTTGCGATGCCATCGTGGCGGCGGCCAACCCCCAACTGAGTCAGCTTGGCTGTGTCGTGGTGTTCAACGAGTCACTGTTTGCGGCGCGTTATGCCCACAAAGTGAGCAGTTTTCAGTTGAATGGCTTTAACGCCCCCGGCGCCGGTTCGCTGGGTTATATCGATGGGTGGCGGTTAAAACTTTATCACACGGGAACGGCGACAACGCCCCTCATTGAGGAGTGGGATACCCCGCTGCCGCGTGTCGACCTACTGCCCGCCTATCTGGATGCCTCGCCTGCACTGCTAAACGCCTGCGTGAAGAGTGGGGCGCAGGGGGTGGTGATCGATGGCTTAGGCCGGGGCCACGTGCCACCTGGCTGGATGAACGAAATACGAGCATTGGTTAGCGCAGGCGTCCCTGTCGCGGTCGTGAGTAGTTGCGCTCAAGGACCGGTGAATACCAGTTATGAGTTTAGCGGCAGCTTGGCCGATTTAATGTCTGCTGGGGTGATCGCGCTCAACGATATCAGTGCACGTAAGGCAAGGCTTGCACTTGCCTTGCTGCTGAGTAGTACCCCGCGTGAAGCGCTGGGAGAAGCGATGGAACGCTTGATGGCGTGAGCGGCCTTTCAACCTTGCTCAACTGCAGTAACAGGAAACTAAAAAAGCAATTCACCATAACTAAATAAGGTGCTGGACATGAAACTAACCCTGACAAAAGCCACCCTCTCTGCTGCTATTGCTGCCGCTTCTCTAAGTGCAGCGCAACTCTATGCAGCCGACTATACCTTCAGCTTCGCCCACGTACTGATTGAAGAGACACCGAACGGCCAAGCGGCGCTGCGCTTTAAAGAAGAGGTAGAGGAGAAATCCGACGGTCGTATCGAGATTAACGTACTGCCAGCTGCGCAAGTGGGGGGCGACGTTGAAATCATTGAGCAGATTCAAATGGGTCTTGTCGATATTGGTATCCCGCCAACGGCCACGCTGGGCAACTTTGAGCCGCGCATGCAGATTTTGGATCTGCCGTTCTTGATTGCCGACTACGACACCATGGTGGAAACTCTGGATGGTGAAGTGGGCCGCGAAATCCTCGATACCCTAAATGGCCATAACATGGTTGGCGTCAATTTCTGGGGAGCGGGTTTCCGCCATATCACCAACAATGACCGCCCAATCGAAAACCCCGAAGATATGGACAGTATCCGCATGCGTACCATGCAGGCGCCGATCATCATCTCCACCTATGAAAACCTGGGGGCTAACGCCACCGCCATGGCTTTCACCGAGGTTTACAACGGCCTGCAGCAGGGTGTGGTGTCGGGGCAGGAAAACCCACTGGCCAACATCTACACCATGCGTTTCCATGAGGTGCAAGATTATCTCTCGCTGACCAATCACGCCTACCACGCCTATGCAGCGGTAATGAACCAGGACTCTTGGGACTCGCTGCCGGAAGATCTGCAGGCGGTCATGCTGGAAGCCTTTGATAACGGTCGAGATACGTCCCGTGCGCTAACGCTGCAGGACGAAGAGACCATCATGGAAGAGATCAAAGACGAGATAGCGATTAACGAACTCACCCCTGAGCAGCGCGACGCCTTTATTGAAGCCAGCATGCCGGTGCACGAAGAGTATGAAGCAATCGTCACTACCGAGTTGCTGCATAAGGTCTATGACGCTGTAGGTATCGAGTATTGATCCAACGGGTCTGCTAAGACCTGGCTCCTCTCTTCTTACCCCTTTCAGGGTGTGGATATCTCATGTTCGAAGCGCTCAACAAATGTCTTGATCGCTTGGAAAGTGTGGCGATGGTCGTTTTCATGTCGATTGCGACCATCCTCACTACCATCCAAGTCGTGTATCGCTACGGCTTTAGCGGTTCGCTATTTTGGGCTGAAGAAGTCGTTATTTACTCCATTATCTGTATGAGTTTTGTCGGTGCCAGTATGGGTGTGCGCCATGGCACGCATATTTCGGTGGATGTACTGAATGCCATTGCCTCGCCCGCTGTGAACCGCTGGCTGCACATGATCGCAGCACTGATCGGTATCGTGTTCGCCGGCTTCATGACCTATTACGGCTTTGTGCTCTATTTCAGCACGCTGGATCGCGGGCAGTTAACCGCTGCACTTCGTCTGCCGATGGCATGGTTCTATCTCCCGATTGGCATATCCGGTGTACTGCTGATTCTGCGTTATCTATGGGTCATCAATGAAGTCTGGAAAAAGCCTCCGGTAGGACTCTCCGAAGAGCTTGTAGCCGGTTCGGATAAGCTCATTTAACCCCTGGAGAGCGACCATGATTACTGCATTATTACCGATCTTTTTTGCCGTGCTACTGCTCGGGCTGCCCATCTTTGCTTCCTTGGCATTGGCGGTGTTTCTTGCCATTGAATTCTTTGGTGCCACCAATCCGGTCATCGTGCCGATGCGCATGTTTACCGGCATGAACAACTTTTCGCTGATGGCGATCCCGTTCTTTATCCTGGCGGCGGAGTTGATGCGGATTGGCGGGCTTTCCGACCGATTGATCAATCTTGCCAAGGCGCTGGTAGGGTGGGTGCCAGGGGGCTTGGCAGCGGCTACGGTGCTGTCATGTCTCTTCTTCGGGGCCATTTCCGGTTCAAGCCCTGCCACGGTGGTGGCGATTGGCTCGATCATGTTCCCGGCACTGGTCGCGGCTGGCTACGATAAGCGCTTTGCGATTGGGTTGATCGCTACCGCCGGTACCTTGGGGCCGATAGTGCCGCCGAGTATTGCACTGATTATCTACGGCTCAGTGACCGGTACTTCGGTGGGGCGGCTGTTTGCAGCGGGCCTGCTGCCCGCCATAGTGATTGCCTCGATTCTCATCGCCTACTGCATCGTCTTTAGCAGCATCAAAGGCTATGAACGAGCTCCTTTCCCTTCGCTGCGGCAAATTTTAGTCGCCTTTAAAGATGCTGCCTGGGGCCTGGGACTGCCGGTGATTCTGCTGGGGGGCATCTACAGTGGCGTCTTTACTCCGACCGAATCGGCGGCGGTCGCCTGTGTATATGGCTTGTTTGTAGGCATGGTGGTTTATCGCACCATTAACGTAACGGAACTAGTGGGAACACTAAGAAGCTCTGGGTTGATTTCCGCGACGCTACTGCTGATTACCGCGGGGGCATCTGCTTTTTCTTGGCTGCTCGCCATTACCGGCACGCCTAGCCAGTTGGCAGGCGAGGTGCTTTCGTGGACAGACGACCCGTTTCAGGTCATGGCGCTGTTTAATGTCGTGATGATCGTTGCTGGTTTCTTCCTTGATAGCGCCTCGGCCATCATCGTGCTCTCGCCACTGCTGCAGCCTATTGCCGCCCAGGTGGGCGTGGATCCGGTGCATTTTGGGGTGATCACGCTGATCAACTTCTCGGTAGGGATGATTACACCGCCTGTTGGGCTAAATCTGTTCGTTGCCATGGCGATATCCAAGATGTCGCTGCAGGAAGTTTTCAAGGCCTGTTTGCCGCTGATTGGTTTGATGCTGTTAGCGCTGATTATCATCACCTATGTTCCATGGCTAAGTACCTGGCTGCCCTCACTGATTTATTAATGAATCGCTTGAATACGTTAACCAATAAGGACAACGAACCATGAGCAAAACGATTGAACAAGCGGTGGCGGAGCAGGGGCTTACGTTACCGGCGATTCCAACACCACGCGGCCTGTTTCTGCCTTGGTCTCGATTGGGCAACCAATTGTTTTTGGCCGGCCAGATTTGTGAACGTGGCGGGGATGTTCTCTACCCTGGCAAGGTGGGGAGTGAGTTCGATCTTGAAACCGGCAAACTGGCGGCTCAGGCGTGTGCTTTAAACCTCTTGGCTGAATTGAGCGATGCTGTTGATGGCGACTTCTCACGCGTGGTGCGCTGCGTGCGCATGAATGGCTTCGTCAATGTAGCGCCGGGCTTTCATGATGTGCCGCTGGTCATCAACGGTGCATCAGAGCTATTTGTCGCGCTATTTGGCGATGCGGGGCGTCACGCTAGAACCGCCATTGGGGTGGCGACACTGCCCGGCAATGCGGCGGTAGAAGTCGAAGCGATTTTTGAAGTGCGTTAAGCACCCACAGAGGTAGGTAAAGCATGCAGAACTCACCCATTTTTCTACCGTTACGTGAGCAGCACGAGCGGCTTCGTACGGGCACGCTGACGGCTACCGCGCTGGTCGAAGCGGCAATCGCTGCTTATCAACAGCGCGGCAAACACGACCACGCCTACCTCACCTGGAACGGCGAGCAGGCGCTGGCAATGGCAAAAGCGGCCGATGCGGTGCTCGCTCAAGGTGGTGATGCGGGGGCGCTAATGGGTATGGCGGTATCGATCAAAGATATCTACGCCGTGACGGGGTTGCCGACTTATGCGGGCTCTTCTCAGCGGCTGCCGAAGCGCTGGGAGCGTCCTGGCCCGGTGGTGAGCGCGCTACTGAAACAGCTGCCTTCCGTGATGGGTAAAACCCACTCCGTTGAGTTTGCCTTTGGCGGCCTGGGCACCAATGCCCACTGGGGCGCGCCACGTAACCCCTGGGATGCACATCAGCACCGCACGCCTGGCGGCTCCAGCTCTGGCGCAGGTGTTTCGTTAGTGAGTGGTACGGCAAGCCTGGCGTTGGGCACCGACACCGCCGGTTCAGTGCGTATTCCTGCCTCGATGACCGGCGTAGTGGGATTGAAAACCACCGCCGGGCGCTGGTCGATCGAGCAGATCGTACCGCTTTCAAGCACGCTGGATACCCCAGGGTTGCTGGCGCGGTGGGTCGATGATCTTGCCTTTGCGTTCGATGCGTTGGATAGCGGCCTTAGCGGTCAGGATGATCGAGTGCCAGCGACACCATCGCTTGCCGGGTTGACCTTTGGGGTGCCAGAAACGTTTTTCTGGGACGACTGCAGTCCAGGTATCGCAGAAACTGTACGCGCTGCCATTAAGCAGTTGGAAGCCGCCGGGGCACGCATAGTCACCCTCGAGTTGCCCGGCATCGACGACGCGTACGAACTCTTCAAGCTGGGCGGTGTGGCTGCGCCGGAATTGGCAGCTTTTTTAAAAACTGAACTACCCGAGATGATTGACTCCTTGGATCCTAACGTCGCCGCCCGCGTTAAAGCGGCAGATGACATGCCCGCCTGGGAGTATGTGCGTCGTCGCACGGTGCTGGATTCGCTTGCCGCCTCTGCCGTCGCTCGCATGGCCGATGTCGATGCGGTGCTTACGCCCACGGTGGCGATTACCCCGCCCACTATCGAAAGCCTCGAGCCAGAAGGCGCTTATCCCAAAGCCAATATGCACGCCCTGCGCAATACGGTGATCGCTAACTTCCTCGGTCTATGTGCCTTAACGCTGCCGGTTGGGAAAGACGCCGCAGGCATGCCCGTTGGCCTGCAAGTGCTGGCCGGGCCCTGGCAAGACGCCAACCTGCTAGCCATCGGTCAGGCAATTGAAAACGAGTTGGGATCAGGCTTGGAGATTCTTGGTCAACCGCCAGCGGTGTGAGCGCTGAGGTGGGCTAAGTACTGCCGCCGATTTGCAGTGTAAAGCCCACATCGTGCTGTTCATCAATAATTACGGCGCCGCCGGTGGTGTTGCACTACCTTTTGGTGGCGTTGGGAGCTCAGGACACGGCCGGGATAAAGGCTTTGAAGGGCTGCGGAGCTACACACGTATCAAGACAGTGGCTATTAAGCATGACTAGCTAGTTGCAAGAGCGGAGCTATTTCCAAGAACGGAGTTATTATAATGACAACAGTTCGCCAAGTAGGCATCGTCGGGGTTGGTTTGATGGGGCATGGCATCGCCAGCAGCCTGCTGCGTGCAGGCCATCAGGTCAGCTTTCTTGAACACCCGGGTAATCAACCGGTGGAAGACCTACTTGCTGCCGGTGCTACCGCGCTGAGTGCCGGTAGCGAAGTGGCAAAAAGCGCTGACGTGGTGATTCTATGTGTCACGGGGTCGCCTCAAGTAGAAGCGGTGCTGTTCGAGCCCAACGGTGTTTTGGATGGATTAAAGCCCGGTTGTGTCGTGGTGGATTGCTCTACCGCCTTGCCCAGCTCAACCGAAAAAGTGGCTGCCAGAGTAACTGAAGCGGGCGGCCGCTTTATGGATGCCGCCATGACGCGCACGCCGAAAGAGGCCGCAGAAGGGCGGCTCAACTTGATTGTTGGTGCGCCCAAGGCACTGTTCGATGAAACGCTGCCTCTGCTGCAAGGGTTTGCGGAAAATATTGCCCACGCGGGCGATGTAGGCGCGGGGCATACTCTTAAATTGTTGCATAACTTCGTGTCACTTGGGTTTTCGGCAGTATTGGCCGAGGCCACTGCGGCTTCTCGTAAAGCGGGGATTAGCGATACAGCACTGCTGGAAGTCTTGGGCGCAGGTGGCGGTGGTGGCGTGGTGCTTGAGCGGTTGCGCCCTTATATTGCTGAAAACGATCCTTCGGGTTTCAAATTTACAGTGGCCAATGCCAGCAAGGATCTCGGTTACTACCACACCATGACCAATGAGCTTGGGGTGGAACGTGGCGTCGCAGGGGCAGTGCATGCACTCTATACGTCTATTGAAGACAGTAGGCTGTCGGTGCCGGAAATCATTGGTGTTTTGGTGCAGCGGGGTTAATGATTGATTATAAAAACCTAATTCTAAGGAACCTTACTAGGCAAAAGCAATCTAAGCAAAACGCCTAAAATTTTTTAATTTTTTGTCGTTTCGTTGCTTACATTTCGTTAACAAATAGCAATAAACAGTATCATTTAAGTGGTTTTGGTGGTAAATATAAGCGGAATCTTGCGATGGATAGTGAGAAATCGCTTAGAGGTGGGTGCTAACAGTGCTGGTGCATGACACTAGAGTGGCTGTATTCAGCCATATACCGCACGGCTACTACACAAGGATGAGTAAATAGAATGTATCAGCACTATTCGCGTCCAGGGATGGATGCAAATGGCGAACAGCCCGGCCACGCGGTGGCGATCCTAAGCGTGCAAGAAGGCCCCTCAGGCATCCGCATTGTGGATGTAAATACTGACTACCAGCGATTATGGGGCGGTAGTCGAGAAGCATGGCTAGGTGCTGCCCCCGTCGTGGTTCAGCAAGAAGCGGCCAACCAGCAGATTATCACCCAGCTTTATAAGGCGCTATACCCACTTACTAACAGCGAAGATGGTGTCTTTGAAGGCATTAGCGGTCGTGAAATCTCCCGCTGGCATAATGGCAGAAACAGACATATTGAATGGCGAATTACGGCGATGGGCGGTTTTCATAAGGGTCACTCTACCCTGGTGTTAACCCAGCGTGATGTTACCGAACAGATAGAAAAAGAAGCCCAGCTTGAGCGGCTAGCAACAACAGATATGCTAACGGGGCTGGTTAACAGATCTCAGTTCGATGTGATACTGAAAAGCGAGTTAAATCGACAGCACCGCTACGCCCGTCCGCTTTCCCTGATTATGCTGGATATTGATTACTTCAAAGACATTAATGATAGCTACGGCCACGATGTAGGTGATCAAGTGCTGATAGAGCTTGCCCATCTGCTTAAGCGTAACTTGCGTAAAGCAGACTGCTGCGCGCGCTGGGGTGGCGAAGAGTTTATGCTACTCGCCCCTGAAACATCGCTTGAACAAGCCGTGCGGCTAGCAGACAAAATCCGAAGCGCTATCAAACATACTGCTTTTCCCCTTCAAAATTGCGTCACGGCTAGCTTTGGTGTCGTAGAGGTTCATTCGTCAGAATCGGTTAAGAACTTGATGAAAAGAGTGGATAACGCCCTTTATCTAGCGAAAGAAAAAGGGCGTGATCGTGTCTCAACGGGTGGTTTATTTAGCTCCGCGAAGCAGGCTTAAGCAGGGTCGCGATCAATGGCGAAGGCTGACCATGCTTGGCGTACCGACATAATTTCCAAGCGATTGATATTGATGTGGGGTGGCAAGGTGGCTAGGTAGTAAAGCTGCTCTGCAATATCTTCCGCTTGAAGCGGCGTTGTACCTTTATAAAGTGCGTCTGAGGCGGCTTGATTACCTTTGGTCCTGACCAGTGTGAACTCGGTTTCCGCCATGCCAGGGGCTAGGTCCGTCACGCGCACGCCCGTTCCCAATAAGTCGCAGCGTAAGTTATAGCTAAACTGCTGAACGAATGCTTTCGACGCCCCATACACATGCCCCCCCGGATAGGGCCACTGGCCCGCGACTGAGCCGAGATTAAGAATGCTCGCGCCTTCGCTGTTTTTGAGCAATAGCGGCAACGCTGCGTGGGTAACGTTAACCAGCCCGGTAATATTAGTGTCAATCATTGTGTGCCAATCTTGCAACGCCACCTTTTGCGCGGGTTCCGGCGCTAGTGCTAACCCCGCATTGTTAATCAAGCATGTCAGCGGCAAGAAGCTTTCCGGTAGACTACCAATGGCGTCAGTGACTGCATCACTGTCGCGAACATCCAGTGCCAAGGTGAGTACGGGTACCTGCTCGGAAAGCTCCTCCTCGAGTGCTTTTAAGCGTTCTACCCGTCGCCCGGTTAAAATCAACGACCAGCCCGCTTTTGCAAAGCGCTGTGCCGCCGCTTTACCAAACCCTGATGTAGCTCCGGTGATAAGTACGCTGGGCATAGGGGTATCTCCTTTATAGTTAACAATGAGTAGATATACATTCGTTTTTAGTTATTAACTTATCTTCGATATCAGGCAGTGCATTTCGCTACTCTAAGCAGCACCGATAAAAACGCTTAGAGCCAGTTAGCGCTCGATAGTGTGACATTGACTCTCTCTGTTGCGTCTGTCCCTCTTGCGCGTAACGATTGGCCCTACAGCCTGAGAGATCGAACTCACTAGGCTGGCAAGCACGCTATCTCCTTATGGATTAAACAGGGTGCTTGTTATGAATGCCAATTTTGACGCTTCTTATCCCACCAGCCACAGTGCGGATAATCGCTATGTGCATGGCCTGGATCGTCAGTATGTATTTCACTCATGGGCTCAGCAAGGCAGTTTAGACCCCATGGTTATCGCGGGTGCGCAAGGATGTCGTGTATGGGACTACTCGGGGCGTGAGTATTTGGATTTTAGTAGTCAGTTAGTGAATACCAATATCGGCCATCAACACCCCCGCGTAGTGAACGCGATACAAGCACAAGCCGCCAGCCTTTGCACGATTGCTCCAGCCCATGCCAACTTAGCCCGGGGCGAAGCAGCCAAGCGTATTATCGCCAAAGCGCCCGATGGGTTTAGTAAGGTGTTTTTTACCAATGCGGGGGCCGATGCCAACGAGAACGCCATCCGAATGGCGCGCCTTTATACCGGGCGAAGCAAAATACTATCCGCCTACCGCTCCTACCACGGCAATACCGGCTCAGCGATTGCCGCCACCGGCGATTGGCGACGGGTGCCTAACGAGTATGCCAGTGGGCACGTGCACTTCTTCAATCCCTACCTTTATCGCAGTGAGTTTTGGGCGCGGGACGAAGAAGAAGAGTGTGAGCGTGCACTGACCCATTTGCGCCGGGTGATTGAGTGCGAAGGCGCCAACGCAGTCGCAGCCATTCTGCTGGAAACCATTCCCGGGACGGCAGGTGTGCTATTACCTCCTAAAGCGTATCTGCAGGGCGTCAGAAAGCTCGCCGACGAGTTTGGTATCGTACTGATTCTTGATGAAGTCATGGCCGGTTTCGGCCGCACGGGACGCTGGTTCGCCTTTGAGCATTACGACATGGCGCCCGATCTAATTGTCTTCGCCAAGGGGGTCAACTCGGGTTATGTACCGGCAGGTGGCGTGATTATCTCTGAGCCAATCTCACGCTATTTCGATGATCATTTTTTTGTCGGGGGCCTCACTTACTCCGGCCATCCGTTAGCAATGGCAGCCATTGTGGCCACCTTGGATGCCATGGAAGAGGAAGGCATCGTAGAAAATGCCGATAACGTTGGTAACGGCCCGCTAGCGGAGGGACTGAAAAGGCTTGCTGAGTGCCACCCCATCATTGGTGATTGGCGAGGTGTAGGCGTATTCCATGCCTTGGAGTTAGTGAGCGACCCGGTACGTAAAACGCCGCTACCTGGGACAGAAGTGCTGAAACTCAAGCAGCTACTAATGGAGCAAGGGCTGCTGGTATTTACTGTCGAAAACCGTATTCACGTAGTACCACCGTGCATTGTGACTCCGGAGGAAGTGGAGGAGGGCTTGGCAATTCTAGCGCGCGTTTTTGAAGGCTATACCGCATCACTTCAGTAAGATATTGGCTACGTAGCTAAAGCGTTATCGTAGGCGAGACCCAGGCGCTGTAGGCCTGGGTTGATAAGTTCCCTTTCGATTGCACCAAACCCCAAACGGAAAAAACGGCGTGGCGGGGCGACATCGAAGAAGTGTTGAAAGCCGGGTTCAATCAGCACGCCACGCTGGGCGGCGTGCCAAGCTAATCGCTGGGTATCGATGCAGGCATCGGCCTCCATCCAGAAAGCGCTGGAGCGGTTGCTGCTATGGCTGTGGCAGCCTGGTAGCGCTTGATCAATGGCAACCCGCATGGCATCCCTCCGTCGATCAATCTCTTCCACATGCAGCTTTAAATAGCGCTCGTAATAGCCTTGAGAAATAAACTGCGCCAACTGATGCTGCAATGCGGCGGGAGGGTGACGGTACATCATGCGGCGCAGCGCCCGCAGCTCATCAATCACTTCGGCGTCGGCCACTACGTAACCCATGCGCAGCCCGGGCGAGAGCGCTTTGGATAAGCTGCCCATATAGATAATCCGTGCGCTCTGTGCGCTGGCTTTGAGCGCAGGCAGTGCGAACTGGTCGCCGTGAATTTCAGCGTCGTAGTCATCCTCGATGACGATTTGGTCGTGATGAGACAGCTGGGCTAATAAGGCATCCCGCCGCTCGCGGCTCATCGTCACGCCGGTGGGTACTTGGTGGCTTGGCATGACATACAGGTAGTCGCACTGCTGTGAGCCTTCAAGACACATGCCGTCTGTGTCCACGGTTTGAAATTGTAGGCTCGCGCCGCGGTGAGAAAACACATTCATTGCCTCGCGGTAGCCGGGGGATTCCAAGGCTACGCGGGTGCCCCGATGGCAGAGCAGTTGTGCAATCAAGTAGAGCGCATTTTGCGTTCCCATGGTAATCAGAATCTCTTCCGAGCGAGCGAAGATTCCCCTACGTGGCAAAATACGTTTTCGCAGTTGTTCAATTAATAGCGGGTCATCCTGATCAATGCGGTCACGCAGCCATGGTTTATCACGCTGTGAACTTAGTAAACGCCGAGAAACATCGCGCCATTGGGCTAACGGAAAGAGTTGGGTGTCTAACTGGCCATAAATAAACGGGTATGCGTACTCGGACCAATTGCCTGGTTTGAGAATGCCTTGGTAGTTAGTAGGGCGCTGAATAATGCGGTTGTGCCAGTTTGGTGCGCTTATTGTTCCGTTATCTTTTTTGGTTAACGCTGTTTGTGATGAATTAAGCGTCGATTGCGGGTCGTTATAATCAGGGTGTAAATAATAGCCGCTACGGGGGCGACTAATTAAATAACCATCTTCAACTAGTTTTTCGTAAACGATAGACACTGTGTTGCGCGAAATGCCCAGTTGCTGAGAAAGCTTGCGGCAGGAAGGGAGCGCATCATCACTCGGCAAGCTGCCTACGCGTATTGCCTCCAGCAGCGTTTCTCTTAGCTGTTCTTGCAGGCAGGTGGCAGCGTTGGGGTCGACCTCAAGACACAGCGTTGTCATACACTTTTCCTCTCAAATAAACCCTTTCTCCATTAAAACTAAGCATCTTCCGTGCCAGCTTTATGATCGCCAACTGTCCTTTTACTTTACGCCAACTGGCTCTAATCGAGAGGAGGATAAAAAACTAGGGTGAAGTCACTTTTAGCTTGTAACCGTTTGGTTAGCGATGCTTGTCCACTCTAGGAGTATTAAACGATGAAAAAAATAACGGCATTAGCCTCCGCGTTGAGCGTTGGCGCATTTGCTCTTAGTCTTTCACTTTCCACCACCGCTGCGGATTTGGAGGAAATAGAGAGCCGTGGCTATATGAGTGTGGCCACCGAAGATAATTACGCGCCGTTCAACTTTATGAGTGGCAGTGACCCCGACGGTTTTATAGAAGATATAAAAATGGAACTGGAGGAGTACGCTGACTTTGAGATTCGACAGGATATTTTACCCTGGACCGGTCTTTTGGCCTCGGTTTCATCGGGCCAATACGACATGGCGCTGACAGGCGCCTCTGTGACTGACGAACGCCTGCGGGTGTTTAACTACGCGCCGCCGTTTGCCTCGGCTCAGCATTTCTATATCAAGCGGGCAGGCGATGACCGTATCAACAGCATTGAAGACTTAAGTGGCATGACGGTGGGGGTCCAGGCGGGCAGTGCACTGCTTTCGCGTTTGCCCGAGTTGGAAGTGATGCTCGAAGAAAGCGGTGGCGAGCTGGGCGACGTGATGGAGTATGAGGCCTATCCGGAAATCTATGCGGATCTCGCCAATGGTCGAGTCGATTATGTGATCAATTCCATCGTCCCGGTGAACGACCTAATTCGTGAACGCCCTGATGTATTTGAAGCGGGCCAAGCCGTTTCCGGCCCTGGCTATGTGGCGTGGCCGATGCCCAAGGACAGCCCTGAACTATTGACCTATATCACCGACTTTATGAGCCATCTGCGTGATTCTGGCCGCTTGGCCGAGCTGCAGGAGAAGTGGTTTGGCGAGTCCTTTGACGACCTACCGACAACCCCTATCACCTCGGTGGAAGAGTTCCACGAAATGGCTGGTATGTAAGCCATCACCTTCGCCTGCCGCCCAGCCTGGGCGGCAATTTTCTTATAGCGAATTAGGGGGTGAGCATGGACAGTAGTGCATGGGGACTGCTCATTCAGGGCGCCTGGACAACGCTGTGGATCTCAGGTGTTTCGATTGCCATCGGTGTGGTGCTGGGGTTGATGATCGCCTTGTTGCGAGTGGCAAAAATCCCCGTTCTGCATCAACTGCTGGGCGTCTATATTAGCCTGGCTAGAGCAACACCGTTGGTCACGCTGGTGCTGTTCATCTTTCTAACCGCACCGACCATGGGCGTTAACCTTAATCGCAATGTGGCCGGCATCATTGCCTTAACCCTGAATACCACCGCTTTTAACGCCGAAATTTGGCGCTCTGCTTTTAATAACTTCTCCAAAGAGCAGCGCGAGGCGGCGCTGGCGATTGGCATGACGCCATGGGTCTACTTTCGCCGCATCATGTTGCCGCAAATTACCATTACCAGCCTGCCGGGCCTGGTCAACGAGATGTCATTTCTGATTAAAGGCAGCCCCGCCATTGCGGTGATCGGGGTCGTCGACCTTACGCGGGTGACCAATCGCATTTCCGCCGTTACCTACGACCCTTTGCCGCCGATCTTAGCCGCAGCGGCCCTATACATGCTGATCATCAGCCTGCTGGTATGGCTGCAGCGCGTGGCTGAGCGCAAAGCCAGCCGATTGGCCGTCTAACGTGGTCATCACGGGGAAGCCTTTATGAGCAATTGGGACATTCTTTGGTCATCGTACGATGTGTTTTTGAACGGTTTTTATAACACTTTAAAACTGTTTGGTTTATCTGCGGTGCTGGCGTTTATCTTGGGTAGCGGGATCGTGTTTTTGTTAGAGGGTTCGCGCCCGCGTTTAAAAATCCCGCTGCGCATTTTCATTGACGCCATGCGCATGCTGCCGTTTCTGATTCTGGCCTATTTACTCTATTACGGCCTGCCCAGCGCAGGCATCCGTATGAGCGCCTGGACGGCGGGGATTATCGCTCTGGTGATCTATCACGGCGCTTACTTCGCAGAAATACTGCGTGGTTGCCGCGCTACTTTCGCGCAAGGGCAGGTAGAGGCGGCCATCGCTCAGGGGTTTTCTCAACCCAAGATGTTTATGCGCATTATCTTGCCCCAGCTAATTTTAAAAACCCGCGGCTTACTGGGCAATCAGCTAATTATCCTGCTCAAAGATACTGCCTTTTTGGTGATTATCACCGTACGCGAACTCACGGCGGCGGCAAGCAGCCTGTCGAGTACCTACTTCATTCCCATGGAAGCCTTCATTGTGGTGATCGGCTTCTATTGGCTGATCAGCATTGGTTTAGAACTGTTTATCAAAATGATTGGCCGTTTTGGCGCCAAGCGAGGATTCGAAAATGCCTGAGACCGCCGCCGTTAGTATTCGTAAACTATCTAAAAGCTTTGATGGCACCGAGGTCCTACGGGATGTATCGCTGGAAGTGCAGCCCGGCGAAGTGGTGAGCATTTTAGGCTCATCCGGTTCGGGTAAATCTACCTTGCTACGCTGCATTAATTGGCTGGAGCAGCCTGAACATGGTGATATCCGTATCGATGGCGACCGCATTGGCGTCAGCGACAGCGGCAAGGCCATGTCGCGACGCGAGCTAGCGGGTATGCGGGCGCGCCTAGGCATGGTGTTCCAGGGGTTTAATCTCTGGCCGCACCTAAGCGTGCTGCGCAATGTCACCGAAGCGCCGATCCATGTGCAGGGGTTAAGCAAAGCGGAGGCCGATGAGCGGGCCATGGTGCTGCTCGAAAAAGTCGGCATGGCCGACAAACGCGAGCAATACCCCTACACACTCTCGGGCGGGCAGAAACAGCGGGTAGCTATTGCCCGGGCGCTCGCCATGCAGCCCAAAGTGATGCTGTTCGATGAGCCTACTTCAGCGCTCGACCCGGAACTGGTAGGAGAAGTGCTTGGGGTCATCAAAGACCTCTCAAAAGAGGGCTACACCATGGTGCTAGTGACTCACGAAATGGAGTTCGCCCGGGCAGTCTCAGATCAGGTGGTTTTTCTCGATAAAGGCATCATCATCGAAAAATCCCATCCCAACGAGTTTTTCGTCAACCCCAAAACCGATCGCGTAAGGCGCTTCCTGGAATTGGAAGCGCCTGCGGTGTGAGTCGTACTAGATGGTCGCTGGTGCCGATGCTTCTTCCGCCGCTTGCACTGCATCCGCCAGCAGTTCGGCGGTAATCGCAGAGAGTGTCCAGCCCAGATGGCCGTGGCCGGTGTTGTAGAACACCGTGGGTAATTTGCCGCGGCCGACTTTGGGCAGCATGTTAGGTAGCATTGGCCGCAGGCCTGCCCATGGCACTACGCGGCGGGTGCTGACGCCGGGGAAACACTCTTCCACCCAGCGGATTAGCGGGCGGATACGGTTGTCGCGAATATCGCGGTTAAAGCCGTTGAACTCGGCGGTACCGGCGATCCGGAAGCGGTCATTGCCCAGGCGGCTGGTCACCAGCTTGGTTTCATCATCGAGTAGGCTTACCGTGGGCGCCGCCTGCTGAGAGGCTGCATCATCGAGCTGCACGGTAATCGAGTAGCCTTTCACCGGGTAGATATTGACTCGGTCACCCAGCTTGGTGGCCAGGGCGCGGCTGCCCACCCCAGCACAGACCACTACGCTATCAAACGTTTCACGCACCGGTTCGCTGTTGGTATCGACATTGGCAGTGACCCAGGCGTGTTGTTGATCCGCGCCGATATCCTGCACGCTGTGACCATATTTAAGCGTTACGCCGCGGCGCTCTGCAGCTTGAGCGAGGCCGTGGGTAAACTTATGGATATCGCCGGTGGCGTCGCTTTCAGTAAAGAAGCCGCCGTAGTAATTGCCCGCCAGCGTCGGCTCGATAGCGCGCATCTCGTCGGGGGTTACTGCCCGGCGTTCCAGGCCGCCTTTGCTGAGCAGTTGCGAGACCTTGGCGGCGTGGTCGTAGCCTGCCTTGTCGCGGTAGATATGCAGGATACCTTTCTGCTTTAAATCGAAATTAATCTGTTCGTCTTTTGCCCACTGAAACAAGTGCTCCCTGGCGGCAATGGCCAGGCGTGCGGTTTCGGTCGTGTTCTCAGAGTAGCGGGGGATTGAGGCGATAAACTCGCCAAACCAGCTGAGCTTGTGCCAGCTCGGGCGGGGGTTGACCAGCAGCGGAGCGTCATTTCTAAGCATCCAGCGCAGACCTTTAATCACCGTCGGCCAGTGGTTCCACACTTCAGCATTCGAGGCCGATAGCTGGCCGCCGTTGGCGAACGAGGTTTCCATGGCGGCGTAACGATGCTTTTCAAACACGGTGACCTGATAGCCACGTTTGGCCAGGGCGTAGGCGCTGGTAATGCCGGTGATACCACCACCGATAACGGCAATGCGTTGCATGAGTCTCTCCAGATTGTATGAGCGTCGGGGAATACCACCTAACGGCGTAGCTGCTGCTGGGCGTACCCCTTCCGTCATGGAACCTGAGAGATTCACGTGCCCGTTGGGCGCGCTTGCTCCTTCGGTGGGCTGAGTGACGCAGTCATCAGCCGCTCTTCGGAAAGTGAGGGTAATAGCGGTCCGGTTGCCTGAGAGTTTCCGGGGTTGTTGCTCCTTCGGCGCTGGCGTCATCCTCGTGAGATGCGCCAAGCTCTCCCGCTATTACGTTGCTACTAGTTCATAGCTTTTTAATGTAATTAGTTTTACCCAATCTGTTTTAGCATGAAATCCGACCAAGGTCGTGAACGCTTATTCCACGGGCCGGGCACGCTCAATAATCGCCGCGCAATCGAGTCCAGTAGGTAGCGTGCCTGTATTGAGACCACTGCGGTCGGCAAGCCGACCAGCACAGAATGCATCGGCTACATAAGCGGGGGCATGCTGAACCAGCAGAGCGCCCTGTAACGCCAGGGCCATGCTATCCGCCAGTTGGCGGGCGCGGTACTGGAGCGCTTGGGTATCCTGCATCTCCCGCTTTAATTTGTGAATAAAGCGGTCAAGATGTTCATTAGCGCCCTTTGAAAGTGCAATTTCGGCAAAGAAGGCATCAAGTACCTCGGGCTGCTTTTCAATCGCGCGCAGGATATCCAAACACTGCACATTTCCGCTGCCTTCCCAAATGGCGTTGATGGGCGACTCGCGGAACAGGCGCGGCATCATATGCGTTTCCATCACGCCACTGCCGCCGATCACTTCCATTGCTTCATAGGCGTGGTGGGGTGTGCGCTTACATATCCAGTATTTGCCGACAGGGGTAGCGATCCGCGAAAGCAGGCGCTCATGCTCGTTGTCTTGATGATCCATGGCCCGGGCCATGCGCAGCATCAAGGTGGTGGCAGCTTCGCTTTCAATGGCGAGATCGGCGAGCACGTTCTGCATCAGCGGCTGCTCGCTGAGCCGTGCCCCAAAGGCATGGCGATGAGAGGCGTGATGAATCGCCTGGGCGGTGGCTTGGCGCATTCCGGCGGCTGAGCCAATCATGCAGTCGTAGCGGGTCATGGCCACCATTTCGATGATGGTACGCACGCCGCGCCCCTCCTCACCGATCATCCAGGCAAAGGCGCCGCGCAGTTCCGTCTCGCTGGAGGCGTTCGCTACGTTACCCATCTTGCGTTTCAGTTGCTGGATGTAGAGCGGATTCTTGCTGCCGTCGGGCCGCCAGCGCGGCAATAAAAAACAGCTCAAGCCGCCGGGTGCCTGGGCGAGCACCAGGAAGGCATCGCACATCGGTGCTGAGACAAACCACTTATGACCCACCAGCTCAAAAGCTTCTCCCGGCCCGCCTTGGTCAATCGGGTAGGCGCGGGTGGTATTAAGACGGACATCCGAGCCACCCTGCTTTTCAGTCATCGCCATGCCGAGGGTGACGCCCTGTTTCTCGAAGTCAGGTACGTTGCGTGGGTCATAATAGGGTGCGGTAATTTTGTCACCCCAGCTCTCAAGCAGGTTGGGCTGGTGGCGAAGTGCAGGCAGAGCGGCAAATGTCATCGTGATCGGGCAGCCATGCGCCGCCTCTACCTGGGTCTGTAAAAAGTATTTGGCGGCTCGGGTAACGTGGGCGCCTGGCTGTGGATTCCGCCAGGGGCTGGCGTGTAATCCATGTTCCACCGACGTTTGCATAAGCCGATGGTAGGCGGGGTGAAACTCTACCCAATCGACCCTGTGGCCTTGTCGGTCATGGGTCATCAGTTGTGGTGGGTAGCGGTTGGCGTCAAAGCCCAAGGCAATGGCCTCAGAAGAGCCTGCCCACTGACCAAACGTTTTGAGCGGGGCATCATCCTCAGACCCGCTTTCACGTTTAACGCCCTCTTGAAGCGCGCGATCTGCAGCATAGCTATTGTAGTTTTCCAGCGCCGGGGGCTGGTTTTCCACTCGATGAGTGCTGGCTTGGAGTTGATCGGCAAGCGGATAGTGGTATGTCATGATGTAAACCTGGATCGTGGCTAAGTGATTGTGTTTATTTAAACGATCGTTTTATGTTTTTAGCATAGTCGTTTGAAAGCGGGAGTGCTAAACAATCAAGATGGCGAATCTTGGCCGTCCCTTAGTTTTGCTCAGTGGGCATATTTAAACGACAATGCCACGCTTATCCTTCTCAGCCTTGGGTACTATCGATGCAGCCAAACGCAATGCAGGCAAACGGTTTTTTTGACGAAATAGGCGAAACTATCGGCGAAGCCATCCGCGTGGTGGTTGAGTTTTTATTAGGTATTTTTACTAATTTTTTCGGTGCATTCGGCGATTTTATCGACGGCTTAACGCGTTCGCTGGGGATCAACGATTCTTTTTTCAGCATTGCCGTATTAGTGGTCGGGCTGCTTATTCTTTGGGGCGGTTTGCGGGCATTCCTGCGTGGCTCTTTGGTAGGCGGTATTTTACGCACCCTGCTGGGGCTGTTTATCCTCTCGTGGCTGATGATGTAAGCAGTGGCTTGTTCTTTCTTGAGCTAGTGACCTTGAGTTAGCTTCAACACGGGTATGACAGATTGTCATTTGCTTATTTGGTGCATTTTGTCATCATTTGCACTTATTTTGTGCAAAGCGAATGCAATGAAAACTTACCTTGGAAAGATGCGCGGGCAGCCAATTAAGCGCGCCCGGGTAGGCTGGCAGGATGCTTTTTGGTCATGGGTAGGCGCCTTTACTGGAATGGCGGTTATTTGCTGGTTAAGCTCGGCGTGGCTGTCGCATCAGTTGCTTATCGTTGGGTCGTTCGGGGCAACGTCAGTTCTCATCTATGCCGCACCGGAAAGTCCTTTTGCCCAGCCCAGTCACGTGTTGTTTGGCAGTGTGCTTTCGGCAGCTACTGGCGTTGCTTGCTACCAATGGCTGGGAGCGACACCACTCTCGATGTCGTTGGCTGTATCGCTGTCGATACTGCTGATGCAGTTGACCCACACAGTTCACCCTCCGGGAGCTGCGGCTGCACTCATTGCGGTAGGCGGCGGTGCCAGCGTTCACCAGGTGGGGTGGTGGTATCCTCTTTTGCCGATCGGTATGGGCAGTATAGTGATGCTCATAATTGCCATACTGGTGAATAATCTTGCCCGGCATCGACGTTATCCACGCTACTGGTGAAGTTAGATACGACTCAACTGTAGTTCCAGGTCAAAGATATGGTCGTCTGTCGCGCCTAGTTCCCGTAGTGCCGTCGCAAGGTTGAGTAAGTACTCTTTATTGGGACCGCTTGGGCCATGTGCGTTGGCAATTTGCTGGGCGATTTCGGTAAGTGGCGCCTCGCCAAGAAAGGCCGGGTTGTCTTCGCTGGCCAGATAAATCAGCCCTTCGCTCTGTTTGGCTGCTTCGCCATTCTCCGCAAGAAACGTCAGCAATACTTTTTCTCGCAAATAGCCGTTCTTCTCGCGTACATCCAACGGCGCAAGCACTTCTGGCGTAATACGGTAAGCCATACCATGGCAAATCGAATCCTTGGCGCGGATCAGCGTTGCTACCCGCCCAGGCGATTCAAGTGTGCCGCGATGGTCATGGGAGCCTTGCCAGAAACGCCGTTCCCAACCTTGAATATAGGCTGGGCGACGCTCTAAGTAGGCGAAGTCAGCCTTCCAAATCAGCGATCCATAGCCGAATAGCCATATATCTGCATGGCCATCGAAGAAGTTTCTTTGCTGGTTAAGCGCGGTGGTATCAAGCATCGTTATCAAGCAACATTTTCAAGGGGCATCTTTCAAGTAACATGGTGAACAACGACTTTGTAATACAATCATCTTAACATGCGATGGTTGCTCACTTACCTGACAACATTGAAAACTACCGGAGGTAGCCATGCGCGCGATTTTTCTGGTCGATAACGGTTCGCTACGCCCGCAAGCAACGCTTAATTTGCGTCGCGTGGCCGCTTCGCTTAGCGAGCAAATAGGCGAAACCGTTCAGGCCGCCTCGTTGCTGCACTCCAATAAGATTCCCGCGGACGAGGTGGATGGCATTCCCGCCACTACGCTTGGCCCCGCCGCTGAACGCAGTGCCGAACAAGGGGCAACGGAGATCATTGTGCTGCCGTTCTTTTTCGGCCCCAGTAAGGCCTTGACCGGCTACCTGCCTGAACGCATGGCCACGATGCAGGAGCGCTTTCCCCACGTAAAGGTGCGTGTAGCCCAGCCCTTGGTGGATGAGTTGGGTGATAACGACCTGCGTCTAGCTCATCTGCTGGCCGACAACGTGCGCGAGCAGCTTCGGGCTGGTGCTAAGCCGCATGTAGCGCTGGTCGATCACGGCAGCCCAATCCCTGACGTTACCGCCGTGCGCAACCGTCTCGCTGGGCAGCTTAGCGTGTTACTAGCCGACGACGTAGCGTGTGTTGCCGCTGCCTCCATGGAGCGTCGCGAGGGCGATGAGTACCGTTTTAACGAGCCATTACTCGAGAATCTGCTAGCGCTTCCCGAATTCAACCCAGGGCCGGTCATCCTGGCAATGCTGTTTCTGTCGCCGGGGCGCCATGCGGGTGAAGGTGGCGATATCGCTGAAATATGCGCGGCGGCTGAACAGCAGCATCCAGGGCTTTCTGTTACCACGACCAAGCTGGTGGGCGAACATTCGGGTATCGTCGATATTCTTGCGACTCGTTTACGCCAAGCGCTTGATGATCAACGCTTTCTACTCGATATCCCAGCAATCGCCTGATATGACGAAAGTCTGATGGGTGAATACCCGTTCAATAGCGCGTAGAATCGCGAGCCTTTCTATTACTGTCAATGACACGCTAACCGGGCTCCTTTTGTGATCGCAACCGCCAATATCACCATGCAGTTTGGGGCCAAGCCCCTGTTTGAAAATGTCTCCGTTAAATTCAATAACGGCAATCGCTACGGCCTGATTGGCGCGAACGGCTGCGGCAAATCCACCTTTATGAAAATTCTCGGTGGTGATTTGGAGCCCTCCTCCGGCCAGGTGATGCTGGATAGCAGTACACGACTGGGTAAGCTACGCCAGGATCAGTTTGCGTTTGAAGATGAGCGGGTGATCGACACCGTTATTATGGGCAATGTCGAGCTGTGGTCGGTCGCCGCCGAGCGCGAGCGTATTTACTCGCTGGCAGAGATGAGCGAAGAGGACGGCATGGCCGTTGCCGATCTGGAAGTGCGCTTTGCCGAGCTTGATGGCTATACAGCAGAGTCCCGTGCGGGCGAACTGCTGCTAGGCTTGGGCATTCCCATCGAGCAACACACCGGTCCCATGAGCGAAGTCTCGCCCGGTTGGAAGCTGCGGGTACTGCTGGCTCAGGCGCTGTTCTCCGACCCCGATGTACTGCTGCTGGATGAGCCGACCAACCACCTGGATATCAACACTATCCGCTGGCTGGAAGATATTCTGAAAGCGCGCAGCAGCACCATGATCATCATCTCTCACGACCGCCACTTCCTGAACAGCGTCTGTACGCATATGGCGGATCTGGATTACGGCGAAATTACCCTATTCCCCGGTAATTACGATGACTACATGACCGCCGCCACCGCTGCGCGGGAGCGTCAGCACTCGGATAACGCCAAGAAAAAGGCTCAGATCGCCGAGCTGCAGCAGTTCGTGAGCCGCTTCTCTGCCAACGCCTCTAAAGCCAAACAGGCTACTTCGCGGGCGCGCCAAATCGACAAAATCAAGCTGGAAGATATTAAGCCCTCCAGCCGGGTCAGTCCTTTTATCCGTTTTGATCAGGCGAAAAAGATTCACCGTAATGCCGTCAATGTGGATGCCATTACCAAAGGCTATGACGGTGAACCGCTGTTTAAGCGCTTATCCATGACTGTTGAAGCTGGTGAGCGCATCGCCATTATCGGCCCCAACGGCATTGGCAAAACCACGCTGCTTAAAACCCTGGCAGGCGAGTTGCACCCGGATGCGGGTGAAGTGAAGTGGACCGAAGCCGCTGAAGTAGGCGTTTTTGCCCAAGATCACAGCGATGACTTTGCCGTCGATGCCACGCTGTTTGAGTGGATGTCGAGCTGGACCACCGGCGGTGAGCAGGTAGTGCGCGGCGCGCTGGGACGGATGCTGTTTTCCAGTGATGATATCGGTAAATCGGTGAAGGTGATTTCCGGTGGCGAGCAGGGACGCATGCTGTTCGGTAAGTTAATCCTCACTCAACCCAACGTGATGCTGATGGATGAGCCGACCAACCACCTGGACATGGAGTCGATTGAGGCGTTGAATCTGGCCCTTGAGAATTACCCCGGTACGCTGCTGTTTGTTAGCCACGACCGCGAGTTCGTTTCATCGCTGGCCACGCGCATTATTGATATGCAACCGGAAGGCATTGTCGACTTCAGCGGTAGCTACGATGACTACCTGCGCAGCCAGGGGGTCGTGTAACCAGAAAAGCGACGCTAGCCAATAATGCGCTCAAAGGTGTCATCGGTTGTGGGTTCGCGCTCCGCATTAAGCATGGCACCGCTAAAGTGCGTCTGCATTTCCTTGGCGAGTTCTACGTAGACGTACATTTGTTGATTGCGCCGCTTGTGCAGAGGCGGCTTTACTAACAGGCTAATGCCTTTAATGGGGGCATGCGTTTCACCACGGAGTAGGTCGGGCATTTCGCCGGGTGGAAAAGCGTTGGTAATGGTAATTGGGTTGGCGGGTTGCTGCCCGTCAATCAAAAATATCTTTTTGATTGAATCGTAACGGGCGCCTTTTTCTCGCAACCATTCGGTTAGGCGCTCGTCTGACCGTTCACTAGGCTGATCGAAAATAATAAAAAGAGAGTGCTGCTTTATACTGCTATTGCGCTTCGCGGGAGTGGTGGATTCAGGTTGCTCCGGCGAGCTCTCGGTTTGAAAAGTGACTGAGTTAGCGGCGGCCTCTTTCGCTGCCCGACGTCGTCGACGCCAGGGAACAATGACATAAATAAATATTGCTATCGCGAGAGCGCCCAATACCAGCGATACGAAGGAGAGTAATATGATGGTGGTCGTACGATCCATATTCTCAAAAACCCTTTGTTGTTTTAATGAGAAATTAAACGCTCTTTAACCGATGAATAGTGGGTTAAGGGTTAACGCAAGTAACACCCCGAGTTAGTAAGGCGCACCGTCAACCATCAGGCCGAAAACGGGCACCGGTGCTGGCGGTAGCGCTCACTACTAATATGGAAACCACTAGCACCAAAAGTTAATTTAGCACCCATCGCCTATTTTTAAAACGAAAGAATCAACCGTTTATTGGTGCTAACTCACTATTAGGCATTAAAAAAGCATCACCGAAGTGATGCTTTTTAGCCAAAATAATTCAGCTGTCAGCTAAACATATGCTGTATTAGCTCATACGATCATAACCATTATCCATAAACGGATAATCGGTGTAGCCCTTCTCATTACCGCCATAGAACGTTTCATGGTTCGGCTCAGTGAGCGATGCGTTAACACGGAAGCGCTCTGGCAGATCTGGGTTAGCGATGTAGGGGCGACCGAAAGCCACGGCATCGGTGGTGTTTTCGCTGATGCGTTTCTCGGCATGCTCGGCGTCGTAGTTGCCGCAATAGATCAGGCTGCCACTAAAACGTTCGCGCATCTTCTCGCGGAAACCCGCAGGGAAAGTGATATCGCCGCCCGCCCAGTTGGGCTCGTTCAGGTGCAGATAGGCCAGCCCACGCTTGGAAAGCTGATCGGCCATGTAGAGCGCCATCGCTTCCGGCTCGTCGTCGGTTAACCCAAACAGCTCGATAAACGGTGTCATGCGGATACCGACGCGGTCAGCGCCGTAAACGTCAATTACCGCATCCACCACTTCCAGCGGGAAGCGGGCACGGTTTTCCAGCGAGCCGCCATACTGGTCGGTACGTTTGTTGGTGCCGGTCGCCAGGAACTGGTTGAGCAGGTAAGCGTTCGCTGCGTGGACTTCGACCATATCGAAGCCCGCGCGTTTGGCACGCTCGGCTGCTTGGCGATAGTCCTCAACGATACCGGGGATTTCATCGGTTTCCAGCGCACGCGGTGTGCTGGTGGGGTGCTGGCCAGCGGTGCCATCTTCAAACTCGACAAAACACTGCGCGCCTTCGCCTTTCAAGGCACTCGGTGCTACCGGCTGTTGGCCGTCAGGTTGAACCATTTCGTGAGAAACTCGCCCAACGTGCCACAGTTGCAGGGCAATACGGCCACCTTTGGCGTGTACTGCATCAACAACCCCTTTCCAGCCTGTTTCCTGCTCATCCGTCCAAATACCGGGTGTATACACATAGCCACGGGCAGTGGGAGAGATATTGGTGGCTTCGCTGATGATCAGCCCAGCGCCAGCACGCTGCCCGTAGTAGGCTTCCTGCATCTTGCCCGGCACGCTATCAGGGGTACGCGAGCGGGTCAGCGGGGCCATGATGACGCGGTTAGGGATGGAGAGGCTGCCCAACTGGGTTGGGGTAAACAGCGTTTCATACGCCATAAAGTAAAACTCCTTTTGAAGCAGTGGGTATCATCGTGGCAAACAGAATAGACCAGTTTACTAGTAAGCGCCAACGACGATGCTATGCCTCAGTAGATGGGGACGTTAGGGGCAAAACAAAACCCCGCCAATCAAATAGGCGGGGTTAGGGGCAGCTTGGGTTGTTTATTACAGCTTCTGCCAAGGCCAACGCCGTTTGGCGGGCGTGTCGATCTGCTGCAGGGCGCTTGAAAGCGGCAACATAATGGCACCCAACTGGCGATAGCAGACTGCGCTG
The DNA here is from genome assembly GCF_054072535.1 of Vreelandella sulfidaeris Esulfide1. Classification (NCBI taxonomy): domain Bacteria; kingdom Pseudomonadati; phylum Pseudomonadota; class Gammaproteobacteria; order Oceanospirillales; family Halomonadaceae; genus Vreelandella; species Vreelandella sulfidaeris. The sequence goes on along the minus strand of NZ_CM133364.1, from coordinate 3,760,080 downwards.
TTCAGTACGCCGGGGCACTGCTTTAGCAGCAAGTCGCACTGCTGCGAGGCGATAAAGAGTTGCTCGACCACCGCGGGCGCAAACAGCGGCTTCGCTTGCTGGCAGCAGCGGGTCAGCTCGCGGGAAAGCATCGAGAGCATGCTGGTATCCATCCAGCAGGGCAGCGGGTCTTCCAGGCGGCCAGCAATCGAGTGCTGAACCGCTTCAAAAGAGGTACGTAAAAACATGACTGTTTGGCGAAGTTGCCGCTGCTCGCTAGTCATCCCACTGATCCCTCACGACGGACTGCTTATTGAAACGCTGCTTGATGGATAAAAGGAGAGTGTTTCTCATTTGCATCTGTGCTGACGATAGCGTTACTTTATGAACGTGTCAATGCAGGGGCTATGGGAAAAGCGATGGGAAGAGCTATGAGCGCGCCTCAAACAGCTGCCAGTCGTTATTGGTTAGCGGCTTGGCTCCCTGCTCGGTCATCACGACGGTATCGCTGATGCCGACGCCCCACTGGCCGGGCACACGAAGGCAGAGCGGTAAATGAAATACCATATTCGCTTCAAACGTGCGCGACTGGCCTTTGGCGATAAAGCCAGTGCCTTCCACCCAGCTAGGTGGGAACTGCGCGCCTACGGCGTAACCAAATACACCCGAGAAAAAGTACTGGTCGCGCTGCGGAGCGAGTAGGGCATCAGCCGCTTGGGCAGCAGCATCAAAACTATTGCCGGGCCGCATGGTGTCGCACAGCGCCTCGAATATTGAACGACAAAGGTCGCGGGTGGATGATAGAGCCGAGTTGGGTGCGCCCGTTACTGCGGTACGCATCATGGGGGCTGTATAGCGCTGGTAAGCGGCGCCAAACTCTAAGAACACTGGCTCGTTAGGTTGAATCACGCGCCGTTTATGATTGACGTGTATCACGCCAATGCGATGCCCACTGGTCACGATCGGCTGCAGGCTCATAAACTCGCTGCCGTTTTCCAACAGCGCTTTAGCGCCAATAGCCGCAATATCGTTATCGGTCATGCCCGGGCGAATGCCCTGAATCGCCGTCTCTAAACCGAGTGCCGTGATACGGGCACTCTCTTGCAGCATCTCTAGTTCAGCAGGGCTTTTCACAATTCGAATGGCGTCGATTAGCGCGCCTGCTTCGCTGAAGCGTTCGCGACCAATGGCCTGCATCAGCGCATCGATTACCCCAAAGCGCAGCCCGCTGCTCCAGCCATCTATACCGATGTGCTGGCAGGAGGTAAGCAGATCCGCCAGCGGGGTGATGATTTCATCCAGGCTTTCCCAGCGGTAGCCGATAATCTCATCGACCCGAGCAGTGACCACCGCCGCACCGGTTTCAATGGAGGCAACTTGCAGCACTAGTTTCTCTTGCGTGCAGACTAAACAGGCATGAACTGAGACTTCAAAGGTGTGGTAGCCAGTGAGGTAGTTAATATCCGCAGGATCGGTGAGCATCAGCGCCTCTAACCCTTGCTCGGCCATTGCCTGACGCACCTTGTCCAGGCGCAGTTGGTATTCGGCAGCGGGAAAGGGTACTTCACTCTGGGCAAGTGTTTCAGTCAGGGCTGTGCGGTAGTGATGATAATCCATAGCGACCTCCGTTGATGGCTATGGTCAGTATAGGCATCAACGGCAAGCCCGCTTTTATCGCCCTCAACGCTAGCGGGTGAGCAGGAATAACCCTTGCAGAAAGTAGAAAATGCCAATGCCAGTCACGATCCAGCGTGTCCAGATGCGGAAATTGGCATCGGTGAGGCGGTGTAAAATGCGGTTCCCCGCTTGCGTGCCGAGCATGGCAAACGGTGCGGCTAGCAATACGATACCCCATTCGCCCGCGCTAAGTGCCATGGCAGCACCCAGGTAGAAGATGATTTTAATGCTGTGAGCCACTACCTGAATCATCGCCTTGGTCGCGACGACTTGGCGGCGATCCATGCGTGATCGCACAAAGAAAATATCAATCAGCGGCCCGGAAACCCCGGCGGCAATGGTTAACCCGCCTGAGGCAATGCCGCAGCAAAACGCATGGCTGGCGCGGTTGGCGTTGAGATGAAACCAACGCTTGGGCAGCCACACCAGTATCGGCAGCAGGCCAATCAGCAGCGAGACGCTGGCGGCATTGGGGCTGTAGTTGAATAGCAGAAGCAGGCCAGCGGCGCTCAACACGCCCAGCGCCATAAACGCGACGATCCGCCAGACAATATAGTGCCGCGAGAGCCAAGCGCGCGATCCATTGGCCGTGAGCTGTATCACGCCATGCACGGCCATTGCCGTACCGGCGGGAAATACCAACAGCAGAAACCACAGCAGCACCAAGCCGCCTGCCATTCCAAATACGCCGGAAAGCATCGAGGTGAAAAACACCACGCTGACCAGCGCCACACCGATCCATAGTGACATCGTTTATCCCTTAACTACGGCAAAATGGCCAAACTTGGTAAAACTTGCGGCACTGAAACTCCGCTTCACAGCTGTTGAGTTGGGCCTGGTAACGATTAGCGCGCGCCGCCACTTCTCGACCTGCCCTCAAAACCTGCGGTTTGCCCCGATACGTGCCGCGTTGGTAGCCGCCAGCGCCTTCGTGATACGCGTAATAAAGGTGTTCAGGATTACTCAGTGATATTCCCGCCTGCTGCTGAGAACGGCGGTTGTACCAGCCGATAAAATCGGTGGCGTGCTTCATATGCGTTCGCCGTGCAAATAGGCTACCCGCTTGGGCTTCGTATTCGCCCCATACCGGGTCCTGTGCCTGGGCATACCCTTTGGCTGATGAAGGGCGTGGGCCGGGGATAAAGCCCAGGTAGTATTTACGATCCGGGCGGATATGGCTGCGAAACGAGGACTCTTGTTGAATAAACGACATCTGAGTCGCAATCGGCGTGCCCCATTTCTGCTCAGATTCCTGAGCGTAGTCGTACCAAGTGGGCTGCTCGCGGAATATCTCGCAAAGATTGGTTTGATCCTGGGGCGGGTTAGGAGCAAAGGTAGCGCAGCCAGAGAGAAGCAGCACAAAACTCAGTGATGCCCAAAGACGTAGGCGAGCGAACGCATTTGAAGAGGCAACGGTAAAACTATTAACAGGGCAGCGCATAAAAGTCCTTGTGAATAATCTCTTGTGGATAAGTCGTTGAAAGCTTGTGTCTAAGATGTTGAGAAATGCTTTCTTCATCACCTATGAGCGATTGATCGCTTCTAACGCAGCAGTGCTTCCAGGCTGCGACGTAGCCGCTGCGCTTCACGCACCAGCGTTTCCCCTGACAGCATGCCGACGCCCATCACCAAGCCGACCCTTGGGTCGGTTGGCGCACACACCGGGCTTAAAGGTCGCACGATTAAATGCTCTTTCAGCAGTGATTGGGCGATTCCCACATCGTTGATGCCCGGCGCAAACTCAACGCAAAGGCTGATCGCGCTGCTGGGCGATGAAACGCTGCGCACCTGCGGTAGCGAGCGCAGTTGGTCGTGCAGTACCTGCTGGCGCCCTAAATAGTCGCGCTGGATGCGCCGGCACCAGGCGTCCAGGTCGCCATCAAAAATGAACTGGGCCAGTACGGCTTGATCCAGCATGCGACCTTCGCGGAAAAGCTCGCTGCGCAGACGGTTCATCGGCGCCGCCAAGTGGCGTGGAACTACTAAATAACCCAGCCGCAGGCCCGGAAACATCATCTTGGAAAACGATCCTACCAGCAAGTGGTGCTCTGATTGGGGAGTAAAGAGCAGGTTAGGGTGGTCGTCGCGATTGAACTCGTAATCATCCTCGACAATGTAAGCGGGCGATAAGGCATCGCATAAGCGTTGCTTATCGGTGGCGCTGGTGGGCACGCTGAGTGGGTAGTGATGTGAGCCGGTCAGGTAGGCAAGCTTCACCGGGACAGCAATAGGCGGAAGGTCGTGCCCCTGCTCTGGCAGCCACGGCACCGCTTCAATGTTCAAACCAGCGGCGGTAAATACGTTGCGCGCCCCCCAGTAACAGGGCGACTCCATGGCAACGGTGTCACCCACATCCGCCAGCGCCATGGCACATAGCTCAATGCCGTTATGGGTGCCGTCGGTAATGATGATCTGCTCGATATCGCAATCAAGGTTGCGCCAGCGCGCTAGAAAATCGCGAATGGCGCGCTTTAGCGGGCCGTAGCCGCCAGTGGAGTAAGAGAGCAGCAGAGCATTTTGCGGCACCGTTACGCTTGCGTAGAGCTGGCGCCACTTACGCATCGGGAACTGGGCGATATCAGGTATGCCGGGCACGAACGCGCCGCTTTGAATCTTGCTGGCACCGGGGCCACCCAGCACCCGCTGGGCGCGGGATGAGAGTTCAGCGTTGCCGGGCAGGGGCGAGGAAGGGGTAACTGGTCTGCTGGTCCAGGTACCTTGGCCGTGGGCGGTTTTCAGCAGTTGCTCTTCCAACAGCGTACCGATGGCAAGGGCGAGGGTTTGACGAGCGACATTGACCGCCTCGGCCAACATGCGATGAGAGGGCAAACGCAGCCCGCTGGGCCACTGCTGGGTAATGGCTTGGCGCAGCGCCTGCTCGATTCGCACCTGCTTGCTTAGCCGCTCCGGTTGGAGTGCATAAAGTTGCATAAATTGGTGCAAGACCTGCTGGCGATCCATCTCAATGCCTCCTTTCCCGCGTGAAACCCGCCATCGCTAGGCGTTTAGACGAAAGCATAAGTTAAAAGGCGCACTCTTATGGTGCGTTTTGAAAGTGGTCTAGTCGAACGGCAGAGTGGTGCATTCGCGTTATGGCCCCTGCCTGCTAGCGTATAACTATTCCGCTACTGGAATCAGCATACCGCGCCCCTCAGCGCCCACGACAACATCTAATAACACGCAGGATATTTTTATAATGACGACACCTTCATCAGAACAGGATGGGCTTGTCCGGGTACTCGCCCGTGGCGATGTTTTAGCATTGGCTTTTGGTGCGATGATCGGCTGGGGCTGGATAGTATTAACCGGCACCGCGATTCAGTCCGCTGGCAGTCTAGGCGCCATTATAGCCTTTATTATCGGTGGTTTAGCGATTGTGTTGGTCGGACTGACCTACGCGGAGCTAGCCGCTGCCATGCCTAAAGTCGGCGGTGAGCACGTTTATAGCTACCGTGCTCTGGGTCATTTGCCCTCTTTTCTCTGCACCTGGGCGATCATTTTAGGTTACTTGAGCGTGGTCGCGTTTGAAGCGGTGGCACTTCCCACGGTGATTGAGCACCTAGCGCCCAACTATGCAGTCGGTCATTTGTGGACGATTGCCGGGTGGGAAGTCAAAGCCACCTGGGTAGCGGTAGGCGTTGGCGGTTCGCTCATCATGATGATGATTAACTATTTCGGAGTAACCACTGCTGCTCTGTTGCAAAAGGTGGTGACCGGGTTGATTCTGCTAGTGGGCGTGATGTTCGTCACCGGTTCGCTGTTTGAAGGCGAAACCATCAACATGCTGCCGCTCTTTACCCAGGCGGATACCGGCGTGTTCGCGGGCATCGTCGCGGTGCTAGTGATGGTGCCGTTCCTGTTTGTGGGTTTCGATGTCATTCCCCAGGCGGCGGAAGAGATCAACTTGCCCTACAACGCCATCGGCAAAGTGCTGATGATGTCGGTCATTTTGGCAGTGGTGTGGTACGCGCTGATTATTTTGGCCACCAGCCTGGCGCTCAATAGCACCGAGTTGGCGGCGAGTTCCCTTAGCGTGCCGGATGCCATGGGTAGCCTGTTCAACGCCGCGTGGGCCAGCAACTTAATGGTCATGGCGGGTATTGCGGGCATTATTACCAGTTGGAACGCTTTCTACATTGGTGGCTCACGGGCGATTTATGCCCTCGCTAAAGCTGGCATGCTACCTGCGCCGTTTGCCAAGTTGCACCCGCGCTATAGAACGCCTACCAACGCCATTTTCATGATGGGCTTTCTCTCCTGTTTGGCGCCTTTCTTTGGTCGTCCCGCGCTGGTATGGATCGTTAACGCCGGTGGTTTGGGCATCGTGCTCGCTTACCTGTTTGTGGCGATCTCCTTCATGGTGCTGCGCGTACGCGAGCCGGACATGCCCCGTCCGTTCAAGGTCAGCAACGGCAAGCTGTGCGGCACCTTAGCGGTCTTACTCTCTTTCGGTATGGCATGCCTCTACCTGCCCGGTAGCCCGGCGGCCCTGAGCAGTGCTGAATGGACCATTTTTGCCGGCTGGGCGGTTTTAGGCTTGGCGTTATATATCCATGCACTGCGCACCTATGGTCGTGATTACAGCGACCGTCATATGAAGATGGACCTGTAAGCCTTTTACCTCGTTACCTAGGAGCCATGTATGAGCTTTATCGAACAGTGGTTACATGATGCAGTACCTGCCCTGGTGGGCAGCGAGTGGCGCAAGGGTCAGCAGAGCTTTGCCGTCGATAACCCTGCCACCGGTGAGACCATTGCCCGCGTGGCCGAGATGGGCGCCGACGATACCCGCGACGCCGTAGCTGCCGCTTACGAAGCAGGTGCTGCCTGGCGCGCCACGCCCGTCAAACAGCGTTCAGCCTTGCTGCGCCGCTGGTTTGAGCTGATCAATGAGCACGCCGACGACCTGGCCCGCCTGATGACCCTGGAGCAGGGCAAGCCGCTGGCGGAAGCCAAAGGCGAAGTGACCTACGGCGCCTCGTTTATCGAGTTCTTCGCCGAAGAAGCCAAGCGCATGGCGGGGGAAACCCTGCCCAGCCACGGTGCCGACAAGCGCCTGCTGGTGCTGCGCGAGCCGGTCGGCGTGGTGGCGGCAATCACGCCCTGGAATTTCCCGCTGGCGATGATTACTCGCAAGTGTGCCCCGGCGCTGGCCGCTGGCTGCACCGTGGTGATCAAACCTGCGGAAGCTACCCCGCTTACCGCGCTGGCAGCGGCCTATTTAGCGCTGGAAGCTGGCCTGCCCGCGGGCACCATTAACGTGGTCACCGCTTCCAAACCCGCTGCCGTGGGTGAAGTGCTCACCACCGACCCTAGAGTGCGCAAAGTGTCGTTTACCGGTTCTACACCGGTCGGCAAACACCTGCTGGCCCAGTGCGCCAGCACGGTAAAGAAAACTGCCATGGAGCTGGGTGGCAACGCGCCGTTTATCGTGTTTGATGACGCCGATGTGGATGCCGCTGTTGACGGCGCCATCACCTCTAAATTCCGCAATGCTGGGCAAACCTGTGTGTGCACCAACCGTTTCCTGGTGCAGGACGGCATTTACGATGCGTTCGTCGAGAAGCTCACCGAGCGTGTGAATGCATTAAAAGTCGGCGATGGCCTGGCAGATGGCAGCATTATCGGCCCGCTCATCAACCAAGCGGCAATAGATAAAGTGCAGCGACACGTAGACGACGCCCAAGGCAAGGGCGCACGCCTTATGTGTGGCGGCAAACTCCACGCTGCCGGTGAGCGCTTCTATACGCCCACGGTGCTAGCCGACGTCACAATCAAGATGGCCGTGGCTGATGAAGAGACGTTCGGCCCCGTGGCGCCGGTGTTCCGCTTCAAGAAAGACGAAGAGGCCATCCAGATGGCCAACGATACGCCGTTCGGCCTGGCCGCCTACTTCTATGCCACGGATTACCGCCGTATCTGGCGCACCATGGAGCAGTTGGAGTACGGCATGGTCGGTGTGAATGAAGGCTTGATCTCTACCGAGCTCGCGCCCTTTGGCGGCGTGAAAGAGTCCGGGTTGGGCCGTGAAGGTTCCCACCACGGGTTAGATGAGTTTACGGAACTTAAATACGTCTGCGTTGGCGGCCTATAAAGAGAACGATGATGACGAACCAAGAATTGAACGACCTGAAAAACCGCTATGTGGCCAACGGTGCCGCCACGCCGACCACCCAGTTTGCCGAGCGCGCCGAAAACGCTGAACTGTGGGACGCCGACGGCAACCGCTGGATCGATTTCGCGGGTGGCATTGGCGTGCTCAACCTGGGCCATCGCCACCCGAAAATCGTTGCCGCTGTAGAAGCACAGCTCAAGAAAGTCATGCACACCAGCGCTGCGGTGATCTCTTACGCGCCCTACGTGCAGTTATGCCAAAAGCTCTGCGAACTGACGCCGGTGCGCGGCCCCGAACGTAAAGCTATGCTGGTCAACACCGGTGCCGAAGCGCTGGAAAACGCCGTGAAGATTGCCCGCGCCGCTACCGGCCGCACCGGCATCATCACCTTCGACGGCGCCTTCCACGGCCGCACCATGATGACCCTGGCGATGACCGGCAAGGTGCTGCCCTACAAGAACGACTTCGGCCCGATGCCGGGCGATGTCTTCCGCGCACCGTTCCCCAACCCGCTGCACGGCATCAGCGAAGAAGCCTCGCTAAACGCCATTCGCACGCTGTTCAAAACCGATATCGCCCCGCACCGCACGGCGGCCATCGTAATCGAGCCGGTCCAGGGCGAAGGCGGCTTCTACATCGCCTCACCGGATTACCTGAAGGCCCTGCGAGCCCTGTGCGACGAGCACGGCATTCTGCTGATCGCCGACGAAGTACAGTCCGGCTTTGCCCGTACCGGCAAGCTGTTTGCCCTGGAACACAGCGGTATTGAGGCGGACATCCTGACCACCGCCAAGAGCCTGGCGAACGGCATGCCGCTCTCGGCGGTGGTGGGTAGCGCCAAAGTAATGGACGCCTCCGGCCCCAACTCTCTGGGCGGCACCTACAGCGGCAACCCGCTTTCTTGCGCGGCAGCTCTGGCGGTGATCGAGGCCATCGAAGAAGAGAACATCCTGGCCCGCAGCGAGCAGATGGGCAAAATGCTGGCCGAGCGTTTCGCGGTATGGGAAGAGCGCTTCCCCGCCGTCGCCCACGGCCGCCAGTTAGGTGCCATGGCGGCGTTCGAACTGCTTGATAGCGAAGGGAAACCCGATACAGCGCTTACAGGTGCGCTGTGTGCCAAAGCCCGCGAAAAAGGTTTGATCCTGCTCTCCTGCGGTTTCTACGGCAACAGCATCCGTATTTTGGTGCCATTAACCGTGTCTTCTGCGGTATTGGAAGAAGGACTCAGCATTATCGAGCAGTCCCTGGAAGCGCTTAGCTAACCTCTTCTAAGCAGCATCCAACCAACCCGCCATCGTCAAACAGCACAAGCTGTTGGCGATTGGCGGGTTTTTTTATGCGTTGAAAGCTCAAAGCTGGGATAGTCAGTCGTCCTAAGCGCCCTGTGCTAAGCTGGATTTAGTAGGGTGGATGAGAAAAATAGCAAGATAGGTAATCTCCTAACGTGGAGGTACTGGCAAATGCAGCAGAAACGCGAGTGTTGGATATGCAACCTGTTAATAATTAAAAAATTATAGACTTGGAAGAGTTTTGCAGGCTGCATTTTTTGGCAATCATGTTGACGCGTTCATCCAATCATCGGACGCGCTATCTAAGACCTGTTAAGCATCCAGGGTGAGAAAAATGGCAGCAACTCATGAGATTACCTGCATTAATAAGAGTGATCGTCAGAATCCTCACGAGCGAATTACACATGTGGGAGGAAAAAAAGGGGCAAAAAAAGACGGTGGACCTTGGAAGATCACCCAAGAGGAAGCGATAAAAGGTATTGAGAATGGAACGTGGTCTTTTTACGTAACGAAAAAAGGGAGTCGTGTTAACATAATAGTAGCTAAAAGTCGTTACGGTAATAAGTATTTAAAAACAGAGGCCGACGGTGAGCAGCCCAATAACCTGCTAAGTCTCCCAGAGTGTCCATAATAGCCATGCTTAACAAGGCCAGGCAAGCGACGCCAAAAAAGGCGCGCCCGCTATCGGGCGTTATGAGTAAAGATATGGAATCAGCTTGGAAGCAACTCGATCAATATGTGGACCTGTATAAGTTCCACTGGGATCTATGCATTAAATTGAACCTTTTTACGCTGGGCATTTCGGGTGCACTGTCTGCCTACGTGCTGAAGAACCAAAATTTACCGCTTATGGAGTATGCGCTTTTTCTTCCAATTTTGCTTTCTGGATTTATGGCTTGGCTCGCCCATAGAAGCACTCCCGGCGTAGTTCTCATACGCGATGAAGTCCGCAAATTGGCTCAGCAGTTACAGCTGGATACCTATCCTGAGTTTAGGTCGCTCATAAGCTTTTTGTTTGCTACAAAGGTACTTTGTGGATTGAGCGCACTTGGCCTTTTCGGGCTGTTTTGGGTCGTGGCCTGTCTGAACTTATAACAAATCATTCCAGTGCGTTGCGATCCTAGGGGTTTCCACCGGACGGCTTTTTCTTTGCTTCGCTGCGCAAAGGCCGCAGCTGAATTTTGGTATTATGCAGAATCTTTATAGCCGCAGAAGGCGAGGATAATTGATGGAGATGGTGGTTTCGGTCGGTGCCTTGTTGATTTCGCTGGCGGCATTATATTTTTCTCATTGGCATAAATCTGCAAAAGCTATCCTCTGCTTCAATAGCCGGTTTTTCCACTGCGTTGATAATAAGACGGTAAGGCAGCTTAATTACGCCTTCAGTAATACTGGTAACCAAGAGCTATACATCAAAGATGTCTCGTTACTACTGGGGCCATCTTCTGCCGGGCATTTGAAATATGACGCTCCATATTTGGAGATTCCGTCTAATCACGTAGAACCATTTGTTCTGAAACCAGGCGAGATCCGGCCCTTCACGATCCAGCATGATGCTTCTTACAAGCCACCAAAAGGTTCGGTGGCTAATGAACACCAGTATACGGTACTCAGCCTCGAAGTACTTTCTGCCAATGGAAAGCGTTATCAGGTTACTCACAACATATCGGAGTTGGGTCCCACTGGACCAGAGCTGAAGCATCCAATATGGAAGGGTGTCCCATTGGGAAGATCAGTATGAGGCATATTGCATAATTCCCCGGTGCGACGCGTGCCGGTTACGGCGTCGTTAGATATGGACATGGAGTGCGACCAGCACTGGGTGACATCATCAGGTGCACAGGGTCAGCGCTAATGCGGCCACGCCTTCTGGCGAAAAGATTAGTTAGCTTATAGCTAAGCATAACCGCTATCGATCCCCCAACCCACCCTCATCAAACAGAGAAAGCTGTTGATGGTTGGCGGGTTTCGCTTTTTTAGCGCGCTGAGCGGGAGGTCGACGCTGGCCGACGAGTTTATTCACAATGGCTTTTCTGGCGTCTAGGGTGTGGCGAAGCTCATAGAGCATCTTTTTCTAGTGGCGCTTGGGGCAGGGTGTAGCATCAAGCCCTAGTGTCAGGTCGTGGAGCTGTTCTACGCCTGCCACTGTTCAGGTTCAATGGCGAATAGGGGCAACATGGGGCCTGCCGCGGCTACGTTAGCCAGCGGTGCGTGATCGTGAATGCGTAAGTCGCGTTTGAACCAAACGACCTGAATGGGTGCCTGAGCCATTAGCCGTAACGCCTATTCGTCATGAACCGATGGCGTTACCATCAAGCCAGCATTTGCGTAATCCATTCAGCAGAACCCTTCCAACAGGAGCGTCATAATGTATATCGCCATGAACCGTTTTCGGATTGCCCCAGGCCGTGAAGAGGACTTTTTAGAGGTGTGGCGCAACCGCGACTCTCACCTGGATGAAGTGCCGGGCTTCAAGCAGTTTAAAATGCTGCAGGGTGAAAGCCAGGAAGATCACACCGTGTTTATCTCCCACAGCGTTTGGGAATCCGAAGAAGCCTTCCGCGATTGGACCAAGTCAGACGCGTTCCGCAAAGCGCATGCCAACGCCAAAGCGCCGGAAGGCATCTACCTGGGCCCGCCCAAGTTTGAAGGGTATGAGGTGGTGCTGTAAGGCTCGCGTTGCTCAATTGAGTCAGTTATCAGCGGGGTGGTTGCCCCGCTGTTAGAGTTAACTAAAATAACGCCAAGCCAATAGAGAGCAGCACGCTATAAAGCAGCGTTGAAATGGCCGTTTTCTTCAGCATGCCGGTGAGAATTTCGCCATCACGGCTATGGCTTAATGTTCTGGCGGCATCGGTCAGCGGCTTGGCTACCAGCAGGCTACTCCATCCCGCCAACGGCACCGGCAGCGCAACCAAGTAGATTAACGTTAGTAACAGCGCCAATCCTAGCAGTGCCCAGTGGTAGTTAATCGCGTTAGCGCGGCCCAGCCGCACCGCCAGGGTAATTTTGCCGTTACGCGCATCGCTTTCGATATCGCGCACGTTATTCACATTGAGCACGGCGGTTGCCAGCAGCCCGCAAGCTGCAGCGGGCAGAAAGGGCAGTCCGCTTAGTTGCTGGGTATAAAGGAAGTAGGTACCCATAACACCGAGCAGTCCGAAAAACACAAAGACTGAAATATCGCCCAGTCCACGATACCCATAGGGCGTGCCGCCCAGCCCAACGGTATAGGTCACCGCGGCTAATAAAGCAGCTGCGCCTAGCAGCACGAAGGTGACAATATGTCCCCACTGGTTTCCGAAGGCGGTAACCAATAGTGAAAGCCCTAAGAGCGCTGCCACACTGGCCGTTACTATCATTCCTCTGCGCATGGCCTGTGGGCTTAGCAAGCCTGAAGAGACCGCCCGCACCGGCCCAATGCGCGCTTGGTCGTCAGCGCCGGATACCGCATCGCCATAGTCATTTGCCAGGTTGGAAAGTACCTGCAGTGAAATCGCTGTCAGCAGAGCAAGCAAGAGCACGCTAGCATCAAAAGCATCCACACTCGCCGCTAGCCCACTACCCAGCAGAATAGAAGCGCATGCCAACGGCAGCGTTCGCGGTCGAGCGGCTAAAAACCAAGCTTGATAGGGGCGTCGCTTAGCGCGTTGTTCCATTGCGTCGATATTCCTATTAACAATTTTCATTTTAAAAAGCAGCTCGCGACTAATCATCAAACATACAGTGATGTATGAATAAGAGCTATAAAGTAGTCCTAAGTCAAAACAGACGGCCTTTCCTTACTTCATACTGAGGACTCCTTTCTCTCTGGAGTTTACGCTATGACTGTCGGCTTATTTAGACAATACAAATATGCAGCACTTGTAACACTTCCCTCGTAGGCAAATTATGCACTTTGTAAAACCTATTGAAGCGCTAAAGCATCAGCTTGATACGCTGAGTAATAGCGCTAGAAGAGGATTTGTTCATCTAAGTATTCCCTATCACGTAGGTAACGTGATGGGATGGCTAAACGCGCAGAGCGTTTACCCCCGCCTCTATTGGCAATCGCGTGATGAGGGCGCTGTTGAGTATGCGGCGCTAGGGGTTGTTAAGGCGTTTGATTCGCTAGCGGCGCTGCAGGCTGATTTTACCGCACTGGCCGATTATGGTGGCGAGCAGCCGGACTACTTCGGTGGTATGGCCTTCGACCCCGATGCACCTGGGTGGCAGCACTTCCCTGGCTGTTATTTTTTGCTGCCGCGTATAGTACTTAGGCGCCATCAAGGTGGGGCGACGCTATCACTCAACCTGCGTTTTGATGACCGTTGCCCAGAGGCTGAGATAGCCCAGGCTCGTGCCTGTTTGGCTGCACTGGAAGAGGAGCAATCGCTGCCTTGCCTATTGCCGCATGTTTATCAGCGTGATGACCGCCCCACCCTGAAAGAGTGGATGGCGTCGGTGGCGCTGGTCACTCATCCTGATCAGTTGGGTCACACACCCAAAGTAGTGCTTTCCCGGGAGACCTGCCTGACGACACCTGAAACGCCTAGCCCTTGGTCGTTGCTAGCACGCTGGCAGGCCGGTGCCGCCGACTGTTTTCACTTTGGCGTTCAATTGACACCGCATGAAGCGTTTATCGGCTGCCCGCCGGAGCGGCTTTACAAGCGCGAAGGTAGGCATTTAATGACCGAAGCGTTGGCGGGTACCACGCGCCGTGGGCAGGATGCCCAGCAGGATCAAACACTTGCGAATACACTGCTTGCTGATAAGAAAAATAATCTGGAAAACCAGTGCGTCTATCAGCAACTTTTGACCCAGCTTGAACCGCTTTCTTCGCAAGTCCAGATGGGCGAGGCGCATGTTGTTAAGCTGCGCTCGGTGCAGCATATCCGACGCCTGATTCACGCCGAGCTCCACAGTGGCATCACCGACCAGCAACTGCTTGCAGTACTGCCGCCTACCCCGGCAGTTGGTGGTGTTCCCCGCGACTCGTCGCTGGCTTTTATTCGCCAGCATGAGCGCCATCAACGTGGCTGGTATGCGGGCGTTTTCGGTCGAATTAGTCATGCCAGTAGCGACTTGGCGGTCGCTATCCGTTGCGCCCATATCAGCCCCAAAACGATTCGGCTGTATGCCGGGGCAGGCATTGTGGCAGGCTCACAGCCTGAGGAGGAGTGGAGAGAACTGGATACCAAAATCGCTGATATCATGTCGCTACTCGGAATGGGATAACGTAGATGACAGCACCGACATCGAGCGGCTTTATGAAAGAGCACGCCACCTTTAATCATGTGTGGGCGGCGCTAATGCTGGAGGAACACTACCGCTTGGGTGTCCGCGACGTAGTGCTGGCGCCAGGCTCCCGTTCATCGCCTTTGACCATGGCCGCCAGTGAGCATCCCGGGCTGCACTGCCACTGCCATTTTGACGAGCGTGGGCTGGGGTTTATGGCGCTGGGTATTGCCCGGGGCAATCAGCGTCCGGTGGTCATTATCACCACTTCAGGCACTGCCGTGGCGAACCTTTACCCGGCGGTGGTAGAAGCCAAGCTGCTCGGCGTGCCGCTCATTGTGCTCTCTGCCGACCGCCCCATTGAGCTACTGGATAACGGCAGCAACCAGGCGATTGATCAGCGCGATATTTTCTCGCGCCACACCATTGCCTATCATGACTTGCCGCCGCCAGAGGCTGAGATAAAAGCCGCATTTCTCCTCAACACGCTTGATCAAGCCATTGATCAACAGCACCGCTCCCCTGGGCCCATCCACATTAACTGCCGATACCGCGAACCGCTTTACCCCGGCCGTTGCCTGGTGGATGCCAGTGGCTATCTCGCCCCGCTGGGTAACTGGCTGACCGCCTCCACACCTTGGAGTGAATGGCAGGCCAGTACAGCGGTTCCAGCGCTCAACAGCGAGTGGGAAGCGCTTGCCCAGCAGCGCGGCCTGATTGTTGTTGGCAGGGTTGAAGACAGGGTTGAAAAGAGAGTTGAAGACCTTGTTAATGACTCCCAGCTGGCTCAGCAGATTGTTGAGCTATCCAAGCAGTTAGGTTGGCCGCTGTTAGCGGATGTGCAGAGCCAGATCCATTTTGATCCTCAAAATCTAATTCATTTTGACCTGGCGCTGCATGACGAAGGTTTCAGCGCTGAACTCGCTAAAGCCGAGGTGCTGCTACAGTTTGGCGGTCGGCTGATTTCCAAGCGATTAAGCCAGTTTATTACCCAGCAGTCGTGGCAGGACGTCTGGTTGGTTGATCCGCTGCCCCAGCGGTTGGACCCTGATTACTGTGTTAAGCGCCGTTTGATATGCTCGCCTGCCGACTTTATCGCTGATTTACCGGCGATTCCCGAGCAACCTACTTGGCATCAATTGGCTAGCCTCCAGCGCCGCACCAGTCAGCTTATCGAGGAGTTCTGTACAGCATTGTCAGAGTTGGGCGTCTGCCACCAGCTAGCGCAGCTAGCTAGAGGGCAACTTTTTATAGGCAACAGCCTGCCAGCACGGCTTATGAATATGCTGGGTACGCATCGCCAAATAACGCTGCGGGTATTTGCCAATCGCGGCGCTTCCGGTATCGATGGATTGATTGCCACTGGCTATGGCATTAGCTGCACTCGCCAAGAGCCCACTACTATTTTGCTGGGAGATACCAGCGCGTTACATGACCTCAATAGCCTGGCGTTGCTGAAACAAGCCACCCAGCCACTGGTGGTGGTTATCCTCAATAACGATGGCGGCAGTATTTTCCATATGCTGCCAGTGCCTAAAGAGGGTGATCTGCTGGAGCGCTATTATCGACAGCCTCACGGCTTGAGCTTCGAGCATGCGGCGCAGATGTTTGGGCTTGGCTACGTTGCGCCAGCGTCACTGGACGCCTTTGCGACAGCCTATAGCCAAGCTCTAACGGTGGGCGTTACGTTGATCGAGGTTAACGTACCCCATCAGCAGGTCGCCGATGATCTGACAGCGCTAGGAGCCGCACTTCGGGAGGAAGAGGGTGAGCGACGAATTTAAGCAAAAGGGATCCAAGCCAACCCTGGTCATGCTGCACGGCCTGCTGGGCGATCGCCACGATTGGGCGGGGGTGAGTGATGGCTTGGAAGGCGTTGATTGCTTAGCGTTGGACTTGCCTGGGCATGGCGAAAATCACCGCGTCCAGACAGCCTCTTTTGAGGCGTTTCACTATTGGCTTACTGACACATTGGTGGCTCACGGTATTCGCCGCTACTGCCTGCTGGGCTACTCCCTGGGCGGGCGCTTGGCGCTTTACCATGCTAGCCGTCAGCCATTAGGTCTTGCCGCCCTCTGGTTGGAAAGCGCTCATCCAGGGCTAGCTGCCAGCGAGCGACCCGCCCGGATTGCCCACGATGAACGCTGGGCAACACGTTTCGAGCAGGAACCAATGGAGGGGGTACTGACTGACTGGTACCAACAACCGGTGTTTTCCGACCTAACCGAGGCCCAGCGTCGTCGGCAGGTTCAACGCCGTCTTGCTAATCATGGGGCAGCTGTCGCGAATATGCTGCGTGCAACGTCACTCGGCAAGCAGCCATCGCAATGGGCGTGGCTGGCAAATACGTCGCTACCGGTCAGCTATTTTTCGGGTCTGCGGGATGCCAAGTTCCACACGCTGGCTTCTCGTCTAAAAACGATGGCCCCCCGCCTGCACCAGATCACGCTAGACGGGGGGCACAACCTTCATGCTGAACAGCCTGGTGAAATCTCACAACAGATCAACGCTTGGTATCAAACGTTTGGCTAAACCAGTGGTCAGCTAATCACCATTAACCAGGGTAGGCCGATCACCAGCCAAGCCACTAGAAATAGCAACCCGAAGATTGCTCCTAGCCGCCAGAAGAGTGTGCTGGGTAGATAGCCACTGCCGTAGTAGACGGGGCTTGGGCCCGTGCCGTAGGGGGTGAGAATGCCCATAAAGCCCAGCGTGGGAAGTAGCAGCAGAACAAACATCTGCATATCCAACCCGGCAATCCCCGATGCCGCTGCCAGAATCACCGGCAGCAGGGCGGTAACGTGCGCTGTCACGCTGGCGAAGAAATAGTGCAGTAGATAGAAGATGGCCACCAGTGCCACCATGGCCATCAGCGGGTCGAAGTGGCTGATCTGCCCGCCGACCACATTGCCAAACCAATTAACGAAACCCACTAGGCTCAGCCCACCTGCGAGTGCTACCAAGGTGGCAAACCATACAAAGGTATTCCAGGCGGCATGGTTATCGAGAATATCCTTCCAACTCACGATGCCCACTAACAGCATCCCGCAGATGACCAATAAACCCACCAGTGACCCAGAGATAACACTGCCCGCAAAAATCCATAGCAATAGGGCAGTGACCACCATCATGACCAGTATTATTTCATTACGGGTCAGTGCTCCCAGCTTGGTTAACTCCTTTCCAGCCCAATCGGAAATTTCATTACCCGCTTTCACCTCGGGGGCGCATAACCAATAACTCAGTAGCGGCACCAGTAAAAGCAGCAGAATGCCCACCGGCACGACGGCCATGAACCACTGCCCCCAGTTGATACGAATACCGGTGGTGCTTTCAGTTAGTGCGATAGCCAATAGGTTGGGTGCCAGCGCGGTTAAAAATAGTGAGCTTGTCACACAGGTAGATGCGAGCGCTGTCCACATAAGAAAACTGCCCATGCGCTTCATGCTGGGATCATTAGGGTGGGAGTCGTAAAGCGGTGGCAGGTTACGAATTACCGGGTAGATGGTACCCGCACTACGCGCCGTATTAGAGGGCGTAAAGGGCGCCAGAATGCCATCGGCAATCATTACCGCGTAGCCCAGGGTTAAGGTGCGTTTACCCATTGCCTTGACCAGCCAGAGTGATATTCGCCTGCCCAAGCCGGTCTTTTCATAGCCCAGGGCAAACATAAAGGCGCCAAAAATTAGCCAGACGGTGGAGTTGGTAAAGCCCGACACGGCCCATGAGAATGCTTGGTTGGCGGCATTAAAGCCGTCAGTTGCCAGTTGCTCCGGAGAGAACAGCACCCACCGCGAAAGCAGTGCCACCAGCGTAACGCCGACCAGCCCCACCACCGCACCGGGCAAGGGTTCGAGAATCAAGCCAACGACACAGCCGAGAAAAATGGCGAAGAAGTACCACGCATGGGGCGCAAGCCCCGGTGGAGTGGGGATCAGCGCGACAATAATAGCGACTGCTAACGGCGCTAGCAGTTTCCATCGCGGTGAGGGTTGGGCATTGGTAGTCATGCGGCACCTCTCTTCAGTGTTTAGCGTATTTACTTTTGTCGCTTGGTGGGCAGCTATCTGCCTGGCAGTAATTGCCCTGAAGAGTAAGCGGTGTGGCATTAAGGTAAAAGCAACGATAACTTAATTTTCGCCTTCCTTGACGTACGTCAATACTCCTTTCGAGTAATAATCGCGGCCTGCTAGGGGTATGGTAATTTGAAAAGAAGAAGGCGCCGCAGCGTATCGCCATTACGACCTGACTAACGGAAGGAAGCGTCATGCAACAGCGAGATTTCGATATCGTTATTGTGGGTGGAGGAGGGGCAGGCCTACGCGCTGCCATTGGCGCGGCCGAGCAGGCTAAGGAGCAAGGTACTCCCCAGCGTATTGCACTGCTCTCCAAGGTATACCCCATGCGCTCTCATACCGTGGCCGCCGCCGCCGTCACCAGTGCCGAGGATTCCCATCAGGCCCACTTTGACGACACTGTGTCAGGCGGGGATTGGTTGGTTGAACAAGGCGTCGTTGATTACTTTGTCCACCACGCTTATCAAGAGCTGGTACAGATGGAGCGCTGGGGTTGCCCCTGGAGCCGTAAAGACGATGGCCAAGTGCAGGTGCGCCGCTTTGGCGGTATGAAAACCGCCCGCACTTGGTTCGCGGCCGATAAAACCGGCTTCCATATGCTGCATACGCTGTTTCAAACTTCGCTGAAATACCCTGAGATCGAGCGTTTTGATGAGTACTTCGTAGTCGACTTGGCCGTTCATGAAGGGGCTGTCATCGGCGTGATAGCCCTGCAAATCGCCACCGGTGAATTGACCTTGCTGCGCGCTAAAGCGGTGATTCTTGCTACCGGCGGCGCAGGGCGCCTGTTCCGCTTCAATACCAACGCGGGTATTGTCACCGGCGACGGCATGGCGATGGCCTACCGTCACGGCGTGGCACTGCGGGATATGGAATTTGTGCAATACCACCCCACAGGCCTGCCTGGTTCCGGTATTTTGATTACCGAAGCGTGCCGGGGCGAAGGGGGCATTTTGCTCAATAAAGATGGCTATCGCTATCTGCAGGATTATGGCCTAGGCCCGGAAACACCATTGGGTAAGCCGGAAAACAAGTACATGGAGCTGGGGCCTCGGGACAAACTTTCCCAGGCCTTTTGGCAGGAACAGCAGGCGGGCCGCACCGGCAAGTTTGGCGACAGCGACGTGGTCTATCTCGACCTGCGTCACCTGGGTGAGAAATATATCTTAGAGCGTTTGCCGTTTATCTGCGAGCTGGCCAAAGCCTATATCAACGTTGATCCGGTGAAAGAGCCGATTCCCATTCGCCCAGCGGTTCACTACACCATGGGCGGGATCGAAACCGACCCTCAGTGCGAAACCTCGATTGCCGGGCTATACGCCGCTGGGGAGTGCGCCTCCGTCGGTTTACATGGGGCCAACCGGCTGGGTTCCAACTCGCTTACCGAGCTACTGGTCTTTGGCCGCTTGGCCGGCGAGCAAGCAAGTCAACGTGCAGCGCAAACCGAGTGGGCCGATATGCACTTGCTGGAAGCCCAGGGTGATCGTCAGCAAGCCAAACTACTGCGACTCTGTGACGGAACCGGCAGTGGGGAGAACTGGGTAGAACTCAAGCACGCCATGGTGCAGGCCATGGAGAGCGGCTGCGGTATTTATCGCACTGAAAAGGGCATGCAGGAATCGCTTGATACCATGCGTCAACTGCGTGCGCGCTTTAACAAGGTTCGCGTAAACGATACCAGCAAGATCTTCAACACCGAGCTACTGGAGTGCCTGGAGCTTGAGTGTGGCCTGGATATTGCCGAAGCTTCTTGCTTAAGTGCACTGGAGCGGCGTGAATCCCGCGGTGCTCATCAGCGCTTGGATGAAGGCATGCAGAAGCGCGACGATGTTAATTACCTCAAGCACAGCCAGGTCTTTTATCAAGGCGATGCCCATGCCGAGCTGCACTGGCAGGAGGTCGATGTGCGGTTTTCCGCACCGTCTGAGCGGGCCTATGGCGATGCGGGCAAGGGGGGCAAGGTATGAACACCCAGCAGATCAGCACCAAACAAGTCAGCGTCAAACGCTATCTGCCAGATAGCTCGGCTGAACCTTTCTGGCAGCAGTACGAGTTACCGGTGGACGACAGTACCTCGCTACTGGATGCCCTCAACCATATCAAAGAGCAGCTCGATAGCACGCTGAGTTACCGCTGGTCGTGCCGCATGGCGATTTGTGGCTCCTGCGGGGTCATGGTTAACGGCATTCCCAAGCTCGGCTGCAAAACTTTTTTGCGTGATTATGACGGTGATATCCGCATCGAGCCGCTATCCCACTTCCCCGTACAGCGGGATCTGGTGATGGATATGGAAATATTCCTTGAGCACTTGGCCGCGGTTAAGCCCTATTTGATCGATGACAATCCGGTGAAATCTTACGACCCCCAGGCGCCGGAAACCTATCAACAGTCGCCCGAACAGCTCGCCCGCTACAAGCAGTTCGCTAACTGCATTAATTGTGGCCTTTGCTACTCGGCTTGCCCGCAGTTTGGACTTAATCCTGAGTTCCTTGGCCCGGCGGCGCTGACGCTGGCCCACCGTTACAACCTGGATAGCCGCGACCACGGCAAGAAGCAGCGCATGGCGGAGCTCAATCGCCACGAAGGGGTGTGGAGCTGCACCTTTGTGGGCTTCTGCTCCAAGGTGTGCCCCAAGCACGTCGACCCGGCCGCTGCGGTGAATCAGGGTAAGGTCGAGGCGGCCAAACACACGCTTATTGCGCTGTTTAAAGGTTAGAGGGAGGAGAAGTCGTGGATAAATTATCGTCGCAACGCCTGCCGCCACTGAAGCGCAACTGGTGGCTGAAACACCGCTTTTTTAAACTCTATATGCTGCGCGAAGCCACAGTATTGCCGCTGGTTTTCTTCACGCTCTGTTTACTCGCCGGTATGGTTGCACTTCTTCAAGGGGCAGAGAGCTGGCAAGGGTGGATCGCCTTTATGCGTTCCCCCATCGTATTTGTGCTGAATCTTCTTGCATTGGCCGCCAGCCTGTTTCACGCCGCCACCTTCTTTGTGCTATTCCCGCGGGTAATGCCGCTGCGCATCGCTGGCCACAGCCTGCCTGACAATATGATTGTGGCTGGGCAGTGGGCAGGTGTAGTGGCGGTCGCGTTGCTATTCTTCTGGCTATTGGGGAGGGCATGAACATGATCAAGCAAGCCATGAGCAAACCTAGTGGCAAACAAGGTGCACAGCACAAACAGGCCTTTGATGAGCCGCTTTGGTGGGGGCTGTTTAGCGCGGGCGGCGTCTGTTTTGCCGTCTTGCTACCCGCCGTGATTTTATTTATAGCGATTTTATTGCCCCTTGGCCTACTGCCCGCCGATGCGTTGAGCTATGAGCGAGCATCAACGCTGCTGTTTAGCGTACCGGGCTTGCTGTTTGTTGGCGCGGTGGTTTGCCTACCGCTATTTCATGCGGCCCACCGTATGCGCCATGGGCTGTTTGATATCAGCGTTGGCAATGACGCACTTAACAAAAAACTGATGTACGGTGGGGCTGCGCTGCTAAGCATCGTAGCCTTGGGCATAGTCGTGGCGGGCTTCTTTAGCTAAACGGCTTACTGTCCTCACCTTATCCCTGACAGATAAAAAAGAGACAGGCATGATCAACGGACTCACTGAAGCAGAACTCTATTCACCGATCGAGTGGCAGGACCGTTCAGAAGGCTATCAGGATATTTTGTACCACACCAGTGCCGAGGGCATTGCACGCATCACCATCAACCGTCCCGAGGTGCGCAACGCCTTTCGCCCGTTAACGGTCAGCGAGATGGCTCAAGCGCTTAATCGCGCCCGTCACGATAGCGCCATTGGCGCCATTTTGCTCACGGGCGCAGGTGACAAAGCGTTTTGTTCCGGCGGTGATCAGCGCATTCGCGGTGACTATGGCGGTTACCAGGATGAAGAGGGCACCCACCATCTCAACGTGCTGGATTTCCAGCGCGATATTCGCACCTGCCCCAAACCGGTGGTGGCGATGGTGGCGGGCTACGCTATCGGCGGCGGCCACGTGCTGCATCTAATGTGCGATCTGACCATTGCGGCCGACAATGCGGTTTTCGGCCAAACAGGCCCCAAAGTGGGCTCTTTTGATGGTGGCTACGGTGCCTCCTATATGGCGCGCATTGTGGGCCAGAAAAAAGCCCGGGAGATCTGGTTTCTGTGCCGTCAGTACAGCGCCGGCCAAGCGCTGGAGATGGGTTTGGTCAACCATGTGGTGCCGCTGGGCGAGCTGGAGAAAGAGAGCGTGCGCTGGTGTCGCGAGATGCTACAGCACAGCCCCATGGCGTTGCGCTGCCTAAAAGCCGCCCTCAATGCCGACTGCGATGGCCAGGCCGGTCTACAGGAACTGGCGGGCAATGCCACCATGCTCTACTACATGACCGAAGAGGGGCAGGAGGGGCGTAACGCCTTTAACGAGAAGCGTCGCCCGGATTTTTCCCGCTACCCGCGTAACCCTTAATGCAGCTGGCGCTTTACCGCTACTCCCTACCGTTTCGTCAGCCGTTGATGTTTAAAGGCCAGCGGCTGGCGCACAGAGAAGGGCTATTAGTTTCCATCAACGGGCAATGGGGCGAGATTGCTCCGCTGCCCGGCTTCTCGAATGAAAGCCTGGCGGAAGCTGAAGCCGAAAGTCTGGCCTGTTTGACTGCTATGAGCCGAGGCGAAAAAGTCTCCCCAACGCTGCCTTCGGTGCAGTTTGGGTTTGACTGCGCTCAGCGCTCTTGGCCAAACAACCTTTCTGCGCCTTTGCCGCCCTACCCGCTACTCCAGGGAGCCCCTGCAGAGCTCATCGAGTCTTTTTCAACCGCCAATTGGCAAGCGTCGCCACCGTCTCGACTCAAGCTAAAGGTGGCACGCTACGCCATGGAAGAAGAGCTGGCACTGATCGAGCAGCTTGCCAAATGGCTCCCCGCTACCCAACTGATTTTGGATGCCAACGGTGGCTGGACGCATAAAGAAGCCCAGCGCTTCTGCGAGCGCCTACCCCTTGAACATATCGACTACCTGGAAGAGCCCTGCGCTGCTTTTGCTGACACTATCGCCGTAGCAGACGCCACTGGGGTGGCCATTGCCCTGGATGAAACGCTATCCCGCCGGGAAAAGTGGTATTGCCACCCTCAGCTTAAAACCCTGGTAATCAAACCCATGCTGATCGGCTCGTTAAGAGACTGCGAGGCACTCGTTCAGCGAGCGCGGGCGGGTAACCTACGCGTGGTGATTTCCTCCAGCTTTGAATCTGATTTAGGACTTGGTCTGCTTGCTCGGTTGGCTAGTGAGTGGGCGCCCAATGAGCCGCCGGGGCTGGACACGGGCCACTGGCTTACCGAGCGCATTATCACTGCCACTGGCGAAGTGATGACAGAAAACTTGCACTGTCTCTCTAAAATGGAAAAATTCAGCGTGAAAGATACTTGCCCTATTCACTACTGGGCTAAAGAGACCCCTACGCATATTGCGATAGAGGCTGGCTCGGTAATGCTAAGTTATCGGACGCTCAATCGTCGCGTGGCGTCTTTAGCACAGCAACTGGCCCGGAAAGGTTTTGTGCCGGGTGATCGGCTAGTGGTTCCCGCGAAAGGCTCGCTTGAATCCTTGCTGCTGGCGTGGGCCTGCCTGCGGGCCGGGGTTGTTTTCTGCCCGCTTAACCCAGCGTTCCCTGTTACCCAGCAACTCAAGTTAGCCAACCGTTTGCAGGCTGACCGTGTTTGCCAAACGGAAAGCGACGATGATTACTCCTCACAGCTAACGCCGATTACCCTCGATTTCCTGGCGGAAGCTAATGTAGGTGAGCCGACAGAGCTCGATGGCAGTCAGCTCTGCAACACCATTTTTACCTCTGGCTCTAGCGGCACGCCTAAGGCGGTGTTACATAGTGTGGCCAATCACTTGGCTTCCGCGCGTGGTTCAGCGTCGTTTATACCCATTGATCAAAACAGTGGCTGGCTGCTTTCGCTGCCGCTGTTTCATATTGGCGGCTACGCTATCCCGTTTCGTGTTTTTCTCGCCGGTGGGCGGGTGATTCTCGATGACGATCCGCAAACGCTGCCAGCACGTCTTGAGCAGCAGTCAATCACCCACCTCTCTCTGGTACCTACTCAGCTTTGGCGACTGTTGAAAGCGGGCTTTACGCCCCAGCGCACTCAACTGCGCGAACTGCTGCTAGGTGGCGCGGCGATACCCGCGCCGCTGGTGGCGAAGATGACATCACTGGGGCTAACGCCGAAGGTTAGTTATGGGCTGTCCGAGATGGCCAGCCAAGTCTGCACTGGTATCCCCACCGCACCGGGCGTCGTCGGCAGGCCGCTGCCAGGCCGCGAAGTGAGGATTGTCGAGGGTGAGATACAGGTGCGCGGCGAGACCCTGTTCAGCGGCTACTTGAATCACGGCGAGGTTGATCCAGCCCTCAATGGCGAGGGCTGGTTTGCTACCCGCGACAAGGGGCACTTCACTTCGGAAGGCGCGCTGGTGGTGGAAGGGCGGCTCGATAACGGTTTTATCTCCGGCGGCGAGAATATTCAGCCGGAAGCAATTGAGCAGCGTTTAGTCGACCACCCCAGCGTCGCCCAGGCGCTGGTCGTACCGGTGCCCCACCCCGAGTGGGGAGAGCGCCCGGTGGCGTTTATCGATTGGCATGGGGAAACCGTGACAGAGCAGGCGCTAAGCGCCTGGGTACGCGAGACGCTACCCGGCTTTATAGTGCCCGACGCCTGGCTAGCCTGGCCTCCAGGAGTGGGTTTTAAGCCTTCCCGAAAGCAGTTCTCTGAGCTGGCGCGGGCACACGCAAATTTAGCCGTTTAGCGACATGACCTTTTAGGCTTTGCCTCATTATTCAGCTTATTCAGCTAGGTCAGCGCCAGCAGCGTCCAGCATGGCATGGAGTAGAACGTTGCAGCCTGCATGAACGTGCTCTGGTGTAGCGCTCTCAATTTCGTTGTGACTAATGCCATCCTTGCAAGGAATAAAGATCATCGCGGCGGGGGCCACACGACCCACAAACATCGCATCGTGGCCGGCACCGCTGATGATATCCATGTGGGAGAGATTGAGCTTCTCTGCTCCTTGGCGCACTGCATCCACGCACGCTTTATTGAAGTATTCAGGCGCGAAATTGGCAGTGGGCTCTAATTGGTATTCAAGGCCGTGGCGCTGACAAATCTCCTCAACAGCAGCGGTGACTGCCTGGCCCATGGACTCAAGCGCTTCAGGCTCCCAGTGGCGCATATCCAGGGTCATTTTGACCTGGCCTGGAATGACGTTACGGGAACCAGGGTGCAGCGTCATGCAGCCGACCGTGCCACGCCCGTGGGGCTGATGATCAAAGGCGATACGGTTGAGCGCTTGGGTGACTTCGGCCGCGCCCATCATAGCATCCCGGCGCAGGTTCATCGGCGTAGGGCCCGCGTGGGCTTCAAGCCCGGTCAGCGTTAAGTCGAACCACTTCTGCCCGAGCCCGCCGATCACCACGCCAATGGTGGTGTCGGTATCTTCCAGGATCGGCCCCTGCTCAATGTGCGGTTCAAAATAAGCTTTTATCTCATCTGGTGAGACGCTATCGCTGCCGCGGTAGTGGATGGCATCCAGTGCATCGCTCACCGTCACGCCATCGGCATCGGTGCGCGCCATCATGGCGTCAAATTCCAGCTCACCGCTGAATACGCCGGAGCCCATCATGCAGGGCGGAAAACGGCAGCCTTCTTCGTTAGTCCAGGCGACGACTTCGATAGGGGATTGCGTGGTGATGTTGTGCTGGTTAAGGGTGCGAATCACTTCCAGGCCTGAGAGTACGCCGAAGCAGCCGTCGTATTTGCCGCCAGTAGGCTGACTATCAAGATGGCTGCCCGCCATCACGGTTTTTGCGTTGGGATCGCTGCCTTCACGGAGGGCAAAGATATTGCCGATAGTATCGATCCGAATCGTGCAGCCCTCGGCGCGGCACCACTGGATAAATAGGTCGCGTCCTTGTCGTTCTAGATCGGTAAGCGCCTGCCGATTGACGCCGCCTTTAGCGGTGGCGCCTAGTTTGGCCATCTCCATCAGTGAATCCCAGAGTCGGTCGCTGTCGGTACGTAGGTCAGCTAGGGCGATTTTCGGTTCAGTAAGCGAGTTCATATGACTTCCTTTTATTGAGCACGGGCGAAGCTGGCGACTCCTCGGTTTATTGTTCGGCTCCATTGCTAGCGTAGAGATAAAAAAGATGGCGTTACGTATAAATTCTCTAACGTGAACAAAAGAAAAGCGTAATTTTATAAACGTGTCTGGTGACGCATGCTGAGGTAACGCCGCCTATTGATGGAGCTGGACACATGTTTGAACTAAAAAGCAATGCAACCCCGCAAGCTTCTGAGGGCGCTGGTGAAGAACGCCGCGCCCACACCGTGCTTAATCAGCATTACTGGATGCCGTTTAGCTCGAATCGAGATTTTCGTGCCAACCCGCGTGTGATTACCGGGGCGGAAGGGCGTTACTACATCGATGACCAGGGCCGTAAGCTGTTCGATTCGCTTTCCGGGTTATGGACCTGCGGCGCGGGCCATAACCGCGAAGAGATTCAAAAGGCTGTCGCGGCGCAATTGGGCAGCCTTGATTTTGCCCCCGGCTTTCAGATTGGCCATCCATTGGCATTCAAGCTGGCGGAAAAGGTTGCAAGCCTGACGCCTGCCGGGCTTGACCATGTGTTTTTCACCAACTCTGGATCAGAAGCCGCCGATACCTCGGTCAAGATGGCCAAGGCTTATTGGCGGTTAAAAGGAAAACCTGAGAAAACCCGCATGATTGGCCGCGCTAAGGGCTACCACGGGGTCAACATTGGCGGCACCAGCCTGGGTGGGATTGGCGGCAATCGCAAACACTACGGTCAGTTGATGGATGTAACGCATCTACCGCACACCCTCCAGGCGGGCCACGCCTACACCCGTGGTCAAGCGGAAACCGGTGCTGAGCTCGCCGATGCGCTGCTCGATCACATTGCGTTGCATGATGCCTCCACCATTGCGGCGGTGATTGTCGAGCCGATGTCCGGCTCGGCCGGTGTGATCGTGCCGCCCAAAGGTTATCTAGACCGTCTGCGCGAAATCTGTACCGCCCACGATATTCTGTTGATTTTCGACGAAGTGATCACCGCCTTTGGGCGCAGCGGCGCGACCACAGGCGCCGAAGCCTTTGGCGTGACACCGGACATTATGAACGTGGCCAAGCAGATCACTAACGGCGCAGTGCCGATGGGCGCAGTGATCGCTTCTAGCGAAATATTCGATACCTTTATGCACGCCGGTGGCCCTCAGCATGCCGTGGAATTCACCCATGGCTACACCTACAGCGCCCACCCTGTGGCCTGCGCTGCAGGGTTAGCAGCGCTGGAAATGATGGAGCGTGAAAACTTCCCTGCCCAGGTGAGTGCCATCGCACCCACCTTTGAGCAGAAGCTGCACGCATTGAAAGGCCGCAATCACGTTGTCGATATTCGTAACTACGGCTTGGCCGGGGCTATTCAGCTAACCCCCCGCGACGGCGACCCAACGATTCGCCCACGGGATGCCCACATGGCGCTCTGGGAAGCAGGTTTCTACGTGCGCTACGGCGGCGACACGCTGCAGTTTGGCCCTCCCTTTGGCTCTACCGAGGCTGAGCTTGAGCGCCTGTTCGACGCCGTTGCGACTACCTTGGATTCGTTAGCCTAATCTACTGATCAATTTCAGCGAGTTTAACTATAAAGAGTTTAACTATAGAGAGTTTCACTATGAGTGTTGTTTCCCACCTAATTAACGGTGAGTTAGTCGAGAGTCAGCGCACGCTGGATGTCACCAATCCCTCAACGGGCAAAGTGATCCGCCAAGTCGCTGACGCGAATGCCGCCGACGTAGAGCGTGCTATTACTGCCGCCCAGGCTGCTTTTCCCGCTTGGCGCGATACGCCACCCGCCAAGCGCGCCCAGGTGATGTACCGTTTTAAGCAGTTGCTGGAAGAGCATGCTGACCGCCTGGTGCAATTGGTCAGCGAAGAGCACGGCAAAACTCCCGAAGATGCGATGGGCGAACTCAAGCGTGGCATCGAAAACGTGGAGTACGCCTGCGGTGTACCGGAACTACTCAAAGGCGAGTACTCCCACAACGTAGGGCCGGGCATTGATGCCTGGTCAAACTTCCAGCCCTTAGGCGTAGTCGCGGGCATTACCCCGTTTAACTTCCCCGCCATGGTGCCGCTGTGGATGTACCCCATGGCAATTGCCTGTGGTAATACGTTTATCCTCAAGCCATCTGAGAAAGACCCGTCCGCATCCATGGCCGTGGCCGAACTGCTTCAAGAAGCGGGGCTGCCTAAAGGCGTGATGAACGTGATTCACGGCGGTCGCGAAGCAGTGGAAACACTCTTGGATGCCAAAGCCGTTAAAGCCATTTCGTTTGTCGGCTCAACGCCGGTGGCGGAAGCTATCTACTCTCGTGGTTCAGCCGCCGGTAAGCGCGTTCAGGCATTGGGCGGGGCGAAGAACCATGCTGTCGTGCTGCCGGATGCCGACCTGGAAAATGCCGCCAACACGCTAATGGGCGCGGCGTTTGGCAGTTGCGGCGAGCGCTGCATGGCGATCTCGGTCGCCGTCTGCGTGGGTGATGAAACCGCCAATCGGCTGGTGGAAACCATGCTGCCCAAAATCGCTCAGCTGAAAGTGGGCCCCGGCACCGAGAAAGGCTTGGATATGGGCCCGTTGGTAACAGCAGAGCACCGCGATAAAGTGCTCGGCTTCATCGAAGAAGGCATTAACGCCGGTGCAACGCTCGTCGCTGATGGCCGCAGCCTTAAAGTGGCTGGCCATGAAGAGGGCTATTTTGTCGGCGGCTGCCTGTTCGATAACGTCACCGCTGAGATGCGCATTTATCAGGAAGAGATCTTCGGGCCTGTGCTGTGCGTGGTGCGGGTTGGTAGCCTGGACGATGCCATGAAGCTAATTAATGACCACGAATACGGTAACGGCACCTGCCTGTTTACCCGCGATGGTGAAGCTGCTCGCCGCTTTACCGATGGCATTGAAGTGGGAATGGTAGGGGTCAATGTGCCGCTTCCCGTGCCGGTGGCTTATCACAGCTTTGGCGGCTGGAAGCGCTCGTTGTTTGGCGACCTACACGCTTACGGGCCTGACTCGGTGCGCTTCTATACCCGCCGCAAGGCGGTGTCCCAGCGCTGGCCATCGGTCAGTGAAGCAACCCAGGCTGAGTTCTCGTTCCCTGCCAATCAGAGTTGACGTCTTGGGGTAACTAGGACATCTTCTCAGCACCATCGCCACGCGATGGTGCTTTTTTTGGTACGTACTTCAGGCGTAAAAGGGACGAGGATAGCGTGGCGAGAACCCAGGACGAAATTCGTCAAACCAACGTTAAGAAGATTCTCCAGGCGGCTGAGCAGTTGTTTGCTGAGAAGGGCTATGCAGGTGCCTCCATGGGCGAGATCGCCCAACTGGCCGATATTCCCAAATCCAACGTGCACTACTACTTCTCTACCAAAAAAGCGCTCTACCAGGATGTGTTGCTGGAGCTTTTGGAGATATGGAAGCAGGACGCGCTCTGCTTTGAACTCTACGATGACCCGCGCGTGGTGCTATCTACCTATATTCGCGCCAAGATGAATCACTCCCGCAACCGCGCCCACGGCTCGAAAGTATGGGCCGCCGAAGTCATGCAGGGCGCGCCGATCCTTAAAGATCGCCTGCGCGACAACCTCTATGAATGGGCCAAGCTCAAGGAGGCCAAAATCAGCGAATGGATTGAAACGGGCCAGATCAATCCTGTCGAGCCTTCCTATCTGCTGTATATGATATGGGCCTCCACACAGCACTACGCTGATTTCGACTACCAAATCTGCCTGCTCAACGACGATCAGCCACTGGACGACCTGCAGTTTGAAAAAGCGGTGCAGTCGGTGACCTCGGTGATCCTGCGAGGGATTGGGCTGACAGCTTAGCCCTCCTCCGAGCCTACCTGCTCAGCAATCAAACACAAAAGCTCATACATGATAGTGGCACCCAGCAGTGCCGTGTTGCCGCTGGGGTCGAAGGGTGGGGAGACTTCTACCACGTCGGCACCGATAAGCGGTAGGCCGCGAAATCCGCGCACTAGCTGCAGGGCTTGCAGACTGGTGAGGCCGCCTACTTCCGGGGTGCCGGTGCCTGGGGCGAAAGCGGGGTCGATGCTGTCGATATCGAAGGATAGATAAACCGGGCCGTTGCCGACCACGCGTCGTGCTTCGGCGATAGTTGCCTCGATACCTAGCGCATCTACCTCTTCCATAAACATCACCCGCATGCCGCTGGCGGCGGAGTAGTCCCACCCTTGGGTAGTGTTTTGGGCGCCGCGAATGCCAATTTGCACCGTGCGTTTGGGGTCGATAAGGCCCTCTTCGCAGGCGAGCCGGAAGGGGCCGCCGTGATGAAATTTCGAGCCCTGAAACTCGTCCCAGGTGTCGGTGTGGGCATCGATATGTATCAAGCCTACCGGGCCATCGGCTGCCAAGCCGCGCAGGATGGGGTAGGTGATGGAGTGGTCGCCCCCGGCGCTGAGCGGGATCACCCCTGCTCGGCGAATGGCTGAGTAATAAGCGGCAATATCATCAGAGACCTGCTTAAGGTCGTAGATCGATGAAAAGCGCACATCCCCGATGTCGGCAATACGTGCCTGGGCAAACGGGTCCAGCCGGGTGACATGGTGCAGGCTGCGCATCATGCTCGACTGGTTGCGAATCTCACGCGGGCCGTGGCGAGCGCCCGGGCGATTACTAACGCCGCCATCAAACGGAATGCCGACCAGGGCAATATCAAGCTCCTCTAACGATTCGGCTAGCGGCGCACGCATGAAACTGGCTATTTCACGATAGCGTGGCTCTTGGTGCGGTAGGTAGCTTTCGCCGGTGGCGGCATTGCGGCGAATGCCGTCGGTGCCCTTGGCCATGTGGTTCTCCTTATCGGGTTAAGCTCGCCAGACTGGCGGCCAGTAGTTGAGTGCCTGCGACGGCATCATCGAGTTCGGTATGCTCATCAGGGTGGTGACTCAGGCCATCGCGGCAGGGCACAAACAGCATCGCCGTTGGGCAGTGGTTGGCGAGGTGAATCGCATCGTGAAAGGCACCCGATACTAATCGGGGTGCAGTAATCCCCAGTTCGTGGGCGGTGTCATCCAGCAGGGCGGTGAGTGTGGCGGGAAACGCCACTGGCTCAACGCGCGATAGCGATGTCAGTGTTGCTTGGCAGCCCGCCCATGTCTGTTGGGCGAGCACATTGAATTCGGCTTCCAACGCTTTTAGCGTCGCGGCTTCCGGGTGGCGTAAATCAATAGTGAAGGTGACCTGGTCGGGAATGGTATTCACCGAACCAGGGCTGACCGCAAACTTGCCAATGGTAAAACGCACGCGGTCTTCGCTATCCCGGGCGGCCTCCCGCAGCGCGGTTGCCAGCGCGCAGGCGCCCTCTAACGCATCGCGGCGCATGGCGCGCGGGGTGGTGCCCGCGTGGTTGGCGCTTCCGGATACGGTGACTTCAAACCAGCTAACGCCTTGAATACCTTCCACGACGCCTGCTGACGCACCCTGGCGCTCCAGGATCGGGCCTTGCTCAATATGCAGTTCTAGAAAGGCATGCATCGGGGTCGCCAGGGGGCGGCGGGGCACGCCGGCAGCGTCCAGTTCAGCCAGGCAAGTATCTAATGCACTTCCCAGGCTGACGCCGTCGCTGTCTTCGATCTGGCGGGTTTCCTCCATGCTGCGTACGCCGCAGAATACCGCCGAACCGGAGGTGCCAGGGGAAAACCGCGCCCCCTCTTCATTGGTCCAGCTCACCAGCGAGAGAGGTCGGCTCGGGGTGAAACCAACCTGTTTCAATGCACGTAGTGCCTCGAGCCCTGCCAGCACGCCCAGCGCACCATCGTACTTGCCGCCCGCCGGTTGGCTATCCAAGTGACTGCCCGTGACGACTGGCTCAAGTGTGGGGTCGCTACCGGGCACATCAAGAAACACGTTGCCGATAGCGTCGACGCTGGCCTTGGCACCCAGGGCGCTTGCCTGCTCGATCAACCAAAGCCGGGCGCGGGTGTCGTTATCATCAAGCGCCAAACGCGCCACGCCGCCATCGGAACGGCCGCCCATCATCGCTACGTTTGCCAGGTCATTGGCCAAGCGTTCTGGACTTACCGCTGCGGCGATAGTCGCCGGGTCGATAGCGGGCTTGTCGGTTGGCTCATTAAGGCGGCTTGTCATCAGGCTCTCCTGGGCGATGGTTATGCGTAGACTTCGAAATGTACCTCGACAGGCACACAGTCTGCTCCATTGATGGGAATAATGTCTTGGGGGCAGGCGGACATGGCGACGATACAGTCCATCTCAGCGCGTAGCTCCACATAGTCACCGGGTTTGGAAACGGGTGGGCACCAGTCGACTTTCATTTGTTCATTGACTGGAATATTCATCCATAGGTTGAGGGGCTGGGGTACCTCGGGGGTGACAACGCCTATCGCTTGCATGGCTAACCGCAGGTTGTCGGCGCAGCTGTCGTGGTAGCCCTCAACGCCCAGCGTCATGTAACGGAAAAGGTCGCAGGCGGCCATTAGCGTGTCGTGGATACCCGGCGACGTGTCGGCGGTGAGGGTCATGATTGGGCGGCGGCGGTTACTGATCAGCGGATCGCCTACCTGGGGAATCAGTGCGCTCAACCAGGCACGCCCGTGCTCCCAAGACATGAACTCGTTAATGTTATCAGTGCTAAACGCCCAGGTGTCGCATACTTGGGTGCCGTGAGTATTAATAATACGGATGGTTTGGCCGGCTTTTAGACGCACCGCTCGCCCGCCACGGGCGGCCACTTCGTAGCGCTCGCCTAATACCGGCGTGCCGTCGGGGGAGATGGGGTTTTCCAAGCTGTGGTTATGGCCGCAAGGTTCGCTGTTGCTGCGTGGCAGTTGCTCAATGCGAGCGTGGTCAAAGCGTGTATCAGAACTCATGGGATGCTCCTGGTGTTTTAATCGTGTTGAGGTGACTGAATCAGTCGATATGGCGCTCGCGCCAGGTGTTAAGAAACTGCTGAAGACGTTCGCTTTTTGGTTGGCGGAATAGGGTTGCGGGTGGGCCGCTCTCGACCACGCGGCCTTGATCCATAAAGATCACGCGGTCAGCGACTTTAGCGGCAAAGCCCATTTCGTGAGTGACGATCACCATGGTCATGCCGTCGGCGGCCAGCTTTTTCATGACATCCAGCACTTCGCCAACGAGTTCAGGGTCGAGCGCCGACGTAGGCTCATCGAAGAACATCACTCTGGGTTTCATGGCGAGCGCCCGCGCGATGGCCACTCGCTGCTTCTGGCCACCGGAAAGGCTCTCTGGAAAGTGACCCGCACGATCGGCAAGGCCGACCTGTTCGAGCATGGCCATGCCTTCCGTGTCGGCTTCCCGACGGGAAAGGCCGTTGACCAGCCGCAGCGCTTCGGTCACGTTCTCCAGCGCGGTGCGATGGGGCCATAGGTGAAAGTGCTGGAAGACCATGCCCACCGGTGCACGTACTTCGTCGACGCGTTTTTCACTGGTGCGCACGCGTTTACCGCTGCGATCCTCAAAGCCCAACAACTGACCGTCGATATAGACGCTGCCATGATCGTAGGGCTCCAAAAACGCCAGGCAGCGCAGCAGGGTGGATTTACCCGAACCGGAGGGGCCTATCACACAGACCACCTCGGAAGGGGCGAGGCTGAAGTCGATATTGGTCAGCACTTCCAGGTCGCCAAACTGCTTGCTGATGCCGTGTGCCTCGACAATCGACTTCTGGCGCGCGGGCGATGAGGATGAGAGCGTGTCAGCCATGGACATGGGGAGTAGCTCCTTGTTGAGCGGCAGGGCGTGGTTGACGATTGGCCAGACGCTTTTCCAGCGCATAGCCGCCACGGGCAATCAGCTCGATCATTAGCCAGTAGAGCAGGGCAACGGCCAAGTAGGGCTCGATGACTTGAAAGGTCTGGTTGACGATAGTGGTGGCGTTTTTGGTCAGGTCATCTACTGAGATGATTGAAATCAGCGCAGACTCTTTCACCAAAATGATCAACTGATTAGTACCCGGCGGCACGATCAAGCGTGCCATTTGCGGAATCTGAATGCGTGTCAGCGCATGCCAGCGAGAGATGCCGAGCATCCGCGCCGCCTCCAACTGGCCTTTGGGAATCGACTTGAAGCCGCCACGATAAATTTCTGCAAAATAACCGGCACCATAAAAGCCAAGCCCCACTACGCCTGCGACGCTGGCGCTCAGCGTCAAGCCAATGCTGGGGCCGCCGTAATAGAGCAGGAACAGCAGAATCAGCAGGGGGGTGCCGCGGCAAAGCTCTACGTAGCAGGCGACCGGGTAGCTGAACAGGCGTGGGTTGGCCAGACGCAGTGCGGCAAGCACCAGACCCAGCGAAAGCGCCAGTAGGCAACCTGTAAAGCAGATCCATAGCGTGTTCCAGAAACCTTGTAGGATCAGGCCACGCACTTCCCATAGCAGGGTAATATCGAACATAGCGGGCATCTCCTATTCGGTGGCCAAACCGCCGCTCATACGGCGTTCCAGGTGAGCGCTGAAACGCGCCAGCACCAAATTGACCGCGAGATACAGCAGCGCGGCAGCCAAATACGTTTCCAGCGGCTGAAAGGTACGCGAGGCGATCTGCTCGCTAACGCGCATCAGTTCAGTCACCGCGATGACCGAGATCAGCGAGGAATTCTTGAGGATGGTGATGATCTCGTTGGTCAGCGGTGGCAGGGTGAGGCGAAAGACCTGCGGCATGATGATGCGCCTGCGGGTTTGCCATGCAGAGATGCCCGCCATGCGCGCTGCCTCGATTTGCCCGGCGGGTATATGGCTGATGCCGCTGCGGAAAATTTCCGATTGGAAGGCTGCCGTGTTCAGCGTCAGCGTCAAAATGGCGGCGGTAATAGGCGCGATCTCAATACCGACTTCGGGCAACAAATAGTAGACCAGCAGTAGTTGCAGCAGGATGGGGGTGCCGCGCCAAAAGCTACGGTAAAGCCCGCAGGGCCAGCGCAATAGGCCATAGCGGCTGGTCAAGCCGAAGGCCAGTAAGACACCTAACACTAGGCCCAGGGCGATGGCGGAAAGCGAGACCACCAGGGTGGTGGCCAAGCCTTCAAGCAGCACAGGGTAGTGGTTGAACAGGATCTCAAGCATGGGTCATCCAGAAAGCGAAGTAGTGCGGCTAGGTCAACGACAAGCTGTCTTACTCAGCTGCAGGCAGTTCCAGCGGCAGATCCATCGGGCTACCAAACCATTTTTCCTGCAGTTCATTTAGGGTGCCGTCTTCATTGAGGCGTTGAATCTGCTCGTCCATGAAGGCGTTTAATGACGCGCTCTCTTCGTCGTCGCGGCCAGCCCAGGAGAAGTAAACCGGGTCACCGAAGGTGCCGACCACTTCAAACATATCAGGACGGGTGCGTTCGGCTTCGAGCAGGTTAGGCAGGCTGTTGATCACCACATCGACACGGCCGGTTCCCAGCTCGGCATAGGCCTCATCCACGCCGGTGTAGGTGCGGATGTCCTCAACGGGAGTACCCGCTTCCTCTAGCTCGGCGGCCAGGGCTTCCAGCGCTTCTAACTGAGCGGAGCCTGCCTGGGCAGCGGCTACCTTACCGGCGATATCTTCTGGTGAGCTTATACCCTCTTCGCCCGCACGCTTGAGAATCGCCATGGTGGCGTCGGCAATGGGCGCGCTTAAGTGGTAGCGCTCCATACGTTCCGGCGTGGCGGTGACCGAGGTGATCACGTAGTCAAAGCGCTCGCGCTCCAGCCCCGGCAGAATGCCTTGCCAGGGGAGATCCATGCGGATCAGTTCGACACCCTCAAGCTCGGGCATGATGTGTTCCATGATATCGGCGGAGTAGCCGACGATTTCGCCCTCTTCGATATATTCGAATGGCGCAAAGCGTGCTTCTGTACCCACGGTAAAGGTGCCTTCCGAACGAATGTCTTCAAGCAGATCGCTGTGGGCGGTAGTGGCGAAGCTAACGCCAAGTAGGAGGCTAGCGGTGATAGTGGGGATGCGTTGCATGGGGATGCTCCTCGGGGTGGTGATACTCGAAACAAAGGCGAAGGCCTGTTGAACAAGAACCCCTTGAGTTAAGCAGGTGTGATGCAACAATAAAATTGCTATCTTTCGATGTTCATACCCGTTTTGTTGATGTTAATTGCACTAACGTGGAGCATGCTGATGAAACTCTCCGCCGCCGACCTTAAAAGCCTTTCCGTATTTCTTGCCGTTACCGAACATCGTGGATTTGCCGGTGCCCAGACGGCACTGCACATGAGCCAGTCAGCGGTGAGTTTTCATATCCGCGCGCTTGAAGAGCGGGTGGGGTTTACCGTTTGTCGTCGGGGTAGGCAGGGATTTGAACTGACCGAACGGGGCGCCATTGTGTATGAGCGCGCTAAATTGCTGCTTGCTTCGGTAGACGATTTTGATAGTGAAATGAGCGAGCTACGCAGCTCGGTTTACGGCACGCTGCGACTAGGTGTGGTCGATAACACCATCATGGATGTGGATCTTGATCTGCAGGGTGTGATTGGCGAGTTTCTGCGCAAGAACCCTAAGGCACGACTTAATATCACTGTGGGCAGCCCTGATCGCTTGATTGGCGACATTGCTAATGGTGAGGTGCAATTAGGCATTCTACCGGAAACGGCACAGATGGAAGGCTTGCAGCACCGCCAGGTCTATACCGAGATGCACGGCATTTATTGCGCAAAACGGCACCCACTGTTTGGCCGCGATAGCGCACAATTAACGGTTGAAGAAGTGATCAAACATCCCTTTGTAGTGCGCCCTTATGCCAATCTTCAGGAGCTTAAAAGCTTCCCCAGCGCGCAAGTTGGCGCCCATGCCTCAAATATGGAGGCCCAGGCGCTGCTGATTTTAAGCGGTCACTTTATCGGTAACTTGCCCCACTACTACGCTAGCCACTGGGTGGAGCGAGGCGAACTCAAAGCGCTGCTACCGGATCAAGTCGAGATCGCTTCGCCGTTTTGTGTCGTGACCCGGGCAGGGCGCCGCCCCTCGCTGATCGTGCGTACCTTTATTCAGGAGCTGGTGGCCCGGCTTTGGCAGCAGTCGCATCTCGTGGACGCCTACAAAGGGGATGAGTTACTGTCTAATGCCAGCACGATTGATACTTCTTAATCCGCCAAAAAATTGCTATTGCCCCCCTTGAAAGCCGTTTGAAAGCTCCTATTTTGCAGATTACGGAGGCGCTGCTCTCTGGCGTGGCTGCCTCTTTTGATTATCTGTCTACTCTAGGAGGTGTTCGCTATGTTTGACGAACTCAAGCGTTTTGAAACCGGCTCGCCTCGACAGTTTGACTGGTTTAGTCAACTGCTGGACGGCTTCTTTCCCGATGGTAATGCGATGGATATTCGCTCGGTGCCGCGGGGTAGCTTTCCGATGACTAACGTCGCCCGCAGCGATGACGCCGTGCGCGTCTATGTGTTTGCTGCCGGGTTGGCACCCTCGGACCTGACCATTGATGTACAAGACAATGTGCTCACCCTGCGTGGCAAACGCGAACCGGTAGGGGCCAGTAACGAGGATGGTAGCTCGCGCCCGGTATTTCGCCGTGAGCGCCCCAGTGGTGAGTTCGTGCGGGCTATCGCACTGCCTGACGGTCTAGATGCCGATCGGGCTGAAGCGCGCCATGCTCATGGCGTGTTTGAGATTGTGCTGCCTAAGCGGGAGGAGCTAAAACCGCGCCGTATTGATGTTCAGGCAGCCTGAGTCATGTTTATGAACCTTGATTAAGGAGGCGATAAACCATGAATAATGTTGTTCGTTCATCTAACCACTCTCCACTTCAGCGGCATGATGAAGACAAGCGCTCTCAGGAGACCTTGCTGCCAGCGGTGGATATCATTGAGGAGTCTAACGCTCTCAAGTTGATAGCGGATATGCCCGGCGTGACGCATGAAACGCTAAAAATTGAGCTCGACAACAACGTGCTGAGCTTGGAAGGTGAAATAGCGTTGAGCATGCCCGACGGGATGAGTGCGCTGCATGCCGAGGTGCGGGGTCAGCGCTTTGCGCGGCGTTTTAACCTCAGCCACGAAGTGGATAGCGACGCCATTACGGCCACTATCGTCAATGGTGTGCTGACGCTAACGCTGCCCAAAAAGGATAGCCACCGCACGCGACGCATCGAAGTCCAGGCGGCATAACGCGATTGGCAAACTTACTGCCCCGTGTTTTTCCTTTAGTACATGGGGCGGTACTTTCCCAGGTTATATTTAAGCTCTATGCTCTATTGAAGAAGTGTTTGACGTACACTTACACTTTATTACAAATTAAGAGCAAAGGAGTGTTTCATGACCACCGATATAGCCGCTTTGCTCGGCAACGATGCCGAGAGCCTTCTTAACCATACGTGTCAGGGAATTCGCCGCGATAGTTTGCATTTACCCGGCCCCGACTTCATCGACCGGGTCATGATCGATAACGACCGCAGCCCAGCGGTGCTGCGTAACATGCAAAGCTTCTTTAACCATGGCCGCTTAGCAGGCACCGGCTACCTTAGCTTGCTGCCAGTAGATCAGGGCATTGAACACTCGGCAGGCGCTTCTTTTGCGCCTAATCCGCGCTACTTCGATCCGGCCAATATTGTTGAGCTGGCACTTGAAGGCGGCTGTAACGGTGTGGCCTCGACGCTCGGTGTTTTGTCTTCAGTGGCGCGACGCTACGCCCATAAAATCCCAATGATGCTGAAGCTTAACCATAACGAGACGCTAAGCTACCCGGCGATATACGACCAAACGCTGTTTGCCGAAGTAGAGCAGGCGCACGATATGGGGTGTGTGGCTGTCGGGGCAACCATTTACTTTGGCTCTCACGAGAGCCGTCGGCAAATCATGGAAATCAGTGAGGCCTTCGAGCGCGCCCACCAGTTGGGGATGGTGACGGTATTGTGGGCTTATTTACGTAACCCCGCCTTCAAGCAGGACGGCACCGACTATCACGTGTCTGCCGACCTCACCAGTCAGGCTAACCACATGGCCGCCACCCTTAAGGCGGATATCGTCAAACAAAAACTGCCTGAGAATAACGGCGGCTACACGGCGGTCGGTTTCGGTCATACTCACGATAATGTGTATAGCGAACTGACCACGGATCATCCTATTGATCTGGCCCGCTACCAGGTCGCCAACTGCTTTATGGGGCGTGCAGGATTGATTAACTCCGGCGGCGGCTCCAAAGGGCACACTGATCTCGGTGACGCGGTGCGTACCGCTGTCATTAACAAACGCGCCGGGGGGATGGGCTTGATTTCGGGACGCAAAGCGTTCCAAAAGCCAATGAACGAAGGCGTTGACCTGCTGCATGCCATTCAGGATGTCTACCTCTCCAAAGACGTAACGATTGCCTGATCGCAGCGAGTACTATGGCGGCCAAAAGTGCTGCTAAAAGGGGCGTTTAGCACCGGTCATAACGCTACTGATATGTGGTTAACACGCCCCTTCCAATGACTAGCGCACTACCACTCACCGTCACCAATCCTGGCTTAATGGGCCCGTTGGCGGCGGTGTAGATCACGCTTGGTCGTCCCATCTCAACACCCTGATGAACCCGGCAATGTAAGGCGTTGGATTGTCTGGATTGTCTGGATTGTTTATTGGCTAAATAGCCGGTGAGTGCTGCCGCTGCACTCCCGGTGGCGGCGTCTTCGCACAGGCCATGCTCTCTTGAGAACATCCGGCTGCGAAGCACTGTTTCTGCATTATCCGATGTCTCAATCACATACAGGTATACCTGTTCGGCGCTGCTGGATGCCACGGCTTTTGCCCACACGGCTTCGGATATCTTTATGTGTTGCAGGGCAGTCAGGTCGCTCAACTGAATAAGATGAAAAGGCAGGCCGCAGGAGGCAATCACCGGATCGCCAATAACCTGATGACGGCCAAGGCCGAGTAGTATCGCTGCGCTGGCGTGATCAAGCGTGCTGTCTGTCAATTTGGCCGCCTGAGCGGTGGTAAATGTTGCTCTTCCCTTCTCATAGCTTATCGCCAGCTCACCCACGGGCGGCTGCAGCACGAGCGTTTGTTGCCGGTCAATCAAGCCGAGCTCGGCGAGTAGCTGCGCGGTACCCACCGTCGGATGGCCGGCAAAGGGCAGTTCTTGGGTCGGCGTAAAAATACGCATTGGGTAGTGGTTAGGCCCAGTGGCGGCACCTAAAAACACTGTTTCGGCTAGATTCAGCTCCTTGGCCAACGCCTGCATGGTGCTGGCATCGAGTCCATCGGCATTTAAAAATACCGCTAACTGATTGCCCATAAAGGGCTGGTCGGTAAAGACGTCGAGTAAATAGTACTCAGCGCTTGTCATACGGCCCCCTTGCTATCGATGTCTGTTTCCAAAATGCCTTACGTCCTTCTCTGAGCGCCTGTGTGCGGCTAATGCCAATATCTTTTAGCAACCTGTCATCAAGTGCTAGCAGCTGGCGGCGGCTGCGGCGGTAGTCTCGGTAGCAGCGTAATTGATAGCGCAGCTGAGTGAGGCTGAAGCGTGGCATGGCGATCCCTCCGGTAGTTTGCCTACTTAGCTTACTCAGCACGCTAATTTTGATACAGATATAGGATTTTTTATTTTATAGATACAGATGCTGTGTATTATGTCTCTGTATGGCGATTTAAATAGGCAACTGTACTGCTTGGGAAGGGGGTGGCGCATGACACGCTATGAAGAGGTCGCGGCTATACTGCGCGAGCGCATCGAGCACAATATTTATCGCGTAGGTGATCGACTCCCCTCTATTCGTGCGGTGTGTCAGGAGCTGGACGTTAGCATTTCAACGGCCCAGGAGGCCTACCGGCAATTGATGGATGTGGCGCTGATCGAATCGCGCCCCAAGTCTGGCTACTTCGTTTTGCCAAGTAGGGTGCCTGCGGTGTTGCCATCGGTTTCACGCCCAGCACAGCGGCCGCTGGATATTTCCCAGTGGGATCAGGTACTGGAACTGGTCGCCACCCAGCGAGACGATAACCGGCTCCTGCTCGGGCGTGGAGTGCCCAACCTTGAGTATGAATCGTTGCGGCCATTGTCGAAGATTTTAGCGGGTCTGCACCGCAGTACGGAGCTAAACGGTTTTAATTACGACAAGCTGAGCGGGAGCCCAGAGTTGCGCCAGCAGGTGGCGCGGCTGGCGGTTGCCTCCGGTTGTTTGCTGCACCCAGACGACATCATGATTACCACTGGTTGCCAGGAGGCGCTGGCGATTTCGTTGCGTACTCTCACCCAGCCCGGTGATGTGGTGGCGGTGGATTCACCTAGCTTTTACGGCACCATGCAGATACTTAAAGCTAATGGCTTAAAAGCACTGGAGATACCCACCGATCCCCAAACCGGTATTAGCTTGGAGGCGTTGGAGCTGGCCCTGGAGCAGTGGCCGATCCGCGCCATTCAGGTAACGCCGACCTTCAACAACCCGCTGGGTTACACCATGCCGGAAGCACGCAAGCGCGCGCTTTTTCAGCTTGCCCAGCGCTTCGATGTGGCGATTATCGAAGACGATATCTACGGCGACTTATCGTTTAGCCTGCCTAGGCCGCGCACCGTGAAATCCTTCGATGATGATGGGCGCGTCCTGCTGTGCAGTGGTTTTTCCAAGACGGTAGGGCCTGGCTTGCGGGTGGGCTGGCTGGCACCGGGGCGCTATCGCGATCAGGCGCTGCATATGAAGTACGTCTCTACCGGCGCCTCGGCCACGCTGCCGCAGTTGGCGGTAGCGGAGTTCGTCGCCAAAGGGCACTATGAGCGCCATGTCCGTTTCGCCACTCGTCAGTATCAACGCCAGCGCGATATCATGATCAGTTGGGTGCAGCGCTACTTCCCCGCGGGGGCGGGTATCAGCTACCCACAGGGCAGCTTTTTGCTGTGGGTTGAGTTACCCGCTGCGGTGGATTGTGTGCGGCTCAACCAGCGCTTAGCGCAGCGTGCGATCCATGTGGCACCGGGCTCGCTGTTCTCTGCCTCGGGTAAATTTCGCCAATGTCTGCGTCTAAATTATGCGTTTACGCTAACCCCTGAGATCGAAGCGGCCGTGCGTACGGTGGGCGAACTTGCCACCGAGATGGTGGAAGAAGCGCAGGCACATGTAGCTGTGCTGGGATGAAGGCTCGATCACGGGCCTCACAAGGTGAGGTTGCCCTGGCGTACTTCCAACTGCTCCAGGCGCTGCTTCAAGAGCGCTGGAAAACGGGCATACCAGGTTTGATTGAGCGGAGAGGGGTGAGGAAGCGGATAGAGCGTAAAGGTCTGTGTCTCGCCGCGATCATCCTCCAGCGTCACCTCAATACTGCTTTCAAAGCGGTCTTCTTGCTTCCAGAAGGCTTCAAGGCGAGCGCGCTCCTCCTTCGAGCGGCCGATACCGAACCACAGGAAGGCTTCGCGCCCCAGCGTGATTAGAGTACGCCCTTCCCAGCGGGAGATCAGAATCTCGTTCATCAAGCCGTGAAAGTGGCGTTTGACCTTCATGGACCACGCCTTGTTGCCGACAGGCTTGTAAGGCACGGTGTTGATCCAGAAAAAGTGCTCGCCCACGGCGCGTGAGGCCTCGAAGTCCGGCATTTTCTCGCCGTGAAGCTGCTCGTAAAGCGCCTTTCTGACCAACTGCCCGCCGGCCCCGATGAAAGGTTCGCCGTGGCGTACCTCATCACGCCCTGGGTCGCGCCCAAAAAAGCCGATGCGCAGATTCGGCTTGCCAAGCCCGATGATCGGCTCCAGCGGGTCGCGGTCGAAGCGTTCGTAGACTTCGACATCGATCCCTTCGACCTCTGCCGCCAGCGCTCTGAATTTCTCCTGCTGTTGCGGGGTTAATGACATCTTGCATCCTCCTTGTTGCAACCGGGCACCTGATTCAATCGAACCGTCTTTGCTCAATCAAGCCATTCCTGCGCTGTGCGCCATAGGCACATACCGATGAAATAAACGGATGCCATACCCCAACCCCACAGTGCCCAGGTGGCGTGTTCGGGGGTTGAAAGCACCAGTGACACGGCACATGCGAACCATGCCAGCGTGACGGCGATATTGAGCGGCATAAACAGGCGAACCCGAAACGGGTGAAGAAACTTCATCCTTGTCACGGTGAGTACGGCCAAAAAAATGATAGCGGCAAACGCGATGTAAGGCGGGAAATCGAGAATATAAAAATATACCGCAACGATATTCCAGGCAGCAGGAAAGCCAACGAAGAAATTATCCTGGCTTTTCATATTGACGTTGCAGAAACAGAACATGGATGACAGCAGAATGATGAAGACGGACAGCAGCGCTAGATTAGGC
Source organism: Vreelandella sulfidaeris Esulfide1 (assembly GCF_054072535.1). Classification (NCBI taxonomy): domain Bacteria; kingdom Pseudomonadati; phylum Pseudomonadota; class Gammaproteobacteria; order Oceanospirillales; family Halomonadaceae; genus Vreelandella; species Vreelandella sulfidaeris. The sequence goes on along the minus strand of NZ_CM133364.1, from coordinate 3,716,409 downwards.
GGCAGTTCTATGAAGAAGTAGATAAAAAGGGCAGGAATGAAAGCCCAGGTAAGGTAATCGATGACCATATCAAGGGTCGAGCCATCGAAATAGGGCACCAGGGACTTCACTTCATACTTACGCGCCAAGGTGCCATCGAATCCATCGACCAGCATCGCCGCGCCTAGCCAGAGGAGACAGGCGACCGGATTGTTGTCGATGAGTGAGAGCATCGCCATTGTGCCGAGCAGTACGCCGCTGGCAGTAAACGCATGCACGCTCCAAGCCTTACATATCGAAGCGCGAGACCCAGTCTGCGAAGAGAACGGTTGAACCACGTTGACCCCATTGGGAACGTGTTGTCCCCTTGCTGTTTTGGTTTAAAGCTATGCTTGTAAAGCACGATACACTACTACAAGAATGAATCGAGAAAATACGCTGGCACCCCAACCCTTACTGTATCGCTACAGTGTAATAGCTACTCTGAGGAAACGACTAATGACCACCATTCGCGCCGCCACCATGCACGACCTTGATGCGTTAGCCGAACTATTAGACGGCTACCGGCAGTTTTACGAACAGCCAAGTAATGTGCAGGCGGCGCGTGACTTTCTACGCCAGCGCTTTGGTCAGGCGGATTCGCGCATTTTGGTCAGCGAAAACGGCGAAGGGGCGTTGACTGGCTTTGTTCAGCTTTATCCAGGGGTATCCACGGTGGGGCTAAATGCGCGTTGGACGCTGAATGACCTCTTTGTGTGTCCCGATGGGCGTGAAAGGGGGACGGGTAGGGCGTTGATGGAAGCCGCAACCCAGCTTGCCCGCGAGCATGGTGTAGCGCGCCTGATCCTCATGACGCAAATCGAGAACGAGCGCGCGCAACACCTTTATGAATCGTTAGGTTGGCAGCGTAATACTGCGTTTTATGGCTATTTATTGGATATATAGTAAGCGCTGTCATGGTTAAGGGTAATTAAACCAGCCTCACCCGGAGCTTGCACACATTCACCGACTGGGTATGGATGAGCTGGCCCAAGCCATCTGGCTTAGCCAAGCCACGCAGGCGTGGTGATCTTGGTGGGATCGCGCTGCATGATGATTTCGCCATGGCGTACCGACAGCAGTACCTCGCCCTGGGTGCGCAGTACGCTGTAATCATCCTCGCCGTCCAGCAGGTTGAAGCTGGCGGGTTTGCCTACTTCAATGCCGTAACGATCTTCAATATTCAGCGTGCGGGCACTGTTGTCGGTAATCAGTGAAAGCGCTTGGCTGAAATCCTGATAGCCCATCATTTGGCAGATATGCAGGCCGAAATCCAGCGAGCGCAGCAGTTTGCCGTTACCTAGCGAGTACCAGGGGTCGACGATGGAATCTTCGGCAAAGCACACATTGATCCCTGCCTCGTTGAGTTCTTTCACGCGGGTGACGCCGCGGCGTTTGGGGTAGCTGTCGAAGCGCCCCTGCAGGTGGATGCTTTCGGTGGGGCAGGAGACAAAGTTGATACCCGAGCGTTTGAGCAACAGAAATAGCTTGGAGCAGTAGGCGTTGTCGTAAGAGTGCATTGCAGTGGTATGGCTGGCGGTCACGCGGCTGCCCAACTCGTTAAACAGGGCTTCGCAGGCCAGCACTTCAAGAAAACGCGAGTTGGGATCATCGATCTCGTCGCAGTGAACATCGACCAAGCGGTCGTACTTGATTGCCAGTTCGATCACCCGCTTCATGGACGCCACGCCCAGTTCGCGGGTGTATTCAAAATGGGGAATGCCGCCGACCACATCGGCGCCGATTTCCAGCGCTTCTTCGAGCAGTTTTTCACCCCCTGGGTAGGAGAGCAGGCCGTCTTGCGGAAAGGCAACCACCTGGATGTCGATCTTATCTTTCAACTCGTCGCGCAGGGCGCACAATGTTTTGATTCCTACCAAACTAGGGTCGCTGGTATCGGCGTGGGTGCGCACAAACTGAACGCCGTTGCTGATCAGCAGGTTAAGCGTTTTCAGCGCCCGCTCGCGAATATCGGCCTCCGATAGCATTGGCTTGCGTTCACCCCAGCGCTCAATTCCTTCGAACAACGTGCCGCTCTGGTTCCAATTGGGCTCCCCAGCCGTCAGCGCTGCATCCAGATGGATATGGGGCTCAATAAACGGCGCACAAACAAGCTGGGCGCCCGCGTCGATCTGACCTTCGCTCGGCGTTTGCGGCGCGTCTTGGGCAGTAATGGCCGTGAACACGCCATTGTCTATTTCAAGTCGATAAAGCTCAGGGCGCTGACGTAGGCGGGCGTTAATGATCTGCATATCCAAAATAGGGCTCACTTATTGTTTAACGGGTGAAGGAAGCGTATCGCTTAGCGTAGCGTGGTTTACGCGCAGCAGCACGGCGTAGCTGCCTGCTGCCACCGCGACCCCCACCAACGGTGGCAGTAAGGGAGAAAAGTAAGCGGCCCCGGCACCTAACGCATAAGCGGTTAAGCCACGGCGGTTGAAATCCGGTAACGCAGCGGACGCAAGCGTCGGGTAGCGGCCTTTATGTTTGAGCCAGAAGTCCGCCATGATGACCCCGCCCATGGGCGGAATGAAGGTGCCCAGCAGCACCAGGAAGGGAATCAACAGGTTGTACATGCCGCCTACCGCCAGCACGGTGCCAATGCCCGCGCCGCCCACGGTGACCAAGCGGCGCTTTTCGGTGCGTAGTAAGTTGCATCCTGCGACGGCGAAGTTATAGATGGTGTTGTCCTGAGTCGTCCAGATATTCAGGAACAGCATCAGCACGGCAATGGTGACAAACCCTTGTGCAATCAGCACATCGACAATATCCGCCTGCTGATAAATGAGGGTGCCTAGTGCGCCGGTGAGCACCATTAAACCGTTGCCGATAAAAAACGCCGCGAGGGTCGCGATAACGGCAATTTTCGGCGTCTTGGCGAAGCGACTCCAGTTAGTGGCCTGGGTGCCGCCACTGATAAAGGTGCCGATAATCACGGTGATCGCCGCCGCCACACTCATGCTTTCCGTTGGTGTCTGTTGGCTTAGCCCTGCAAAACCGCGGGCATCCACTAACCCGGTGAACAGGCTGATAATAATAAATAGCATCATGGCGGGGACGGCAAAGCGTGAAAGCCAATCCATGCCCTTGTAACCAATCATGGCGGTCACGCAGAAACCGAACCCAAATAGCACCATTAGGGGGATTTCCAGCCATTCAGGCATTCCAGTGGTGCGTACCAGTACCAGCGCGATAGTTGCAGTACCCCAGGCGTACCAGCCAATCTGGGTAAAGCCGAGAATGAAGTCGGACAGCTTGCTACCTCTCTCACCGAAGCAGAAACGCCCCATCAGCACGGAGGTGAGGCCGCTTTTACAGGCGATATAGGCAAGGGTCGCCGCGTAAGCACCCAATAGTAGGTTGCCGATCACGATGATCCACAGTAATTGTCCAATCGAGAAAGCCTGGCCCAGGGTGCCCCCCGCCCACATGGTGGCGGTAAAGAAAGTAAAACCAAGCAGTACGACAGAGATAGAGAGCAAGCCCTTCCGGGCGCTGGTGGGGACTTCGCTGAGGGGATAATCAGTAAGGTGCATGGCGGGCTCCAGGTGAGTAAGGTCTCCTGGTCATAGAAGCAATCCGCGTGCCAAGTTAGCTCAAGTTGTTAAGGCGAGTTCTCCACCAAAAGCCCGCGCATCAACGTTTCGACAATGCTCTCGCGGGCATCATCCAGCGAGTACTGCTGGGTGTCTTGCAGCCAATCAAAACAGGTGCCAATCAAAAAACCGTGAAATTGGCGGCGTGCGCTTTCGGGCGTAAGGTCGGCGCGGAGGTGGCCGGCTAGCTGCGCCTGTTCGAATAGCTGCTCGACCCGCACTTCGGCATGCTCTGAGAGCCGCGTAATCATGCTGATGCGTGGATGGGCGTCTTCCAGTTTCTCGCAGCGGTGTAGCACGATAGTAGCGGCCCGCTGGAGCGGCAGGTCGTGACAGATACCGGCTAGTGAGCGCTGGGCTATTTCGCGCAGGCAAGCGATCGGGTTGGCGCCGAGGCGGAGCGCTGCATCATCGACAATCTCATCCAGCGGGATTCGCACTCGTTCAAGCAGCGCATTGAACAATGCGTCTTTGTCTTCAAAGTGCCAATAAATGGCTCCCCTTGTCACTCCCGCCGCTTCGGCAATGTGCGCCAGTGTAGTGCGCGACACGCCTTGAGCTAAAAAGGTGGTCTCTGCCGCGTCCAGAATAGTTTCTCTGGTACGTTCGGCGTCTGCCTTACGACGGGACATAGCGGCTCCTATGGATAGAGGTAGTGGTATTTTGGCATTGATAGATAGCAAAGTCGCCGAATGGTGATTATTATACACTTCACTGACATTCATGAATGTCAGTGAAGTGTATACGCTATCCAGTGTCGTTTTTACAGTTAGGTACTTTCCGAATTAAGATTTGAAATTTAGATTTAAAGCTCAGGTTTGAAATTCGGGTTTGAAATTCGGGTTTAAAATCGGGTTTAAAATTTTCAGTTAAAAAGCTGCACTGTCCGCCATCAAGGAGCCTGCCGTGCCCATTACTCTTCTCCGTTATCTGCCAGTCACGCTGGTCCTGCTGATGCTAATGGGCTGCGAGCAGCCGCAGGCGCAGTCCAATGAGAGGGTGGTTAGACCCGTGAAGTTGATGACATTGCAGTCGGCAAATGCCTCTGCCTTACGTCAGTTTCCGGCGCGGGTGGAAGCCTCTACCCGAAGCAATTTGTCATTTCGTATGGCGGGGGAGCTACTGGAGCTCAATGTGAGTCCCGGTCAGCAGGTGAGCGAGGGTGATGTAATTGCGCGCATTGATGATCGTAATGCGCAGAGTGCACTGGATAGCGCTCGTTCGCGCTTGGAGCTCGCCAAGGCTCAGCTAGAGCGCATGCGCTATACCCTGGAACGCGGCGCGGTCAGTCAATCCCAGTTTGATGAGGCGGAAAGCGAGTGGCGGGCTGCCCGAGCCAACTTCGAGCAGGCTCAGGAGCAGGTCACGCATACCCAACTGCGCGCCCCTTATGATGGCGTGATCGCTCAGGTGCCGGTGGATAACCGCCAGATTGTACAGGTGCAGGAAACGGTAGCGGTGATTCAGCAGCCAGGCCAGTTAGATGTGGTGTTTCACCTGCCCGAGCAGATTGTTCAACGCATGCCGCGAAGCAATGATGCGCCCTTCGGGAATGGATTGGCGTATGAAGTACGCTTTGGTAACAGCGATAAACCCTATCTTGCCCAGTTAGCCTCGTATACCACCCAAGCCAGCGCGCAGAGCTTGGCATATGAAGTTACCCTCACGCTTCCCCAGCCCGACGACATCACCTTGTTGGATGGCATGAGCGCCAACGTACGGCTGGACTTAAGTGAGTTGCAATCCACCCACGCTACGCAGGTTTGGCATTTGCCGCCTGAGGCGGTGAGTTATGCAGGTGACGACCCTAACCAAGCCCAGGTATGGCGATTTGTTGAGCCAGAAAGCGTTGAGGCGGTGCTGGTTAATGTCGGGGCCTTAACGTCGAACGGATTAGAGGTCAGCGGCGAATTAGCGGCAGGTGACCGTATTGTGGCCGCCGGTGCCCACCGCTTAACCGCGGACACCCAGGTGACGCCGTGGGAAAAAGAGCAGGGGCTTTGATATGGTCGACTATTTTTTACGTCACCGAGCCGCCAGTTATTTGATGACAGTCGTGCTGCTGGCCGGTGGGGCGCTGTCGTTTTTAGGCATGGGCCAGCTGGAATTCCCTGAATTCACCATTCGCAACGCGCTCATCACCACCCAATACCCTGGTGCAACGCCTGAAGAAGTCGAGCAGGAGGTCACCTCGACCCTGGAAGAGTCGATCCAGGAGATGTCGTCGATCAAGCGCATCAGCTCGGTGAGTTCTGACGGCCTTTCGCAGATTACCGTTGAGCTGGAAAGCACGGTGCAAAACGAGGAGCTGGAGCAGCTGTGGGATTCGCTGCGCCGTAAAGTACAGGATGCCCAGGCAGCACTACCACCGGGAGCCAGTCAGTCGCGTGTTAACGACGATTTTGGCGATGTATTTGGCTTCATGGTTAACCTGACTGGTGAAAGCTACCGCATGCCCGACTTGGCCGATCATGCTGATTTTCTCAAGCGTGAGCTGACGTTGGTAGAAGGGGTCGAGAAGGTATCGCTGGGCGGTGAGCATGAAGAGCGCATTTACATTGAAGTCGACCGCGAGCGCTTGCGCGCACTGAATATTCCGCTAACCCGTCTACAGCAGTTATTCGATACCCAGAATGCGGTGGCCAATTCAGGGCATCTTAAACAAGATGGCCGTCGCTTCAGAATCACGCCGACGGGAAGTGCGGCAAATATTGAGGACCTGCGCGCGCTAATTGTCAGTGAAGGTGATGGCGAGTTGGTACGGTTGAGCGATGTTGCCGATGTGAGCCGCGAGCTGGCGGAGCAGCCCCAGCAGCTTTATCGCGATATGGGCAGGCCGGCCATCTCGCTGGGCATCTCGTTTAAAAGTGGTGTGAACGTGGTCGAGGTTGGTGAACGGCTGCAACAGCGTATCGCGGAGCTGGAATCACGCACGCCGCTGGGTATGGAACTCAATGTCGTTTACGACCAGCCGCAAGTGGTCGATGAGGCGGTATCGGGTTTCCTGATGAGCTTGATCCAGGCAGTGGCTATTGTGATCGTTGTGCTGATGCTGTTTATGGGCTGGCGCAGCGGTCTATTGATGGGTTTTATCCTGCTGATCACCATTATTGGCACCTTTATGCTGATGCGTTTTCACGGCTTGCAGTTGGAAAAGATCTCGCTGGGTGCGCTGATTATCGCCCTTGGTATGCTAGTAGACAACGCCATAGTGGTCACCGAAGGCATGCTGGTCGGGTTAAAACGTGGGCACAGCATCCGTGATTCAGCCCATCAGGTGGTTCGCCAAAACGCATGGCCGTTGCTGGCGGCCACGCTGATTGCGATTGCTGCTTTTGCGCCCATTGGCCTATCGCCCGATACCACGGGTGAGTTCATCGGCTCGCTGTTTTTCGTGCTGCTTTACTCGTTGCTGCTCAGCTGGATTACCGCGCTGACGCTCACGCCTTTCTACTTCAAGCTGTTTTTCCGCAATGTGGCCCCGGGCGATGGTCAGGAGGACCCCTACAAAGGGGTGGTTTATCGGTTTTTTAGCCGAGCGATCATCACGGGCATTCGGTTTCGTTGGGTCACGCTAGTGCTGGTGGGAGCGATATTGGCTGGCGCGGTGGTCGGCTTTGGCTCGGTTAAAAATGCCTTCTTCCCAGCGTCGAACACACCGATCTTTTTTGTCGATTACCGCATGCCGGAAGGCACGGATATCCTCGAAACTCAGCGTCGTGTCAGTGAACTGGAAGACAGCGTGATGGAAATGCCGGGCATTCGTCACCTCACCACCACGGTAGGTGGCGGCGCGCAGCGCTTTACCCTCACCTACTCGCCGGAAGACCGCTATGCCAGCTACGCGCAGTTGATCGTCGAAACCGACGATAAAGCCACTCAGCGTGAACGCATGGCCGATGTTGAACGGGTGCTTAAGCGCCACCACAGCGATATCGACTACAAAATTGCGCCGCTGGAAGTCGGCCCTGCGCCCAAAGCCAAGTTGGAAGCACGCTTCTATGGCAGCGATCCCGAGGTGCTTCGCCAATTGGGCGACCAGGTGGAAGCCATGTTCCGTGATACGCCCCATATGACTAGCGTACGCACCAGCTGGCGAAACCGCGTCCAAGCGATTAAACCAGTATTTATGGAAGATACCGCGCGCAGATTAGGCGTTACCCGCGACGACTTGGCCAGCACGTTGGCATTGAGTACCAGCGGCAGTCAGGTGGGCGTCTATCGTGACGGTAGCGATCTGATTCCTATGGTGGCTCGGGCGATTCCTGAACAGCGTCACGATGTAGATAACCTCGGCTCGCTCAATGTTTGGAGTGCCGAGCAAGGGCGCTATATCACCGCCGACCAGGTGATCAGCGCTATTACTACCCAGGTGGCGGACCCGCTAATCATGCGCCGCAATCGCGAACGCATGCTAGCGGTGTACGGCGAGCCGGATCCGCTAAGTGGTGTGACCGCCGCCAGTGTACTGGCCGACATCCGCCCTCAGGTGGAAGCGTTGGAATTGCCGCCTGGCTATCGGTTGGAGTGGGGCGGCGAGTATGAGACGGCTGGCGAGGCTCAAAGCGGGCTATTCTCTTCGCTACCGCTGGGGCTGGTGATGATGTTTATTATCACCGTGGTGTTGTTTAACAACTTCCGCCAACCCTTGGCCATCTGGTCATTGGTACCCTTAACCATTATTGGCGTGGTTGGAGCGCTACTGATCACTGGTTTGCCTTTCTCGTTTATGGCGCTGCTGGGCACCCTGAGTTTGATTGGTATGGTGATCAAAAATGCCATTGTGCTGGTTGAGGAGATCAATGTGCAGCTGCCGTTGCACGAAGATCGCTATCATGCAGTGGTGCGAGCGGCCGTTAGCCGGGTGCGGCCGGTCGCCATGGCAGCATTGACCACGATGCTGGGGATGATTCCGCTGATTAGCGATGCCTTCTTCGCCAGCATGGCGGTGGCTTTAATTGGTGGCCTCGGCGTCGCGACGCTGCTCACGCTGATAGTGCTGCCGGTGGTTTACTGCGTACTTTACCGGATTCGTATTCACACCGATAAATAGCCCCGAAAAGCCCTCCGTTATCTCCACTGGTGGCTTTGTTAAGCCATACCGGTGGAGATTCCTTTACCGATCTGCTTTGCAATTATCACTGCTATATCCTCCGGTATTCAGTGTCTCGGACTGACGCTCTCCCTTACAAAGCGCCTTGATTTCACCAATGAAATAATGAAAATAATTATTTAAATAAAACTAAAGTCTATAGTTTCCAAGCCGATACACATATTTCAAGACAAAAAAACGGCAAATTTTAGTTAATCTAAAGCCGCTGGAACGTTTCCAGCTAGATTCAATAAATTGCCAATAGCTAATATACTAGCCTGAAGGCATTCCTCATAATGAACCGTGTACTTAGTAATATCTCAATTAAAACGAGCTTAACGCTTTTTTTGGTAATTTTTTCACTATTAATAATAATTATTGCGTTTCTCGGTTACCGAGCAGACGAAGAGGGTAGCTCGTCGCTTAGTGAGGTCGACCGTGGCGCAGATCAAATGCGCTCGGTTAACCGTGGTCAACTGTCGATTGCGAACGCACAGCTCTTTTATATGAATAACTTTGTCGCGAGTTATGAAGGCGATGTTCGCAAAGCCAGTAATTACTTGGATGAAGCTCAGGACATGCAAGAGGAGGCTCAGAAGTACTTTGCCGAACTCGAGTTAATCGGTGCTCAGACACCTCTTTTGGAAACCTTGATTACCAGCTTTCAGCGCTTGGTGGAGCAGGGACTGACGCCTCAAGAAGCGGCATTGGCCGCAGGCGATGACGAGGCGTTTAGCAATGCAAGGGAGTCTGCCAGCGATTTAAACCAGCAGTTTATAGAGGCGAGTACTGCTTATAACAACTACATGGCTGAACAAAACGGCCTAATGGTTGCCGATTATGAAAATGATATGCAGCTGATTGGCTATATTGATTTAGCGGTGTTGTTAATTGCAGCGTTAATGGTTCTGTTTGTTCGTATCGCCATGGTGGGATCGATTGTAAAACCGTTAAATGAGGCGGTTACTCACTTTGAGCGTATTGCCCAGAACGACTTGTCGGGTAAAGTGAGTGACCGTGGGCGTAACGAGATAGGTAAGCTGTTTAGTGCCATGCAACATATGCAGAGTGGCTTGGCCAGAACGGTGTCGGAAGTGCGCGACAGCAGTGGTTCGATTCATATCGGCGCGCGAGAAATTGCCAGTGGTAATGCGGATTTATCGTCACGCACTGAGCAGCAGGCAGCATCGCTGCAGGAAACCGCCGCCAGCATGGAGCAGTTAACCGCCACGGTAAAACAGAATGCCGATAATGCCCGCCAGGCGAGCCAACTGGCCAACGATGCTTCCAGCACGGCCGTTCAAGGTGGCGAAGTCGTCGAACAAGTTATTACCACGATGCATGGTATTTCCGATAGCTCACAAAAAGTCACCGATATTATCAGCGTCATCGACTCTATTGCGTTTCAAACCAATATTCTGGCACTCAATGCCTCGGTGGAAGCAGCACGAGCGGGCGAGCAAGGCCGTGGCTTTGCGGTCGTGGCCAGTGAAGTACGCAACCTGGCGAGCCGCAGTGCCGATGCGGCTAAAGAGATCAAAGCACTGATTGATGCATCGTCAAACCAGGTAAAAGAGGGATCAGTATTAGTCGAGAGCGCCGGTGCAACGATGCGCGAAGTGGTCTCTTCGGTGCGTCGTGTGACCGACATTATGGACGAAATATCAGCCGCTTCTCAGGAGCAGAGTTCGGGCATTGAGCAGGTCAACCAGGCGGTTGCCCAGATGGATGAGGTGACCCAGCAGAATGCAGCGCTGGTACAGGAAGCCTCTTCAGCCGCAAGCTCGCTGGAAGACCAGGCGGCAAGGCTTGAAAGTGTGGTTGCAGCCTTCCGTTTAGCGGAAGGGGAGAGCCGTACTCAACAGGCCCCACTAACCTCGTCTAAAAATTCGCTACAGCATTCATCTCAACAGCCCGCGCTTTTGCGTCCGGCGTCGCGTACTCAAGCAAGCAGCCCAGCGAAGAGTAGCGTCGAGGATGATTGGGAAGCTTTCTAAGCTAGCGTTTCTCGCCATTGAGATTGCTCGCTACTTAGATTTCTCGCTACTTAGGCTGCAATACCCCCTCGTAAAGAGGGGGTATTTTTTTGTGAGCGCTTAGTTAGCTGTCGTGTTTAGTGCTGAAGAGACTTCTTCAATCTGTAGACGCAAACTCTGCAGACCGCCGCCGGATAGATACCAGAGCGCCGGGGTCAGCATCACCACCTGCGCTTTTTCGGCACCAGCGTCTGACAGTGCTTGGGTTAACGCATCCGCATCGGCGGGCTCATCACCAATCGCTGCGCTGCGGTCAACCACTAATACAACGTCTGGATTAATTTCGGAAATGGCATCAGCAGAAAGCGGTGTAAACGTACGTTCGCCACGCTTTTCCGACGTGACGCTGTCGGGCATCTCAAGGGCGTCTATCTCCAGCACTTCGTGCACCACGGGGTGCTGATTGAGCATCAGGTTACCGCCGTTATGAGTCACGACCAGCGTGCGAGGGGCGTTACTCAGCGCTTCGCGCTGGGACTCAATCTCAGCGTGCAGAATTTCAAGCGCCTCTTCCGCGTCGCTATCCGCGCCTAAGCGGCTGGCCAGCTCGCGTACATTGGCGTCAAAAGCGGCTAAATAATCGTCACCTTGCAGGCTGGTATTAAGCAGGGGGGCGATTTCGCCAAGCTCGGTTTCCCAATCGCCCTGGCGGCCGGTGTAGAGAATCAGGCTAGGTTCGCTCTCACTGATGGCGTCCATATCCGGCGAACGTAAGCCGCCGATATCGGTGTAGGTCTCTTCGGCGTACTGATCAAGGTAGGTAGGCAAGCTGGCTTTTGGCACACCTACCACCTGCTCGCTTAACCCGAGGGCATCAAGGGTATCCAAACTACCTAAATCAAAAGTGGCGATACGCTGGTCGGCGTTAGCGCTGACGGCTGAACACAGCAAGGTAACGGCAGCGGTGGTGGCGACAGCGGTGGTGATGGTCGGTAACTTCATTGTGCTTCCTTTTATGAGAAAAAGTTTTATATGCGATATTTTCTCATATTCTCAAGAAAATGGTGTTTTGTCGTTACTTTATGAAGGAACATCATGTTGCGGAGAGTGCCACCGCCCTCACTCAGTGGGGGCGGTGGCGTTTTACCCGGCGTTAATTAAGAGGCAGCGCGGAAGGGGTTACGTGGGTCGTTATCCCAAGCCAGGAAGGGTTGGCCAGTTTCTTGTGGCACCATCGTAATGCAGTTTTCTACCGGACAGGTGATCTGGCATAGGTTGCAGCCTACACACTCGTCCTCGATCACTTCGTAGCGGCGTGCGCCGCCCTGCTCGGTGAGCTTGGCAATCGACTGGTGGGAGGTATCCTCGCAGGCGATATAGCAGCGGCCGCACTCGATGCACAGGTCTTGGTCGATCTTGGCGATGGTCTTGAAGTTGATATCCAGATGCTTCCAGTCGGTGGTCTGGGGGATCGCCTTGCGCGAGAACGCCTCAATTGAGTCGTAGCCTTTTTCCGCCATCCAGCGGGAAAGGCCGTCTTTCATCTCTTCCACAATGCGAAAGCCGTTGAGCATCGCCGCGGTACACACCTGCACGCTGCCCGCGCCGAGTGCGATAAATTCCGCCGCATCCCGCCAGGTGGAAATACCGCCAATGCCGGAAATGGGTAGCGTTGGCGTGGCCGGGTCGCGGGCGATTTCCGCCACCATGTTCATCGCGATAGGCTTCACGGCACTGCCGCAGTAGCCGCCGTGGGTGCTTTGATGACCGACGGTGGGCTTGGCGACCATGTTGTCGAGATCGATACTGGTGATCGAATTGATGGTGTTGATCAGCGATACCGCATCTGCACCACCTCTAAGGGCCGCCTGGGCGCCCACGCGGATATCGGTGATGTTAGGCGTGAGTTTGACAATCACCGGCTTGGAGTAGTGCTTTTTGCACCAGTAGGTGACTTTCTCGATCAGGTCGGGGTTTTGGCCAACTGCTGCGCCCATGCCGCGCTCCGGCATGCCGTGGGGGCAGCCTAGATTCAGCTCAATGCCGTCTGCGCCGGTGGCTTCCACTAGCGGCAGGATATATGCCCAGGCCTCCTCGTTGCAGGGCACCATAATCGAGACGATCAGCGCGCGGTCGGGCCAGTCCTTCTTCACCTGGGTGATTTCTTTTAGATTGATCTCCAGCGAACGGTCGGTAATCAGCTCGATATTGTTAAAGCCGATTACCTCGCGGTTTTTGCCATAATGGGCCGAATAGCGCGAGGAGACGTTCACCGCCGGAGGCTCTTCGCCCAGGGTTTTCCATACCACCCCGCCCCAGCCGGCCTCATAGGCGCGAACTACGTTGTAGGCTTTGTCGGTGGGCGGTGCAGAAGCCAGCCAGAACGGATTGGGGGCTTTAATACCGGCAAAATTCACCGACAGATCAACGCCGTTGACGACGCTGTCGCCACTGTTTTTCTTGCCTGGAAAAGAGAGCGTGTTGAAAGGCGTCGTGTTCATGCGGCCTCCTGGTGGGCGGCAAGCGCTTGGTGAATGGCGTGGGCGGCCAGCTTGCCGTGCTGCACGGCTTGCACGGTGAGATCCTGGCCGGGTTTTACGCAGTCGCCCCCGGCGTAAACGTTGGGCAGTGAGGTTTGAAACATCTCATCCACATGGATGCGCTCGCCGTCCCGGGCGAGTTCAGAAGCGGTGGCGTCACGCAAACTTTCGCCCTCGAAGCCCTGGCCGATGGCGGTGAAAATGGCATTCCCGATGACCTCAAAGGTCTCCCCGGTGGCCGCTAAGCGGCCTTCCTGCTCAGCGGTGTTGGCAAAGCGCATGCCCGCCACTCGGCCTTGCTCATCTAACAGAATCTCGTCGGGCTGTGCCCAGGTGATCATGCGCACACCGTTGGCCTTGGCGATCTCCTGTTCGTGGTCGGTGGCCGACATCGCTTCGATGCCCCGGCGGTAGATAAGCGTGACTTCCTCAGCGCCCAGACGCGCCATTTGTGTGGCCATATCGATGGCGGTATTGCCTGCGCCAATCACGATGCAGCGTTTCGCCACGGCGAGGCTGCCTAAGTCATCGCTTTGACGCAGGGTTTTGATGTAAGCCACCGCGGGCATCAGGCCAGGAGCGTCTTCTCCTGTGAGCGCCAAAGCGCGGCTGGCACCCAGACCGAGGCCCAGGAAAACGCTATCGTATTGCTGGCGCAGCGTATCGAGGGTGAGGTGATCGCCTAGGCGCTGGCCGTACTGGATGTCGATGCCACCGATCTCAAGCAGAAACTCGACTTCTTTACGGGCGAAATCATCGGTCATCTTGTAGCGGGCGATGCCGTATTCGTTCAGCCCGCCGGGCTTTTGCTCGGCCTCGAAGATGGTCACCTGATGGCCGAGTATCGCCAGGCGATGCGCGCAGGAGAGCCCCGCAGGCCCGGCACCTACCACGGCGATGTGGCGGCCAGTGCTGGCGGCGCGCTTAAAGGGGTGGCTATCAAACTGCATATGATCCGTGGCGTGGCGCTGTAGCAAACCAATCAGCACCGGTTGGCATTCGGCGTCGTGGTTACGCACGCAGCTGCGTTCGCAAAGTATTTCAGTAGGGCACACCCGGGCGCAGCTGCCGCCCAGGATGTTGGCTTCCAGGATGGTCTCCGCCGCGCCGTTGATGTTGTTTTCGCTGATCTGGCGAATGAAGCTCGGAATATCAATGTCCGACGGGCAGGCCTCGACGCAGGGCGCGTCATAACAGTAGAGGCAACGCTGGCTTTCGATGATGGCCTGGCGCGGCGTCAGCGGTGGATGAAGGTCGCTGAAATTATTTGCCAACGTCGCTGGGTCGTAGGTGCCGACCTCTTTTGCGCTGGGCAGGTGATCAAGTGAATGGGTCACGGTCGTTTCTCCATTGCTCTGTGCTTCGGTGGGGCCGGGATTAGCGCTTAACCGCCATCGGCGCATTCAGCTCGGCGCGTTTGGCGAGCAGTTCGAATACGCCGGGGTAGGCGGGGCGCTCCAGATAGCGGCCTGCGCCGCGCTCAGCGCGTAGATCGCCATCGCGCCATACCCATTTGCCGTGGCTGATGGTGTGGCGGGCGATACCGCGTACTGTCTTGCCTTCGAAGATATTGAAGTCGACGTTCTGGTGATGGGTCTTGGCGGAAATCGTCCGCGTGCCGTTGGGGTCCCACACCACGATATCGGCGTCGGCACCCACCTGAATGGCGCCCTTGCGGGGGTAGAGGTTGAAGATCTTGGCGGTGTTGGTCGACGTCAGCGCGACAAACTCCTGGGGCGACAGCTTGCCGGTGTTGACGCCTTCATCCCACAGCACGGCCAGGCGGTCCTCGACCCCGGCAGTGCCGTTGGGAATCTTGGTGAAGTCATCCTTGCCCGCGGCTTTCTGATCGGCACAGAAACAGCAGTGATCGGTGGCGGTGGTCTGCAGATTGCCCGACTGCAGGCCGTGCCACAGTGCTTCCTGATGGCCCTTGGGGCGGAAGGGTGGGCTCATCACGTGGGCGGCGGCGCGGCCCCAGTCGGTATCCTGGTAGACGCTGTCGTCGATCAGCAGGTGGCCGGCCAGGCACTCGCCGTACACCGGATGGCCCTGCTGGCGGGCGTAGGCGATCTCATCCACCGCATCTTTGGTCGACACGTGGACAAGATAGATCGGTGCGCCCAGCGTGCTGGCAATGCGGATCGCCCGACTGGCGGCTTCGCCTTCCACCTGGGGCGGGCGCGAAAGCGGGTGGGCTTCCGGCCCGGTGAGGCCCTGGGCGAGCAGTTTCTGCTGCATGTGGTAGACCAGCTCGCCGTTTTCCGCGTGCACTGTAGGAATCGCGCCCAGCTCCAGGCAGCGCGAGAAGCTTTCCACCAGAATATCGTCGGTGGCCATGATGGCGCCCTTGTAGGCCATGAAATGCTTGAAGCTGTTCACGCCGTGTTCGTGTACCAGGGTGCCCATTTCTTCCCGCACGCTATCGTCCCACCAGGTGATCGCGACGTGGAAGGCAAAGTCGGTGGCGGCTTTTTCCGCCCAGCCCTGCCAGGTCTCGAAAGCTTCCAGCAACGACTGGCCCGGCTGGGGGATAACAAAATCGATGATCGAGGTAGTGCCGCCTGCGAGGGCTGCAGCCGTGCCGGTATAGAAATCTTCGCTGGCCACGGTGCCCATGAAGGGCAACTGCATGTGGGTATGGGGATCAATGCCGCCGGGCATCACCAGCTGGTCGCTGGCATCGATGGTTTCGCAGCCCGCGGGTACGTCTAAGTCGGTGCCGATGGCGTGGATTTTACCGTCCACACACAGCACGTCGGCGCGGTAGGTATTCGCGTGGGTGACGACGGTGCCGCCCTTGATTAATAAGCTCATTGTTTGCTCCTGCTATCTTTGAACAACCGGATTTATTAACTGGGCTACTCGCCGTCGGTGAGGCGGGTGTAAGTTTCGGGGCGGCGGTCGCGGAAGAACTGCCAGTTATTGCGCACTTCGCGCACCATATCCAAATCGATCTCGTGTACCAGTAATTCGTCGTCGGTGTCGCTGGCCTGGGCTTCGATCTTGCCGCGCGGGTTGACGATGTAGCTGGAGCCGTAAAAGTTGCCGATATTCCACGGTGCTTCGGTGCCTACGCGGTTGATAGCGGCGATAAAGCAGCCGTTGGCGGCGGCGGAAGCGGGCTGTTCCAATTCCCACAGGTATTGGGATAGCCCGGCCACGGTGGCGGAGGGGTTGAAGATCACTTCTGCGCCGTTCAGCGCCAATGCCCGCCAGCCTTCGGGGAAGTGACGGTCGTAGCAGATGTACACGCCGATCTTGCCGTAGGCGGTATCGAACACCGGCCAGTTGGATTGGCCGGGCTTGAAGAAGAATTTTTCCCAGAAACCGGCCACTTGGGGAATATGGGTTTTATGATACTTGCCCAGGTAGCTGCCGTCGGCATCGAAGACCGCCGCGGTGTTGTAGTAAACGCCCGTCTCGGTTTCCTCGTACACCGGCACGATAATGACCATGCGGTGCTCGGCGGCGAGTTTTTGCATCATTTGGCAGGTGGGGCCTTCCGGCACGCGCTCGGCGGCGGCGTACCATTTTCCATCCTGGCTGGGGCAGAAGTAGGGTTGGTTGAACACTTCCTGAAAGCACAATACCTGTACGCCTTGTTCGGCTGCTTGCTGAATCATCGGTAGGTGCGCTTCGTTCATGGCGTCGCGAATAGAGGCTGGTTCCATGTCGGTGCTGGTTTTAAGGCCCATCTGAATCAGGCCGATTTTCATCTTTTGCATTAGACGCTCCCTCTTATTTGTGTTGATTCTTGGTATTAGCGGTTATGAATATATTGTTGTTTAGGTTGAGTTCTAAAGTTGTCTGTTGTGTCAGCTTTTAGGAAAGTATCGTCAGGATGAGTGTTTTAGCAAGTTATTGTGTTGTTTTTTAAAAATGCTATTTAACCCATTGAGTTGATTTAACTTTCTTATTTTATAACCGACTTTTCACTAATATGGTGAAGCGTTGCACTGTTTTCGTGTTTTTTTATTATTTTTAATAAACAAATAGTTAACTTAAATTTGAGGGGTTTAAGGTTATGTTTAACGCTTAAAGTTGGTGCAAATATTTTTTTTGATCTAGCCTTCTTTAGTCCGTCAGTTATTAAGTTGGCTAAAGAGCAGTAATAAAATGATAAAAATAAAATTCTTGTCCTGGAAGACAGTTTTTGATCAATAGGTTAAGTGCTGGCAGCGGGTGTGTCGGCATGCTTATTGCTTAAAACAACCTCAGACCGTGAGGGTTTCTGGGAAGCGGATAACACTTAGGAGAGACCAATGACGAAAATAACCTCTCAGATGGTGGATCGGGGTGGGCTGATAGAGCTTGATGTAGGCAACGATGTAAGCGGTAGTTCACGCTTTAATGAGGATATTGCACCTACCCAGGCGAGTGAGCGAACCTGGACGAAGTGGAACATCGCCGCACTGTGGGTCGGGATGTCGATCTGCGTGCCTACCTACACGTTGGGTGGCGTGTTAACTGCCTACTTTGGCTTGAGCGTGGGGGAAGCATTATTCGCAATTTTGCTGGCCAACGTGATTGTACTCATCCCGCTTACCTTGAATGCATTTCCAGGCACCAAGTTTGGCATTCCCTTTCCAGTAGTACTGCGTTCTTCATTCGGTATATTAGGTTCTAACGTACCTTGCCTGGTGCGCGCATTAGTCGGCTGTGGTTGGTTTGGTATTCAAACCATGTTCGGTGGGTTGGCAATTCATCTACTGCTATCTGAACTTGTGCCTGCCTGGGCAGCGCTTGGTGGCATCGGGGAAGTCATCGGCTTTTTTGTGTTCGGCGCGATGAACCTTTACGTGGTAATTCGCGGAGCGGAATCAATTAAGTGGTTGGAAACCCTAGCGGCACCATTGCTGTTAGCCGTTGGCGTGGGGCTTATGGTATGGGCGTGGCCAAACATGTCGATGACCGAGCTGTTAGCGCAGCCGCCTTCGCGCCCTGAAGGGGCCTCAGTGTACGGCTACTTCTTCGCAGGCTTAACCGCCATGGTGGGTTTTTGGGCGACATTATCGCTGAATATTCCTGATTTCAGTCGTTTTGCCAAAAGCCAAAAAGACCAGATCGTCGGACAGGTAATCGGTTTGCCGCTAACCATGTTCTTTTTTGCCGCGCTAGGGGTGGTATTAACAGCGGCGTCTGAAACGCTGGTGGGCCAAACTGTTGCTGACCCAGTGCGGCTGATTGGCTATATCGACAGCCCTTTCTGGGTAGTGATGGCGATGTTGCTGATCATTATCGCCACTATCTCGACCAATACGGCCTCCAATATCGTGTCGCCTACCAATGATTTTCAGAATATTGCGCCCAAATTGATTAACCAGACGCGTGGTGTGCTGATGACTGGCGCGGTGGGTGTCTTGTTGATGGGCTACGATCTGCTGCAAAAAGCAGGGCTTATTCCTCCGGGAGTTTCTCTTGAACAGATGTATTCCAATTGGTTACTCGGTTATTCAAGTCTGTTAGGTCCCATCGCCGGGATTATGGCAGTGGATTACTTCTTAATTAAAAAGCAGCGTTTGGATGTGCCTAGTCTTTATATGGATGACCATGCTTACCCTGCTATCAATATTGCCGGTTTTATCGCCTTTGGTGTGCCGGTAGCGCTCACCCTACTGTCATTGCTAACGGGCACCATGAACTGGTTCTATGACTATGGTTGGTTCACCGGCTCGGCGCTCGGGGCCATTGTTTACTACGTGGCAAGCCGAATATTGGCGTCATCGCCACAGGCGGGGCCTGCGCCGATGATGGTCAGCGAGGTAACCGAGCAACCATAAATCGCCTGTTATAGGGTAAGGTTTACGTAACCACGGTTTATATAAAAAAGCTCGGCTCAGTGCCGAGCTTTTTTTACTCTGCGCTTCTTACGAAACTTAAAAACGCGTCGACGACTCGGTTAGGGCGACGGTCATGGCGAGTGATAAGCACAAACGGGATGCGATACTGTTGTGTGCCAGCATGCAGTGCCCGCATCTTACCCGCGGCTACCCACTGGGCAGCCACGTGTTCAGGCAAAAAGCCAATAAAGCGCCCGGTAAGTATCAAAAAGGCGGCGCCTTCACGGTCGGATGCTGATGCGCGCAACGTGAGCGCATCATGTACCTGGCGTGCCTCAGCGGGTAGCGGATAACGGGGCGAAATAGCGGCATATTGGGCGATATCTGCAAAGCCGAGCCTGTCATCGTGCTTGGCAAACAGTGGATGGCCTGCTGCACAGTAAAGGTACGAAGGCTCGTCATAGAGGTGTCGGGTTTCTAAACTGGTGGGCAGGTTCACGGCGGGCACCACGCCGACATGTAAGTGACCATCCATCACGCCTCGAATGATGGCATCAGAAGGCTCCATATAAATATGTAACGTTACTTCATGTGCCGGTGCGCTAAGCTCTGCCAACGCATTGGTAACGTGCATGGCCGGTAGCGTGACTAAGTTATCGGTAATGCCGATATTCAGTTCACCTTTAATGGTTTGGTGCAGAGCGTTAACGTCGCTTTTAAAGGTTTCGAGTGCGGTGAGTAGCGTAAGCCCCGCCTGATAAATATCTTTTCCCTCTTCGGTTAAGCTAAACCCACCACGCCCACGCTGGCAGAGCGAAAAGCCCAGTCGTCCCTCTAAATCATTCATGTGCTGGCTAATCGCCGAGCGACTAATACCGAGTGTCGTTTCAGCTGCTGTAAAGCCGCCACACTCAACCACCGTCTTAAAAATGCGGATTAGGCGTATTTCGTAGTCGCTCATTTGGCTCAGCGATGCCATCACAATTCCTTGGTAGTTAGGTTATTTATGTATAACGCCGCGCTTGTTAGTAAACTAACGGTGATAAAAACTGGTATACATCATAAAAGCACCGCGGCACTATCGAATACAACCCGAATACAACCACCGCCTACCACCAGCGAGTAGGACCACGGGGCAGCACGTGTAGTATATCGTTTTAGTTATTTTTACACTGTATCAGGTGCCCCCATGGGGGAGACCTGGATAAGGCCTCTGCGCAATGTCTGTCACTTCCATTGATGCTAATGATGATGTTTTGAAGGCTAAACACAAATACCGCCAACAGCGCCGCTATGTGGTGGCGCTGTATCTGCTTGCACTTTTCGCCATGGTGGTGCTTTTCGGTTGGCTAATGAGCGAGCAGTATGAACAAGAAATAACGGCCGCCGAGTCACGGATTACTGCGCGTTCTAATGTCGTCAATGAATGGGCAAAAGGTGTTTTTGCGCAAAGTGGTCAAGCACTATTCGGACTTGCGGAGTTACTGGCGCTGCAAGGAATGCCTGAAGCTGGCAATGCCCAGGCGCTGCATCGGACCTTAGAAAATCTTACCTTGTATATACCTATGGTTGATGAGATCGCCGTCTTGGGGTCTGAAGGGCGAATGCTGGCGAGTGGCAGCGACGATGCCAATGCCTATGTTGATATCAGCGAAACGCAGTTTTTTAATGCGTTTAAGCAAGGCGGGCAGCGGGAACTAGTAACGCCGCTTTACTGGTCTGAAAGTGAACAGCAGTTCTATTTGTACCATGGTCGAGGCTTAGATAGCCCAAACGGCGATTTTGCAGGCGTTGTGATTGCTCGCATTGTTCCGCGCGTATTTGCCGATGCACTTCATCAGATGCACGTGTATGAGGGCGAGAGCATTGCATTGATCGATTCTGATTCGAAGTTAATTGCTAGACACCCCTCCCCAGGAGAGCAATTTCCTATCGGCTTGAACATTGCGAGCGAGCGAGCTTCTCAGGAGGAGGCAAGAGAGCTGGAAAGTGGTGAGACCGCTTGGTCATTAAGAGCGGTCTCCCCCATTGATGGTCGTGAGCGTCTATTTCGTATGCAAAGAGTAGGTGATTACCCAATGCTGGCCATAGTGGGTGTTGACCTTCAACAACTGCTGGCTGGGTGGCGACAGCGCGCTCTGGTACTAACACTGGTAATGTGCGCTCTTGCACTGCTTGGGTCCTGGGGCGTGCGACACTATCTCAACCGATTGGCGTTAGCCCATCAATTGCAGCAGCGTATCCTAGAGCGTGAACAAGCACGAGCTGAAGCGCAAATATCCGCCGCTGCCTTCCAGACGCATTTAGGGATACTTATTACCGATGCTGAAGGTTTTATTCTTAAAGTAAATGACACTTTTAAGCGTATTACCGGTTATGACGACGCTGATGTTATCGGTAAAAACCCACGCAAATTTAGCTCTGATCATCACAACGCATTGTTTTATCGACGTTTATGGAAACGACTTGCCAAAACAGGTAATTGGGAAGGTGAGATTTGGAACCAGCGTAAGAACGGCGAGCTTTTTCCTGAATGGCTAACGGTCAGCGCAGTATATAACCCCTCCAATGTGCTGACCCACTACGTGGCCACTATGAGTGATATCAGCGAGCGCAAAGCCGCTGAGCAAGAGATACATCAACTGGCATTTTATGACCCATTGACCGGGCTCGCCAATCGGCGCCTGTTTATGGACCGCATGGGTGCTGCTATTAAAGAGCTACATCGCCATCAGCGGTGCGGCGCACTGCTCTTTGTCGATATCGATAACTTTAAGCAAATCAATGACACTCTGGGGCACTACGCGGGTGACCAGCTATTGCAGAGTGTGGCTCGGCGCATGAGCCAAATGTTACGCGATACTGATACCTTAGCGCGGCTGGGGAGCGATGAGTTTGCAGTGTTAATTGAGGGTGTTGACAGCAGCCATGCGCAAACCATTCAGCTTGCTGAGCGTATCGCCTATAAATTATTGGCGACTCTTAACACGCCCATCGTGCTTGCCGAGGAAAGTGTCATCGTATCGGGCAGTATTGGCGTTACCATCATGGTCAGCAATGAACACAGCGTAGACGACTATCTGCAACAAGTGGACATGGCGCTCTTTCAGGCTAAGAGTAACGGCCGCCACGGCGTATGCTTTTTCGATCCTTCAATGCAGGCAGCGCTGTTGGCCCATGTGAAATTAGAGGCGGACCTACGTCAAGCGCAAGAAAACCGGCAGTGGATACTCTATTACCAACCCCAAGTGGATCACCTCGGCACTATTACCGGCGTGGAAGCGCTGCTGCGCTGGCAGCACCCCGAGCGCGGCATGGTGTCCCCGGGTGAGTTTATTCCGCTGCTGGAAAGCATGGAGCTGATTAACGATGTAGGTGAATGGGTATTGGAAAGCGCCTGCTGTCAATTGGCACGTTGGGCGCAGAACCCATTGCTCCGAGAACTGACAATATCGGTTAATATCAGCCCGCTTCAGTTCCGTGATGAGGATTTTCTGTCCCGTGTAGAAAGGGTATTTGCGCGTACTCAGGCACCACTTTGCCGTTTAAAGCTGGAAGTGACTGAATCACTGTTTGTGGAAGCTCGCGATGAGGCTCGGGAAAAAATGCTCGCCCTTAAAGCGCAAGGCGTGCGCTTCGCTTTGGACGATTTTGGTACGGGTTATTCGTCGCTAGCCTATTTGGCCCAATTGCCACTGGATCAACTAAAAATCGATCAATCGTTTGTTCATCAGGTGCTTGAAAGCCAAGCGAACGCAGCGATCGTTGAGAGTACAATTGCCTTGGCGAAGAGCCTTAACTTAGAGGTTATCGCTGAAGGCGTAGAAACCGAAGCGCAGCAGGCGTGGCTATTGTCCCATGGCTGCCATGCTTATCAAGGCTATCTCTTTGGACGCCCGGTGACGGTTGAAGCGATTGAAGAACTGATGCCGGTTTATTAAACCCTTTATGTCGAACCAACAAGCCATTCATTTTAAAGTATCGCCAAAGAGAGCAGGAGGGCTTCGATATCAACATTCTGGCGGGCCAGCGTATCGGGGAGAATGACCTCCAGCCGGGAGTCTTGCCGCCAAGCACTGCTTTCAACGCTGAGCGTACCCTCAGCACGGTTGAGGCGTTTCCAGCCGTTATCGGTATGGAATACCCCTTTAATACGTGCCTCCCGTGGTAGTTCCCCTAAGCAGGCGGCTAGCCGATCCAGCTCAAAACGCTCGCTTGGGTGCCAGCGTAATCCTGTGCTGGTATATCCCAGCGCCGTGCCGGTTTCACACTGAGGCTTACCGGGCGGTGGCGGAAAATCAAAGAATGTTCCTTCCAGGCTTGGCGTTGCCGCCAACTGCTGATGACTGGTAGGCATGTCTTTATTGCTGGCTTCGGCGCTGCCGCTCTGGGTCAATAGCGCAAACGGTAGCTCACCTTGCTGGGCTTCATGTACCCATTTGCGCGGCGGCCAACGCTTCGCCACAAAATCATGAGCAGCGTTGAGTTGCTCGGGTGTGCTCTGGTCGAGCATGGTGAGCGCCACGGCATCGGCTATATCGAGCTGATCGCGAAAGGTTTCGTGCTGACGTGCTCGGGCATCCTCTAATCGGCGGGGGTCGAGAGTGGCAATAATATCGTGCACGTCGACTACATCATGAAAGGCTTCTCCACGGAGTAAGTCCAGCAGCCCCGCCGGGTGGCCGAGGCCGGATGGCTCGATAATCACTCGATCGGGTTTGCTACGTGCCAATAAATTAACCAGCGCTGCCTGGAGCACAAAGGCGAGCTGACAGCACAGGCAACCGCCCGGTAGCCCTTTGATAACGATGTCATCGCGTGCGTCGAACATGGCTTGATCAATGCCAATTTGGCCAAATTCGTTAACTAGAATGGCCCACTTTTCATCCACAGGCTTCTGCTCAATCAGGCTGTGGATAAGCGTGGTTTTTCCGCTGCCTAAAAAACCGGTAATGATATGCACCGGTGTCTTTAATTTCGCTAACCCTGCCAAGGCTTAGCCCCCTGTCATATTCATAAAGCGCACTACTTGCACATCACCATCAGTGGTGAAGTGGTGGCGCTCAGGCTTCAGCGGCAGGGCATTGATAATCGCCTCTTTAAGTACCTGCATATCGCCGGGGTGACGGCGCAGCACGGCACGAAGATCCACTGAGTGTTCGTTGCCTAAACACAGCAGCAAGCGGCCTTCTACGGTCACGCGCACGCGGTTGCAGGTGTCACAAAAGTTATGGCTATGGGGCGAGATAAAACCGACGCGGCTGCCGCTATCCGCCATTTTGAAGTAACGCGAGGGCCCAGGCGTGGTTTCAGTCGTAGGGATCAGCGGGTAGCGTGATTCAATCAGCGCCTGGACGTCGTCGCTGGAATAGAAGGTTTCCGCCCGCGAATGGTCGGAAACATCGCCCAGCGGCATCTCTTCGATAAAGCTAATATCGAGCCCTTCCCGGCGGGCAAAAGTCACTAGGTCGATGACTTCGTCATCGTTACGGCCTTTTAGGATCACAGCGTTAAGCTTGATGCGCTTAAAGCCTGCTTCCTGGGCGGCATGGATGCCGTCGATCACTTTGGCTAAATCACCGGTGCGGGTGAGCTGTTTGAAGCGCTGTGCATCCAGCGAATCCAGGCTTATATTCAGTCGACGTAAACCTCCGGCGTAAAGCTGCTTGGCATGCTTGCGCAGGCTGGCGCCGTTGGTGGTCATGGTAAAATCGTTCAGGCCCGGCATCGAGCCGATTTCGTCGACCAACTGAGTGATATCACGGCGTACCAGCGGTTCGCCGCCGGTGAGACGAATTTTTTCCACGCCGAGTTCGGTAAATGCGCGGGCGACCATGGCCAGCTCTTCCAGCGTCAGGACCTGTTCGCGGGGCAGGAAAGTCATCTCCTCGCTCATACAGTAAACGCAGCGGAAATCGCAACGATCCGTTACCGAGATTCGCACATAGTTAATGCGTCGGCCAAAGTCGTCGATCAGTTGCTGCGAAGCGTTTGCCTGGCCAGAACGTGGTTGAATAGCCTGTTGAGTCAGTCGTTGCTCGGTCATAGCCATCCCGTTAGTGGTTGTATGCTGACTACCTCGCCTGGTTGTGCGCCGTCTTGGTCATCGGCAAGCTCAATCAAACAGTTAGCAGCCACCATCGAGGTTAAAATACCTGAACCTTGAGCGCCGGTACTGCGCACATGTAGCTGCCCATTGTCATCAGTATGGTAAATGCCGCGAATAAAGTCAGTACGCTTTAAGCGGCTTTTTAACAGGTGATCGGCAATCGCATGGAGGCGTCGAGGTGGCGACATGGGCTGCCCATGGAGTCGATCCAGCAGCGGCGCCACAAACTGTAGGAAGGTTACCATGACCGCGACCGGGTTGCCGGGTAAGCCGACAAATGGTGTTCGTGATTCGCCCAGCCAGCCGCAGGCCATGGGGCGCCCTGGGCGCAGCGCTACGCGCCAAAAAGCCAAACGGCCCAGTTGTTCCAGCGCGGCGCGAGTAAAGTCGGCCTGACCTACCGATACACCGCCGCTGGTAATAACCAAATCGCTCTGTTCGGCGGCCTGTTGCAGCGCTGTTTTAGTCGCGTCTAGGTCGTCTTGCAGAATGCCCAGATCAATCACCTCGGCTCCATGCTCGGTCAGTAAGCCGATCAGCGTAAATCGGTTGGCATCATAAATGCTGGCCTTGGGTAGTGGTTCACCAGGCGCAGTGACTTCATTGCCGGTGGAAAAAATCGCTACCCTTGGGTGCTGACGCACAGCCACTTCTGCATAACCCAATGACGCCAAAAGCCCGAGCGATGCGGCATCAAGCCGTGCTCCCGCGAGAAGAGCCGTCTCGCCAATAGCGATATCTTCACCAGCCTGGCGGACATGTTGGCCGTGTTTGAGGAGTTCTGGCGACTCAATGATCACATGCGCAGGCTTCTCATCTGAAGGTTCGCGCAACTGTTCACTCATCACCACTGTATCGGTGCCCGGGGGCAATGGGGCGCCGGTAGTGATGCGCACGCAGTGACCGGCCGGTACCAATTCGCTGCGATATTGCCCGGCCAACACCTCACCGGCCAGCGGCCAATGGGTTTGCTTGGCTCCAATACCTTGTCTGGGCAAGGCTAGCGCTACGCCATCCATGGCCGCGTTGGTATTTTGCGGCACGTTAATGGGGGCCTGAATGGCAGCGGTCAAACGTCGGCCGTAGGCCTGTGCCAGCGGGATCTGTTCACTGCCCAGCGGCTGCTCAATCAAGGTGGCGAGCGCCTGGCGCGCTTCGTCAACGCTAAGCATTTTCTCGCCAAGGTCAAAGCAAGAGAGCGTCATCTGGTCTCCTTGACTGAATGTTTCAGCAGCGTCGCTTCCAGGCGTAGCTTCTCTTCCTCGGTATTTAGGTTGGCAAACGCATCGGGGCAGTCCGACATGTCGACCTTGCACCACGCATGGCGAGCATACCAGCGGTCAATCTTGCGTTCGCCTTCGGCCAGCGTTGCGGCCAAATCATCGGCCAGCGAAGTGCGCATTAGTGCAACCACGGGATGCAAGCGATCACCATCAAAGGCGACGGCGATGTCCTGATCACCAATGCCTTCCACCATGCGCGCGACTAAATCATCAGGCAGGGCGGGGGAGTCGCAGGGAGCGACCAGCAGCCAGGGCGTTTTTGCCGCGCGCAGGCCGCTATAGATTCCCATGAGTGGGCCTTTAAACCCGCCTTCTACATCTTCAATCACACGGTCGGCAAAGAAGCGATAAGCGTCGGCATTGCGGTTGGCGTTAATCAGCAGCTCGGCCACCTGGCCCTCAAGGCGTTTAACCACATGACCGACTAACGGCAAGCCTGCAAACGGCTCAAGTCCTTTATCACGGCCCCCCATCCTGCGTCCTTCGCCGCCCGCCAGGATCATGCCGGTGAGTTCGTGAGTGGGTATCATGCGCTTGCCTCTTTAGATGAACGAGCCTGAGATGGTCGATTAGGTATCGCATCCAGTGCCAAGCGATTTTGGGTATTAATAGCCTGGAAATGGCGGCCTTTAGCGCGGGCGATCAACATGACGCCGAAGCGTTCAGCCAGTTCGACGCCTTTTTGGGTAACACCGGAGCGGGATACCAACACGCTAATGCCCATTTGTGCCACTTTGAGTACCATCTCAGACGTCAGCCGTCCGGTGGTGTAGAAAATATCCGCATCGGCACTGTCGGCTTGTTGTAACCATTGGCGCCCTGCCAGGGTATCCACCGCGTTGTGCCGGCCTACGTCCTCGACAAAGTCGAGCACGTCGGTTTGGCGGCAAAGCGCGCAGCCGTGAACAGCACCCGCGCTACGGTAGGTCTCATTATAGGCATTAAGGTTTTGCAGCAGTTGATAGAGAGTAGACTGTGCCAGTTGCGTATCGGGGAGCACCGTGAGGGCGGTTTGATCCAATAGCTTGCCAAATACGGTGCCCTGACCACAGCCGGTGGTAACTGTACGCGTGCTTAACCGTGCTTCTAGATCTTCGGGTAAGTGGCGTGTAATCACGACCGCGGCTTCTACCTCCCAGTCAACCTGCACGGCGGCTAAATCTTCGGCGGCACGGAGCAGCCCCTGATTGCGTAGATAACCCACTACCAGCGCTTCGGGGTCATCACCCAGCGTCATTAAAGTGACGATTTCACGCTTGTTGAGGTAAACCGTCAACGCCCGCTCAGCGGCAATCGCCTGCTGGCGCGCATCGCCATATTCATCAACGATGCTGATCTCGGTAGTGGCCGGTAAGCGGGCTCGGCTTAACTGAAGGGCGGGCATCCGCAATCCTCGCTGCTAAAATGAAAGCATCTGTCTCTTACACTGACTCTGACTATTGTATCTGAGTGAAAATACCTGAGTAAAAAAGTCGGAGTTGACGATGATGGCGCCGGGAATGCTTACTTGTCTACCCATTCAAGCGCTATCCTTTTAAGTACTGTTTTCTCTAAGCGCTATTTTCTCTAAGTGCTATTTTTTTCACATGCATCCATGCACGGTTCAGGGTTTCTAAAAATATGAGCGATAACCTACGCCCCATCAGTATTACCTTGGTGGCTGAGCCCAAGCAGGTGAAGCGTTTTACGCTGACGCAGTGGCGCATTGCTGAGCTTGCGCTTGGCGACCATGGGGCTGATGTGCTTAATCTTCAGCTTTCAATGACCGAGCGTGCTGCCTACCGTTTCAATCTAACGTCTACTACGCCGCGGTTATTCGTTCGGGCGGGCTTTACAGGGCAAACGCCAAAGCCGGATGCGATTACTGCCAGTCAGGACGTCGCGGCCGGCTGGCTGGATGGCGAGCAACAAGTGCTGGAAGCCGCCATGCCAATGGCCATTCAGGTCTGGCTTGAGAGCTACCTGGCGCGCCACGGGGAGGCGCCGATGGAAATGCGCAAGAAAAAACGCAAAGGGGCTGGGCGTGCCAAAGAGGCACCCACCAAGGAGCAGCCGAAATGAGCCGCCTGGAACGCTGGTCGCGACTAAAGCGTAATGCTCAAAAAGAAGAGGACGCCTCGCCAGCCACTTCAACTGTTTCAGAGCCA
The DNA here is from genome assembly GCF_054072535.1 of Vreelandella sulfidaeris Esulfide1. Classification (NCBI taxonomy): domain Bacteria; kingdom Pseudomonadati; phylum Pseudomonadota; class Gammaproteobacteria; order Oceanospirillales; family Halomonadaceae; genus Vreelandella; species Vreelandella sulfidaeris. The sequence goes on along the minus strand of NZ_CM133364.1, from coordinate 3,687,865 downwards.
GTTGATGAAACGTCCACTGAACCCAATGCTTCGATTTACAAGGAAAGCGAACAGACTTACAAGGCAGAAGAACCACTTTCACCAACACCAGAGCGAGAAATTGAGCCCGGCAGTCTCGACCACACTTTGCCGGACCCCGAGACGCTGGAGGCGGGCAGCGACTTCAGCGCGTACATGGTGCCGGGCGTGAGCGGTCCTTTGCGTCGGCAAGCATTGAAACGCCTGTGGGCCACAGGTAATTACAATGTGCGCGACGGCTTGGACGATTACGACGCCGATTATAATAAACTTCTGAAGCCCATGGCGTCGGAGCTTGCCAGTAAACTGCGTCGCTGGACTCATAAAGTTGAAGAAACGGTCGATAAGCAAGTAGAGGATACCCAACCCGAGACCCAGAAAGACGTCGTCGCTAGCGAGCAAACAAAGGGACAGTCGGGTGAATTAGAGGATGAGCCATCAACGTTGCGCGCTAACAGTGCCAACGTTGTAAAAAATAACTCAGTAGACGACCAGTCTGATTCTCTAACTGATGCTCAGAAGAAAACATGAGAATTTTGTTTAGTATTATTAATCAGTGCTTTACTTATTCTTCGGACTAAAAGCGTTGGTGACGTTAAAAGTAATTAGGTTGGCAAATGTCGCATTTCGCCATAGGCTGAACTTAGCGTCAATGCATTGTTATGCCATAATAGTTAAATTATATAACTCAAAATTATAATAAGAATTATTCACTGACCGTGAGAACGCATGAACCAACGAATCCAACTGGCGTCGGTAGACGACCAGCGCAATGCCGAGGCTCGGGAAACGGTACGCCGACGTATCTCATGGCCCGCTAACTTAACGCCAGCCAATGTGACCTACCACAGTCACGGTCATGCCCTGCTGTTAGGCAGTGAGCGCGATACTCGACAAGCCGCTCGTGCCCTGCAAGGACGCGGGCTAGCTTCGTTGACGTTGATGTTTACTGCGCCCAACGCCGCCGATGTTGACGACGAGGTGAATGATAGCGACTTGCTCGCTGCCACCGAGATCCTCACTACTCAGGCGCTGACCCGTGCCCAATCAGAAAAACTGCACATCAATGGCCACTTGGGCGCGTTTAACGCGACGCTGAATAGCGATGAGCCGCTTAATCTCGCCCGTGCCTTGATTGGGCGCGAAACGTTTGATCTGATTCTCGATTTAAACGCCACCCCTTGTTTGCCGGTTGAATTGCCGCCCCCCGGCTACGTGGTAGTTGACTGGCAGCAGGCGGAAGCAAGAAGCACCGCGCTAGAACAATTTGCCGAATTGATGGGCGAATTCGACAAGCCGCGCTATTTTCAAGTCAATAGCGACTTATGTGCCCACTCCAGCAGCGGTAATGTAGGGTGTACTCGCTGTTTGGATGTTTGCCCGGCGGATGCCATCTCCAGTATCCAGGGCCGGATTGAATCCCGCATTGAGATTGATCCCTTCCTCTGCCAAGGCGTTGGGAGCTGTACCAGCGCTTGCCCCACGGGTGCGATTGAATTTCGCTTGCCCGAAACACGCCGGCAGCAGGATACGCTTTCCGCTTGGCTAGGCGCGTATCGCGAAGCCGGTGGCCAAGCGCCTGTGCTGCGTTTTATTACCCATGACTCCCAAGACGCCGAACGTGCTTTAGGCGCTGTGCCCGCAGGCCACGTCATTGATGCTCCTTTAGAAGAGCTGGGAGCGGCGGGGCATGATCAGTGGCTAACCGCGCTGGCCGCCGGTGCTGCTGAAGTGCGCATCCAGTTACATCCCAATATGCCCGCTCGCTTAAGTGCTTTTTTAACCGATCAAGTCGCCCAGGCGCATGCCTTGTTGGGTGCATTGGGTCATGACCGTGCTCGTGTAACGCTGATCGAGGTAGCCGATGCAGAGGCTCGCGACGCATTACCGACACTCACGCCTTTGACGGAAACGCCGCTCAACCTGCCCGAACCTGAAAAGCGCACACGCTTTAACCGAGTACTGGCGCGATTGGCTGAGTTAGGTAGCCCCATTGGTGAGCGAGTGGCTATGCCGTTAGGCGCTGCTTACGGCGCCATTCAGGTCGATAGCGACGCCTGTACGTTATGTCATGCCTGTGTCAGTAACTGCCCGACGCCTGCGCTAAAGTCAGGCGGCAAGACGCCTGCGCTTAGTTTCCTCGAAGCGGACTGCGTGCAATGCGGCTTGTGTGAGCAGGCCTGCCCGGAAAATGCGATTACCTTGATGCCCGGTTTCCTGGCGTCAAGTGCTCGTGAAACGCGGCATATCTGTCACGAAGAAGCGGCTTTTGAGTGCATCAACTGTGGCAAGCCGTTTGCCACCGTCAGCACGGTAGCGACGATTAAACAGAAGTTGGCCAACCACCCTTATTTTGCCGGTGAAGCGATGATTCGTTTGGAAATGTGCGAAGACTGCCGGGTGAAAGATGTCTGGAAAACCATGATTCGCGATCCCGACGCGCAACTGAAGGTATAAGCCGATGACAGATTCACTGCCCACGCTTAAAGAAGCAGATGCGCTTCGCGCCGATATCTACCAACTGCTTGCCACGCTGTTGCGCCAGCCCCCCGATGCCGAACTACTGAGCTGGCTGGCAGACCTCGACATCGAGCAAGACGGCAGCCGTCTAGCAGAGTGCTGGCATGCACTGGCAGGTACTGCGCAGAAAGCCGATATTGAGCAATTGCAGCGTGCCCATTTCCGCCTTCTGGTCGGCGTGATTCAAGGGGAAGTGGTGCCGTATGCCTCATGGTACCGCAATGGCGAATTGATGGAAGCAGCGCTGGTGGCGCTGCGTCGAGACTTGAGAGTACTCGGCTTTGAACGTAGTGAGCATACGCAGGATCCCGAGGATCATCTCGCCGCACTGTGTGAAGTGATGGCGATGTTGATTGAATCCGAAAACCCAGAGCAGGCCTTCTTTTTTCAGCAGCATTTAGCGCCCTGGTCAGTCGATTGTTTTGACGACCTGGGGCAGGTAGATACCGCTTTCTATGCAGCGCTGGGGCAGTTGGGAAGCGCCTTTATGGAGAGTGAGCAGGCTCGCCTGATTAGCGACGAGAGTCATGCGCAGGTTCGTATAGTCGAGCTATGATATCTAATACGGCATCGGTTATATGGCGCCCAATCAACCCGTGACCAAGCACTCCAACGAGAGCGCGAAGCAACCTGATAACAAAGGCCTAAGCCCCTGTGACATAAGCTGCTGTGACATAAGCCCCTGTGACAATAGGCCCAGTATAAAAAAGCATGTAAGAGGAGAAACCCATGCAGCCGTCTTCAAAACTGTCTTCAACTTCAGCAACACACAATTCTGAGCGCCGCCGGTTTATGAAAACCTTAGGGTTGGGTACCGCCGCTGCAGGCGCTGCGGCGGCCGTCGGTCATATCACCCTGGCTCAGGCTGATACTGCCCCGGTGAAAAAAGAAAAACAAACGGTTAACTACCGTGAGACTGATCACGTCCGTGCTTACTACGCCTCGCTGCGTGACTGACGGCGGAATGCCAGGAGATTTGCCATGCGCTTAACTCGCAAAACAGACACCCCCAAGGCCTCCGGGCTGGGTATTTCCCGCCGCCAATTCCTCAAGCGTAGCGGTGCAGCCACCGGTGGTGTGGCTGCTGTGGGCTTCATGGGCGCGCCGATGATGCAGCGCGCCGAGTCAGCCGACAAAACCCCCGTGCTGGACTCGCCGGTCGAGGTCAAACGCACTATCTGCTCCCACTGTTCAGTAGGTTGTGGCGTTTATGCCGAAGTTCAAGAGGGCATTTGGACCAAGCAAGAGCCTGCCTTTGATCACCCCATTAACCGTGGCGCACACTGCGCGAAAGGCGCTTCGCTGCGCCAGCACGGTCACTCAACGCGTCGTCTAAAGTACCCGATGAAACTGGTGGCCGGTGAGTGGGAACGCATGAGTTGGGAAGACGCCGTTAACGAAATCGGCGACAAACTACTTGAACTGCGCGAAGAGCACAGCCCGGACAGCGTTTATTGGCTGGGTTCGGCGAAGTTCAGCAACGAGCAAGCGTATTTAATGCGCAAGCTGGCCTCGTTGTGGGGTACCAACAACACCGATCACCAGGCGCGTATCTGCCACTCCACGACCGTGGCGGGCGTAGCAAATACCTGGGGTTATGGAGCGATGACTAATTCGCTCAACGACATGCATAACAGTAAGGCGATTCTGTTCATTGGCTCTAACCCCAGTGAAGCGCACCCGGTGGCGATGCAGCATATCCTGATCGCAAAAGAGCGTAATAACTGCGACATCATCGTCGCCGATCCGCGCTTTACCCGTACCGCCGCCAAGGCTAACAAGTACGTACGCCTGCGTCCTGGCTCGGATGTGGCGTATATTTGGGGCCTGCTGTGGCATATTTTCGAGAACGGCTGGGAAGATAACGAGTACATCAATCAGCGCGTTTATGGGATGGACGAAGTGCGTGCCGAAGTCGCCAACTTCCCGCCCAGCGTCGTCGAAGAAGTGACCGGCGTACCCGAAGCCGAGATGTTTGACGTCGCCAAACGCCTCTCCGACAACCGGCCTGGCTGTGTGGTCTGGTGCATGGGCGGCACCCAGCACACCACCGGCAACAACAATACCCGCGCTTACTGCATTCTTGAGCTGGCGCTGGGCAATATTGGTGTGGCGGGCGGCGGCGCTAACATCCTGCGTGGCCACGATAATGTTCAGGGGGCGACCGATCTTGGCCTTGGTTGTGATTCATTGCCGGGTTACTACGGGTTGGCGGAAGGTGCCTGGCAACACTGGGCGCAGGTATGGGATCTCGACTACGAGTGGCTTAAAGGCCGCTATGACGATACCGAGTATGCCGATGGCAAGCCCATGTATAGCCCAGGGATTACCGTGTCGCGCTGGGTCGATGGCGTGCTCGAAGAGGACGAGAACATTTCCCAGCGTACCGCGCTGAAAGCGATGTTCTATTGGGGGCACGCGGTTAACTCCCAGACCCGCGGCGTCGAGATGCAAAAAGCGATGCAGAAGCTCGAGATGATGGTCATCGTTGATCCTTATCCCACCGTTGCCGCTGTTATGCATGACCGCAGCGACGGCGTTTATCTGCTGCCAGCGGCCACCCAGTTCGAAACTACCGGCAGTGTCACCGCGACCAACCGCTCGCTTCAGTGGCGTGACCGCGTGATCGAGCCGCTGTTTGAGTCCAAGCCCGACCACGAAATCATGTACCTGTTCGCCCGTAAGTTGGGCTTCGGTAATGAGCTGGTCAAGAACTATCAGATGAACGGTGATGAGCCGTTGATTGAAGATATTCTGCGCGAAATCAACCGCGGTATGTGGACGGTCGGCTACACCGGGCAAAGCCCCGAACGCCTGAAAGAGCACCAGAAAAACTGGCACACGTTCAGCTTTGAAAACTTGCGCGCAGAGGGTGGTCCGGCGGATGGTGACTACTACGGCTTGCCGTGGCCCTGCTGGGGAACGCCTGAGTTCCGCCACCCGGGCTCGCCTAATCTTTACGACACCAGCGTACCGGTGATGGAAGGCGGTATGGGCTTCCGCGCCCGTTTTGGTATCGAGCGTGACGGCGTCAACCTTCTGGCGGAAGGTTCAGCGCCGGTGGGCGGCGATATCGACGACGGCTATCCAGAGTTCAACGACCAACTGCTCAAAGACCTAGGCTGGTGGGACGACCTGACCGCCGAAGAGAAGCAGGCGGCGGAAGGCAAAAACTGGAAAACCGACCTCTCGGGCGGTATCCAGCGTGTCACGATTGCGCATGGCTGCGCGCCCTATGGCAACGCCAAAGCTCGTGCCGTGGTATGGACCTTCCCCGACCAAGTGCCGAAACACCGCGAGCCGCTCTACACCACACGCCGTGATTTGGTCGAACGCTTCCCTACCTGGGACGATTTCGACTCGATCATGCGCCTGCCCACCATGTACAAAACCATTCAGGACCGTGACAACACAGGTGAGTACCCGATGATTCTCACCTCAGGGCGTCTGGTTGAGTACGAAGGGGGCGGTGAAGAGACGCGATCCATGTCGTGGCTTGCCGAGCTCCAGCAGGAGATGTTCGTCGAGATTAACCCGGCAGATGCCAACGACCTTAGCATCAAAGATGGCGACCAGGTCTGGGTCGAAGGGGCTGAAGGGGGCCGCGTGAAAGTCAAAGCGCTGGTCACGCCTCGCGTTGATCGTAACGTTGCGTTTATGCCGTTCCACTTTGGCGGCATGTTCCAGGGCGAAAGCCTGCGCGACCGTTACCCGGATGGGTCTGATCCGTACATCATCGGTGAAGCGGCCAACACCGCGACCACCTACGGTTACGACCCGGTGACACTGATGCAAGAGACCAAGTGCACCATTTGCCGCATTGAGCGCGCTTAAGCCCCACCCGACCTGACAGCACGACGGTGCGGGAGCCATCCCGCACCGGCATGAGGAGAACAACATGGCTCAAATGAAATTTATGTGTGACGCCGAACGCTGCATTGAGTGCAACGGCTGCGTCACCGCCTGTAAAAATGCCAACGACGTTGAATGGGGCATTCAGCGCCGCCGCGTAGTGACACTCAATGACGGTGAGGCGGATGAAATGTCCATTTCCGTCGCCTGCATGCACTGTGACGACGCCCCTTGTATGGCAGTGTGCCCCACCGATTGCTTCTACAAGACCGATGATGGCATCGTGCTGCATGACAAAGACCTCTGCATCGGCTGTGGCTACTGCCTCTACGCCTGCCCGTTTGGCGCCCCGCAGTTTCCCCAGCAGGATGCGTTCGGCGAGCGTGGCAAGATGGACAAATGCACTTTCTGCGCGGGCGGCCCGGCCGAAAGCAAAGAAGAGGAGTACGAGAAATACGGCTCCAACCGTATTGCTGAAGGCAAACTGCCGCTGTGTGCCGAAATGTGCTCCACCAAAGCGCTGCTTGCCGGTGATGCCCAAGATGTAGCCGATATCTTCCGTCAGCGTGTGGTTCATCGCGGGCACAAAGATGGCGCATGGTCTAATAACCCTCAGGCCAGTGCCGACAACCTAGCCTATGATGCTGCCCATAAAGGGTAAGGAGGCTTGTCATGAACCTGTTGACTGCACAGGCACCCGGTGGGGTGCCACGCTCAGGTAAAGGACTCGTCCTGGGCATCTGTCGCTTTATGTTAGTGGCGCTTGCTCTGGCGCTCAGCCTCGGCTTTACGCAAGTAGCAATGGCCCAAGCGGATCCCAATCGTGAAATGACCACCGCCGCCCCCGGCATTACCACCGATCAGTGGCGTCAGGTACGTAGCGGAGAAACCGGTCCCAACTATCGTGATTCACGCGCCGACAGTAACTACAGCCTGATCAATTCAAGCGGTGAAACCTGGCGGCAGATTCGCAACCGCTGGGTGTCGCCGTTTGGATTGATTGCGGTATTTGGCATGGCGGCGCTGATCGCGCTGTTCTACTTCATTGTGGGGCGTAAGGAGCTTGAGCAACCGCGCACGGGTCGCCTGCTCTTGCGCTGGACGCTAATGAAGCGCGCACTGCATTGGACGGTAGCAACGCTGTTTATCGTGCTGGCCCTAACCGGCATGACGCTACTGTTTGGCAAGTTTGTGTTCCGGCCGCTGTTTGGCGATGGGATTTGGGCCTGGATGATTGCGGCCACAAAAGTGCTGCACAATTACCTGGGGCCAATTTTTGGCATTTTGCTCGTTATACTGCTGGTCAGCTTGATCAAAGAGAACATTCCCAAAAAGCACGACTGGGTGTGGTTTAAGAAAGGCGGCGGTATGATTGGCAAAAAGCATGTCGATGCAGGCTTTGCCAATGGCGGCGAAAAAGCATGGTATTGGATGCTGGCAACGGTGGGCCTATTGGTGATCGCCAGTGGGTTTGTGCTCGACTTCCCTAACTTCAATCAAGGCCGTGACACCATGCAGTGGGCGAATATTATCCACGCGGTGGGGGCATTGGGGCTGACGGCGGTTTCCTTAGGCCATATCTATATCGGAACGTTGGGTACCGAAGGTGCGCTAGAAGGTATGACGACTGGCTACGTGGATGAATGCTGGGCCAAAGAGCATCACAACCTATGGTACGAAGAGGTCAAAGACCAAACGCTATCGGAAGAAGAGGTAGCGGCTCGTAAATCAGCTGGTGGCAGCAGCGAGCCATCGGCGCCTCGAACCAGCTGATAAGCTGTTTATTGAGAGCTTAGACACCGCCTTCTGGCGGTGTCTTTTGTTATGCTGCACCTTAAGTTGTTAATAGCCAGAAACCACTTTGCGAGAGGAAAGGTTATGTCAGCATTTGATGAGTTAGACCCAACCACGCGTACAGAGCTCGAAGCCGCTGCGTTTCGTCGCTTGCTAGACCATCTGGATGACAACAAAGATGTCCAGAATATCGACCTGATGATCTTGGCCGACTTTTGCCGCAATTGCTTGTCTAAGTGGTTGGTGACCGCTGCTGAAGCGCGAAATGAAGCCCTCAGCTATGAAGAGGCCCGTGAGTACGTATACGGCATGCCCTATAGCGAGTGGAAGGAGCTTTACCAAGGGAAAGCGACACCCGAGCAGTTGGCGGCGCTAGAGGCTCGCCAATCTCAAAAAAAGGCGAAGGGATAACGACATGGAACCAATGGTGCCCCTCACGATTGCTGTACTGACGGTCTCTGATACGCGTACAGAAGAGACCGATCGCAGTGGTCAAGCCCTCGTGGAACGGCTAACCAACGCCGGTCACACGCTCGCTGAGAAGCGTATCGTACCTGATGATGTCTACCGCATTCGCGCCGTCGTGGCAGAGTGGATAGCCGATTCAGATGTGCAGGTAGTCATTACCACCGGTGGCACTGGTTTTACTGGCCGCGACTCAACTCCCGAAGCCATCTCGGTGCTGCTGGACAAGCGTATCGAAGGCTTTGGTGAGCGCTTTCGCCAACTCAGCGGGGAAGAGATCGGCAGTTCGACGATCCAGAGCCGCTGCCTGGGCGGTTTAGCCAACGCCACGGTAGTATTCTGTTTGCCCGGCTCAACCGGTGCCTGTCGCACCGGCTGGGATGGCATTCTGGCCGAGCAATTGGATAGCCGCCACAAGCCCTGTAACTTCGCCAACCTGGTTATCCCAGGCCGGGGGCAACATGGCTGATCTGCAGCCGATTTCAGCCGCATTGGAAGCGCTGCTGGCAGACGTAAGCCTACTCGGCGCAGAGAACGTTTCGCTGGAAGCCGCCCCTGGGCGTGTGTTGGCCGAAGCCGTCACGGCGCAGCTAGATGTGCCGCCGTTTGATAACAGCGCGATGGACGGCTACGCCTTGCGCGCCGACGATGCGGGGCAGTGGCTACCGGTGAGCCAGCGTATTGCGGCAGGCACACCGACTCAGGCGCTTGCGCCCGGCAGTTGTGCACGAATTTTTACAGGTGGTGAGATCCCTCCCGGTGCCGACTGTGTGGTCATGCAGGAGCGTGTTGAGGTTGACGGCGAGCGTGCGCTGATGCCCGCCGACATTCCAGTGGGCGATAATGTTCGCCGTCAGGGGCGCGATGTGCGTCAGGGCAGCGTGCTGTTGAATGCCGGTGAGCGTCTTGAAGCCGCAGCACTTGGCCACTTGGCAGGCCAAGGCGTGACGCATGTGAGTGTACGACGAAAGCCCCGTGTCGCCCTGTTATCGACAGGCGATGAGATCATTGATCCAGGTACCCCGTTACAACCAGGCCAGCTGTATAACTCCAACCGGCCGATGCTTAAGCGCCTGTTGGAAAACTTTGGTGCCGAGGTGGTGAGTACCGTGAGCGTACCAGACAGCTATGCCCGCACCGTTGACCTGTTAACGGCTGCTGCCGATGAAGCGGATTTAGTCGTGACCACCGGCGGCGTGAGTGTTGGTGAAGAAGATCACGTCAAAGCAGCGCTGGAAGCGATTGGCCAACTCGATATGTGGAAACTGGCCATTCGACCCGGCAAGCCATTGGCGCTGGGTCGTTTGCCTCGCTGTGATGGCACCCAGGCAAGGTTTGTCGGCCTGCCGGGCAATCCGGTCTCTGGGTTTGTCGGCGCCTGGTTGTTTTTACGCCCCTTGCTGGGCGAAATGATGGGCTGTCCGACGCTAAAATCACTGCCAACAGTGATCGCGAAAGCAGGGTTTGCCACCTCGACGGGACCCCGGGAACACTATATGCGCGTGACACTTCAGTTCACGCCCAGCGGGGTGACGGCGAAGGCCTTTGTTGATCAGAACTCCGGTGTGCTCTCATCGTGTATCAATGCTGACGCCTTTGCAGTCATTCCGGCCAATAGCGACATAGCCGAGGGCGATGTCATTAGCTGTTTGTGGCTGGCGAATTAAAGGCTAAGGGCTAAGCTTGCTTGCATCCAGCAGTAGTATCAACTGCTGCTGTTCAAAAGTGACGCCACACAGGGCTGGTGAGAAACGGCGGTGCTTGAGCAAGTTTGGCAGCGGGTAGAGCGTGTTAGCAGGCAGTTGCTGAAGCGTAATATCACCGCTTACGCCCAGTTGCCAAGTGCCGTTTTTTTCACTATCGGCATTTTCAACGTCGCGCAAGGTCAGCCAGCGGCATGAGGGGGGCAGTGGGGTGTCCGCTTCATGGAGTAGCGAGTGCGCGTAGGCGGTGCGCAAGGCCGTGGGATGGTCGGTCATGGCGAGCACATGGCTCGCTTCCAATGCTGCACGGTAGGGGCCTACGCTAAACAGCACTAGGGTAATCTGGGCTTGCATCTGTTGGTCGCAACGCTGAATCACCTTAACCCAACCCCTGCTGATAGGCACTGAACAACGCCTCCGGGTCAAGCAGGGCAAGCGCTTGACGTTCGTCTATTTGCCATAGCGCGCTGACATAAGGGCGCAGCGTGCTGGAAAGTGTTTCAGGGGGTGGTTGCAGCATGCTTTGGGGGAGGTCGCAAACATCATCAAGCTGCTCTATACGCACGCCACTGCGAATACCCGCCGCAGCCACTAGCAAAATCATCCCCTGCGAGTTGCCTTCCGGTATAGGTAAGCCGAGGAGTGAATGAAAACTGATCACTGATTCAATTTTGCCACGTAGGTGTAGTACGCCCTCGGTAGAGGCTGGCAATCCAGGGACATAATAGACGGGCTGATCGCTGGGTAAAATCTCACTCACTGCGCTGCCGGGAAGCGCAAAGTGCTGGCCATTGAGCCTAAATAGCACGAGTTGCTGGGTGGGCTCATCGACATCCACCACGCTTTCAGCATCGCTGTGTGCTTCTAGTATTTCGTTTAAAGACTGGGCGTGCTGAAGGTTATTTGCTTGGCTATCGTGGGGAGGCTCAGAGGTCATTGGCTAGCTCCGTTACCACCTGATTGCGACCCTGACGTTTGGCGCGGTAGAGCGCTTGGTCGGCGTTCAAACGTAGTGATTCGGTTGATGGTTGCTCAGGGAAACTACTAATCCCTGCGCTGAACGTACAGCGAAAGCGGACGTCACCGGCGTGAAAGTCGACCAGCGAAAAATCGTTACGCAAGCTGTCGATTAACTCAGCGGCCTTCTCAGCGTTAATGCCTTTCAGCAGCACAACAAATTCTTCACCGCCATAGCGGCCAATGATATCAGAGAGCCGTAGACGGCTTTTTAACAGCCTCGCTAAGGTAATAATCACTTGGTCGCCCGCCAAGTGACCGTGAATGTCGTTAACCTGCTTGAAGTTGTCGATATCGATCATTGCCATGGCGTGCTGGCTCTTCTCACGGTGGGCCTGTGCCAGCGCCTTACTGATTAGTTCGGTGGTGGTGCTGTGGTTATACAGGCCGGTCATACTGTCGCGAGACATTAATGACCGAAGCAGTCGTAGACGTTCGGCGCGTAGCTGTACAGCAGAAATAAGGTCTTCGGGCTGCACTGGCTTGGTAATAAATGCTTCAACACCGGCGGCCATGGCGGAAACCTGCTTTTGGCTGTCGGTTTCACTCGAGAGATAGATAATCGGCAGGCCTAGATATTCCGGCTGCTGACGGATGATCGTCGCAAGCTCCTCACCGGAACATACCGGCATATACATATCTACCAACAGTAAATCAGGGTTAAAGCGTTCCAGGGCCGCGAGTGCATCGGTGGGATGGTGCACTTGGTGAGCGAGCATGCCGGCTTCTTCAAGCAGCACAGAGTGGTAGGCGGCCGCTTCGGGTTCATCATCGACTACGAGCACCTTCAGCGGCCCTTCCGCTATTGGCGCAGTGAGCTCATCAACGGCTAGCATAAGGTCCAACGGTTTTACCGGCTTGGTAAAGTAACCACTGCAGCCAGCGCGAACAGCACTTAGCCGCGAGTGAAAATCACTGTGAGCCGATAAAACGATCGCGGGTAGTGGTTGGCCGGTCAGTTTTTTCAAGCTAGTTAGAGTTTCTGTCCCTGCCGTCTGACCGTGAGGGAATTGCACATCCATAATGACCGCGTCAGGTCGTCGATTGAGTACCGCATTAAAGAAGCTTTCAGTATCGAGGAAATGGACCACCTCATGGCCAAAACAGCGCAGATGATGAATTAACTGATCAACCTGTTCGGGTTCATCGTCACACAGTTAAATCAGCCGTTGGCGCTTATTACGCAACGGCTCAGCTTGGTTGGTAAGCTCAAAGCTGTTCACCGCCGCCAAGGCTTGTTGTTGACCATGATGGGAACGTAAATGCTGCTGCTCATCGCGAAGTTGTTGTAGAAGTTGGGTAATATAGGCGTCGATGTCGCCACGGGTTGGAACGGTGGTGAGTGCCTCCTCCGCCTGGTCAGCAAGCATCGCAAGCCGTTCAAAGCCTAGCGATCTCCCGGTCCCTTTTAAGCTATGAAAGAAGCGGTGCAGCTCCGGTGCCAGTCGCGTTTGTTCTTCTGGGGACGAGCAGCTCTGTTGCCACTGCTCGGCGATTTGCACTAAGCGAGAAGAAAGCTGCTCAATAAAACGCTCACGTAGCTGAGTTAGCTTATCGTGCAGCGAAGGGGCGGGCTTAGACATCAAACTACCTACGTGAGTGATCGAAAGCGGCGATCCATTCCATTCTTTTATCCCTGCTATCCCAACAAGATTGCTTACCGGACGAGCGCTTGATTAACGGCTGCTGCCAGGCTGGAAGCTAATTCTGCGTCTTTACTTAAACAAGCGCTGAGGCCAGGTGTCCGACAAAGTGCCTCATCCGGAGTATCCCCAGTGAGCAAAATAAAGGGCAGGTGGTTATCCTGCTCTCTGAGCATCGCCAAAAGCGCTAACCCACTGATCAGAGGCATGTGCATATCGCTGATAATCAGCCCGATATCGTTGCGAGCATCTAACTGGTCGACGGCTTCCATTGCATCACAGGCCAGTGAGGCTGTATGACCTTGTGACTCAAGCAGTGCTGCCGTCATTTCCCCTGCCAGTGGATCGTCGTCTACGACCAGGATATGCATTTATTACCTCGTGATGGTTGTTTTCTGAGTGACATTTACGGTTACCCCAGCAGGGCTTGCAGTGTCTCTACTAAATTATTCTGATCAAAGCTGCCTTTAACGATATAAGCGTCGGCACCGACTTCTATGCCGCGTCGGCGATCAGCCTCTTTTTCTCGTGAGGTGATAATAATAATCGGTCGATGACGGTAAACTTCATTTTCGCGCAGTCTTGCTGTCAGCGCAAAGCCATCCATTATCGGCATTTCAACGTCAGTAAGCACTGCATCAAATGGCTCGGCCAGTGCTTTGGCTAATCCGTCGCGACCATTTTCAGCCAGCGTGACGTGATAGCCCCACGCTTCAAGCACGTCTTTTTCTATTTCGCGAGTATTTAGTGAGTCGTCGACCACTAAAATTCGCTGCGCAATAGTGGCTGCTGTGCGCTCAGCGCCAGAGCGCTGCGCAGTGCGGCGGGTAAGCTCTAACAGCGCGGGTACATGCAGTAGACTTACGAGTGTGTTGCGGCCCATCGAGACCATGCCTGATACCAGAGGCAAATGGTGTAGGTGCGTGGGCAACGGCTTGATGACCATGTCGCGTTCATCAATCAATGAATCAATAATTAAAGCGAGCTTTTGATGCCGCTGATGGACGACCAGCAGTAAGGTGGTGTCGGTAACGCTACTAGCGGGAAGTTCAAGCAAGTGCGCAAGCGATACGACGGGGACAAATTCATTGCGTAAAATTAGCGTGCGCTGGCCAGCCGCTTCAATTAAAGACTCAGCCGAACACTCCACTAGCTCTGATACATAAGGCGCTGTTACGCCTAGTTTCATACCGCCGACGCTGACCAGCAGCACCCGCATCATCGCTAGTGATAAAGGCAGACGCATGGTAAAGCGTGTGCCGCGGCCACGTTCGCAGGCAAGCTGTAAATCGCCGTTAAGTTCGTCGACTACGGTGCGTTTCACCACATCCATGCCGACACCGCGCCCAGAAAAATCAGTAATCATGCTTTTGGTAGAAAAGCCGGGCAGGAAAATCAGTTCTAGGGTTTCCTGTTCGCTGAGTGCATTCAACTGTTCTTCAGTGATGAGCTGTTTGGCGAGCGCTTTCTGACGCACCGCATCAAGCGCAATGCCCGCTCCGTCGTCATGCATCTCAACCACCACCCAGCCAGCATCTTGCCACGCTTCAATCTTCAACTGGCCACGAAGTGGTTTGCCCGCAGCTTGTCGTACCAAAGGCGTCTCTACGCCATGATCCAGCGCATTACGCAGCAGGTGGATGAGTGGATCAGACAGGCGATCAATCATCTGGCGATCAAGTTCGATTTCGCTGCCGCGTACACGACAGTCGACCTGCTTTCCGAGGGATTGAGCTAATTCACGAGACATCTTCGCGAGCGGGTCAAACACCACGCTTAGCGGCAGCATGCGCATCTGTAGCGCTCGGTCATGCACGTCGCTCATCAGCGAATCATGGGTTAAAACACTATCTTTCAGTTCACGGTTAAAGGCGTGAAAGGGCACCTGCTGCTCGATAGGAAGTGTGGCACATAGCTCTCGAGCTTGGTCAACTAACGAATGTAAGTGATGATGGCCAGAAAGGACTTCACCCATCAACCGAATTACATCGTCCAATCGGTCTAAGCGAACCCGAACGGTATCGCTTAGTCGTAACTCGCTTTCGGAGGCTAGCGCGGAAGGGGGTGAAGATGTAGCAGTAGAAGATATAGCTGTAGAAGACGTAGCTGTAGAAGACTTAGCCAGGGAAGATTGCGTTGGAGGTGCAGCGGAGACCGGCAGGCTGGGTTGGGTTTGACCATGAGCCGCGTTTTCAAGCGCGCTACACAATGTCTCATCAACTGCGGATAATTCCTCTCCCGTTGCCCCTTCGGCTAATTGACTGACAAAGTCTGTAAGATCATCGACTGCTTGATTTAGCAGACTGATAATCTCAGGCGTTATGGCAAGGGTTTCGTCGCGCAGAGCGCTTAGCAACTCTTCAGTGCTATGCGCCAACGCCGTAATAGGCGTCAGCTTAAGCATGCGCGACGAGCCTTTCAGGGTATGCGCTGCGCGGAACAATTCGTTGATCTGTTCGCGATCGGCATAGCCCTGCTCCAATGCGTTGATTCCTTCGCGCAAGCGGGGCAGTTGATCTGCTGCCTCTTCCACAAAGCGCTGTATAAAACGGCGAATATCCAGCGCCATACTATTACACTCCCTGTGAATCACTGGACGTTGCCAGTGTAGTGTTGACTGCTTTCAGGTGACGCTCAGCCAGAAAGCGCGCATCGCCTGGTGGAAGCGGCGGTGCGATGGTGCCCAGCCCACCATTCGAGGTGGGGTCGGCCGAAAGCAAGCGAACGACGCCAGCATAGCGACGTTGACGTTGGAGGGGTTCGTCGGTCAGTTCGCCCTGGCGATAAAGCTCCGCTAAATAAAAGTGCGCTGGCCAGCACTCCGGCATGACGTAGATGGCCCGTTTAAAGTGTTCACGTGCTATGCGGGGCTGTTGCTGCCAACGAGCGACTAAACCTGCTAACACCAGTGCATCAACTGACCATGGCTGCTGTGTTAACAGTGTCTTTAGCAACGAGGCAGCTTCATCGAAGGCGTTTTGATTGAGCAGTTGATGCGCGGTATGCAGTTGCTGGGTAAAGCTTGCTGCCTTCTCGTTTTCTGTTTCTTGCTCGAGTGATGCGGCTGGTTTGTCGTCAACTGTGCTGGCTAATTGATCGCTATTCTCAACGCTAACATCGCCCTTGTTACCCATGTCGAGCCAGGAAAACGTTGGGGAGGCTGCCGTTGAGGTCGCGGGCTGTTTCGCGGAGCGGAAATAAAATACCCCCTGAGCTTCGGCCAGTTCAAAAATGCCGAGATCATTACCCAAAATTTCGGTAACGCCGCAGAGTAAAATGCCATTCGGTTTTAATAATTGACTAAGCTGCTGGTGAATACGGCGTCGGGTCGGCTCGTCAAAGTAGATCGATACGTTACGAAACAAGATGACATCAAAAGGACCGCCGGGGCTGTTCTCATTGGCGCTTAGCAGGTTAAAAGGACGAAAGGTAACCCATTGCCGTAGCGCCTCATTGAGCTTAAAACGGCCTTCATAGGGGCTGAAGTAACGCGCTTTAAAGGTGGGCGAGAGGGCACGAAATGCCATGCCCCCATAAACAGCTTGGCGTGCCTTGACGAGGACTTGGTGATCCAGGTCGCCACCGGATAGATTGAACAGCGTTCTGGCGCGCTCACCGAAGCGCTCATAGAGCAACATAGCAACGCTATAGGGCTCTTCACCGGAAGAGCAGCCTGCGCTGAAGATGGATAGCGGTGCCTTCCCAGCGGCTAAGCGTTGAGGTAAATAGGCGTTGACCAGCCAGTTCAAAGCATCAGGCTCGCGACAAAAATAGGTTTCGTTAACCGTCAACTGACTGACAAACTGATCGAACAGAGTTGGATCGCTGGTTAATTTGTCGAGGAGTTGTGTGGTGTCGGTTAGCTCTGTTATGGCTTGTAAACTGGTGACCGCCCGTAAGAGCCGGGCTTCGGCTAAGCCCTCAAGATGTAAACCGCAGCGTTTATAAACGAGAGTTTTAAAGGGGGCAAACGCGCTCATGCCAAAGGCTCCGGTCGGCTAGCGACATAGCCGCACACATCGCGAAGCAGTCGATGCGCGAAATCTTCAAGTGGCAGTTCATACTGAATAACGCCTGCATTGACCGCTTCCTGGTTCATGCCATAAATAACCGAGCTATTTTCATCTTGAGCGAAGGTGGTGCCACCAGCCTGGTAAATAGCCCGCATGCCATTCACACCATCCCGGCCCATGCCGGTCAAAATAATGCCAATGGCGTCACTGCCATAGACCGTGGCGACACTCTGCAGAAGAACATCGCAGCTAGGGTGATACAGGGATTTTTCGGGGCTGGGCTGGAGCTGGAAGCGATGGCGTGGGGATACGCATAAATCACGTTCGGAAGGTGAAAGATATATATGCCCTGGGCGTAGCTGCTCACCTTCTTGGCCAACACTAACCGGCATGGTACACAGCGATGCCAGCCACTGTGCCATGCCATCAATAAAGCCATGGCTGATATGTTGAGCGATCACAATAGGAGCTGGAAAATCGGCGGGAAGTGGTCTCAATAAACGCACTAATGCTTGAGGGCCGCCGGTCGAGCAAGCGATGGCGATGACATGCTGAAAGTCACGTGGAATACTCTGTGTTGCGGTGGTTAGTGTAGGTATGGGAGGCGCATAGGCAGTTGCTAAACTGCGCCGCCGTAGGCGAGTGATCACCGCCACACCCGCGAGCAGGCGTACGCGCTCTAGCAGGCGCTCAGCGTCTGACGCTTCGAACGTCGGTTTAGGCATCACTTCAAGCGCGCCTGCTTCAAGCGCGCGATAAGCCGTTTGTGCATCTGAACGGTCGCTTACCACCAGGATGGGTATCCCTTTGTGGTACATGATCTCTTCGATCGCACTCAGGCCATCCATGACCGGCATGTTGAGATCCATGGTGATCAGTTGGGGCGCTAAGCGCTTGGCAAGCTCTACCGCCTCACGGCCATTGGTGGCTTCACCCGCGATCTCAATATCACCGTCTCGGCTGAGGATATCGCGTAGCACGTCGCGGGCTACCTGGCTATCGTCGGCAATGACTACCCGAATTACGCTCATCCGGTATCCTTGATCAGCGATCTTTATTAGTTAGAGTGAACTCCTGCACCAGCGCATTAAGCTCAGCGGACATATGAATCATATCCTGGCTGATGTCGGTAATGCTGCGTACCGAATGCGCGTTGCGTGAACTTGCCGTATCGATATCGCGCAGCGCCAAGACCACCTGACTACTGGCCGTTTTTTGCTGCTGGGTGGAGAGCGATATCTGCTGAGCCGCACTGCTGGTTTGACTAGCCGCCTTGAGCAGCGCTTCCAGATCTTGCGCTGTGCTAATGCTTGCCTCAACACCCTGCTCAATTGAGCTGGCGCCTTTTTCAGAGGCCACTACCAAGCGATTGATCGCTGTCTGAATATCATCAGTATGTCCTTCAATCTCTTGGGTGGAATCGGTGACACTATCCGCCAGGCGGCGTATCTCGCTAGCGACAACTGAAAAGCGTCGACCTGACTCCCCCGCACTAGAGGCTTCCAGGGCAGCATTAAAAGCGATCAGTTTGGTCTGGGCGGCCAGGGTGTTGATCAGCTCCATGACCTTATTGATCTGTTTGGACTTTGCTCCCAGCGTCATGATTTCGGCCAGGCTCTGTTCGCTGTCGCTACGTATATCCTGCATTTTTGACTGTAGCAGCTGCATGGCCGTACTGCCTTTACGGCTGCGTTCTAGCGTTTGGTTGGCCACATCGACCACCGATTGAGAGTGATCGGCTATTTGGGTCGATGAAGTGGAAAGCTCTTCCATGGTGGAGGTGATTTCGGCTACCGAAGAGGCCATTTCTTCTACCGCCGCCGCCATCGTTTGGCTAACTTCATGATCAATATCACTGCCATGTACGCCGGAGAGCCCAGCCGTCTTGGCCAAGCGATCGGCTACCTGCGTCAGTGCTTGAGAATTTTTGGCTACCGCCGCAATAGCGCGGGAGAGGCGTTCAAGAAGCTCATTTGTCTGGTTGGCCAAGTCGCCAAGTTCTGCTTTGTCGTCGGTGCTGACACGCCGGGATAGGTCCAGGCTGTGGGTAATAGCTTTAAGCTGACGCTGGAAATCAATCAAGGGATGAATAAGCTTACCGGTCAGCGGGTAGAGCACCAGCAACCCCACTAACAAAATGAGTAGACCAATACCACTGGATTCCAGAAAGCGATCACGGCTTGCCGACAGGTACGCCTCTTTATCGACTTCGACCATCAGGTAGCGCTGTAGCTCCGGTAGCCAGAGCGTACTCATCAGCAATGTTTGGCCGTCGCGTTCAATTTCGTTTACTTGCAGTTGGTCGCCTCTTAGCAAGTGTTGTGACGCTTGATCCGTTAAGGATTCTGCTGCCTCTTCACTAAGAACGGTTTCGCCACTGCGAACAAGCAACTCTCCTTCGGGGCTCAGCAAAGAGGCGCGGCCATTATCGCCTAGCCGAAAGTCTTCAATTAAAGTGGCCATTTCGGAAAGATCTAACCCTGCTCCGGCCACGACCAGCGGTCGCCCGTTAGGCGCATCTAACGCGCTTCGGTAATTAACATAGACAAAGGCATCATTGGGCGAGAATGTATCGCTATCTAAATTCAATTCATAAGCAGCATCGCTGTCAGTAAAGCGGTAGTACCAGTCATCGTCGTTGCCAGGGGGCTGGATAGTGCGCTGTAGAAATTCACCATTGCGAAGCTGAAAATAGTAGCCTTGTCCCTGATACTGCGCGGCAATAAAAAGCAGTTCGGTTTCCAGCTGCGTCATCAGCCGTGTTAAGTAAGCCGTGACTTCTCCCTGGCGCTCTTGAGGCAGCCCATCCCTAACCCACCGTTCGATAAAGTAGCTATTGGCAAGGCTCTCAGAAATGGCCAAGTCCTGACTAAGGCTAAGGTTAATATGAGCAGCAAGGCCTTCCACCTGAGCCGGTAGCTCTTGATGCAGCAGGTTGTCCAGCCGCGCTTGGCTATGGGTGCGAGCTTGAAGATAAAGCGCCAGGAGCATCGCAAGCGCTAAGACTGTCCCAAAAGAGAGAAATAACCGAAGCCTTATAGGTAGGGATTGCCAGCGCGCCATCATGTTCGCCGTTGCTCCAAAATAAACGGTGGCCCTGATAGCGCAGCGGTTTGTCATGTTAACGCTGCTGGGTAACGCTCAGGGTAAGGAAAGTAGAGAAATGATTGCTACTTTAATCACGAGTACGAGAATAGCAATCAAATTAGTTACCCTGATTTCAGCTTTTTTCGCTAGCGATGTCCAGCGTTTGTCGGAGGGATTTGGTATTTGCGTTTATACAATCGCATGAGGCACAAAGCAGGAGGAGTCTTTGGTGATCCGTCCAACGTCTTCACGGATGCCCATGCCGCAAGCGCGGTCACCGACTACCCAACTGCCGATTAAGGCGTGATTGTTACCAAAGCGCGGCATCGGATGGTAAGCCTGTCTGATCCATGGGCTGTCGGTGTAGGGGCCTCCCACCGCTTCGCGCTGGCCGGTTGGGGTAATCAGTTCCACGTTACTGCCTTCCCTTGAGAAGAACGGTTTGCGCACCCAGCCCGCTGGTAAAGGTGGGCTGTCAGCGGTCTCGAAAAAAGCTGGCAATAGGTTGGGATGGCCCTCAAAGTGCTCCCACAGTAGGGGCAAAATACCTTTGTTGGAGAGTACCGCTTTCCAGGGTGGCTCAAACCAGTGGGTATTTAATTGTGGAATGTGCTCGCCAAACGCATCATCGGCCATCTCCTCCCAGGGGTAGAGTTTGAACAGCGCATGGATAGGCTGGTTATCCAGGTCCACGAAGTGCTCCGCGCCGGGTAGCAGGCCGATATCTTCGGTGTAGATAAACGGTGCCTTTAAACCCGCCTGCACTGCTACGTCCTGCAGGTAGTGCACGGTGGCGCGCTCTTCGGCGTTGTCTTTGATGCAGGAGAAGTAGAGCGTGCGTGCATCAATGCGGTCACCAAGGTGCGCCATGGCATTGATTAATCGCTCTTGAATCGAATTGTACTGATCCGCATGGCGAGGCAGGATGCCCTGCGCAATGGCCTGCTCAAGCCACACCCACTGAAAAAAACCCGCTTCGTAAAGCGAGGTAGGGGTGTCGTAGTTGAGTTCCAGCAGCTTCGCCGGGCCGTCACCGGAATAAGCAAAATCCATCCGTCCGTAGAGGTGCGGCTGACCCGATTTCCACGAGTGATGGATGCTGTCCCACATGTGCTCGGGAAGTGCTAAGCGCTGCATTAGCGCATTGGAGTGGCAGACTTTATCGACCAACTCCATACACATTTCATGCACCTCTTCAGTCGGTGCTTCAATGTCCCGTTCAACCTGTTCCATGGTGAACTGGTAGTAGGCATCCTCTTTCCAGTAAGGCTCTCCGTCGATGGTATGAAAATGAAAGCCCAGCTCATGGGCGAGGGCTTTCCAATTGCTTCGTTCAGGGATATCGATTCGCAGCATGGTGGTATCCGCTAATGGCTAGGAGCCCCAGCCGCCCCGGGCCGAAGAGCGTGAACCGAACCCGCTGCGCTGAGACGCAGCGCGGCGATTCTGAACCACTGAACTGCGCATTGCCTCATTACGCTGGGTGACGCGCTGGGTGGCCTGATTGGTAGCGGTGTTCCAGTTACCCTGATTCTGGCGGTTGCGATATACCGGCTCCTGGTACACCCGCTCAAAGGAGCGGCCACGGTTGGTATTGGACATCATGCTGCCCACCATGTAGCCCATCATCGCTGGCATAAACCAGCTGCCGCCGCTGCTGCCGGTAGCGGCCTGGGCTTGCTCTTCGGTCGGCGCGGTACAAGCGCCTTCGCCGTGTTCCGCTTCGCACTCTTCAAGGGTGCTAAAGCGTGGCACCTCTTCCAACGAGGCTTCGTAGGCGTCTTCACAGGCGCTACGCGTATAGACATTCTCCTCCACGCACTCCTCGACGCTTTGAAAGCTGCGTGGCTGATCGAATTGGATTTCAGTGATCTGCTCTTCCTGGGGCGGTTGGCCGCAGGCAGTAAGGCCAAAGGCGCTGGCGCCCATCATAGCTAATGACAAGCGCGCGCTGCGTTTACGTCGGGGCAGGTGGGGGGTGTGATCGTGCTTAGACATGCAGGCTCTCCTTTACCACGTCATCGAAGCGGCATTGAGTAAGCCGACTGCTACGGCCACGCTGGCCATTAAAATGCCGTAGGCTTGGTGGCCTTCGGTGATGTGTTGAGACAGGCTTTCGCCCTGCTGACGCAGAAATAGTTTCACGCCAAAAAAGGTGCCTAATTGAACGATAAAGGCAACCACGCCCCAGAGTACAAAATCGATAAAGTTGATCGAGTTCGCCATTGCGCTATAAAGCGGAATGGTAAAACCTAAAATCGAGCCACCGTAAGCGGCAGCGGCGGCCGAGTTTCCTTCTCGAATCAATGTCCATTCATGGTGGGGGGTAAGCCGGCTGTAGCAATACATAAAGGCGGCGAGCAGCAAAATTGCGGTCACAAGATACGCAATAAATGATGGCAGGCCGTACAGATAATTCACCATGGCGATAGTTTCCTTATAGATTATATTGCGTCGATATCGATGGAGGCCACATCCACCCCCACGTTTTGCACCAGCATAAAGCTGCCTTCACCATCATCTTCGGCGCTCAGCAATAAGTACTCCAGCCGTTCAGCGTCTTGGATGGTGCGCTCATAGAGCATGGCGTGGTGTGTCACGCTACGTGCGGTTAAGCTCTCGGTGGTCATCACCTGTTCTTCAAACATCACTGGTGGCGACCAAACGCTATCGTTGTTACCCCAAACCCGCTGATACGTGCATGTTCGCGCCTCGTCTGAGGTAGAGGCGAAGGGAATCGATTGAGCGCCAAGGCTGTCAGGCTGTTTATCTTCCCCGTTTATCAAATTATCGAATTCGGCATCCGAGAGATGAGTAACACGGTAAAAGTCGAATAGCTTATATTCAAGCACTTGGCCATTCTCGATATTGGCTTGCAACCACGTGTCGTTATCCAGATAGAAACGCACGAGTTCTGCCCCCTGACCTAGATCCACATGCCCGACGGCAGCGATGTGATGATAGGCGTCATCGTCCCAGCGGAACAGCGCATCCGGGTGGGCGCGTAGGCCAATCAACTTGATATTGACGCGACCGTCCAAGCGGAGACCTTCAAGGTCCTCCTGACTAACGCCTGTAGGCAACCCCGCCGCCACCGGTCGACCGCTAGTCTGCTCAGGCTGCTTTTGCGTGGTAGCGCGAAAAAGTGCTTTTAGGTTGTTGAGCATGGCCTGCCTCGCTAGTGCGTTTAAAAAGCGGAACTGACTTGCACGCTGAGTTTACTCTGGCGTCGCGTTTTTCTTCGCTTTTAGGCGCGCTAATACATCGTCTGCTTTGCGCTCTTGGCCACCAATGCCGGCTGCTTTAAGACGTGATTCCAAGGAACTGCCGCTCTCTTCCGCTGCCATGTCGTCGGCAGCCTGCATTTGTGCCGAGTTAAGTTGCTGGCGCTCTTTGATACGTTCCAGCGATTCCATGGCGCTGCTCATGGCGCTGTTCTGGCCGGAATGGCGAGCCGCCACGGCAGATTGAGCCTTCTGCGCTGACTCGGTCGCCTTAACCACGCTGACCTGCTGCTTGAGCTGGCGCAATTGATTGTCGGTGCCGCGAATCGCACCGCGCAGTTTTTCGATGCTGGCATCGTACTCGCTAACAATGGCGCGTTCCGCTTCCAGATCATCCTGAAGCGCGACCATGCGCTCAGCCACTTCAACGGCGAGTTGTTCTTCGCCTTTATCCAGCGCGGCTTCAGCGCTTTTTTCCAGCTCGGCAATTTTGCTTTCCAGCGTGTCGGCTTTATTGCTGTTCAATTGACGTTGGCCCATCAGGCGGGTCAGTTCAGTTTTTGAACGGCTCAGATGATTTTCCGAGTCACGAATTTCCTGGTCTAAAATGCGCAGTGCCTGGGAGTCCACGACCGACTGTCCGGTTTCATTCGCTTTGCCGCGTAGAGCAGTCATAATTTTGCTTAACATTTAAGTGTCTCTTTTGAGAATATCTTTAAATAAAGTGCCACTGTGTCGCTGTAAATGGCAGTGACGATGACTGACGAACTATCTTAGGTAAAAAACATTAGATTTTAGATGGACTACGTTAGACGAAATGCGTCTGAATCAGTTCAGCGACGTCCATGGCGGCGCTTGCTGTGGCATGCAGTTCAGCGCAAATAGACTCAAGTTTAGAATCGCCAAACAACTGCCCGTAAGCCACATAAAAGTCGCGCCCGTCAATTTCCACAATACCCACGGAGGCTAGCGGTAACGCAATGCCCTGGCGCAGTAAAACCGTGTTCAGCTCGGTGCTGTTTTTAACGCTGTCTACGGCAACAATGGGCGCCATTGCGATCCATTCATTTTCGCTGCGTGACAAGGTAATCGGCAGGTTGCCGTAATCGTTCAGTTCCCAGATTAACGTCTGATTCGTCTCATCCAGGGTGATATCACCCTCGGGCCATTCAATGGTCGCTGCTTCTCCGTTCGTAGTAGCGGGTTGGTTTATTAAACGGTATAGCTCGCTGGCGGTGATGCCGCTAGTGACGGTAGGCGTAGTCAAGGTGATCTGCTCCATCATTCGTTAAGTGGTTTTACCTTAACACTTAGCGGGACAAATGGTTCAGTTAAGGTTCCCTTACTAAATTGCCCCGCATGGTACGGGGCAGAAGCACGGGCAAACGTACGGGGCAAGAGTTTGGGAAGCGTAGGCTTGCAGGAAGGCGACTAAGGGGTGCGGTAAGTGTCGTTAAATTGCTTGCGCAGTTCATTCTTCTGCACCTTACCCATCGTATTGCGCGGCAGCTCATCGACAAAAAACACCCGCTTGGGCTGCTTGTACTTGGCAAGCCGACCGTCCAGATGGTTGATGACGGCCGCTTCTTCAAGCTGGTCTTCTCTAGGAGTAGCGCCTTGTTGGCGTACCACTACTGCGGTAACTCCCTCACCAAAGTCAGGGTGCGGTAGACCAATGACCGCTGATTCGGCGACTTGGTCGAGTTCATCGATCACCTGCTCGACTTCTTTGGGGTAGACGTTATAGCCGCCGGAAATCACTAGGTCCTTGTCGCGACCAACGATGTGCACATAGCCCTGTTCGTCGACCATGGCGAGATCGCCGGTAACAAAAAAGCCGTCGTCCAACAGCTCTTCGCGGGTTTTTTCGGGCATCCGCCAGTAGCCGATAAAGACATTGGGGCCACGAATTTGCAGCATGCCAATCTCGCCAAGAGGCACCTCATCGCCGGTTTCGCGGTTGGTGATGCGCATTTCTACACCAGGTAACGGCATGCCCACGGTGCCCGCGCGTCGAGCGCCTTCGTAGGGGTTGGATAGGTTCATATTGGTTTCGGTCATGCCATAACGCTCAAGAATCGCATGGCCGGTTTTGGCTTCGAACGCCTCGTGGGTTTCGGCGGTGAGCGGGGCAGAGCCGGAAACAAACAGCCGCATATTGGCAGTGGTTTCAGGCGTCAGGCGTTCGTCTTGCACCAGGCGTGTATAGAACGTGGGAACGCCCATCATTACGCTGCCGCGGGGCAATTCTTCAAAGATCACATCGGCATCGAACTTGGGCAAGAACAGCATGCTGGCGCCTGCCATCAAGGTGACATTGCAGGCGACAAACAAACCGTGAGTGTGAAAGATGGGTAGCGCATGGATTAGCCGGTCATTAGCGCTGAAGTGCCAGGCTGATACCAGGGTTTCAGCGTTAGAGGCGAGGTTCTTGTGCGTCAGCATGGCGCCTTTAGAGCGCCCGGTGGTGCCGGAAGTGTAAAGAATAGCGGCCAAGTCACGCTCACCAAGCGCGACTATATCTTCACGTGGCGTTGCCTTATGGGCAGTTTCTATTAAGCTGCCATCGGCACTCTTCCCCAGCGTTGCCACTGCCGGACAGCCGGTTTCAATAGCCAGTGCCCGTGCTTCATCTTCTATTTTGGGTCGGCAGACAAACAGTGCGGGTTCGGCGTCGTTTAAAAAGTAGCGGATCTCATCGCCGGTGTAGCCCGTATTGAGGGGCAAGTAAACGCCGCCGATACGTAGGCAGGCTAGGTAAAGCAGTATGGCTTCGGGGCTTTTATCCACCTGCACGGCGACCCGATCGCCTTGTTTAACGCCCAGCTCGGTTAAGGCGCCGGCGAGCTGCGCATTTTGGGTTAACGCATCAGTGTAGCTGTAGCGGCGGCCGTCGCGAGTGGTAATAAAATCGGCGTCGGTGCGCTCGCGCATTTTGGCAGCAAAGGTTTCAAATAGGTTATGGCTCATTTGGTGGTCTCTCCCTTGGCCAGCTTGCGGGCGCGACGAGCGAGGTCGCGCACCTCATTGGAGCAGGCAACGGTGGCCTTGGCGGTATAGTTTTCGTGGTTGCGTTCGATATCGTCAAGTACGTACAGGTAATTAACCATCAGCCCCGCGGCCTGTTTAAAGCCCTTATCGGAGATATCGCCCAGCCAGTTAATGCGGTGCAGCTCGGCGCCGTTGCCAAGATGAAAGCGGGCCACCGGGTTCAGCGGCAAACCGTGGCGATTCTTTTCATCAATTAAGTAGCGTGCGGCCAGCGGGCGGATCGCCGCTTTCAATTGCTCTTCACGGGCTTTATTCTCATGCCAGTCGGGCGTTTCAAGTGCTTCTAGAGACTTACGCAACGATTCTGGGAGTTGCTCGTCATCGCGCTGCGCCTGTAGCCACTGGGCGAAGCCGGGTACCGGCGAGAGGGTGACGAAGTATTTAAGCTGCGGCAGTTCCTGGGAGAGCTCTTGCACGACCTGCTTGATCAAAAAATTACCAAAAGAGATACCACGTAGCCCGGTCTGGCAGTTGCTGATGCCGAAGAACGCCGCTGTATCGGCATCTTCAGGGTCGTCGATTCCTTTTTTTGTATAACTGCTTTCGCCAGGCCTCTCTCCAGATAGTATTGGCTGAATACGGCTTGGTAAGCCCTTATGCAGAGCGACTTCAACAAAAATTAGCGGCTCATCACCAATTGCCGGATGGAAGAAGGCGAAACAACGCCGGTCACGCGCGTCCAGCCGTCGGCGTAGGTCATCCCAGTCCTGAATTTCGTGAACAGCCTCATAGCGAATGATCTTTTCGAGTATCGATGCCGGTGTATTCCAGTCGATACGCTTGAGCATCAAGAAGCCGCGGTTAAACCAGGAGCCAAAGAGATGGGCGAAATCATCATCAATGGCCTTTAGCTCAGGCTGATCGCGCAGTAACACCAGCAGGTCTTCACGCATTTTAACCAGCTCATAGGTACCGTCGCTGGCCAGGTTTAACCGCCGGAAAAGCTCTTGCCGCCGAGGTTCACTGGCTTCAAACAGCCGCTGTAAAGTGGGGTTGTCGCGAGCTTCCCGGTACGCCGTATAGGCCGCATCAATAGGGCCGGGTTCGGCTGCAAAGTCCGTTATTAAACGGTCAAAGAAACTGTTTTTTTCAGCTGCCGAGAGATGTTGGTAAATTGCCAGGGCGCGGCTTGCTAGTGTAATGCTGGAGGCTTCGCCATCGCTTTCCAGCAACTTTTGGCAGGCCTTAACCAACTGCCTATGGTCGGGCGTTAATGTTTCTGGATGGCGGCGGCGCAACAAGGCATCACGCTGGGTGATGTTGTTGAACAGTTCCTGCAAAAACATCATGTTCATGTTTGAACTCCTTAACCCATAATCAAGTTAGGTAGCCAAAGCGCGATGCCAGGGAAGAGGCACAGCAGCAAGATACCCAGCACCATGCACAGCGCGTAGGGCAAGCTTCCCATTAGAATATCGCGCAGCGAGATGTCCGGCGCGATGCCTTTAATAATGAACAGATTGAGCCCTACGGGCGGCGTGATCAGGCCGATCTCCAAGTTGATGGTCAAAATCACCGCAAACCAGTAAGGGTCGAAGTTGGCCGCCAAAATAATGGGTAACAAAATCGGCGCGGTCATCACGATCACGGCCACGGGCGGCAGGAAGAAGCCAGCGACTAACAGGAAGAGGTTAATGACCCCCATCAGCGCCCAGCGATTGATTTCCAAGCCAGCAATCGCGGCCGCTACGGTTTGGGTGATAAACATGGAGGAGAGCGCGTAGGCGAACACTTCGGCAGTGGCGATCACCAGCATGATCATCACGCTCTCGCGCAGCGAATCGCGCATGATTAGCTTAATCGGCCCCAACTGCCACATGCGGTAGATCAAAATAGCCAGCGCCAAGCACAGGAATGCACCCACGCCCGCTGCTTCAGAAGGTGTTGCAACTCCGCCATACAGTGCAAACAGAATACCCGCGACCACGCCCAGGAAAGGCAGAACACGTACTAATGCCTTTAAGTTGGTATCCACATTCTGTTTAACATTGTTTTTTAGCCGTTCAACGGACTCTGCCATGGGGTTGTTATAACCCCCGGCCATCTTGCAGGCGATCATCGTCCAGATCATGAACAGGCCCGCGAGCATAAAGCCCGGCACCACCCCGGCAATAAATAGCCGACCGATGGAGGTTTCGGTGGAAATACCGTAGATGATCATGGTGACCGAGGGCGGAATTAGAATGCCCAAGGTGCCGCCAGCGGCAATACAGCCTGCGGCGACTCCGTCAGGGTAGCCGCGCATGCGCATTTCGGGAATGCCCATTTTGCCAATCGCCGCGCAGGTAGCCGGCGAGGAGCCGGACAGCGCGGCAAAAATAGAGCAGGCGCCGATATTGGAAACCGCCAAGCCGCCGGGCAGTTTGCCCATCCACAAATCCAGCGAGCGATACAGGTCACGCCCGGTGGGCGATGAGGCCACCGCAGCGCCCATCAAAATAAACATCGGGATAGCGACAAAGCCAAACTCCGCAATGCGGTCAAAAAAGGTTTCACCGAAGTAGGTGAGCTCGGAAAGGCCGCGATCATAGAGCAACGCCAGCAGTGAAACACCGCCCAGTGCAAACGCGATAGGGGTGCCAATGGCCATGAGTGCAATCAACGCGATGGCGACAATAATGCCTAAGGTAATGGGATCCATGCTCAGCCCTCCCCACGCAGAATTTCAGCCACATATTGCAGCGACAGCAAGGTGGCGCCCACAGCCATCGGCAACAGCGCTGGCCAGAGCGGCGGATTCCATACCGAGCCGGTGGTCCACTCGCCATGAAGTGCTTCGAAAACGTAAATCCAGCTGGCATACGCCAACGCAGCACAAAAACCTAAGCCAAACAGCGAGGCGATTAAGCGCATAATGGTGCGCGTAATGCCGCCCAGTGCGTCGGGAACGATCGTGATGGCAACGTGGCCACCCGTCATCAATACGTAGGGGCTGCCCATCAACATCGCAGCCGTTACTGAGAAGATGGTGAACTCGGTTTGCCAACTGGTGCTCATGCCCAGTAAATAGCGAATGAATACCATCTGACAAATCACGAGTACGCCAGCGATAAACATGGCGCAGGCCAAATAGGCGGATAGCCGCGAAAGCATATCCATGACGCGAATGTAGCCGCCAATGATGCCCCCGCGCGCAAGGGTTGTGTGTGTCGTTGCAGGTGCCATAGTTCCCTCGTCAAGCTGGTCATCTCGCCAAGCTAAGCAAGCATCAGTAGAAAACGGCCACCCCGGCAGGAATGGCCGAGCCGTTAGGCATTTATCAGCTGCTTACTCGACAGCCAGCGCCGCATCGATGATGGCTTGGCCGTTGGGAACATTCTCGGCAAAGTTTTTGTAGGAGGTTTCCTTGGCGATATCGAGCCAAGCGTTGTAGTCGTCTTCGCTCATACTGACCACCTCAACACCATTCTCTTCGTAGAGGTCGACCATTTCTTGATCAATGGCGGCAGCTTCTTCAGCGAAGAACGCTTCGGCGGCTTCACCCGCTTCCATCAGTGCTGCTTGCTGTTCCTCGTTAAGTCCTTGCCATACCTGCTCGGAAATAAGAATGGGTTCGTACATGTACCACAGCGCGAAGTCGCCAGGTTCAGTCAAGCACTCAACCTGCTCGTAAAGCCGGAAGGAGATAAACGACATCGACGAGGTATTGGCCGCATCCAATACACCGGTTTGCATGGCGGTATACACCTCAGAAGAGGGCATGGAAGCGATGGAAGCACCCGCTTCCTCAAGCATTTGTTCAAACGCAGGCCCAGCGGCGCGGAAGTTCTGCCCCTCGACGGTGTCGGGGGAGGTGACGCACTGTTCGCTAGACGCAAAGCCACCCGATAGCCAGGCATCGGCAAGTACCCGGGCGCCGCCTTCGCGAATGACTTCTTTAATCATGTCCATATATTCAGAGTCATTTAGGCGCTGAGCATGTTCCTGGTTGCGCACCAAGCCAGGCATCAGCGTAGCCGAGAACTCTGGATGGCGGCCGCTAGCGTAGTCGAGCGGTAGCGAGGTGATATCGAGGCGACCACGGGCGATGGCGCCCCACTGTTCACGCGCTTTGAACAGGGATTGGCCGGGGTAAACTTCAATGGTCAGCCCCACATCCGCATCGGCTACTTCGCGGGCCATCATCTGCACCATTTCATCGCGGACATCCCCTTGGCCACCAGGGAATTGATGCGATGCGCGAAGCACCGTGTCGGCAGAAGCATGAGAAGCGGCAATGGCGAGGCTTAGGGCGGCGGCAGTTGAGATTAAATAGCGTTGCATGTGGCGTCTCCAACAGTTGTTGTTGTGTGTTTGGATGAGCTTTATATGTTTATCAGGCTAGCTGATATATATATCAATAGGCGCTGCGTATGCTAATGTCAACTAAATGACAGCATTAAACGGCTAAGTTGAGTCGCGTTCCAAGGAGGTAAACATGACGGACACCAAGCGTTCCAACGCTCAGCGATTAAGAGATTCTCTAGAGGATGACATTATTAATGGCCGCCGTTTGCCGGGAGAACGTCTGGACCCGGAAGCTTTGGGCCGTGAATTTAAGGTCTCGCGAACACCAGTACGAGAAGCCTTTCAGCAATTGGTCGCCAGCGGCTTGGTCACTGTGTCGCCCAAAAAAGGCACCTTCGTGGCAAAGGTGGGGATTGATCAGTTGATCGAGATGTTCGAAGTTATGGCGGAACTCGAGGGCATGTGTGGTCGCCTAGCGGCACGCCGAATCACTGAGCAGGAACTTGCTGCGTTGCACGAGGCGCACCAACGCTGTGAAGCGGCAGCCCTCGCCGGCGACAGCGACGAGTATTACTACGAAAACGAAGGGTTCCACGACTGTATCTACACCGCTAGCCATAACGCCTTTTTGGCCAGCGAAGCGCGGCAGCTTAAACAACGCTTGAAGCCTTACCGTCGCCTACAGCTGCAGGTGCGACAGCGAGTCACTAATTCGCTCAGCGAGCATCAAACCATTGTGGAAGCCATTGAGCAGGGCGATCCTGTGGCGGCGCAGCGGGCGCTGAGCGATCATGTGCTAATTCAGGGCGAACGTTTTAGCGACTTCGTTTCCAGTGTACGCCGCATGGAGGCGCCGTTAGAGAGAACGGGCTGATCATAATGTATCGGTTTTTATAAAGATGTCTGAATCGGTGGGGTAATCGTCCTTGCCGACATGGGACGCAACGCTGACACTCTCTTTAATGCTTCGATTTCCCGTTGCGGAGAGAGACTGTGACTCGCCATGTTGCTCTATTTGCCTACCCCGACTGCCAACTGCTGGATGTCAGTGGCCCCTGGCAGGTGTTTGCCAGCGCCAATGCGCTAAGCCCCCAGCCGGTCTATCAGTTGACCCTGGTCGCCGACGCCGTCGGCCCGGTTGCCACCAACGGTGGCCTAGCCGTGCACGCTACGCACACCTACCACCAACTTACTCATTTACTGCCCCTGGATACGCTGTTGGTGGCGGGCGGAAGCGGCGTGATGCAGCAGCGTGAAATAGCCTCAGTAAAACAGGTGCTTTGTGAGGTGGCCCCTGAGGTGAGGCGGCTAGGTTCGATCTGTTCAGGGGCATTTTTGTTAGCCGCCGCGGGGCTGCTGGATGGCTGCCGCGTCACCACTCACTGGCGCCATGCGCCGCAATTAGCTGAAGAGTACCCCGCACTAAGCGTCGAGCCCGATGCGCTGTATATCGAAAGCAACGGCTGTTACACCAGCGCGGGTGTCACGGCAGGGATTGATTTGGCGCTTTCGCTGGTAGAGGCAGATCACGGTGCTGATCTAGCCGGTCGAGTGGCTCGTGAGCTAGTGGTATTTTTGCAGCGCCCAGGAGGGCAGTCACAGTTCAGCGAGATACTGCGACACCAACAAGAGGCGGGCCCGCTGCGCCGCTTGCTGGATCAGCTCCACGCCGACCCCAGCATTGATCACGGGCTTGAGAGCATGGCCGAGCTGATGGCAGTCTCCCCGCGTCATTTAACCCGGCTATTTAGGCGCCATCTGAATACTACCCCAGGCGCTTACCTGACCCAGCTACGCCTTGAACAAGCGCGTCTGGCGCTGCTCAACGGGCGCGAAAACTTATCCCTTGAACGCTTGGCACAACGCTGGCGGCTGGGCGGTGCAGAGCAACTACGCCGCCAGTTTCAGCGCTACTATGGCGTATCTCCTTCGGTCTATCGCCAACGCTTTGCGTCTTCCCATACCGATTCACTTCAGGAGAGTACACCATGCCTTTAACCGTCACCCTTCTATCGCTCTGCCAAGCACTGCTGGTCAGCGGCAACGTGCTGCTGATCGCCGTCTCTCCGCTAATTGGGGCGTCTTTGGCGCCCCGTGCGTCATGGTCGACCGCGCCGGTCGCCACCCAGTGGTTGGGGCTGATGTGTGCGACGATTCCAGCCTCATTAATCATGGCCAGGCTGGGGCGAAAGCGCGGGTTTATACTGGGCAATTTGGTCGGGTTGATGGGCGCGGTGGTCGCTGTGCAGGCACTGATTGGCGAGCATTTTGGGCTGTTCTTGCTGGCAACCTGGCTGATTGGTATCGGTATTGGCTTTGGTCAGCTCTATCGCTTTGCTGCCGTGGAGGCCGCCCCTGCGCCGCTGCGTGACCGTGCGATTGGCTTGGTCATGGGGGGCGGTGTGCTGGCCGCGTTTGCTGGGCCGTGGTTGGCCAGGGTGAGTCGTGAGCTGGGCGATGTACCGTTTCTGGGCAGCTTTGTGGGCTTGGCAGCGCTCTACGCACTGGCCTTATTGGTGCTGATGCTGACGCAACTGCCGCCCGCATCACGCACCCACGGCGAAGGAGACGCACTGCCACTGGGTAAAATACTTCGCCAGCCCGGATTTATTGTGGCGGTGAGCGCTGCGATGGTGGGTTATGGCGTGATGAACTTGGCCATGACTGCCACGCCGCTCGCCATGGCGGGTGCAGGGCACCACTTTAATCACGTGTCGATGACCATTCAGTGGCATGTGGTGGCGATGTTTTTACCCTCGTTCTTTACCGGCCATTTAACCACGCGTTTTGGCGCCAAACAGGTGATCGTAGCCGGTTGCCTGCTGCTGGTGGCAAGTGCCTTGGTCGCTCAGTTGGGTATCGGTTTGGCCGGTTTCAACGTGGCGCTGGTGTTGCTGGGCTTAGGTTGGAACTTTACCTTTCTGCCCGCCACCGGGCTGCTTACTGCGAGTTACCGTCCTGTGGATAAAGCAAGCACCCAGGCCGCCAATGAGTTCCTAGTGTTTAGCACGGCTGCCACCACCGCATTGCTCGCCGGCCCCTTGGTCAATGGCTTGGGGTGGGCGACGCTTAATCTACTGTTGATCCCCGTTGCGTTGGTACCGTTGATGGTGCTGCTGTGGCAGCGACAAAGCAGCATGGCATCATCGAAGATTTAAAAGTGTGCTTCCGCACTCTGCAGATGCTCTTCTATTAGACTTAATGCTTTGAGTTGAGTGGCAAAAGGTTATAGTAAGTCACTTGGCTCTTTTTTAGTGTCTCTCGGTTTTAACGTCTCTTGGTTTTAACGTCTAGGCAGATGCTTTGATAGCAAGGTGGCACAATGACTACCCGCTCTTTATCACCGGGCTTGACCAGTCGAGTTGACACTCGATTTTCTCTCTCTGGTACGCACTCTACCGCTAGCAGAACGCATGCGCCTCGTGCGTTGGAACCTCCCGCTTACGTTAAAAACTACGACAGTCAGTTGTCTCATTTGGATAGCTGGTTAGCCATTATCGCGTTGGTGGGTAAGGTGGCCAGTCGCAGTGGAGGTAATGGCGTCTTGGATCGTGTCACTGAAGTGCAAAATCGTTTTCGACTTTTGCGCGTTCAGCTTGCCAAGGCTTTGACTGAGGAGTATGCCCGCGAGTATGAGATGGTGCTGGGAGGAAGAGCAGCGATCGCGGTGGATATGCTGGTACGCAATTTGTTTGAACGCTCGGCTGATATCGGTTTTCTTTCAACTGATAGTTCCGTTCGTGCGTATATGGAGAACAGTGAAGGAGAGGTAAATATCCAGCAGCACTTGGCCCGCTATGTTGCTAAGTATTCAGTTTATGATGACGTGATGCTGCTCGATTTAGAGGGTAAACTGCGTACCAGCCTAAAGTTTCCAGAGGGCAATACATTTCAAGATGACGCTTTACTGCAAACGCTGCCTCATCTAAATGCTGGTTACATCGAATATTTTGCGTCAACACCGTTAGCCCCTCACCAACAACGAGCCTTGCTGTTTATTGCACCCATTTATCAAGCGGAATCGACCCAGCGATTAGGCTATCTTGCGCTGAGCTTTCAGCTTAATGAAGAAGTGCGCGGTATCTTCGAAGAGTTAGCGGATGGAGCGTTCGAGCTTGCGCTACTAGATAGCAATAGCAAAGTCGTCGTTTCCAGCCTGCCTCAATTAGCGCTTAACGAGTCGTTATCTCAAGTAGGTACCAGTGGTGTTGGCGTCATAGTGCTACAGGGTAAACCCTATGCCTGCCGACAGGTTGCTGGTTCTCCTTATCAAGGGTATGCGGGATTAGGTTGGCGCTGCCTTGCACTCACCGAGCTATCAAATGGTGCGTTGAGAAAGCAGAACGTAAACCCACCATCGACCGAAGCCGAGCTGGTAAAAGGGGAGTTAAGTAATATTCGTCATCAGGCGGCTATGATTGCGCAGCAGCTTAATCTAGCCGTTATCAACGGTCATATTATTTCAGTTCGCCACAAAGCATTAGAGCTAGTGCCTGTGCTGCATCAGATTCGTGAAATTGGCAGTTTAACGGATCAGGTATTTGAAGAGTCTATTGCCACCTTGAGTCAGGGAATGAGCTTAACGGCCATAGCCGATGTCACCATGCGCGCTTTTAGTATGGTGAGCATTATGGATCGTAACCTTTACGAACGCGCCAATGATGTGCGTTGGTGGGCACTTGATGAGCGTATTCGCCGCCAGTTATTGCCTGCCTCGAAAGGTGATGAGCAAGCGCGTCAGGAGCTTTCGGCGGTTATTCACGCCATAAATACTCTCTATACTGTTTACACGACTATTTTAGTGTTTGACCAACAGGGCATTATTGTCGCAGTTTCTGATAATAACGCTGCACGCTTGGTTGGCACGCAAGTGCCCGAGTCGTTGCCGCTGGCGGCGTGCCTGACGATAGATTCTGATCAGGGATATGTGGTTTCAGCGTTTACTAAAAGCGAGCTGTATGCCAATGGCGGCACTTATGTTTATTGTGCGCCCGTGGTCGATTTCACTAATCATGCTGTGATTGGTGGCATTGCTACTGTATTTGATGCGACCCCTGAGTTTCGGCAGATTCTAGCAGATAATCTTCCTACTACTGATGTGCAGTTGCCGCTTCCTTTTGCTCTTTTTGTCGATGCTGAAGGTCGACTGATTTCTTCGACATTACCGGATATTTCATTACCTCTTTTGCTGGATAACGGTTATGAAGATGTGCTCAGTTTACGGAATGGAGAACGCTGCTTTAAGCAATTAGAGTATGAGGGCAACCGCTATTTAACCGCCATGGTCGCATCGACAGGCTATCGCGAGTATAAGCGCAACGATCATTACCGCAACGATGTCATCGCCATCACCTGTCTTCCTATCACCTGATTGATAGTGGCTTAAAAATCCCCCAGCGCACTGCAGGCCGGTTAGCCCGGTGCGTGCCACTGGCGTACAACAGGCGCCGTTTATTCAGGGCTTCGATACTATCTATTGTCGTGCAAGGGCATCGTAGTAGCCGGGGCCACGCTCAGGGTTGGCAGTAATCGCCGCGACAGGGGAAACGGCAAGATTTCAACGAGGAAAATACTCAATGCTGGACAACCTGAGCCATAGTGTTCTAGCTGGTCAAGTCTGTGGTTTGGTGGCCTTGGTGATTTGCGTAATGGCATTTGCCAGTAAAAACGATGATCGGTTATTGGTACTGCTGATTTCTGCCAATGTTGCGTTTGCTCTTCAGTTTGTTTTTTTCGAAAGCTGGACGGCAGCGGCGTTAACAATGCTAGTAATTGTGCGGATTGCCTTGGCCCGTCGTTATATAGGCAACAAGGCGGTTATGGCTGGTGTGTTATTCGCTAGCGGTGTCGCTGCAATATTTACATGGCAAAGCTGGGTAGATTTCTTGCCGATGACGGCGATGGTGCTGGGCACTGTTGGCATGTTTTTGCTGCGTGGTATCGCCATGCGGATTTGCTTAGGGTTAGCCGCTTTGGCCTGGATGCTGAATAATCTTCTCATTGGTGCCATTGGTGGCACGGTTGCGGAAGGACTGATCGTGATTACCAATATCATCACAATTGTCAGAATGATGAAAGCAAAGCGAAAATACCCAGAAGTATTCGAGAAAATAATGAAGAACGATCACCCAGCCTAATCTGTGATGGGCGCGTATTTATGCTTGAGTTGTTTTTGAGCAGCTCCACATGCTGTTGGGTTAGCACTACCCTTAGCTGCTATGCTGAAAGATGGTTATTGCCGGATCAAGGAGCACGACTATGGCAGGCGGATGGACAAAAGACGGCGCCGAACAAGAGCAGATGGAGAGCACATTAGAGGATGCCGTGCAGCGC
The DNA here is from genome assembly GCF_054072535.1 of Vreelandella sulfidaeris Esulfide1. Taxonomy (NCBI): domain Bacteria; kingdom Pseudomonadati; phylum Pseudomonadota; class Gammaproteobacteria; order Oceanospirillales; family Halomonadaceae; genus Vreelandella; species Vreelandella sulfidaeris. The sequence continues at coordinate 3,650,918 of NZ_CM133364.1, read as the reverse complement.
GCGCGTAGCCAGCTCCCTTCTGGAGAAAGCCTTGAAGAGTGTGAGGAGTGTGGCGACCCCATTCCTGAACCGCGCCGAAAAGCGATTCCTGGCGTTCGGCTCTGTGTGACTTGTCAGGCCGAACTGGATAAAAAGCAGTCGGGCTTCAGTGGCTATAACCGGCGGGGCAGTAAAGATAGCCAACTGCGTTAAAGCTGGCAAAGCAAACCTGTTTTCCTACGATGGTCATCGCGGTTTATTACTTAACCAGTCCTCCCTATTGAATAATTTCAATGTGTTAACCGTGCCTTATCTGCTATTACCGGGTGAGGTGATGCGGCGCGGGCGTACTACATCTGTAACAGTCTAAATAACTCATCAATGACTGTTGTGTTTTTTAGTTATTATTTATGAGTTGTTAGTCATCTTCCTGGCGCTTGTTATGGCACACTACGCTCGTGTTTGGATGTGCTATTTGGCTTCTGTTAGCTACTTATGATGCTGTGTTTCATGGGTGAAAGGTGGGGTTTTGAGGGCGGGTAATGGTTAATGACGTGTTGTTAGAAGCCGTCGAAGATGAGTTAAAAAGTCGTCCTTGGCGTTTGCGTTTTGCCGATGAGGTGGAGGCCCGCTTTGAGGAAGATACCCAGCAACAACGTAGTCGCAATATGGCGGTGGCTGGCCTGATATCAGCGTTTATTTATAGCTTGTTTTTGATCAACGATTATAGCTACCGTCCTGACGCTTTCACAACAGCACTCCTCTTGCGTGCGGGTATCATGTTGCCTTTTGGTTTGCCGATTCTTTGGTTTGTCTATCGAGGAGTCACCCCAGTACTTCGCGAAGCGCTTATGGCGAGTATCGTCATTGTTGCTACGGTGTTGTCTTGCCTGATTTTCGTCGCTTCTTTAGAACCTTACTCTTACTTAGACGTTTTCTCATTTGGGCTGATTTTGGTGGTGGGGAATATTGTTTACTCGCTACGCTTTGGTTATGCCTGCGCATCAACCGCCCTCAGCATATTGATAATGCTAGTTTTTATCCTGGTTTACGAGCCAATGCCCCCAGAAGCGAAGCGCTTAGCCATGTTTACTATTTTCGCTAATGCCACGTTCACGTTAGTCGCGAACTACCGGTTGGAGCACAGTGAGCGAACGTCTTATTTGCATGTGTTAAGAGAGAAACTCCGGGCTGGGAATTATTTTGAAGATAATCAAAAGCTGTCACAACTTTCAATAACTGACCCACTCACCAATATTGCCAATCGGCGTCATTTCGACACGGTATTTCCTCTTCGCTGGCAGGAGACGTTAGAAAAGGGCAACTACTTAGGGCTCATGATGATCGATATCGACCATTTTAAAGCCTATAACGATCACTACGGCCATTTGCAAGGTGATCATTGCCTTCGTCAAGTGGCAAGGGCAATGCAGGTTAACAGTCGAAACGAGGGAGATTTAGTGGTTCGTTACGGCGGTGAAGAGTTTGTCGTATTAATGTCGAATGCGACACCTGAAGCAGCAAGTCTAGCAGCAGAACGCTTTCGCTATAGCGTGGAGGCTTTGCAAATACCGCATCATGGCAATCCTGACCGCGGTATCGTCACCGCCAGTGTTGGAACTGCAGTGCTGCGTCCCACTGAACTGCTTACGCCAGCCGACTTATTAGCCTATGCCGACTTGGCTCTTTACGAAGCTAAGCGGCAGGGGCGCAATAAGATCTGGGTCGCTAGCGTTAATAAAATGCCATAGCCGGAGCCGCTAGCTCAGTACCGTCAACTCATAAACATGACGTATGCGCTGTCCATCCCAGTCATAACCGAGATGCCGACCTTGTCGTGTCGCGGAAAGTACTGGTGGTCGCAGCACTGCGGCACATTCGCCCTTAGGGTCTCTGACGCTCGGGTAAACAATACCATCCGCTTGCTCTTCCCAGGCTTTTCGACCAAATGCTTGTCCGGCTGACCAGCTATCGGGATTAAGTAGTCCTTGGTGATCATTGTTCCCGCGTATATCAATCAATTGCCCCGATAAATCCGATAGGTAAACACGTTGCTGAAGCATGATGGGTGGCTCGCGGGACTCACTCATAAAGCGCTCTGCGTGGTAGCAGGTCTCGGCTATCGCCGTGGCTTCCGTTAGCGCGCAGTAATAAGCGCCAAAGGTGCCATCGGTAAAACGCGAGCCAGTAGCGGAAAAGTGGCAGAAGGCCGCCATTACAGGCGTCCAGCCAGGGCCATAACGTCGGTCTTCGTCACGAATCAGATGGATAGTCCCCGCAGCTTCACGCAGCCGTGCCGAGGTTTCACCTTCTAGTTCGTTCAGCAGTTCCCAGTCATCAGCGTTGTTATTGACGTTCTCGAACAAATCGATAGGTGGAAAGCGTGAGGGGACAATACGGTAACTGGGCCGCCATGAGACGTTGCTTAAAGGAAACGTCATGCATGGCCCCCGCCCCGTGCTGCATCTAAATGTTGGCGTACAACGTAAAGGTCAGAGACTTGTCCGTCTAACAGGCGCTCAACCGGCGAATGCCCGGCAAAGAGCGGATTGTGGTTGGGCCTCTGCAGCCAGCTGTTAGCCGCCGCCTGGTTGGGAAGCAGTATATGCAGTGCTTTGTAGATGCCTAGAATCAAGGACATCCGTTCCAGATGATTGGCATCCAAGCGAGCTTGCTCAGGCGCCTGCTTCCAGCGTCGGTAGGTTGAATCCGGTACGCCTAAAAGCAACGCTGCTTCACTCTCTTTCAATCCCCATGCGTGTGAAATGTGGGGGTAGGTGCGCATTGCCGCGGCCCCCATTTCACGGCGCTTGTCGGCGGTTTTGTGTTGAATGGCCATAATATCTTTCTCCTCACTTGCTCATAGATTACGCCAAGTGAGCGTATTTTGAAAATAGCGATCATTTGAGCTTTTTTTAACTCCCGGCGCGCTGGTTCAACTGTTTTGCTCAGGTTTCCTGATGCGCCAGAATAACGGCCAGAAAGCCCTCTCCGTAATCTGCCAGCTTGCGCGCGCCGATGCCGGATATCGCGCCCAGTGCATCCAGGCTCTGGGGGTTCTGCTCGACCAGTTCAGCCAGGGTGGCGTCGTGGAAAATCACATAGGCAGGCACGCCCTGGGCGTCGGCCAGTTCACGGCGGTGCTGGCGTAGAGCTTCCCACAGCGGGCCGTGGCCCTGGGGTGCAGAGGCGCCTTTGTTTCCTCGTCGAGTGGCCTTGGTCTTGAGGGGTTTGCGCAGGGTGAGACTCTGCTCGCCGCGCAGCACCGGCTTGGCATTGGCGGTGAGCTTGATGCCGCCGTGCCCTTCCATATCCACGCTCAAAAAGCCGCTGGCAATCAGTTGGCGAAAGAGCGCTTTCCATTCGCTGGCAGTCAGCTCTTTGCCGATGCCGAAGGTGCTGAGGCGATCATGACCAAAACGGATGATGCGCTCGTTGCTTTTACCCAGCAACACGTCCACCAGATAGGTCACGCCGAAGCGCTGCTCGGTGCGGTAGACGCACGACAGTGCCTTTTGCGCCGCTACGGTGGCCTCCCAGGTCTCGGGTGGGGTCAGGCAGTTATCGCAGTTACCGCAGGGGGCGTCCAGCCGGTCGCCAAAGTAGTGCAAAAGCGCCTGCCGGCGGCAGCTGATGATTTCACACAGCCCCAGCATGGCGTCGAGCTTCTGCTGCTCAATGCGCTTTTGCTGGTCGGCGGCGCTGGAGTCCTGCTGCATCTGACGCAGCGTGATGACATCTTGGAGCCCATAGGCCATCCAGGCATCGGCGGGCAGGCCATCACGCCCGGCGCGCCCCGTCTCCTGGTAATAGGCTTCGATACTTTTAGGCAGATTAAGGTGCGCGACAAAACGCACGTCCGGCTTGTCGATGCCCATGCCGAAAGCGATAGTGGCGACGATCACTACGCCATCTTCACGCAGAAAGCGTGTCTGGTGCTGCTGGCGCTGTTCGGGGGGAAGCCCTGCGTGGTAGGGCAGTGCCGTCAGCCCCTGGCGTTCCAGCCAGGCGGCGGTCTCTTCCACCTTGCGCCGGGAGAGGCAGTAGACGATACCCGCCTCGCCGTCGTGGTTGTCGCGGATAAAGCGCAGCAGCTGTTCCTTGGCGTTACCCTGATTCTCGGCGATATGGTAGCGGATGTTGGGCCGGTCAAAGCCGCTGTTGTAAAGCGCCGCCTCCTGGAGCTGCAAATGCTCAATGATATCGCCCCGGGTGGGCACATCGGCGGTGGCGGTAAGGGCGATGCGCGGCACCTGGGGAAAGCGCTGGTGTAGCTGGGAGAGCTGGCGATACTCCGGGCGAAAATCGTGGCCCCACTGGGAGACGCAGTGGGCTTCATCAATGGCGAACAGCGCAATCCGAGTCTGCTCCAGTAGCATCTGCATACGCGCCGTGGCCAGCCGCTCGGGGGCGACATATAAAAGGTCCAGTTCCCCCGCCCGTAGGCGATTCTCTACCGCGACTGCCTCGTGGTAGTCGAGGCTGGAGTTGAGGTAGTCCGCCCTAACCCCGTTCTGCTTAAGCGCCGCCACCTGGTCCTGCATCAGCGCGATCAGCGGCGAGACCACAATGGCGGTGCCTTCGCGCAGTAGTGCCGGGATCTGATAGCACAGCGACTTGCCACCGCCGGTGGGCATCAGCACCAGCGCATCGCCGCCGGCGATCACATGCTCGATGATGGCCTGCTGCGGGCCGCGAAAGCTGTCGTAGCCAAATACCTCCTGCAACACTTTGAGGGCTGCCGGGTGAGGGTCGCCGTGCATTGATGCTCTCCTTATCGCGTGCTTGAGGGAGAATTGTCGCACGAAAACTCAAAGGATTTTGCCTAGCGAATCCCAGCGCGTAGAAACGACTGAACGAACTGACGTTGGAAGAGCAGGAAAGCCACTAGCAGGGGCGCGATACTGAGCAACGTTGCGGCGCTCACAGTCGCCCAGTTGACGCCGGTTTCCGGCGCGGAAAAGACGCCTAACCCGACCGTGAGCGGGCGGCTCTCTACCGAGTTGGTGACCACTAACGGCCAGATAAAGTTGTTCCAGTGGTGGCTAATCGAGACCAGCCCATAAGCCAGGTAGGTGGGCTTGGCGAGCGGTACGTACACCTTCCAGAGAATTTCCAGCCAGTTGCAGCCTTCGATGCGGGCGGCGTCTTCAAGCTCCCTTGGGATGGTTTTAAAGGTTTGGCGAAGCAGAAAAATACCCAGGGCGCTGGCTACATAGGGTAGGCCAATCCCGGTGATGGTGTTGATCAGCCCGAGCTCACTGGCAATGCGGTAGTTCTCGACAATCAGCACTTCGGGGAACACAAAGAGCTGAATCAGCACCAGCATAAACAGAATGTTCTTGCCGGGAATCGGAAAGCGCGCAAAGGCAAACGCCGCCAGGGTACAGACCACAAACTGACCGATCACCACCCCCGTTACCAGGGCGAAGGTATTCAGGTAGTAGCGGGCAAAGGGCGCTTGCGACCAGGCGTTGGCGAAGTTCTCCAGCGTCAGCGGGGCGAAAAGTTCGAAATTCACCATAAACTCGCTGGGGTGAAAGGCGGCCCAAAAGGCATACAGCAACGGAAAAATCCAGATAATCGCCAGCAGCCACGCGGCCACGGTTTCCAGTGATGGAATGGAGACGAAACGGGAGCGGGGCGCATAGGCAGTGGTCGACTTCATTGATAGTGCGTCCTACGATCTAGAATCGTGAACTTGAGCGTGGCAACGATGGCGAGTACCAGCAGAATAACCACCGTAATAGTCGCGGCTGTGGTGCCATCAAAAAACGAAAACGCGTTCTCGTAGACGTAGTAGAGCAGTAGGTTGGTGGCGTTATTCGGACCACCTTTGGTCAAAATAAACAGGTGATCCACCACCCTTACCGAGTTAATTAGGGCGTTGATGAGCACAAACAGCGTGGTGGGCATCAATAGTGGGAAGGTGACCCGCCAAAAAAAACTCCAGCGGCTGGTACCTTCAAGGTCGGACGCCTCTTTTAGCTCGGGTGGCATACTTTGCAGCGCCGCCAGGTAGAAGATCATAAAAAAGCCGGCTTCTTTCCACACCGACATCACGATCACCGAGCTTAACGCAACGCTTGGATCGCCCAGCCAGTTCACCCCGGAGAGGCCCAACATGCCGAGCAGTTTATTGAATAGGCCAATCTGTGGCGCGTAGAAAAACATCCAAATATTGGCAGCGGCGATCATGGGTAGAATGGTCGGCGTAAAGTAGGCCATGCGCACAACGCCGCGCCCGCGCAGTTTGCCGTTAACGAATAGCGCCATGCATAAGGCCAGCGCGATAGAGGTGGGGATTGTACCGACGGCGTAGATTAAGTTGTTGCGAGCTACTTTCCAAAACGTCGGGTCATCGAACAATACCTGATAGTTTTCAAGCCCTACAAACTCAGCAGGGGCGCCCCGAAAGCCTGGTAAAAACAGGCTATTGATCACCGTCGTGATCGTCGGTAGATAAGCGAAAGTCGTCAGCAGTACCGCCGCCGGTAACAACAGTAGCGCACCGTAAAGCTGCATTTTATGGGAAGCGGTTAAGGACATGATGGAACACCGCAAGTGAAGGAAGCCGGGGCGAGCCCCGGCGAACAGTAAAACCTATAACAATTAACGGGCGTAGCGGCGCAGCACGCTATCGGCCTCTTGCTGCGCCTGATTAAGCGCTTCTTCCGGTGTCATTTGACCGGTCAGCGCCGCTTGTACGGCGTTATCCAGGGCGCGGCGAATGCGGCCACCCTGGTAGGTGGAGAGCTCCGCAGTGCCGTGTTCAAGCTGGTCGCGGGCGACGGCGGCGGGTGGGAACTCTTCAACATAGCTTTGGAGTGCCTCGGTTTCGTAAGCAGCGGGGCTGACGCCCATGTAGCCGGTTTCAATCGACCAGGCGGCGGCACGTTCGGGGGCGGTCATCCAACGGATAAAGGTCATCGCCGCGCGCTGCTCCTCTTCGCTGGCGTCTTCAAAAATATAGAAGTTGCCGCCGCCAGTGGGGCTGCCACGCTGGGTTTTCATGGGCAGCATGGCAACACCGAAGTCGAAATCGGCTTCGCTGCGCACGGCTGTCAGGTTACCGGTGGTGTGCCAAATCATTGCCGTGGACTGTTCCAAGAAGTTCTGGCGCAGCGTGCCCCACTCGATGGTGCCATCGGGCATGGCGTTGTGCTCGTCAGCAAGCGATACCCAGTACTCCAGCGCTTCCACCGCGGCGGGGTCGTCAAAGTAGACCTCGGTGCCATCTTCGCTCATCAAGCGATGACCGTTCTGAAAAGCAAAGGCCTGGAACATCCAGTAGGGGTAGCCGGTAGAAGGCACCATCACGCCCCACTGTTCGCCGTTGGAGGCTTCCCTAACGGTGGCGGCCATCTCGGCCATCTCTTCCCAGTTTTCAGGCGGTGTTTCGGGATCTAGGCCAGCGGCTTCAAAAGCGTCTTTATTCCAGAACAGTACGATGGTGGAGCGCTGGAACGGGATGCTGTAGGTTTTGCCATCCAACTGGCCGTTTTCCATCAGGCCGGGGTAGAAGCTATCCAGCCATTCGCGCTCCTCGTCGGTTTCGATTAGGTCATCGAAAGCCACAATGGCGTTTTGTTCGATCAGCTCATACAGATCGATGGAAAACATGACCGACAGCTGAGGCGTGTCGCCGGCTTCCATGGCCGACATGGCACGTACGCGGGTGTCGTCGTAGTTACCGGCGTAGATCGCTTCGACGTTGATATCCGGGTGTTCGCTTTCAAACTCCGCTACTAAGTTGTCCACCACATCGGTGAGCGCCCCGCCCACCGAGACCGGGTAGTACATGGTCAGATCAACGCTATCAGCGTTAACCTGGGCGGCACTTAATAAGCCCGCTGCCAGGGCCGTCATCGCAAAAGGGATCCGCGCACGCATAAAAGACTCCACAAGTATCAGGACTGAATCAAGGTTGAAAAGCGATCAGTGTTGGAAAGAGCCCACCGCCGGTGGACGAGGAATGCTGCGGATTGGCGGAGCGAAATCGCTTAGTGGCATATCATCGCGCCGTAGGCCGTTAGCATCGAAAAGGTGTATGTTCTTGGACGCCCAATAGAGGCTGCATGGCTGGCCAGTCAATAGCGGTTTGCCGCTTAATCGAACGCGCAGGGTATGCGAGCCCACCTCGACATAGGCAATGGTATCTGCCCCCAAGTACTCTTCACTTATTACCTTGGCGGGTACGCCTGGCGACGCCGCTGGCCGTAGCTCAATATCTTCTGGGCGCACGCCCAAGTGTCCACCGGCGGCCTCCATGAGGGCCACGGGCGTGCTCGGCTCACCTTCGATGACGGCGCCAGTCTCACCGGCCACCAGCGGCAGCAGATTCATCGCTGGGCTTCCAATAAAGCTGGCGGCGAAGGCGCTGGCGGGGCGGTTATAAAGTTCGTCGGGCGTACCGTCCTGCACGATTTTGCCGTGCTGCATCAGTATGACGCGGTCGCCCATGCTCATGGCTTCGACCTGATCGTGGGTGACGTAGATCACCGTCATGTTTAGGCGACTTTGGAGCGCTTTGATTTCCCGGCGCATGTCGCTGCGCAGTCGGGCATCCAGGTTGGAGAGCGGCTCATCCATCAGGCAGATTGGGTGTTCGGAGATAATCGAGCGTGCCAGGGCGACCCGCTGGCGCTGCCCACCGGAAAGCTGGGCAGGTTTACGGCCCAGGTAATCGGTGAGATCAACCAGTTCGGCGACCTTGGCTAGTCGTTCGCCCCGCTCGGCTTTGGGCACTTTGCGGCTGCGCAGGCCAAAGACGATGTTGTCGGCAACGCTTAAATGCGGAAACAGCGCATAGGATTGAAACACCATGCTCAGGCCACGGTCGCCAGGCGGCAGGCGCGTGACGTCGCGCTCGCCGATATGAATACGCCCGCTGCTGGCCTCTTCCAAGCCTGCGATCATGCGCAGCGTGGTTGATTTTCCACAGCCCGAAGGGCCCAGCAGAATGACGAATTGCCCAGGCGTGACATCGAAGGAGATGTCATCGACAGCAGTGGTCGCGTCCCAACGTTTGATGACGCGTTCCAGGCGGATACGCGATTGATTAGACATAGCACACACATCACCGGCTGTTGGTTGTTATTAGGTCAGCTTGTGTTGAAGGTGTTGCCGTTGTATGACACTTATATAACAAACGCGTGTCAAGCGAAAAATTCACTTGGTGACTTTGATGCCGTAGCGCTGCAGCCTGCGCACCACGCTGGATTGGCTAATGCCCAGCCGTTTGGCGATGGCGTAGGTGCTGGGGAGTGTGTGGCATAGCGCTTGCAGCGCTTCACACTCTAAGCGTTCGAGGTACTGTTTGAGATTCTCTTCCGGAGCAAGCGGCGCTACCAGCGGCGCGGGGGAGCCACTCGGCAAGCTGTCGGCGCGCTGTTCGCTATGGGCCTGTGCGGTGGGGGCTTCAATTTGATCGGTGGAACTTGAGAGCCAGGCCCGCTCCAGCCAGTTTTCCAGCTCGCGAACATTCCCCGGCCAGTCGCTGCCCATCAGAGTCGACCATACCTGATTGCCGAGAATTTTCTGCCGCCCATAGCGCTGGTTCAGCCTTTTTAAGCACGCTTCGACCAGATCGGGGATATCCTCGCGGCGGTCGCGCAGTGGCGGCAGGGTGACCGGGATCACGTTGAGGCGGTAGTAAAGGTCCAAGCGGAAAAGTCCCGCTTCTACCTGTTTTCCCAAGTCCTGATTGGTCGCCACCACCAAGCGAAAATCGACCCGGCGCGAGCGTGTATCGCCCAAGCGAGTCAGGCTGCCGTCCTGGATGACTTTGAGTAGTTTGGTTTGCATTAGCAGCGGCAGTTCGCCGATTTCATCGAGGAACAGCGTGCCCCCTTCGGCCTGCTCCAATAACCCGGCTTTACCTTGCCGTGCGGCGCCGCTGAAAGCGCCGGGCTGGTAGCCAAACATTTCGGACTCGAACAGATTTTCAGGAATCGCCGCGCAGTTGACGTCGATGAAAGGGCCGTTATGGCGCTGGCTCCAGCGATGTAGCTGCTTGGCAAAAGCGGTCTTGCCCACGCCGGACTCCCCCAGCATCAGCACATTGGCGTCTGAAGGGGCGACCCGCTTGAGCAGTAGGGCAATTTCCCGCATCACATGGCTTCTGACCTGCAGGTTATCCAGGGCGTCATCCAACGCCTGCTCTTCGGCATCCGGCGCGGCATGGCTGCGCTTTAAGTGTTCGCTAAAGCGTTTTTGGAGCAGCGCGTATTCGTCTTGCAGCAACTGGAGGTCGGTTAAATCTCGCGAGCGACTGATAATGCGTTCCAGCTTGCCATTCACGAACACCGGATAGGCTTCTGCAATGACGCGCCGGCCTGTGCCGGTGATTTGCATCAATTGCGCGGGCCGACGGGTACGCATGACTTCCATGGTAATGGAGGGCTTCAATACCCCAGCCGCCTGTAGCTGTTGAACGCTGCTGGAAAGCAGCTCTTCACGCGATACTCCATAAACCGCTTCGGCACCTGGGCTGACATCCACGATCTGCCCATCGCCACTGACGATAAAGAAGTGGTCGTTGGCGGTTTCTACGATGGTTTGCAGTACGTGCTTGTCTATTTCACTCATTGTGTTTCTCTCACGCCATCCCTCTCAGTGCAGCCAGCCTTGCCCAGGTGATTCATAAATGAATTATTGATTCATTTGTGAATCGTTGGTGGGCTTTATTGATGCATTTTTGCATCGTTTTGCCAGTAATCCTACCTGTTTATCGCTAGCGCAGGGTTGGCACGTTATGTGCAACGTCTTACAAGACAAAAAACCCCAAGAAGACAAAGAACCCAACTAGGCAGCATGGATCAGCCGTGCCTCAACGCCACAATAAATCCAAGGAGATAACGATGTCAGAGTTTAATCAGCCGCTGGGCGGCAACACCATGCCGCGCTTTGCAGGCCCCGCCACCATGATGCGCCTGCCTACTCAAGAGAACGCCCAAGGGCTGGATGCCGCCTTTATTGGTATTCCCATGGATATCGGTACCTCGAACCGCCCCGGCACGCGCCTTGGGCCGCGGCAGATTCGCGATGAGTCGCGCATGCTTCGCCCCTACAACATGGCCACCGGCGCCGCACCGTTTGAAAGCCTGCAAGTAGCTGATATCGGCGACGTACCGATTAATACGTTCCACCTGCCGAAAAGCGTCGACATCATCACGGCCTTTTACGACGACGTGTTAAAGCATGACTGCATTCCGCTGACGCTAGGCGGCGAGCACACGCTGACGCTGCCAATTCTGCGCGCGATGGCCAAAAAGCACGGCCCGGTGGGGTTGATTCATATCGATGCCCACGCCGATGTGAACGAGCATATGTTTGGCGAGCCGATTGCCCATGGGACGCCGTTTCGTCGTGCCCAGGAGGAGGGTCTGCTGGCCCACAACAAGGTTGTGCAAATCGGCCTGCGCGGGACCGGTTACGCCCCTGAGGATTTCGACTGGTGTCGCGAGCAGGGCTTTCGTGTGGTGCAGGCTGAGGAGTGCTGGCATCGCTCGCTGACGCCGCTGATGGCTGAAGTGCGCGAAAAAATGGGCGATATCCCGGTGTATATCAGCTTCGACATTGACGGTTTGGATCCTTCTGTTGCCCCCGGTACCGGCACGGTGGAAATGGGCGGGCTGACTTCGGCCCAGGGGCTAGAAATTGTTCGCGGCGCGGCGGGCCTAAATATTGTCGGCTGCGACCTAGTGGAAGTATCACCACCCTATGACCCCAGCGGGAACACGGCATTAATGGGCGCCACGCTGCTGTATGAAATGCTCTGTGTATTGCCGGGCGTTAAACACAGCGAATGACGCCAACCGGATGGCTAACAAATAAATAGCGACTAAATAATAACAGTACTGACTTAACAACGCCGCCAGCCCACTTCCAATAATCACTTTCAATGGGTGACCCCTATGCCGTATAGCAACGTTAAATCGGAACAGCCGACCTCGTCGGCACCGATTCCCCGCGCGCACTTACTGAAATTTCTGATCCCCTCCCTGATCGGGGTGCTGTTGTTTCTCGTCCCTTTTCAAGTGGGTGACACCATTAACATCGGCATGGGCTTAATGGCCGATGGCCTGCAAACCCTGCTGGGCTCGGCGCTACCCGCCATTGCAATGGTGGTGCTCTGCCTTTCAGTAGTGGCAACGCTTTATGCCAAGCTGGCGCATCCGGGCTGGGCCGTTAAAGGCGTGCTGCATGAAATGTTTCACGTTGGGCCGTTATGGTTTGTGATGCGTGTATTAGGCGCACTGTTTGCTGTGATGACTTATTTCCAATTTGGACCTGAGTTCATCACCGCCTCTTTTACAGGGGGCGTCATGCTCAATGACCTTGCGCCGGTGCTGCTAACCTTCTTCTTCTTTGCCGCGCTGCTACTGCCGTTCCTGGTCGAGTTTGGCTTTATGGAGTTCATCGGCAGTATGGTGCGCAAGCCGTTTCGGGTGATCTTTAATTTGCCGGGACGCAGCGCTATCGATGCCACCGCCTCATGGATGGGCTCGGGTACCGTAGGGGTGCTGATCACCACACAGCAGTATGAGCAAGGCTTCTATAACCAGCGCGAAGCGTCGGTCATTGCTACCAATTTCTCCGTGGTATCGATTGCGTTTGCGCTGCTCGTCACCAGCTTCGTCGATATCAACCACCTGTTTGTGCAGTTCTACTTTACGGTGGTGGTTTCCGGCTTGATCGCGGCGGTGATTGTGCCGCGCCTACCGCCGCTGTCGCGCAAATCCAATGACTACTACGAGCCCGTGGGCTGCCAGTTGAGTGAAGAACGCACTGAAAAAGTGGGCCTGTTTCGTTACAGCTTGATTCAAGCCACCAATCGCGCCGCTGGAGCTCCCGGCCCTCGTGAACTGGCGCGCCTGGCACTGATCAACGTCATGGATATTTTCCTTGCGCTGTTGCCTCTGGTATTTGCCATTGGCACGGTGGCGCTCATTCTGGCGGAGTTCACCCCGCTATTTACATGGCTCTCTTACCCGATGGTACCGGTGCTGGAACTGCTGCGTATTCCAGAGGCAGAGGCGGCAGCGCCCGCCACCCTGGTGGGCTTTGCCGATATGTTTCTGCCCGCGGTGCTGGCGACCAATATCGAAAGCGAGCTCACCCGCTTTGTGATTGCCTGTCTGTCGCTTACTCAGCTGATTTATATGTCTGAAATCGGCGCGCTGCTGCTCAAGTCGAAAATTCCCATCAAGCTCTGGGAACTGGTCGCCATCTTTCTGCTGCGTACTGCGATTACGCTGCCGATCATCGCCTTTATGGCCCACACGTTTTTCTTCTAAGGGGCCATGCATGAAAGAGTCAAAGACAATGACCTGCGCCGAACTGTTGATTCACCTGCTGCGCGATACTTACGGCGTGCGGTCGCTGTTCGGCATTCCCGGCGTGCATACGGTCGAACTTTATCGCGGGCTGGAAGGCAGCGATGTGCAGCATATAACCCCGCGCCATGAACAGGGCGCAGGGTTTATGGCCGACGGCTATGCCCGCGCCAGCGGCCAACCGGGGGTGTGCCTGATTATCACCGGCCCAGGCATGACCAACATTGCCACCGCCATGGGCCAAGCCCTGGCGGACTCCATACCGATGCTGGTGATTTCTAGCGTGAACCGCCGCGATACCTTGGGCTTGGGGCAAGGGCGGCTGCACGAACTGCCCAGCCAACAGCAGATAATCAGCGGCGTGGCGCGTTTTAGCCACACGCTGCTGGATGCCAGCACGCTACCCGAGGTACTGGCCCGCGCCTTTGCCGTTTTCAACGGCGCGCGCCCAGGCCCGGTGCATATTGAAATCCCCATCGATCTGTTCAATGCGCCGGTCAGCGCTCCGGTTAGTTGGCAAGCGCCCACGCTTTACCGCGCGGCGCCCGATCCAGAAGGCTTGGCTGAGGCTGCACGCTTACTAAGAGCAGCGAAGCAGCCCCTGGTGCTATTGGGCGGCGGCTGCGTTTCAGCGCCGGAAGCCGCAAGAGCATTAGTTGAGCAACTGGATGCACCCACGGTGACAACCATCAACGCCAAGGGGCTGCTTGGTCGTGATCACCCGATGGACTTAGGCGCCAATGCTGCGCTGCCTGCAGTAAGAGAGCTTGCCGCCAAGGCGGATGTCATTCTAGCGATAGGGACCGAACTGGGTGAAACCGACTACGACGTCGTTTTTGACGACGGTTTTCACCTCAACGGTACGCTGATTCGGATTGATCTTGATCCTGAACAGTTGGTACGCAATCAGCGCACCACGTTGGGCCTGGTGGGCGATGCCGGGCGCAGCTTGGAGCTTTTGCTGGTGCATTTTTCGGCGCCGCTGAAGCGTCAAGGCGCCGAGCGAACCGCCGCCGCTCTGAGCGCACTGGATCTAGCAAACGATCCGGCGTTTAGCGATTTCGTGCCGCTTTATAAAATCCTGGCCGACTATCTGCCGGAGGCGATTCTGGTAGGCGACTCCACCGCGCCGGTGTATGCCGGTAACCACCTGGTCAGCCAGCCTGTACCACGCCGCTACTTCAATGCCTCTACCGGTTACGGCACTTTGGGTTACGGGTTGCCCGCGGCATTGGGAGCACAGTTGGCGCGGCCTGACCTGCCGGTGGTGGCGCTGGTAGGAGATGGTGGTGTGATGTTCACGCTGTCGGAAATCGCCACCGCCGTGGAAGCCCGGCTGCCAGTGGTGATCGTTTTGTGGCACAACGCCGGTTACGAAGAGATTCGCCGCTACATGGACGCCAACGGCGTAGCGCGCTTAGGGGTAGATATTCAGGCGCCCAACTTCCTCACCCTGGCCGAAGGGTTTGGCTGCCCCGGCATGCTGGTGGAGAGCCCCGCCGAACTTGCCAACGCGCTCGACAACCGCGAGCCCAACGGTCCGCTACTGATCGAAATTGATGCCGCTGCCTGGCAGAAAAACCTGATGTCACCAGGAGATAACAATGAAGAATAACCATGTGCTCGGCCAGGACACACTATCTGCCGACGATGTTGAACATAGCCTTGGTCTACCGGGAACCTTTGCACTCTGGCTTGGCGCCAATGTAGTGGTTACCACCACCTTAACCGGCATGTTTTTAGTTCCGGACCTGACCTTTCAGCATGCGATGCTGCTGATCTTGATTGGATCGGCGATCGGTATCATTCCGCTGGTATTGATCGGGGTGATGGGACAGCAAACCGGCATGACCACCATGGTACTGGCGCGAGGCACTTTCGGCAGAAAAGGGGCTAATTTCCCCGCCTGGGTGAATCTGTTGGCGCTGATTGCCTGGAGCTGGATCCAGGCGCTGCTCGCCGGCATGAGTCTGGACTACGCCGTGGAAAGCCTGACCGGTTACTCCAATGTGGCGCTCTTCACGGTCATCTGTGAATCCCTGGTGGTGCTGATTGCCCTCCGCGGTCACCTGGGGATCGAGAAAGTCGAGAAGATAGCGGCCTTGCTGATGCTGGGGCTTTCGGCGGTGGTGCTGTTCGCGCTCAATCGCCATTACGATCTGCCGAGCATCACCCAGTTGGAGCCCGAAGGCGTGTTGGGCGGCGGCGTGGTGTTCGATATCGTGGTCGCAACGGCGTTTTCCTGGATACCATTGGCGGCGGACTACAATCGTCATTGCCGCTCGCTAAAAGCAGCCGTTGTGGGCACTTGGGGCGGCTACGTGGTGGCAACGCTGGTAGCGATGGGCCTTGGCGCCACGGTGTCAGCGCTGTCAATCAGCGTGGGTATGGAGCCCACCTACGACCCGACGACCCTGCTCAGCGGCTTCGGGTTTGGCCTGCCCGCCGCCCTGGTGATTTTCTTCTCGGTACTGACCACCAACGTGATGTGCGTCTACAGCGCGACGCTTTCATTCATGAGCGTACGTCCCAAAGTACCGTTCTGGAAACCGGCGTTGATCATCGGCGTGGTGTCAGTGGTAGGCGCGCTGATTCCCGGCATTCTTGACCAGTTCCAGACCTTCCTGTTGATTATCGGCAGCGTCTTTATCCCGGCCTTTTCCCTGATGATCGTGGATTACTACCTGCTGGGTCGCCAGCGCTATACCTCGGCACAGCTGATCCAGGCTGAACATAGCCTTCCCGCCTTCAACTGGCTGGCGCTGGGCAGCTACGGGATAGGCGCGTTGCTGGCTTACTACTGGAATTGGGTCGCGCCGTTGGATTTTGGTGCGTCGCTGCCGGTATTCGTAATCACTGGTGCTCTCTATTTCGTGGTCAGTAAGGCAGTGGCCGGGAAGCGGGTGGCTGCATGAGCCTTCGACGTATTAACGAAAAACAATGGTACCGCACCACCCCTAAGGCGGACGGTATCACCCTAGTGGATGAGCCGTGGATCAAACCGTTTTACCGCTGCAATATCTGGCATGTTCAGGGCAGCAAGCGCGGCATGGTAGTGGATTTTGGCTTGGGGGCGGTGCCGCTGCGTGAGCAGGTGGCACTACTGAGCGAACGTAATCTTTTGGCGGTCGCCAGTCATACCCACTTTGATCATATCGGTGCGGCTCATGAGTTTGGCTGCTGTCACGTGCATGCTGCCGAGGCGGACATTCTGACCTCGCCTGACAACACGCGCACATTGGCAGACCAGTTTCTCAGCGATGATATGTTTGAGGCGCTACCCCCAGCACCCTATTCACATGATCGTTACCGTATTCAGGCGCCGCAAATGGTATCTCCGCTAAAGGATGGCGAGATACTGGATTTAGGGAACCGCCAGTGGGAAGTTATTCATACGCCTGGCCACTCCCCAGGTGGTATTGCGCTGTGGGAGACGAAAACCCAAACACTTATCTCCGGTGACCTGATTTACGATGGCCCACTCATTGAAGATCTGTGGCACAGCGACATCGCTGATTATGCCGCCAGTATGCGCCGGCTACGCCAGTTGCCGGTTCGTACCGTCCATGGGGGCCATTTTCCCAGTTTTAGCGGCCAGCATTTACGCCAACTTATTGATGATTGGCTTCGCCAACACGAGCTTTAAGGAGCCTTAATCGTGTCTACGACATCTAAAATAGAACACGCTTCTCTGCTTGATAAACAGTTCATCAACAACCAATGGGTGCCCTCAAACGGCACGCGCCTGCTCGATGTGATGAACCCTTACCGTGAAGAGCGTATTGCCCAAGTAACCGCCGGGGATGCGGCCGACGTCGATGCAGCGGTACAAGCCGCCCAGCAGGCGCAGCCTGAGTGGCAGGCGTTGGGTGGCGCCGCACGTGCAAAGTATTTGGAAGGCTTCGCCGATGCACTGGAAGCCCGCCGTGATTCGATTACCACGCTGTCGGCGACCAACAATGGCAAGCCGTTAGCGGAGGCGGAGATCGATCTAGAGGATGCCATTGCCTGCTACCACTACTACGCCAAACAGGCTAAAGCGCTGGATGCTCGCCAGGGTGAGTTAGTCAGTGTTGAAATGGAGGGTGTTGAAGCTCTCACTTATCACGACCCCGTGGGCGTAGTGGGGCTGATTGCGCCGTGGAATTTCCCCCTCGTCACCAGCGCCTGGAAGCTAGCCCCCGCTTTGGCCGCTGGCTGTACCGCTGTGCTTAAACCCTCCGAAGTGACACCGCTCCCTGAGTTAGTGCTGGCAGACATCGCTCTCGAAATTGGCCTGCCCGCAGGTGTACTCAACTTGCTCAACGGCGACGGTGAGGGGATCGGTGCACCGCTCACCAATCACCCTGGCGTAGATAAAATCTCCTTTACCGGCAGTAATCGCGTGGGCGAAGCGGTCATGCAGGCGGCCAGCGCCCGCACCGCGAGCGTATCGCTGGAGCTAGGTGGCAAATCCCCCATTCTGGTGATGGAAGATGCCGACCCTGCCCAAGCCGCTGACTGGGTAATGGCGGGCATTTACTTTAATGCCGGGCAAATCTGCTCTGCCACCTCGCGCCTATTGGTACACGAAGATGTAGCGGAAGCGCTCTATGCCGAACTTGCCGAGCGTATGGATGCGTTAACGCTAGGCGACCCGCTTGCCGAAGGCACCGACTTAGGCCCGCTGACCAGCGCCAAACAGCGCGACGCCGTGCAACGCTATCTGGATCTTGCCGAGCAGGAAGGGCTGACAGTGGTGCGCGATGCAAAACATCGCACGCTACCCGAAAAAGGCTATTTCCTGGCACCCACGCTTTACCGCGATGTGCCGGTGGAGAGCCGCCTGTGGAAAGAGGAGATTTTTGGCCCGGTGCTCTGCGGCCGCAGCGTGACAAGCGAAGCCGAAGCCATTCAGCTCGCCAACGACAGTAGCTTTGGCCTGGCAGCAACAGTCATTGGCGGAGACCCAGAGCGTGCCAAGCGCATTGGCCGTCAGCTTAAAGCCGGTAGCATCTGGTACAACAGCGAGCAACTGGTACTGCCTGAAACCGCCTGGGGCGGCTTCAAGCGCAGTGGCATTGGGCGTGAATTGGGGCCCTGGGGGCTAAGCGCTTATCTTGAAGTGAAGCATGTGATTGGGCCAGCTTAAGATTCGCGTACTGGCATCGCATAACGCCGGGTCGACTTCCCGGCTTTGACCACCTGCCCCGGCACATCGTGGCCGATCAGGTCGGGGAGGGTGGCGGCGACTTCCAGCAGTGCATCCAGGTCGACGCCGGTATCGACACCCATGGCCTCAAACATATGCACTAGGTCCTCGGTACACACATTGCCCGTTGCCCCTGGGGCGAAAGGACAGCCGCCCAGCCCGCCTAATGAGGCATCAAAGCGTATGATACCCGCCTGCCAAGCGGCTAGCGCGTTGGCTAAGCCCATCCCGCGCGTGTTGTGAAAGTGCAGCGTGAACGGCGTGTCCGGCCAGCGCTCAAGCACTGCTTCGCACAGGCTCTTCACCTGTGCAGGGTTGGCCATGCCGGTGGTATCGCAGAGTGTGACGCCCTGAATGCCAAGGCCAATCAGCTTTTCAACCAGTTCCAGCACCCGCGCTTCAGGGACGTCACCTTCAAAAGGGCAGCCAAAGGCAGTCGAGAGAGAGGCGTTGATAAACACGCCGCTATCTTTACTAACATCCAAAATCACCGCGAACTGCTCAAGGGACTGCTCCGGCGTCATGCGCAGATTGGCCAGGCCGTGGCTATTGCTGGCTGACATCACCAGATTGATCTCGTCCACCTGGCAGGCGAGCGCCCGCTCGGTGCCTTTCACGTTGGGCACCAGTACGGTGATATCGACGCCTTTCCGGCGCTGAATGCCGGTGACTACGTCGGCGGCATCACGCAGGTTGGGGATCGCTTTGGGTGAGGTGAACGAGGTTGCTTCGATGCGGCGCAGGCCGGTGGAGGAGAGCGCATCGATCCAGCGGATCTTTTCTTCCGTTGGTACAAACCGCGCTTCAATCTGCAGGCCGTCCCGGGGAGCGACTTCGTTGATTTCGATTATTGTAGGGCAGGGCGATGGTTGGCTCATTGGCTTATGCATAGTGCAGTCCCCAAATAATGCCCGCTTGGCGAAGCTTGGCGCGGGTTTCGTGATCGATGCCCAGCTCATCCAACACGTCGTCGGTATGCTGGCCAAGGGTGGGGCCGCCGTCGCCGATTCGCCCTGGGGTAGCGCTAAGCTTGGGCAGTACGCCGGGTACTTTAAGCGGTTTACCGTTGGGGCGTGTAAAGGTTTGAATCATTTCCCGCGCCAGGTAGTGAGGATCAAAGGCGATATCTTTCGCGGTATAGGGGTAGCCTGCGGGCACGCGGGCGTCATCCAGTGCCTGTAAAATGGCATCCCGTGGCCGCTCTTCGGTCCACCTTTGAATCGCGGTATCGATCCTATCGGCATGCTGGCTGCGTCCATCGTTATGGGCCAGGGCCGGGTCGTTGGCGAGGTCGTCACGGCCTATCACGCCCATCAAGCGCTTGAAGATACTGTCGCCATTGCCTGCAATCAGTACGTAATCACCGCCTTGGCAGCGGTAGGCGTTGGAAGGGGTGATACCAGGCAGGGCACTGCCGCTGGGTTCACGAACCTGGCCGCTGGCATCAAATTCCGGCAGCAGGCTCTCCATCATCGCAAACACCGACTCATACAGCGCGACGTCGATCTCCTGGCCCAGGCCGCTGCGGTTACGCTCTTGAAGCGCCAGCAGCGTACCGATGACGGCATAAAGTGCGGAAAGCGAGTCACCTATACTGACACCCACGCGCACCGAAGGCTCTCCCGGCTGGCCGGTGAGATAACGCAGCCCACCCATGGCTTCGCCAATCACGCCAAAACCGGGCTTATCGCGATACGGCCCTGTTTGCCCGTAGCCGGAAATATGCACCATGATCAGCCGTGGATTGAGTGCTGAAAGCACTTCCCAGCCCAACCCCCAGTTATCCAGCGTACCGGGGCGGAAATTTTCCACCACCACGTCAGCCTCGGTGGCGAGTTGGCGTACCAGGCCTTGACCCTCTTCACTGCGCATATCCAGTGCCACCGAGCGCTTGTTGCGGGTCTGCACGTGCCACCACAGCGAGGTGCCATCCTCTATCATTCGCCATTTGCGAAGTGGATCGCCGGTGCCTGGCGGTTCGATTTTGATCACATCGGCACCGAATTCCCCCAGCAGTTTGGTGGCGAAAGGCCCTGCAATCAGTTGGCCAAGCTCAAGCACTTTTAAGCCCTTTAGCGGAAGCTGGCGGGCTTCGGTAGCGTTCATCTAGGCTTTCCTCTAGTTGTCGTTATCATCATTGATGTTCAGCATGCGTGAGCCACTACAGGCCGACAATTAGGCAATCGGTAACAAAGGGTTCGTGGTTAGCGAAGGGGTGCGTTAGCATAATGCGCTTGTTTTACGGGAGTCATGTGTCATGCGCCGCTTCGATTTCGTCACTCTAAAGCTGTTTATCTCCGTGGCAGATGAGGGGCGTCTGACCGCCGCCGCTGAGCGTGAGCATTTAGCGCTCGCCGCGGTGAGCAAGCGGATCAGTGATCTAGAGGCGCTGGTAGGTACCACGCTGCTGTATCGTCGCCCGCGCGGTGTTGAGCTGACGCCCGCCGGGCAGGCATTTTTGCACCATGCTAGGCGTATTTTGGACAATATTGAGCGCCTGCATGCCGAGCTCAGTGAGTATGGCGAGGGGGTGCGAGGCCACGTGCGTATTCACTCCAATACCTCCGCGATCATCGCTTTTCTCCCTCAGGATCTCAGCGCCTTTTCCCGCCTCTATCCTGAAATAAAGATTGATCTGCAGGAACGGGTCAGTAGCGAAATCATTGCCGCCGTGCGCGATGGGTTGACCGATATCGGCATTTTCGCTGGGCACGTGCCCGCGCCAGACCTTCAGCAGCTCTCTTATCGACATGACCGTCTCGTGTTGATGACGCCCATTGATCACCCCTTGGCTGAGCGTGAAAGCATCGCTTTTAACGAAGCGCTGGCCTTCGATTTTATCGGCTTACAGCAGGATGCCTCGCTGCAATCACTGTTGAATGAACAGGCCAACCTAGCGGGTAAAGCGCTGCGTATGCGCATTCAGGTGCGCAGTTTC
This sequence comes from Vreelandella sulfidaeris Esulfide1, assembly GCF_054072535.1. Taxonomy (NCBI): domain Bacteria; kingdom Pseudomonadati; phylum Pseudomonadota; class Gammaproteobacteria; order Oceanospirillales; family Halomonadaceae; genus Vreelandella; species Vreelandella sulfidaeris. Next base: position 3,629,470 of record NZ_CM133364.1, on the reverse strand, counting down.
GATGCTATTTGCCGGATGATTCACCACGGCATGGGCGTTGGCGTACTGCCTGAGCAAACCATCTACCGTGACCTGGGCGACCTGCAGCTCAAAAGCATTCCACTCAGCGACCCGTGGGCTCAGCGCGAGTTGGTGATTGGCATGCGCCGCTACGCCTCGCTACACGTGACGGCGCGGCATCTGGTCGACCACCTCACCCAGAAAACAGATGAGCGCTAGCGGCAAAAGCCTGCACATGACTTCGCGCTTCGTGAAAGCTGTTAAATAACCAGGGTGGCACCATGCCTTAAATGGCGGCGCTGAAGCTTGCCGCTGAAGCGCGTCAACACGGCCTTTAAAGAGAGCTTTGAAGGCGGCCAGTCATTCACCTTTGGTCGTATGACCGCAAGTGCCTCGGTCAAAACGCGCGTCATGTCGGCGTTTCTAGCCATCGTATTTGACGAAGTCATCCTTCTTGAACGTCGATTTGAGCCCTTCGGCGGCTTGTTTCAAGATCAGACAAGCGACATCAGCTCTTGCCGACAGGAGCTACCCAGGCACCACACCCAACAACGACAACCGTAGAGAGTGATCCCATGCGGAAACAATTGCTTGCCACGCTGGCTACCCTAGGAATGCTAACGACGGCGCCGTTCGTCCTGGCTAACCCCATCGAAATTCAAGTCAACAACACCATGAGCGAAGGCGGCTCGGAAAGCGCCGCGGTGGAACGCTTTGCTGAATATCTAGAAGAGCAGGCCCCAGGACGCTTTGAAGTTCGCCCCTTTTTAGCGGGTTCTTTGGGCGGTGAGAATGCCGTGTTGGAGCTGCTTAATCTGGGCCAAACCCAGCTCTCCTTGACCGGTGGTAACTGGCGCCAACAGTATGCGCCTGAATATGACGCCATTACGGTGCCCTTTGTATTCACCACCTGGGACGAAGTCGACGCCTATATGGAGAGTCCTTCCGGCCAAGCGCTGGTTGAGAAAGCCGAAAGCCAGGGCGGTTTGAAGTATTTTGGTTTGCAGCACCGCGGCCCCCGCCACATGACAGCTAACAAGGAGATACACACCCCGGCGGATCTGGATGGCTTCCGCCTGCGCCTACCTTCGCTGCCGGTATGGTTGGAAGTGTGGGAGGAGATTGGTGCGCAGGTAGTCAACGTACCCGCGCCAGAGATTTATCTCGCCATGCAGACCGGCCAGGTCGATGGCCATGAAAACTCGCTCTCCTCCCCCTATACCCGGCGCCTATGGGAAGTGCAGGACTACCTGATCATGACCAGCCACGTGCAGTTCCCGTGGAGCTGGGTGGCCAGTGCTCGCTGGTGGGATGGCTTGGAAGAGGAAGATCAAGCGCTGATCGAAGAGGCCATTGAGGTGGCTCGCCAGTACGGGTCAGAGCAAGAACGCGAACTCGATGATTTCTATCTGCAAGCGCTGCAGGATGAAGGCATGACCGTCATCGAGCCGGATGTTGCACCTTTCCGCGAGGCGGCATTACCGGCTATTGATCGTGTAATGGCCGACATGGCCGAGGGCGTTCGTGAAGATGCGCTGGGTAACGACAGCGAATAACACGCATCGGAAAGCCATCGCGACGGCCCATTGGGCCGTCGTTGTTTTTCTTGTCACTTAAGCTTTCAAGATCACTAAGTTTTCAAGATCAATAGGTTTTCAAGATCAATAAGTTTTCATAAACGACCAAGAAGACGTCAGGGTAAGGAGTTCTCCTGTGGAAGACGCGGTAGCGCCCAATAAGGGGCCGGATCGAATTGCTTTCTATACGCTGCGCGGCGTTACACGCCTGTGCGATGGGGTGGGCGTGGCGCTGATGGCCGCCATTCTGCTGCTGATCGTGGCGGCCGTGATTGCCCGCGACCTGCTGGGGCTGGGAATGCCCTGGACCGAAGAAGTGGCGTCTATGCTGGCGATTTACGCGATTGGCTTCGGGTCGCTATCTGCCTGGGTACGCAGCGAGCATCTGGTGGTCGATTTGTTCAGCCATAAGCTTTCCGGGCTGGGTAAAAATATCCAGTACCGGCTCACCGCGCTGATCTCCTGCGGCTTTTTTGCACTGGCCGCCTGGGGGGCTTGGATCATGTCAGATATGAGCGCTAACAATAAAACCGTCTCGTTAAGTATCAGTTTCAGCTACCTCTATTACGGCATCTTTTTTAGCTTTGTGGGCATGGCGCTGATTGCCCTTTGGCAAACGCTGCGCGGCCCGGTGGCGTGGTTGGAAACGTCCCATGAAGAAGAGGTCTCTCAACCATGACCGAACTACTGATTTTCGTCGGTGGCCTATTAGTACTGATGGCCATTGGCATGCCCGTGGTGGTCGCCATTGGCGTGACCTCCTTTATCGCCTTGGTGGCGACCGGCACCGGCGGGCTGCCCGTTGAGTTACTCCCGCTGCGCATGGTGCAGACCCTCAATAACTTTACGCTGCTGGCGATTCCGCTGTTTATTCTGGCCGCCAATATCATGAATATTGGCTCCACCACCACGCGGATTTTTGACTTTGCCACCGCGCTGGTGGGCTTTACCAAGGGTGGCCTGGGTCATGCCAACGTGGTGGCCAGCTCCATTTTCGCCACGATGTCGGGCACTGCAGTGGCCGACGCTGCCGGGCTGGGCAGTATTGAAATCAAGGCCATGAAAGAGCGCGGCTACGAATTGGGTTACTCAACCGGTATCACTGCAGCCTCCAGCGTGATCGGGCCAATTCTGCCGCCCAGTATTGCGCTTGTGGTTTATGGCTGGCTGGCCAATGTGAGTATTGGCGGACTGTTCATGGCCGGGCTGCTGCCGGGTATCTTGATGGCGCTGCTACTAATGGGCATGACCGTATTGTTATCTGCCAGTGGCCGGGTGGTGATGCCTAAACCCACGCCTTTTGATGCCTGCGAAGTTGTCCGCACCGGCAAGCGTGCCATTCTGCCACTGATGATGCCAGCGATTATCGTTGGCGGTATCTGGGGCGGTTTTTTTACCCCGACGGAAGCCGGCGCCATTGCATCGCTTTACGCGGTGATTCTGGGCGGCTTGGTGTATCGTGACCTGAATTGGCGGGACCTCTTCAACGCCTTTCGTCGCACCCTGATGTTCAGTGCGGTCATTCTGCTGATTATCGCGGTCTCCAGCTTCTATGGCTGGATACTGGTACGCATGGGTATTCCTCAGGCGTTAGCGGGCCAGGTCGCCAGCATCGATATGCCGATGTTTGCACTCCTGCTCTGTTTTGCGCTGTTCTTCCTGCTGATCGGTTGCTTTATGTCGGTGATCGAAAGCATTCTGATTTTTACGCCGATTGTGGTGCCAGCGGCGCTCAGCGCCGGACTGGACCCGGTGCACTTCGGTATTGTGATGGTGATCACGCTATCGGTGGGGGTGATTACGCCACCGTTCGGCACGGTGTTGTTCCTGATGGTGGGCATTACCCGGCTGCGTTATGGCCAAGTGGTGACCGCGATACTGCCGTTCCTGCTGCCGATCATTGCCACCATTTTGCTGTTGATTGCCCTGCCGGGGCTGGCTACATGGCTGCCGGATATCATGGGTTATTGATCTAGCTAGTTGCCTGATGGAGAAGCCCCGCCGGGTGTTCCCGCGGGGCAGATGGGCGTTGCTGTTACTGCTTTGCAGGCAATATCCTGCCTGGATTCATCAGCCCCTTGGGGTCGAACAACGCTTTAATGCCACTGATCAGTTCCCGCTCAATAGGCGATAGCCGTGCCAGGTAAGGTGCTTGTTTGGTACGACCAATGCCGTGTTCGGCGCTGATACTGCCGTTGACGTCGTCAAGCACCTCAAACAGCCGCTCCTCCAGGTCGTGCAGGTGGGCTTTCTTATCGCTATCTGCCATGGATAGGGGCGGCAGAATATTGAAATGCAGATTGCCGTCGCCCACGTGTCCGTAGGCAATGATCTCGCACTCAGGTGACGCCGCCATAACGACGTCACTGGCCCGGCTAACGAAGTCGGGAAGCGATGAGATGGGTACCGAGATATCGGTGCGCAAATGCTCGCCGCGCCGCCGTTGGCCCTCCAGCATGCTCTCGCGGAACTGCCACAGCTGGGCCGACTGGGTGTCGCTCGACGCCAGCGCACCATCCAGCACCAGTTCACGTTCCATGCCGGTTTCCAGCAGTTGTTCCAACATTGAACCCAAATCTATCGGTCCTGTCGCCGCCACCTCCATCAGCACGTACCAGGGGTAGGCGCTATCCAATGGGTCGCTTAGCTCGGGAGTCGCTTCGATCGCCAGTTCAATGCAGCGACGAGGGATCAGCTCGAAGGCCGTCAGTAAGTCGCAACAGTCGCGTCGCGCCAAACTATATAGATCAATCACCGCCTGAACGGAGGGCAGACCCAGCAGCGCAGTGCGGTTTTGGGTAGGCCGCGGTGAAAGTTTGAGTACGGCGCCGGTGACAATGCCCAAAGTGCCTTCACTGCCCAGAAATAGCTGTTGAAGATCGTAGCCACGGTTGTCTTTATGCAATGCATTAAGGCTTTCCCAGATGCGCCCGTCGGGGAGCACCACTTCAAGGCCCAGCACCAGTTCGCGCATCATGCCGTAGCGCAGCACGTTAAGCCCACCCGCATTGGTGGCAATATTGCCGCCGATCTGGCAACTGCCCTGGGCGCCTAACGATAGCGGAAAATCGCAGTCCTGCTCAGCAGCGGCCAGCTTGACGTTCTCAAGGATACAGCCGGCGTCTACCGTCATAGTGAAATTAATCGGGTCAATGGCGCGTACGTTATTCAAGCGCTCCAGGCTAATGACCAATTCCTGGCCGTGTGCGGCGGGCAAGGCACCTGCCACCAAACCGCTGTGGCCGCCCTGAGGTGTCATTGCGACTCCGTGCTCATAGCAGCGCTTGGCAATCTCGGCGACTTCTTGCGTATTCGCTGGCCGTGCCACGGCTAGCGGCATGCCCAGCGTATCGCCTGCCCAGTCACTGGTGTAACGTGCCATGGCGTCGGGCTCACGGATGAGCCCGCGCTCACCGAGCAGGCTGGTGAGTTCATTTAAAAAGGAAATGGTGTCTGTCATTAGGCCTCTTCCTGCCAAGCAGCACCTTCCGGGAAGCGGTGCTGAACTTGGGACTCTGGGTACATGGCAATACTGTAACCCGGCGCGTCAGGGACTTGGTAGCGGCCACGGTGTATCACGACCGGGTCGATAAAGTGTTCATGAAGATGGTCGACGTATTCCAATACGCGCCCCTCAAGGCTGCCGGATACTGCAATATAGTCGAACAGGGAGATATGCTGGGTGTACTCGCATAGCCCGACGCCGCCGCCATGGGGACAAATAGGCACGCCGAATTTGGCCGCCATCAGCACCACCAAAATGACTTCATTAAGCCCGCCCAAACGCGCCGCATCGAGCTGGCAGTAGTCGATGGCATCCGCCTGGAAGAACTGCTTAAACATCACTTTGTTCTGGCAGTGCTCGCCAGTGGCGACGCCAATCGGCGCAACGCGGTGGCGAATTTCGGCGTGGCCGAGAATATCGTCAGGGCTGGTGGGCTCTTCAATCCACAGCGGATCGAACTCAGCCAGTCGGCGCATTTTGGTGATCGTCTCATCGACTTCCCACACTTGGTTGGCGTCCATCATCAGCACGTTGTCCCAGCCTATCTCTTCGCGCAACATCGCCGCACGGCGGGCATCTTCTTCGGTGTCGTCGCCAATCTTTTGCTTAAAGTGGGTCCAGCCTTCGGCAAGGGATTCCTGGGCCAACCGGCGCACTTTTTCGTCGCTATAACCCAACCAGCCTGCAGAAGTGGTGTAGGCGGGGTAGCCGTCACGACGCATTTCGGCTTCCCGGGCCGCTTTGCCGGGGGCCTGGCGGCGCAGCAGGCAAATCGCCTCTTCCGGGGTTAGCGCATCGGTGACGAAGCGGAAATCGAGGCAGCGCACCAACTGTTCGGGCGTCATATCCACCAGCAATTTCCACACCGGCTTGCCTTCGTTTTTTGCCCACATATCCCATACGGCGTTGACGATGGCGGCGGTGGCTAGGTGAATCGCGCCTTTATCGGGGCCAATCCAGCGGAGCTGGCTGTCGCCGGTCATTTCCCGCCAGAACGTGCCCATGTTGTCGGTGATAGATGTCAGCGAGCGACCCTCAATCAGTGGCACCAGCGACCGGATGGCGGTGACCACAATCTCGTTGCCGCGTCCGATCGTAAAGGTTAACCCGTGTCCCTCGGGGCTACCGTCATCGGTATGCAGGATGACGTAAGCGGCGGAGTAGTCCGGTGCGGCATTCATGGCATCCGAGCCATCCAGCGAGCGCGAGGTGGGAAAACGGATATCCTGAATATCAACTCGAGTGATTGTTGTCATTGTGCTCTCCTTGGCAGGTGGTGTGGGATAACGATTAGCGACGCGCTATATGGCGCATTAGTTCGCGAATGCCGTAGGTCCAGGGCGGCAACTGGTCGCTTCTGCCTACCCGATTGACCAAAGCGCCGAGCGCTGGCGTGGCGATGGTGACACGATCACCGAGATGGTGGGTGAAGCCCTGTCCTTTACCGTCGCGATCCTGAATGGGCGAGAACATGGTGCCGAGGAATAACATAAAACCGTCGGGATATTGATGGTGGTCGCCGATGGTCTGGTGCACCAAATCCAGCGGGTCGCGGCTGATCTCGCGCATGTCGCTTTCGCCCTGGAGCAGGAAGTTGTCATCCTCACCTTCAATGCGCAGCGATACCTGGCAGTTGCGCACGCTCTCGATGTCAAAATGGTCATCAAACAGGCGGATGAACGGGCCAAGTGAGCAGGAGGCGTTGTTATCTTTCGCCTTGCCGAGCAGTAGGGCACTACGTCCTTCCACATCGCGCAGATTAACGTCGTTGCCTAGGGTGGCGCCGCGCACTTGGCCGCGGCTGTCCACCGCTAGAACAATTTCCGGCTCGGGGTTGTTCCACTGTGAGGACGGATGCAAGCCCACCGGTGTGCCAAAGCCCACCGATGACAGCGGCTGGGCTTTGGTGAATACTTCGGCATCGGGACCGATGCCGACTTCCATATATTGTGACCAGCCGCCACGTGCCTGAAGCGCTTTTTTAAGCGACATCGCTTCGTCAGAGCCGGGCTTGATTTTGGAAAGGTCACTGCCAATCAGAGCTTGGAAATCATCACGCAGGGCGGCGGCACGAGCCGGATCGCCGCCCGCTTGCTCTTCGATCACACGCTCTAACAGGCTAACGGCAAAGGTCACCCCGCACGCCTTGATAGCCTGCACGTCGCAGGGGGCGAGCAGGTAGGGTGCCTGTGGCTGGGGCAACTGCGAGTTTGCCAGCAGTGCCTCGATACTGCCCAGGTTAGGGCCTTCTGCACGCCGTACCACCTCCTGTACATCGTCGCGTTCCAGTAGGTCAGCCATGGTTGGGCCAAAGGCGGTGATGTCGAACACCTGGCCGTTTTGCACGGTAATCAGCGCAGGCCCGGGGTGCGGGCCTTCCAGCCATACGCGGCCCACCAGTAGCGCTTTATCCAAGTCAGCGGGAAGCGTGTCCGTCAGAGAAAGTGGTTGCACGTGCGTCTCCGGTAGTCGTTCACAGTAGTTGTTAACAAATGATGTGCGGCTGGCGATTGGTGCGTCATCGCCTATCATGTTATGGATATGCTGTTGTATGACAGGTATGCCAGTTCTATGCTCACTCTAGCGCACTGCGCTATTTCGGGTCGATAGTTAAAGCGGCAAAGTCGTGCGAAGTGTTGCCTCGGGCTTCAACAACAAAAAAACGTTAAGGAGTGTTGCATGTTAGACGAGTGGAAAGGAAAGCGAGTGCTTATTACCGGTGCCAGCCGGGGGATCGGTGCGGCGGTTGCTAAACAACTGGGCGTGCTGGGCGCTCATGTGGCGGTGCACTATTACAGCAGTGAAGCGCCCGCCGAAGCGGTGGCCCAGGCCGTTCGTGATGCCGGTGGAGAGGCTTTCACTTTAAAAGCAGACGTCAGTCATTCCAATGAGGCCCGGCGGCTGGTCGATGAGGCTGCCGAACGCTTGGGCGGTTTGGATCTGCTGATCAATAACGCTGGTGACATGTTGGGGCGGGTTGGCCTCGATGCGATGGATGATGACCAGTACGACCGGGTCATGGATCTCAATGTACGTTCAGTAATTATGGCCAGCCGGGCGGCGCTACCCCATTTCCGCCGTGGGGGAGGCGGCAATATTATTCACACCACCTCAATCGCCGCACGCAACGGTGGGGGAGCAGGGGGTGGATTATACGCCTCGGCAAAAGGCTTTGTGAGTACGGTGACACGCAATATGGCCAAAGAATTGGCGGGCGATAATATACGCGTCAATGCCGTGGCGCCGGGCACCATTGCGACCGACTTCCATGTGCGGCATTCAAACGAAGCACATTTAACTGCCGCTTGTGCCTCAATACCCATGGGGCGCTTAGGTACAGCGGAGGAATGCGTCGGCGCCTATGTCTTCCTTGGCACTGATGCATTAAGTGGCTACGTCACAGGTCAGATCATTGAGGTTAACGGCGGGCAGCTAATGCCATGAAAATCTCTCACCCGACTTCTAACCAACATAAGCGCTATGAAATTGCGATCACCATGGGCGATCCTGCAGGCATCGGCCCGGAGATCATTTGTCGTGCTTTGAATGCTATGTCGGCAGCCGAGCGTGCCTCTGCGCTGGTGGTAGGAGATCCTGCTATATTCCGCCGCGCGACCGCCAGTATTGGCGCCGACCTGGCGTTTGCAGCCCTTGAGCAAGCTGAGCACGAGGAAGGCAGCGTGGCGGTTGCCGAGGTGAAAGTACCGCCGGGAGTCGAAATTCCCGATGGCCAAATCAGCGCCAGTGCCGGGGATATGGCGTTTCGCTGTGTTCAGAAAGCCGTTGAGCTGGTACAGGCGGAGCGGGCCCAGGTAATCGTCACCGCGCCGCTTAATAAAGCAGCGCTGCATGAGGCCGGACACCATTACGATGGCCATACCGGCATGCTGGCCTCGCTTACTGGCGCACCCTCATCGTTCATGTTATTGGCATCGGAAACACTCTCAACACTGCATGTCTCGACCCATGTTTCGCTGCGTGAAGCGATTGATCGCGTAACGCCTGAGCGCATTATTGCCACCGTTGAAGCGGGGCATGCGCACTTGGTCGCGCTTGGCATGCGTGAACCGCGTATCGCGGTGGCCGGGCTCAACCCGCACTGCGGCGAAGGCGGGATTTTTGGCGACGAGGATAGCCGTTGTATCGCCCCGGCAGTGGAGCGTTTGCGCGAGCGTGGCTTTGCGGTGAGCGGGCCTATCTCGGCGGATACGGTGTTTTACCGCGCCTCGCAAGGTGAGTTCGATTTAGTGATTGCCCAGTATCACGACCAAGGCCACATCCCTGTCAAGCTGATTGCCTTCGACACCACGGTGAATGTCAGTCTTGGGCTGCCGCTTCAACGTACCTCCGTGGATCATGGCACGGCCTTTGGTATCGCCTGGCAGGGTAAAGCCGACGCCACCAATATGGCGTCCGCGATTGCCTACGCACGTCGGTTAGCCAGTGGCGCTGTTTCATGAGTGGATGTCAGGTGGCGATTATTGCCGACGACCTGTCAGGAGCGCTGGATGCTACTGCACCCTTTGCTGCTCGCGGGGCAGACGCCCGAGTAGTGATCAGCCTGGAGGCATTAGTGGAGACGCTTGAAAAGTGGCAAGGGCAGTGGCCAGAGGTCATTGCCATCAATACCGAATCCCGCCACTTGCAGGCCGAGCAAGCCGCGTTGCGGGTAAGCGAAGCGGCTCGGCTGTTGACGCAAGCGGCCCCGAGACAATGGTTCAAGAAGGTCGATTCGACCCTGCGTGGCCAGGTCATTGCCGAGTGCCGGGCGTTGCGTAAAGCGGTTGGTTTACCCTTGCTACTGGCACCTGCGGTGCCGGCTCAGGGAAGGGTCGTTTGCAACGCGGAGGTGTGGGTCGAGGGACATCGGCTGGCTGAAACGGACTACCAGCAGGATGCTCGCTCAGCGCCAATGATAGCTCCTATTGATCAAGCTTTTGCCGCCAACGGCTTGCCCCTGCAGCGCTATCGGCCAGGGCAGATAACACCGCTTCCCAGCGCAGACTGCATCGCCGATGCCGAAAGGGACGTGGAGCTCGCGGCAATTTATGGCCTCCTCAATACCGGCAGTAGCCGTGCCATGGCCGGTGCGGCGGGGCTGGCGGCAGCTATTGCTCAAGGCTGCTTCGGACCTACCGGTGCGCCGTTTCGCTCACTTCTCAGTGTTAATAAAGTGCTCTATGGGGTGGGATCGAGAAGTTCTCGCGCTGCAGAACAGCTCCAGCAGTTACGCCAATGCGCACCCGATTTAGCCGTTATAGAAGCGTGTGCCGATAAACCCTACGGAACCCACGCGTTAAGTGCCTGTGTGGTCGTGCCAGGCTGCCATGAAACAGAGCGAACGGCGAGTGAGGTGGCTGACGCGATGGCCGCCCAGGTGGCGTTGATTACTACTACTTGGAAGAAGCACGAGGAGAGTTTGCTGTTTTTAACCGGTGGGGATATCGCTATGGCGGTGCTCTCTCAGCTAGGCGCGAGTTATATCTGCGTTGAAACAGAGTGGTCGTCTGGGGTGGCGCTGGGGTATGTGAACGGTGACAAGCGACAGCGCGTGATGACCAAAGCGGGAGGCTTTGGCGACCCTCAACTGCTAGTGCGTCTGCATCAGCAGGCAAAGCTAACGGCTGGAAGTGAATAAGAACGCTTGAAAATCGTTATCTGATGGTTGCGCGATAGCAGGCGACCAGCTAGGTTTGAAACAGGTGGTATGATACGTATACAGCTAGACGATAAGTTATGCTGGCTGTCGCCGCTTACATAATAACCAAAACATCACAATAAACCGCAGAAAATCACAAAAACCAACAACAAATCCAATGGTTGTGAGGAGTACACGATGAGCCATAAACGCCAACACCACCGCAATATGCCTTACCTGCTGACTGCCACACTTATCGCTGGCGGTCTCTCAGTGACTGGTGCTGTGCATGCGCAAGAAGAACTCAACTTCGCCCACGTCTACGAGACGTCTGAGCCCTACCATGAATGGGCACTGTGGGCAGCAGATGAAATTGAGGAACGTACCGACGGCCGTTACTCAATCAGTGTTCACGCGGCATCGTCGCTGGGTAAGGAGTCGGATATTAACGAAGGTCTGCAACTTGGCACGGTTGATCTGATCTACACCGGCAACCAATTCGCCGGTCGTTTCTACGGCCCGGTGGGCATCGCTGGCGCGCCTTATATGTTCCGTGATTTTGATCATTGGCAGGCCTACGCAGACAGTGATCTGTTCGAGGAAATCGCCCAGGGCTACCAGGATGAAACCGGTAACGTACCGCTAGCCATGAATTACTATGGTCGTCGCCACGTGACCTCCAACGAACCGATCAATACGCCGGAGGATATGCAGGACCTGAAAATCCGTACGCCGAACGCGCCGATGTACATGATGTTCCCCGAAGCGGTGGGGGCCAACCCAACACCGATCGCTTTCTCCGAAGTTTATCTAGCACTGCAGCAAGGTGTGGTGGATGCCCAAGAGAATCCGCTGCCGACCATTCGCGCCAAGGCGTTTCATGAGGTGCAGGACTATATCAACCTGACCGGGCACATCACCGATTCGTTGATCACTATCGCCGGTGGGCCGCTATGGAATCGGCTCTCTGAAGAAGACCGCGAGATTTTCCGTGAGGTCTACACCGAAGCTGGCGAGCGTATCACCCAGGATATCCTGGCATCCGAGGAGGAGTTGGTGGCTTGGTTCGAAGAACAGGGCGTGACGGTCAATGAAGTGGATATTGAACCCTTCCGCGAGGCCACAATACCTGCCCATAACGGCGAGGCCGCGACCTGGGACCAGGAAACCTATGATCGCCTGCAGGCCATCGGACAATAACGCTGGGAGGCCGGTCCTTCTAAGGCCTCTTCTTATCCTGACGCTGCTTTCGTAGGCCACGACTCGCCCCACCCTCAGTTTGGGTGGGGCGACTGGGAACCTTCTATGAACCAACACGATGCCACTAACGAGACCAGCTTCGCTGGCCTCGACGACGACTCCTTCGATATCCATGAGTACGCCATTGAGGATTTCCTAACACTGGGAATTTTCTGGCTTCTCGCTCTGGATGTCTTTCTACAGTTCTTTAGTCGCTATGTGCTCGGCAATTCCATCGCCTGGACTGAAGAGATGGCGCGCTACCTGCTAGTGATGGTGGGCTTTCTGGGTAGCACCATGGCCGTGCGCAAGGGGTCGCACATTGCCGTGGAATTCTTCTATCGCTACATGCCGATGTGGCTTGGGCGGTTGATGGCGACGCTAGTGGATCTGATTAATATCGCCTTTTTCTCCATCATGATCTGGATCACCTACAAGCTGGCCGATCGTACCAGTGCGATGATGGTGTCGGTGGACATTCCTAAAAGCTGGCTCTACTACCTGGTTATGTTGGGCTTCATCTTGATGCTGGTGAGAGGTGTTCAGGTAGCGATTCGACACTGGCGCACGGGATCTCATGAGCTGCTTAATAGCCAAGAATAAATCAGCCAAGAATAAATCGTCAAAACGATAGTCTCCCGGAGATCACACCCATGCCCAACATTTTGTCCATGCGGCGCAGTGGCGCCATGGTTGCGCCGCTGATCGCGGCGGTCGCGATACTTGGCTGCATAGCGCTGGCCGTGACACAACACTACCTACTGTTTCTGTTCGCGGCGCTGTTCACGCTATTGGTAATGGGGGTGCCTATCGCCATTAGCCTCGCTGGTTCATGCCTGCTCTATATACTGCTGACCGGCAGAGTGCCCGATGTCGTGGTAGTGCACCGTATGATTAATGGCATCGATAGTTTTCCGCTGCTGGCGATTCCGTTCTTCATTCTTGCCGGTAACCTAATGAACAACGGCGGTATTACCTCGCGTATCTTCGATTTTGCCAAGGCGCTGATGGGTTGGATGCGCGGCGGCCTGGGGCACGTCAATGTGGGCGCTAGTATTGTCTTTTCCGGTATGTCTGGCGCAGCGGTAGCCGATGCTGGTGGGCTTGGTACCATCGAAATCAAAGCCATGAAAGATGCCGGTTACGACGAAGAGTTTTCGGTCGGTATCACCGCGGCGTCTTCGACTATCGGCCCCATCATTCCGCCTAGCCTGCCGATGGTGATATACGGCGTGATGGCGTCGGTTTCAGTGGGCCAGCTGTTTGTTGCAGGCTTGGTGCCTGGTCTATTGATGGGCCTAGTGCTGATGGCAATGATCACGATCATTTCTCGGCGGCGCGGTTACACCCGTGACGCGGTGTTCTCACTCCCGGTGCTCGGCTATACCTTCAAGCGTGCCTTTCTATCGCTTCTAACCCCGGTCATTATCGTCGGCGGTATCATGAGCGGCGCCTTTACGCCCACAGAAGCGGCCATCGCTGCGGTGGTGTACGCGCTGGTATTGGGTGGCGTCGTCTATCGCAGCCTGACTTGGCGCCGCTTGCTCAAGGTCAGCATGGAAACCATCGAGACCACGGCGGTCATCCTGCTCATCGTTGCCGGTGCCTCTATATTTGCCTGGATACTCACCAGCAACCAGGTCACGCAACACGTGGTGACTCTGCTCGGGCCATTCGCTGACAACCCAATCGCCACGCTGATCATCATAAATTTGGTGCTGATTGTGGTGGGCTGCTTTATGGAGACCATCGCGGCGATCACCATCTTGGTGCCGGTGTTATTGCCCGTAGCGGTCACTGCCGGTGTCGATCCGGTTCACTTCGGTGTGATCATGGTGCTCAACCTGATGATTGGTTTGTTAACTCCACCAGTGGGGATGGTGCTTTATGTGCTGTCACGGGTCTCCGGCATCTCTTTCGAGAAGTGCATGCGCGGCACGCTGCCGTTTCTGGTGCCGCTGGTGATCGCGCTGTTGTTGGTCACTTTCATACCGGCCATCTCGCTGTGGCTGCCCACGCTGCTTTACCGTTGAGAGGAAAGATCAACTTATGACTGATCCCAAGCAGGATTTTAGCGTCGATCGAGAGGATCTGGAACGCTTTATGGGCGCAGCGCTAGCAGTGGCGGGCGCTGACCAGGCGTCAGCAGAGGCAGTAACCCGCGCGCTGGTCACCGCCTCACGAATGGGTACCGATAGCCACGGGCTACGCTTGCTGCCCCACTATTTACAGGCGCTCAAGGGCGGGCGCATCAAGGGCGCTCCTAACATGGTTTTTCATCAGCGCTTAGCGGCTACGGGCTTTTTAGATGCCGATGATGGTTTGGGGCACTTGGCGGGTTATTCAGCGATGGAGCACGCCTTGGCGATGGCGGAGGAAGTCGGTATGGGGGCTGTTGCGGTGGGTAATTCATCCCACTTTGGGGCGGCAGGGTGCTATGCATTAGCGGCAGCGGAGCGCGGGTATCTCGGTATGGCGTTCTGTAACTCGGACCCCTTTGTGCTGTTACACGATGGCGCTAAACCCTTTCACGGCACCAATCCTATCGCTTTTGCGGCGCCTGTCGCGGGCGAACAGCCTTACCTGCTGGATATGGCCACTAGCTCGGTTCCTTGGAATCGCGTTCAGCAGTACGGTGCCATTGGCCGCGAGCTGCCGGATCAAGTCGCGGCCAATGCTGCCGGTGAGGTGAGCCGAAATCCTAGTGAGATCGCCGCGCTGTTGCCATTGGGCGGCAGTGACTTTGGTTTTAAAGGCGCGGGACTGGGCGGCATGGTTGAGGTGCTGAGTTCGACGCTGTCGGGCATGCAACACGGCTTTAAGCTGCTTCCCATGGGCGGGCCGGATATGTCGACACCACGCGGCGTCGGGCATTTTTTCCTCGCCATGAAACCTGATGCGTTTGTAGAGGAGGGCACGTTTGCCAAGGGGATGGCTGACTACTTAGCTGATCTACGTGCTCAGCCCGCTTCCCCCAATGCCAGGGTAATGGCGCCGGGGGACCGGGAGTGGCGCTGCCAGGCCAAACGCGATGCAGAGGGGATCCCGCTCGATTCTGCTAATCAATTGGCCTATGTCGAGATCGCTGAAAAGTATCAGATAGCGCCGCTCACTCGACTCGATTGAAGGGTTGGATGAAGGATATTGATAAGAAATGCAGTAAAATGGCGGCCAATTTCAGGTTAACTAAGGGTGACTGCCTATGAGCAGATACCGGATCGAGCGTAAAACGCTATCCGAACAGGTCGCCGAACAGCTCGAAGCGGAGATTCTCGAGGGGCGGCTGAGTGAAAATGATCAACTGCCGTCAGAAAGAGAGTTGATGGAACAGTTTGGTGTCGGCAGGCCGGCGGTACGTGAAGCGCTGTTTCACCTCCAACAGCTTGGCTTGATTGCCATTAATAGCGGTACTCGCGCGAGGGTTATTCGCCCTACTGCCGAGGCGGTGATGGCGCGGCTTTCCGGGGTCACCCGGCAACTGCTTTCTAAACCCGATGGTCAGCAGTACTTCCAGGAAGCGCGTGCTATGTTCGAGATATCGCTGGCGCGCTATGCCGCGCGCAGTGCCAGTGAAGAAGACCTAGCGCGGCTGCGTCTGGCGCTTGCCGACAATCGAGACGCGATCGGCGACGAGGCGCGCTTCAAACGCTCCGACAATGACTTCCACGGGGTGCTGGCAAGCATCGGCCAAAACCCGATTTTCGATGCCATCCATGTGGCGCTTTCGGAGTGGCTGGATGATCGACGTGCCCAGGTGCTGCAACAGAAAGACGAGGGCAGGGCCGCCACCGCCGCGCACACCGAAATTGTCGAAGCCATTGAGTCACGTGACCCGGACGCTGCTGAAGCGGCGATGCGACGTCATCTGGACCGTCACTATGGCACCTACATGCAGCTCAAGCAGCGCCTCGCGCCGGCGCCCGAGTGATCCGTGGTGTTGTGAGGCTATAGCGACACGCCACGCTTCCAGGGAATGAAGTCGTACTGGGCAAGCGACACCGCACGCGGCCGGTAACGCCCGGACGCTGTCTCAATGCACATCTCGAGCAAGCGATCGGCCAGCGCGCCGATCTCTACCTCACCGCGAATGATTGGACCGGCATCGAAGTCGATGACGTCGCTCATGCGCGTGGCAAGCGTGCTGTTGCTGGCGATCTTAAGTACTGGCGTGACCGGGTTGCCCGTCGGTGTGCCAAGCCCCGTGGTAAACATGATCAGGTTGGCGCCGGAACCGGCAAGTGCAGTAGTGGACTCGACGTCATTGCCTGGGGTGCACAGCAGGCTCAGCCCTGCGCGGGTCTGTGGCTCGGTGTAGTCGAGCACATCGACCACTGGGCTATCACCGCCTTTCTTGGCTGCTCCCGCGGATTTCATGGCATCGGTTATCAAGCCATCACGAATGTTGCCGGGCGACGGGTTCATCGAGAAATCCGCGCCAACTAGCGCCGCGTGACGCTGATAAGCCGCCATCAGCTCGCTGAAGCGCTCGGCCACGGCATCGTCACTGCAGCGGGCGATTAGCTCGTGCTCCACGCCACACAGTTCCGGAAATTCGCTGAGGATACCGCTGCCGCCCAGCGCCACTAAGCGGTCGATCACCGCGCCGACCAGCGGGTTGGCCGAAAGCCCCGAAAAGCCATCCGAGCCACCGCATTCCACGCCGATCCTGAGCTTCGATAGCGGCGCGGGCGTGCGTTCTACTTGGTTGGCCATGGCCAGCCCGTCGAAGATGGTGGTCAGCGATTCGCGTATCAGCGCTTGCTCGCTGAGACTTGCCTGTTGCTCAAGATAGTGGACAGGACGGAGCCCCTTGGGGTCGCGCGCCTCTACCGCTGCCTTGATCATGTCGATCTGCGCTTTCTGGCAGCCAAGGCTCAGTACCGTCGCGCCAGCCACATTGGGGTGGCAGATATACCCGGCAAGTAGTTGGCAGAGCGCCTGGGCATCGTCGTCCGTGCCGCCGCAGCCGAGGGTATGGGTTAGAAACCGTACGCCGTCGACATTGGGAAACAGGCGTTCACGGAGGGGCGGTGACGGCTCGCCGGCATCGCCATGCAGCAGTTCACGGGCAAGCTGCTTGTAGTCGCGGAAAGGGTCTTCGCCCAGGGCGTCGGCAACGCACTGGCGCAGCACCTCAATGTTACGGTTCTCACAGAACACCAGTGGAACGACAAGCCATACGTTGGCGGTGCCGACTTGGCCGTCAGGGCGGTGATAACCATCGAAGGTAGCACCCTGAAAATGCGCAACGTCAGGCGCCTGCCAGTTGCCGCGTTTCGCCTGAGGTGTGGTGCTGGCAGTGCTGTGCTCGATATTGTCGGTAGTGATGGCGGCCCCTTGGGCGATGGGACGGGTCGCGCGGCCTACGGTGACCCCGTACATGATCACGGTATCGCCGGGTTCAAAGGCTGCAAGCGTGAATTTGTGCTTGTGGCGGATCGCCTCGGTGAGGGTGATGTGTTGGCCGTTGTCGATGATAAGGGTGCCTGCGGGCAGATCCTTCAGGGCAACACGAACATTGTCGGCGGCATGCACGCGCAGAGTATCCAGCTGGCCGCTGTCACTGGCAATGGTCTGGTTCATGACGAGGCTCCTGGTGTGGGTTGTCTAGGGGATTGTCGAGTTCGATCATCGCCTTGACCACGCCGGTGGCTGGCGTGCACCAAGCGGGCATGTGCTCGGGCACATCGGCCAGTTCTGCACGGTGGGTGATCATCGCATCAGCCTTTAGGCGACCGCTTTCCATCAGTTGGATTACTTGGTCGAAGTCGGCGCGAGTGGCGTTACGACTAGCCAGCAGGGTTAGCTCCTTGCGGTGAAAGTCGGGATCGCTAAAGCTGATGTCGGCCTTGACGATACTCACCAATACGTAGCGCCCGGCGTGCCCCACCAGGTCAAACCCGGCCTGCATTGCGGCGGGATTGCCGGTGGCATCGAACACCACATCGGCGAGCTCGCCGTCGCTCAAGCCCTTCAGGGCGGTGTCGATATCATCCTCGTTGGGGTTCAAGGTCAGTGTGATACCAAGCTTTTCACGACAGAACGCCAGCCGCTCAGGATTGGTGTCGATCACTACCACCTGGGCTCCGCGCTCACGAGCGATTTGAGCCACCCCCATGCCGATGGGCCCGGCGCCGCACACTACAGCGAGTTCGCCAGTGGCAAGTTCGCTGCGGTGCACCGCATGGGCGCCAATGGCCATGCACTCGACCAGCGCCAGCTGATCAAGTGCAAGGGTATCGGACACTACTAAATGATCGAGGGGCACCGCCAGGGTGTCGCACATACCGCCATCACGGTGGACGCCAATCACCTGCATCCGCTGGCAGCAATTGGTGCGCCCGTGGCGACAGGCGCGGCATTCACCGCAGTGCAGATAGGGAATCACGTAGGCGCGCTTCCCGACCAGGTCGGGATCACCCTCGCTACCCACCTCGACGATCTCGCCGGCTAGTTCATGGCCGAGTACGCGAGGATAGCTAAAGTAGGGTTGATTACCGCCATAGGCGTGAATATCGGTACCACACACCCCAATACGGCGAATACGTAGCAGCGCTTCTTCCGCGCCACAGCTCGGGGAATCACGCTGCTCTAGTGTCATGTGACCCGGTTCAGCACATACGACGGTTCGCATCTCGCTCTCCTGGCTCAGCGCTTCTGGTCGGCAACGACGGTCTGGTGCTGCTCGCCAAGCCCTTCAATACCGAGGCGCATGCGCTGGCCCGGCTTGAGGTAAACCGGCGGTTGTTGACCCATGCCGACACCGGGCGGTGTGCCGGTGGAGATCACATCGCCCGGCTGCAGGCTCATGAAGCGGCTCAGGTAGCTGATCAGAAAGGGGATTTGATAAACCATGGTACGGGTGTTGCCATCCTGGTAGCGCTTGCCATCCACCTCAAGCCACATGTCGAGCTGATGAGGGTCGGCTACCTCGTCCGGGGTGACCAGCCAGGGGCCCAGCGGGCCGAAGGTATCGCAGCCCTTGCCCTTGTCCCAGGTACCGCTGCGTTCGAGCTGGAACTCACGCTCGGAGACATCGTTGACCACGCAGAAACCAGCGACATGCTGCATAGCATCGGCTTCGTCGATGTAGCGTCCGGCCTTGCCGATCACCACGCCAAGCTCTACTTCCCAGTCGGTCTTCTTTGAGTTGCGGGGAATGATGACGTCGTCATTCGGGCCGCAGATGGCGCTGGTCCATTTGTTGAAGATCACCGGCTCCGGGGGAACCTGTGCGCCAGTCTCGGCGGCATGGTCGGAGTAGTTCAGGCCAATGCAGATGAACTTGCCCACGCCCGCCACACAGGGGGCGATGCGGGTGTCAGCGGGCACCTCTGGCAGGCTTTCAGCATCCAGTGCCGCCAGCCCTTCGAGGATGCGACGGTCAAGGTATTCACCGGCCAGGTCGGTGACATGGGCTGAGAGGTCGCGGATTATCCCGTTGTTATCTAACAGCCCGGGCTTTTCATGGCTGTGCGGGCCAAAGCGTAGCAGTTTCATCAGTCGGTTCCTTGGTTGTCTTGTATTTCGACGTGCATGGGATCAGATCAGCCAGCCACCATCGATGATCTGGGCGGTACCGGTGGTGTAAGCGGACTCATCGGCGGCCAGATAGGTGGCAAGGGCGGCTATTTCTTCCGGGCTGCCCAGGCGCCCCTGAGGCTGCCTGGCGATAAACTCGGCGTAGACATCGTCTTCGTTTCGTCCCTGCCGTTTGGCTTGTTCACTAATGCGCTGGCGCAGCGAGGGCGAGTCCACGGTGCCGGGACAGATGGCGTTGCAGCGAATTCCCTGGCTGATGTAGTCGGCAGCCACCGACTTGGTCAGGCCGAGCACCGCGGCCTTGGTGGTGCCGTAGGCGCAGCGGTTAGGGACGCCTTTAAGGCTCGATGCTACTGAGGCCATATTGATGATGCTGCCGCCGTTATTGTCGAGCATGGCCGGCAGCAAGGCGCGAATCAGGCGCATCATCGCCATTACATTGAGTGACAGCGACAGCTCCCAGTCTTCGTCGCTGCCATCCAGCAGCGAACCGTTGGCCACGTAGCCGGCGCAGTTGAAGAGGATGTCGACGGCGCCAATCTCGTGCGCCAGCGCCTCGATGGCGGCGGTGTCCAGCACATCGAGCCGGCGTGCGGTGATGCCAGGGGTATCGGCCAGTTCGGCCAAGCTCTGGGTGTTGATATCGGTAGCAATGACCTGCGCGCCTTCAGCGGCGAAGCGCAAGGCGGTGGCCCGACCAATCCCCTGGCCTGCGGCGGTGATCAAGGCCGTCTTGTTGTTGAGTCGCATGGCGGTTCCCGGTGCTCTTGTTATTGATCAGGTACTGTTATTGATCAGGAAATGTTGTTGATCCGATGATGACGCGCGACAAGCATGAAACATCATATGGTATGACAGGATGCTAGGGTGATGTTTAGCTGAGTATGGCCTAGTTGTTGGGAGTTGCCAACATTGTGTGAGGCACTATGGTGATGCGCTATGAAACGCAAAAAGGAGCGACCGAAGCCGTCCCTTATGCGTACCGGATAACGAAAGTTTAGAGTGCGTCGATGGGGGCTCTCGTTGCTAGCGTTGCAAAAACCTTCAGTTGCCACGCACGGCGGTGAGATCAGGTAGCCAGGTCACAATACCGGGAAATGCGATCAGGATGACCAGCACCACCAGCAAGGTGGCGTAGTAGGGCAGCATGGCTTTCACTAGTTGCTCCATTGAGACTTTGCCGACCCCGCAGCCAACGTAAAGGCAGGTGCCCACG
This sequence comes from Vreelandella sulfidaeris Esulfide1, assembly GCF_054072535.1. Classification (NCBI taxonomy): domain Bacteria; kingdom Pseudomonadati; phylum Pseudomonadota; class Gammaproteobacteria; order Oceanospirillales; family Halomonadaceae; genus Vreelandella; species Vreelandella sulfidaeris. Next base: position 3,608,753 of record NZ_CM133364.1, on the reverse strand, counting down.
GGCGGCGTCAAAAGGCCAATGCCAAGAATAAAGGCCATCAATACACCAAAGTAGACCGGGTCGACGCCGACCGACGTCACAATGGGGGTCAGCATCGGCGCCATAATCACCATGGCAGGCGTCAAATCCATCACAAACCCTACCAGCAGCAGTAAGCCCGCAACGATTAACAGTAGCAGGAACGGGTCTTGGGTGATCGCCTGCACTTGGGTAACCAGCGTTTGAGGCACCATATTAATGGTCAAAAACCAGGCGATAACGGTGGCAAAGGCCAGTAGCAGCAAGACCATACCGGTTAAGCGGGCAGTACGGATCAGCATTCCCCAGAGCGCAGTGATCTTAAATTCGCGGTAAACGACTAGAGAGATAAACAGCGAATAAAGCAGTGCCGCCACGGCGGCTTCGGTGGCGGTAAAAACGCCGCCGATGATACCGCCGATGACGATCACTGGGAGTACCAGCGCAAGCCAAGCGGCTTTAAACGCTTGCCACAATACATCAAAGCGGAACTTACGGGTCTGACCGGCATGGCCGATGGTGGCCATAATGAAGGTTGTTGCCATTAGACCAAAACCGATCAGGATGCCTGGCACAATGCCGGCAATGAACAAGCGACTAATCGATGTCTCGGTCACAATGCCAAAAAGAATCAGTGGGATTGAGGGCGGAATAATAATGCCGATGACCGACGAAACAGTATTGATCGCCGTCGCCTGGGGTGCCGTGTAGCCCTGCTTGGTCATGGAGGGAATCATCATCGCCCCAGTCGCGGCGGTGTCTGCCACGGCCGAACCGCTAATGCCACCGAAGAACATCGAACCGGTAATCGCCACCTGGCCCAGACCGCCGCGCACGAAGCCTACCAAGGCGCCCGCCAGCTCCATCAGCCGGCGGGCGATGCCACCGTTGCTCATCACTTCACCGACCAGAATAAAGAACGGAATCGCCAGCAGCGGAAAACTATTGACCCCGCGAATCGACTGCTCAATCAGAATCGATAACGGAATATCAGAGAGCAACGCCATTACCACGGCGGCAATGCCCAGGCCAAAGGCAATGGGTAGGCCAAGTGCCAGCGAGGCAAAAAGAATACCTAGGAAGATCCATAGCATGATCTAGCGGCCTCCATCGGCGTTCGGTGTCACATGGGGTGAACGTATTTGTTGAATGCTCTGCCAGGCACGCCAAATAGCCACAGCCGCAATAAAGCACGCGCAGAGAACGAAGGAAACGTTGACGAGGTTCCAGGGCACATTAAGTATCGCGGTGCGGCTTGTTGCACGGGACATCACGATAAAACCACCCCAGATGATGACGCCCATTAACACAGTAATAATGATGTGTTGAAGCAAATACAGCATATGGGCGGCCCGCGGCTTGAGTCGGCGAACCAGAATGTCCACGGCGATATGCTCATAGCGGGCGAAAGCCGCCGCAGCACCAATAAAAATTAGCCAGATAAACAGCATGCGGGCCAGCTCATCGGCCCAGGGCACTGAGTTATTGAAAAGGGCGCGGCCGACCACATTGGCCGACACCGAGACGATTAGCGCCACCAGCAGTGCCGCTATCACGTGCTCCATGGCCAACGTTAACCAACGAAACACAACAGGGCCGCGGCGCTGTTCGGTGTCAATCTCCAGCGGCTGGCGCTGGGGATCCTCAAAAAAAGACGCGGTATCAGGGAGTTGCGTGTCGGGTGTGGTCATGGGTTCTCCCCAAAGACGAGTGACGAGAAGGCAAGAGGCGCTTGCCTCTTGCCTGATTTAGTCAACGAAAGCTAAGTAGCCGAAAGCCGAACAGCTGCTGCGTGCTGCTTATTCCGTTTTAGATGATTCAGCAATCTGTTGGAATTCAGCCACTAAGTCTTCGCCAATGCGTGGGGCCCACTCGTCGTAAACCGGCTGCACTGCCTCTTGGAAGGCGGCAATCTGCTCGTCATCAAGACGGGTAATTTGCATGCCTCGCTCTTCAAGTTGCTCACGCGCCCAGTCGTCATACTCAGCTGAAAGCTGGATTTCGTAATCCGCTGCCTGCAGGGCGGCTTCCTGTACAAGCTCCTGATACTCGGGGGCGAGGCTATCCCAGGTACGTTCAGAGATCATCTTGATAAAGGGCGTATAAACATGCCGTGTTTCGGAGCCGTAGTCCTGAACCTCATAGAAGTTGGAGGTTAGAATGGTACTCCAGGGGTTTTCCTGGCCATCGACGACACCTTGTTCCATGGCAGAAAACAGCTCACCAAATGCCATTGGGGTTGGGTTAGCACCGAGTGCTTCCCAAATGGCCAAGTGCACCGGGTTTTCCATGGTACGAATCGACAGGCCGCGAACATCCATGCCCGCCACATCTTCTGGCGAAGTGACTTCCCTGACGCTATTGGAGAGCTGGCGGAAGCCGTTTTCAGAGAACGCCAGGGCTTTCAGGCCAGTACCGTCAAACGCGTCGAGCATCTCCTGGGCGGCATCGCTGCGCATGGCTTCAATGGCCGCTTCCCGGGTGGGTAACAGGAAGGGTAAGTCGAAAACAGCCAGCTCTTCGACGTAGCCGGTCGCGGGGGAGGAAGAGGGGTACGTCATATCCAGCGTGCCGGTCTGCAGCATTTCCATCATCTGCACATCGTCGCCGAGCTGGCTGTTGGGGAAGATGTGAACGTTGATGCGCCCTTCGGTGCGATGGTTAAGAATGTCCGCAAAATATCGGCTAGAAATGTATTGTGGCGAGCTTTCAGCCAAACCAAGCCCCATTCGTAAGGTGACACTGCCGTGGTCTTCTACGGTGGCGCCGTCAATCTCGGGGGGATCGGATAGATCAGGCGTTTGTGCATAAACCATACCTGAGCTGAACAGCGTGGCGCCGGTCACTAACAGGGTACGCTTCAAAAGATAATGCATAGTCGTCACTCTCCTGGCGTGCTGCAGGCTGCTTTGAAGAGTATCTTCCAAGCGAGCTACAGCGTGGTTGCTATTGTTGTTGTGTAAGCAGTACTCAATAAAGAAATGAGCACCACAAGCCTTAGATGAATGTCTAACGTTTTCGCTGTATGTTCAACATATACTTTTGTATGTATCGACGTCGAAGTTGAGACAGCGTAACGTCGTGACCAATCTTCCTGATTAATTCGTTCAATCTTTACTCTAGGCGTGGAGTGACACCATGGCCAATTTTAAGCGAATAACGCCTGAGCAGTTGCGTTCGCGCTACTGGTTCGATAATGCAGATCATCCTGGTACGACAGCGCTGTGCATTGAGCGCTATCTTAATTACGGCATTACGCTGGATGAACTGACCAGTGGTAAGCCGATTATTGGTATTTGCCAGTCAGGGTCTGATTTAACTCCCTGCAATCGCCACCACATTGAGTTGGTTAAGCGAGTTAAAGACGGCATTCGCGCTGCAGGTGGCGTGCCGTTTGAATTCCCTATGCACCCTATCCATGAAAATGTGCGGCGGCCTACTGCTGCGCTGGATCGCAACCTCGCCTACTTGGGCATCGTGGAAGTGCTGCACGGCTATCCGCTAGACGGCGTGGTATTGACCACCGGCTGCGATAAAACCACCCCTGCTGCACTCATGGCGGCGGCAACAGTCAATATTCCTGCCATTGTGCTTTCCGGCGGACCAATGCTTAACGGCTGGCGCGGTACCGAGCGGGTAGGCTCGGGTACGATTATCTGGGAACTACGCAAGCGCCTGGCAGCGGGCGATATCGACTACGCCGAGTTCCTGTCTCGCGCGAGTGATTCAGCGCCGTCGATAGGCCACTGCAATACCATGGGGACGGCGTCCACCATGAACTCGATGGCGGAAGTGCTGGGTATGAGCCTGCCCGGTTCGGCGGTGATACCGGCACCCTATAAAGAGCGTGCGATGGCGGCCTATGACACCGGAACAAGGATTGTCGATATGGTCTGGGAAGACCTGCGCCCGCTAGATATTCTGACCCGTGAAGCGTTTGAAAACGCCATTGTGGCGTGCTCGGCGCTGGGCGGCTCATCCAACGCGCCGGTACATATCAACGCGATTGCACGTCATGCGGGCATCGAGATGAATAATGATGACTGGCAGCGCTTAGGCCACGAAATACCGCTGCTGGCCAACGTGATGCCTGCCGGTGCTTTCCTTTGTGAAGAGTTTCACCGTGCTGGCGGTGTGCCCGCGATCCTTCATGAACTACAAACGGCAGGCAAGCTTCACAGCGATGCACTGACGGTCAACGGCCATTCGCTGGGCGATAATCTGCAGGGTCGGGAAACAAAGGACACTGATGTGATTTGTCGTTACGGCGATCCGCTGGTCGAGCACGCAGGCTTCCTCAATCTCAAGGGCAACCTGTTCGATTCGGCATTGATGAAAACCAGCGTGATCTCAAGAGATTTCCGCGAGCGCTTCCTGAATGACCCCAATGACCCTGAAGCCTTTGAAGGTAAAGTGGCGGTGTTTGATGGCTCGGAGGATTATCACGCCCGTATTGATGACCCGTCACTTAACATCGATGCGCGCACCATTCTTGTAATGCGCGGGGCAGGGCCGGTCGGCCACCCTGGCGGTGCAGAGGTGGTCAATATGCAGCCGCCGGAGGCGTTAATCAAACAGGGCATCGAATCACTGCCGTGTCTGGGCGATGGCCGTCAATCGGGCACGTCTGGCTCACCGTCGATTCTCAACGCCTCCCCTGAAGCTGCTACGGGCGGCGGTCTGGGGCTGCTTGAAAGCGGCGACCGGCTGCGGGTTGACCTTAAGCGTGGCGAGGTGCAGCTGCTAATTGACGCCGCTGAGCTGGAAATGCGCCGTGAACGTTTGGCAGAGCGGGGGGGGTACCGTTACCCCGGCCACCAGACGCCTTGGCAGGAGATCCAGCGTAGTATGGTTGAGCCGCTGGACCGCGGGATGACGTTAGAGCCAGCAACTAAATATCGCGATGTGGCCCGCAGGCATACGCCCAGGGACAATCATTAAATGAGCCGTTGGAGTGCCTTGTCCCATCGGCAGCAGGGTTTGCTGTTGACCGGTGGTGGCGCGATCATCATGGCGCCGGATGCCTTGCTGATTAAGGTGACCGACTTACCCGATGCGGAGATACTAATGTGGCGCGGTTTTCTCTCCGCGCTGGGCTTTTTGCTAATCGCCCTGTTGCGCTATGGCCGAGGCACCCTGGGAGCCTATCGTCGCTGCGGCTGGACCGGTATCGCCGTGGCGCTTTTGTTCAGTCTGACGACCTGCGGCTTTGTGCTTGGCAATCAATACACCAAGGCGGGCAATGTGCTGATGATCCTGGCCAGTTCGCCGATTATCGCCGCTGTGCTCTCCTGGATTATCCTCAAAGAGCGTTTGCCCCGGCGTACTTGGCTGGCGATTTGGCTCTGCATGGTTGGTATTGCGATGATCGCCCTGGATGATGCGGGTGCTGGATCATGGGTAGGCAACGCCTTTGCCTTGATGGCGGCGACCACCCTGGCGATTAATTTCACGCTCTGCCGCACGCGGCCAGGTGTGGATATGAGCCCGATGCTAGTGTTTAACGGCATTATTGTCGGCAGCACCGCTGGGTTGTTTTGGCTTGCAGGAAGCGAGCCGTCCCTGCCAGCAGCCAACCAGCTTGCTGTGGTGATTCTACTCTGTCTGATTATTGTACCCTGCGGCGTAACGCTGCTGCAGCGCGGGCCGCTCTACCTACCCTCTGCGGAAGTGGGCCTCCTATTATTGCTTGAAGTGGTGGTGGGCACGCTATTAGCTTGGTGGATTTTGGGTGAGCAACCCGCGCCTGTGGCGCTGATCGGCGGTAGTTTGGTTCTGGGTACTTTACTGGTCAAAGGGCTCTACGAACGGCGACTAGAAATGCGGCAGCGTGCCAGCGTGTCAACTGCGCCGTCGATAACAGCAGACCGGTCAAGTACGGTATGATTGTCAGGAATCGAAATAGGGTCTTATCGTAGTGACGTCATCTCCCAGTAAGCCAGTAGCTCGCCCCAGTATCGCCGAACATCTCGCCGAGGAAATCTTCGGTGGGCGCTATCATCCCGGTGACTTAGTGCCGCGTGAAATGGATCTATGCGAACGTTTTTCTATTAACCGCTCAGCGGTGCGTAGCGACCTGCGCCAGTTGGTTGAAGCAGGCATTATCGAGCGTATCTCCGGCCACGGTTCCAAAGTGCGCGAATACTCCGAGTGGCATATTCTTGACGTTCAGGTGACCGATTGGTTGACCCGCTATGCGGCGCCTAACCCGGAAATCCAGCGCGAGATTCTCGCCTTTCGCCTGGATGTAGAACCCTATGTGGCGATGACTGCCGCCAAGCGCGCCAAAGCACGTGATTTAGTCGCCATCGAAGAGGCCTTTGAAGGGCTGGGGCAGAATCTACGTAACGCCACCTGCGAGGAGGAACGGCGGCTGCATAGCGAGTGTGACGTTGCCTTCCACGAGGCGATTTTTAAAGCAACGCACAATATCGTCTGGGCACAGCTATCGCATATCCTGCGTCCTTCTATTTTCCTGCTGGTTTCCATGTCCAACGAGAATGCCGTAGACCCCGAAGAGAGCCTGGAGCGCCATCGTCAATTGATGGAGAGCATACGCCTGCGCCGTCCTCGGGAGGCATTTTTAGCCTCCCAAGCGGTGTTGGCAGGCACTGCCGCAGCGTTGGGGCTTGAGCACAGCTTCAGCTCATTAGGGCGCAGCATTGAGTTGCCCCACACTGCTCCATAACCCTATTTCAATGGTCAATAACAAAGGCAAGCGTATGTCTGACTTCAACCTCGGCTTGGTGGGCGTGGGTAAAATCGTCCGCGACCAGCACCTTCCCGCCATTGCCGCCACCCAGAGCTGTAACCTTATCGCCACGGCGGATCCCCACGCCTCACTGTCGGATCTTCCCGCTTATCAAAGCCTGGAGGCGATGCTCGACGCCCACCCTGAAATTACTGCGGTAGCGATCTGTACGCCGACCCATCTGCGCTACTCCCAGGCACGGGCGGCACTGGTGCGCGGCAAGCATGTGCTACTGGAAAAGCCGCCTGGGGCGACATTAAGCGAAGTGGAAGACTTGATTGACTGCGCTGAGAAACAGGGCGTTAGTCTGTTTGCCGCTTGGCACTCACGGTTTGCCCCCGGCGTGGCCCAGGCACAGCAGTGGTTAAAAGAGCGTCAGGTGCAGCGGGTTGAGATTGAGTGGAAGGAGGACGTACGGGTATGGCATCCAGGGCAGGCATGGATTTGGCAGCCGGGTGGCATGGGTGTTTTTGATCCTGGTATTAATGCGCTGTCGATTGCCACGGCTATTCTCCCTCAGCCGTTTTTTCTGCAACGGGCGCGGCTGCTGGTGCCGAGCAATGCGCAAACGCCGATTGCGGCGGAACTGGCATTTACCGACCCTAAAGGAGCGGTCATTGCGGCAGATTTCGACTTCCGCCAGAGCGGGCCGCCCACCTGGGATATGCATATCGAAACCGATGAAGGTCGTTTGAGCCTTACAAACGGTGGCTGTCGTCTGGTGATCAATGACGAAGTTATAATGGAAGCCGAAGAGCGCGAGTATCAAGGCCTCTATGCACGTTTTGCCGAGCTAATCGCAAATAAGCGCAGCGAGGTAGATGTTGCCCCGCTGCGCCAGGTCGCCGATGCATTTCTATACGGTCATCGTGAAACCACCGACGCTTTCGTTGAGTAACGCTCGAGCGACGTTCGTTTATTCACGCTTGCCATCGACCAGGCGTGATACGCCCGCCGGGTTGCCGTCACGAATCGCCTCGGGCAGGAGACCCTCTGGTAGCGCTTGGTAGCACACCGGGCGCAGGAAGCGGAAGATCGCCGCGCTGCCCACCGAGGTGGTGCGTGAATCCGACGTCGCCGGATAAGGGCCGCCGTGAACCATGGCGTGACATACTTCTACACCCGTCGGCCAACCGTTGGCCAGGATGCGTCCTGCTTTGCGCTCCAGCGTTGGCATCAATTGCTTAGCCGTCGCCAAGTCAGCGTCATCCATCTGCAGCGTAATGGTGAGCTGGCCTTCCAGCTGAGCCGCCACACGGGCCACTTCCTGGTCATCGGCACAGGCGATGACCAGAGAAGTTGAGCCGAACACTTCTTCCTGTAACGTGGGATCACTCAGGAAAGCGTCTGCCTGGGTAACGAACAGCCCCGCTTGGCAGGGGTGAGCTGTCTCACCTGCCTGACCACGGGCGACCTCGGTGACCTTGTCGTGGCTGGCGAGCCGACCCATGCCCTGCTGGTAAGCGTCATGAATGCCCGGCGTGAGCATGGTTTGGCCTGCGCTACCCTTAACGCCTGCACCAGCGGCCTCCACAAAGGCATCCAGCTCCGGACCTTCCACCGCAATGACCAGCCCGGGGTTAGTGCAGAACTGCCCAGCGCCCATGTTGAGCGAGCCGACAAACCCTTCAGCAATCTCCTTGCCACGCGCCTTGAGCGCTTCGGGCAGCAGAAACACCGGGTTGATCGAACTCATTTCGGCATATACTGGGATCGGTTGCGGCCGTGCCTGGGCAGTGGCCATCAAGGCCGTGCCACCGCTGCGCGAACCGGTAAAGCCAACGGCTTGAATGCGCGGGTCGGCTACCAGTGCCTGACCGATCTCTTTGCCAGAACCGAACAGCAGTGAAAAGACGCCCTCTGGCAGATCACATTTGGCAACGGCACGCTGAATAGCGCGACCGACCAGCTCGGAAGTGCCGGGGTGGGCAGAGTGGCCTTTGACGACCACAGGGCAGCCTGCGGCTAGGGCAGAGGCAGTATCGCCACCGGCCACACTGAAGGCGAGCGGGAAGTTGCTAGCACCAAACACAGCTACCGGGCCCAGCCCAATATGGCGCTGGCGCAGGTCGGCACGGGGTAGCGGCTCACGATCGGGCATGGCCGGATCGATGCGCACATCTAACCACTCCCCGGCGCGTACGACCGAGGCGAACAGCCGCAACTGGCCACAGGTGCGACCCCGTTCGCCTTCTAGGCGCGGGCGGGGCAAACCGGTTTCGGCCATAGCACGCTCAACCAGCTCATCACCGATCCCTTCGATTTCAGCGGCAATGGTTTCAAGGAATGTGGCCCGCGCCTCTAAGCCGGTTTCGCGATAGCTATCAAAGGCTGCTTCGGCTAGCGCGCAGGCCTGCTCAACCTCGGCTTTGCTGCCACCCGGGTAGGCGGGGCTAAGCGTTTCGCCAGTGGCGGGGTTAACGGCTTGAATGTCGGCCTGTTGGCCGCTGATGGCCTGCTGACCAATCAGTAATTTACCTTCCAGAGTCATACATCCTCCTGCTGGCTTGATTTACTTTCGCTGATTTACTTGCGTTAGAGCGCTTTAACGGTGACCGCGGGTGTATCTGTTTCTATCCGGAGCGAATTACGCAGAGGGCGACCGAACTCGTTAATACATATCTCAAAGCGGTCGCCTTCGCGTACCTTAATATTGTCAGCAAAGCTTAGCGTAGCAGTGCCGAAAAAGTGCACGTGGACATCGCCAGGGCGTCGGAAGCCAGAGTATTTAAAGTGATGATATTCAAGGTTGGCCAAGCTATGGGCCATGTTGGCTTCGCCGGTCAAAAAAGGCTTCTTCCATAAGGTCTCGCCATTGCGCTGAATAGAGCTGGTGCCTTCTAAATGGGCCGGAAGCTCGCCAATCAACAGCTCGGGGCCAAAACTGCAGGCGCGGAGCTTGGAGTGAGCCAGCCATAGGTAATTGAAGCGCTCGGTGACATGGTCAGAAAACTCGTTACCAATCGCATACCCGACTCTCCAGGGTAGACCCTCCTCGCCAATAACGTAAAGGCCGGCAAGCTCGGGCTCCTCGCCAGCATCTTGCGCGAATGCCGGCGAGGGGATTTCTGCCTCCGGCGCCATCACGCACTGGCCATCGCCTTTGTAGAACCATTCAGGCTGCGCACCCATCTCGCCCGCGTTGGGTTTGCCGCCTTCCACGCCTAGCTTGAACATGCGCATGGAGTCGGTCATGTCTTCTTCAGCCGCTTGGGCCTGTTTTTGAGACTGAGCGTGCATGGCCGAACGGGTGTCGGCGCTGCCCAAATGGGTAAGGCCTGTGCCGGTAACCAGACAATGAGCTGGGTCGGGATGGGTCAGTGGCGGCAGCAAGCGCTTATCGTCTACTAACGCTTGATAGTCGAGGCGGGTGTCGGTCATTGCGGCGGTTATCGCGTCGCTCATCGGTTGGCCAGCACTAATGGCACGGTTGGCTAACGTATAGGTATCGCAGTCGAGCAGCCTAACCTGCTCTTCGCTCTCGACCAGGGCGGCGTGGACCTGGCCCTGGTGGTCACACTGAATCAGACGCATAGGCTATTCCTAACACTTATTGTTATGAGAAGGGAGTTAGACAAAATAATTTTGAGAACACATAGAGCATCTAATGTTGAACATTTAAATAAATTGTTCAACATAAACTTTTGTATGGCTGGTTAATAAAACGGGTCTTATTTCCTAGCGTCTATTGCTCGCTAAGCGCCCTGCGCAATAATTTCCCGCAGTGTGCTCATCAATACAGCGGCGCCGGGCGAGAGGCGCTGGTGGCGCAGACTGACCAGCCCATAAGGTTGAACGCTGAGCGTTTCGCTGAAGGGCAACAAATGAAACCGCTGCGGTGGGCAGAGCAGGTCAGCAACTTCCCGGGTGGTGACCGTAATGGTGTCTGATTTATCGACTAGCGCTAGCGATAGCAGCAGGTCCGCAGCATCGACGATCTGGCGCGGCGGCACGACCTGATGGTGCAGAAACAGGCTATCCACCCGCTGGCGCATCAGTGCACCGGTGGGCTGCAGTGACCAGGGGTAGGCTGCCATATCCGCTAGACTCAGCGGCGTTTTGTCCGCTAATGGATGCCCCTTGCGGCATACAAAACACAACTCTTCCTCACCAATCTCCTCAAATACAAAGCGTTCGGCATCGATGCCTGCTGGAATGCGTGTGATCGCAAAATCCAGCTCGCCTTCCAATAAGCGCGGCACCAACACTTTGCTGACATCCACATCAACGCTGATCTTTAGCCCTGGCCGGTCTCGATGCACACGCTCAATCGCGCTGGTCAGTAGCGTTACTGCTGGCGCCATTACCGTGCCCACTGCCACCGTGCCTGCACTGCCCGCGCTAAGCGCGTTCAACTCTTCACCGGTATGATGTAAGGCCGAGAGCATGCTGTGGGCGTGGCGAATCATAATCTCGCCGTACCAGTTAGGGGTTAGCCCGCGTGGGTGTCGTTCAAATAAACGAATGCCTAGATTGGCTTCCAGGTCGCTCAGTAGCTTTGACGCAGCGGGCTGGCTCATATTGAGCTGGGAAGCGGCACGATGCAGATTGCGCTGCTCGTCCAGAGCTAAAAATAGCTGAAAATGGCGCAACTTTAGTCGCACGTCTAGAAACCAGTTCTCGCCGAGAACGCCCATGGGATAAGCCTTGTTTTGTTATTGATACTTAGAAGTATATCGATAGTGATGCGTTTGTATATTGGTTGGTTATGACGGATTTCTCTACTGTAGGGAGTGTATTGGCGTTAAGGATGCTGGCTTAACAGCCTCCACTAACAACAAAAGTATGTCTCCAGGAGAATGCTCATGCCTCTCATGTACAGCCAAGTATTAAGAAGTGGGTCGCCATTGCTGCTCAGTGCTATTGCCGCGATGCTAATGGTAAGCCCAGCGCAAGCGCAGAATGACTCTGAAACCGCTGACAGCATCCAGACGTCGGTGTTTGGCCATCTGCCGGATGGCCGTCAGGTCGATGTCTACCAGTTTACCAACAGCAATGGCGTTGAACTGCGGGTGATCAACTACGGCGGTATCATCGTGTCGCTGAAAACCCCCAATGTCGCGGGTGAGTTCGACGACATCGTACTGGGTTTTGACTCCCTGGAGGCCTACCTCTCTGAAGAGTACCGTCAGGCCAACCCCTATTTCGGCGCCATCATTGGGCGCTACGGCAATCGCATCGCGGGTGGTCAGTTCTCGCTCAATGGCGACACTTACTCACTGGCCACCAACGATGGTAGCAATCATCTGCACGGTGGCGATCAGGGTTTCGATAAAGTGCTGTGGCAGGCCGAACCGTTCGAGAATGATGAAGGCACGGGCCTTGTGCTGCGTTACACCAGCGAGGATGGCGAAGAGGGCTACCCCGGTAAGTTGGAGACCGAAGTCACCTATACGCTGACCGATAATGACGAACTGATGGTTGATTACCGGGCTGTGACTGACAAGGCGACACCGGTCAACCTCACCCAGCACAGTTACTTCAACCTTAAAGGCGAGGGCAGCGACAGCATTCTCGACCATCAGTTGATGATTAATGCCTCGGCATTCACCCCGGTAAACGAGTCACTGATTCCCACCGGCGAGATCCGCTCGGTGGAAGGTACACCGTTCGACTTTACCCAGGCGACCGCCATCGGTGAACGGATTGAGCAGGATAACGAGCAGCTCGATTTCGGAGGCGGTTATGACCACAACTTTGTACTTAACCGCGAAGAGGCCGCGCAGGGTGAGCTGGTATTGGCCGCTAAGGTATGGGAGCCGCAGAGTGGCCGCATGCTGGAAGTTTCCACTACCGAGCCAGGCATCCAGTTCTATTCCGGTAATTTCCTTGATGGCAGCCTGACTGGTAAGCAGGGCCAAGCCTACGAACATCGCTCCGGCTTTGCATTAGAAACCCAGCACTACCCCGACTCCCCCAATCAGGAGGCGTTTCCTAGCACGATTTTGGAGCCGGACGAGACGTATCGCTCACGCACGGTTTACCGCTTTTCTGCGCAACAGGATTTTGATTCATAACGCCCAGTAAGCTTGTAATAAAAAACTAATTATCAATAAAAACAACGCTACAAATCGCAGGAGTATAACAATGAAATTGACGACAACGTTTACCCGTTTAGCACTTGGTAGCGCGATTATGCTGGCCTCGCTGGGGTCCGTTCAGGCGCAGGAAGATGAAGTGAAGATTGGCTTTATCGTCAAGAAACCCGAGCAAGCGTGGTTTATCAATGAACAGGAAGCGGCCACGGCAGCCGGTGAAGAGCTTGGCTTTGAAGTCGTGCGCCTGGGTGGCGAAGACGGCCAGGAAGTACTCAGCGCGATTGATAACCTCTACTCCCAAGGTGCCGAAGGGTTTGTGATCTGCCCACCGGATGTACGCCTAGGGCCCGCGATCATGAACCGTGCCGAGCAGTACGGTATGAAAGTCGTCACCGTGGATGACCAGTTTGTGACCTCAAGCGGTGAACCGATGGAAGGCGTGCCGCACCTGGGGATGTCGGGTACCAAGATTGGCCAGCAGGTAGGCGAAGCCATTGCCGCTGAAATGGAAGCACGCGGTTGGAATCCCGAAGAGGTTGCCGCACTGCGCATTACCAATAATGAATTACCTACCGCCGTTGAGCGTACCGATGGCGCCACCGAGGCGCTGCTGGCATCGGGCTTCTCTGAAGAAAATATTTTTGACGCGCCCCAGCAGAGCACCGACACCAGCGGGGCTTTTTCAGCCGCGTCGCCGGTGCTTTCCCAGCACGGCGATTACGAGCATTGGGTGATCTACGCCCTTAATGAAGAGAGTGTACTCGGCGGCGTGCGGGCTACCGAACAGTACGGCTTAGCACCCGAGGATGTGATTGGGGTAGGCATTAACGGCTCCGGCGCTGCCTTTGCGGAGTTCTCACGCGATAACCCCACTGGTTTCCATGGCACCGTGGCAGTGAGTTCTACGATGCATGGCCGCCAAACAGCCGAAGATCTCTACCGCTGGATTAGCGAAGGTGAAGAGCCACCGGCCAATACTGAAACATCTGGCACGCTGATGACCCGGGATAACTGGCAAGAAGTGCGTGAAGAGCTGGGTCTATAAGGCGTTGGGCCTGTCACGTCTGCCGGAGTTGAATCATGTCTGATGCTTATCTACGTTTCGATGCGATTAGCGTCGTTTTCCCCGGCGTTCGTGCGTTGGATGGCGTGAGCTTTGCGGCTCACGCCGGCCAAGTGCATGCGCTGATGGGCGAGAACGGCGCAGGTAAATCCACCCTGCTCAAAGTGCTTAGCGGCGTTAACCGGGTTGCCGAAGGTGCACTCTGGATCGATGGGCGGCGCCATGTCTTTAACAACGCTCGGGAGGCGCTGCGCGAGGGGATCGCGATTATCTATCAGGAGCTGACGCTCTCACCCAATATGTCGGTGGCCGAAAACCTGCTGCTAGGGCAGCTGCCCACACGGGGGGGATTTGTAAACCGCCGTCAGTTGCGCGAGAAAGCACTGGCAATACTGGCCGATCTGGGTGAGGGGGAGATCCATCCCTCGACCAAGGTGCGCGACCTCTCTATCGGCCAACAGCAAATGATCGAAATTGGTCGCGCGCTGTTGCGTGACGCCAAGGTTATTGCCTTCGATGAACCCACCAGCAGTCTCTCGATTCAGGAAATTCGCCAGCTTAAGCGCATCGTCAAACGACTGCGTGACGAAGGCCGGGTGGTGCTCTACGTCACCCACCGCATGGAAGAGGTGTTCGAGATGTGCGATGCGGTCACTATTTTCCGTGATGGCCAGCACATCCGAACCCACGAGGACATGTCCGAGCTAAATCATGATCTTTTAGTAAGTGAAATGGTTGGCCGCGATATTGACGATGTCTACGGCTATCGCGCTCGTGATCATGGCGATGTGATCCTGAACGTCGAAGGAATTCAGGGGCGAGGGCTCAACGCGCCGGTGAGTTTCTCCGTTAAACGGGGCGAAGTGTTCGGTCTGTTTGGGTTGGTGGGTGCGGGGCGTAGTGAGCTGTTGCGGCTGGTGTGCGGGGTCGAGTCCCCGAAGGCAGGCAGTGTTCACTTTAACGGTGAAACACGACGTTTTAAAAGCCCCGCCGAGGCGATTCGTGCCGGTATTGCCATGTGCCCAGAGGACCGAAAATCCCAGGGGATCTTCCCAGTGGCCAGCGTGGCCGACAACCTCAATATCAGCTGTCGGCGTTTCTTCAAACGCTGGGGGATTTTCCGCCATCCGGGGCGCGAGCGGCGCAACGCCGAGTCGTATATCCAGCAACTCAGTGTTAAAACGCCGGGCCCGCGCACGCCGATCGGCAAACTTTCCGGCGGCAACCAGCAAAAGGTGATTCTGGCCCGCTGGCTTGCCGAGGAGATCGATCTATTTGTGATGGACGAGCCGACCCGAGGTATTGATGTCGGTGCGCGGCGGGATATTTACTCGCTGCTCTACGACTTGGCTGAACAAGGCAAAAGCGTTGTGGTGATCTCTAGTGACCTGGCCGAGGTCAGCTCGATTTGCGACCGCATTGCCGTGATGCGTGACGGAGAGCTGGTGGAAGTGGTGCCGCGTGAGTCGGCCACCCCGGAGCGCCTGCTGGGGTTGGCGCTACCCGCCTAAGTCGGTTTTTCAGTACTTTTTTAAGAGACAGGTTCAGGACAAACACTATGACAACCAACAATGTAACCCAAGGCGATACCACGCCTGCACGCCCAGCGGGGCGCCAGGGGCTCATCAAACCGCTGCGTACGCTGCTCGACACCTCAGGACTAATTGCCGTTTTCTTGCTGTTGTTTGTGGCGTTAGCAGTACTCATTCCTGACTTTCTGACCGGGCGAAATATGGTCGGGCTCCTGCTCTCGATCACGCTGATCGGCAGCTTGGCGACCACCATGATGCTAGTACTCGCCCTGGGCGAGGTGGATCTTTCGGTGGCTTCCATCGTGGCCTTTGCGGGGGTAGTTGCGGCGGTGGTGACCTCCAGTACCGGTAGCGTTTTTATCGGTGTTATTGGTGGCGTTGTGGCAGGCGGTGCGGTAGGTGCTTTCAATGGCCTGGTGATTGCCAAGTTCGGCATTAATTCACTGATTGCGACCCTGGCCGCGATGGAATTCGTCCGTGGGCTTGCCTACATCACCTCCGGTGGTGACGCCGTCATGATTACCGTGCCGGGCTTCTTCGACTTGGGGAGCGCTTCATTTCTAGGCCTGACGTTACCGGTGTGGACCATGTTGGCCTGTTTTGTCATTTTTGGCGTAGTACTCAATATGACCTCTTTCGGGCGCAATGTGCTGGCCACAGGCGGTAATTCGGAAGCTGCTTCATTAGCGGGGGTTAATGTCCGCCGTCTCAAAATTATCGTCTTCGGACTGCAGGGTGTTGTGGCCGGTGTGGTCGGCGTGCTGCTGGCATCGCGCATGGGGTTAGGCGATCCCAATACCTCCATGGGCCTGGAGCTGGCGGTGATCTCCGCCTGTGTGCTGGGCGGCGTGGCGCTATCCGGCGGTGTGGCCACCATTACCGGCGTGGTGGTCGGTGTGCTGATTATGGGCTGCGTGCAGAACGCCATGGGCCTGCTCAACGTGCCGACCTTTTACCAATACCTGGTGCGTGGTGCGATTCTGCTGCTGGCGGTGATGTTTGACCGTTGGAAACAGACCCGCCGTCAGCGGGCCTGACGCTTAAACCGTTCCCCCTTTTATTAGTTAGTCATTTTTTTCCCGGTTTGTACGGAGGCTTTGTTATGTCTGATCGTCAGCGCCCATTACGCTCGGCCCAGTGGTTCGGCACCGCCGATAAAAACGGCTTTATGTACCGCAGTTGGATGAAAAACCAGGGCATCCCCGACCATGAGTTTCAGGGCAAGCCGATCATCGGCATCTGCAATACCTGGTCGGAATTGACGCCTTGCAATGCTCACTTCCGTAAGCTGGCGGAGCACGTAAAGCAGGGCGTGCTGGAGGCGGGCGGCTACCCGGTGGAGTTCCCGGTGTTTTCCAACGGCGAGTCCAACCTGCGCCCCACTGCGATGTTTACCCGCAACCTGGCGAGCATGGACGTGGAAGAGGCGATTCGAGGCAACCCCATTGATGCGGTGGTGCTACTGGTCGGTTGCGACAAGACCACCCCGGCGCTGCTGATGGGCGCGGCGAGCTGCGATATTCCCACCATCGTGGTCACTGGCGGGCCGATGCTCAACGGCAAGCACAAGGGCAAGGATATTGGCTCCGGCACCGTGGTTTGGAAGCTCTCCGAGCAGGTCAAGGCGGGTGAAATTTCCCTGCACGATTTTATGGCCGCGGAAGCCGGCATGTCTCGCTCGGCGGGCACCTGCAACACCATGGGCACCGCCTCCACCATGGCCTGTATGGCCGAATCGCTGGGCACGTCGCTGCCCCACAACGCGGCGATTCCGGCAGTCGATTCCCGCCGCTACGTGCTCGCCCATTTATCGGGTAACCGCATCGTCGAAATGGTCAACGAAGATCTACGACTCTCCAAAATCCTCACCAAGGAAGCCTTCGATAACGCCATTCGCACCAACGCGGCGATTGGTGGCTCCACCAACGCGGTGATTCATCTCAAAGCGATTGCCGGACGCATCGGTGTGGATCTCACCCTGGACGACTGGAGCCGAGTGGGTCGCGGCACGCCCACGGTGGTCGATCTGCAACCCTCGGGGCGGTTTTTGATGGAGGAATTCTACTATGCCGGTGGTTTGCCTGCGGTGCTCAGGCGCCTGGGTGAGGCCGACCGGCTGCCCTTCAAGGACGCGCTGACCGTCAACGGCAAAACGCTTTGGGAGAACGTTCAGGACGCGCCGCTCTACAACGACGAGGTGATTCGAAAGCTTGATAATCCGCTCACCGCGGACGGCGGCATCTGCGTGGTGCGCGGCAACCTGGCGCCCAACGGCGCGGTGCTTAAGCCCTCGGCCGCAACAGCTGAGCTGATGCAGCATCGCGGTCGCGCGGTGGTGTTCGAGGACTTCGACGACTACAAGGCGCGCATCAACGACCCTGATCTCGACGTGGAAGCCAATGACATTCTGGTGATGAAGCACTGCGGTCCGCGGGGCTATCACGGCATGGCGGAGGTGGGCAATATGGGCCTGCCGCCCAAGATTCTCGCCCAGGGCATCACCGACATGGTGCGCATTTCCGACGCCCGCATGAGCGGCACGGCGTATGGCACCGTGGTGCTGCACGTGGCGCCCGAAGCAGCCGCCGGTGGCCCGCTGGCGGCAGTACGCAACGGCGACTGGATCGAGCTTGACTGCGAAAGCGGCCGATTGCATCTTGATATCAGCGATGAAGCGCTGGCCGCGCGCTTAGCCGAAAGCGACCCGACTGCCGCCTCGACACTGATTGCTAGCCAGGGCGGCTATCGCCAGCTCTATATTGAGCGGGTGCTGCAAGCCGACGAAGGCTGCGACTTCGACTTCCTGGTGGGCTGCCGGGGATCAGACGTACCGCGGCATTCGCATTAACTAACGGAGCTGGCCTGGCTCTCCGACAGCGTCTGGGCATCGGTGGCGTGTAGCGCCATGGCGATACCGCCCATGCAGGTCATGTCGCGATCCCAGGCGCAGCTTTCGATACGGGTGGTACCTCTTAGCTCAGCCACCAGGGCATCATCGATGGCGTGATGCATGGCGGCCTGCATGGCGTCAAAACCACGCACGCCGGAACCGGTAATCAGCACCAGGTCGGGGTTAAACAGCGCCAGGATATTGGCGATGCCATAACCCAACGCTCGGCCCGCTTCGGCGTAGATATGCTGCATCGCTGGGTCGCCGTTCAACGCCTGTTGGGTCAACGCCTGCATCTGCAGCTCTGAAGGGTGAGCGCTGTCGCCACCGCTAGGTAACGCTATATGGTCGGCGGCGGCGCGATAGAGCGCATAGTCGCTGGCATAAGCTTCAATGCATCCCCGTCTTCCGCAGGCGCATAGGGCGCCGCCAGGCTGATATTTGCTGTGCCCAAACTCCGCTGCTGAGCCATTGGCGCCAAGATAAGGCACGCCGTTAATCAATACCGACATGCCGATGCCGTAGCCCAACATAATGACCACCAGGTTGGGGCAACCCGCATAGTCGGGCTTTGCCGCGAGTACGCTGGCAATGCAGTTGGCATCGTTTTCCAGCAAGACGCTGCAGTGAAAACGCTCGGCTAATTGTGCCGAGATCGGTGAGTTTCGAAAGCTTAAAGCGGGTGACCAGATAATCGTGCCGCTTTGCGAAGAGACCACCCCCTGCACGGCCAAACAGATCCCTGCCAAGCGTTGAAATTCGTTTAGCTGTTGTGCGCAAACAGTGCTGATCTTCTCTTCCAGCAGCGTTTCCAGGTCGTCGGCGCTAAGCGTCAGGGTGGGCACCGCGTGGTGCTCGCTATGGCGTACCTGACCCGAAAAATCGCCCACCACTAGCTGAATCTCGTTGATCGATAACTTGATGCATACCACGCAGGCCGCTTGTGGGTTGAGCTCAACTAGCGTCTTGGGTCGCCCCCGTCCGGAGGGGCGGGGTGTTTCGGGTGGGCGTTCAGTGATCAGCCCCTGCTGGAGCAGCTCGGCGCTGATGGAGGTCACTGTGGCTGAGCTGATGCCATTCAGCGCACCCAGGTCAACGCGAGCAACCGGCCCTTGGTCTCGCAGGGTACGGATAACCGCCAGCGTGTTGTCATAGCGACTGGTATCTGTCGACGGAAGCGCCATAAAAAGTGCCGTTATTGTTCGAGGTGAAAAATTACAAAATGCGACCTAAGTTGCATATGCATTTATTTATTTTAGCACCTAAAGTAAATAAAGCATCGCACGACAGCAAATAATGTGGGAAAGCCTTAAACGCATAATAACAACAGTAACGATAGGTGGCTCCATGCTCTTATCAGCGCGCAAACTCTGCCGCTCATTTGGCAATAACCAGGTCTTATTCGACGTTGATCTCGATCTGCAGGCGGGCGAAGTGCATGCCTTGCTGGGCGAGAACGGCGCGGGAAAATCGACGCTGGTCAAAATTCTGGCCGGTTATCTTCGCCCCACCTCCGGCGAGGTGTTGGTGGACGGCCGCCAACGACATTACCGCTCCAGCGGTGAGGCGGAAGACGACGGTGTGGTGATGATTCACCAGGAACTGGCACTGGCGGAACAGCTCAGTGTAGAGGAGAACATCTTCCTGGGCCGCGAACTGCGCCGGGGCTTGTTTCTAGACCGACGCGCCATGCGGCAACAGAGCCGGGCGGCGCTGGCAGAGCTTGAAACGCATGTTGATCCACGCGCCCGCGTGAAAGACCTCAGCACCTCAGACCAGCAAATGGTGGAAATCGCCAAGGCGATCACCCGTGATGTGCGCGTGCTGATCATGGACGAACCCACCGCCACCTTGACTGAAAACGAAGTAAAGGTGCTGTTTGCACTGATCGACCGCCTGCGCCAGCGGGGCGTGGCCATTTTGTATATCTCCCACAAGTTGCGTGAAATCGAGCAAATCGCTGACCGTGTGACGGTACTGCGCGACGGCCACTTAGTGGATAGCGGCCCCATGGCCGGGCGCAGCAAAGAGGAGTTGGCGCGGTTGATGGTAGGGCGTGAAATTACTGAAATGTATCCGCCTCGTACGCAGCTTCCTGACGATGCGCCGGTGGTATTGGAAGTGCGCGATATGGTGGTGCCCGGCGCTGTTAAGCATGCCAGCTTTACCCTGCGCCGGGGCGAGGTGCTCGGATTCGGCGGCATCGTGGGGGCGGGGCGCACCGCATTTATTGAAGCGGTGCTGGGCTTGCGTCGCAAAAACGCCGGGCAGGTGCTGCGCAACGGCCAGCCGGTGGTCATGCGCCACCTGCGCGATGCGGTACACCAGCGCATTGCCTATCTCACCGAGGACCGCAAAGGCAAAGGTCTAGTGCTCAATATGGATCTGCGCTCCAACGTTACCTTGCTCAACCTGCGCGCTCACTGCCATCCATTAATTGACCGCCGCCGTGAAGAGCAAGCCTTTCAACAGGCGATTGAACGCTTCGATATTCGGCTGCGCACCGCTGCTCGCACCGCCGCTGAACTCTCTGGCGGCAACCAGCAGAAGCTGCTGCTCGCCAAAGTTATGTCCATCGACCCCGAAATCGTGATTATCAATGAACCGACGCGTGGCATCGATGTGGGCACCAAACATCAGATTTATCACTTTATCCGCGAGCTAACAGATTCAGGCTGCTCGGTGATTCTGATCTCGTCGGAGATGGGCGAGCTGATTGGGCTATCCCACCGAGTGGCGGTGATGTGTGCCGGCGTTCTCACTGGCGTACTTGAAGGTGAGCAGATTAACGAACAAGAAATCATGCAGTACGCATCCGGCATTAAGGGAGTAGGGGTAGATGAGCAGCGTCATGGCTAATAACAAAAAGTCCGATAACACAACGACCCAGCAACGAATGCCCGCCTCAAAACGGTTCGCTGTTGACCTAAAAACCTGGGGGCCGTTTGTGGCGCTGTTGGCGCTGGCGGTACTGGGTGTGCTGATCAACCCGGCGTTTCTGGGGCTGGATAACCTTTCGAACATGCTCACCCGCAGTGCCTTTATCGGCATTATCGCCATCGGCGCCACCTTTGTGATTACCGCCGGTGGGCTGGATCTTTCCGTGGGGGCCATGGCGGCCTTTATTGCCGGGGTGATGATTATTCTGATGAACAGCCTCGTGGAACAGTTCGGCGCGGGGTGGACCACGGTGCTATTGGGGATAGGGGCGTCGCTGCTGCTGGGGATATGCGCTGGGTTTATCAACGGCATTGTGACGACGAAAGGCAAGATCGAAGCGTTTATTGTCACTCTCGGCACTATGGGGATTTACCGTTCGCTAGTGACCTACCTTTCTGATGGCGGAACGCTGACGCTGGACTGGGCAGTACGGGATATTTACCGGCCGGTGTATTACGGCAGCTTCCTGGGCATCACCATACCTGTGTGGGTATTTTTAGCAGTGGCCGTCATCGGCTACATCTTGCTCAATTACACGCGCTTTGGGCGCTACTGCTTTGCCATCGGCTCTAATGAAAAGGTCGCCGAATACAGTGCCATCCATGTGGATCGCGTGAAAACCCTGACCTACATGCTGCAAGGCGTGTGTGTGGCGCTGGCAACGATTATTTATGTGCCGCGTTTGGGTTCTGCCTCGGGGGCTACCGGGGTGCTCTGGGAGCTTGAAGCGATTGCCGCGGTGATTATTGGCGGGACCATGCTGAAGGGTGGACATGGGCGCATTTGGGGCACGGTGGTGGGCGCCATCATGCTCACCATGATTGGCAATATTCTCAATTTGACCGACGCCATTTCCAACTATCTCAACGGCACGGTGCAGGGGATCATCATCATTGTGGCGGTCTATCTGCAGCGTGCATCGTGGAGGAAAACAGGACCATAAACTCACTCGCTAACAGCGCAACATCAACGACAAGCAGCACGCAACATAACAAGTACAAACACGAAAGGAGCATCACCATGCGAACCATCAAGACAGCAGTGAAGGCCTGCGTCACTACCGCAGCATTCGCCTCAGCCATAGGGCTCTCCGGCGCCGCGGTTGCCCAGGAGGTCACTATCGGTGTCTCCATTCCCGCCGCCACCCATGGTTGGACAGGCGGCGTCAACTATCACGCCGAAGAGGCTAAAAAACGCCTTGAGGAGCTCTATCCCGACATTGAGATCACTATCTCCACGGCGGGCACAGCTGGCGAGCAAGCCAATGACCTGGAAGATCTAGTCTCACTGCGCAACATCGATGCCTTAGTCGTGCTGCCATTTGAGTCGGGCCCACTGACTGACCCGGTGCGCCGGGTTAAAGACTCAGGCGTGTTCGTCACGGTGGTCGATCGTGGGCTAACCGAAGAGGGTATCGAAGACCTTTATGTGGCGGGCAACAATCATGAGTTAGGTCGCGTTTCCGGCGAATACATCCGTGAGCAACTGGAAGATGAAGGCGATATTGTGGTGCTGCGGGGTATTCCCACGGTGATTGACGACGAGCGTGTGCAAGGTTTCCAAGAGGCGATCGAAGGCTCTGAGATCAATATTCTCGATATGCAGCACGCCAACTGGAATCGCGATGATGGCTTCGAGGTCATGCAGGACTACCTGGCACGCTTCGAGAACATTGATGCCGTTTGGGCGCAGGATGACGACATTGCGCTGGGTGTCATTGAGGCGGTACGTCAAGCAGACCGTGAAGATGAGCTGTTTATCGTCGGTGGGGCGGGCATGAAGGACATTATCAAACGGGTCATGGACGGTGATGAGCTGGTGCCGGTGGACGTGTTGTATCCGCCTGCCATGATCGCCACCGCGATGGATCTGACCGTGCAGCACTTTGTCTCCAATGGCCCCGTGCTGGGCGAATACATTCTGGGTTCGCCGCTGATTACCCAGGAGAACGCCGAGCAGTACTACTTCCCCGATTCGCCGTTCTGATCGCGTGTTGATTGCTTATTGATTGAGTCGTCATTAATAGGCGCGGGAAAACAGCATTACTTCTTCCCGCGCCTACCTAAGCGCTTAATCCAAACAATATTGAGAGAGTCCTATGAAAACCATCAAAGGGCCAGCGCTCTTTCTCGCCCAGTTCGCCGGTGACGATACACCTTTTAATAGCCTGGATAGCATTGCGGCCTGGGCGGCAGGGTTAGGTTATAAAGGTGTGCAAATTCCCAGTTGGGATGCCCGCCTATTCGATTTAAAGCGCGCCGCTGAAAGCCGCACCTACTGCGATGAGATCAAAGGCACCCTGGCTGAACACGGCTTAGCACTCACCGAACTCTCCACCCACCTTCAGGGCCAGTTGGTGGCGGTGCACCCGGCTTATGATGAGATGTTCGATGGCTTTGCAGTACCCGAAGTGCGCGGTAATCCCAAAGCGCGCCAGGCGTGGGCCGTCGAACAGCTAAAGCTTGCTGCCCAGGCATCACAAAACCTCGGCCTAACCGACCACGGCACCTTTTCGGGCTCGCTGGCGTGGCCGTACGTCTATCCTTGGCCCCAGCGCCCGGCAGGATTGATCGAAACCGCGTTCGATGAGCTGGCGAAACGCTGGCGGCCGATTCTGGACGCCTTTGACGAGGCGGGGGTGAACCTCTGCTACGAGATCCACCCCGGCGAAGATCTCCACGACGGCATCACCTTTGAGATGTTCCTCGAACGGGTCGGCAATCATCCGCGTTGCCACGTTCTTTATGACCCCAGTCACCTGATTCTGCAGCAGCTCGACTACCGCGGCTTTCTGGACGTGTACCGCGATCATATTCAGATGTTTCACGTTAAGGACGCCGAGTTTAACCCCAACCCCAAGCAGGGCGTCTACTCCGGCTATCAGGCGTGGACGCAGCGTGCGGGCCGTTTCCGCTCCCTGGGCGATGGCCAGATCGACTTCAAGGCGATCTTCTCGTGGATGGCGGCCAACGACTACCACGGCTGGGCGGTGCTGGAGTGGGAGTGCTGCTTGAAGCATCCAGAAGTCGGTGCTCGCGAAGGCGCCACCTTTATTCGCGACCACATTATTGAGGTCACCGAGCGGGCGTTTGATGACTTCGCCGACGGCGGCTCCGACCAGGCCGCCAATCGGCGCATCCTCGGTCTTTAATAACGTGCCTCAATTAATTCAACCCCATTAATTCAACGACAGCGGAGGGCAATACGACATGAGCACTCAACACGACACGCCGCGTCGGCTGCGCCTGGGCATGGTCGGCGGTGGCCAGGGAGCGTTTATCGGCGGGGTGCACCGTATCGCCGCCCGACTGGATGACCACTTTGAGCTGGTGGCCGGCGCCTTTGCCTCTGACCCTGATCGCAGCCGGGCCGCCGCTGCTGAGCTGCACGTGGCCGCTGATCGGGCCTATCCCGATTATCAAACCATGGCCGAAGCGGAGCGTAAGCGATCAGACGGCATTGATGTGGTCGCCATTGTGACCCCCAACCATGTGCACTTCGACGTAGCGCGCACCTTTCTCGAAGCGGGCTTTCACGTGATCTGCGATAAGCCAATGACGATCACCCTGGACGAGGCGCAAACCCTCGCCGAGCTGGTGGAACGGACGGGACTGTTCTTTGGCTTGACCCATAACTACTCCGGCTACTCGCTGGTTCGCCAGGCTAGAGAGATGATCGCCAACGGTGAGCTGGGCGAGCTGCGCGTGGTCCAGGTGGAGTACCCGCAAGACTGGCTTTCCACCCGGTTAGAAGAGAGCGGGGTGAAGCAGGCCGAGTGGCGCACCGACCCCAAACGCAGCGGCCCGGCAGGTTGTTTGGGCGATATTGGCACCCACGCCTACCACTTGGCGCGCTACGTTACCGGGTTGCAACTGGAGTCACTCGCCGCCGATATGCACACCTTTGTCGAAGGGCGAGCGTTGGATGACAACGTACATATGCTGCTGCGCTTCAAGGGCGGCGCGCGGGGCATGCTGTGGTCGAGCCAGGTCGCACCGGGCAACGAAAACGACCTGCAGCTGCGCGTTTATGGCAGCAAAGGTGGCCTTGCCTGGCGCCAGGAAAATCCCAATCAGTTGGAGCATTCGCCGCTGGGTGAGCCCACGCGGCTATTGACCCGCAACGGCCCCGGCCTGGGGGATGCCGCCTTGGCAGCCGCGCGTATTCCACCGGGGCATCCGGAAGGCTACCTGGAGGCGTTTGCTCAGCTTTATCGTGATTTCGCCGTGCAGATTCATGCCCATCAACGCGGGGAAAGTGCCAACGCAGTGGCGATGCCAACGCCCGGCGTCACTGATGGTGTCGATGGTTTGACGTTCATTACCCGCGCACTGGCCTCGTCCGCCGCCGGTGGGCAGTGGGTGGATATGTAGAAACGGTCTTCGGCAATAACAATAATGGGAAGAGAGACACCTATGAACCAACCTTCAGCGCGCTATGCGAGCCTTGAGCAGCGGGTGGTTTTTATTACCGGCGGTGGCAGTGGCATCGGAGCTTCGCTTACCCGCGCCTTTCATCACCAGGGCGCCCGGGTGGTGTTTGTCGATATCGACGATGAAGCCAGTGAGGCGTTGGTCTCGGAACTAAGCGCCGAGACAGGCGAAGCGCCGCGCTTTCATCACTGTGATATTCGCGATGTGTCAAGCCTACAGCAGGTTATCGCCGAGACCGGCCAGCACCTCGGGCCAATCCATACCCTGATTAACAATGCGGCTAGTGATGACCGCCACGCCTGGCAGGATGTCGATGTTGCCTATTGGGATGAGCGCATGTCGCTCAATCTGCGGCCGATGTTCTTTGCCGCTCAAGCCGCTGCTGAACAAATGATGCAAGCCGGCGGTGGTTCGATCATCAACTTTGGCTCGGTTAGCGTGCAAATGGCGCTGGGTGGTTTGCCCGCTTATGTGACTGCTAAAGCGGCAGTGCACGGGCTTACCCGCAGCCTGGCACGGGACCTGGGTGAGCATAATATCCGCGTTAATACTCTGGTGCCCGGCGCGGTGATGACCGAACGTCAGCTCGAAAAGTGGATTAGTCCCGAGGACGAAATCACCATTCAAGAGCGCCAGTGCCTAAAAATGCGCCTTGAGCCCCAGCATATCGCACCTGCCGTACTGTTTTTAGCCAGCAACGAAAGCCAGGCAATCTCAGGCCAGGCATTGACGGTAGATGCTGGCTGGGGTTAGGTGAAAATGCAGGCAATGATGTAAATAATCTTGGCGTTAAGAAAGGAGTGGATGGCTACTTGATGAGTTACTACATTGAGTATTTATCTCATGCTGTTAGTGGTGACATATCAACTGTGGTAGGTGATGGAAATTTTAAATTACTACCTACTATCGCTTGACCGATACAGATTCATCTACTAGTTTAACTTCTGTACAGGTAGAGTAAGTTAAATCTTACCTTGCAAGTGAAGCCAAATAGGAGAAGGTATCATGATGAAGAAGGATTCTTTCAAAAAACTAGGCATTCTAGGCGTATCTTTTGCTTTGATGGCCAGCCCGTTAGCTTTTGCAGAGATGCAGGATGATGACGAGCCGAAAACTGGTACTAAGCAAGAAACTGATATTAATAATGAGGAAGGTTTAACGAATTCTTCTGAATTTGAAGAAGGTTCAGACCAAGATCCTACCGTCGGTCACGATGTAGACGACCCGAAAACAGGGACTCGCCAGCAATCTGATCTAGATGAGCAAGGTGTAGAGGTTTCCACTGGCGATGAAGGCGACGACGAACCGATTCCTGGTACTGGCGGGCAAACTGACGTAGATACCGGAACGCGTGGTCAGCCTGATCTTGATGAAGATGATGATGAAGAATAAGACTTTGTTCTAGGTTTTGAGGATATTATCAGCAGCAGGTAAAATTGTTTTAGATGAATCCAATAAAGATTCGATCTGTTATTTGCTGCAATGCTATTTATTTAAAAGTGTAATTCCTCAAATACCTTGATGAGTCTCAAATGCCCCGCCCTAGCGGGGCATTTTGCGTTATGTGCCATGCTGAGCGCTGCTTTTAGTGGTGATGCCCGCGTGCTGTTTTTAGCCAGCGCCGAAAGCTAGGCTATTACCGGCCAGGAACTAACGGTAGATGAGGGGGGGGGGTTAGGGGAGGCCTCGCTATGGTGTAACGCCTCGTTTTGCGTAATGATTTGATCCTTGCCCTTACAAGGACGTTTCGATGCCGCTGAATTGGATGCCCGTAAAATGGACAGACAAGCCCCAACTGCCCAAAGCGGAAGGCCGTATAGAAGCGATTGATTTGGCACGTGGTCTAGCCATTGGCTTAATGATCATAAGCCACGCCATCAGCGGTCTCGTCGGCATTCGTAATGTGCCAGATTGGGGAATGGTGCCGATCCATTTTCTGACCAAGTTCTCCTCTTCGCTGTTTATTATGGTGTTTGGCATCGCGCTGGCCGTGGCGTTTCTTTTGCATACCCAAAGTGACGATTGGCCAAGGCGCCGCTTAAAGCTCTGGCTACGTGCCGTAGAAGTATGGTTCTGGTACAAGGCGCTGACTGTCTTTGAAATGCTCCCTTACTACCCACCCAATGAAATTGTCGATGCGTTGCTCTATGGGCGTTTTGCGATCTGGGTCGAAATCTTAGGCTTCTACGCTATTGCGCTCTTATGGGTGCCGTTGATACTGCCACTGTGGGCGCGAGCGCCGCTGTGGAGCCGCCTAGCGACGATTGGTGCGTTAACCGCACTGACCGTCTGGCTGCAGAGTCTTACCTTTGGCGGCAACGATATTCTGAAAGCCTTATTGGTGGATCATGAAGACCACTACACCTGGGGGCAAATTAGCCGAGCGCCATTGATTCTAGTCGGGCTGCTTATCGGCGAGGCGCTACTCCGCTGCTATTTTGAACCCACCTCTCGCCGGCGTTTAGTGCTTACGCTATTGGGCCTGGGCGCGCTGATGATTGCAGGGTTCTATGGTTTGGCTTTTGCCAGCGGTGATGTGCACGCAGCGATGCTGGCAGTGGCCAACAATGTGGGTAAACACCCACCAGGGCTTGAGTTTATGCTGTTTAGTCTAGGCGGCGCCTTGGTGTTGTTAGCCCTTGCTCTGGCGGGCGGCGCTAAAGCAGCAAAGGCATTAATGCCGCTAACGATTGTCGGCTCCGATGCCCTCAAGGCGTTTATTTTTCATATTGTGATGATTTTTCTAGTGCTGCGCTTTTTGCTAGAAGGCGAAGGAATGTATAGCTATCCACAGGCACTTGGCGCAGGTGGCCTGTTGATACTTGGCGCCGCAGCGTGGATTTGGCTAACCCGCTGGATGGCTAACCACCGCTAAAAGCGATTAATAACGGCTGGAGTAACGATTTGCGACACTGGATGCAACGCGGGCTTATGGCTGTAGTGCTGCTGATGGCACTACCCGTGCAGGCCGATGGGTATGAGACAAATTGGTACTATGAGGTAGATAAAAAGAGCGCTTGGCAAGGCGATTTAACTGCGCGCTTGAAGGCTATCGAAGGCGTCTTTGAGGGCGAGCTTGGCGTTTATGTACAGAACCTCGCCAGCGGTGAAGCATTTTCCTGGCGTGCCGATGCCTCTTGGTATTTAGCCTCGCTGATTAAAATACCGGTGGCGGCGCAGGTGCTGGCCGAACGTCAGGCAGGCGCCCTAACGCTGGATGAACGGCTAATGCTTGCCCAAAGTGATTTTGTCGACGGCGCGGGATCTACCAACTGGCACGACCCCGGCACACCGATCTCCATTCGTTACTTGATGGAGCAAATGATCACCGTCAGCGATAACACCGCCACGGATATGTTGATTGATCGGGTAGGGCTTGAAGGGGTGAATCAGCGCGCGCGTAAGATGATAGCGGCAAGTGGTGGCGACCCCGATAACATCGGGCCCATCTCAAAACTGGTCGGTGTTCGCCAAGGCGTTTATGGCGAGCTGCACCCGGATGCACGCGCGCTTGGCGGCATGGATTTTATCGCCCTGCGGCAGCGTTCGGTAAGCCAGCGCCCCCAGGCGTTGGCCCGCGCGCTAGGCGTTAGCACAGAATCTTTCACCCAGCCTGATTACGATCACGCCTTTGATGCCTATGAAGCTACCGGCGAAAATGTGGGCACCTTACGCGCCTTTGGCGGCCTACTGGCTAGTCTGCACGGCGGTCTAGATGACTTAAGCGCCGAGCAGCGACAAACGCTATTAGCGGTGATGCAGGGAACCCGCTCCGGCAAGCGGCGTCTTAAGGCGGGCCTTGGCAACGGCGTAAGCTTCGCCCATAAAACCGGCACTCAGCAGAGACGTAGCTGCGATGCCGGTATTGCCGAGCGTGCCGACGCTGAGACTACCAACGAAGGGCCTTGGGTGATCGTTAGCTGTGCTCGCGGGCCAGCGGCGGTAAGCGCCCACGAACGCGTCTTGGCCAAGGTAGGTGAAGCGTTGCGCTATAGCGGAGCCCTGGGTAAGCCGTGGTAAACTATCGCCCCGAATGACCCTCAGAACAGACTTAGTTAGGAGCAACCTATGACACAAGCCAGCGCCCGCCACATTCTAGTCAGCAGCGAAGAGCAGTGCCTAGCACTCAAAGAAGAAATTCAAAACGGTCGCGACTTTGCTGAAGTCGCCAAAGAGCACTCCAGCTGCCCCTCCAGCCGCCAAGGTGGCGACCTCGGCAGCTTTGGCCCCGGCCAAATGGTGCCTGAGTTCGATAAGGTTGTCTTCAATGACGAGGTCGGCCAAGTGCACGGCCCGGTGAAAACCCAGTTTGGTTATCACCTACTAGAAGTTACCAGCCGCACTTAACTTTTCCTAACCAAACACTCTTAATTTCGCCTAAAAGGCCGTCAAGCGCCGCGGTCACTCGATCGCGGTGTGAGGAGTACGCCTTGAACGACCCGATTATTACCATTAACGGCCTGAATAAAACCTACGAGGGTGGCTTTCAGGCGTTAACCCACATTGATTTAACGATTCAACGTGGCGAAATTTTTGCCCTGCTCGGCCCCAATGGGGCGGGTAAAACCACGCTCATCAGTGTGGTATGCGGTTTGGTCAATCCAACTGCCGGTCATGTATGGGTAGATGGTTTCGATAATATTACCCACTACCGTCAGGCTCGCGAACGCATTGGGTTGGTGCCCCAAGAGCTCACCAACGAAGCGTTTGAAACCGTCTGGAACACCGTCAGTTTTAGCCGCGGCTTGTTTGGTAAAGCGCCTAATCCTGCGCATATCGAGAAAGTGCTCAAGTCGCTGGCGCTTTGGGATAAGCGCAACAACCGCCTAATGACGCTTTCGGGTGGCATGAAGCGTCGCGTGCTGATCGCCAAAGCGCTCTCGCATGAGCCACGCATTTTGTTTCTGGATGAGCCCACCGCCGGAGTCGATGTTGAACTGCGCCGTGAGATGTGGGACGTGGTGCGCCAACTACGCGATAACGGCGTTACTATCATTCTAACCACCCACTACATTGAAGAAGCCGAAGAGATGGCAGACCGTATCGGCGTCATTAACCGCGGCGAGCTGGTGCTGGTGGAAGAGAAAGCCGCCTTGATGAGCAAGTTGGGCAGTAAGCAATTGACCCTTAACCTGCACAACCCATTAACCGAGGTGCCTGCCAACCTGCAACGCTTTGAGCTGAGCCTAGCGGCTGAAGGGCATGAACTGATTTATACCTACGACGGTAGCCAGGAAGAGGATAGTCACGCGATTTCTGAGCTATTAACCGCACTAGAGCGGGAAGGTGTCACGTTTAAAGACCTGAACACCCGGCAGAGCTCGCTTGAAGATATCTTCGTTGATTTGGTTAAGGAGCGCGCATGAACCTGCATCCTGTTCGCGCCATCTATATGGCGGAAATGGCGCGCACGCGCCGCACGCTACTGCAAAGTATTGTCTCGCCGGTCATTTCTACGTCGCTCTACTTCGTGGTGTTTGGCGCGGCGATCGGCTCAAGAATCAGTGAGGTCAACGGGGTCAGCTATGGTGCCTTTATCGTGCCGGGTCTGATTATGTTAATGCTGTTAACGCAGAGTGTTTCAAACGCGTCCTTCGGCATTTTTTTCCCCAAGTTCTCGGGCAGCATTTACGAGCTGCTTTCAGCGCCAATTTCACACTTAGAGATTGTGATTGGTTACGTAGGGGCGGCGGCCTCGAAATCGATACTGTTGGGGCTACTCATTCTGGCGACCTCAAATTTTTTCGTACCGCTGGAAATTGCCCACCCGTTTTGGATGCTGACCTTCTTGGTGCTTACCGCGGTCACCTTTAGCCTGCTCGGCTTTATCATCGGTATCTGGGCGGATGGCTTTGATCGGCTGCAACTGGTGCCGCTGCTAGTGATTACCCCGCTGACCTTTTTAGGCGGCAGTTTCTACTCCATCGATATGCTGCCACCTTTTTGGCAAACCATCACCTTGGCCAACCCCGTGGTGTATTTGGTGAGCGGCTTTCGCTGGAGCTTTTACGGTATTAGCGATGTCAGCTTAGTGGCAAGTGTGGGCATGATCGCCCTGTTCCTGGTGGCTTGCCTGGCCACGATTGGCTGGATTTTTCGCACCGGCTACCGCCTAAAACCCTAATTCACGTTTAGCCATCTTTAAAACGAACCTCTGGAAACTAGCAGGCCCCTATGCCGTTACTGCAAAGTATAGTGCACCGCCTTGACCCCACGCTTGACGGTGAGCGCTTAACCCTGGCCGCTGCGCCCGGCTCATCTGAGTCCGGCGACGACCCGGTGATGTCAAGCCTGGTGGGTGCGCTCAATGACACCTATAACACCAAGCCCAAAGGCTGGGGGCGCTTTGCCGAAGAGGGCGAACAGGCCGGGCCGCTGGCCATGTGGCTGCGCGATTACCTTGCGGGTGACAAAAGCTTTGCTGAATTCTCAGTTGCGCTGGCTGAGCGTCTCGCTAAGCAACTTCAAGAGCAGTTGTCGGTAAGTGGTTACTTAGTGATCAGCCACCAGCGCCAGGGCGATACGGAAACTCTGTTGGTAGCCTTAGTGCATCAGCGCGAAGGGATCGGTATCAATAGCGATCACCAAGCGGTGCCCGCCGCGCAGCTCAACACCAGCCAGCTCACCCTCGCGGCGCGAATTAACCTCACCCAGTGGCAGAGCGATGCGCCGAATGCGCAGTATGTCTCTTTCTTAAAAGACCGCGGCGGTAAAAAACTCGCAGAAGGGTTGATCTCGCTGCTGGGGATGGAAGAGGGAGTCGATGCTCCGGCGGAAACGCGCACGCTGCTCAAAGCGTTTAGCGACTACGTCGAGAAAGAGGATTTTGATGACGAGGTCAGTCGCGAAAAAACCGATACGCTAGTGGACTACGCTAATGAGCAGCTTCGCCGTGGTGAGCCAATGACCTTGGAAGAGCTTTCCGGGCTGGTTAACGAACAGCAGCCAAAAGCCTTTTACGAGCATATACGCAACGCCGATTACGGGCTCTCGCCAGAAATCCCCCCTGATAAACGCACCTTGAGCCAGTTTCGCCGCTTTACGGGGCGTTCCGGGGGGGTCTCGATTAGTTTTGACTCACATCTGCTTGGCTCAAGCATTGAGTACGACGCTGCTCAGGATCGTCTGATTATCAAGCAAGTGCCCAAACAATTGAGAGAACAGCTCACCAAACAGGACTAAGCTAAGGACGAGCTGCACCTACTCAGGAGACCCCGATGCTGAACGCCATTAGTGATTTTTTCCAGCGCACCCTGGCGCAACCCGAACAGCGCGAAAACCAAACGCTCACATTGGAGTTGGCGACTGCCGCCCTGCTGTGTGAAATCGTCCGCGCTGACTACGACACCACCGATGAAGAGCTTGACGCACTTCGCAGCATGCTAATTGAGCGCTATCGGCTAAGCGCAAGCGATGTAGAAGAACTGATGACGCTTGCTCAGGCGGAAGTGGATGACGCCGTCGATCATTATCAGTTCGTTAGCCTTATCAAAGAGCATTACAACTACGACCAGCGCTGTGAGCTGGTCGCACAAATGTGGCAACTGGCCTGGGCCGACGGCAATGTTGACCCGCTAGAAGAACACCGTATTCGCCGCTTAGCGGATTTGCTCCATGTTAGCCATAGCGATTTTATCCGCACCAAACTGCAAATTGAGGAGCGCAATAACCACGATGCATAACCGCAACGAAGAATCGGATTTAATGGACTTAATTGACTCAATCGAGAACATGGAGCAGGACGCTCCTCGAATCAGCGTTGATGATGTCGTTAATGCCGTGGGGCGGCGCTCGTTTGGGCCGCTATTGCTGGTCGCCGGGCTGATTACGCTTACCCCTATTATCGGCGATATACCTGGTATGCCGACGCTAATGGCTGCGCTGGTGCTGCTTGTATCAGTACAATTACTGGCGGGCAGTGAAGCGTTTTGGTTGCCCCGTTGGCTGCTGAAGCGTTCCCTTTCGAGGCAAAAATTTGATAAGGGCATTCATTACATGAAAAAGCCCGCCCGCTGGATTGACGGACTTTTGCGGGTTCGCTTGCCGTGGCTGACGGGATATATCGGTATCCGCGTGACGGCCGTGGTCTGTTTATTGATCGCTCTGGCGATGCCACCGATGGAGTTTATTCCTTTTTCGGCCAACGGCGCTGGGCTGGCGCTGACGCTGCTCGGGCTGGGGTTGGTGGCCCGCGATGGTATCGCGTTGCTGCTAGGGTTTACGCTATTCGGCGCCACCTGCGTTTTTATCGCGATGAATCTGCTTTAAACAAGGAACTGAGTAATGTCAGACGCTTCACCACCCACGCCACCTAAACCGCCGGAAGAACAGGGGCATTGGGAGCGGCGCATAGAGACAGCGCTATGGAATTCACGCTTTTTGGTCATGCTTGCGGTGATACCCAGCCTGTTGGGCTCATTAATACTATTTATCGTCGGCACCGTGGATATTTTAAAAGTGGTGGCCGATGTGCTGGGCTACTACCTGTTGGGCGGCACTCAAGATATCCATGACACCTTGGTGCCCGATATCATTATTGCCGTTGATATTTATCTGATTGCCATCGTCTTGCTGATATTTGGTTTAGGCGTTTACCGGCTATTTGTCTCCCGTATTGATCAAGCGGAAGTGCGCTATCCGCGGCACCCTTTTAACGTCGCATCGCTTGATCAACTAAAAGATAAAATTGCCCGTGTGGTCATTCTGGCGGTGATTATTGAGTTTTTCCGCGCCGTGGTGGATATCCGCTTTGCCACGCCGCTCGACGCCATCTATTTAGCGCTCTCAGTGTTAGCGTTGGCGGCAGCTATCTATTTAATGAGCCTAGGCCACAAAGGCGAGTAAGCGGCCTAGAGCGCAGAGTTCTCACTTGGTGATAAAAGCCCCACTACTAATCTGTTCAACTGATGCTGGAACTGCCCGCCCGGTGAGGGTGGGCTGGGGTCCGAGGTGATCACTACCGTCATCTTCCGCTCAGGAATAACATACAGCGCTTGACCACCGTAGCCGCGGCCGTAGTAAACATCTTCACCCGCCAACTGAGTGATAAACCAACCGAAGCCGTAACCGTCACCGGTCCAGCGAGACGTGCCGCGTGGCTGCCACGATGCCTCTACCCAACCTTCCGGCAGAACGCGCTCGCCATTACCTGTTTCATCAAACACGATGCCATCATTGCGATACAGCTCGCCCACTTCTATTAAAGCCCGCGGCGAAAGCTGCATATCATTGCCGCCAAAATAGATGCCTTGCGGATCACGTAACCAGGGGCGAATAGAAATATTGAGCGGATCACCCAGTAAACGCTGAGCAAGCGCATGGGTCGTTTCGCCGCTAGCGTGGGTGAGGGCGGCAGAAAGCAGATGGCTGGTGCCGGTGGAGTAGAGCATTTCTCCGCCGGGTTCATCGACAAAAGGGCGGGTAATGGCATCGTTAACCCAGTTGTCGCTAGCCACCCAAGCGCCATAATTACTGCCGGATGTACGCTCCAACCCTGCTTGCTGGGCGAGCAGATGCGCCACGGTGATCTCGCTGACTTTTGGATCAATACCGCTAGGCAGGTGTTCGCCAAACAACTCGACCATGGGCTGCTCAACAGATTCGATAACACCCGCTTCAATCGCCGCGCCAGTAATCGCGGCCAACACGGTTTTAGACAGCGACTTGATATTGGCAGGCGAGGCAACACCCGGTCCGCCCTGATGATGCTCGTGGATAATGTCGCCGTCATAGGCCACCACCACGCTGTGGATGCGGTTTAGCGCCTGGGCCTGTTGGTCGAGTGCCTGCAGTGCATTCGCTGACGGTTCATTTGCGGCTGCAATAGAGGTAGAGAACAACGACATAGCAGCAAACGAAACAATTAAAACAGTAGCGTGCATTGCAGCACCCTCGGTAACAGTGGCAAAGGTTTGAGGTGTCGATGAAGGGGAGGTTCCTCAAACGCTTCGGATATGACGAGAGATGTCACTTTCGAGTAAGGAAATATACCTAGACTACGCAAAAGAAGAAAAAGCCTGCTAGGCTATGGGGGTAACTTAAGGGCAAGCAACTATTTGATTTTCCCCGAAACGCAATAAGCAAGGAGCGCCATAATGCGTAACATTATTTATATCATTGGTCTTATCGTGGTAGTTCTCTTCATCCTTTCGCTGCTCGGTCTGCGTTAAGCCCAAACAAAAACCGCCCGTAGGCAGCACCTACGGGCGGTTTTTTTATGCGCAGATTTAACGCCGCATGGATACGCCTAAGCGCAATCAGCGGCCCCTTGGCCAAACATATCAAACATCATTTCACGACCAAGGCGGGTCAATACAAAGCGGCCATGCTCATTTAAGGTGGCCGCTTCACTGGCTTCCATTACCTGTTGGCAGGTGGCCCAGGTAGGCGCTGCCGCGCTAAGCGCTAAAAGTTCGCGGCGGGCTAAGCCACGCTGAGGCAAGGTAATGGTTTCTAATACATGGCCGTGGTCGTACAGCAATTCAGCGGCAACCGACAAACATTGGCGAAGGCTGCGTTGAACATTCGCGGCGGTCGACAACCCCAAAGGCGATTGGGTAGGGCGTTGTGTAGCCGTTTCTGGAGACGTTAGTTCGGGAGGCATCGTATGTTCTCCTGCGGTTAGCCCAAGGTGAGCTTGTTGCAGCGCATTATAAACTAATGTCTAGATTAGACCAAGGTCTATGCTCGTATTGTTCGCAGAGAACATGAAGCATTCACAAAACTGAAGGATACAACTGGCAGCATAACGATCAGTGCCGCTAACTATTAAATAATGCCTAAGCGCCACTCGCGTATTATGTAACCATAAGGGTGCTTCACTATAGCGACTGAGGCAAAGAAGTAATTGGCGCGTTAAGAAAGGTTGTTAATTGTAACTTGTGGTTTAATGACTACGTTTTAACTCCCCTAATAATACTTGAGTTTTGGCTTGTTTTCTGTAATGAATAATAGCTAACAAGAGAAGTGAAAAGGTGAGTATTGCTGTAATCAAATAAACCTTTGATATTTAAATTGCCTCGATATCTGTAAAAAGAAATTAAAAGAACCATTCTACTATTGTAATTAGTTATTCCTATGGTGGCGTGGCAAAAGTTGAAGGTATACGTTAGTAGTAAATTAAATTTGTGCTGGTTATATTTATAGGGAATAGTCGATATGCCCATGGTACATAAAGCCTTATTTGAGGTGCGGAGGTGTCTGTGGCGTTACTAGACACATGGAGCAAACTGAATGCTAAAAGCACACTTTCTTTGGATGCCTCGGAAGAGAGTGACAGCCTGCTTATACTAGGTAGACTGCCCTCTAAAAAAGAGAGAGAGCCAATGAAAAAAACGACAGTGACAATCCCAGCACTAGCTGCCTCAAGTGATGGCTCTGTTCAGCAACAT
Organism: Vreelandella sulfidaeris Esulfide1; assembly: GCF_054072535.1. Taxonomy (NCBI): domain Bacteria; kingdom Pseudomonadati; phylum Pseudomonadota; class Gammaproteobacteria; order Oceanospirillales; family Halomonadaceae; genus Vreelandella; species Vreelandella sulfidaeris. Next base: position 3,571,698 of record NZ_CM133364.1, on the reverse strand, counting down.
TCTCATTGGCAGTTGTCGCAGTTAGGTATCCTAGAGGAGCAAATGCTTGCGGCTAGCCAGTATTTTCACCAGCAGCGCCGATAGTGACGAGATTTGAGGGAAGTCATATAAGTATCAGCTTATTTTATAAGCTAGTTGCTAACTCACTGACTTGCAAGTATTACCAAATTGACGAACAAGGGCTAAAGTTACTTCATTTTTGGCCGATAATATTTATAGAATTTATATTTTGTGTCTGAGAGGACTGTACTGATGGCATCGATTTCTTCACTTGGCGTTGGGTCAGGGCTTGATTTGACAGGCCTGCTGAAAGAGTTGCGAACGGCTGAAAACCAGAAACTAGTGCCGATTACGCAGCAAAAAGAAAACCAGAACGCTAAAATTTCTGGTTATGGTCAGATCAAAATCGCAATAGAGCAATTCCAGACCTCCGTCAACAAGCTCAATGACCCGAAGCTTTACCAAAGCCTTTCGACTGAGATTCTAGGCGGTAGCGCCGTTAAGGCAACGGCGAGCAGTGAAGCAACGGCTGGGCGTTACGATGTTGAGGTTACTCAGCTGGCACGGGCGGGAAGCTTGGCGACCAACAGCATTCAGGGGGATGATGCTCTAACCAAGCCGCTGACAGGCGCTAACGCGAGTCTTGCTCTGACCTTCGGTAACGATGCTGATGGAAATCCTATTACTCAGGATATTTCCCTGACTGAAAGCAGTTCTCTAGAATCTATTCGCGACCAAATCAATGGCTTCGACTTTGGAGACGGCCCTAAAGTTAGCGCTTCCATCGTTAACGATGGCACAGGCTATCGCTTAGCACTCAACTCCTCTGCGAGTGGTAAAGAGGCTTCTATTAACCAGATGGCTTTTTCAGGACTTACGGGGGGAGTGACACTAGAAGGTACGACTGCCTACGAAGGCCGTGATGCTCAATTGAAAGTGAATGGTATTGACATCACCAGTGCCACGAACAAAGTAGAAGGTGCTATTGAGGGCGTCACGCTTAATCTTGAAAAGGTAACTGAAGCGGGCAGTCCCAATACAGTAGTGGTAGCACGCAATACGCTTGCAGTACGCGAGTCGGTTGAAGGTTTTGTAAAAGGCTACAACGCCCTTAAAGATCTTATTGGAGAGCTAACCGCATTTAATGGCGGCGGCGAAGCGGCTGGTGATTTGATAGGCGACCGTGCGGTGCGCTCAGTTGAGTCTCAAATGCGTTCTGCATTGGTAGGTAATGTACCCGGCGGCGATATTACTCGCTTATCAGACATAGGCATTGAGCTCAATAAAGAAGGTAAGCTCACGCTGGATTCCCAAAAGATGAGCGATACCGTGGCGAGCAATCAAGACGGTTTGGCAGCTTTTTTTGCTGGTAGTAGCGATGAGACAGGTATGGGGGGCCAGGTAAGCAAAACATTGGAGAAATTACTGGGCGAAAACGGTGCTTTGGGCAGTGCTAATCGCAGTGCAGAAGCAAGCGTGGTGGCCCTGGATAGCCGTTTTGAACGTACCGAAACCTCTATTGAGCGCACGATTGAGCGCTACCGGAAGCAGTTCACGCAGTTAGACTCAATGATGGCGCAAATGAACGCCACTAGTGGTTATCTCACCCAGCAGCTCGATATGATCAATTCGCAAATGAGCAGCCGTAAATAACAGGTAGTTCAAAAAGATTGTCTTTCATTTGTTAGCCCCTTCCCGCCAAGGAAGGGGTTTTTTATTAATTGCACCCTGCCTCAATAGCTTGTGACATAAGGCTGAGGCGTTAGCGGTGATAGCATAAAGCCCTAAGATTTTTTGATACATTTATTTACACAAAAAGAGCATAAAAAATTTAAGTAAATCCTAGGGCTGCCGTTAATAAATATAACGGCAGCAAGCCGTCAGGCAGGCCGACCAGGCCAGTAACTATACGTAGGAGATTCACAATGTCCGTTATCAATACAAACATCACAGCGTTGATTGGCCAAAACAACCTGAAAGGCGCACAAAGCTCGCTACAGCAAGCACAAGAGCGTCTTTCCTCAGGCCTGCGTATCAACAGCGCAAAAGATGACGCCGCTGGCCAAGCCATCGCCAACCGTATGACCAGCACCGTGACTGGCCTGAACCAAGCTTCACGTAACGCTAACGACGGTATTTCACTGGCACAAACTGCAGAAGGCGCGTTGGACCAAGTCAACGACAACTTGCAGCGTATCCGTGAGCTGACGGTTCAGGCACAGAACGATACCAACACTGCCCAGGACATTGACTCCATTCAGGAAGAAGTCAATGAGCGCCTTGCTGAAATCGATCGTGTAACGGAACAGACTCAGTTCAACGGACGAGATCTTTTTGCTGCTGCGGCTACTGGTACTAGCTTCTCCATCCAAGTGGGTGCCAAAGATGGTCAAACGATTGCAATCGACATCGGCGGTGCCAATGCTTCAGGAACCTCTACTAATGGCGGTGGCTGGAATATGTACGTGACTACTGGGGGCTCAAACACTGTTACTGCAGTAGGGGGTGTTGATCGCGCAGTAACCGCTAGCGGTTTTGATGTGCTTCAAACAGATAATGCACTGAAAATTCTTGATGACAAAATTGGTGCAGTTGATAAAGAGCGTAGTAACCTGGGTGCCGTGCAGAACCGTTTTGAAACAGCCCTAGATAATATTTCTACAACCTCTACCAATCTGCAGGGCGCTCGTTCACGTATCGAAGATGCCGACTACGCAGTTGAAGTATCGAACATGACGCGTGCCAATATTCTGCAGCAGGCTGGTACCTCCATGCTGGCCCAGGCGAACCAAACCCCGCAGAGCGTTCTTTCTCTGCTTCAGTAATACCGTTTTAAACTTAAAGAACCCGGGCCAAGGCCTGGGTTTTTTGTCGTTTGAAATAGAGATTTAGTGAGTATAGTAGCGAATCACCTTTATAAATTGGCATCAAGTAGAGATCCCATGGCTAAGAAAAAAGTACATAAACAGCCCTCAGCGGCTGTCCAACACAACACTCGCCATGGCGCTGTCTTAGGGGTACCCCAGTCGTTAGTAGATGCTTTCATGAAACTCTACAACACAAAAAAATTGCCTCAAGCCCAGCAGGCAGCACAACAGATGGTAGATCGCTACCCTGAAAGTGCTTTTGCGTGGAAGGCGTTAGGAACTGCTTTTTTGGAAGCCGGTGATGCATCATCAGCATTAGTACCATTACTCAAGTCTTATGAGCTGAACGCAGAGGACGCCCTAACACTGACTAGCCTAGCTGCATTGCATTATCAACAAGGTAATGAGAAGCAGGCCATTGGGTATCAAATACAAGCGGTTGACCTTAATCCGGAGTATGGGGCTGCCCAGTACCGCTTAGCAGAAATGCTGCAAAGTGCTGGGGAGCATTTTAAAGCACTTGAACATGCACAAAAAGCCTTAGCGCTTGAATATGACGAGCTACGTTCTCGATTATTGGTCGGTGCTTTGCAATATCAAACTAAATATTTTAGTGAGTCTTTAGAAAACTATCATCTGTTAGAAAAAAAATATCCAGGTAATCCAACTGTTTTTAATAATTTAGGTAACTTGTACAAAGATATTGGAGAATATGAAAAAGCTGAGCGTTATTATCTAAAGGCATTAAAGAAAAAACCTGAGTTTGCCATGGCATACTCAAATATTTTCTTTGCAAAGCACTATAATCCTGCAACCACACAGTTAGAAATTATCGATTTCGCAACAGAGTGGGAGAGTCGCTTTGCGCTACCTGCTTTGCCTGATCCTATTATAAAAAAAGCGAAGGAAAAACCGCTACGCGTTGGCTTAATCTCATCAGGGTTTAGAACCCATCCCGTCGGGCAAATGATTGCTACTGCTTTAGAGAGCAGCCGACCTGATATTCACTTTTATGCCTACTCAACCAATGATATTGCCGACTCTATTACAGAAAAAATTCGTAATGCTTGTAAGCAATGGAAGCAAATCCGCCACTTAGGCCAAGAAGAGATAGCAGAGCAGATCTGTAATGATCAAATAGATATTCTAGTAGACTTATCTGGCCATGGCGATGGTAGCTGCTTACAAGCGATTTCCATGCGGCCTGCACCGCTATGTGTTAAGTGGGTCGGTGGGTTGGTCAATACGATGGGCCTAAAGTCAATTGATTATTTGTTAACTGATAGTATCGAAACACCGGAAGGTGTGGATAATCAATATACCGAAAAATTGATTCGCCTACCGGATGACTACATTTGCTATATGCCGTGTAGTTATGCACCGAGCACTACCTCACTACCAGCGCTTAAGAATCGCTATATCACCTTGGGTTGCTTAAATAACGCAGCTAAAATTAGCGCTCAGCTTTTAAGTGAGTGGGCGATATTAATGCATCAACTGCCACAAAGCCGCTTACTTTTGCGGGGTGCTCAATATGAAAGCGAGGATTTCTGCCGACGTATTTGGAATGAAATGGCTAAGCAGGGTATTGAAAAAGAGCGTATTTTGTTGGAAGGTCCAGCGAAACACAAAGAATTCTTGGAAACCTATCAGCGCATTGATATTGCATTAGATACCTGGCCCTACTCCGGTGGCTTGACCACCTGTGAAGCCATGCTAATGGGCGTGCCTGTTGTTACACTACCAGGCCCAACCTTTGCAGGCCGCCACAGCGCTACCCATTTAATCAATGCTGGCTTACCAGAGCTGGTAACTAGCAGCTGGGATGAGTACCGCCAGCGAGTCATGGAACTTGCCAGTGACTTACCGAATCTAGCGGTTATTCGCGCAGGTCTGCGCACTATTTTACATTATTCGCCTGTGTGTGATGCACCGCGTTTTGCTAAGCATTTTAATAATGCCTTACGTGCCATTTGGGCACGCTACTGCGAAGATAAAGCGCCTGAGGCACTCACCTTCAATAAAGAAGGTGAAATGTGGTTTGCCGATGAAGATCAGTTGGTTGAACTGCCTAACGTTTCGAGCAGAGAAGATGAGAATGAGGATAAGACATTTGAATGGAAATTCGATGAGCCAATAATTATCTTAGATAATGCTGCTGTGCTGCCGCGTCATCCTGACTACCCTAAATGGATGGCAAGTGGCCATTTGGCCGTGATTAGCTTTGACCCGGCTAGTTTGCTCAGCAAGAAAGTAGAAGACCTTAAGGAGTTCGGTGAGTTACATCATTACCCCCATGCGCTTTTGGGGGACGGTCAGCCCGCAACGCTTTATGCAACTTTAGATGCCGAAAAAAGCAGCACGCTAAAACCACTACCAGAATATCAGTTGCAAGAAGATCAGCGTGAAAAACTTCAGGTGCTAGCCGAACTGCCTATAAACACCATAGCTTTGGATAGCATAGCAGGACTATCTAATGTAGATATGCTGGTGCTTGATGACCTACATGACGTAATGAAGGTGCTAGAAGGAGGTGCAGAATACTTAAAAGAAGCACTTCTAATTAAAGTGAAAGTGACTTTTCAGCCGACTCATGAGCGGCAACCAAACATTGCTGAATTGCAGCATTGGGCTAGTCGGAATGGGTTTAGATTTTATACATTACAAAAATTGCAATATAAGAGCTGTTTTTTTTATGGCAAATTATGTATGGAGCAAGAAGGAAGCGAACTGGTCAGTGCTGATGCGCTTTTATTGCCAAATAAAGAGCGAATGGAGAAATTAAATAATAAAGAAAAAGAAAAATTGGCATTTTGCCTTGATAGTATATGTTTAATTAGAGACTTGACATATGAGCTTCTTGCTCAAGTTAGCTTTGATTATGCAAATAAGTATTTAACTTCTAGAGGCTTTTTTTGGGAGGAAAGTCTACTGCAAGAAAACAGTACATCTGTAAGCGATGGGTATGATACGATTTCTAGTGATTTAGATTTTTTACTAGGTATTAAGTGAGATCATACGATGAGGAATAATAACTTGCTAGAAAATAATAAAGTTAAGGAAAGTGATTTTTTATCTTTGCTTAGAACAGCTAAGAAACCCGAGCTTGAGGCGCTGGCTAAACTTTTGATGCCTTATATAGCAGATTTAGAGCTAAGGCAGCCAAGAATTTGGGGAGATAAAAAAAGAGTGCACTTGGAAAGAGCTACAATACACATTAATGACCTTCTGATTAATACTCGATCTGGCCATGTTACTATTGAAGAGGACTGTTTTTTTGGTCATAGATGTATGCTTTTAACTGGTACTCATGATTATAATAAAAAAGGTTTAGAGCGCTTAAAGGCAGTGCCTGACGAAGGCCGAGATATTTTAATAAGAAAAGGCGTATGGCTGGGGAGTGGCGTTACTGTTTTAGGTGGAGTTGTCATTGGAGAAAACTCAGTAGTTGCTGCTGGTAGTTTGGTTACTAAAAATGTACCAGAAAACTGTATAGTTGCCGGAAGGCCAGCTGAAATAATTAAAGAAATAGATTTTTCTAATTCAAAATCTTTAGAAAGTGTCAGTTTAGATGCTGAGAGGATTGTCAAAAAAACCGAGTCAATAGTGTCGAAATATGGATATGATAATGCTAAAAGATATTTATCTAACGCAATTAAATTTCCTAATTTAACTGGTTTTAAAGCCAAGAAATTTTTTGATAATAGTGGTTTGAAAAATTTCAACTTAAAAAATGGTAGTACAGTTCTTGTTTTAGGATCTAAGCCTGGCTCGAAGATATTTAGTGACGTAGATATTGTGTTTGGTGCAAATGCAAGCTTGTCTTACTATGGTAGTGAAATTGATAAAGATGTAAAAAAAATTGCTGTATGGGGTGCTCTTGGTACCGAAGTTTTTGAAGATGTAATTAATTCAGGTGTGGATGAAATTTTTTGTTTAGGGAATGAACCAAAAGTTTTTGAGAATAAGCATGGCGTTATAAATAGAGAGAAGGGTGAAGTTAGATATAACGTTTTATCATTTTTTGAAAGAAGAGAACTTGTGCAAGAAGTTACAGGCTCTGACAGCCCCTTTTTCAGTAACCTTTTTTTTGACTTGGATTATTCAAAAAAATTAAATTTAATAAAAAGTAGTCTTATTTTTTTAAAAAAACCAATTGATTCTTTAAGTGGTGTTTATGATTGGCCGTTGCCATTAAGACCTTCCGCTGGTATTTTTTCTCTAATTATTGCTATTGCTAGATTTGGGGCTTCGTCGAACTATGTTATTTCTGGGATTGGTGCAGATGACCGTTATCTTTATCCAGATTTAAAGGGTGGAGTAAAGAACAAAACCTCAAAGTCTCATAGAGACAGAATTGAGTTTTATGGATTAGACTCCCATGTTGAAGCTGATTTAGAAATTTTAAGATTTCTTTCTAAGAAAATTAATATTTCTACTACAGATAAGTCTTTATCAGAGGCGAGTGGGGTATTGTTTTTATCTGTCTAGAGTGAGGTTTTATGAGTTTTTGTACGCAAGAACGAGTATTGGTAACCGGTGCCGATGGTTTTATTGGGTCACATTTAACTGAACTCCTCGTCCGGGAGGGCTATCGAGTCATAGCCCTATCTCAATACAATTCCTTTAACAACTGGGGCTGGTTGGAAGATATTGATTGTCTGAATCAGGTCGAAGTGCTTAGCGGTGATGTACGTGATCCGCATTATTGCAAGCATATTACCAAAGATGTTGATGTGATTTTTCATTTAGCCGCCTTGATTGCTATTCCATACTCTTACGTAGCACCTGATAGCTATGTTGATACTAACATCAAAGGTACACTGAATATCTGCCAGGCGGCGCTGGATAACGGCGTACAAAGAGTGATTCACACTTCTACCAGCGAGGTATACGGTACTGCGCAATACGTGCCAATTGATGAAAAACATCCGCTTCAGCCACAGTCGCCTTACAGCGCTTCTAAGATTGCTGCTGATGCTATGGCGATGAGTTTCTACAATACTTTTGACCTACCAGTGACGGTTGCTAGGCCATTTAACACCTATGGTCCTCGGCAGTCGGCTCGAGCGGTAATCCCAACGATTATCAGTCAGATCGCCAACGGTATGAAGCAGATCAAGCTCGGCGATGTGTCGCCGACCCGAGATTTCAATTACGTTGAAGATACCTGCCGAGGTTTTCTGGCGTTGGCAAACTGCGACGCAGCGGTTGGGAAAACGGTCAATATTGCCTCTAATTACGAAATTTCTGTGGGTGATACGCTTAGCGTCATCCGCGAGCTGATGAATAGTGATGTTGAGTTTATTACCGATGAGCAGCGCCTGCGTCCGGGTAAGTCAGAAGTATTCCGCTTGTGGGGCGATAATACCCTGATCCGCGAGTTAACTGGCTTTATGCCGCAGACTGATATTCGTACCGGCTTGAAGAAAACTATCGATTGGTTCTCTCAACCCGACCAACTAGCGAAATATAAAGCCAGTCTCTATAACGTTTGAGTGCCGCTATGCTATCAACGCTGATCCAGTTCATTCGCGACCATTACCACACCGATGCGTTCATTCCATTGCATGCTCCGGTTTTTCGCGGCAATGAGAAAGCTTATGTGGCAGACACTATCGACTCTACTTTTGTGTCCAGCGTAGGGGCGTTTGTAGACAGGTTCGAGCAGGATATCGCCACCTATACCAGCAGTCCGAAAGCTGTTGCGACGGTCAACGGCACGGCGGCTCTGCACGTTGCATTGAAGTTAGCTGGCGTTGAGCCGGGCGATTACGTTATCACACAGCCGCTAACCTTTGTCGCTACCTGTAACGCCATCACCTACTGTGGTGCTACACCTATCTTTGTTGATGTAGATTTCCATACTCTTGGGCTTTCACCGTCTGCGTTAGCAAGCTGGTTGGAAGAGCATGCCTATAGGGATGGTCAGGGGCAGTGTCGTCACCGCAAAGGACATGCAGCTATTCGTGCTTGTGTGCCAATGCACACCTTTGGCCATCCGGTAGATTTGACCGGTATTGTTAGTGTTTGTCAGCGCTGGGGGATTGCCTTAGTGGAGGATGCCGCAGAGTCGCTGGGGAGTTTTTATCGTGGCCAACACACGGGTACTTTTGGCATTTTGGGGGTGCTGAGCTTCAACGGCAATAAGCTAATGACCACCGGCGGTGGCGGTATGATTTTGGCTGGCGAAGAGCTGGCTCATCGTGCCAAGTATCTGACAACTACCGCCAAGCGTCCGCATACTTATGAATACGTGCACGATGAGCTTGGCTATAATTATCGGCTGCCGAATCTTAATGCAGCGCTTGGCTGTGCTCAGCTAGAGCAGGTCGAGGTCTTTATAGCCGAGAAGCGTCAACTGGCAGCCGGCTATGACGCTTGCCTGAGGGGGAGCGAGTTTCAGTTTGTTACTGAGCCTGAAGGATGCCGCAGCAATTACTGGCTTAACGCAGTGATCTGCGAAGATCAGAAACATCGCGATGAGCTGCTACGCGTGACCAACGAGCAATCTGTGATGACTCGTCCCATTTGGCAGTTAATGAACAGCTTACCGATGTATGCTCATGCGCCTGCCGGTGAGCTGAGTAATTCGCGTTGGCTTGAAGAGCGTGTGGTGAATTTGCCTAGCAGCCTCAGCCCGCCAATGGGAAAGGCTTATGCGTAAAGTCGCCGTCTTTACCGGTACGCGAGCTGAATACGGTCTGTTGTACTGGCTGATGAAAGAGATTGATACCCACGCTCAATTGGAGCTACAGGTCATAGCTGCTGCTATGCATTTATCGCCCGAATTTGGTAGTACTTGGCAATTAATTCAGCAAGATGGCTTTAACGTAGATGCCAAAGTAGAGATGCTGCTTTCCTCGGATACTCGCGTTGGCGTTGCCAAGTCCATAGGGCTTGGCACCATTGGATTGGCCGATGCGTTGGAGCGCTTGGCGCCTGATGTAGTGGTAATTCTCGGCGATCGTTTTGAGGCTTTAGCAGCAGCGCAGACGGCTTTGATTTTGAATGTTCCTATCATGCACCTTCACGGCGGTGAGATTACAGAAGGAGCTTATGACGATGCCATCCGTCACGCAATCACCAAGATGGCCAGTTTTCATGCCGTCGCAGCAGAGCCTTATCGGCAGCGTGTGATCCAGATGGGGGAAGACCCTCTGCATGTTCTTAATGTCGGCGCGCTCGGCCTGGATCATCTTGCTCGCTCTCCGCGTTTAAGTCGTGCCGAGTTGGCAGAAGACCTTAATTTTTCCCTTGAACGTCCTTTTTTCCTAGTTACTTATCACCCAGTAACCTTGGCTGATGAACAGCCTGTGTCAAGTTTCAAGGCTTTGCTTGCCGCGTTGGATGAGTGGCCAGAACACCAGATTATTGTGACTTACCCCAATGCCGACAATGGTGGTCGCGCGATTATTCAAGAATTGAAGGCGTATGCAGCGCATCAGCCGGACCGTGTTTTGGCGATCTCATCACTTGGATTTAAGCGTTATCTTTCGGCAGTGGCTGAGGCCTCCGCGGTGGTTGGCAACTCTTCAAGCGGATTAATTGAGGTGCCTAGCTTCGGTATACCGACTATTAATATTGGACAACGACAGTCAGGACGCTTGGCAGCAGCATCGGTAGTTCACTGCGAGACAACGCAAAGCTCTATCAGAGCCGCATTTCGACAAGCTTTAAGCGCCGATTTTCGAGAGGTGTGTAAAAATGTCGAAAATCCTTATGGTCAGGGGAATGCAGCTGAGCAGATTGTCGATTTGTTAACGTCAATGTCGCTCAACACCATTAAGCATTTTCATGATCTTGCTGGGAGTTCTCGTTGATGAAAAGCAGTACGCATAAGGTTTTCATCATTGCTGAAGCTGGCGTGAACCATAATGGTGATCGTCAGCGCGCGTTTGACTTAGTCGATGCGGCTGCGCAGTCAGGTGCAGACGCCGTCAAGTTTCAAACCTTTAATGCCAAACGTCTTGCTGCCGCCTCAGCCCCCAAGGCTGCTTATCAGCAGCAAACCACAGAGGCAGGTGAGAGTCAGTTGGCGATGCTGCAATCGCTAGAGTTACCGCTTGAATGGCACGGGGCGCTGCAGGCGCACGCCCACAAACAGGGTATCGAGTTTTTATCCACAGCGTTTGATATCCAAAGCCTAGCTTTTCTCGGTACGCTGAATTTGCCGTTTTACAAAGTACCTTCTGGGGAATTAACCAACGGACCTCTGCTTTGGGCTTTCGCCCATGCCGGTAAACAGCTGGTAATGTCGACGGGTATGGCAACTCTTTCCGAGGTGGAACAAGGTCTTGCGATAGTCAGTCATGCGTTAATGCACGATCAGCCGCCAATTTCAATGAAGGAGGTTTGGCAGAGCTGGAGCAAACTAGGGGCACGTGATGTACTTACTGGCCATGTGAGTCTATTGCACTGTACATCACAGTACCCGACGCCTATGCACGAGGTGAACTTAAAGGCGATGGATACACTCTCGAACGTGTTTCGTCTGCCGGTAGGTTATTCCGATCATACGCAAGGCACGTTAATTCCGGTGGCGGCCGTTGCCCGAGGAGCGACGATCATCGAAAAGCATTTTACGTTGGATCGCCAACTACCAGGGCCAGATCATAAGGCATCACTAGAGCCTTATGAGTTAACACACATGGTCGCGGATATTCGCCAGATAACTTCGGCGCTAGGTGATGGGCATAAAGCTCCGCAGCCCAGCGAATGGGATACTCGTATAGCTGCGCGTCAGAATCTAGTGGCGGCGGCGACAATTAAGCAAGGCGATGTTTTCAGCAGTGAAAACATGACAACGGCACGTGCGGGACAAGGTGAGCTTGCCAATTCATTTTGGGATTATCTCGGCAAACAGGCAGCGCGAGATTATCAGCCCGGAGAAGCGTTGTGAGCCAACGACCGGTTATTCTGCTGGGTGCTGGCGGGCATGCCAAGGTGGTAATGGATCTATTGATGGGAAGTGGTCGCAAGGTAATAGGCGTCTGTGATCCGAACTTGGCAAGACAGGGAACAGGTGTTTGGCGTGGTGTAGCCACGCTCGGTGATGATAGCGCCATACATCAATACGCACCTGAGTTGGTGGAGCTGGCAAATGGTATGGGGAGCTTGCCAGGAAGCCAATCACGAAAGCGGCTGCACCTTGCTTTTTCGCAACAAGGCTATTGCTTTGCCACCTTGGTACATCCGAGTGCGGTGCTAGGAACAGGTGTCAAGTTAGGCCAAGGTGTTCAGGTGATGGCCGGCTGTGTAATACAAGCTGATACATGTATTGGCGATAGTACCATTATAAATACAGCCGCTCAGGTCGATCATGACGGTCGGATAGGTTCGCATGTGCATATTGCCCCTGGTGCTGTGCTATCAGGTGAGGTGATAGTCGAAGAAAATGCTCATATTGGCCCTAATGCGACCCTCATTCAGGGTAAGCACATTGGAAGAGGCGCTGTCGTGGGGGCTGGAACAATAGTACTGCGCGATATACCTGCTTACCATCAGCTGACGGGGCAGCCTCCGCGAAAGCCACAGCCGTTGCAACAACTAGATCAAGAAACGGAGACCTAAACTGCTAATGAAACAATGGGAAACGGCGTTGGTGCGCCCTGGTACGACCCTGGAACAGGCTATCAAGGTGCTTGACCGCGCTGCGTTACGCATAGTGCTGGTCGTTGATATTCAGCAAAAGTTATTGGGTACGATGACTGATGGCGATTTGCGGCGAGCGCTGATCAAGCATCAATCTTTGGATACTGCGGTTGAAAAAGTCATGAATCCGCAGCCAAAGGTGGCGACACTAGACTGGAGCCGCGAGCGTCTACTCCATGTGATGGAACAACAGCAAGTGCTGCAGCTGCCAATAGTCGACGAGCAATACCGCATCATTGGACTGGAAAGTTTGCATGAGCTACTTAACCAGCAAACACAAGACAATCCTGTTTTCCTTATGGCCGGTGGTTTTGGCACACGCCTGCGACCTTTGACCAACGATTGTCCTAAACCGATGCTGAAAGTAGGCGAAAAGCCGATTCTGCAGGTCATTCTTGAGAGCTTTGTTAAAGCGGGCTTTCACCGTTTTTATATCTCCACGCACTATATGCCTGAGATGATTCGTGATCATTTCGGAGACGGCAGCCAGTGGGGAGTTAGCATTCAATATATCCATGAAGGTGAGCCGTTAGGTACTGCAGGGGCGCTGGGTTTACTGCCTAAAGATGAGATTGATCAACCGTTATTCGTGATGAACGGTGATCTTTTGACAACGCTCAACTTTCAGAGCCTACTTCAGTTTCATGAGGCGCATCCAGCCAGTGCTACCATGTGCGTGCGCGAGTATGAATACCAAGTGCCTTATGGCGTGATTGAGAGCCATGGCCATCATATTACATCAATGGTTGAAAAGCCTCTTCAGCGCTTTTTTGTTAATGCGGGCATTTATCTTTTAGATCCTGTCCTGCTTCAGCGGGTAACTCATAACCATCGTATTGATATGCCAACGGTGCTTGAGAATGAAATAGCAAATAATCGTAAGATTAATATGTTTCCAATACATGAATACTGGTTAGATATTGGTCGTATTGAAGAATTTTCACGTGCTCAAAAAGACATAGCAGGTAGTTTACAGTGAGCAAAAGTAATCGTGAGATCGATACTCTTGCTATCATTCCGGCTCGCGGAGGAAGCAAGCGACTGCCACGGAAAAATGTTCTTCCTTTAGCAGGAAAGCCGTTAATACAATGGTCAATAGATGAAGCCATAAAAGCTGATTCAATCGATTTGATAGTGGTTACTTCTGATGATGACGAAGTGTTAGGAATCGCTGATGAATATAAAAGCCAGAATGTCATCTCAATAAAGAGACCACCTGAACTTTCTTCAGATATTGCTAAAAGCGTCGATGCTGTTAAACATGCCTTGTTACAGCTTTCTAAGATGGGAATATACCCCAATCAGATTTTGCTATTGCAACCTACTTCTCCTTTAAGAAAAGCGTGCGATATTCAAGGAGCTATCGATTTTTTTGAAAATGAAAAAGCTGATAATGTTATTTCTGTATGCGAACTTGAGCACCCTAGTGCTTGGTGTGGAATGATATCAGAAGACCGTGTCTTGCATGGCTTTGATCTTAGTGTCTCGCGTTCACAGGAGGCCAGAAAAGAATATAGAATTAATGGTGCGATATATGTGGTTAATAGATTAGCCTTCATGAGTAAAGGCAGTATGATTTTTGAGAAACCAAAAACATTTGTTATGCCACAGGAAAGGTCAATAGATATCGACACTTACTTTGATTTTAAGATGTGCGAAGCATTTATGCTTATTGAATGAAAGCTACAAAGCATAGATATTGTTTCCAACAAACCCTAAAACTCCTATCGGTTCTGCCGTTACCTATTGTAACGAACTATCTGCACGGACATCAGGATGGCGGTGATTAATACAAACCTGCTCTCTTTAAACGGCCAGAATCAGCTCCAGCGCTCACAGTCTGCAATGGAGACGGCTATCGAGCGCCTTTCATCAGGGTTGCCTATCAATAGCGCAAAGGATGATGCCGCTGGGCAGGCTATTGCTAACCGCATGGAGTCCAACCTTCGAGCCGGCTCGGCTTTAACGTGTGGGATCAATGATGGCATCTCGCTGATGCAAACTGCTGAAGGGAGGCTGGATAGTATTAACGCCCTCTTGCAGCGATCAAGCGAGCTGGCTATTCAATCCACAAAAGATACCCTTTCGGATGCTGAGCGCTCCTCAATCAATGCTGAGTATCAGCAACTCGCTGAGGAGATCGACCGGCTAGCATTTAGCGCGGAGGCGTTTGGGAAAACACCCCTCGCACCGCTGAGCCGCGCCCATTACTCGTTAAACTGGGTAACGCGCCTCATATTACCGAGCTGCCATCACAATTGCTCCTACCCCTTCTGATACTCATTCATTGGGGCTCGAAGGGGTGGCGTTGGACCCTAAAGAGAAAGCCCTAGAGGCAATGCAGAAGCTTCAGCAGGCAGTGGGGCAAGTTGATGGCTATCGTAGTCAATACGGGGTTCTAAACAATCGTTTCGAGTCTGCCATTGGTAACCTTAACCAGGAGCAAGCGAGCCTGGGAGCTGCTAAGTCGAGAATTGAAGATGCCGATTACGCTATTGAGGCGTCCAGTATGGTTAAAGCGCAGATTCTCCAGCAGGCGGGCAATTCGATGCTAGCTCAAGCCAATCAGACTCCTCAGAATATTCTTTCTCTGTTAGGTTAACTGTCCAGCCGCTTGGTAATCGATAGTAAAAATGGGGCCGCATACGGTCCCATTTTTTATGGCCTTAAATGTAGGACGTGGATCATCAGCCTATGAAGGATCGGCTTGGCTGTCTTGTGTAAGCACACCCACCAATGGCTATGCCCGCTAGAATCGATCTTGCTCGTATGTTCAATAAAAAGTAAGTTATAGTGAGCCTAGGGGCAATGATAATAATACAAATCAGGTATTCTTACTTGGCGGGGAAACCAACGATGGATCCGCATAAACTGGCAATAACCTTAGCGATTGCTGCTGGCTGGCTGAGTTTTAATTGTTTAGTAGTCGCTATGTACTACATGCTGAGCGGTAGAGGCGTGCTGGAAAGTGGGATGTGGCGAGGCGGGGAGTGGTTGAGGTCTGGGCAGAAATTGACACCTTCCGCTAAGCCCGATGTGCCTTCGTCCCTAGGTGGCGAGGTGGCTATTGATCAAGCCGCTATCAATAGTGCTGCCCTTCAGTTGAATAGCGCCTCTACGCTACCCGAAGACGGTAGTGTTGAAGAAGTGGTTCCTGAAAGTGATGACAATAACGCTAACCACGTACTCTTTGTAATGTTTAACCAGCCTGATCTCGCACTCAATAAAAAGTTACACACGACCCTGCAAAACTGGGATGCCCACTACGACGCTGTGATGCAGGTTTACAGCGTGCCGGGTGTTACCCCACAAAATCCAGTATTGGTCACTAATGCTTACCCCCCAGGAGTGATGCCGTCCGCGGATTCTTTCCAGCAAGAAGAGCAACTAATTAGTGGTGTGAGTGTGATTCTCAAAAAGCCCAAGCGTAAGCGCGGTTTCGATAAGGTACAGCTTGAAAAATTTGTAGCGTTTACTCAGGAGCTAGCGGCGCTTGGGGGTGACATATTTGATGCGCAGCGCCAAGCGGCCACGGCGAGCACGTTCTACGCTATACAGCACAAGTAACCCGCTAGGGCTGGCCATATATTCAAAATAAGAATAAAAATTAACTTTAATATTCTTTTATTCGTTTTTGTCGTGGGGGTAAGATGGCAGCCATTACATCCGCATGGCTTTCTGTGCAGGCTTTCTATGCGGTCATTCGTATCGTCGGGCTATCCACCAACGAGGAAACAGAATCATGCCACTATCACGTAAGCTCAATATTACCCTCGCTGCGCTCTCTTTAAGCGTTGCTAGCGGTGTGTTCGCCGCTTCTGCCCAAGCCGATACGCTGCGCGTGGGCATGTCGGGCGGTTATTTCCCCTTTACGTTTGTGGAGCAGGATGAGCTTAAGGGCTTTGAAGTCGATGTGATGAATGCCGTGGGTGAGATAACCGGTGATGACATCGAGTTCGTGACTGCGAGCTTCTCGGGCTTGGCCGGTATGCTGGAATCTGGCCGTATCGACACCATTGCCAATCAAATAACGATTACACCAGAGCGCGAAGCCAAGTACGCCTTCACCGAACCCTATGTATATGACGGCGCACAGGTCGTGGTGCGAGCGGGTAATGATTCTATTCAGGGCGTCGAAGATTTATCCGGCAAAAGCGTGGCAGTGAACCTGGGTTCCAACTACGAACAGCTACTGCGTGAACAGCCGAACGCCGATGAAATAGATATTCGCACCTACGAGTCTAACATTGAGCAAGATGTAGCCTTGGGCCGGGTAGAAGCCTTTGTGATGGACCGCGTGAGTGCGACACAAGTCATCAAAGAGAAAGGCTTGCCTTTAGAACTGGCGGGTCAGCCGTTCTCGACGATTGAAAACGCGTTGCCGTTCCGCGATGACGAAGCGGGCCGGGAGCAGCGTGAGCGTGTTGATGCAGCGCTTGCCGAGTTGCGCGATAATGGCGAGCTACGTGAGGTATCGGAAAAGTGGTTTGATACGGATATCACCCAGCCGTAACGTTTAGGCTACCCTGATTTAATGCGGCCGTGGCATTGCCACGGCCGCTTGCTTATAAGCGGTCTAACTTATGTTTAAAAATTATGCTTAACCTTGAATATATGTGGGGGCTGTTGCCGGTTCTGCTGCGCTATCTGCCGCTCACGCTTCAGATGGCGACGATCGCCATGTTCTTTGCGCTGATACTGGCGTGCCTACTGGCGGTGGTTCGTGTATCGAAAGTGCCGGTGTTAAATGGGTTTTCGCTGCTATTTATCTCGTTTTTCCGCGGTACGCCGTTGCTGGTTCAACTGTTCCTCTTCTACTACGGCTTGCCGCAACTGATTAGTTCGTTGATCGCGATTACCGGTGTTACCGCTGCGGTGCTGGGGCTGACGCTGCACTTTTCTGCCTATATGGCCGAGTCCATTCGTGCTGCAATCGTCGGTATTGACCGCAGCCAGACCGAAGCCGCGCTCTCCATCGGCATGACTCAATCACAGCTGATGCGTCGCATTATCTTGCCCCAGGCAACACGTGTGGCGACACCCACATTGATGAACTACTTCATCGATATGATCAAGGCGACCTCTCTGGCCTTTACACTCGGGGTTACCGAGTTGATGGGGGCTACGCAAAAAGAGGCTGCGGGCAGCTTTCTCTATTTGGAGGCGTTCTTGCTGGTGGCGCTAATCTATTGGGCGGTAGTAGAAGTGCTCTCCTGGGGGCAGCGTCGGTTAGAAATTTACCTGAATAAGGCCTACCAACGATGATTTCGCTGCAAGGCATTACCAAGCGCTTCGGTGGCCACACGGTATTTAAAGATGTTGATTTGAGCCTTTCCAAGGGCGAGATCATCGTAGTTATTGGCCCTTCCGGTACGGGTAAGTCAACGCTGCTGCGCTGTATTAACTTCCTTGAAAAGCCAGACGCCGGGCGGTTGCAGGTGGGTGACTTGAGTGTTGATACGCAGCATGCCAGCCGGGCGGACATTTTAGCGCTGCGCCGCCGTACTGCGTTTGTGTTCCAGAACTATGGCCTGTTCGCCAACAAAACCGCGCTAGAGAATATTTGCGAAGGGATGATTGTGGTGGACAAGCTGCCAAAGGCCAAAGCCCATGCGCGGGGCAGGGAAATTCTGGAACGCATCGGCCTAGCGGAAAAAGCCGATGCTTACCCGGCTTCGCTCTCGGGCGGCCAACAACAGCGGGTGGGGATTGGCCGCGCCATGGCGGCGAATGCCGAGGTGATTCTGTTTGATGAACCTACGTCGTCGCTTGATCCGCAGTGGGTTGAAGAAGTGTTAAGCCTGATGAAGCAGCTGGCCGTAGAGCGCCAAACGATGATTGTGGTTACCCATGAGATGCAGTTCGCCCGGGAAGTAGCGGATAGGGTGGTGTTTATGGACGAAGGCGGCATCGTCGAGCAAGCCCCGCCTGAAGAGTTGTTTACCGCACCCAAAGACGAGCGCACGCGCCATTTCTTGCGCAAAATATTATCACCCACCGGGCAGGCAATGCCATAAAGCCGACTTGCTGAGGTCAACATGCCCACTTCCGCTAACAAAGTGCCTGCTATCACTAAGGCGTTACTGAAAAGTGTTGAGCAACTAGCCTGCGAGGCGGGCGAGGCGATTATGCAGGTATATAGTCGTGAGTTCGCCGTTGAGCTTAAAGACGATAATAGCCCGCTCACCGAAGCGGATACAGCGGCTCACTTGATTATTGCGCGTGGTTTACAGGCGCTTACGCCTGAAGTGCCGGTGCTTTCTGAAGAGGATACCCAGCGCTTTAGCGCCGCTAACGCCGAGGGCTTTTATTGGCTAGTAGACCCGCTGGATGGCACCAAAGAATTTATCAAGCGTAACGATGAATTCACCGTCAATATTGCGCTGATCGCCAAAGGGCAGCCGGTGTTGGGTGTGGTGGTGGCACCTGCTTTGGCGTTTACCTACCTAGCCGCCGAAGGCTTGGGCGCGTTTAAGATCTCTGTTGATGGGCAGTGGCAGGCCATCCAGGCGTCATCGCCTCCGCTAGTAGGGCAGCCCTGGCGAGTGCTGGGAAGCCGCTCGCACTCCGACCCGCGTATGAAGGCGTGGCTAGAGGCACTGGGACAATATGAAATTCAGCCCATGGGCAGTTCGCTAAAGTCGTGCTTTATCGCTGAAGGTAAAGCAGATGTATATCCGCGTTTCGGGCCAACCAGCCTGTGGGATACGGCTGCTGCCCAGGCAATTGTTGAACAGGCCGGTGGTCGAGTGATCACGCTGGAAGATCAACCTTTAAGCTATGCTAATCCCCTGCAGGTGCTTAACCCCGATTTTGTAGTGTGGGGCAAAGAGGATATTAAAGAGGGGATTAAAGAGAGTACTAAGGCTGGCGTACAGTATTGACAACCGCTGGCAAGCACGGTTAGTGCGTGATAGACTATGCCATCCTCTCAGACAAGACCCGTGAATGGGCAGCTTCATTTAACTGCCTGTTGTACGTTTTGGCAGGGTTAAAACCTGCCAAATCAACTGGTTGCGATAGGCCAGTGGTTATAGAAGTGTCATGTTGCGGAAATGTCGAGCTGTGATAGCGCAGCCGACGAACACATATTTAATTTCGTTGCCGGTAAAATGGCAACCTTTATTCTCCAAGGAGATACCCTGTGGCGAACAGCAAGCAAGCTCGCAAGCGCGCCCGCCAGGCCGAGAACCGTCGCGTCCTGAAATCCAGCCAGCGCAGCATGGTCCGCACCTACATCAAGCGTGTAGTGAAAGCGATCGGCACCGGCGACCACGCCAAGGCAATGGAAGAGTTCAAGGCAATGCAACCGGTCGTTGACCGTATTGCTGACAAAGACGTGCTGTCTAAGAAGAAAGCAGCTCGCCTGAAGAGCCGTTTGAACAAGCGTATTAAGGCACTGGCGGCGTAAGCCGGCAGGCGCCATAAAAAACCGGCTACGGCCGGTTTTTTTGTGCCTGGATGATTTTCCTTGATGCTTTTTCTGGATAGCTTATGACGGCGATAAAAACACCCAACTCGACGCCCGGCACTAACGTGGTCCGTCGCGGGCTTATGCGTTCAGGTATCGTCGTCAGTGCGATGACTATGCTGTCTCGGGTGCTGGGGCTGGCGCGCGATGTAGTTATCGCTACCTTGTTAGGGGCGGGGGATGGCGCCGATGCGTTTTTCGTGGCGTTTAAGATTCCTAATTTTTTGCGCCGTCTGTTTGCCGAAGGGGCCTTCAACCAGGCGTTTGTGCCGGTGCTTTCGGAATACTCTACTCAGCGAAGCCGGGAGGAGATACGCGCACTATTGAATGCCACTGCCGGTAGCTTAACGGCAGTGCTGGCGCTGATTACGGCCGTGGCCATGCTCTGCGCGCCGTGGCTCATTTGGGTGTTTGCCCCCGGCTTTGGTAGTGAACCGGAAAAGTTGTCGCTGACCGCCGATATGCTGCGCTTAACGTTCCCCTATTTATTGCTGATTTCGCTGACCGCTTTTTCGGGCAGCGTGCTGAATACTTGGAATCGGTTTGCAGTACCCGCATTTACCCCTGTGCTGCTTAATCTTTCACTGATTGGTGCGGCATTGTTTTTAATGCCGCTTATGGAAGAGCCCGCCATGGCGCTGGCCTGGGGCGTGTTGATCGCTGGGGCTGCGCAGCTGGTTTTTCAGGTGCCGTTTTTATTACGTTTAGGGCTGATGCCCACACCGTGGCCAAACTTTGCCCATGAGGGCGTGCGTCGCATTCTAAGGCTGATGGGGCCAGCGCTGTTCGGGGTGTCGGTATCGCAAATCAACCTACTGTTGGATACCGTGCTGGCCTCATTGCTGGCAGCGGGGAGTGTGTCGTGGCTCTATTACTCTGACCGTTTAGTGGAGTTGCCGCTGGGTGTGTTTGGGGTAGCGATAGGGACGGTTATTTTGCCAGCGCTCTCTAAGCGCCATGCGGAACAGTCCAAAGAGCACTTTGCCGCCATGCTCGATTGGGCGATTCGGATTGTATTGCTGTTAGGCTTGCCTGCGGCGCTAGCACTGGCGGTATTGGCCGAGCCACTGCTGATTACGCTATTTCATTACGGCGCAATGACCGATAACGACATCCAAATGGCAGCGATGAGCCTGCGCGCATACGCCTTCGGCTTGGTGGCCTTTATGTTAATCAAAGTGTTGGCGCCGGGCTTTTTTGCTCGTCAAGATACCAAAACCCCAGTAAAAGTTGGCATTGTCGCCATGGTCGCTAACATGGTGTTTAATCTACTGCTGATTTGGCCGCTGGCCCATGCTGGGTTGGCGTTGGCGACCGCATTGTCGGCATTCTTGAATGCTGGCCTGCTGGGTTACTTGCTGTATAAGCAAGGTGTGTTGGTCTTTCAGCCGGGCTGGAAGCGTTATTCTGTGCAGTTGCTGGGTGGCAGCGCTTTGATGTGTGCGGCACTCTATTTTGTAGCGCCCGATTGGCAGGCGTGGCTCACGTTTGGCCTTTGGCAGCGGGTAAGCTGGGTCACTGGGCTGGTCATCTTGGGCGGCTCACTCTACTTCGCGTGGCTGGCAGCACTGGGTTTACGCGTTCGTCATTTTAAAATGCACTCATAACGCTGCACCCTAGCGTGTAGGTTCGTTATAATCAGAGGCTTTGTCCTCCCACTGGCTGAGGTGCCATGCGCGTCATTCGAGGTCTGCACAACTTGAAAGCGGCTCATCGTGGCTGCGTTGCGACGATCGGTAACTTCGATGGTGTGCACCGCGGTCATCAAGCCATTCTTCAGCAGTGCCGTGAACATGCCGCACGCTGGCGTGTGCCGCTGACAGTGGTGGTGTTCGAGCCCCAGCCGCGCGAGTTTTTTGCCGGTGATCAAGCGCCGCCGCGGTTAACACGCCTACGTGAGAAGGTGCGGCTACTGCGCGACTTTGGCGCCGAACAAGTGCTGGTTCTGCCGTTTAACGACGCGCTGCGTAGCCTGACCGGGCGCGAGTTTATCGACCAAGTGCTGATTGATGGGTTAGGCGTTAAGCACTTGGTGGTGGGCGATGATTTCCGCTTTGGCTGCGATCGCCGTGGTGATTTTGCCCTACTGGCGGAAGTGGGCCGTGAGCAAGGCTTCGGCGTAGAGCACACGCGCACTTTTACTGTGGATGACGAGCGAGTTTCCAGTTCGCGAGTGCGTACCTTGCTGGCCAGCGGGAATTTTTCTGCCGCGGCACGTTTATTGGGCCGCCCCTACTCGTTACATGGCCGTGTGGTACGCGACCAGCAGTTGGGGCGTACGCTTGGCGTGCCCACCGCCAATCTGCCGTTGCTACCACAGCCGTTAACGCTGCGCGGTGTTTTTGCAGTGGTGGCGGAACTTGCAAACGGCAAACGCTACCCGGCCGTTGCAAATGTTGGTTTCCGGCCCACGGTGGGTGCAGATCGGCCGACACTTGAAGTACACCTGCTGGATTTTACCGGCGACCTTTACGGTCAACGCATGACGGTATACCCCTGTACGCGCCTACGGGGCGAGGTCAAGTTCGATGACCTTGATGCACTTAAAGCGCAAATTGAACGTGACCAGGACCGTGCTCGCCAGTATTTAATGGTGGCAGCGGCCGACCAAGACAGTGCTGAAGATGGCAGGACTGATCAACGTTATTCTCTTCCGCTGGCTTCGGCCCCGCTTGGGCGTGAGGCGATGTCTTCAAATGCGGCGTCTTCAAATACGATTTCTTCTGATTCTTATTCGGCGGATGATGCCGCCGATGCTAACGACGGCTGACCAGACCATGGATTATAAGCACACGCTGAATTTGCCTGAAACTGATTTCCCGATGCGCGGCATGCTGCCGAAGCAAGAGCCAGGACGGGTTTCCCAGTGGCAGGACATGAATATTTACCAGCGCCTGCGTGAAGCGCGCGCAGGTGCGCCGCTGTTTGTATTGCACGATGGCCCTCCCTACGCCAACGGCAGTATTCATATTGGTCACGCCGTTAATAAAATCCTGAAAGATGTTATCGTTAAATCGAAGAATCTGGCCGGCTTCGATGCCCCTTATGTGCCGGGTTGGGACTGCCACGGCTTGCCCATTGAGCACAAAGTCGAAACCACTCACGGCAAGCACCTGGCGCCGGAACACGCTCGTGAGCTGTGCCGGGAGTACGCGGGTGCCCAGGTTGAAACCCAACTGGCTGATTTTGTACGCCTGGGTATCATCGGCGATTGGGATCATCCGTACCGCACCATGGATTTCGCCAACGAAGCGGGCGAGATTCGTGCCTTGGCCGAGATGGTCGATGCGGGTTACGTGTTTAAAGGCTTGAAGCCGGTCAACTGGTGCTTTGACTGTGGTTCGGCGCTGGCGGAAGCCGAAGTCGAGTATCAGGACAAAAAGTCCGATGCTATTGATGTGGCTTTCCCGGTAGAAGACGCCAACAAGCTGGCGGCTGCGTTTGGCTTAGCTGAACTGGCTAAGCCGGCGGCGGTGGTGATTTGGACCACCACACCGTGGACCATCCCCGCCAACCAGGCGCTGAACGTTCACCCTGAGTTTACTTATGCGTTGGTCGATACTGGCGAGCGCCTGTTACTGCTAGCAGAAGAGTTAGTGGAAAGCTGCTTGGAACGCTTTGGTTTGCAAGGCGAGGTGATTGCCACTACCCAAGGCAAGCAGCTTGATCTGATTAATTTCCGCCATCCGTTCTACGATCGTCTCTCGCCCGTTTATCTGGCGGATTACGTCGAGTCTGAAGTCGGTAGCACCGGTATTGTGCACTCCGCACCCTCTTACGGCATGGATGACTTTTTGACCTGCCGCGAGCATGGCATGGAGTTCGACGACATGCTCAACCCGGTGCAGGGCAACGGTGTTTACGCAGATGATTTACCGTTCTTCGGCGGCCAGATGATCTGGAAGGCTAATCCTAATATCGTCGAGAAGCTGCGCGAAGTGAACGCGCTGATGGCGCATATCCCGATCAAACATAGTTACATGCACTGCTGGCGGCACAAAACGCCGGTAATTTACCGGGCCACGGCGCAGTGGTTTGTGGGCATGGATATTAAAGGCAAAGATGGCAAAACGCTGCGTGAAAGCGCTTTGGAAGGCATCGAAGCCACCGCGTTTACGCCCGCTTGGGGGCAGGCCCGCCTGCACAGCATGATCGCCAACCGCCCCGATTGGTGTATCTCGCGCCAGCGTAACTGG
Source organism: Vreelandella sulfidaeris Esulfide1 (assembly GCF_054072535.1). Lineage (NCBI taxonomy): Bacteria > Pseudomonadati > Pseudomonadota > Gammaproteobacteria > Oceanospirillales > Halomonadaceae > Vreelandella > Vreelandella sulfidaeris. The sequence continues at coordinate 3,547,510 of NZ_CM133364.1, read as the reverse complement.
GGCGTGCCGATCCCGTTCTTTTTGCATAAGCAAACCGGTGAGCTGCACCCGCGCACCGTTGGGTTGATGGAAGAGGCTGCCAAGCGCGTTGAACAGGAAGGCATCGATGCCTGGTTCAAACTCGACCCGGCTGAACTGTTGGGCGCGGAAGCGGCGGAGTATGACAAAGTCACCGATACGCTGGATGTCTGGTTTGATTCCGGCACCACGCACCGCCACGTACTTCGCGGCTCGCACCCTCACGGCCATGAAAGCGGCCCGCGGGCGGATCTGTACCTGGAAGGCTCTGACCAGCACCGTGGTTGGTTCCACTCGTCGCTGTTGACTGGCTCGGCGATTGACGGTCACCCGCCGTATCGTCAGCTGCTGACCCACGGCTTTACCGTTGATTCCCAGGGGCGCAAGCAGTCCAAGTCACTGGGCAATGTGGTGGCGCCTCAGGAAGTGATGGATAAACTGGGCGGCGATATTCTGCGCCTGTGGGTCGCCTCCACCGATTACTCCGGCGAAATGGCCGTCTCCGACGAGATTTTGAAGCGTACGTCAGACGTGTATCGCCGGATTCGTAACACCGCTCGCTTCCTGCTTTCAAACCTTAACGGGTTTGATCCAGAGCGTAATCAAGTCGCGTTTGGCGATATGCTGGCGCTGGATCAGTGGGTGGTGGATCGTGCCCACCAATTGCAGGCGCGGATCGAAAAAGCCTACGAAGAGTACCGCTTCCTGGATGTATACCAGCAGGTGCACGGCTTCTGCGCCCGGGAACTGGGCGGTTTCTATCTGGATGTCATTAAAGACCGCCAATACACCACACAAACCGATTCGCTGGCACGGCGTAGCGCGCAAACCGCGCTTTATCACGTGGTGGAAGCGCTGAGCCGCTGGATCGCGCCGATTCTCTCCTTCACCGCTGAAGAGATCCACGAGAACATCCCAGGTAAGCGCGGCGATAGCGTGCTGCTCGAGACCTACTACACTGACCTTGGCGCTCTGGATGAGGATGCCGAGCTGGGCCGTGCTTTCTGGGAGCAGGTGTTAGAAGTCAAACACTCGGTGAATAAGTGCCTGGAAGATGCCCGTAATGCCAAAGTGATTAAGGGCAGCTTGGCGGCCGAAGTGACGCTGTACGTCAGTGATGAGCTGCAGGCGACACTGGCTAAACTGGGTGACGAGCTGCGTTTTGTCATGCTGACCAGTGAAGTCACGTTGAGGCCCTTGGCTGCTGTAAGTGGGGCTGATGCGAGTGAGGCTGAAGACACCGAGCTTGAAGGCTTGAAAGTGGCGGTCAACGCGAGTGACAACACCAAGTGCGAGCGCTGTTGGCACCATCGCCCGGATGTGGGCACCCATGCTGAACATCCGGATCTATGCGGCCGCTGCATTAGTAACCTCCCCGAGGGCAGCGGTGAGGTTCGCTACTATGCTTGATAAGAGCACGCCTGATGCAAACGCGCCTAGCGATGAAAGCGCACGGCCGACCATGCAGCGGCCGTTGCGTTGGCTGTGGCTAGCGTTGGCGGTGATTGTGCTGGATTTGGCCACGAAATACGTGGCCAGCAGCCAGTTGGGTTATGCACAGCCAGTGGAAGTGTTGCCGTTTTTTAACCTGACGCTGCTGCATAACACTGGCGCGGCGTTTAGCTTCTTAGCCACGCACCCCGGCTGGCAGCGCTGGTTTTTCGCCATTATTGCGATTGGCGCGACGGTAGGCTTAACAATTTGGCTCACACGTATCAAACACGATGAAAAACTGTTGGCGATAGCGCTGCCGTTGATTATCGGTGGTGCGCTGGGGAATCTCTATGACCGCTTGGTGCATGGCTATGTGGTCGATTTTCTCTCCTTCCACGTCGCTGGGTGGTACTACCCGGCGTTTAATGTGGCGGATATTGCGATTACCCTGGGGGCAGTCGCTTTAATCTGGGAATCTATTATGGGTGAGCGGCGGCGCAAAAAAACGCACGGAAACGTTTCATAACGGTCTGGTCATGAAGGTCTGTTAATAGCGGTCTGCCCTAACGCGAAGACATTCACGAAAAGTCATTTATAGACAGGTAAGGATGGTAATGAGCGACTACCGTATTGACGATGGCATGGAAGTGACGCTGCACTTCACCTTAAAGCTGGAAGATGGCACCTTAGTGGACTCTACAAAAGAGAAAGCACCGGCCACTTTCGAGTTTGGCGATGGCAATCTTCCGCCCGGTTTTGAGCATCCTATTAAAGGCATGTCTGCAGGCCAAGAGGCTACCTTTCAGATAACCCCTGAACATGCTTTCGGCCAGCATAACCCACAAAATATTCAGACATTGAAACGCGCAGACTTTGGCGATGAAGCGCCAGAAATTGGCATGGTGATGTCGTTTGCCGATAAAGCGGGAACGGAATTGCCAGGCGTGGTCAAAACCATTGACGGTGATCGTATTGAGGTGGATTTCAATCATCCCTTAGCGGGCCGCACGCTCACCTTCGAGGTAGAGGTGCTGGACGTTAAGCCGGTGACCACCCATTAAGCTCAGCCCACTAACTGGCGGCGATCGAACTCACTAAGCAGATGCGGTTTCGCATCAAGGCGCTATTAATGCATTCACCAAGCACGCAGTCACCAAGCACTCAATCTTCCAGTGCGCAGCAGGCACAACCCATCGAGATTAAATTGGCTAATCCACGCGGCTTTTGCGCCGGTGTGGATCGCGCGATCGATATCGTTAATCGTGCCCTTGATGTCTTTGGCCCGCCTATCTATGTCCGGCATGAGGTCGTTCATAACCGCTTTGTGGTCGAAACGCTGCGCGACCGCGGGGCCGTGTTTGTTGAAGAGCTGGACGAAGTGCCTGACGATGTCATTGTCATCTTTTCTGCCCACGGTGTTTCCCGCGCGGTACAAGCTGATGCTGAGCGTCGTGGTTTGAAGGTATTTGACGCCACTTGCCCGCTAGTCACCAAGGTGCATCTGGAAGTGTTGCGCTACGCCAAACGAGGGCAGGAGTGCATCCTGATCGGTCACGAAGGCCACCCTGAAGTAGAAGGTACCATGGGGCGCTATGATACCTCACACGGTGGACGCATTTACTTGGTAGAAGACGAGAAAGATGTCGCTAAACTGGAAGTGCGTGATCCTACCAAACTGGCTTTTGTGACCCAAACCACGCTGTCGATGGATGACACCGCCAAGGTGATCGACGCCCTGCGGGATAAGTTCGCTGACATCCAAGGGCCACGCAATGACGATATCTGCTACGCCACACAAAACCGCCAGGATGCCGTGCGTGAGCTAGCCGCGCAGAGTGATTTATTGTTGGTGGTGGGCAGCCCCAATAGCTCAAACTCAAACCGTTTGCGGGAGCTTTCTGAGCGCATGGGTACCCCCGCCTACTTGATTGACAACGCCGAACAGATTGACCCGCAGTGGCTGGAAAATGTGGCGCGTGTCGGGGTGACCGCTGGCGCCAGTGCACCCGAAGTACTGGTAAAAGGCGTGATCGCTAAGCTGCAAAGCCTTGGTGCATCGATGCCCGAAGAGTTACAGGGCCGCGAAGAAACCATCACGTTTTCTATGCCCAAGGAGCTACGTGAAAAGGTAATTGTGAGCGGCTAAGAAATGGAATCGTGATGCAAAGCGTATTAGTTTGCGACATACTGAAACGGTATGAGTCGACTAATACAGGAGCAAAGCCGCGTGTCTTATGTTTCTCATCCTTCCACTGGCCGTTCTTTCTTGAAGGGCCAGCGCGGCTTTACCCTCATTGAGTTAATGATTGTGCTGGTGATTATTGGCATTGTCGCCTCTATTGCCTACCCCAGTTATACCCGTTATGTACAAAAATCAGTGCGCACCGATGCGCATGCTGGCCTTATGCAGGCTGCCTCCGAACTTGAGCGCTGCTATACACGTTCATATACGTATAGCGATTGTACCTTCAGTGAGAACTCCCCGGAAAACAATTATAAAATCTCGAAAAGCATCAATGGTAATGGCTACCTGCTGACTGCAAAAACAAAGCAGAGTGATGGGTGTACAGGCGATATTACCCTAAGTTCGAGCGGTGAAAGGTTGCCCAATGGTTGTTGGTAAACTGAAGCAGCAACTCGGGTTTACCCTGATTGAGCTGTTAGTCACGCTAATGATTGCAACGATCATCGCTATTATGGCGGTGCCTGCGTTTGCCGGTTTTCTCGCTCGCCAGCAGTTAACGGGCGACGTCAACGAAATGATCTCTATTCTGAGTTTTGCGCGCAGCGAGGCGATTAAACAGCGTAGTGATGTATCCGTCATCTTTTCACCTCCCAATGCCGCGACGGCAAATCGCCGTCCTGAATCTTGTAGAAATAACGAAGTCGCTCAAGAGGCTAATGAAAGTGGTGAAGAAAACACCACCTATCGCTACTCGGATTGGTGTTATTGGGTAGCCAAAAGCGATGCGATCGATGAGATTTTGCGGTTAGGACAGGCATCTAATATAACCAAGCCAGATCAAGCGTTCTTGCTCACTTTTCAAAGTTTAGGTGATGCAGATATTGATAGCTGCCGTGCTGACACTTCCACCCCTTGTCGCATTACGCTCAATCCGCAACAAGACGACATCGACCCCGTGACGCTTGTTATTAATACGACAGGCAGCATCCGTAGAGGCGAGCCATGAGACAACAATATGGCTTTAGCCTAATAGAGGCGCTCATCGCGTTGTTGGTTCTTTCCATTGGCCTGATCGGTGTAGCGGCCATGCAGCTTAAAGCATTGCAAAGTGCCAATGCAGGCTATCAGCGATCAGTGGCAAGCGTGGCGGCTGTGGATGCACAGGAACGGCTTTGGGCGCAGCTGGTTGCACTAAACTCTGGCGAAACCTGTGAAGATATCGACAGATTAGCTGTTGAGGAAGGGTGGAAAGATGATTGGTTTACGGATAATGACCAAAACCCGCTTCGCAATGCCAAAAAAGGCGAAAGCAGCATCGGCAGAGGCAACGGCGAATACAAATGCCGTTTTAATGTGGTGCTGGTACTTGGTGATGACGAGAATGATCGTTTCGACTACACATTTCGTCTCCCAAGGCTCGAGGTGCAGTAATGAAACAGCGCCAAGGCGGGTTTACCCTAGTGGAGCTAATGGTAGCAATGGCCATCGGCACAGTGATTATCCTGGGGGCTGGTCAACTTTTTTTAACGACTTTTCAAACGTTTCAAACCGTTGACAAGGTCAGTCGTAAACAAGAGACATTAATTTTTGCGGTAAGCACTCTGACTGAAGCGGGTCGGAAAGGAAATATTGGTAACTACGCTATCGTCGCAGATGAGCGAAGCTCTGATAGCGGTACGCGTCATTACTGTGTTCTGCAGGATGAGGCTCAAAGCCAACCAATAGTTGATCTTGCCCAAGTTGATGAAGAGACAGCCTGTCCGACGCTTTCTGAATCCATTGGTGATGGTGTGTCTCATATAGTCACATTGGCCATTGGTGATTGCCGAGAAGGTGTGGATGCCACGTGCGATCAAATTACCTTTACCATCAGCGAGCGAAATAAAGCGATCTCACCAGAAGAGCCTACTTCATGAAACAGCAGCAAGGTGCAGCATTAGTGATTGTTATGGCACTGCTCGCTGGCGCGCTAATGTTAGGCATGTCAGGCATGCAGAGCGCGTTGATTGATGAGCGTTTAGCGGGTAATTATAGGGCTACGATCATTGCACAGATGGCAGCTGAGTATGGGGCAGCGGAGCGTATTAAAGAAGATAGTTATAATAAGTATCCTGATTCTAGCGCTATATCTTGTTCTGATTTGAGAGAAAGAATTAACGAAAAAGACCGGTTTTCTGATTTCAAAAAGATTGAAAGCTATAACGAAAATTCGATCATAGGCTATTATCACGGTGGCTGTTTGCAAGAGGATGGTAGAAATGCCGACTTAGTAATTGGTCAAGTGCGCGATATGCCAAGCGGTAATATTGATGATTATATCGCTATTGCTTTTCTTGCTATTGTAGAAAAAGAAAGCACCTCTATCCCACCAGAAGACGATGGTCCTGTTAATGTCGGTAAAAGCGCTATTACCGCTGGAAATGGTGGGGTCTCTTTAACGGGAAGTGCGAGAGTTTCTGGTGGCATTGTAACAAGCGGTAATGTGGAAATAAGTGGAGGAGCCACTTCACCAGATTCAATAGATGCTGGAGGAAATATTGTTTATCCAGACTGGTGGGATGTTGAGCAGGCTGAAAATTATAATGAGAGTGTAAGCTTAGGTCCTAATATCGATGATCCATTCAATATAAAAGAATTATACAAAAGGATTGATCAACAAACGATAGCCTTAACCAAAAGTCCCTTTGCCTATCAAAATATTCTTGTTGGTTCGTATCCGCTTGTTGATGCAGCGATTAGTCAAAATGGCTTAGTTGCTTATGATCAATCATATAATGTGCAGGACTATCAGATAATGGCGGAAGCCATGAATTATGACATGTCTGATATCCCAAGCCTCAAAAATGATGCGCCTGTTATTAGAACGAAAAACTTTAATCTTACCAATGGCAGTTTGAACGTAACTGGTGGCGAAAATGTGGTGTTGATAGTGGACGGAGATTTGAGACTTGGAGGAGGTGGAGGAAAGGGGCTGACATTTGACGCTAATAGTAGCTTGACAGTTATCGTTACTGGAAATACTTATATGGAAAGCTCTCTTCAAATGCAAGACTTGCAAGTAATTGAAAACGGTAAACCAAAGTTCATGATTTATTCTGTTAAGGAAAACAGAGGGCCTAACGATAGGAATGTAATTATTAATGGCTCCTCACAAGTGATGGCAATGATTTATGCTCCATATGCGAACGTGGATATTAGTGGTAGCGGTGGTTTGAGAGGGGCTGTTTGGGGAAATAGGGTAACAGTGAGTGGGGCAGGCAGAATTATAGGTGAAGGTAGCTTTGAAGTAGATCAAGCTTCTGGGGATAGTAATGAAGAAAGTGAAGTAGAATGGGTAGTGATTGAGTAGCTCTATGATTGATAAACCGCCATTCGCCACAGCCCAGGGGGCGCGTTATCATAGCGGTATTTGATTAAGAGCCTGAAAACCATGAGTCAAACCGCCAAAACCCGCGTCCTTACCGGCATCACCACTACCGGCACGCCCCATCTAGGCAACTATATTGGAGCGATCAAGCCTGCCATTGAGGCAAGCCAGGACCCCAATGTTCAGTCGTTTTACTTTTTGGCTGACTATCACGCCTTAATTAAGTGCCCAGACCCGAAGCGTGTGCAGGAATCTCGCTTGGAAATTGCTGCCACTTGGCTGGCATTGGGGCTGGATACCGACAATGCCATTTTCTATCGCCAATCGGATATTCCAGAAATTCCCGAGCTCACCTGGATGCTCTCCTGCGTGTGCGCCAAAGGCTTGATGAACCGCGCCCATGCTTATAAAGCAGCGGTGGCTGAGAACGAAGAAGCAGAAAACCAAGACCCAGACAAAGGCATTACAATGGGCTTGTTTGGTTACCCAGTGCTGATGGCTGCAGACATTTTAATGTTTAACGCCAACAAGGTGCCGGTAGGGCGTGACCAGATTCAGCATATTGAGATGGCTCGCGATATCGCCGGGCGCTTTAATCACCTCTACAAGGGTCAGCATTTTGTCCTCCCGGAAGCCGTCGTTGACGATAAAGTACAGCTTCTGAATGGCTTGGACGGGCGCAAGATGTCCAAAAGCTATGACAATACGATCCCGCTCTTTGCCTCTGAGAAAAAACTGCAAAAGCTGGTGCGTAAAATCAAAACGAACTCGCTGGAACCAGGTGAGCCAAAAGACCCCGATAGCTGCACACTGTTCCAAATTTACTCAGCCTTTGCGACCTCGGCAGAAACCGAAAGCCTGCGCCAACAGTATGCCGATGGTATTGGCTGGGGCGATGCAAAGAACTTGGTATTTGAATACCTGAATGCACACTTGAGCGCTCCGCGTGAACGCTATAATGCACTCATGGAAGACCCAGCCCATATTGAGGCGGTTTTGCAGAAAGGCGCGGAGCGGGCACGGGAAGAAGCCGCCGTAACAATGGATCGCTTGCGCTCAGCTGTTGGCCTGGGGCGGTTTGTTTAGAACTTGGCCTCTGCCTCTGTATCAAGAGCGATAAGGCAGTAACGAGACAGTAAAAACAACGAAGCCCTTCCGGTTGGAAAGGGCTTCGTTTGTTTCTAGCCTATATTTCAGGCATCACCTAGGGATTTAGCGATAACTTAACCTTCAATCGGGGCGCGCCAATCATCCGAACCGGAAGTTCCTGCCACCGTGTGTTCCCAATCAATCTTACGGTAAGCTAGCGACACATCCATCAATTGTGTGAACTCAGATTTATTGATGTCTTGGGCGTGCGGCATGCGCAGGTTGATATCAACGATAGTGGCATCCGTCAATGTAGTGGTGAAAAAGTGTTCCTGCTTACCTTCGACAGAAGTGCGGTACCACTTCAGCTCAACATTGGGCAGCATCTCGCCAGAGGCAAGTGAGTTATACATCAATGGCACTGATTTATTCAGGGCAACAGTAAAGATAAAGGGTTTGTGAGCGCGCTGACCGGATGGCTGACCAGACTGAGGATCAGTCGGTACGGTAACAACATGCTTGAATTCCTGCACCAGCATTTGGTCTTCATGACCTTCAACGTAGATATTACCCACCGAATCAGGGGTGAAGGCGCCTGCCGTGATGTTGCCCTGAGTTTGGCCTTCAATGCTGATATAACATGGTGTTGGCATGGTCTGCTCCTTGAGTGAAATAGTTAGTGATGTCGTATGGACACCCTAATTAGAGCAAGTAATATGCCACCTTTTTTTTTACCTTAGCTTTCAGTGATTTAATTTTTTTAATTTTATATATTAATTTTTATTAGGCAATAAATTGCCTGACTTAAGCAACTACTCGCTTGTTGGGCAACCATTTGCTTACTTACTTTAAATATAATTGAGTGACTTAATTGATAAAGAAAGACTTTCCTTAAGTTTCAGTTGGTAACAAAGCTACTCTTGTGGTTAGTTTTTAAGCTGAAGTTATTACATTAATAACTCGCATTCTTCGTGTCTGATCGCTTTTTTAAAAAATTCTTTGTGCGTTATTTCTGTCAATAATCTTAAGAGATTGCCGATAGAAACTGTAAGAAATATCTTACAAATTATAATTAGCATATAATGTGCTGATTATTTTGCCCTATATTCCGTTAATTTCGCCTAAAAATGCAGAAAATAAAAAAAAATCGATGATGGGGATTATAAAGGAGAAAAATTCCGGTGCTTATTAGTAATAGAGGCCGCTTGGCTTAGTTTTTCATAATTCGTTACCTTCCCGGGATTGAGAACCATTCACGGTTACATTGATACATCTCTCTTCAGGGCTAACTATCATGGCTAAGCAAGGAACCGTTGCGCCGAAAGAACGCATCAATATTAAGTATGTACCCGCTACCGGTGATCAGCAGGCTGATACTGAATTGCCTTTAAAGCTATTGGTGGTAGGGGATTTTAAAGGGGGGGAGGAAGAGACACCTATCGAGGAGCGTCAATCTGTTTCTGTTGATAAAAACAACTTTCAGTCGGTGATGCGCGAGGCAGGGTTAAGCCTACAAACTGCGGTGCCCAATCGCCTTGAGGAAAGCGATGAGTCAACAGATATTGCGGTCAATCTTTCCTTCCGCTCACTCGAAGACTTCTCTCCTGATGCTGTTGCAAAACAGGTGCCTGAATTGCGCAAGCTAGTGGAATTGCGTGAGGCTCTAGTTGCTTTGAAGGGGCCGCTGGGCAATGTGCCTGCTTTCCGAGATCGGCTACAAAAACTGCTAGAAAACGACGATGCCCGCCAGCAGTTGTTGAATGAGCTGGCATTACTGGATGTTGATAAAGGCAAATAACTCCTCTCTATTGGCAGCGTTTTTTTATTGCAGATCAGCGGACTTGAGGCACAGCTATGAGCAAGACAGCAAAGCAACAGAACACAGCGGCAGAGACGGAAGCAGAAATCTCTTTGCTTGATCAGGTAATGGCGCAAACACGTATGGCGCCTGCTGATGAGGGCTACGATGTTGCCAAGCAGGGTGTGGCGGCTTTCATCGCAGAACTGCTTAATGGAGATGATGCGGCTCCAAAGGTTAACAAATCACTCGTTGATAACATGATTGTCGAGCTGGATCGCAAAATCAGCCATCAAGTAGATGAAGTTTTGCACGAAACAAATTTTCAACAGTTAGAGTCGGCTTGGCGAGGCTTGAAATTACTGGTTGATCGTACTGATTTTCGCGAAAACATTAAGCTTGATGTGTTGCATGCCACCAAGCAGGAGCTGCTGGAAGATTTTGAGTTTGCGCCTGAGATTAGTCAGAGCGGTCTTTACCATCATGTTTATAACGCAGGTTACGGTCAGTTTGGCGGAGAACCGGTAGCAGGCATCATCGGTCATTACGATTTTTCGCCCTCTACCCCTGACATGAAGTTATTGCAACATTCGGCAGCCGTGGGAGCGATGGCCCATGCGCCCTTTATGTCCTCTGTTGCGCCCGCCTTTTTTGGCATTGAGAGCTTTGAAGAGCTGCCAAACATTAAAGACTTCAAGGCTATTTTTGAAGGGCCAAAATACGCTCGTTGGCGTAGCCTCCGTGAGTCAGAAGATGCCCGTTACCTTGGCTTAACAGCGCCACGCTTCTTACTGCGTACACCTTATGACCCGATAGAAAACCCGATTAAAACGTTTAACTACCGCGAAAATGTAAGTGAAAAGCATGAGCACTATTTGTGGGGGAATACCGCTTACTTATTAGCGGAGCGCTTAACCGATAGCTTTGCCAAGTATCGCTGGTGCCCCAATATCATTGGCCCACAAAGTGGTGGCGCCGTTGAAAACTTACCCGTACATACCTACGAAGCATTCGGCCAGTTGCAAGCTAAAATTCCTACCGAAGTACTCATTACTGACCGCCGCGAATTTGAAATGGCCGAAGAGGGCTTCATTTCATTAACTATGCGAAAGGGTAGTGATAATGCTGCCTTCTTCTCAGCCAACTCTGTTCAAAAACCTAAGGTCTTTCCAAATACGGCTGAAGGTAAAGCTGCTGAGACTAACTTCAAGCTGGGTACTCAGCTTCCCTACATGTTCATCATTAACCGCTTGGCGCACTACGTAAAAGTGCTTCAGCGAGAGCAGATTGGCTCATGGAAAGAGCGTCAGGATCTCGAACGTGAGCTCAATGCCTGGATTCGCCAATACGTTGCAGATCAAGAAAACCCACCAGCAGATGTGCGTAGCCGTCGCCCACTTCGCGCCGCCTCTATTCAAGTGTCTGATGTCGAGGGTGATCCAGGCTGGTATCAGGTTTCTATGGCTGTTCGCCCGCACTTCAAATATATGGGTGCCAACTTTGAGCTCTCGCTGGTTGGTCGTCTCGATAAAGAGTAAAGGGCGGCAATCATGACAACAGATGGCAGTGGGTTGCTGGGGAGTGAGTTCTTGGGAAGCCGCTTATTTGAACGGCTTGCCGAGCCTCGCCAGTCCGCGTTGCGAAAGGATGCTGATGGGGTGACAGAGGTAGTCGAGTCAATCAAACGCCACTTGGTTGAATTGCTCAATAGCCATCCTGGTAACAGTGCATGCGCGCCGGACTTAGGCTTACTCGACTTTAACGATGCAACGATTGGTGTGCTGGACTTGGAGCGCAATATTCAACAGGCCATTTGTCAGTGCATTGAGCGTTATGAGCCCCGAGTCAAACGTGTGGACGTGGCGTCTTTACCTAACCATGGCGACCCGTTGCAGCTGCGCTTTCAAGTGCATGCCACTGTCGCTTTGGGTAGAGAAAACACACAGGCGACGATCGATTTGTTGCTAAACAACAAGCGTTATCAGTGTCTCAACTGATAGGCCTGAGAGGCACGAATGCTGAATCGCTACTATCGAGACGAGCTTAATTTTTTAAAGCGCCAGGGCCGAGAGTTTGCTGATGCAAATCCCGGTTTAAGCCGCTTTTTATCTGAGCGCAGCACGGATCCTGACGTCGAGCGGCTATTAGAAGGGTTTGCCTTTCTAACAGGTCGTATGCGGGAAAAAGTCGAGGATGATTTTCCAGAGCTCACTCACTCTTTAATCAGCATGCTGTGGCCGAATTACCTTCGCCCAGTGCCTAGCATGACGGTGGTGCAGTTTACCCCCAGTTGGTACTCGTTGAGCCAGCAACAGCGGGTTGAGCGTGGAACGGAGCTTGCCAGTGAGCCGGTAGAGGGCACGCCATGCCTGTTTCGCACTTGCCATGATGTTACGCTCTATCCGTTGGCGCCGATAGGGGTTGTTGCACAACATACGCGGGAATCCTCGATCGTTGAGCTAACGATGGAGGTTCGCAGTGATCAGCCGATGAATACCATGGGTATCGACTCATTGCGTTTGCATTTAGGGGGCGATAGTTACACTGCGCGCACGCTGTATCTATGGATGAGCCATTACCTGGCAAGCTTGGAGCTCGAGGTTGATGGTCAAACACAGCGGTTACCTGCAAATGCGCTTAACGCAGTAGGGTTCGAGCGCGATCAGGCGCTCTTACCTTATCCGCAGAATGTTCATCAAGGGTACCGCATTCTGCAGGAGTATCTCTGCTTTCCCGAAGCTTTCCATTTTTTTGATGTGGCTGGACTCGGCCGCTATCTACCTGATGGAGCCGCTAGCAAGGTCACCTTGAGGTTTGTATTTTCGCGAACACTACCGGCCGATGTCCGTGTGCAGGATGAGCACTTGGCGCTTTATTGCACACCAGCGATTAATCTTTTCGAGCACGATGCAGAGCCTATTGATTTAAGTGGCGAGCGCAGCGAATACCGAATACGGCCTAGCAGTCGTGCTCCCTCCCACTACGAAATTTTTAGTGTTGATACTGTTCAGGGCCATTTAGAGGGGGGACGTAAAGAGAGGCAGGAGAAGCCGCGCAACTACGTACCTTTCGAGAGTTTTCAGCATCAAATTGAGCGAGACCGGGGAAGAGAAGCGCTCCACTTTCGTATAAGAGTGCGCGAGAGCCTGCGTAGTGATGGCTTTGATCACGATATCGCGTTTGTGCGCAGTGATGAACGCGATTGCCTGGGGCGTCGTGAAACGATCTCTCTGCAGCTGACGTGCAGCAATCGTGAGTTGCCTGAGCGACTGACCATTGGCGACTTATGTGTGGCTACGGAAGAGAGTCCGGCTTACGCAACGTTCCGTAATATTACCCGGCCAACCCCGGTGTTACGACCTGCCCTCGATGATGGGCTGCTGTGGATATTAATTTCCAATTTATCGCTGAACTACCTTTCCCTGCTAGAGCGTGATGCGCTGTGTTCAGTGCTGCGTGCCTATGATTTCCGTGCGCTAGTGGACAGGCAGGCAGAGCGGATCGCACAAAAAAGGTTATCGGGCATACTGGAAATTGATACGCAATCTGTTGACCGGTTGCGCAAAGGATTGCCCGTACGTGGGCTGCGCTCGGTGATGACGTTGGATCAAGAAGCCTTCGGTGACGAGGGGAGTCTTTACCTGTTTGGCAGTGTGCTGGCGCGTTTCTTCTCGCTCTACGCAAGCATCAACTCTTTTCACGAACTGCATGTCATTAACCGCCATAACCAAGAGCGCTATCAATGGACCTTACAGGTGGGGCAGCAGCCCCTGATGTAGCGCTGGCACCTGTCATGCGGGGAGCACGACGCTACGAGTTTTATCAACTAGTAGAGCTTCTGCACCGTCATCACAACGATGATTTGGAGCAGCGGCATGGCGGCAGCGTGCCTACATTTCAGCGGGTGCGCTATACCGCATCGGCTTCGCTAGGGTTTCCAGGCAGCGATGTGCTGGCTCTGAAAGAAAAGCAAGCGGGCCAGTATGAGATGGAAGTCAGTTTTTTTGGCCTGCAGGGCGCTCAGTCGCCGCTGCCCGGCTACTACTTGGAAACCTTGGCGCATAACGCAGCTCATCAAGAGGGGAGCGCCGGAGATTTCCTCGACTTCTTTAACCATCGACTGCTGACGCTCGTTCATCGTAGTTGGCGTAAATATCGCCACTATGTCCGCTATCAAGATGATGCAAAGGATGGTTTTTCTGCGGCTATCTTCGCGCTGGTAGGGCTTGCTGACAGTGATTTGCGCGGTGAGACGTCGATCAACTGGAGCAAAATGCTTGCTTATGCAGGCTTATTGGCTGGGCGCTCGCGCTCGCCTGATGTGGTTAGCGGCATTGTAGGCCACTGCTTCGACTTGGCTCGCGTAGAGATAGAAGAGTGGGTGCAGCGCTGGGTAGAAATTCCTCTTGATCAGCGCAGTTGCATGGGCGTCTCGGGAATGACACTGGGCGGCGACATGGTCGCCGGTGAGCGTGTCGCCGATGTGAACGGCAAGTTTGCGCTGTGTTTGCGGGGCTTAAGCCTAGCTCGATTCAGGGACTTTCTTCCAGATGGTGAAGAGCATAGCCCTCTCAAAACGCTGGTCAGCTTTGTTTTGCGTGAGCCTTTGGCTTACGACCTTGAACTCGAATTGCTGGAGAGTGAAGTAAAGCCCATGCGTTTAGGCGATGCCGGATCATGCCAACTTGGATGGACCACTTTTGTTGATCCCGAACACGATGACTGCAGCACTCGTCGTCGTGTCCGTATACAGATGACGAGTTAACGCATGCAGCACAATCAAATTGACGCCATTACGTTAGTAGTTACTAACAGCGAGCAGCTTGAAGGCCGTTCAACCAGTAGCTTTGTCTTCCATCAGGAAGGAGGGACGCTAGGCAGCGGCCAGCACGACGATTGGTTACTACAAGATCATAGCGGGCGAATTAGGCCCAGCCACGCCGAAATTATCAAAATTGACGGCAAGTTCTGCCTGGTAGACCTGAGCGGTCACACCTTCATTAACCGGACCACACTGCCGATTGGGCGTCATCGGAAAGTAGCTTTACGCGATGGCGACGAGCTGTTGATCGGCGAATATTGCTTGAAAGTCCATCTCGGAGATCGGCATGCGTGGCAGCCTGGCATCCACTCACTTGCCACGCTGATTGACGAAGAGCACGACGAAGTCTCAACCCATGGTGTTGTTTGGTCAGTGCGGGGCGGTGAAACCTTTAATCACGATGCAGAAAAAGGTGATCCGATGGAGGCGTTAGGTGGAGCTTTGCCGGGTTCGACTGCACATGACCCGATGGTTGCACTAGATGAAGAGAATCAATCGTCACTGCCCACCATGGAGCCGTTAGAGGCGATGACACTCTCACATCGCCAGCAAGCGTATCAAAGGCATGAAACTCAAGCGCCGGCTTATCTACACAACCGTGGGCAGTGGCAGCAACAAGAGCACCATGATGAAGCCTTAAGCCTACCTGACATTAAAACACCAAACGGCACAGCAACGCGGAGGAGCAGTGGTATGGATGAGCGGCAGATAAACGATTTGGAGCGCTCGGTTGGGGAGCAGTTGGAAGATCGCTGGCAGAAGCCGACAGCACAAACGCTTGGCCATGTTGGTGCAGACCCGCTGCTAAGGGGCTTAGGTCTCGATTTACCCTTTCGTGATAGCGAGGAGCAGCAGGCTTTCTTAGAAGAGGCGGGGCAAACCCTGCGTGCGACCATTGATGGCCTACGGGTACTGCAGCAATCCCAGAATGACAGTAAGTACCCACTCCGTGATCGTCGTTTACAGCCAATCGAAGATAATCCACTGCGCCTGGGGCAATCCTACGATGAAACCGCTGAAACCCTATTTTCTGCCCAGCGTAGCCCGGTGCACTTATCAGCACCTGAAGCAGTAGCCGAGTGTTTACGTCACCAGGGGCAGCATCAAGCTGCTGTGGAAGAGGCGATTGGTCATGCACTCGGGTCAATACTTGATGCGTTCTCCCCTGAAGCGTTACTCAAGCGTTTCCATGCTTACCGTGGTGCCGGTAATCGCATTGAAGATGAAGGCGGCTGGGCGTGGGAGATGTATCACTACTATTACCGTGAGCTCAATTCTGGTCGCCAGCAGGGTTTTCAAAAGCTGTTTTGGGAAGTTTTTGAGCAAGCCTACGACCAATCGGTGCGACGCCAGCAGCGGGAGGAAGCATGAGCATGCAGAGCATGAGCGTGCGAAATATGGCACGGCTTGCCTGGTTACTTTGCATCATCTTGCTTTTGGCAGGCTGTGCCTCGACCCGTGAAGCCACGGGCAAGGCATGGCAGGTAATGCAGGATCCATCGATTCCTGTCGGCTACCCAGAAGATCAGCCTACGACAGTCGATCTAAGCATGATTGCCGAGCCAAACGTCAATCCCAATGTGGACGGGGAAGGTACTCCGCTGCGCTTTCAGGTACTGCAGTTAAAAGATGATTCCATGCTGATGGCGGCCGACTTAGGGCAACTGAGTCGTGATCTGGAAGAGGCGTTAGGTACCAACTACCTCACCCACGATGACTTTACCTTGCTACCAGGGCAGTGGAAGTTTTACGAACCGTTCGAAGTTGATGAAGAGACGCGTTACATCGGGCTGATTGCTTTCTACGCCACGCCCAACGATGCCGAGTGGAAGAAGGTCGTTAAGGTGAAGAGCCGCGGCGAGCATTACCACCTGCTGGTTCACCTCCGGGATAGCGAAGTAGAACTAAGGAGGGAAGAGTAATGACCAGCCGTAATCGTGTGGTATGGAGTGAAGGCCTGTTTATTAAGCCACAGCATTTTCAGCAGCAGCAACGCAGTTTAGAAGGGCTAATTGATGTACGGCTAAAAGGGATTAGCCATTATTTATACGGCTTTCATACGCTGGTATTAAATAACGAGTTTCTCAGTTTTGGGCGTATTGCCATTAGCCGTGCCAGCGGGGTTATGCCGGATGGTGTCGCCTTTCAGCTACCGGCCGATGATGTCGAGCCAACGCCGTTAGAGATCAGCGATGCCAGCATTACCAACCAAGTGGTCTACTTAGGACTGCCGTTGGCAACCGATGGCGTGGGCGAAGTGCGCTGGCCGGGAGACGACCTACCTGCGCGTTATCGCCTCTCTTCACGCAGCGTTCGTGATCTTCATTCTCGCGATGGTGCGACAGCGGAGCTGGACGTGGCCCGGGTTTCTCCGCGTTTGCTACTAGAGAGTGACGACCGTAGTGGCTACGCCTGTCTATCCGTAGCGCGGATTGTTGAGCGTCGCCCGGATGGCAGTTTAGTGCTTGATGAGCAATTCCTGCCTACTTTGCTCAATGTTCAAGCAGCACCAGGGTTACAGCGATTCGTGGGTGAGATGGCCGGTTTAATGCGCGAGCGGGCGCGCAACATTGCTCAACGCCTCTCTACGCCGAATCAAGCAGGCGTTGCTGATGTCGCTGACTTTATGCTGCTACAACTGCTAAACCGTGCGCAACCGCGTTTCCAACACCTTGCTCGGCTGGGCCAGCTCCACCCGGAGCGGCTGTACGACACCATGCACGAAGTCGCCTGTGAACTAGTGACCTTTACCGACGAATCGCGGTTACCGCCAGAATGTCCGGCCTACGAGCATGACCATCCTGAACGTGCTTTCCGACCGCTGATGAAAATGCTGCGTCAAGCGCTTTCCACTGTACTAGAGCCTCGGGCTGTTGCCATTCAGCTTCAGGCGCGCCGCTTTGGTCTGCTGGTGGCGCCCCTGACTGACGTTAGCCTCATCGAATCGGCGGAGTTCATTCTGGCGGTTCGCGCCGACATGCCCAACGAGCGGTTACGCAAGCTGTTTTTGCAACAAACCAAAGTGGCCAGCGTCGAGCGTATTCGCGACCTCATCAGCCTGCAACTACCCGGTGTTCCGCTTGAACCCTTGCCGGTCGCACCCCGCGAACTGCCCTATCACGCGGGCTACACCTATTTCCAACTGGACCGCCAGAGTGAAGCGTGGGGCATGCTCAACGGGGCCAGCGGGTTCGCCTTCCATGTCGCCGGTGAATTTCCAGGGCTGGAAATGCAGTTCTGGGCCATCAGGAGTTAAGCCATGCAACATCTCGCAACGGGTGATCAACGCTCTGTAAGGCCACGTGGTGCACACGACAAAGTTCGCCATGAGGATCTGATAAATGAGCGTGGTTTGGAACATCTGATCCATAGCCATGCTGAACAACTAGATGCTGACGAGGACTACTGGTTTCGCCTGCGTGGGCACAATCTTAATCCCCTGGTGGACGCCGCTAGCAGCCTGCTTGGCATGGTGGTACGAGTGCGACAGCTAGATAGTGCAGGCGATATCGAGCGTCTCTATCGCCAGGTAGTGGATGAAATTGCCGCTATTGAGATTGAGCTGACGGAACAGGGCTATGACCGCGCCACATTGCTCGCCTATCGCTACGTGCTCTGCTCCTTCATTGACGAAGCGGTTATGGGAATGCCCTGGGGGCGGCAGAGTAAGTGGGCTGAGCACTCGCTGTTGACGCGTTTTCATAATGAAACCTGGGGCGGCGAAAAAGTGTTTTCAATCCTCTCGCGGCTACAGCAAGAGCCCCAGCGCTACCGAGATATGTTGGCGTTTATTTATCTCTGCCTATGCCTTGGCTTTGAAGGCCGCTATCGAGTCGCATCCCACGGGCGCGATGAATATGAACAAATAGTACGCGCTCTGGGCGACCAACTGGCCACGCTTGACCAGCCGCCTGAGGAAGCGCTGACACAGCCGTTGCACAATGTTGTGAGAGTTCGCCAACGGCTGCGTAGTGGCTTTCCTGTATGGGGCATTTTCAGCCTGTTTGGGTTAGCCATGGTGGCGGTGTATTTGGGCCTGTCTTGGTCGCTTGACCAACAAGCCGAGCAGATCACCTCGCTTCTTAACCAAATTTACCGTTAGGAGACCCCATGCTCAGGGTAGAGCTACCAGCGCTTATTGGCCGACTAAATACGATCACACGCCAAGGAATTGAGCAGGCCGCCGTGCTGTGCGCGCAGCAGCAGGCGCCTGAAGTCACCGCCGCGCATTTGTTGCAAGCCTTGCTTGATCAACCGCTGTGCGATGTACGTTGTTTATGTAAAACATTCGACATTGATGTGGCTGAGTTGCGTGCGCAACTGGCTGAAGAAACGCGTCCACCTAGGGACCTTGACGTAGCCACTCCCAGCTTTTCACCCTTGCTGGTGGAGCTGCTTCAGGATGCCTGGCTGTTGGCCACCACGGAGTATCAGCATAGCGAGCTGCGCGGTGGGGCGGTGCTAACTACCTTGCTCCATAATACCGACCGCTATTTAGGAGTAGTCTCTGCTCGACTGTTGGCGGACATCAATCGGGAAAATCTACGCCGCCACTTGGAGCGTCTTACGGCCGATTCAGCCGAAGCGCCTCGGGATGATGCCGATGCGAGTCCACGCCAGGTTGCCCGCCCCGCTGGCGATGACAGCGCGCTGGCGCGCTTTGCCACATCGCTGACCGAACAAGCGCGCAATGGCGAGCTTGACCCCGTACTAGGGCGTGATCCGGAAATCGACCAAATGCTCGATATCCTGGGACGTCGGCGCAAAAACAACCCCATCGTGGTTGGCGATGCCGGGGTAGGAAAAAGTGCCGTGGTAGAAGGGTTGGCAGCCCGTATTGTGGCAGGGCAAGTGCCCGTTGCGCTGGCAGACGTTGAGCTGCTGACCCTTGATTTGGGTGCGCTGCAAGCCGGTGCCGCGGTGAAAGGCGAGTTTGAAAAGCGCCTTAAAGCGGTGATTGACGAAGTCAAAAATGCCCCGCGGCCTACGCTGCTGTTTATTGATGAAGCACACACGCTGATTGGCGCTGGCAATCAGGAAGGCGGCGGTGATGCGGCCAACCTGCTCAAGCCTGCTCTGGCGCGGGGCGAGCTGCGTACCATCGCCGCCACTACTTGGCGTGAGTACAAAAAGTATTTTGAAAAAGACCCGGCGCTCTCTCGTCGCTTCCAGCCCATTGCGCTTTCCGAGCCAAGCGTTGCGCAAGCGCTGGTCATTCTGCGCGGTTTACGTGATGTGTATGAGCGCGCCCACGGCGTGCTGATCGGTGAGAGCGGCCTGCGAGCTGCCGCGGCGCTCTCTGCTCGTTACCTGGCCGGTCGGCAATTGCCCGATAAAGCCATTGACGTGTTGGATACCGCCTGTACCCGATTGGCGCAGGCACTGGATACTCCGCCGCGTAAGTTAAGCCACTTGCAGAGCGAGCATACCGCCGCGCTGCGCGAGCGTGATCAGGTCGAGCGTGAACGTCTGCTGGGACGCGAACCCGATAGCGAACGCCAACAGGACTTAACCGAACGCTTAGCCAAGCTGGAAAATGAGTTGGCAAGCCTGGAAGCCGCTTGGCAAGCGCAGCGTGAGTGCGTCGATGCCATTGTGGCGATGCATCGCCAGTTGCTAGACGCGCAAGAGGGCGATGAAGCCGAGCCAATACCAGAAGGCATACATCAAGAGCTTGCCGAGCGTGAGCAACAGTTAGCCCAGCTCCAAGAATCTTTCGCGTTGGTGAATCCCAGCGTAGAAGAGGCGCAGATTGCCCAGGTGATTGGCGATTGGACGGGGGTGCCGGTTGAGCGCATGACCAGTGACGAGCTCACAAGGCTCACCGAACTGCCGACGCATCTGGAGGCGTTAATCCAGGGGCAGAGCAGTGCTATTGAGCGTATTCACCGCCATTTATTGACCGCGCGGGCTGATCTTCGCCGCCCAGGGCGTCCCCTGGGCGCGTTCCTGCTGGTAGGCCCCAGCGGCGTGGGTAAAACTGAAACCGTGGTACAGATTGCCGACCAGTTGTATGGCGGCCGTCAATTTCTTACCACCATCAATATGTCGGAATACCAAGAGAAGCATACGGTTTCGCGCTTGATTGGCTCGCCGCCGGGGTATGTCGGGTTTGGCGAGGGCGGGCTACTGACCGAAGCGATTCGTCAACGCCCTTATTCGGTGGTGCTGCTGGACGAAGTCGAAAAAGCCCATCCTGATGTGCTTAACCTCTTCTACCAGGCGTTTGATAAAGGTGAATTGGCCGACGGGGAAGGGCGCGTTATTGATTGTAAAAACGTGCTGTTCTTCCTGACCTCTAACCTTGGCTACGAGGCCATCGTTAGCTACGGCAATGACCTCGTGGCGCTGGATACCGCGCTCTACCCGGTGCTGGCAGAATTTTTCAAACCAGCGCTGTTGGCACGGATGGAAGTGGTGCCCTATTTGCCGCTGGACGGCGATACCCTGCGCGACATCGTCAAGACCAAGCTGGATACCTTGGCAACCCGCATTCGCGAGCGCCATCGCCATGCCGAGGTGGTACTTGATGACAGTCTGGCCGAGGCGATTTGCAAACGTGCAACGCGGAGCGAAAACGGCGCGCGGATGCTTGAGTCGGTGATCGATGGCGAACTGCTGCCACCGCTTTCACGTGCGTTGCTGGAGCGCATGGCGCGTCGTGAACCGGTGACTCGGGTAGCGCTAGGTATCGATGCCGAGCAGGGCACCTTTACTGCGGAGGTAGCGTGACACCATGACGCTTCAAGCCCTCGACACTTTCGCTAACAACGGTTCGCGCTCAACTTCACCGCTAGCCGCTATGCGCATCGCATTAACACTAGTGGAAAGTGCTAGCACAGAGGCGCTACGCCAACGTGCAGCCCAGGTATTAGGAAATGGATTAGGGCTTGATTGTGCTGAATGTCTCTATGTAGAGGGGAGTGGGCGTTGGCTTGGGCGGGATGATGATGCAGCACAATTTGATTGCAGTGACTTCAGCCACCCCTATGCCCACGTTATCCGAAGTGGCAAAGCCATCACGTTAAGCGTTGGCGATGCCCGTACGCGCTTGGATCATGCAGAGTTTCAATCCCAGGTCGCCCACTTTGCGGGCGCCAAGCGTCTCCAGGTGAGACCGCTGCGCGCCCAGGATGGCGAGCAAGAGTGGCTGGGCGTGCTGTTGATGGTGGGAGAAGAAGATACCTTCACCACCCTTGATGAAGATCCTGGTATGGCGGCGTTTGAGGCGTTGCTATGCAGGCTGTGGGCGCGACTCTCTCGGGAGCAGGGTGAACGCCATCGTTCACGGGCGCTGCGTGATTCGTTAGTCAAGCTGAATGACGGCGCGCGCCGCCAAGCATTGGCTGATCAATTATCAGCAGAGCTACTGGGTCAATCCAGTGCCATGCAGGCCCTGCGGCGCCAAGTGGTCCGCGCGGCAGAAACCAACTTGGCTGTTTTGCTGCAGGGTGAAACAGGCACCGGAAAAGACCGGGTAGCACGTGCTATTCATCAGTTTTCCGCTCGTGCGAAAAGTCCGTTTATGGCGATTAACTGTGCCGCTATTCCCGAAGCGCTGTTGGAGTCCGAGCTGTTCGGCCATGCCAAGGGGGCATTTTCTGGCGCCGACCAGGCCCAGGAAGGGCTAATCAGCCAAGCCGATGGCGGTACGCTGTTTCTTGATGAAGTGGGCGATATGCCCCTCGCGCTGCAAGCCAAACTATTGCGGGTGCTGGAAAGTGGCCGCTATCGCCCTCTAGGGGCAAGCGAAGAGCGCTGTGCTGACTTGCGTCTAGTAGCGGCCACTCATCAACCGCTGCGGGAACATATTCGTACCCAGCAATTTCGTGCCGACCTCTACTATCGGCTGGGCCAATTTCCCCTCAACCTACCTCCGCTTGCCGAACGGCGCGATGATATTGCTCAGTTGGCGCAATCATTTATTAACGATTTCTGCTTGCGAGAAGAGCGTGAAGAGGTGGGGATTACGCCGGCGGCGTTGCGCTTACTCAAACAGCGAGACTATCCCGGTAACGTCCGTGAATTGAAAAACCTGATTGACTACGCCTGTGCCATGACGCCGCAGGGCGCGGATATAGATGCCTATGTGCTTCCAGGGGAGCAGGAGGTTGAGTCATCCCGTGCATCAACACCGCAGGGAAATAGCATGGCATTCACTTTGCCGAACGATATCGACGACTTACGTCAAGCACTTCGCGACGTTGAAACCGCCATTATTCGCCAGCGGTTAAGGCATTTTGGCGGCAATCGCGCCCAAGCTGCTGCAAGTCTTGGCTTACCTAAGCGAACACTGGCACATAAATGCCAACTGCTAGAACTGGATACCAAATGAGAGTGACGTTACTAATCCGCCAGTGGTCATGCTGGGGGCTACTTGTCATCGCTGTTTTGGGGAGTACGCATGCATTGGCGGGTGAGCACCAGACAATGCTCGAAAACGCCTTGGCATGCACTGATGAGACCTCGCGGCTAGAGCGTTTGAGCTGCTATGACGATGTATTCAAAAACACGTCCTCACCGACCGAGGAGAGAGATCTACCCGATTTATGGCACGCGATAGAGCGTCAAGAGAGGGGGCGTAATAGCGATGCACTTGGCTTGGTGATGGGGCACGTCGGCGAAGATGTGTTGATGAGCGTTCCTGCACTGGGTACCACACCGCCACGGCCCATTATGGTCATGGCCTGTGAAAAACAGATTACGCGATTTCAGCTTCACTTGCCGGAGCCTATCGATAACGCCCGTGTTGATCTACAGCTAAGCACTAATAGTGCCAGTGTAAGACAGCAGTGGCGAGTGCGTGATGGTGGACATGTCATCAATGGGGGCCGTGGGTTGCCCGCCATCGAAACACTACGCCAACTGCTGAGCGCTAACGAAGTCACGATTAGTAGCGAAGTATCGCGTCTAGATGGGCTGCGTTTTGATATTACCGGTCTCCGCCAACTCATTCAGCCGCTACGCGAAGCGTGCCGTTGGTAACGGAGTATTAATGATGCGCATCACTGCTGAAATTCATCTTGACCCTTTATTAGCGCCGTTGGCAGGTAATGATCAAGGGCACCCTGTCGGCATTCCGCTTGAA
This sequence comes from Vreelandella sulfidaeris Esulfide1, assembly GCF_054072535.1. NCBI lineage: Bacteria > Pseudomonadati > Pseudomonadota > Gammaproteobacteria > Oceanospirillales > Halomonadaceae > Vreelandella > Vreelandella sulfidaeris. The sequence goes on along the minus strand of NZ_CM133364.1, from coordinate 3,523,709 downwards.
GAGACGGGCGATTACCTGACTCTCGATGCTGAAATGATGAAAGTCGGTTCGCTGCAACATGCCAATGTCGCGTGGGAGACGGCTGAAACGCTCGCTATTCGTATGCTCAGTGAGCGTGGTAAGGACTTAAAAGTATTAGGCCATTTACTTCACTGCCTGCAGCACGATGGTAACGGTGTGCGTTTCGCCCTCTCGCTGCGCTTACTAACCCGCGCACTGGAGCAGCCCTGGTGGGAGCACGCCTATCCATTTAATGGCCCACGAGGTGCCAAGTTACGTCCCCGGCTGTTTCAGCAATTTACCCAACGTAGCGTCAAGTTTGCCAGCGGGCTCGATTTTCATAATGCAGAAGATGAGTTCGAGGCGTGCCAAAGCGCACTCACGGAGTTACAGACACGAGTAAAGCAGCGTTCGTTGCCAGGAGACGCGCTTAACGAACTAAGCCGCCAACTCATAGCTCAGCGGCCGAGCCAGTCATCCCCTACATCCAATAGCCATCACTCTACTCAGCAGGGAGCGCGTAATGAGATAGAACAAAGCCCCAACGCTGAACAAGCTCCCTCGGCTCATGGTTCAGCCCAGGCACCGGCTAAAGCGCCAGAGTTGCGCTTAGAAGCGGGAAACGAGCGCTCTAACCGTCAGGCGCTACTCAAAATGGCTGATTTTTTGAGCGAACAGTCGCCTGGTGAGCCGCTTGCTTATCGCCTCCGTCGCTACGCAATCTGGAGTGCCATCCAAGCGCTGCCAGCGGCTAAAAGAGAGGGAGAAAGCGTGGGTAAAACCTTGGGAAAAACAGAGTTAGCGCCAGTCTCGGCAGACCGTATTGCCGATTATCGTGAAGCGCTTGCTCGCGGTGGCGACAGTGAGCTTTGGCAGCGGATCGAAAATAGCCTGGCGGTTAGTCCCTACTGGCTGGAAGGCCACCGGCTCAGTGCTGGTCTTGCCAAACAGCTTGGCCATCCCCGTTGCGCTGAGGCTATTCGTGATGAAGCGCAACGCTTTGTAGAGCGGCTCCCCGGCATCGAAACCCTGACGTTCAATAACGGAACGAGTTTTATAGACGATGAGACGCAGCGCTGGCTGTACAGCAACGCAGCTGGGGGCGGTGGGGCTGGTGGACATGAAGCTTGGCAGGTGGGGTTTGAAGAGGCTCGAGACGCAGCAGGAAGTGGTGATATTGGTGCTGCATTATCAGTACTGGATCAAGGGCTTAGCTCAGCCCGTTCACCGCGTGAAAAAGCCTATTGGCGCCTGGCAAGTGCTGATCTGTTAAACGAAAACGGGCTAGAGAGTTTAGCGCAGCAGCACTATCACACCTTGCATCAATACGTCACCGATCTGGCGTTAGAGCAGTGGGAGCCTGCGCTGGTGGCGCGCCTGAAAGCAGCGGTTAAAGAGACGTACTCATAATGTTCATCATTAAAGGGACGAGGGACAAAGACTAATGTGGTCAACATTAAAATCAAAACTAAGCCGCTGGGTGCCAGGTATGTCGCAGGCACAATCAGCGCAAAATCGGGCTAATGCTCACGGCAATAAAGCCAAAGGGCTATTGTGGCTCTCAACGCTGCTCTGGGCAGTCCTGCTAATCGTGTTGCTGATCGCGATCTGGTGGCTGGGACCTAGGTGGGAAGTGGGTGGTGTTATGCCCCTCGCACCTTTTACGAATCGCTTGTTGGCCACATTGGTGGTGGTCACTCTGATCGCCGTGGTATGGGGTGTTCGCTTGGCACGCCGTTTACGCAGGCTTGATGAAGAGCGGCAGCAAGAAGATGTGCGCCAGCAAGACCCGATTATGTCTCAAGTCGAGCGACAGGAAGCGTCTCTTAATAGTGTGTTAAGCGAAATTACCGAGAGCCTCGGAGGGGGAAATAGTAGCCGCTACCGTCTGCCATGGTACTTGGTGATGGGAGTGGAGAACGCAGGTAAGACCAGCTTGATTAACCGTTCTGGGCAAAATTTTGCATTGACCCATGTCATGAAGGCATCCGGCCAAAGCAGCAAGCAAGGGCAGCTCGGTTTTGATTGGTGGATCGGTGATAAAGCCGTATTGATCGACCCCGATGGTGAACTACTGACGCAAGGCGCCATGGAAGGAGGCGAACCGCAGGCGCTACAGAGCCGGCTATGGGATCATTTTGTCGGTTGGCTTGAGCGGAACCGGCCCCAGCGTCCTCTGGATGGTGTGGTCTTGGTGCTGGATCTAGCCCGGCTGAGCCATGCTCAAGTGGCGGTGCGTAAAGCGTATGCGGCACTGCTACGCAGCCGCCTGAGAGAGTTGATGGAGCGTCATGGCACCCGTCTGCCGGTTTATGTGACGTTTAGCAAAATGGACTTGCTGCACGGCTTTGATGATTTCTTTCGACACTATTCCCGTGATGCACGCCGTGCGCCGCTGGGGTTTACCTTTACTCCGGCATCAATGGACACCGCTGGCAAGTGGGAAACTGAATTTGAAGCTGACTACGACGCTATGCTGGCGCGTTTAAACCAACTGATGCCGACCATGCTTTCAGACTGTCGTGACCGCGAAGAGCGTGAATCAGTATTCCGTTTTGTACGTCAGTTGGCTGGCCTGCGCGATGTGCTGTTTGGCTTCTTGACCGAGGCATTATCCAGTGACCGTTTCTCCACAGCAGCGATGGTACGTGGCACTTATTTTACGTCCGTCTACCAGCAAGGCGTTCCCGAAGATCCTTTTGTAGATGCCGCTGCGCGTCGTTACGGCATGGATGACAGCGTTCAGCCTGCTCACCGTGCTACACGCAGTGCGCTCTACTTCACCGAAGAGCTGTTCGATAACGTCATTTACCCAGAAGCGGGTTTGGCCGGGGATAACGCCAGGGTCACTCAACGGCGACGTCGCGCACGAACGCTTAGCCTTGCCGCATGCTTGATTATGGGCATAGGTCTAGTGGGTGGCTGGACACATTTCTATCAAAAAAACAGTGTTTCTCTTGCTGCTGTGGAGGAGCGTGCCGAAACGTTTTTAGCTACTCAGCCTGAGGCATTTCAAAGCGATGACCCCAGTGGTTATGAATTTTTAGAGCCCTTAAATCGGCTACGGTATGCGCTGGAAACTTTTTCTGAGTACCGCACGCACACGCCTTATTTGGCGGATATGGGACTGTACCAAGGGCACATCATAGGGGCACAAATTGAGCGTGCCTATCTCGCCATGCTCGAGCAACAATTCCTACCTGCCTTGATGATCGGCATCATGGACGATATGAACCGTGCAGAGCCAGACAGTAACGAAAAGTTGGCACTGCTGCGTGTGCTGCGCATGATGTCTGATGCTAGCGGCCGACAACCGGAGCGGGTAGAGCGCTTCATGGCACAGCGCTGGCAAGGCTATTTCCCCCAGCAAGGCGAGGTCCAAAAGCACCTCTTAACCCATCTGGATTACGCGTTGGAGCATAGCGATCTGGAGGGCCATATCGCTGAAGGCCAACAGCTTCCCGCTCAGGCGATGGCCCCTCTTCGTGGCAGCCTAACGGCAGCTCAAGAAGAGCTTTCACGCCAACCGATTGATGAGCGTGTTTACGCCGCGCTTAAAGTAGCCGGTAGCCGCCAAGGGGAGCCACTTGATTTACGCCGTAGCGTGGGAACGCTATTCGATACCGTGTTTATGGCGCGTAACGACAATCCCAACCATGTTCGCTTACCGCACCTGGTCACCCGGGACGGCTTCGAGAACTACTTTTTACAAGAGCTTGAGCGAGCCACAGAGCTGGCGTTGATTGATGTTTGGGTGCTGGGACAACGTGACAACATTGACTTTAGTGATGCCGATAAGCAGCAACTGCAAACGGCGCTACGCGAACATTACGTTAGTGATTACCATGTTAGTTGGCGCGATGCCCTGCGTGATACTCAGTTGGTTCCTCTGCCGGATATCCACCAAGCCATCGTGGTGGCGGATGCGTTGGTTGGCGCGCAGCGGCCACTTGATCGGCTATTGGCAGCTGTAGAACGCAATACCAGCCTTTATCCTGAACTGCCAGGCGATGATGAGCAGGCTCGTAAAGCGCTGCAACAATCCCAGCGCTACCAGCTTGCGTTAGCCATTGAGCAGCCGTTTACACCTATCAATCAGCTAAGCCAGGAGCGTAACGACAACCCTTCATCGCTTGAAGAGATAAAAGCCGCGGTAACGGCGTTGCGTGACTACTTGCTTGAAATTGAAGAGTCGAGCGATGCCGGCCGTGCTGCCTTCATCAATGTGCGGGATCGGCTCGCGCTGCGTGGTAATGACCCGATTTTCAACCTTCAGCGAATTGCAGATAACACGCCTCAGCCGGTAGGCAATATGTTGCATGACTTGGCCGATCAGAGCTGGCACTTGATGATGGCCAGCGCGACGCGTCACTTGGAACATCTCTGGCTTGATGATGTCGTCGCGCCTTATCAAGAGCGCCTGGCCGGCCGCTATCCTCTCGCCCCAGGTGCCAGCCGTGAGGTAGCGCTAAACGATTTTGAAGATTTTTTCGCGCCCGGCGGTACATTGGACGCTTTTTATGAAGAGAGCCTAAAACCCTTTATTGAAGGCGCCCCAGAGTACTTGGTGGATGCCGAGGGGAATTCACTGCTCCGCGATAGCCTGCTTACGGCCGTTCAACAGGCCGAACAGATTCGTCGCGCCTATTTTAGCCGTGATGGTGCTTTGGATGTTGAGTTTGCCCTTGAGCCCATCAGCCTAAGCCCCGATAAGCGGCGCAGTGTGATCAGTGTTGATGGCCAACTGATTGAATATACCCACAGCGCCAGCCAACGCGTTTCGATGATTTGGCCCAATACCCTGCGCGGCGGCACAGAAAGTCTCATCACCATGGTGCCCAGCGAAGTGAACCGTTCTCCCCGCAGTGTGAGTCAAGACGGCGCCTGGGCGTGGTTCCGGTTGTTGGAACAAGCCGATATCACCAGCATCAGCGAGCGAGAGCTGGAGCTGCGCTTCAACGTGGATGGCGGCACGATGCGCTATCGCCTATTCGCCAATGGCGCACCCAATCCCTTTACGCGGCCACTGGCATCGGGGTTTCAACTGCCTTCCGCCCTCTACGCTGACCGAGGTAGCGATGCTGACCAGACTTAAGCAGCTGTTTACGCCAGGAGCGCCCCAACCTTCAATACGCCAAAAGCGACGTATGGCAAAACGCGCTCGCCCGTTAGAAGAAGCGCGCGGTGAGGATATCGATAGTTTTATTAAAGCGGTCTACCAGGCGGATGCCAAGGGGCATTCTCCATGGGTACTGCGCGATAAAAGTGTATTGGACACTCTGCGTAGGGCGTTGGAGTTTACGGTTCATCATGGCTTATGGCTGCAGCTGGAAGAGGGCCACGTGGCTCACTGGCAAGGGCGGCTGCTGGCGCTTCGCCACGGGGAAGGGCCGCCACTGGGGATGGTGCTTGCCTGCCGACCGGATGATGAAGCCGCTTGGCAACTTCGCTATTTCTACATCGACCAGGAGTGGAAAGGCAGCGGCCACGGCACTCGCCTTTTGATGGCGGTGCGCCGAAGTTTAAGCGGTGTGCCACTGCAAACACGCCTCCCTCTGGCCTGCCACTCGGCGATTGATAGCCTAGAAGCGGCAGGCTTTACCCGCCAATACGTAGACGCCTTCGATGTTGCCAGCTATGAGGCGCCCGCCATGTGGGATGAGTAATCCGACAGCGCAACGGCACAGTGGCAGGCAGGTCGAATACGCAGAACCGGAACAGGAGCAGTGATAATGGGCCAGAAATTTGTACTCGTAGGTGATATGGGAATCGACCACGATGGCTTTCCCCCGACGCCCGTCCTTGCCGGTAGCGGTACGGTCATAATGGATGGAAAACCGGTGGCACGGGTGGGCGATCCGTTAGAGCCCCACGACAAACCCAAGCATCCCAAGCACCCACGGTCGATTGCCCAAGGTTCCAGCACGATTCTTATTGACGGCAAACCTGCTGCATTGACCGGCCACGCCGTCGATTGCGGCGGCGTTGTGATTGGCTCTGGTTCAGGGGAGGGTGGCGACATAGTTGGGGCTGGCGGCGTTTCTGCAATGGCATTTGCTGCTTCTATGGCATCTACCGCAAGCTCTACTGTATCTGAGTCGGTTAACAGAGAGGCCTCTATACCTGCTAGTTCGTCGGCTTTGAGTGAAGCGGGCAAAGATTGGCTTAAAGATGTTGAGCAACTGCGCTTGATGCCTTACGACGATCAAACTGGTGAAGGAATAAACCAGTGGGTGCCCGGAGCAACGATTGGCTATGGGCACCTTATTTCACAACAAGAATGGCCGATTTATCAAAATGGCATCACTCTTGAACAAGCTGAACAAATATTTTCTGATGATCTTGCTCCGTTCGTAAATACAGTAAACCGTGTTATTAACGTTCCCCTTGAACCTCACCAATTCGATGCGGCTGTTATGCTGGCTTATAACGCTGGAATTAGCGGTTTTAGCTCATCTTCAGCAGCTAAATTAATAAACGACCCTCAGGCTGAAACACCTTATTCGTCTCTTGAAAATGCATGGAAAGCATGGAATATATCTCAAGGAAAAGTGAATCAAGGACTCATAAATCGGCGTTCAGCAGAGTGGAAGATGTTTTCAAAAGGAGTTTACGAAAGATGGTAAATATTTGGAAATTAATTATATATTTTTTTGTTTTTATTCCTTTTACAGTCGCCAATGCTGAGTTTGCTGAAAGGGAGGACGCGCTTGAAGAATTATTTGGCACCTATTATGTGTCCCGTGTTGAGCGCTACCGCGGCGGTTTGACAAGCAGCGAGGACGCTTTTAATCAGCTCGAGGCAGGCGTGGAACTAAAGGAAAGTGAGTTTTCATTTTGGGATGGAACAGTTTATGAAAATCCTATTTATGAAATTGAAGATCACCTGTTAAATCGTAATGAAGGTAATGTTCCTAGTTCATCAGAAAAGTTTGGAAATTTCTACGGCTATGGTTCAGAAAGAGAAAATGTCAGAACGTTGAATGTTTATAATAGAGGCACAGATGTCGCTCCTTATGTTTTTGAAGTGGTGGAAGATAAGCTTTGGATGTTTTTAGATGGATGGTTTTACAGGCTTGAAAGAACTTCCTCAGAGGATGGTCCGCTTTCTTTTAATAAGAATGCTGGCGCCTGCCTAAATAACGAAATCAGAGGATGATAATATGACCGGCCTACAATTTATCCTGACACTACCCGGCGTTGATGAGATTGCCGTGATCGACTTCACCCATCATGAAGCGCTCTCTCAACCCTTTAAGTTGGCCCTTAATGTCGCGAGTAAAGATGGCAACCTGGATGCCGCCGAGCTACTGGATCGCGAAGCGTCACTGACTATTTGGCAAGATGGCGAACCCCTGCGACGGGTGCATGGCATTATCAGTGAGTTTGGCCGTGGCGACCGAGGCCACCGCCGCACGTTTTATTCCCTCGTACTGCGACCCGCCCTGTGGCGGCTATCGCTGCGCCAGAACTCGCGGATATTCCAGAAAGTCGACCCGCTCACCATCATTAATACCCTGTGTGATGAGCGGGGCATTACCGATGTGAGTTTTGCCGTCTCCCGCGAGCTGGAGCAGCGTGAGTACTGTGTACAGTACCGCGAGACCGACCTCGCCTTTATTGAGCGTTTAGCTGCCGAAGAAGGCTTGTTCTACTTTCATGAATTTGAAGAGAGTGACAGCGGCACCCACCGCTTAATCTTTGCCGATGATCCAAAAGTACTGACCAACGTGGGCGAGCGCATCTACCACAGCCGCGCAGGAGGTACCGCCCCCACTCGCCATGTGCGCAAACTCAGCCACACGGCACGCGTGGCCGCCGCGACGGCGACGTTAAAAGATTACAGCTTTAAAAATCCGGCGTATGCGCAGTTGCATGAGCATCTGGGCCGCGATGTTGAGCAACACGGACAAAACGCCGATTACGAACACTTCGACTACCCTGGCCGCTACAAGCAGGATGCCTCCGGTAAGCCTTTTACCCGCATTCGCCTAGAACAGCTGCGCCGCGAGGTTATTACCGCCCAAGCAGAAAGCGATCTGCCCGAACTTGCCCCAGGACTGCGCTTCACCCTGACCGATCACGATACCGAAAGTCTCAACCGCGATTGGCAGGCCATTGAAGTAAGCCACTTCGGCGAGCAACCCCAGGCGCTGGAAGAGGATGGCATGGTTGCCGGTAAAGAGCTACAGGGCGATGCGGCCGGTATGACCCGCTACCACAACCAGGTCACGCTCATCCCCGGGAATACCCCCTGGCGCGCCACGCCCAACCCAAAACCGCGCGTCGATGGCCCCCAGGTGGCCTTTGTGGTCGGCCCCGACGGCGAAGAGATTCACTGCGACGAACACGGCCGGGTCAAAGTGCAGTTCCCCTGGGATCGCTACGCTGAACCCAACGACACGGCAAGTTGCTGGGTACGCGTCGCCCAGGGCTGGGCAGGTGGCGGCTACGGCAGCATCGCCATCCCGCGCATCGGCCATGAAGTTATCGTTTCCTTCCTGGAAGGCGACCCCGACCAGCCGCTGGTCACCGGACGCACCTACCACGCGGTGAATACCGCGCCGTACCCGCTGCCCGAACACAAGACCCGCACAGTGCTGCGCACCCAAAGCCACAAGGCCGAGGGCTTCAACGAACTGCGCTTTGAAGACCAGGCCGGCGAAGAGCAGATATGGCTCCACGCCCAGAAAGACCTTGAGCTACTGACGCTTAACGACCGCACCGAAGAGATCCGCCGCGACAGCCACCTCAAGGTGCACAACGACCGCATCAGCGAGATCGACAACGACGACCACCACACGGTGCACAACAACCGTCACACCCAGGTAGACGGCGACGACCACCTGAAGATCAACGGCACCCGCCACGAAAAGATCGGCCAAGCGCACCTGATGGAAGCCGGACAGGAAGTGCACCACAAGGCCGGCATGAAGGTGGTGATCGAAGCAGGCGCGGAAATCACCCTCAAAGCTGGCGGCAGCTTTCTGAAAATCGACCCCAGCGGCGTCACCATCGTCGGCCCGCAGGTCAAGATCAACTCCGGCGGCAGCCCCGGCAGTGGCAGTGGGCAGGCCGCTCAGGGGCCGCGGTTGGCGGAGGAAGCAGAGACAGAGAGCCACCAGGCCGTTGCGCCTGTCAATCGGCCCGCCCAGCTTAAAACGCTGCTGAAGGCACCGCCAAGCTGTGAGATTTGTGAAGATCCGAGCCAGGGAACACTCTAGATGGAACGACCACAGGGGATGACGCATGCATTGGTGGATGGCGTTCGTTACCCCAATGCGCTCCAACGCTTGTATAGCCGCAATGACGTCGATGAAATCGAGCCCCTCTACCTGATGACCCGCTGGTCATCGTTAGCCGATCAGGGGCCTATTCTGGTGCGCCTTAAACGTAATGGCTTCGTAGATGACGCGGACGCTCGCGACGAAGAGGGGTATCGCGCGCTGTCATTACTGAGCAGTCAAGCAAGCACGGGCGAATTGAGCCAGCACCTTTGTCGGTTGGTGACCTTTAACGGGGAAAGCGGGCAGGAGCAGCTACTGCGCTTCGCTGATCCCCTGGTCACCAGACACTGGTTGAGCAGCTATGACAATGCCCTCCCGGCAGCTCTCATGGGTCCCATTGATACGTGGTGGGTGGCGGACTGGGCGCCTAACTGGACCAAGCTACGCCCCGTCAGGTGGCAGGCATTTCGGCCTCAGCCCAGTGACGAGTCTACTACGACAGTGCCGTCAGATACGTTCCCACCGATGGGGCGTGACCAGTTTGCGGCCCTTGAGGCGGTGGCCCGCTGGCAACTCAAGGAGCGCCTGACGGATTACTTTAGCGAGCATGCGGCCGAGGCGTGGCAACGCCTTTCGATTGAGGGTCGTGGTCGATGGCTTGACGAACGCTTGGACGATGCCCGCGCGTGGGGGGCCAGCACGGAACGCCAGCTCGCTATTTGGCTCGACTTAAGCCTGCGTTGGGGCGATGGCTTCATGGCCGCAAGCGACGGCTTGTATACCCGCTGGCTTGCCCAAGACCCCAAATCAGCGGTGCTTTCAAGACAAGAGCAGCTTTATGCACTAGACACATGGAGCCGGACGCCAGCGGCGGAGACTGCTGACATGACGCTTCATCCCGCATCACCTTTCACCGACGAGGTCTCCCATGGCTAACACGGATGCACAGGCCCAAGCTCGCGATTCCCAGTTCGATGAAACCTCCTTTGGCACAGGTATGTGCCCCTTACTCATCGACGTCGCCCTTTTCCCCGTCCGCTATGCCATTGATGAAGCGCCCGCTGAAGCAGGCGCTTCGGCGCCTCACCCGATTGCCGGACAGGCACCGGACTATCCTGATATCGAAACCCGCAGTTATACAATACGCCAACTGCGTGATGGCTGGCTTTACGTGTGGGTGGAAGAAGAGGGTGAACAGCGGCTCGACGAATACCGCGTTGAAGGGGCGACCTTCAGTGGCGCCCCTCATCTTACGTATTCGACCCACGCCTCTATCGCGCTAGCCTACTCATCGGTGCAGTGGACCGATCGCATTCGCGAGTACATGCTCGAAAACACCGACGCGCGCCAGCGCCTGATGCGCCCGGTAAACCTGATGGCGGCGCTGAACGCCACTGCCAACGGCACCTCATTCTCTGCCCACGCAGGGCCTTTAACCCAGCTCGCGGAGCACGTCGCCGATATTACCCCCAACGGTGCCATTGATGGCTTTACGACCACCACCGTATCGACCGTTGAACGGGAAATTGACTCGGAAAATAGCGAGGGAGATGGTGGGGGTGAGAGTGCCTATGAGCTGCTCGCGGTAAAGCCAGAAATCACCCAGGACAGCGTGCTGGCGACTGTTGAACATCACGACGAGGCACTCTTTGTAGCGCTTGATGATGATTTGGGTATCGTTAACGACCTGACCATGGCGCTAATGGGGCGACAAGCCGAACTCGAAGCCTTCAACGATGAGTATGGCCACCCATTGGAAGTGGCCCAGGTAGCGCAGACCCTTTGTGGACCTGACGATAGCGATTTACCTCAGGCAATTCGGGATGACCCTGAGTTGCGCATCCAGGCTAAGGAACTGCTCCAACAGCGACTGGAAGCCCAGCAGGCCCAGGAAATGTCTAACGCTGTTAACCGCGGCTCTCCCTTTGGTCAGCAGGGCTCAACTCTGCAGCGTCATCACGAAGAACGTCTCGAGACAATTGATTCCAACTTGGAAGCTTTAGGGATTGAACCTCCGAGTAGCGACGACATGGAGGCCTGGAAAGGGAAGCGTCAATGGCGCGATGACGTACGCTACGACGAAGCCGTAGACTTTATTGCCACCTATCAACCACGCCTTGAGCGCTTGCAGCAGCATGTGGACAGCATTCTTGAAGACACGCTGACATGGCTAGAGCGTCTACCGTTCGAAGGGGAAGCAATTGGCTATGACCCCTGTGATCAGCCGCAAAGCCAACAACTGATGGACCTTTGTGCATTCTGTATCGAGTCCGTGGGAGCGAGCGAGAAAGGGCGAGAATGGTTGACTCGCACCTTCCGTGAACGCGATACCCTGATCGGGACGAGCTTTTACAACTTTTCCCCTACGTTGGCGCAGGCATTAGATCAAGTGGCCCTTCAATGGCTGATCGCCGGTGATCCAGATGATCAAGGGGAAGGCGTTGAGATGGGAGACTTGCTGAATGTAGGCAATGTCGCCGTTAATCTTGGGACGGTCCTAGGGTATGAGCATGTCCAACAATCTAAAGTGTTCCAAGCCTTGGCTCCTCACATCAGAGACACCTTTGAGGTGCTTAAGCAGGCCGCTGCAGGGGCGGGGAAAGCCAGTTGGCAAATAATTGCTTATCATGCGCTCCCGGCCGCAGGGGCAGGCTCTCAAATTGCAGCGCAGCAGCTAGCAAGAAACCTCTCCATTACCATGGTGGTGGCGTTTGTTCACCCTGACAACGATGGCCTTTATTTGGAGCGTCATGATGCAGCGCGTGCACAACACCGCCGCTGGTGGCGAGACATGCAGCGCTTGTCGCAGTCAATCTCGCGGCTCACGCGCAGGTTGAGTCTGCCTATGTCGCCCGGAGGGCGCGCCAGTATCCATCGCGATATTACTCAGCTTGAGCAGGAGCAACGCTCGCTGGCGCTAAACGAACCGAAACGCTTTACCCTTGGGGGCGGCACTCAAGCCAATGCCGCCGTACTGGCCGATCTTGGGTTTGGTGAACTACGCGAACAGCATCGGCAACGGCTTGGCCGCACGGCGGCGAATGTGGCAGCGGCACGCCAGCGTATGGAGCGCTGGATAAATGCCCGGGGCATCGGAGGTCTACCGCTACTGATTGCCGCCGTCAATCTAGTCAATGTGACAAATACCATGCTCAGCGCCCAGAAGGATGGTGTTGACCGCGAGGAAATGACCACCCTTGCCAGCCAGGGAAGTTACGCCACCGCCGCGGTAATGTCGCTTTGGGTGCTGCCCTATTGGCAGCAGCACGCTAATCAAACGGCGTCGCTATTTGGTAATACAACCAAGATAACGGCAGCAGGGATAGCCAAATGGAACAAAGCTAATCAGGCGCATATAGGGCGTCTTGCCGCCAAACTAGCTAGCCGGGTAGCCGGTTTGGCTGCTTTTGCGGCGATTGGGGCCGGGATAGAGTCGTGGCAGATATGGCAGCAATTTAATAGCTCAACCGCTGATGATGAGAGACAAGCGCTATTAGCAAAACTTACCATGACTGGAACTATGGCGGGTGTTGGTATTGTGCAGTTGGGTGGCGCGCTTTTAGGGCGCTGGGTCGCGTTTGGCTGGATAATGGCAGCTTGGGCAGGTTGGGCGATGCTGGTGCTCAGCATAGGTTACCTGCTGTTCTCCGGGTTGGCAGAGCATTATCGTCGAGAGGGGGTACGCCTTTGGCTTTATCAAAGCACATGGGGGAATGGCAATAAGTGGTCGGGCAGCGACGATGACAATAACGCCGAGTTACGCGCCTTGAATGAAGCGCTGCTTGAACCATCCCTCAAGCTAACGGCCGTGACCACCCTGGGTGCGGAGTTCGATTCCTCTCGTACCATGTCCCCTTACTCCCCAGGTAGGCGTGTACCCATCATACAAGGCTACTGGGTGCAGTTGGCCCTGCCTGCCAGCTTGTCAGGGGAAACCATCACTATTTCAGAGCGCTTGGCGGCAGGTGCCTGGGCACACTCGGATAGCGTTCAAACGTCGCCGTCATCGGAAGTGCCCCAGCAGCTGCCTGAGTCTGTTTCTTATAGCGCGGATGACCCGCTTCGGGTATGGCAGGCCTGGTTGTCGGTGGATCAGCTACCCGAAGGGCAGGCTTTTCTGGTGGAGGTTGTGTATGACGAAGTGATCTACAGCGATAGCCAGGGCGTGTTGCGTTTTCCCTTCTACAAAAAAGAGCCCAGCCAGGGGGATGGCGTTGTAGAGACCGATAAGCGTTACCAATACGCAGACAGCTCAGAGTCCTTATCACTGACGCTACCCACTGCCTGATTTAAAAAAGAGAGTATTCATCATGTGGTTTATTCAACCCAAGCGGGACTATATAGCAGCAATGCCCTGGAAGCATGCCGATGAACCAGTGGTTATGGCGTGGCAGATTCGTGTACGTGATTACAATACATTTATTGCCAATTTGTATTTCGTTTTTATTTTTATGGTTTCTTTTGCTGTGGGGGGAGGGCTTTTTTATGCCATGTATTCATATAATGAATCTGTTTTTTACGCACTTTTGCTAGGAGGGGGAAGTGGATTTTTTGTTTTGTTAATAGGTATGAGCATAAGTCACCAAACGACCATTATTGTGTATCGGCTAACCGATAAACGCATCGAAGTGGTTTCATGGAAACCGCAAGTCGATTCTGTAAAGCCGGTAATGAAGTGGACGGCGATTATTTCCGGTGTGGCGGTATTGTTTCTGGTCTTGGTGAACCCTGACTTGATAATGGCGGCGATTGGCCCTGTTGGCATTGGCGTTATGGCGGCGCTGATGGGTAATTCAAAAGACCATCAATCGATGTTGAGGAATAGTCAACACTATGAGATTGACTGGCAAGATGCCGAAGAGATGGCTGTGTGGAGGAAAAGGGCTATCATAGGATTTCGCTTTACTTACTATAATGAGGACGGCTCACAGTACACTGGTTATAAGACGCTTTATTGTCATAGGGCAGAGTTTGAAAATCGTATTGCTTTTTTTAAGGAGAAACTTCCCACTACACCTTATCGTGAGTGCAAACTAGATGTAGAGTCTCATTTTGCTTTTTCAGTAGACTAGTTGCTTGTCTGAGTTTTATAGAATGCTCTCACAGCGACGTATGCCTCTGGCTTTACCAAAGCACACGGGGGAAAGGCAATAAGTGGTCGGGGAGTGACACGGACAATAACGCCGAGTTACGTGCTTTGAATGAAGCGCTGCTTGAACCTTCCCTCAAGCTAACGCCCGTGACAACCCTGGGAGCGGAGTTCGATTCCTCTCGTACCATGTCACCCTACTCCCTAGGTAGGCGTGTACCCATCATCCAAGGCTACTGGGTGCAGTTGGCCCTGCCCGCCAGCCTGTCAGGGGAAACCATCACTGTCTCAGAGCGCTTGGCGTCAGGTGGTTGGGCTCCTTCGGATAGCGTTCAAACGTCACCGTCATCGGAAGTACCCCAGCAGCTACCTGAGTCTGTTTCTTATAGCGCGGATGACCCGTTACGAGTATGGCAGGCCTGGTTATCGGTGGAACAACTACCCGAAGGACAGGCGTTTCTGGTGGAGGTTGTATATGACCAAGCGATCTACAGCGATAGCCAGGGTGCGTTGCGTTTTCCCTTCTACAAAAAAAAGCCCAGCCAGGGGGATGGACCGATAAGCGCTACCAATACGCAGACAGCTCAGAGTCCTTTTCACTGACGTTACCCACTGCCTGATTTAAAAAGAGAGTATTCATCATGTGGTTTATTCAACCCAAGCGGGACTATGTAGCAGAAATGCCTTGGAAGCATACCGATGAGCCAGTGATTATGACGTGGCAGATCCGCACACGAGATTACAATACGTTTATTGCCAATATAATGTTCTTAATTATTGTATGCATTGCTATTGCAGGTGCGCTTGCTATGTATTTTTTTAATGAGCATTTTATGTCATCTCTATTATTAGGGGGTGGAATGTTCATGTTTCTATTGTTGATTGGGATGAGTATGACCCACCAAACGACCATTATTGTGTATCGGCTAACCGATAAACGCATCGAAGTGTTTTCCTGGAAGCCTCAGGTAGACTCGGTTAAGCCGGTGATGAAATGGACAGCTATCATCTCAGGTATTGGGGTGTTGTTTTTAGTGTTTGTGAATCCCGACTTCATTATTGCTGCGATTGGCCCTGTTGGGATTGGCATTATGGCGGCGTTGATGGGTAACTCTAAAGATTACCAGTCGATGGCCCGTAATCAGATGGAAGATGATGTTGCCTGGCGGGATGCACAGAATATCTATGCTTATTCAAAGAGAAGTATTATTGGCTTGAACTTGTTCTGGGATCACCCAGAAACGGGAAAGGAAATGAAGAATTTTGTTAAAGCAATTTTTATTCCTAAAGCAAAATATGATGATGTGTTGAGCTATCTTAAAAAAAACCTTCCTGACACCCCGGTAATTGAAGGGAAGTTTGACGTTTATCATGTTTGATTCTGTTGATGTTAATTAGACCAATAAAAAGGTGCATAGACTATCACACATATTCAAATACAGTTGAAGCATGTACCTCTGGGCGTGAAGAAGAGTGCCAAAGGGCTCGAATTAGAGAGGGAGCAAGCTTTGGTGGGGGGGGTGCAGGTGGTGCAGTGGCAGGTGGTGCTGCGGGTTATTTAGCTGGCGGGATTTGCGTGGCGCTGGGTGCCTCTACTGCTGGCGTTGGCGCTTTATTGTGCGGCCTAGCTGTGGTTGGCGGCGCTGGTTATGTAGGCGGCGAGATCGGAGGAAATGTTGGAGAAGGTGTAGGTGAGTGGGGAGGGCAGCTTATATATGGTAATTGAAACGATTGATGCAGAGTTTCTTTTTTTTGCTTTTTCAGCACTAGCAATAGTTATTGCTTGCTTGACGCTTATAATATGGGGTGTGATGTTGATTTTTTATATGGAAAAATTAGATCAGTATTTCGATAGCCCCGACTTTCCACACAGAGGAATTAATGGCTTATGGCCTTGGGAAATGGGTAGGGCAGCAAGCTATGGGTTTTTTTTATTTTTTCGAAATTCAAAGTTTGTTAGAAACAAGTTTCCTCACGCTTTTGATACGGTTGAAGTGGATAAGATACCTGGTAAGATAAAATTTATTGTGGCATTTCCACTCTGTACTTATATTCCTTGTGCGTTATTTATACTGGCAGGAGGGACGTTTTTATATATAAAAGAATGGTTCTTTTGAAGTCTTTAATGTGTTTTGAAAAGCCTATCTGGTTGAAGCTGTGGGATCCACAGTTTTAGCGTTTTGATCAAGAGTGATAAATGAATGAGTAAAATTCACGCTCTTCGCGCAGAGGCAGCTACTGCTGGTGGAACCTCCCGGCCGCAGGGGCAGGCTCTCAAATTGCAGCGCAGCAGCTAGCAAGAAACCTCTCCATTACCATGGTGGTGGCGTTTGTTCACCTTGACAACGATGGCCTTTATTTGGAGCGTCATGATGCAGCACGTGCACAACACCGCCGCTGGCGGCGAGACATGCAGCGCTTGTCGCAATCAATCTCGCGACTCACTCGCAGGTTGAGCATGCCTATGTCGCCCGGGGGGCGTGCCAGTATCCATCGCGATATTACCCAGCTTGAGCAGGAGCAACGCTCGCTGGCGTTAAACGAACCGAAACGCTTTACCGTTGGGGGTGGCACTCAAGCCAATGCCGCCGTACTGGCCGACCTTGGGTTTGGTGAATTACGCGACAGCATCGGCAACGGCTTGGCCGCACGGCGGCGAATGTGGCAGCGGCACGCCAGCGTATGGAGCGCTGGATAAATGCCCGGGGCATCGGTGGTCTACCGCTACTGATTGCCGCCGTCAATCTAGTGAATGTGACCAATACTATGCTCAGTGCCCAGAAGGATGGTGTTGACCGGGAGGAGATGACCACCCTTGCCAGTCAGGGCAGTTACGCCACCGCTGCAGTGATGTCGCTTTGGGTAATGCCCTATTGGCAGCGGCATGCTAAAAACTTGGCTCCATTGCGTGGGTCAATGACCAATGTTACGGGTGCGGATATATCCGCATGGAAAGTCGCAGGACAATCTAGCATTTCTAGGATTGCTGCCAAACTAGCTAGTCGAGTTGCCGGTTTAGCCGCTTTTGCGGCGATTGGGGCGGGAGTGGAGTCGTGGCAGATATGGCAGCAGCGCAATGACTCAACAAATATAGAAGAGCAACAAGCCCTAACAGCAAAGTTTTTCATGACGGTAGGTATGACAGGTGTTAGTGGTGCGCAATTGGTTGGCGCTTCATTGAGCCGCTGGTTTGCGTTTGGCTGGATAATGGCACCCTGGGCAGGTTGGGCGATGCTGGTACTCAGCGCTGGCTATCTGCTGTTCTCGGTGTTAGCAGAAAACTACCGTCGAGAGGGGGTGCGCTTATGGCTTTATCAAAGCACATGGGGGAAAGGCAATAAGTGGTCGAGAAGTGACACGGGCAATAACGCCGAGTTACGTGCCTTGAATGAAGCGCTGCTTGAACCTTCCCTCAAGCTAACGCCCGTTACAACCCTGGGCGCGGAGTTTGATACCTCTCGTACCATGTCGCCCTACTCGCCAGGTAGGCGTGTGCCCATCATACAAGGCTACTGGGTGCAATTGGCCCTGCCTGCCAGCCTGGCAGGCGAAACCATCACTATCTCGGAGCGCTTGGCGGCAGGGGCTTGGGCTCCCTCGGATAGCGTTCAAACGTCGCCGTCATCGGAAGTACCCCAGCAGCTACCTGAGTCTGTTTCTTATAGCGCGGATGACCCGTTACGAGTATGGCAGGCCTGGTTATCGGTGGAACAACTACCCGAAGGGCAGGCGTTTCTGGTGGAGGTTGTATATGACGAAGCGATCTACAGCGATAGCCAGGGCGCGTTGCGTTTTCCCTTCTACAAAAAAGAACCTAGCCAGGGGAACGGTGTTGTAGAGACCGATAAGCGTTACCAATACGCAGACAGCTCAGAGTCCTTATCACTGACGCTACCCAAGGCCTGATTTAAAAAAGAGAGTATTCATCATGTGGTTTATTCAACCTAAGCGGGACTATGTAGCAGAAATGCCTTGGAAGCATATTGATGAGCCAGCGATTATGACGTGGCAGATTCGAACACGAGATTATAATACGTTTATAGCCAATATAATGTTCGTTATGATTTTATGCATTGCTCTTGCAGGTGCGCTTGCTGTTTATTATTTTAACGAGCATTTTATTTCTTCTCTATTATTAGGGGTGAGTATGTTTTTATTTTTGCTTTTAGTCGGGATGAGTATAACTCATCAAACGACCATTGTTGTTTATCGCTTAACTGATAAGAGCATCGAGGTGTTTTCCTGGAAGCCGCAGATCGACTCGGTTAAACCGGTGATGAAATGGACAGCCATTATCTCCGGTATTGGGGTGTTGTTGTTGGTGTTTATTAACCCTGACTTCATTATCGCTGCGATTGGCCCCATCGGAATAGGTGCGATGGCGGCGCTTATGGGTAATTCTAAAGACTACCAGACGATGGTGAGAAATGAAGAATACTATGAGATAGACTGGCCCAATGCAGAAGATATTGCTGTTTGGAGAAAGCGCTGTCTGATTGGGCTGCGTTTTACCTGGTATAACGAAGATGATTCTAGCTACTCTGTTTATAGCAAAGTTTATTGTTGTAAAAAAGACTTTGAGAAGTGTCTGGATATATTTAAGACACGCCTGCCGAATACACCCTATCGAGAAGGGAAGCTTGTCGTTCATTCGCATTTTGCGACTCTGCCGGAATAAGATATGAATACGCAGTTACTCACACTACCCACGGTTGTGAGAGCTGAATTCAGTGACTGTAGGGCTAGGTCTCACTACTCTCTAGGTGCCGATCGAAACCATCACTATCTCAGAGCGCTTGGCGGCAGGTGCCTGGGCACACTCTGATAGCGTTCACATGTCGCCGCCATCGGAAGTGCCCCAACAGCTTCCAGAGTCTGTCTCTTATAGCGCGGATGAGCCGCTCCAAGTACAGCTCAAAATTGTTCTTCCTGTTGGTGCTCAGTACGCATTCTTGTAACCGTATGATAATAAACACTATCCATAACATATTATAAGTTATGGATGTAAGCATGTGTTTTAGAATGGTGTAAAGAAATCATTCGCCCAAGAGGTAACAGAGTGGCTCTCCTCGATACAGTAGTGATGCGGGGCCTTAGCATTCAAGGTGCGCTGTCTCCTGAAGACAAGGCGCTTTTGCTGGGCCTCGAGCTCAGCCCCCGGCGCATGTCAGCCAACGAGGTGCTATGGCAGGAGCGTGCGGATGCGGATCTTTTCTGCGTGGTCAAAGAGGGCTGGGCATACTCCTATCGCAGCTTGAAAAATGGTTCTAAGCAGAACCTCAAGTTCTACCTTCCAGGCGATATCATCGGCATGCGCGATTTTGGCTTTGCCCGCCGACTATCAAGTGCGGCGATGATTAGTAAAGGTGTGGTCTATCCGTTCTCCTATCAGCAGCTTTTTGAACTCTTTGGGCGTTCAAACTTGGCCGTCGGCATCATGGCCACCGCGATTCGCCAGCAGGCGATACTCTCCGAGCGGCTAATCTATCTCGGTCAATATGCCGCCCACGAGCAACTGGCACACTTCCTCTACGAATTCTACCTGCGACTCAAGCGGATTGGGGCAGTGGAGAACAATACCTTCCTCATGCCACTCACTCAGCAGTTGATTAGCGACGCGCTGGGGATGAGCCCGGTACACGTGAGCCGGACCTTCTCGATGCTGCGTGATAAGGGGCTTGTTATCCGAGACCGACAGCAGGTGAAGCTACCCGACCCTGAGGCATTGGCGAGTCTAGTAGGGTTTAATGACAGCTATATCGATGAGCTCCTACCTCCTATGTTCACTGAATTTCTAAGAAATAGCCCATAAAGCCCCAGTCGGAAAAATGCTGGTCGCCTCTTTTTGTTCGGTTACTAGTTGGGAGCATCAGGTAAAGAAACAAGGGTTTTTCGAATTTCAGTCTCCGGACAAGCCTGGCTAAAGTTTTTCATCTTGCCCCATCATGCGGCGCCCCTAATCGAACCATTAGCACCTGCAATAACACCCATCTTGCGATAAGACAGTGACACGTCCGTAAATTGAGAGAAATCAGGTTGGCTAATGACCTATAGTAGTTTTCACACAAGGCAAGAATGTCTTCTATTTTGACGTTTTCTTGTCGCTGTCAACGCATCTACAAAAGGGAATAGTGAATGCGATCCAGGTATCGGCATCAGTCATTTACAGAGTGCGCTCTTATTGCATTAACGCTGGCTGTTGTCGCGCTAATGCTTTGGAAGCTTGTGGGCTTACTGATTTTGATTTTTGGCGCGGTGGTAGGCGCCTGTATATTGCAAACGTGCATGGTGCCCCTTTTAAAATTAGGTACACCACGGTGGCTGGCGCTGTTAACGGTGATTTTGACGCTGACGCTTATGTTGGGGTTAATTAGTTGGGCATTTGGTGCTCAGGTCTCTGCTGAGCTGGAATCGCTAGCCACGCTGTTACCTGAGGCCTGGGAACAGCTACAGGAGCAACTTGAGGGGACGCAGCTGGCGCCCTTGGTGAGTGATGCTGCTGATCGGGCAAGTAGCTTATTGGGGGACGGTATTTCTCAGGTCGGGATGTTTGTGGTCTCGATGGGAGGCAGTCTTGTCAGCTTCTTCGCGCTAATTGTGGGCATGGTCTATTTTGCTGCACAGCCGGACCTGTATCGCCGTGGTTTATTGTTACTCGCACCGGTTAAAAGCCGGCCACGCTTGGGCGAAGCGCTGGATAAGAGCGGTAGGGCACTCCGTTATTGGCTTGGTGGGCAGTTAGTGGCCATGGCGGTAACCGGGCTCTTGGTGGGTATTGCTATGTGGCTGTTAAACGTGCCAGCCCCGCTTGGCTTGGGGCTAGTGGCTGGGCTATTGGATTTTGTGCCCCTGGTGGGACCCTTGATCGCCGCTATACCAGCGTTGCTGCTTGCCTTCACGGTGAGCCCTCAAACCACGCTGTTTGTGCTGATTGCGTATACCATTATTCAGCAAATAGAGGGCAATATTTTACAGCCACTGGTACAACAGCGTGCCGTAAGCCTTCCCCCCGCGTTGCTGTTATTTTCGTTATTTGCGGCAAGCACTTTGTTTGGTTTAGCCGGTTTGTTATTGGCCGCACCGCTAACGGTGGTCGCGTTCGTATTGGTGAACCGGCTGTACGTCACCCGGGAGGAAGACGCGCAGTAGATAGATGTCATCGTTATCAATAACGCAGCACAAATAATTGTACGCTCTATAGTGGCAGCGTTAAGCTTGTCACCATTATCCATACTGACTAAAAGCGCCTGTTTTGTGACAGGCGCTTTTAGCATTGCTAAAGGTGAATGTATGTCGACTACGGCGGTTACTGCGCCTCAGAGTTATCGAGTATCGTTGATCGCCACGGCGGCGATTGTGCTGGGTGCGCTGCTTATAGGGGTAGTTTTTGAGGCTCATATAGGCCTATTGATGATTGTTGGTGGGCTGTTTGGCATGGCGCTTTATCACGCTGCATTTGGTTTTACCTCGGCGTGGCGTGTCTTTATTACCGAGCGGCGAGGGCGCGGCCTGCGCGCACAGATGGTGATGCTGGCGATCGCCGTGATGCTGTTTTTCCCTGCACTCGGGGCTGGCACTCTGTTTGGTAATGAGGTGTCGGGCTTTGTTGCGCCTATTGGGATTTCGGTGCTAGTGGGGGCGTTCTTATTCGGATTGGGTATGCAGTTAGGCGGTGGCTGTGCTTCGGGTACGCTGTTTACGGCGGGCGGGGGTAACGCACGGATGTTGATCACCCTGGTATTTTTTATTGTCGGCTCAGTAATCGGCTCGGCACATTTTGCTTGGTGGCAGAGCTTACCTGCCTTCCAGCCGGTCTCGCTGGTCAACGTTGCCGGCGCTAGTGGTGGGATAGCCATTAGCCTTGTACTGTTTGCCGCTATTGCAGCTTTCACATGGGTGATGGAAAAGCGTCGGCATGGGCAGTTAGAGCAAGCGCCTAGCGTCAATAAGCACGGTTACGAGCGCTGGTTGACAGGACCTTGGCCGTTAGTCGCTGGCGCCGTGGCGTTGGCGCTTTTGAACTTTGTCACCTTGGCATTGGCAGGCCGGCCATGGGGGATTACATCAGCGTTCGCACTGTGGGGCGCCAAGGGCTATGAGCTTGTTGGCGGCGATGTGAGCCAGTGGGGCTATTGGCAAGCGCCGGGTAATGCGGCGGCCCTTGAGGCCAGCGTATGGAGCGATATCACAACCGTAATGAATGTTGGCATTATGCTCGGTGCGCTTGCCGCGGCTAGCCTGGCTGGTCGTTTTGCCCCTAATTTTAACATTCCGCTAAAGTCCATTCTGGCAGCTGTGATTGGCGGCCTCATGTTGGGCTATGGTGCGCGCTTGGCGTATGGCTGCAATATCGGCGCCTACTTCAGCGGCATTGCGTCGGGTAGCCTGCACGGCTGGGTATGGTTGGTCGCTGCGTTCGCCGGCAATATGCTGGGTGTAAAGCTAAGGCCTTTCTTTTTTGGGGGCGTAGAAGGGCGAAAGCCAATTGCAAAAACGAGCTAATTTTAAAATAAAGCTCTAAAGTAGAAGAGTAGCGCCTCGGTTTGAGCCTTATTCAACCGAGGCGTTTTTATATCTTCACCGTCGGTCTCTTCCACCTTTGTCGCAGGAGCATGTTACATTACGACCAAACGCCGCAAACGCCTGATGTTGCTGCATTGCAGCAGTGATTGACATAAAAAGAGAGTGCTTATGACTACCCAAAGTAAACGCCCCCTATACCTTCCTTACGCCGGTCCTTCTTTGCTCGAAATGCCGCTATTGAATAAAGGCAGCGCGTTTACTCAGCAGGAGCGCTTGGCGTTTAACCTGATTGGTTTGCTACCCCAAAAAGTGGAAACCATTGAGGACCAGTTGGAGCGGGTCTATCGGCAGTATCAACTGTGCCATAGCGATCTTGAGAAACATATCCATCTGCGCGCGATTCAAGACGATAACGAAACGCTCTATTTCCGCTTGGTCTCTCAGCATCTTGAAGAGATGTTACCGATCATCTATACCCCCACGGTCGGTCAGGCGTGCCAGGAATTCTCCAATATTTATCGTAACCACCGGGGGCTGTTTATTAGCTACCCTGACCGCGAATATATGGATGATATTCTGCGCAGCGCCACGAAAGATAACGTCAAAGTGATCGTGGTGACCGATGGTGAACGGATTTTAGGCCTGGGTGACCAGGGCATCGGGGGCATGGGAATCCCGATTGGAAAGCTAGCGCTGTATACCGCCTGTGGCGGCATCAGTCCCGCCTACACATTGCCGATCATGATTGATGTGGGTACCAATAACAAAGCGCTGTTGGACGACCCCATGTACATGGGCTGGCGCCACGAGCGGGTTGGGCAGGAAGAATACGACGCTTTTATGGCGGAGTTTATTGCCGCGGTTAAACGTCGTTGGCCTAACGTACTGCTGCAGTTTGAGGACTTTGCCCAGGCCAATGCGGTGCCGCTGTTAGAGCGCTATCGCGATGACCTATGCTGTTTCAATGACGATGTACAAGGCACGGCTTCTGTGGTGGTCGGTACGTTGATGGCAGCCTGCCAGGCGCGCGAAGAGACCATTGCCAACCAACGTGTGGTATTTGTCGGTGGCGGTTCCGCGGGCTGTGGTATTGCTGAGCAGGTCGTCGTCGCTATGGAAGCCGAAGGGCTGACCGAAAGCGAAGCGCGTGCGCGCATTTTCGTTGTTGATCGAGAAGGCCTAATGACCAGCGATCAAGAGTGGCAGCGCGATTTCCAGCGCCGTTTAGCCCACGACCCGTCGCTGGTGGCCGAGTGGAATGGCCAAGGCCTGGAAGAGACAATTGCCCAGATCAAGCCAACGGTATTGATTGGTGTTTGCGGTCAGCGCGGTATCTTCACCGAGCAGGTCGTGCGCACGATGCACGCTGGCTGTGAACACCCGGTCATCATGCCACTCTCTAATCCTACCTCCCAAGCAGAGGCTGTGCCGGAAGATGTCATTCGCTGGACCGATGGCCAGGCCTTGGTCGCGACCGGTAGCCCCTTCGCGCCGGTTGTCTTCAATGGCCGCACTTATCCGATTGCTCAGTGTAACAATGCCTATATCTTCCCAGGCATTGGCTTAGGGGTGATAGCCGCCAGCGCTAATCGAGTGACCGATGAGATGTTGATGAGTGCCTCGCGGGCGTTGGCCCGTGAAGCGCCGCTGGTAAAAGAGGGCAAAGGCGCACTGTTGCCGCCGCTGTCGCGTATTCGCGATATCAGCAAGTCGATTGCTTTTGAGGTGGCCGCACAGGCGCAGCAGAACGGCGTGGCGCTGAAAACCAGTGGCACGACGCTGCGAGAGTTGATTGAGAAAGCATCCTGGTCGCCGGACTACCGCTCCTACCGTCGTCGCGCTTTCTAAAAAAAAGCCCCCACCGAGGTGGGGGCATGCAAGCATTGGTAAGTTTTACCGCTAGGCTGCGCCGATCATCTTGCGCAGCACGTAGTGGAGGATACCACCATGGCGGTAGTAAGCCAGCTCGTTTACCGTATCAATTCGGCACTTGGCATCAACGCTACGTTCACCTTCGGCATTTTTGATCACGATTTTGACCGTGCCACCCGGTGTCAGGTCGCTTAAACCGGCAATCGAAATTTCCTCATCGCCGGTTAATCCCAACGTATGACGGCTTTCGCCTTCTGCAAACTGAAGCGGCACAACGCCCATGCCGATCAGGTTAGAGCGGTGAATGCGCTCAAAGGACTCGGCGATAACAGCGCGAACGCCCAGCAGGCGTGTGCCTTTGGCCGCCCAATCCCGCGAAGAGCCGGTGCCGTACTCTTTACCAGCGATCACGACAAGCGGTTTACCTTCCTCTTTGTACTTCATGGCCGCATCGTAAATAGCCATCTGCTCGCCGCTGGGTACGTGGCGTGTTTCTCCACCGACGACGCCTTCGAGCATTTCATTTTTGATCCGCACGTTGGCGAAAGTGCCGCGCATCATGACTTCATGATTACCCCGACGTGAGCCGTAAGAGTTGAAGTCGACTGGCTTGACACCGTGCTCCTGCAGATAGCGGCCAGCGGGGCTATCAGGCTTAATGGCACCTGCCGGGGAGATATGGTCGGTAGTCACCGAGTCACCCAGCATCGCCAGTACACGGGCACTGTGCACGTCTTCAATGGCATCCGGCTCGCGTCCCATACCCTCAAAGAAGGGCGGATGCTGAATATAGGTCGACTCAGGCCATTGGTAGACTTTGCTTTCTGAAACGTCGATTGCTTTCCAGACCTCATCACCCTCAAACACCGCACCGTACTCTTTACGGAACATCGCGGTATTGACCTTCTCGACGGCGCTGGCGATTTCTGCCTGAGTGGGCCAGATGTCTTTTAGGTAGACGGGTTCGCCACTGCTGTCTTTACCCAGAGGTTCCTTGGTGAGGTCACGCTGAACGTTACCGGCCAGGGCGTAAGCGACCACCAGGGGCGGTGACGCCAGCCAGTTAGTTTTAACCAGTGGGTGAACACGGCCTTCGAAGTTCCGGTTACCGGAAAGCACCGACGCGACGGCAAGATCGCCATCGTTAATGGCCTGCTCAATCTCATCCGGTAGTGGGCCGGAATTACCAATACAGGTTGTGCAGCCGTAGCCGACCAGGTTGAAACCCAGCGCATCCAGGTCATCGTTTAACCCAGCGGCTTCCAGGTAGTCGGTCACCACTTTAGAACCCGGCGCTAGGGAGGTCTTCACCCATGGCTTGGTCACTAAGCCTTTTTCGCGGGCCTTACGGGCTAGCAAACCTGCTGCCATCATCACGCTGGGGTTGGAGGTGTTAGTGCACGATGTAATGGCGGCGATGACCACCGCACCGGGGTCAAGGCTGAAGTCCTGCTCATTAAGCTTAACGGCCCGGCTGGTGTCGTGTTCGAAGCTGCGCTCTATACCCACGGCGGTTTGGCCACCTTCAGAAGAGAGTTTGCCTCTTTCGGTGGGTTTTGCCTTGGTATCTTCCTGCATGAACTTGTTGAAGGCTGCCGCCATGTCTTGCAGTGCGACACGATCCTGGGGACGTTTGGGACCAGCAAGACTGGCTTCCACTTCGGTCATGTCCAAGTGCAATGCGTCGGTAAATACCGGTTCGTCGTTGGGTTCGCGCCATAGCCCTTGCGCTTTGCTATACGCTTCGACCAGTGCAACTTGTTCATCTTCGCGTCCGGTTAGGCGCATGTAGTTTAAGGTTTCTTCATCAACCGGGAAAAAGCCGCAGGTAGCGCCATATTCAGGGGCCATATTGGCGATGGTGGCGCGGTCCGCCAATGGCAGGTCTTTCAAACCGTCGCCGTAGAACTCAACAAATTTACCCACCACGCCTTTTTTACGCAGCATTTCGGTAACGGTCAGTACCAAATCGGTCGCGGTAATGCCTTCGCGTAGTTTGCCCGTCAATTTAAAGCCAATGACTTCCGGTATCAGCATCGATACCGGCTGACCGAGCATGGCCGCTTCGGCCTCAATACCGCCCACACCCCAGCCGAGTACACCCAGACCGTTGATCATGGTGGTGTGAGAGTCGGTGCCAACGAGTGTGTCGGGGTAAGCGAAGGTTTTGCCGTCTTCGTCCTTGGTCCATACCGCTCTGCCTAAATATTCCAGGTTGACCTGGTGGCAGATGCCGGTACCGGGGGGCACCACGCTAAAGTTATCGAACGCCTGTTGGCCCCAGCGCAGAAACTCGTAACGCTCGCGGTTACGCTGCATTTCAATATCAACGTTCTCTTGGAATGCGGCGGGGTTACCAAATTTATCAACCATTACCGAGTGGTCAATGACTAGGTCGACGGGTGAAAGGGGGTTGATCTTGGCGGGGTCTTCGCCAAGGCTCTCGACTGCCGCGCGCATGGAGGCTAAATCCACCACGCCGGGGACGCCGGTGAAATCCTGCATTAATACACGCGCCGGACGATAACCTATCTCACGGCTGGATTTACCCTCACTCTGCCAATCGACCAAGGCCTGCATATCTTCTTGGTATACGCTCTCGTCGTCGGCGAAGCGCAGCTGGTTTTCGAGCAGAATTTTGAGCGTCTTGGGGAGCCGGTCAATGCTGCCCAGCGCCTCGGCTGCTTGGGGTAGGCTGTAGTAGTGATACGTTGTACTGCCAACCTCTAGGGTGCTTAGCGTATCGGGTGTCTTGCTCATGTCTCTCTCCTCTAATTGCTGAGTATTGCCCTTAGCGTGACGGTCACGGTCTTCCTTTAGTATGGCTTACCCCTGTAAGGCTTACCCCCAGTATGGCGTTAACTTAGTAATAGAACATGGGTGTTTGTTTCGGGGCTTTCAAGGTTTCTTCGCCTAATAGCGTAGACGAAACCTTGCAATAGCTTGTACTTGGCACCATTTCAGGCAGAATCTTCGCCAAATCATTTAGACAGCTATCAACAAAGCTATCCGTCAGATCTTTACAAGGTGGTGTCATGGAAACTCGTCATGAGCGTTTGATTATTCTTGGTTCCGGCCCGGCAGGCTATACGGCTGCCGTGTACGCCGCGCGGGCAAACCTGAAACCGCTATTGATCACCGGTATTCAGGCAGGTGGCCAACTGACCACCACCACCGACGTGGATAACTGGCCGGGCGATGCTCAAGGCGTGCAAGGCCCTGAATTGATGGAACGTATGAAACAGCACGCCGAACGCTTTAATACGGAAGTGCTGTTTGACCATATCCATGAGGTTAGCTTAGGTGAAAAACCGTTTACGTTGAAAGGTGATAGCGGTATTTACACGTGTGACGCGCTGATTGTGGCTACCGGTGCCAGCGCGCGTTATCTGGGGTTGCCCACCGAGCAGCAGTTTATGGGCCAAGGGGTGTCGGCTTGCGCGACATGTGATGGTTTTTTCTATCGTAACCAGGAAGTCATTGTGGTGGGTGGCGGGAATACCGCTGTGGAAGAAGCACTTTATCTTTCTAACATCGCTTCGAAAGTGACCCTGGTGCACCGCCGCGATACGCTGCGAGCGGAGAAGATCTTGCAGGATAAATTGTTCGAGAAAGTCGAGGCAGGCAAGATCGTTCTTGAGTGGTTCCAGGAAGTCGAGGAAGTGCTTGGCGATAACTCCGGGGTGACGGGTATAAAAGTTAAATCTACCAAGGATGGCGCCAGTAAAGAGATCCATGCGCCTGGGCTGTTTATTGCCATTGGCCATAGCCCCAACACCGGCATTTTCGCTGGTCAGTTAGACATGAACGGCGGCTATATCAAAGTGAACTCAGGATTGGAAGGTAATGCTACTGCGACTAGTGTGCCCGGCGTATTTGCCTGTGGCGATGTGATGGATCATATCTATCGTCAAGCGATCACGTCAGCGGGCAGTGGCTGCATGGCTGCGCTGGATGCCGAGCGTTATTTGGACGGTATTGCCGTGTAACGTTGCATTCTGGGACGAAGCGTCTAGCAATCGATAGGCGCTTCGTCAATTCTCAGACGTCCCAACTGGCTGAGCACCAGCTTTTTACCCATCGAGCTTTCGACACTGTTGCCTGAACAAATGGCAAAACTGCCATTATAACCGCTGGTATAGCCCATTGCGTTGTAACGTATCCGTGACCAGCCGCGGCTGTAAGCGACCTCAGTGTTCTCTTGAGCCGGGATAACACGCAAAATGTCGTCGGCTTGAACGCTATCTGTTTTATCTCCCTTTATGATCATAAGCTCACCACTCCATTCGCTATCGCAAGCCGTTCGACCTTCAGAAGCAGGGCAAATCGTAATCTGGCTGCGTTGACTAATCGCCGTATTTCTCGCTAATGAAAACGCACTTTGGAAGCGGTTGACTTCACTGGTCTGCGCAATACGCTCGCCTAATGCCTGAAAATTGGGCAACCCCCAGGCGGCGATGATGCCAACCAGTAATAGCGAGATCAGTAGCTCAAGCAGCGTAAACCCGTTTCTAGATAGGGTACGTGTGCCGTTATGAGCATCGTTCATCACCTCTCCTGGCTTGATTTTGTTTATGTCCGCGCTATGCTCACTGCCCGTTATTAACGACCATGATCACCTGGCGGCTAAATCAGCCTAGGCGATAGCCACTATTTTTTATGTAAGCCAAAACGGACAATCTTGTGAGCGATTTCTTAATTATTGGCGGTGGCGTGATCGGCATGATGACGGCGCTGCAGTTGGCTGATGCCGGGCAACAAGTAACGCTGGTCGAGCGAGGTAGGTGTGGGCAGGAAGCCTCCTGGGCTGGCGGCGGCATTGTTTCGCCGCTGTATCCCTGGCGTTACAGTGCTGCAGTGTCTCAACTGTCACGCTGGTCGGAAGGCGCTTACCCCTCGTTGGCACTGCGGTTATTGGAAGAGACGGGGATTGATCCAGAGTATCGCCAAAAAGGGTTGCTCTACCTGAATGTGGACGACGCCGAAAAAGCACTGCATTGGTCGCGTCAGTTGGGTAAACCGCTAGAGCGGGTGGGAGAAGATTTCGTCTACAACAAAGAGCCCAATGTGGTGATGGCTGGCGACAGCGCTCTGTGGATGCCGACGCTGGGCAGTGTGCGCAACCCGCGTTTGGCCAAAGCGTTAAAGGCTCGGCTAACAGCGATGCCTCAGGTAACGCTGAGAGAGCAGTGCGAGGTCAGTGGTTTTATCCATAAAAATGGCCCAGTGAAGGGCGTGATGACGTCTCATGGGCCATTAGAGGCTGAGCGCATTATTGTTTGCGGCGGTGCCTGGGCTGCTCAGTTACTGGTTCAACTTGATATACAGTTGCCGGTAAGGCCGGTAAAAGGGCAAATGATCACCTACCAAGCGCCCAAGGACTTGGTGCAGCGCGTCGTGTTAAAAGATGGGCGTTATATCATCCCGCGTGCAGATGGTTTGCTGCTGGTCGGCTCGACGCTTGAAGAGGCTGGATTTGATAAGACCACCGACGCGGCTGCACTGGCATCGCTAAAGCAGAGCGCAGAAGCCATACTGCCCGCCTTGGCGCTGTGCCCGGTTGCGCATCAGTGGGCTGGTTTGCGTCCTGGTTCACCAGAAGGGATACCGTTTATTGGCGCGCTACCGGAATGGCCCAATGTATTCGTCAATGCCGGGCACTATCGCAACGGCTTGGTATTGGCGCCTGCCTCAACCCATTTATTGGTAGACCAACTGCTTGGGCGTGAGCCGGTGATTGATCCAGCGCCTTACC
The DNA here is from genome assembly GCF_054072535.1 of Vreelandella sulfidaeris Esulfide1. Taxonomy (NCBI): domain Bacteria; kingdom Pseudomonadati; phylum Pseudomonadota; class Gammaproteobacteria; order Oceanospirillales; family Halomonadaceae; genus Vreelandella; species Vreelandella sulfidaeris. The sequence continues at coordinate 3,493,243 of NZ_CM133364.1, read as the reverse complement.
AGCCCACGCCAGAGCGACTTATAAACACTTAAGGGGATTCATTTTTATCCTGCTGTTCTTGTAAAAAGCGGTCGCGATGCGCGCCGCAACAGAACCACTGTTCCTGCTCGCGTAATGCTTCATCTTCAGGCACGTGTACTTCACACCAGCGACAGCGCACCATTTTGCCCCCTTCATGGCGATTGACCTGTTTATGCTGCGCTTCATGCTCGAGCTTACGTTGCCGGTAGATGCCGTAAAGCTTTAAACCGGCATAAAATATAACGGCGAAGATAATCAGCCGAATGATCAATAGGTTCATCCTTATTTTGTCTCCCGGATTAGGGATTTAAGAGGTGAATAGTCGCATGGCCTTTGCCAGTTGGCAGCCCTTGCGGGACAATGTGTATACGACGGTTTAACTCAATTTTAAAGATTCTCAAGAGATTTTAACGCCCATGCAAGACTTAACGCTGGTAATGGCCCAACTCGATCCTCTGGTCGGGGATATTCCCGGCAATGCCGCACGTGCGATTGAAGCAGTACGTGAGGCGCGGATCGAGCATGGGGCAGATATTGTTGTCTTTCCTGAGCTTTTTTTGTCGGGCTACCCGCCGGAAGATTTACTACTGCGCCCCTCTATGGAGACCCGACTGCGTGAAGCTCGCGCCCAAATGGCATCGAAAATTTCCCGTGATGTGTTGGTGATTATCGGCTACCCCGGCGTACGTGAAGGGCGTTGTTATAACTTGGCTGGCCTGCTTTATAACGGCCAGTGGGAAGGTGAGTATGCCAAGCAGGCGTTGCCTAACTACCAAGTGTTCGATGAGCAGCGTTACTTCACGTCTGGCACTGAGCCGCTTGTTTATGAGCATAAAGGCGCCAAGTTAGGCATTTTGATTTGCGAAGACCTATGGGATGGCGCACCGGTTAGGGCCGCCACTGATGCGGGTGCTGAAGTACTGATTAGCTTGAATGCCTCGCCTTATCATCAAGATAAACCCGCTGAGCGGTTGGGTTTATTGGAGCAGCACGCTCAAGACGTCAACCGACCCATTGTGTATGTAAACACCATTGGTGGTCAGGACGAGCTGGTGTTTGATGGCGGCTCCTGCTGTGTTAACGCCAGTGGGCAAGTGCAGGTGTTGGCGCCGTATTGGCAAGCAGGCTTGATGCCAATACAGTTTCTGCAAACGAGTGCGACGGTGTGGGAGCCCCAGCCAGGTGAGATCGATCCCGAAGTAGAGCCGGAAGAGAGCCTCTATTGTGCGCTAGTTACCGGGCTACGTGACTATGTTAATAAGAGTGGTTTCGACGGTGTGGTATTGGGGCTTTCCGGCGGTATTGATTCGTCGCTCTCGTTGGCCATTGCGGTTGATGCGCTCGGCCCTCAGCGAGTGCAGGCGGTGATGATGCCGTACCACTACACGGCGGATATTTCCAAGCAGGACGCTGCAGAGCAAGCCGAGATGTTGGGCGTTCACTACGAGGTTATGCCAATAGAGCCCATGGTAGAGGCGTTTATGGGGACACTCGCAGAAAGCTTTGCGGGAACCGAGCGAGATACCACTGAAGAGAATCTTCAGTCGCGCTGTCGCGGTGTGCTGTTAATGGCGATTTCCAATAAAAAAGGCTTGATGGTACTGACGACCGGTAATAAGAGCGAAATGGCGGTGGGCTACGCCACGCTGTATGGCGATATGGTGGGTGGTTATAACGCGATTAAAGATGTCTATAAAACCTGGGTGTATCGCCTGGCTCGCTGGCGTAATACGCAATCACCGGCCATTCCAGAGCGCGTTATCGAGCGGCCACCCAGTGCCGAACTGGCGCCTGATCAGCAAGATAGCGACTCCTTGCCCGATTACGATGTGCTCGATGCGATTTTGGTCAGCTACATTGAAGGCGACATGAGCGCTGAGGCGATCATTGCTGCCGGCTTTGACGAGGAAGACGTTTATAAAGTGGTTAAGCTGGTTGACCGTTGCGAATATAAGCGTCGTCAGGCACCCATTGGTGTGCGAGTTACTCCGCGTGGATTTGGCCGGGACCGCCGCTATCCGATTGTGAATGGCTGGCAGCCTGGTGATTAAGCCGTACGCTACCTCGTATTAGGCGATGGATAGGGGGCGGGGCTAAGCTGCGCTGTACCATTTCGGTAGCAGATACCGGTTTGCAAAAATAATAGCCTTGAAAAGCATGGCACTGTTGTTCTTTTAGATAGTGCCAGTGTTCTTGGTTTTCAACCCCTTCGGCGATAACCTGCAATCCGAGCGAACGCCCCATGGCAATAATGGTTTTTACGATGGCCTTATCATCCATGTCTTTATGCAGGTTGCGCACAAAAGATTGGTCGATCTTGATTTGATCCAAAGGGAGCCGTTTGAGGTATTGCAGCGACGAGTAGCCAGTGCCGAAATCGTCTAAGGAAAAGCTAATTCCCAGTGCCTTGAGCTGGAGCATGCGAGCAATGATGTCATCTATTTTGCCAATCATTGTGCTTTCGGTTAGCTCCAGCTTTAGCCGGTGTGCTGGGGCACTACTTTTGGTTAGCACGTCGCAAACGTTGTCCACGAAATCGGGCTGTTGAAACTGTTTGGCGCTGACGTTGACTGCTAATGTTAGATGCTGCGTGTTTTCGTCGTTTGCCCAGATGACTAGCTGCTCACAGGCTGCTTCGAGTACCCAGTTTCCAATCGGCACGATTAAGCCCGTTTCCTCGGCTAAGGGGATAAAGGACCCCGGCGATACAAACCCGCGATGCGGGTGTTCCCAGCGGATCAATGCCTCAGCGCCAATAGCTCGCCCCAGACTGTCCACTTGTGATTGGTAGACCAATATGAACTCTTGTCGATCGATGGCTAGGCGAAGATCCTGTTCTAGTTCGGTTCTGGCTTCAAGTTCGGCCTGAACTGCCGGTTCGTAAAACCGTAACCCGTTGGGACTCGTTTGTTTGGCAAGATGAACGGCCGCGTTGGAATACTGAAAGAGGATATCAGTGCTTTCTTGAAGGCCATTAAACAATGCAATGCCCGTGCTCACACTGAGGAAATGCTTTTTATCTTCCACCCAATAACACGGGCTTAGCGCTCGCTGTAGCTGTTCGGCAAACGCCTCGGCTTTCTCGGCCGCTTTTAGCTGTTCGCTGGCTAAGCCATCGATGATCACCATAAACTCATCGCCGCCTAAACGGCCAAGGGTAGCGCCTTCTACCCTCAGGCCGGTAAGTCGCTCGGCAATTTGCTGGAGTAGGTTATCGCCCACTCGGTGGCCACAGCTGTCGTTGATGCGGTTGAAGTCGTCAACGTCCAGGTAGACCAGCGCACCGTAGGTGCCGGTCTGCTGGCTAACATCAAGCGAATGTTGAAGATACTCTCTCATATATTGCCAGTTGGGCAACTGGGTCAGTGTGTCGAAATTCGCCAAACGATGCACTTTGCACTCGGCTTCACGGCGTTGCTTTTCTACATCTCGAAGCGTCATTAGTGCGCGGGCAATACGTGTCAAAGAATCTCTGCGCTGTCGACTCATCTGTTCGATCGCTTGAAAGTCAGGCAGTTTTTGCTGGCTATTGGAGAGCGATAAAATAGCGTCTCCAATGATCATTAAGCGCTTATTGCTACGCCAGACGAAAAAGAACGCAGCTCCGATCAGCCCACCCATCACACCAATTCCCAGCCACACTGTTGCAACCTGAGCGATAGTGTCTAATTTTTCGAGCGACTGTTTCCCCCGCATTTCCATGGCAATTGTCATGAGTAACAGTGCAGGAAGCGCTACCATTAATATTGGTAGCAAGAACATCTTCAATAGGCTTTGGGTGGGCTTCATCGTCATCTCAGGGGGAGGGCTATTATGAACGGCCCCTAAGGGTTAGGAGCCGTATCCCTCTCAACAGTTAATCTAAGTAGCATTTTTAATTTAAAAACTTTCCCACTCAGGCGCTGCTGCCTGCTGGCGTTTTACAGCAGGTAGCGCGCGCGCGTTAGCAGAGTCGCTGCGCGCAGGTGCCAATGCAGCATGTGGCGGCTGCGCGTTTTGGAGTGTGCTCGGCAGCTTAAAGACGGCCATGGCATGTAGAAGAGCTTGAGCGTTTTGACGCAGGTTATTAGCTGCGGTGGCGCTCTCGTGCACCAGGGTGGCGTTTTGTTGGGTGACCTGATCCATCTCGGTGACGGCTTGGCCGACCTCTTGCACACCGGCGCTCTGCTCTGCGCTAGCGTGGCTGATCTCTTTCATAATGCTATTTACGCGCTCAATGGCAGCGACGATCTCTTCCGTTGATTTGCTGGCTTCCTCAGCACGCGCGTTACCATGATTGACTCGTTCCAGGTTGCTAGAAATTAGTGCATTAATTTCCCTGGCGGCGTCGGCGCTGCGCTGTGCTAACCGGCGAACTTCTTCGGCAACCACGGCAAAACCACGGCCATGCTCGCCGGCCCGGGCAGCCTCTACCGAAGCGTTAAGGGCAAGAATGTTAGTTTGAAAGGCGATCGAGTCGATAGTTGAAATAATGCCAGCGATTTCCTTGGAACTGGTGTTCAGTTCATTCATCGTGCCAACCACCTGGCGCACGGCTTCGCCACCGCGGGTAGCAACACTGGAAGCACTTGAGGCTTCTTCGCTGGCTTGTACTGAATTGTCGGCATTCAGCTTCACGGTGCTATTAAGCTGTTCCATAGCAGAAGCCGTTTCTGCGAGAGCGCTTGCCTGCTGTTCTGTGCGTGAGGAAAGGTCATTATTGCCTTCAGCAATTTGCTCGCTGTTACTGGCAACGGCTTCTGCAGAAGCACGAACCTGCGTCACGATGGTTTGTAGCTGATGGGCCATCGCAACTTGAGACGCCATTATACTGCGGGTATCGCCTTTCTTTAGGTGTCCAAGGCTGGTTAGCTCGCCGCGGCCAATGGCTTCCGCAAGCGCTTTAACTTCATGGGGTTCGGCACCTAATTCGCGCAGCAATTGACGGGATAAGAACACCGCTATCAAACCGCCCACCAGCAGTGCAAATAATGTGAGTCCCAACATTTGCATTTGAAAGCCTGAGGCGGTGTCGCGGGCTGTCGCCGTGGTCGCATCGTTTAGTGCTTGCTGAAGATTGATAAACTGATTAATGCGGTTAAGCCACTCGGTGTAAGCGGGACCAGCCTGCTCCAATAGTAGCGTTTGTGCGTTGGCATACTCATCTGCCTGGCGGGCTGCGATGACTTGCACGGTCAACCCCTGTGTGAGTGTGGCTTGTTCATTGATACTGCCAATAATGCTCTGCTCTTCAGCAGTACCGGCATACTCGTTGGTCACCTGCTGCATACCCGTTGTAGCGGTACGGTATGCATCACTCAGCCGTTCCATTTCATCCTCAAGTGAACTGAGGTTGCCATTACCTGCGGTGATGACAATATCGCGAAGCACGATAGCGCGATCATGTACGCTGCCTCGCCAGTCCACCGCGAAGCGCTGTTTAGTGCCATTAACGTCATTGATTGTCGTTAGGTCTCGGTCAATTTGATTGACCTGGTAAACCCCCACCGCTGTTAGCAGGATCAGCAGCCCCAATAGGGTGGAAAAACCTAGCGTTAAGCGTGTGCTTATTTTGGTCTTGGAAGAACGGGCGTTAAGAAGTGACATTGATTGCTCCCTCAGGTGCCGTTTAGGCGCTTTTTTATGTAAGGAAAGCTAATTATATACAGTTGTACAATAATTGTATAGATAATATCGATTATTTGTACAGGTCGTGCTTTTTTTTAGCGAGTCGCTGAAAGTTAATGTTTTTCTAGGTGCTCTCACAAAAAAACCACGCCGAGGCGTGGTTTAGTAAGCGAAAGTTGTACAGCGTTTAATTAGTGAGGCCTTTCAAAGCCTTAATCATTTTGATCTAAATGCTTAGGTATAAAACGGCTGCCCTGCAACTGCTCATGGTCTGGCGCGTTTTCTTGCAGTACCGCTAAGACTTCACTGGCGCGATCATCCATCTCCAGTCCTCGGTAACCTTCTACCATAGTGGCCAGTGCATCACGGGTAGCGCTGGATTCTGGATAGTTTTCGATGACCCAGCGGCCACGCTCAACAGCCGCCAAATAAGCCCCCCGACGAAGATAGTAATCAGCGACGTGTAATTCATGGCGGGCCAACAGCTCACGCAGATAAACAATACGCTGTTGTGAATCCGCCGCGTATTCACTTTGCGGGTAGCGTTGAATCAACTCGCGGAAGTCATTATAGGCATCGCGAGAGGCACCTAAGTCACGCTTTGAGATATCAATCAGGCGCAGGCGCTCTAGGCTAAAACGACCCGCTTGCCAAGCAGAAAGGCCGCGGAGATAGTAGGCGTAGTCTACTTGCGGGTGGTCGGGGTGAAGACGAATAAAGCGGCTAGCTGCTGCCCGGGCTTCTTCCCATTCGCTGTTTTCGTAGTAGGCATAGATCAGCTCAAGTTGTGCTTGTTCTGCATGTGCGCCAAAGGGATAGCGGGTATCTAGCGCTTCTAAGCGCTCTATCGCAATCGGGTAACGGTTGCTGTCTAGGGCCGTGCGGGCCAATTCATAGAGCTCACGCTCCTGCACACCAGCAAATTCATCATCTTCTTCTTCGCTGGTATCGTTACTCGCACAGCCCGCTAAAAGGGCAAGGCTTAGGGCTAGAGCACCAAAGCGGTTGGCAGCTGAAAAAACGCGCATCATCATCCTCGTTGCAAACAAGCCTCAATCACCAAAAAGCGGCGATGGCCATAAGTAGAAATGGTAGAATAGGTCGCAGTCCGCCCACTATAAAACACCTCGGCATAAAACGCAGGCTTAGCGACGTTTCGTCGGTTGTCGTCAACGGGTATTTTTCCAGGCCGGGGTTAATTTTTTCGCTTTGCTGGGGCTTTTTGCGTCTTAAAGAGGTTTTTCATGTCTCGAATAGTTGAAGACACGCAGCGCGTGCCCGCTACGTTAGCCGGTGCACGGTTGGACCAAGCGGCGGCGGAGTTGTTCAGCGATTACTCGCGCGAACGCTTAAAAGCGTGGATTAACGCGGGTGAGTTGACGGTGGATGGCGCACAAGCCAAGCCGAAAGCAAAGCTGCATGGCCATGAAGTGCTGGCGCTGCAGGCCACTATTGAAGACGACACGCGTTTTGAAGCGCAGGACATTGCGCTGGATGTCGTTTATGAAGACGACACGGTCATGGTGATCAATAAAGCGGCAGGCATGGTGGTGCATCCAGCCGCTGGCAACCCGGATGGCACGCTGTTAAATGCGCTACTCCATCACCACCCGGCGTTGGCGGAAGTGCCCCGAGCAGGTATTGTCCATCGTTTGGATAAAGACACGACTGGCTTGATGATGGTGGCAAAAACGCTACCTGCGCAAACAGCCCTGGTTGATCAGTTGCAGGCGCGCAGCGTGTCGCGCCAATACGACGCGGTGGTCATTGGTAAGCCGGTATCGGGTAGTACTATTGATGCGCCGATTGGCCGTCATCCTAAAGACCGTAAGCGCCAAGCGGTAACGACATCGGGCAAACCGGCGGTTACCCATTTTCGTGTGGTTGAGCGGTTTCGTGCCCATACCCATGTGCGCTGTAAGCTCGAAACCGGACGTACTCACCAAATTAGGGTGCACATGGCCCATGCCCGTTATCCGCTGATTGGTGACCCTATGTATGGCGGGCGTGCCAAGTTGCCGCCAGGCGCGGCGGAGCCGTTGAAGGAGATTTTGCGGGAGTTTCCTCGCCAGGCCCTCCATGCGCGGAAATTGATTTTCAAACATCCAGTAAGTGGCGAAACATTAACCTTTCGGGCAGACCTTCCCGATGATTTGCTAATGTTGTTGGATTACCTGCGCGAAGATAATGAGACGATGCGATGAGCGATGCCATAAATTTACGGCCGACGCTTTTAGTGCCTGACTGGCCTGCGCCGGCCAATGTTCGTGCCTTTGTGACCACCCGCGAATCGGGACCTAGCCAGGGTGAGTTCGCTGCTTTTAATACGGCTGCTCATGTCGGTGATAACCCGGATCATGTCGCGCTATGTCGGCGTTTGTTGCAAAAAGAGATTGGGGATGAGCGGCCACTGTTGTGGCTGAACCAAACGCATGGCGCCCGCGTTCAGCAGATTTACCAACCCGATGTTGCAGACGCGGATGCCGCGCTTGCGACCTCCAACGAGTACGCTTGCGTGGTGCTGACGGCAGACTGCCTGCCGGTGATGTTCTGCAATCGAGCGGGTACCCAGGTGGCGGTTGCTCATGCAGGGTGGCGCGGCTTGGCAGGTGGTGTATTGGAAGCGACGATTGCCGCCATGAATACGGATCCTGACGACATTTTGGTGTGGTTAGGGCCCGCTATTTCAAATGCCCAGTTTGAGGTTGGCCCGGAAGTCTATGGCGCTTTTGTGGCGGTGCATCCTGATATCGCTGATGCTTTTGACCATAGCCCCTATCGATTGGGCCACTATATGGCCGACCTTTACCGGCTGGCGCGGTTTCGGTTAGAGGCGTTGGGCGTTAATCACATAAGCGGTGGCCACTTCTGTACCGCCTGTGAATCGCGCTTTTATTCCTTCCGTCGCGATGGTGGCAAAACGGGACGCATGGCAAGCGTGATCTGGATCAATTAACGCCGATAAATGATTCCATAAGCTAGCGGTTTACAGTAATACCTCTTGAAAAGCGTGGAACTGACGCCATTTAACTTGTCAAGCTAATAGTGATTTAGCATGTCTAATGACACGTTATCGGGTCACGCGGTGCGTCCAAACGCACGGCTACCCCAGGAGGAACTTCATGCGTTTTGATAAATTTACCGCCAAGCTTCAAAGCGCGATTGCCGAGGCGCAGTCGCTCGCCGTTGGCCGCGGCCATAATCAGTTAGATCCAGCACATTTGCTGCTAGCCCTGCTCGACACCAAAGACACCGGTATTAAAGCCCTGATCGAAAAAGCCGAGGGTAATCCCTCGCGCCTGCGCGATGGGCTGGTTCAGCAGTTAGATAACTTGCCCAAGGTGGGGCAATTCGACGGCGAAGTACAGCCTTCGCGGGACTTCATCAAGCTTTTCAATTTAACCGATCGCGAAGCGCAGAAACGTGGCGACCAGTTTATCGCCAGTGAGCTAGTGCTGTTGGCGGCGCTGGAAATGAATTCAGCGATTACCAAGTTGCTTAAAGAAGCGGGCATTAACCGTAAAGCCCTCGAAGCGGCTATTAATAGCCTGCGCGGCGGCGCTACGGTCGATGATCCTAACGCTGAAGATCAGCGCGAAGCGCTCAATAAATACACCCTCGACCTTACTCAGCGGGCACTGGATGGCAAGCTCGATCCCGTCATTGGTCGTGACGATGAGATTCGCCGTACCATTCAAGTGCTGCAACGGCGCACCAAAAATAATCCTGTCTTAATCGGCGAGCCGGGCGTGGGTAAAACCGCCATCGTCGAAGGGTTGGCTCAGCGTATTGTTAACGGCGAAGTGCCCGAAGGTTTAAAAGACAAGCGTGTGCTCTCGCTGGATATGGGCTCGCTGTTGGCAGGTGCCAAATTCCGCGGCGAGTTTGAAGAGCGCTTAAAAGCGGTGCTTAAAGAGCTCTCCCAGGAAGAGGGGCGGGTGATCCTGTTTATCGACGAGCTGCACACCATGGTCGGCGCCGGCAAAGCCGAAGGCGCGATGGATGCAGGCAACATGCTCAAGCCCGCGCTGGCCCGCGGCGAGCTGCATTGTGTAGGCGCAACGACGCTAGATGAGTACCGCAAGTACATCGAGAAAGACGCGGCCCTGGAGCGTCGCTTCCAGAAAGTGTTGGTAGATGAGCCTTCCGAAGAGGACACCATCGCGATTCTGCGAGGCCTCAAAGAGCGCTACGAAGTGCACCATGGCGTGGATATCACCGACTCGGCAATTATTGCCGCGGCCAAGCTTTCGACGCGCTATATCACCGATCGTCAACTGCCCGATAAGGCCATTGACCTGATTGATGAGGCTGCGTCGCGTATCCGTATGGAGTTGGACTCCAAGCCTGAAGAGATGGATCGCCTGGATCGACGCCTGATTCAACTCAAAATGGAACGTGAAGCGCTCAAGAAGGAGACCGATGAGGCGACCAAAAAGCGCCTGGAAGCACTCAATAACCAGATTCATGAATTAGAGCGCGAATACGCCGATCTTGATGAAATCTGGAAAGCCGAGAAAGCCAGTATTCAAGGGGCTGCCCAGTTTAAAGCAGAGCTTGAACAGGCGCGTATTGACCTGGAACAGGCGCGTCGTCAGGGCGATTTGGGGCGTATGTCGGAAATTCAGTACGGCAAGATCCCAGCATTGGAGAAGCGAATTGCCGAAAGCGGTGAAGGCGAAACGGACACCTCCAGTCACCAGTTGCTGCGCTCTAACGTCACTGAGGAAGAGATCGCTGAAGTGGTCTCGCGCTGGACGGGCATTCCGGTCTCCAAAATGCTGGAAGGCGAACGTGATAAGCTTCTGCGCATGGAGGAGGCGCTACATGAGCGGGTGATCGGTCAGGATGAAGCCGTCGAGGCGGTAGCCAACGCGGTACGCCGCTCCCGGGCGGGGCTTTCCGACCCCAACCGTCCCAATGGCTCCTTCCTGTTCCTCGGTCCCACCGGGGTGGGTAAGACCGAACTGTGCAAGTCGCTGGCTAACTTCCTGTTCGATACTGAAGAGGCGATGGTACGTATCGATATGTCGGAGTTTATGGAGAAGCACTCCGTGGCTCGCTTGATCGGTGCGCCTCCTGGCTATGTCGGCTACGAAGAGGGCGGCTATTTAACCGAAGCCGTGCGGCGCAAGCCATATTCCGTGCTGCTACTTGATGAGGTGGAAAAAGCCCACCCGGATGTCTTCAATATTCTGCTCCAGGTGTTGGAAGATGGCCGCTTAACCGACGGTCAGGGCCGTACGGTGGACTTCCGCAATACCGTCATCGTGATGACCTCTAATATGGGCTCGGATATTATCCAGCGTATGGGCGGCGACGTTAGTGCTGATAAAGATAGTGACTATGAGTCGATGAAAAACATGGTCATGGAGGTGGTGGGTAACCACTTCCGGCCTGAACTCATTAACCGTATCGATGAAGTTGTGGTGTTCCACGCCCTCGGCCAGGAGCAGATTCAGGCGATTGCCGGTATTCAATTGGAGCGCTTGAAGGTGCGCCTTGCTGAGCACGACTTGAAACTTGAGGTCAGCCCTGAGGCAATGGCGCAACTGGCGGTAGTCGGCTTCGACCCCGTGTATGGAGCGCGGCCACTCAAGCGGGCAATTCAAAGCCGTATTGAGAACCCGCTGGCGCAAGATCTGTTGGGAGGCAAATTTGCACCCGGCGACACCATTCATATCAATGCGGAAGAGGGCAAGCTGGTATTTACCTCATAAGCGCTTACTTGCTTTATTAATCTGCCCAATTAGCCCCGCTGGCGAGCGCCAGCGGGGCTTTTTTGTGCGCGCTTTTACTACCTTTGGTGGGCTAGCCCCGATAGGAGGTTGACAGGCTGCCAGCGCTAATGGAATCTTGTCGGTTCCTGATTTGCGGGCGCGGATTCCACGGGCAACCCCTAATCCCCGCGCGAAGGGTAGGCGAAGGCCTCTACCCGCCGAAGGACTTCCGGGCTGGGCTAACCGCTCAACCTGGCCAACGCCCCGACACGGCGATCCGCCGTGATGAGAGTGCAGGCCCTAACCGGGCCATATGCCAGGGTTTGGCATCAGGTGCCGGCATGGGCCGGCAGCGGCATACCGCCGCACTCGACACCACAGGATGTCCTGTGGATCGCACTCGAGACCTCCAGGGGAGAAATACAGTGGAACTGCTTTCCGGCGCAGATATGATCGCCCGCTTCTTGCAAGATGAGGGCATCGAATACATTTATGGTTACCCCGGCGGTGCAGCGCTGCATATTTACGATGCACTCTTCCGCCAGGACAAGGTGAAGCACATTTTGGTGCGTCACGAGCAGGCGGCTACCCACGCTGCCGATGGTTATGCCCGAGCCTCGGGTAAAGCGGGCTGTGTGCTAGTGACCTCAGGCCCGGGTGCTACGAATGCCGTCACCGGCATTGCCACCGCCTACATGGACTCAATTCCCATGGTGGTGCTGTGTGGTCAGGTGGCGAGCCATTTGATCGGTGAAGACGCCTTCCAGGAAACCGATATCATTGGTGTGACACGCCCGATCGTGAAGCACAGCTTCTCAATTCGTCACCCCTCTGAAATCCCTGAAGTGCTGAAAAAAGCCTTCTATTTGGCGTCGACCGGCCGCCCCGGCCCGGTGGTCGTCGATATCCCTAAAGATATGACCGCCCCCACCGAGCGCTATGAATACGTTTACCCGAAAAAGGTCAAACTGCGTTCGTACAACCCGGTTACGCGCGGCCATACGGGGCAGATCAAAAAGGCTGTGGAAATGATGCTCAAAGCCAAGCGCCCGGTGTTTTATACCGGTGGCGGCGTGGTGACGGGCAAAGCCAGCGAAGGCTTGACCGATCTGGTCAAGCAGTTGGGTTACCCGATTACTACCACCTTAATGGGCATTGGCGCGTATCCTCAAAGTGACCGGCAGTGTTTGGGCTGGCTGGGCATGCACGGTTCTTATGAATCGAATATGGCCATGCACCATGCCGACCTGATTATTGCCATTGGGGCGCGTTTTGATGATCGCGTGACCAACAACACGTCAAAGTTCTGCCCCACAGCCAAAATCATTCATGTGGATGTCGATCCAAGTTCGATTTCTAAAACGGTGCGTGCGGATGTGCCGATCGTCGGACCGGCTTCCAGTGTTATCAATGAGATGATCAGCTTGGTGCAGGGCCATACGATTGCCCATCCTGAAGCATTGGCAGAGTGGTGGGAGAAAATTGACGGCTGGCGCGCCGATCGTGAAGGCAAGCTTTACGAGTCTTCCAAGCCGGGTGAATTGCTTAAGCCTCAAGAAGTGGTCGAAGCGCTTTGCCGTGTGACTCGGGGCGAAGCCTACGTGACAACCGATGTTGGTCAGCACCAGATGTTCGCGGCGCAGTACTACAAATTTGATAAACCTAACCGACTGATTACCTCGGGTGGTTTGGGCACAATGGGCTTTGGCTTTCCCGCCGCGATGGGGATTAAGCAGAACTTCCCGGATGATGACGTTGTATGTGTCACCGGTGAAGGCAGTTTCCAGATGATGATGCAGGAACTCTCCACCTGTAAGCAGTACGGGGTAGGCGTTAAGATCGTCAACCTTAACAATGCATCGCTGGGCATGGTGCGTCAGTGGCAGGATTTGAACTATAAATCACGTCACGCTCACTCTTACATGGAGTCGCTACCTGACTTTCATATGTTGATTGAGGCGTACGGGTTTACGGCGATTACTGTTAATACGCTTGACGAGCTTGAGCCAGCGCTAGAGCGTGCGTTTGCTGACAAGCATGAGCTGGTATTTCTTGACGTGAAGGTCGACCCCTTTGAGCACGTCTATCCGATGCAGGTGCCGTTAGGTGCCATGCGTGACATGCTGCTGTCTAAAACGGAGCGTACCTGATGCGTCATATCATCTCGATTCTGTTAGAAAATGAACCGGGTGCGCTGTCACGTGTAGTCGGGTTGTTCTCCCAGCGTAACTTTAATATTGAAACGCTTAATGTGGCGCCCACGGAAGACCCGTCACTGTCGCGCTTAACGGTGACTACCGTGGGCGATGACCGAGTGATTGAGCAGATTACCAAGCATCTCAATAAGCTGATCGATGTGGTTAAGCTGGTGGATCTCACCGAAGGTAACCATATCGAGCGTGAACTGATGTTGGTCAAGGTGAAAGCGCTTGGCGCGGCGCGCGATGAAGTGAAGCGCACGGTGGATATCTTCCGTGCGCAGATCGTCGATGTCACGCCAAGCCTTTATACCGTGCAGATCACCGGCGACGCGGGCAAGCTGGATGCCTTTCTTCAGGCTATGGCGCCGGTGGGTATTCTTGAAGTTGCCCGTACGGGTGTTTCGGGGATTGCCCGGGGTGATAAGGTTTTGTCGCTCTAAGCCCGAAAGTACGTCGCTTCAAAAGCAATCACTTAAACGTAAGCATAAGCGCCGCTCCTTCACCGGAGCGGCGCTTTTTATTAGTTATTAGTTTGTTAACGCTCGCTGACCTCGGTGCCCAGGGCATCAATACAGCAATTGGCTGGCTGAGTGGCACTCACCGTGTAGAATGAGAGCGATCACTGTTCACGTGACTTCACTTTTAATGGATGAAACCTATGACACAGGACGCTCGCGATCAAGAGCACTCAAACTCTGAGCAACCAAATTCAGGCCAGCTTGATAAGGCTGGTAAGGCTGAGCAGCCAGACAATGCTGACCAGTCAGAAGTCGTTGGCAACGAGGATTTAGCGACTGCCTTCTTGCGTGAAACCGAAGTGGTTGAGGAGACCGTTGAGGACGGTAAAAAGATTCGTCGTCGGGGTATCTATTTACTTCCCAACTTATTCACTACGTCGGCGCTTTTTGCCGGCTTCTTTGCGGTTGTCGCTGGCATTAATGGTGAGTTTACCTCAGCTGCCGTCGCGATCTTTATTGCCATGGTGCTGGATGGCTTGGATGGCCGTGTCGCACGAATGACCAATACGCAAAGTGAGTTTGGGGCTGAGTATGATAGCTTGGCGGATATGATTTCCTTTGGTATGGCGCCCGCGTTAGTCGCCTTTACCTGGATTCTTCAAGACATTGGTAAGACAGGCTGGGTGGTCGCCTTCCTTTACGTTGCCTGCGCAGCGCTTCGTCTTGCGCGCTTTAATGTCCAGATTGGCAGTGTTGATAAGAAATGGTTTATCGGCTTGCCGAGCCCCTCTGCCGCAGCGCTGGTAGCCGCGAGTGTATGGACTTTTCATAGCTTTGATGCGGATGCCTTTGGCTTCAAGCTATTGATGTTGGTAGTGGTGGCAGCAGCAGGCGTATTAATGGTGAGCAATATCCGCTACTACAGCTTCAAGGATCTCGACTTTAAAAAGCCAGTACCCTTTGTGGTGCTGTTGGCCATTGTTCTGGCTTTCGTAATGATCTCTGTTGAGCCTTCCGTGATGCTGCTACTACTGTTTGGTACCTACGTGGCTTCAGGCCCTTTTTTGGCTGTTATGCGCAAAGCAAAAACCAAGAGCTAATGCCGGTTAAAACTTTTTCATGTTTTTTTATAACGCCCCCTTGCCAACCCGGCAGCGAATCCGTAAAGTACGCATCCGCTGCCGGGGACGCCAAGCGTTGCCAGCGGTGAATGAAGGTGAAAACCTTCGGCTTGTCAACGAGTTAGCGGTTTTAAAAATCGTATATTGACAAGCGTCAGGAAATGCGTAGAATACGCCTTCCTCGCTGAGGCAAGCCAGTTCAACGGCGGCCACGTTGCTTTAAGCAGCGTCTATAGCGAAACAGCTCTTTAACAATTTGATCAGGTAATTCATGTGGGCGCTTGCTGATGTTAGTGACAAATCACTAAATATCAAGGCAGGCGAACACAACGATACTCTTAGGAGTATCACAGTGAATTCGTTTGAACCTTGAGCCAAGTTTGATCCGCTTTTGTCACTTTCGAGTGACAAGTAAGGATCACAATGATTTTAAACTGAAGAGTTTGATCATGGCTCAGATTGAACGCTGGCGGCAGGCCTAACACATGCAAGTCGAGCGGTAACAGGTCCTTCGGGATGCTGACGAGCGGCGGACGGGTGAGTAATGCATAGGAATCTGCCCGGTAGTGGGGGATAACCTGGGGAAACCCAGGCTAATACCGCATACGTCCTACGGGAGAAAGGGGGCTCCGGCTCCCGCTATTGGATGAGCCTATGTCGGATTAGCTAGTTGGTGAGGTAATGGCTCACCAAGGCAACGATCCGTAGCTGGTCTGAGAGGATGATCAGCCACATCGGGACTGAGACACGGCCCGAACTCCTACGGGAGGCAGCAGTGGGGAATATTGGACAATGGGGGCAACCCTGATCCAGCCATGCCGCGTGTGTGAAGAAGGCCCTCGGGTTGTAAAGCACTTTCAGCGAGGAAGAACGCCTGGCGGTTAATACCCGCCAGGAAAGACATCACTCGCAGAAGAAGCACCGGCTAACTCCGTGCCAGCAGCCGCGGTAATACGGAGGGTGCAAGCGTTAATCGGAATTACTGGGCGTAAAGCGCGCGTAGGTGGCTTGATAAGCCGGTTGTGAAAGCCCCGGGCTCAACCTGGGAACGGCATCCGGAACTGTCAGGCTAGAGTGCAGGAGAGGAAGGTAGAATTCCCGGTGTAGCGGTGAAATGCGTAGAGATCGGGAGGAATACCAGTGGCGAAGGCGGCCTTCTGGACTGACACTGACACTGAGGTGCGAAAGCGTGGGTAGCAAACAGGATTAGATACCCTGGTAGTCCACGCCGTAAACGATGTCGACCAGCCGTTGGGTGCCTAGCGCACTTTGTGGCGAAGTTAACGCGATAAGTCGACCGCCTGGGGAGTACGGCCGCAAGGTTAAAACTCAAATGAATTGACGGGGGCCCGCACAAGCGGTGGAGCATGTGGTTTAATTCGATGCAACGCGAAGAACCTTACCTACCCTTGACATCCTGCGAACCCGGAAGAGATTCCGGGGTGCCTTCGGGAACGCAGAGACAGGTGCTGCATGGCTGTCGTCAGCTCGTGTTGTGAAATGTTGGGTTAAGTCCCGTAACGAGCGCAACCCTTGTCCTTATTTGCCAGCGAGTAATGTCGGGAACTCTAAGGAGACTGCCGGTGACAAACCGGAGGAAGGTGGGGACGACGTCAAGTCATCATGGCCCTTACGGGTAGGGCTACACACGTGCTACAATGGCCGGTACAAAGGGCTGCGAGCTCGCGAGAGTCAGCGAATCCCTTAAAGCCGGTCTCAGTCCGGATCGGAGTCTGCAACTCGACTCCGTGAAGTCGGAATCGCTAGTAATCGTGAATCAGAATGTCACGGTGAATACGTTCCCGGGCCTTGTACACACCGCCCGTCACACCATGGGAGTGGACTGCACCAGAAGTGGTTAGCCTAACGCAAGAGGGCGATCACCACGGTGTGGTTCATGACTGGGGTGAAGTCGTAACAAGGTAGCCGTAGGGGAACCTGCGGCTGGATCACCTCCTTAAACGATGCGTCACAGTTAATAAGCGTCCACAATGAATTACCTGATCAGATCATAGAGCAAACGGTAGTTTTTCGGCTGTGTTTGAGTGATTAGTTCAAACTGGCAGCGGAATACCCGGGTCTGTAGCTCAGTTGGTTAGAGCGCACCCCTGATAAGGGTGAGGTCGGCAGTTCAAGTCTGCCCAGACCCACCAAATTCCTGTAATACTGCGTTAAAATGCTCCTCGTATAGCAGGCTATACGTCGTCGCATTTTGCCTTGTCTTACAGAAATTTGTGGAAGACGGCATGATACAATGGGGCCATAGCTCAGCTGGGAGAGCGCCTGCCTTGCACGCAGGAGGTCAGCGGTTCGATCCCGCTTGGCTCCACCATTAAGTCCTTATCTTACATGCCGTTTGTTGATGTTTCGTGACCATTGATAAGTCGTACGCTAAGCGTCGCCTTATCACTGTTCATTGAACAGCTGCTCTTTAACAATGTATATCATGCTGACAAGAACACTTCGCAAGAAGTGGTCTTAAATTGTGATACGTCTCAAGCGTATCCGGCAAAATGAAACGTTATCATTGCGAACCCCAGACTCCTTCGGGTTATAGGGTCAAGCAATGAAGCGCACACGGTGGATGCCTAGGCAGCCAGAGGCGATGAAAGACGTGGTAGCCTGCGATAAGGTTCGGTGAGGTGGCAACAACCTGTGACCCGGACATCTCTGAATGGGGAAACCCACTCATCATAAGATGAGTATCATGCACTGAATACATAGGTGTACGAGGCGAACCAGGGGAACTGAAACATCTAAGTACCCTGAGGAAAAGAAATCAACCGAGATTCCCCTAGTAGCGGCGAGCGAACGGGGACCAGCCCTTAAGCATGAGACTGATTAGGCGAACGCGTTGGGAAGCGCGGCCGTAGCGGGTGATAGCCCCGTAGTCGAAAATCTGATCATGTGAAATCGAGTAGGTCGGGGCACGAGAAACCTTGACTGAAGACGGGGGGACCATCCTCCAAGGCTAAATACTCCTGGCTGACCGATAGTGAACCAGTACCGTGAGGGAAAGGCGAAAAGAACCCCGGAGAGGGGAGTGAAATAGATCCTGAAACCGTGTGCGTACAAGCAGTAGGAGCAGACTTGTTCTGTGACTGCGTACCTTTTGTATAATGGGTCAGCGACTTATATTCAGTGGCGAGGTTAACCGTATAGGGGAGCCGTAGGGAAACCGAGTCTTAACTGGGCGACACAGTCGCTGGATATAGACCCGAAACCGAGCGATCTATCCATGAGCAGGGTGAAGATTGAGTAACATCAATTGGAGGCCCGAACCAGGATCTGTTGAAAAAGATTTGGATGACTTGTGGATCGGAGTGAAAGGCTAATCAAGCTCGGAGATAGCTGGTTCTCCTCGAAAGCTATTTAGGTAGCGCCTCATGTAGTACCGCCGGGGGTAGAGCACTGTTTCGGCTAGGGGGTCATCCCGACTTACCAACCCGAGGCAAACTCCGAATACCGGTGAGTAACGCGTGGGAGACACACGGCGGGTGCTAACGTCCGTCGTGAAAAGGGAAACAACCCAGACCGTCAGCTAAGGTCCCGAAATCCTGGTTAAGTGGGAAACGATGTGGGAAGGCTCAGACAGCTAGGAGGTTGGCTTAGAAGCAGCCATCCTTTAAAGAAAGCGTAATAGCTCACTAGTCGAGTCGGCCTGCGCGGAAGATGTAACGGGGCTAAACCAGGTACCGAAGCTACGGGTTCACACTTAGGTGTGAGCGGTAGAGGAGCGTCGTGTAAGCCAATGAAGGTGAATTGAGAAGTTCGCTGGAGGTATCACGAGTGCGAATGCTGACATGAGTAACGATAAAGGGAGTGAAAAACTCCCTCGCCGGAAGACCAAGGGTTTCTGTTCGACGCTAATCGGAGCAGAGTGAGTCGGCCCCTAAGGCGAGGCCGAAAGGCGTAGTCGATGGGAAACGGGTCAATATTCCCGTACCGGACATGGTTGCGATGGGGGGACGAAGAAGGCTAGGTGAGCCAGGCGTTGGTTGTCCTGGTGAAAGCATGTAGGCCGAGATCTTAGGCAAATCCGGGATCTTAAAGCCGAGATGCGAAACGAACTGACCACGGTCAGGAAGTCACTGATGCCACGCTTCCAGGAAAAGCCTCTAAGCTTCAGATCATGTGCGACCGTACCCCAAACCGACACAGGTGGTCAGGGTGAGAATCCCAAGGCGCTTGAGAGAACTCGGGTGAAGGAACTAGGCAAAATGGTGCCGTAACTTCGGGAGAAGGCACGCCGGCGTAGGGTGATGAGACTTGCTCTCTAAGCCCGAACCGGTCGAAGATACCAGGTGGCTGCAACTGTTTATTAAAAACACAGCACTCTGCTAACGCGCAAGCGGACGTATAGGGTGTGACGCCTGCCCGGTGCCGGAAGGTTAAATGATGGTGTTAGCCGTAAGGCGAAGCTCTTGATTGAAGCCCCGGTAAACGGCGGCCGTAACTATAACGGTCCTAAGGTAGCGAAATTCCTTGTCGGGTAAGTTCCGACCTGCACGAATGGCGTAATGATGGCCACGCTGTCTCCACCCGAGACTCAGTGAAATTGAAATCGCCGTGAAGATGCGGTGTACCCGCGGCTAGACGGAAAGACCCCGTGAACCTTTACTATAGCTTCACACTGGACGCTGATGTTGCCTGTGTAGGATAGCTGGGAGGCTTTGAACTTCGGACGCCAGTTCGAAGGGAGCCAACCTTGAAATACCAGCCTGGCATCATTGGCGTTCTCACTCAGGTCCGTTATCCGGATCGAGGACAGTGTGTGGTGGGTAGTTTGACTGGGGCGGTCTCCTCCTAAAGAGTAACGGAGGAGCACGAAGGTACCCTCAGCACGGTCGGACATCGTGCATTGAGTGCAAGAGCATAAGGGTGCTTGACTGCGAGACAGACACGTCGAGCAGGTGCGAAAGCAGGTTCTAGTGATCCGGTGGTTCTGTATGGAAGGGCCATCGCTCAACGGATAAAAGGTACTCCGGGGATAACAGGCTGATACCGCCCAAGAGTTCACATCGACGGCGGTGTTTGGCACCTCGATGTCGGCTCATCACATCCTGGGGCTGAAGTCGGTCCCAAGGGTATGGCTGTTCGCCATTTAAAGTGGTACGCGAGCTGGGTTTAGAACGTCGTGAGACAGTTCGGTCCCTATCTGCCGTGGGCGTTGGATGTTTGAGAAGGGCTGCTCCTAGTACGAGAGGACCGGAGTGGACGACCCTCTGGTGTTCCGGTTGTCACGCCAGTGGCATTGCCGGGTAGCTATGGTCGGACGGGATAACCGCTGAAAGCATCTAAGCGGGAAGCCCCCTTCAAGATGAGACATCCCTGAGGCCTAGAGCCTCCTGAAGGGCCCAGCGAGACCAGCTGGTTGATAGGCACGGTGTGGAAGCGCTGCAAGGCGTTGAGCTAACGTGTACTAATGGCCCGTGAGGCTTGACCCTATAACACCCAAGGGGTCTGGTCGTAGTGATAACGACACATTAAACACCGGATACGCAGCGTGTGGCCCAAACAACATAACGTGGGGGCGGCACAATGAGACGATCACAAGATAGCAAACGCTAGTCAGCATGATATACAGCCAGTTACGCCTGACGACCATAGCGAGCGTGAACCACCTGATCCCTTGCCGAACTCAGCAGTGAAACCGCTTAGCGCCGATGGTAGTGTGGGGTCTCCCCATGCGAGAGTAGGTCATCGTCAGGCACTTATACCGTACCCCAGCTTCGAAAGAAGCTGGGGTATTTTATTTGCACGAAAGAAAAACAAGGGGTCTTCCAAGTAGAGTAGCGGAGAGCCGCCCTGGACATCGTCAGGCACTTATACCGTAAAAAGCCCCGAGCACTGAGTGCACGGGGCTTTTTGCTGGGCGGAAGAAAAACAGCCGACAAAAGGGCAGCTTACAGTGCCCAAAGAGGAAGTAGAGATAAGAAGGCTATCCGCAGATCGTCTCTAGCGCTTCAATCAAGCTATCCATTTCATCATCGGTGCCGATAGTGATACGCAAGAAGTTGTTGAGCTCAGTGGTATTAAAATGACGTATCAGAATGCCCCGCTCGCGTAGGCTAGCAAAGAGTTGTGCGCCTTCATAATTGGGGTGCTGGGCTAGCAAAAAATTCGCTTTAGAAGGGAGTACCTCAAAGCCCAGCGTCTCAAGGCGCTGGCGGGTACGTTCACGGGTAGTAATTACACGTTCTCGACAGGCTTCGAAATGCTCGACATCTTTGAGTGCAGCGATACCCACCAAGCTTGCCAAACTATCGACTGGGTAAGAGTTAAACGAGTCTTTCACCCGCAGCAGGCCATCAATGAGTTCTTCAGAGCCCACCGCATAGCCTAAGCGTAAGCCTGCCAAACTGCGTGACTTGGAAAATGTCCCGGTGACCAGCAGGTTGGGGTAACGGTCAATGAGCGTTACGGCGCTCTCAGCGCCAAAGTCCACGTACGCTTCATCCACCAGAACCACGCGATCTGTAACTCGCTTAAGTAGCGCCTCAATCGTCGTAAGCGAATGTGCGTGACCGGTAGGCGCATTGGGGTTAGCGAAAATAATCCCGCTGCGTTCAGGACTCGCTGCAAGAGCATCAATATTGACCTCCCAGTTGGCAGTGAGCGGGTGCTTGCGCAGCGCTACGCCGTAGAGATTGGCGTAAACCGGGTAAAAGCTGTAAGTAATAGCAGGTACATCAAGCGGCGCTTGGTGGCAAAAGAAGGCTTGAAAAGCAAACGCGAGAACCTCATCGGATCCATTACCAACAAAGACTTGGCTACTCGTTACCTGAAGCGTCTCCGCCAACGCATCACGCAGTGCTGCGGAAGTTGGGTCCGGGTAAAGGCGTAGATGATCAGTAGCGTAATCGCGCAGTACCTCACCGACGCCCGGTGCAGGGGGGTAAGGGTTTTCATTGGTATTGAGCTTGATAACACGCTCGCGTGTCTGCTCGCCGGGCACGTAAGGCGTAAGTTCGCGAACGGCCGGGCTCCAGTATTGGCTCATGGGGGTAACCTGATTATCTTAGCAATGTACGCTATGGTCGCTTGAAGGCTAATGAAGCGCAAGCATTCGCATCGCTAGGGGGTGTGCGTTGCACCTTGTAGCGGTTATGCTGTCACAAGTGTGCGTAAATAAATGTGATGTCCAACACGATATGAAGGAGACACTCTATGCAGTTTAAGAGTTTGCTAGCCGGTTCGGCTATGTTGGCACTGCTAGCTGGTTGTGCGAGCAGCCCTATGGAACAGCAACAGGAAGAAGCGGCTACAGCGCAGGCTACTTATCAGGGCTCTCTACCTTGCCGTAACTGCGATGGTATCGATCTGGATGTCACAATGGTGGGTGAAGATACGAGTGCAGCCGAGGAGCGCACCTTCACGCTGAACGCCAGCTACCGTAACCACCCCCAAACACCGCCGGATGAGAACTACGCGGGTAACTGGGAAGTGCTGACCGGTACGCCGTCTGACCCAGACGCCACCGTCTATGAGTTGACGCCGGATGGCGATGGCCAAATCTATTACTTCATGCGTATTGATGAGAGCACGCTGGAATTGATTGACCCAGAACGCCGCCGTTTTGAAAATGGTGAAATGCTGCAGCTAACGCGCCAATAAAGCATTAGTAAGCAGCACAAAAGGCGGCCAGTGGCCGCCTTTTGTGTTTGCTGTGGCTAATGAGCGCCAAGCTGGCATCTGTGAAAAGCGATAAATGATATTAAGCGCTAGCGACAATGTTTGAACGTTGCGACTTAACGATAGCAACAGGAGTGTAATGGCAGTGGCCAAAGCCAAAAGCGCCTTTGTATGTACTGAGTGTGGCGCGGAGTACCGAAAATGGCAGGGGCAGTGCAGCAGTTGCCAAGAGTGGAATACTCTCAGCGAGGTGCATTTAGCGAGTGCTCGTCCCGGTAGCGGAGCAGCCCCTGGTCGATCTGGCTATGCGGGTGATCTCTCGCGGGAAGTCATTGATCTCGGTAATGTTGATCTCAGCGAAGTACCTCGTATGAGTTCTACGTTTGCGGAGTTCGATCGCGTCTTAGGTGGTGGGCTCGTACCCGGCTCGGCGGTGCTGCTAGGGGGCAACCCAGGGGCTGGAAAATCGACCCTGCTACTTCAAACGGCCTGTAAATTGGCCCAACAGCGGCGCATTCTCTATGTAACGGGCGAAGAGTCGCTTTCTCAGGTCGCGATGCGTGCTCACCGTCTTCAATTGCCTACCAATGGCTTGAAAATGTTGGCCGAGACCAGCGTAGAAACCATCCTGGCAGTGTCAGAGCGAGAAAAGCCAGAGATCCTGGTGATCGACTCAATCCAAACCATGCATTTGGAAGATATAAGTTCGGCGCCGGGTGGTGTTGCCCAGGTGCGTGAGTCAGCCGCGGCGCTAACGCGCTTTGCTAAGAAGACCAACACCGTTTTGCTATTGGTGGGCCACGTCACTAAAGATGGCACACTGGCAGGTCCTAAAGTGCTCGAGCATATGATTGATGCCTCGCTGTTATTAGAGGGCGGCGCGGACTCACGCTTTCGCACACTGCGAGGGCAGAAAAACCGCTTTGGCGCTGTCAACGAGTTAGGCGTCTTTGCGATGCTTGAGCAAGGGCTTAAAGAGGTTAAAAACCCCAGCGCTATCTTTCTTTCCCGCCAAGAGGAGCAGGCTCCCGGAAGCTTGGTGATGGTTGTCTGGGAAGGTACGCGACCTATTTTGGTCGAGGTGCAGGCACTGGTAGATGAATCTGCACTGGGCAATCCTCGCCGTGTCGCAGTCGGTGTCGATCAAAACCGGCTGGCCATGCTGCTTGCGGTGCTTAATCGCCACGGTGGCCTGTTTACGGGTGACCAGGACGTCTTCTTAAATGTTGTCGGCGGTGTCAAAGTGCTTGAAACCAGTGCTGACTTGGCGGTACTGCTGGCGGTCGTCTCCAGTCTGCAAAACCGCGCACTGCCCAAAGAATTAGTGGTATTTGGTGAAGTTGGGTTGTCGGGAGAAATACGCCCAGTACCCAGTGGCCAAGAACGCATTGCCGAAGCTGCTAAGCATGGTTTTCTGCGCGCCATCGTACCGCGCGCTAATGCGCCCAAACAGGCGCCTAAGGGCATGGAAGTGATCGCTGTGGACAAACTTAGCGATGCGCTAGAGGCTCTCTAGGCGTCCGTAGACTGAAGAGTGCGCCAGACTGGTTTAAACTGATGCTATTATCCAAAGTGCCAAGGAGAGACACGATGAGTTCAATTCGCTTGACCCAATATAGCCACGGTGCCGGCTGCGGCTGCAAAATCGCCCCTGATGTTCTGGACAGCATTCTTGCCAAGGCTGGGCCAGCGAAGGGGCATAAGCAGCTTATTGTTGGTAACCAGGGTCGCGAAGACGCTGCGGTTTATGATTTAGGCGATGGGCGTGGCATGGTCGCCACCACCGACTTTTTTATGCCGATTGTGGATGATCCCTTCGATTTTGGACGCATCGCAGCCACCAATGCTATCAGCGACGTTTACGCGATGGGCGGCACGCCGGTGATGGCATTGGGTATTTTAGGCTGGCCGCTGGATAAGCTCAGCGCTGAAGTCGCCGGTGATGTGATGGCCGGCGCCCAGGCGGTATGCCGTGAGTTAGGGGTTGCCCTAGCCGGTGGCCATTCCATTGATGCCCCTGAGCCTATTTTCGGTTTGGCCGTTAATGGCTTGGTCGATCTCAACAAGCTTAAGCTCAATAGCACCGCCAAGCCGGGCGATCTGCTTTTTTTAACGAAGCCGCTAGGTGTTGGGATGCTCACTACGGCAGAAAAACGTGGATTGCTAGAAGTAGGCCACCATGGCCTTGCCCGAGAAACCATGCTGAAGCCGAATAGCATTGGCGTGAAGCTTGCCGAAGTACAAGGGGTGAACGCCATGACCGATGTGACTGGTTTTGGTTTGGCTGGCCATCTTTCGGAGATGTGTCAAGCCAGTAACGTGATGGCCCAAATTGATTTCCGTAAGCTACCGCGTTTAGCCGAGGCAGAGGCTTACCGCCGCCAGGGAGCTGTGCCGGGGGGGACGCTGCGTAATCGTGATGCTTTAGGGGAGAGCTTGCCAGCCATGGACGAAGTCCATTGGCAATGGCTGTGCGACCCACAGACCTCCGGCGGGTTACTGCTCAGCGTTGATCCTGCTTGGGAAGATGATGTTGAGCGCATTGGCCGCGAATACGGACTGACCCTGCAGTCGTTTGGCGTTATGAGAGCGAGCCAAGGTAAAGCCACCATTGAGGTGGTCGGGTGACACTAGCCACGATGTCAGCCACTACGCCGGCGGCATTGAGCTTAATCAATGAAGAGTGCCCTTTGATTGATGTGCGCGCCCCGATCGAGTTTGCTCAAGGCGCGTTACCGGGTGCTGTCAATCTACCGTTAATGGTTGATGAAGAGCGGCACCAAGTCGGCATCGCGTATAAGCAGCAAGGGCAAGCCGCCGCGATTGAACTGGGTGAGCGGCTGGTCAGTGGCGCGCTCAAACAGGCCAGAATCGCAGCGTGGAAGTCATACTTAGCCGAGCATCCTGATGCCGTGATTTACTGCTTTCGTGGCGGGTTACGCTCACAAATAGCCCAGCAGTGGTTGGAGGAAGCCGGCATATCCAGGCCGCGCCTAGCGGGCGGTTGGAAGGCCATGCGCCAAGCGTTATGCGAACGCATCGATCAGGCGGCGCTTCAACCGATGCTGGTGGTGGCGGGGCTGACCGGATGCGCAAAAACGACACTGATCAATCAGCTCCATAATGGCGTCGACCTTGAAGCCTACGCGCACCATAAAGGCTCTGCCTTCGGCCGCAGGCCCGAAGAGCCCGCCACCCAAATCGATTTTGAGCATGCGTTGGCCAAGCGGCTAATCGGGCTGACGGAAGGGCTGGTCATCGAAGATGAGTCCCGCCAGATTGGCAGCGCCAATATTCCACTCGATTTCTGGCGAGCGCTGCAGCGAGCGCCTCGGGTACGTATTGAAATGCCACTGGATTGGCGTCTTGCTCAAATCCAACAGGATTACATTATCGACCTTGAACAAGCCTATGCCGTTCGTTTTGGCGCTTATCAAGGCTGGCAGTTAATGCAGACACAGTTAAACAATGCCCTTATTCGTTTGGGGAAGCGTCTGGGTAACGCACGGCTGCAGCGATTACAGCGGCTACAGGCACTGGCATTTAACGAACATGCTCATGGTAACCCGCAGGCGCATGAGGCTTGGCTCGCACCACTACTGACTGAGTATTACGACCCACTCTACCGTTACCATTTAGAGAAACAACGCGATACGGCACCACCGGAAATTCATGTAGGTGATTGGGAAAGTTGCCTGGCGGTCGCCAGGCAGTGGAATCGCTGACGGCCTTAGAGCTTTCTGCTGTTACGCCGCTTTTAGCCACTGGCTCATTAGTCTATCGAGCTGCGGTGCGAGGCGAGTAAAGCGGTTGGGGTCTTCTAATATTTGGGTCGCATCCTGAATATAACGGTTGGCGGCAGGCGAAGCACTGGGCCACTCAGCAGTGTCCAACAGCTGTTTCACACTAGCAGCGGTAGCTTCTAAGTGGCACAGCAGACCAATGACGCGATCTCTATCCCAGGTAAAGCCTTGCAGCGGTGATGCTTCGCTACCACCTAAGGGAAAAGCATCGTCGGGCAAGCTAAAAACATAGCGATGCCACATAAAAGCGCTGAACGATTCGGGTAGATCCAGCGAGCTTTCCGGCGCTAGGTTGACCGTATGCCAGCCTGTTTCAGGGTAAGTGCCAGGCGCTACCACTGAGCCTAGCGCTTGGGCCACCCAGTGAGCGCCCACGCCAATACCCAGCAGCGGTTTTTGGCCATCCAAATAGCGGTTGATGAGTTTATCTTCGGCTTTAAACCATGCCGGTGGTTGGCTGAGTAGCTCCTCAGGGCCATCAAGTATAATCAGCGCATCAGATTCGCTTGGGCGAGGCGTTAGCTCGCCTGCGTAGAGATGAAAAACGGTGTAACTATGGCCCATACTGGTGAGCCAATCGGTTAAACGTGCTGGGCCATGGTCAGGGCCGTGCTGTAGCAGATGAATATGCATGATAATCTCCTCGCCGGCCGTACAATCATATGGCGATGGGGGATTCCCCCAAGCGCGCCTAGTGACAATAACGTACCCGCTAGCTTTCACCAATATCCCACGTCAAGCGATCCAGGAAATCACTATGGTGTCCAACCCTCAGGGCTTTTATCAACGGTTACAACAGCTCTCTTTACCGGCCCAACAAGCTTTTATGGCGGCGCTGTGTGAGCGTTTGTTGCCTAACTATGTGCTTTATGAGCAAACCAAAGGTCAGGGTGATAGCCATACGCTACGTACCGTGCTGAGTTTAGTGTGGGAAAGGCTTAATGTGCCAAATGCCAGTATTGATTTTGCCCGCCAAGCGGAGAAACTCGCCGAGTGCGAGCCTGATGAGGAGGATGACAGCTTTGGCGCCCGGCGCGCGCTGGATGCGGTGGTGTCGGTCTCGGCACTGCTGGATACCCTTCAAGGCGATTCACCAGAAGCTGTGCTGGATGTTAGCCGCACCTCCCGGGCGGGCGTACGCGCCTTTATAGAGCTCACAGAAGGCGAAGTCGATGCGCAAAAACTGGCACTGATTATTCGCGACCATCCGCTGATGGCTGATGAAAACGACTTTCAAGACGCTGTCTTGGAGACCGTAAGCGAACCGCTGGATAAAGCGGCACTGAAAGAAGTGCGCGAATTAGGACGCAACGGTGGGGTCAGCAACCTTGGCTTATCACTTGAAGATACCGGGGCTTAATGCCCCGGCAGACAGCAGACTATAACCGCATTTCGATGCCGCGTTCGGCCATGTAACGTTTAGCTTCAGGAATGGTGTATTCGCCAAAGTGGAAAATGCTGGCGGCCAGCACCGCATCGGCGCCACCTTTGAGTACGCCATCCACCAAGTGATCCAGGTTGCCCACACCGCCTGAAGCAATCACCGGTACGCTCACTGCTTCGGAAATCGCATGGGTTACGCCCAAGTCGAAACCGATCTTGGTGCCGTCGCGGTCCATGCTGGTGAGCAACAGCTCACCCGCGCCGAACGCCACCATTTTCTTCGCCCACTCAACGGCGTCCAGGCCCGTTGGGCGACGGCCGCCGTGAGTGAAAATCTCCCAGCGGGGCGTTTCACCCTCTCCAGAGACCCGTTTGGCGTCAATCGCCACCACGATGCACTGGCTGCCGAAACGCTCGGCAGCTTCGCGCACAAACTCTGGGTTGGTGACCGCGGCGGTGTTGATTGAGACTTTATCAGCGCCCGCATTCAGCATGGTGCGAATATCATCGCAGGTGCGTATGCCGCCGCCGACGGTGAGCGGAATAAACACTTCGCCAGCAATACGCTCGACCATTTCCACGGTGGTGTCGCGGTCTTCGTGGCTGGCGGTAATATCGAGAAAGGTGATCTCGTCGGCGCCCTGCTGGTTATAACGCTGGGCAATCTCCACCGGGTCACCGGCATCGCGAATGCCGACGAAATTAACGCCTTTGACCACGCGCCCGGCGTCTACATCCAGGCAGGGAATGATGCGTTTGGTAAGGCTCATGAACCGCCCCCCGTCAGTTGGTCACTCAGTCGTTGCGCTTCGGCCACATCCAGGCTGCCTTCGTAAATCGCCCGGCCGGTAATCGCGCCCAAAATACCGCTATCGGCGACTTCACAAAGTGCTTTGATGTCGTCCAGGTTGGTGACACCGCCGGAAGCAATCACCGGCAAGCCGCCTTCGCGGGCAAGGGCGGCGGTGGCTTCGACGTTGACGCCTTGCATCATGCCGTCGCGGGCAATATCGGTGTAGACGATGCTGGAGACACCATCGTTGGCGAAGCGCTTGGCCAGCTCAGTGGCCTTGACCGTCGATACTTCAGCCCAGCCGTCGGTGGCGACATAGCCATCTTTGGCATCGAGCCCGACAATCACGTGGCCGGGGAAAGCGCGACACATCTCACCCACGAAAGCGGGCTCTTTTACCGCTTTGGTGCCGATAATCACATAAGAAACACCGGCGCTTAAGTAGTGCTCAATCGTTTCCGCACTGCGAATACCGCCGCCAATTTGAATCGGCAGATTAGGATAGGCGCGAGCGATAGCCGTTACGGCGTCACCGTTTACCGGCTGGCCTTCAAAAGCACCGTTCAAATCCACCAGGTGCAAGCGGCGGGCGCCAGCCTCTACCCAGCGCGCCGCCATGGCCACCGGATCATCGCCGTAGGAAGTCGCGTCTTCCATACGACCCTGCTTCAATCGCACACACTGGCCGTCTTTGAGATCAATAGCGGGAATTACCAACATACAAAATCCTCTCAGGGCGTCCAGGTGACAAAATTTTCAAGCAGGCGAAGACCCGCACGGGAGCTTTTTTCTGGGTGAAACTGGACCGCAAAAGTCGAATCGCGGCCAATAGCCACGTGGGCGCTGACCTTGCCGTACTGGGTGGTGCCAAATACGTGCGCATCGTTATCCGCATTGACGTAATAGCTGTGCACGAAGTAGAAGTGCTCACGGTTATCAATCCCCGCCCACAGCGGATGGTCGTGATGCTGTTCGACCACGTTCCAACCCATGTGCGGTACTTTTAAACGCTGTTCGTGGGCGTCGCGCATGTCACCAGGAAAGCGGTCAACACTGCCTTCGAAAAAGCCCAGGCATTCCACACCGCCATTCTCTTCGCTGCGCTCCAGCAGCATCTGTTGACCTACGCAGATACCCAGCAGCGGTTTGGCCTGGCGGGTTAAAATATCGTCCACCAGTCCGCGTAATTCGGTACGCTCGAGCTCGCCGACGCAGTCACGAATGGCCCCTTGGCCGGGCAGAACGAGACGGGTCGCGCCAAGAATACGACGCGGATCACGAGTAATGACGACATTCTCATGCGTCACATGCTCCAGCGCTTTGGCCACGGAATGCAGGTTACCCATCCCATAGTCGATCACAGCAATGGTCATGAAGCGCTCCTTGTGGAGAGAGAGGAAAAGTCGTTGAAGGTGCAGCGCCGCATCACAAGCTGCCTTTCGTGGAAGGCATTTGTCCTAACATGCGTGGGTCTTCCGCCACAGCCATGCGTAGCGCACGACCAAAAGCTTTAAAAATGGTCTCTGCCTGGTGGTGAGCATTAAAGCCTTTGATGTTGTCGATATGTAGCGACACGCGGGCATGATTGACGAAACCCTGGAAAAATTCCCAGAACAGCTGAGTGTCCAGGCTACCGATGGTATCGCGGGTGAACTCAACGTTCATGTAAAGCCCCGGTCGACCGGAAAAATCGATTACAACGCGAGACAGCGCTTCATCAAGGGGCACATAGGCGTGACCATAGCGATAAATGCCGCGCTTATCGCCAATGGCTTCAAAAAAAGCCTGGCCTAGCGTAATACCCAGGTCTTCTACGGTATGGTGGTCGTCAATATGTAGATCACCAGTGGCGTTGATATCGAGATCGATCATCCCGTGGCGGGCAACTTGATCAAGCATATGATCCAGAAACGGAACGCCGGTTTGGCAGCTAAGACGGCCTTCACCGTCGAGATTGACGCTGACCTTGATCTGCGTTTCGTTGGTGTCACGGCTAACCGTGGCAATACGCGCTGACATGTTGCATCTCCTGCGCTGAAGC
The DNA here is from genome assembly GCF_054072535.1 of Vreelandella sulfidaeris Esulfide1. Lineage (NCBI taxonomy): Bacteria > Pseudomonadati > Pseudomonadota > Gammaproteobacteria > Oceanospirillales > Halomonadaceae > Vreelandella > Vreelandella sulfidaeris. The sequence goes on along the minus strand of NZ_CM133364.1, from coordinate 3,462,460 downwards.
GCACTCTGAGGGATAGCCCCTAGGAATAAATCCTGAGGAGTGATCGGTGGCTCTGCATCAATTTACCACTGTTTGATCAGGGCATAACCTGTGGTGAGCGACCATTATAGAGAATCGGCGCCCTCATCCGCTACAATGCGCGAAATGTAGCCGCAATCAACCGCGGCAAAAACAGCAGCCAGACTGCTTTGGCGAAGAGGATTTCACCATGCCGGTGACACTGCACCATGTCGACCAGGCCCGTTGGGAAGCCAATGAGCAGGTACGCCTTGATCTAGTGCGTATCTATCAGGATGCGCCCCAAGAGCGCATGCCCACCTCAACAGTTGAGCCATTTATTGAGCAACATTTGGCAGGCCGGCACTTTTTTGCCTGCGCACTGTTTAATGATCGGTTGCTGGGAGCCGTCGCTGTGCATGAGGGCGAAGACCGAGCTTGGTGGCTATCTGAACTCTGCGTGCGCAAAACGACACGCCGCCGCGGTGTCGGCTCACGCTTAATGGCGCTGCTTGGTGCGCAAGCCAAAGAGGAAAACCGTGTACTGCGGATTGAAACGTCCACCTTGCCACTGGCCGACCGCGTGCTGCTCTCTAAGCTAGGTTACCGGCCCATGGCCAATCCAGAGGCTCCGGCGGCGGGCATGCCCGTCACCAGCGATTTTGTTGAGTTAGACCCACAAGGGAAAGGGTAATGAAACAGCTATTACGTATTTTGCTGGCAGCGGTCGGTATTCTTGCCATCGTCGCGGTTGCCGCCGTGGTCTACGTGACCACCTTTCTGGACCCAGAGGACTTTAAGCCCCGCTTAACGGCCGTCGTGGAGGAGCAAACCGGGCTTAACTTGGCACTGGAAGGTCCCATTACCTGGTCGTTTTATCCGCGGATTGGTGTCAGCGTTGAGCAGGCCCGTGCTTGGCTGCCTGAGCAGACTGAAGACAGCGCTGCCTTTGCTGCCATTGATCGTGCTGAAGTTAGCGTGGCATTTGGCCCGTTATTGCGTGGGGAAATTGCCGTTGATGGGCTAACGCTTGATGGTATGCGCCTTAACCTGGAGCGTGATGCTCAAGGCGAAGGCAACTGGGAGCCCTTGTTAGAGCGTCTTTCAGAACATAATGAGAGCGCCGCTGAAACGGTGCTGGCACCTGCAAGTGCAGGCCCCAATGCCGATGCGGGTAGTCTGGCAGTGGTTTTGAGTATTGCCAGAGTCGAGGTAAAAAATGCCGATATTCGCTTCCGCGATGCCCAAACTGAAGCACTGTGGCGCATCCAACAACTGAATGTCTCGGGCAGTAATGTTAACCCGGTGCGCGCTTTTCCGCTGAAAGCCATGTTCACGCTGACCAAGCATAACCGGCTGGATGCCGACGTATTGGAGCAGACCCCCGACCTGACCAGCGAGATAAATCTTGAAACTCGCGTACGGCTTGGTCTGGAAGACGAACTTTTTGTGCTGGAAAATATGGCGTTGACCACCCGAACGACTTCCGGCGCAGAGAGCGAGCCACAACAGCTCAGCTTAAAAACTGCCGAAATCGTCGCGCGCATGGGCGAACAGCAACTCACTATCGAAGAGGGCGTGCTTGAAGCCGGTTTACGCAATTCGGATAATTGGCAAGGTAGCCTGGCGTTGGCGCTTGCCTTTGGCCTGGAAAGTGACTGGCAGGCACAAACTGCTCAGTTGAAAGACATGCAGCTCACCGGGCCGGATGGCTTAAGGGTCAATGGGCATCTGAATGTTGAACAGTTGCGCGACGCACCGCACTATCGTGGCCAGTTAACCGCCGCGCCATTTACGCTGCGCCCCTGGCTTGCCCGCGCTGGCGTTACGCTCACTACGGCAGGCGAAGCTGCACTCAGTGATGTGGCCATGACCAGCCCTATCGAAGGGAATGCTGAGCAGCTTTCCTTGACCAGTCTCTCGCTGGTAGTCGACGACAGCACCTTTACAGGTGAACTAACGGCTGCGCTGGACGGCTCGCGTTTAGACTTTGATTTGGCAGGTGATCAGCTAGACCTTGACCGCTATCTACCCGGTGAGGCCACCGCCAAACAGGCGAGTCGCGGTTTACTGCGTAAAGCCTTTGCTCAGGAAAACAACACATTAGTGCCGCAATCATTACTCAGCGGGCTGGCGCTAGAGGGCGACCTGAGTGTGGGTACGCTTATTTTTTCGAGCCTGACTTTCAACAATCCGCGCTTGCAACTGCGTGGCGACGACGGCGTACATCGGCTAACGGCGTTTGAGTCAGGCTTCTACGAGGGTGAGCTTAGCGCCTCCGGCCAAATCGATGCGACGGATCCCGTGATAGCTTGGGCACTCTCGCCAACCATTAACAACGTTCAGGTGGCGCCATTAATTGAAGCCCTCAGCGAAGAGCAGAGCTCACCACTGCGGGGCCGTATTAATTTATCCGGCGACCTGACTAGTCTTGGCAATACTCGCGAAGCTCTTATCAGTAATCTCAATGGCAAGCTTAATGCTCACCTAAACGATGGCGCTATTTTAAACACCAACATATCTCAACAAATGTGTGAACTGGTGGCACAATTGGAGGGCGAGGGAACACTGCGTGAATGGCATACCGATACCCGCTTTGAGCGCTTCGATGCCACCTTCCAAATTAATAACGGTGTCGTGGCCAGTGAGGATCTGTTGATCACCTTGCCCGGTATTGATGTTCAGGGTGAAGGCGAACTCAATCTCACCAGCTTGAACTTTGATACCCTTGTTAATGCCCGTTTGGTCGACACCGCCGATGCGGCTTGTGAGGTTAATCCGCGTCTGGAACAACTGCCGTTACCTATGCGTTGTGAAGGCCACCTAAGTGATGAGCGCACCGAGTGGTGCCGCTTTGACCGTGAAACGTTTCAGACGGCGGTGGTCGACTTGCTGCGCAACGAAGCCAGCAATCGTGTTAATGAAGAACTGGAAGAACGGTTAGGCGATACGTTAGATCAGTTGGATGAACGCCTCGGCGAAGGTGCTGGTCAAGAACTTCGTGATGGTTTGCGCAACCTGTTTAACTGAGCATCAATAATAGATGTGAATAAATGCATTACTCGAAACGGTAAAAAACTGCGTCGGCCTAATCGCCGACGCTTTTTTATTAGACTATTGATACCCATCTCTGTTTAAGGAACGTGCATGGCAGACATGCCCAAACCGCGGCTGGCGGCAGACGAATTTCAACAACGCCTGTTGGCCTGGTTCGACCGCTATGGCCGTCACGACTTGCCATGGCAATCACCGCGTAGCGCCTACCGGGTGTGGGTGTCAGAAATCATGCTGCAGCAGACCCAGGTCGCCACTGTCATTGCTTATTTCGAGCGTTTTATGGCGCGCTTCCCCTCGTTAGAAGCACTCGCCACTGCGCCGCAGGATGAAGTGCTGCATCTTTGGACCGGCCTTGGCTACTACGCCCGTGCGCGCAATCTGCATAAGGCCGCCCAGGTTGCGTTAGCAGAGTATGACGGCGAACTGCCAACCGACAGTGTCGACGCTTTAGTGGCACTGCCCGGTATTGGCCGTTCTACCGCAGGTGCCATCATTGCGCAAAGTACTGGTGAACGGGCTGCCATCCTGGATGGCAATGTAAAGCGCTCGCTCACTCGTTTGCATGCGTTGCCCGGCTGGCCGGGTAAGCCAGAGGTGGAGCGAAAGCTGTGGTCGCTGGCGGAGTACTATACCCCAACAGAGCGCCTAGCGGATTACACCCAGGCGATCATGGATTTTGGCGCAACGCTATGCAAACGCAGTAAACCGGACTGCCTAAGCTGCCCATTTAACGATGTCTGTTTGGCCTACGCCCAAGGTGAACCACAGCGCTATCCGGAATCCAAACCCAAAAAGGCGCTGCCCACGCGACAAACGATCATGCTGATGCTGCGTGACCCAGAAGGACGGGTGTGGCTGGAAAAGCGTCCCCCAAGCGGGCTATGGGGTGGTTTATGGAGTTTGCCTCAGTTTGAGAAACACAGTGAACTCAACGATTGGCTGGAAGCCCATGTCGTTACCCCTGTTCGTGAGAGCACGGCACCCAGTTTTTACCATACCTTCAGCCATTTTCGTTTGGAAATTACCCCGCAGCCGGTGACCTGCGATAGGCTGGCTGGTGTCCGCGAAAGTGGCGTATGGTACGACGTTGAACATCCGCCCGCGCTGGGTTTGGCAGCCCCCGTTAAAGCGCTGCTCAGCCAGCTAACGCCTTTTACACTCAATTCCGCTCCGGGCCACGCCTAAACGTTTTCTGGGGCAATTTATTTTAAATAAAGTCGCTGAATCAGGAGTATGTTATGAGCAATACCGTTTTTTGCCGTAAGTACCAGAAAGAGTTAGAAGCGCTGCCCTTCCCGCCGTTGCCGGGCAAACAGGGGCAGGAGATTCAGGCCACGGTCTCCAAGCCCGCCTGGGAGGCTTGGCAGGCACTACAGACCCGACTGATCAATGAGAAGCATCTCAACATGCTTGATCCTGAGTCCCGTGCGTACCTAATGGAGCAGATGCAGCGCTTCCTGGACAACCAGGAAACCGACCAAGCCGAAGGGTACGTACCGCCTACACAAGCATGAGTTAATAAGTGATTGAGCGGGGCTGTTCGAATGGGCAGCACAAAACACCCCTAAGCATCCGTATCGCAAGAAAGTTTCACAAAGGTATTGACGGAAAGCGGCGTTTTTAGTTTAATACGCACCGTTGGCAACGGCCAGATAGCTCAGTTGGTAGAGCAGGGGATTGAAAATCCCCGTGTCGGCGGTTCGATTCCGTCTCTGGCCACCACACTGCTGGGGTATCGCCAAGTGGTAAGGCACCGCTTTTTGGTAGCGGCATTCCCAGGTTCGAATCCTGGTACCCCAGCCATTGCCAACAAAATTTCTTGTTGATTGCGAAGCCTAACAGCGAAGCAATCATGTTCTCAAGAAAACGTGAAGCGCCGACATAGCTCAGTTGGTAGAGCAACTGACTTGTAATCAGTAGGTCCCGGGTTCGACTCCTGGTGTCGGCACCACTGAAAAGTGGTTAAAAGCAACATGTTAGAGAATTCAAAAAGGCCACCTGAAAAGGTGGCCTTTTTCGTTTACATAGAACTCTACGTAGCTCTTTTCTTTTTTCCTCATTTTCTGCCGGGGTGATCAACCAGACAGCTTGGCCTTTCATGCTCCTGCTTGAGTTTAATAACACAATGCATCGTGGGGAAAAGCCAAGTGAGTTCATGGAGACTCTCGCCTGAGTGATGACGGTCCTGCTATCAAGCGTCTCCACATTCCACGACGCCTTGAACAATGATTCATCAGATACCCTGCTCTTCATCCGTTAGCTAGGTTTGTTTTTCCCTAGTGTAAAGTCAGGGGGGTCGCTAGCAGGAAAGCTTTCATCGCTCATTTCATCCACGTGCTCCTGTTGCTTGAGATGAGTGGAGAGTTTTACAAACTCACTCAACGGCTTGGACAAAACCCAGTGGTCGTCTTGGCGTCTGAGCTCTTGGGTAGGAATGCTATATGTATTTCCGTCGCTTGCCTCAAGAGCTCCCCGTTCTAAATACTTATCTTTAGTGAAGCGTCCTATAAGCTGCTGTTTGTCATCGTAAACATCGTCAAATGATTCTTTCATAATCGCTGCCTCGTAGAATTGCATAATAAGTTTAGTCAATGACAATCAATGAAGCGTGTCATTCCAACTATTCGTTTCCTTTGGGGGCGGCCCGATCGGCTTTTTTATTGATATCGTCCTTATGTGCTTGCTTTTCCTTCGTCAGTTGGGTGCCTTGAATAGGCGCTTCCTTGCTAGAGGTATTATGGCTCGGTACCGAACGAGCACTTGCATCCTTTTGATTATCAACGTTTTCGTCTGGACGAAAAGGCGTTGGTTCCTCATGCGATGACCCTTTTTGCGTAGGGTCTCCGTCAACGTTGGGTGTGTCTTTGTCGATCACCTGCTTGGCTTTTTGGGTTTGCTCGGTATCTTTTACGTTTCCCTCGGTTTTATGGCTCATGGTGTTTCTCCTGTGTTTTCTAAAAAACGATCACTTGTAACAATAGCTGCTTAACTGTTTTCCTCCACTTTGGCTTTAAAGGGGCTGACAGAGCGTGTGGCAGACAGGATAAGTCCGCTCCGTGGGCGAGCCGGTATGACATTAAGGTCAACCGTAAGATCTTGCGGTGGTACGTTATAGCTAAGCTGTTGGGCAAATTTATTAACTGCCAGATCAATCAGCGCCAATGTGATCCACTCACCGGGGCATCGGTGCTGAGTAGCATGGTCGCTACCCCCTTGAGGAATCATTGCAAAACGATGCAAGTCGGTTTTTTCTTGCTCGAAACGTTCAGGGCGGAACTGATCAGGTGTGTCCCAACGATGAGGGTCATGGTTAGTGCCGTAGATATCGAGAATCGCTTGCCAGCCACGCTTCAAGTGATAGCCGTTCCATGTAACGTCTTTTTTAATGCGAGCGGCTAGAAAAGGAAAGAAAGGGTAGTAACGCCTGACCTCCTGAATGAAGTGTCGACGATAATGGCCTGATTCTCTGTGCGAAAGCTGCTCACGACAGTGGGGGTGTTCATGCATCGCCATGACGGCAAACACCATATATCTTGCAACCGCTACAATGGGTCGTATTACATTAATTAACTCTACGGCGACAACGTGTTTTGATAGCGGCTTCCCTTGAGCATCACGGAAATCGGCAAAGGTAGCAAAAGGCAATAATGGATCGACGTCACGAAGGCCTTCCCGGTACTGTTTGATCAAGTCTATAAGCGCATTTTCAGTCTGATGGCGCGCCCGGCGGCTTGCCCAATGCTTAGGGCCGATAGCGGCACCGCCTTCGATCATAAGCACCAGTCGCTTTGTCATCTCTGGCGAATCCACATTGTGCAGTGGAATGCCGCACCAGGCGCAGGCTGCTCGACATAAAATATGATGCAGTTCATCAAGCAGGATGATTGATGCTTGCGACTCCCAATAAGAGAGGCGCAATTGCCAATAATGCTCGACCAGTTCCACTAGCGCATCAATGCGTGATTGCGACATCAAGGAAAGAAACAGAGCTTTGTGTTGTCGATGCGCCTCCCCCTCCAGGCCTTGCACGCCGCCTTCACCAAACAAGGTTCTTCTTAAACGTTTGGGTGCAGCATTCTCACGCGTGAAAAGCTCGTCGTTGTAAAAAAGCTCAGCGGCCTCTTCACCCCTCATAAACAGCGTTTTTTTAAGCCTAAGCCGAGAGAGAAAAAGGTTGGTTCCTAAACGGTCACATTGCGCCGAGATATAAGGGTAACCACTGCGCACTAATGAGAGCGTACACTCTCTGCTCGCCACCGGAGGTTCGCTATTACAGCCCATTAATGCCTCCTATGCCGAGGCGACCCAGCAATATGATGAAGCCCTTAACCTGTTGCGCTATCCTTGATGTCATATCTTCATTCCATCGTGCCCTATTAGCCGGTTTCTGCTTCTCCGAGGTAATGAGGAGCAGAATGTAGGTGCTTCCTGTGCCGTTAGTCAGCGTAATATAGACATCCTGACTACCTGCCTATTCGTGCAGAGTATTAAACTTTTGCCTATGACGATTAAATAACTCATCTATATAACCTATGTAACCAGCTTGCTAATCTTTTCACTTCAAGCTGGTGACTAGCTCTTTTTGCTTCAGTTAACCTAAAACTATAGGTATCAGATAGGCGTATCGTCCAGTAGTTAGGCAATTAAAAATATTTGTAACTTGGCTGACTGTTGATATTAATAACTCATGTTATGTTATTTTCACATTTATTTGATTTTTATAGATTATTGATAGTTCAGTATAAGCAGAGCTTTAATTTATCTTTATTTTTGACAAAGGTTAAAAAGTTTTATTTAAAGCACCCATGGCTTGAAGTGCTCCATCTATTGACTATTCTGCATAGTGCTCGGTTAGCAAAGCGAGTAATTAGGACGTAACGTTTTAATTGTTCCACTAAAGGAGCTTTATCATGGTTGATAAACGTAACGATCAAGGAATGTCACGCGAAGAAGCAGGCAAGAAAGGCGGCCAAGCTACTTCTCAAAGTCATGGCAAAGAATTTTATGAAGATATTGGCCATAAGGGTGGTCAGGAAAGTGGTGGCAACTTCGCTAACGATCCTGAGCGTGCCTCAGAAGCTGGCAAGAAAGGCGGAAAAAATAGCCATGGTGGCAATAGTTAAAGCTAATTATCTACGTCACTAACCTGATTGGCTAATGCATTTTTCATAATGCTGGAGAGCGCTATGAATAGTCCAATTAAGGATAAAGATTTTGATATGGTAAGTACGCTATATCATGCTTCACAAGGAGCAAGTCTGTGTTCACAGTTTTCTCGCGATGCAGAAAGCAACTCAGATCAGGAAGCTCAGGAGTTTTTTGATCGCGTAGCTAGTCAATACAGTGATATTGCTCAGGAAGCAAAAAGATTGCTTAAAGATAAGCTGTAAGCTGTCTGTTAAAGCGAGTGTTTCCTAGCAGTCCAGGTAAAGGACGTGAAAAAGCGCACAAGGATGAGTGAGAAAGCGCTCAAGGACGAGCAATAAGCTTGCCGATAAGGGATGGAGCCCTTATGGCAATCGCATAGAAAGCGACGAAAAAATGTTAAGGATTAGCCTTAAGCTAACTGTCAGGGAAAGGAGTCCCTGGCGGTCAATATACAAGGAGGATTAAACATGTTTCATCATTCCGGAAAGCTGCAGTACCCCGTTAAAGTAGACAAGCCCAACCCTGAGTTTGCTATGTTGCTTCAGCAAGCCATAGGCGGTATTGAGGGTGAAATTCGCGTTGCAATGCAGTATTTCTTCCAGGCAATGGGCGCACGGGGTGACGATCGCATTCGCGATTTGCTGATGTCAACCGCGACTGAAGAATTATCGCATATTGAAATGTTGGGTCACGCAGTAGCGCTCAACCTGGAAGGAGCGCCCGTCTCGTATCAGGATGAAACTGCCAAAGACCCTGTCATGAATGCCATCCTGGGCGGTATGAATCCACGCCACCTGTTATCATCAGGCCTTTCGGCAATGCCGGTAAACTCGAACGGTGTGCCATTTGATATGAGCCATATTTATGCTACCGGTAACATCGGTGCGGATATGTTGGCAAACGCGACTGCAGAAGCTAGCGGCAGGGTGCTTGCCTCACGCTTGTATAACTGGACTGATGATCATGGCATGAAAGACTTCTTATCTTTCTTGATTGCTCGTGATACCTACCATCAACAGCAGTGGTTAGCGGTTATCGAAGAGTTGGGCGGAATGCAGTCGCAGCTTCCTATTCCGAATTCAACGCCTGAAAATCACGAAGCAATGCAGCACTCTTACTATTACCTGAACACACTTCTCGATAAAGAAGCGCCTAAAGGCCGCTGGGGTGAAGGTCCTTCTCTTGATGGTAAGAGCACCTATTCCGTTGTCAATCAACCTGCCCCAGAAGGTCAGGAGCCAACGCTCGGCAAGGCCAAGCCGCTCTCTGGCGCTCAAAATGAGCAAATGTAATTTTAGTCAATCGTTGCTTTAGTACTGGTTAAAATAGGTTGATTAAATAAGGAGAGAATGCAATGGATAGCAAACATCTGGAAGATTGGCTGCGCGATGCGCATGCCATGGAAAAGCAAGCTGAGAAGATGTTGAAGTCTCAAGCGAGCCGTCTTGAGCACTACCCACAGCTACAACGGCGTATTGAAGAGCATATTACAGAAACTCAAAATCAATCTCAAAAGTTGGAACAGTGTCTAACCTTGTTAGGTGCTGATGCCTCTACCATTAAAGATATGGGGGCTCAATTAACCGCTTTTGGTCAGGCCGTGGGCGGTATGATGGCAGAAGATGAAGTCGTTAAGGGCGGTATTGCTTCTTACGCCTTCGAGCATTTCGAGATTGCGAGCTACAAAGCATTAATTAAGACCGCTGAAATGGCCTCAAAGCCTGAAATCGCCCAGATATGTAAAGAAATACTTCAGGAAGAGATCGCTATGGCCGATTGGCTTAGCCAGCATTTGGATGATACGACGCATGAATTCTTGGTGCGTGATGATGAAGATCTTCGGGCCAAAACGTAGCGTATTACTCTTTACCTAAGTAGCCACTTACCTAAGTAGCTACTTATCTAAGTAGCAAAGCCCTTTCCCCAGCCTGAATGCTGGGGTTTTTTCCGTGAGTAGCGTCGCTAAAAATAGCGGCAGTAGTGTGTGGCAGTTTTTAAGGCGCCACTTAAATCTCCAGAAGGCGATTCAAGTCTGCAACGATAGCTTCCTTAGGGTCGCTTTCGCGGATCAGCAGCTGAGCTTCGCCATTACGGTCGAAAGCGAAGACGGCATTGGAGTGCGATACATCATAGTTACCCGCGTCGTCTTTCTTGCCATAGCCGTACGTGACACGGTAACGGCGTGTCAGTGCTTCCAGCGCGTCCTCATCGCCAGTCAAACCAGTGAATTCAGGGCCAAACGCATCGGTATACTCCCGTAAAGTAGCGGGGTCATCGCGGTTAGGGTCGACGGAAACGAACAGCACCTGCAGATCGTCCTGAGCCGCTTCGTCTAGCTCGCCCGAGATGGCGGCCAAGTTCGCCAGGGTGGCTGGGCATATATGCGGACAGTGGGTGAAACCGAAGAAGAGTAGGGTCACTTCGCCGGCATAGTCCGCCTCGCTGACCGGCTCGGCTTCTTCACTGATTAGTTCGAATTCCAACGGCGGCATAAGCCCGGAAATATCCTTGGTTTGCCAAGCTGGGTCGGAACAGCCAGCCAGCCACAGAATGCCTGACAACAGCGCGGTCTTACATCCTGTTTTGTGCAAAGTATTAGGCAAAGTGTTATGCATAGGGTTATCCGTAGCGGTACATGGAAGAACGTTTACCGAGCAGGCGGCTGATAATGATCAATATTGCCAGCACACTCATCATCGTCGCCGGAATCCAGGTGATCAGACCGCCGAGCCGTTGGTCGGTCAGCGGGGCCAATGGCCAAGCACGGCCGCACACGGCATAGACATCAAATAGCACGGTATTGCTGAAGGTGAGATAGGCACCTAGCAGCATTTGGGGTGGCACCACCGCAAGCAGTGCGATTATTCGAGCGCCATAGCCTAGCCCGCCTTTTGTGGGTGAACGCGGGTCAAGGATTAACCACCAAAAGAGTAGCCCATCGAGCAGCATGCTCCAGTTCATTAACTGGTAGAGGCGATGGCTTAGCATGGCATCAAAATGAATATGGGGAATCAGCCAGAAGTAGATAAGGCCGACAAACAATAGCGGAGCGACGACAGGATGTTGCAATAGCCGATACCCGGGACGTAGCCCTCGAGCCATCATAGAGAAACCTGGGAGCCCATTCACCCAATGCGGCAGGCCAGCGGCGAGTACCGGCAGCGGGGCGGCCAGGGCGATTAAAAATGGCGCTAGATGATGGAGCACCAGATGTTGGCCGCGATGGACGAAAAACATGTATTGCGCCAAATAATCAAAATGGGTCTGAGAGACTGCATAAATAGCCACGACACCAAGAAGGAAGGCGAATGGGCGCCAGAAACCATCATGCTTACCGCAGCGGCGCCGATGAACTAGGCCGCGTATATATAGCCCTGCACCGGCCAGGCAGACGAGTGTCCAGGTCGGAGAGAATTCCCAAGGCAGCAGGTAGTAAAAGCTACGTTCGATCTCTCCCATTACAACTCCTAAAGCACAGCACAACGGTAAGGATAGACACTACAGAAAAACTTTCCTGGTTCATCGTGGTTAACCTTCCTTTTTTGTCTAGACTTAAACAAGACATCTGACGTTTTAGTCGCGCCTTATATAAAGGTGGCAATAACCATCACGAGTTTTATAAACGGAAATTAAAAAGTCATGCACTCACGGAAGAGTTACTGGCTGCCTATCTTGATTGGCTTGCCTTTAATTTCACTTCTATCCGCCTGTTCCGGTGTTCAATCGTCTCTTGACCCTGCCGGCGCAGCGGCTCAACTGATCGCTGATTTATGGTGGCCAACGCTGGTGGTGGCCAGTCTGGTCACTGTGCTGGTACTTGCCCTATTGTTGATTGGGGTATTCCGGGCATTTAAACATCGCTCGGCGCGCCCGCTAAGTGCCCGTCAAAGCCGTAATTTGGTGATTGCCGGCGGCATTATTTTGCCCCTTTCAGTAACGATTCCTTTTGCACTCTCCAGTTTTTCCATTGGCCGTACCCTCTATGCGCCACCGCCTGATGATGCATTAACCATAGAAGTCGTCGGTAAACGGTGGTGGTGGGAGGTCCATTATTTAGACCAAGACGGGAATCGTATCGCCACCACCGCGAACGAGCTGCATGTGCCGGTAGGCGAGACGATTAGGCTGCTGCTGAAGTCTGACAATGTCATCCATAGCTTTTGGGTACCCAATATCCAGGGCAAAACAGACATGATGCCGGGACAGGTGAATGTCACTTCGCTGGTCGCGGATGAGCCGGGCGTCTATCGAGGCCAGTGCGCTGAGTACTGTGGTGCGCAGCATGCGCTTATGGCGTTCCTTTTCGTAGCTGAAACCCCAGACGAATTTGCCGATTGGCTGGAGCACCAAAAGCAACCGGCAGTGACACTTGAAACGGCCCAGGCAGTACAAGGACGCGAGGTTTTTTCTGATTCAGGATGCGCTGGCTGCCACACCATTCGAGGAACCCAGGCCGATGGCCAGAAGGGGCCGGATTTAACGCACCTGGCCAGCCGCCGGATGCTGGCTGCTGCCACCGTACCTAATCGTATTGGCCATTTGGGGGGCTGGATTACCGACCCACAGCACATCAAACCAGAGAGCCTGATGCCCCCGACCGAACTGACCCCAGATGATCTACAGTCTCTGCTCAGCTATCTGGGGAGCCTCGAATGACACAGCAACCCAGCCTACAGCGCGAAATACATGACTCTCCCGAAGAGACTGAACGCCTAGCCCGCACCTGGCATTCCCCACGCGGCTTTCCCGGTTGGTTCACCCAAGTAAACCAACGGATGATTGGTCGGCGCTTTATTATTACCGGCTTTATCTTCTTCCTACTGGCTGGCGTGCTGGGCTTGCTGATTCGGACTCAACTGGCTGGCCCCGAGCAGCAATTCCTAGATCCTGGGCTCTATAACCAGTTTTTTACCATGCATGGCACGGTGATGATGTTCTTCTTCGCCATTCCTGTCATGGAAGGTTTCGCCATCTATGTAGTGCCGCTAATGGTAGGCACACGGGATATGGCCTTTCCGCGACTCAACGCCTTCGGCTACTACATTTATTTGATAGGCGGTATCGTTCTGTTCGGCTCACTCCTGATAGGCATGGCACCGGATGCCGGGTGGTTTAACTATGTGCCGTTGGCGGGGAAGGCGTATTCCCCTGGCTACGGGGTGGATATCTGGACCACCATGATCACCTTTATTGAAGTGTCGGCGCTTACAGCGGCGGTAGAGCTGATCGTGACCATTCTTCGGCTGCGAGCACCGGGCATGTCTTTGAATCGTATGCCGCTGTTTGTTTGGGCGGCATTGGTGATGTCGTTCATGATTGTCTTTGCTATGCCTGCCGTTATCGTCAGCAGTACCTTATTGATCCTTGACCGCTTGGTAGATACGCAATTCTTTATCGTTGAAGGCGGCGGGCAGCCTCTGCTCTGGCAGCATCTTTTTTGGTATTTCGGCCACCCAGAGGTGTACATCATCCTGGTGCCGGCGCTTGGTATGATTTCGACAATCATCATTACCTTTACTGGACGACCTATCTTTGGTTATACGGCGCTGGTGTTGTCGGTTGTGTCGATCGGTTTCGTTAGCTTCGGCCTGTGGGTGCATCATATGTTCACGACTGGTTTGCCGCAGCTCGGCATGAGCTTCTTCACTGCCGCCAGTGTCACAATCGCCATTCCCAGCGGCGTGCAAATTTTTTGCTGGATCGCCTCTTTATGGGGCGCCAAAATTCGCTTCGCCACGCCTATGCTATGGGTGCTGGGTTTTTTCGCCATTTTCGTCATCGGTGGCCTCACCGGGGTAATGATCGCCTCGATTCCCTTTGATACCCAAGTGCACGATACCTTCTTCCTAGTCGCGCATTTCCATTATGTACTGATTGGTGGCGCCGTTTTCCCGTTGATCGGTGCGCTCTATTACTGGTGGCCAAAATTCACCGGCCGCCTGATGAGCGAAAAGGGGGGAAAGTGGAGTTTCTGGCTGGCGTTTATCGGTTTCAACGTCACGTTTTTCCCCATGCATCAACTGGGGCTCGAAGGGATGCCTCGGCGTGTCTACACCTATACCGCTGAGATGGGCTGGGGCGATTTGAATCTGCTGTCGACGCTTGGCTCATTCGTACTGGCGGCTGGCTTCGTTATCACACTGATCAATGCGATCTGGAGTCTATATCGCGGCCAGCCTGCAGGAGCAAATCCTTGGAACGCCCCCACACTGGAGTGGTCGACCGAGTCGCCGCCGCCTGCTTATAACTATCGTCATATCCCCGTGGTGGAAAGCCGTTGGCCTCTGTGGGACTGGCAGGAGCGCGGTGAACGCTCAGTGGTTAGCGGTTTGAGTAGCCGACGCCGTGAGGTAGTGATTACCAGCATTTTGGATGCTGAGCCGATTGGGGTACAGGTATTGCCACATCCCACAATCTGGCCTTTTATCGCAGCGGTTGCCGCCTCATCAGGGTTTATCGGCATTATCTTTCATCCTATCTTTTTTGTGATGGGATTCTTTCTTGTTTTCTTCGCCATGGTCGGTTGGTTTTGGCCCAGGCGCCCTTGGAAGGAGGACTGATGAGAGTACTTGAAGGTGTCGACGTAACGGACATGCCCCGCTTACACCCAGATAAGCGAGCGCCTTTGTGGTGGGGCATCCTGGGTTTGATCACCATTGAGTCCGCAGTTGTGTTGGCGTTTTGTGTGAGCTATCTCTATCTGGCCTTTCATGCCGAGGCTTGGCCGCCCTTGGGTGAGTCGCCTCCACCGCTATTATGGCCCAGTATCAACTTGGGATTGCTATTGCTTAGTTGTATCACCATGTTTGCCGCTGGCCAGGGGATTAATCGCGGTAATAAGCGGGTGCTGGCGATTGGCGTCACCATTAGCGTGCTGTTGGCCTCTACGGTGCTGGTGCTGCGCTCATTAGAGCTGATGGCTTATGACGTTAGCTGGAAAGACCACTCGTACGGGGCCATCGTTTGGACCATTTCCGGCTTTCATTACGTGCATGTCACTTCTATGGTTCTGGGGAGTACCGTTATTGCCATTCTGGCATGGCGCGGATATTTCACCCAAGCGCGGCAGATTGGTGTGGTGGTCGATACCAATTATTGGTACTTCGTATGTTTTGCCTGGGTTCCCTTTTATTTACTGCTTTATTGGGGGCCACGTATTTATGCCGGTTGAAACGCGCAGAATGAAAGTGCTTCACCCGCTACTGCTGTGGGTTGGTTGGGTTATCGGCCCGGTCGCCTGGGCGCTACACCTGTTAATAAGCTATGTGCTCGTAACGTGGGTATGCGAGACCGGACACCACTGGACGTTACATGCGACAACCTTGGTGACCTTGGTCATGAGCCTTATCGGCGTATGGCTTACCTGGCGGCAGTGGGGTTTGGCGGGGAGACAGTGGCCGGGAGGTGGCGGCAACCGGTCATCTTCGCGGATACAGTTCATGGCGGTGGGTGGTTTAATTCTCAGCGTATTGTCAGCGCTGCTCATCGTGGCCGAAGGCATGCCCAATTTTTTCCTAGGGGCATGCTTATGAACGCAAAGGTACTTGTTTGCCTGGTATTGCTATTGCCCGTTGCTGGGTGCGGCAGCGAAGAAACAACGTCCTCGCTGGGCGACCCCGTGAAGGGGAAGGCAGCGATTGCTGAGTATGGTTGTGGCAGTTGCCATGCCATACCTGATGTGCCGGGCGCAAACGGCCGAACCGGCCCAACCCTTGAGCGCATTGCTAAGCGTACCTACCTGGCAGGGGTATTGCCTAACACGCCTGAAGACATGGTGCGTTGGATTCGTGCTCCTGAGACGATCGACCCGCGAACGGCGATGCCGAATATGGCTGTCAGCGTTGGCGATGCCCGTGATATCACCGCTTACCTGTACACATTGAAATGACTATTCGAACCCGACAACGTTTAATTGAAAGAATCCGCAAGCGCGTGCTGATCCGCTTGGCGCTAGGCCTTGTCGGCGTGGTTATCGCCATGGCAGTGGGCGCGGTCATGTTCATTTTCTGGGGAGTTTATAACGTCTCTGCCTTACAGCAGCATACGGAACCAGTCTATACCGTTCTTACCACTGCCTTGGACCGTTCGATTAGCCAGCGAGCCGAGGAAATCGATGTGCCGTCGCTGGACGATCCGGCCATGGCGCAGCAGGGGCTCATATATTATCGCGACAAATGCGTGCAATGCCATGGAGCTCCCGGTGTGGCGCGCCAGGATGTAGGCAAGGGCATGACGCCGGTCCCGCCGAACTTGGCGCATACCGCAAGCAACCGTACGCCTGCTGAGATATTCTGGGCAATCAAACACGGCATTAAAATGACGGGGATGCCGAGCTGGCAGTTTATTTTCACCGATGAAGAAATCTGGGAAATTGTCGCCTTTATGAGGCAGATGTCTAAGCTATCTCCCGTCGAGTATCAAGCCATTGCCGCTAGGGTGGATAGCAAAGAAACCGCCCAGACGGAAGAAGCTGAAGCTTCTTCAGCTAGGTCGGGAACTGCCCCAGAGGTCCTTCCCAATGCCGATCGCGGCCGTTTAGCAATGTATGGTTATGCATGTATTGCCTGTCATCGGATCCCTGGTTTAGTCGGGCCGCAAGCGGATGTCGGCCCACCATTGGCGGGTATTGGCGCACGTCGATATATCGCTGGCGTACTTACAAATAACGAAGACAATATGGTGCGCTGGCTTCGTCATCCTACCCAGGTGGACCCGTTGACCGCCATGCCTGACCTGGAAGTCACGGAGCGGGATGCCAGAGATATGGCGGCTTATCTTGAAACGCTGAAGTAAGATTGGCAAAAAGGACAGCCTGCCGAGCACCCTACCTTGAATTAACATCCTCGGCTTGCGTTTCGCCATATCCGCCACCCATTGAGCATACTCAACGGGTGGCAGAGGGTTTGCGGCGACGCTTGGTGATAGAAATAGAGATAATAAAATCTATACGTTATCTCGAGGAATGACACTTTCCCAGTTTTTAGAGAAGACACGATACTCATTTTCATAAGCATCAAGCTGGGCATGGACAATGAAGTTATCGACAGTGCAGCTTAGCGTGGTCCTTGTGTACACTTCTGTATGCCAATCGCCTCTTTTAAAGCAGGATTCTGTGATCGTTTCACCCCGTGCGGAAGTGAAATCATCATCAACCGTGCGGTAATACTCGCGGGCGCTGCGATGAATTTCTGTACCAATGTCATTAATGCGAAAACGCCCCTGATTGTTAATCACTTCAAGGGTCGATGCTTTAGTGGCCAAGTCTCGATGCAATAGCCAGTTATGCTCGCTAGGTGCCAATAACGTGGTAGCAAGCGGAGGTGCCGATTGTGGTTCATCAAACGGTGAAAGGTCGGCGTCGTTCGTTTGCGGCTCTCTAACGGGAAGCGTTAGCTTACAATTCTTCAAATGAATATCTACTTGTGCAGGCTCTGGCGGTAACCACGCGAGTGGCCAATAAGAAGTCGATATAGAGACTCTCAATTGGTGGCCAGCTGGGAACTGTTGCGCTATCCCATTGAGCAATACCTTCACGCGATAGTGGCGGTTAGGCTCCAGGGGTTCTGGGTGTGCGTCACCATCTCTGTGAGAAAGGTTGAGTAACCCATAGGACACCCGTGTTGACTTTCCATCCGGTGCTACGTCTGAAAGGCGTACTGCCAACATCGCTTGGGGTTTGTTACTCGATACCTCTAGCTCTAATGTGGGCATACCAAAAATACAAAGCGGTGAGGTTAAGCTGGGTGTGCTAAAGATAAGCGAGCCGCCGTCCTCTTCTCGCTGGTCACCAGGCAGGTCCGGGGTGGCTGTATAAGAACACCATTTACCCGCTTCCAGCCCGACGCTAAGCGGTGACTGTAACCCCATTGAGGCATACTCATCAGTGTCATTAAGTGCTGGCTGGCTTTCTGGCTCTGCCACTAGCTGGTAGGGCAACAATGCGTAACCGCGCTCTTGGACATTATTCGTTGGCCACTGACGCTCGCCTATCCAACGGCCGGGCCTGTCGTCATAAGAGTTATCGGGAGGCAGGCTATCTTGTTGCCATGCTCTCAGCATGGGTTCATCCATGATCCCGTTCGGCTCATCTTTTAACCAATAATCCCACCAACGAAGTGCTTCTTGCAGAAACCCGATGGCGGGCCCCGGCATTCCCTGGTGCGGGTATTTATGTCCCCAGGGGCCTATCAGACCCTTACGCGGCACCTGAAGGTGCTCCATTAACCTAAAGACCGTATTAGTAAACCCATCGGCCCAACCCCCGATCGCATAAACCGGACAACGTATGGAGGAGTAATATTCACACACAGAACTGGTCGACCAGTAAGCGTCTCGACGTTGATGCTTAAGCCACTGATCGATCCATAAGCCGCTTTTCTCCATGCGTTCAAACCACATGTCTCGCCAGCTATCGCCGACAATCTCTGGATCAGGTGGTAACGCATTAAAGGCAAACATGACGGTCGCTTCAGATAAGTTATCGCCCAATAAGCACCCACCCATATAGTGCATATTATCAGCGTAAAGGTCATCACTGGCACAAATGCTAATGATGGCTTTAAGCGCGGGGGGCTGCTTGGCAGCCACTTGCAAGCTATTAAAGCCTCCCCACGAGATACCCATCATGCCTACCTTGCCATTGCACCAATCCTGTTGGGCAATCCACTCTATAGCGTCAACCGCATCTTGTTGTTCCTGCTGGGTATACTCATCAGTCAATACCCCATCTGAATCGCCACTTCCGCGCATATCAACACGCACACAGACATAACCGTGGCCCGCTAGATACGCATGGTTAGTCGCATCTCTGCCGCGTGTAATATCCCGCTTACGGTAAGGGATATACTCCATGATGGCGGGTAGCGGTGAAGACTCTGCTTTCTCGGGAAGCCAAATACGGGCGGCTAGCCTTTTTCCGTCCCGCATAGGAATGAAGACGTTCTCAATTTCACGTATTGAATAGGGAAATGATTCTACTATTTGCATGATCGCCTCTTATTTGCTCATTCGTCTAAATGTTCGATGTCAAACTTGAGAGCTTTCAAGCAGTTCTGAAACTGCTCCTCAACTTGGTCCTGATTAGCGTCTGCTTCACTCCACATGGATTTAACATTGAAGCAGGCGTTATCGTAACCAATATGCTCAAGAAATTTTCTGAGGACTTCAACCATTTTATGATGGTCATGTGCGGGGTAGTTGCTGGAGTACGCTAACCGGTCAAACAGCGTGTTTGGAATGTCTGATTTAGGCTGCGAAGTAATGCCACTCACATTTAACTCACCTTGAAACATAGTTTCTTGAGGAGCGCCTAATTGGTTAGTATTGATTATTGCTTCATTAATAGCCGGATCGAAATTTTCATTTTTAAAGTCGTGATAAGGAGAGAGTGCTTTTACGGGGTTAATCCTAAAAGGATAACTTAATGTAACGCGTTCAAACGGTAAATCTGCAAAAGGTTCAACCCCATAATAACGAGGTACAGCCTCAGATATGACTTGGGACTGCTCTATTCGGCTCCAGCGTTTATGTTCGCATTTTAAAGCGCTGGTCACAGAGGAAGAGGTAATTTCATGCTCTTTGCTGGGAGTAGGTACCAAAGCACTGATAGGAAAGTCCCATTGAGCAACAATGGTATCAACGGAGTCTGAGTAGGATGCTAATTCTTCTCTTGCTGAGAATAATCCATCTTTAAAAGAGAAGTTGTCTGCCTCAACAGCCGTGCATAAATTTAGCAGGCTAATTATCTTCGGGTCCCCACTTTGCCACAAAGTGCCAAGTATCGCTTTTGGCTTCTCCTCTAGCGCTACTGTAAATATATTCCTTTTCATGATAAGTCCCTTAAAGATTGAAAGTAGCGATAATATGAAAGTCTCTAAATGATTATACTTACCAACAATAACATAGGTTATAACATTGAAATGATATCTGTTGTTCAATGAAAATTAAGCCGTTGTGATAGCCAAGTTTTATAGTTATAAAGCATGGATTTTTAAAGGTAAAATAATGATTGGTATGATTTTTTAACAATTGTTAAAAACATAGCATGCTGGTGGCAAAATTGATCTTGTTGGTTGTCACATCGTTAGCTATAGTTTTGCATAATTTAGCTTTAAAGGTGTGCACATATTTTAACTTGAATTTTAGCAATATAATTTTTGTCTAACTACAAGGGAGTGTGGAGATGACGAATAATGCGATTGATATACATAGCGAAGTTGCCAGAGGAAGCAGTGGCTATGCTCAAATACCCGACGTGACAATGCTACAAACCAAGATGACGACTCTTGGCAATATTCTAAGTCGCTATGGTGGGCTCGGGTCAGAAGCGTTGGATAAACTGTCCGCTATTAATCTTAAAAGTATGGAGTTTAAGAGAAATCAAAAACTGTATTCTTTATGCCAAGGGAGGGCGGAAATATTTATAGTAAAACAAGGCTGGGTCAGTTTGTGTCACTCGATTAAGAATCGTGGGCAAGATATATGCAATGTTTATATGCCGGGTGATATTGTCGGCATCCGAGAGAGCTTTTTTGATAACCATGATATTACTTTATTAGCCTTGCAGAATTGCCTGTTAGATAAAGTGTCTGTCGATGATGTACATGCGCTTTTTCAAGACTACTCAGATATTAAAAGCGCGGTCGTTTCTTATATAATGGTTAACGACAATATCGCTATTGAAAGATTGAGGAGCTGCACCCACCATAAAGCAGAAGAGCGTGTAGCGCATTTCTTGCTTGAGGTATATGCCAGGTATAAGTTTAAAGGGATGATTGACTCAAATGTATTCGCTTTCCCTATTACGCAGGAAGTGGTGGGCGAGCTTTTGGGCATTACCAACGTTCACGTCAGTCGCTGTATGACGGCGTTAGAACAAAAAAAGATGATCCGTAAAAGTAGAAATACTATCAAGCTTTTGGAGCCTGAGCTGTTAGCTGAGTATACAGGATTTGATGAGTCTTTAATTTATGGGCATGTTCGCTTGGTTTAATAGAAGGTTTGTGGGGCTTTCGTGAGAATGAGGAAGTCCTGGCTATTGATGCTTTTTTTATGCTTATGAGAATCATTTAAATGAGTATTTATGCTTGAAAAGTATTATGACCCAGTGATGGCTTTTGTAGAGGTAGGTACTTTTCTTGTATGGATTGCTTTTGCCCAGCTTTTTTATTTACAAGCTCGGCGTCAGCGTCGACCTCGCTTTATTATTCATATGGAAGGCCATGACTGTAAAAATATGAGGCTTGTTTTTACTAACATGGCGGGTGAGGCAGTTTATGTTAGGAATGTTTTCTTTAGCGTTGAAAATAGTGTCTCTAGAGAATTATATAATCTCGAAGATTTGCATGGAAAAATGCTTTTTAAAAAAGAAGTTTATGATGAGGATAAAAAAGAGTATCAGGGCACTATAGTGCCAGGCACATGCTTTAAAATAGAAATTGGTGGTGTTTTTTATCCTTGCGTTTCACAAGATAATAAGTACCATCAACAAGATACTATTAGTGTTAAGTCAGGTGACACTGTTAATGTGTTTGTTGTTTTTATCCATGGTCCAGATAATGCATTTTTAGGCGCTTCGAGGCACTTCAGGTTTAAGCATTCTTCAAAGGGTGATTTTTTTGAAGCGTTAAGCTGGGATACTACGTCTTGGTCAACCCGCCATGAACGGAACAAGTTAATGAAGGCTTTAAAGCAGGAGCGTAGTGATTACCCGGGTTTTAATTAAAGGGAGAAATAACGAATTTCAGCATTTTTCTCGTAACACACGTTATGAAAGTCGCTATTAACCTTGCATGCTGATTTTGTTTGTCTACGCTATCCCCTGCAACATGGTTCGATCTGAAACCTAATCATACAAGGAGTGGATTAGATGACAGTCAAAAGCACACCGCTAAATTCTGTAACCGCCCATAAGCAATATAGCGAAATGGCCGATACACCCAACGTTCACAACACTCAGGTTCAGCGCACACAGGGACAGGATGTCTACCCGTCGCGTTTGTCCTACACCCCTGAAAGCACTTGGCTGCCGCGCCAGGACGCAGTCGTCAAGGGTCGTCAGCTTTCCGGCCCCTTAAGCCAAGCGCAACTTGATGAATTCGAGCGTAAAGGGTTTTTGTTTATCCCCAACCTGATTGAAGGCGCTGAGCTTGATGAGCTGCGTCAAGAAATGAAGGCGCTGATGAGCAAAGATGAATACCGTGATAAAGAATTCAGCGTTACGGAGCCCGAAAGCCAGGAAATTCGCTCGCTGTTTGCGGTGCATTTCCTCTCTGAGCGATTGGGTAAACTGGCCAGCGATGAGCGTGTCGCAGGGGCCGCTCGCCAAATCATTGGTGACGACCCCTATGTGCATCAGTCACGGATTAACTATAAGCCTGGATTTGCCGGTAAGGGCTTTAACTGGCATTCCGATTTTGAAACGTGGCACGCGGAAGATGGCATGCCTGCTATGCATGCGGTTAGCGCCTCGCTGATTCTAACCGACAACCACGAGTTCAACGGCCCTTTAATGCTGATCCCTGGTTCGCACAAGAAATTTGTGCCGTGCCTGGGGGAAACGCCGGAAGATAACCACAAAAGCTCGCTTAAAGCGCAAGAAGTGGGTGTGCCTAGCCCTGAAGCGCTTACCGAGTTAGTGGCTGAACATGGCATTGAGGCGCCGAAAGGCAAGGCTGGCGGTTTGCTGCTATTCGATTGCAATACGCTGCACGCCTCGAATGCTAACCTTTCACCCGATCCGCGTAGCAACGTGTTCTTCGTTTTTAACCGCTTGGATAACCGTTGTGATGCGCCTTATGCAGCGGCTAAACAGCGGCCTGATTTCTTGGCCCACAGCCCTGATCAGCCGGCGCAGCAATATCGCTAACGTGAAGTGGGGAAACAAATTCATGGCCAGAGGGTGTGGAACCCTCGTATAGGTGGGGTAAACTGTTGCGCCTGTCGTTGCGAATGCGGCACGCATAATGAGAAGGAGAATGCCCGCCATGCGTTTTGTCCCACAGTTTACTGACGGCCAGGAGTTTCCCCACACGCTGGGCAAGGTTGTCTGCATCGGCCGTAATTATGCCGAACATGCAAAAGAGCTGGATAATCCAGTTCCCACGGAACCGCTGCTGTTCATAAAGCCATCGACCAGCGTTGTGGATCTGACCAAACCGTTGGATCCGCCGTTTTCACGCGGCGACGTGCATTATGAGGCAGAGCTTGCGCTATTAGTGGGTGAAACGTTAACCCATGCCACTATGGATGAAGCCGAGCGTGGGATTGTCGGTATTGGATTGGCAATGGATTTAACACTGCGTGATATCCAGACAACGTTAAAAGAGAAAGGGCACCCGTGGGAAATCGCCAAAGCGTTCGATGGTGCTTGCCCGCTTTCGCCTTTTCTGCCTTTAAGCCGTGTTCCCAACTGGAATGCGCTAGCATTCACGCTGGAGATTGACGGTGAAGAGCGCCAGCACGGTGAGGGAGCTGATATGATTTTTGCAATCCCTTCCCTGGTGGCTGAAATGAGCCGCCACTTTACCCTCGAACCCGGCGACGTCATTTTGACCGGTACGCCTTCAGGTGTTGGAGAGCTTGTTCGCGGCTCATCCTTGCGCTTAACCTTAACGGGCGGTTTGGAAATCAACACCAGCGTAGTGGAGTAAGGAAAAGAGTGGAGTAAGGACGAGACTGAGTATAGAAAGCTGCGAAAAGTAGTGTTAAATCGATAGAAACGCCACCTCACAATCAAGGTGGCGTTTCTAGTTTGGGATCGTTCAAACCGGGCTATTCAAGAGGCTATCCAAGAGGTTATTCAAGATAGGTGTAGCCTTCGAGCCCTTCGCTTAAGCTTGCTGCAAAGCGTGCCTGCTCTTCGGCAGAAAAGCCGCTTGCCGCTAACTGGTCAGTGAGCTTTTGCTTGAGCACATTGGCATTGAAGTTAACGTAGGCAAGTACTTGCGCCACCGAATCACCCGCCAGCGGGTTGGAAAGTGTCCACTCGCCGTCTGCATTAAGCGCGGCATCAACAGAGTCGGTGTCGCCGAACAGGTTATGCAGGTCACCAAGGATTTCCTGATAGGCACCCACCAGAAAGAACCCTAACCAGCGTTCATCCTCAGAGGCCCACTCTGGAAGTGGTAGCGTGCTTTCCACACCCTGACCGTCGACGTAGCTGTCGATGCGGCCGTCTGAGTCGCAGGTAATGTCCTGGATGACTGCCCGCCGTGTCGGTGCTTGATCCAGTCCACTGAGGGGCAGCACGGGGAATATCTGCTCGATACCCCACACATCAGGTACCGACTGGAACAGCGAGAAGTTGACGAACAGCTTGTCAGCGAGCTTCTCCGCTAACTCGTCCAGAATTTCGCGATGGGCACGGTTGCGGGTGTCGAGCTGCGTGCGCAGTCGCGCGCAGGCGGCCATATAGACACGCTCGCCTTCGGCACGGGCGGTAATATCACTCAGGCCCATCACAAAACGATCCTGCAGCTCGCTTACTGCTTGCAGCAGGTCGTGCCAGGCTTCTACCAGCACTCGTGGCTCTTGGGTATCGGCCAATTGGTCAAATACCCGCCACAGCTCTTCTACCTGCGAGTCCTGCTCCTGGGTGACGCGCTCAGGCGGCGTGGCATTAACGCGCTCTTCACCAATCACATTGGTTATCAGCACCGCATGGTGGGCGGTCAGAGAGCGACCGGATTCGCTGATCAGATGGGGCTGGGGCAGGTCGGCTTCCTGACAAAGCTGGGAAAAAGCGCTGACCACGTTACGGGCGTACTCCTGCATGGAGTAGTTCGCCGAGCAGTAGCTGCGCGAGCGGGTACCTTCGTAATCAATCCCCAAACCGCCCCCAACGTCGACGGTATCGATGGGCGCGCCCAACTGCATCAGGTTTTGATAGAAGCGAGCGCATTCGCGCAGGCCGCGCTGGATATCGCGGATGTTGGCGATCTGCGAGCCTAAGTGGAAGTGTACTAACTGCAGGCTTTCCAGCGCGTCTTCGTGACGTAGCGTTTCGACCACGTCAAGAATCTGACTGGCGGTCAGGCCGAACTTGGATTTTTCACCGCCGGTATTTTGCCACTTACCTTTACCCACAGAGGCAAGGCGGGCGCGCAGGCCGATACGGGGCGTCACCTCAAGCTCGCGGGCCTCTTCCAAAATCAGCTGCAGCTCGGAGAGCTTCTCGACCACCAAATAGACCTTATGGCCGAGCTTTTCACCCAGCAGCGCCAAGCGCACGTACTCGCGATCTTTATAGCCATTGCAAACGATCAGTGAGGAGCCGCTGTCGGAAAGCGCCAGCACGGCCAACAGCTCCGGCTTGCTGCCCGCTTCCAGCCCGACACGGCCACTACCACGTTCGGCGGTGGCCAGAATTTCTTCGACTACCCGGCGCTGCTGGTTTACTTTGATCGGGTAAACGGCGGTGTAGCCGCCCTGGTACTCACAGTCGCGCATGGCGGCATCAAAAGCGCCGCATAGCTGTTCAACCCGGTCGTGGAGAATATCGCTAAAACGCACCAGTACCGGCAGGCGTAACCCGGCACTTTGCAGTTGGCGAACCAGCCCGCTCAGGGGTAAGGCGGGGCCTTCTGCATCGCTGCCCAGCGGGCGCACCAGAGCTTGGCCGTGGTCATCCACGTCGAAGTAACCGCTGCCCCATTGGTCGATATTCCAGGTGCGCCGAGCGCGTAGCGCAGGACTAGTAGTAGTGGCCGTCACAGTCATACAGAAACCTCAGGCAGCGGCAGCGCACCGTGAGCAATGCGCGCATTTAAAATGGTTCGGAAACGTTCGGGGTCATGAGGCGTTAAATCGTGGGCAGGCGGGTCAACGTAAACCACTAATAGGCGCGACAGCCAATAGCGCAGCGCCGTCATGCGTAGCATGGTGGGCCACAGTTCCCGCTCGTCAGCCGTTAATGGCCGGCGTGCTAGATAGGCGCTCAAAAGTGTATTGTAGCGCTCTGCATTGAGCGTACCATCAGCGTCCGAAGCCCAGTCGTTGATCACAATCGCCAAGTCAAACAGCAGGTCGCCGGTGCAGCCATTATAAAAGTCGATAATACCGCCAAGCTGATCTCCTTCGAACAAGGTGTTGTCGCGAAATAGATCACCGTGCAGAGCCCCTTGTGGGAGCTCCCCGTGCTGACTGAAGGCGCTTTCGAAATCATCGACCTCGTCTTTCATCAATGTTTGATCAGCCGGGCTTAAATAGCTCAACACTTTATGGTGCATCACATGCAACCAGTTCAGATCTCGCGGGTTCGGGCGGTGGCCGGGAAAGCGCTTCGACACCACGTGCAGGCGGCCCAGGATATCACCCAATGCGTGGCACTGAGCTAGGTTGGGAGCCTCTGGGTGGCGACCGGGCAGGCGCGGAAACAGCAGCGCCGGTTTGCCCTCCAGGCTATGTAGCGCAACGCCTTCGCGGTCATGTACCGTGCCGGGCACCGGTAGGCGGTGCTCGTCTAAATAATCTAGCAGTTCAACAAAGAACGGCAGCTCTTCATGCTCGCCCTGCTCGAACAACGTCAAAACGAGCTCGCGGCGATCGGTGGTCACAAAAAAGGTCGAATTTTCGGTTCCACCCGCTACTCCCTGAAGAGAAACGAAGCTACCAACATCAAATTTTTCTAAAAACGCGGCGACCTGTGCGTCGCTAAGCGGGGTGAATACAGCCATGAGAGTCTCGCCCAGGTTGCTAAGCCCATTATTGTAGCGGCTTGGTCGCTCAGTTGGCAGCGTTGTTGTCTTCGTTAATGGAGGTAGTTGATGTAATAGTTGAATGTAATAACAGGAGCGCTTTGGTTCTGCAGGCAGCTTGCGCAACGCGTATCATATGATCAACTCTTTTTAAGCAATGTTATTCAACAATGTTTTTTTCAACTATGGAACTTGGTTATGGCTCGCGCTCCGATCGTTCTCGTCGATGGCTCCTCGTATCTTTACCGTGCGTTTCATGCGCTGCCACCGCTAATGACCTCCAATGGTCAGCCAACCGGCGCGGTGAAGGGCGTTTTAAATATGCTCAAGCGGCTGATTAAGGATTACCCGCAAAGCCCGATGGCAGTGGTGTTCGACGCGCCGGGCAAAACCTTTCGCGATGACATGTACAGCGACTACAAATCACATCGCCCACCCATGCCCGATGACCTGCGTAGCCAAATCGCCCCGCTGCATGCCTGTGTGAAAGCGCTAGGTTTGCCACTTTTATGCGTTGAAGGCGTAGAGGCGGACGACGTTATTGGCACATTGGCACACCACGCCACCCAAGCGGGGCGTGACGCGGTGATCTCTACCGGCGATAAGGACATGGCGCAACTGGTCAATGCCCACATCACGCTGGTTAACACCATGAAGGATGAAACCCTCGACGAAGCAGGTGTGGAGAAGAAGTTCGGCCTGCCCCCCGCGCTGATTATCGATTTTCTCGCCCTGATGGGAGACAAGGTGGATAACATTCCCGGGGTGCCCGGCGTAGGTGAAAAAACCGCTATTGGCCTGTTGCAGGGTATGGGCGGCGGTTTGAGCACTATCTACGGTGACTTGGAGCGGGTGAAAACGCTGACCTTCCGGGGGGCAAAAACCTTATCCAAGAAGCTTGAAGAGCATCGCGACCAGGCGTTTCTCTCCTATCAGTTGGCAACCATTAAGGTCGACTGTGACTTACCAGTAGGCTTGGATGACCTGGATATCGCCCACCCGGACCGCGAGGCGCTCGTCACACTGTATAAAGAGATGGAGTTCCGTCAGTGGTTGGGTGAACTGCTGGAAGGTAAAGACGAAGGTGTCGATGACATTAAAAGCGGCACGCCAGCCCCCGCTAGCGCCAATGAAGCTGAGAGCGAGTCCGAGGAGTCGGATGCTTCTACTAAACCGCCTGTTCGCGAAGATCACGTCATTTTAGACCAAGCAGACTTTGATCGCTGGCTTGAACGTCTTCAAACCTCTGAGCGCTTTTGCTTCGACCTGGAAACCACCAGCCTCAACTACATGGATGCGGAAATTGTCGGCATCGGTGTGTCGCTGGAAGCGGGGGAGGCTGCCTATATCCCTGTGGGTCACGACTATCTGGATGCGCCGCAGCAGCTTGATCGTAAAGCAGTGTTGGCGGCATTAAAACCGCTGTTGGAAGACCCGAGCAAAACCAAGATTGGCCAAAATCTCAAATACGATATTTCGGTACTGGCTAACTACGAGATTGCTGTTGTCGGCCCGTTTGCAGACACCATGCTGGCCTCCTATGTGCTCAACTCTACCATCACTCGCCATGATATGGATTCGCTAGCGCTGAGGTACTTGGGCGAAAAAACTATCTCCTTTGAAGAGATTGCCGGTAAGGGCGCCAAGCAACTGACGTTTAATCAAATTGCCTTGGAACAAGCGGCGCCTTATGCCTGTGAGGATGTCGATATCACCTTGCGGTTGCAGCAAACGCTGCGCCCCCAGGTCGAGAGCGAAGGGCGCTTGGCGGAAGTCCTTGATCATATCGAGTTACCGCTCATCAAAGTGCTCTCGCGTATTGAACGCAACGGCGTTGCCGTAGATGCCGAACGCTTGCACGAACAGAGCCAGCAATTAGAGCAGCGTATTCGTGAACTGGAGCGCGAGGCGTATGAGCTGGCCGGACGCGAGTTCAATTTGGGTTCACCCAGGCAGCTCGGCCAGATTCTATTTGAAGAACAGAAAGTTCCGGTGCTTAAAAAGACCCCCAAAGGCGCGCCCTCCACCGCGGAAGGGGTGCTGGAAGAGCTGGCGCTGGATTACCCGTTGCCCAAAGTGATTATGCAGCACCGTGGCCTTGCCAAGCTGAAATCCACCTACACCGACAAGCTGCCGCGGCTGCTCAATAAAGCCACTGGACGGGTGCATACCAGCTATCACCAGGCGGTCACTGCTACCGGGCGCCTGTCATCATCGGACCCGAACTTACAAAACATTCCGATTCGTACCGAAGAGGGGCGCAAAATTCGTCAGGCGTTTATCGCTCGCCCTGGCTACTGCATTGTTGCGGCTGACTACTCGCAAATTGAGCTGCGCATTATGGCGCATCTCTCCGAAGATAAAGGGCTACTGGAGGCATTTGCCGAAGGGCGTGATATTCACACGGCCACTGCGGCAGAGGTCTTTGGCACTTCGCTTGATAAAGTGTCGGGTGACCAGCGACGCAGCGCCAAAGCGATCAATTTCGGGCTCATCTATGGCATGAGTGCCTGGGGGCTGTCGCGTCAGCTGCGTATCGAACGTAATCAAGCCCAGACTTACATTGACCGCTACTTTGACCGTTACCCCGGCGTTGCCCGCTATATGGAGCGTATTCGCACCCAGGCAGCGGAAGATGGCTTTGTCGAAACCGTGCTGGGTCGGCGTTTATACCTGCCGGAAATTCAGTCGCAAAACCGTAACCGTCGCCAAGGGGCCGAGCGCACTGCGATTAACGCGCCCATGCAGGGCACGGCGGCTGATATCATCAAGCAGGCGATGATTGATGTGGATGCATGGCTAGCGGAAGGCGAATTCGACGCACTGATGGTGATGCAGGTACACGATGAGCTTGTGTTTGAGGTGGCCGAGAAGCAGGTCGAGGCGTTTATTGAGCAGGTGCAAAAGCGCATGCAGGGCGCGGCTGAGCTGAAAGTGCCGCTAATTGTTGAAGCGGAGAGCGGCGTCAACTGGGACGAGGCGCACTAACGCACTATGCAATCCTTTAATTAAACGAAAACCCCGCGGCCACCAGGCTGCGGGGTTGGGTTAGGCGCGATCGTTAGCGTTGCTGTTTAACGCCAGCCAACGCGGTCAAAGATACGGATCGCTTCAGGGTTGTTTTCACCCAGTACGCTGATGTTGACGTCATCCGTTTTGAAGTTACCCCAGGATTCCAGCACCGGGTCTTTCTTGATGCCTTCAACCACTGGGAACTCGTTATTGCCGGAGGCAAAGATCTCCTGAGCTGTGTCTGACGCCAAGTACTCAAGGAAACGCACGGCGTTTTCGCGGTTAGGTGCGCCTTCTACAACACCAGCGCCGCCCACGTTAACGTGGGTGCCACGGTCGTCTTGGTTGGGGAAAATAATGCCGACTTTACGGGCGGCTTCGCGGTCAGCGTCGTCGTCTGACTTCAGCAGACGCACATAGTAGTAGTGGTTCGCTACCGCGATGTCGCACTCTCCGCTGGCAACGCCTAGAATTTGGTCGGTATCGCCACCTTCCGGGGCACGCGCCATGTTATTGACAACGCCCTGAGCCCACTCTTCAGCACCCTCTTCACCGTGGTGCTCAATCATCGCAGCCAGCAATGATTGGTTGTAAATATTGTTGGAAGAGCGGATGCATACTTTGCCTTCAAACTGCGGATCGGCGAGGTCTTCGTAGCTTGTGATCTGGCTTGGATCAACATTGTCGCGGTTGTAATAAATTGCCCGTGCACGCTGGCTAAAGCCAAACCACAGGCCGTCAGGGTGGCGCATGGATTCGGGCAAGCGCTCATTGAGAACGTCGGATTCGACACTTTGGAAAATGCCTTCCTCTTCCGCGCGCCACAGGCGGCCTGCGTCAACGGTAAGCATGACGTCAGCTGGGCTGGCAACGCCTTCACGCTGAATGCGTTCGATCAACTGGTCGGAGTCACCTTCAAGGATGTTGACTTCGATGCCGGTCTCTTCGGTGAAGGCATCATAAAGACGTTCGTCAGAATCGTAATGGCGTGCAGAGTAAAGGTTAAGCTCATCAGCCATGCTGGTACCTGCAACAGCTGAGCCTGCCATAATGGCGGCGATTGATAGCGTTAGGCGTGCCTTTTTCATAACCGTCAACTCCGTCGTTATTTGATAATAATTTACATTTACAAGTTTAGCATTCAAGCGTGTATCAGCGTTGAGGTCAAGTTGAATGCTAACCAGACGCATTCAACGAAACTGACTAAACGTGCATCTCTTCGCGATAAAAAATAGAATGCAAACAACTTTCAAATGTACTGAATCCGCGTTTAGGTTTTTACAGGTGTTATTTGCTCACCTGGGCCGTGGCACTTAACAAAGGTGATGTATGACAGCAACCCTCAAAATCACCCCAGAAGCGCCCAGTACAACAGCACTGAGCCTTCACAATGTTCGCCATGCCTACGACGGTCATGCGGTCGTCAAAGGGGTAGATTTAAACGTTGCTCCAGGTGAAGTGGTGTGCCTGCTGGGCCCCTCTGGATGTGGTAAGACCACGCTATTGCGAATTGCGGCGGGGTTAGAAGTACTGCAAGAGGGCAGCGTGGCATTAGATGATGTTTATATCGCCGCACCAGGCCAGCGCCATGTGCCACCCGAAAAGCGCAATGTCGGGCTGGCGTTTCAAGATTCAGCACTTTTCCCTCACTTGACCGTATTGGAAAACGTTACTTTTGGGCTTAAACATTTAACTTCAGGCCAGCGGCGCGAGCGGGCCAAGCAGTTGCTTGAGCAACTGGGCATGGCCGGATATACCGATGTTTACCCGCATATGCTCTCGGGTGGCCAGCAGCAACGGGTGGCCCTGGCACGTGCGTTGGCGCCGTCCCCGCGGCTAATGCTCTTGGATGAGCCGTTCTCAAGCCTTGATGCACGACTGCGCGATCGTATCCGCGACGATACCCTGCACGTACTGAAAAAGGTGGGTGCGGCCACGCTGTTAGTCACTCATGACCCTGAAGAAGCCATGTTTATGGCCGATCGTATCGCGTTAATGCGCGATGGGCGGATTGTGCAAACGGGAACTCCGCGAGAGCTTTACTGCTCACCGCAAGACCCCTTTGTGGTGACCTTTTTCGGCGATGTCAATGAGCTGCAGGGACAGGTGCGCAATGGCGCGGTGAACACACCGGTGGGGCGGGTGCCTGCTGTTGGGTTAGCCGAGGGCAGCGATGCACTGATAATGATTCGCCCTGAAGCGTTGCGTATTGTTGAACGAGATCTGCCTGCCGAGGTTCATCGCCATAGCCATGTGGTGATGGCAAAGCTGCTGGGGCGTACTAGCCTATTACACCTGTGCGCCCATGGTGAAAACGGCCTTGAGGCTCACTTGCACGCCCGGGTACCGGGGGTGTTTTTACCCGCAGAAGGCCAGCCGGTGGATATTCATCTCGATCTTTCTCAAGTGTTTGTATTTCCGCTCTCGTCTTAGGATTTTCTCACGACTTAGCGCCGGGGCGTGAGCGGCGCATGGCCATGCTGAGCAGAATCACCGGCAGGATGCCAACGACGACAATTGCCAGTGATGACGTCGAGGCTTCGGCCAGCCGCTCGTCAGACGCCAGATTGTGCGCCCGCACCGCCAGCGTATCGAAGTTGAAAGGGCGCAGAATGATCGTCGCGGGCAGCTCCTTCATGACATCGACAAAGACCAAAATGCCCGCTGCCAGCAGGCTGCTACGCATCATTGGGGTATGAATATGGCGCAACGTGCCGCCTGCCGTTTGGCCCAACGTACGTGAGGCGGCATCCATGCTCGGCGTTACTTTGCCTAAGCTGGCTTCGACCGCATTGAACGAAACGGCCAAAAAGCGCACGACATAAGCGTAGAGCAAAATAAAAGCCGACCCGCTAAATACCAGGCCAATAATGTAGCCATAGTGATGGTTGAACCATGTGTTAAGAGCGTTATCCAGCCAGGTAAACGGTATCAAAATGCCCACCGCGACCACCGAGCCCGGTATCGCATAGCCCATGGAGGCGACCCGGGAAGCCACTCGGGCGAAACCGGTATCGTGCATGCGTACCCCATAACTCAGGACCACTGCCAAGCCCACGGCAATCAGCGAAGCCACTGTTGCCAGTCCCAGACTGTTCCAGGCGTAGCCGATAAAGCGCGAGCCCCAAAGCGAATCACCACCTTGCAGTGCTAAATTAAGCAAAATACCGCTGGGCAGTAAAAAGCCTACTAGCACCGGGACTAAACAGGCCAGCGTCGCTGCCGACGCGCGCCAGCCGTGCAGCGCGTACTCGGGCAACTGCTGATAGCGATTGGTGGTATGGAAGTAGCGGCGCTTGCCTCGTGACCAGCGTTCCAGAAGCACTAATACAATCACGAAGGTCAGCAGGCAAGCGGCCAGTTGCGCCGCCGCGACCTGCTCGCCCATGCCGAACCAGGTGCGATAGATCCCGGTAGTAAAGGTATCGACGCCAAAGAACTGAACGGCGCCAAACTCGTTAAGTGTTTCCATCAATACCAGCGATACCCCACCCACCAGCGCCGGGCGTGCCAGTGGCACAGCGACGCTGGCGAACAGCTTCCAGGGGCCGCGCCCAAGCGTGCGGCCCACATCAAGCACGCAGACCGATTGTTCTAAAAATGAGGCGCGGGCCAGCAGGTAGACGTAAGGGTAGAGCACCAGCGTAATGACCGTCGCGGCGCCACCGAGGGAACGAACATTGGGAAAGTAGTAGTCGCCATACTCCCAGCCAAACGTTTCGCGTAGCAGGCTTTGTAATGGCCCGGCAAACTGCAAAAAGTCCGTATAGGCGTAGGCGATGACGTAGGTGGGTACTGCTAACGGCAGCAGTAGCGCCCACTCGAATAATCGTTTGCCGGGAAAACGGCACATTACGACCAACCAGGCCGTTCCCGTGCCGATAATTAACGTGCCCAGGCCGACTATTAGCACCAACCAGAAGGTGTTGTTTAAGTAGCGGCCAAGGACGGTACTGGCCAAGTGTTGCCATACGCCATCGGTAGGCATCGCGATATGGGCAAATACCACCAGCACAGGCAGCGCTACGACGAACGCCACTGCGATCAGGGCAATCGACCAAGGGCTCGCGCCTCGGCCAAGCGAAGAGGTGGCGTTGAATAGCCCGCGATAGCCCGATCTGAACAAACGAACACTCCTTGCATTGATGGAAAGCAGCAGCGCAAAGTGGCGCAGTGCGCTTAATGCGAAACTCAATGCGAAATAATAACGGGCGTGAATAGTAGCATTGGCGCTGTATTACTGCAGCTTGGCAGTCCAATCGTAAATGCAAAAAAAGAAGCCCGCCGAGGCGGGCTGTCATGGTGGGTAGGTTAAGCCTGAAATCGGGAGAAAGCTCTAGTAACCCAGCATCATGCTCGGCAGACCGGTAATCAGCCACGGGAAGAAGGCCATTAGCGTACACGCCAACAATATCAACGCGACGAAAGGCACTACCGCTTTATACAGGTCGACGATTTCCACCCCAGGGGGTGCCACGCCTTTCAGGTAGAACAAGGCATAACCAAAGGGTGGGGTAAGGAATGATGTCTGTAGTACCACTGCCACCATCACCACAAACCACAGCATATCGACGCCCATGGTCTCGACGATGGGCAGCATGATCGGGAAGCTCAGCAGTACAATGCCGGTCCAGTCCAGGAACATGCCCAGGACAAATACCAGAAACAGCATCAGGATCAATGCCCCCACGGTGCCGCCAGGCATTGCCAGCACCAGCTCGCTGATCACACTCATGCCACCGCCGCGAGAAAAAACACCGGTAAAAGCAGTAGCGCCGACGAGGACCAGCATCACCATCGTGGTGGTTTTGCCCGCTTCGATCATCGTCCAGAAGCAGGTGCTTATTTTGCGATCACCAAAGATCAAAAACAGGATAAAGGCGATAAATACGCCGATAGCGGATGCTTCAGTGGCCGTGGCAATGCCGGTAAATAGTGCGCCCAGTACCCCGAGGATTAATGACATTGGCGGAACCACGTACTTTGCCAACATGATAAGCAGCTGTTTGGTACTGACTTCGGCACGCTCTTCCGCTGGCACTTTGGGGCCGTAGTGCGGTTTGATATAGCAGATAATCAATACATAGAGCGCATACATGACACCGAGCAGTAAGCCGGGGATTAGCGCACCTGCAAACAAGGCGCCCACGGATACCGGGGAATAGCTGGCCATCAGAATCAGCATGATGCTGGGCGGAATCAAAATGCCCAGACAGCCACTCGCCATAATGACCCCTGCGCTAAGCTCTTTGTTGTAGCCATACTTGAGCATGGGCACCAGGGCGATCATGCCCATTACCGCAATCGAGGCACCGACGATACCGGTGGTGGCCGCCAGCAAAACTGACACGATCACCACGGTAAGCGCCAAACCGCCGCGTAGATTCGCCAGCAGCAGACGCATGGCATCAAACATCTTTTCAGTTACGCCGGAGTCGTTTAAGAACCTCGCCATTAAAATGAACAGCGGTATCGCCACTAGTACATAATTGTCCATGGCGTTACCAAAAATATTATTAATCAACGTACCGAGGATTCGCTCGCCCGGGCCGAGAAAGGCGCCAATAACGGCGACACCACCGAGCACAAATGCCAGCGGATGGCCCATAAACAGGCCCACCATTAGACCGCCAAACATCACCAGCGTGAGCATTTCAGGGCTTAAGTTCATGCTGATGTCTCCTCGCGAAGCTGCATGATGGCACGCAGCACAATGGCAATTGCCTGTAGCAAAATCAGTACAGCAGCGACCACAATGACGCCTTTAATCGGATAGACCGGGATTGAAACCATGCCATAAGTGGTTTCACCGCGGCTTAATGAGCGTTCAAAGAAGCTCCAACCCAGAGTGATCAACATCCAGATAAAGGGAACAAAGAAAATCAGGTAACCGAGCACTTCAAACAAGGCTTGCTTTTTACGTGATAGCAAACGTTTTAATACGTCGACTTCTACGTGGGCGTGATGGCGTAAACCATAAGCCGCCATCAGCATAAAATGGGCACCAAAGAGCATTTTGGTAACATCAAACGCCCAATCGCTGGGGCGCCCAAACAGAAAGCGTGACGCAATATCGTAAAGAACAATCAGGGTAATGATGGCAATCAATGGGGCGATGACTCGCCCAAAGGCTTCATTGATGGCATCGATCGCCTTGGCAATCGCATTCATGGAAGATCTCCGCGGTCATCACAAAAAAACCGCCCCGGAAAAAACCGAGGCGGCACAGAAGCGCCTTACAGGCAGGCTTCGATCTCTTCCAGTGAGGGCAGATTATCCATCACGCGGCTCATGTTGTAAGGAGCGGAAACATCGCGCCACGTCGCATAGTGCTCAAGGTAGGCCACCATGGATTGGTAGACCTTGGCGTGGTCGGGAGCTTCGCAAGCACCGCGTAGAATGACCTCATTGGTGACTTCCTGAATGCGCGCCAGGTCCTCTTCGGAGAACTGATTGATCGTGACACCCTCATCAATGAACTTTTGGGTGGCTTCGGTGGATTGACGCTCAGACCAGGCTAGCGACCATGCCATAGTGGCGTCTGCCGCAATACGCAAGGTTTCTTGGGTCTCTTCGGAGAGCGCGTCCCAGGCATCTTTATTGATCATGACCCCAAATACGCTGGCCGATTGGTGCCAGCCTGGGGTTGCCCAGTAATCGGCCACCTCGGCAAAGCCAGCATTAAAATCAACGCCCGGGGTCGAGAATTCACCCGCATCAATGACGCCACGTTCAATCGCTTGGTAGACTTCACCGCCAGCGAGGGTGACTTGAGAGCCGCCGAGTTCTTCCAGCACACGACCCTGGTCGCGTCCCGAGAGACGTAGACGCTTGCCTTCTAGGTCAGCAATGCTCTCAATCGGGGTGCGCCCCATAAAGCCAGATTCGTTATTGGTAATGCCGTAGGGAAGATAGACCATGTTGAACTGGCCATAGATTTCCTCATAGAGTTCGCGGCCGCCCCATTGCTGAATCCAGTTGAGGTAGTCGACGCCATTAAACAAACTGGTCGTGGTAGCGAGCGGCGAAAATGCCGGGTTCAAGCCTGCCCAATAGCCTGGCCAGTCGCCGGCGGCTTCAATGCTACCTGTTTCAGTGGCATCAAAAACTTCAGTACCCGGCATCAGGGTGCCGCCTGCGCGGAAATTGATCTGGAGTTCTTCGCCAGCCAGCTTATTGACCAGTTCCACCCAGTGCTGGTCAATCTTGATCAGATCAAGGTTTTCCGGCCAGGTGGAGGTCATTGTCCACTCTTCTTGTGCTTGGGCGGTGGACGTGAAGGCAGCGAAGGCGATACCAGCGGCGAGGCCGGTAAGAGCGAATTTGGTCATTTTTTTCATGGTGTATTTCCTGGTTTGGCGTGTGGCGTTATTAGTGTTGGTTACCTGAAGTCAGGAAAGTGCAGTGCTGCTGGGTTACGTTTACGTAAACAAAGGGTGTTAAGCACTGCAGAGCTAAACTAGCACAACAACACCGCTGCAGCGCAATATCAGTAATGTAAGGAAGTGTCGCTTTGGTTTTGACTACTAAATAATTGTATTTCTTTTTTAAACAATTACTTGAAAGCACTAATGAGAACCAATATGAGCGGTAAAACAGCATAAAAACGTTGAAAGTGGTTAAATCATTAAACCAAAGTTGTAAGCAAAGGCCTTGCTGCCAGAGACACATCGCAACGCTTGATGGGGTGACGTAATGGGAAACAGTCGAGCAGGGGAAGAGACCGCGTGCTAGAGGACCGTGAGCTAGGCAGCCGTCAACAACAGCGCAGGGTGGCAGCGCTAACTCATCACGCGCAACGTTTAGCCCACCGCCGCTGGCGCCAATTGGTATGGTTAAGCGGCGATGCTGTGCAGTGTCGGGCCTTAGCAAAGGCGCTGTGGCAGGCCTACGCTTGGCAGGCTCCCTTGTGGGTGGGCGATGAAAATGCGCCGCTCTCGCCGCTGCTTTCGCCACGTAAAGCGCGCATGCGCCTGGGGGCAGAACATCAACTGGTGGTGTTGGAGACCCATGTCACTGGGTTTGACCCGGAAGCATTGGGAGCCCTGGCGGGGACGGTCACCGCGGGTGGCTTGTTGGTACTTATCACACCGCAGCCATGGGGAGAGGCGCCCGATCCAGACTACGCCCGTTTTGCTGATTATCCCTGGCACTGGTCAGACCTCACTTGCCACTACCTGGCGCGCTTAGCGCGTCAATTGAAGACTTCAACTCAAATAGTGCGTTGGCACGCTGGCCAAGCGCTGAACCTGCCTCGACTGCCTTTGTGCAACGCAGATGAAACTGAAAGTGGCGATAGCGACTGCCTGACCGCTGATCAAGCCTACGCAGTGAAACAGCTCGTTGGCTTAAAGCGCCGCCGCCCATTGGTAATAACCGCCGATCGTGGGCGTGGCAAAAGCGCGGCGCTGGGTATTGCCTGCGCACGGCTGCTAATGAAAAAAAACCAACGAATAGTGCTCACCGCACCGCGGCTGAGTTCGGTGGAGAGCGTGTTTGAGCGGGTAGCAGCGCTCTGCCCGGATGGCCGTCGCGTTGGTCCAGGCCACTTTGTGCTGGCCCAGGGCAGTGAGCTGATGTTTTTGCCGCCTGATCGCTTAACCGAGCAGATCAATGCACAGCAGCAGGGCGGCGACGGCAGTTATTTAATGGTTGATGAGGCGGCGGCGATACCCGCCGCCTTGCTGGGACAGTGGCTGACCGCTTTCCCGCGTATTGCCTTTGCCACCACCGTGCATGGCTATGAGGGCTCAGGGCGAGGATTCGCGCTGCGCTTTCGTGCAACCCTTGATCGGCTGACGCCTCAATGGAAGGCGCTAGTGCTTGATGCGCCGATCCGTTGGCACCGTGGTGACCCGCTGGAAACGGTAGTCAATCAACTGCTGCTGTTAAAAGCATCGCTGCCTATCGCGCAGCGACAAGAAAGCATAGTAGCGACAGAAAACACAGGGGCGACGGAAACGATTGATCGTGCTTGGCTTGCCAAGGATGATACTGCACTGGAAAAGCTGTTTGGGTTGTTGGTGCAGTCCCACTACCGCACTAGCCCCAACGACCTGCGCCAGTTGCTCGACGGCCCCGGCACGGCACTGCGAATGGTTGAACAGCAGCATGAGCCTCAGGCGATCTTGGTCACTCAGGAAGAAGGTGGTTTTGAGGCCGTGCTGGCCAATCAAGTCGCCCGCGGTGAACGTCGCCCTCAGGGGCATCTATTGGCCCAGTCGTTGGCAACGCATGCCGGTAGCCGTGAAGCGTTGACTGCGCGCTGGCGCCGAGTGGTGCGTATCGCTACCCACCCCGAGCGTCGCCGCCAAGGGCTAGGTCACGCGCTGCTGCACGATGATATGGCCACTGCAAAGCAGCAGGGGATCGCGCTTTATGGCGCAACCTTTGGTGCTGAGGCGTCGCTGCTGCGTTTTTGGCTGACACTAGGCTTTTCGCCGGTGCGCTTAGGTATTACCCGCGAGGCATCGACCGGTGAGTTTGCCGTGATGGTGGCAAAGGCGCTAAATACACAGGGCGAAGCGGTACTTGCTGACCTCTATGAGCGCTTTCAGGCAGCCCTCCCTAGCCTGTTGGCGTTTGAATTAAAAGCGCTGCCCGCCTCGGTGGTTGTATTGCTACTAGAGCAGATGCCGAGCATTCCGCTTAGCGCGCGTGATTGGCAGGACATCGAAGATGTGGCGACCGCGCATCGCGATCCGGTCCTTGCTCGCCCGGCTTTGCAAGCGTTGGCGCGTGAAGCCAGCCGCTGTGCCTTAACGGAAATGCAGCAGCAGTCGCTTCGACAAGTAGCGGCCTGGGCGTTACAAAATAGAGCCTTAACGAATGCTCATAATGATGCAGTGAAAGCCCTACGTCTCGCTGTAAATAACCTCATCGAGCCGGTAAAGTAGACCGGTTGCCGATAACGAAGAGCCTTTATGAACGCACATCTTGAAGCGATGGCACCTAGCCTGGTTTGGCGCCACTTCCGAACACTCTGCAATACACCTCGCCCCTCGGGTCATGAAGCGGCACTGGTCGCCATTCTCGAAGAGTGGGCCGATGCCCAAGGCTTAGCCTACGACCGCGATGCCTTCGGTAATTTACGACTCCGTAAACCAGCCTCTCCCGGTTGTGAACAAGCACCCGGCGTCGTGCTCCAGGGCCATCTGGATATGGTGGCTCAAGCCAATAGCGGTCACGCCCATGACTTTACTCGCGACCCGATCAGCACCTACGTAGCCGACGGTTGGCTGCACGCCGAAGGCACCACCCTGGGGGCAGATAATGGCTTGGGCGTGGCGGCCATTCTGGCCGTATTGGAAGATCCCGACTTACGTCACGGGCCGCTGGAAGCACTTTTTACCCTGGAAGAAGAGACCTCCATGGGAGGTGCGCTGAACCTGGCTGAGAACTGGCTGGAAGGCTCGCTGCTGCTTAACCTGGACAGTGAGGACCGTGGCCAGGTGTATATCGGCTGCGCAGGTGGGGCCGACGTGGAAGTCGATGCGCAACTGCCGAGCGCCGCGGCGGGTGAGCACGAACGGGTCGTTGAAATTGCCCTGACCGGCCTTAAGGGTGGCCACTCGGGCATGGATATCCACAAGCCGTTAGGTAATGCTAACCGGTTGTTAGTCAGAGTGCTGCGTTCTTTGGAAGCATTTGATGCGCGTTTGATTAGCTACCACGGAGGCACCTTACGCAATGCGATCCCCCGTGAAGCGTTTGCCCAAGTGGCACTGCCCGCCGATGAGGTAGATGCAGCGTTGGTCGCGATTGCTGGGCTGGAAACGATTCTATTAAGAGAGCTGGGCAGCGGCGACAGCGGTCTTAAAATCAGTGCCCAGCGCTTATCGGAACATCCCGATGTCGAGCCGCTAACGTTGGATGCCAGCGTTATGCTGCTGGCAGCGCTTCACGCGGCCCCTTGTGGGGTAGAGCGGATGAGTGCTGATGTGCCGGGTGTGGTGGAAACGTCCAATAACCTGGGCGTCTTAAGCCTTGAGAAAGGACGATTACACCTCTGTGCACTAGTACGTTCACTGCACGACAGTGCGGTAGTCGCCATGGCGGACCGCTTTAAGGCACTGTTTGGTTTGATTGGCGCACGGGTAAAAGTCGAGAACGGCTACCCAGGCTGGGCACCTAATCCCGATGGCGAGTTGCTGGCAACCTTCAACGCACGCCACGCGTCGCTGTTGGGCCATGAGCCAGAGGTAAAGGTAATTCATGCCGGGCTTGAATGCGGCATTTTAGGTAGCAAGTACCCGCACTTGGATATGATCTCGTTTGGTCCGCTAATTCGCGGCGCCCATTCACCGGACGAGCGGGTTGAATTAGCCTCGGTTGAGGAGTTTTGGTTAATGCTGCGGGCATTGATTGAGGATCTTGCTGGTCAGCGCTAGCTCTCCCTGGCGAATACAAAAACGGCACCTAGACGGTGCCGTTTTACGCCATAAAAGTGCGCTTATTTACTTAACACTTATTTGCTTAGCCCTTATTTGCTTAAATAGGCGTTAAGCATCCAGATCGTTTTTTCCTGCTCGCGAATGTAGTCACCGGCTTGAGCCGCGGTGCCTTCATCATCGGCGTCAGAAGCCAGCGCCAGCAGTTCGCGCTGTAGCTCGATGATTGTCTGGTAGCCTTTAAGCACGCCTTTTACACAGGTGGTGCCGTCGTGGACATCTTTATCTTCCTGGATGCGCGACAGCGTTACGTAGTCACTGTAAGCGTGTACCGGCTTATGGCCTAGGGTAAGGATACGCTCGGCAACCTCGTCCACTTTGGTCAGAAGGTCGGTGTAAAATTCTTCAAACTTGGCGTGCAGCTCAAAAAAGTCGTTACCCCTGACATTCCAGTGGTAGCCGCGCACGTTCATGTAGAAAATTTGGTAGTTGGCCAGCAGGTGGTTAAGCTTTTCGGCGAGTTGACTAGCGCTACCTTCATGTAGACCAATGCTATTGGTATCAGTCATATCCTGCTCCCTCGTTGTGCCACAGTATGCGGCGGTTAGTGCGTGTTTCCAACATCGTTCTTCAGTACAGCTTTTCAGAATAGGGTGTCTTTGGTGCAATGCAAAACAGGTTTTTTGCATTGCCGCCATAGTGCGACGCCATTAGGCATCTGTCTTTAACGGGCGATTATTCGTTAGATGCTGGCGCTAAGCCTCTTTTTCAAGGCCTGCGCGTTTTTCAAGGTTTATGTACCCATAGGCGCAGCAAACTTTCACAGCGCGCTTCGAGTAGCTCGGCGGTACGCGGTAGCGCATTGTTTAACGTCATAGGGCCATCGGCCAACGCGAAAGCCGCCGTCACACCTTCATCAAAACAGGCTTGCCAGCCATCGCCAAGGCTGCCCGCCAGCACGATCACGGGTTTGTTAAAGCGTTGCGCAGCGCGAGAAACACCGATTGGTGTTTTACCCGCCAAACTTTGCCCATCCAGGCGACCTTCGCCGGTAATCACTAGGTCGGCGCGGGCCAAGAGCGTGGCCATGTTGGCTTGCTGCATAATCATTTCAATCCCGGGTTTTAACGTCGCATTTAAAAATGCTTTTGCAGCAAACCCCATCCCACCTGCCGCCCCTGCACCTGGCAGCGTTCGGTAGTCGTCGCCTAATAGCTGAGCACTGATATCGGCGAAGTGGCTAAGCGCTCGGTCGAGTTGCTCAACGTCTTCCG
The DNA here is from genome assembly GCF_054072535.1 of Vreelandella sulfidaeris Esulfide1. NCBI lineage: Bacteria > Pseudomonadati > Pseudomonadota > Gammaproteobacteria > Oceanospirillales > Halomonadaceae > Vreelandella > Vreelandella sulfidaeris. The sequence continues at coordinate 3,419,887 of NZ_CM133364.1, read as the reverse complement.
GTGAAGCGCCTTTTTGTGGGCCAAATATCGCACTGGCACCCCGTTCTCCTAACAGTGGGTTATCAACATCAACCGCCGCCTCCAGGGTGAGTCGGGCCAAGCGCGGGTCTAGCCCGTCAAGCTCCAAGCAGGCCAGTTGGCAAAGCGCAGCGCCGCCGGGGGGTAGTGCGTTGCCGTTTTGATCAAAAAAGCGGGCGCCGAGTGCCTGCAACATACCGGCACCGCCATCATTGGTGGCGCTACCGCCGAGCAGTAAAAGCGCTTTTTCAGCGCCCTGGTCCAGCGCTGCCAGCAGCAGTTCCCCGACCCCAAAGGTGGAGGTGTGCAGTGCATTGCGCTCATCGGCTGCAAGGTGCTGTAAACCGCTGGCTTCTGCCAATTCAATAAACGCGGTACGCTGGTCGCTCAGCCAGCCCCAGGTTGCTTGACGAGGGCGCCCCAGGGCATCTTGCACGGCTAGCTGGCGACGCTCGGCGCCTGTCGCGGCGATCAATGCATCTAAACTGCCTTCACCGCCGTCAGCTAGAGGGCAGATTTGCACCTGCGCATCTGGTGCGGCGCTTTTAACACCGCGCGCCATGGCGCTGGCGGCATCCTGTGCGCTCAGTGCATCTTTAAAGCTGTCGGGGCAAAGCAGGACATTCATTGGCATGGTCTCCGCAAAATATTTGTTTCAAAACATTTTCATTAAAACAGGGTCTTTAAAACAGGGTCTTTAAAACAGAGTCTTTAAAACAGAACCTTTAAAACAGTATCTTTAAAACAGAGCTACTAAAATAGTGTCATTCATTCCGGCCACCTTTGGCGAGCTTAGCGCCCTAATCATCGGCAAACCAGCGGCCTCGTCCGTTAGAGGAACTCACATGAAGTCGATACCGATAAGTTTAACCTGCCTGCTTGTGCTTGCTGGCTGCCAGGTGGTGCCTGATCGGCTGCCTCAAGCGGAGCCAGCGCCAGCGGCTGCGTGCTATTTCCCCACCTCCGATGAACAGGCGTTAGAAACCAGCGTTGAGCTCCTGACCGAATGGGGATTTAGCTTGGATACTACCGATACGGCTTTAGGGCTGGTCAGTGCGAGCCGTGAACGGGAGCTGCATGGTTACTACGATCCCTACGATAACGCCTACGGCTATGGAAGTGGCATGCGCCTGTTCGGTGGTTTGGGCATTGGAAGTGGTGGTGTGGGCCTTGGCATAGGCGGTATTGGCTTTGGTGGTGGCGTTGGGCAGCAGCCGGTGGAAGTGGAGCGTGTGTCGCTATTGGTCAAGGATGCCCATATACGCATTTCCCGTGATATCCGCCGCTTCGATCAGTGGGGGGATCTACGCGAATCCTACAGCGCCAGTAATGACGACTTCTGCCAGCGCTTTCAGACTGATTTTGCCCAAGCTGTGCCGACCAACGGGAGTCCATTATGAATATTCGCCATTGGTTAATAATCGGAATTATCGGAGGGTTGGGCGGGTGTGCTTCCACAGCTCCCGTAGAGCCGCGTGAGTTGGTTTATGCTACCCCATCACAGCAGACCTTCCACGAAGCGGTTGAGTTGATGATGGAGCAGGGGTACGTCGTTCGCCATGCGGATCTTTCGCTGGGGCGCGCTGAGGCATCGCTTGCTCGTTGGCCGGAGTATCAGCTACAGCTACAGGTGAGCGAAGAGGGCAGCGGTAGCCGCGTGCGTGTGTCAGCACTACGTGGGAATCAGCCCCTGCCGCCCTATTTGTTAGATCCGTGGCTTGTCGCCTTACAGCATAAGTTGGGCGTCGCGCCATGAGAGAAACGAGTATTTCAGTAGCATTTGTATTGGCGATGAGTAGCTTTCTGATCAGTCCTAACACTCATGCCCACCCTCACGGCTGGATCGACTTGAGTGTCCGGGTCATCACCGATGATCAGGGGTTGGTGAGCAGCTTGCATCAAACGTGGCGAATGGACCCCTTCTATAGCTTGGTTGTCTTTGAGGAACTACAGCAGGCCGAGGGCGCAAGTCTCGAAGAGGGGCTTGATCAGTTGGGCAAAGAGATACGCGATAATCTTGCTACACAACATTATTTAACCGAAGTGCGCATCAACAATGCGCCCCAGGCGTTGGGGGAGGTCATCGAATATACCGCTATGGAGCGCGATGGGCGGCTCATCTTTATGTTTATTCTGCCTCTGGAAACGCCTCAGCCGCTGACAGACTCGCTACTTAGCTATCAAGTGTTTGACCCCACCTACTACATCGAAGTAGTCCATGAAGAGGAAGACGGTCAGCCGCGGGATGATGCGCTGATATATAACGGCGAGCCTGCCTGTGAGCTCGCTATTCTTCCCGCTGACCCTGACCCAGAAGTCGTGATGCAAGCGGCGTTGCTCGATAAGGATGAAAGTGGTGAGCCAGGCTTGGGGCGCTATTTTGCAGAAACCGGCCAAATTGATTGTCGTTAGGCGCTGTTCGGAAATGTCGTTGCCGCGTTATTTTATAATTATGTTACCTTGTAACAGTTTTCTCAGTGGAACGGTAAGATGTCCTTAACACGCTCCTTTACACGTCACCTAGGGTTAATGCTGGGTCTGCTGCTCGTCGCAGCAGTGATTATTATCGTTTGGCAAGGCGGGTTTCAGAGCGTGAGCTATCAGCTGCTCGGGTGGCAGCGCGATCTGCATCGCTCGTTGACCCTGGCGATTACCGAATTGTCACGTACTCCTACGATGGCGACATGGGTGAGTTTGTTAAGCATTAGCTTTGCCTACGGCGTATTTCATGCAGCTGGGCCAGGGCACGGTAAAGCCGTGCTGGCGACCTATTTGGCCACCCATGGTGGCGCGGTCAAACGCGCTCTAGGACTCTCTTTTGCCGCCTCTCTACTGCAGGGCATTACCGCTATTTTGCTGGTCGTCGTGTTGGTTTATGGCTTAGGTTGGATAACCCGACAAGCCATGGGCAGCGTTGCCTGGGTGGAGCAGGCTAGTTTTCTGCTAGTCGCCGCGCTAGGGGGGTGGCTATGCTGGCGAGCCGTTAAGCAATTGCGCGCAGCCTATCAGGCCCATCGTAATGACCACAGCCACAGCCACAGCCACAGCCACAGCCACAGCCACAGCCACAGCCACAGCCAGGAGCACAGCCACTGTTGCGGTGGCGCGCATCATATTAAACCTCAGCAGGCGTTAGATTGGCGAACGGCGATAATGACCGTAGGCGCCATTGGCATGCGTCCCTGTAGCGGGGCGGTGTTGATGCTGGGAGCTGCCAGTCTACTGGGCCAGTTCGAAGTAGGCATGGCCTCTGTGTTAGCAATGTCGCTAGGCACGGGCATCACCGTCTCGGCACTCGCATTGGCCAGTATTTTAGCCCGCGGTTGGGCTCAGCGGCGCTTAACCAAGCAACAGCATAGTCAGCGCAGTGTGCAAAAAGTCACCGGCTGGGTGGCGTTAGCGGGTGGTGCGCTGATTGTGATTCTAGGTGTTTCACTTAGCATCGCGGGCATTGCGCAGCCTGCGAGTGGGCCACTTCTAAATGAGCCGCCTGCTCAGCAACGTCATCCACTCACTGGGTAGCGGCTAAGCTAGATATCAAGCCCATCAATGAGCGCCAGCAGTTGGTCACGCAACTGCGCCTGACCATTTAGATCGTAGGGTTCTGCTTTGCCATTACCCCATACAGGGGCAGGCCAAGCGGTGTCTGTATGCCGCCGTAAAACGACATGTACATGCAGTTGGCTGACAACATTGCCTAACGTGGCAATATTGATTTTGTCTCCCCCCAGCGCTGTTTTCATGGCTTCGCCTAGCTGGGTGGCTTCACGCCATAGTTGCTGCTGGTCGGTGATAGAAAGCTCGAACACTTCGCTAATTGAGGCGTGGCGCGGTACCAGAATAACCCAAGGGTAGCGCGCATCGTTCATAAGTAATACCTGGCTTAGAGGTAGGTCCGTTACGGGAAATGTGTCAGCCGCAAGGCGTTTATCAAGGGTGAAATCGTTCAAGTAGAAGGCTCCCGTCATTTTGGATAGAAGTTTGATAGCATAGCAATTACAAAGTGAAGTAGGGGAAAGCGAGCACGATGACGAAAACGCTGTTACCCTGAAAAAACTCCCAAGCGGCAATGAAGGTTGCCAGTGGAGTTTCCGATGTTGAATAAATCGTTAAGGAGAACGTAAATGAAAAAATTATTAGCCATGAGCTTTATGCTGCTGATGACCGCCGGTGTTCTAACCGGTTGCAATACTATTTCTGGCGCTGGCCAGGATGTCGAAGAAGGCGGCCAAGCCGTTCAGGATGCAGCTGAATAATTAAGACTGCAAAGATAAACGGTATCTCAGGGACCAGATTTACGTCTGGTCCCTGAGGTTTTATAACGTTTTAACAACCTACTTTTAGGAAGTTACTTTTAGGAAGCTCAAGGATGAAGTCCCGTATTACTCTGCCCAAGCTCGTCCTGGTAAGCGCCTGCACGTTTTTGCTAACAGCTTGCGTTAGCTCGCAGATGCCGATCTCCCCAGCGAACGATGATGTTGATGCAGCACCGCCGCCCCCAACGGTAGCGCCGAACGACTCCAATAATGAATCGCATGCTGCCTGTGACCTAGACGCTATTCAACAGGCGATAGGTCAGCCCTTTGATGAGGCGAAGGTTTCTCAATTACAAAGCGATAGCGGCGCTCGTCAAGTGCGTGTACTTCGCCCAGGCGACATGGCGACCATGGATCATCGCCCGGATCGTTTGAATATTCATATCAATGATCAGAACACTATTGAGGCGTTACGCTGCGGCTAAGCTCTCTAGCGCAATAGACTAAGCTCGCTAGCGCAATATCAGCACCACGCAGGAGGCGGTCAGTATCCCCATAGTGATATTGAACGCCCGCCATGCGCCGTCGCTTTTGATCCACTGCCCAATGGCTGTGCCAAAGGCCGCCCATAAAGCGATACATGGCAGTGCTACCACCTCAGCAAATCCCGCCAAAACCAACGCATTCACCACTGGCTGACCACTTTCGGGTAAAAAACCTGCCATCAGGGCAAGCCCCATTACCCACGCTTTTGGATTGGCAAACTGAAAGGCTGCCGCCTGCCAAAACGTAAACGGTACGCTATGTTCCCGGGCTTTCAGGTTGGGCGGTGGCGCACTGGCAATTTTCCACGCCAAGTAGAGTAAATAGGCACTGCCTGCCCAGCGTAATGTGGTTTGAATAGCGGGATAACGTTCAAACAGTACGCCTAGGCCTAGTGCGATACCCGCAAATAGCAAAAAGCAGCCGCCTAGAATTCCCCACATATGCGGTAGCGTGCGCTTAAAGCCAAAGTTGGCGCCAGAAGCGGTCAGCATTAGGTTATTCGGCCCAGGCGTAAGCGTCATTGACATCATATAGAGCGCCGCAGGGCCTAGGAGTAACCATTCGCTATTCATCTGATTGTATCCATACGAAGTGAAGGGGCAGGGTTGTGTCGTGTTTGAATAGCTAATGAATGAGGCTTTGCTAATCACTAATCATAGCGGTCTTTCCAACGTTGCCGATTGACCTGCTCTTTGAGCATTTCAAGAATGTCATACAGCATTTGTTCGGTAATCCGATTACTGCCTTCGTCCACTGTAAGCCAAGTATCGAAGCCGTTGCCGGCAGTGCGCTCAACTAATTTCTTAAACTCATCCGAGTGGATGCCTAGCAGGAGCTCATCCACCATCCGCTGGGCAACCCCACTTAGTGATGACTCCATTGCATTGCTTGCCTGCTGCCCCATGGGTAGGCGGCGGAGACTTTGGAACTCAGGGCTTTCACGCAATGTACGGTTTACCAAGTCGCTGATCGCCGCCATGATGGATTGGCGATTATTTTGGTAGGCTTTTCCAATCGTGCTCTCCAACCGCTGAGCGATCTCATGAATCAACTGCGCTTTGCGGGGCATAACTACCCGGTCGATGACCCGCTCGGTAAGCGAGTCGCTCGCGCGGATCTGCTGCTGAACATTGCCCAAGAGCTTTAAGGCGATACGGTCGGAAAGCTCTTCGAGCAGGATGTCGTAATACTTGGCAAAAAATAAATAAATATCCCAGCGGGTGACGTCAATTAAGCCCAGCCGGTGTAGACGATGAAGTAGCGATACGACACGCAGAATACGTAGCAGGCGGAAGCCTGCTAGAGGAATACAGCCTAGTACGTCATACCAGTGTACGAAGGGATAAAAGAACCAGCGGTGGTAGCGTCGTTCGACAATCGCAATTGACCAACCTAGCAGTACATCGGCGATAAAAAAGCTGACAAACACTAAGTCGATGGCGATGAAACGGCTATGGATCGTTTCATCGTAAAAGGCATGAAAGCCGGGGGCGATGCTGGCAATGCCCTGGTTAACAGGGCCCAGTAGAAACAGCGAATCAAACAGCAGTAGAGCAAGGTTAATCACAACGAGGGTTAAAATAAAAAAATCCCAACCAATATGGGCATATTCAACCGCTTTAGGTAAGCGCGGGTAGCGTTCCCTGGCTAGCATGCGAACTCCTAGTGGTTGGGGGATGTTATACCTGAGCCTGCGACTGATGTTGTTGCTGGGTCAGCAGTTCTTCTCTCTCCGCCTGTTTGCGTAACTTCTTGCGTAGCGCAGCCTTTTCAAACCGTAGTTTCTGCAGCGGCGTTTCCAATCTGAGCGGTGGAACGCTGGCAGGCTTGCCATCAGCGTCCACCGCGACCATGGTGAGATAGCAGCTGTTGGTATGGCGTATCAGCTTATTGCGGATATCTTCGGCGACCACCTTAATGCCAACTTCCATCGACGAACGCCCCACATGATTGACGCTGGCTAAAAAGGTCACCAGTTCACCGACATGAATCGGCTGTTTAAACAACACCTGATCGACCGATAGCGTCACTACATAGTGGCCCGAGTAGCGGCTGGCGCAAGCAAACGCAACTTCATCGAGCTTTTTAAGAATAGCCCCACCATGCACTTTACCACTGAAATTCGCCATGTCGGGTGTCATCAGAACGGTCATAGAGAGTTCATGCTGACCAGGTAGAGCAGTGCTGACTGCGGCGCTGGTGTTGCTTCCCGTCTCGGACATGCGGTCTTTCCTCTACTAACACTGCCTGCCGTCAGGCAGGGGAAGCCAAGCGGCAGGCAGCGATTAGGTGTTTTTTAAAACCAGACTAGGCCGACTGAAATGATAATGCCGGTAATAAACAGCTGTATGAGACAGAAGCCCATAATATCTTTCGCCTTAAGCCCGGCAATCGCGAGCACGGGTAATGCCCAGAAGGGTTGCAGCAGGTTGGTCCAGGCGTCGCCCCAGGCTACCGCCATGGCCACTCGTGGAATGTCAGCCCCTAGCGCCTGAGCGGCAGGTAACATTACCGGCGCCTGAACGGCCCACTGGCCCCCGCCGGAAGGGACGAAAAGATTCACAATCCCTGCGCTGATAAACGACCAGAAGGGCAGCGACGTGGCGGTAGCAAACGATACCAGCCACTCGGACATACTTTCTGCCAGCCCGGATTGGACCATGATTGCCATGATGCCGGCGTAGAACGGGAACTGAATAACAATACCAGCACCGCCTTTAATCGCTTCGTTCAAGCTATAGAGCAGATTGCGTGGCGTGCGATGCAGCACAATGGCTAAGAACAGAAATAGGAAGTTGACGACGTTAAGATTCAAACCGCCGCCGCGTAGCAAAAAGTGATCCAGCAAGAACAGCAATCCTGGCACCCCTACCAACAGGGAGAGGGTTAAGCTGTTCTCAAGGCGTTCTGCTGGCCGAGTAAGGCGCCCAACCGGCTCTGGCTCATCATTGAGCAGGCTGGGGTCGACGTAGACGCTATCTTTTTCATCCGGCAGCATCATACGGTTGACCAGCGGAATGGAGATAAACAGGCAGACCACAATGGCGAGATTGAAGAAGGCGAAAATCGTCGAACCAGTGCTAATGACGCCAATCTGGTCAGCGGTGAAATGGCCTTCGGTGGCGATGGTCAACGGTATCGAACCTGCCAAGCCGCCGTGCCACACGACAAAGCCCGAGTAGGCACTGGCAACGAGTAGACGATAGTCAACGCGTATCAACCGGGCCAACTCTTTAGCAAACAACGCGCCGACAACGAGACCAAACCCCCAGTTAATCCAACTGGCCGCCAAGGAAACCAGCGTGACTAGGATGATGGCGCCACCCGGCGTTTTAGCGGTGCCGGCGATTTTTTGCAGAATGCGTTTTACCGGCGGAGAGCTAGCCAGCATAAAGCCAGTGACCAGCACTAGCAGCATTTGCATAGAGAAGGTAAGCAAACCCCAGAAACCATCGCCCCAGAAACGTAGCACCGCTAATGGTGTTTGGCGTTCAATGGCAATGGCGGCAACCGAGGCAATTAACGTTAGCAGTAGAACGAAAATATACGGGTCGGGTAGGTAGCGCTCCACCAGCTTTACCGCTGGTTTTGAGATCATTTTAAGCATGGGATGCTCTCTTTATTCATTATTAGAAAGTGCCTGGTCAGTGTCTAGAAAGTGCATAGCTAATATACGGGCGAGCGCGCTGTTTTTCACGTTGAAACTGCCCGCTGAATCCCACCTTAGCGCAGTTGTTACTCTACGTGTTGTTTTAGCGCCAGTGAGGTAGCCGGTGAGCGCGATGGTAGTAAAGGCGATAGTAGTAAATCAGTACCGCTGAGCGAACTAGCGTAAACAGCATAAACGCAAGCCATAGGCCATGGTTGCCGAGCCCCTGGGTTAACCACCAGGCGGGCAAATAGGCAGCCAAGCCGATAAAGATACTGTTACGCATTTCACGCACTGCCGTCGTGCCGATAAACACGCCGTCAAGCAAGTAGCTCCATACCGCAATTAACGGCATGACCACCATCCATGGCAAATACTGTGCTGCGGTCATGCGCACTTCTTCAAGACCGGTGAGCAGCGCAATCAGCGCATTCCCTCCCACCGCGAACAGCAAGGCGGCAGCGGCAGCTGTCCAGAATGAAAAGCGGGCGGCGCCACGCACCGTCGCGGCAAATTCGCGCCAATCCTGGCGGCCATAAGCGCGCCCAATCAATGATTCTGCTGCGTGAGCAAAACCGTCAAGCGCGTAGCTGGTGAGCATAATGAATTGTAGCAGTACGGCGTTGGCAGCTAATACCGTATCCCCCTGGCGGGCGCCCTGGGCGGTAAAGAACGCCATGGCAAATAAGAGGCCGAGCGTTCGCACAAACAGGTTGGCATTGACGTTAAACAGTGCGGTATAGGCTGTCAGTGCGAGCAGACGTTCGCGCAAAAACTGACCCTCTAAACTGACTAATTGGCGCAATACTAAATAGCTGCCGAACGCCAGCGCTGTGTAGTCAGCGATCACACTGGCCCAGGCGACGCCGTTGCTGTTCATATCCAGGCCCACCACAAACCATAAATCCAACACGATATTAACGCTGTTGGTTAGCAGTAGAATCATTAGCGTGACGCGGGAATTCTGTTGGCCTAAAAACCAGCCTAAAATGGCGTAGTTGGCGAGTACGGCGGGTGCCGACCAGAGCCGGATTTGGGCATATTCACGCGCTAATTGGGTGGCCACGTCGCTGCCATCTAACAGCCATAGACCCACTGAGACCAGCGGGGAGGCAAACACGATCAGCAGAGCGCCGATCACCAGCGCCATGATCAGTGATTGACCCAGCAGGTTACGTACATCACTGTCGCTCTCGCGTCCTATCGCTTGTGCGACCAGCCCGGTAGTCCCCATGCGTAAAAAGCCAAACCCCCAATAGAGGAAGCTAAACAGCGTAGCCCCCAGGGTAACCCCCGCTAGATAGCGGGAGTCGGGTAGATGGCCGACCACAGCAGTATCGACCAACCCAAGTAACGGGACAGTGATATTGGAAAGAATAATTGGCCAGGCGAGGGCCCAGATGCGCACGTAAGCGTTTAAGCGGCAGTGATGATGCGGTACTTCTTCATCAACTGCTCTTGGGTTTCGTGGCGTTCAGGATCAAGCGGGATGCAATCCACCGGGCAGACTTGTTGACACTGAGGCTCGTCATAGTGACCGACACACTCGGTGCATAGATTAGGGTCGATGACGTAGATTTCCTCGCCAGGGGAGATCGCATCATTGGGACATTCGGGCTCGCAGACGTCGCAGTTAATGCATTCGTCGGTAATCATCAGGGCCATGGGCATACCTCGCAGATGGCGTTCACACTCAGGCTATTGTAACGCAATACCCAAGTGTTTTACTCAACAATGGCGTTGGCTAGCTAGTGTAGTGGTTACGCAGCGCCTCGGCGACCTGTGGATGCACCAGGGGAGAAATATCGCCACCCAGCTTGGCGATTTCGCGCACGATGGTCGAAGAAATATATGAATTTTCCACCGCTGGGGTTAAAAAAACGCTTTCCAGTTCTGGATTTTGTGCCCGGTTCATATTGGCTAGCTGCAGTTCATACTCAAAATCGGAGACCGCGCGCAGGCCGCGCAGAATAATGGTCGCCCCTTGCTCATGCATCATTGTGGTCAGTAAGGTGGAAAAACCGATGACTTCCACGTTGGGTAACGACGCACAGACCTTTTTGACCAGTTCCATGCGCGTTTCCAGGTCGAGATTGGGGCTTTTACCAGGGCTTGCCGCCACGGCGATGACCACTTTGTCGAACATGCGCGCGCCGCGCTCAATCAGGTCGAAATGGCCATTGGTGATAGGATCAAAAGTGCCGGGATAGACGGCGATATTCAGCTTGCGAGTGCTCATTCTTAGCTCTCCTCATCCAGGCGGCCAAACGGATTGTCACTGGTTAATGAGACGGCATGATCGTAACCGGGAATGTGAATCCGGTCGGCATGAATATCCAGTTCTGGGCCTTCCAGTACGGCTTCTCCAAACTGATAGCGTGGCGCGTAGTGGCCCCGATCCGCCTGGGTGAGGTAGGCTGCCGCCATTTCACGGGTTGCCTCGCGGCGCACTTTCCAGGCATTTATCGCCGCTGTACCGTGGCGTTGAGTCAGCAGGCGCTCGGTGACAGCCGGTGATAGCACAACACCGGTGGCATTGTTGCCGCCGAAACCTTTGGCGTTAATAAAGGCGGCATCAGCATGGAGTGCCTGCGCCGTTTGTGAAAGACGCAAACGGTCGGCATAAACATCGTCAGCCACCGCATCCAGGGTTGTGATGCCCGGTAATAGATCGTGAGCAAAGCTGCCTAGGGCACTTGCCAACTGATCACCCGCCGCGGAGCCTTGCGAGTGGCCGATAAACGCTTTGATCGCCACCACCGGCCAGTCGCTGATCCCGTTAGCACGGGCAATCTCATCGAATACGTGGGATTCGGTAATGCGGTTTTTCGGCGTGCTGGTGCCGTGAGCGTGCAAAAAACTGCGCTCTTTAAGGGCTTTTTCGCCGAGCATATCGCGTACCAGTGCGGCCGCTTTGCCGAGGGTTATGTAGTTGCCGATGCCCGGCGCCGATATAGAGCGTTTGTAACCGTCGGCATTGACGAACACGTCCGGTACAGCGCCCAGAATGTCCGCGCCGGTCTCAAGCGCCAGGGTATCGTCCATCAGCAGTAAAAACTGGCTAGCTTCCGCCATGGTAAAGCCACAGTTGCGCGCAAATGGACGGCAGGCGCGCTGATAGTCGCTGTCGGTGAGCAATTCAAGCGCATCCAGCGCTTTCAAGCCAGCATCGTCAGCCAGCGCGCCCATCGCCCGGAAGCCCTCAATAATTTCTGGCGTAATCGGCGCATCCGCAGTACCTACCATCACCACACGGCGGCGTCCGGCACGAATGTCATCAATGCCCAGGCGCAGGTTATAGAGAAAGCTGGCACACGCACCCAAGGCTGCGCCGGTGCCACCGACACTACCGAGTACATAGGCATTCAAAAAGTCGGCAGGCATCTGGCCGTAACCCAATGGCATCTGCTTGGATGTCGCGCGCTGACCCGTCACCAGGCTTTTCAGCAAGCCGCCCCAGCCCTGGTCGTCTAACTGGCCGATGGAGTTACCCGCATACACAGCAATATGATCCGGGTTCACTTGTTGACGAAGTTTCTCCCAGGCGAAACCGCTGGCGCCCAAGCAGTCGCTTGCGCCAAATACCGCCAACGATAGACCGCGTGGATGGTGCACGCTGCGATAAAGGCTTGCGGGGTCAAAGCCGCTAGGTAACTGGGCCGCCGCGCGTACTTTAGGTACCTGCGCATCGGGCAGTAATACCTCCAGTACGCCTGCGGGCACGATCACTTCTACCTCGCGGGCATCAATATCGCGCACCTGCCAATCGACCGGCAGGTTGTCGGGCAACTGGCGACGGCGCAGGGTAAAGCGCATCGGTTCAGCAAACTGCATGCTGGTCTGGCGGTTAGCGGGCAGGCCGGGGGCGAGAAAACGCGGATCTTCATTGCGTCGGATCAGGGTATGGTTAAGTACCTGATCACGCAGCGACTGTGCCGGGGCGTCTACGGACTGGCCAGTACTGTCGTGCCACCCATTTTCGGAGTGCTTTACTAAGCGCATAAGCGCCGCCAAGCCTTCCAGTGTCTGGCGTTGCTGGTCAGCAGGGAGGGCATCAAGTACCGTGCGGCGAAAGGCCTGATGGCCAGAGGTTCTGCCAGCGGGATTGATGCCGCCCATGCCGACAATCACCGGTAAGTGTGACAAGCCGGGTTCCTCGTGATGCGGTGGTGGTAATAACAATTATTGACAACGCTCTAAACCTACTATGGCCAAAGCGATGTGCTTAATAAGTATCTAAGGCATGATCATAGCACCGGCCATGCAACGGCGTCATGCCGCAAGCTTACAAGACTGATAGAATCACGCTTTTCAACCGAGATGTGGCATGCAGCATAATTCTCGACCAGTGACGTCTAATCAGCCAGGCCCGCATCAGGATTTGGCACGCCGGGTGCACAGGGCGCTAACGCATCCGCTACGCAAACCGATTGCCGAGCATACACAGCGTAACTTTGCGCAAGCGGCAGCCTGGTTCGCAGATCGCCAGGCACCGTTGATACTGGATTCGGGCTGTGGCGTGGGTGTGTCGACACGCCAACTAGCCGCGCAGTTCCCCAAGCATGCCGTCATTGGCATCGATCGTAGCGAGGACCGTTTGGGGCGAAACCACGGCACGCTACCAGAAAATGCGATGCTGGTACGCGCTGATCTTGTCGATTTCTGGCGCTTGGCCTATCAGGCCGGCTGGGCTCCAGAATATCACTATTTACTTTATCCAAACCCTTACCCCAAGGCAGGCCATCTAAAAATGCGCTGGCATGGCCATGCGGTTCTACCCACACTGTTGGCGCTTGGCGGACGCTTTGAGCTGCGTTCTAACTGGTCTCTCTATGTTGAAGAGTTTGCCTTGGCGGTGGCGCAAGTAACCGGCAAACAGGCAATGGTGACTGAGTGGGTGCCTGACGGTGGTTATTTAACCCCGTTCGAGGCTAAGTATGCTCAAAGTGGCCAAGCGCTGTGGCGTTTACGCGTTGATTTGGAGCGAACATGACATTTGTCTATTTAGTATTAGCGATTGTGGCCGAAGTCATTGCTACCAGTGCTTTAAAGGCCTCTATCGGTTTTACGCGACCACTGCCGAGTATCATCGTGGTGGTTGGCTACGGGCTCGCCTTTTATCTACTCAGCCTGGTACTGCGCACGCTGCCAGTGGGAGTCGCCTATGCGATTTGGGCGGGCCTGGGTATTGTGCTGGTCACCTTAGTTGGCATTGTAGTCTTCGGTGAAAAGCCAGATTTACCGGCGGTGCTGGGAATTAGCTTAATAGTCGCGGGCGTTGTCATGCTGCAAGTGTTTTCTAAAATGAATGTGCATTGAGGTATTTTAATGGGTTCTTTTTTTGCGCCTAAGCGTTTGCGGCGCTGGTCACGGGTGTCCGTGGTTGCCACGCTGGCACTGTGCGCCAGCACCAGTTTGTTTGCTGATTTCAGCCGCCTGAGCCAACTTCAGGGCAAAGGCTTTTCGATTAGCGCCGAAGCGCGCCTGCTGGATGCAGACGCAGACACCAACACGCTGTTAGGCAGCCTTAATCCCGAGCGTCAGCTATCGCCTGCTTCTGTGACCAAGGCATATCTAGCGGCTGCGGCGTTGAATCGTTTTGGCCCCCAGCACCGCTTTACCAGCCAGTTGGTCAGCTCAGGTAGTATCGAAAATGGGGTGCTGCGCGGTGATTTGGTGTTTGAAGGCGGTGGGGACCCGGGACTAACCACTGAAAATCTGTGGCGCTTGGTGCAGCGTTTGCACTTAGCCGGAGTGCGTGAGGTGGATGGCGCTTTAGTGGTCAGCCAATGGCGTTTTGGGCCGGTGGACTGCATTACCACGGATCGCTGCGAAGCCCTCACCCGGGTCGCCAATGCCTATAGCGCGCCGCTTTCCTCGGCTGGCGTTAATTTTGGCAGTTGGTGCGTTAACGTTGCTCCCGCCGCGACTGCCGGTGAACCTGCCCGTGTAGGAATGTGCGATAGCCAGACGACACTGATCACCATTGATAACCAAGTAGTCACCCGTCCCGCCAATAGCGGCACCGAGATTAGCGCTGAGCGGATTACCGACGAGCGCGGTGACGTCATGCGCCTAACAGGGCAAATCTCCACCAACGCGACCGCCCGTGACGTCTATCGTGGCGCGGGCGATGCGGCTGATGAAACCGCACAAGTGCTGATGGGCATGTTGAACCAGGCGGGAATTCAGGTGCGCGAGCCGTGGCGCGTGAGTTCGACACAGCCGCCCAGCACGGCGCAGCGCTTGGCCGCCGTCGACAGCCAGCCACTGCAAGAAATAGTGCTGCGGATCATGAACTACTCCAATAACTATATGGCCGATGTGCTGGCGCTCGACTTGGTCGAAACGCCCCAGGCGCAGTTGCGACAAGCTGGCCAAGCCATTGAGTCTTACGTTCAGAGCTTACCCAGCCACGGCCCATTAACGCTGTACAGTGGCAGTGGATTGACCACTGAGAACCGTACATCGGCTCAGGGCGTGAACGTGATGCTGGAGGATATGTTTCGTCAAGGTGCTTTGTTTCCAAGTTTCGTGGCCGCTTTTCAGTCGCCAGCTAACGGCGTCATGCGCTTTATTCGGCGTGGTTCAGCCACGTTTCAGAACAATGTCATGCTAAAAACCGGTACGCTTAACCAACCCTTTGCCGTGCGCGCGGCGGCGGGTTATTTCCGTACGGCGCAGGGGCGTTGGGGCGTGTTTAGTGTCATGGTTAATGGTAACGGTAGTACGCCATACTTAAGCTGGTCCGAGGTGCTGGATCCATTATCACTGGATTTGGATGCAATGATTTTAGCGAACTGATTCCCCTTTACGCTCACAAGGTGAGGCGATCTGCATGAAACCTGGGCATACCGGTTTAACCCATTTGGTTCACTCCACGCGCTATTCATGGAAGGGGCTCAAGGCAGCATTTAGAAATGAGGCGGCCTTCCGTCAAGAAGTGGTGATCACGGCGTTGTTGCTGCCTTTTGCCTGGTGGATAGGCGACAGCATCATCAGTTGGCTACTGCTGGTGAGTAGCCTGTTTTTTGTACTGATCGTCGAGCTCTTAAACAGTGCAATTGAAAACGTGGTGGATCGCATTGGTACCGAACATCATGAGTTGTCCGGCCGGGCTAAGGATATCGGCTCAGCCGCCGTGATGCTGTCGCTCATCATGGCTGGCCTTACGTGGGGGCTATTGGGCTGGGAAAAGTTCTTTGGCTAAGCTGGTTTAAGAGCTGGTTAATTATTAACACGCTGTCAGCGAGGTAGTTATGCAAGTGAACGACGATTTTTTACCGTTGTCGACGCTGCCAGCGTCGTTACAAAAAGCCACCCAATCCGCTTGGCAGCGGTTGAGCGAAGCGCTAACGCAAGCCGACAATATTGCTGAGATGACCAAACAGGAGCTGCCTTCAAGTAACTGGCAGGGACTTTCTGAGCAGCGCCGCGAGGCGCTTGCCAGAGTGATCTCCATTTCCACCTTTGCGCTGGATACCCTGGCGCGCTATCCCCAGTGGTTGGCTGAGCTGGATATTGCCGGTGAACTGGACACGAAGCCAGGGCGCGATGTGTTGGCCAGCTGGCTTAAAGAATCGCTAGAGCACGCCGATGATGAAGAGGCCATGCATAGGGCAATACGGCGTTTTCGCCGTCAGCGGATGCTGGGCATTATTTGGCGTGATCTTAATCGAAGTCCCGGCTATGCCATGTGGGATACCGCGACGGCGGTGTCTGAGCTTGCCGAATTATGCTTAGAAGCGGCGTTGAGCTGGCTGGAACAGTTTTATGCGCCGCGCTGGGGAGAGCCAGCGACTCGAAAAGATGGCACGCCCCAGCGACTGGTCGTGCTCGGAATGGGCAAGCTGGGCGCGGGTGAGCTGAATCTCTCCTCTGATATTGATCTGATTTTTGCGTTCCCCGAAAAAGGTGAAACCCAGGGCGGGCGCAAGCCCTTAGAACACCAGGAGTACTTTACCAAGCTGGGTCAAAAACTGATCGCAGCACTGGATGCAATGACGGCCGACGGCTTCGCCTTTCGCGTCGATATGCGTCTGCGCCCGCTAGGCGATGGTGGTCCACTGGTGGGCAGTTTCGCCATGCTCTCAAGCTACTACCAGGATCAAGGCCGCGAGTGGGAGCGCTACGCAATGCTGAAAGCCCGCCCGGTGGCGGGGGATCTGGACGCTGGCAGCGAGCTACTGGCCGGTTTGCGCCCCTTTGTCTATCGCCGCTATCTCGATTTCGGTGCGATTGAGTCGTTGCGCGAGCTGAAAGCGATGATCAATCGCGAAGTAAAACGCAAAGGCATGCAGAGCAACATCAAGCTCGGCCCCGGTGGCATTCGTGAGGTTGAGTTCGTCGTGCAGGCATTCCAACTGATCCGCGGCGGTCGCGATACGGAGCTGCAAGTGACGTCGTTGAAAACCGCGCTCAATCGCTTACCTGCGCTGGGCTTATTGCCGCAAGCTGTGGTTGATGAACTGTTACCCGACTACGCTTTTTTACGAGATGTCGAGCACGCCCTTCAAGCGCTTGAAGACCGGCAGACACAAACCCTGCCCAGCGATGATAGGGATCGTGAACGGGTGGCCTTCGCCATGGGGCATGAAGATTGGCCAGGGCTGGTCGCTCAGCTTGACGAAGTGCGCGAGCGGGTGCGCCAGCATTTTGATGCGGTGATCGCGGATCCCGAAGAGGATGTTGAAGAAGCGAACGATGATAACCAACTTGGCTTGGCCCAGTGGCGGCAACTATGGCGCGGCGAGCTAGAGTCGGAAGAGGCCATCAAACACCTTGCCGAGGCGGGTTTTAACGCGCCTGACAAAGCCTTAAAGAGGCTGCAGAGTCTTTATCATTCGCGCCAAGTGCAAAGTATGCAGCGAATTGGTTTTGAGCGTTTGGACGCATTGATGCCTCTGTTACTGGATGCCGTGGCAGAGAACGATGCCCCGGATACTGCACTTGTAAGGGTGCAGCCGTTAATCGAAGCTGTACTTCGGCGGACAGCTTATCTTGCGCTGTTGCGTGAAAATCCACAGACGCTTGAACACCTGATGCGGCTGTGTGCTTCCAGCCCATGGATAGCTGAACAGCTGTCGCGCTATCCCATCTTGCTTGACGAGCTGCTGACGCCAGAAACGCTGTATACCCCCGCCGATAAAGCGCGTTTGGCAGATGAGCTGCGTCAAACATTGAACCGTTTGCCAGAAGATGATGAAGAGGCTCAGCTTGAGGCGCTGCGTGTCTTTAAGCATGCTCAGACGCTCCATGTAGCGGCGTCGGATATCGCGGGTACTCGGCACCTGATGAAAGTAAGTGATTACTTAACGTTTATTGCCGAGGTAATTCTTGATGCTGTGCTGGCAATGGCATGGAAGCATATTACCCGCAAGCACGGCGTACCGGAGGGACTGAACGACCGCGAGGCGGCGTTTCTAATTATCGGTTACGGCAAGCTGGGGGGCATTGAGCTGGGCTATAGCTCAGACCTGGACTTAGTGTTCTTACACGATAGCGATGCTAAAGGCTCCACCAACGGCCCACGGCCTATCGATACGCCGGTATTTTTTACCCGCCTGGGGCAGCGTATTATTCATTTGCTCACTGCAGTAACGCCAACGGGCACGCTCTATGAAGTCGATATGCGCCTACGGCCATCGGGTAATTCAGGTTTATTGGTGACCTCCTTGAAAGCCTTTGCCGAGTATCAGCGCCAAAATGCCTGGACATGGGAGCATCAAGCGCTGGTGCGTGCCCGTGTCGTGGCGGGCAGCCATACGTTGGCCGAGAAATTCAACCAATTGCGGGGCGATATCTTGTCCACAGCGCGTGATAAATCCGTGCTCCGAGAGGAAGTGGTCAAGATGCGTCAGAAGATGCGCGTTCATCTCGGCAGCAAACCCACCGCCGATGCGTTCAATATCAAGCACGATGCGGGCGGTATGGTCGATATTGAGTTTCTTTGCCAATACGCGGTGTTAGCGCTTGCTAACCAAACGCCGTCGCTACTTACTTACAGCGATAACATCCGGATTTTAGAGAGTTTGACGGAGAGTGGGCACTTACCTGCCGAAGAAGCCGAGCGCCTTCGTGAAGCCTATCTGGCCTACCGTAGCGCTACCCACCGGGCGGCGCTCACCGGAGAAAAAGCACTCAGTGATGGTGAGGCGTATCGTGATCATCGCGATATAGTCACCGCGCTCTGGCAGCGCTTTCTTGAGCCATCAGCATCTAATGATAACTAATAAATAGTCATCAGGAACAACTAATGATCCCATGGAGCAGGGCTGGGTGGCCCGCATGATTGGACATATTCTGGCCACCCTGTTGCCGGTGTTTCTAATTGCCGGCTGTGGTGCTGCCTATGGGCGTTATCGCACGCCGGATATCCGTAGTCTCAACACGCTCAATATGGAACTGTTCGTTCCTCTATTGGTATTTGCTGTGCTGGCCGACCGCCAAGCGCCATTAGCCGAATACGTATGGCTTGCTACGGCTGCGGTTGCTGTGGTGCTGGGGTCGGGGCTTGTGGTGTGGCCGCTGGCTAAGTGGCTAAAGCTGGATATTAAAACCTTTCTTCCCCCGATGATGTTTAACAATGCCGGCAATATGGGTGTGCCTTTACTGGTATTGGCATTCGGCCCCGATGCTCTTCCCGCTGCGGTAGTGGTGTTTATCGTCGAAATGCTGCTGCACTTCTCGGTAGGGCTTTACATGCTGAATCCGCGCACGTCGCTATGGCGAATGCTACGCATGCCAATTGTGCTGGCGAGTCTGGCAGGCTTAACAGCGAATATTAGTGGGCTACCGCTGCCGAGCTGGCTGTTGGAAGCCACGCATATGCTGGGCGGAGTATGTATTCCACTTATGCTGTTCGCGTTAGGGGTACGCTTGCTGGAAATCGACTTTAGCGATTGGCGCACGGGCATGCTGGGAGCAGTGCTTTGCCCGATTTCTGGGTTAGTGATTGCGTTACCGTTGATGTGGCTTTTGCCACTCAATGCACTACAGGCGGCAGTGCTATTGGTTTTTGCAGCGCTACCACCTGCGGTATTGAATTACTTGGTGGCAGAGCAGTACCAGCTAGCGCCGCAAAAAGTGGCCTCGCTGGTACTGATTGGTAACTTAGGGAGTTTGATTGTCATGCCGCTAACCTTAGCCGCGGCATTTACCTGGGTACTTGCGCCGCTTTAACAGCTTCGCAAAGAAACAGCTTCGCAAAGAGCGGCACGTTACTTAACGGTCACCTTTAACTTCATAGCTGCCTTCTAGTACATCCTGATGACCTGGACGACTGTGCGCAGAACTATGCTGGGAAGCGTGCCCGTGAGAATGCCCGTTAGAATAGCCGCCACCAATATCGTGGGCTTGCTGGGCGCGCATTTGTTCCATACGTTTTTTCATTTTATGCCGCATAAACGGCATCATTGCCCAGCCAATTAATAAGAAAAACAGGCCGAGTACCACGCCGACTATCATTAACGCGCCAAAAGCCAACCATGTGAACAGCAGTTTTAAACTGCCCGTCAAGCCAGTGGGTTGGGTTTGTGTTGCACGGGCACGCCATTGGTTAGCCGCTTGCCATGCAGCATTGCGTTGGTCGCGATTCATCTGTGGCATGAGAGCCTCCATCGGTTATTCGCATCCATTGGAACACAGTTGCTCTAGCAAGTTCACTGCTTAGCAATAGCGTAGATACGTAACCAATCTCGGAATGCCCTCCTGGTACGTGCTGTGCGGTTCACCTTTTCAGCTGTTACTATTTAATTGTACACGCACACATATGGTGCACAATGCTCATCTAACAGGACGGTTATATGGCAAATCATGGAGGCAAGTCGGTTTTCATCGCATCGGTGGTGATTATATTTGGCTTGGTAATTGTCGGAGCGTCATTTCCTGAAGGTTTTGCTAATGCGGCAGAGGAGGCGCTGGCGACCATTACCGGGCTATTTGGGTGGTTTTATCTATTTTCCGTGTTTGGATTTGTGATTTTTCTGTTTGGTTTGGCGTTAAGCAAATACGGAAAAGTACGCTTAGGTCCCCAGGACAGCAGCCCCAACTATACGTTTTTTTCATGGATAAGCATGTTACTGGCCGCGGGCTTTGGTGTCGGGCTAGTTTTCTATGGCATGGCGGAGCCCATGTTCCATTTTATTGATCCTCCCTATGGCGATAGAACCGCTGAAACCGAAGCTGCAGCACGCTACGCTATTCAATACAGCTATTTTAACTGGGGAATACACCAGTGGGCGGCCTTCTCGATTGTAGGTTTGATCATTGCTTATTTTCAGTTCCGTAAAGGACAGGCAGGGCTAGTTTCTTCGGTGCTGTCGTCGATAACGGCTAAGAATCCTAAAGTTCGTCCCTATGCATCCTGGTTGGATGTGTTCGCGGTAGTTGCCACCGTTATGGGTGTAGCAACCTCGCTTGGGTTAGGCGTACTGCAGATGAACGGGGGGTTAAATGCCGTTTTCGGCTTGCCGGAAAGCGGTCTGTGGCAATTTATTATTCTCTTCGTGATGTTCTGCGCTTATATGGCATCGACTTGGTCGGGCTTAGATAAAGGGATTAAGCGTCTTTCTAACCTCAATATGATTTTATGTATTGGGTTAATGTTATACGTACTGTTCACTGGCCCTACCGTGGCGATATTAGAAACGATTACGGTGGGTATCGGTGATTATCTGCAGAACTTTATCGGCATGAGCTTACGCATTTCGCCCTATAGCGATAATGAGTGGGCTAGCAGCTGGACGATTTTTTACTGGGCGTGGGTCATTGCCTGGTCGCCCTTTGTTGGTACATTCATTGCCCGCGTATCACGTGGCCGTACCATCAAAGAGTATGTATTTGGGGTGCTGTTTGTTCCCCCTCTGCTGGCCTGTTTATGGATAGGCGTGTTTGGTGGGGCGGCGCTTCAGATGGAGTTGAACGGTACGGATGTCGGCTTGGCAGCGGCGACCCAGGATAATATCACGGTGGCGCTGTTTGAGATGTTCGAATTAATGCCCTTTTCTGGCGTGCTGTCGGTGGTCGCTATGATGCTGATTTTTATTTTTCTGGTCACGTCCGCTGATTCGGCCTCGTATATCGTGGCGCAAATGACTGATAATGGTTCGATCAATCCACCCTTGTATAAGCGTGTTATCTGGGGCGTGCTTATCGCGGCTATCTGCCTGACGCTGATCGCCTCGGGTGGTTTAACGGGGCTGCAATCGGCATCAGTGCTGTCGGCGCTGCCGTTCACCTTTATCCTGTATATGATGGTTTTTGTATTGGTGCAGGAGCTACGCGCAGACCGCAAGGCTATGCTCACGCAGCTTTATCGCCGCCATGGTGAAACGCCGGTGGGTGCTGATGCCTTTGAAGCCGAGATGTTAGGTGAAGAAGAGCGCTTACGTCGTGCACCGAGTGTGGTCAATCGGCGCATTAATAGTTAGCATCAATCATCAGTACTAATAAAAAGTGACTAAGCCCTCAATGGCGGGCTAGGTGGTTAGGGAGCAGCGACACATGAAGCGACAATGCTAATGGCGCGGCAGGGGCGCCATGGGGCGACGCGAAGGCAACCCAAAGGGGCTGCCTTTGATCGCTGGCTTGATCGGGTAGTCACTGTGGCTGTGCTAACAGCCATGACCATTGGCCTTGCCGCCGTGGTCGCCCATTGGTTGCTCTAAAGCGAGATATTCTTTGTAATGCTGTTGTTTTACGCCCGGTTTATTAGCCGGGCGTTTGCGTGTCTTTCTACGATTTCGGCCAACCCATTTAGCGTGATAAAGGTGTTGGCCGGCTGTCATCTTTGAACTGACCAAGCAAGCCGTGGCGTCTCGATGGTCCCACCTGCTAGGCTTACCGCTCCCTCTGCGAGAGAAAACCAATGCTGGCTGCCAACACTGCTAAGGCGACGGATGATTACGCATCGCGTCGTGAAATATTCGGCTGGGCGATGTTTGATTTTGCCAACCAAGCCTACACATTACTGATCATTACGGTGGTATTTGGCGAGTTGTTTACGACTGTAATTGTGGGGGATCGTGGCGATAACTTCCGGCTTGCTAACTTCTTATGGAGTCTCGGTCTGGCCCTTAGTTATCTCATGGTGGTTATTACGGCACCGCTGTGCGGTGCGGTGATGGACTACCGGGCTGAGAAAAAGCGGTTTTTGCTATTTAGCTATCTAGCGACGGTGGTCACTACTGCCATGCTTTTCTTCGTTCAGCCTGGCTATGTCATTATGGGCCTGTTATTGATTGTGCTGTCTAACTACGCTTATTCCATGGGCGAATCGTTTATTGCCGCCTTTTTGCCTGAGCTTGGACCGCCAGAGTCGCTGGGCAAAATATCCGGCTTTGGTTGGGCCTTGGGTTACATTGGCGGTTTATTTGCTGCGGGTTTCACCCTGGTAGTACTAGGCGAGGCAAGTGCTGATAACTTTGAACGCATACGTTGGGTGGGCCCCTTTGCCGCCGGTTTTTTCCTGATCACCGCTATCCCCACTTTCTTGTGGCTGAAAGAACGCGGTACCCCCCACCCCCGAGGCGTTTCTTATCGTCATATTGCCCTGAACCGTGTCACGACCACCCTGCATGAACTACGCCATTTTAAAGACCTGACCGTCTTCCTGACGTCACTGCTGTTCTCGATGGCGGGTGTCTACATCATCATCGCGTTTGCGTTTATCTATGGCGCTCAAGTGATTGGTTGGGATGAAGACGTGCGCAACATTATGTTCATTATTGTTCAAGTCACTGCTGCTGCGGGTGCGTTGGGGTTTGGCTGGTTACAGGATCAGCTAGGTGCCAAGCGCACTTACCAAATGACGCTGGCGCTATGGGTATTGGCTATTATTGCCATCTGGGCAACGCCAGCAGTTACCCAGTGGGTGAACGGGCATTTTGACGTGGTATGGCAGGCTCAATATGTATTTCTCGTAGTCGGCTGCTTGGCGGGGCTTAGTCTAGGTTCTAGCCAGTCGGCCAGCCGCGCATTGGTAGGGCTATTTTCGCCCCTTGCTAAATCAGCAGAGTTTTTCGGCTTCTGGGGATTAGCGAATAAGCTAGCGGGGGTGTTTGGCATCGTTATGTTGGGTGTGTTGCAAACGCTGATTGGCTTACAAGCGTCTATTCTATTATGTGTTGCCCTGTTCGTTATTGCGATGTTGATTTGCGCCAGGGTCAATGAGCGTCGTGGCCGAGAGGCTGCACTCGCCTGGGAAAGCCCAATGGAAAGCCAGCAGTTATAAAGCCAAGCGTTATAAAGCATCGCAAGGCACCTTTACCTCAGTGAGGTGACGTATGGCAACGCACATGACAACTCCAATAGCACAACGCGGCAGCATCGTTATGATGCTGTTATTTTGGATACTGTTAATGGCGGTTGGGACCTGGTGGATACACGGTGGCCTGGAAGAGATGATGCGTCCCAACGCCAATGTCGTGCATACGTTACCTGCTGGTGAGCCGGTTACCTTAAAACGTAATCGTGCCGGGCATTTTGAGTCGCCGGGGCGTATTAACGGAGTGTCCGTCACTTTTCTGCTCGACACTGGTGCCACTTACGTATCGATACCCACCGATCTAGCGCACGAACTAGGCTTGGAGCCTGGGCGCAGCGCTTGGTTTAATACCGCTAATGGTCGGGTAGCGGGTGCCCTCACAGCGTTAGAAGAGGTTTCGTTAGGCGGTTTAAAAGTGCAGAATGTGCAGGGGGCAATTAGCCCCGGCATGGAGCGCGACACGGTATTACTCGGCATGAGCTTTCTGAATTTGCTGTCGATTGAAATGCAGGCGGGCGAGATGGTGTTGAGCCTTCCCGAACAGTGAGTTCAGCTTGTGAATGTGCGATTGATGTCATTAGAAAATTTGTAATGAGTGCCAACACGCTAAGGAGTTGCTATGGGCATTGAAGTAGGTGGATTGTTAGGGCTAATTTGGCTCATCATCGTGATCTGGGCCATTGTAAAAGTGGCCAAAAGCGGAGCAGGTGGTGTTGCTAAGCTGATATGGATTCTTGTGTTATTGTTTTTCCCGTTAATCGGCTTAATCGCATGGTTCATTTTTGGTCCAAAAGGTTAGCGACTGAAAAGCTAATTACTCTTGTAATTAAGTCAAAAAAAGGCAGGCCATCAATGGCCTGCCTTTTTGGTAGCTTGAGCACTCGTAACTAAATCACAAATTACTCGTTTGTTTCGTTTCCTTCGCCGGGCGGCGCTTTATAATGCCCAGGGATTTTTAATTTTTCCCCATTGGGCAGGTCGCGCACCTGGGTCGGAACGTAAACACGTTTAATGACACTTTTCGTTTTGCTACTTCCCATGGCAGGTTCCTCCTGTCACATTGTCGACAGTTAGCGCTTCCACATTAGCTCTCGCTGGTGTGAGAATCAAGTATCGGCCCATAGGTATTTGTCGATCAGCGTAATGTAACGACAGAAGCAGGTGTTTTGATAGTTTTGAGTTATCCTTAGAACCAACAAGGGTGCGCCTGCGATGATACAGGGTGAGCGGGTGAAAAATAAACAGCTAAGCGGAGGGCATAAAGAGGATGGTAGATCATTTGGAACAGCAATTTCAGGCGCTTGAATCGCAAGAGTCTGTAACACCAGAATACCCCGATCAAGATCATGTTTTGATCATTGAAGATGACAAGCGTCTGGCCGAGCTTACCCGTGATTACTTAGAAGCGAACGGCTTCTTAGTAACGCTGGAAGCTGACGGTGCTAAAGGGGTCGAGCGTATTTTAACCCTACAGCCCGATTTGGTGATTTTAGATTTAATGTTGCCAGGCGAAGATGGTTTAGCGATTTGCCGCCGCGTCAGGCCCAATTTTGCTGGCCCAATCATGATGCTGACAGCACGCACCGATGATCTCGACCAGGTGTTAGGTCTCGAAATGGGCGCCGACGATTATGTGCCAAAGCCGGTTCAGCCACGGGTGTTGCTTGCACGTATGCGTGCCCTGCTGCGTCGTGCCGACGGGCCTGCACCGGACGGTGAAATGCGGTTGCGTTTTGAAAACCTTGAAATTGATAACGCTACTCGTGAAGCCTGGCTCTCGGGTGAACGTATTGACTTAACCAGCGCCGAATTTGACCTGCTTTGGTTGCTAGGCCGTAACGCAGGAAGAGTGCTTACCCGTGAAGAGATCTTTAACGACTTACGCGGGATTAAATACGACGGACAAGATCGTTCCATTGATGTACGTGTGTCGCGCATTCGACCCAAAATTGGCGATGATCCTAATCATCCCCACCGGATCAAAACGGTGCGCAGTAAAGGTTATCTCTTCGTTAAAGACAGTTAATGATTCAGAGGGTCTGCATCATGCGGCGGATGCTCAGTAATGGCTCGTTTCTACGGTTTTATTTGTTGCTGGGCGTAGCACTATTGGTGGTATTTGTAATTGCGTTAGCGGGGCGTTCCTTTATTGAACAGGTACGCCGCGAAGACTATCGTGAACAACTTGCCGCGCTACCCATGTCGTTAATGACACGACAGCTAGCCGACACGCCTGTAGAACAGCGAAAAGTGTTGCTGGATCAATTTGCTCAGCAATTGGCGTTGCAGCTTACCCTGCAGCCTATCAGTGAAGCTGACTTAGGTTATTTTGAACGGTCTCGCTTGGAACAAGGCAAAATACTGGTCGACGAAAGCCCCTGGCTACTGCAACAGCGCCTGCCCGGCGATGCATGGCTGCTGCAAGCGAGGCTTGATGATTGGGGAGAGCACCAATGGTACGGCAGCATTGAACTGCTGGGCGAATGGCTCGCGGCAATGCCTGCTGATGAACGTGAAGAGCGCATCGCCGAGTTACGCCCGGGTAGCTGGCCGTTGCAACTATTGCCGACGTTACCTGAGGGACTCACGGCACAGCAGCAGATACAGCTGGCCAGTGGCAGCGTCATCACGAAGCTGGTTTCTGATAAGCTCTCTCTAGTACTGCTCTATCAACTGCCGGGTGAATCCCAATGGCTGCAAGCCGGGCCTATTTCCCGCGGCGATACGTTGCCACCGAATTTACATCTGCCCCTCCTGGTTGGGCTGATGATTGTTCTTAGCCTGATTATTTATTTAATAATGCGCAGCATCGAAGCTCGTATGGCACGCCTGGAGCTAGCCGCAACACGCATCGCCAGCGGCCGCCTGGAAACCCGGGTGAAGGTAGAGAGCGGGGATTTTCTAGGCCGTTTGGGCATGGCCTTTAATGGCATGGCCAATCAGGTGCAGAGCCTTCTGCGTGGTCAGCAAGAGATGATTCGCGCAGTTTCCCACGAACTGCGAACGCCGGTAGCGCGTATTCGTTTCGCTGTGCAAATGGTCGAGGATATGACCGATCAGCCCGCTATTCGTCGCCAATTACAAGGTATTGATGCGGATATTGCCGAGCTGGATGAGCTGGTCGATGAAATCCTTACCTATGCACGCCTAGACAGTGAAACCTTTAATGGCGCTGAGCTTGAGACGGCATTGGTAGAGTGTCGTGCCATGGCGGAACGGGTGATTGATACGCTATCGCCGCTGCATGAAGAGCTAACACTGAGGCTTGCGCCGGGTCCTGAAATCGAGTTGCTGGCAGAGCCACGCTATTTACAGCGCGCACTGCAGAATTTAGTTGGTAATGCCTGTCGTCATGGCAAATCCCAGGTAGTCATTCAGCTTTGGGATGAGCCTAATCTAGTGCGTATTGATGTCGAGGATGACGGCCCCGGCATTCCGCCTGAAGCAAGGGCTGATATCTTCAAGCCCTTTGCTCGACTGGATGACAGCCGTGCCCGCAGTTCAGGGGGCTACGGGTTAGGGCTATCGATCGTGCAGAAAATCATGGCCGGGCATGGTGGCAGCGTTACCATTGATACCAGCCCTACCTTGGGAGGCGCGCGTTTTACGCTGTTGGTTCCGCGTCGCGATCCGCCGGTTTAACCCCTGTTAGCACCGCAAAGGAGGTTTCCCGCGCGGTGCGTAAGAAATCCTGCATCCAGGGTGCCTCTCTCGTCTCTTCGCGAATCGCCGCATACAGCGTGCTCCATACACCATGCTCGCCTAGCTTCACCGCGCTCACGTAATCACGCTCCAGATATTCGGTCAGCGCCCAGTTGGGTAGAGCGCATACGCCGCGCCCGCTGGCCACCAGTTGCATCATCATGATCGTCAATTCTGCCGTACGAATCTCACGCGGGCGCACGTTCGCCGGTTGCAAAAACTGGGTGAAAATATCCAGCCTTGACTGCTCAACGGGGTACGTTATTAAGGTTTCGTCAGCCAGCGCATGAGGTTCAATGAATATCTTGCCCGCGAAAGCATGCTGCCGCGCGACGGCTAATAATCCCTCATAGCGAAACAATGGCGCGTAGTGAATGCCCTCAAGCGGCTGAGGGTCGGCAGTGATCACCAGATCTAGCTGCTCACGCGCAAGCGCTGGGAGCGGATCGAAGTGGTGGCCACTGGGAATATCAATTTCCACTTCCGGCCAATGGTCTCGAAAATAATCAACCGTGGGCATTAGCCATTGAAAGCAGCTGTGGCACTCAATTGCCATATGCAAACGCCCCTGCTCGGTGCCCGCTAAGCGCGCTAAATCACGCTCTGTTTTGCGTACCTCGGGCAACACTTGGTCAGCCAGGGCGAGCAGATGCAACCCTGCTCGCGTAAATTCCACTGGGCGGGTTTTACGCACAAACAGTGGGCTATCCACACGGCTTTCTAGGTCTTTGAGCTGGTGCGAAAGCGCCGATTGGGTCAGGTGTACTCGGTCGGCGGCCTCTACAAGTGAACCGGTTTCACGAAGGGCAAGTAGCGTGCGTAAATGGCGTAACTCAATCATGGTGAATTTAGTTCATCTTTAATATTAGTAACTTTAGTTTGATTCACATTGGCTTGGTGCCCAGACTGTGTGAATCATTCACGTTGGTAGGGTTCATCATGACAGTTTCTCATATTCTCGGCTATCCCCGCATCGGCGCTCAGCGTGAGCTTAAAAAAGCCACTGAAGCGTACTGGAAGGGTGACTACACGCGTAGCGAGCTGGAAAGCACTGGCCGAGAGTTGCGCTTGCGCCATTGGCAGGTGCAGCAGGATGCTGGCTTGGATTTTGTCAGCGTGGGTGATTTTGCTTTTTACGATCAAGTGCTTAACGTCTCGGTTATGTTAGGTGCGGTGCCTGCACGCTTTAACGCTCAAGCGGAAGTTGCTGATGGCGATATCGATCTTGACACTGCCTTTCGCATGGCTCGCGGCAGAGCACCCAGTGGTGAACCCGCCGCGGCGTGTGAAATGACCAAATACTTTGACACCAACTATCATTACCTTGTGCCTGAGCTGCACGAAGGACAAACCTTTACCATGGCGTCCAGCCGCCTGTTTGATGAGGTCGATGAAGCATTGCGTGCTGGTTTTACCCCCAAAGTAACATTAACGGGGCCACTAACGTGGCTATGGCTGGGCAAAGCCAAAGGCGGGGACTTTGATCGTCTTAGTCTGCTCGATAGCGTATTGAACGTGTACAGTGAAATATTGGCGCGGCTTGCCACTCAAGGTATTGAATGGGTGCAGTTGGATGAACCGGCGCTGGTACAGGATCTACCGCTGGCATGGCAGCAAGCCTATGAGCGAGCTTATCACCGCTTACAGTCAGCACCGTTAAAGTTATTGCTGGCCACTTATTTCGGCGGCCTGGGTGACAACCTCTCGCTGGCTACCCGTCTGCCCGTCGCTGGTTTGCACATTGACGCGGTGCGCGCTCCGCAGCAAGTGGAGAGTGTAATAGACCGCCTGGGGCCTCATCAGGTGCTATCGGTTGGTTTTATCGATGGACGTAATATCTGGCGGGCCGATCTGGCTGCTTTGCGCGAGCGCCTGCTTCCGCTAAAAGTGCGGCTGGGCCAGCGCCTTTGGTTAGCGCCGAGCTGCTCGCTGTTGCACGTCCCGGTGGATTTACAACAAGAAACGGATCTCGGCGCTGAGTTAATCAGTTGGTTGGCCTTTGCGCAGCAAAAACTTGTTGAAGTGGTCACCCTGGCACGCTTAATCGGTAACCGCGTCACGCCTGACGATGAGCAACGCTTGGATGAAGCCACCCGAGCACTTGATGCTCGACGTGAGTCGGCGCGCATCCACCAACCTGCTGTCGGCGCGCGGTTAGCGGCGATTAGCCCCACCGATAGTCAGCGTCAGGCGCCTTACAGGGTGCGTGTAGAGGCACAGCGGGACACACTCAAATTGCCGCTGTTTCCTACGACGACCATTGGCTCTTTCCCACAAACCGATGAGATTCGTGCTGCGCGGCGCGCCTTTAAAGCAGGAGAGTTGGCATTAGCTGACTACGAAGCGCGTATGCAAGCCGAGATTGCCTATGCGGTTGAACGCCAGGAAGCGCTGGATATCGATGTGCCGGTGCACGGTGAAGCCGAACGCAACGACATGGTGGAGTATTTTGGTGAGCAGCTTGAAGGGTTTGCTTTTACCCGGTTTGGTTGGGTGCAGAGCTACGGTTCACGCTGCGTTAAGCCGCCGGTCATTTTTGGTGACGTTTCACGACCCAAGCCGATGACGGTGCGTTGGAGCCAATATGCCCAAACACTGACCAACAAGCCCATGAAAGGCATGTTGACGGGACCGGTCACAATTTTGCAGTGGTCGTTTGTGCGTGATGACCAACCACGGGAAACCACCTGTCGTCAGATTGCGCTGGCGTTGCGAGATGAGGTATTGGATCTGGAAAAAGCCGGGATCAATATTATTCAAATTGATGAGCCGGCACTGCGCGAAGGGTTGCCACTGCGTCAGCACGAGTGGCAAGGCTATCTGGATTGGGCCGTCGAAAGTTTTCAGCTAAGTGCTGCAGGCGTCGCCAATGCCACCCAAATTCATACACATATGTGTTACTCGGAGTTCAATGACATCATTGGCGCGATTGCAGCACTTGATGCCGACGTGATTACGATTGAAACGTCGCGTTCAGATATGCATTTATTGGATGCCTTTCAGGACTTCGCTTACCCCAATGAAATCGGACCAGGTGTTTACGATATCCACACCCCGAATATTCCAGAAGTGAGCTGGATGGTCGATTTAATGGAAAAGGCGTTAGCAAAAATCCCCGCCGAGCGACTCTGGGTGAACCCGGACTGTGGGCTAAAAACCCGTGGCTGGGCGGAAGTAGAGCCTGCACTGGCCAACATGGTGGAAGCTGCTAAGGTACTTCGCCAACGCTATGCATAAGTTTTGAAAAGAGAGGAGCCCCCCTGCGGCGGTGGCAATGGGGGGAGCATGACGACTAGCTTTTCGATGCATAGGCGTAGAGTAGGGTTTCCTGGGCGCTTATTGCATCGCCTTCACCAGGGTCCTGGAGCCGGTAGCTGCCGTCGGTCTGGAGCAGCCAGCTCTGGCAGTTATCCACCAAATAAGTCTCAAGGTCTTTACGTACGCGGGTGGCGAGTTTTTTATCCAGCAGTGGAAAGCAGGTTTCTACCCGATGGAACATATTACGTGACATAAAGTCGGCGCTAGAGCACCACGTCTCTGGCTTACCGTCATTGTGGAAGTGGAACACTCGGGTATGCTCTAGCAAACGGCCAATAATCGAGCGTACGCGAATATTATCGGAGATACCGGGCACGCCTGGCTTCAAGCAACACATACCGCGAATAATCAAGTCGCATTCAACCCCTGCCTGGGAAGCACGATAGAGCGCCTTGATGAGTTTGGGCTCGGTTAACGAGTTACACTTAATAATAATATGCCCGCGCTTGCCCTTACGCGCGATCTGCGCCTCACGGTCAATCATTTCCATCAGCCGTTCATGCAGCGTGAACGGCGCATGCAGCAACGTATCGATTTTACGTGCGCGGCCCATTCCCGAGAGCTGTTGAAATACCTTATGGACATCGGCGCACAATGCTTTATTGGCGGTCAGCAGGCTATAGTCGGTGTAAAGCTTGGCGGTTTTGGAGTGATAGTTGCCAGTGCCCAAGTGCGCGTAGTAGCACAGTTCGCCTTTTTCGCGGCGCACAATGTGCAGCATTTTGGCATGGGTCTTATACGCCATAATGCCGTAGACAACGATCGCGCCGGCTTCCTGCAGGCGCGAAGCCAGCTGTAGGTTGTCGGCTTCATCAAAACGCGCGCGTAGTTCAATCACGACCGTTACTTCTTTACCCTGACTGGCCGCTTCCACCAGTGCACTTACAATCGCAGAGTCTGAACCCGTGCGGTAAAGCGTCTGTTTCACCGCCAATACATTAGGGTCACGGGCAGCTTCACGCAGCAGGTCTTCAATTGGCGTAAACGACTGGAAGGGGTGATGGAGTAGAATGTCGTTTTTGGCGATAGCGCTAAACAGACTGCCCGCTTTGAGCGCTTTGGGAATACTCGGGGTAAACGGCCGATAGAGCAGTTCTGGGCGGTCTACATCACCCAGTACCGACATCATGCGGGTTAAATTCACCGGGCCTTTGACACGGTATAAATCATCGCTGTCCAGCTCAAACTGGCGCAATAGAAAATTGGTTAAATCATCGGGGCAACTGTCTGCAACTTCCAGTCGCACACCGTTGCCGTAGCGGCGTGCCAGTAACTCACCGCGTAACGCAGAGGCAAGGTCAGAGACCTCCTCAGGATCAACGCTCATATCTGCATTACGGGTCAGCCGGAATTGATAGCAGCCGCACACGCGCATACCGGGGAATAACTCATCGGCATGAGCATGGATCATCGAAGATAAGAACACGTACTCGGCAAAACCCTCTTCGCATAACTCCTTTGGCAGCGCCATTAGGCGAGGCAGCGAGCGTGGCGCCGGCAGAATAGCCATTCCTCCCGCGCGTCCAAAGGCATCCTTGCCTTCGAGCTCAACAATAAAGTTGAGACTTTTATTAACCAGGCGCGGGAAGGGGTGCGAGGGGTCGAGCCCGATTGGGCTGATAACCGGCATAATTTCGTTATCGAAGAATGATCGTACCCAAGCCTTCTGTTCCTCTGTCCATTGATCACGGCGACGAAAACGCAGCCCTTGGGACTCTAGCGCAGGTAGTAAGGTATCGTTAAGTATCTGATACTGTCGATCAATTTGCGCATGCGCAACCTGTGAGATTTCCGCCAGTATTGCTTTGGGCAGGCGGCCATCGGCGGCAGTGGTGTCGTCGCCTAACGCAATTTGATGCTTTAATCCCGCCACGCGAATTTCGAAGAACTCATCCATGTTTGATGAGAAAATCAGCAAGAACATTAGGCGGTTAAGCAACGGATGGGCGTCATCTAACGCTTGTTCCAACACGCGGATATTAAACTGTAGATGGGATAGCTCGCGGTTAAAGTAGAGCTGGGTATCGTCGAGGTCGGTTTCAGGCTGCGCTTCACGCGCATGCACCCCGGTTGGGGTACGATTAATACGCAGCGGCATATCGCCGTCGCTGCTGGTTTGATCAGTAGCCGATAGAAGTAAGGGATCTGACGGTTGTTCGTCCATAGTGGCTCTCCCCGCGTTGATAGCTCGAAGGTATCATAGCCGGATACGTTTAGATCTAGTCAGTATGCGGGGAGAAGATGACAAATAAGTGTCACGTGGCTGTCATCTTTGTCATAGCCGTTTAGCGACGCTGCAGTAACCGCGCTGCCTCAAGGGCAAAGTAGGTTAAAATCCCGTCAGCGCCTGCCCGCTTGAAGCACATCAATGATTCCAGTATGACGGGGTCAGCTTCCAGCCAGCCGTTGTCAAAGGCCGCCCGGTGCATGGCGTACTCGCCGCTGACTTGATAGGCGAAAGTGGGGACTTTGAGCTCGGCTTTTACTCGGCGAACCACATCCAAGTAGGGCATGCCGGGCTTGACCATCACCATGTCGGCGCCTTCGGCGATATCCATAGCCACTTCATGCAGCGCTTCATCGCTGTTGGCCGGGTCCATTTGATAAGTCCGTTTGTCCGCTTTGCCCAAATTGGCAGCTGACCCCACTGCATCGCGAAAAGGACCGTAGTAGTGGGACGCGTATTTGGCGCTATAGGCCATAATACGCACGTTGTGCAGGTGCTCTTGCTCCAACACTTGGCGAATGGCGCCAATACGGCCATCCATCATATCGGAAGGGGCAACCACGTCGGCACCCGCTTCGGCATGGGAAAGCGCCTGTTTGAGCAGCGTATCCACCGTGCGGTCATTCTGCACGTAGCCATGCTCATCGAGAATGCCGTCCTGGCCGTGGCTGGTGTAGGGGTCAAGCGCCACGTCGGTAATGATACCTAGATCGGGAAGTGCTTCTTTAAGGGCGCGTACGCTACGCTGCACTAATCCACTAGCGCTATACGCTTCTTCGGCAAGTTCACTCTTGTGCTCAGCGCCCACTACGGGGAACAGCGCCAATGCCGGGATGCCCAGTTCGTAGGCCTCGCGGGCTTGCTCAATCAACAGGTCGATAGAGAGCCGCTCAACGCCTGGCATCGAGGCCACGGCTTCACGTTGGTTTTCTCCCTCCAGTACAAAGACCGGCAGGATCAGGTCTGACGGACTCAGGCTGTTTTCCTGCATCAAGCGGCGTGAGAAATCATCGCGGCGCATACGGCGCATGCGCGTGGCGGGGAAGTGGCGAGGAGTAGGTGTTCTCAAGGGGTATCTCCATTAAGGACTGTAAATGAGGGTGCCAGAAGGCTTGTGATGAGTATATCAGCCAAACCCTGCGGCGAAAGCCGTCTTGTGGCGACACGCTAGACTGACTAAAGTGAGCGATTGCTTTGCTGTATTGCGTTCGGCAGACCCTGGGATAAGGAGATAGGCATGACCAAACAGGTGGCAGTGATTTTAGCCGGTTGCGGCGTTTACGATGGTTCAGAAATATATGAGACCACGCTGACGCTGCTGCGCCTGGATCAGTTAGGTATTGGTTACCATTGTTTTGCCCCGAATATAGAGCAGCACCATGTCGTTAATCATCTCACTCAAGAGGTGGTAGAGAACGAGCAGCGTAATGTGCTGCAGGAATCGGCCCGCCTAGCGCGGGGAGAGATCAGCCCGCTGGAAGATTTAGTGGCTGATAACTTCGATGCAGTGTTTGTGCCCGGTGGTTTTGGCGTCGCCAAGAATTTATCGGACTTTGCCAGTGCCAGTAATAATATGCAGGTGTTGGAAGCGCTAAAAGAATCATTGGTTGGTTTTCGCCAAGAAGCCAAGCCTATTGGCTTGATGTGTATTTCTCCCGTATTGGTGCCTCGCCTGTTGGGGGATGGTATTGCAGTCACCGTCGGTAATGATCCTGCGGTATCTGGTGCGATTAGCGCGATGGGTGGGCTGCACCGCAGCTGCGTGGTAGAAGATATTGTGGTTGATCTTGAGCATCGCGTCGTAACGACGCCTGCCTATATGTTAGCAACGCGTATCAGCGAAGCTGCCACGGGTATTTTTAAATTGGTAGATCGTGTCGCTGAGATGATGGACTAAATAGTTACTCCGTTGATGTAGCTTTCAGTGTCAAATACAAAACCGCCGCCATCAGTGATGGCGGCGGTTTTTTCAGATAGCTAACTCCGCATGTCGCTACTACTCTATGTTGCTACAGCTCAATGTTGTTAAAGCTCAGCTTCCTGCTCTTCAGCGGCCTCTTTCTCCTCCTTGCGCTTGCGCACCAAGCGGCCAAACAGCAGCCCAACTTCGTAAAGCAAGTACATGGGAATCGCCAGCAGACTCTGGGAAATCACATCCGGCGGCGTTAGCAGCATCCCGATGACAAAACAACCTAACAGGATATAAGGGCGTTTTTTCGACAGGCTTTCCACCGTCGTGGCGCCGGAAAGAATAAGTAAAAAGGTAGCAATAGGGATTTCAAACGCCACGCCGAAAGCAAAAAACAGCTTAAGAACGAAGTTCAAATACTGATTGATATCAGTCATCACCGCGACATTTTCGGGCCCGGTTTGGGTAAAGAACTCAAATAGCAGCGGGAAAACCACGTAATAAGCAAACGCCGCACCACCGTAGAAAAGCGCAATGCTTGAAACCAGAATCGGAATCGCCAGCGCTTTCTCATTGTCGTAAAGCCCCGGCGCGATAAATGCCCATGCCTGATGCAGCACGAAGGGGATAGCGATAAACACCGCAACGACCAGCGTGAGCTTGAAGGGGGCCAAGAACGGCGAGGCCACTTCCGTGGCAATCATTTGCGAGCCTTCGGGCAGTAACTCCATTAACGGCTCGGCCACAAACGTATAGATATCATTGGCAAAGGCATAGAGGCCTAAAAAGACCACTAAGATAACGATCACGGCACGCATAAGCCGTGAGCGCAGTTCAATCAGGTGCTCAATGAGAGGGGCTTGGCTTTGTTCTTCACGCGGCTCCTTTGAATCGCCAGACATACTCATTGGTGGTTACGGTCCTTTTTCAATGCAGTCTCTTCAGATTCAGCCGGTTCAGCTTTCGCCTCGCGGAGGGGCGCTGTCGAGGAAGGTGCCGGAGACGACGGAGGCGTTTCTTCACGTACGGTTTTCAGGGCATCATCCAGTCGAGAGCTAGCCTTAGCGACACGCTGTTCAGTGTCGCTTGGTGTCGCTGGCGCTTTTTCAGAAGGACTGTCCGCGATGCTCTCTACGTCCAGCTTGGCTTTCTTCAAGCTGTCATCGAGCTTCTTTTGCTGTTCGTTGAGCTTTTGGCGCAGCTCTTCTGCTTCCAGTTGGGCGCTGATTTCACGCTGCATACCGGATACCGTACGCTTGATTTTACCAATCCACATGCCCGCCGTTCGGGCAGCGCGTGGCAGCCGCTCCGGGCCAAGCACTAGCAGCCCGACGACGCCAATGAGCATCAGTTCAAGAAAGCCGATATCCAGCATGGTTTATTTGCGCTCTTCGTTGCGGCCTTCTGCGGCCTGTTTCTCTTCGGCTTTAACGTCGTATGTATTGCCTGGCTCTTCATGGCTCACCTTAGCATGCGGCTGGTCGGCATCTTCCTTGTCACCGTCTTTGCTTTTTTCTTCGTCGTGCATGGCTTTCTTGAAGCCTTTGACCGCACCGCCTAGATCGGTGCCAACGTTACGCAGTTTTTTAGTGCCGAAAACCAGGATGATGATGCCCAGAACAATCAGCAACTGCCAAATACTAATGCCACCTAACATATGCGTTTCCTCATGCGAGCAGGTTAACTTTCGTTGTTGATGCAAATGCTATCATTACAAATATTGCCACTATAAGCGCTAAGAATTGTTATGTAGCTGTTATGGCTGACGAGAGGCTTTTTCATCGTGTCCGGAAATGCCAAAGCGTCGTGCCAGTTCATCTAATACAGCTTGATGATCCATCTCAAGGTGAGACAACATCACCAAACTATGAAACCACAGGTCGGCAGTCTCAGAAATCAGTGCTTGGCGTTCGTTCTCACCGCCGTGCTCTGCGTCCTTGGCCGCAAGCACCGTTTCAGTGGCTTCTTCACCGACTTTTTCGAGTATCTTGTTCAAGCCCTTATGATGCAAGGAGGCAACATAAGAATCTTCCGCTGCGGCATGACGTCGCTGCTTTAATACTTCATTGAGAGTATCCAGCACATACGCAGGGTTAGTCGATGGATTGTTTGCCGATAATGAGTCGCTGTCCACGGGAATTCCTTATAAACGGTTAATGCGTAATGCTATTGCCACACCAGCAACAGCAAACCGATGGCGGCAGCGGCCAATACCGGCCACTCTTGAAGCTCAATCCACCCGCTTAAGGGCTGCCAAGCCAGTGCTAGCGCCAGCAGAATCAAGCCCAGGCGAAGGCGATAGAGGCGCTTGCTGTGGCGCGCCATTTGAACGCGCATGGCGCTGATGGCGTCAACCTGCTGATGGCGTTGGCGATGCTCGTGTTCCATGCGGCTCAGTGCTTGGTGAGCTAAGACGGGCAGTTCGGGTAGCTGATGTGAAAGCTCCGGTGCCTGACGCTTCAGTGATTCCCATAAACCGCTGACCCCAGCGCGCTCTTTCATCCATTGCTCTAAATACGGTTTTGCGGTACTCCAAAGGTCTAGGTCGGGGTAGAGCTGCCGCCCCAAGCCTTCAATATTGAGCAATGTTTTTTGCAATAGCACTAATTGCGGCTGCACTTCCATATTAAAGCGCCGCGCAGTTTGAAACAGCCCCAATAGCACTTGGCCAAAAGAAATATCTTTCAGCGGCTTCTCTAAAATAGGCTCGCAAACAGTGCGAATGGCCGCTGCGAATTCGTTGGCGCGGGTATTTTCTCCCACCCAGCCGGATTCAATATGCAGTGCAGCTACTTCGTAATAGTCCTGGTGGAAAAATGCCAATAAATTGCGCGCCAAATAGTCCTGATCTTCGCGCGTCAGGCTACCGACAATGCCGCAATCGATGGCAATGTACTGCGGATCTTCGGGATTGTCGCAGTTGACGAAGATATTGCCTGGGTGCATGTCTGCGTGAAAGAAGTTATCTCGAAACACCTGGGTGAAGAAAAGCTCAACGCCGCGCTCGGCAAGCTTTTTCAGGTTGGTGCCCCGGGCAATCAGCGTCTCTAAATCGGCCACTGGAATACCGCGGATACGCTCCTGAACCATCACGTGGCGGCGCGTGAAGGGCCAGTAGATCGTCGGTACGAACAGTAGCGGTGAATCTTTGAAGTTACGTTTAAGTTGCGAGGTGTTAGCAGCTTCTTTGTAGAGATCTAATTCGTCAAAGAGTGTGGCTTCGTAGTCGCGAATGACTTCCACCGGGCGCAGACGACGTGCTTCAGGAATTTTGGAGAAGAGTTTGGCGACTTGATACATCAGCGCCATATCCTGACGCATGACACGATCAATACCGGGGCGAATAATTTTCACTACCACATCTTCGCCGGTGTGCAGCCTTGCCGCGTGCACCTGAGCAATCGAGGCCGAGGCGAGCGGAACTCGGTCAAACTCAGCAAAGGCTACGGTCAGGGGCGTTTCCAGCGCTTTCTCAACGCGGGCGGCGGCTTGATCGCCAGGAAAAGGGGGGACTTGGTCCTGCAGGCGTTTTAGTTCGTCGGCAATATCCGCCGGTAACAGGTCGCGACGGGTCGAAAGCATTTGACCGAACTTGATAAAAATTGGCCCCAAGGCTTCCAAGGCCAAGCGCAGGCGCTCGCCACGTGTACGTTTGCCAATGGGCACTAAGCGTAGCGGTGAAAACCACAGGAGTGTCCGGAGCCACCAGGGCAGCCGCTCTAACGGCAGCAGCGTATCCAACCGATGGCGAGTGATGACCCAGCTAATCCGCAACAGACGCAAGCTCATGCGTGTGGCTCCTGAGTGGCGTTTTGCTGTTGCGCCAGGATGCGCTGCAAGCGGTTAAAACGTGCTTCCAGGCGATCGGTAGCTACTTCTAGCTCGGTCAGATGCTCGCGCAATACATTGCGTTGCTGTCGCCCTGGTAGTAGGCGCGCCTCTTCAAAAACGAACTCTGACACATCCTGCATCAGCTCATCTTTGGCACGTAGTCCCCAGCGCGTGGCGCGACGTAGGCCTTCGGCCAAGGAGTGGGCTGGCATATCACCAAGCCAGCGGGCCAATTCGTTTTCCCAGTCTATATCCAAGTCGAAAAGCAGGTCGCGGGTCGCTTCAAGCAGATGAATACGCCCGCGCACAGCCAGTTTGCCGTCAAACATTAACCGCTCAATGGAGGCGCCGCTGATCCACTCTGAAAACGTTTCGGGGGTGAGCTCGACGACTGCATCTACCTCGGTTTCATCAATGCCTTCGCCACGCATTAGGTCCAGACCGGTGTGGTGATAATGAATGACCAACTCAAGATGAGGCTGTTCCAGGCGCACCAATAAACGACTGCCCGCCAGTGCCGCCAGCCGTGAGGGCGCTGCCGGGTCACGGGCGAGTAGGGCATTGAGCGTGCGTTCACAACCGGCCAACAGTAGGGTCGGGGTTACCAGCATGCTGACCTCTGGGTCTGTAGCGACTGAAGCCTCATAGCTTAATGCCGCGGTGCAGCGCAACGATGCCGCCCGTCAAGTTGGTGTATTCAACACGCTCAAGCCCTGCCGCTTCCATCATGCTTTTGAGCGTTTCCTGGTCAGGGTGCATGCGGATAGACTCCGCCAGGTAGCGGTAGCTTTCGCCGTCGCCAGCCACCAGTTCACCCATTTTGGGCAGAA
Source organism: Vreelandella sulfidaeris Esulfide1 (assembly GCF_054072535.1). NCBI lineage: Bacteria > Pseudomonadati > Pseudomonadota > Gammaproteobacteria > Oceanospirillales > Halomonadaceae > Vreelandella > Vreelandella sulfidaeris. Next base: position 3,380,336 of record NZ_CM133364.1, on the reverse strand, counting down.
GGCGGAAAGAGTACTCGTCGTAAGCCTTGGAGAGCAGCGCATTGTTGGGCTTTGAGAATTCCAGCACTAACAGGCGCCCGCCGGGCTTGAGCACCCGGGCCATGGAGCGCAGCGCGGCATCTTTATCGGTGACATTGCGCAGACCAAACGCAATGGTGATGCAGTCGAAACTATTATCGGGAAACGGCAGGGACTCGGCGTTTGCCTGAACATATTCTACGTTGCCGCCCACGCCATTATCCATCAGCTTGTCGCGACCGACTTTGAGCATGGAGGCGTTAATGTCGGCCAGCACGACCTTGCCCCGCGGGCCAACCAGGCGGGAAAATTTGAGTGTCAAATCACCTGTGCCGCCAGCTATATCCAGCACATGATGGCCGGGGCGCACGCCTGCGCGTTCAATGGTTAACCGTTTCCAAACACGGTGGATGCCCATAGACATCAAGTCGTTCATCACGTCGTAGCGGGCGGCAACCGAGTGGAACACATCGGCCACACGCGAGGCTTTTTCATCAACCGGTACTTCTTGGAAACCAAAGTGGGTGGTGCGTTTTTCAGTGGGGCTCATTGGGCAACAGCTCCCGTATGCGAGGCGATAGCAAATCGGCCTTAGGTCGTGGACGTAGGGACCGACGCGATTAAAAGGTTGGCATCATTGTAGCCTTGTCCGCCCTGGCTTGTCTGCCCGGCTTGTCTACGTAGGGGCTGAGGCAGGCGGTTACAGTTGCTTGAATTGAATACTGGCAGGCTCTCGCGACGCACCAGCCTCCTGCAAGCGATGCAAGTAATTGTTCCAATAGGCCTCTTGGTTAACCGCTAAATCATACAGATAGTTCCAGCTAAACAGGCCGCTATTATGACCATCGTCAAAGTGCAGTTTCAGCGCATAGTTGCCCGCCTGGGTGATATTTTGCAGGCCGACATCTTTTTTACCTACCTGTAAGACAGCGGTGTCGCCACCGTGACCGCGCACTTCCGCAGAGGGAGAGTAGACGCGTAAAAATTCCACCGGCAACCGATAGCTTTCACCAGTGGCGTAGCCAAGCTCTAGCTCGCGGGCCTGCTTATGGTAATGAACACGGGTGGGCGTAGGGGAAGTCATGATAAACCTCTAAAATGGCAGGGCGTAGGTAGCTGATCACCACCTACGCTCCGCTAAAACGGTACGAAGGAATAAAAGCGCTTACAAAATATAGCGCGAAAGGTCTTCGTCGACCGCCAGTTCGCCAAGCTGAGCATTGACATAGTCGCCATCAATCAATAGCGGACTTTCCATGTCGCCGCCTCTGAAGGAGGCTTCTTCTAACAACCGTTCCATTACCGTGTGCAAACGGCGGGCACCAATGTTTTCGGTACCTTCGTTGACCTGCCAGGAGATCTGCGCAATACGCTCGATACCATCCGGGGTGAACTCAACGTCGAGCCCTTCGGTGGCCAGCAGCGCTTGGTACTGCTTGGTCAGCGAGGCAGAAGGCTCGGTAAGAATGCGCTTAAAGTCATTGGGCGTAAGCGCATCAAGCTCCACGCGAATCGGCAAGCGGCCCTGCAGCTCGGGAATTAGATCCGATGGGCGCGACAGGTGGAAGGCACCCGAGGCGATAAACAGAATGTGGTCGGTTTTGACCATGCCGTATTTGGTCGAAACGGTAGAGCCTTCAATTAGTGGCAACAGATCACGCTGAACGCCCTCGCGGGAGACTTCGCCACCGCTTGATTGACCGCTGCCCTTGGCCACTTTATCGATCTCATCCAAGAATACGATGCCGTGTTGTTCAACCGAGTAGACCGCACGGGCCTTGATCTCTTCCTCGTTGACCAGCTTGCCCGCTTCTTCATCGCGCAGCAGTACCAGCGCCTCTTTGACCGTGACGCGACGATTTTCACGCTTCTGCTGGCCCATGTTGGAGAACATGCTCTGCAGCTGGCTGGTCATCTCTTCCATGCCCGGCGGGGTCATGATGTCGATACCCTGGCCCTGAGATGATATTTCGATATCGATCTCTTTATCATCCAGTTGGCCTTCACGTAATTTCTTGCGGAAGGTCTGGCGGGTGCCGCTGTCGTCGCGCGGCTTATCTTCCTGGCCCCGCGGCGGTGGAAGAAGCGCATCCAGCACACGGTCTTCGGCAGCATCGGCAGCGCGGTGGCTTACTTCCTCTTTGGCCTGTTCGCGCACCATTTTGATCGCGGCTTCCATCAAGTCGCGAATAATCGACTCAACATCGCGACCCACATAGCCGACTTCGGTAAATTTGGTTGCTTCGACTTTGATAAACGGTGCTTTGGCCAGCTTGGCAAGGCGGCGGGCAATTTCAGTTTTGCCGACACCCGTGGGGCCTATCATCAAAATATTCTTGGGTGTGACTTCGGGGCGCAGGTCGTCATCGAGCTGCATGCGACGCCAGCGGTTACGAAGGGCAATTGCGACGGCGCGTTTAGCATCCTGCTGGCCAATAATGTACTGATCCAGGGCGTGAACGATTTCGCGGGGTGTCATCTGAGTCATAAAGGTAACCTTTGTATGTATTGAGCGACGTTTGGAGATCGCATAAACGGATTAGCGACCGTCAATCGACAGCTCTTCGAGCGTCACGTGGTGGTTGGTAAACACACAGATATCACCCGCAATGGCCAGTGACTTCTCGGTGATGTCACGCGCTGACAGCTCGGTATTCTCTAATAGCGCCCGGGCGCTGGCCTGAGCGAAGTTGCCGCCAGAACCAATGGCGATAATGCCGCGTTCGGGCTCAACGACGTCACCGTTACCGGTAATGATCAACGACGCGCTGTGGTCGGCCACGGCCAACAGTGCTTCCAGGCGGCGCAGGGCGCGGTCGGTGCGCCAGTCTTTGGCGAGCTCGACCGCTGCCTTGGTTAGATGCCCTTGGTATTTTTCCAGCTGTGCTTCAAAGCGTTCAAACAGCGTGAATGCATCCGCGGTGCCACCAGCAAACCCGGCCAGCACTTTGCCACGGTAGAGGCGACGCACTTTGCTGGCGTTACCCTTCATTACGGTATTGCCCAGCGATACCTGACCATCGCCGGCGAGGGCGACCTGATTACCACGACGAACGGAAACAATAGTGGTCATGGAGATAACTCCTTGGGGGAGACGCGCTCCCGATGACTGGCGGATCACTCATTGAGCGACCGTTGTGTAAGCATTCACAACAAAATGCGGGCGGCTGATAAAAAATCAACCGCCCGCAGGACATCGGGAGGGGATTATCAGTTTTGCAGTTGGATAAGCAGTGGCTCAATACCTTGAGTGTTCATTAGATCCTGGGCGCGATTCAACTCGCGAGTATCCTCGTAGGGGCCCACCTGGACGCGGTGCCAAGTATTGCCATCCGCCTGTACCTCGCTGATTTCAGCCAGCAGACTTAAATTACGCAGCCGACCACGCAACTGCTCCGCATCACTTACTTGGCGAAATGAAGCAGCCTGAAGCATATAGCGCCCTGGGGCATTGGTGGCCGCTTCATTCTCATGGGCTGTTGATACCTGGTCCTCCGGGCGGGTATTGGCTGCAATCACTTGAGCGATAGGGTCATCGCTGGCAGCGCCAGAGGCCGTATCGCTATCGGCTGTCTCTTCGCTGGCCTCTGGGCGAACAACGCTGGAAGGCAGCGTGACGCCGGGGGCTATTACCTCGGTTTCCGGTAGCAGCGTATAAAACTCAAACGTCGGCATTGACGGCTCGGCGGCTTCTTCGGTTTCACGTGCAGCAGCCCGTTCCTCGCTACCGGCGGGCTTGGGTAAGACTGTAGCCTGAGGGGCTTCACTTTGTTCTTGCCAGGGAGCGGTGCCGTGCTGGTGCTGAGCCAAAAAGAAGCCTGCCGCCATGCCAGCAAGGCCCCAGAGCCAGCCAGGCAGACGAAAGCCGCCGCCTGAACTGCGGGCCGCTTTGCGCTGCGAAGTCGCCCCGCGGCGGGCGGGCTTTTTACGCGGGCTAGCCATGGACTACATCTCCTCTGGGGCGCTAACCCCCATTAAATCAAGCCCGTTGCGCAGCACTTGACGAGTGGCGAGGCCGAGCGCCAGCCGCGTGTTGCGTAGGGTGTCGTCGTCAACCATCACTTTGACAGCGTTATAGCAGGTGTGGAAGTCGCCAGACAGGTCAAGCAAGTACTGAGCAACCTGCTGTGGTTCGCGATTTCTAGCGGCGGTTTCTACCACTTCAGGGAAACGCGCCAAACGATTAATGACTGCTTTCTCTTGATCGCTATCCAGTAACGCTAGGTTGGCCAATGCCAGGGCGTGATCGAAAGGCTGGCCGGCGTCCTGTGCTTTGCGCAGCATGCTGCATACCCGGGCGTGGGCGTACTGAATGTAATACACCGGGTTGTCGTTCGATTGTGAACGGGCCAGATCGATATCAAAGGTGAGCTGGGAGTCGGCGCGGCGAGCGGCGAGGAAGAAACGCGTAGCATCGCGGCCTACTTCGTCGATCAAGTCTCGAACGGTGACATAGCTACCGGCTCGCTTGGAGAGTTTTACCTCGACACCTGAGCGGGTAACCATGACCATCTGGTGGAGCACGTAGTCGGGCCAGCCTTTAGGAATACCGACTTCCAATGCCTGTAGACCGGCGCGAACGCGGGTGACGGTAGAGTGGTGATCGGCACCTTGTTCGTTGATCACGGTTTTGAAGCCGCGCTGCCACTTATCCAGGTGATAGGCCACATCAGGCAGGAAGTAGGTATAGCCGCCATCACGTTTACGCATCACCCGGTCTTTGTCATCACCGAAGTCGGTGGTGCGCAGCCACATGGCACCGTCATCTTCATAAGTGTGGCCTGCGCTTACCAGCTTCTCAACGGTGGCGTCTACCTTGCCGTCTTCGTACAGTGACGATTCAAGGAAATAAACGTCGAACTCAACGCCGAAGGCTTTTAGATCCAGATCCTGCTCGCGGCGTAGCCACGCCACCGCAAATTCTTGAATAGCGTCCAGGTCGTCTGGATCGGCTTTGGCGGTGACCACGCGGTCATCAGCGCTAACCGTTTTACCCGCCAAGTAGTCAGTGGCGACATCGCTAATATATTCCCCACGATAGCCGTCCTCAGGCCAGCTAGCGTCATCAGGCCCCAAGCCTTTTACTCGCGCTTGTACAGAACGCGCCAGGTTGGCGATCTGGGCGCCGGCATCGTTGTAATAGAACTCGCGGGTAACGTCGTAACCGGTGGCTTCGAGCAGGCGGCATAGGCAATCACCAATCGCCGCGCCACGACCATGACCTACGTGCAGTGGCCCCGTGGGGTTGGCGGACACAAACTCTACCTGCACTTTCTCACCTTTGCCGATTAGGCTACGGCCAAAGGTGTCGCCACAGTCGAGCACTTGCGCAACGATTTGTGCGGCGGCATCGGCGGCGGCGAAAAAGTTGATAAAGCCGGGGCCCGCAATCTCGGTTTTTTGGATAGCGTCGCTTTCAGGGAGCGCGGCGACCAGCGAATTAGCCAACTCACGTGGATTTTTACCAGCCGGTTTGGCCAGCATAAGCGCTAAGTTGGTGGCGTAATCACCGTGGGCTTTGTCTTTGGTCGGGTCGACTTTGATCACAGGTTGAAGGTCGTTCGGCAGCACGCCTTGGTGCTTGAGCGCGGTAACCGCGCCTTCGAGCAGAGAAACTATCGTATCTTTCATTTAGGTATCCGGGTGTCGTCGGTGGCGGCGTGTGCTTACGCGAACCTATTACAGGTGCGTCGGTAAAGCGGCTATTATCAGCAATTGAGCCGCAGTTTCAAAGCCATGTGATGGTATGCCGATATCAGGAGAGCGTTTGCGGATCAATATCTACCGACCAGCGCACCTTGCGCGCCTCGCGATTTACTTCCAGCCATTGCACCAGCCAGCTAACAGCGAGATGAAGTTGGCTACGTTTATGGGCCGATAGCATGACATGTAAATGATAGCGATTCTGGCGTCTTTCCATCGGTGCAGGTACCGGCCCCAGGCATCGGGTCGCTACGCCAGACTCTTTCAGCCACTGGCGCAAGGCTTGGGCGGCCTGCTGCGCGATGGCTAAGGCGGCATCCTCTTTGGGGCTCTCGATGCGTAACAGTGCCATAAAGCAGAACGGAGGCAACTGGGCAATGCGCCGTTCTTCCAGCATATTGCGCGCGAGCGCCCCATAACCATGTTCAGCAAGCTGACCTAAATGGGGGTCGTCTGGGTGCAGTGTCTGTACCAGCACCCGGCCTGGGTGGGCGGCACGACCCGCACGGCCTGCCACTTGTTCAAGCAGTTGCGCGCTGTGCTCTAGTGCGCGGAAGTCGGCGGCATACAGCCCTCCGTCGGCATTGACTACCACCACCAAGGTAACGTGGGGCAGGTGGTGGCCCTTGGCGAGCATCTGGGTGCCGACTAATACGCAGGGCTCACCGCGCTGAATCTCTTTTAACACTTGCTCGAAGCTATCCTTGCGCCGAGTGCTGTCACGGTCAATACGGTGAATGGTTGTCTTTGGAAACAGCGTCTGTAACGTCTCTTCCGTGCGTTCAGTACCGCTACCCAAGGCGCGCAGGTCGCCGCTGCTGCACTCGGGGCAGGCGTCCGGCAGGGCGCGGCGACTATCGCAGTGGTGGCAGGCTAGCAGCGCGGGCTGACGATGCAGTGTCATTCGTGCATCGCACTGTCCGCACTCGGCCATCCAGCCGCAGGCGTGGCAGGCAAGCGTCGGGGCAAAGCCGCGCCGGTTGATAAAAATCAGTACCTGCTTGCCAGCGCTCAAGGTGCTTTTAATCGCTTTAATGGCGCCAGGTAGCAAGCCGCCCTGACGTCGTTGGTGGCGCAGGTCGATCAGTTCTAACTTAGCCGGTGGGTGGCGACTGGGGCGTTGCGTCAGGCGCAGGTGTCGGTAGGTGCCTGAATGTGCTTGATGCAGGCTCTCAAGCGAAGGCGTGGCACTGCCCATCAGCAACGGAATCTTATGGTAGTGAGCGCGTGCGACCGCTAGATCGCGGGCGTGGTAACGCAAGCCATCGTGCTGTTTGTATGAACCGTCATGTTCTTCATCGACGATAATCGCACCGGGGTTTGCCAGCGGTGTAAAAATTGCCGAGCGCGTGCCGATAATAATCAGCGCCCGGCCACTGGCGGCGGCCTCCCATACATCGAGCCGTTCTGGGTCGGTGAGTCCTGAATGCAGGGCCACGACGGGCACGCGAAAACGGCTTCTAAAGCGGGCCAGCGTCTGTGGGGTTAAGCCAATTTCCGGCACCAGCACTAGCGACTGCTTGCCCTTGGCGGCGACGGCTTCAATTAGTTGAAGGTAGACTTCCGTTTTACCACTGCCGGTAACGCCTTCCAATAAGCAAGGGTGATAGTCCTCAAGCTTTTCATGCAACGCTGCCAGCGCTGTCGCCTGTTCACGGTTTAGCGGCAGCGCCGGGGCCGCGAGTAAGTTGCCACTTGGCGGCGTGGGAGCAGTGAGAATATGTTCATGATGGGTGGCTAAGCCTTTTTTTTCCAGCGCTAATAGCTGGTCGCGGGTAAAGCCATGGGCGCTAATGGCACGGCTGGGTAGCCCGTGAGGATGTTGGCGCAAAAGTGCATACAGCTCTGCTTGTTTGGGTGCTCGGCTGAGATTTTCCTCTGCATCTTCACCCTGCGAGAGCCAAAGTGTTTGTGTGCGGCCTGCCATAGGATGCCCCTGGCGTAGCCGTGCGGGCATGGCATGGTGAAGGGTGTCGCCCAGGCTATGCTGGTAGTAGCGGGCGGCAAAGCGGCATAGCCACAGCCAATCTTCCGGCAGCGGGGCGTCATCCAGCGTTTCACTGACCGCGCGCAGCTGGCTGCGCGCTAGGGCGCTGTGGTCGGCGATCTCCACCACGACGCCGACCACATCGCGCCGCCCAAACGGTACTCGCACCCTTAGCCCCGGCTGCCAACCGCAGGCGGGTGTCGCGTTAGACGGCAAGTAGTCGAACAGGCGTCGCAGCGGTGAGGGCAGCGCTACTTTAAGCACGAGAGCCTGCGTTTGTGATGGCGCCCGCGAAGAAAAAGAGTCAGTCAATTGGCCTCCGGCGTTAGTTTTGCTAGAATATGCGACCGCTCTCAGTCTTAACGACTTATCTTAACGACAGAGCGGCTAACCGGTTAGTAGTTTTTTCCAAACCCGTATGCGGTGCCTGGCACGAGATCAGGTGGCGGCATACAGCTTCGTGAGGCTCGAGATGAAACAAGGTATCCACCCGAATTACAACACAGTCACCGCTACTTGTTCTTGCGGCGCTAATTTCCAGGTCGGTTCTACGTCAGATCAGGACTTCTCTCTGGATGTGTGCTCCAACTGCCACCCGTTCTACACAGGTAAGCAGAAGCAAGCGACCACTGGTGGCCGTGTAGAACGCTTCAATAAGCGTTTCGGCGCTGCTGTTAAGCGCGGCTAATCCACATCGGATAGCCCTACCGCGAGCACAGTCTGTGCTTGTATAAAACCCACGCCACGGCGTGGGTTTTTTATTTTCTGATAAGCTACTTACATGGATTTTATGGAAAAATTTTTCATAATTACTGTGATAGGTGAATAAGCAAAGCGTTATAGATAAGCGGCGCGTGCATAAGTTACAGCAAATAACACCCAATTGTAGCGAATATGAAGGTAAAACTCAGTTAAACGAGCGTTTTGTTCTAAGTTGACGACGCGCTTGAGGCACTTGGTTTTTTTCTATATTCTGAAATAACTTATCTACTTTATGTTAACTGGACTCTGACCATGACGGATGCAAATAAGCAGGCAGCTTTGGATTATCACGCGAAACCGATTCCCGGTAAGTTGTCGGTGGAGTTGACCAAACCTACCGCAACCGCACGGGATTTGGCGCTGGCGTATAGCCCAGGCGTGGCTGAGCCAGTGCGTGAAATCGCCCGCGAAGCGGAAAATGCTTATCGCTACACCGGTAAGGGTAATTTGGTAGCGGTTATTTCTGACGGTAGCGCTATTCTTGGACTGGGGAATTTGGGTCCGCTGGCCAGTAAGCCGGTAATGGAAGGCAAAGGGGTGTTGTTTAAGTGCTTTGCAGGCATCAACTCGGTAGACATAGAAGTCGATGCGGAGAGCCCTCAGGCGTTTATTGATACCGTCGCGCGTATTGCCGACACCTGGGGTGGTATTAACCTTGAAGATATCAAAGCACCAGAATGCTTTGAAATTGAAAAGGCGCTGATTGAGCGCTGCAGCATCCCGGTCTTTCATGATGACCAGCACGGTACTGCGATTGTGACCGCCGCGGGTATGCTGAATGCACTGGAAATTGCTGGTAAGTCGATCGAGAACGTAAAGATTGTGTGTATGGGCGCAGGGGCGGCGGCGATTGCCTGTATGCGACTACTGATTTCTTGCGGTGCGAAAAAAGAGAACTTGGTGATGCTCGACCGCCGTGGCGTTATTCATACGGATCGCGAAGGCATTAACGAATATAAAGCCGAGTTTGCCCGTGATACCGACATGCGCACGCTAGATGACGCAATCGACGCTGCTGATGTCTTTATCGGCTTATCAGGCCCAGGGCTGCTTTCCGCTGACCAGGTTAAGAAAATGGCGCCTGATCCGGTGATTTTTGCGTGTACCAACCCCGACCCGGAGATTCACCCAGATGTTGCCCGTGAGGCCCGTCCGGACGTGATTATGGCGACTGGTCGTTCGGATTTCCCCAATCAGGTAAACAATGTGTTGGGCTTCCCGTTTATCTTTCGTGGGGCGTTGGATGTTCGGGCCACCCGTATTAATGAAGAGATGAAGCTGGCCGCTGTGCATGCGCTGAAAGACCTGGCCCGCGAGCCGGTGCCGCAAGAAGTATTGAACGCCTACGAGCGCACCGAGATGAGCTTTGGTCGCGAGTATATTATCCCAACACCAGTGGATATCCGCCTGTTGGCGCGGGTGTCCTCGGCGGTTGCGCAAGCGGCTGTCGACTCTGGTGTGGCGCGCAAACCGTTTCCGGCGCACTATCCGCTAGAGTCAATCAACGACGTTTACGGCAGCTAAGGTCTTAGCTAGTTCGCTGACTTATGTCCGCTGAACTATGCCCGCTGAATTATGCCCGCTTCTTGCGGGCGTATTTGTTTTAGTGATTGGTAGGCTAGTCCTGAGAGTAGCGCGTTAGCCCTTCTTGAGCGGTGGAAGCGACTAAGCGACCATCGCGGCTGTAAATATGCCCCCGCGCTAGGCTGCGAGCGCCGCCTGCCCAGGGTGAGTCGATAACATACAGCAGCCAGTCGTCTAAGCGCGTGTCCTGATGCAACCAAAGGGCATGATCAAGGCTCGCGATGCGCAGTTTGGGATCGCGGTATTCGATGCCATGGGGAATCAGGCTAGTGGTGAGTAGATTGAAATCAGAGGCGTAAGAGAGCAGGTGTCGATGCAGTGCCGGGTCGTCTGGCAGTGTGCCTGAAAGACGAAACCATAAGCATTGCCCCGCCGGTGTGCCATTGTCAGGATTGCCAGCGAGGTGCAGAAACTCAATCGGATGTCCGGGAAAGCGATCATGTTTGGCGTCGCCGCTCTCTATAAGCATTTCGGGCGTGGGCACATTCGGCATGGCGCGCTGATGACTAAAGCCCTCTTCTTCGTTTTGAAAGGAAGCGCTGCAGAAAAAGATCGGCCGGCCTTTTTGGATGGCAGTAACGCGTCGAGTGGTGAAACTGCCCCCATCCCGAATCGTATCTACTTGGTAGACAACAGGGCGGTGCGGGTCGCCGGGACGCAGGAAGTAGCCATGTTGAGAATGTGGGCGCCGCTCGTCAGGCACAGTGCGGGCGGCAGCGGCTAGCGCTTGACCAAGTACTTGGCCTCCATAGAGCTGAGGAAAGCCTAGATCCTGGCTTTGGCCACGAAATAGAGTTTCCTCCAATGTTTCTAACTCCAGTAAGTTTACCAGCTTGTTCAGCGCGTCTGTCATTCTCGGTATCCTTGCGACTGTCTTGATAGAATGCTGTCGGTGAAAGCGGGCTACCACAGCGGCGGGCAACCCTTTCATACGATCGTTTAGCTACCTTAGCGGAGTTTACGTTTATGCGCAGCGATGAATTTTACATGCACCGTGCGCTAGACCAGGCACACTTGGCCGCTGACGCTGGCGAGGTGCCCGTGGGGGCGGTTATCGTCGATGCGCAAGGGGAGATCATTGGGGCTGGATGTAATGCGCCGGTTGCCAGTTGCGATCCTAGCGGTCATGCGGAAATTCGTGCCCTACGCGCAGCAGGTAAGCATCAGGGTAACTATCGGCTTGAGGGTTGCACGCTGTTTGTTACCTTGGAGCCCTGCATGATGTGTGCAGGGGCAATGATACATGCACGCCTTAGCCGTCTGGTATACGGTGCCGCCGAACCCCGAGCCGGCATGGTCGAATCTAAAGCTAACCTATTGGCACAGCCGTGGTTTAACCATCAGGTCGAGATTAGCGCAGGCGTGCTGGGGCCTGAATCCAGAAAATTGTTGAAAGCGTTTTTTGCTGCAAGGCGCTAGGATTATTGGTAACAGCCTGAGGTTCAGGCGGTCACTTGGTGTGGCGTGGAGACTATATGCTCGTAGTGTGGAATATCTTAATCGTCCTGCTGACGGTGGCTGGTATGGAGCTTTTCGCGACGCTGGCCCACAAGTACATCATGCATGGCTGGGGATGGGGCTGGCACCGCTCTCACCACCGGCCGCGCACCGGCTGGTTCGAGCTGAACGATCTGTATGCCGTGGTGTTTGCGCTTTTCGCCATCGGCCTGATCGCGCTGGGCACCGCCGGTGTGTGGCCGCTGCAGTGGATCGGCGCGGGCATGACCGCCTATGGCGCGATCTACTTTATCGTTCACGATGGGTTGGTACACAAGCGCTGGCCGTTTCGCTATATCCCCAGGCGCGGCTACTTGAAACGCCTCTATAAAGCCCATAGGCTGCACCACGCGGTCAAGAGCCGCGAGGATTGCGTGTCGTTCGGCTTTCTATACTCGCCACCGGTGGAAAAGCTTGAGGCGACGCTAAAAAGCCGCCAGCCGAAGGCTAAGCAGGCCGCTGCCAAAGCCCCGACGGACGCGGCGCCGGTGTCGTCACGCGAGAGCTGAGCGCCAGTGCGCTGCCCTTGATCAACAGCGCCAGTTTCTCCTGTTTGCTAGTGCTCTGTCGTTTGTCCCAGGCGTGCGCTCCGGCGCGCCGTACCTTTAAGCCAATCCTGCGGTAGACCCCATGCGCTGTGGCAATCGCCCAAGCCGAGCGTAGCGTCAGCCCGCAAAGCCCGCCCTTGGCGGAAGCGTAGTAGGGTTCGGCTTCGCTAACCAGGCGTTCGGCAAGCCGTGCCACCTGGGGGCGGCAGGTGGGGTCGTTTAGGGTTTTCATCGTCAGTGCTTCTTCCGCCAGCCAGTTTGACGGCAGGTAGCAGCGCCCGGCGTGGGCGTCTTCGACAATGTCTCGGGCAATATTAGTGAGCTGAAACGCCAGGCCCAGATCGCAGGCGCGATCCAGCACCTTTTCATCACGCACGCCCATTACCTGGGCCATCATCAGGCCCACCACGCCTGCCACGTGATAACAGTAGCGCAGCGTATCCTCAAAGGTTGTGTAGTGCTCATCACGCACGTCCATGGCAAAGCCTTCCAAGTGCTCGAAAGCGCGCCTGGGCGGAATGCCGTGCTTAAGGGCGACTTCCTGAAACGCGGCAAAGGCGGGCGCTTCCATGGGCTCGCCCGCGTAGGCCTGGCGGGTCTGTGCTTCAAGGCTTGCCAGGCGCTCCTGCGCGTTGGTAGCGCTTGCGGTACCGATATTGAAGCCCAGCGTCTGGTCGTCGATCACATCGTCGCAGTGGCGGCACCAAGCGTAGAGCATCAGCGCGCTGCGCCGGGTATCGGCATCAAATAGCTTGGCCGCCGTGTCAAAGCTCTTGGAGCCGACGGCCATAGTGCGGGTGGCGTGGTCAAGCAGGGGCTGGTTCATGGGGCCAACTGCTCCACCATCAACCCCGCCGTTGCCTTGGCCGAGCCGATAACGCCCGGGACGCCTGCGCCGGGGTGGGTGCCGGCGCCAACGAGATAGAGATTGGCAATGCGGCTGTCGCGGTTATGGGGCCGGAACCAGGCACTCTGGGTCAAGATAGGTTCGATGGAAAACGCCGATCCCTGATGTGCACCCAACTGGTCGCGGAAATCAAACGGCGTGAACATCCGATGCGTTACCAGCTGTTCGCGAAGCCCGGGCATATAGTGCTGCTCCAGGTAATCAAAGATGCGCTCGCGCAGGCGGGGGCCTTCCACTTCCCAGTCAAGGTCAGCGGTGCCCAGATGCGGCACGGGGGCGAGTACGTAGTAGCTGCCGCAGCCGGGCGGCGCCAATGATGGGTCGGTAACGCACGGGGCGTGCAAGTAGAGCGAGAAATCCTCGGCCAGGGCGTCGCTGTTGAAGATATCGTCAATCAGCTCCTTGTAGCGCGGCCCGAAGCAGACGGTGTGGTGGGCCAACTGCTCGTGATGGTGGTTGAGGCCGAAATAGAGCACGAACAGCGAGTTGCTCATGCGCTTGCGCTTGAGCGACGTACTGCGCGCCGCCCCCACCGGGTGGTGACCAAGCAGCTTTTCATAGGTATGCACCACGTCGGCGTTGGACGCCACGGCGCTCGCTTCAATGCGTCGGCCGTCGGCAAGCTGTACCGCCTGCAGGGTGTTGCCGTCGGCTTCAATCCGCGTAACCTCGGCATTGAGCTCAATCTCGCCGCCCATGTCTTGGAAGAGCTTCACCATGCCCTGTACCAGCGCGCCGGTGCCGCCGCGCGGAAACCATACGCCCCATTCGCGCTCAAGCGCGTGAATCAGCGTGTAAATGGAAGAGGTAGCAAACGGGTTGCCACCCACCAACAGCGAGTGAAACGAGAACGCCTGGCGCAGATGGTCGTCTTCGATGAACTTGGCGACCATGCTATAAACGCTGCGCCAGGCCTGCAGCCGCGCCAGCTGCGGTCCTGCGCGCACCATATCGCGAAACGACAGAAACGGCACGGTACCAAGCTTCAGGTAGCCCTCCTTGAACACCGCCTGGGAATAGCTTAAAAAGCGCCGGTAGCCCTCAACATCCGAAGGGTTAAACTGGCCGATCTGCTCCTCAAGGTGGGCCTGGTCGTTGTCGTAATCAAATACCTTGCCCGACTCCCAGCACAGCCGGTAAAAGGGCGTGACCGGCATCAGTTCGACATAGTCGGCCAGACGCTTGTCTGCCAGGGTAAACAGCTCCTCGATGGCGCTGGGGTCGGTGATCACCGTGGGGCCAGCATCAAAGGTGAAACCCTGATCCTGATAAACATAGGCGCGCCCGCCGGGCTTGTCGCGCTGCTCAAGAATCAGGGTGGGAATGCCCGCTGCCTGTAGACGTATGGCCAGTGCCAAGCCGCCAAAGCCTGACCCAATTACGATTGCTTTACTCATCATGAAAGGCTCGCAGCCGAGGGGTTTGTTTGAGAACGGCCTGTAAGGCCTCGCGCACCGGTACCGGTGGTTTGCCCGTCAATATTCGCGCCTGATCGGCAAGGGTCAGCCGGCCGGCATAGAAGCGCGCAATCAGACCGTCGTTCAGACCGTAAAAGCGCTGCATCACCTGCCAGCGCTTATCATCAGGGCCGGCCAGAAACAGCATGCGGTTGAGCATGCGAAAAAAGCGCTGCCGCCGCCAGCACTGCGCCGCGTAACCGCGAATAAGGCGATACAGCGATTCCGGCGTAAAATAGGATTGCGCGGCGATCATATCGGCAAGCGACACTGCCAGCGGAAGCGAATAGCCGGTCGTGGGGTGAAACAGGCCGCCGCGTAGGCCGCTTTGTGGCTGACCCTGGGCCGCCTGCCAGAATGCCTCGTGGTTGCCCGTCAGGGTGATCGGCAGGTTGCCCTGCTCCTCGCGCTGCAGCGTGCCCAGCGCCCAGTCTTGCGCTTTAGCATAGTAAGCAATGTTCAGCCGTGCCCGATCGTGATCGAGCGTGGCGCGGTCAATATAATGCGTATCCTCAATTAGCAGCGACGTGGCCGACAGCGGCAGGGTATAGACAAACCGGTAGCCGCCTTGTTGGTCCACGGTGGCGTCCATCAGCCGCGGACGGGTAAGCCCGTGGGGGTGCTTAAGCTGCCACTGCTGGCCGAGAAACGCCTGAAGCCCAACCGTAAGATGCGGGCTTGGCTGGTAGCCTCGGCCATCGATGACGGCCCCGGCTTCAAGGATGCGGCCGTCTTCGAGAGCCACCGAAGTAGGGGTTAGCCGGCTGATTGGCGTCTGCGTCACAAGATGATCGCCAAGCGCTCGGCTGATGACCTCGGCAAAGCGCTCGGAGGTGACGCTTGTGTAGCCACCAGCCACGGTGCGAGTCCGTTCAGGAAAGAAAACGTCGTAATCCGCCCAGCGGTGGGCCACCAGCGGATCGAGCCAGGCGTGCTGAGCGGCGCTGATGTCGCCATGGTGAAAGGACCAGGTATGGTTGCCGCCGGGCGTGGGGCCTGCCTCGATCAGCAGTACGTTAAGCGCGGGCTGACACTGGCGCAGGCGCCAGGCAATCAGGCCGTTGGCAAGCCCCGCGCCAACCAAAATAAGATCCCATCTTGTGTTGATCATGCAGCCTCCGCCAATACGGGGCGGCATTCGCTGAGCGCCTGCTCGGCAATTTGGGCGGCCTTGGCTGCGCCGCCCGCCTGCATGAGCGCGGGGGGCATGGTGCTTAGGCGAAGCCGATAGCTATCGTTATTGAGCAAATCGCTTAATCGCCTGGCAAGGATCGCGCTGCTAGCAAACCGTGTGGCGCTCTGTCCGATGCCATGGTGGACAATGCGTGCAGCCACGCCGGGCTGGTCGAAGGCCAGTGGTATGGCAAGCATCGGGGTTGCACTTTGGACGGCATCGACAACGGTGTTCAGGCCGCCATGGGTAATCACGGCGCTGGCTTTGGAAAGCGCCGTGCGCTGATCGGCGAAGTCGGTTACGTATGTGGTGCCGTAGCGCTCAAGCCTGGCCACCTGGGTGGCATTCAAGCCGCCGCAGTGGGCGATCAAAAGCGGCATTTCTACACGCTGGCAGGCCTTCGCGATCTTACGAAACAGCGCGTAGCGATGACCCTGCAGTGTGCCCAGCGAGGCAAATACAAACGGCGTGGATGGCAAGGCCATCTTCGTTTCTGCGTGATCAGCGGGCCTTTCATCGCGCAGAGGACCCACTGCATGAAAACAGGCAGGTAACGCCGCACGCGGGAAGTCCAGCGAAGGCGGCGTTTGGCTGATTTGGGCAAGTGTGGACAGGCATTCATGCAGCGAATGACGCGGCGTTAGTCCTAAGCGCTGGGCGTGGTGGGCGATAACCCGGGCATGGCGGCGCATCAGCCAGTCGTAGATTTTTTCGCTGGTCTCATAGCGATGCTGGGCTTGGGTGCTGGTCGCGTAGGCAAACGGCATGACCGGTAGCGGCAGGCCCGGCTCGCGGTTAACCGGCAGAGCGCAGGCAACCGACACGTAAGGCAGGCCCAGCGCATCGGCCACAAGCCCCCCAGCGGCCTCCATCTGATCCACAATCACCCCGTCGACCCCGAGCGTCTCAATAGCGGCAGGCAGCTCATGGCAAAGCATGTCGGTAGTGGCGGCCAGATCGTCAATCAGCCGGAAAAGTCCCAGGCCAGAGGGACGGGCAGCAAGTGCCAGAGTGTTGACCAGGCTGCCCGGGGCAAGGCGCGTTTCACCCAGCGGATAAAAGCCGATACGCGGATCGTCAAGCAGGGGGCGGGCTTCAAACTGCTGTACGAAGGTAATCTGGTGGCCACGCTCGATCAGTTGGATCGCAAGGGCCTGAAGCGCCTTGACATGACTGTAAAGCGGCGGCGCGATGACCGCATAGTGGCTCATGCCTGCCCCGCAACGCGCAGCAGCACTGCGTGTCGCAGAGCGATCAGATCTGCGCTGCCGGTGCAGAAACAGGCGACCCGCAGCTGCTCAATGATGATCTGGAAATGGTCGATGACGGCGTCAAGCGAAGTTGTCGCACTATGCAGGGCCGCCGCTGCCTGGCCCACCAGGTCCGCGCCCAGGCACAGCGCCTTGGCCGCATCAATGCCGTTGGTGATACCGCCCGAGGCGATCAGCGGCATTGTGGGCATTGCTTTGCGTACCTCGCACAGCGCTTGCGCGGTAGAAATGCCCCAGTTGGCGAAGGCCATGGCAACCGCGCGCTTTTGCGCCGTGCTGGCGCGCTCCCCTTCAACGGCGGCCCAACTGGTGCCGCCAGCGCCGGCAATGTCCAGCATGGCTACTCCCGCTTCATGGAGTTGGCGGGCAACCGTGGCGGAGAGCCCCGCACCTACTTCCTTGACCACCACCGGGGCGCCGAGTGACGCCGTGACGCGCTCAATGGCCGCTAAAATGCCGCGCCAGTCGCGATCACCGCCGGTTTGCAGGGCTTCCTGCAGCGGGTTCAGGTGCACGATCAGCGCGTCCGCCTCAATCATCTCTACTGCCCGTCTAGCGTAATCGCTGCCGTGCTGGCCGGTAAGCTGCGCCGCCCCTAGATTGGCGAGTAGCGGGATATCCGGGGCGAGGGTGCGCAGCTCACGCGTCAATCCCCAGTTGGCGTCGCTATCAAGTGCGACCCGCTGGGAACCAACGCCCATGGCAAGCCCCAGGGTTTGTGCCGCTTCGGCCAGAAAACGATTGATGTCGTTGGAGCGGCTGGCACCACCGGTCATCGAACTGATTAAAAGCGGCGCCTGCATCGTCCGCCCGAAGAGCGACGTGCCAAGGTCGATGCTGTCCAGGTCAAGTTCCGGCAGGGCACAGTGTTCAAAGCGCCAGTGTTCGAACCCCGTGCGGGTCGTGTGTCCCGCCAGCGATGGGTTGAGCACAATATCCAGATGGTCGTTCTTGCGCTGGGTCAGCTCTGTCTCCTTCATTGCCACTCCTTGATATGAGCAATCAGCCGAACATAGCCAGCTGCTTATCAAACCAGTCGTTTATAAACCCGCGGGTAACCGCCGTTGATCCGCAGGCCTCAGTCAGATGCGCATCGGCGCGGCGCAGGTGTTCTTGCAAACGTTGGCGAACCGCTGCTGGGCCCAGTATGGCGACCAACGTTGATTTGCCACTGTCCTGATTGACGTCCTTACCGGTGTCGCCGGAGCTGTCGGAAAGATCATCCAATAGTTGAAAAGCTTGCCCCAGGTGCTGGGCAAAGCTTTTCAGCATCTGACGCGTACCGGGTGAGGCGTTTGCCGCGAGCGCGGCCATTTGCAGCGTAGCCTCAAACAGCGTGGCGGTTTTTAGCGTATTGGTCGATACGATAGCGTCCGCACTACGCGGATGGCAGCCTTCACTCAAATCACGAAACTGGCCTTGTACCAGCCCCTCTAACCCGGCGGCGCGGGAGAGCGCTGTGACTGCCTGGGTCTTGCAGCTGTCAGAAAGGGCTTCTGCCTCGGTTACGACACCATACGCGCGGCTAAGTAACGCCACGGCGGCGAGAATTGCCACATTTTCGCCAAACTGGCGGTGAATCGTGGGCCTGCCGCGACGCAGCAGGGCACCGTCCATGCACGGGATATCATCTAGCATTAGTGACGCCGCGTGTATCATCTCAACCGCGCAGGCCAAGTCTAGAAGTCCGGGCCGGTCGGGCGGGCAGCCCAGGTCCTGCGCTGTCAACAGCAGTAACAACGGGCGAATTCGTTTCCCCGGCACTAGCGTTCCTTCGCGCATTGCCGCCGCCACCAGATCGTGCTCATGTTCTTCGGGCAGCAACTGCCCAAGACGGACCTGAAGCACATCGCGTAAGGCCTGTAACTTGGCTTCATGACTTGAAAATGTGTCGACGCTGGCGTTCATCAAAGCGGTCCCTGGTTTCCCATTATGGCGAAGTGGTGTCAGACACTAAAAGCGTATGGCGGTAGTGCGTGCGGCCATCATGGTCCTTCATGCCGCTTTATAAGATCGGCGTCTGACATAGTTGTTAACGTAACGAGCGTTTGCTGTCGTTAGTGTATTTACCCAACGCTTAGAAAAGCGTAATCCATAGACCGTAAAATTTCTTTAATTACTCGGTGTCGTTGATTACTTTCTGTATAAGAAAAAAGAGAGCAGGAACGCTCAAACCTAACGCGGCGAGCGATAAATTATTGGTTTAATGGCGGCACAAGCTCAAACGGCAGTAGCGGATCATCGTTTGTCGGCGTTTGTTCTAATTGAAAAAACTGCTGGCGGCTAAGTTCTACATACTCAAGCATTTCATAGTAACGGCGGATATTACGCACGTATATCACCGGCTCGCCGCCACGGGCGTAGCCGTGACGTGTTTGGCTGTGCCATTCACGTTCTTGTAACAGGGGCAGCGCGGCGCGCACATCCGCCCAGCTGTCGGGGTTGCCGCCGCGTTTCTCGGCAATCTTGCGGGCATCGTATAAGTGGCCGAGGCCGACATTATAGGCGGCCATGGCCATAAACAGACGGTCATCACCGGTAATGCTTTCTGGTAAGCGGTCTTTAACGCTGCGCAGGTAACGGGCGCCGCCATCAATGCTCTGTGCCGGGTCGGTGCGGTCGGCAATTCCCATGTCGCTGGCGGTGGGGTTGGTCAGCATCATTAAGCCTCGCACGCCTGTCGGCGAGACAGCATCCGGGTCCCAGTGAGATTCCTGATAGCCCACGGCAGCCAGTAGCTTCCAGTCAAAACCGGTTTCTTGGGCGGATTGCTGGAATAACTCCGTGTAACGGGGCAGGCGCGCATCCAGGTGACCAAGAAAAGTGCGCGTACCCACATACTCTAAATAGTCGTCATGACCAAAGTAGCGGCTGAAGAGTCGATCCAGCATGCCGCTTTCCTGTAAATCTTGTAGAAAACGGTTGGCGGCTTCGAGTAAACCCAGCCCGCGCCCGCTGGGTAACGCCCACACCATGGAGAGCGGGTCGCCCAGCGTAAAGCCACGTTCAACATTGGGGAAAAATAGCCGGTTTAAACGAAACTGATGTTCAAAGATCACCGCGG
The DNA here is from genome assembly GCF_054072535.1 of Vreelandella sulfidaeris Esulfide1. Lineage (NCBI taxonomy): Bacteria > Pseudomonadati > Pseudomonadota > Gammaproteobacteria > Oceanospirillales > Halomonadaceae > Vreelandella > Vreelandella sulfidaeris. The sequence continues at coordinate 3,360,364 of NZ_CM133364.1, read as the reverse complement.
CGTCCAGGGTGCCGTCTTCAACCCGCGCCAACAGTTCAGCAACTTCAAGTTCATGAGACTCTTTCCAGCTCAGCGTGGGGTGGCGGCGTTGTAGGTCGCGCAGCGCTTCGCTGGTACCAGCCTTGCTAAGCGTGCCAAGCTCCAGACCGACAAGGTCGCTAGGTGCCTGGATGCCGTGAAGTCCGCGACGATACACGACCAGCGGCTGCATCTGGATAATCGGGCGGGTGTAGTGAACACCAGGCGTGCTTGGCAATAATGGCAGCGCAGCAGCACCCAGGTCGCCATTTTCGCGCACTGCGGGCAATACGCTTTCTGGGTGGTGAGTGGCGTCAAGATTAAGACTCACACCCAAGTAGTCGGCGAAACGGTGCATCAGCTCGTATTCAAAGCCGGTGGGGCCATGGCGGCCTTCGTAATAGGTCGTGGGGGTATTGCGGGTATGAACGGTAATAAAATCTTTTGCGCTGATATGCGTGAGATGCTCGCCTGGGGGGACGAGACAAAGCGTAGGTACCATCACCAGTAACGTAATAGCGGTTAACGCATAATAAGCGCTGGCTCGGGCTAAGAAATGTCGGCAAATCAACGTCAGCATGGCGTCTTGTCGGCATGAAACAATCTGCCACGATACCCAGCCAGGGTCACGCTGTCACCTTGTTGATTTCGTGTGGTGGCTGGTTTCCAGTATCATAGGGGTTTTTCGGTACCATAAAAGCACGGCCGCCTAGCGGCCCGGTAATTTCCCTGCACGAATTTCCCTGCTCTAGAGGCTTCAGGATATGCTCGAACTGCGAGGCGCGCCCGCCCTTTCTGCCTTCCGTCATGCTCGGCTGTTAACGGTGCTGCGTGAACGTGCTCCCGAGGTGGAAGCGCTGTCTGCCCACTATGTTCATTTTATCGATCTTAATTCCCATGACCGCCATGAGGAACTGGAGGACGCTGTCCGTGAACGTTTGGTGCAGTTACTTGACTATGGGACGGGCGATGGCACTCAATCGAGCGTAGAAGTGCCTGAGCGAGCCCAGCGTTTTTTAGTGGTACCACGTTTAGGTACTCAGTCACCCTGGTCGTCAAAAGCGACCGATATCGCCCACAATTGCGGGTTGCACCAAATTAACCGCATCGAGCGCGGTATCGATTACCGGGTCAGCTTCACCGCTATGCCGGACGAAGAGAGCTTGAACGCACTGGCGGCATTGCTGCACGACCGCATGACTGAAACCGTGCTGTCCGATGCTTCAGACGCTGCTAAGCTGTTTGCCCACCACGAGCCGGCACCGCTAGGCAGTGTGGATATTCTAGAGGGCGGTAGGGATGCACTGGCTACGGCCAATCAGGCGCTAGGGCTGGCGCTGGCAGAAGATGAAATCGACTATCTTGTCGATGCTTTCAATGAGTTGGGGCGTAACCCCAGCGACGTTGAACTGATGATGTTCGCCCAAGCCAACTCTGAGCACTGTCGCCACAAAATTTTCAACGCCGACTGGGTCATCGATGGTGAGCCGCAAAGCCACTCACTGTTTAAGATGATCAAGAACACCTTTGCGTCATCGCCGGATAATGTGCTCTCCGCTTACAGCGATAATGCTGCCGTCATTAAGGGCAGTCAGGCAGGGCGCTTTTTTGCTAAGCCGCTAACCGGGGCTGAAGAAGAGCGGGCGCTTTACGGCACCCATCAGGAACCCATTCATATCCTGATGAAAGTAGAAACACACAATCACCCCACCGCGATTGCCCCGTTTCCCGGTGCCGCAACGGGCTCGGGTGGTGAAATCCGTGATGAGGGCGCCACAGGTATCGGCGGCAAGCCCAAAGCCGGCCTGTCAGGTTTTACCGTCTCCAATCTGCGCATTCCTGAGTTCGTGCAGCCTTGGGAAGCCTTCGATTACGGCAAGCCAGGGCGGATGGAGTCGGCGCTCAACATTATGCTCGAAGGCCCGATTGGCGGCGCGGCGTTTAACAATGAGTTTGGTCGCCCCAATCTAACCGGCTACTTCCGTACTTACGAACAGGAGTCATTGAACGAGGGCGGTATCGAGCGGCGCGGTTTCCATAAGCCCATCATGCTCGCGGGCGGTTATGGAAACATTCGTGCGCACCACGTCCAGAAGGGTGATATCCCTGTTGGCGGCAAGCTGATTGTGATGGGCGGCCCGGCGATGTTGATTGGCCTTGGCGGCGGTGCCGCCTCCAGCATGGCGTCTGGTACCTCTAGCGCCGACCTGGATTTCGCCTCGGTACAGCGTGAAAACCCGGAGATTGAGCGTCGCGCCCAGGAAGTGATTGACCGCTGTTGGGCGCTGGGCGACCACAACCCGATCCGCTTTATTCACGATGTAGGTGCCGGTGGGCTTTCTAACGCACTTCCCGAGCTGGTCAAGGACGGCAACCGCGGCGGCCGATTTGATTTGCGCGCGGTGCCCAACGCCGAGCCGGGCATGAGCCCGTTGGAAATCTGGTGTAACGAAGCCCAGGAGCGCTATGTCCTGGCCGTAGCGCCCGAAGATCTGGAAACCTTTGACGCGCTATGTAAGCGCGAACGCTGCCCCTATGCGGTCGTTGGCGAGGCGTTGGAAGCGCATCACCTTGAAGTGCGCGATGGTCACTTTGATAGCAAGCCCGTCGATTTGCCGATGAGCGTGCTGTTCGGTAAAGCGCCCAAAATGCAGCGCGAATTTGAGCGTCACGACCCAGAGCTTTCGGGGGTAATGCTCGATAATCTCGATCTGCGCGAAGCGCTGGATCGCGTGCTACGCCTGCCGACGGTAGCCTCTAAAAACTTCCTGATCACCATTGGTGACCGTTCGATTACCGGCTTGGTGGCACGTGACCAAATGGTCGGTCCCTGGCAGGTGCCGGTGGCCGATGTGGCGGTCACCACGGCAAGCTACGACACGCACACTGGTGAAGCCATGGCCATGGGGGAGCGTCCCCCGGTGGCGTTGATCAACCCTGCAGCCAGCGCCCGTTTGGCGGTCGCCGAAGCGATTACCAATCTAGCCGCAGCGCCAATTGCCAAGCTCAGCGATATCAAACTCTCTGCTAACTGGATGAGTGCTGCTGATCACCCAGGTGAAAACCAGGCGCTTTATGATGCGGTTTACGCAGTGGGCATGGAAATGTGCCCGGCGCTGGGTATTGCAATCCCAGTCGGCAAGGATTCAATGTCGATGCGTACCGCCTGGAAAGATGAAAACGAGCAGGGTGAGCACGAAGACAAAAGCGTCACCTCGCCGCTCTCGCTAGTGGTGACTGGCTTTGCACCCGTGACCAATGCGTTGGCGACGCTAACGCCGCAGATCAATCTGGATCAAGACGAATCGGATCTGATTTTGATTGATCTGGGTGGCGGGCAAAATCGCTTGGGTGGCTCCGCCTTGGCCCAGGTATACGGCCAAGTGGGCAATGACTGCCCCGATGTGGATGACCCCGAAGATATCAAGGCGTTTTTTGAGGTGATTCAGGGCCTCAATCGCGACGGGAAGCTGTTGGCGTATCACGATCGCAGCGATGGCGGCCTGCTGGTCACCCTGCTGGAAATGGCCTTTGCCGCCCATGCCGGGCTTGAGATCAAGCTCGACTGGATGATCGACGAACCGGTCGAGGCATTGAATGCGCTGTTCTCCGAAGAGTTGGGGGCGGTAATTCAGGTCAATCGTCAACACACTGAAGAAGTGCTGGCGCAGTTTGCCGTGGCCGGTATCGAAACCTGTGGTGTGATCGCCCGCCCCCGCTACGATGACCAGGTGCGCGTGACGCTGTTCGAAGAGCCGCTACTGGAAACCACGCGTCAGCTTACCCAGCGTACCTGGGCGGAAACCAGCTACCGTATGCAGGCATTGCGGGATAATCCTGAATGCGCCAAGAACGAATACGACAATCTGCTCGATAGCCGTGATCCAGGGCTTTCCGCAACCCCAACCTTCGATATTAATGACGATATCAGTGCGCCATTTGTTAATACCGCCAAACCTGCCATGGCGGTGCTGCGCGAGCAGGGCGTCAATGGCCAGGTAGAAATGGCCTGGGCCTTCGATAAAGCCGGTTTTGAAGCAGTGGATGTACACATGAGTGACATCCTCGAAGGGCGCGTTTCTCTGGATGCGTTCAAAGGGCTTGTCGCTTGTGGCGGCTTCTCCTATGGCGATGTATTGGGTGCAGGTGGTGGTTGGGCTAAATCGGTGCTGTTTAACGAGCGTGCCCAGGAGCAGTTTGCGGCGTTTTTTGCCCGTGATGATAGCTTCTCATTGGGCGTCTGCAACGGCTGCCAGATGCTGTCGCAGTTGAAGTCGCTAATCCCCGGTGCCGAAAACTGGCCGACTTTCGTGCGCAATGAGTCCGAGCAGTTCGAGGCGCGGGTTTCCATGGTGCGGGTTGAGAAGAGCCCTTCGATTCTGCTAGCCGGTATGGAAGGCTCGCAGCTTCCCATCGCCGTGGCCCATGGCGAAGGACGCGCAGAATTCCGTGACAGCGCTCACTTACGCAGCATGCAGTCGAGTAGCCAAATCGCGCTGCGCTACATCGATAACTACGGCCAAGCGACCACCCGCTACCCGGCCAACCCTAACGGTTCGCCCTCGGGCATTACCGGCCTGACCACGCCCGATGGCCGGGTGACCATTATGATGCCGCATCCTGAACGCGTCACTCGGGCGGTCACCAATTCCTGGCGACCGGCAGAGTGGACCGAAGATGGCGCCTGGTTACGTCTGTTCCGCAACGCTCGGGTTTGGTTGGGTTAACGAAGACACCCTTATAGGTGAACAATGACGCAACACGACAAGGCGGCCTCCGGGCCGCCTTTCGCATCCCCCATGCAGACGCCCCAGTTACGCCCCTACCAGCAGGAGGCGGTAAAGCGGGTGGTAGGGCACTTTCGCGCGTCCAGTGAGCCGGCGTTGGTAGTGCTGCCGACCGGGAGCGGTAAATCCCTGGTCATCGCTGAACTGGCGCGTCTCGCTCGGGGGCGGGTATTAGTGCTGGCCCATGTGCGAGAGCTAGTGGAGCAGAACCATGCCAAGTATCAGGCGTATGGCCTCGAGGCAGATATATTTAGCGCCGGGTTAAAGCGCAAAGAGGCAACCCGGCAAGTGGTGTTTGGCTCGGTGCAGTCGGTGGTGCGCAACTTAGAGCAATTTAATGACGCAAACTTTACCCTGCTGGTGATCGATGAGAGTCACCGCGTATCGCTCAATGAAGACGCCAGCTACGGTCAGGTGATCGAGCACCTGCGCCGCCACAACCCTCAGCTTAAAATACTCGGGCTTACCGCGACGCCTTACCGATTGGGGCAAGGGTTTATCTACTATCGCCACCATCACGGCATGGTGAGGGGCAGCGAAGAGAGTTTCTTTCGCGACTGTGTGTTTGAGCAGCCGCTGCGTCTAATGGTGAAGCAGGGCTATCTGGCGGCCCCAAAACGCCTGGATATGGCCATAGAGGGCTACGACTTCTCCGCGCTCAAACCCGCTTCAAGCGGCCTGTTCCAGGAGGAAGCGCTTAACCGAGTAGTGGCTGGAAGCCGGGCGACGCCGGGCATTATCGAGCAAATCATCGCACGCGCGGTGGATCGGCAGGGCGTGATGATTTTTGCCGCTACCGTGGCCCATGCAGAAGAAATTATGGGCTATTTACCGCCGGCTGAGGCCGCCTTGATTACCGGCGCGACACCCTCTCAAGAACGCAAGGCGTTGATTGATGCCTTCAAGGCGCGGGCGATTAAGTACCTGGTGAACGTGGCGGTACTGACCACCGGTTTCGATGCGCCGCATGTGGATCTGATCGCTATTTTGCGCCCTACGGAGTCGATTAGCCTCTATCAGCAAATGATTGGGCGTGGGCTGCGTCTTTCGCCGGGTAAAGAGGACTGCTTGATTCTGGATTATGCTGGTAACCCATGGGATATCTTCGCGCCGGAAGTGGGCGAGCCGAAGCCCGATAGCGACAGCGAGCCGGTGCAGGTGGAGTGCCCCGCCTGTGGTCATGCCAACCTCTACTGGGGCAAGCGCGATGGCGAGCTAGTCATCGAGCACTTCGGCCGTCGCTGTCAGGGGTTAGTTGAAGATGATGAAGGAAAGAAACGCCAATGTGACTTCCGTTTCCGCTTTAAGGTTTGTGATGAGTGTGGCGCCGAGAATGACATTGCTGCCCGCTGCTGCCACGGCTGCGACAGGCTGTTGGTGGATGCGGATGATAAGCTCAAGGATGCCCTTAAGCTGAAAGACGCCAAGGTATTGCGGGTCAGCGGTATGCAGCTGGAAGCGACCACCAATGGGCGAGGCCTGCCGCGTTTAAAGGTCACTTATCACGACGAAGATGGCGAGCATCTCTCCGAATGGTTCGCGCTGGAAACGTCGGCCCAGCGGCGCGCTTTCTATGCTGCCTTTCTGCGTTACCATCTGCGTGCACCGGGAGGCAAATGGACGCCACTTAGCGCTGATGAGGTCGTCGCTGAACAGCACCGCCTGCGCCACCCTGACTTTGTGGTAGGGCGCAAAGTAGGCCGCCATTACCAAATCCGCGACAAGCTGTTTGACTATGTTGGCCGCTACCGAAAAGCCAGCGATGCGGGTTAGTCCGTTTGACGTTTACCCTCTAATAGAGCAACGCGAATGCAACCGACTTTGCTAAACTGTGCGATTGTGTTGATTCACTTTTACCAAGAGAGCCGACCCGCGTGAGCGAGACGTCAAGCGATACTGCTGATCTTGAAAGCGCTGAAGCTGTGACCGCTGAGCCAGTGGCGGTTTCGCTTGGGCGCCTGTTTAATGAGCCGATTACGCAAATGCCGGAGGATTTATACATTCCTCCCGAGGCGATGCGGGTTTTTTTAGAGACCTTTGAAGGCCCGTTGGATTTGCTGCTCTACCTGATCCGCCGCCAGAATCTCGATATTCTGACCATCAACGTGGCGACCATCACTCATCAGTACATTGAGTATGTGGAACTGATGAAGGCCATGGAAATTGAGTTGGCCGGTGAGTACCTGTTGATGGCCGCCATGTTGGCGGAAATTAAATCCCGTACGTTGCTGCCGCGTCCCCCGAAGGTAGAGGGCGATGAGGAGGAGGATCCCCGCGCTGAGCTTATCCGCCGCCTCCAGGAGTATGAGCGCCTTAAAGAAGCAGCTGAGACGCTGGATACGCTACCACGTATGGGACGCGATTGGTTTAGCGTGCAGGCAGGGTTACCTCCGCTGGAGTCCCGAGTAATTCACCCTGAGGTAGAGTTGGATGAGTTGCTCAGCGCGTTGTCCGATATCCTTAAGCGCGCCGAGCTGGTTCAGGCCCACCAGATTAGCCGTGAAGTGCTATCTACCCGCGAGCGCATGCTGAAAATCATGGAGCAACTCAGTCACGATGATGCTCATCACCGCTATACCTCGTTTGAATCGCTATTCACCCTTGAGGAGGGGCGGGCAGGTGTCGTAGTGACCTTTATGGCGATTTTAGAATTGGCCAAAGAAGCCATGATTGAAATTGTGCAGAATGCACCGCTTTCGCCGATTCACGTACGGGCGAGGCGTGCCGCCCTTGCTGACGATGAGGAGGGCGCTTTTGAGGATAACCAGATAGAAGACGATGCCTATGGCGAATCTGCCTTTGAACCTGGTGAGGAGACGCCATGAGTAACGTCGCCACCGCGTTAGATGACATTATTGAGGCGGCGCTTCTGGCCGCTGGCGAGCCGTTACCCCTGGAGCGTCTAGAAACGCTTTTTGTTGAGGGTGAATGCCCTACACGCAAAGAGTTTCGCGATGTCCTTGAACGTTTACAGCTACGCCATTCGGGGGGCGCTCTGGAGCTTTTGGAGACGGTCTCAGGCTATCAGTTGCGCATTCGTCCCCGCCTCTCTCAGTGGGTGTCGCGGCTATGGGATGAGCGGCCCCAGCGCTACTCCCGGGCCTTGTTGGAAACCCTGGCCTTGATTGCTTACCGCCAGCCGGTCACCCGTGGGGATATTGAGGAGGTGCGCGGGGTCAGCGTGAGTAGCTCTATTATGCGTACGCTGATGGAGCGCGGTTGGATTCGGGTCGTTGGCCACCGTGATGTGCCGGGGCGCCCTGCGGTATACGCCACCACACGCAGCTTTTTAGACGATTTTGGGCTAAAAACACTTGATGCACTGCCACCCATGCACACGCTGGTAAGCTGGGACGAGAACCAACTACCCGAAGAGCCGGGGATGATGACGGATGATGCGGGAATCGATGCAGGAAGTGGCCCAGATGCTGAGAATGAAGCACTAGACGAAACGATCAAAACGGTGCAGGATGCGCCACCCCAGAAAGAAGAGCTTACGTCGGCTGAAATAGCCGATACGCACGCCGAGACGGCGTTAACCCAGCCGCTGAGTTTTGCCGATTTGCAGGCACGGCTCGCGGCACGTGCACAACGCGCTAATGAAGATGAGCGCGAACGCACGCAGACTACCGATGTGAGGTCAGACGACCATGAATCAGAGTAATAACACCACACCCCCTACCAGCGAAAAGCTGCAAAAAGTCCTGGCTCGTGCAGGTCTTGGCTCACGGCGTGAAATGGAAACGGCGATTTCCGATGGCCGCGTTAAGGTGAATAGCCAAGTAGCCAAGCTAGGCGATCGTGTTGAAGCGCGGGATAAGGTCAGTTTTGACGACCGACCAGTGTCGCTGCGTCCGGAAGAAGAAGTGCCGCGCCGGGTGATTATGTACAACAAGCCGGAAGGTGAGCTGTGCACGCGCAAAGACCCAGAAGGTCGACGCACGGTATTTGAACGCTTGCCGCGTCTTAAAGGTGAGCGCTGGATTGCGATTGGCCGCCTGGATATCAATACCAGCGGTTTACTGCTGTTCACAACCGATGGCGAGTTAGCTAACCGCTTGATGCACCCCTCCACCCAGGTGGAACGTGAGTATGCAGTACGTGTCATGGGAGAAGTGACGCGTGAGCACATCCTGGCGATGGTGGATGGCGTCATGCTGGAAGATGGCCCTGCGCGTTTTACCGACGTTCAGGAGTTCGGGGGCGAGGGCATCAACACTTGGTTCCATGTGGTGATACTGGAAGGCCGCAACCGCGAAGTGCGTCGTCTTTGGGAGTCCCAAGGGCTCACGGTCAGTCGCCTGAAACGTGTACGCTATGGCAACATCTTTCTCGATAAGCGCGCTAAAGCAGGCGAATGGGTCGAGCTTACCCAGGATGAGGTGGATGACTTAGCCACGCTGGCTAACTTAGAAACACGCAAGGTGCCCGCGTTAACGCCGGATGAAAAGAACCGCTGGAGTCGTGATAAGCACAAGCGCAAGCCGGTTCAAGCAATGCGTAAACCGAAAAGCAGAGCCCGTTAAGCACGCTCATGCTATGCACGGTTAAGGTTCGTTTTTATTATTCGACGCTAAAAAACACTTGCTATCAAAGGGGTGTAAGCGTAGGATATGCATCCGTTCAGGCGGGTCGTTAGCTCAGTTGGTAGAGCAGTTGACTTTTAATCAATTGGTCGCAGGTTCGAATCCTGCACGACCCACCATATCAATCGCTGTTTTGATCATGGTTTTTGATAGCTGTTGAAGTAACGTCTTCAAGCAGCCGTTAGATTGAAACGGGTACTGAACATCTGAAACATCGAAACAGTGATGTGAATAGCAAGGATGTGAAGAGCAAGGCAAATTTGGGTCGTTAGCTCAGTTGGTAGAGCAGTTGACTTTTAATCAATTGGTCGCAGGTTCGAATCCTGCACGACCCACCAAATTCAACGCCCCTGTCAGCTTGCTGCCAGGGGCGTTTTGCTATGCCGGTGAATAGCGCCTCAGGGTAACAACGCTAGTGTAACAATCTGTTTGCAGTAGGCAGCTATTTCCCACCACAATGGTCTAGAATAGATTTCCTGACGATAGGCCGCCGCGAGAGACGCAGCCGCCTATCGCGCACGCGAGCGATATAGGGGTAAAGCAATAAGCACCTATGCCGTGACCCAGTGTTTAACAGGGGGATTCCCTGTTCGTCACAGTGGTAGACACGATGACTATTATGACTACTCAAGCAGAGCTTAGTGCTCCGCTGCCCGTTGCGTATTGCCCGACCCGCATTCCTGCGCAAGACCAAGCACGAGTTGGCGAGATCAAACGGCTGTTGAAAGCCCATAATGCCGTTCTAGTAGCGCACTATTACACCGATGACGCGATCCAACAGCTAGCGGAAGAAACAGGTGGCTGTGTCGCCGATTCGCTGGAGATGGCGCGCTTTGGTGCCCGCCACGACGCCACCACGCTAGTGGTCGCCGGGGTTCGCTTCATGGGAGAAACCGCCAAGATATTGTCGCCTGAAAAGCGCGTACTGATGCCCACCCTGGAAGCGACCTGCTCGCTGGACATTGGTTGTCCTGCCGATGAGTTCAGCGCTTTCTGCGATGCGCATCCTGATCGCACCGTAGTGGTTTACGCCAATACCTCCGCAGCGGTTAAGGCACGGGCGGATTGGGTGGTGACATCCTCAATTGCGGTTGACGTGATTGAGCATCTACAGGCTAACGGTGAAAAAATCCTGTGGGCGCCCGACAAGCATTTAGGCGGCTATATCCAAAAGAAAACAGGCGCAGATATGTTGATGTGGGATGGCGCTTGTATCGTCCATGAAGAGTTCAAGGCCAAAGGCGTTGAAGATCTTAAGCGCATCTATCCTGATGCGGCTGTGTTGGTTCACCCCGAGTCGCCCGAGCCGGTCGTCAGGCTTGCCGATGTGGCTGGCTCTACTTCACAGTTGATCAAGGCGGCTAAAGAGCTGCCCAACGATAAGCTGATTGTGGCGACTGACCGAGGCATTTTCTTCAAAATGCAGCAGGCGGTACCCCATAAAACCCTATTTGAAGCGCCAACGGCGGGTAACGGCGCCACCTGCCGCAGCTGTGCCCACTGCCCCTGGATGGCCATGAACGCGCTGGATAATCTGGCGGGTGCGTTACGTGAAGGCAGCGGTGAAATTCAAGTGGATGAGCCGTTGCGTCTAAAGGCCTTAAAACCCCTTGAGCGGATGCTTAACTTCACCATTTAGCGAGAAAAGATTAACCGAGTGTCATTGCGAGCGAAGCGACGCAATCTCGGGGCTGCTTCTACCACTGCTGATTGAGATTGCCGCGTCGCTGCGCTCCTCGCAATGACATATGGGAGTCATTGCGAGCAAGCGACGCAATCGCGAGGCTGCTGCCAGTGCGGGTTGAGATTGCCGCGTCGTTTGACTGCTCTCAATCCTTGTTCAGCGGCTTACGTCTTTCATTTAATTAAAATCTTCCAGCGCCTCGCGATAATCCATAAAGTCTTCTCGGCGCCGTTCTATGCGCGCCAGCGCCTGTTGGTCATTTTCTCGCTCGGCGGCATCCCTGGCAATAGAAAGCTGACGGATGCCGCGGTCTACGCGGCCGGTCAATTGAAGATGCTCGGCACGCGCTAAATGGCCCCAGCTATCATGTCCACTACGTCCGGCTGCCTCTGCTAACAGGTTAAAGCCCTGCGGATTGTCCGGGTGTTGAGAGGTAATATCGTTTAACAACTGATAAGCAGCTTGCGGATCGCGCTGTAGCTGTGCTTCGGCCAATATTAATTGTGCAGGGAGGTACTGGGGCATCAAGCGAAGCAATCGCTGGCTGCGCTGAATGGCTGCATCGTATTGACCGGCTTCGAGTGCGACGCTTGCCGCAGAGGCGGGCAGCATAGCAAAGTCAGGGTGCTCGGAAGCAAGCCTATCCAGTTGCGCCAGAGCGCTGTCGATCTGGCTATTGCGAGCTGCGATCAGTGCCGCTAAGTAGTCCTGAGCGGCTTGTTCGGCACCTTCCTGGGCTAGGCGCGAGGCTGCCTGCTGAGGCGTATTGCTATAAATACTCAGCAGCGCGCGGGCACGCATCATGTCGTAGAGAGTATTGCTGGTGTAAGCATCAGCGACATTCAATTGGGCAGCGCGATCCTGAGCGGCACTTAAACGGTTGTCGGTGACCGGGTGGGTGAGCAGGAACTCCGGCGGCGTATCGCCCTGCAGGCGGGTCATGCGTTGCATCGCTGCGAACATGCGCACCATTGCGTCGGGGTCATAGCCTGCGTCCGCCATTGCCTGAAGGCCTATATTGTCGGCTTCTTGTTCGAACAGCCGCGAATAGCTGAGCTGGTCCTGAATCAAGGCCGCCTGGGATCCCATTGCGGCTGCAATGCCAGCGTCCCCTCCGCCACTTGCGGCAATCAGCATGCCGGCGAGCATTGCCGCCATCGCGGGCAGTTGGGTCTGAGCCGCACGGGCGCTGCCCCGGGCATAGTGTCGTTGAGAAAGGTGGCCCAGCTCATGGGCCAGCACCGAAACAAAGGCGCCCTCGTCCTCGGCGAATGCAAATAACCCCGAATTGATGCCCACCACACCGCCAGGCACGGCAAAGGCGTTAAGAGAGCCATTATCGACCATGACAGTGGTAATGCGCAGGCCGTTAATCTGGCTGTGAGGGGCTAGCCGAGCAATAAGACTTTGCAAGTAGTCATTCACGATAGGGTCTTGCCACTGGGGGGCTTGGGCACGAAACTGGCGCAACCAGGCTCTTCCCAAACGGTACTCTTCATTACTGACGGACGTAGATGCCGCCCCTAAGCTTGGCAGGCCGTCATTGTCGATGGCGGCGCTTTGTGGACTGAAAAATAAGCTACCACAGGCACAAGCAAGCGCACATATCCAGCTTGGATAAGCAAAATGCAGAGTCGGCATGTCATCCTCAATCAGTGATGGTGTAGGCGCAGTGGTCAACGCATGACAATGATAAAACTGTGACATTGATAAACACAGGGAAGTGCCGTTAAATCGACTACCTAGTAAAATCAATCGCTAAAAAGACAGTTTATGTAACAATGCCGTGACTATGCAGGTTATTTTGAGGGAGGGGTATATGTCTGAGCAAACCGGGGGCTTTCAACCTGACACGGTGCTTGACGCTTGTGGGCTGCATTGCCCGTTGCCCTTGCTTAAAGCTAAGCAGGCATTGGCGGGGTTGGCGGCAGGTCAGTTACTGGAGGTGCGTTCCACGGATGCTGGCTCGTGGCGCGACATGGCGTCATTTACTGACCAAAGCGCACACACGCTAGAAGGCCGCGAACAGCGCGATGATGTGTATGTGTACTGGATTCGCAAAGCAGGGGATGCGAACTCATGACGCTGCGCACGATTTTAAAAAGCTGGGTTGAACGCTACTTTTCGGACGAAGAAGCGCTGATTTTGCTGGTAGTGTTGGTGGCGGGCTTTGCGGCGATAATCTGGTTCGGGCGTATGCTGGCGCCGTTTTTTACCGCGCTGGTAATCGCATTTCTACTCCAGGGCGTGGTGAGCGCGCTTACCCGGAGAGGTTTGCCGCATCTGCTGGCGGTGATCATGGTTTTTTTGGCATTCATCAGTGTGTTGCTAACCCTGGCGTTTATTTTAATGCCGCTGATTTGGAATCAGCTAGTGGGACTAGTGCAGGAAACGCCGCGAATGTTCGCCAGTGGTCAGGGATGGTTGGACGAGCTACAGGCGCGTTATCCGAACATTATAACGCCGGATCAGATGCAGAACTGGATAGGGGTGGCGAGCCGCGAAATCAGCCAGTTAGGACAGCGCGCCTTAACCCTCTCGCTGGCATCGCTGGGCAACATTATGTCGCTAATTATCTATCTGGTGTTGGTGCCAATTTTAGTCTTCTTTATGCTCAAGGACCGTGACGTATTGGTGGGCTTTTTGCTTTCGCTGTTGCCCCAAAAGCGCACGCTGTTATCACGTATTTGGCGAGAGATGGATGATCAAATTGCCAACTACATTCGCGGCAAGTTCATTGAAATCATCATTGTGGGTACGGTGACGTTCTTTACCTTCGCGTTCTTTGGTTTGCCGTATACGGCGCTGCTTGCCGTGCTAGTGGGATTCTCAGTGCTGGTACCGTATATCGGCGCGGCGGTAGCCACGCTGCCAGTAGCCGCGGTCGCTGGTTTTCACTTCGGTATTAGCGAAGAGTTTGTGTATGTACTAGTAGCATATGGTGTCATTCAGGCGCTGGATGGCAACGTATTAGCCCCGGTTTTATTCTCTGAAACCAACAACATTCATCCCGTTTCGATTATTGTGGCGGTGCTGTTTTTTGGCGGTATTTGGGGCTTCTGGGGTATTTTCTTTGCCATCCCATTGGCAACGCTGCTGAAGGCGCTAATCTACGCCTGGCCGCGTGGTATGCATAAGCGAGATGAGCAGAGAGGGGTGCAAACCCCGGCGCGGGAGTACGAATAAGACTTACCGACTGATCGCGCCAGCGATCAGTGCGGGCAGTGGCGTTAGTATAAGAAGCTGCGAGGAGCGTTAACGGGAGGCGTTAAGCGTTTCCGCAGCGGCGAGAACCTCGTCAACGTGGCCAGGCACCTTAACACCGCGCCACTCATTGGCTAGCTTGCCCTCCTTATCGATCAAGAAGGTGCTGCGTTCGACGCCGAGGTGCTCTTTGCCATACATTTTTTTGAGCTTGATAACATCAAAGAGCGTGCAAATACTTTCGTCTTTGTCAGAGATGAGATCAAAATTGAAATCTTGCTTGGCCTTAAAGTTCTCCTGAGCACGCAGGCCATCGCGTGAAACGCCGAGAATAACCGTATTGGCGGCATCGAAAGCGGGTTTGCGGTCACGGAAATCACCGCCCTCGGTGGTGCAGCCGGGCGTACTGGCTTTCGGGTAAAAGTAAACCACGACTTGTTTGCCGCGCAGTTCCGACAGCGTCACAGTGGCACCCCCGGTGACGGTGGCGGAAAAATCAGCGACGGGCTGGCCGATTTCAACAGGCATAATGCGTCCTTTTTGATAGAGAATGGTAAGATTGGTCCTTGTGCGCGATTACACGTAACCCAGACGCCGTTGTCAAAGCGCAAATCAAACTGTCGGTAAACTCACACCGCTTTGCGCTGTACAGGCATGAATCGCCTGAGTACCATTTGGCCTCTGTGCGATGAAGGCGCTTGATGCAAGATATCGCGCTTGGTTTCGACAAACAAAACACATCGATAGTTAATATCGCAATTTGGCTGGTGAGGAATAAACGGATGATCACAGGCAGCATCGTCGCCCTGGCGACGCCTATGAAGGTCAATGGCGACATCGACTGGGAGGCGCTACGTCGTCTGGTGAACTTCCATCTTGAAAATGGCACTGATGGCATCGTTGCGGCGGGCACGACAGGCGAACCAACCACTATGTCGTTTGCGGAACACTTTGATGTAATTCGCAGCGTGGTAGAGGAGGTAAATGGCCGTATCCCCGTTATTGCTGGTACAGGGGCCAACGCCACGTCAGAGGCAGTGGAATTAGCGCGCTATGCCGGTGAAGTCGGGGCTGATTATTGCCTGTCAGTTTGCCCGTACTACAACAAGCCTACCCAAGAGGGCCTTTATCAACACTTTAAGGCCGTCGCCGAGGGCAGTAAGCTGCCAGTAATCCTATATAACGTGCCGGGCCGCACCTGCTCAGATCTCTACAATGAGACCGTCTTACGGTTGGCCGAAGTTAATAATATTATTGGTTTAAAAGACGCGACAGGGAACCTGGAACGTGCAGAAGATCTAATCACTCGCCTCAAGGGCAGTGGTTTTATGCTCTACTCCGGTGACGATGCCACTGCCTGTGATTTTATGTTGATGGGGGGCCATGGCGATATCTCTGTGACGGCAAACGTTGCTCCCCAGGCGATGCATGATCTATGCGCGGCAGCCGTGGCCGGTGATGCTGACAAGGCGCACCAGATTAATACGCGTTTGATGCCGCTCCATACCAATCTGGGTATAGAGTCTAATCCTATCCCCGTAAAGTGGGCTTTGCATCGCATGGGCTACGCGGACGCAGGTATTCGTTTACCGCTGACCTGGCTGTCGGAAAAATACCACGCCACCGTTAGCGAAGCGCTACAGCTGGCAGGCGTCGTAGAGGAGTAACCCGGCGCAATACCCTTTGCTACCCAGCTTGCTTATCGCTGAGCTGGGTACCTGATTTGTTGACTTAAGGTGGCTTGATGAGCTCTGTGCTTGAAAAACGTGCGCTTAAATGGATACCGCTGGCACTCGTAACGGCCGTCACCCTCGCAGGCTGCGCGCGGGATGGTTTTTACCACGACCGGAACCTGGACTATACCGAGGCCGCCCCAGCGCCGCCTCTGGTGCTGCCGGAGACCCGCAACACCCAGCGTTACCGTGATGCGCTGCCGGTTCCTCAAGCCGCCACCCAAGGGGAACGGCTTGACGAAGCGGCAGAGATTCGCCCGCCGCAATCCCTGGCGATGGGGAGTGGTCTGGAGCCTGAGTACGTTGAGCGACGCGAAGTCGGCGATCAAACATGGTTAGTGGTGGCCGCCGATACCGGTACGGTATGGCCCCAATTGGAAGAGTTTGTGCGTAGCCGTCAGTTGAATGTGCTGGAGAGTAGCGCTTCTCAAGGCGTTATCGTCACCCCCCAAGCGGAAATACGCCTGCAAAGCGCACTGCGCGCAGGCAGCAGCGAAGTCCGCTGTGAAAGCGGCGGCCAAACCATGACCAACTGCTTGGAAGCGTTGGAAAGCCACCTGAGTGCACGTGGCGCATCCGCCAGCGTGTCGTCGTCTTGGACGGCTCAGCGCCTTACCGATGAGCAATCGCTGCAAATTCGTGAGCAAGGCGACGAGTGGGAAGTGGTTATCCCGCAGCCGGTTGACCGCGTTTGGGCCGAGCTGAATCACTATCTTGAGCTGGATTTTGCGCAAGAAGGTACACGTGACTTGCTTGCCGCTGACCCCAGCGAGCACGAGTTTCTGGTCGAATATATGACCGAAACCGAACGCAACCGTAACCCACTGCAAATTGTCTTCAGCGCGGACGTGCGCAAGATGTCCCAAGAAATCCGTCTTGTCCTGCAGCCTAACGGCGACCAGACGATTCTGCGAGCTATTAACGCTAGCGAGCGGGCATTTAGTGCCGCTGATCAGCGTGAGCTGCTTGAGCGTATCTCCGGCTATTTACGTTAATTTATTGAACTTTGACCCCGTTACGGAGCCCCCATGGAAAAGCGCCAAGAACTCTACGCCGGTAAGGCGAAATCTGTGTATACCACCGACGATCCGGATTTGTTGGTGCTGAATTTTCGTGATGACACCAGCGCTTTTGATGGCAAAAAGAAAGAGTCGCTAGCCCGTAAGGGAATGGTCAATAACATCTTTAACGCCTTCATTATGGAGCGGTTACAGGAAGCGGGCATACCTACCCATTTTGAAAAGCAGCTCTCTAACACCGAGAGCCTGGTCAAAAAGATGCAGATGATTCCGGTGGAATGCGTGGTGCGTAACATCGCTGCCGGTGGCCTGGTAAAACGGCTCGGCGTAGAAGAGGGTATGGCACTCACGCCACCTACCTTCGAGTTGTTCTTGAAGAATGACGAGAAGGGCGATCCGATGATTAACGAGTCGTTGGCGGAGACCTTCGGCTGGGCAACACCTGAGCAGTTAGCCAAAATGAAGGTATTAACCTTCAAGGTTAACCATATCCTCAAAGCATTGTTTGCTGAGAGCGATATGCTGTTGGTGGATTACAAACTCGAATTTGGTGTCTTTAAAGGCGAAGTCGTGCTGGGGGATGAGTTCTCCCCGGATGGTTGCCGTCTATGGGATGCCAATACCCGTGAAAAGCTGGATAAAGATCGCTTTCGTCAGGGGTTAGGCGGTGTGATTGAGGCATACGAGGAAGTCGGGCGCCGTTTGGGTATTACCTTTCCCGCTTAAGTCGACTTCGTTATTTCATTGCTTAGTGTAAGGTTCGATAGCCATCACCTCTAAGGTGGTGGCTTCGCCTGTTTGGCGTGGGCAAAACTTTACGTCTACATCGCGTAGCCGAACACCGTAGAGCCGATCAGAGGCTTTATCTTTCTGCTTATAGGCAGGCCTGGGGTCTTGGCTTACGACCTGCTCGATTAACGCATGCAGGGTAGCGCCATCTTGGCGCTGTGTAAGTGTATCCAGAGCAGCTGGGTGAAAAGTGACTGCCACCCGCGGCGGAGTCTGCGGGGCAAAGCCGGCCTGTGCATTAGGTTGAGATTCAGCCCAGGGCAAATAGGGCTTGATATCAACCACCGGCGTGCCGCTGACTAAGTCGCAACCCTGTAGCTGAAGGGCGACGCCTTGTTGGGTGTCGATGCCGATCAGCTTCACCAGCGATAGCCCCAGTCGATTAGGCCGATGTGTGCTGCGACTGGCAAAAACGCCTACCTTTGTATTACCACCCAGGCGGGGCGGCCTGACGAGCGGTGACCAGCGATCAGGGCTTTGATGAAAAATGAAGCTCAACCATAGGTGGCTAAATTCTTCTAAACCGCGTACCGCTAGAGGATCGTTATAAGGGGCGATGAACACAAGCTTGGCATTGGCAGCCGGCGCTAACCCAGGCTGGCGCGGAATGCCGAACTTATCCGGATAGTCGCTGACCACATGGCCAATGGGGGTCAGCGTAAAATGCTCGCTGTTAGGGGCATCGTCCATCACACTGCCTTTTGCTAAGGTGAATCCGTGTAGGGTTGATCCCCGTTATATAAGGCCAAAAATATAAGGCCAAAATAGTATAAAGCAGGCCAATGGCTTAAGCGTGATCAAATGATAGCTGAACAGCTCAGGGGTGACGCATGAATAATAGCGAAGAGCAACTAGCGCCAACGCCAACCAGTACGCGGGTAGTGTATCGTGCTGCGCTGGCTCGGGATGCCGCCGATCAGGCGGAAGTATTTTACCACGCCGTCATGCAAGGAGCAGCCACTCACTACTCACTGGCTGAGAGGCGTGCCTGGGCCCAGGCGCTTCCCCGGGAAGGGAGTGCCTGGGCGGTGCGCCAAGCGCTGTATACCACGTTAATTGCTACCTGCGATGGCCGCTGCGTGGGGTTTCTTGAATTGGATTTAGACGCCGGAAGGATTGAAACGCTCTATGTGTGGCCTTCGCTGGCCGGTCGTGGAATCGGCACGACGCTGCTGGTACACGCCGAGCGCTTGCTGCTCGAGCAGGGCAAGAGCCGGGTGGAGATTGAAGCCAGTTCGATGCTCCATGAGCGCTTACTGCGCCGTGGCTGGGAGAACCACGGCGAGCAGTGGGTTGAGCGCAGCGGGGAGTCGCTCAAGCGTTATCGGCTTTCCAAGGCACTTAACGCAGTGGAAACGTAAGCGGAACTTAAACACTGCGGAACTCATACACTATAGCTGCGTGTAATGCGCATTGAGAGGTCGATGGAGGCGATGTCTTTGGTCAGGGCGCCACTGGAGATACAGTCAACGCCCGTGTCGGCGATTGAGCGCAGGGTGGCAGCATCAACGTTGCCTGAGGCTTCTAGGGTGGCTCGGCCGCCGTTAATTTCGACAGCCACCTGGAGATCTTCAATGGCAAAATTGTCGAGCATGACAATATCAGCACCGGCTGCCAGCGCTTGATCTAACTCTTCAAAAGTTTCCACCTCGACTTCAACGGGCAGGTCGCTGGCCAGCTTGCGCGCTTGCGCCACTGCCGCTTGAATGCCACCGCAGGCTGCAATGTGGTTTTCTTTGATCAAAAAAGCGTCCCATAGCCCAATGCGGTGATTGTGCCCGCCACCACAGGTGACCGCGTATTTCTGTGCCAGGCGCATGCCGGGTAACGTTTTACGAGTATCCAGTAGACGTACACCGGTACCATCAATTAAATCAACATAGGCGCGTGTCGCCGTGGCTGTAGCCGAGAGTGTTTGCAACACATTTAGGGCTGCGCGTTCTCCGGTCAGTAGGGTGCGGGCTGGGCCTTCCAGGGTTAAAAAACACTGACCAGCCTTAAGCTTATCGCCGTCGGCGGCCAGCCAGGTCAGGCTTACTCGGTTATCCAAGCGGCGAAATATTTCATCCACCCAGGCCGCACCGCACAGTACAGCGGCTTCACGGGTAATAACGTTGGCGGTGGCCCACTGGTGTTCAGGGATCAATTGCGCGGTAATATCACCCGCACCGACGTCTTCGGCCAATAGGCGAGCAGCGCTGGCGCGGATTTCTTCAGCAAGAGCGGATTGATAATGCATGGCAGTGGATTCTCTGAACGTCTGCGAGGGTGCTCGGCAGTATAGTGAAAAAAAGCAGCGAATGAGAGCAATGAAAGAGAGCAATGAAAGAGAGCAATGAAAGAGAGTGACTACGTAAAGGAAACCTTGCGCGTGAATGAGAAGCAACCCCCTGGCGGCTGGTGGAATAATGCGCGACAAGTTGTCTCACCCAACTGTGATGCGCGGCCTACGCATGACGTTTCGCTGCTACTTCTGCATGCGATTAGCCTGCCTCCTGGTGAGTTTAGCGGTGATGCCATTGAGGCATTATTTACCAATCAATTGGCGGTCGGTGAGCACCCTTTTTTCGCTGAAATCGCTCACCTAAGGGTTTCGGCGCATTTGCTGATACGTCGCGACGGCGAATGCGTTCAATTTGTTGATACGGACCAACGAGCGTGGCATGCCGGGCGTTCCTATTGGTGGGATGCCCATCACCTCAAGTGGCGAACAGCACTCAACGATTTTTCGGTGGGTATTGAGCTTGAGGGGGATGACATTACTCCGTACACCAGGGCTCAGTATGACGCTCTGGTAAAGGCGGCGGCTTGGCTAATGGCGAAATATCCACAGCTAAATATCAACCGAATTACTAGCCATGCCCATGTCGCCCCATTGCGCAAAACCGACCCCGGTCCAGCATTTGATTGGGCTTACTTTCGGCAACGATTAGCGTCAAACGCTGTGTATTAGCGCATACATTAAGTAAATCAATAGCTAAGTGTCTCTATCACAATAAAATAAAACGGTAGTTTAATTACAAGTATCAGACTGCCAGTAGCAGCTGCTAATACTCTGTGTATTGCTTATGTTGCAGTGCAATAGTTTGTTTTCGATAGGCTTTTCCACTGCGACAGAATTGGCAGCGTGGCGACTTTGAGGTATCTTCACCTATACAAAAGGCTAACTTTTACGGCATTTATGTAGCTTTATTACATCCATAAGTACGTAGCTTGTTGAATGTAGAGCTAAAACCCTTATCCGGCGTTTAATCACCGGCTAATTGTTGGCGCGTGGTGGAGTTCCACACCGCCGCCCCAGGCCCTTCAGGGTAGCGGGGCTTATAGTCATTATTCGTCATTCGGAGAGACCTCTATGAGTCTGGAGACAAGAGAAGATCTCGATCCGATCGAAACCACGGAATGGATTGATTCCTTGGAGTCGGTGTTGGATCGTGAGGGCGAAGATCGTGCCCGCTACCTAATGACCCGCCTGGCGGACCGCCTGCGCAGGGACGGGATGAAGGTACCCTTCTCGGTGACAACCCCGCACCGTAATACGATACCGCTTCACCGCGAAGCGCCGATGCCTGGCGATCTTTTCATGGAGCGGCGTATCCGCTCTCTGATTCGCTACAATGCTATCGCCCAGGTCATTCGTAACAACCGCGCCAAGCCGGGCCTGGGCGGCCACATCGCCAGCTTTATGTCTTCGGCAACGCTTTATGATGTGGGCTTTAACCATTTCTTCCGCGCACCCAAGGATGATTTCGCTGGCGATCTGATTTATATCCAGGGGCATGTTGCGCCGGGTATCTACGCGCGCTCCTTCCTGGAAGGCCGTTTGTCTGAAGAGCAGATGGACAAATTCCGTCAAGAAGTCGATGGTGGCGGTCTATCGTCCTATCCGCACCCCTGGCTGATGCCGGATTACTGGCAGTTCCCCACGGTTTCCATGGGCCTTGGCCCGATTCAGGCGATCTATCAAGCACACGTGATGAAGTACCTGCATCACCGTGAAATGAAGGACATGTACGATCGCAAGATCTGGTGCTTCTTGGGCGACGGCGAATGCGACGAGCCGGAATCCTTGGGCGCTATTTCTCTGGCGGGACGAGAAAATCTCGATAACCTAATCTTCGTCATCAACTGCAACCTACAGCGCCTTGATGGTCCTGTACGCGGTAACTCGCGGGTGATGGACGAGTTTGAAGGCGTGTTCCGCGGTGCTGGTTGGAACGTAATCAAGGTTGTTTGGGGTCGCCACTGGGATCCACTGTTCGAGAAGGATAAGAAAGGCTTCCTTCAAAAACGTATGGACGAAGCGGTCGACGGCGAGTATCAGAACTACAAGGCCAACGGCGGCGCGTATACTCGCGAACACTTCTTCGGCAAGTACCCTGAAACCGAAGAGATGGTTAAAGAGCTTTCCGATGAAGATATTTGGAAGCTCAACCGCGGCGGTCACGATCCGTTCAAAGTATACGCGGCCTATCATGAAGCGGTTAATACCTCTAACGGCAAGCCCACCGTCATCCTGGCCCATACCGTTAAAGGTTACGGCATGGGCAGTGGCGATGGCGAAGCGGCCAATGAGGCGCACCAAGTAAAGAGTATGGAATACGAAGCGCTGAAGAAATTCCGCGACCGTTTCGGCATTCCGCTCAGTGACGAACAGCTTAAAGACGTGCCGTACTACAAGCCGGAAGAGGATTCGCCCGAGCTCAAGTACATGCATCTTCAACGCGAACGCCTGAACGGCTACCTGCCGAGCCGTCGCAGCGACTTTGAAGCGTTGGAAATCCCCAGCCTCGAAGACAAGACGTTTGCCTCGCAGATGGGCGGCTCGAAAGGGCGCGAAGTCTCTACCACCATGTCCTTTGTGCGCGTGCTCAACGGCTTGGTAAAAGACAAGAAGCTCGGCAAGCAGGTGGTGCCGATTATCCCTGATGAAGCGCGTACCTTCGGTATGGAAGGCATGTTCCGTCAGTTGGGTATCTACACCGCTGAAGGCCAGAAGTACGAGCCGATGGATAAAGGCCAGATCATGTACTACCGCGAGGACCAGAAAGGCCAGGTTCTCGAAGAAGGTATTACCGAAGCGGGCGCGATGTCTGCGTGGATTGCTGCAGCAACGTCCTACAGCAACAACCACATTACTCTGCTGCCGTTCTACATCTACTACTCCATGTTCGGCTTCCAGCGTATTGGCGATCTGGCATGGGCCGCAGGCGACTTGCAGGCGCGCGGCTTTATGGTCGGCGGCACGGCAGGGCGTACCACGCTCAACGGCGAAGGCTTGCAGCATCAGGATGGCCACAGCCTGATTCAGGCATCCACCATCCCCAACTGCCGCAGCTACGACCCCACCTACGCCCACGAAGTCGCGGTTATCGTGCAGGATGGCCTGAAGCGCATGTTCACCGATAAGGAGAACTGCTTCTACTACCTAACGGTAATGAACGAGAACTACGAGCACCCAGCACTGGAAAACGTACCGGTCGACGATATCGTCAAGGGTATGTACTTGCTGCGCGAAACCAAGGGTGACAAAGGCCGCGTTCAACTGCTGGGGTCTGGCACCATTCTTCGCGAAGTCGAAGAAGCCGCCGTACTGCTTGAGAATGATTGGGGTATTGGTGCTGACATTTGGAGCGTGACCAGCTTTAACGAGCTGCGTCGTGAAGCATTACTGTTGGACCGTGAAGCCTTCTTGAGCCCAGACGCTGAGGCGAATAAGCCTCATGTCACCAAGTGCTTGGAAGGTCGCGATGGCCCAGTTATCGCTTCTACCGATTACATGAAACTTTATGCGGATCAAGTGCGCGCCTGGGTGCCGGGTGACTACACTGTATTAGGTACCGATGGCTTTGGTCGTTCAGATACCCGCGAGAAGTTGCGTTACTTCTTCGAAGTAGATCGCTACTTCGTGACTGTCGCAGCGCTGCGTGCGCTGGCTGACCGCGGTGAGATTGATCGCAAACAGGTCGGTGAAGCGCTTAAGAAATATGGCATTGACGCCAACAAGCCTAATCCGCTGACTAGCTAAACCGCTGCCCGGTGGGCGGTTGCCCACCGGCTCGATCCGATTTGGAAGGAGCGCGACCTTGAGTAGCGAAATCATCAAAGTTCCCGATATCGGTGGCGATACCGATGTCGAAATCATCGAGATTGCGGTGTCAGAAGGCGACGTCATTGAAGCGGAAGACACCCTAATCACTCTGGAATCCGACAAGGCCAGCATGGACGTACCGGCGCCTAAAGGCGGTAAAGTTCTTAAAGTGCTGGTCAAAGAAGGCGATAGCGTCTCCGAAGGTGATGATATCGTCGAGCTGGAAGTCGAAGGCGGCGGCGACAGTAGCGATGCCGAACAGCCAGAAGAAGCGCCAGCGAAAGAAGATAAGCCGAAAGAGCAGTCTCAAGAACGGTCTCAAGAACAGCCGCAGGAGCAGAAGCCCGCTGCCAAGAAATCAGCCGGTGGAAAGCAAACGGTTGATATTAAAGTGCCGGACTTGGGCGGCTCAGATAACGTTGAAATTATTGAAGTCGCCGTGAGCGAGGGCGATGACGTCAACGCTGAAGATACGCTGATTACCCTGGAGTCTGATAAAGCCTCCATGGACGTGCCCAGCCCTCATAGCGGTAAGATTGTTAGCTTTACCGTTAAAGAGGGCGACACGGTTTCTGAAGGCGATGTGATCGGCCAGATGGAAATCGTTGGCGAGGGCGATGAAGGTGAAAGCGAAAGTGCTGATGCCCCGCAACAGGCTGACGATCCCAAAGTATCCGATGACCTTAAAGCCGCCGAAGAAACAGCCGAGCAAGAAGAGGCTGATAGCGACGGTGAGCCCGAGCGCAAAGAGATTCGCGTACCGGATCTTTCCGGCGCCTCTGATGTGCCGATTATCGAAATTGGCGTGGCCGCCGGTGATGAGATCAACGAAGAAGATCCGCTGATCACCTTAGAGTCTGATAAAGCCTCTATGGATGTGCCCAGCCCTTATAAAGGCAAGCTCATTGAGCTGACCGTTAAAGAAGGTGACACCGTCTCTGAAGGCGATGTAATCGGCTATATTGAAGTCGCTGCCAGCGGTGGTGGTAAAAAAGCAGCACCGAAAAAAGCGGCCCCTGAGAAATCAGCGCCTGAAAAAGCTGAGCAGAAAAAAGACCAGCCGAGCAAGCCTTCTGAGTCTTCTGCTGGAACGCCCAGCCCCGAAGCACAGATGGCGGCCCACAAACCTCGTGATGGCAAACTGGTTCACGCCGGTCCGGCGGTGCGTATGTTGGCCCGCGAGTTGGGCGTTGACCTTGAACTGGTAAAACCGAGCGGCCCGAAAGACCGTGTGCTTAAAGAGGACGTACAGTCTTATGTGAAGCAGGCCATTGCCAATCAGGGTAAAGCTCAGCCAGGCGCGGCAGCTGCAGCTACCGGTGGTGCGGGTATTCCGGCCATTCCAGAAGTCGACTTCAGTCAGTTTGGTGACGTAGAAGAGAAGCCCATGGGGCGTCTGCTCAAAATGGGGGCAACCAATCTGCATCGCAGCTGGCTGAATGTGCCTCATGTCACGCAGTTTGATGAAGCTGACATTACCGAACTGGAGGCTTTCCGCAAGGCCATGAAGGCTGAAGCGGAGGCTCAAGGCGCCAAGCTGACACCGTTGCCGTTTATGGTCAAAGCCTGTGCTTTTGCGCTGCGTAAATTCCCGCAGTTCAACGTCAGCTTGAAGGGGGACGGTGAAACCTTGGTATGGAAGAACTATGTCCATATCGGTATCGCTGTCGACACGCCCGATGGCCTGATGGTGCCAGTGGTACGTAACGCCGATACAAAATCCTTGATTGAGATTGCCAAGGAGATGGCAGAGCTGGGCAAGAAAGCACAAACCAAGAAGCTCAAGCGCGACGAGATGACCGGTGGCTGTTTCACTATTTCGAGCCTCGGCTCGATTGGTGGTACTGCCTTCACACCGATCGTCAACGCGCCGGAAGTGGCTATTTTGGGTGTATCTAAAGCGCAGATGAAGCCGGTATGGGATGGCAGTGCCTTCCAACCACGTCTCATGATGCCGCTATCCCTCTCTTATGATCATCGAGCGATCAATGGGGCTGACGCGGCACGCTTTACTGCCTTCCTGGCAGATGTGTTGACCGATATTCGTCGCTTATTGCTGTAATGATTAGCGACTAGCTCTGTCAAGCGGCGCCCTACGGGGCGCCGCTTGTGTTTGGCTTGTCGGCAAGAGGTTTACTGTTGATGGCTTGCTTGGGGCGACCAAGGTCGTAGTGATTGCATCATTTGACTGCTTTCGCTTCAAAAAAATGAAATAAAAGCGGGTCTCTCAGGCTTTTGGGGAGTTGTGTCGTCCGAGAGGCGCGGTTATTGTCGGCTAACAGATTTTTTATACTCATTTTTCATCCTCATTTTCATACTAAGAACTTCAAGGAGCAGTGCCATGCGTTTAATCCTATTGGGTGCCCCCGGCGCGGGGAAGGGGACGCAAGCTCAATTTATTTGCGAGCAATTTAAAATCCCTCAGATTTCCACCGGGGATATGCTACGCACGGCCATTAAAGATGGCACTGAGCTTGGCTTAAAAGTAAAAGAGATCATGAATACCGGTGGCTTGGTGTCAGACGACATCATCATCGATCTGGTTAAAGAACGTATCAGCCAGCCAGACTGCGAAAATGGCTTTTTGTTCGATGGCTTCCCCCGCACAATCCCTCAAGCTGACGCGATGAAAGAGGGCGGCGTTAAGTTGGATCACGTTGTGGAAATTGCCGTGCCGGATGAAGAGATCGTTAACCGCTTGGCAGGACGTCGGGTCCATCAAGCCTCTGGCCGGGTCTATCACGTTGAACACAACCCGCCGAAAGAGCCGGGCAAAGATGATGTCACCGGCGAAACGCTTATTCAACGTGAGGATGATCAAGAGTCCACGGTGCGTAATCGATTGTCGGTTTACCATGACCAAACTGCGCCGCTGGTCGATTATTATCAGCAGTGGGCCAAGCAGGACCCACAAAACGCTCCTCAATACCATCGCATTGAAGGTGTGGGCAGTGTGAACGATATCACTCGCCAGGTTAAAGAAGCCCTTAGCTGATAAGAGCCTTCAACTAACAAAAGCGTTTTACGCCTTTGCCGATGGCCCGCTTAATGCGGGCCATCGTCGTATTAGCATGACAAAGGTATAATGCCGCAATCTTTCTTTCGAGTGGCTACTTGCTATGCCGTTAAATCTGCTTGCCCTGGACGCCTCATCAAGCGCCTGCTCTGCAGCCTTGCTGCGTCAAGGCGATTCGGGCACTGAGTGCCTGGCACATTTCGAGATGACGCCCCGTGCCCATACCCGCCGGCTATTGCCGATGGTGGATGCCCTGCTTGCTGAAGCGCAGGTAACACCCTCCCAACTGGATGCAGTGGCCTTTGGCCGTGGGCCGGGTTCATTTACAGGACTACGCATTGCCGCCGGTGCTGCCCAGGGATTGGCGTTTGGTCTCGGCTGCCCGTTATTAGGTATCTCAACGCTTGAGGCGCTGGCGCTACAGGCGCATCGTCGCTACCACTTGCGCCATGTGGTAACGGCCTTAGATGCCCGTATGGGCGAGGTGTACGCCGCAACGTGGCACTGCCTTAAAGACGTCATCACGCCAATGAGTGCGGAAGCGGTGCTGACCCCTGAGTCGTTGCGCCTGCCGGGCGATGAAACCGACTGGGTCGGTGTAGGCAGCGGCTTTAAGCTGTGGGAGCGCTTCACTGTCGATGTGCAGCTCAGCATGCCCCAGCATTTGGATGATTTAGAGCCTCGGGCCGAAGAGATGGCCTGGCTGGGAGCGCGTGATTTTGCCGCTGGGCTTGGTCAGGCTGCGCACTTGGTTCAGCCGGTTTACCTGCGCAACGATGTCGCTTGGAAAAAGCCTGCATGACCGATGTTGAAAAGGTTGTGCTGCCAGATGGTCTGCGTCTAGTGCCAAGCGATGAGGGGTTAGCGCTGGTCGGTGATGAAAAGCGCTACGGCAACCCACTCAGCGTTGATTTTGTATCCGGCAAAGCCGCCCATCGCCGCCGCTTTGGCGGTGGACGTGGCCAGCTAATTGCAAAGGCCTGTGGGCTAGCCAAGGGCGTGACGCCTAGCATTGTCGATGCAACGGCAGGGCTGGGTCGTGATGCGTTTGTGTTGGCGAGCTTAGGCGCTCAGGTGCTGTTAATTGAGCGAGTGGCGGCGATTGCGGCGCTGCTGGAGGATGGACTTAAACGTGCCTCAAGGGATAGCGGTACGGTGGATATTGCCGCACGCATGATTCTGCGACACGGTGATGCTGCGCAATCGCTGGCTGAACTCGTTGCAAGCGCTCACTTTTCACCGCAGGTCATTCACTTGGATCCGATGTTTCCACACCGTGAAAAGTCGGCATTGGTAAAAAAAGAAATGCGCCTGTTTCGCGAGCTAGCCGGTGATGACAATGATGCCCCGCGGTTACTAGAAGCGGCGTTGGATGTGGCTACCCACCGCGTGGTAGTGAAGCGCCCCCGTAAGGCGCCACCTATTGATGGCCCAGTGCCTCAGCATACCCTTGAAGGTAAAACCAGCCGCTACGATTTATATGTTCATCGCTCATTAGCACGTTAATTTATTAGTGGAGTAGTTTATTAATGCGCTCATCAGCGTGCTCACAAAAGTAATGCAAGGAGCGCCCATGCAGAATGCGTGGCGAGAAGGTAATCGATTTACGCTGCTGCCGGAGGCATCGTGCTTTCTGCCGGCTATGTTTGAAGCGGTGAATGCTGCACGTCATTATGTGTTGGTTGAGCTCTACTTGATGGAGTCGGGGCGATTGGCGGATCAAGTCATCGATGTTCTCAGTAATGCTGTCCAGCGCGGCGTCTGCGTCTGCTTACTGCTTGATGGGTATGGCTCGATGAAACTTACCAACGGTGATCGGCAACGATTGGAACAAAGTGGTGTTCAGCTGCGTTTTTTTAACCCCATTGGCTTTCACTCTTTAGCGCTTAACTTAAGCCGCGATCACCGCAAAATCGTCGTTATTGATGGCGAGCAGGCGTTTACCGGTGGTTTTGGCGCAGTCGATGAATTTCTAAACGCCTGGTATGAAATTGCCTTGCGGATTGATGGTCCGGTGGTGACCGATTGGGAGCAGCTATTTCGACGGTTATGGAACTCGCGATTAACCCGCGCCGGAAAAGAAGGTGCTAATGCGGGTTCATTGCCTGAGCGGCGTGAGCCACAGGCCCATCCGAATGGTATGCCTGGGCGAGCGATGTCGGCGCGTGGCTATCGCTATCAAGCGATCCGTCATTCACTGCATGATCGCGTCAACCGGGCGGAAACACGGTTATGGCTATGCACGCCCTATTTCGTACCTACGTTTGCGTTGCGGCGGCGTCTGGTGCGGGCTGCCCGGCGGGGGATTGATGTGCGCCTGCTGCTGCCTGGGGCGAAGCATGACCACCCCGGGGTGCGCTTTGCCGGCCAACGCTTCTACCAATCACTACTAAAGGCCGGTGTGCGTATCTTCGAGTTCCAACCGACCTTTATCCATGCCAAGTTCGTGCTCGCCGATGAGTGGGTGAGCATTGGTTCATGTAACTTTGACCACTGGAATTTGCATTGGAACTTAGAGGCCAATCAAGAGGCAATCGATCCTCAATTGGCGGCTGACGTACGCCAACTTTTCGAGCGTAACTTTGCCGCCAGCCAGGAGGTAGACGCAGCGGCGTGGGCAGAGCGGCCTTGGGGGCAGCGAGCCAGGGAGTGGGTTTATGGCTTGATGGATGGGATCATCATGCGCCTTAAATAAGACCGCTGATAAAGCTAGCGTTTTTTGCCTTTTGCAGGTGTCTTTTTTCGCGGTTTAGGTTTGGACGTTTCCGGCGGCACGCGGTAGTGCAAGTAAAGATCCAAAACAAGCTCCGGTAGTTGCACCACAAGTGACTCCTGGCGCTGCTGATCCTTGGCGAGTTCGGCCATATCCGGCTCATCGTCAAATAGCCCAGAGAGCAGCATAAACGGCAGTAATAGCGTGGCGGCGGCTTCTTCATCATCCTGGAACCAAGCGCTTTCATCGCTGAAAACGCCTTCCATAAAGCCCGCACACCAGTCGCCGATCGGGGTTTCTTCAGCAGGTTCGCCCCCCAGTGTTAGCTCAAAAGGAAGCTCCGGTAAGCCACCTTGTTCCAGTACCGACACCGCATTGTCACGCAGTAGGGTGAGTAGGGTGATAATTTCATTACGCTCGGCATCGTCAGCATAGCGAGGCTCACCCTGGAACAGTTCAGCCAGCCACTGAGTGGGGGATACTTCACTGGGCGCCACGGCAAGTGCGACTAAAAACCCATGAGCAGAAATCAAATCAAGGGCGTCTTCATCCACTTGATCAGAGTCGAGGAAGTCGTCCAATCTATCCAGCTGCTCATCATCAAGCAGTGGCTGTGGTGGCGTGTTGGTTTCGGGCGTGTCGCTACGCTCTGCCATAAGTTAAGCCTCGTTAATGCGAATCGGTAGTCATCAGTCAATATGCACTTATAACGGTTAGTTTATCATTAATGAAGACATTACCATTGCCCTCTTGGCCAGCCGCTGAACTGGCAGCCATGTCGGAAACAGAATTGCATCGGGCCGTGCGGGTGCGCGTAGAACAAGCATTGCAGCGCTGCCGTGAAGTGTGCCCATCGCTTCCGGCCCCAACGGTGTGTTTTAACCTACGCGGCGCTTCGGCTGGGCAGGCCCACCTAGGCCGCGGCGGATTACGTTTTAATCCAGTTTTGCTGAGTGAAAATCGTACGGCTTTTTTTGAGGAGATCATTCCTCATGAAATGGCTCATTGGTTGGTCTTTCATTTACACAATGGGGCACGCTTGAAGCCCCATGGTCGTGAGTGGAAAACGGTGATGCGGGATTTATTTGGCTTGGCTCCTAATGTGACCCACCAATTTGATATTCAGAAGGCGCAGTCAGCACCTTATCGTTACCAGTGCGATTGCCAGTTTCATCGATTTACAGCTAGACGCCATACTTTAGTGGCAAATGGGCGTCGATACCGCTGTAGGCACTGTGCTAAGACCTTGGTCTACAGGCCTGAAGTTGCCTCATGATTTGTTTATAAACGTTTGTTTTGTAAATAAAAAATGATAATACCAATGTCTAAAGGGAAGCCGGCTCAAGGAGGTTTATGCTAGGGAGAGATTATTGACAGTCGATACGCTCGATAATGGCCAATAAGCCTAATAAAACACCATATCGACTACAGTTCTTAGAGAGTGCATTTTCACGGAAAGAGGCAATTTTATGAGCGATCAACAGAACGTCTATCCGGTGCGCGATGATTTCGCCGCCAATGCCTGGGCCGATAAAACCAAGTATAAGGCCATGTATCAGCAGTCGATGGACGATCCGGAAGGCTTCTGGGCCGAGCAGGCCAAACGCCTGGACTGGATTAAAGCGCCCAGCAAAATTAAAAATACCTCTTTCGCGCGTGACAACGTCGATATTCGCTGGTTTGAGGACGGCTTGCTCAACGTCAGTGCTAACTGCCTGGATCGTCATCTGGACAAGCGTGGTGATCAAACCGCCATTATTTGGGAAGGTGATAATCCCAATGAAACTAAAAACATTACTTATCGTGAACTGTACGCACGTACGAACCAGCTAGCCAACGCACTGAAAGAGTTGGGCATCGGTAAAGGCGATACCGTCACGCTGTACATGCCGATGATTCCCGAAGCGGCCATGGCTATGCTTGCCTGCGCACGTATTGGTGCGGTGCACTCGGTCGTATTTGGTGGCTTCTCACCGGACGCCGTCGCCCAGCGAGTGATCGGGGCGGATTCCAAGCTGGTCATCACCGCCGACGAGTCGGTGCGCGGTGGCAAGCACGTGCCGCTAAAAGAGAACGTGGACGCCGCGCTAACCCGTGAAGGCACCGATGTGTGCAAGAACGTACTGGTAGTGAAGCGTACCGGCGGTGAAATCGAGTGGAAAGACGGCCGCGATGTCTGGTTTGACGAACTCGTCGACAAGCAGTCAAATGAGTGCGAAGCCGAGGCCATGGGTGCGGAAGACCCGCTGTTCATTCTCTATACCTCGGGTTCTACAGGGGCGCCGAAAGGCTTGAAGCACACCACCGGCGGCTACCTGACTTATGCCGCTATGACCCACCAGTATGTATTCGACTACCAAGAGGGTGAAATCTACTGGTGTACCGCTGATGTGGGCTGGGTTACCGGGCACAGCTATATCGTCTATGGGCCTTTGGCCAATGGCGCGACTACCTTAATGTTTGAGGGTGTTCCAAGCTACCCGAGCCATGGCCGTATGGGGGAAATCGTTGATAAGCACAACGTTAATATTCTCTATACTGCTCCCACCGCAGTGCGTGCGCTGATGGCCCATGGGGACAACGTCATGGATTCCAGTAAGCGTGATAGTCTGCGCCTGCTGGGTTCGGTGGGAGAGCCAATTAATCCGGAAGCGTGGGAGTGGTTCTATCGCGTTATCGGTAACGAAAAATGCCCAATTGTGGACACTTGGTGGCAAACGGAAACCGGCGGTATCATGATAGCTCCGCTGCCTGGTGCTACGCCGCTTAAGCCTGGCTCAGCGACCGTGCCTTTCTTTGGCGTGAAGCCCGCACTGGTCGATAACGAAGGGAAAAAACTGGAAGGCGCTACTGACGGCAACTTGGTCATCCTTGATTCCTGGCCGGGGCAGGCCCGCTCTATCTGGGGGGACCACGAGCGCTTTGTCCAAACCTACTTCTCGACTTACGACGGCATGTACTTTACCGGTGATGGCTGTCGCCGCGACGAAGATGGCTACTACTGGATTACAGGCCGTGTCGATGACGTGCTCAATGTTTCCGGACACCGTATGGGTACCGCCGAAATTGAGTCATCGCTGGTGGCACATAGTGCCGTTGCTGAGGCGGCCGTGGTGGGCTTCCCGCATGATATTAAGGGACAAGGCATCTATATCTATGTCACCCTGAATGACGGTATTGAAGAGACTGACGAGCTCAAAAAAGAGCTGACGCAGTGGGTGCGTAAAGATATTGGCCCAATTGCCTCGCCGGATGTCATTCAATGGGCGCCAGGCTTGCCAAAAACCCGTTCGGGCAAAATCATGCGGCGTATTCTGCGCAAGATTGCTGCTAATGAGTGCGATGGTTTGGGCGATACCAGCACCCTCGCGGATCCGTCGGTGGTCGATGAGCTGATTGAGCATCGCGCCAATCAATAACGGTGGCAGCGCTATCGGCTGTTTAGCCGATTAGGCCTAACTATCGAGTAAATACCGTGCCGACCCGAGTAGGTCGGCACGGTTGTGTTTATAGATACGTGTTTATAGAGACAAGTTTCGTTTGTAAGATCTATCTATTACAAATTGTGCATGTGATGCTTGGGCATGATGAAGCCCATGGGGTACCATGCTTCACGACCGTAAGAGCCTAGCGTTGCGGCGGCATACAACCCCGCTGCTCGAGGAACCGGAGGAATATCCATGGCAGTAGCTCATAAGTTTATCGTCGCTGACGATCACCCGCTGTTTCGTGCAGCGCTGACCCAAGCGTTACGCCAGTTGGCCCCCCAGGCGGAAATTGTCGAAGCGGATACCATGGAAGCCACCACTGAAGTAGTGAACCGCCACCCAGATGCCGATTTGATTCTTCTTGACTTGCACATGCCGGGAGCCCATGGCTTCTCTGGCTTGATCCAACTGCGTGGTCAGATGCCCGATATCCCCGTGGCAGTGGTGTCAGGTAGTGACGAGCCGTACGTTGTGCGTCGTGCTATTGACTACGGCGCGTCGGGTTTTATCCCCAAATCATCGTCCCTACAACTCATTGCTGAGGCCGTCGGAGAAATCCTGCAGGGTGAAGTGTGGTTGCCAGAAGCGTTGGTCAATGTGCTTGAAGAGACCAGTGAAGAGGAATCGCGTTTTGCTGAGGCGATTGCTTCGCTGACGCCCCAGCAGTTTCGCGTGTTGAACATGCTGACGGAAGGCCTACTGAATAAACAGATTGCTTACGAACTAAGTGTTTCTGAGGCGACTATCAAGGCCCATGTCACCGCGATTCTACGTAAACTGGGTGTTCACTCGCGTACTCAGGCGGTAATCGCCGCTCAGAAGCTGGAAGTTGAACCGCCAAAAGTGGTGTCTTAAGCACTCACGGTTTGCCAGCTTAGCACTACTTACTGGCCAGCCTCCTCTTAGCAGCGGCGCTTATCGCGCCGCGCGATTGGCCTGTAGCGTGCGTGTCAGTAGCGCTCGTAGGGCCGCCGGTTTCACGGGCTTCAATAGCAGTTGATAGCCCGCTCGTTTGACCTCTTCGGCAACCGCTTCGGTCCGGTCGGCGGTGATCACAATCCCCGGGACAGCTCCCTCAACACGTTCACTGAGCGCTTCCAGCGCCATTAATCCGGTGACTTCGTTGTCCAAGTGATAGTCCGCCAAAATCGCGTCCGGATCGCCGTCCATATTGCGTAAAATCGATTTAGCCCCGCCAATACTGGTGGCGGTAAATACCTCGCAGCCCCAACCGCTGAGCATAGCGGTCATACCTTCCAGAATTAGCGTTTCGTTATCGATACACACAATCCGCGTACCGCTCAGCTTATGGCTGCTGCGCCGTGCCTGGGGTTCAAACTCGGTACTGCTCGCCTCCCGGGCAGTAACAATTGGCACGCTGACCGAGAAAACGGCCCCCTTGCCCACCGTCGAACGTACTTTGATGGGGTGATCCAGTACGCGACTCATGCGATCAGCGATCGATAGCCCAAGCCCCAGGCCTTTTTCACTCTCTTTATGGCGTGACACCTGATCCAGACGGCGGAACTCCTGAAAAATTTCGGTGAGCTTAGATTCTGGAATGCCGGGGCCGCTGTCCCACACTTCGATAGAAAGCCAGCCATTATGACGGCGGCAGCCGAGCAGCACGCGACCTTCTTGGGTATAGCGAATGGCATTGGATAGGAAGTTTTGCACGATCCGGCGCAGCATTTGCGGGTCAGAATCAACCCAAAGCTGGGTAGGTACGACCTCTAAGTCCAGCCCTCGATCGTCTGCCATCACCTCAAATTCGGCGCGTAGCGGGCGAAAGATATCCGCCAGGGCAAAGTGACTGCGCCGTGGCGTTAAGGCACCTGCGTCCAGTTTGGAAATATCCAGCAGGGTACTGAGCAACTCCTCGGCTGCCTGGAGCGAGTTATCGATATGGCCAACGATGCGTTGGGTGTCGGTAGTGGTCACGTTCTGCATTAGCGCCGAGGTAAACAGCCTTGCCGCATTAAGTGGTTGCAGCAAGTCATGGCTAGCAGCGGCCAAAAAGCGCGTTTTAGAAGCATTGGCATCTTCTGCTAACTGCTTGGCTTGGCGCAGGGCAAGCTCCGCCTCAGCGCGCACACGGTTCTCCTGGCGCAGTGCGGCGTTGGCTTCAGAAAGTGCCTGGGTACGTTCACGCACGCGCTCTTCAAGTGTCTCGTTGGTTTCCTTGAGGGCAATTTCAGCCTGACGACGCTCAGTAATGTCTTGGTAAAGAGCAAAAAAGCCTAGAATAGCTTGGCTGTCACCGAAGTGCGGGGTATATGTGACCAGCATATAACGCATGGCCTCGTTCACTCGCAGCGAGACTTCAAAGCTGACCCGCTCGCCGTTAAGTGCGCGAGTGACCCAGGGCGCGCGCTCTTCCGCCTGTTTAATCTGAAGCACGTCTTCGAATCGGCGACCGATCACCGCGTTGCGGTCGATGTTAAACGCTTGTTCATAGGCACGGTTGGTAAATAGGTAGCGGCACTCTTTATCGAAGTAGGCAATCAGCGCGGGTACATTGTCAGTGTATATACGGATATTATTTTCCGAACGGATCAGTGCCTCTTCAATACGCTTTTGCTGGGTAATATCCTGGTAAGTATAAACAAACCCGCCGCCGGGCATGGGATTGCCCTGCACTTCCAGAACGCTGCCGTCCTGGCGGTAACGTACATAGCGGTGAGGCTGGCCTTCGCGAATATTGTCGAGCAGCAGTTGGACATGCTCCTCCGGGTCTCCTGGGCCGTACTCGCCGTTGTGGGCGTTATAGCGAAAGATGCGATCGATGGGAGCACCAACGCGGATTAAGTGGTCAGGGAAGCGGAATAGCTCCAGGTAGCGCTGGTTCCAAACCACCAGGCGCAGATTCTGGTCGACTACGCTGATGCCCTGATTAATGTTTTCAATGGTGGCCTGGAGCAGCGCCCGGTTGAATTCCAGCACCTGTGAGGCTTCATCGACAATCGAAATAACATCCGAGATGCCGATACCGCGCCCTTGAAGTGCCGAGTTAACCACGATACGCGCCGATGAAGCGCCCAGCACCGAGGCCAGAAAGCGTTCAGTAAACTGGATAATATCAATCGACGCGCGGGTACCGTCATCTAGCGGCTTGCCCACCCGGCGGGCATAATCTTCAAAGGCTCGGTCTACCTGGCCGGCACCAAGAAAGCGTTCACAGAGTACCTTTAAATCGCCGACGGTGGTCGCGCCGGTCCAAGGACGGTTAACCGAGGTTTGGCGGGTTTCGACACTATCCACAAACAGTGAGGCTTGAATACGTTCGACTACCCGCTGCGAAGTGACCTGGGAAACAAAAATGTAGCAGAACAGGTTAACCCCGAGTGAGAGCATGACGCCGTGGGTAAAGCTATCACCTAAGTTGAGGCCAAACAGGGCCGTGGGGGATAACCAATTAAACCCCAGTGGACCGCCTTCAAACCAAATGGCCGGAAGCACGCCCGCGTTGATCATAGCGGGCATCAGCAGGCTATAAGCCCAGATGGCGAACCCCGCATTCATGCCGACAATAACCCCAAACCGATTGCCGCGCTTCCAATAAAGCCCGCCTATCAATGCCGGGGCAAACTGTGCGGCGGCGGCAAATGACAGCATGCCGATCGAGGCTAGCGAGGTGAATTCGGCAATCAGTTGGTAGAAACCGTAGGCCATGGCCAACACGGCAACAATGGTCAAACGCCGCGCACGCAGTACTAAACGGCCATAATCCCGTGCCTTGGTATCAAACCAGCGCAGCCGGAACAGCGCCGGGATCACAATCTCGTTCGAAATCATGATCGATACTGCCACTGCGGCGACAATCACCATGCCGGTGGCTGCCGAGAAACCGCCGATAAAGGTGAGTAGCGTTAGCCATTGGTGACCTGAGGCCATTGATAACGCTAATACGTAGGTATCGGGTTCTACACCGCTTTCAGAGAATAGCAGCAGCCCGGCCGCAGCCAATGGGACCACAAAAAATGCAATTGCTAACAGGTAGAGAGGAAACAGCCAGCGTGCTTTAGTGGCATCGTCTGGGTGAATGTTCTCGACCACCGCCACATGAAACTGACGCGGCAGGCACAGGATCGCTAGCATGGCGAGCAGTGTTTGCGCCCAGAAACTCTGGCCAAAATCCTGATTGGCGAGCTGACGCTGGAGTTCAAGTTGGCTTTCAGCGTGCCCCATCAATTCACCCAGGCCATCAAACATTCCCCAAGTGACGAAGGCACCAAGTACGACAAAGGCCAGCAGCTTGACCAATGATTCAAATGCTACTGCATGGATTAACCCTTCGTGGTGTTCGGTGGCATCGGTATGACGGGTGCCGAACAGAATCGCGAAGATAGCCATCACAATCGCTACATAAAACGCTGTATCGCCAAATAGCGGCGTATGGGTTACATCGGAGGCATCGGTGAGCACGCTAAATGTGGTGGAAACTGCTTTTAGCTGTAGGGCGATGTAGGGCAGGGTACCGACGAGGGCGACCAAACTGGCAAAGGCGGCCAGTGACTGGGTTTTGCCATAACGGGAAGCGATAAAATCGGCAATGGAAGTAACGTTTTGGTGCTTGGCGACACGGATCATTTTGGCCAGCACCGGCCAGAATAGTAAAAACGTTAAAATCGGTCCGACGAAGATGCTCGCAAACGACCAGCCTGCGGTCGCTGCTTGGCCAACGGCGCCATAAAAGGTCCAGGAGGTGCAATAGATGGCCAGCGCCAAACTATAGATAAGCGGTCGCCGCCGAGTGGCTCCGTGGGTGCGTGCCCGGCGGTCTCCATACCACGCGATGCCAAATAAAACGGCAATATAGAGTAATGAAACCGCTACTAATAGCCCGCCGTGAAACATGCCTTACTCCCGAGCCAGAATCATACGCAAATTTCGCTTAGCTAATTGCGTTGCGACTAAAAGACTCCATTCTAGGCGAAATTCAGGGCATTGTGCGCATGCGTTTTTTATCATGCTAGCTGTTTTCTTGCTGGCTTGAGCAGACGGTGGTCAGTAGAGGAGATGTTTCCCGCAGCGTACGCATTTCATCTAAAGCTGGTTCACGGGTTTCTTCCGCTAGCGGCACGATCTCGCGACTGTTGCAGTTGAGTAGATAGGGTTGGGTTAACAATATATCGGTGTGATGGCGTTCAAACTGATAAAGAATAAACTCTGCCAGGCGACTACCTTCCTGCTCGGTGAAGCGGATGTTCTCGCTATCGACCATGCTAAATTTGGTCGTCATGGGAACGGCAAAGGTCCATGGGCGCCATACTGCGGTATTGCTTTCAGTTGAAATCACCGTTGCCGTATCAGGAAGCTGCGCCTGCTTATGCTCAAACCAGCTGTACTCTACCTGTATTTGATAGCCCAGCATGCCCAGCCCACCACACACCGGCACTATCCACTTGGGCAAGCGTTTGCCGCTCAGGGTACGTAATATTAGGCCAATACCCGCGGCTGCAAGGCCAGCAAAAACGGCGGCGATCAAATGCCAAATCATAAAATATCCTTTCTAAAAGCCATCTATAAAAGCCATCGGGCCTCCCTAAGGAAGCCCGATGGTGAGGTCGATTCCAAAGCGACATCACAGCATCTGATAAGTCGCCAGGAAGGATTATGACTTAG
Organism: Vreelandella sulfidaeris Esulfide1; assembly: GCF_054072535.1. NCBI lineage: Bacteria > Pseudomonadati > Pseudomonadota > Gammaproteobacteria > Oceanospirillales > Halomonadaceae > Vreelandella > Vreelandella sulfidaeris. The sequence continues at coordinate 3,321,611 of NZ_CM133364.1, read as the reverse complement.
TGATCTATCGCCATACCAGCACCTTTCGGATAGCGAACGCTTTCCACTAGAAGCTGAATCTCTTGCGGTGGCGCTTTTGTCACGCTGGAAACCGCGAAGGCAACGGCGAAGTTGATCATCGCACCTACCGCACCGAACGAGAGCGGGGAGATACCAAAGAACCAGTTGTCCGGCGTGTTGGCCAGCATGTTGGTACCCGGCACGAAGAACCAGCCCAGATAGGTGAAGATGTACAGCAGTGTACAAACCAAGCCTGCCAGCATGCCGGCAACCGCGCCTGAATTATTCATCCGCTTGGAGAAAATACCCATCATCAGTGCCGGGAACAGCGAGGCACCGGCGATACCGAAGGCGAGTGCCACCGTCTGTGCCGCAAACCCGGGGGGATTAAGCCCCAAGAAAGTGGCCAATAGAATGGCACCACCCATGGAGATTCGCGCTGCCAACATTTCGCCTTTTTCGGAAATCTTCGGATTGATCATCGTCTTGATCAAATCGTGACTGATGGCTGAAGAGATCGCTAGTAGCAAGCCTGCTGCGGTTGATAGGGCCGCTGCTATACCACCTGCGGCGATCAAGCCAATGACCCAGCCGGGCAGGTTGGCAATTTCGGGGTTGGCGAGTACCAGAATATCGTTATTAACTGTCAGCTCGTTGCCTTCCCAGCCACGATCTGAGTAGTCGACAGCATCGTTATACATCTGAATACGGCCGTCATTGTTAAGATCGGTGAAGTTGATAAGGCCGGTCTCTTCCCAAGTACGGACCCAATCTGGACGCTCTTCGTACAGAATCGGGTTTTGAGCCGCTTCTTCGTAGTTCTCAACCTGCCCTGCCATCTCTGGATACACGGTGGTCGCCAAGTTCAGGCGTGCCATGGAACCAACTGCCGGTGCGGTGAGGTAAAGCAGCGCAATGAATACCAGTGCCCAGCCAGCAGACCAGCGCGCATCCGCTACTTTCGGTACGGTGAAGAAGCGGATGATAACGTGGGGTAGACCGGCAGTACCGACCATCAACGATAGGGTGAACAGCACCATATTCAGCTTGTTGTCGACGTCGGCGGTGTAGTCCCTAAAGCCAAGTGCATTGATCACATCATTTAACTTGGCCAGTAAAGGCATGCCGGATTCGGTGTGCGTACTAAACATGCCGAACATCGGGATGGGATTGCCGGTCAGTTGGAAGGCAATAAACACCGCAGGAATGGTGTAAGCGATGATCAGTACGATGTACTGCGCTACCTGGGTGTAGGTGATGCCTTTCATGCCGCCAAATACGGCGTAGAGGAAAACGATTAGGGCTGCCAGCCAGATACCCCAGGTGTTGCTGACTTCAAGAAAGCGTGAGAAGGCTACGCCCGCACCGGTCATTTGGCCGATAACGTAAGTAACTGACGCCACAATCAAGCATACGATCGCCACTAGGCGAGCGGTGTTGCTGTAGAAACGGTCACCGATGAAGTCGGGTACAGTGAACTTACCAAACTTACGCAGGTAAGGGGCTAACAGCATCGCTAGGATAACGTAGCCACCGGTCCAGCCCATCAGGAAGGTAGAGTTAGCGTAGCCACCCGAGGCCAGCAAACCCGCCATGGAAATAAACGATGCTGCTGACATCCAGTCCGCTGCGGTCGCCATCCCGTTGGTGATTGGATGGACCCCCCCACCGGCAACATAGAAGTCTTTCGTCGAGCCGGCGCGTGCCCAAATCGCAATACCTATATACAAGGCAAAGGAGGCGCCGACGAACAGTAAGTTAATTGCAAACTGGCTCATACCGGTTTACTCCCCAAGGCCAAATTTTTGATCGAGCTTATTCATCTTCCAGGAATAAAAGAAGATCAGCGCAATAAACGTTAAGATGGAGCCCTGTTGTGCAAACCAGAAGCCCAAGTCAGTTCCGCCGACCGGAATCCCGGCGAGCAGTGGGCGAAAGAGGATAGCGCATCCATAAGAAACGAAGGCCCAAACGGCTAGGCATCCGAAAATTAAGCGGACGTTGGCTTTCCAGTATTCAGCAGCATTACTTTTGTCGTCTGCCATTGTGTTGCTCTCCACTTGTGATTTTTAAGGTTGGGAAAGTTCACGGGGAATAGCGTGTGACCCATCAGGGCAATCGCACGTCGAAAGCCACTCAATCGTTAGGAGTGGTGAGTCAGCGTTTGTAGACACATCACCTTATTATTCGATATGAAATTTCGAGTTAGTTAGTGACGTGCGATTACCCTGCATGACTCATTGTTAATACTGGGCAATAAACGTCAAAAAATAAATCCCAGACTTTGGTATCAATAAACAGCTGAATTGCTTTTCAAGAAATGCATGTTGTTGAAAATAGGTGTTTTTGAACACTGTTTAAGCGAAGTTTGTAGGTGTTTGAATGGCTATGGGACGATAGTCTAGTAAGCAAATAAAAGCGTTTATTGGCTACTTTAAATACAAACACAACGCTCTACAGGTAATCTCGGTTAGTAAGTGACAATACTTTGGTCGTGTAACAAACGTCGCTTCGACCTTAGCGTGATAGCTAAAGGTATAACAACGTTCTACTTGCTACTTGGGAAGTGAATACTTTATACCCGTATAGCCATCTTCATATAATAATCGATAACCATTTTTCGAAGCGTGGCAAAACGTCATTTGGAATGGGCAACATCGCTTCATGGTGCTTATTTGTTTCTTCTTATGTTTGCAAGTTCGCCTTTAGTTAAATGAGGTCATGCACAATGGTCGATGTGGATTTATCCCAACTGCCGTTTACGCTTCTTGACGATGAAGGGCGTGAGCAAATTCGCCGTGGCATTGACCTTGCCTATTTTGATCGTGACGAAGTGATTTTAGAGACGGGTCAAACAGGCGAATATGTGTACCTACTCCATAAAGGCGAAGTAGCAGAAATCGACCCTACGCTACCCTCGTCTACTTCACGCATTGGGCATTACACGGCGGGGGATCTGTTTGGGGCGATCAGTATCCTCAATGGTAAAAGCCGCTATCGTTTTAAGGCTGAGCAGGAGTGCCTATGCTATTTAATGCCTAAGGCGCTGTTTCAGCAGTTGTGCAGCCATTATCCCGATTTTAGTGATTTCTTTCGTCAATCACTGACGCATAAAGCGAGGTTGTTAACCGAAAAACGTGCTGATGGTGGCGTTACCATGGCGGGTTTTATGTTGGCTAAGGTGAGCGAGTGTATGCGCGAGCCACTGTTAATGGCCGCTTCCAGTGACATTGCTAGCGCAGTGAAGCAACTGAATGATAGTCACGCCGACAGCCTACTGGTAGAAACCCAGGGCACGCTGGGCATGGTAACCAAAACCGATCTACTCAATGCGCTGGTGTTGGAAGACAGCCCGGTAACTGCACCGCTCGATAAAATCGCCCATTTTAATCTGGTAACCGTTGCACCAGACCAATATTTGTTTGAAGTGTTGGTGCTGATGACGCGGCATAAAGTGACACGAGTAGTCGTGATGGAGCGCAACGACTTAAAGGGCGTTGTGGAACTTACCGATGTGCTTAGTTACTTTTCAAGCCGCAGCTATGTGGTGAGTTTACAGGTGGAGCAAGCGAGCAGTTTAGAAGCGTTGTCAGCGGCCAGCCAGCGCACGCCGGAGCTGGTAAAGGCATTAATGGCCCAGGGCGTTAAATTGCGCTTTGCGATGGATCTGCTCGCCGCACTGAACGGCCGCATCATGAGTAAAGCCTGGGAATTCACAATCGGTGAACGTTACCGCGAGCAGAGCTGCATGATGGTGATGGGTAGCGAAGGCCGTGGCGAGCAGATTTTAAAAACGGATCAAGATAACGGTTTGATTCTCGCTGATGAAACCCAGTGGCCTGACATCGCAAGCCACATGCAAACCCTTACTGATACCCTGATACAGCTTGGTTATCCGCCGTGTCCCGGCAATATTATGGTGTCTAACCCCGAGTGGGTGGCTACGGTATCGCAGTGGAAGAGCAATATTGCCAAATGGGCCAGCGAGCGTGATGGCGACAGCCTGATGAAGCTGGCGATTATGCTTGATGCCCATGCCGTAGCAGGTAACCCCCGTTTGCTTGAAAGTGTCCGTGATGAGCTGTTCGAACGCTGCTCCCGTGATGAGCTACTGCTCTCGTATTTTGCCCGAACAGCACTGCGTTTCTCGACCCCGCTGACCCTGTTTGGCTCGCTGAAAAAGCCACAACACGGTATCGATATTAAGAAAGGCGGTATTTTTCCCATCGTACATGGCGTGCGCACCATGGCGCTTGAGCGGCGTATCAAAGCCACCTCGACCCTCGACCGCCTTGACGCTCTGGTCGTTGATGGCCGTTTGGATCGACGTTTTGCCGAGGACCTGGGCGAGGCGTTGGCGCTCTTTACCGAACTACGTCTTAGGCAGCAGCTTGCCGCCCTGGAAACGCCTAGTACGCCGCAAGAGACGAATCGCACCAATCGTGTCGTGGTGCAAACCCTCTCTTCGCTCGAACGTGACCTATTGCGTGAGGCGCTGCATATTGTCAAAGACTTTAAGCAGCGGCTTTCCCATCGTTACCATTTGGAGTATTCGTGAGCGGAATGCGGTTGTTAGATCGGCACGTGGCGTTATTTAGTGGCTCACTGCGTACCCTAATGCGTCGTGAAAGTGACCGGCGACGCTGTGCGGATTCTCCCTATGCCTGGCTGTTTCAGCCCTATATGGGTGAAGAGCTAGTAGCGCTTGCCTGCACTGCAATGCCTACACCCACTTCACCAGTGATTAGCTTGGCGGCGGTGGCGATGAGCCAACAGCAAGTGCGCACCAGTCGCGCTTTTGTAATCACCTTAGGTTGTGCGAGGCAGCCCGAGAGTGCAACGCTGCGCCGTCACCACTTGCTATGCCAAGCAGGGGAAGTAATGCCACCTAACAGGGATAACTTAAGCGCGTTAGTGGAATTCATTGGCAATCGACCGATTATCGGCTGGAAATTAGAGCCGCGCATTAGCGCATTGAATGCGCTGCTGAGTAAGCAGTTGGGCTTTTCACTGCCTAATGCCCAGATCGATGTGGCCAAGCTGCATCAACGCCGGCTGCGCCGCTTGCATCCAGAGATCGACGCGCCCAGCAGCTTTGCTCAGGCGCTGACGTGCTGGAAAGTTCCCGCCTTAGGGATGCAGAGTGTGTTAGGCGAGGCGACAGCCAGCGCACTACTCTATATGCGACTGCAGCGCACGATGGCTGAGGCCGCTTAGAGACAGAGGGCACTTAGAGACAGAGGGCTCTTAGAGACAGAAAGTTGGGTCGGGCGCTGAGTGTTGTTAGAATAGCGCCTACTTTTTCCGCTCTAGCGCCTTTCACACTCGGCAGTGCCTATACCATGCAATCTCTCAATCATTTTGACCCTGCTCACCTTGACACTTTAGCAGCCGCCCCCGCTGCTCCGGCGCAAGGCCAGCCTGAGCTGGCTGACGCCAAGCAGAAGCGTGAATTTAACAAGTTGCAAAAGCGCCTGCGCCGAGAAGTGGGCAATGCGATTATTGATTACCAAATGATCAATGAAGGCGATCGCGTCATGGTATGCCTCTCCGGTGGTAAAGACAGCTACACGATGCTGGAGATTTTGCGCAACTTGCAGCGCAATGCACCGATCAACTTTTCACTGGTGGCGGTCAATTTAGACCAAAAGCAGCCGGGATTTCCCGAGCACGTGCTGCCTAGTTATCTGGATAAGCAGGGCGTTGAATATCATATTGTCGAACGTGATACCTACTCGGTAGTAAAGGAGAAAACCCCAGAAGGCAAAACCACCTGTGCGCTCTGTTCACGCCTGCGGCGCGGCTCGCTGTATGGCTTTGCAGAAGAGATTGGCGCCAATAAAATTGCTCTTGGTCACCACCGCGAAGATATTCTTGAAACGTTGTTTCTCAATATGTTCTTTGGGGGCAACCTGAAAGCGATGCCGCCCAAGCTGCTCTCCGATGATGGCAAGAATATCGTTATTCGGCCTTTGGCTTATTGTAAAGAGGCGGATATTGCTGAGTTTTCTCGGTTGATGGAATTCCCGATTATTCCCTGCAATCTTTGTGGTTCCCAGCCTAATATGCAGCGCCAAGTAGTCAAAGAGATGCTCGCTGAATGGGATAAAAAATTCCCCGGCCGCCTGGAAAGCATGTTTAAAGCCGTCACCAATATCGCGCCTTCCCAACTGGCAGACCGCAATCTGTTCGATTTTGCAGGTTTAGAGGCCAAGCAGGCAGAGTTACTGGCCGGGCGAATCCAGGCGTTTAACGTCAGCTAACCGTTTGCTGCTCTTCTTCGGCGAGAGTTATCAAACGCTGCATGTCCAGAATGTTAACCTCTCGCCCCGAAACCGCCACTACATTCTGCTGCTGAAGGCGGCTTAAGATGCGGCTGACCGTTTCCACCGCCAGCCCTAGGTAGTTGCCGATATCGGCTCTGGGCATTGAAAGGCGAAAGCTGTAAGGCGAGTAACCCCGCCGACGAAAACGATCTGAAAGCGTAATCAAAAAGCTTGCCAGCCGCTGGTCAGCGGTTTTACGTGATAACAGGCGCATCATGCGCCGGTCGTCGCGTAATTCTTTGCTCATGCTGCGATACAGCTGGCCACGTAGTTCGGGCAACTCTTCTGACAGTAAATCCAGGCGATCAAAGGGGATTTCGCAAACCGTGGTCGTTTCCAGGGCGATTACGCTCCCGGGATATTGCTCTTCATCAATCCCATCTAGCCCGACCAATTCACTAGGTAGATAGAAATTGGTCAGTTGCTCGCTGCCGTTCCCTTCTGATGTGACTTGTTTCAGGCTGCCTGAACGTACCGCGTAAACACTGGTAAAGGCATCTCCCTGGCGAAACAGTAGCGCGCCTTTTTTCAGCGGCGCACGGCGGCGAATAATGGCATCGAACTGTCCCATGTCGTCCAGTTCAAGGGCAAGCGGCAAGCACAGTGAACTCAAGCTGCAGGTTTGGCAGCGAGCTTCGTGGAGTAGCGAGCGTCTGGGGCTCATGGATTCCAGCATGCGTTGCTCCTTGAGTGAGTGCCGCTTATCGATTAGAAAAACCTTACTTATTATAATAGCTTTGGCATGCCTGCTTAAAGATTATTAAACAATCTTTGAGTAGCCTTGGCCCGTTTGCTGCGGCAGGTGAGCATCAAACGCCATCGCTATATGGCGAATTAGCAGTCGGCCAATGGGGGTAGCGCTTAGTTGATCGCCGCTTCGCGTTAGCAGACCATCTTGCTCGGCGCTTTGCAGATGTTCAAGTGCTGGCGCAAAGTAGCGCGGAGCATCAATGTTCCAGCGTTGACTAACCGTGGCCAAATCAATACGCATATCGCACATCAGCCGCTCAATCACGTCTCGCCGGATCAGGTCGTCATCACTTAAGCGTATGCCGCGCACTGTGGCAAGCTGCCCCTGATCCAGCGACGCTTCGTAGCGTGTCAGATCGCTAGGATTTTGCGCATAGATATCATCAATGCGAGAAATAGCCGAAACGCCAAGGCCAATCAAGTCACACTGAGCATGGCTGGAGTAGCCCTGGAAGTTGCGCTGTAGCGAGCCTTCACGCTGGGCAATGGCTAAGCTGTCGTCAGGACGGGCAAAGTGATCCATACCTATATGTACATAACCCGCCGCGGTGAGCATTTCAATAGTGGTACGAAGAATCGCCAGCTTCTCTTCGCCGCCTGGCAAGTCATCGACATTAATGCGCCGCTGAGGGGGGAAGCGATCAGGCATATGGGCGTAATTAAACACAGAAAGCCGTGCGGGGTTCAGCTCAATTACCTGGCGCAAGGTGTCAGCAAAGCTCTTTTCAGTTTGAAACGGCAGGCCATAAATCAAATCAAGATTCAAAGACCTAAAACCCAATCGATGCGCTTCATCCATCAGCGTTTCGGTGAGTATTCTAGGCTGAATGCGGTTAATGGCCTTCTGCACCAGCGGGTTTAAATCTTGCACGCCCAGACTGATGCGATTAAAGCCGAGTGACTCAAGATGGCGCAGCGTGAACACATCCGCTTCGCGAGGATCTATTTCAATCGCGTAATCGCGATTTGGAGATGACGAAAGCCCAAAACGCGCATCCAAACGATCAATCAGATCGCCCATCTGATTCAAACTGAGAAATGTGGGTGTACCGCCTCCCCAATGTAACTGCTCAACCGGCCTTGTGGTATCTAAGTGGCGGGCGGTCAGTACCATTTCGCGGTCGAGTCGGGCTAAGTAGGGTTCAGCCAGAGCGGTATTCTTGGTGGCGATTTTATTACAGGCGCAGTAGAAGCAGATTTTTCGGCAGAAAGGGATGTGCACATACAGCGAGAGTGAACGCTTGCTGGTATTGCTGCGCTCTAGCGCCTGGGTCAAATCACTAGGGGTAAATTGGTTATGAAACGACAGTGCCGTGGGGTAGGAGGTGTAGCGCGGGCCGCTGGTATCGTAGCGGCGTAGTAAAGCTTCATCCCAACCTGTCTGCCCGGTGGCTGGCCTGGCCTTGGTTGAAGTGATCATAGAAGAAGCCGCAAAGGCATGAACGGGCATGAAGTGTCGCTCCGGCGTTAAAAGTGGCGTTAAAACTTTAATGCCAGCCTAACTCGCCGATACGCACTAAACGTTGAGCCATATCATGTTAGTGAAGATTATGTGTTGTGAGGGTCCAAAGCTGCCAAAGCGCAAAGGTGATAATGGTTAACGCGGCTACGCTGCGTGTTGCAGGGTGACGTATGAGATGGCTTAACTGGCGCGCAGCAAGTCCAGTCGCTAATAACGCGGGCAATGTACCAAGCCCAAAGGCGCCCATTAGCAGTGCCCCTTGCAATGGGTCGGCAATCGCTAAACTCCAGGCCAGCATGGAGTAAACCAGCCCGCAGGGCAGCCAGCCCCACACGGCACCCAGCGCGAAGGCTTGGGGAAGGTGCACAACGGGCATTAAGCGCCGCCCTATAGGCTCAAGAAAGCGCCATAGGCGGCGGCCAACGGCTTCGATTTTGAGCAGCCCCTTCCACCAGTTGGCAATATACAGCGCCATTAAGATGAGCATCAGCGCGGCAAAAACCTGGAGTAATAACCTAGCGGTAGCTGAAAGAGAAAACAGCGTGCCTAGTAGCGCAACCAGCGCACCTGCGCTCATATAGCTAGTGATACGACCGGCGTTATAGCTGAGCAACAGGCCGCCCAACCGTGCCGGATGACGCATGCTGGGAGGCACCGCGAAGGTGAGTGCGCTCATAATACCGCCGCACATGCCAATGCAGTGAGCGCCGCCCATCAAGCCAAATACAAACGCCGCTAATAGCGGCGGCAGATCAAGGCCCGTTGGGTTCATAATCGGGGCTCTTGGTCGTCGGGTGGGGGCGCATCTGAAGGTGCAACAGGCTTGTTCTTGGCTTGCTGCCGCTGGCGACGCTGTTCGGGGCTGAGGTCGTTCTCATCCTCATCAAACAAAATACGGTGCGCGGGCCCTTCCAGGTCGTCGAACTGATCATTTTTAACCGCCCAGAAAAATGCCCAGACGGCGAGGCCGAGTAAAATCAGTGAGAGCGGAATGAGTAGATACAGAATCGTCATGCAGTTACCGGGTTTGAAGCGCTAAGCGAAGTAGCGGGTTGGGCGCGCCAGCGTGATAGCCGCAGGGCATTACCGACCACCACGAGCGAACTTAGCGACATGCCAATGGCGGCTAGCCAGGGAGGCACTAACCCCATTGCTGCCAGCGGTAGTGCCGAAAAGTTATAGCACACAGACCAGATCATATTTTGGCGCATGATACGCCGGGTAGCGCGGGAAATCTCGATAGCTTCAAAAATCCGCATCAGACGCGGACTAAGCAATATCGCATCGGCACGAGTACGGGCCAAGTCCGTTGCGCCATTCATAGCAATCGCTACATCGGCACCGGCCAAGACCGGCACATCGTTGATACCATCACCAACCATGAGTACGGTTTCGCCGGCAGCTTGAAGCTCTTTCAGCCGAGCTAACTTACCCTCCGGGCTGGTGCCTGAATGCCAGGTTGCAATACCAAGTTGGCTGGCCAGGCTTTCGACGGCGTCTTCCGTATCGCCGGAAAGCAGCTCCACGCTGAACCCTTGGGCGTGGAGGGCGTCAACTGTCGCGGCGGCATCATCTCTAATGCCGTCATGCAGGCCAAACCAGGCGCGGGGCTTGCCATCTTCGCTAAGTAGCAGCCACTGCCCCTTGGCAGGTGCCGCGATAGGCTCATGGGCCGCAAATTCAGGTTTGCCCAGCCGCCACCGAACACCCTCTAAAGTTCCTTCTAACCCTTGCCCAGTATAGCTGTGAATGTCCCTGGCCTGGAGCGTCGCATCACGGAAAGGGCGAAAGGCGCGGGCTATAGGATGTTCCGAGTGAGCCTCAAGGGCGGCGGCAATCGCTTGGGCACGCTCAACGGTTAGTTCACCGAATGGTTTGATCTGGGTAACGTGCATTTCGCCGCGGGTCAGAGTGCCTGTTTTATCGAAAATGACCCGGGTAACGTTGGAGAGTGTCTCCATGGCATCGGCGCGGGTGATCAAGACGCCGCGTTTACGCAGCTGGCCGTGGCCCGCGGTCAATGCCGCAGGTGTCGCCAACGCCAGGGCGCAGGGGCAAGTGACGACCAGCACTGAAAGCAGCACCCATAGCACCCGCGAAGGGTCGATAAACCACCAGGCGATAGTGACGCACGCCGTCACCACCAGCAGTCGTAGGACAAATAGATGGGCCATGCGCGCAGCCATCTGGGCCAGCCGCGGACGGCTGGCAAACGCACGGTCGGTAAGGTCAACAATGCCAGCCACTTGAGCGTCTTTTCCGGCGTGGGTAACCCTAATCACTAGAGGGTTTTCCATGTTTTGACTGCCGCCGATAATACGATCACCCACTCGGCGCGTCACCGGTAGATATTCGCCAGTAAGCATTGATTCATCCAGGCTTGATTCGCCTTCTTCAATCACACCATCGGCAGGCACACCGTGGCCGGGCTTGATCAATACGCGATCGTCTGGGGCGAGTTCGCTGGCAGGCAGAATGCGCTCGCTGCCGTCCTCTTCCAGTCGTGTGGCCGAAATTGGCAGTACGCCACTGAGCGCATTGCCGCTATGCCCGCTGCGTCGTCTGGCGCGGCTTTCCACGTAGCGCCCGAACAGCAAAAAGAAGGTGAACATGGCGACCGAATCAAAATACACCTCGCCTACGTTAAACAGCACTGCATAACTGCTGGCAAGGTAAGCACCACCAATCGCCAATGACACCGGCACATCCATGCCTAATACACCTGTGCGCAGGTCACGCAGCGCATTGCGGAAAAACGGCTGGGCGGAGAAAAATACGACCGGCGTGGCCAGTGCAAACGAAAGCCAGTGAAACAGCGCGTAGAAGTCGTCGCTGATTTCACCGGGGCCAGAGACATAGATAGGGATCGAAAACATCATCACCTGCATCATGCCTACCGCGGCAATAATCAGCCGCCGTACGTTCATACGCTCTTCATACTGCATGCGCGCCTGGGCTTGATCAGGTTCGTAAGGCTGGGCGTCATAACCAATGGCCGCCAGTTCGGCCAACAGTTGGGAAAGTTTTAACTGCTGCGGGTTCCAGCTCACGCGCAGGCGATGATGGGTTAAATTCACCGCGCTGGAGGTAACCCCGGGTAGGGCATTCAGGCGGTGTTCGATCAGCCACGCACAGGCGGCACAGGTGATGCCTTCAATGGCAAGGGTCGCTTTTACGTTGCCTTCATCGCCATCGGGGTGAACAAATTGCGCCTGCAGGCCGGGGTCGTCAAACACTGACCAAGTATCCGCTTTAGCGGCCTGGCGTTCATCCGGGCGTTCGGGAAGTTCGGTGCGGTAACGGTAGTAACTCTCCAGCCCGCCGTCGACGATGGCATGGGCCACCGCCTCGCAGCCGGGGCAGCAAAGCGGGTGGGTATGTTCATCCAGGGTAATCGTCCAGGGTGCTGCAGTGGGTACTGGATTACCGCAGTGATAGCAGTCAGAGGCAGGCACGGCGTTGTTCATTCGCTTTCTTTGCGCCCTCCCGGCAGTAGCGCGACGCTATTTTCATTGGGAAACGTGGCCTCCCCGTTAAGCCGCCAGTCGGCATCTTCCAGCGCAGGCTGTATCTGCAGATACCAGCGATAGCGCAGATTGTCGGGGCCCTGGGTGATATAGCGGCCGTCACGCACATGCTCAAGTATGAATGATTGGTCACGGTTATCTTCGGTAGGGAAGATAAGATCTAAATAGAGCATTTCCGGGCGCGCATCGCCGCTCAAATCAACCACAATATCGCTGGTCAGCGGATCGATACGAAGATCGGCAGTTAAGTTCAGTGCGCGTGCCTGCTCTTGTTTGGCAAGTACCATATTGATGGCTTTACCATGCTCGTAATAATCCTCCTGAACAACCATGCCGTCGTAGCTTTTGATCGACATAACGGCAAAGCTAGTGCTGACGATAATCGAAGAAAATAGAAGGCCGATTAAAAACCACGGCCAAAACTGCTTGTACCAAGGAGTTACCTTATCTTTAGAGGGTAACGAGGGGGATGACATAATCGCTTATCTCCTAATGTCGCCCAGGAAGCTGGTTTCACGCTCAAGGCGAATACGCTCGTTTTGCTGAGCCTGTAGCGAGAATACAATATTGTGGCTGGGTTGCTGCAGATCGTCGGGGTTAGCCGTCACGGTGACAACCTTTAAACGCGATTCTCCTGCGGGCACATTAATCGTATTGCTATCCAACGTTAAGCTGGGTAACCCTGCTACGGTTAGCTGGTAAGTGTGGTCTTGATCATCAAGATTGCGAACGGACAGGGTGAAGACATTGCTGATTAGGCCGTCGCGGGTCGTTTGGTAGAGCTGGGTGCGTTCGCGCTCAGCATCAAAATTGAGTGGCATACGGTCATTAATCGCCCAGGCAAAGGTGCCCATCATCAGCACTAACGCTGCGAAGTAACCTAGCAAGCGAGGTCGTATTATACGGCTTTTTTGCCCTTCAAGAGCATTTTCGGTGGTATAACGCACCAAGCCCCGTGGGTAGCCCATCTTGTCCATCACGCTATCGCAGGCGTCGATACAAGCGGCGCAACTAATACACTCAAACTGAAGCCCGTCGCGTATATCGATGCCGGTGGGACACACTTGAACGCAAAGATCACAATCGATGCAGTCACCATAGCCTGCCTCTCGGGCCTGTTGATGACTTAGGCTTTTTTTGCGATGTCCTCGCGGTTCACCACGCGCTTGGTCGTAGGAAACGATCAGCGTGTTGCGGTCAAACATAACCGACTGAAAACGCGCATAGGGGCACATATAGATGCATACCTGTTCGCGCAGCCAACCCGCGTTTAAGTAGGTAAATACCAGAAAAAAGCCTACCCAAAAATAGGACCAGCCATGGGCTTCAAAGGTGGGTAATTCGGTCACTAAATCACGTATAGGGGTGAAGTAACCTACAAAGGTGATGCCCGTAGCGAGTGCAATCAGTAGCCAAGCAGCGTGCTTAGCGCTTTTACGCCACGCTTTTTCGGCAGTCATCGGCTGGTTGTCGAGCTTGATACGCCGATTGCGTGAGCCCTCAATACGATGTTCAAGCCAGATAAACAAAAACGTCCAAACGCTTTGCGGGCAGGTATAACCGCACCATACCCGGCCAGCAAAAACGGTAATAAAAAACAATCCGAAGGCGCAGATGATCAGCAGCCACGACAGCAGAATGAATTCCTGTGGATAGAACGTCGCAGTAAAAATATGGAATTCACGGTTAGGCAGGTCGAACAGAATTAACGGCTGGCCACCGATATTAATCCAAGGAAAGAGAAAAAACGCCAGCATTAGCGCCCAATTGGCACTGCGCCGTAACTTCTGGAAAAAGCCTTTGATTTCGCGCACATAAATGTGGCGTCTTTTGGCGTACATTTCCTGAGTAACTGCGGTTTGCGGGGTATGGTGCCCCACCGGATTCGGCGTGACGTCTTGGCTTGGTATCTTTTCCATCGCGGTATTCCCGGCTCAGAAGGCAGGAGAGGTTGCACCCCAGTCTCGTAAAAACGATGCAAGGTCAATATTGTATCGGTTTATGCATAAAGAAAGGGTGCGGTTTGGGGCCGCACCCTTGCTTGGTTAGCGTTGCTGACGTTTATCTCTATTCGCCAGCGGTTAGTCAGTCCGCGAAGCGCAGGCTATACACGTAGGCGGCGACCAAATGGACGCGCTCTTCGCCAATGTAGGCCGCTTGCGCCGGCATGTGACCATTACGCCCATTACGTAGCGTCTGGCGGATGGAGTCACCCACGTTTTGAACAGGTGACAGGTAGAGCCAGGTGTTGTCGGTTAAATTAGGCGCCCCGAGTGCCGTGTTGCCGGTGCCACTGGGGCCGTGGCAGGCTGCACACACTGCGCCAAATGTGCTTTCACCCTGTTCGGCACGCGCTTCGTCATGTTCTTCATTAGAGAGCGAGAGCACGTATTGAGTGAGGTTTTCTATATTTTCCTCACCCAACTGCTGCCAGGAAGGCATCAGGCCATTACGGCCATTGTTTAGCGTTTGTACAATATCATCGGGCTCACCGCCATATAACCAATCATCATCGGTTAGGTTAGGAAAGCCGTAGCCACCTTGTGCATTCGAGCCGTGGCATACCGCGCAGTTATTCTGGAAAATGCGTTCGGCCACCTGCATTGCATCGGGATCTTCAGCAAGCTCAGGAATAGGTACTTCCTCATACTGGGCAAAAATGGGTGTAAAGCGTTCCTCAGCCTGAGCGACTTCTTCCTCCCACTGGCCTTCCTGCGACCAACCCAGCACACCCGCGTAGTTACCCAGACCGGGATAAAGAACGAGATAGCCCAGCGCAAAGACCACCGTCAGGACGAAGAGTTGGAACCACCACTTTGGCAGTGGATTGTCGTACTCTTCGATACCATCAGCAGCGTGCCCAGTGGTTTCTACGTTACCTTCCGCGTCAGGTGTTTTATCAGTACGCCGGTTGGCCAGCAGTATCCATACGCTCAGCGCAATGGTGCCCAGCGTAATGATAATAATCCAGGCGCTCCAGAAACCTGATAGGGAGTCTCCCCACAAATTACTCATAACTTCTTATCTCCCCTGTCTTCGCGGGAATGCGCTTCGCTGTCGCTTTCATACGAAGAGTGCTTATCACTGGTCGGTGGCTCATCGTCATCGGCGAAGGGCAAATTAGCCGCTTCGTCGAAATCTGGCTTGCGCCGCTTGGAGTACGCCCATATGGCAATGCCGATAAAAGCGAAAATCAAGATCAGCGTGATGATGCCGCGAAAAGTTCCCGTATCCATAACTTAACGAGTTCCCTCAAGCACAGTTCCGAGCTGCTGTAAGTAAGCGACCAGGGCGGTGATCTCCTGGGTGCCGCGTACATCTTCAGTAGCGGTGGCGATATCTTCGTCAGTATACGGCACGCCCAGTTGACGCAGTGTGCGCATCTTGTCCGGCGTGTCTTCGCCATCAATGGTATTTTCAAACAGCCATGGGTAGGGCGGCATGACGGATTCGGGGACTACATCGCGTGGGTTGTAGAGGTGAGCACGGTGCCAATCGTCACTATAGCGGCCGCCTACTCGGGCTAAATCCGGCCCGGTACGTTTGGAGCCCCAGAGAAAATTGTGCTCGTATACTTGCTCGCCAGCGACGCTGTAATGGCCGTAGCGCTCGGTTTCAGCGCGGAAGGGACGCACCATTTGCGAGTGACAGCCTACGCAGCCTTCGCGGCGGTAGACATCACGGCCTTCCAGCTCCAGCGCCGTCAGCGGCTCAAGGCCTTCAATCGGCTCGTTGGTCTGCTTCTGAAATAACAGCGGAACCACCTCAGCCAAGCCGCCGAAACTGATCACGACAAGGATCAACACGGCAAGTAGGCCAACGTTTTTTTCGACAATCTCGTGTTTCATTGGTCTCAACTTCCCCGGTTTAAGCAGCTTGTGGCGCTGAATGGCTGATGGCCTCACGACGCTTAACGGTCATGTAAACGTTGAACGCCATGATCAGCATGCCGGTGACCCAGAAGAGGCCGCCGATAAGACGTACAAAGTATCCCGGGGCGCTAGCTTCGACGGATTCGATAAAGGTGTACATCAGAGTGCCGTCAGGGTTGATCGCACGCCACATTAGGCCCTGCATAATACCGTTCACCCACATGGAGGCGATGTACAGCACAGTGCCGATGGTGGCTAGCCAGAAGTGCACCGCAATCAGATTGACAGAGTGCATTTCGGTGCGTCCGAAAACCCGCGGGATCAAGTGATACATCGAGCCGATAGTGATCATTGCCACCCAGCCGAGCGCACCAGCGTGTACGTGACCAATGGTCCAGTCGGTGTAGTGTGAAAGCGCATTGACGGTTTTAATTGCCATCATCGGGCCTTCAAACGTGGACATGCCGTAGAACGACAGGGCAACCACGAGGAAGCGCAATGTCGGGTCCGTACGCAGCTTATGCCATGCGCCTGTTAGGGTCATCATGCCGTTGATCATGCCGCCCCAGGAGGGAGCCAGCAGAATGATCGACATTACCATGCCCAGCGATTGTGCCCAATTAGGCAGCGCGGTGTAGTGCAGGTGGTGCGGGCCAGCCCACATATAGATCATGATCAATGCCCAGAAGTGGACAATAGACAGGCGGTACGAGTAAATCGGACGTTCCGCCTGCTTGGGTACGAAGTAATACATCATGCCCAGGAAGCCTGCGGTCAGGAAGAAGCCCACCGCATTATGGCCGTACCACCACTGCACCATGGCATCCACGGCACCTGCGTAGATCGAGGTAGAGTACATCGGACCGACAGGGATGGCCGCATTGTTAACGATGTGCAGCACCGCAACGGTCAAAATAAACGCCGCAAAGAACCAGTTCGCCACATAAATATGCGATGTGGTGCGTTTTTTGATCGTCATTAGGAACACAATGGCATAACTGATCCAGACAACAGCGATCAAGATATTGATCGGCCACTCAAGCTCAGCGTACTCCTTGGTAGTGGTGTAACCCATGGGGAGCGACACTACCGCTGAGATAATGACGGCTTGCCAGCCCCAGAACGTAAAGGCCGCTAACTTGTCAGAGAAAAGCCGTGTCTGACAGGTGCGCTGGACAACGTAGTACGACGTGGCAAAGAGTGCCGAACCGCCAAAGGCGAAAATAACGGCGTTAGTGTGCAAAGGACGCAGGCGCCCAAAGCTAGTCCAAGGTAAGCCAAGATTCAGTTCCGGCCAAACCAGTTGCGAGGCGAGTATGACACCGATAGTCATTCCCACTATGCCCCACACAACGGTCATAATCGCGAACTGCCGAACTACCTTGTAGTTGTAGGTCGGGTGTTCAAATGCTGTGCTCATTTCATGTTCCCATCGAACGCGGTTAGGGGGTAACCCGTGACATTCTGCACGAGTGCGGCCACCCGCTTGATGATGCAGGTCAAGTTCCGACCAGGATTCTAGCGCAGCCGAGGCTTAAGCTGAACATGCCAATTAGTTAAACACTGAATAATCAGGAGCAATGCGTGTCCCATTACCTCTTGTCGGGCTATGCTGAGGTATCTCCTCAGGTGTTAAAAGACAGGCTTAAATACCCTTCAAGTGGCTGTTTCTTGGTGCAAGGCATGGGGCCGTTAGCCGTCCATGGACATGCTAAGTTCGGTCGTTTGTTGTTTGCCCATGGCGCAGGGGCTGGTCAGCAGTCATTCTTCATGCGTCAATTTGTCACCTCTTTGGCTGACAGGGGAATTCAAGTTTTGTGTATTGATTTTCCCTATATGCAACAAATGCAGGAAACCGGCAAACGCCGACCTCCGCCACCTATCGCCCAGACCCTTGCTCAGTTTGCCGAGTGGTATGCGCTACTTGATTCTCTGTTTGAAGGGCCGCTGTGGATTGGGGGGAAGTCGATGGGCGGACGCGTGGCGACCCTATTTGCCAGCCAACAGCTAGCCAGAGAGCCATCGAGTAGCACGGTACCTGGCGTGGTGGTGGCCGGTTACCCCTTTCATCCCCCTAAAACGCCGCATAAATTGCGCTTAGAACATTGGCCTGCCATTTCCTGCCCCATGTTGGTTCTACAAGGCGAGCGAGATCCGTTCGGTAGACAGGAAGAGGTCGCAGGGTATGCATTACCAGCAAATGCGCAGTTGTCTTGGTTAAAAGATGGCGATCACGATTTCAAACCGCGCCGCGTTTCTGGGCTGACTCAAAAGGTTTTGATTGACGAGGCCACCCAGGTTGCGGCATCCTTCGTCCGCGCTTACAGCCAAGACCTGAAGGAAGAGAGCAACACGCTGGTTTGAATGCCTGTTTTTTAAAAAATTAGTTTTTAAAAACAGTTTTTAGACACAGCATATTGACTTCCAGCAAGCCTTCTGTAGAATGCAGCGCCACGTGACCAGCGGGTGGTTAGCTCAGTTGGGAGAGCACCAGCCTTACAAGCTGGGGGTCACTGGTTCGAACCCAGTACCACCCACCATTAATCTGTATTGAAAGATGGTCTGGAAGCGTTTTGAAGTAGCAGTAAGCATGATAAATATCTGATGTGCATAACGGACCGGTAGTTCAGTCGGTTAGAATGCCGGCCTGTCACGCCGGAGGTCGCGAGTTCGAGTCTCGTCCGGTCCGCCAACATCAAATAAATCTGCTTGTGGTTGTTGTCGCTATAGAGTTGTTATCGCTATTCGGACCGGTAGTTCAGTCGGTTAGAATGCCGGCCTGTCACGCCGGAGGTCGCGAGTTCGAGTCTCGTCCGGTCCGCCACGATAATGGCTAAGTTAGATTGGTAAAGTCGATAATGACTTGCTAATCGATTGGGTGGTTAGCTCAGTTGGGAGAGCACCAGCCTTACAAGCTGGGGGTCACTGGTTCGAACCCAGTACCACCCACCATCGCTTAACAGATGAGAGCGCTCTGAACCGCTTAAAAATGTTGAGCATTAGGATGGATGAAGTGCCTTAACGTGGACCGGTAGTTCAGTCGGTTAGAATGCCGGCCTGTCACGCCGGAGGTCGCGAGTTCGAGTCTCGTCCGGTCCGCCATTAAGCGCTTAGATTGAAAAATGTAATATCGGCCTCAGCCGAACGAATTCCAAAAAAGCCCGGATCAATGATCCGGGCTTTTTCGTGTGTGGACGTTCGTGGGTGGAAGATAGCGCAGTGATTAACCGGTAATCGCACTAACGCCTGCTTTAGCGACTTGTACGTCCTGGTCGGGTTTTACACCCGAAATGCCGACCGCACCTACCACATGACCGTCCACTGTGATCGGCACACCGCCCGATAGCAGCCCCTGCAGTGGTGCAGAGACAAACGCTGTGCGACCACCGTTAATCATCTCTTCGAATACTTGGGTCTCTTTACGACCGAGTGCAGCACTGCGCGCTTTCTGCGTGGCGACGTCGGCACTAAAAGGGGCAGCGCCATCCAATCGGCGCAAAGCCAGCAGGTGGCCACCGTCGTCGGTTACCGCGATGGTGACTGGCCAGCTATTGCTATCAGCTTCTTTCTGCGCTGCGTCTAGTACATTAATCACATCGGCCTGGGCAAGAATGGCTTTTGTTTGCATGGTGTAATCCTTTTAGCAAGGGAGTGAGTCGCCGCGCTAATAACCAGCAGCGCGGCCAGGGGGTTAAGTAGTGATCATTAAGCGCCAGGAAGTGCCGCATCGACGATTTCCACCCAATGGCGCACCGGCGTTCGGTTGGCGCCGGCCAAGTGGGTCTGACAGCCGATATTAGCGGTGACAATCACGTCTGGCTGACCTGCTTCCAGGGCATTTAACTTATTGTCTCGCAGTTGGGTAGCAAGTTCAGGTTGAGTGATGGAATAGGTGCCTGCCGAACCGCAGCAAAGATGCGCATCCTGCACTGGTGTTAACGCAAAACCGAGCTTGCTCAGTATGCCTTCGACCGCACCGTTAAGCTTTTGAGCGTGCTGCAGCGTACAGGGGCAGTGAAAAGCTAGCCGTTCAGATGCTTTAACGTTTAACGTATCTAGCGGCTCATCGCGCAAAATTTCGACAATGTCCTTGGCCAGGGCGCTGACCCTTTGCGCTTTCACGGCGTAATCGGGGTCATCCTTGAGCATATAACCGTACTCTTTAACAAAGGCGCCGCAACCGCTAGCGGTTTGAACGATGGCTTCAGCGCCTTGTTCGATATACGGCCACCAAGCGTCGATATTGGCGCGCATACGCGCCCGTCCATCGTCCTGGGCGTTGAGGTGAAAATCAACCGCGCCACAGCAGCCAGCTTCGGCTACCGGCGTCACGCCAATGCCGAGTCTATCCAAAATCCGCGCGGTGGCAGCATTTGTGTTCGGTGAAAGCCCTGGCTGTACACAACCTTCCAGAATTAATACTTGCCGGCTGTGGCGTTGTGCATCAGGGCGCGCGCCTGCGTCTACTGGGGCCGCCGGCATTTTATTGCGCAGCTTGCCGGGCACTAGCGGTTTAAAGGTTTGCCCCAGCTTTAGCAGCGCCTGAAAGCGTTTCGGTTCGACCATCATCCTACGCAGCGCATAGCGCTGCGCCCGTTCGCCTGCCGGGCGAGGGACGCGGCGCTCAATTTCGGCACGGCCTATGTTGAGCAGTTTGTGGTACTCCACGCCGGAAGGGCAGGTGGTTTCGCAGTTAAGGCAAGTGAGGCAGCGGTCAAGGTGCAGGCGAGTCTCTTCGGTGACCTGGTCGTCATCGTCGCGGCTCTCCAGCAGCTCCTTCATTAAATAGATGCGCCCGCGAGGGCCATCGCGCTCATCGCCCAACAGTTGGTAGGTGGGGCAGGTGGCGTTACAGAAGCCGCAGTGAACGCAGGTGCGCAAAATGCTCTCTGCTTCCTGAATGTGCGGCTTCTGACGGTCGGCATCGGTAAAGTGCGTTTGCATGTCAGCTCTCCTGATTAAAACGCCGCATAAAGACGACCGGGATTGAATATGCCATGGGCATCCAGCTCCGCCTTTAAGTTACGATGATATTTTTCCACTACTGGGTTCAGCGGTGTGAAAGGCTCGACGGCGCCGCCCTGGGCATGGGGTGTGTAACAGGTGGCATGGCCACCCACCGCTTTGCAGGCAGCGCGCAGCGTATCAGCATCCAGCGTTGTTTTTACCCAGCGCTGACACCCCGCCCAGTCGTAGAATATATCGCTCTCGGCAATATCCAGGTTCAGCGGGGTAGTATTGGGCGGCAGCGATAGCCGCCACAGTGCTTGGCCCTCTTGGCGCTGGAAAAAGGCGTGGCGATGGTCGCGCAGTGACGTCCAGAAACTGGCATCAAGCGGCTCGCCGCCTAATCGAGCCTGGGTCGCACTGACAGAACTTTTGCCGCCCTCTAAACGCAGAAAGAGCTCGCCGTTATACCAAGCTGCCGCCGTGATCGGTAACGGCTGACGACCCAACTCGGCAAGCTTGTTGAGCGCATCGCTGAGGTTGAGCGATAAACGCAGGCTGTGCGTGGCGTTGGGAATAGGCAGCACTTTAAACGAAATATCGGTCAGTACCCCGAGTGTGCCCTGAGCGCCAGCCATCATGCGCGAAAGGTCGTAACCAGCGACATTCTTCATCACTTCGCCACCGAAACGCAGCAGCTTGCCTTCTTGGGTGATCACCCGGGTACCGAGCACAAAATCACGCGCTGCCCCCGCCCAGGGGCGACGTGGGCCAGAAAGGCCGGTCGCCACCGCGCCACCAATGGTGCTTTGCTCACCAAACACGGGTGGTTCAAACCCCAGCATCTGATGGTTCTCCGCCAGCGCCGCTTGAAGCGCACTCAGCCGCGTTCCAGCGCGTACGGTGACAATCAGTTCCACCGGATCGTAGCTGACAATGCCGCTGTGTTCGGCTATCTGCAGCGCTTGGCCTTCCACCGGTCGGCCATAAAAAGCGCGGGTATCGCCGCCTACAATACGTAGCGGCGTGCGTGCGTCATACGCACTACGCACCTGTTCACACAGCGTGTCAGCGATATCGCGGTCGGCGGCATGCATCGCTAATTCGGTCATGGTCTATTCCAATATTTATTTTGCCTAGCGGTTATCTTGGCCAGGTCACTGTTAAAAACGGGGCAGATCCGGGTGCGGCAGTTCGTTATTGTGAACGTGCATGGCGCCAAATTCGGCGCAGCGCGCCAGCGTAGGAATATTCTTGCCGGGGTTAAGCAGACGCTTGGGATCGAATGCCGCTTTCAGGGCATGGAAAACGCTGATTTCATCCGGCTGGAACTGGCTGCACATCTGATTGATTTTTTCCCGCCCAACACCGTGCTCGCCGGTAATCGAACCGCCTGCCGCCACACAAAGCTCAAGAATCTTGCCGCCCACGTCTTCTGCGAGCGCCAGTTGGCCTTCTTTATTGGCATCAAAAAGGATCAGCGGATGCATGTTGCCGTCGCCAGCGTGGAATACATTGGCAACCGCCAGGCCGCTCTCCTCGGAAAGCGCAGCGATGCCTTTCAGTACGCGCGGGAGTTCGCGGCGAGGAATGGTACCGTCCATGCAGTAATAGTCGGGTGACATACGGCCGACCGCCGGGAAGGCGTTCTTTCGCCCGGCCCAGAACTTGGCGCGCTCGGCTTCGTCGCGGGCCTGCTGAATATTGGTGGCTCCGGCTTTTTCCAACACGCGGCGCACGGTATCGCAATCGTCGTCCACATCGGCCTCAACGCCATCCAGCTCGCAGAGCAGAATGGCTTCGGCGTCGAGTGGGTAACCCGCTTTGACAAAATCCTCGGCGGCTTTGATGGCGAGCTTATCCATCATCTCCAACCCACCGGGAATAATCCCCGCCGCGATGATATCGCCCACTGCTCGGCCGGCTTTTTCGACATCGTCGAAGCTAGCCATCAGCACTTTGGCGGTTTCCGGTTTGGGCAGCAGCTTAACGGTAATTTCGGTGACCACGCCGAGCATGCCTTCAGAGCCATTCATCAGGGCTAATAGGTCGAAACCGGGCGCATCGAGTGACTCGGCGCCCAGTGTCATGGTTTCGCCCTCGATGGTGAGTACGTCCACCCGCATCACGTTATGCACCGTTAGGCCATATTTTAAGCAGTGCACGCCGCCGGCATTTTCAGCCACGTTACCGCCGATCGAGCAGGCAATTTGTGATGAGGGATCCGGGGCATAATAGAGTCCATAAGGCGCGGCGGCCTCGGAAATCGCCAGATTGCGCACGCCGGGCTGAACTCGCGCCATGCGGGCATCAGGGTCCACACTCAGAATTTGGTTAAAGCGTGACATGACCAGCAGTACGCCTTGCTCCAACGGCAGGGCGCCACCAGAAAGGCCGGTACCCGCGCCGCGGGTGACCACGGGAACGCCCAGCGCATGACAGCGCTTGAGCAGCCCTTTTACCTGCTCCAGGGTTTCAGGCAGCGCCACCAGCATCGGCAGTACGCGATAGGCAGCCAAGCCATCGCACTCAAAAGGGCGTAGGTCTTCTTCACGGTGCAGCAGTGTCATATCAGGAACGGCTTGCTGCAGGTCGCTCAAGACCTCGCTTTTATCTCGCTGGACCAATTCGCCGTCCAGGCGCTCATCAAAGAGGATATTCATCACGACATCCCATGCTTATTATCTTTAAAGGCAACGTTGAAAAATTTCGCACATATCGCCCAGCTAACATGGCCCCAATTTGGGCTTTTTTTGCACGCCTGTCTAGATGGTGGTGCATTGGTCTGACCAGTAATTGGTCGATATGGATGTCTTCTTCAGCGAGTAGTGGCAAGCTTGCTCGACAGCTAAGCGGGAGAAAGTCATGTCAGAGGAGAATCAAGCGTTGATGCCGGGGCAGCGGATGCCGGAGCAGGTAGCCAAACGGCTTGAACGCCTCATTCTTGACGGCGTTTTCCGCCCTGGTCAGTTGCTTCCCTCGGAGCGGAGACTGTGTGATCGGCTCAGCGTATCCCGCGCGTCGCTGCGTGAAGGCTTACGAATTCTGCGCAGCAAGGGAATTATCGATACCCGGCAGGGCCATGGGTCGACAGTCGCTACGCTGCTACCCGTAGGCAATCAAAGCCCATTGATGCATCTGTTTAAAGACCACCCTCGCACCCTGTTTGATCTATTAGAAGTGCGTGCTCTATTAGAAGGTGAGTCGGCGTGGTTGGCTGCAAGTAGAGGTACCTCCGCCGATCGGGTACTGATCACCCGCCGTTATCGCGAAATGGCCGACTATGCGGAAACCGCCGAACCGATCGATGTCGAGCGCCTGGCTAGATTTGATCACGCCTTTCATTTGGCGGTTTCCCAGGCGTCGCATAACCCAGTGTTGGTACACACGCTGCAAAGTCTGACCGATTTATTGCTGAGTTCGGTATTTGCCTCGGTCAAGCACCTTTACCACTTGCCAGCGCCACGGGCGATGATCAATCAGCAACATGCTCAACTGCACGATGCCGTGGTTAGCGGCAATGCGGAGCAAGCAAAACAGGTGGCGCTAGAGCATCTCTCCAGCATTAGCCAACTGCTGCGTGATCTGGAGGTAGAGCATGATCGGCTGGAGCGATCCTCTATGCGTCTTGAGGAATGGCAATAACTGAGTTAGCTGTTGGCCACACTTTTATCGTCTTCGGTGTCAATCACGCCCGCTAAGGTAGCTACTTCAATCTTATTGCACAGGTGGTCACGTAAAATTTGGCCGAGCAGTTGGCTGTCGCGCTTCTCAAGGGCGGCCATCATATTTTCATGGTCTTTTACCGCCTGGCTCCAGTAGCGCTCAGTCATCTGCTTCGAGTAGCGCACCCGCTTAACGCGCTGGCTTAGATTGCTATACATTTCCTGTAGTACATCGTTGTTGGACGCCGCCAGAATGCTTTCGTGAATTTGCCTATTGACCTGGAAATAGGGCATTAAATCGCGATTACGGTAGTGTTCCAGCATCGTGTTGTGCAACTGCCGAATGGCCGCTATTTCCGAGTCGCTAATGTACTGGCAGGCAAGCTCCCCCGATAGCCCTTCCAGCGCGGCCATCAGGTCGTAGGTATCTTTGACGTTTTTCAAGGTGAGCCGCACCACCCGCGCGCCGCGATTGGGCAGCAGTTCAATTAGCCCTTCGGTGGCGAGCACTTTCAGCGCTTCGCGCAGCGGCGTACGTGAAACCCCAAAGCGATCACATAACTGTTTTTCAGAGATCCGTTCACCGGGTGCCAGCTCGCCGTGCTCAATCAGGTCGCCAATCCTATCGGCCACTTCGCGATATAAATTGCGTTGCAAGATCTTTGTCATTTGTCAGTTCCTTGTCAGTGGCTCGCTTGGTTGCCTGCCAAGCTACCCAGACCACCTAGTTCAATGTGAGCACGATGCCATCTTTGTAGAGTGGCTATTGTTGATATGATCTGCAAAAGTAATTATGAATTCAATATTCCTTTGGTGATGCTTTTGTCCACCATTGCTAACCACCCTATCAACGTGCTGACAACAACAAAGGTAACCCCTATGGCCGGACAAGTATTTCACTGCAGCGTACAGCTCACCCGAGAAGAGGGCAGAAAGATCATCGATGGTGCCATGGCGCAGGCGCGCGAAGCAAAACTACCGCCGATAACCATCATTGTGCTAGACGGCGGTGGCCATGTGATCGCCGCAGAGCGTGAAGATGGCTGCGCGCCATTGCGGTTTCCGGTTGCGCAGGGAAAAGCCTATGCCTCGTTGGGCATCGGTGTTGCCAGCGGGGTAAGTGGCGCCCGTAATGCCGAGCGCACGGCGTTTGTTGCCAGCGTGGCAGCGGCTTCCCAGGGGCATTTTGTAGTGGTGGCGGGTGGTGTTCCCATCCTCAATAGCCAGCACTGTGTCATTGGAGCGGTGGGGGTAAGCGGCGCGTCATCAGACGAGGATCAGCAGGCTGCGATTGCCGGTATCGAGCGGGCGGGACTGAATTGGGGGCTTGAGCCGGGCGAGTAAGTTAGCCACAACATCATCAATCCCAGGCGGGCAGATGGCTAATAAAGTCACTGCCCGTTTTTTTTATTCGGATGCTCTTTTTTTGTTCCTTAAGAAACAGGCTGTTGCAGCGTAATTTTCTTGTCGATACTAAAGTTTAATACCTAATTCTGCATTTTGAATTCAACTTGAGCGTATGGCGACCTGATTTGACGTTTCACCAGAGGGTGGGAGACGAATCGTTCGTCGTCGCGCCTCTCCCAGGCGATCGCTGCGATACGCAGATTATCTCGAAGGGGCACTGGCCTGGGCAGCGCGTGCACAACAACAACAAGCCAGCACTGGAGTATCCAATGAAAAAGATCAAGACCGCATTCGTAACCGCCTCATTAGCAGTGAGCCTGACGCCGGGGCTCGGCATGGCTCAGACCGAGTTGCAGTTCGGTCACGTGGGCAATCCCGGTTCGTTGTTCGATATGTCCGTGAATGAATTCGCCGAGCGGGCCAACGAGCGACTGGGTGACGACTACAAGGTACAGGCCTACGGTTCGAGCCAGCTAGGCGGCGACAACTCCATGATGCAGAAGCTCAAGCTCGGCCAGCTGACCTTTACGCTGCCCTCCACGGTGATGTCCTCAGTGGTGGATGAGTTCGGTCTGTTCGAGATGCCCTATCTGATCCAGGATCGCGACCACATGAAGCGCGTCATCGAGGAGGTTATCGAACCAGATCTCTATCCGCTGGTTGAGGAGGAAGGCTACAAGATCCTCGCCGTCTGGGAGAATGGCTTCCGCCAGATCACTAACAACGAGCGGCCCATCAATACCCCCGAAGATCTGGATGGTTTGAAGCTGCGGACCCCAGCAGGCGCGTGGCGGGTGCGCATGTTCGAGGAATACGGTGCTAACCCTTCACCTATGGCGCTCTCGGAAGTCTTTACCGCGCTGCAGACCGGCACCATGGACGGACAGGAAAATCCCCTGGTGCAGATCCATTCCCAGAAGTTCCAGGAGGTGCAGGACTACCTCTCCATGACCAATCACGTCTACACGCCTGCCTATGTGGTGGTATCCAAGAGCCACTGGGAGGACCTGCCGGAAGACGTGCGTGACGTGCTAGAGGAAACCGCTCAGGAGGTCCAGGACTTCGTCTACGATACGGCCGCCAAGCAGGATGAGGAGCTCCTCGGTGCGATGGAAGAGGCCGGCATGGAGATTAACGAGGCTGACAAGCAGGCCTTCATCGATGCCAGTGGCCCTGTCTATGAACGCTTCGACGAGGAAGTGGAAGGTGGCGGCGACCTGGTCGACCGCGTGTTGGAGCTCGGTGAGGAAGACTGAATTTCACTGCAGTCTCAATCCCTCTGAACCGATCCATGGACCGCCCTGGCCGGGCGGTTCTTCCTCTGCTCGATGGAGTGGCTTCAATGTCCCTTTTGAAACTTCGATCCGGCTTCGAGTGGCTGCTCGAGGTCATTACCATGTTTCTGGTGGTGGCACTGACGGTGGTCGTGCTGCTCGGTGTCAGCTTCCGCTATACCGGCAATTCCCTGGGGTGGTATGACGAGGTCGCCGCCGTGATGTTGGCGTGGGTGACCTACTACGGTGCCGCCCTTGCCGCACTCAAGCGCGCCCACATCAGCGTCCCCGGTTTCGTCTATTCGCGTCCACGGGCCGTACGCATGGCGATGGTCGTACTTGGCGAAGCCATCATCATCACCTTCTTTGTGCTGCTCGCCATCTACGGCGTCTACATTATCGGCGTTCTCGGTAGCTCTACCCTGGTCAGCGTGCCCATTCCCATAGCGGTGACCCAGTCCACCATTCCCATTGGCGCGGCGCTTTATGTCATCGCCGAGCTACTTAATCTGCCGGACATTCTGCGCGAAGCCTGGGAAGGTCGTAAACCACCCTCAGAGCAGGATATCGTGGAGGAATTGCAATGACGACGGCTTTGATCCTGCTGGCCGGCCTGGCCATGATCTTCATTAACATCCCCATCGCGGTGGCCTTGGGAGCGGTCTCCATCGTCGCTATGTTGGTGCTGCAAGGCACGAACAGTCTACTTGGCTTTCCGCTAGTGCTGTTCGAGGGGGCGACCAAGTTTCCGCTGATCGCCATTCCATTGTTCGTGCTGGCCGGCGCTATCATGAATACCGGCGGCATCTCCCGACGGCTGATTGACTTCGCCTCCGCGCTACTCGGTTTCGTTCGTGGCGGCCTGGCCATGGTCAACGTCGGCACTTCGCTGTTCTTTGCCGAGATCTCCGGGTCTGCGGTGGCCGACGTGGCGGCGCTTGGCTCCATCCTTATTCCGGAAATGAAGCGCAAGGGCTATCCTGCGCCGTTCGCCGCTGCCATCACGTCTTCCTCGGCGTCGCTCGCGATCATCATTCCGCCCTCGATCCCGATGATCCTTTATGCCGCTATGGCCGACACCTCGGTGGTGCAGCTCTTCGTCGCCGGTATCGTACCCGGTGTGGTCGGCGGGCTATTGATGATGGTGCTCGCCTGGTACTTCGCGGTTCGCTACAACTTCCCAGTGGAGCAGGCCTTCAAGCTGAGCCGGGTGTGGACCACCTTCAAGGCGGCCGGCCTTGCCTTCTTGCTGCCGATGATCATCCTGGGCGGCATCTTCGGTGGCTTCATGACCGCGACCGAAGGCGCTGCGCTGGCGGTACTGGCGTCGCTGCTGATCAGTTTCCGCTATGGCGAGCTGCGCTGGAAGAAGCTGCGTGCGGCCATGGTCGATGGCGGTGTTCAGACTGCCGTGGTCATGTTGCTGGTGGCAAGCTCTGCCCTGCTCGGTGACTTCCTCACTCGTGCCCAGCTGCCGCAGATGCTGGCGGCGATGATCGGCGACTTCACCAGCAATAAGTACATGGTCCTGGCACTGCTCAACATCTTCTTGCTGTTGATCGGCATGATCCTCCACTCGGCGGCGGCGATCATTCTTACCGTGCCCATCGTCATGCCGCTA
Organism: Vreelandella sulfidaeris Esulfide1; assembly: GCF_054072535.1. NCBI lineage: Bacteria > Pseudomonadati > Pseudomonadota > Gammaproteobacteria > Oceanospirillales > Halomonadaceae > Vreelandella > Vreelandella sulfidaeris. The sequence goes on along the minus strand of NZ_CM133364.1, from coordinate 3,292,760 downwards.
GTGATGATGGTCGGCATCGATCCCGTCCACTTCGGCATGATCGTGACGCTTAACCTGGCGATCGGACAGCAGACGCCCCCCGTGGCCAGCGTTCTGATGACCGCCTGCTCGGTCGCCAAGGCGGATATCTGGGATGTGTCTAAGGCCAATGTGCCGTTCGTCATCCTGCTGTTCGTGCTGCTGATGCTGGTGACCTACGTGCCAATCTTCCCCATGGGCCTGGTGGAGCTGTTCTACCGGTAAGCCAGACAAATTTTTAGGAGGACACGCTTATGTCCGACGAGTCGCTGATTTTCCGGCGCGAGGGTAACCTCGCCTGGATCGGCTTCAGCCGCCCCGCGAGTCGCAACGCCATGACGTGGGATATGTACAACGCCCTGGAAGCCAGCTGTGCGCAGCTGGCTGAGGACAACAGCGTGCATGCCGTGGTGCTGCATGGTGTCGGTGGAGAAGCCTTCGTGGCAGGGACCGACATTACTCAGTTCAGCCACTTTACCAAACCCCAGGACGCCCTCGATTACGAGCAACGCATCGAGCGAGTGGTGAGCGGCCTCGAGACGCTCAACAAGCCGACAATCGCCATGATCGAGGGTTTCTGTGTTGGTGGGGGGGCGGCGATGGCCATGGCCTGCGATTTTCGCTATTGCACGCCGTCGCTTAAATTTGGCGTGCCGATCGCCAAGACCCTGGGCAACACGCTGTCGATCACCAATGTGTCGCGGCTGATCGACATGGTGGGTGTCGCGCGCACCAAGGAAATCCTGATGCAGGCGAAGCTGTTGACCGCCGACGAAGCTTACCAGGTGGGACTGGTCAACCAGGTTTTCGCGCCCGATACCATCGTCACCGAGGTCACGGCGATCGCTGATGAGTTCGCAAGGCGTGCACCGCTGACGCTCCAGGCCAGCAAGGCGCTGGTGGGGCGCGTGCAGTCGCAGCGTCGGGCGTCATTGGAGGAGGGCAACGACTGGGTCACCACCTGCTACATGAGCGATGACTTCAAGGCAGCCGTCGACAAGTTCGTCAACAAAACGTCTTTCGAATGGTCGGGTCGTTAAGCCATCCAGAGAGGAAGTCAGCCAATGCTGCCATTACAGAACGTGAAAGTGCTGGATATCTCGCAGATCATGGCCGGGCCTTATTGCACCATGGTGCTGGCCGACATGGGTGCGGATGTCACCAAGGTCGAGAAGGTCCAGGGCGGTGATGACAGCCGTCAGATGGGCCCCTACATCAACGACGAATCGACCTGCTTTTCGCAGATCAATCGCAACAAGAAGAGCATCTCGCTCAACCTGAAGGATGAGCGGGCCAGAGAGATATTCTATCGCCTGGCCAGGGATGCCGATGTCATCGTCGAGAACTACCGCACCGGCGTTACCAAGTCGCTTGCGATCGACTACGACACCATCAAGGCGATCAATCCCGGCATCATCTACTGCTCGATTTCCGGCTACGGTCAGTCAGGCCCCTACAGCCATCGCGGTGGCTTCGACCTGGTGGCCCAGGGCATGACCGGCTTGATGTCGATGACCGGCGAGAAGGGGAGGCGCCCGCTCAAGACCGGCATCGCCGTCTACGACATCGGTGCCGGAATTACCGCGGTGTATTCGATCCTCGCGGCCTATATCCACAAGACCAACAGCGGCGAAGGCCAGCACATCGATATCGCCATTACAGAGTGCGGACTGCCCTGGTTTGCCTGGGAGGCGGCGGCCTATTTCGGTGAAGGCACGCTACCCGAGCCCACCGGCTGGCGACATCGCGTATCGGCACCCTATCAGGCGGTCAAGGCTAGGGACGGCTATATCATGCTGGGCTGCGCCAACCAGCGTACCTGGGAGCGTTTCTGCCAGGACGTGCTAGCGCGTCCTGACCTGATGGCGGAGCCTCGGTTCCTGACCAATTTTGACCGTGGTCAGCATGTCGAGGAGCTCGAAGCGGTGTTGGAGGCGATCATGGTTGCCCAGGACATGAACCATTGGCTCGAACTTTGCGACAAGGCGGGCGTGCCGGCTGGCCCGATCAACAACTTTGCCCAGGCCATGCAGGACGAGCATTACTTGGCGCGCGGCATGGTGCAGGAAATGGATCACCCGGTAATCGGCAAGATGAAGACCATCGGTTTTCCAAGCAAATTCTCGCTTACGCCCTCGCAGATTCGCAGCCCAGCCCCGCTGTTCGGCCAGCATACCGATGAAGTACTCAATACCCTGGGCGTCTCTTCCGAGCAGCGGGAAACCCTGCGGGCGGAAGGATGTATCAAGTAGTTTTTTTTGGCGTATTTTGAATTCTTTATCATAAGTACAAAACTGTTTATGGAGAGATCATCATGTTGAAGCTCGATTTCCATCCGTCCGGCCGCCACTTCCTGCAGATACCCGGCCCCTCGCCGGTGCCGGATCGTATCCTGCGCGCCATGAGCCTGCCGACTATCGACCACCGCGGGCCCGAGTTCGGTGCGTTAGGGCTTGAACTTCTGGGCAAGGTTAAAAAAGTCTTCAAGACCGAGAACCCAGTAATTATTTACCCGGCGTCAGGCACCGGTGCCTGGGAAGCGGCGCTGGCCAATACTATGTCACCCGGCGATAAAGTGTTGATGTTCGAGACCGGCCACTTCGCCACGCTGTGGCACAAAATGGCTCTGCGTTTGGACATCCAACCTGAGTTCTTGGGCCTGCCAGGCTACGAAGGTTGGCGCCATGGTGTGCAGGCCGACATGATCGAAGCGCGTCTGAAAGAGGATACCCTCCACGAGCTTAAAGCGGTCTGTGTGGTGCATAACGAAACCTCGACCGGCGTGACCAGTGATATTGCCGCGGTACGACAAGCCATCGACGCGGCGGGCCATCCCGCGCTGCTGATTGTCGATACCATTTCCGGCCTGGCCAGCGCCGACTATCGCCACGACGAGTGGGGCGTCGATGTCACGGTTTCTGGCTCGCAGAAGGGCCTGATGCTGCCGCCGGGCATCAGCTTTAACGCGCTCTCCCTCAAAGCCATCGAGGTCAGCAAGCAGGCAAAACTGCCGAAAAGCTTCTGGGCCTGGGACGAGATTCTTGAAGCCAACAAAAATGGCTACTGGCCCTACACACCCAGCACGAACCTGCTTTATGGCCTCAATGAAGCGCTGGATATGCTGCTGGATGAAGGCATGGATCATGTGCTGGCCCGCCATCAGCGCTGGGCAGCCGGTGTGCGCGCGGCGGTAGAGGCGTGGGGGCTGGAAATCCAATGCCAGGATCCTTCGGTTTACTCGCCGGTACTCACCGGTGTGGTGATGCCCGAAGGCGTGGACGCAGATGCGGTGCGCAAGATCATCTATGAGCGTTTCGACCTTTCTCTGGGCATGGGGTTGGGCAAGGCCAAAGGCAAGATGTTCCGCATCGGTCATCTGGGCGACTGCAACGATCTGACGCTGATTGCCACGCTGGGCGGCTGTGAAGCGGGTATGAAGCTATCCGGCGTTAGCCTTAAAGGCAGCGGCGTAACGGCTGCTTTGGACTACTTTGCTGCCAACCCGCTTAACGCAGACGAACGCTAAACGACGGGGGAGAGCCACATGACGTCTCTGACGAACCAACACCCGCCCCGTAATGCCAAGATTAAACCGCTCGGCGAACTCGCCGAGCGGTTATCCCGAGAGATGGCCGGCGAGGTGCTGTTTGATCGGGCCACTCGGGGGCGTTATGCAACCGACGCTTCTATTTATCAAGTGACCCCGGTGGGCGTGGTCATTCCGCGCCATCAGGAAGATCTGAAAATAGCGTTGGATATTGCCCGTGATGCCAAGGTGCCGATTTTGGTCCGCGGCGCGGGCACCAGCCAGTGCGGCCAGACCGTCGGCGAAGCGCTGGTCATCGACACCACCCGTTGGCTCAATCAGGTGGTGGAATTCGATGCCGAGGCGCGCACTGTCGTGGTTGAGCCGGGTATCGTGCTCGATCATCTCAACGCCTGGCTCAAACCTCATGGGCTGTGGTACCCGGTGGATGTTTCCACCAGCGCCCAGTGCACCATCGGCGGGATGGCGGGCAATAACTCCTGCGGGTCGCGGTCGATCTACTACGGCAACATGGTGCACAACGTGCTGGGCGTGGACGCGCTACTGGCCGACGGCAGCGCGGCGAGTTTTGGCTTCGTTGACCGCTTCGCGGAGGGCTCACAGGAGCAGCGCCTTGCGCAACAGGTGAGGGCGATTGCCGAGCGGGTGGGCCCGGAAATTCGCGACCACTTTCCCAAAGTGCTGCGCCGGGTGGGTGGCTACAATCTGGATCTGTTCGATTGCCAGAACCCGATGCCCTATGATCCGGGCGGTCGCGCCAACCTGGCCCATCTGCTGGTGGGCTCGGAAGGCACGCTTGGGGTGAGTCAGCGCATCAAGCTCAGGCTGTCACCGCTGCCTGAGCAGAAGGTGCTGGGGGTGGTGAATTTCCCGACCTTTTATCAGGCCATGGATTTCACCCAGCATATCGTCAAGCTCGGCCCCACGGCGGTGGAGCTGGTTGACCGCACCATGATCGAGCTATCGCTTGAGAACCCGGCGTTCCGACCGGTCATAGAGAAAGCGCTGATTGGCAAGCCCGAGGCGATTTTGCTGGTAGAGTTTGCCGGTCACGACCACGCCAAACAGCTTGACGCGCTGCGCGGGCTCAATGAGCTGATGGGTGATTTAGGCCTGCCGGGCAGCGTGGTGGATATGCCCGAAGCCGCCGAGCAGAAAGCGCTGTGGAATGTGCGCAAGGCCGGGCTCAATATCATGATGAGCATGAAGGGTGACGGTAAGCCAGTCTCCTTTATAGAAGATTGCGCGGTACCCCTAGAGCACCTGGCCGAGTACACCGACAAACTCACCGAGGTATTCAACCGCTACGGCACTGAAGGTACCTGGTATGCCCACGCCGGTGTCGGCACGCTGCACGTGCGGCCAATTCTCGATATGCGCCGGGATGGCGCAGAAAAAATGCGCGAAATCGCCGAGCTGGCCTCCGCGTTGGTGCGCGAATACAAAGGCGCCTACTCCGGCGAACACGGCGACGGCATCTGCCGCGGTGAGTGGGTGGCGTGGCAGTTTGGCGAAACCGTCAATAACGCCTTCCGCGACATCAAGCAGCTGTTTGACCCGGAAAATCTGTTCAACCCGGGCAAAATCGTCGATACCCCTAAAATGGACGACGAGCGCTATTTCCGCTTCCCCAAGAGCTATACCACCATTCCGCTGATACCGGTCTTCGACTGGTCCGCCTGGAACGTGAAGCGCGACCCGCTCACCGGCGAGCAGTCGTCCCCCGGTACCGGCGGCGATGCCACCCATGGCCTAGCCATGGCGGTCGAGATGTGCAACAACAACGGCCACTGCCGTAAGTTTGATGCAGGTACGATGTGCCCCAGTTTCCGCGTGACCAAAGAGGAGCAACACCTTACCCGTGGCCGGGCCAATACGCTGCGGCTGGTACTCTCGGGTCAGTTGGGTGATGAAGGGCTGGCCAGCGACGATGTGAAAGAAGCGCTGGATCTCTGCGTGTCGTGCAAAGGCTGCAAACGGGATTGCCCCACCGGCGTCGATATGGCGAAGTTCAAGATTGAAGCCCGCACCGCGCGCGCCCGCGTGAACGGGTTATCGCTGCGGGATCGTATGGTGGGCGAAATGCCTCGCTACGCGCCCTGGGCCAGCAAATTTTCCGCGCTGGTGAACGGCGTAGAACGCGTGCCGTTTCTGGCGAAACAGATCAAGCAGGCGTTAAAGCTGGCGCCCCAGCGCTCGCTGCCGGTGTTCAACGGTAATTTCCTCGCCAGCGCCGAAGCGTCTCAGCAGCCAGCCACAACAACGCGCGAAGTGTTGCTGTTTGTGGATACCTTCAATAACTACATGGAAGGCGATAACGCCAAAGCCGCCAAGCGGGTGCTGGAAGCGGCAGGCTACCGTGTGCATCTCAATGTGACCAAAGGGCAGCGGCCACTCTGCTGTGGGCGCACCTACCTCTCTTCCGGTCAGTTTGATAAAGCCAAGGCGGAGGCCAAACGGACCCTTGAGCATCTGATGCCGTTTGTCGAGCGCGGCGTGGCAGTCGTTGGGTTAGAACCCTCCTGCCTGCTCAGCATGCGCGATGAATTTCTGCAGTACGGCTTTGGGGAAGAGGCGAAGGCACTGTCGGCATCGGCCTACCTGTTTGAGGAGTTTCTGGTTAAGGCGCGTGCTGAAGACCAGTTGCCCCTTGAACTCAAGCCGCTGAACTACGAGCGTGCGATGCTGCATGGTCACTGCCATCAAAAAGCCTTCGATGCGCTGCGTCCCGTGGAGCAAGTGCTGGGCTGGATTCCTGATCTCACCGTCGAGACTATCGAGTCTTCCTGCTGTGGCATGGCGGGTAGCTTTGGCTATGAAGCGGAGCACTACGACGCCTCGCTGAAAATGGCGGAACTCTCGCTGCTACCGACGATTCGCAACGCGGATAGCAATGCCGTATTGATTGCCGATGGCACTAGCTGTCGCCATCAGATTCACGATGGCAGTGGTCGCGAAGCGATTCACGTTGCTCGATTGCTGGAACAAGCGCTAGCCTGAAGGCGGAACACCAATAACAACCCAGGAGGGTAACGTGGCACTTTACCAATATGGCGAGCATCGTCCAGCGGTTCACGAGGATGTCTACATTGCGGAAACGGCCGATGTGATCGGCCAGGTGACGTTAAAGGCGCGCTCAAGCGTCTGGTATCAAGCCGTGTTACGCGGGGATACCGACCACCTTGAAGTAGGCGAAGAGAGCAATATTCAGGATGGTGCCGTGCTGCACGCTGACCCAGGCTTTCCGCTCAAGGTTGGTAATGGCGTGACGGTGGGGCATCAGGCGATGCTGCATGGCTGCACTATTGGAGACGGCTGTTTAATCGGCATTCAGGCCGTGGTGCTCAATGGCGCGGTGATTGGCGAGAATAGTCTGGTAGGCGCCGGCGCCTTTATTAAGGAGGGCGCGGTATTTCCGGCTAACTCATTAATCGTTGGCTCGCCTGCCAAGGTCGTGCGCGAGCTTTCCGAAGAAGTCGTGGCGGGGCTGAAGAAGAATGCTCAAAGCTACGTGGAGCGCGGCAAGCTGCACAGCCAGCAGCTAAAGCGTATCGATTAACGCGTAAATCCAGCGGTGCTCAATAGCAAACCCCCAGGCCTTGGCCTGGGGGTTTACGTTTCTAGCGTCGTTATTACCGCCAGTGCTACTTCATTACATTAACGGATCGGTCACGCCAATCACGTAGAACGCAATCAGGGCGATGATGCCGGTAAAGACGAGGTAGTAGAGCGTGGGCAGAATCGTTTTACGGATAGTCGCGCCTTCGCGACCGAGCAGACCCACCGTCGCTGATGCGGCTACGACGTTATGGATAGCGATCATATTACCCGCTGCCGCACCAACTGCCTGCAGCGCTACCATCATGGCGGTGGAAAGCCCCAGTGTCTCAGCAACGCTGAATTGGAATTCCGCCAGCATCAGGTTGGACACCGTGTTGGAGCCTGCAATAAAGGCCCCCATCGCCCCGACCGCTGGAGCAAAGAATGGATAAATGCCGCCTACGCTATCAGCGACTGCTTGGGCCATCATGACCGGCATCGAGACAAGATCCGCGCCGTTAACGCCCGAGTTGATCAGGATACGTACCATCGGCACGGTAAAGATCAACACGAAGCCCGCGCCAAAAATGGTTTTGGTCGATTCCGATACCGCGGCACTGATTTTTTGCGGGTTCATGCGGTGCAGGAAGTAGGTCACGATGACTACGGCCAGGATGATGCCGCCCGGTAGGTAGAGCGGCTGTACACCGCCGCTGACGCCCGCTTCACCCAGAATATTGGTCCAACTGAGGTTGATCGAGGTCAGCGCCACGCGCAGCGGTTCAATAGTGCGCGAAGCCACCAGGAACAGCGCCAGCAATACATAGGGTACCCAGCCTTTGAAGGTGGACATTGGCGCTCTGCCGACAACGTCATCAAGCTTGATTTGCAGGTTACCGATCCACTCGTCTGGCCAAGAAGAGGATTCAGGGAAGTCCCAGGTATCTTTAGGCATCAGGAAGCCGCGTTTGGCTGCCGGAACAACAATCGCCAAGCCCACCATGGCGCCAATCATCGACGGGAATTCAGGCCCCAGCAGCACGCCCACCAGCATGTAAGGCACTACGAAGCAGATGCCGGTAAAAATGGCGAAAGGGGTAATCGATAGTCCTTCTTTCCAGGAGCGGTTGGCACCGAAGAAGCGCACCATCACAGTGACCAGAATCAGCGGCATTAAGATACCCACGATACCGTGAGTGATCGCCACTTCGCTGGTTACCATCTGGAAGAATACATCCCAGCTAGAGCCTACCGAATCAAGCTCAGCGCTGATACCGGCGCGATCCAAGCCGCTACCAACGCCGACCACGATAGGCGTGCCCACCGCGCCGAAGGAGACTGGCGTTGATTGAATCATCATACCCACGACCACCGCCGCAAGTGCTGGGAAGCCGAGGGCGACCATCAGCGGTGCCGCAACAGCGGCGGGCGTACCGAAGCCAGAAGCCCCTTCGATAAAGCAGCCAAACAGCCAAGCAACAATCAACGCTTGTACGCGGCGGTCAGGGCTGATGCCTGAAAAGCCGTTACGAATAGCCGTAATGCCGCCGGAGTGCTTAAGCGTATTGAGCAGCAAGATAGCGCCAAAGATGATCCAGAGAAGACCAGCGGTTTGAATCAAACCTTGGATGGTCGACGCTGCCACTCGGCTAAAGGACATATCCCAGGCGGTTAAGCCAATAATAGCCGCCGTCAGAAAGACAATCGGCATCGCTATCTTGGCAGGTATTTTAAACCCTATGAGTAAAATACCGGCCAGCAACAGCGGCAAGAAGGCTAGAAGTGCAAGTATCGTTTCATTCATGGAAGGAACTGCCCTTGTTATTGATTTGGTATGCTCCGCAATAACCGTCTGGCTTTTTGTATCGCCAGTCGGGTGTAGGTGAAAGATACGGTTTGGCTAACAATATGACTACATTGGAAAATTGGTCTTACCAAAGCAGCGCTTGTTTAGAACGTGTGTTTGCGCTAGCTGTTTTTATTTAAGGTGTTGATTTTAAATGAATTGTAAGAATTTTATTAAGGTGAGTGTAACGCTGGCCCATTAGACTAATAGACAGTGCTAAGAAGCCTCTCTTGCACGGTTGGTTTCTTGGGCTCATTGTTTAGCTATCCAAAGTGTGTAAAAAAGCTCTAAGCTCTTTTTTACCAATCATTTTTCGCAACGATGCTCTCAACTAGAAGGCGGTAGTGATGGCAATAAAGCTCTATGACCTATGTGGACGAGACGAACGGCTGCGCTTTTCTCCTTATTGCTGGCGCGTGCGCATGGCGCTTGCTCATAAAGGGCTGGAATACACCAGCGTGGCGTGGCGATTCCTCGACAAACAAGCGTTGGCGTTTGCCGATTACGACAAAGTCCCGGTGCTTTGCGACGGCGATCAGGTAGTCACCGACAGCTTTGAGATCATGCGCTATCTGGATAAAACGTATCCCGACGCACCCATGCTAGGTGAAGGCGTCAGCTATCAGCGGGTTTTACTGTTTAAGTACTTTGTAGAACGCAGCGTGACCCCGGCGCTGTTCCGCATTATCGGTATGGATCTGTTCGCCGCGGTACACCCAGACGACCGCGACTATTTCCGCGAAACCCGTGAAGCGAGGTTTGGCTGTACATTGGAAGAATTCCACCAACCCGAACAGGGCAAGCAGCAACTCAAGCAGGTATTAGCCCCCGTGCGCGACCTGCTGCGCGAGAGTGCTTTTTTAGATGGCGATGCACCCGCTGGCTCAGATTACCTGTTGTTTGGCAGCATGATGTGGGCACACGTCGTATCCACGCAGGCGGTCGTTGAACCCGGAGATCCGGTGGATGAGTGGTTCCAGCGTATGCTCAGCGCTCACGATGGCGCTGCAAGCAACGCCCTGACAGTAATAGATATATAAGATATATCTACTAGAGGCGGTACACTTACGTACCGCCTGCTGTATTGAGAAAGCTTGGTAAACTCATGGCGAGTACATCAACGTTTTCAACAAGGAGATGGCAATGATTGACCTGTACTACTGGACAACACCTAACGGCCACAAAATCTCCATCATGCTCGAAGAAGCCAAACTGGCGTATCGAGTAAAGCCAATCAATATTGGCCGCGGTGAGCAGTTTGACCCTGAATTTCTCACTATTGCCCCCAATAACCGCATCCCCGCCATTGTGGATCACTCACCGCAGGATGGCGGCCAGCCACTCTCGATGTTTGAGTCTGGCGCCATTCTGGAATACCTCGCCGATAAGAGCGGTCTTTTTTTGCCTGCGGCGGGTCGTGAACGCTATATCGTGCTCCAGTGGTTGCACTGGCAGATGGGGGGCTTAGGCCCGATGGCAGGCCAAAACCACCACTTCTGCCACTATGCGCCGCAGAAGATTGAGTACGCTATTGAGCGTTACGTGCGAGAAACTAATCGGCTTTACAGCGTACTGGATCAGCGCTTGGCGAATCACACTTATGTGGGCGGTGATGATTACTCGATTGCTGATATGGCGATTTACCCCTGGATCGTTCCTTGGGAAAAGCAAGGGCAGACGATCGAGGAGTTTCCCGACCTAGAGCGGTGGTTTGAGATGATCAAAGCGCGCCCAGCCGTGCGTCGGGCGTACGCTTTAGTGGAAGAAGTTAATCCACAAGCGGGGGTTGAAATGGATGAGCAAGCGCGTAAGCACTTGTTTGGTAACCGTTAGTATCGTTTCGTAAGAAAAGGTTGTTAGTAATCTGCAAGTGAGCAAGCGCAGCATGAGGAAAAATCATGTTGCGCTGCACAAAAAGCACTGCTAGCTTTAGCTATAGCAGAGGCAAAAGCCTGGCTAAGAACCGCCTATTGAAGGCGAGTTTATGTGCTAGCTCACACTTGGAGAGATACTTGTGAATAAAGCGACTGATAAAACCACACAGCAGTTTGAATCAGCATTTGTGTCACCCATGCGTTCTTACACACTAACGGCGCTTGATTACTACGATCAGCTATTTAGTGCACAAATGGATGCTTTCCGTGCCTACTCGGACATGGCTATCTCGCAAGCACGCACATGGCTTGATGTAAAAGACGCCGACAGTTTCAAGAAGGCGATGGAAAGCCAGCAGAAAACGGCAAGCAATTTCATGGAACGCGTTAAGGGCGATACTGAAAAAGTAACGTCAATCGGTCAAAGCTTTGCTCAAGATAGCCAAAAGCAGGCTGAAGAAACCACTAAAAACGTGGCAGAAAAAGCAAAGCAATAAGTTAGCGTTAGGTCAGTAAAAAGCGCCTTTTCCTCAGGGAAGCGGCGCTTTTTTGTACCTGGGCGCTGTTAACGCTTAGCTTCAGCTTCCGCCGCGGCAAGCTTGGCTTGTCGGTCGGGCTTACCCGGTAAAATAGCATCTAGCAGTAGGGCGGCAAGTGCTGCGGGTACCAGGCCCGATTTAAGTAGCAGCCCTAGCTGGCCCGGCATGGTTTCCGAAATGGCTTCAACGGCTGGCAGGCCGATACCCAGGCTTAGCGAAACCGCGATGATCAGCATATTACGCTGATCCAGCTCGCACTCCTTGATGATCTTAAGCCCCGCAGACGCGATCATGCCAAACATCACCACCCCTGCGCCGCCCAGTACTGCAGGCGGCATGGCGGCCACCAGTCCACCTAGCTTGGGGAATAGGCCCATGGCGATCAATAACAGTCCGCCAATGGTGACCACGTGGCGGCTAACCACACCGGTTAGGGTAATCAGCCCAACGTTCTGTGCGTAAGCGGTGTTGGGCAGGGTATTGAAAACCGCCGCAAATGACGTCGCCACGCCATCCGCCATCACGCCGCCGGAAAGCTCACGGTCTTTCGCGGGGCGGCCAGCGCCGGTGGTGGTAATCGCCGATATATTGCCGATGGTTTCTAGTCCCACCACAAACATAATCAGGGTCATACCGATGATCGCGGTGCCCGAAAACGTCATGCCGTATTCCAGTGGCTTGGGCAGCGCAAACCAGGCAGCGTTGCTTAACGAGGTAAAATCGACCTTGCCAAGGACGATAGCCACCGCATAACCTGCCATTAAACCAAACAGGATTGACGACGCTTTAATAAAACCGCGCCCATATTGGTGAATGGCGATGGTCACGCTGAGTACAAAAAGCGCCAATAATAAATTGCCAGGAGAGGCAAAATCGGCTGCCCCCACACCGCCCGCGGCGTAATTGAGTCCAACCGGCATTAGCGTAATACCGATCAAGAGCACCACGATGCCGGTCACCACCGGGGAGAACCAGTGGCGAATTTTCTTTAAAAACGCGCCCAGCACAATTTGCAGCAACCCCGCCACAAACGAGGCGCCGAGCACCGCGGGCAAGCCAAACGCCTTGGCTAGCGGGAGAGCCACTGGCAGAAAGCCAAAGCTGGTGCCCTGCACAATCGGCAGGCGTGCCCCGATGGGGCCGACGCCGATGGTTTGTACCAGCGTGGATACCCCCGCCACAAACAGCGCGACTTGAATTAAAAAAATCTGCTCCGCCGGGTTAGCGCCGATCACACCAGCAATAATGATCGGCGGTGTCACGTTGCCAGCGAACATGGCCATAATATGCTGCAGGCCTAGCGGGATCGCTTTTGAAAGCGGCGGCATCGCATCAGGGTTTTGATTAATGGTACGCGAAGGCCGCGTTTTAGCGTCGGGCGGAGTGGACATAAAGAGCCTTTATTCGCAGTGGGTGGCATTGTTTTCTTCTTGCATCCATTTACTATTAAAAGTGTATACAATAAATAAATGCAATAGCCCGTTTGGCGAAGAGGCGTCGACGCTGGTGGTTTATTGTTCGGCCCGCGCCCTTAAACGAAAACGCGCAATGCGAATGATCTGCTCAATGGCCGTTTGCCGCTCGGTGGCTGCATCGTTATTCAGCCGCGCTTCAAAGGCATCGAGAATACCGTGTCGATCGAGCCCCTTAACGGCAATCACAAACGGAAAGCCAAATTTTTCCTTGTATGCGACGTTAAGGTATTCAAAGCGAGCAAACTCCTCAGGGCTGCATTGGTCTAGCCCGGCGCCTGCCTGTTCACTGGTGGAGTCTTGGGTTAACTCGCCTGCCATGGCGGCTTTACCGGCCAAATCCGGGTGCGCTCGGATAACGCTAATTTGCTGTTCGCTGCTTGCCTGCTGCAACATAAGCCCCATCAGTTCGGCCAGCGCGTCTGGGGTATCATGGGCTTCGGTTAGGCCGTGCTGCCAGGCCGCTTCGGCCACCCAGGGCGAGTGCTCGTAAATATCCCCGTAATGGTGGGTAAGCATCTCAAGGCTGCACTGGCTTGGCGCAGGCGATAGCAGTCGCGGTGTTTCAGCAGGCATTGGCTCTCTCCAAAGTGAAAAAGGGTGACGCGCGGATGTTCAAAAAGTGCGCGGTTGGAATTACTGTATACAATAAATAGCAGTAACGGTACTCTTTGACCAATAGGTCAAACCATGCAAACAACGTTATAAATAAGGAGTGGCTATGGGACGTTTAACCACCCACGTATTGGATACCGCCAAAGGACAGCCCGGCCAGGGAATCATCATTGAAGTGTTCCGTCTTTCAAACGGCGAGCGTCAAATTTTAAGCACGGTGACCACTAATAACGATGGCCGATGTGATGCTCCCCTTTTAGAAGGTGATGCGCTCACGAGAGGCGAGTACGAGCTGGTGTTTCATGCAGGTGACTACCTGCGTGCCCAAGGCGTTGAAGCTAACGAGCCGCGCTTTTTAGACGTTATTCCGCTACGTTTTGGCGTCGCCGATGCCAGCCAGCACTACCATGTGCCGCTACTTCTCTCGCCCTATGGCTACTCAACTTACCGCGGTAGCTGATAGGGGACATCCGTTATGCAAGCGTACCTAATCGAGTTTGTTAACTTACTGCTGCGCTGGCTGCACGTGATTGCCGCCATCGCCTGGATCGGTGAGTCGATCTACTTTGTCATGCTGGACAACAGCCTGCGCACGCCAAAAGCAGCGGAAGATCGCGAGAAGGGCGTGTTCGGCGAAATGTGGTCGGTGCATGGTGGTGGTTTTTACCACAACCAAAAGTACGCTACCGCACCTGCCAAGTTGCCCAATGATTTGCACTGGTCATTCTGGAAAGCCTATACCACCTGGCTTTCCGGTTTTGCGCTGTTTGTGATTCTCTATATGGTCAACCCAGGCTTCTATTTGGTGAACCCCAATAGCCCCTGGGAGTGGGCCGCCAACCTGACGGGCTGGCAGGCCAATGTGCTGGCGCTGGCATTCCTGCTGGGCGGTTGGGTGGTTTATAACGAGCTGTGCAAACGCATTAGCCCCAACATGGACCGCGATGGGCTGCTCAGCATTGCCGTCGCCGTGATGATGGTGGTCGTTGCCTATCTCAGTACGCAGATGTTCACCGGTCGCGCGGCCTTCCTGCTCACGGGTGCGGTCATGGCGACGGCGATGTCGGCCAACGTTTTTTTCTGGATTATTCCCGGCCAGCGCCGCATGGTTAAAGCCATGAAGGCGGGTGATGCGCCCAATCCGCTGGATGGCAAACGCGGCAAACAGCGCTCGGTGCATAACACCTATTTCACGCTGCCGGTCGTATTGCTGATGGTGAGTAACCACTACTCGTTTATCTATTCTCACGAGCTCGCCTGGGTGGTGATGGTACTGTTCATCTTCGCCGGTGTCCTGATCCGTCAGTTCTTTGTGTTGATGCACGCAGGTAAAACCCAGCCCGCCTATCCCGCCTTCGGGGTAGCGCTTATCCTGTTGGCGTTTTGGGTGGCGGCACCCAGTGCTTCATCCCCAAGTGGCACTGCAGGCGCACAAGGGCCAGACCAAGCGCAAATCACCGGCCTGATTGAGCAGCACTGTGTTCAGTGTCATGCTCGCAACCCCGAGCATGCCGGTTTTTCAGCGCCGCCCGCAGGGCTTACATTTGAAAACTGGGACGAAATTCTCGGTCAAAAAGCGCAGATTCAACAGGTCGTGGCCAGCCGCTACATGCCGTTAGGCAATATGACCAACATGAGCGATGAAGAGCGCGCTATCATTGCCGCTTGGGAGGAGTGATAAAGAGGCTAGCTATGAGTGATGCGCAGGCGCCGATAAAGCGGCGCGCTTCCGTTAAAGAAACCAAAGATGGCAAAGAGGGCGATGAACGACACGATGCTATCTATCGCGCCGTGAGCGATGCCATTGTCGAGCAGCGCTTGAAGCCCGGCGCGCGACTGCGCGAGGATGCCCTAGCGGATGTGTTCGGCATTAGCCGCACCGGTATTCGTAAAATTTTGCAGCGCTTGGCACTGGAGCAACTCGTTACCCTGACGCCGCGCCGTGGGGCCAGCGTCACCCGGCCCACCGCGGACGAAGCCAAGGACGTTTTCGATGCCCGCCAACTGGTCGAGTGCGGATTGATGCCCGACGTGGCGCGGCGCATGGGTGAAAAAGAAGCCGCTGAGCTACGTGAAATGGCCAAGCGCGAACGCCAAGCGCTGCGCGGCGGCCAACAAAGCGTCGCTATCCGGCTCTCTGCCGATTTTCACGTGCGCTTGGCGCAGCTTTCCGGCAATGCGACCCTGGCGGAGTTTGTTGAGCGGCTCTGCTCGCGCTCCTCGCTCATACTCGCTGTCTACGGCCATCGCGGCCACTTGGGCTGCGAATCCCATGACCACGATGACCTGATCGGCTATTTAGAAGCAGGCAACGGCGAGCGCGCGAAAGCCTTTATGAGCCGCCACCTCAAAGCCATCGAAGCCTCGCTCTCCATGGTCGAAGAGGAAGAAAACGTGCCGGATTTACAGCAGATATTTGGGGAGTGAAGGCGCGGGTCGAATCGTGACACACGAGGCGCAGGGCTTACATCAAACTCCAGAACGCGTCGACCAACGGGTTTTTTAGGTTTTTCTTCAAGGTAAACAAACCAATATCGTAGGGCGCCAGTTCCGGCGTCACGTCGAGCACGCGGATGCGATCCATCAGTGGACTGTTGTCGAGGACGATTTTAGGCACCACGCCAATACCAAAGCCCAGGCTCACCATACTCACAATGGCTTCATTGCCGGTCACCTGGGCATATATGCGCGGGGAGATGTCATGCTGGCGAAACCACTCATCTACACGCGTTCTAGACACACCGCTTTCCGATAGAATCATGGGCGTATTCGCCCACTCAGCCGGTGTAATGGGCGTGCTGGTGGGCGCATTGGGCAATTGCTGCTCCAGCGGCGCAATAAACAGCAGCGGCGACGTCGCAATGGGCTTGAAGGCCAGGCCTCGCGGTAAGTTGGCGGGCTGTGCCGCAATGCTAAGGTCTTCTTTTCCATCGAGCACATGGGCAATGGCGTGTTCGGGATCCCCTGTGCGCAGCTTGATTTCAATGACCGGGTAGGCAATACGAAAGCGGCGCAGTAGCTCATGCAAAAAGCTGTAGCTGGCCGTTACGGAGCCATACAAGCTGATTTCACCGCTTAATTGATCCGGGTTGTCGGTTAACTGATGACGGATCAAATTCCACTGACTGCTGGCATCGCGGGCATACTTGAGAAATTTTTGGCCTTCCTGGGTGAGCACTACGGTACGGTTGTCGCGGTTGAACAGCGCTACTCCCAGCTCATTTTCTAAATGGCGAATGTTGCGCGACAGGGCAGAAATGCTCACATAGCACTCGTCGCTGGCGCGACCGAAATGCAGGGTTTCTGCTAAGGCGAGAAATTGTTTTAAAATTTTAAAATTCATACCTGCCATGATAATGGAGCTTTGCAAAAAAAGGGACATATTGTTGCAAATATATCAATTTAAGAAATAGTCGTTTTTGGTTAGATTGGCGCTACTCACATGGCGCTGGGTCCGCACTTGGCGGCTATGTCACTCTTTTTCGTATCGGTGTGAGACATCGATATCGTGCTTATCAATCATTAGGATGTTAACGATGGCTAACTACTTCAATACGCTGCCGCTACGCGAGCAACTGGCTCAACTCGCCAAATGCCGTTTTATGTACAGTTCTGAATTTGCCGATGGCGTAGACGCGCTTAAAGGCAAAAAAATGGTCGTGATCGGCTGCGGCGCACAAGGCCTGAACCAAGGCTTGAACCTACGCGATAGCGGTTTGGACGTCTCTTACGCCCTGCGCCCTGAAGCCATCGAACAGAAGCGCCAGTCTTGGAAGAACGCCACTGAAAATGGCTTTACTGTCGGTACCTACGAAGAGCTGATCCCCACGGCAGATGTGGTCTTGAACTTGACGCCCGATAAGCAGCACACCGCTGTTGTAACGGCGGTAATGCCGCTGATGAAAGAGGGCGCTTGCCTGTCTTACTCTCACGGTTTCAACATCGTCGAAGAAGGCATGAAGATCCGCGACGACCTCACCGTCATCATGGTGGCGCCGAAGTGCCCAGGGTCTGAAGTGCGCGCTGAATATGTGCGTGGTTTCGGTGTTCCCACCCTGATCGCCGTTCACGAAGCCAACGATCCTAAAGGTGAAGGCCTTGCCCTGGCAAAAGCCTACGCAGTGGGCACTGGCGGCCATAAAGCCGGCGTGTTGATGTCCTCTTTCATCGCGGAAGTTAAATCCGACCTGATGGGCGAGCAAACGATCCTTTGTGGCATGCTGCAAACCGGTTCTATCCTTTGCTTCGACAAAATGATCGAAGAAGGTATCGAGCCTGGCTACGCCTCAAAGCTGATTCAGTACGGCTGGGAAAACATCACGGAAGCACTGAAATACGGCGGCGTGACCAACATGCTGGATCGTCTTTCTAACCCCGCGAAGATCAAAGCCTATGATCTTGCAGAAGAGCTGAAAGAGATCATGCGTCCGCTTTACAACAAGCACCAGGACGACATCATGAACGGCAACTTCTCTGCTGGCATGATGGAAGACTGGGCGAACGATGATGCGAAACTTCACGCATGGCGCGCAGACACTGCTGAAACAGCATTCGAAAAAACACCAGCGGGTGACATTAAGATCTCTGAGCAAGAGTACTTCGACCACGGCATCCTGATGGTGGCGATGGTAAAAGCGGGAGTTGAGCTTGCGTTCGAAACCATGACCGCGGCTGGCATTATCGCCGAATCTGCTTACTACGAGTCTCTCCACGAAACGCCACTGATCGCCAACACCATCGCGCGTAAGAAGCTTTATGAAATGAACGCGACGATCTCCGATACCGCGGAATACGGCTGCTACCTCTACAACCACGCGTGTGTACCGCTCCTGGCTGACTTTATGAAAGGCATTAAGTCCGATGTGATCGGTAAAGGCCTGGATGTAGATGACAACGGCGTTGATAACGCGCGTTTGATCGAAGTCAACGATGCCCTGCGCGCGCACCCGGTTGAAGCCGTTGGCGCAGTGCTGCGTGGTCACATGGCGGACATGAAGAAGATCGTTTAACCGGTTGAATAAAGAATAGCGAGTTAACGCAATTAAAAAGCCGGGATATCGCCACGATAGTCTCGGCTTTTTTGTCTCTTTTTTATTCAAGCCTGATTTTTTAACACCGTCACCGTAAGGAATAGTTCGATGGAGCCTTCAAACCGCTTAGCCAATATTCAACTAAACAAAGCGACAATCAGTTTTGATGATCGCTTCACCCTAAGCGAGATTGATTGGACTATCGAACCCCATCAGCATTGGGTCATCACCGGCACCAATGGCGCAGGCAAATCCGCCCTGGCGGCGGCGCTTGCGGGCGTTGGCAAAATCGAAGCGGGCACTGTTCAAGGCCTTCCCCACAATGTCGGTTTGGTCTCTTTCGAAGCGCAAGCCGAACTCATTGCCCAAGAGCTGAAAAAAGACGATGCCGATATCATGGATGTCATTTCACTCGGTACCCCCGTTAGTGAAATGATTTTCGAGCACTGCCGGGACACTGACCTCGCCAGCGTACTGGTCGAAAAGTTCGGGCTGACGAGACTCCTCGAACGCGCCTTTCGTAAGCTCTCCACGGGCGAAACCCGCAAAGTCATGTTGATTCGCGCGCTGGCGAATAAGCCGGACTTACTGATTCTAGACGAGCCGTTTGATGGCTTAGATGTCGACACCCTCGCCATGCTGCAAGCCCATCTCGCCTCTATCATCGATACCGTTCCCATGGTGTTGGTGCTGAATCGCTTTGATGAAATGCCCGACTTCATTACCCATGTGGCCTACCTGGATAAAGAGCGTGGGGATGAAGACCGCACGGATAAAGAACGTTCGGACAAAAAGAGAGGAGATAAAAAGCGCGGAGAAACGGGGCGTTTAGCGTTCACGGTAGACCGCCAGGACGATGCCGCCTTCAATGAGCTGTATCAATTGCTGCATTTGAAAACCACCGACCTCCGCGTGCCCGAGGCCGACCCAGCCAATAAATTACCCGCGCTCGACCCCAGCCAACCGTTAGTGAAACTCAAGCAAGCGACGATTCAATACGGTGACACCGTGATCGTCGATAAGCTCGACTGGACGATCGAGCCGGGCCAGCACTGGCAACTGAGTGGCCCTAACGGGAGTGGTAAGACCTGCGTCCTGTCCCTGATCACAGGCGACCATCCGCAGTGCTACACCAACGATATTTTTGTGTTTGGCTTTCAGCGCGGTAACGGCGAAAGCATCTGGCAGATTAAGCAGTTTATCGGCTATGTCTCCACCGCCTTGCAGTGGGAATATCGCGTCAGCACCAGCTGCAAAAACGTCATTATTTCAGGTTTCCACGACAGCATCGGCGTGTACACCAAATCGACTGATAACCAGAAGAAAATCGCCGACCAATGGCTCGAACTACTGGGCATGCAAGAGCGCGCCGATCAGCCCTTCAACAAACTCTCCTACGGCGACCAGCGTCTGCTACTCATCGCCCGCGCCATGGTAAAACACCCGCCGCTGCTGATCCTGGACGAGCCTTGCCTGGGCCTGGACGATATGAACCGCCAGCTAGTTCTCGCACTGATTGAGAAGATTTGTGAAGGCCAAGAGACCACGGTGCTCTACGTGAATCACCACACGGAAGATAAGATAAAAGAAATCGACAATCATTTGGCGCTGGAGAAGAATCATTAGTTGGTGGGGCCAGGGTGTGCATGACCTACTGGCGTAGGCCATGCATCATAGTGTCATGCGCTAAGAGCCTTTAATACGGCTTGAGGCTCTTTAGATACGACGTTCAATAGCACTAGAGCGGGGCCGTGAGGCGCTCGGTCACCACGCTCCCAATGGCGCAGCGTACTGACGCTGATTCCAAAGGCTGAGGCAAACTCGTTCTGCGACATACCCAGCTTGGAACGTATCTTCTTGACCTCTACTGGCCCGAACTCATGCACGATCGCTTTTCCCGCCTGCCCGTTAGAGTATTCAATGGCCTCATCCAGGCCCTGCTTGATACTTGTAAATGCGCTACTCATATTAATCACCATATCTTTCAAGCAACAGGTTGGTAAGCTTGCTCAGTTCATTACGTTCGGACTTTGAGATGTTCGCTTTCTCGCCCTTGCCGAAAACGGTCAAAAGGAACAGCGGTACGCTTCCATTGTGATAGTAGTAGATAACCCTTACCCCACCACTTTTGCCCTTACCCTGCGCCGACCAGCGAAGCTTCCTAATACCTCCTGTGCCTTGCACGATGTCCCCGGCCTGAGGATGAAAAGCTAAGTAGTTAACAATACTCATCTTTTCCTCATCCTTGAGGAGGCTTGACGCTCGCTTGATAAATTCAGGGAGTTCAACAATGGTCTGCATAGATTAAGAGTAATCCAATGGATTATGGCAGTCAAGCAACGGTCAGAGTCTGAAAAGAAGCCAGACAACAGTATATTGTTACAAACACCTCATTTGTGGCACCTTGCTACAGCTAATGAGATTCTAAGAGGGGCTTGGAAATCGCCACCCACACATTTAGACCAGCAGCTAATTGATAAAACAGCGATTATAGCTGAAGCGCTTGATCGAACGACATCCAAATAAAACGAGCATTGGGCAAAAGTAGGCGAAATGATGGAAGGCAAGCCGCTTTGCCTCAAGCTATTATTGCAAAACAGAACGGGAAGCAGGGAAGTTGGAGGCCTACGATTTTGGCTAAAGTCGCCAAAGAGTTAATGCTGGTTCTGGCTCTTGGGAGTAGAAGAAGGAAGGCCATTCATTTCCGCTTCAACCCCAAGACCTCGGGGCTGTGATCGAGAAAATTGTGTCCGTTTACTTTGTAAAATGATGCTAATGCGTCTGGTGAAATTGTCACTGACAAATCGTCGTGGAGCAAATCGTAGTCCGTAAAAGACGTGTCCGAGTGATACACCCTGAAGAAATAGCTTCCCGCCGAATCCCTGCACAAAATCCCAGGTACACCCGAGGCCTTTTCCTCTTCGGCTTCACTGCCCCTGTAGCTGTATATGCTTGTCATCTATTTACTCCCTTTTGCTCACAAAAAACTGTAGAAAACACAATTTCGAGCCACCTCTACCGATTGTCGTCCTAATTTAATGTTCCAGCCAACAAGCCTTGTTCGTGTTACACCAGCAACACTTGTCCGACAGTGCTTCAATCTCTTTGGCATCGCGGCTGAAGAAGCTTGCCAGTGTGTGAGATTGGGAACGGTATTTAAGCACCTCTGCATCTCGCGTCTGGAGATAATGCTTTTGAAATAGTAAAACAAGATGATCTTAAGCAGGATGGCAAAAAGGACAAGTCGAGCTTGTGTTCGATCAGATAGTGCACTGCGTGTTCAAAGGTGCTTGGCTGGAGCTGATCTTGGTAGCTGATTACCATCATGGCGTTCTGATCGTAGTTATAAGCATTGAAGCGCGGCATGCTGACCACGCCTCGTTCGTTTTCTCGATCCTACCAAAACCTTAACCGTCAGTGGGGTTTTCTACAGCCTCAACGCAGTGGAAAAATTGTTCGGCTACAGCGGCTGGTTATGTATTATTCGTAGTGGCTCCATAGCCTCAAAACTTTCACCATTCGCTCGTCTTCGAGCACTTGGTACACCAGACGATGCTGAATATTGATGCGGCGTGAATAGGCTCCCGCAAGGTCACCAATAAGCTTCTCAAACGGAGGCGGCTTGCGGTAGGGATCTTCTACCATCATTGCCAACAATTCCTGGGCTTTTGGCTTAAGGCCGCTGGAGGCAAGTTTCTTTGCATCTTTCTGGGCTTGCTTGGTGTAAGCCAACTTCCATGTCACCAGTCCAGCTCCTCATCGCATTCAGCCACAGGGGTGTTGATCCCCTCGCGAATAGCCTCCCGCATGCCGGGTACAGAAAGCAGGTAAAGCGTTTCCTGAATGGCCGACCAATCTTCTTCGGATACCAAAACGGCCCTGTTCCGCTTCCCCATGATGACGATGGGTTGGTGAGACTCGGCAGTTTCATCAATCAACCGGTAAAGATTGCTGCGTGCCTCAGTGGCTGTAATTCCGCTCATGACGCACCTCTAGCGTGTTCAACTCTTAAAAAAGTGTACGTTACTACGCACGAGCGTCAAGGCGAACGTATTCATAACGCTGTGCCCTAGGGGAAACTTAACGCCGCCAGCAAGCGCGGCTTTGTAGTGGAGCCGACGGCGGAACGAAAAAGCCGTCGACTTGACTGGCATTGTTATACGTTTGCTTCGGCATCTTCGATAGCTTTTATTAAATCACTAGCAACAGCAATTCTGTCAAATGCTGACACAAAATCCAGCTCTATATCACGGTGTGAGCTAGAGTTACGATAAAAGCTAAACGCCCCTGTTATGTAGTTTAAAAAAGCACACCTTTCTGATTTCGGTAGGTTCTTATTGGTTAGAACGCCATCATCAGGGTTGAATGCTTTTTTTAGCAAACGTTCTCCAAACATATCTGCTGGAGCACTAATTTTTTCTCTTGTGGTCACTTCTATTGCCTTAAACGCTTGTATAACCGCACTATCAAATTCACCGCTATTTAATAGAGCAAAGCACTTTTTAACGATAGTTGGGTGTACGTAGCTTTCAGGCATTAACGCATATTTCTCTACCACCCGACGAAACTCACGCTCTGGAAACCTAAAGCCGACTTTTGTAGGGAAATATTGCTTTTCACCTTCATTATCGTAACCACGCTGAAAACGCCTAATGTCTATGTGGGCAGTTGGGCTTGCTTTGTATTTGACACGCGAGAATTTGACTGGCTGATAACCTCCAGGGTTAGCCTCACCAATTTCTTCTGAAATTCAATTTTTGCTTCGATTTCTACTTTTGACATTGGATTCCAATTTTACGTATAACATTTGGTTAAGGGGCGGGCTTTAGCTCGTCCGAGTGAGCGCAGCGAACGATTTTAACCAATTGTTATGTTTGAGCACATAGGCTGCTAATGCTCGCGGTTTGCTTTTTAATGTCTGCTACCGGGTTGAAGACATGTGCTGCTAATTGCTGCTCGATAATCTCACGGTTTTGTTGGAATAACATGCGCGCAAACTCAGGAACAATAGGGCTGTTCATGTACCGTGCAATGTATTTCATTTTGTCTACATTGCTTTGAGTCGGAATGCTTTGGCCGTATTCGTCAGCGATTTTTTCGACTTCAAGCATTAGGTCAGTAGAGAATTCTAGACACAGAGTGAGAATGTCTTGCCTCGGAGCTTCAAGACTAATAAATTTCCCTTTATTGTCAATTCTTTCTATATTGCTCGCAATATAATACTTGCCATCAGTGTAGGCGTTGATGATTTGCATGCCGTCATGCGTTATGGCATTTCTGCATTCCTTGAAAAATGCAGAGTGCCTTACTTCTGAGAAGTATGACCAAGCAATTTTCTGGCTTGTAGCTGTTTCTAAAGAGTCTTTCAGTGACTGGAAGGTATTAACGAAAGCATTGAAGGTGAAATTTATGTCTTCATCGCTTGTATTGACAGGGTTGATTCCGGCTAAGAAGTTGTTATTGACTAGATTGCAAATGCTTATAATTTTTATTAGGAAGTACTCATATTCTTCCAGCTTTTTTTTTATGAAGCTGCCAACGACCATCTTATGGTGTGTTTCTTGTCCAGTCATCCGTTGAGACTCTTCACATAACGCCCGGCTCACCGAGCAAATTTTTGATGGCAGCTTTTGTGCTTGTTTTTGCACAAAACGTGACAGCGGAAATTTGTCCGGTGCAGACGTTTGTTAGCCATTTTTTTGTAGTAACCGTAGAAATTCAGATGCCATCTCTTGAATATTTAATGACGACGATGAAAAAGCAACTTTGTCAGCAAGGCTGTGACTATATTGAGACACCTCTTGATGTTGAACACCATGCCAAACGGGTAGAATAAATTTCTCGCCGCTCATAGATCTATTTACTAAGGCATCGAGTTCATACTGAGGCCACTGCTTTGCAAAAAATGCTGGTGATAAAACAACAATTCCATATTTTGCATTACCTAAGCCATGATCAATAGTTCGCCTCAAGCTATCACCTATTTCAAGCGAAAACTCGTCATACCATACTTTCAACCCTAGGCTATTAAGCTCTTGAACAAGTGGACGTACAAACTCATTCTTATCTTCACTGGCATGAGAAACAAAAAAATCATACCTGTCATTTCGTTCCATGTTTTCAACCACCTGATACTGGGATGAGCAACATTCGCTGTAAACAGCTTGAATTTTAGCCCACTCAACTTCTGCATTTCTTGCCTTGTCATTATAAAAGACTTCATGCATCGAATGTTCAACATCTGAAATATAAAAAAAGAACTTATTTGAAAATCGTTGGGCGTTTCTATCCACCCATTTCCATTCATAATTAGTAATGAAATTAACTGGCCTCTCAGCGAAATCACCTGAATTAAGGCGACCAAATCTAAAATATCCATTGACGAGATTAAAGGCGATAAAATTCATACCGTCGCCATAAAAAACATGCTTAAAACCATCTTTTTCTAATTGAGTGAGAGTTTCATTTTTTTGCTTCCTCTCCTTTATGAATAAGACAACAAGCAATGTCATGCAAGCCGGAATTACTAACCACAAGTATTCCATATTATCGTATTACTCCTATATGGCTAACAGTTTATTCATACGCATGCGTGTTTTCCTGGGAAGCCAAAAACCAACATTACGCTACAAGTGTCTGATATAAAATAAAAATACTCACCTTATCCTGATAAGGGCCGTCAGAAAATTGCGCATGCGCCTAAACATTCCAGGTCACTTTTTTAAATTGCACATAAACACACATAGCCTTATTGCAAATCATTATTTTTAATCGTTTTAATCAAATTATTTTCAGAAAAATAAGCATATGGGCCTTTGAGCCTACCAGAAAAACACGCATTACAGCTCGAAAATATCTCATTCCGCTGAGTTTTGATACCGCAAAATACGTTGCTTGGTAGCGCCATGGGAGGATATCGGCAGGTTCCCAACTGGCCGTGGTAGCACGCCACCCAAAAAAAGCGCCATCGGCAAAACCGATGGCGCTTGTATGAGCTTCTAATCAGCTAGTTACGACCCTTTTGCCTACTGCTGAGCCAACACAGGCTCCGCCTTAAACTGCCGCATCAACCCATAGTAGAACAGCCCACCCAAGCCTGCGCCAATCAGCCATCCGTAGCCGCCCAGGCTGGATAGAGCGGGGACTAAAACGGTAGAGAGCGAGAACATTGCCGCCACGCCAAATGCGATAAGGGCGCGGGTGTTCCAGCCGTTGACGTAGTAATAGGCGCTGCCCGGTGCTGATGAGAACAGCTCCTGCATGTTCAGGTGCTGGCGCTTAATCAGGTAATAATCAACCACGATAATGCCGTAGAAGGGCGCGACGATGGCGCCTAGCGCATTTACAAAACCGGGCACACCAATCTGGCTGATCACCGAAAGCCACAGCGCGCCGACAAAGAACGCGATTACGGCGGTAATCAAGCCGCCCATCTTAAAGCTGATTTTGCTGGGGAACAGATTGGCGAGGTCGTAGGCGGGCGGAATGAAGTTGGCAACCAGGTTGATGCCGACCGTGGCGGCAAAGAAGGTTAGCGCGGCGATAATCGTCAGCGGCAGTGAATCTACCCGTTCAACGATATCGGCGGGGTTGGTCAGCGCCTCGCCAAACAGCACCAAAGTCCCCGCGGTAATAATCAGCGCGATAAACGAGAAGAACGCCACGTTAAGCGGCAAGCCCAGCAGGTTACCCAGCTTCATCTGACGTTCGGTTTTCACAAAGCGGGTGAAGTCACCGAAGTTGATCACCACTGCTGCGAAATACGCCACCATGGTGCCCACAATTGCCATAAAGGCGGCGATTGAGCTGCCGCTGGTTTCACTGCCACCGCTAAAAATTGTGCCAATGGCAGGGATTAGCTCACTGCCCGCCTGGTACCAAACAATGATCATCAGCACTAACATCACCACGTAGACCAGCGGGCCTGCCCAGTTGAGGAAGTGCTTAATGCGATCGATGCCTTGCCAGAAAATCGCGATTTGAAACAGCCATACAATCACAAACGACACCCAAGCCACGCCGGAAAGCCCCAAGAAGGTGCTGCCGCTGCCTGCGCCCACAAAAGCGGTAATGAGTAGGGTGACGGCGGTGGAGGCGAAGTAGGTCTGCACGCCGTACCAGAAAATTCCCACGATGGCACGCAGCATCGCGGGTAGGTTCGCGCCGCGTACGCCCATGCTGGCACGCACCATCACGGGAAAAGGAATGCCGTATTTAACGCTGGGCTTACCGGAGAGGTTGACCAGAAACATCACGATCACACCGGCCAGAATAATCGCAGCCATCACCGCCCAGCCGTTCAGGCCGTAGGTTAAAAACAGTGAGGCAGCGAGGGTGTAACCAAACAGGCTCTGGATATCGTTAGACCAAACGTTAAATATCTCAAACGCGCCCCAGTTACGATCCTGGGGTTTAAGCGGCGCGAGATCCTCGTTATATAGCGTGGGATCAATGTGCTTAATATCCAGGTCACTAACGTCGTTGCTCTCTTTCGTCTTATTCGCTCTTCGGTTGGCAAAGGGGGTTACTGACTAAAGCGCTGGCAGGGAGTCCAGTACTTCATAAGCAGGTAGTAGGTAACACCGGCGGGTATCAGGCTGGCATACCACGAGATCGCCGAGAAAGAGAGCGCCGCCACAATGCCCACCGCCGTGGCGATGAAAGCGGCCAGATTAATACCCTGATAAGGCCCGTTAACGTCATACAGTTTGTCGATATCCAGCGTGCGTCGGCGAATCACATAATAATCGACCACCAGAATGGCGAAGATGGGGCCTAAGAAGGCGGAGTAGGTCTGCACAAACAGCTGTAAGCCCGCAGCGGAGCCCGGCTGAACCAGTTTCCAGGGGAAGGTGGCGAAGGCCAGCAAGCCAACGATCACCGTGGCGACCGAGAACTTGATCTTGAAGATGTCCATCAGCACGTAGGTGGGCGGTACCACATTGTTGAGTACGTTGGTGGTGACTTGGGCGAAGGCGATAAACAGCAGGGTGGTCATTAACAGCGGGGTGTTGTCGACGGCGTTGGCAAACACCTGGATAGGGTCGGCGGTGCCGGTGGCTTGGGAGACCATATAGCCGATCAAGCCCATAAACAGTGTGCAGGGTAGAATCGACATGGCGTAGATGGTGGTCAGCAGGCTCTGGGCGGTGCCCTTCTTGTGCTCGCGGGAGTAGTCGCTGACGTTGAGCATCATGGTGCTGTAGATACCCAGGAACAGCATGGTCGCGCCCCAGAACGGCATGCCCCAGGAGCCTTCCATGGTCAGCAGGCTGGCGGAAAGCTCATCGCCATAGCGCTGCACCGTGGCGTAGAACATATACACCAGCGAGGCGAGGATAAAGGCGCTGCCGATATTCTCTAACCACTTGATGCCCTGGAAGCCCATCACCGACAGGCCGATTTGCAGAAACTGGAAGGTAATGAAGTAGAAGATAAGGTTGTCGAAACCGAACAGGGTAGCCGACACCATATTGAGTGCCCCGGCGCCAATCCAGCTTTGAAAGCCGTACCACACTACCGCCGGTACCGCGCGCACGAGGCCTGGCAGACGCGTGCCGGTAAAGCCGAAAGCGCTGCGCGCCTGCACCATAAACGGAATGCCGTACTTGTAGCCCGCGGCCCCGTTAATGGCGAGAGCTATACCGATCACAAAGCACCCGATGGCGATGGCCAGGGTGGCTTGTAACAGGTTTAAGGTGCCGACCACGCTTGAGCCCATGGCGAAGGTGCCAATGGAAACGCAGCCGCCGAACCAGGCCAGAAAATAGGAGCTACGCCCCATAATCCGGGTGTGTTGCGGGGCTAAGCTCTCCGCCCCTATTGCTTTTGATCCAGCATCGGATCGGTCGTCTGACGCAAGAGCCGAGGTTGAAGCGCTCATGGTGTCGTCCTCGCAAGATTATCGGTTTTATTAATCCCCGATTTAACATCGGGAAACGCTTGCGGCGTGGCGTGCTATTGGACGTTCGTGTTTCTTAATCTATTGTTATTAAATGTTTTTGAGTCATGGTTTTGTGAGACGTTGTTTTTTAGAGCGTTGATGGCTTAAGCGGTAGCGCAAGGTCAGTAAGCCCAGCAAACTTGCCAGTGAACGCTTTCGGCCGTGGGTAGGCGAGATCACCGTGCTTGCTGGTATACAGACCTAAACCGACCAGTGATTCCGCCAGTTTTAGCGCAGCGCTAACACCTTCCACTACCGGTAGGCCGACTTCGCGGCTGATCTCCTGGGTCAAATTCGCCATGCCGCCGCAGCCTAGAACGATGGCGCCAATGCCGTCTTCATCCCGGGCGCGGCAGCACTCTTCAACAATGCGTGTAAACGCCGCTTCAGGGTGGTGCTCAAGATCCAACACCGGAATTTCCGCAGCGCGAATGCGGCGGCAGTGGTGGCTAAAGCCGTACTGCTGTAGCAAGTGCTCGGCAATAATGCCGGTGCGGCCCAAGGTGGTCACAATAGAAAAACGGGTGCTCACCAGGGTGGCAATATGAAAAGCCGCTTCGGCAATGCCAATCACGGGTGCGCGGGTGAGTTCGCGGGCAGCGAGCAAGCCCGGGTCGCCGAAACAGGCCACCACGTAGGCATCGATGCCGCCTTCGCGCTCGCCTTTAAGCACCTCTTCGGCAACCCCCACCGCGCTGATCGCTTCGTCAAAATGGCTTTCGATCGAAACCGGGCCTGCGTCAGGCTGGGAAGCGCTGACCGTGGTGCCTGGCCCCGCCTGCTGCTGTGCTGCCTGACCCATAGCAGCGGTCATGGAAGCCGTGGTGTTAGGGTTAATGATGCGTATATGCACGTTGAGCAATCCGTATGTAAACAATATAAATTTTCTTGTATACAAAAATAGGGCGGTTTCTAGCCTTACGCAAGCCTCTAAACGTGAATAGACGATAAAAATGTCCCGCTTAAAGTTTGACCAATTGTTCAGGATTCAACAGCTTAACGATGTTTTAACTTAGAAACGCTATGAGTGTCAGGGGATTAGCGTCCGGCCGCGTTGCGGTCCGTTATTAATCTCGCTATTTTGTATACAAATAATTTTCTGCATCGCTGGGCTGCTCATTCGCCAGTGACGAGCCAGAAATAGGCATAAAAGGAGCTAGCTATGTCGTCATCCTCTAAGAGCCATTACCCACGCGACTTAATCGGTTACGGGCGTAATCCACCCCACGCCAACTGGCCCAACAAGGCCAAAATTGCCGTTCAGTTCGTGCTCAATTACGAAGAGGGCGGCGAGAACTGTGTGCTGCATGGCGATTCAGGCTCCGAGCAGTTCCTGTCAGAAATCATCGGCGCACCGGCTTATCCTGATCGCCACCTGAGCATGGAGTCGATCTACGAGTACGGCTCCCGTGCTGGGGTATGGCGCATTCTGCGTGAATTTGAGAAGCGTGATTTGCCGCTCACCGTGTTTGGCGTTGCCATGGCGCTGGAGCGCAACCCGGATGTGGCTCTTGCATTTAAAGAGCTGGGCCACGAGATTGCCTGCCACGGCTACCGCTGGATTCACTATCAGGAAGTCTCCGAGCACGTTGAGCGGCAACACCTTCAACAGGCCATGGAGATTTTTCAGCGCCTCTACGGCGAAAAACCCCAGGGTTGGTATACCGGCCGCGACAGTCCCAATACCCGACGCTTAGTTCTGGATGAGGGCGGTTTCCTTTACGATAGCGACTACTACGGCGATGATTTGCCTTTCTGGACCCAGGTGACCGATAGTCAGGGCAGTGACCACAACCACCTGATTGTGCCCTACACCCTGGACAGCAACGATATGCGCTTTGCCGCGCCGCAAGGTTTTAACACCGCGGATCACTTCTTTACCTACCTGCGCGATGCTTTTGATGTACTTTACGCAGAAGGGGAGGAGGCGCCCAAAATGTTATCAATAGGCATGCATTGCCGCTTGTTGGGTCGCCCGGGGCGTTTTCGCGCGCTGCAGCGCTTTTTGGATTACATCGAAACCCACGACCGTGTTTGGGTCGCTCGCCGGGTCGATATCGCCCGTCACTGGGCTGAACATCACCCGGCAACTCGTTAATAAGCCGCTTAATAGGATGCTATGACCCCGCATATCGGACAGCGAATTACTGCCCAGTTTGACGCGCTAAGCGCACAAGAGCAGCGGGTAGCGAGCTTTATTCTCGATCACTTTGATGATTTGGCAGTGTACAGCGCCGCCGATTTGGCGCGCTTGACCGGGGTATCTAAATCGACGGTCAGCCGCTTGTTCAAGCGGCTGGGATTCGAGAGCTACCGCACCGTTAAAGACCATGCCCGCCAGTTGCGTAACCTGGGTGTGCCCTTGGTAATCGACGCCAATGCCATGCAGGAAGAGGCTGGCGCACCGTTTCACCGCCATTTACAGCGGGAGCAGGAGAACCTGCAGCGCTGCTTAAACGGCATCGCGGCGGATCAGTTTGCTGCGCTGGTTGAACATTTGGATAGCGCGCGTCATGTAGTGGTTATTGGCTTTCGTAACAGCTACCCGCTAGCGCTGCATTTTCGCCAGCAATTGATCCAGGCGCGCACCCAAGTGCGGGTGGTGCCTCACCCAAATCAGTCGTTAGCGGAAGAGATTGTCGATCTCACCGAGCAGGACGTGGTGGTGCTGTTCGGTTTTCGCCGCCGCCCGGCGGCCTTTGCCGCGCTGGTCGATGCACTTGAGCACTCACCTGCCAAGGTGGCCTTGCTGGCTGACCCCACTGCAGTCAACGCTGCCTCACAAGTAACGTGGTTTTTTGAAACGCCACTGGAAAGCCTTTCGGCGTTTGATAGTTACGCCGCTGCCAATAGCCTGATCTGCCTGATTGCCAACGGTGTGCTGCATCGGCGCTTGGCTTCTGGCCGAGAGCGAATCAGCGCGATCAGCGATGTTTACGCCGAGCTTAGCGAGCTGGAAGCGCCGACCATGAGCGTGGATTGGAGCGCTCAGTAGCTGGAGTCTCTTCATGGTGCACCTCAGCGTATTGGCCGCTGAAAGTTGCACCAACTCGTTGCATCGCTCTCCTTTTATTCCCTCTTCTCAATGCGTCAGTCACTGCATTTTGGTTCTTGGCGCTCTCTAAACTGCTGTTCTGAAAAAAGTATGCCACTTCTGGTATCGCTGTTGCTATTAGCTGGTCAAGTGAAACGAAAGTTTCTTTGTTAGAAATCGTGCAACAAAGCTTTCATTCGCTTTGCTTCCATCGCCAAGACCACCACTGCTAATTATTCAGCGATGCGTCTCTAGCAAAACCCAGATTTTGCAGAGCATGCACCTGCCAGGAGAGCTTTATGAAATCGTTATCCCACCGCTTCAATCACTCTTTTTCGAGCCGCTTTAAGCGCTTGCAGTCCGGCGTTTTAGCCACAGGGTTGAGCGCCGCTGTTGCTCTCGGTGCTATTACTACTAGCCCCCATGTTCAGGCGGATGCGCTTGACGATATCGAATCGCGCGGCACGCTCCGCGTGGCGGTGCCGCAAGATTTCCCACCGTTTGGCTCGGTAGGCACCGATATGCAGCCCCAGGGTTACGATATCGATATGGCGCACTATCTCGCTGACGAAATGGGCGTGGAGCTTGAGCTGATTGCGGTCACGAGTGCCAACCGTATTCCCTATTTGCAGACCGGCCAGGCGGATCTGGTGATTTCCAGCCTGGGTAAAAATCCTGAGCGTGAAGCGGCCATCGACTTCTCTGAGGCCTACGCGCCGTTCTTTTTAGGCGTATTCAGCGCCGATGCGGATGAAAGCGTAGAGAGCCCGGAAGGCTTGGCCGATAAAACCATCGGGGTCACCCGCGGAGCCGTGGAAGATATGGAGCTTTCGGAAATTGCGCCGGATTCCACCACCGTGCAGCGCTTTGAAGATAATGCCACCACCATCTCCGCGTTTCTTTCCGGCCAGGTCGATTACGTCGCTACCGGTAACGTGGTCGCCGCTGAAATCGCTGAGCGTAATAGCGAGCGAGCGCCTTCGCTGGTGTATCAGCTTAAAGATTCGCCTTGCTACGTGGGCATGAATAAAAACGAGCCTGCGCTGATGGAAGAAGTGAACCGCCTGATTGCACAAGGCTTGGAAGACGGCACGCTAAATGAGCTGTCCCAGCGTTGGTTCAGTGCGGATCTACCTGAAAACTTCGGTAGCTGAGGCTCACCATGGGGCCAACACTCGATTTTCTTACCCTGTTGCCCTACGTCAGTGAGCTTCTCAAAGGATTGACCACCACGGTCATTTTGACCGTGGTGACCACCTTGACGGGATTGTCGCTGGCAGTGGCGGTAGCCTATTTACGCGTCAACGCGCAGCCATGGGTACGCTGGGGGCTGGGCGGCTATGTCGAAGTCACCCGCAACACGCCCTTCATTGTGCAACTGTTCTTTATCTTCTTCGGGCTACCGGGGCTCGGCATTAAAATTGATGCCATTACCGCTGCGTTTATTGCCATGACGCTCAACTTGGCCGCTTATAGCGCGGAAATTTTACGCGCCGGCATCAGCGCTACGGCGAAAGGCCAGTTGGAAGCGGGGCGTGCGCTGGGGATGACCACCCTGCAGAGCTACCGCCACATTGTGCTGGTACCCGCGTTTGCCAGGGTTTATCCCGCGCTGATCAGTCAGTCCATCATTGTGATGCTGGGGTCGGCGGTGGTTTCGCAGATTTCGGTATTCGATCTCACCTACGCCGCTAACTTTATCCAGTCGCGCAACTTTCGCAGCTTCGAAGTCTACCTGCTGATCACCCTGGTCTATCTGCTCCTCGCTTTTGGTATGCGGCGCAGCTTTATGCTGGTGGGCAAGCGGGTGTTCGCCTATCAGCAAGGAGAGCAGCGATGATTGAGTTCACCTTCTGGGACATTCTGCGCAACCTGCTGCTGGCAACCCGCTGGACCATTCTTCTATCGCTGATTGCCTTCGTAGG
This sequence comes from Vreelandella sulfidaeris Esulfide1, assembly GCF_054072535.1. NCBI lineage: Bacteria > Pseudomonadati > Pseudomonadota > Gammaproteobacteria > Oceanospirillales > Halomonadaceae > Vreelandella > Vreelandella sulfidaeris. The sequence continues at coordinate 3,259,377 of NZ_CM133364.1, read as the reverse complement.
CGGTGCCACGGTGGGGCTGCTGCTGACCTTTATGCGCCTCTCCAGCAACCGCTGGCTGCAGCGCTTAACGTCTCTTTATGTTGACCTGTTCCAAGGCACGCCGCTGTTGATGCAGCTGTTTTTGATCTTCTTTGGCGCGGCCGCACTAGGCCAGCCGATTTCAGCCTGGCTGGCGGCTTCCGTCGCACTGACGCTGTTCACTAGTGCCTTCTTATGTGACATCTGGCGCGGCTGTTTAGAGGCGGTCGCCAAAGGACAGTGGCACGCGGCGCGGGTGCTGGGGATGAACTACTTCCAGACCATGCGCCATGTGATTCTGCCCCAGGCACTGCGGCTTTCGATTCCGCCTACCGTGGGGTTCTCGGTACAGGTCATCAAAGGCACGGCGCTAGCCTCCATCATCGGCTTTGTGGAGCTCACCAAGGCGGGCACCATGCTCAATAACGCCACCTTCGAACCCTTCACCATTTTTGCCCTTGTGGCCCTGCTTTACTTCGCGCTGTGCTTCCCCCTTTCCTGCTACGCGCGCTATCTGGAGAAAAAGCTCTATGACGCTGGTCTACGTTGATAACGTTCATAAAGCCTTTGGCGAGCTGGAAGTGCTTAAAGGTATTAACCTTTCGGTGGCGCAGGGCGAAGTGGTGGCGATTATTGGCCGCAGCGGGTCGGGTAAAAGCACCCTGCTGCGCTGCCTGAATCAGCTGGAAAAACATGATAGCGGCGAGATCACCATTGCCGATAAGCAGCTCGATGCGGCGTCGATGTCGCCCAAAGAGCTGAGTGAGAACGTCGGCATGGTGTTTCAAAGCTTCAACCTGTTTCCCCATAAAACCGTGGGTGAGAATGTCTGCCTGGCGCCACGGGTAGTGCGCGGCGATCAAAAGGCTGACGTCGATAAAATTGCCCGCCAAGTGCTGGAGAAAGTCGGTCTTTCGGATAAGTACGATGCCTACCCGGCCCAGCTCTCCGGCGGGCAGCAGCAGCGAGTGGCTATCGCTCGGGCGCTGGCCATGCGCCCTAAAGTAATGCTCTGCGATGAGGTAACCTCTGCCCTTGACCCCGAGCTGGTCGGGGAGGTGCTGCGCGTGCTGGAAGCGCTGGCGGCCGAGGGTATGACGCTGATTCTGGTCACCCATGAGATGAGCTTTGCCCGTGACGTGGCGGATCGCGTGGTGTTTATGCACCAGGGGCGCATCCATGAAGAAGGCGCCCCCAGCGAACTGTTCAGTAATCCGCAAACGCCGGAGTTGAAGCAGTTTATTTCTGCCGTGCTCTAGTCTTTTTAGACGACAAAGCCTAGCGTACTATCGTATACAAGGATGAATACATAGAGCCGTCGTAAAGACAGCCAACCAACACGCCATGCTCAATTAGAAAGGGAGAAACAATGCCAACAAATAGTCGCTTGGCTAACTACTACGCCCCCACCGGCGGGCATCCGCCGCAAACGCAAATTACCGCTGATCGCGCTGTCTTTACCGAAGCGTACGCGCTGATCCCAAAAGGCGTCATGCGCGATATCGTCACCAGCAATCTGCCGTTCTGGGAAGGCACGCGATTGTGGGTACTGGCGCGACCGCTGTCGGGGTTTGCCGAGACATTCTCTCAATACATTATGGAAGTGCAGCCGGGAGGCGGTAGCGATAAACCGGAGCCAGATCCCCACGCAGAAGGCGTCTTGTTTATAGTGGAGGGTGAGTTATCACTTACGTTGTTAGGCGGGCATTACACCCTGCGGCCCGGCGGTTACGCGTTTATCCCCCCCGGTAGCACGTGGCAAGTGCGCAATGAATCTGATGCGCCGGTGCGTTTCCACTGGGTCCGCAAGGCGTATGAATTTGTGGAAGGGCTCGAGGTGCCAAAGGCGTTTGTTACCAACGAGCAGGACATTGCACCCATCGAAATGCCGGGCACCGAAGGGCGCTGGGCCACCACGCGCTTTGTCGACCCAGCGGACGTTCGCCACGACATGCACGTCAATATCGTGACCTTTCAGCCCGGCGGCGTGATCCCTTTTGATGAAACCCATGTCATGGAGCACGGCCTTTATGTGCTCGAAGGCAAGGCCGTGTATCACTTGAATCAAAATTGGGTAGAAGTAGAAGCCGGTGATTTTATGTGGCTACGCGCTTTCTGCCCCCAGGCCTGCTACGCCGCTGGCCCAGGGCCGTTCCGGTATCTGCTGTATAAAGATGTTAATCGTCATGCCTCTCTTAAACTGTCATCTCGCTAAGGAACTGCCATGTTAGAGCTAAAAGCCGAGCCGCTAACGGTTGAAGCCTTCGCCCCCTTTGGCGATGTGATTGATGCGCGTACGTCAGCGTCGTTTCCTATCAACGCCGGGCGCACTCAGCGCCACCATGATCTTGCCAAGGTGGAAACCCTGGGCGAAAACGCGCACGCGCTGATTAATATCTTCGTGAGCCAGCCGATTACACTTCCGCTGGAGCTAACGTTTTTGGAGCGTCACCCCCAGGGTAGTCAGGCGTTTATGCCGCTGCACCAGGAGCGCTTTATTGTCGTGGTGGCGCCACCTGGTGAACACATCAACCCAGAAGATGTACGCGCCTTTGTTACCGATGGTCGCCAAGGGGTGAACTATCGCGCCGGTACCTGGCACGCCATTCAATCGGTACTGGAGCGCGAAGGCGAGTTTTTGGTGGTGGATCGGGGTGGCGAAGGCAACAACTGCGATGAGTTTCCGCTTGCGATCACCGTGACGTTGCAATGATCCGCACCTGATGTGTTACACCGCTGTCATATCGCACGCGTTAAACTGATAAGCTAGGGTGACGACATAATGTTACTGCAAACAGTCACACACGCTAATTCGCATGGTTGGAACACAATGAACGCACTGCACTTCTCCTCGATCCGTCGTACCAAAATTGTCGCCACCCTTGGGCCTGCCAGCGACCGTGAAGGCGTGTTGGAAGCCATGCTCCAGGCGGGTGTCGATGTGGTGCGTTTGAATTTCTCCCATGGTACCGCCGATGATCACCGCCGCCGGTTAACCGAGGTGCGTGACATTGCCGCCAAACTGGGGCGCAGCGTAGCCGCTTTGGGCGACCTGCAAGGACCTAAAATTCGTATTGCCCGGTTCAGGGATGGCGCCGTGGTACTTAAAGAGGGCCAGCCTTTCATCCTCGATATGGAGCTCGACGGCGATGCTGGTGATAGCCACCAAGTGGGCTGTGACTACAAGACCCTGTCACAAGACGTGGCCGCCGGCGATCGCCTGCTACTGGACGACGGGCGTGTGGTGCTGGACGTGGCCCGGGTTGAAGGGCAACAGGTGCATACCACCGTAGTCGTCGGCGGCAAGCTCTCCAACCATAAAGGCATTAACAAGCAGGGCGGCGGCCTCTCTGCCCCGGCGTTGACTGAGAAAGACAAAGAGGACCTCAAAACCGCCGTTGAGATTGGCGTCGACTATCTGGCCATTTCCTTCCCTCGCCATGCGGAAGACATGCTGGAAGCGCGCCGTTTGCTGGGCGAAGCGGGTAAGGAAATTGGCCTAGTGGCCAAGGTTGAGCGTGCCGAAGCGGTCGCTGATGACGCCACGCTGGACGGTATTATCGAAGCGTCTGAAGCAGTCATGGTGGCGCGCGGCGATCTCGGCGTGGAAATTGGCGATGCCAAGCTGGTCGGCGTGCAAAAACGCATGATCAAGCGGGCGCGTTCGCTTAACCGGGCGGTGATTACGGCCACGCAGATGATGGAGAGCATGATTTCAGCGCCGCTTCCTACCCGTGCTGAAGTGTTCGACGTGGCCAACGCCGTACTGGATGGCAGTGATGCGGTCATGCTCTCGGCGGAAACCGCCGCAGGCGACTATCCGCTGGAAACCGTCGAAGCGATGTCGCGTGTTTGTTTGGGTGCCGAGCGGGAGAAGTCCGCCCAGGAGTCCGGCCACCGCATTCATGAGGGCTTTACCCGCCCGGACGAAACCATTGCGCTTTCCGCCATGTACGCGGCCAACCATATGACGGGTATTTCGGCGATTGCCTGTATGACCTCGTCGGGCTATACACCGCTAATCGCTTCGCGTATTCGTTCCGGTCTGCCGATTGTGGGTTTGGCGCACAACCCTATCGCACAGCGCCGTATGGCACTCTACCGCGGTGTTGTCTCGTTGCCGTTCGATACCTCTGAAATGACCGCCACCGAGCTGAACGACCGTGCTCTGGAGTTACTGGTGAAGATGGGAATTTCCAAAGCCGGTGATCACGTGATCCTTACCCGCGGTGACCATATGAATGCTCACGGCGGCACCAATACCATGAAGGTGATGGAGATTACTGACGAGCATGCTAAAAGCTAAATCAGCGCATGGGCTGCTGCTCGCCTGCTTGCTATCAACAAGCGCCCCCGCAATAGCGGCGGCGCCTATTGTCGCCGCCGCTTCTGATCTTCAGTTTGCGCTAACCGAGGCCGCCGAGCAGTTTCAGCAGGAAACCGGTTACGACCTGCGCTTGAACTTTGGTTCCTCCGGCAACTTCCGCCGCCAAATTGCCCAGGGCGCGCCCTTTGAGCTCTATCTCTCTGCAGACGAGCGCTACGTTCAGGCGCTTTATGAAGAGGGGCACACTCAGGATGAAGGCGTGATCTACGCTATTGGCCGATTAGTCTGGATGCAGCAAGCGGGGCGCGGTGATTTACCCAGTGACGATGCGCCGCTGGCTGGGGTCGACGCTGCCCTAGAAGCCCAAGAGAGCGGAACCAATGAACGAATCGCCCTGGCGAACCCTGAGCACGCGCCCTATGGCGTAGCGGCGCAGCAGACGCTTGAGCACGCGGGGCGTTGGGAGCCAACAGAGGCGCTGCGGGTGCTGGGCGAAAATGTCTCCCAGGCGGCGCAATTTGCGCTTTCCGACGATGCGCGTGGGGGACTAGTGGCATACTCACTGGCCCTGGCACCTTCTTTACGCGAGCGAAGTGAGTACGTACTTATCCCTCAGAGCTGGCATGAGCCTTTGCGCCAACGCATGGTCTTGACCAACCAGGCGGGAGATGTCGCCACTGCCTTCTATCAATGGCTGCAGCAGGACGAGGGGCAAGCCATTTTGCGTACCTACGGGTTTAGCGGCGAATGATGGGCCGGCCATAATGGATTGGTCGGCGCTTTCGGTCTCGCTTCGCCTTGCGGGGTTTACCTGCTTAATCTTGCTTCCCGTCGCTATTTGGCTAGGTCGCGCCCTGGCCTACGCGCGTTTTCGCGGCAAAGGTCTATGTGAGGCATTCGTTGCGCTGCCGCTGGTATTGCCACCCACCGTTCTAGGGTTTTACCTGCTGTTGAGCTTTGGCCGCGATGCGCCGGTGGGGTCGCTTTGGGCGGATCTGACCGGCGACGGGCTGAACTTCACGTTCACGGGGATATTACTCGCCTCGCTGATTGCCAACCTGCCATTTGCCGTGCAGCCCATCCAGCGCGCCTTCGAGCATATTCCCCACAACCTGCGGGAAGCAGCCTGGTGTAGCGGCTTGGGCCCGTGGCAGACGTTGCTGCGTATCGAACTGCCCTTGGTGTGGCCCGGTATTCTGTCAGCGGCAGCGCTAACGTTTGCCCATACGCTGGGCGAATTTGGTGTGATCTTGATGGTGGGCGGGGCAATAGATGGCGAGACCCGGACCCTCGCCATTGCTATCTATGACCGTGTTCAAGCGTTCGATGAACAGGGCGCGGCGCAGATGTCGGCGCTGCTGCTATTGGTGTCGTTTATTACCTTGGGGCTCGTCTACGGTCTGGCCGGTCGCCGACGGTGGGCACGTGGCTGATTTGGTTTTGGATGGGCTTGCAGCAGGGCTAAGGGTCGCGGTCAATCAAACGGGACCGATTCCACTGGCCGCCGAGTTCACCTGCCAACCCGGCGAACTGCTGGCGCTGGTAGGGCCATCCGGTAGCGGTAAAACCACGCTGCTGCGCACTATTGCTGGGCTCTATCGTCCCCAGGGTGGGCGAGTGGAGTGCGCGGGAGATAGCTGGTTTGATGCTGAACGTAAGCATTCACTTTCGCCACAGCTTCGGCAAGTAGGCATGGTGTTTCAAGACTATGCGCTGTTTCCCCACTTGACCGCGTTAGAAAATATTCAACTGCCGCTGCGCCATCTGCCTCAACCCCAACGCCGGGAGCTAGCGGAGCAGTGGCTGGCCAAGGTGCGTCTAGAGGGACTAGGCAAACGCTACCCCAACGCACTTTCCGGTGGCCAGCGCCAGCGTGTGGCGCTCGCCCGTGCCTTGGCCCGCGACCCCAAAGTGCTGTTGCTCGATGAGCCGTTTTCGGCAGTAGACCAAGTCACCCGGCGCCGTTTGCAGCGCGAGCTGGCGCTGCTCCGCCAGCAAATCGCGATCCCCATCTTACTGGTAACGCATGACCTGGAAGAAGCCACGGCACTGGCGGACCAAATCTGCGTGCTGCATAACGGCGTCAGCCTTCAGCAGGCTCCGCCGGATGAGCTGTTCAGCCGCCCTGCGTCGCCGTTGGTGGCGCGCTTGCTGGATCGTCATAACCTGTTCGAAGGCGTTGTCATTGCAGTGGAGGGGCAGCGACGCCTGCAGTGGGGGGCGTGCATCTTAGAAGTTGCCGAGGGGCTCGCTAACCTGTCGTTGGGCGAGACCGTGACCTGGTATTTGCCGCCTTCTGATATTGTGCTTCACCGCCGTGATCGGCCTTCCCAAGGCGAGCGGGAGAACCCACTGGCAGCCACGGTTGAAGAGTTAGTGGTTCTGGGGGGCATTACGTCAGTTTCCTTGCGCGTCCAACATGGTGATATGTTACGTTTCGATATCGCCACCCATGCCGTACGGCGTAACCAGTTAACCCGCGGTGCCGGGGTGAACGTTTCACTGCTAGCAGCAGGCATTCACTTGCTGCCAGGCCACCGAGTTCGCGCAGATGCGCATGATAAAAGGAAGTAAGCATGGATCCCACGCGTCGCACGCTGCTGAAAGCATCGCTACTGTTACCGCTGGCGGCGCTACTGCCGATGTCGCTACTCAGCTCGTTTGCTTGGGGGCAAGCCACGGCGAAAGACATGCAAACGCTGACGCTGGCCATTCATAATGAGAGCGGCCCACACCGTCTAGAGGTGGAAGTGGCGGAAACGGCGCCCCAGCGTCAGCGCGGCTTGATGGAACGGGAGAGCTTGCCGGAAGCAAACGGCATGCTGTTTCGCTTTGAGAGCGAGCAATCGGCCAATAACGCCTTTTGGATGTATCGCACTCTGATCCCTCTCGATATTGCTTTTATCGATGCGAATGGTCGAATAGTGGCGATTAATACCATGCAGCCCTGCGAATCCTCCACGCCGAGCGACTGCCCTTCCTACCCAGCTGGGGCGGCGTATCATTCAGCGCTAGAGGTCAACGCCGGTTACTTCGCCGAGCGCGGCATTAAGGTGGGCGATTGTGTCTCCATCCCTGAGGAAGCCGGTTACTGCCAGCCTGCGGATTAACCGGGTCGAGGGCAGCGGCTGAGATTGATGTTGAGAACGCAAAAATAAAAAAGCCCCAACAATGTTGGGGCTTAAGGATCGAAAAGCCGTGTTAAGGTCTATCTTTGTTAAAGTCTATCTGTAGCGGTAACGTTGCTAAATCTGCTTAGAAGCTGTACATCACCATACCCTGGATGCGAGTGGCATCGCCTTCAGCGCCGTCTTTCTCTTCACGGCTAGCCCAGCTGGCTTCTATGCCGTAACTGATGCGTTCGGCTGGCGTCCAGATGTAGTTCAGGTAAGCAGTCTCGAAAGTATCATTTCCGCCGATTTCCTCATCGTCGAGGTCGACGGTAGCGACGTTATAAGACGCATTAATGGCGCCTGGGCCGGCCTTAATGCTGGCGCCGATAGTGCCACCAGTAGTTTTTAGGGTTTCAAGGTCGCCGTTATTGGCTAGGTAGGCCGGTGTAGTTTGCGGGCTGACATTCATATAACCACCCATACCGTCACCATGGGTTAAGCCGGCGCGCAAAATGACCGCCTCAGAAACATCCATGGCTGCTTCAAGGGCCACGCCCCAACCAAAGGCCGAGTCATCATCAACTGAAGCGTTGGCATCTGCTGCCGCATCATACTCAAGCTGGCGCAGTACGGCAGAAGCGGAGTACTTGAAGGAGCCAGAAGTATCGGTATAGCGCGCGGTCACATCCGGTAATTCGCTCTTGGCTGCATCTGCTTCAGTTTGAACAACACCGTTTTCTGTCCTCTCAGAACCACCCAGGGTATCCGGGTCTTCTATCGCTACCGAGAAATTGCCAGTGGTATAGCGAAGCTGTGGCTGACGCGCTTGGTTGGCCACCCCAGGCGGGCCACGGAAGTCGATGGACGGGGTGCCGGCCACGAAGCCGTAGAAGTTGGTCCAGTACTGGCCGGCCAGAATACCGTCCCAGGAGCCGTAGGCGTGCCGCAGGCGGAAGTTGTTGTTTGGCCCGTAGAAGTCACCTTCAATCTGGGTCACTAGGTCACTAGGTCGCTGCCGGAGACCGGTGTCGTGGTCTTGAAACCGATACGGCTCTGGTAAGCGTGCATATTGAAGTGGCTATCTTGACTGTCTTCGCCATCTTCAGTGATTTCACTGTGAGTGACGAGGTTGCCCATGTCATCATCCACATCATAGATAATATCCAGCTTGGCGTATCCGTAGACGCTCGCCTTGGTGTCGCCTACTTCAAAGTCGACAGCGTGAGAGGCTGAAGCAACTGCCATTGCAAGGGTGCCAATGGAGAAAAGAGCTGAATGCTTTAAGCGTTTTTTAATCGTCACTTGCTTTTTCCTTATTATGATCAAAGGCAGTCTAACTAAGAGACCGCATTGTTATTTTCTGTTGCCTGATAGCGGCTTAGCCCACTGAGCCCAGCACTATTAGCTATCGAAAAACAACATAGCGATGTTGAAGGGAAGTTACAATTGTATTAAAGAACGATTACGACAAAAGGATGAGGAACTTTTTCAAAGTCATTCAATATGTTAGCACGCTTATTATTTATCCAATGCGAATGACTATAGGCATCTTCCTTTCGTGCGCTAAGTGCATACAATAAGTGGGGCTTTCTCGAAAAGCCTCATAATGGCTATATGCGCACAACATAAAAACGCACATCACAAAAACGCACACCATAAAAATAGATAAAAAGGATCTACCATGACGCTGACACGCTCAATGGCTCGTTTCACTGCTGGCTTAGCCGGTGCGGCACTGCTTTCCGCTTCCCTGTCTGCACAAGCTCGTGAACTCTCGGTGTCCACCGTTTTGTCCGACGCTTTCCCATGGGGGCAAGCGGCAGAGAAGTGGGCCGAACTGGTGGAAGAACGCAGCGGGGGTGAGTTAACGCTGCGCGTTTACCCCAACTCTCAACTCGTCTCTGGCGACCAAACCCGTGAATTTTCCGCCATGCGTTCCGGCTTGATTGATGCGGCGGTGGGCTCGACCATCAACTGGTCGCCCCAGGTGCCGGAACTGAATCTTTTCTCTTTGCCGTTTTTCATTCCCGATGAAGCCGCCGTCGATGCAGTCACCGGTGGTGAAGCGGGCGAGCTGGTGTTTGAAGCGATCGAATCACGCGGCGTTATCCCGCTGGCGTGGGGCGAAAATGGCTTCCGTCAGGTCTCCAACTCACGTGGACCGATCAGCGAGCCGGATGACTTGGACGGCCTGAAAATCCGTGTTGTCGGTTCGCCGTTGTTCCAGGACACTTTCTCAGCACTGGGCGCTGACCCCACGCAAATGAGCTGGACTGATGCGCAGCCAGCGCTGACCACCGGCGCCGTAGACGGCCAGGAAAACCCACTCTCGGTGTTTGACGTCGCGCGCATTGATCAGGTCGGCCAAGAGCATTTGACGCTCTGGAACTACATGAATGACCCGCTGATTTTTGCGGTCAATCAGCAGGTGTGGCAGACCCTTGATGAAGAGCAGCAAGCCATGCTGCGCGAAACAGCACAGGAAGCCGGTGAGTGGGAAATCGCCATGACCCGTGAAGAAGAGAGCGAACGCCTAGCGGCGATTCAAGAGCGCGGTGTGACGGTGACAGAACTATCCGATGAGCAGTACCAGGCGTTTGTCGATGCCACACAGTCTGTTTACGAAAAATGGGCACCGCGGATTGGCGATGAGGTGGTTAACGCCGCCCAAGCCGCTATCGACGCGCGCTAATAACTGTTGATGTTCTAACTCCCGGCTCTTAGGACTGGGAGTTTTTTGCTGTGAGGCTGCCATGAAAGGCTTTCCCGATGCGCGCCCGGAACGCTGGCTGGGCGCGCTGGCATTAATCATTATCTCGATGATCAGTTTGGGTAATGTCATTACGCGCTACTTAACTGGCGGCTCTTTTTCCTTTACCGAAGAGTTTTCGGTTTTCTTGTTGGTAGTACTGACCTTTGCCGGTGCCTCGGTGGCGCTGCGGCGTAATCGGCATATCCGTATAGGTTTTCTTGAACGTGCACTGCCGTCTAAGTACCGCCACGCATTGATTCTTTTTCAAGCGCTGTGTGGTGCTTTGGTGCTGGGGTTGATCACTTGGTACGGCGGCAAGTTAGCCTGGCAGGAGTATCAGTGGGAGTCGCTTTCGCCAGGGCTTGGCTTGCCCCAGTGGTGGTATTTAGTCTGGTTGCCCGTGCTTTCCGCGGCCATGTTATGGCGCTTGTATCAGCAAACCGCTGACCGTTTGGCGGGGAGGCTAACCGATGAGCCCTGATGTTTGGATGATCCTGGCGTTTGCTGGCCTGTTGATTGCAGGGGTGCCCGTGGCGTTTTCGCTGGCGCTTTCTGGAGCAGTTGGCATTGTGATTGGGCTGTCGCCGGATATGTTGGCGACCTTGGGCACGAATACCTATAACAGCATTGCCAAGTACCCATTAATTGCGATTCCGCTATTTATACTTACCGGGCTTATTTTTGAGCGCTCCGGCGTGGCGCTGCGCTTGGTGCGATTTGCCCAGGCGCTGATTGGCCCACGCCATGGCGGCTTGGCGCTGGTTGCGGTGCTGGTGTGCATGATCATGGGTGGCATGAGCGGCTCCGGGCCTGCCGATGCGGCGGCCGTAGCAATGGTGATGCTGCCCAGCATGACCAAAGCGGGCTATCCCAAGCCGTTTTCCGCCACGCTAATTGCTGCTTCTGCTTCAACCGCGATTCTAATCCCGCCTTCCGTTGCCCTTATCCTTTATTCGATTGTGGTGCCTGGGGTGGATTTGCGGGCCCTGTTTGCGGCAGGGCTGTTCCCCGGCATATTGGCAGGCATAGCCCTATTGGTACCTGCCATGATCGTCTCCAAACGTTATGGATGGGAAGGCGGCACACCGGTAGAAGGTGCCGAACAGCTCAGCGTACGAACTACTTTTAAACAGGCGATACCGGCGCTGTTTGCACCCGTGTTGATTTTGGGTGGTTTGCGTTCGGGCTTGTTTACGCCCACCGAAGCAGCCGTAGTGGCAGTCGCCTATGGGGCGATTGTGGGGCTATTTCTTACCCGCGAACTGTCGTGGCGCGATCTGTGGGAACTACTGGGCGAGGCGGCGATTATCTCTGGGGTAGTGATGCTGATTATCGCGCTTGCCGGTATTTTTGCCTGGGCGGGTACCATGCTGGGCACTTTCCGCCACTTGGCTGAGTGGATTATTAGCCTGACGGATAACGGGGTGCTGCTGCTTGTTTTAGTAATGTTAGCGGTGCTGGTCGCTGGCATGTTGTTAGATGCGATCTCGATTTATCTCATTATGATGCCGATCCTGATTCCTGTTATGCAGCACTTCGAATGGAACCCGGTGTGGTTTGGGATTCTACTGGCAATGAACATTGCCATTGGCCAATTTACCCCGCCGGTGGCGGTCAATTTAATGGTAACCACCGAAGTGGCGAAAATACGTTTGGAGCAAACGCTTGGTTGGGCGTTGTTGTTTGTGGTCGCCATGGGGTGTGCACTGGCGCTGGTAGCCATCTTCCCAGCCATCGCTTTATGGCTACCCGGCGTCTTGGGATATAACGTCTGATGGGGCTAAAGAGATGGCTGCGATTGGTCCAGAAGAAACTGCACCTGTCGAGCAAGTAGTGAATATCCTTATTCCCTATGCCAAAACGGTATAGGCATTAACGCTTACTTAACGTTGCCAACCGTTAAACTACTATCTGCAAAGTGAAAATGCGTTTTAAATAAGGGGAGGCACCGTGGTGCTTTGCCAAGCGCGCTTTTTATCGCTAAGGGCTTATTTTTTCTATCGCTAAGGGCTTTGTTTTTCGCTAAAGTCTTGGTTTTTCGCTAAAGTAGTATTAGCAGGCAGCCAATAGAGGCGCTTGTAACAGATTGTCTTAAAAACGTTTTGGAATAACCCATCTGAGGGAGCGAGTCGCTAGGTGGGTCCAAAGCGCATGATGTTGATAATGACAGTGTTGCTAACGACAGTGTTGCTAACATCAAATACGCTCATAACATCAATATAAAGAGGTGTGTTCATGAAACGCCATACGTTTTCTACCGCTGCTTTCTCCGGTGCGCTACTTGCCAGCGCTGCTTTCGCCTCCCCGGCAATGGCACAGGATGACGAGCAGTTCATCACCATCGGTACCGGTGGCCAAACCGGTGTGTACTACGTCGTGGGGCAGTCGATCTGTCGTTTGGTTAATCGCCTCGAAGACGCCGATATCAAGTGTAATGCACCTTCAACTGGTGGATCTGTCGCCAACATCAATGGTATCAAGTCCGGCGAGCTGGACATGGGCGTCGCACAATCCGACGTTCAGTATCAAGCCTACAACGGCACCGGGAACTTCGAAGGCGAGGCCTACGAAGATCTGCGGGCTGTGTTCCGTGTCCACGGTGAGCCTTTGACGCTACTTGCACGTGCTGATTCTGGCATCGAGACACTTGATGATCTGGAAGGCAAACGCGTCAACATCGGTAACCCAGGTTCCGGTCAGCGCAACACCATGGAAGTGGTGATGGACGCCAAGGGCTGGACCGAAGATACTTTCTCTCTGGCATCTCAGCTCGACGCTGCCGAGCAAGCGGCAGCACTTGCCGATAATAACGTCGATGCCATGGTATACGTGGTGGGTCACCCGAATGGTTCCATTCAGGAAGCGACCACCACTGTTGATGCTCGTCTGATTCCGCTGAACGACGAAGACATTCAGGGCATTGTCGATGAATACCCTTACTACACCTCTTCGGTAATCCCGGGTGGCTTATATCGCGGCAATGATGAAGATGTCGAAACCTTCGGTGTTGCAGCGACATTTGTAACCACGGCTGAAGCAGACGATGAAGTGATCTACCAGACCGTTAAAGCGGTGTTTGATAACTTTGATCGTTTCAAGCGTCTGCACCCGGCCTTCGAAAATCTTGATCCAGAAGAGATGGTGACTCAAGGTCTTTCCGCACCGTTGCATGATGGCGCGGCGCGTTACTACCGTGAACAAGGCTGGATCGAGTAATTCAGTAGCCTGAGGTAGTATTACCTTAGCAAGGAATGCGCGGTTACCTAAGGGTGCCGCGCATTTTGGTTTACGCTGTTGATAAAGCGTTTAGGATGTTGATAGGGCATTTAGGATGTTAATAGAGCAATTCGATATGGCAATTATGTGTCAATCGACTCGGAGCAGGGCAGGCATATGACAGAAGATAAGAACAGATCTTCGGGAACCGGAGTAGACCTGGATGACATGGTTGCCTCCAGCGACACGGGCGCCCGTAAACCAGCCGGTATGCCCGGCAAGCTCTTGGTCAGCATTGCGGCAGCGTGGTCTCTGTTTCAATTGTGGATCGCTTCCCCGGTACCCTTCGTTCTGGGTTTTGGCGTATTTAGTGCCACGGAAGCCCGCTCTATTCACTTAGCTTTTGCGCTGTTCTTGGCGTATATGGCCTACCCGGCACTCAAGCGCTCGCCCCGTGACCGTGTACCGATCCAAGATTGGGTGCTGGCAGCGGCAGCGGCCTTTTGTGGCGCTTACATGTTCATGTTTTACGAGCAGTTATCTCAGCGCCCCGGCGCCCCGATCCTGCAGGATGTGATCATTGGCATCGCCGGGATATTGCTACTGCTTGAGGCGACACGCCGTGCACTCGGCCCGCCGTTGATGGTCGTGGCGTCAGTCTTTCTTGTCTATAGCCTGGCTGGCCCATGGATGCCGGGTATTCTTTCCCATGGTGGGGTTAGCCTGTATGGATTGATTAACCACCAGTGGTTAACGACTCAGGGTGTTTTCGGTATTGCGCTGGGTGTCTCCACCAGCTTCGTCTTCCTATTTGTACTGTTCGGCGCTCTGCTCGATAAGGCAGGTGCTGGCAATTACTTTATCAAGGTAGCGTTCTCGCTACTTGGTCACTATCGCGGTGGGCCCGCTAAAGCGGCTGTGGTGGCCTCGGCTATGACCGGCCTGATTTCCGGCTCCTCTATTGCCAATGTGGTAACCACCGGTACCTTTACGGTGCCGATGATGAAGCGCGTGGGGTTCTCCTCGGAAAAGGCGGGCGCTGTTGAAGTGGCGTCATCGGTCAATGGCCAGATTATGCCGCCGGTGATGGGCGCTGCCGCTTTCTTGATGGTCGAGTATGTGGGCATTTCGTATGTCGAGGTGATTAAGCATGCCTTCCTGCCCGCGCTGATTTCCTATATCGCGCTGGTCTATATCGTTCACCTAGAGGCCCTAAAGGCCAATATGAAGGGGCTTCAGAGCAGTAATCCCCCTAAGCCTTTGGTCAATAAAGTGATCGGTTTCCTGGGTGGTCTGCTACTCATGATGGTGACCGCGTTGGCGGTCTATTACGGTCTTGGCTGGCTCAAACCGGTGTTGGGCGATGCAACGCCCTGGGTAGTCGGCGTTGGGCTGACGGTGATTTATATTGCCTTGCTGAAGCTTGCGTCAGGTTACCCCGAGCTCGAGCTCGATGATCCTAACGAACCGATTTATTCGCTGCCGCAAACCAAGCCCACGGTGTTGGTTGGCTTGCAGTACATACTGCCCGTCATTGTGCTGGTCTGGTGTTTGATGGTGGAGCGTTTGTCGCCAGGGCTGTCAGCCTTCTGGGCCACTATTTTCATGATTTTCATTATTCTTACCCAGCGTCCGATCACGTCGATCTTTCGTGGCCGCAGCGATATGAAGGCGGATCTGCGTGAAGGCGTGATGGATTTATGGAATGGTCTGGTCACCGGTGCCCGCAACATGATCGGTATCGGCATCGCTACGGCCACGGCCGGTATCATCGTCGGTGCCGTCTCCCAAACCGGGGTAGGGTTAGTGCTGGCCGAAGTGGTGGAAACACTGGCCATGGGCAATTTGATGCTGATCCTGCTGCTGACGGCGGTGCTTAGCTTGATTCTCGGCATGGGGTTACCGACCACCGCGAACTACATCGTTGTTTCGGCTCTACTGGCACCGGTGATTGTTAACCTTGGCGCAGAAAATGGCCTATTAGTGCCGCTGATTGCGGTTCACCTGTTCGTGTTCTATTTCGGGATCATGGCTGACGTGACACCGCCGGTGGGGCTTGCGTCCTTTGCCGCGGCAGCCGTCTCCGGCGGTGACCCTATTCGCACCGGCTTCCAGGCGTTCTATTACAGCCTACGAACCGCAGCGCTACCGTTTTTGTTTATCTTTAATACCGACCTGCTACTGATTGATGTGACCTTCTTGCAGGGGGTGTTGATCTTTGTGGTGTCCACCATCGCCATGCTCATCTTTGCTGCCGCGACCCAGGGCTTCATGATTACGCGCAGCCGCTGGTATGAGTCCATCGTGCTGTTGCTGATTGCGTTCACGCTGTTCCGCCCGGGCTTCTGGATGGACATGATCCATGACCCTTATGAGTCCATTCCGCCTGCGCAATTCGTTGAAGCATTGGGCGATGTCGATGAAGACTCGACGCTTCGCCTGCAGATCGCCGGTCTGGATGACTATGGCGATCCAATGAGCACGTATATGACCCTACCGGTGCCTGACGGTGAAACAGGCCAGGAGCGGCTTGAGAATCTGGGTCTTGAGCTGTTTATCGAGGATGGCACGGCAATCGTTGATATGGTGACCTACGGCAGCCAAGCGGCAGAACTCGGTTTCGACTTCGATCAAGAAATCATCGAAGTGTTAGCCCCTGTGAACCGCTGGACGAAAGAGATCATGTGGATTCCTGCTTTCCTAATCTTTGGGTTGATTGTCGTCATGCAGCGCCGTCGGCGTGAAAAACAGCTTGCCGATGAGTCAGCCGCTACAGCCTAGGAGAGATCACCATGTATCAGAAAATCCTACTGCCCGTGGATCTCAATGAAGAGGCTTCATGGCAGAAAGCGCTACCCACGGCCATTACGCTGTGTGAAACCTTTGGGGCGTCGCTGCATATAGTGACCGTGCTACCGGAATTTAAAATGCCCATGGTGGGTGCTTACTTTCCCAAAGATTTTTCACAAAAGGCCCATGAAGTAATAAAAGAGGCGCAGCACGCGTTCATTCAAAAGAACGTCCCTGAGGGGATCCAAACGCAGAGTATTCTGGTCGATGGCTCGCCGTGGGAGGCGATTATTAAAGTAGGCAAAAAACTGGATGTTGATCTGATCGTTATGGCTTCTCATACCAAACGTAAGTTTGTTGACTACGTGTTGGGTCCCAACGCTGAGCATGTCGTGCATCATGCCAAAGTATCGGTAATGATTGTGCGCTAGGAATAGCGTGCTAGCGTAGAGAGTCGTGCAAAGTAAACTAAAAAGCTCCGGGCAACTTGCTCGGAGTTTTTTTATGCTTGGCTATAGCGTGTTTTTATCTATATCTACAACTACATCTACTTTTTCTAACGCAACAACTTAATTGTCGCTATCTCGCACTTTCGTGGATTTTTTGTACGCACAATCGGACGTCCCACGCCTCGCAACCATTATTCAGCTACATTAAAAGAGCGTTAAGTCATTAAGCTGGTATTAATGCTTTCAGCGATTAATGAGCGCTGATGTTTTGAGGTAAATCCTGAGTTCAGGATCTATATCGGGAAGAACAGGAGTGATGCCATGAATGCGACGACAACAAAAACAAGCCACCATTCGGATCTGCCCAGCGTTAAAATCACTATTAATAAGGTCGGTATGGAGCGGCCAAGGGCATGGTTAGCTGCTGGCGTGGAAGATTTTCGCCGTGCGACAGTCGTGAGCCTTTCTTATGGCATGTTCTGGGTAGGACTTAGTATCGCTATTACCCTGGGTGCTTTTACGTTGGGGTATTGGTACTGGCTGCTGCCTATGATTGCAGGCTTTATGTTTATTGGACCACTGGTGGCCGTCGGCTCTTATGGCATTAGTCGCGCGCTGGAGAACGGGCAAGTGCCTAACTTAGGGGATGCTTTCGGCAGTTGGCGACCTCATGCCGGCCAGTTGGCAATGATGGGGGTCATGATGATGATCTTCTTCCTCGCCTGGATTCGTTTGGCAACGCTTCTTTTTGCACTCTTTTTTGGTTTTGAAATCCCCAGCCCCGCCACACTGTATACCGCGCTCCTCACTACGTCAGAAGGGTTGAGTATGCTAGCGGTGGGCACGGTAGCGGGGGGTATTTTGGCGTTTGGTGCGTTTACGATTAGCGTCGTAGCGATTCCTACCTTGATGGATCAAGACTTAACCTTTATGGAAGGTATTGAAGCCAGCGTGCGCTGTGTCGGACGTAATTTCCGCGTCATGTTGTTATGGTCAGTGATACTTACGCTGTGTGTACTGATTGGTGTGATGACCTTTTATATTGGTCTAGCGCTGATTTTACCCGTTTTGGGGCATGCTAGTTGGCATGCTTACGAGGACTTAGTGCGCTTTGAGCGGTTGGACAACATGGATTCTTAGCTTAAAAGGGAAGCGTAAATGACGCTTTGGTGACGAAAAAGCAGTATTGGACCTGACCTGTTTAAGAAGATGGCGTAATCTTTACGCTGTCTTCTTTTATTTTGGGCATTGGAACCAGTAAGTTGCCCTTCGTGAGGTGTGTACTGTGAAAGCATTGTTAATGGGGTGGGTCGTGCTGATGTTCAGTGCTCCCCTGGCGGGGATTGCTGACACAGGCGATGACTTAGGGATGCCTAGCGGGCCTGTTATTTTGACCGTTAGCGGGAATATTAAGCATACAAATGTCGGGAGTGAAGCGCAGTTTGACCGTGAGATGTTAGAGGCATTACCACAGCACTCGTTTGAAACCAGTACGCCCTGGACAGAAGGTAGCAGCCACTATCGTGGCCCTTTGATGCGTGATTTGCTAACGCGCTTAGGTGCTCAAAGTGACTCTGTTCATGTTGCTGCACTGAACGGCTATGAAGCTGAGATACCGGTCAGTGATTTCGAACAGTATGACGTTATGCTGGCTTTGCAAAAGGATCAGAAAGCGATTCCGATTCGTGAATATGGTCCTTTATGGGTGCTTTATCCCTTTGATCATGATGAAGCGCTGTTAAGCGAAAAAATACGCTTTAGAGCGGTATGGCAGGTCATGCATATTGATGTCCGGTAGCGCTTCAACAACGCAGGCCGCCAGTCTGCTACGTTATCCCCGTCGCTTTAAGCTTGTGGCTATCATTGCCGTCCTACTGTTGGCCGCGGCGTTGGTCGTCGCTACGTTAGCCGCTTGGCGGCAGGAAAACCTCACCCAAAGCCTACGCGAAGATACTGCTTGGGTTGTCTATAAGTTAGACCGTGATGCAGTGCAATTGTTAAACCATTTGCTGACAGTAGCGCATGGGCCACTTACCCCCGCGGCACACGATGAGCTAAACCTGCGCTTTGAGCTGTTGTACAGTCGGATAACGCTGCTCAATGAGGGAGAAGTCAGCACTTTATTGCAAGAGATCGATACCGCGAGTGAGCTGCTGCGCCAAATCCAACAGCAGCTCGATGTACTCGATAGTATGTTTGAGCCTTACGAAGTAGTTGAGCAACTGCCAGTACCGGCGCTAGAAGAAAATCTACAGACGTTGACACGGCTAACCGAGCGACTGGTCATCGTGATTAATGGCTATTTGGCAGAGTCGGCGACAGAAGAGCGAGCCCAGCTAAGCCTGCTTTATAAACTGCTCATGACCCTGATCGTCGGTATGAGTTTGGCAGCCTTTTTGGTCATTGCCTTCTTGGTGCGTGAGATGCGTGAAAGTGCTGCGATAAGGCGCAATCAGGAGCAGCTTGGCCAGCAGTTAGAAGTCACCGCCAAGCAGGCTCAGGCAGCTAACCAAGCCAAGTCAGATTTTTTGGCCATGGTTAGCCATGAAATTCGCACACCGCTGAACGGCGTTATTGGCATGAGCGAACTACTACGCGAGTCGACAAGCCCTGCACAAATAGAAGATTACGCCCACACGATTCACGATAGCGCCAATCAATTGCTGGCAATGATCAATGAGATCCTCGATTTTTCTAAAATCGAAGCAGGTCATCTGACCCTTGAAACAGCGCCCACGCAACTCAAACCACTTATCGATAGTGTGGTGTTGCTGCTTGCGCCCAGGGCAACGGCAAAAGGATTGCCACTGCGTGTTTACGTTGATCCGCTGGTGCCTGAGTGGGTGTTGGTCGATGCAGGCCGTTTACGGCAAATACTGCTGAACTTGATCGCAAATGCGATCAAGTTCACCGACCGGGGTGACGTTAGCGTTAAAGTGTCTTCAACGGTGGAACGGCTGTTATTCGAGGTGATTGATACAGGCTGTGGTGTGAGCGAACAGCAGCAAGAGCGTCTCTTTGAGCCTTTTCACCAAGCAGATGAGTCGGTGGCAAGGCGTTTTGGTGGAACTGGGCTAGGGCTGGCGATTTGCAAACGGCTAAGCGAAGCCATGCAGGGACGGTTAGGGGTTAAGAGCCAAGTAGGTCAGGGGAGTACCTTTTGGTGTGAGTTACCTTTAGTCGATGCTGATCCCGTATTAATGTCGCTGCCCTCAGCCCCTAAGCGAGATTTTTCCGGGACAACATTGCTGCTAGTGGAGGACAACGCCGTCAATCGCAAAGTCGCTGTTGGCTTATTGTCACGTCTAGGGTGCGAGGTGGTCTGGGCTGAGAATGGTCATGACGCTCTGGCGATGGTCCAGTCACAGCAAGTGCAGCTTATCTTTATGGATATTCAGTTGCCTGACATGAGTGGTTTGATCGTCACTCAGCGATTACGCGAGCAGGGTGGATGGTTGGCAAATGTTCCCATCGTTGCCATGACGGCTGGTGGTGCTGAAGATGACCGCCAACGCTGCCTGGCTGCCGGTATGGACGATTACATTACCAAGCCGCTGTCACTCTCAGCGTTAAGTAATGTGCTGGCAGTGCAGCTTTTTGCATCCCCAGACGAAGGCACTGCACCGGCATTAGAGGTGCCTAAAGCGCTAACTGGGGCGCCATCGTTGCTTAATGTCGATACGCTTGCCAGCCTGAAAACGGCCCTAGGGGAAGCGAGCCTGGGCCAACTGGTCATGCTTTATCAACAGCAAGTAAGCAACTATTCTGCTCAACTGGCTGCTTGTTTAGCTGTAAAGCCATTCACGCCGGAGCATGAACAGCAAGTTATGCGCCTGGCGCACCAGTTGCGCGGCGAATCAGTGAGCATGGGGGCCGAACAACTTGCTGAGTTGGCGAAGCAACTTGAAACATTAGCCAATACGGAGCGGGCCACCTTCAGCCAACTCGATGAGATGTTCAGTACCATAAGACTTACAGCGGCGCATACGCATTCCGCGTTGGAGAGGTGGTGTCGTGACCACTTATCAGGTTGAGCAAGGTATTCTCACTGCGGCCAGTCAGCATACCAATGCGGACCACGCAGCGGCTGAGCTAGCCGACGCTTTATGGCACGATCATTTGGGGTTTGTGCTGTTTTTCTGTAGTGCGGAGTATGATTTAGCGGGACTGGCAGACGCGCTGGAAAGCCACTTTCCCTCAACGCCGCTAAGTGGCTGTACAACGGCTGGGGAAATTACCCCACTCGGTTACGACCGGGGCTCCATTGTGGCGATGGGGTTTGATCGGCGCCTGTTTGCTGTCGAAACGGCGCTCATTGATGACCTGGACCATTTTGAATTGACCCACGCCCAGCCGCTGGTGGATGGGCTGCTGGCGCGCTGCCGCCGACAAACCATCGCGCCAATCAACGAACATAGCTTTGTATTAACGTTACTGGATGGTTTATCCAGCCGTGAAGAGCAAGTGCTCGCCACCTTAGATGCTGCGTTGGGGCATATACCTAGCTTTGGCGGCTCAGCGGGCGACGATAATCATCTTAGTCATACCCATGTTTACACTGCCGGGCGCTTCCATAGCCATGCGGCTGTTGTGGTCATGGTTAATACCCGGCTCCCTTTTGAAGTGTTTTCAACTCATCATTTAACCCCGTTAACTCATAAGCTGGTGGTGACTGAGGTGAATCGTGAGCGTCGGCGGGTAATTGAACTCAATGGTTTACCCGCCGCGCAGGTGTACGCCGACTTGGTCGGTGTTGCACCAGAGCAGCTCAGCGCAGTGATATTTGCCCGCCACCCATTAGCTGTCCGTATTGGTGGGCAGCACTACGTGCGCTCCATACAGCGTGTGCATAGCGACGGTAGTCTGAGCTTTTACTGTGCGGTGGAAAACGGCATTGTGCTGACGGCTATGCAATCGACACCATTACTCGAAAACCTAAAAATAATGCTTGCTGGGGTGAGCGCTAGGCTGGGTACGCCTAGCGTGATTATTGGCTGTGACTGTTTTCTACGCCGTATGGAGCTTGAAGCGCTAGAGCATGTAGAACAAGCGTCGCAGCTGCTGCGCCAAGCAGGGGTTGTAGGGTTCAATACCTACGGTGAGCAACATCATGGTATGCATGTGAATCAAACGTTTACGGGGGTGGCGTTTGGATCTCTTCCAGCTTTCGACCGCTACTAACGCGGTGGGTGACGCTCAAGCGACAAGCGAGGAGACGTTACGCGAAGAGAACCGTCGCCTGCGTAAGGTCTGCCACGCGCTGATGGAACGAGTGGAAACGGGCGGCAGTGCCGACACTGCCCCTTATGCCGCTTTCGAGCGTTCGGTCTTGCTCGCTGAACAGGTTCGGGAGCGCACTGATGCATTACATCGTGCGTTAGATGAGTTGGGGCAAGTTAACACGCGCTTGTCGGCTGCCAAAGCCGAAGCCGAAGCGGCTAATCTTTCTAAAACCAAGTTTTTAGCAGCGGTTAGCCACGACCTGCTGCAGCCGTTAAATGCAGCCAGACTATTTGCCAGTGCCTTGGAAACCCATGCGCTTCCTGATGCATCGCAAGCACTGGTGGGGCATATCGGTCGCTCTTTAAAAGATGTCGAAGGATTACTGGGAACACTTGTGGATATCTCACGCTTGGATGCTGGGGTATTACACGCCGATAAAGCACCGTTTGCGGTGAGCACATTATTGGACGCGTTGGCAGAGGAGTACCGCCAAGTGGCCGGGGTGCGTGGTTTGGCATTGCATTACGTGCCATCCAGTACGGTGATTGAATCCGACTTAGCGCTGCTGGCACGGGTGATTCGAAACTTCCTAAGTAATGCAGTGCGTTATACCGAGCATGGACGCGTACTGCTGGGCTGTCGGCGTCGCCGGGATGGATTGGAAATTATGGTCGGTGATACCGGCCCCGGTATCCCAGAGCAGCAGCGCGAAGCAATCTTTCTGGAGTTTCGGCGTGCTAACCAAGTGAATAGTGCGCACAGCCGCGGTTTAGGTTTGGGGCTAGCTATCGTTGACCGCATCAGTACCATGCTGGAACAGCCCGTATCTCTCACATCACGCCCCGGCGAGGGAGCACTGTTTTCGATCACCGTGCCTTACGCAGAGGCCGTCTTGACCACAGCACTGCTCAAAAAAAGCGACCCCTCGTCACCTGAAGAGATAGATCCCTTACATGGCTGTGTCGTTTGGGTGATTGATGATGACTTGGCTATTCTTGAAGGGATGCAGGCGCTGCTGGGCAGTTGGGGGTGCCGGGTGCGCGCAGCAGCCACCGTCTCTGCCTTAGAGGCCGCCAGCGATGGTGAGCGCCCCGAGGTGCTACTGGTCGATTATCATTTGGGCGAACATCGCGAAACCGGCATCGGTTTGGCCGCACGGCTGCAGCGCCGATACCCTGGCTTGGCATCTGTAGTGATTACGGCTAATCATGAAGCAGAAATTAAGCGCACTACCCGCGAAGCGGGTATGCATTGTCTACTCAAACCGTTAAAGCCACTGCGGCTTCGTATGCTGCTTGGCACCCTGCTAAATAAAAGCTAGTGAGCGAGTTTGGCCTGATAAAAACTTAAATCTTCCTCGCCTGCGATCACGATCGCATGGACCCGGCTGGTAGCGTTTAGTTTGCGTAAAATCGCCGATACGTGAGTTTTAACGGTGGTTTCAGCAATCGATAGCTCTCGGGCAATCTGCTTATTTGACATCCCTTTGGTCAGGCAAACCAATACCGCCAACTGTTTCTCGGTTAAACGCGCCAAGCGCTCACTGGTAGCCATGGCGCTAGCGGTAAGTGAGGCCGAAGCAACACGCGGCGCCGGACGGCGCATAATGTCGGGTGGCAGGTAGAGCTGGCCTTCAAGAATCTGCGTTAACGCCACCAGCAATGCCACCCGCGGCGTGGATTTGGGTATATAGCCCACCGCGCCCAAGGTAATGGCATCAAGCACTAATTGTCGCTCTTGGTGTGCAGACACAATCGCTACCGGCAGCCAGGGGAATTCCTCGCGCAGGCGGGTTAGTCCTTCCAGCCCCTCGGCATCCGGTAGGCTTAAGTCCAGCAAAAGCAAATCCAGCTCAGTGTGCTGTTCCACCAGCGTTATCGCATCAGCGAGGCTCTCCGCTTCCAGTAGTTGGCTATTCGCCAGGCCGCTACTCACCACGGCCTGTAGCGCATCGCGAAACAGTGGATGGTCATCTGCCACCAACAGGGAATACATGGCGTCTCCTACCAAGGGATGAGGGCTAATCCTGCTATCGGGCTATATCGCCATTTGCTTTACTGAACAACACTGTCAAAGCACCTTTAATAATCATAATACTCAGGAGCTATACAATGATCTACGCCAACCCTGGTGATACCGGTTCTGTGGTGTCGTTTGAAAAACGCTACGGTAACTATATCGGCGGTGAATTTGTTGCCCCGGTGAAAGGTCAGTACTTTGACAATATTAGCCCTGTCAATGGTCATGTCTTTTGCGAAATTCCCCGCTCCTCGGCTGAAGATATTGATAAAGCCCTGGACGCAGCTCATAAGGCGGCACCTGCTTGGGGAAAAACGTCTGTTCAAGAGCGTAGCAATATTCTGCTAAAAATCGCTGACCGCATTGAGCAAAATTTGGAAATGCTCGCGGTAGCTGAAACGTGGGATAACGGTAAAGCAGTACGCGAAACCCTCAATGCTGATATTCCCTTGGCGGTTGACCACTTCCGCTACTTTGCGGGCTGCTTACGCTCGCAGGAAGGCACTGCGGCAGATATCGACGCCAACACCGTCTCCTATCATTTCCACGAGCCGCTGGGCGTGGTGGGGCAAATTATTCCCTGGAACTTCCCGATCCTTATGGCCGCCTGGAAGCTCGCACCTGCTCTGGCGGCGGGTAATTGTGTGATCCTTAAACCTGCCGAGCAAACCCCTGCCTCGATTCTGAAAGTGATGGAAGTGATTGGCGACCTGCTACCGCCAGGCGTGCTCAATATCGTCAATGGTTTTGGCGCAGAAGCGGGTCAGGCATTGGCCAGCAGCAAGCGTATCGCCAAGATCGCCTTCACCGGCTCCACCCCTGTCGGTGCGCATATTCTAAAATGCGCGGCGGAAAACATTATCCCATCGACCGTCGAGTTAGGTGGTAAATCCCCTAACATCTACTTTGCCGATATTATGAATGCCGAGCCGACGTTTATAGATAAGGCGGTGGAGGGGTTGGTGCTGGCGTTCTTTAACCAAGGCGAAGTATGCACTTGCCCTTCGCGGGCGTTGATACAAGAAAGCATGTACGATGAGTTCATGGCCAAGGTGATCGAGCGCACCCAAACTATCAAGCGCGGCAACCCGTTAGATACCGATGTGCAGGTGGGTGCACAGGCCTCCCAAGAGCAGTTCGACAAGATCATGTCCTACATGGATATCGCCCGCGAAGAAGGTGCAGAGTTTCTCACCGGCGGCAATAAAGAGACCATGGACGACAGCATCAACAGCGGTTACTACATTCAGCCCACGCTGCTGAAGGGCAACAACCAGATGCGCGTTTTCCAGGAAGAGATCTTTGGCCCGGTAGTCGCAGTCACTACCTTCAAAGATGAGGAAGAGGCGCTAGCGATTGCCAACGACACCGAGTTCGGCCTGGGCGCTGGCGTGTGGAGCCGTGACATTAATGTCGCCTTCCGCATGGGGCGTGGCATTCAAGCGGGTCGCGTGTGGACCAACTGCTACCACCAGTATCCCGCCCACGCGGCCTTCGGTGGCTACAAGAAATCCGGCGTTGGCCGCGAAACTCACAAAGTCGCCCTTGAGCATTACCAGCAAACCAAAAACCTGCTGGTCAGTTACGACATCAACCCGCTGGGCTTCTTCTAAGCCGCTCTGCTAGCCATACCGCCCGGTGGTTTGCCGGGCGGTACTGTCAGTCCCCCTGACGCTGACTCTACCGATAAGAGCAGTCATTAAACTGCCGTATCGAAAACCATAGGAGTTGCATCATGGATAGCACAATGCGCGCGGCGGTCGTTCGTGAGTTTGGCCAGCCGTTATCTATAGAAGAAGTCGATGTGCCTCGTCCTAAGCAGGGCGAAGTATTGATGAAAGTGGCGGCCTCTGGGGTTTGCCACACCGATTTACACGCCGCTCACGGTGATTGGCCGGTAAAACCCTCGCCACCGTTTATTCCCGGGCACGAAGGCGTTGGGCATATCGTGGCGGTAGGTGAAGGTGTTTCTCACGTCAAAGAGGGTGATCGCATCGGTGTGCCCTGGCTCTACTCGGCCTGCGGCTACTGCGAGCACTGCTTAGGCGGTTGGGAGACCCTGTGCGAGTCCCAGCAAAATACTGGCTACAGCGTTAACGGCGGGTTTGCGGACTACACTCTAGCGGATGCAGGCTATGTAGGGCGCCTGCCGGATGCCGTCGATTTCATCGAAATAGCCCCGGTACTATGCGCGGGAGTAACGGTTTATAAGGGCTTGAAAATGACCGATACCCGCCCCGGCCAGTGGGTGGTGATTTCGGGCATTGGTGGCCTGGGCCATATGGCGGTGCAGTACGCTAAAGCAATGGGGCTGAATGTGGCGGCTGTTGATATCGATGACGGTAAGCTAGCCCTGGCCGAGCGTTTAGGCGCCACAATAACCGTTAATGCTATGAAAACCGACCCAGCGATGTACCTGAAGAAAACCATTGGCGGCGCTCACGGGGCATTGGTGACGGCGGTGTCGCCGAAAGCATTTGATCAGGCCCAGAATATGCTACGCCGCGGCGGCACACTGGTGCTTAATGGCCTACCGCCGGGCGAATTTCCTCTGCCAATTTTCAGCACGGTGCTCAACGGTATCACCATTCGCGGTTCTATCGTGGGCACGCGAAGCGACCTGCAGGAAGCGCTGGATTTCGCCGCCGAGGGTAAGGTCAAAGCGACAGTAGCAACGGATACACTGGATAATATCAACGATGTCTTCCAGCGCATGATTGACGGCAAGATAGAGGGTCGCATCGTGCTCGATATGGCTAGCTGACATCGGGCTAATTGACGTCTTACCAGGGGGATAAAAATCCCCCTTTTTAATTCCGACATTGTCATAGCATAGCTGTTATTTAGCCTTCGCAGGAGTCTCGCGACCTAGCCAGCGCCGCGCCATGCGCGCGGCGTGGGTAAGGTGGCTCACGACCGCTAATTTGCCTGCTTCACGGCGAATGCCTGCACGCTTTAGTTTCATTGCCATGCGCGGCGGCAAACCAACAAATATTACCCCGACACCTTGCTCACCAAGCTCCCGGCGGAGCGTGTCCAGCGCGACCAAGGCCGTGGTATCCAGGCTAGGTACGTCGCGCATATCCAGAACGACTATCCGTACGCTGTGATCAATCACTCGCAGCGTCGCGATGGCTTTTTCTGCCGCGCCAAAAAACAAAGGGCCACTGATTTTGTAGAGCGCTACTTCCGGTGGGAAGTGTTCGCCCGTGGAAGGCGTTGCCAAGCGCTGAGTATTGGTTAGCTGTGCCATACGGCGGATAAACAGGGCGGCGGCTAGGCCAATACCCACGGCCACGGCGATCACCATGTCGAAAACAACCGTAAGTGCGAAGCAGATTACCAGCACCGACACATCGCTGGCGGGGGCGCTTCTCAGCGTATGCATAAAGTGGCGCGCCTCGCTCATGTTCCAAGCAATAATGAATAACAGCGCGGCTAAGGCGGCCATGGGGACGAAACCAAGCACTCCCGCCAGCGCGACTACCGCAAGCAACACCACCAACGCGTGCACTAAAGCGGCAATAGGCGAACAAGCGCCGCTTTTGACATTGGTGGCTGTGCGGGCAAGCGCTGCCGTTGCGGTAATGCCACCGAAGAAGGGCACCACTAGGTTGCCGATCCCTTGGCCAATCAGTTCGACGTTAGGGTCGTGACGTGTACGAGTTAAGCCGTCAGCGACGACGGCGCACAGCAATGATTCAATCGCTGCGAGTAAGGCGATCGCCAGCGCCGGGCCGAGCAGCGCCTGAATCAACGCAAGATTGATTACCAGCGGCGTGCCATCCGCCCCCGGGAAATGCCAAGGGGCGATAAAACTAGGTGCGAAGGGTGGAATACCGTTGCCGCTTTCACCCTGGTACTCCCAACTAAATCGCGAGGCGATAGTGTCGACCTCAACGCCAACCATTAGCAATAGCGAGGCAGCCAGCGTGCCCATCGCTAAACCTACTAGCGGGGCCGGCACAGGTGTTTTTAAGCGCGGCCAGACTAACAGTGATGCCAAGGTGACGAGCCCCACGCTGATTTCCGCCAGCGACAGGGAGGGCAGTGCTTGGCCAATCAACATGAGATTATGCAGGGTGCTGTCGCCTAGTTCGACACCGGTTAAACCCAGAAAATCGGGCAATTGAAGAAGCGCAATTACTACCCCGATGCCCGCTGTAAAGCCCAGAATCACCGGGTAGGGCACGTACTGAATCAGACTGCCCAACCGCGAAAGCCCCAGTGCCACCAAAATAGCGCCGGCCATAAAGGTAGCAATCAGCAGCCCGCCCAAGCCATGGTTGGCTACGATGGGAAATAGAATGACCACGAAGGCAGCGGTGGGGCCGGAAATGTTAAATCGTGAGCCGCCAGCTAATGCAATCACCGCCCCCGCGACGATAGCGGTGTATAACCCGTGCTGAGGCGGCACGCCGGTGGCAATCGCTAGCGCCATGGATAGTGGAACAGCCACCACGCCAATCGTCAGCCCTGCCAACACATCGCGCTTAAATTTTCCCAACGAGTAACCTTCACGCCAGGCGCTGAGTAAGGCGCTGCCAGGCATTGGGAAAACGTATCCCGAAGGTCGATGGACACGGGACATAGGGCCAGCCTCCTAAAAATAGGGGAAACAAGCCATTACGCTACGCCTGCACTGAAATTTGCACAACAAGGCGTTAGTCGCGCTATCATTTGCACACAAAAATCCCGGCATGAGCCGGGATTGTAGGTGCGCTAGATACGGATGCTGTTACATCTGAGCATTTTCAGGTGGTTCGCCGATCGTGCCGGGCATCGCCTGCACATGGCCCATCTGCTGACCTGCCAGGGTTAGGAAATGTAGGTGGCGTTCGTACTCGGCCACCAAGTCACCAATCACCTGACCACGGGTATAACCGTTAAGGTCTTTATCCTGTCCCCCTTCTGCCAGGTAGACGTCCAGGCGTACATAGAAGTCATCATCCGCCTGGATGAAGCTGGGGGTACGCATACGGTGCGGGCATACCTGGTAGACAAAACTGGTGGCCTCGCCAAAATCGACCTGTAGCATCAGGTTGGATAAGGATTCTCCCTCAACACGCTCTTCGGTCACGTTGGCGGTTTGGCCTCGGCTTTCAAGCTCCTGAGCGAACTGAGTCATCGCTGGGCGAATAGCGTGCTCAATCGTAGCGGCGGCACCCGCACGGTTAGACGTATCTAACGCACGGTCCAAGCGCTCTTTCCAATCGCCCCCTGGGGCACTGCCTGCGATCATCCGGCGCGCATCGGCCTTGCTGCCTTCCAATTTCAAGGCTTTATACATACCAATCATCACCGCAAAAATCACCACAGAGAACGGCAATGCAGTAATGACAACGGCGCTCTGCAGTGCATTTAAGCCGCCAGCCATGAGCAGGGCAATGGTGATCAAACCGATCACTGCCGACCAGAAAATACGCAGTTTCACCGGCGCATCGTGGTTAACGTCGCTCAAAATAGAGGTGAAGTTGGCCAATACCAGGGCGCCGGAGTCTGCTGAAGTAATAAAGAATACGATGCCCAGAACGGTGACCACCGCCGCTGTTAGGCCTACATAGGGGTAGTACTCAAGCAGTGTATAAAGCGTGGTCTGCGGTGTGTTAAGGGCTTGCTCACCCAGTTCGACAACACCTTGATTGGCGACTAACTCAATACCGCTGTTACCGAATACCGACATCCATACCATCATAAAGGCCAGCGGAATAAACAAGGCGCCTGCTACAAATTCACGGATGGTCCGACCCCGGGAGATGCGCGCCAGGAACAAACCCACAAACGGCGTCCAGGCGATCCACCAGCCCCAGAAGAAGATCGTCCACCACATTTTCCACTCTTGGGCGCTCTCATCGGCAAAGGCGTAAGTGTCGAAGCTGGCGCCCACAAAGCCCGATAGATAGTCGCCGGAGTTATTAACCACTTTATCCAGCAGTACCAAGGTGTCGCCTGAAAAGAGCACAAACAGCATCAATGCCAGCGCCAACAGCATGTTGAACTCGGAGAGACGGCGAATGCCTTTTTCAACGCCGGTCACCACAGAAATCGTTGCCAATACCACCACCAGTACAATCAAGATCACTTGAACCGTGAGGGTTTCCGGCACACCGAACATATAGGTGAGGCCGTAATTTAACTGCATCACCCCAATGCCGAGACTGGTGGCGATGCCGAATACAGTGGAGATCACCGCAGTGATGTCTACTGCGTTACCAATCGGACCGTGAATACGTTTGCCCAAGATGGGGTAAAGCGCGCTGCGTATCGCCAACGGTAGGCGATGACGGTAGCTGAAATAAGCCAACGCCATACCCATCAACACGTACAGCCCCCAGCCGGAGAGCCCCCAGTGCAGGTAGGTTTGAACGACGGCGTTACGCATTGCGGCCTGGCTTTCCGGGGTTAAATCCGGGGGTGCCAAATAGTGCGCAACCGGCTCAGCAACACTGAAGAACAGCAGATCGATACCGATACCCGCTGCAAACAGCATGGCTGACCAGGAGAGTAATGAAAACTCGGGGCGTGAATGATCGGGCCCCAGACGAATACTGCCAAAGCGCGACATGCCAATGGCAACCACGAATACCAAATACGCCACAATGGCGAGCATGTAGTACCAGCCAAAGGTTTTACTCACCCAGGCAAGCCCGGCATCAAAAAAGGTGCCAGCTTGCTCGGTAAACACCATGGTGAGCACTAAAAAGACAACGATACCCGCCACACTGCCGT
This sequence comes from Vreelandella sulfidaeris Esulfide1, assembly GCF_054072535.1. Classification (NCBI taxonomy): domain Bacteria; kingdom Pseudomonadati; phylum Pseudomonadota; class Gammaproteobacteria; order Oceanospirillales; family Halomonadaceae; genus Vreelandella; species Vreelandella sulfidaeris. The sequence goes on along the minus strand of NZ_CM133364.1, from coordinate 3,228,741 downwards.
GGAAAACCACGGGATTGAGACGGTCACGGGAAGGGAGGTGGGGAATTTCTTTCGCCATGCAGGCGGGCTCCTGTTGTTGAAAGAGGAAGGGATTATTTTATTTTGAATGAACGTTCAAATAAAATACGCGATTAAGCAGCCTCCTTCAAGCTAACCTTTCTCCGTTTGGGTTGGATGAGAGGCCGTTAGCGGCATGCAGAGCGGCATATAGACGCAAAAACGCCCCGAAAAACCGGGCGTTAAAGCTAACGATAAGAAGTGATTAACGCTTATTCACTATCGGCGCTTTCTTCTTGATCATCATGGTGGCCGCGTTTACCGTGCTTACCACGATACTCTTCATGGGCTTCTTGCATGGCGTTACGTAATGCTTCTTGCTCTTCGTCAGAGAGGATCTCAGCAATCCGCTCATGATGCTCTTCGTGCAGTGCATGCATCGCTTCGCGATGTTCGGCGTGTGCTTCGTTGAGCTCAGCCTGCTTCTCTTCTGAGATATCGGCGCGCTGATACACTTCCTGGCGACGCTCCTCCATGCGTTCTTCCATTCGCTCGCGATCAGGCCCTTGGCCTTCATGGTCACCATGGCTATGCGCCTGGGCGGTAAGTGCTAATGGAGCAATGGTGATAGCCAGCAGGGCTGGGGCAAACAGTTGGCGAATTGACACTTTTTTAGCGCTTGAAATTTTCATAAGTTCTCTCCCGGTGAGTTGACAGTGATAGTATCACTAGGCTGCGTGCAAACCGTTTGCAGAGAGTGTGCAACAATCATGATCTTATTGGCTGGTTGAAGGTCGTAACCGGTAGGTGAGGGGTCACCTAGTTATCCTGAAGCTGCACGATGGGGGCTGGCCATCGCTGTGCAGGTCAATCCTTAGCCCTCCGGCTGATACTTATAACCGACGCCATATACCGAGCGGATGATTTCCAGTTCGGGAAGCGCTTCGTGGATCTTCTTGCGCAGTTTTTTGATATGACTGTCCACGGTGCGCTCTGAAACGATGCGGTTGTCGCGGTACATGTGGTCCATCAACTGCTCACGGCTGAAGATACGCCCTGGCGCCTGCATCATGACGCGCAATAACTGAAATTCCACCGCGGTCAGGCCTATGTCCTGCCCGTGAGCGAGTGCTTGCCAGCCATCATCGTTTAGTACCACGGCCGCGTTTTTCACCTCAGCGGGGGCATCGGCTGCCGCTTGACTGCGGCGCAGTACGGCTTTAACGCGGGCGACGACTTCCCGGGGGCTGAACGGTTTGCAGATATAGTCGTCGGCGCCTAGTTCCAGGCCTAGTAAGCGGTCCACTTCTTCTACCTTGGCGGTGACCATGATGATCGCTATAGACGGCCATTGCTGACGTATTTCCCGGCTCAGAGTAAGGCCATCTTTACCGGGCAGCATGATATCGAGCAGCACGAGGGCCGGGGAGTGCTGTTCCAGCCACGGCATCACTTCATCACCGTGGCCCAGGGTAGTTACCGCAAATCCATGACTGGTCAAGTAATCCGCCATCAGGCGGGCAATTTTCGGTTCATCCTCAACAACCAGCAAAGAGGCAGCATGAGACATAAAGGTAGGCTCGCTTAGCAGTTAACGTGAAAGCATGGCTTAAAAACGTTTTTAACCATTAGCTTTGATAATATTTGTCCTGAAAACAATCGCCATGAACATATCAGCCAGTGGTCAAAAGAGGAAAACGCAGCGTCCAGCGTAGGCCGCCCAGGGAGGAGGCTGAGGGGGTCAGTGTCGCGCCGTGCGCATTGACCAAAGCGCTGGCAATGGAAAGCCCTAAACCGCTGCCGCCGCTGGCACGGTTACGTGAACCTTCCACACGGTATAACCGCTCAGTTAGACGAGCTAATTCGCCTTCAGGCACGCCCGGCGTACTATCTTCCCAAGTGACTACTGCCATGCCCTGTTGAGTCGAGAGCGTAACGCGCAGCTCTCCCGGCGGTTGTGTGTACGCACAGCTATTATCCAAGAGATTGTTCCATAGCTGGCGCAGGCGCTGGGCATCGCCACGAATCATGATGCCAGGCTCGATGCGCTCGGTCAGCGTTAAACCGCTTTCCACCAGCCAACGGTCGGCATCGTCCAACCGGCTGGCCAGGCAGTCGCTTAGATCCATCGGCGCCAACTGTATATCCAGCGCTCCCGCATCGCTTTGCGATAGCAGGCGTAAATCCGCCACTAGGCGCTCTAGTTGGCCCACTTCTTGGGCGAGTGAGCCGAGGTTTTCCTGATTCAGGGGCCGAATGCCATCCTGCATGGCTTCGATCTCACCGCGCAGCACTGCCAGCGGCGTGCGCAGTTCGTGGGCCGTATCAGACACCCAGCGGGCGCGGGCGTCGCGGCTGGCTTCCAGTGTCGCGGCGAGAACATTAAAATCCCGCGCCAGGCGCGACAGTTCATCACGGCCGCGTTCAGGTAGTCGGGTGTGGTAGTCGCCTTCAGTGAGGCGCAGCGTAGCGCCTGCCAGCGCCCGCGTGCGACGCCCCAGCCACCAGGAAAGTCCGCCCGCTAAGAGCAGCGAGGCAACGCAGAGTGAGATGACGATGAGCACCAGGTTGCGTTGCTGACGCTCAAGAAAGCGGCTCTCCATGCGCTCCATCATTTCGCGAGGCGGCCGAAACCCCAATGAGCCGATATGGGTATCGCCGCTACTTAACGTCAGCCAATGCCAACTGCCCGAACCTTCGCGCCCACTTCTGGGGGGGACCACAAAGCGGTCGTCCGCTGCACGCAGGGTGAAATCCCGCGCTTCACCCAGCGGAGAAGGGCGGTCGCGGTGCTCCTGGCCCAGTTCAAAGCGGACAATAAACGGCCAGCGTTCGGGTGATTGTTCAAGCCACTCCCAGCTCTGCTGGGTTTCCCAGCGGGTGATCAAGCCATCCGCCAACAGCGCAGCACGGCGCTCCTGGGCTTGGTTGAGATAATCGAGAAAGCCGCGGTCAATACTGTAAGAGACGGCCAAAAACATGCTGGCTGAGATCGCCACATTAACGCTGAGGATAATGACAAACAGTTTGAGGCCCAGCCGGGAGGGCCGCCATTGGCGTATTGCAGTGAGCACGGCCATTAATGGCCTCCCTCTTCTTGGCTGGGCTGGTTATCACCCTGCTTGTTGTTAGCGAGAGCGGGCTGGCGTGGCGCGCTGAGTCGTTCGCGGACATTTTCCATGCCCAGGTAGAGGCAAGGAACCAGAATCAGCAAGATCACGGTGGCGAACAGCATGCCGAAGCCGAGCGAAATCGCCATGGGGATCATGAAGCGCGCCTGACGCGAGGTTTCCAAAATCATCGGCGCCAAGCCTAGAAATGTCGTTAATGTGGTCATCATGATTGGTCGTAGGCGACGTGTGGCGGCTGCCACGATGGCTTCCCGAGGGGCCATTCCTTCGCGGCGTTTACGATTGGCGTAGTCGATTAACACCAGGGCGTCGTTGATCACCACGCCGGAGAGCGCGAGCATGCCTAACAGGCTGATAATCGAAAGCCCGAAGCCCATAATCATGTGGCCTGCGACGGCCCCGACAATGCCAAACGGTATCGCGGCCAGCACCAGCAGCGGCTGCAAATAACTTCGGAAGGGAATGGCGAGCAGTGCATAAAGGGCCGCGATCATTAACCACATCGAGGTCTTCAACGTGGCCAAGTTGTCGGCAGTATCCTGCTGACGACCACCCATGCTGACTTCAAGCCCCGGCCAGGTCGCTTCCAGGTTGGGAAATACTTCTTCCTGAAGCGTAGCGAGCACCTGATTGATCGCCATGTCACTTTCGGAATCGGCGGTAACGGTGATAATCCGCCGCCCGTTGATGCGCTCCAGGCTACTGGAGGCTTGACTGATAGTGATGTCGGCTACCCGCGATAGCGGTACGCTTAGCCCATCGGGCGTGCGCACCGGCATGCGGTAGAGCTCGTTTAAGCTATCGCGGTTATCAGTAGGCAGGCGTACCTCAACGCTGATCTCGCTATGCCCGACATACTGTTCAAGCGCGGTGGCGCCTTGGAGTGGCCCGCGCAGTGCTTGGGCTAAATTGTTCCCGGTGAGCCCCAGCGCACGGCCCTCCGCGGAAAGACGCATTTCCAACTGCGGTTTGCCGTCGCCAAGCCCGCTATCGATATCCGTGAGGCCATAGCCGCCCAATGTTTCCGCCAATCGGTCGGCGGCGGCCTCCAGTATCTGTGTGTCGGGATGAGACAGGCGAAGGCTCAGCGCTGCACCGCTGCCAGGACCGCCGGCATCTGAGGCAAAGCGCACCGACTGTGCACCAAGTAAATCGCCGGTTAGGGCGCGCCACTCACGGGCAACACGAGAAGGCGGCCAAATATCAAGGCTTTCTGGCGCAATCTCTAGCTCTACTTCCAAACTCTCACCGTCCAAGCGAGTATGGGTGCTGCTAAAACTGAGCGACTCTTCGCGCTGGCTAAGCTGTTCGCTAGCATCCAATAACTGCTGGCTAAGCTCGCGGCTAACGCTGATAGGGCTGCCAATAGGCAGGGTGACGCTGGCCTCGACTTCGTCAGATTCCACTCTGGGCATTAGCGAAAAACCCAGCCGCCCGCTCATTGCCCATGAGAGGGCGATCAGCAGGATCGCAATGCCCAGCGAAATACTCAGCAGCCGTTGGTTCAAAGCGCGTTGCAGAAATGGCTCGAATTGGCGGTAGGTGAAGTGATGCAAGCCGCCCTGCAGGCGCTGACGAAGTGCCTCAAGCGGGCGCTGCCACGCCGGGGTCTGGCGCGGCTTGCGGCTATGGGCTAGGTGGGCCGGTAGAATGACGAGCGCTTCCAGCCAGGAAATTAAAAACACGGTGACCACGACGACCGGCACGGTGGCAAAAATCAGTCCCAAAAAGCCGGGTAAAAATAACAGCGGCAGGAAAGCGACGATGTTGGATAAAATCGCGAAGGTCAGCGGTGTGGCGATCTCGCTCGCGCCTTTCACCGCCGCATCGCGCAGCGAGTAGCCTTCCTCACGGTAGCTGTAGATGTTCTCGCCGACGATGATGGCGTCATCCACCACGATCCCCAGGGCGATAATGAAGGCGAACATCGACATCATATTGAGCGAGACGCCAACCCAGGGTAGAAACAGCATGGCGCCCAGAAACGCCGTTGGAATACCCAAGGTGACCCAGAAGGCCAGCCGCGCTTCTAAAAACAGCGCCATGAGCACCAATACGAGCGCCAGCCCCATCCAGGCATTTTTTAACAGCAGGCTGAGACGGTCTTCGTAAATTTCCGAGCTATCGCGGGAAATATCCAGGCTGACACCCTCGGGCATGCCTGCGCGCAGTCGTTCAAGCTCACCGGTGACCGCTTCTGAAATGCTGGTCGGGGTTTGATCGCCGATTTGATAAACATCGACGGAGAGACCAGGCTGGCCATTATAAAACTCCTCACGATCGGTCTCGGCAAAGCCACCGCTGACCCTGGCAATCTCGCCCAGCGCAATGGGGGCGCCCTGCGTGCTGGTCAGAATTGGCAGTTCGGCAAAGGCTTCAGCGCTGTTGCGGCGGCCCTGATAGCGAATTAGCCATTCGCCTTCAGCCGTTGTCAGTTGGCCACTGGCAAGATCAAGCGCCTCTTCCGCTATGCGGCTAGCCAACTCTTGGTGATCCAGGCCATAGCGTTCAATGGCTTCTTCGTCGAGGTGGACTTGAATTTCCCGCTCACGGTTGCCGGAAAGTTCGACGCGAGAAATGCCCGAGGTGGCTTGCAGTTTACCCCGCACATCTTCCGCCGCATCGTGCAACGCCTCTAGACCGACCTGGCCGTATACCTGCAGACTCAGCACGCTGCGCGAGCGCCCGGCCAAGGTAAAACGCGGTGGGTCGGCAGCACTGGGCAGGGTGGTGATGGCATTCACCGCCTGCTGAATATCCTGATAGGCGCGCATCACATCAATGCCGTCAATGAGTGTGGCGCTGACGTTGGCGCTGCCTTCGCTGGCCGTGGCGGTTAGCTCATCGATGCCTTCCACATCGGCAATCGCTGCTTCCACCGGTAGCAGCAAGCTTTGCTCAACATCTTCCGGTGTGGCGCCAGGGTAGCTGATAGTGACTTGTACGACTTCGATGTCGAATTCAGGGAACACTTCCTTTTTAATCGCCAGCGACGCCATTAGGCCGCCGACGATAAACAGCACCATCAATAAGTTGGGGGCGACACCATGATCGACCATCCATGCCAGTGGGCCGCGTGGCACCTTCATGATTCGTCTCCCGGTTCATCTCCCGCTTGGGCTGGGGTATCGTTGGGCCTACGAATGCGGACTAGTTGGCCTTCTCTAGGCTGGGCCAAGCCCGTCGTGACGACTTGCTGCCCGGCTTCCAGACCGCTACGAATCAACGCATCATCCTCACCGCGATAAGCCAGCGTGACCGGCGTGCGTCGCAGACGATTATCCTCGTCGACACGCCACGTTACATCGCCCGGGCGAAGCGCCGCAGAAGGTAGTGAGATGAGCTGCTCGTGAGTGGCGGGTTGAAAAGACGCACGCAGCACATCTCCCAGGCGCAGGGCAGGGCCGTCGGTCTCGAGTGCCAATGGATCGTTAACAGCGATTAAAAGCTGTGCCTGAAGGCCGTTTTCTTCCAGGCTGGGCAGCATCGATACCAGCGTGCCTTCACGCGTAGCTCCTTCGGGCCAGCCGCGACTGGTTAAGGTGACTCGCCCGCCCACTTCCAGCCAATCAGTCCACTCGCCGGGCAGCGAGGCGCGTACCCAAAACTGCTCCACGCCCACCAAATGCACGACCTCTGTCCCCTGGCTTAGCAAGCTGCCGGCGCCTACCAAGCGCTCTTGCACCATGGCCCGCCAGGGGGCGGTGAGCGTTGCGCGCTCGACATTCAGTGCCGCCTGGTCGCGAGCTACCCGCGCTTGGGTAACTTGAGACTGGGCTTGGCGTAACTGCGGTTCACGTAATACCAGCGAACGTCGTTCAGCGGAAAGCTGACGACCAAAAGATTCGTACTCGCTTCGGGCGCGCTGCTGTTCCGCCTGCTCCAACGCCAGTTGTGCTTGGGCATTAGCCAACTGCGCCTCGGCATCTTCAAGACTTAAAGTCAGGTCGGCTTGATCAATAAAGGCCAAGGGAGCGCTTTGCTCAACCACTTGCCCCGGCACAACACCGTCGGCAAAACGCTCCAGTTGTCCTGCCACGCGGCTGGCCAGCATTGTTTCCTGTTCCGCCTCAACGCGCCCAAACCCGTAAAGGTTCGGTGCCTGGGCACTCGTGCCTACCGTGACCACGTCTACCATGGTAGGCAGTGGCTCGGGCGGCGGGGTTCGCTCAATACGGGGTGGTTGGGTAATAATCCACCACGCTAGGGCAAGGGTGCCAATAAAAATGATTAAGGCCACCAAGGCGCCCAACCGAATTCGGCCTTGTTGTAAGGTAGGGTAAGAGTAAGAACGTATGGGTATCATTAACGCGCGTGATCCGTTGAGAGCGAAATTTCCAGAAAAATAAGCGTATGATGCTAGCATCACTCATTGTTGAGCAGCGATAAGTCAAACAATGTGCAAATAACATGCAACTGCTACTCACATAGCACCCATTTGATAGCAATTGACTGACTGGTCTACTTTCAATGTATGCAAAAATGAATGTATGAAAAACTTGGACGTATGAAAAACAACGTAACCCGCGACAAATTAATTGATAGTGGCGCCCAACTGATTAGTCAGCAAGGCTACAACGCGACGGGCATCAATGCCGTATTGAAAGTCTGCGGTGTGCCTAAAGGCTCCTTTTATCATTACTTCTCCAGCAAAGAAGATTTCGGCCTGGCGGTAATCGAGCGCTTTGCCGCCAGCTATGATGAAACGCTGGTGTCGCTGCTAGAAGATAATGACACGCCGCCGCTTGAGCGTCTAAAACGCTACTTCGCCGCTGGTCGTGTTCATATGCATGAGTGCGATCACGCGACGGGCTGTTTGATCGGCAACCTTGGTCAAGAGCTTTCGGGCCAGAGCGATACCTTCCGCGATGCGTTAAACTTGGTGTTTCAGCGCTGGGAGCAACGTTTTGTGCACTGCTTGAAGGACGCCCAAGCACGCGGGGACATCGCCACTCATACTGCGCCAGAGGCGCTCGCCAGCTTTATTCTCACTGGCTGGGAAGGCGCTATTCTGCGTGCCAAAACGCTTAAATCTGTCGAGCCTATGGAGCAGTTTGAAACGATTTTGTTTCAGCAGGTGCTGGTTCGCCCATCGCCGTAGCCAGCGATGGGCTAGACGTTAACTGCCTATTAAAAGCCTTCCAAAACCAGCTTGCCAATCGTGCTGTTGCTCTCGATCAGCGCGTGGGCGCGTTTTAAGTTGTCGGTATTAACCGGACCTAATACTTCGCCTAGGGTGGTGGTTAGCCGTCCGGCATCGACCATGGCCGCTACTTCGCTGAGCATGTCATGCTGCTTGGCGAGATCGTCTGTCGTGAATAGTGGGCGGGTAAACATCAGTTCCCAGTGCAGTGACAGGCTTTTCATTTTAAGCTTACGCACATCGATCAGTTCCGGGTCATCAATCAGTGCAAGCTTACCCTGCGGCTTGAGGGCCGCAATGATGGCCTCAAAGTGGTGGTCGGTCTGGTTAAGGCTAATCACCATATCCACGCCGTCAAAGCCCGCCGCTTTAAGTTCTTGATCAAGCGGCTGGTGGTGATCAAGCACCGCGTCAGCGCCTAGCGACTTCACCCAGGCTTGGCTTTCCGGGCGGGACGCCGTACCAATCACGGTGGTATCGGTTAACTGCTTGGCAAGTTGCACTAAGATAGAGCCAACACCGCCCGCTGCGCCAATCACTAATAGGCTTTTGCCTTGGGTATCGCGCATGCCCAGCTCTAGCCGGTCGAATAGCAGTTCCCAGGCCGTGATGGCCGTTAGTGGCAGGGCAGCGGCTTCAGTATCAGATAAACTTTTCGGCGCCAGGCTGACGATGCGCTCATCGACAAGCTGGTACTCGGCATTAGAACCCTGACGGGCGATATTACCCGCGTACCAGACGCGATCGCCGGGCTGAAAACGAGTCACAGAGCTGCCGACGGCATCGACCACGCCCACGGCGTCGTAACCCAGCACGCGAGGTTCGCCGCTTTCAGGCAGCGCGCTGTTTCGCACCTTGGCATCCACAGGGTTGACGGAAATGGCGCTCACCGCGACGCGAATATCGTGGGCTTCTGGAGTTGGAGTAGGTAGTTCGATAGCTTGGAGCGCATCGGGGTGGTCGATAGGCAAGCTTTGGGTAAAGGCGAACGCTTTCATGGTAATTCTCCTAATCAAGATAAGTGGCGCCATCATGCCCGTATGTTGTTTTATTAAAAAGGACTCGGCTGCGTAATATCAGCGCATGCTGTATGGGTTCGTGATGACTGATGCCAGGAGCACACCATGTTTGCAGGGTTTGAAAAACAGACACGCCGCGTTAACGGCGTCGATATTGCCTATCGGATGGGCGGCAGTGGCCCGGCGCTGCTGCTGCTTCACGGCCATCCGCAGACTCATGTCATTTGGCACAAAGTAGCGAACGCACTTGCCCAACATTTCACAGTAGTTGCCGCCGACCTGCGCGGCTACGGCGACAGCAGTAAGCCCGACGACGACGCAGAGCACCTCAATTACGCCAAGCGCACCATGGCGGCCGATATGGCGGAGCTAATGAGCACGCTTGGCTTTGAGTGTTTCAAAGTGCTGGCCCATGATCGTGGTGCGCGGGTAGCGCATCGCTTGGGTATTGATCACGCAGAGCACGTCGAGCGAATGGTATTGCTGGATATTGCCCCGACGCTGGCTATGTATCGCGGCACCACTGAGGCCTTTGCGCGCAGCTACTGGCACTGGTTCTTTCTGATTCGCCCCCAGCCGCTGCCGGAAAGGCTGATTCAAGCCGACCCCGCTCAGTATTTGAGGAGCGTGATGGGGGCTCGCAGTGCCGGTATGGCGCCTTTCTCATCAGAAGCGCTAACAGAGTATGAGCGCTGTCTTGCGCTACCCGGCACGGCTACCGGCATCTGCGGCGACTACCGCGCCAGCGCCACGATTGATTTAGAACACGATCAGGCAGATATAGATGCGGGCATAAAACTTACCTGCCCAATTAAAGTGATGTGGGGTGCCCAAGGTGCGATCGAAGCCTGTTTTGATGCCTTGGCTGAATGGCGCAAGGTGGCCACCGATGTAGAAGGCACAGCGCTCCCTTGCGGTCACTATATTGCTGAAGAAATTCCCGAGACGCTACTAGAGGAGGCGCTGCCGTTCTTGCTGGGTCAGCAATAAACGATTCAAGCCACTGCCCAAGACGAGACGGGTAAAAAACTGGATAATGGCCGCCATTCGCCTATCGGCTAACGTTGATACGCCCAGGCACACTCATTACCCCGGATGTCCGCTCATGGAAATTAAAGTTAATTATCTCGACAACCTCCGCTTGGAGGCCAAGTTCGACGATTTTACGGTTATCTCCGACCAGCCCATTCGCTATAAAGGCGACGGCTCGGCCCCTGGCCCGTTTGATTATTTTCTGGCTTCATCGGCGATGTGCGCTGCTTATTTCGTCAAGGTTTACTGCAACGCGCGGGACATTCCCACCGAGAATATTCGCCTATCGCAAAATAACATCGTCGACCCGGAGAACCGCTACAAGCAGATTTTCAAAATCCAGGTTGAGCTGCCGGAAGATATTTCTCCGAAAGATCGCGAAGGCATTCTGCGCTCCATTGACCGCTGTACAGTCAAGAAAGTGGTACAGACCGGCCCTGAGTTCCAGATCGAGGTGGTCGAGAATATTGATGAAGACGCCCAGGCACTGTTGATGGGCGCGCCGGAAGGTGGCAGCACCTACATCGAAGGCAAAGACCTGCCGCTAGAGCAGACCATCGCCAACATGAGCGCGATACTTGCTGACCTGGGCATGAAAATTGAAATTGCTTCCTGGCGCAATATTGTGCCCCACGTGTGGTCGCTTCATATCCGTGATGCGGCATCGCCGATGTGTTTCACCAACGGCAAAGGCGCGACCAAAGAGAGCGCGTTGTGCTCGGCGTTGGGTGAGTTTATCGAGCGTCTGAGCTGCAACTTCTTCTACAACGATCAGTTCTTCGGGGAGGAGATTGCGAACAGTGAGTTCGTCCATTACCCCAATGAGAAATGGTTCAAACCGGGCCCGAATGACGAGCTGCCTGCGGAAATCCTCGATGAGCACTGCCTGGCGATTTACAACCCGGAAGGCGAGCTTTGTGGCTCTAACCTGATTGACACCAACTCCGGTAACGAGGCGCGCGGTATCGTCTCACTGCCGTTTGTGCGTCAAAGCGATGGCGAAACGGTGTATTTCCCGTCGAATCTGATCGAAAACCTGTTCCTGAGTAACGGCATGAGCGCGGGCAATACGCTGGTAGAGGCGCAGGTACAGTGTCTGTCGGAAATTTTCGAGCGGGCGGTGAAGCGCGAAATTCTCGAGCAGGAGCTAACGCTGCCTGATGTGCCGCAGGAGGTGCTGGCCAAGTATCCCAGCATTGTCGAAGGCATTAACGCCCTGGAAGCCCAGGGGTTCCCGGTGCTTGTAAAAGATGCCTCCATGGGTGGGCAGTTCCCGGTGATGTGCGTCACCTTGATGAACCCGCGCACCGGCGGCGTGTTTGCTTCTTTCGGCGCCCACCCGAGTTTCGAAGTAGCGCTGGAGCGAAGCTTGACGGAACTGCTGCAAGGCCGAAGCTTCGAAGGGCTGAACGACCTGCCGCTGCCCACCTTCAACTCTCAAACGGTGGCCGAGCCGAATAACTTTGTTGAGCACTTTATCGACTCGGTGGGTGTGGTCTCCTGGCGCTTCTTTAGCGCCAAGCCCGATTTTGAATTCAGCGAGTGGGACTTCTCCGGCAGCAACGAGGAAGAAGCCGAGACACTGTTTGGCATCTTTGAAGAGCTGGGTGCCGAAGTGTATATGGCGATACACGAAGACCTTGGCGCGCCGGTGTGCCGCATTTTGGTGCCGGGTTATTCAGAGGTATACCCGATTGAGGATTTGATTTGGGACAACACCAATAAAGCCCTGGATTACCGCGAAGATATTCTCAACCTGCATCGCCTCGACGACGATCAACTGACTGATCTGGTCGAGCGTCTGGAAGAGAGCCAGATGGATGACCACACCGATATCATCACGCTGATCGGTATCGAGTTTGATGAAAACACCGAGTGGGGGCAGCTCACCATTCTGGAGCTAAAGCTGCTGGTTTACCTAGCGCTACAGCGCCATGAAGAGGCGCTGGACTGTGTACAGATGTTCCTGCAATACAACGACAACACCGTCGAGCGCGGCCTGTTCTACCAGGCGGTAAATGCAGTGCTGGAAATTGTGCTGGATGATGAACTGGCGCTTGAAGATTACCTGTACAACTTCCAGCGTATGTTCGGCGAAGCCACCATGGCGGCTGTTATTGGCTCGGTGAGTGGCGAAGTACGCTTCCATGGCCTAACGCCCACTAACATGCAGTTAGACGGCCTGGAGCGCCACCAGCGCTTGATTGAAAGCTATAAAAAACTGCACGCGGCCAGAGCGGCTAAAGTAGGCATTTAAGCGCCCATAACACAATCTGTTCTGCGGGCGTTACGGCGCCTGCGTTAAGCCAACACAAGCAATGGGGATATTCCTATGCTTTGCTTGAGGTAACACTCAACGCTGTCACCGTTACCAGTATCAGTCCCATACCCACTATCTGAATAATACTCAGGCTTTCATTTAACACTGCCACGCCAAATAGGGTGGCCGTGATAGGTTCAATCATGGCTACCATGGAGGCGAGCACAGGCGTTGTGCGTTTTATCCCCGCGATATACAGCACAAAGGATAACCCTGCGCCTAAGATGCCGAGTATCAAGAACAAGTGCCATTGTGATGAGCCCAGGGCGCTCAAGATCTGATCAGCATCGCTTGGCACAATGAGAGTGATGGCCAGTACCGCGAAGGCTATTGAAAGGATTGACTGGGGGCTGCCATGAGGGGCGGCGTATTTAAATCCGAAAATGAAAACGGCATAGGAGAGCCCAGCAAGTAATCCCGCACAGATCCCAATCAACGATAGGCCGCTGGCGCTAATTTCATACAACTGCGTCAACAGCACGATGCCAAGCATAACCACAGCGATGGCCACCCATTTAGCCGTGGTGGGCTTCTCAAGCTTGAATGCAAATGAAACGAGATAGACGAAGACGGGGGCGCAATACATCAAGGTAGCAGCAACCGCGACGCTGCCATGTGCAATGCTGATGAAATAAAAAGTGAAATTGCCCGCCACGCCGAGCCCTGCAAGGGCTGACCAAAGCCATAGCTGTTGATTTGCCAACCCGCTGTGGTGCGGCCGGAGCATTAGCCAGGCAAGCGCAAAGAGGAACCCTACAAACCCTCGATAGAATGAAACAACAAGTGCATCCCAACCACTTTCCATAAGGATGCTTGCGATTCCTCCGGATACCCCCCAAAAGAAAGCGGCTAGCGGTATAAACATGCTGCTGGCAGCTATCATATCTCACCTTTCCACCTTGAATGGTAAACACCCAGGAGCAAGGGGAGTTTAAACGCATTTCCTTTGCTGAATGATGGCTCCTGGTCTGCTGCCTGCAGACCTTAATTTACTCAGTATAAAAGTAGACGTTACGTTTGATGAACGAAAGCCATCTTATGATGATGCCCTGGCATCCTTCAGCCGCCGGTAGAGGTGCGAAAGCGGCATGGCGGTGAGCCCGTGTACCACGATGGATGAAACAACGATCAAGCTCACCACGGGCCAAAGCGCCGCAACGTCTGTTTTATGATGGGCCAATGCCGCATAGTAAAGCGCGGCGACCCCAATTGGCCCAAACCAGCCCGAGAAACTACCGTCCAGCTTGCTTGGAAGGTCGCTAAGGCGTCCGCCTAACAGTAGGAATAACGGCAGCCGGCGGAGAAAAAGCACACCAATAACAAGTGCTAGTACTGGCCATCCCAAGGACATCCATTCGTGCCAGGGAATCATCAAGCCGAGCAAGATGAAGATGGGTGAAGTAAAAAAGCGGTCCACCCCCTCGACCACCCTTTCTTCCTCCTGGCGTTCTGAAGCGTTGACTTGTTGATCAAACATTAATCCCGCCACGAAGACGGCGAGAATTCCATCGCTTCCTATCAATTTCACAGCGGCGAGTGTTGTGAGGGCGAGTGCTGTCGTAATCATCAGCATCGAAGGTTGGTCGATCGTCTTTTTTTCTTCCGCTTTGCGCATCGCAAAGCCTACCGAGTAGCCGATAACAGCCCCTAAAACGAGTGCGCCTAAAATATCACCAAAGATGACGCCTAACATTGGCATGGTCATGGACTGCTCCGCCGGAAGCGTCAGCCAGAACACAGCAATCATGACAAAGATGAACGCAAGCCCATCGTTTGCGCCCGATTCGCTTGAAATTATATGGCGTAGATACGCAGGGAGATTCTCTTTTGCAACGGGCCCGGTCACGAGGGTCGAAGCAACCACCGGATCGGTTGGGGTAATCGCTGCACCGATGAGTAGAGCGGCTCCTATTGGCAAGCCGAGTGCCCAGCCTGTTAAAGCGCTGCTACATAGCCACATGAACGGCATACCCACCAGCAGTAAAACGCAAAGTGGTCGCCAGTGGTTAAAAATATAGGATTTGGGTAAGCGCAGTGCGATACCCATCAAGCCAATCGCGATAGCTAAGCGGGCCACTTGTTCTAAAATGGCCATTTCGTTACCCCACTGCGCTGGATCTAGAAATCCAAACCCGGTAGGTCCCAACACAACCCCGACGAGCAACAAGGTGACTGAGTCGGGTAAACCGATCCGCTTTAGCGGTGTTGATAATAGCCCCAGAAATAGCGCGCTAGCAGCAACGACTAACAACCCAATATTAAATTCGTGCATCCGTTCGCTCGCTTGTTCATTTTTTTTTAGTCTCTTTTCACACCGAGGAAAGGGAAAGTAGTTGAAAGCTGCCCTTCAAAGCTGTTCTTCAAAGCCTAGTTCTTCAAAGACGCCGCATTCAAACTACTATCCCTTTCCTCGGTGACTCATATCTCCCAATGGCTTGATCCAGTTCAATGGTTATTACGCGCTGTCAACGCGTGCTCGGGGTTTCGACCGGGCGTAACAGCAGTACCGCCAGTGGTGGTAGGGTGAGTTCTAGGCTGGCGATTTGCCCATGCAGAGGAGAGTCCTCAGCTGTTAGTTGGCCCAGGTTGCCCATGTTGGAACCTCCATAGCACTCGGCGTCACTGTTAAGGCGTTCTTCCCAGCCACCCGCAAACGGCACGCCCAGGCGATAACCCATTCGTGGCACCGGTGTCATATTGGCAACGACCAGCAGCGGCTCACCGGTGGCACTCCAGCGCAGCCAAGCAAAAACACTATTGGTGTTGTCATTGCCCACGACCCAAGTAAACCCTTGTGGTTCGCTATCGCACTCGTGCAGAGCGGGCAGCTCCCCGTAGCAGCGGTTAAGATCGCTTAATAATCGGCGAACGCCGGCATGGCGGCCTTCGGCGAGTAGCGACCAATCGAGCTCACGGTCGTGGCTCCACTCACGCCACTGGCCGAACTCGCAGCCCATAAACAGTAACTTTTTACCGGGCTGAGCCCACATGATTGAAAGATAAGCACGCAGGTTGGCAAACTGTTGCCACTCATCGCCCGGCATTTTGCAGATCAGTGAGCCCTTACCGTGTACGACCTCGTCGTGAGAAATGGGTAATACGTAGCGTTCGGAGAAAGCATAGACCATTGGAAAGGTCATATCGTGATGCGAGTAGGTACGGTAAACCGGATCCTTGGCGATATATTCCAAGGTGTCGTGCATCCAGCCCATGTTCCATTTATAGGCGAAGCCCAACCCGCCCTCATCGGTTGGCTGGGTAACGCCGGGCCAGGCGGTGGATTCCTCGGCGATCACGACTGTGCCTGGGGCTTCTTCACTGATGACGTCATTAAGGTGGCGAAGGAAGTCTATCGTCTCAAGATTTTCATGACCTCCATAACGGTTGGGAATCCACTCGCCTTCGTTGCGGGAGTAGTTGCGATAGAGCATTGAGGCAACGGCATCGACGCGCAATGCATCGACATGGAAGTGTCTCAGCCAATGCAGTGCCGAGGCGAGCATGAACCCATGCACTTCACGCCTGCCCAAATTGTAGATGTAGGTGTCCCAATCCTGATGGAACCCCTCGAAGGGATGCTCATATTCGTACAAGGCAGTACCGTCGAAGCGCGCCAGGCCATGGGGGTCGGTAGGAAAGTGGGCCGGTACCCAATCAAGAATGACACCCAGTCCGGCGCGATGGCACTCATCGACGAAGTAGGCAAAGTCGGCAGGCTTGCCGAAACGGGCACTGGGGGCAAACTGGCCCAGCGGCTGATAGCCCCAGGAACCACCAAAGGGATGCTCCATGATCGGCAATAGCTCGACATGGGTGAAACCCATTTCCAACACATAAGGAATCAGTTGCTCGGCCAGATCACGCCAGCTATAGAGTTCGCCGTTGTCGCCGCCATGTTTGCGCCAGGAGGCGGCGTGCACCTCGTAGATGCTAATTGGCCGGGATGGGTCATGTGCTTTTTGCCGCTGAGCGATCCATTCTTCGTCATGCCAGGTAAAAGGCGTGGTATCGGCCACCACCGAGGCGGTAGAGGGTGGTGCTTCGGTGGCTAAAGCAACAGGGTCGGCGCGAAGGCCAATGGCACCCTGGGCCTCGATAATCTCATATTTGTACGCTTCCCCAGGCCCGATGCGCGGTACGAATAACTCCCAGACCCCGGCGGAGATACGCAGGCGCATCATGTGTCGCCTGCCGTCCCAGCTATTGAAATTGCCTACCACGGATACGCGTTTGGCATTAGGCGCCCAGACGGAAAAGCGCACACCGTCGACACCATCCACTGCCATGGGCTGTGCACCCAGACAATGCCCAAGGTTACGGTGATTGCCTTCGCCTAGCAGGTAGAGGTCCATTTCGCCCAGTAGCAGCCCGAAACTATAGGGGTCCTCGGTTATCTGCTCGCCTTGTGGCCAGCGAATGTGCAGTAGATAGGGAGCCGCATGCGGCAGCCTCGCAGCGAACAAGCCGGGGATCTGCATGCTGGTCAGGCAGCAACGCGACTTACCGCCTTCGCGATCGAGAACATCAACCCCCACCGCGCCGGGTAGAAATACGCGCAAGAACTGACCTTCGTCATCGGTATGAATGCCGAGGATCGAGAAGGGATCATGGTGGGTTCCTTGTGCCAGGGCGTCAGCGTCTTCCTCGCTCAACCACAAGCTGCGATCCAAAATGGGCTGGGTGTGAATAACTTCATTCATGTGGCTCTCCTGGGCTGAGTTGTTCGATGATCGCAGCTAAGCCGCGCAACGGTACACCCAGCCATGCAGGGCGGTTGGCGGCTTCGTAGGCGATCTCGTAGGCCGTCTTTTCGAGGACAAACAGATCGACCGCAGCGGCGGCTCCGCTTGCTTTCTTCCATTCGTGGGGCATTTCCAGTGTTGCCTGCCAATAAGCGTTGAGGAATGCTTGCCGTCCCCTGAGCAGGTACTGCTCCACGACAGCGTGGCCGGTCGCGGTGTTTGAATCGACGACTTCATTTTCGCCTGGCCGAGCCTCTTCCACCTTGGCGTAGGCGTAGTCGAACGAGCGCAACATGCCAGCGACATCACGCAGCGGGCTATCCTTGGCGCGCCGTTCTTCCAGTGGCCTGGCCGGTTCGCCTTCAAAGTCGATGATGTAGGCATCATCATGGGCCACCAGTACTTGACCGAGATGCAGGTCGCCATGGATGCGGGTGATCAGGCTGCCTTCGGCCATTTCCGCCATCATCTTAATGGACGCCATAAGCGCATCACGCCGATTCAGGATGGTATCGGCAAGCTGCTGCTCGGCTTCGTCAGCGCTGCTCTTGTGCTGCTTAAGCAAGTCCAGCGCTTCCTCGACGCGCTGCGTTACGCGCTGTGTCCAGTTTTCTACATGGGAGGAATCCGCGACCTCAGGCGCAAACGCTGGATCATCGCTAGGCATTGCCAGTACCATATGTAATTCACCCAGCCGACGGCCTAAGGTGGTCGCAAACTCCTCTAACTCCTCGAATGCCCCGTAGCGGTCTTCCTCCCGTGGCTCATGGCCGCGATCCTCATCGGCGACGGCTTCACGAATCGCTCGCTCCAGCTTCGAGCGGGTCCACGACCAGGCATCGCCCTGGTTGTCGATGTAGCCTTGCAGAATCATTAGGGTCTGTGTGGTTCCCTCTTCGAGCCGGGTTACCACGCCGTAAAGGGGTACGGTATGCGTAAAGCCTCGTTCGGTCAGGTAGCTGCCGATTTCCGCTTCGGGATGGATGCCTGGCTCCAGGCGCCGAAACAGCTTGAGCACTAACTGATGGTTAATGATGATCGAGCTATTGGACTGTTCGGCACTCTGTTGCACTATCTCCGGATGCTCAGGAAGCGTCAGATCGGCGAAGGCCGCCGTTGGCAAGAAATGGACTTCTCCCTGCTCATAGGGCACTACGCTGCCTAACTGCATGCCTTCCAGCACCGCTAGCGTAAAGGCATCCAGAGTGACCGCATCGGTTAGCAGCCCGACTTCATGGAAGCGACGAACCCGGGCCATGGCGAGTTGTTGCGGTAGCGGATTGCTCTGCTCATCCTCGCCCAGGAAAGCCAGTGGCAGTTGGTAGCGCTCACTGCCTTGGCCATGTTTGACCTCCAGTTCGCTTAACAGCAGTGAATGCCCGCTGTGCTCAAGGCTGACGGTGGCGTGTAAACGGATCTCCTCAATACGCGCCTGCTTGGCGGCGAACCAGCGTCGCTTAGGCAGGTAGTTGGGGAGCGTTTCGCGTTCGAGTAATCGTCTGGGCGTCTCGTTGAAAATCTCTTCGAGACGCTTTTTGATAATGAGGGTGACGTAATCCGGCATTGGCTCAGGCACCGGAACATGCCACTCCGGCATGGCGGTCGCGGGAGCTAGCAGGAACCAGAAAAAACCGTAGGGGGGAAGGGTCAGCAGGTAGGCCAGTTTACCCACCGGCGGAAAGGCGCTACCGCCGACCATTTCTACTGGCACCTTTCCGGCAAAAGCGGACAAGTCGAGCTCCACTGCCTGGGCGGTACTGGCCACATTGGCCACACACAGCAATGTTTCTGTCTCGCCATTATCGAGCGTCATCTCACGTAGGTAGGCGAGAATATGCCGGTTGGCCGGGTAGAGCGGTCGCATGGTGCCGCGGCTGAAGGCGCGGTGCTCGCTACGCACTGCGAGCAGCCTACGCATGTTATTGAGCAACGAATGCGAATCGCGCACCTGCGCTTCGACATTGACGGTCTGATAGCCATAGAGCGGATCCATGATCGGTGGGAGCACCAACCGTGCCGGATCGGCGCGAGAGAAGCCGCCGTTGCGGTCCACCGACCACTGCATGGGTGTACGCACGCCATCACGGTCGCCTAGATAAATATTGTCGCCCATGCCGATTTCATCGCCGTAATACAACACCGGTGTACCCGGCATAGAGAGCAGCAGGCTGTTAAGCAGTTCAATACGTCTCCGGTCACGCTCCAGCAGCGGCGCTAACCGTCGACGGATGCCCAAATTGATGCGTGCTCGGCGGTCGGCGGCGTAGTGATTCCAGAGATAATCGCGCTCCTTATCGGTGACCATTTCCAGGGTCAATTCGTCGTGGTTGCGCAGAAAGATCGCCCACTGGCATGTAGCGGGTATTTCTGGGGTCTGGCGCAGGATGTCGGTAATCGGGAAACGGTCTTCTTGGGCCAGTGCCATGTACATGCGGGGCATCAACGGGAAATGAAACGCCATGTGGCATTCGTCTCCCTCGCCGAAGTAGGGCCGGGTATCCTCGGGCCACTGATTGGCTTCGGCGAGTAGCATGCGGTCGGGGTAACGCTCGTCGAGCACCGCACGAATTTTCTTGAGCACGACATGTGTTTCGGGCAGGTTCTCGTTGTTGGTGCCTTCGCGCTCGACCAGATAGGGGATGGCATCCAGACGGAGACCATCAACACCCATATCAAGCCAGTACTCCATCACCTTGAGGATCTCGTCGAGCACCACGGGGTTATCGAAGTTAAGGTCCGGCTGGTGTGAATAGAAGCGGTGCCAGTAGTAGGCGCCAGCCACTGGGTCCCAGGTCCAGTTGGAGGATTCGGTATCAAGAAAAATGATCCGAGTGCCGGGGTATTTCTGGTCGGTGTCCGACCACACGTAGAAATCGCGTTCCGGCGATCCTGCCGGCGCTTGCCGGGCACGCTGAAACCATTCGTGCTGGTCGGACGTATGGTTGATAACCAGCTCAGTCAATACGCGCAGGCCGCGTCGGTGCGCTTCTTTGATGAAGCGCTGGGCGTCTTCCAGCGTGCCGTAATCAGGGCTAACGCTGGTATATTCAGCGATATCGTAACCATCATCGCGACGTGGCGAGGGATAGAACGGTAATATCCAGATCGTGTTCACGCCCAGGCTAACGATATAGTCGAGTTTCTGAATCAAACCTTCAAAATCACCGATGCCGTCGTCATTGGCGTCGAAGAAGGCCTTGACATGTACTTGGTAGATGACGGCGTCCTTATACCAGAGTGGGTCATCGAGAAAATCCATGGCCTCGACGGCGTGTCTTTCGCTACTGGCATCCATCATTGGCTTGCCCTCTCTGTTTTCATCGGTATGAACAAATCGATCCGGATCATTCGCTGCAAACGAATCGCTTTCGAATCCAATTCAACTAGGTCGTCACGCATGGCTAATGGATGGGGCGAATACGCCAGATGGCAAATGGCAGTGCCGCCGGGTCGAGCCGCATCGACTGCCATTTGCCGTACCACGTCCAATGCCTACCGCTCATTAGATCCTCCACGTGTAGTGCCGCCTCATCGGGAAGGTCGAAAAGCCCCAAGGGCAACTCGAATGCGCCCTCCTGCGCCTCGAAGGGATCAAGATTAACGGCGATAAGGACAACGTTATCGCGTGTCTGGGTGCCCTTGGCGAACAGTAACAAGCGGTCGTTGTGCACTGGATAGAAGGACAAACCCAGGTGGGTATGCAGTGCTGGGTTCTCGCGTCGGATTCGGTTGAGTTGGGCGATCTCATAGACGATATTGCCGGGAGCAATGTAGTCGCGCGGGCGAATTTCATACTTCTCTGAGTCGAGGTACTCTTCTTTGCCGGGTACCGGTGCGCCTTCACACAACTCGAACCCTGAGTACATGCCCCATAGCCCTGAACCCATGGTGGCCAGCGCCGCACGAATCAAAAAGCCAGCCCGCCCAGACGATTGCAAGAAGTAGGGGTTAATATCGGGTGTATTGACGAAGAAGTTGGGCCTATAACCATCACGAAGCGGCGATTCATTGAGCTGAGTAAAATACTCGGTCAACTCGGCCTTGGTATGACGCCAAGTGAAGTAGGTGTAGCTTTGAGTGAAGCCCAGCTTGCCCAGGCGCAGCATCATGGCCGGCCGGGTGAAGGCTTCGGCCAGAAAGATGACGTCCGGATCATGGCGGCGAATATCGGCAATTAACCATTCCCAGAAGGGCAGTGGCTTGGTATGCGGATTATCAACACGAAATATTTTTACGCCTTCATCAACCCAGCCTTGAACAACATCACGAAGTTCGATCCATAGCGAGGGGATGGCGTCTTCGGCGTAGAAGTCGACGTTGACAATATCCTGATACTTTTTGGGCGGGTTTTCGGCGTAGCGGATTGAACCGTCGGGCCGCCAGGAAAACCAGCCTGGATGCTCTTTTAGCCATGGGTGGTCCGGTGAGCACTGAATGGCAAAGTCGAGCGCTATCTCCAACCCGTGTTCATTGGCGACACGGACCAAGTCGCGGAAATCTTCACGGGTGCCGAGTTGCGGGTGAATAGCCTCATGTCCGCCTTCTTCGCTGCCGATGGCGTAGGGGCTGCCTGGGTCATCCGGCCCTGCTTCAAGGCTGTTGTTAGGGCCTTTGCGATGCGCCCGACCGACCGGGTGAATAGGCGGGAAATAGAGCACATCAAAGCCCATATCGCGTATCAACGGCAGGCGCCTATGAACATCCTTGAACGTACCGTGGCGATTGGGATCATCGGTTTCCGAGCGGGGGAACAGTTCGTACCAGCTGGCAAAGCGCGCCTTGAGCCTCTCCACTTCAAGCGGATAATGCGTGTCGCTTCTGGTTAGATGCGGGCGGGTATCCGCTTCGTGCATCAACCTGGCGGTGTCACCGTCAAGCAGCAGCGCGACACGGTCGGCATCATGCTGTGCTAACTGAAACTGCTCATGGACGGCTCCTAATGCCGCGCTGAGCACTCCATTGTCGTTTTCAGAGGCGCGCTCAGCCGCGCGTTCGATCAGTTGCCTGCCTTCTTCAAGCTCAAGCTCGACCGGCACCCCCGCCTGGTGTTTTTTGGAAAGTTCGTAATGGTAGGTGGCGTAAATATCCCACCAGGCTTCGATGATAAAACGGTGGTCTCCCACCCGCTGAGGCGTAAATCTTCCCTCCCAGATATCCAATCCGAGGGGTTCTATCTGGCGCATGGGTACGCGTTGCTGTTGCCCCTGATCGTCCTGCCAGCAGATCGCGGCTGACAGCACATCATGGCCGTCAGCGAAGATGGTCGCTTTTACAACGACCGGTTCATTAACAATCGCTTTAGCAGCGAAACGTCCCTGGTCAAGGGTGGGGGTGACGGATTCGATGGCAATGCGTGGTGCCTGTGTAGCCACTATTACCTGGCTTGGATCCTGCTCTTGCGCCGGGACTGCCCCGGACGTGGGATAAACAGTTGAACTCATCGCATGCTTCTCCTTGCAACGCGGAAACGACAGCGGAGATCTCCGCGCTGCCTCATCTCTAGATAACGGCGTTATCAGCCTGCTGCACTAGCTCCAATAGGGCCAATGAGCGACCTTCCATCCTATGTTCCTCACCAAAGGCGCGCTGGAAAGGGGTTTCCTCTACGGTGTGGCTAGTATCGAGGCGGCATAACCAACCGCTGCCGCTTGGCGCTTCCGGTAGCTGAAAAGCCACTGCGTCGTGGTGAGCATTGAAAATTAACAACAAGGTGACATCGGCCCCGGCTCGGCGTATGCCTGAAGGCTGCGCGCGTCCGTCCAGCAACAGGCCGAGTGTACGTGCCTCGGCATCCTCCCACCGTTCGATGTCCATTTCAGCACCATCCGGCGCCAGCCATGTCACTTCTTTTAGCCCCATTTCCTCGTTGTACTCACCAGAGAGGAAGCGCCCACGACGCAGGATGGGATAACGTAGCCGAAGCTCAATCACCCGCCGGAGGTACTCGATCATGGCGTGGGCGTCACCATCAAGGTTCCAGTCCACCCAACTGATCTCATTGTCCTGACAATACGCATTATTGTTGCCCTGCTGGGTGCGCAACAGCTCATCGCCAGCCAGCAACATAGGCGTTCCTTGGGAGAACAGGGTGGTCGCAATGAAGTTGCGGATCTGACGCAACCGCAGTGCTTGTATCTCGGCATCGTCACTGGGACCCTCTGCGCCATGGTTCCACGATAGGTTGTGGTCGTGGCCATCCATGTTGTCCTCACCGTTCGCCTCGTTGTGCTTATCGTTGTAGGCAACCAGGTCGTAAAGGGTATAGCCATCGTGGGCAGTGACGAAGTTGACCGAAGCGAACGGACGCCGACCACGACGTTGGAAAAAGTCCGCCGATGCCATCAGCCGGGTGGCAAGTTCTGGCAGTTGTCCTTCATCCCCCCGCCAGAAAGCGCGCACGGTATCTCGGTAGCGGTCGTTCCATTCCGCCCAGCCCGGCGGGAAACCACCGACCTGATAACCGCCGGGACCGCAGTCCCAGGGTTCGGCAATCAGCTTTACCTGGCTGAGGATAGGGTCCTGGCGGCAGGAGTCGAGAAAGCCGCCACCCTCGTCGAAGCCGTGGGGCTCGCGCCCGAGGATCGTCGCTAAGTCGAAGCGGAAGCCGTCGACACGCATTTCTGTGGCCCAGTAGCGCAGCGAGTCGGTGACCATCTGCAATACGCGCTGGTGACTCAAGTTCAAGGTGTTGCCGGTGCCGGTATCGTCGATGTAGTAGCGCGGCTCTTCGGGCATCAGCCGGTAATAGGAGGCATTGTCGATGCCTTTGAGTGAAAGCGTGGGGCCTAGCTCGTTACCCTCTGCGGTGTGGTTGTATACCACGTCAAGGATGACTTCCAGGTCGGCGGCGTGATAACGCGCTACCAATTCCTTGAATTCATGGATACTTTCACCCGAGATATAGCGCGAGTGGGGGGCGAAAAAGCCCAGCGTGTTGTAACCCCAATAGTTGCGCAGCCCCTGCTCTAAAAGGTGCTGATCATCGACGAAGGCGTGGATCGGCAGAAGCTCCACCGATGACACCCCCAGTGAGCGGATGTAGTCGACGACATCGTTGACCATCAAACCGGCGAAGGTGCCGCGTAGCGCTTCGGGTACCGACGGATGGCGCATGGTGTAACCGCGAACGTGGGTCTCGTAGAGAATCGTATGATCCCAAGGCAGTTGTACCCCGCGCGAGCGACCCCAGGTGAAGGCAGGGTCGATCACCCGGCAGCGTGGCATAAACGGCGCGCTGTCCCGCTCATCGAAGCTCAAGTCGCCATCAGGATGACCGATGGTGTAGCCGAATAGCGCCTCGTCCCATTTCAGGTCGCCGACGATCTGCTTGGCGTAAGGGTCGAGCAGCAGTTTATTAGGGTTGAAACGGTGGCCTTCTTCGGGTGCGTAAGGTCCGTGTACACGATAACCATAGAGCTGGCCAGGGCGGGCGTCGGGTAGGTAGCCGTGCCATACTTCGTCGGTGTATTCGGGCAGCTCGACACGGGCAAGCTCCCATTCTCCGGTTTCATCAAATAAACACAGTTCAACGCGGGTGGCATGGGCTGAGAACAGCGCGAAATTAACGCCTAGTCCATCCCACGTCGCTCCCAGAGGAAAAGACCATCCCTCGTGGACGCGTGCGTGCTGCATGACACTGGGAGATTCATCGGTGGCAACGGACTTATCGCTGTCCCGCGAGGCCTGGCTTGTATTCATCGCATTCGTCCTTGAGCCATTGGGGTATTCAAGTGTTTAACTACTGTTTTAGCTACAGCCTTAACTACGGTCGTTCGTCTTAGTCGTTTTAGGTTTCTTCGCCTTTGGTGTAGTTTTTTTCGCTGTTTTGGCCTCTGTCTTTTTTGCCGCCGCAGTCTTACCCGTCTTCTTGCTTGTGCTTTTCTCTTCGGTAGGTGCCACTGGGTCGCTGCTACGACGAGGGCGGCGAGTGCGTGCCACCGTAGCGGAATCGTCAGGCAGCGGTTCCATCGGGCTCGCTGTATCGGCGGGGTCGGCGGGTGTTTGAGTTGGATGGCCACGATCCTGTACCGGCACGTCCTCGCCAGTCACTTCATCGAAAAGCACGTCATCGACAGGCACTTCATCGACGGGTATGTCCTCGTCAGGCATGTCCTCACCTGTCAGGGCTTCTTCCTGAAAGGGAACTTCTGCATCTAAGTAGGGATCACTTTCGGGGTCTTCCAGGGGCAAGCGGTTTTCCTGAATGCCGATCTCGTCCTCTTCCAGTGGCAAGTCATCCTCCAAAATAGGAGTTTCGTCTATTGGCTCGCCTACTTCTTCCAGTTCAGCTTCATTGCCTGCCACTTGTTCCGCGGCAACGATCTTCAGGGCTCTATCCCAATGGCGTTGCTGCTGTCCCTCGGGGCGTCCTTCTGCTTCCCAGATGCTGTAGGCCAGTTGACGTACGCGTTCTTCGTCAGTCATGTCAGCTCTTCCTATGTGCTATTTAGATGTGTCGCGGTATTGATGTAATGGCGAGGTAATCCAATCGCTGCTATCCGTGCCGTTATCAAGCAGGAAAACACCCACGGGTAGCTCCGCCAGCAAGGTGGCGATAGGCACACCTTGCTTACTGATCTCCAGCGATGACTCGGTCAATACGCCTTGCCATAGACCGGCTTCGGGGAGCAAGTGCGTATCTTCCCAGCGTTGCGGGGGGATATGCGGTTGCTCGGCCTCGCCTAGTAGTTCAGTGGCCAGCCTGGGTGCCACTACCAGTAATTGGTAACCCGCGTAGCGTCGGGTAAAGGCCACTATGTGGTCGGCATGAACGCCGCTTACCGAGAGAGGATAGTAATCGCCGTGGATAAACAGCATAGGATAACGATGGCGTAGAGCCAGTAACTTCCCGATGATTGCTTGCTTAATCCGTCCATCACGCCACGTTAACAATGCATCTGTAGGCGTCAGCGCTTCATCCAGCGCCGCTTTACGCTCCGCATGGTCGACGGGGCGGCGGTTATCGGGATCGACCAAGCTGTAGTCCCAAAATTCGGCACCCTGGTAAAGGTCGGGCACGCCGGGTACGGTCAGACGCAACACCGTCTGAACCAGGCCATTGATCGCACCCGGCAGGTCGAGCTTACGTGCCGCCGCCGCGATGGCGTCGCGCAGTGGCGGCGTCGTCATCAAATCTTCGAGGAAAGCGCGAGAGGCGGACTCATAGGTATCATCGGGCCATAGCCAGTGGCTGCTTAACTTGGCTTCACGCAAGGCCTTTTGCTGCCATTGCGCGAGCCGCTGGACAAACGCCTGCATCTCGTCGTTATCTAGCGGATCAAGCGTTGGCGACCAGGCACCCAGCAGTAGTTGGTAAAGAATCAGTTCATCACCCGGTGAGGGGGCGGGTCCGTCGCGCAGCGACCGGCGTAGTGGTGCTGCAAGCCGACGCCAATGCTCGACATGGTTAGCAAAGTCCGTGGTCTGTTCACTCAGTGCTGCCAGTCGCGCACGGACATCCTCGCCGCGCTTGTGGTCGTGGGTGGCCGTGGTCACCATGGTGCGGGGAAACTGGTGACCACGCCGTACGTTCGCCTCATGAAAGCGCTTGCGAGAATGGCTGAAATGCTCGCCATCGAAGCCCACATCGTTACGTGAGATCAACACGGCGCTGCGATACCCCGCGGTGTCCTCCACAGCCTTGGCGGCGACCGGCGAGGTAAGCTGCTGAAAGCGCACAATCGCGCGTTGGCGCAGTCGGCGTTCTTCATCATCAGCGACGTCACAAGGCGCTTCACCGCCCAGCCAACGTTCCATTGCCTCTAGAACTGCAATGTCGGGTGGATTGAGTGCTTGTCGAGCCCCCTTCATTGCTTGAGCGAAGAAGGGGGCATCGGCATCAGGGCGGCCTGCATCGTCGGCATAGCTGCGGTAAATGGGAAAGTGAACAATCAATGCTTCGAGTGCTCGGCTGATCGCCGCTAGGGTAATATCCCGGCTGGCAAGCTGAGCACGGGCAACGGCATGTAAGCTACGAGCGCAGGCTGCAAATTCGCTGGCCAACAGCGAAGTGAGTATCTCGCTCCGGGCTAGGTGTACCTCGGTGGTAAAATCATAATCACGACCACTAATGACATGCCATAGCCGGCTAAGGGGGGCAGCGCCAGCCGGGTCGTGCTGTATTCCCGAAACCTCGTTCATAAATTCGTAGCCACTGGTGCCGTCCACTCGCCAGTCGCAATGTAACGTCTCGCCATCACCTAATATCTTTTCTACATAGAGAGCAACATGGCGCGGTGCCTCTGCTGGTCGCTTTTCCTGCAGGGCATCAAGGCGCTGACGCAGCTGCAGGCAGTAGCTGCGAGGGTCGGCAAGCCCATCGACATGGTCGACTCGCAACCCATCGACCCAGCCTTCTTCAACCAACCGTAACGGTAGGGCGTGAACAGCTTCAAAAACCTCCGGAATTTCGACACGTACCCCACCCAGTTCGGTAACATCAAAAAAACGCCGCCAATTAATTTCATCGGAAGCGGTGCGCCACCAGGCCAAGCGGTAATGCTGGCGCTCAAGCAAGGTATGAAGTCGAGTAGCACCGTGGGGGTTCGCGCTGCCGAACAGGGCGATGACAGCGTCAAGAGACTGCCGGGCAGCGGGGGATTCCATCACCTTGCGTAGCTGATAGCGCGCATCGCCAGCAGCGGTATAGGCGTCTTCACGTTGCTGGAGGGCATCGAAAAAAGCTGCCTGTTCATGCAGCGCATTGTGGTCGGCAAAGCGCAGTATGTCGCCGTAGTGACGTGGGTCGATGGGAAAGCGGTGCTCATGATAGTCGACATGAAAGCCGGCCGTGTCGGCATCATAGCCAAGAACCAGTTCGCCTGACTGCAGTATCTCAGCGTAAGCGTCGCCTAAGAACGGCACAAGCAGCTTTCCGGTAAGCTGCGGATCATCAGAATGCCAGTCGATATCGAAGAACTCGGCATAGGGACTGTCGTTGCCCCAGGCGAGTACGTCCTGCCACCAGCGGTTTTGTGAACCGCCCACGGCCAAGTGGTTAGGGACGATATCAAGGATCAGCCCCATGCCGCGTGAGCGTAGACGCGACACCAGACGTTCAAGCGCCGCCTCGCCGCCGAGCTCAGGGTCAATGCGCGTTGGGTCGATGCCGTCATAGCCATGGGGCGAACCCGCCCGTGAAGCCTGCAGCGGTGAGGCGTAGAAATGACTAATACCCAAGTTGGCGTAATAGTCTACCCAATGTTCGGCATCCGTCAGGGTAAAGCCGCGGTGAAACTGCAGCCGAACGGTAGCAAGGATCTCATTCATGCGTCGACCTCCCAAACAGGGCGGACCGCGATGGCTTGCCACGGGAGATGGCCTTGCGTGTACGCGTCAGCTCGGCAAGGCGTTCACGAACCTCATCCGATACCAACAGGTCATTGGCATTGGCTGTCCAGCGTCGACGCCAATTAGGATGCTCATCCACGGTGTTGGGTAGGTTGGCTTGCTCTTCGAGCCCTAACGCATCCTCGACCGGAAGTAATATTAGCGGCGCGGGGGTGGCGCCCAGGTGCCGTGCACAAGCATTAAGTACTTGCGAGGCGGGAATGTCGGCTGCTTCCAGCGTCTCGGCGGTGGGCGTACCACCCAGCAAGCCCAGCGTAGTGGCCAGCTTGGCCCGCTCCTGGCGTCGTACTTGCTGTTCGCTCTCAGCGCTTTGAGTCGACTTGAGCAGGCCCAGACGGCTGCGCCATTCGATGTCACGGCCCGCCCACCAGCCCGCGACGGTGGGCAGGTCATGCGTCGATGTGGTGGCCATGGCATCGGGGGACCACTCGCCTGCAGCCAAGTAGTGTTGCTCTTCGTCCTGTTCGAACCAAAGCACCTGCATGCCTAATATGCCGCGTGCGGCAAGGCGTTGGCGAAAGCCAGGGGCGACAGTGCCCAGGTCCTCGCCAATAACGATGCCACGATGACGCCAGGATTCCAGCGCCACTAAGCGCAGCATATCTTCCAGCGGATAAGACAGGTAACCGCCTTCCGTGGGAGAAGCGCCATGAGGCACCAGCCATAAGCGCATTAGGCCGAGGATATGGTCGATACGCAGCCCGCCGGCATGGGCAAAGGCACTCCGTAGCATGTCGATAAAGCTACGAAAGCCTGAGCGCTTCAAGCCAAAGGGTGAAAAGGCAGCCAAGCCCCAATCTTGGCCCTGACCATTAAATAGGTCGGGTGGGGCACCGATAGAGACACCTTCCAGCATGTCCGTTTGGCGGCTCCAGGTTTGACTGCCACCGGCATCAGCCCCCACCGCCAGATCGGTGATCAGCCCAATCGTCATGCCGCCCTCTCTGGCTGCGCGCTGGGCCCGCGATAAACTGTCGGCGGTTATCCATTGCAAGAAAGCATGAAAACCTATTTCGTGGGCACGCGTCTGGGCAAAGCGGGCAAGCTCGGGGCTGGCTGGATCGCGAAGTTCGGTTGGCCATTCACGCCAGTCGCCGGGGCCTATTTCTCTCTGTAAGGCTTCGAAGCGGCAATGATCTTCCAGTAGGTCGCCCCCCGCCCGCCGAAACGCCTGCATGTCCTGGCGTAGCGCCTGGGCGGCGTTATCTTCCCGGGCCATAAAATCATCGTAAAGGTAACGTAGCCAGGAGAGCTTGGCGCGCGCAGCTTCGGGCCAGTCGAGGAAGTCATTGGCCTCCAGGCGGCGTAACTCCGCCTGCAGCCCGTTACGGGCCTGGGCCTCATCGACGCGCGCTTCGCCGAACAGGTTTTCAGCGGCACTGTAAAGCACGTTATAGAGTAGCCGGGTGGAGGGGGAATAAGGGCTATAGCGCTCAGGGTCGGCGCTGAACATGGCATGGGTCGGGCTAATCGCTACGGCATCCGCGCCTTGGTTGGCAGCTTGGGTGACGCAATGCTCCAATGCTAAGGCATCGCCGATACCGCCATCCCCGGGTCGGCGCAGCGCGTAAAGTTGTGTCGCCAAGCCCCATAGCTTTGGCGCGGTCTTCCCGCTGGCATCGGCAGGGGTGTAACACTGGTGTGGGGCAACGGCCAGGGTCAACTCGGTGTTTGCTATATGTAGCTGGTGATAGCCAATCTCCGCTACGCCGGGCATCGTGCCGTCACTGTTTAGGTTGCCTTCTACGCGACCACCTTGCTCAAGCACCAAAATAAAGTCGGTGCCGGGGGGCAGCACCGAGGGCAGCGTGATCGGTGTTTCGCAGTCAACGGTAAGCAGCGGTGGCCACTCGGCAGGGCTTTCCGGCGTATGCAAACGCTTTAGGCGCTGCAAGCCTTCGTCCATGGCGGCCTCATTGTCGGTGGCAAAGCCGAGTATGCCCAGCAAGGTGCGTTGAACCTGTGTAGATAGCTGGCAGGGCTCGCCATCACTATTTTCCCATTCAAGCAATAATCCAGCCGCTTCGGCGAGTTGTCTCAGCTTATCTTTCATGCGCTTACCTCCTCGTCACCCGGGTTATGGCGTAACCAAGCGGCGGCAGCGCGAGGCGGTATCCGGCCGCTCTGGGCAGCCTTTGCTACCCCCTCGTCGGTTTCATGGAGTAATTGGCCTACTCCCAGCCCCAGGGTGGCCGCTGGGTGCTCCCCAAGGTTGAGTACTATCACCAGGTGGGTTTCGTCATTCATTTGCCAGCGGGCCAGCACTGCCTTGTCGCCGAGTGCTTTAGCGCCCAGCGCTACGGCGCCTTTTAGACGTGGCACGATATGACGATGACGAAGCTTCAATAAGGTGCGATAGCGCGCCAGACAGGCAGCATAGGAAGATGTTTCGCGCACGTCGAAGTCGGGGATTGAGGCTTCGAAAGTCGTTAGCGCATTAGGATCAGGAATCTGCTCGCGGCTCTTTTCATCAAGAAAGGCGCTGAAGTCGGCAAACTCTGCTCGCCGTCCTTCACGAACCGCTTGGGCGAGCTCTTCATTATGTTCAGTGAAGAATAGGAAGGGCCGCTTGGAACCCCACTCTTCGCCCATGAATAACAGTGGGACCATTGGCGAAAGCAGCAGCAATACCGTGGCTGCCGCCAGTGACTCGGCATCGGTGAGTACACTCAGACGCTCGCCGAGGGCACGGTTGCCGGTCTGGTCATGATTTTGCAGAAACGCTACGAAGGCAGTCGGTGGAAGATGAGCACTGGGTTCGCCTCTGGAATGGCCATGACGCGATGTGTCTCCCTGAAATATGAATCCTTCGCTGAGGCACCGGGCCAGCCGGGGTGTCGCGTTGTCAACGAAATCGCTGTAATAGCCTTCCTGCTCGCCAGTCAGCAGCACATGCATAACGTTGTGCCAGTCGTCATTCCATTGAGCAGTAAACTGGTCTGTGCTGAGCAGGCTGGCCGTATTGCCTTCGTTCTCCAACACTAGATGAATATGTCGTTCGGGGGCTATCCGGGCGCGAATTGTCTCAGCCAGTTCGATCAGGAAGTCCTTTTCGCTGATGGCGTGGACGGCATCGAAACGTAAGCCATCCAGGCGATATTCCTCAAGCCACATCAAGGCGTTATCGATGAAGTAACGACGTACCATGGGTTGACGAAAGTCGATGGAAGGCCCCCATGGCGTGACCAAATCCTCACGAAAGAAGGCGCCTGCGTAGTTTGCCAGGTAGTTGCCATCAGGGCCGAAGTGATTGTAGACCACATCAAGAAACACCATCAGGCCGTGGGAGTGGGCCTCGTCAATCAGCTCTTTCATCTCGTCGGGGCTACCGTAAGAGGCTTCCACCGCGTAGGGAAGCACACCGTCGTAACCCCAATTACGTGCGCCAGGGAATTCAGAGACCGGCATTAGTTCAATAGCGGTAACACCCAATTCGGCCAGGTAGGGCAGGTGTTGGCGCACGCCTTTAAAGCCACCGAGGGCGCCGGCATGCAGTTCGTAAAGTACGGTTTCATGCCAGGGCCGCCCCTGCCAGGTAGGGTTTTTCCATACGTAGCGGTTTGGGTCGATCACTACGCTTGGCCCGTCAATATCGCCAGCCTGGGCACGGGCGGCGGGGTCTGGAACTAGGCTGCCCCGCTCATCATCCTCATTGAATACACGGTAGCGATAGCAAGCGCCATGACCACAAGCTACGTCTGCCGTCGCGCAGCCATCACTTTCTTGATTCATGGTGACGCTGGGCAGGCCCTCAACCTCCACATCAACCCGGTGAGCCCCCGGCGCCCATAGCACGAACCTCGTTAGTCCCTCCTCAACGACCTGCGCGCCGAAGGTAGGCGTTTGCCACCTATCTTTTTGCAACCTGGTTTCTTGGAACTGAGTCTGTCCAAACATCGTTTGTCGCCTCTATCACCGGGTCAGTGTCGCCTCGTTTCCTGCCTGTTCAAGCGCTTGCAGGTACAGCTTGCTGTAGGGGACGATCGACTGCTTCCAGTGATAACGCCCTGTCATCGCAGCCCCGCGCATGGCGTTGAACAGGTCGGTTGACTTGTACACCGCAAAGGCGCGCTGAATGGCATGCATATAGCTACCGAACTGCATGTCGTCAAACAGGAAGCCGGTCACGCCATCCTCAATCGTATCGGCCAGGCCACCGGTACGATGAGCGATCGGTAATGAGCCGAAGCGTTGGGCATACATCTGGCTTAGTCCACAGGGTTCGAAGCGTGACGGCATAAGCAAAAAGTCGCTTCCAGCGAAAAGGCTGCGAGCTTGATATTCATCGAAACCGATGTAGGCCGTAATGGCACCAGGAAAGCGAACTGCCAGTCTGCGCAGGGCTTCCTCTACATGGTGTTCGCCGCAGCCCATGAAAACGATTTGGCCGCCCGCATGGACAATGGCCTTCGCTGCCTCAATGGTCAGATCGAGCCCTTTCTGATGTACCATGCGGGATATGACTGCGAACAAAGGACCTTGGCTGGGGGTTAACCCAAAATGGCGGCGAACATAATCTGCATTGGCACGCTTACCGCGCCAATCGTTAGATGAGAAAGCCTGAACCAAATGGCTATCGGTGCGTGGATCCCAGGAGTCGTCAATACCATTGGGAATACCGCTTAAACGTCCCTGTTCGGCTTTGCAGCGAAGCAGCCCGTCAAGCCCACAGCCGAATTTTGGCGTGGTGATCTCTTGGGCGTAGGTCGCACTGACCGTGGTGACTTTCGAGGCGTAGACGATCCCCGCCTTCATAAAGGAAAGCTCGCCATAGTATTCGACGCCATCAATATTAAACGCCTCGTTGGGGATGCCGAGTGCATCAAGGCGTGAAGCATCAAACACACCCTGGTAAGCCAGGTTATGAATGGTGAAAACACTGGGGATTGGCTGCCCTTGGCCATCCCAATGAAGGTAGGCTGGCGCCAAACCGCACGCCCAATCATTGAGGTGTAAAAGCTGGGGCTGCCAGTCGAGGTTGGCTTTGCCTAGAGCAATATCGGCAGCCGCTCGTGACAACCTGGCGAAGCGGATGTCATTATCTTGCCAACCTTCATCCTGACCATCGCCGTAGCCGCTTGAGCCGGTGCCATAAGGGGTGCCTGCCCGTTCATAAAGTTCTGGGCATAAAAGTACATAAATAATCAGCCCATCGTCACACGTTATGCGTCCGACATCACACGCTGGCAGCCCAGCAAAGGCAGGCAAGTGACCAACGGTAATAATCTCATGCTCGGATTCGATCATA
This sequence comes from Vreelandella sulfidaeris Esulfide1, assembly GCF_054072535.1. NCBI lineage: Bacteria > Pseudomonadati > Pseudomonadota > Gammaproteobacteria > Oceanospirillales > Halomonadaceae > Vreelandella > Vreelandella sulfidaeris. Next base: position 3,194,760 of record NZ_CM133364.1, on the reverse strand, counting down.
TCCCGGTAAGCCGGAATTAACACACGCACATCATGGTGTGCCGCTAATGCGCGGGGGAGTGCCGAGGAGACATCACCCAGCCCACCGACCTTAACGAAATCGGTAATTTCTGTCGTAACAAATAAAATGCGTTGTGGTGAATCGAGTTTATCTTTATGGCTTCGATCGATAACGTCATAATGACGATCGTTAATAGATTGATTTGAATAGTGTCGGGAGGGCGTTTGGTTATAACTAAAAGGTGTGTCGCTAAGTCTGGATTTCACTTTTTCGACACCTTCTACCATGCTCTCTTCCGACATGCTTTTATCTCTCGTAACCTCACTCAAAGCCACATCGCCCATGCTCGACCTCCCTGGATTATCATGGTCAATATCGTCACACTAGATAGCTCGTTAAAGCTTAATGACTTTTCTAAACGCCGTTGGCTTTCCTGCCTTTAGACGTAGCATTGGAAGTCACTACTTAAGAACTATAGTTGAGAAAGGATAGGTTAGCTAAATGAAAGTCGACCATAACTTAAATCAATAACTGTATTAAATAAGGCTTCTAAGAAAGCAGTGGAATGTAAAGAAAACATAATAAATTCTTTTAAACCCTTTTTATTTAAATGGTTAGCTGTAGATTTTAATAAAAGATAAAGACTTTTCTTTCTGTGGTTTCTTTATCGGCTTTTCTTTGTCTTTGAGCCGCTGAAACAGCTCCTTTGCTGGCATAACCGACGGATTTTTCTTACTTATTAAAAATTGGGCAGGCATGCAGAGAGGTGGGTCAAAAATTGGAGGCTGCGATTGTACTGAGAGGCCTTGTCGCCCCGACTTCCAGGATGGTGGAATAGTTAGAAGTATCAGCCCGACAGGGATAGAAAGAAAAGTATTAGTGGTGGAGAGAGCAACGAAAGGATAAACCCGCTGACCACGGCGATAGGCACGCAGGTCACGCCGCCATGCTGCTGAATGACGGGCAGAGTGAAGTCCATGGAGGTGGCGCCGCCGTAACCAATCGCCAGCGCAGTGTGACGGTGAATCACTAATGGAATCAGGATAAATGCCAACAGTTCACGGATAAGGTCGTTGAAAAACGCCACACCGCCCATCAGCGGGCCCAACTGGTCACCAATCAAAATAGCGGACAGCGAGTACCAGCCAAAGCCTGCCGCCATAGCCAGCCCCTCGTTCCAGTGTAGCGACAGGAGTGGGGCGGCCGCCAAGCCAGCCAAGAGTGAACTTAGTGCGAGTGTAACCGCTATCGCCAGCCCCATTCGGTTAAGCAGGATCTGTCTGAGTGGCATGCCGGAGTTACGTAACTGGCAGCCAATTAGCGCCAGCAGTAAGTAGAGTACCCATTCGGCCAGTAAATCAGCCGTGTTAAAAAGCCCTTCACCCAGGTGCGGTCCTAACAGCAGGCCAACCATAACGCCGCCTGCCACCACAGCCACTAGCAGCAGTGAACCCTGCATCGCCGCCAGTTTACTGGTCGGGGCATTTTTCACCACTGGCGAGTTGCCTGCCTTAAAGGTTAAACGACGCGATAGCCACCAGAGCGCTGTTAGGTTAAACAGTGTAGTAATGCTAAAAAGCAGCAAAGCATTGCCGCCTAAACGAGAGAGCTGACTGGTGAGGTTTTCAAGCCCAGAAAGACTCACTCCCATAAATAACAGTATTAAATAGACTGAACTGTTCACTGCTTGGTTAATGAGTTTTTGTAAACTCTTGGATCGGATTCGAACTAAGTAACCTAGTACGAGCGGTAACAGAACAATGAATAAACCTGAAAGCATTTAGGGGGCCGAACCCCCGTCTGGTTGAAACTGAGTTAACGTCAGTTGTGTTTCGCGGCGGCCCTCTTTTTGGTATACCGCCGATAGTATCAGGCCGGGCCAGTCGGGGTGAAAGTTAATCTGCAGAAGTCGGTCGGGCTTCTCAGTATCAATCAGCGATACACTCAGTGCTTCAAACTCACCGGCAGGTACGCTGATAGTCGTTGGCTCAGATCCTTTCTTTTCATGAACATAATATTGAAAGTGCTCGTCACGCCCTTTTTGATCGACGAACTCAATCTCACAGGGCGCGCTCTCAGTGCAGTTTTCATTTCCCGCTCGGCGGGACAGAGCAAACAGTGCCGTTTGCCGATCTAAGCTGCCAATATCACTTTCGTTCAGCTGATAGCTATCACCCATGCCTAGCACGGAATAACGGCTGCTAAAGTACAGCGCCTCGATATCATCATCATTCAGCGTAAAACGGCTGAATTCCTGGCCGCGTGCCACGGTAATTGAAAAGCGCATGTCGCTTAACCAGTGATCCCCTTCGTTAGATAGGCGATGAGTGATGGTTGCCCCAGGCCAGCCACGTACTTCAAGACGGTATTTAGCCTCAAAGGGTTGCGGGTCTTGAAGCGTTTCTGCTGCTAACGTCATGCCACTAGCGCAGATGGCAGCAAGGCTGAACCCTACTCCCGCGAGCGTACGGCCAAGCCGTCGTGCGAAAATAGTGACCAAGGGCGTTTCCTCTAAAATTGGTGTCTTCCTAAGAGCCTTTAGCCAGCACTTGGTTCCCAGCACACGAGTATAGCCGAGGCGGGGATTAGCGTCAGTAGCCTGCGTCCGGGTTAACGGTGGAAAGTTTCTCACCCGATTCAAAGGCATGCAGATAGGAAATTACTTGGTCGATGGCATCATTCAGCGGAGTAGGGGCGGCCATATGCGGGGTGACAATCACTTTTGGATGCTGCCAAAGCGGATTGTTCGTGGGTAGCGGTTCCTCATGAAATACATCCAGCAGGGCACCACGCAAGTGGCCCGGCTGGTCAGTGCTGCCCAGCGCATGCAACAGCGCTTGCTCATCAATCAAACTGCCACGGCCTGGGTTAATCACACTAGCGCCTTTGGGCAGTTGGGCAAGCCGTTCGGCATTGAGAATGTGTTTAGTGGCCGCTGTGTCAGGCAGAATAGTGATCAGGCTTTGCACTTGGCCAAGCAATTCGGTTAGCCCATCATCGCCGTGAAAGCATTGTACGCCGTTAATCTGTTTGGGAGAGCGGCTCCAGCCCAACACAGGGAAGCCAGCTTGCTGCAAGGCGCTGGCTACATAGCCGCCAATCGCACCGAGGCCTAATACACCGACTGGCCACTGGGATTTATCCACTACCTCTTGTGGCTGCCACGTGGCGCTCTGTTGCTGAGTCAGGTAACGGTCCATGCTGCGATAGAAGTGCAATACACCATAGAGGACGTAATCGGCCATTAGCTCGCCCATGCCCGCATCACGTAACTTTACGATAGGGACGTCGCGAGGAAGCCCTGGCGTTTTCAGTAGATAATCCACTCCAGCGCCTAAGTTGATGATGCCTTTTAGCTGAGTTTGCTCTTGCAGTAAATGGGCGGGAGCTTTCCAAATGGCGAGGTAGTCAGCATTTTTGCGCTCATCCGCTGATGCATCGCTGGTGACGACGGTCGCCTGGGGTAACGCATCAGAAAGCGCCTCTTGCCACTGCGCAGCCTCATCAATATGCACGACAATTTTCATTGTTTGTCTCCCGCTAAGGTGGTTATTCATGTCGGCTATGATGAGGAGCGTAAAAGACGGCTGCAAGTGGTTTAACAATGATTAGCTAGCATGCCTCCTCTTGTTTGCCTCGTAAATTAGCGCGTTAGCATCTTTTTTGTCACACCTTCTCTCACGAAAGATATTAACAATGTTCCCGCAGAACTGCGCTCAAACAAGGTCGCGTGGAATCTCTTCGTCCCAGCTCTTGGAATATATGCGGCTATCGCCTTCGTAGGCATCCATGGTCGCCCGCAAGCGAAAGCTTGTGGCGTTGGATGTCATCAACGTACGGGTCATGCTGCGTACTTCCCAGTCGCCGCGTCGGAAACTACGCTCCCACTCGGTCCAGCCGCTGAGGCTGTTGTAGTTCCCGTAGGCATAGGTATAGCGCTCAGTCACCCGTGACGAGAGTTCTAGATCGATAGCATCAAGACGGAAGGTGCCTTCGTCATTGATGACTTCAAGCGTGGTTTGATCCTGGGCCAGGTCGCGTATCACTCGCCACGATTCTTGGCTGGGCTGCAACAGAGTCACGGCGAGTGGCGGTGCGCCTTCCGGCTCGCCAAATGGGGTCAGCGCTGCTTCTTCCTGAGGCCGGGGCTCACGGCTTGGCAGGATTAACTGACAGCCAGCAGGATGTACGGTCAGCTTGACGGGGACGGGCGACGGCCAGGCTAGCGGCCAGTAACTGGTTGAGAGCGAGAGCCGCATAGCGTGGCCCGTAGGAAATTTCTGCGCGATGTGTTTAAGCAGTACCCGAACACGATAACGTTTACCAGACTCAAGAGGCTGAGGGAATTCATCACTATCACGGTGTGTCAGGTTGAGCAGACCATAGGAAATCCGGGTCGCTTTGTCGTCGTCGGCAATATCGCTGAGCCGAACTGCTACCATCGCCACCGGCTGATCGGCTTCTATGTCGAGCTCCACTACTGGTTGTCCGCAAATCTCGATGTCCCGATCAAGCCGGGCCGTCTGGAAGATCAGTGAACCGCCGTCCTCGTCGCGTTGATCGTGAGGCAGATCCGGTGGCGCGTTATAAGAACACCACTTGCCAGCAAACAGGCCTACTGATAGCGGCGAACGAACAGTAAGAGGCGTATCGTCGTCAGATACAAGCGCCGCTGGCCCCTGGGGTACAGGCAGCAAGTCATGGCCACTGGTGAGACGGAAGTGCTGTGGTTCGATATGCGGTGATGGCCAGCTCGGTTCGGCAATCCAGCGCCCTGGTCGTTCCTCGTAACGGGCCGATGGCGGAACGGAATCCTGCATCCATACGCGCAGCATGGGCTCGTCCATGATGCCCGTTTCCTGGCCTTTCAACCAATAGTCCCACCAGCGCAGCGATTCCTGCAAAAAACCGATGGCTGGGCCCGGAACGCCAAGGTGGGGATACTTATGCGACCAGGGACCCACCAAGCCTTTACGAGGCACGTCGAGTCCCGCGAGCAACCGAAATACAGCATTGCAGTAACCATCGGCCCAGCCGCTAACGGCATACACAGGGCAGCGAATGCGTGAGAAATCCTCACAGACTGAACCATGCTTCCAATAGTCGTCGCGGCGCTGATGTTGGAGCCATGTCGCCAGCCAAAGCCCGCTATGCTCCAGGCGCTCCATCCACATCTCCCGCCAGCGTTCACCGACCAATTGCGGGTCGGGTGGACAAGTGTTGGCATCGAACATGGTCGAGGCCCACGATAGGTTATCGCCCAGCAGGCAGCCACCCATGTGGTGGACATCATCGGCATAGCGATCGTCAGTTGAGCACAGCGTAATAACGGCCTTGAGCTCGGGTGGCTGTAGTGCCGCGATCTGAAGGCCATTAAACCCGCCCCAGGAAATGCCGATCATGCCGACATTGCCGGTACACCAGGGCTGTTTGCCTAGCCATTGCAAAATTTCGACGCCATCGTCGAGTTCCTGTTGTAAATATTCGTCAGTCAGCACGCCGTCCGACTCGCCGCTGCCACGCATATCAACGCGCACCCCGGCGTAACCGTGGCCAGCCCAATAGGCGTGCGTCTGCGCGTCGCGAATCGCCGTCAGGTCTCTCTTACGATAGGGCAGGTATTCAAGAATGGCCGGTACCGGGTCGCTCTCGGCATCCACCGGGCGCCAGATACGGATGGCCAGTCGGCAGCCATCTGCCAGCATGATCCAGTCTTCTTCCTCCTGCACGTTGCGGGTGAAGTCGCTGACGATATGCATGGCTCTGCTCCTTAATGAGTAAAACAACGCTCAGCCGACGATATCCTCGAAGCCGAAATGTAGCTGCTCGGCAAGTCGCGCATAGTTCTCTTCAAGCGAGAGGTCATCCTCTGCCCCCATCCACACGTAAGCCATGGCATAACTATAGCTGTCTTGCTCAGGCAGGGAGGATAAGCGCATACCGGCCTCGACCTGAAGTGTGATTACGGTGCCGGGGAAAGCCTGCTGTAGCGCTTCGATCTCCTCGGCACTGGGGACCTGACTGATGGTGGCGTCGGTGAAGAACACTCGGTAGAAGAATTTTGCAGCCACCTTGAATGCCCCCTCTCGAAAAGGCATATCGGGTAACTGCCCTAACGCCAGATCCACCGTGACTTGTTGGTGGCTGATTCCATCGACTTTTTCGAACAGGTCGCAATGCGATTGTGCCACGCGGGTATTGATCTCCAGCAGCCAGATGCGATCCTGCACTTCGTCCCAGAAGTATTCGATGTTGAAAGCCGCATTGTCATAGCCAATATGGGCCATGATCTGACGCGTAAGATCCTGCATCTTAGTTTGAATGGCATCGGGAAGGCGCGACGGATAGCGATAGTAGAAAAAACTCAGCACCTGCGGATAGCGAATCGAATCGACAATGCCATACGGGACAACATCACCCTGGAAGACGTAGCCCTCGACGGTACATTGCCAGCCGCCGATGATCTCTTCCGCCATACAGTAGCCACCATCGACTGAGCGTACGTTATCAGGCAGGTTGGCGTGTTCCAGCACGTAGTTAAAGGGCTCTGAAATCGTCCCGATGCCTTCACACAAACGCTCGACGGCGTGGGCGAAATCTTCGGGGCTTTCGATACGAAAGCCCAGCCGTGAGCCTGACGACTTGATGGGTTTGACGAAGAAGGGGAAATACAGCCCCGCTTCCCCTATATGCGCAAGCGCCTGAGAATCGAAAGGGTCAAAGGCGGTAAAGCGCGGTATATAATCGGCGATCACTTCCTTCTGAACGAGCCGACTCCAGTACTTGTGTTCGCATTTTAGTAAACTTTCAAGACTGGTCGAAGGCGTGCCCAGTCGCTCACAAAGTAGCGGTAGCATGGTCGAGACGGGGAAATCCATATAGCCCACGATGGCATCGATAGGCTCACCAAAGGCTTTCAGCTGGGTTTCGGCTCTGGCCAGCATGTCTTCGATAGGAAAGATGTCCGTATCATTGACCTCTGCTGGTTCGATCACGCCATGGAACCGGTAGTGTTCAGCCCCGCGTAAATGTGCAAGACGTTGACGATTAACTTCATCCAGCCCGACAACAAAAATATTCCGATTGCTCATGATCGCCTCCTGGCGAAAGCGCGGTCTTCTCAGCACTCCTTACCCAGATGCAAGGGGCATCAGACAGGGGATGAAGGCTTGCCTGGACTGATCGACAGGCTAGGCGTGAGGAAAGGCTGCTTTTCGAAGTATAGCGGCTTAACATTGCCACGCTTGGCTAATACGTAAGAGAGCAGGAAAGGGGCTGCTCTGCAGGAGATGTTTCGTCAGGCCGAGGAACCTTTATTAATCTGGCAGGGGAAGTTTCCAACTGTTATAACTGAACTGTTACAAGTGAAAAGCTAGATTAAAAATCACGCGATACGACATTATTGCCGCTATCGGTAATGATTCAGTGTCCCTCAAAAGCGTCGCTAGGCGACGAAAGGGATATGGCCTCTCCCATTTTTTCGGCATCCGGTCACCTCGTGGCCATCGGCGGTGCAGAGGACAGAACCTCTGACCTTGAAATTCTCAAGAAGGCCTTTTCCCTAGCTCCTGAGGGTGATCAGGAGGTCGCGGTCATCGCCACGGCTAGCAGTATCTCCGACGAGGTTCTACCCGAATACGAAGCAGCCTTCCTACGCCTGGGTGCACGTCACGTTCATTCGCTGGGTATCCAGGACCGAAAGGCGGCAACTGATGCTGAAACGGTGAGTTTGATCGAGCAAAGCGGCCTCATTTTCTTTACTGGCGGTGATCAGCTGCGCCTGACCAATGTGCTGGGCGGCTCGCCGGTGTTGAAGGCCATCCGCCAACGCTTGCAGGACGGGGCCGTGGTGGCCGGAACCAGCGCGGGCGCAGCGGCCATGCCGGGCACCATGATCTACAACGGTGCTGCCGCTGATGCCCTGCGCAAAGGGGGCGTTAACCTGACCTTCGGCCTGGGTTTCGTCGATGACCTGATCATCGATAGCCACTTTCTCGAGCGCGGGCGCTTCACACGGCTGATGGAGGTCGGCGCCAGCAACCCCGAACACCTGGGGGTGGGCTTGGGTGAGGACGCTGCGGTGATTATTCACCCCCACGGCATTATTGAAGCCATCGGTTCAGGACATGTCATCCTTATCGATAGCCGGGATCTGGCGAGTTCAAACATTGCCGACCTCGCCATGGGGGAACCCGTGGCCGTCGAGCATATGATCTTCCATGCGCTGGTTAGCGGCCACGGCTTTGACGTTGAGGCTCGACGCTATCTCGTCCCCCACGAACTTGACGCCATGCTCGCGGTGGGGCGATGAATATTCTTGAACATCGGGCTCTACGCGGCCCGAACTACTTCAGTCGCTATCCGGCCATTTTTATGCGCCTCGATATTGGTGAACTTGAGGAGCGGCCGAGCGACCTTGTGCCCGGTATCGTTGAACGGTTGACCGCGCTGTTGCCGACCCTGCAGGAGCACCGCTGTTCGGTGGGTCGCCCAGGTGGCTTTCTGGAGCGGCTGGAGCGCGGCACTTGGGCTGGCCATGTCGTTGAACATGTTGCCATTGAGCTGCAGAACTTGATCGGCTTCTCAGTGGGTTATGGCAAGACCATTGACAGCTATGACCCCGGTATTTACAGCGTAGTCTACCGCTACCGCGATGAGGCCTGCGGACTGGCCGCCGGTGTCGAGTCAGTCGACCTTGTCGAGCGCTTGTTTTGCGGTGAAGCGATTGATTTGCCGGCCATCCTTGGCCGCCTCAGGCAGGTACGTGACGACCACATGCTTGGCCCTTCCACGGCGGCCATCGTCAATGCCGCTACTCAGCGTGGCATTCCCCATACGCGTTTGAGCGAGGAAAACAGCTATATCCAATTCGGTCACGGCCACCGCCAGCAGCGCATCCAGGCGACGGTGACCGGCCATACAGACCTTATCAGCTACGGTATCGCCGACGATAAAGAGTGGACCAAGCAGGTCCTAGGTGATGCCGGCATTCCAGTGCCCCAAGGGCGGGTGTGTAGTTCGTTCGACGAGGCGCTGGATGCCGTCCACGCTATTGGTTATCCCGTGGCGGTGAAGCCAGTCATCGGTAACCATGGCCGCGGGGTGAGCACCAATGTCGAGGACGACCAGGCGCTGAGTGATGCTTTCAACATTGCCTCGCAACGCAATTCATCGGTGATTGTCGAGCAGTACATTCGCGGTGAGGATCACCGCCTGCTAGTCATAGACGGCAAACTCGTCGCCGCCGCTAGGCGCCGTCCGGCCCATGTGGTGGGCGACGGGGTGGCAACACTCCAGGCGCTGGTCGACGCTGAGAATCACGACCCGCGCCGCGGGGTCGGCCACGAGAACCTGCTAACCCAGATAAAGTTGGACGAGCAGTCGCTACGGCTAATCAGCCAGCAAAACCTGAGCCTGAAGAGCGTGATTCCTGCGGGCGAAATAGTTTTTCTCAAGCCCACGGCAAACCTTAGCACCGGGGGCACGGCGACGGACGTCACCGACGATGTCCACCCGGAAGTGCGCTATGTAGCTGAGCGCATCGCGCGGCTGGTAGGGCTGGACATCATCGGCATCGATTTGCTCGCCGAAACCCTGACGAAGCCCCTCGAGGAACAATCGGCCGCGGTGGTTGAAGTGAATGCCGGGCCCGGCTTTCGCATGCACCTTTCGCCTACCCACGGGGAGTGCCGCGATGTGGGTCGCCCGGTGATCGACATGCTGTTCCCCGACAGCGAATCAATCGGGCGTATTCCCATTGCAGCGGTTACTGGCACCAACGGCAAAACCACCACGGTGCGGCTGCTCTCGCACCTGCTGCGTCAGGCGGGACGCAACGTCGGCATGGCCTGCACTGGAGCCATCGAGATAGACAATCATGTCATCCTGCGCGGCGATTATAGCGGCCCCCATGCGGCAGAGATCGTGCTTCGCGAGCCCACGGTCGAGTGTGCCGTATTGGAAGTCGCCCGCGGCGGCATCATGCGCCGCGGTCTGGGCTTCGACGAGTGCGACGTGGGCGTATTGCTTAACATTGCCAGCGACCACCTGGGCGAGCACGATATCCACACGCTTGATGAGCTGGCGCGCTGCAAGACGGTGGTGATCGATGCCGTCCGCCAGGGCGGTACGGCGGTGCTCAATGCCGATGACCCCCGTGTGTTGGAAGGCCAGCAGTGGGCTCGGGGTGAGATCATCTTCTTCACGTTGGACCCTAACTCCCGCCCTGTTCGTCAGCATGTGCACGAACAGGGTGTCGCTTTTACCGTCCATAACGAGCGCATCGTGATGCGCCAGGGCCATGTTGAGGCCGAGGTAATCCCGGTAGTGGACGTGCCGATCACTTTCGAAGGTCATGCGCGCTTCAATGTCGCCAACGCACTGGCGGCGAGTGCCGCCGCCTATGCGCTGGGTCTGTCGATCGCAGACATCCAGATGGGCTTGCAGACCTTCCACCCCACGCCGGGCCAGAACCCCGGCCGCACCAACCTCATCGACGCTGACGGCATGAAGGTGCTGATCGACTACGGCCATAATGTACCAGCGCTTGAAGCCTTAAGCGGACTGGTCGGCTGCATTCCTGCCCGCCGACGGATCAGTGTCGCCAGCGCCCCTGGCAACCGCCGCGACGAGGACCTGTTCACGCTGGGCACCCTGCTTGCCCGGATGCACGACGTGGTCTTCATTTACGAGACCGACGCCCGCGGACGCACCCCCGGTGACGCCGCCCGCCTGCTGCGCGAAGGCGCTGAGTCTGTCCCGGGCACCTGCCGGGTGGAGGTTATCATGGAAGAGCAGCAGGCCGTGGAGCGCGCTTTCGAGGAGGCCAGCGAAGGCGACCTGCTGGTCTTGCTGATCGACGATGTGGATAGCGCCATTGAGCGGATCAGGGGGCGCCGCTTCCGGTCGGTTGCCGCCACAACGCCAGACGGTGAGACGCCATGATGCCCGCCGACCCCCGGGAAGACAGGCTGCTGACCCTGCTGCGGGTCGGCAGTCTCTATGCGCCGGAGCCTCTCGAGGCAAACGATATTCTGATCGCCGATGGCCGTATCGCCGCCCTGGGGCGTGACCTCGAGATCCCCGCGGGCTGGCCAGTGCGGGTTGTGGAGGCGCGGACGCTCACCGCGGTGCCGGCCTTTATCGATCAGCACGTTCACGTCACCGGCGGTGGGGGCGAGGGTGGCTGCGGTACGCGCTGTCCGGAAATTTCGGCCTTTGAGATAGCCGCGATGGGTATCGGCACGGTGGTGGGGGTGCTGGGCACCGACAGCATCAGTCGTTCCCCGGCGGACTTGCTGGCCAAGGTACGCGGGCTGAAAGCCGAGGGTATATCGGCCTACATGTACACCGGTGCGTATCGCGTCCCGCCTCCCACGTTGACCGGCGATATCCAGCGCGATCTGGCCTGGATACCCGAAGTTATTGGTTTGGGCGAAATCGCTATCTCTGATCATCGATCGAGCCAGCCACGCCAGGACGAAATCGAACGGATCGTCAGCGATACCCGCGTAGGCGCCATGCTGGCGGGCAAGCGGGGTATTTGCCATTTCCATCTCGGCGACGGCAAGCGGGGGCTGGAACCGCTGCGTAGATTGCTATCCGAGACCGAGATTCCCGCCGATCAAGTGATCCCCACCCATGTGAATCGCCACCCTGCCTTGCTCGAAGAAGCGGCGGACTATGCGTTAACGTTCAATGCAAGCGTCGATGTCACCGCCTTCGAAGACGCCGGTGACGGTCTGTCCGGTTTTGATGCTGTGTCTCGCTTACTCGAGCGTGGCGTCCCGTCTGAACTCATTACCATGAGTTCCGACTGCAACGGCAGTTTGCCCGAATTCGATACCCAGGGGACCTACCTGGGAATGAAGGTCGCCAGGAACACGACACTCATTGCAGATTGGCAGCGCTTGGTGCGTGAAGGTGTGTTGCCTCTTGAGTCAGCGTTAGGCTTGATTTCCACCAATGTCGCTAGAGTCCTCGGTTTACACGCCCAAAAAGGGCGTTTAGCAATCGGCTTCGATGCTGATGTGACACTACTCGATAACAAACTTCAGCCGCAGCAGACGTTCATAGCGGGAAAATGTATCTATGATTTGAACAGAGTGGAAGAGTAACCGCTGTAGCAATTATAAGCTTGCTCAGCCTAAATAATGATGTTCTATGCACTTTTTGCCATAAAGCCTTTGACCGTGAACCAAGGGTGGGTGCTAGTATCGGCTTAAGACGACATTGGCAGGCCTGCTGCGGCGGTGGTCAGGTCGATCCTGTGGCCCAGCTTTGCGTGCCTATTATAGGCAGTACGCTGGTTCTTGGTGATCTTTAATGGCGAGTTGCCCGATGACTCAGGTTTCCCTGCCTTTCACGCGCGAAGAGTACGCTAACCGCCTGTGGAAAGTGCGCGCTGAAATGGCCAGTCGTGGTATTGACGTATTGATCGTCAGTGACCCTTCCAATATGGCTTGGCTAACCGGCTACGATGGTTGGTCATTTTATGTGCATCAGTGTGTGCTGGTGGGTCTTGAAGGCGAGCCGGTATGGTTCGGACGGCGTATGGACGCCAACGGTGCGCTGCGCACCTGCTGGATTGATCCCGACAATATTACCTATTATCCGGATTACTACGTACAGAACCCGGATATGCATCCCATGGAGTACCTGGCCCAGTCGATCATGCCGGATCGCGGCTGGCACTTGGGCGTAGTGGGCATGGAGATGGATAACTATTACTTCTCTGCCAAGGCGTATTTAAGCCTGTTACGCGAGCTGCCCCATGCGCGTTTTATGGATGCCAATGCGCTGGTGAACTGGTGCCGGGCAATAAAATCGCCCCAAGAAGTGGCTTATATGCGCATTGCTGCCAAAATCGTGGAAGGCATGCATTCGCGCATTTTGGAAGTGATTGAGCCCGGCTTGCCGAAGAGCAAATTAGTCTCTGAAATTTACCGCGTTGGCATCGAAGGTTTTGTGGATGAAAACGGCAAGGTCTTTGGCGGTGACTATCCCGCCATCGTTCCCATGCTGCCTACCGGTAAAGACGCTGCTGCCCCTCACCTGACCTGGGATGACACACCGTTTCGCAAAGGCGAGGGTACCTTCTTTGAAATTGCCGGGGTATTTAAGCGCTACCATGCGCCGATGTCGCGTACGGTTTTCCTGGGTACGCCGCCCATCGACTTTATCCGCGCGGAGTCGGCTCTGCTGGAAGGCATCGAAAATGGTTTGGCGGTCGCCAAGCCTGGCAACCGCACGGCGGATATTGCCATGGCGCTGGGTGCGGCGATGGATAAGTATGGTTTTGACCGTGGCGGTGCCCGCTGTGGTTACCCGATCGGTATTTCCTACCCCCCCGATTGGGGCGAGCGCACCATGAGCCTACGCCCCTCCGATGACACCATTCTGGAGCCGGGCATGACGTTTCACTTTATGCCGGGACTCTGGGAAGAAAACTGGGGCTTGGAAATTACCGAAAGTATATTGATTACCGAAGACGGCTGCGAAACCCTGGCCAATTTTCCGCGCCAGCTATTCGTCAAATAGTCGCTTGTTACATAGCCGCCCGTATAAAAAGGAATACCCAATGATCGATCAGTCGAGCCAACTACGACCAAGCCCTATTTTCGCCACCGTGGATTACGACGCCGATGGTGTGCAGCACGGCTTTTTAAAGCTGCCCATCTCTACCGATAAGTCTGCCTGGGGCGCAGTGATGATTCCTGTGACCGTGGTTAAAAACGGTGACGGCCCTACGGCACTTTTGACCGGCGGTAACCACGGCGATGAGTACGAGGGTATTACCTCGCTGCTGAAGCTTTCCTCGACGCTGAAAGCGGAAGACGTAACAGGGCGTGTGATCATCGTGCCGTGCATGAATACGCCAGCAGTGATGGCAGGCAAGCGCACCTCGCCAATGGATAAAGGCAACCTCAATCGCAGCTTTCCCGGAGACCCAAATGGTAGTGTGACGCCGCAAATAGCCGATTACTTCACCCGTGTACTGGTGCCGATGTCGGATGTCGTGCTCGACCTGCACTCCGGCGGCCGTACGCTGGATATCCTGCCGTTTGGTGCGTCCCATGTGCTGGATAACAAAGCGCAGCAGCAGTCCGCCCTTGAGGGCGCCAAAGCCTTTGGTGCGCCTTACGCTATGGTGATGTTTGAACTCGATGCAGAACGGTTGTTCGACACTGTCTGCGAGCGTCAGGGTAAAGTCTTTGTCGCCACAGAATTGGGCGGTGGCGGCACCTCAACACCCCAAAGCATCGCCATTGCCGAGCGGGGTGTGCGCAACTTCTTAATCCACTACGGCTTGGTGCAAGGCGACGTTGAAATGCCGCAAGGCGGGCAGATGTATCTCGATATGCCCGATGCCAGCTGCTATGTGCAGAGCCAGCATTCAGGCGTATTAGAGCTACTGGTGGCGCTGGGAGAAGAAGTGAAGAAGGGCCAAACCATCGCCTACGTGTATGACATAACGCGCAGCGGCACCGACCCGGTGGCGTATAAAGCCGAGCGTGATGGCATTTTGATGGCTCGCCGTGCACCCTCGCTTATCAATATGGGAGACACCCTGGCGGTGATTGCCGATATTGTTGATCGCTTGGAGGCGTAGCCCTCGGCATGATGAAACTTGACCGCTATGACCTTAAAATCCTCGATATCCTCTCTCGCGATGGGCGGATCACCAAGTCGAAGCTGGCCGAGGCCATCAATCTCTCTGTCAGTCCTTGCTGGGAGCGGGTAAAACGGTTAGAAAAAGCGGGCGTTATTCAAGGCTATAGCGCGCGCATCAATAGCGACGTATTGGTGCCGCGTAACCCCGTCTGGGTGCAGATCGAACTGAAACAGCACAATGCCGACAGCTTCACTCGCTTTGAAGCCCTGGTGATGCAAACCCCGGAAGTCACCGAATGCGTCGCGGTAGGCGGTGGCGTGGATTATCTAGTGAAATTTGAAGCGCGCACCATCGATAGCTACCAACGCCTGATGGATAAGTGGCTGGTTTCCGAGGCCGGTATCGAGCGCTATTACACCTATATTGTGACCAAAACAGTGAAGCGCGAGCCGATAGGCATTGATACTGACGATGTGCTCTAAATCACTCTTCTCATTACTCATCGCCCCAACCCACCAAAAAAAAGCACTGCAAAACGTCCGCTGACAAAAAAAGTCGCGCGATAAGCCTCGGTTTTCAAAAACACTTCGTGGCACCTCTCCGTTAACCTGTGTGCATTCGATAGCAAGGCTTAAGAGCGCTTGCTGACAATGCCACACAGTGACTGCAGCGCTCGGTTAGCCAGACTGCATTTGAGGGGAGGTTTCCATGACCACACTATCGACCACGCTCGCCAAGCGCCTGGAAGATCCGCGTCTTTTCCGTCAGTACGCTTACGTGAACGGTAAATGGACGCATGGAGAAGGTGGTCGCGAAGAAGCGGTATATGATCCTGCCACCAATGAAGCGATCGGCCATATCCCGCTATTGGAAGCCGAGCAAATTACTGCCGCAGTGGATGCCGCTGAAGCCGCGTTTGTAAACTGGCGGGCACTGCGCGCCGACGAGCGCTGTGAGCGCTTACTAGCTTGGTATGACCTGATTCAAGCCAACCGTGAAGACCTCGCCACCATCATGACGCTGGAACAGGGCAAGCCGTTGCCCGATGCTCGCGGTGAAGTAGAGTACGGGGCCAGCTTCGTGCGCTGGTTTGCCGAAGAGGGCAAACGTACCTACGGCGAGACCATTCCCAGCCATATTCCTAATGCATCCCTGGGCACTATTAAAGAGCCGGTCGGCATTGCCGCGATGATTACGCCGTGGAACTTCCCGCTGGCGATGATTACGCGCAAAGCCGCCGCGGCACTGGCGGCGGGCTGTCCTGTAATTATAAAACCGGCCAATGAAACGCCCTTTTCAGCGCTGGCGCTGGCGGAGCTTGCCGAGCGTGCCGGTATTCCTGAAGGCATTTTCAACGTGGTGCTGGGCGATCCGGCGGAAGTCTCAAAGATTCTCTGCGCAGAATCACGTATCCGTGCATTGTCCTTTACAGGCTCTACTCGCGTGGGCCGGCTATTAATTGAACAGAGCGCGCATACCGTTAAACGACTGTCGTTGGAACTGGGCGGCAATGCGCCGTTTATTGTTGGGCCGGATATGGACCCCAAAGAGGCGGCCTATGCAGCCGTAAACGCCAAGTTCCAAACGGCGGGGCAGGATTGCCTGGCCGCCAACCGCATCCTGGTGCACGAATCCATCCATGATGAATTTGTTGAGCAATTCACCGAACGCATGGCGGCACTCACCGTAGGCAATGGCCTGCAGAGCGAGATAGACCTGGGCCCGCTGATTCATCGTCAGGCGGTAGAAAAAGCAGCCGCCATTGTCGATGACGCCATTTCCAAAGGCGCCACCATGATCGGCGGTGATCAAAGCCAGGCACCCGGCGAGAATTTCTTCATGCCAGTGTTGCTGACAGGCGTCACGCCACACATGAAAGTGTGGCGAGAAGAGAACTTTGCCCCTGTGGCCGGTATCACCGCCTACAGCACCGACGATGAAGTCATTGAAATGGCGAATGACACCGAGTACGGGCTGGCCGCGTATATCTACACCCATGATATTCGTCGCATTTGGAAGCTGATGCGCGCGCTTGAGTACGGCATGGTAAGCGTCAACTCGGTGAAGATGACCGGCCCGCCGGTACCCTTCGGCGGTGTGAAGCAGTCCGGCCTTGGCCGTGAAGGTGGCGCCACCGGTATCGATGAGTACCTTGAAACGAAATATTACTGCTTGGGTGCGCTTGGCTCGGTATCAGGTAGCTAGTCAAGAGAGTAAATATCTTAAGGGAGGCTGGCTAGGTACTAAGCGAACCGTCTTTTTCAGGGATGAAAAAGCCGAGCGCCCAGGGATGGGTTTACAGCGTGTTCGTGTGTGCCTAACCAGCCGAAAAGACTGCAATATTTTAAGATCCTTCCCGCTATGGGAAGGTTTATCGTACAGAGAGAACGTTATGAGCTTGCATCAGGATCTGATCGAACGCGACCGCAAAGTCACTTTCCACGCCTCAACCCACCTGCGCGATTTTGCCCACGGTGATGCGCCGGGGCGTGTGATTACCGGCGGCAAAGGCATCAATATCGTGGATAAAGACGGCCGTGAATTTATCGACGGCTTCGCCGGGCTTTACTGCGTCAACATTGGCTACGGTCGCACTGAAGTGGCCGAGGCGATCTACAAGCAGGCGCTCGAACTCTCTTATTACCATACCTATGTTGGCCACTCCAACGAGCCGCAGATCGAGCTTTCCGAGCGTATCCTCAAGATCGCCGGCATGAACATGTCCAAGGTGTATTACGGCATGTCCGGTTCGGATGCCAATGAAACCCAACTCAAGATCGTGCGCTACTACAACAACGTACTGGGCCGCCCGCAGAAGAAAAAGGTCATTTCACGCATGCGCGGTTACCACGGCTCGGGTATCGCTTCCGGCTCGCTGACTGGTCTGAAGGCGTTTCACGATCACTTCGATCTACCGATTGATACCATTCGCCATACCGAAGCGCCACACTACTACCTGCGTGCCGCCGAACAGCACGGCATGACTGAGCTTGAATTCTCTGCTTATTGCGCCAATAAGCTGGAAGCGATGATTCTGGAAGAGGGCCCAGACACCGTCGCCGCCTTTATCGGCGAGCCGGTATTGGGCACCGGCGGAATCGTGCCGCCGCCGGAAGGCTACTGGGATGCGATTCAAGCCGTGTTAGCCAAATACGACGTGCTGCTGATTGCCGACGAAGTGGTGTGTGGCTTTGGCCGTACCGGCTCTGACTTCGGCAGCCACCACTACAATATGAAGCCTGACCTGGTCACCATCGCCAAAGGCCTCACTAGCGCTTATCAGCCGCTTTCTGGCGTGATTGTCGGTGAGAAAGTCTGGCAAGTGCTTGAGCAGGGCACCGGCGAGTTTGGCCCCATCGGCCACGGCTGGACCTACTCCGGCCACGCGCTGGGCTGTGCGGCAGGGCTGGCTAATCTCGACATTATCGAGCGCGAAAACCTAGTGGGGAATGCCGCCGAAACCGGCGCTTACTTCCAGCAGCAATTAAAGGCTAACTTTGAAGGTCACCCGCTGCTGGGTGATGTGCGGGGTGTTGGCTTAATGGCCGCCCTGGAGTTCTCGCCAGAGGCCAAGCAGCGCCTGCACTTTGACCCTGCGTTGAAAGTAGGCCCCCGTGTGGCGGCAGCCGCGATGGAAGAGAACCTGATTGCCCGCGCCATGCCACAAGGCGATATCCTCGGCTTTGCGCCACCGCTCACCATCAATCGTGGTGAAGTGGACGAAATGATTGGCCGCGCCAAACGCGCCATCGACCGCGTTACCGATGAGTTAACCCGCTCGGGCGACCTAAAGACGGGCCAGCAGGAAGCCGCTTTTACGGTTTAACAGCACTGCTGACCCTGCTAAGCACCAATGCCCGCTAACCTAGCGGGCATTGTTGTATAAAGAGTGAGAAAAGAGAGCGTTCTAGAAGCGATAGTTCACACCTAGGCGTACGTCACGACCTGGCTCGGCCAGCCCCACAATGCCTTCATAGCCGGGAATATGCTCGAAGTCGGCGTTGCTGGCATGATCGAGATACTGCTTATCAAGCAGATTATTGACGGTTAACGTGAGCGCTAAGTCCTCGCTGCTGGTAGGCAGCCAGCGAACGTAGGCATCATGGACACCGTAACCCGGTTTGCTAATAGAACCGACTGAAGTTTCCAAATCGCTAATGCCCTCTACAAACTGACTGCGCCAGCCTATCTGCCAATCGTTGTTCACCTGATAATCCACATGGGCGGCCCAGGTGTCACCGATGGTGTTACCAATACCGTTGTATTCGTAAACGGTCAGCGGCTGGCCGTTAAGTTCGATATCATTGTGATGGAAGCTTAATCCCGCCGAGAGTGCTTCCCACTGATAATCAACGCTCAATACATAGCCGTCGGACTCAAGATCGCCCACATTTTGATACACCGTGGGGCGGCCAAGCGGGTCGGCAATTACATCATCAATGGTAGAGCGATAAAGCTCAGCGCTGAGCTGCCATGGCCCTTGTTCAAAGCGAGCGGCCACTTCGCTATTGCGAGCCTGCTCCCCGCGCAGGTCGGGCGAATTAGCAGCCCCTTCCAGCTTGAAGGCATCATGGGCTTTAGGGCCGCGAAAGGCGCGAGCATGGCCAGCGCTTAACGTCACGCTGTCGGTCACTGCCCACTCGGCATCAATATTAGGGCTAACGTCATCCTCCCGATAGGAGAGGCCGCTATTGTCGGTTAACCGATAGCGGTCATAGCGGGCGCCCACGCCCACGCTTAGAGTCTCGGTGAGCTGCAGGTCATCTTGAATAAAGACACCGGCGATTTCTCCACTTTCGCGCTCTTGCGTTGGGTCCTCGGCATAGCCCGCGGTGACTTCGTCATCCCGGTAATCGAGGCCATACGTGACCTGATGATTACCCACACGACTGGTGTTAGCGATGCTAACGCCAGTGGTCTCAGACTCACCAAGGTAGCGGCCCCAGCGATCCGCCACGTTTTGCTCCACATCAGCGGTGGTGTGGTAAAGGGTGGCATCAAGATCCAACCATGTCTGTTCCTGGGGGCGCAGGCCGTAGTTGAGCGTGCTGGTTTGGCGCTCGGCATCCAGTGAGTAAAGGCGGTTGAAGCCACTAATGACCCACTGGGGGCGCTGGGTACGTTCGCCTTCGTCCTGGCGTATTTCATGGCTCAGCGTAAAGCGCTGAGCACCGAAGTCGCCAAGCAGTTTAAGCTGCCCTAACTGCTGGTTGGCCTCGGTACCCGCCTGCTCGTTGCCGTTGCCATCTTCATAACGCTGCTGGTCGCGCTCTACCAGTGTGCCCATCGCGCTCCACTGGTCATTAAAGCGACCAAATAGCGTGGTGCTCACCCGGTAGCTCTCTGGGTTGCTGCCGACACCTGCTGAGATCAGCCCACCGAAACGCTCTCCATCGCGCAGCAGGTCGTCAGGATCTTTGGTGACAAAGCGAACGCTGCCGCCCAGTGCCCCTGGGCCATCGGTGGCGCGGCCAGCCCCTGCACTCACTTCCACACGCTTGAGTAACGCAGGGTCTAAGCCGATACGTCCCGTGTGGTGGAACAGGCTGCCACTTTGGTTAGCGCCGTCGATGGTCACGTTTAACAGCGGGTCTTCCACGCCGCGCACATAAAGTTTCTGAGCAATGCCTAGCGAGCCGCCAACGTTGACTTGCGGGGCTTGGTCAAAAATCTCGCCAAGATCCTCTGCTTGGTAACGCTCTAGTGTGTCTGCCTCTACGACGCTGTCGCTGTTATTAAGCGAGTCGGCTACTACCTGGACGGTATCAAGCGGCTGTGTTGGCTGAGCAAGCGCTGTGCTGCTCATTAAAGCGGCAACGGTCAGGCTAAGGGGATGACGGAGGAATCGAACGGTATGCGGCATGATAACGAATAAGCTCCCAATGTTTTTCTATTTGATTATTATTCTCGTTTGAGCGAGAGCCGCTGGCTACTGTTTTTACAACTGTTACATCTCGTTCGAGTCCGCCGCGTCCTTTGGGAGGGAAATAGTGTGTTCCAATCCACCCTCAGGGTGGTTGCGCGTAGCGATCTCTCCACGCACAGCGTTGATTTGACGCAGTGCAAGGGCAAGCCCCAGCCCGGTGCCCTCGGGGCGCGTTTGACGTGCATCCGGGGTGCGGTAAAAAGGTGTAAAGAGGTGTTGAAGCTGTGCTTCCTCAACGCCTGGGCCGTTATCGCGCAGGGTGAGTTGGTAGTAATCCTTCTGCTGGCGCAGGGAGAGGTAGAGCGTTGGCGTCTGACAAACAGAGCTTGAGTAATGACAGGCATTACGCAGCAGGTTTTCCAGCGCTTGGGCTAGCGCTCGTTGACTGGAATTCTCAAGCAGTGCGCTATCAGGCAGCTCGACATGCCACTGATGTTCTGAATACTCAAAACGCACGTCATCCATAAGCGCATCCAACAGGTCTACCAAATCGAACGTATCGCTGCCCAGCGTTGGCGACTCATGGGTTAACCAGACGAGTGTCAAGGCGTCATTGACCAACTGACGCATTTGCTGACTCTCCTGCTCCAGGCGGGTAAGTTGAGGCGGTGAGTCAGGGGTGGCTTTCATTTGGCCGATCGCCAGGCTAAGGCGGGTCAGTGGCGCGCGAATTTCATGGGAAAGATCGGCGAGCAGCTGGCGCTGAGCAGTAATAGTGCCTTGGGTTTTTAGCGCCATGCCATCAAAACGGGCTATCAATTCGCCTAGTTCATCGTCTCGCCGCGTGGGCTGGACCGCCGAGTGCGGCTGTCCATCAGCCAATGCCTGGGTAGCATCACGCAGGTAGCGCAGCGGGCCCATAATGTGTCGGTATAACAACCAGGCAATCGCGAGCAGCGTTAAAAGTGGAATCAGCCCATTTACGAGCCAAATAACCGTATTTAGATGGCTGCCAGGGCGCATGCGCTGAGGTAGGGTGATTAAAAAGTGGCGATACCCCCCATCAAAAGTGATATCCATGATGGGGTTATCGGCAAAATAGAGATGTATCGGCCACTCGATCAATCGTCCCAGCCGATACCCTTCCTGGAATTGTGCCGAGAGCGTACCGCCTGCTAGCGGTGTGACATTAGAGGTAACCACGGCCGCCCAGGTGTCTTCTTGGGCTTGCAGTGCCTCAAGCCACGCCGCCAATGCCTCCTCATCGCCCGCGTTGTAGAGTGCTTCTGCCTTCGCGCCCCAGGCAGCCAGGGTGCGCTGGTGTTGTGGGGCGATGACGCTCATTTGTCGTTCGGCCCACTTTTCAAGCAGTGAGGTGGCGAGTACCAAGGTAATGCCGCCCACTGCGACGACGCCGCAAAGCTTCCACAGTAAGCGCTGCTTCATTGCAGGCAGTAGCCTTTGCCGTGTTGGGTTTGCAGCCGATGGGCATCAAATCCGGCGCTACTTAGTTTTCGGCGAATCCGGCTGACGTGCATATCCAAGCTGCGGTCATAGGAGCTGTATTCACGCTGAAAAAGGCGATGATAAAGATAGCTTTTACTCAGCGTTTGGCCGCGGTGCTGGGCCAGCAGCCACAGTAAGCGAAACTGCAGCGGTGTTAACTCCACACCGCTACCCGCGACATTTATTTCTGCCGTTGCTTGGTTCAGCGAAAGCGTGCCTAACGTTAACCGTTGGGTTTGGGTGACTGGCTGTTGGATCGTACGACGTAACAGCGCCTCAATGCGTAAGATCAACTCTATCGGGTTGAAAGGTTTCGCTAAATAGTCATCCGCGCCATTTTGCAGGCCGCGAATGCGCTCCTCTTCCGCACCGCAAGCGCTAAGCATTAACACCGGTAGTGACCCCTGTTGGCGCAGGGTGGCTAATAGCTCGAGACCACTCATGCCAGGAAGCCTGACATCTAAGAGCAGCAAATGGATATCACCAGCCTGGGCGCGCAATAGGCCGCTTTCTGCGTCTACGCAGTGAGTTACACGGTACCCCTGCTGGCTTAACAATGACGTTAACTGCTCGCCTAAAACAGGGTCGTCGTCGATAAGTAAAAGATGCATGCTGGTGGTTGTCATAGAATGATAAGGTGCATTATTCGCTAATGATAATCATGATTGTTTGTGTGCTGATTAGCAAGCCTCCCTGGATCTGAAAGAGGCAATGGATGTGGAGGTTTTTAATGGGCCCGCTACGCTTAGGCAGAGTCACTGCGCAAATGTTTGAAAGGAGACACTCACGATGCAACCGGTATTAGCCTTCGATGTTTACGGCACGCTGATTGATACTCAGGGAGTGACAATCGAGTTAGAACGACGCTTGACGGATGTTGATAAGGCAGTCGAATTTGCCCGTCGTTGGCGCGAGAAGCAGCTTGAGTACAGCTTTCGTCATGGCTTGATGGGTGCCTATGTACCGTTTTCTGAATGCACCCGCGAAGCGCTGGTTTTCGTTGACCGGGCACTACAGACCGGCCTTTCCGATAACGACCAAGATCACCTGATGGCGATTTATGGTGAGCTACCTGCGTTTGACGATGTTGTTCCAGCGTTGGATCAATTGCGCGATGCGGGCATACGTTGTGTGGCGTTTTCGAACGGCACTGCCGACGCCGTTGCAAAATTACTGACTCGCGCGGGCGTTGAGAGCCACATGGATGACATTATCAGCGCGGATGAAATAAAACGCTTCAAGCCCGACCCTGCCGTGTACGCTCATCTGCGTAGCCGTTTAGAGGTGCGTCCGGAACATACGTGGTTAGTTTCAAGCAATCCATTTGATGTGATTGGCGCCACGCACGCGGGGTTACGCAGCGCCTGGATACGTCGTAGCTCTGAGGCGCCCTTTGACCCTTGGGGTATCGAGCCGGATAAGACAGTCACAGATTTAGAGGCACTGGCTGAACGCATTATTCGTTAGGTTGGTAACCTGCCTAGACAAGCCGCATAATGTTGTACGCTTAACGATTTAGGATATGAGCATGTCAGAAAAAATTTACTGCGTTGCTGGCTTTAAACCCAAGCCAGGCAAAGAAGAAGCAGTGTTTAAAGCGCTTCAGTCACTTGAGCCGAATTCCCATCGTGAAGATGCATGTATTCATTACACCGTGACACGTCAAATTGATAACCCTTACGCACAAGGCACAGGTTACCCGATTGTTTTTCATGAAATCTGGGCCAGTCGTGAAGAGTTTGAAGCGCACTGTCAACGCAAAGAGATTCAAGACTTCTTCGCCAAACACGTTGAATCGCCCGATGGCGATATTGAAGATGCTAACGTGTGCGTTTACACCGATGAGCCATGGAATTTTGACGCGCCCAAGGTATAACCCTAGCGTGTAGAATAGGCCAACTAGCTAAACGAAAAGCGACACGGAAAAAGGAGCCAACATGACCGATAAAAAGATGAACGTCGAGAGCTTTAACCTGGATCACACCAAGGTAAAAGCCCCGTACGTGCGTTTAGCCGACATCAAAGAAGGCCAGCATGGCGACCGCATTCACAAATACGACCTGCGGATCTGCCAGCCCAATAAAGACCACATGGAAATGCCGGCGCTGCACTCGCTTGAGCATTTGATGGCCGAGCTGTCGCGCAATCATACCGATAAAGTGGTCGATATCAGCCCCATGGGCTGCCAAACCGGCTTCTATATTGCGATGATTAACCACGACGACTATAACGACGTGCTGACCATCATCGAACAAACCTTGAACGATGTACTCGTCGCGACCGAAGTGCCCGCCTGCAACGAAATGCAGTGCGGCTGGGCCGCTAGCCACAGCCTGGAAGGTGCCCAGGAACTGGCCCGTAATCTGCTGGCCAAGCGCAGCGAGTGGACCGAGGTATTCGCTTAAGCGTTCTGTAACCGTACGAACGTAGCAAGCCAAACGCCTCCTGGATGATAGGTAATCCAGCGAGGCGTTTTTAATGGCATTACTGCAACAAAATGAAAAAACAACACAATAGAAACCAACGAATGCTAAGCGCTCACTAAAGCTGGGTGGCTAGCACAACAGTCGCATTTTCCACGGGCGAGGCATGAATATGTTGTTGGATACGTGGCTTTTATACTTGATTGCCTGCATTGGCCTCTCGCTTTCGCCAGGGCCAAACGGGTTGTTGGCGCTGACCCACGGCGCGCTCCATGGTAGTCGCAAAACGCTGTTCACTATCGTCGGCGGTGCCACAGGCTTCATGCTGATTATTGCCCTATGTATGTTTGGCATTGGCGCGCTGCTCAAGACATCGGTCGTTTGGCTGACGGTATTAAAATGGTTGGGTGGGGCCTATCTTGTCTGGCTGGGTATTCAGGTATGGCGCTCGCCGCCCATTACCGGTGAGATCGATGTTAATGCAAGCCGAGCGAGCGGCTGGCAGCTTTATCGTCAGGGCGTTCTGGCATCGGTTACCAACCCCAAGGTGCTGCTGTTTTTCAGCGCTTTTCTGCCTCAGTTTATCGACCCACAGCGTAACCTGGTGGTGCAGTTTTTCGTCCTAGCAGGCACTTTTATCGTGATCGAATGTGCTGTGGAAGGCTTACTTGCCAAGTTGGCCAACCGAATTCGCCATTGGTTAAAGCGCGTCGGCCGAGGATTCAACCGCACCTGTGGCGGCATCTTCATCGCCATTGGCACCGCGTTGCCGCTTAGGACGTAAATACAGTTAACGGAGTCGGCGAGTGCGCGATAGATAACCATTGACTTCCTTATCTGGTGCCCCTATAAACCAGAGACAACCCATCACTCTAGGCCCTCATGTTTCTCTTAATCACGATTGCTACCCTTTCAATCGCGTTCTCGTTCTTATGTTCCATCCTTGAAGCAGCGCTTCTTTCGATCACGCCTAGTTATATTGCTAAGCAGAAAGAAGATAATCCTAAGTTGCACGCCTCGCTTAAGCACTTAAAAGCTAATATCGACCGGCCACTTGCGGCTATTTTGACGCTCAACACTATCGCTCATACCGTCGGGGCAACTGCGGTAGGTGCCCAAGCGGCAGTGGTGTTTGGCGAGGCCTCTATTGCCATTGTCTCGGCGGTCATGACGATGCTGATTCTGATCCTGTCGGAGATTATTCCCAAGACTATTGGCGCGACGTATTGGCGTGGGTTGTCCCCGTTTTTGCCACGCTTTTTAAAACCGATGATCATTGGCTTGCTGCCTTTTATCTGGATGTCAGAGCAGATCACCCGCCGCCTGGGTAAGTCAGAGCACGATGTCGACCTGCGTGATGAAATTAAAGTGCTAGCTCGTGTAGGTCTGGAAGAAAAAGTGCTGGACGCGGACGAGTCACGCACCATTATCAATATGCTCAACTTGCACGATATCCTGGTGAGCAAGGCCATGACGCCCCGTACGGTTTGTATCACGGTGCTGCCCGATATGACCGTGGCAGAGTTTGATGAGCAGTATGGCAAAGCACCCTTTACGCGTTTCCCGGTAATGGATAACGGCGAGCAAGCGTTTGGCTATGTACATAAAGCCGATATGTACCATGCAGACGATGCCAAAACGATGCGCGAACTGATGCACCCGATTGGTAGCGTGGACATCTCTCACAATGTTGAGCAAGTGTTTACTTCGATGCTTAAAGATCACTTGCATATGCGTGTGATATACGACGAACACGGCACCTTTGTGGGCCTGATTACGCTTGAAGACATCATCGAAACCATTCTCGGCCAAGATATTGTCGATGAAACTGATAATGTCGCTAATTTGCGCCACTACGCGAAGCAGCAGTGGTTAAAGCGCGTTAAGCGGGAAGATAAGGACGCCAAAACAGGTGAGTAATCCCTAAGAAGAGGGGCTCTGTTTTTTGGGTCTAAAACGGCGCCTTCGGGCGCCGTTCTGCTTTCTGATAGCCAGGCTTTTATACGCGCTTGGCGACGAGAGTGAACATTGTCCCACCACTGGCTGTCTTAGTACTGAATGATCTATAGTGAGGGTGTTGTAAGTCATATAAGGTATTAGGGTATTCAATGCCCATTAAGGAGGAAAGCATGTCATTACGTATCAATGCAGTCGTGCCTGATTTTGAAGCCGAGACTAGCCAAGGGCCTATACGGTTTCATGACTGGATTGGCGATAGCTGGGCAATTCTGTTTTCGCATCCCAAAGACTTCACACCGGTATGCACCACCGAGTTTGGCGCCGTTGCCACCCTTAGCGACGAGTGGAAAAAACGCGGTACCAAGGTGATCGGTGTATCGGTAGACGGCGTGGAAGACCACAAACGCTGGGGCACGGACATTAAAAACGTATGCGGTAGCGATGTTAATTTCCCTATCATTGCTGACGATAGTCTGACTGTTTCCAAGCTCTTCGATATGCTGCCTGAAGACGCCTACTTACCTGATGGTCGCACGCCAGCAGATAGCGCGACGGTTCGCTCGGTATTTATTATCGGGCCGGATAAGCAGTTGAAGCTTTCGATGACTTACCCCATGACCGTGGGGCGTAACTTTGCTGAAATTCTACGCGCCCTGGATGCGCTGCAAACCACGGCAAAACACGGCGTTGCTACCCCGGCCGACTGGATGGTAGGCCAAGATGTGATTATTCCGCCCAGTGTCTCTAATGAAGATGCTAAGCAGAAATATGGCGAATACGAAACAGTTCTGCCGTATTTGCGCAAAACACCGCTACGTTAAGGCAGTATCGGTAAGCATCAAAGCCAGTACTTAAAGTGCTGGCTTTTTTATTGGCTCATCGTGGGGATTCCAGCGCTAATTGCTCAATTGAACTTGAAACATTTCGGGCCCCGGTGAGTATCTCGTTCACGATAGTCTCAATTTCGCCTACGCTGGTTTGGCTCGATTTCCCTTGCTCGACTACCTGCTGCATAGAATGGGTTGTACGTTCTACTAGTGCACTATTCTCTTTAAGCACCTGGGTAATTTCTGCAACGGCTTCGCTTGAGCCTTTGGCTAAACGACGCACTTCATGAGTTATAGTCAAATCTGGTGGATGGCGGTCAGGCGGCAGTCCTGTCTGACTGATCGGTTACTTGCTCTCCATCCTGGAACCGGACGTTGTTCACGACCAGTTCCAGCTTGCTGAACCCCTTGATGCGCTTCCAGCGCTTCTCGGCGCTCTGGAGCAGCTTGAAGACCATCGCCAGGGTCGTCGCTCTGGAGCCGCAGTTCCGGCTGCGCTTGCTCCGCAGGCGGACCGTGGCGAAGGTCGACTCAATCGGGTTGGTGGTGCGGATATGCACCCAGTGCTCTGCCGGGTAGTCGTAGAACGCCAGCAGTTCCTCCCGATCCTTGGCCAGGCACGCCATCGCCTTGGGGTACTTGGCCTCGAAGCGTTTCAGCGTGCGATCGAAGGCCTTGTGCGCCTCGTCGCGGGTCTCGGCCATCCAGATGTCATGCAGGTCGGCCTTGACCTTGGGCTGTACTGACTTTGGCAGCTTGTTCAGCACGTTAGCCGTCTTGTGAACCCAGCAGCGCTGATGGTCGGTCTCCGGGTAAATCTTGCTCAGGGCCGCCCAGAACCCCATGGCGCCGTCGCCCACCGCCAGCTTGGGAGCCTGGGTCAGGCCGCGTTCTCGCAGGCCTGTCAGCAGGGTCTTCCAGCTGTCCGCCGACTCGCGGAAGCCGTCCTCGACGGCCACCAACTCCTTGCGGCCCTGCTCGGTGACCCCGATGATCACCAGCAGGCACAGGCGGTCATCCATGCGCACGTTGCTGTACACCCCGTCGGCCCACCAGTAGACGTAGCGACGGTCTGACAGGTCCCGCTTTCGCCACTCGGTATGCTCGTCCTCCCACTGCTTCTTGAGCCGTGACACAGTGTTGGCCGACAGACCCTTGGCCTGGTCGCCCAGCAGTGCCGCCAGCGCCTCCTGGTAGTCGCCAGTGGAGATCCCCTTCAGGTAGAGCCAAGGGATCAACTCCTCGATGCTGCGGGCTCGCTTCAGATAGGGCGGCAGCAGGCTGCTGTTGAAGCGAGCGCCACCGCCACTGCGGTCACGCACCTTGGGCACCTGCACGCTGACATCCCCGATCCCGGTCTGGACCGTGCGCTCGGGCAGGTAGCCGTTGCGGACCACGGCCTGGCGTCCATCGTCGAGCCGCTGATCGGCATACTGCGCCAGAAAGGTGGCCAACTCGGCCTCGACGGCCTTGGCGATCAGGTCACGGGCACCTTGGCGCAGCAGCTCGTGCAGCGGGTCAGCGACCTGGGGTTCTGGTTGTGAAAGAGTCCGGAGGGTAGAATCGGCCATGGCGTATCCACTCGTGTTGGTTGAGATCTTGGTCGTGATCAATCAACAGGATACGCCACCCTTCCTACCTCCTCCCATACACCAGACTTGAGCTTAACTCGCACTTCATTGGCGACTACCGCGAACCCTCGGCCTTGTTCGCCTGCCCGCGCTGCTTCTACAGCAGCATTAAGAGATAGCAGATTGGTTTGATTGGCAATTTGTGCAATCGATTCTGTAATGCTATTGATGCTTTTCGCCTGTTGATTAAGCGCGGCGATTAACTGCTGCGCTTCTGCTAACGTTTGCGCCGCTTGTTTAGAGTCCTGCATAACGCGCTGTAAATGGCTAAGTCCATTCTGTGCAATCTGTTCTGTTTGAGAAGACGTACTTTGGGCGTTCGTGACGGCACGTGTCGCTGAATTAGCTGCTTCAACAGAGCGAGTAATATCGGTGGCAAATTTAACGACTTTGACCACATTGCCATGGCTATCACGGATGGGATTATAGGTAGCCTCAAGCCAGACGCTGTCACCACGAGAATTTATCCGTTCAAACTTACCTTGCATGTACTCGCCCTGGGCAAGGCGTTCCCAGAAGTTTGGGTTGGTTTGGAAGAAGTCGGTAGGGCAAAACATTTGGTGATGTGCGCCTGTAATTTCTTCATTGCGATAACCCATCGTGCGCTCAAAATTTGGATTAGCATTAAGAATGTCACCGCTTGGGGTAAATTCTATTACCGCCATGGAGCTATCGAGTGCTTCTAATACGGCATTTTTGCGCTCTGCCTCCTGGTGGGCTGCCGTTATATCATTAGCAATTTTAAGTATTGAAATGACGCTGCCGCGCCGATTTTTTATCGGCAAGTAGGTAGCTTCTAGCCAGATATCGCTACCCTGAGCATTTATACGCCTAAAAGTGCCTTGGCGGCTTTCACCGCTAGCAAGAGCACGCCAAAAATCCTGATATGCCTGAGTGGCTGTCTCAGCGACATCACAAAACATGCGGTGATGTTGGCCGGCAATCTCCTTAAGCGTGTATCCCATGGTCTTTAAAAAGGGAGGGCTCGCTTCTTTAATCATGCCAGCGGGTGTGAAGGAAATACAGGCCATGTGTTGCATCAGGGCGCTATGGTGAGATGAAAAACGCTGAATGGTTAACATTTATCCCTTTTCTCTTTGGTATAGGTTTTGTATAGATATAAGGGTAAATGAATTTTGGTATGAAAGCACTTTTTTGTACCAAAGCAGTACAGGTGGCTTTATTTAATTAACAACGGATGAGTTTATAGCTGCCGCTGAGCGGTGCGGTGATTAGGTAAGAGAGGCTAGCGATGTAGCCATTGACGAGAGGGGGAGAGGAGGCGCGGGCTTAGCAACATTGCTCACGCTAAACGCGAGCAATGAGCTTGGTATTACGGGTTAGCAATTTTAAGACGGCGAGTGCGCTACGCTTTATTCTTTTTTACTCTTGCTCTGTTTGCCAAACGTTCTTCCAGTCCCAGCCATCCTTCTGGACGTAAGCTACCAATATTTTCTGGTAGGGCAGCGACGCTAAATAGTCGTGCATTTCAGTACTCGATTTATCAAACCCTGGTAATTCAGCATATCCGTTAAGCTCAGGAATGTGAGGAATATTATGGTTAGGCTGGATAAAGGTGCCGCCGAGTGTGTCAAGAAATTGCTCAAGTGCCCTTTGGAAGATTGATAACTGTTCACGGGTAGTGGTATCTAGCTTTGGACTGGCAAAGTAGACAAGGGAGATGGCTTGATAAAGCCTTGCGATCGCTAGCGAAAGCGCTTTGCTGCTCGACTCACTATGGTAATAGTGCAGGATTGGATAGGCTAAATGCTGCTGGCCTAGCGTACTAATTGATTGTTGTAACGGCTGGAGTTGGCTTACTAACGTTGCAAATTTTCCATCATCGTTAGTAGCGGCGATTATTTGCCTTGGGTCCCTTCCCAGTGCGTTGATAGACAAGGCTGTTTGGCGTTTCTGAATAACATTTGTGATGATATTGAGAATATAAGTAATAGACAGGGTAAAAAGAAAAAAACCATTAGCAGCTGCAATGACGGGGGGAGTTCGCCAACCATCAGTGCCTGGGACATAGTCACCATAGCCCAGCGTCGTGAGGGTATAGCCCGTATAGTAGGCGCGTTCAATTAAGCTAGCGGTGGCCTTTGTAGTGGACACCACCACTGCCTGTGGTGCACTACAAAATAGCAAAAACCAACCCAGCCAAGCGACAAGAAACCATGTCATCAGTAATGTCACGGTTATCCATGGACCCACAGAGGACAGCATGGCATGGCTTTTTTGCCGACGGTGAATACCCAACAGAACAAACCATAAGCCACTCACCAACCGGTTGGTGAGTGGGCCGCCTGAGCTGGACACCGATAGCGTGGTGCGAATGGCGTCGTACACCACCAGCAAAATGAGTAAGACCCCCACCATCCCTGCTAACGTACTTCCAATCACGGTTAACGCTCCTTTCTTATACAACTTCGCTGCCTTGCGAGCTATTAGTTCACCATTAGCATGGCTATTCCTACTAGGTATAGGCCGATTATTGCCATGCTTTCAAAGCCAATGCGGCCAGGTCCTTGTTCTTGTCGCTGTAATAATCCCAGCATCAGCACCCCAGTCATTAGTACTGAAATGGAAACCCACAACATTACATGATCGGGCGTTGCGTGATAAATAGAGCCGCCTCGATAAGCCACATCTGACGCGGCGGCAAACAGTGTGTCAAATGCATTACCGCCAATAATACCGGCGACCGCCAACGTTAATGCCCCCCGGCGCACGGCCGCGACGGTTGTTACCAACTCAGGCAGCGATGTTGCTATCGAGGTCATCAGCACACCGACGGCAGCTTGGCTAAGCCCCGTTTCTTCCGCGATAACCGTAGCGCTGCGTTCAAGCAGCCAGCCGGTAAAGCCAATGGTAAAAGCAAGGCCCAGAAATATGAGCCATAGCCGCATCAATGTCAGCTTTCCTGGTGTCTCATCGGGCTGGTCTTCACGCGTTTCACGGGTTCTAGCGGGGCTCCACATAGGATGCTGCTGGGAACTCCTAACCAGCCGTAAGCCGAATAAGTAAGCAATAAATAACAGTGGCGTAATAGGGTGTACGTGCCAGATTGTCCACTCAGGAGCAAAACGCCCTACCATCAATAGACTAAGCAAACATAATAGTAGAGCCGCCTGAATTATGTTTCCCAACGAGGCTGCCGCGTGTTCTAAATTGGCACGTCGATGCGCCATATCGGCAATGGTTAAAAATAGAGTCTGAACTGCAATGCCGCCCAGAGCATTGCTCATCGCGAGTTCAGGCTTATCGGTCCAGGCTGCGGTGACAGATACCACAATGCCTGATAGGGAGGTAGCCATCCCAAGTAAGACAGCGCCCGCAATGGCCTCGCCTAGACCAGTACGGTCGGCGAGGTCGTCGACAATCCCCGCTAGCCGGGTACCGATGATGCCGATGACAACGGCGCAAAAGCTGAACAGGGCGAAAGCGACCGTGAGAGAAATATCATTAAGTGATGTGAGCATCAAGTTACCCCAGTTAGGAAATATCGTCTCGACATACCGTTGTGGTTGAAGTAGTTCATCACAACGTAGTCTAAGACGATAAGCTTCACGACTCGGATTGTCGGTTTCGTTTTGCTGGGCCAAACCGTCACGGCTACTTTAAAACTCTCTAGCGTGGCGTTAAGAGACAGGTTGATCCCTAGGGTAAGTGCCTTTGGCGCATGGACTTAGCTCATGTCCATGAAGGCCGTCGTTATTTATTCATTAGGTATTAGTGCGTTAAAGTACGCGTTGGTACTGCGTTAGACTACGCTGTGTCTTTCTCTATCTATGCTTTTTAAATGCTAACCGAGTTTATGTTGTCCATGGAAAATACGTTGTTATTAGGTTTTTTGGGCAGCTTAACTGCCGGGTTACTTACCGCTGTGGGCGCACTGCCCGTGCTGCTTGGTAAAGCACCCAGCCGAGGGTTTCGCGATCTAGCGCTGGGTTTTGCTGCAGGTGTTATGCTGGCGGCATCGTTCTTCTCGCTGATTATTCCAGCGCTTGATGCCGCGGAAATTTATTATGCGGGTGGCCCGGTACCCGCCGCGATTGTCTGCGCGGCTATTTTGTTGGGCATGGGGGCGATTGCGCTGCTTAATGAATATCTTCCCCATGAGCATTTCACACAGGGCCGCGAGGGGCCGGAAGCCGCCTCACTGCGTCGTGTCTGGCTGTTTGTGTTTGCCATTGCTATTCACAACCTGCCGGAAGGCATGGCAGTTGGTGTTGGCTTTGGTGCCAATGGGTTAGAGGGCGGTATGCCACTGGCGATCGGTATTGGTCTCCAGAATATTCCGGAAGGGCTGGCCGTTGCGGTTGCCTTAATGGGAGAGGGTTATTCAAAGTGGCGTTCCTGGTCGATTGCCGCCTTAACCGGACTAATCGAGCCTATCGGAGGCCTGTTCGGCGCTAGTATTGTCAGTGTCTCTCAGATATTGCTGCCATGGGGGATGGCATTTGCTGCAGGCGCCATGCTCTATGTGATCAGCCACGAAATCATCCCCGAAACCCACCGCTGCGGGCATCAGAAAAAAGCCACCTTCGGCCTGGCGATGGGGCTGGTCATCATGCTCTTCCTGGATGTATGGCTGGGTTAAGCAAGCGTTAGCGCAATACATCCGCGCCGCCATGGGGGCCTGCTTGATGGCAAAGGCGATGATCGCTGAGCACGTCAATAATATGGCAATGGCCAATATTGCCTCCGGCACACTGGTTAATCATTCGCTGAAGCTCATCGCGCACTGCGGTGAGCCGTGCGAGTCTGGCCTCAACTTCAGCAAGATGATGCTTTGCCAATGCGTCTACCTCGCCGCAGGGCATGGCGGGGTGATCCGCCATTTGTAAAAGCTCTCGTACAGCCTCAACTGAAAAACCAAAATCTCGCGCATGGCGAATAAACGTCAAGCGACGGATAGCCGAGGCCGTATAGCGCCGTTGGTTGCCTTCATTACGCGGCGCTGCAGGCAGTAAGCCAATGCGTTCGTAATAGCGCACCGTTTCTGGTTTGCAGCCTGATTCGCGTGCCAGTTCGCCAATGCCAATATAGCGCTCAGTGCTAGTGGGCTGCGGGGGATTCTCTTTCATCGCTTGAACCTCTAGTCGCTACAGGTATTACGCTGTCGCTAAGATAGACGAACTTGGAGCTCTATGCGATGAGTAACACAACATCCACAACGGCTGCGCCGACGACCTTGCGCGTGCAGGGCATGGACTGCGGCGGCTGCGAACGTAAAGTTGAATCCGCGCTAACGCGCTTAAGCCACGTTGAGCACGTTTCCGCGAGTTCCGTCACGGGCTCCGTGCGGTTAACAGCACCGCCTGGGAAAACACTACAGCGTGCTGAAATTGAGTCGACCATCAATGCGTTGGGCTATCAGGTAATTGATGAGTCGGTGGCCACGCCTGGCGCGAAGGAATCTGCCCCATGGTGGCGTACGCCTAAAGGGCGTTTAGTGCTTGTCAGTGGGACGCTGCTGGCATTGGCCTGGGCGCTTAAATTTGCTTGGCCTAGCCTGGGAACTTGGCCGTTTGTCGCCGCGACAGTGGTTGGCCTTGTGCCGATTGTTCAGCGTGCTGGGCAGGCGCTTAAGATGGGTAATCCTTTCACCATCGAAATGCTGATGAGTATTGCCGCCCTGGGGGCGCTTGCCATTAACGCAGCCGCCGAGGCCGCGGTAGTGGTGTTCCTATTTGCGGTGGGCGAAATGCTGGAAGGGGTCGCCGCTGCTCAGGCGCGCCGGAGTATCTCAGCGCTTTCCAAGCTAACACCCTCAACCGCACGGTTATTGGAACAGGGCGAACCCCGCGAAGTTGCCGCTGCTTCGCTTGTGCCCGGCCAGCGGGTACAGGTGCGCCCCGGCGACCGATTGCCCTGTGATGGCAACATTATTGCCGGTCACTCTTCAATCGATGAGTCTCCCGTTAATGGCGAATCGGTGCCACGGGAGAAAGCAGAAGGCGAGGCGGTGTTTGCCGGTACCGTTAATCTCGATGGCGTGCTTGAGGTGGAGGTGACCCGCAGCGCTGAAAACAACACCATTGCCCGTGTGATTCAACTGGTGGAAGAAGCTCAGGCGGCGAAAGCACCGGTCGCGCGCTTTATTGACCGCTTTGCATTTTACTATATGCCAGCGGTGGTTGGGGTGGCGCTGTTGGTTGCTGTCGTACCGCCGCTGGTGTCGACGATGCTGTGGTCAGAATCCATCTACCGCGCGTTGGCGCTACTGCTGATTGCTTGCCCCTGTGCGCTGGTAATCTCGACCCCCGCGGCGGTTGCTGCCGGGTTATCGGTAGGTGCTCGGCATGGCCTATTAATGAAAGGCGGGGCGGTATTAGAGCAGTTAGGTAAGCTCAAACGCGTCGCCTTGGATAAAACCGGTACGCTGACGGCGGGCACCCCCGCGGTCACTGAGGTGGAGAGTCTGGCCGATGACAGTAGTGCCGCCGATGTATTGCGGCTTGCCGCTGCCCTCGAACAGGGGGCAAGTCACCCGCTCGCCATCGCGATTAGTGACTATGCTCGCCAACAGATGGGGGAAAAGATTCCGACAGTGCAAGGTGCTCGAGCATTAGCAGGGCAGGGCGTTGCCGGGCAGGTGGAAGGACGTGAGTTAATCCTGGTGAGCCCACGCTACTTGCAGCGCTTCTCCCAGCGCTCTGATGAGGTGGAAGCACGCATTGCCACGCTGGAAGCGCAGGGCAAAAGTTTAGCGGTGCTGATAGAGGGAGAGCGTCCTTTGGGACTCATCGCATTACGCGATGAGCCGCGTGAAGATGCTCGCAGGGGCCTCCAAGCGTTAGAGCGCTTGGGCGTACAAGCCATCATGCTCAGTGGAGACAATGCCCGCAGTGTGGCTGTCATCGCCGAACGACTGGAGATTGAAGCGGAAGGCGAGCTGATGCCGGAAGATAAAGCGCAGCGCGTGCGCCAATGGCAAGCACAAGGACTTGGCCCAATAGGCAAAGTAGGCGATGGCATTAATGATGCCCCAGCGCTCGCAGCGGCAGAAGTGGGCATCGCGATGGGCAGTGGCACCGATGTGGCACTTGAAACTGCCGATGCCGCGCTGCTTAAAAACCGGGTAAGCGGGATTGCCGAAATGATCGCCCTCTCTCGGGTGACCATGCGCAACGTTAAAACCAACGTGGCGCTGGCGCTTGGCTTTAAGGCACTATTTTTGGTCTCTACCGCGCTGGGAATAACGGGGATGTGGGTCGCCGTAATGGCCGACACTGGGGCGACCGTGCTGGTCACCCTCAATGCATTGCACTTATTGCGTTACCGCTTTAACGACATTGGAGCGTAGTTGAGCGCAAGCGCCGTTACCCTTGGTTATCCTTGCACATACTCCACTAACGCCTGGGCAAAGGAATCGGTGCTGCCGGTTCCGCCCATATCCGGGGTGACCATGTCGCGGCGGGTTTCCAGCACGGTACGAATACCCTGACGGATTGCGTCGCCTTTTTCGTTCATGCTCAGGTGGTCCAGCATTTGTGCGGCGGCTAGCAGCAAGGCGCAAGGGTTGGCGATGTTTTTACCTTCGATATCCGGTGCTGAACCGTGGACGGCTTCAAAAATCGCCGCTTTTTCCCCGATGTTCGCTCCAGGAGCCAGGCCCAAGCCGCCGACTAATCCAGCGCATAGGTCAGAGAGAATATCGCCAAACAGGTTGGTAGTGACCACGACATCAAACTGGTGTGGGTTCATCACCAGCTGCATGCAGGCGTTATCGACGATCATCTCCTGGAATTCGATCTCGGGGTACTCTTTAGCTATTTCACGCGCAACGTCCAAAAACAGCCCTGAGCTGGTTTTGATGATATTGGCTTTGTGTACCGCGGTGACCTTTTTGCGGCCATTGTTTTTAGCCAACTCAAAAGCATAGCGCACAATACGCTCGGACCCTTTGCGGGTGACTTTGATGACCGAAATGCCGGTATTGCCGTCGTCAATCATCTCCTGACCGTCGGAAAGATAGGCGCCTTCGGTGTTTTCGCGCACGGTGATCATATCGATGTCGTCGTAGCGCGATTTAGTGCCGGGGAAGCTAATAGCGGGGCGCACGTTGGCGTAAAGATCAAAGTGACGGCGCAACTGTACGTTAATTGAGGAGAAGCCCTTGCCAATCGGCGTCGTGAGGGGGCCTTTAAGCGCAATGCCGTATTTTTCAATGGCATCCAGCGATTCCTGGGGAATCAGCGTGCCATGCTTTTCAAGGGCGCCTAAGCCAGCATCAATATGCTGGTACGTTAAGCCACAATCTAGCGCGTCAAGGACACGCAGCGTGGCATCCATGATTTCAGGGCCGATGCCGTCGCCCTTGATGACTGCAATAGATTGGCTCATGTGCTACTCCTCTTTTAGCGTAAGGCTTATTCGGCACTTATCTTCAAAATAAAAAAAGTACCGCTTCAACGTGAAAAGTTGGGAATCAATGTCTCATTTGGTGGCGCAATGGTACGTTAAAAATGAACCTGTGGTCACTCTGCCTAAAGTAGTGGTTGATTGCCTAGTGGGTGGGCCTCGTTGGCAGCATAAGACGTTGGGTGCAATGCGCCAGGTTTGCTGGTAGGATACGTCACTTTGCCGCACCTGGACTTTCTGCAAAAGGTTTTCTGTAAAAGAATCTCTGCCAATGACTGCATCTACACATCTTTTTTCAGGGTTGATGACTCCACCCTAACCAGACGCCCCCTCCTTTAAAAGGTGCTGATAGCGCTTTCACTGTGCTGTCATCGCTTTCTGGTATTTAGTTCTTCAGTGCTGGGTTTCCTAGTACGTGAACGTAGCAGTACCTAACGCTAGCTCTCCACTATTTAAAAACAACAAGCTGATTATCCCAGCGTGCCAATGTGTTGGCGGTGCTGCCCTTTGTTGGCTGCGCTGTTAGACCGCTTTTGGCTTATCGTTAACCCAAAATCATGGACCCATCGCATGTACGAAAAGTTTAAACAATCTTGGCTTTCCAACCTCAAGGGCGACGCCCTTGCGGGGATTGTCGTGGCCCTTGCGCTAATTCCCGAAGCCATCGCGTTCTCAATTATTGCCGGTGTTGACCCTAAGGTCGGCCTTTACGCCTCGTTTGCTATCTGTGTGATTATCGCCTTTACCGGCGGCCGCTCCGGCATGATTTCCGCAGCAACGGGCGCCATGGCGCTATTGATGATTACGCTGGTGAGAGAGCACGGTTTAGAATACCTGCTGGCCGCCACGCTGCTTACCGGTGTGCTACAGATTGTGGCAGGTTATCTAAAGCTTGCTGAGCTGATGCGCTTCGTATCGCGTTCGGTGGTCACAGGCTTCGTTAACGCCTTGGCCATTCTTATTTTTATGGCCCAGCTACCTGAATTAACCGACGTTACCTGGCATGTATACGCCATGACCATTGCGGGCTTAGCTATTATTTATGGCTTTCCCTATGTGCCAGTCATAGGCAAAGCGATCCCTTCGCCACTGGTATGTATTGTTGTACTCACCGCCGTGTACATGCTGACCGGCATGGAGATCCGAAGCGTTGGTGATATGGGTGAACTACCCGATAGCCTACCGATGTTTTTGTGGCCCGATGTGCCTCTGAACTTCGAAACCCTGATGATTATCCTGCCTTATTCACTAATGCTGACAGTGGTAGGCCTGCTTGAGTCGATGATGACCGCAACGATCATCGATGATCTCACTGATACCAAAAGCGATAAAAACCGCGAGTGTAAAGGCCAGGGCATTGCCAATATCGGTGCTGGTTTAATTGGCGGTATGGCGGGCTGCGCCATGATTGGTCAATCAGTGATCAATATTAAATCCGGCGGTCGTCGTCGTACTTCTACCTTAATTGCCGGTATTGCGCTGCTGTTGATGGTGGTCTTCCTGGCGGATTGGGTCTCGCAGATACCGATGGCGGCATTGGTAGCGGTAATGATTATGGTATCGATCGGTACCTTTAGCTGGGAGTCGATTCGCGACCTGAAGAAACACCCGTTAAGCACCAATATCGTTATGGTGGCGACAGTTGTCGTGACTGTGGGTACTCACAACCTGGCGATTGGCGTCTTTGTTGGTGTGCTGCTGGCGGCGATGTTCTTTGCCAACAAAGTCGGCAATATTATGTATATCGGCTCCAAAGAAATCGAACCGGGTAAAGAGCGTGAATACGAAGTCGTTGGTCAGGTATTTTTTGCCTCATCCGAGCGATTTATCGGCGCTTTTGACTTCAAAGAGAGTATCGATAAAGTCACCATCAACCTTTCCCGTGCACACTTCTGGGACATTACCGCCGTACAGGCCTTGGATCGCGTGGTGATTAAATTCCGCCGTGAAGGTACCGAGGTAGAAATGGTGGGCTTGAGCGAAGCCAGCGCAACGGTGGTGGATCGTTATGCGGTTCATAACGACCCCGAAGCGGTTGAAAAGTTGATGGGCGGCCACTAACTAACGCAAGGAGCGCAACATGACAGATCAGGTATTAGCCGCTATTGACGGCTCCCAGTTTTCCGAAGGCGTCTGCGATTATGCCGCCTGGGCAAGCTTGGCCATGGCTGCACCGTTAACCTTTGTGCATGTGGTCGACAATCATTCCGAAGCCCCCGAAGAGCAGAATCTTTCCGGTAATCTGCACTTCGGTGCCCGCGAAAGACTGATGAAAGAGCTTTCTGAGCTTGATGAGCAACGTGCGAAGGTAAACCGCGAGCAGGGCAAGCTAATGTTGGAAGCTGCCAAAGCACGGGCGATAGAAGATGGGGTCAGCGATCCCATCACTCGCCAGCGCAACGGTGCTCTGGTTGAAACGTTAGTAGAGCTTGAAAAAGACGTACGCTTGCTGGTGGTAGGTAAGCGCGGTGAAACCGCTCACCAAGCCAGTGGCCATCTTGGCTCTAATTTAGAGCGGGTGGTGCGTGAAATGCACCGCCCGATCCTGATGGTGCCGAAAACCTTCAAGCGTCCTGAAAAAATATTAATGGCTTTTGATGGCAGTAAAACCGCCCGTAAAGGTGTGGAAATGCTGGCCCGTTCACCGCTGTTTGCAGGCACAGAGTGTCATGTGTTGATTGTGGGGGCAGAAACGGCGGAACACCGCTCCGAGCTTGAGTGGGCGCTAAGTACGTTGCGCGAAGCGGGCCATCAAGCCGAGGGCGCTATTCGTGCTGGCGAGGTGGACGAGGCTCTACAAGCCTATGAAAAAGAGCACGGCATTGACCTGCTTGTGATGGGCGCCTACGGACACTCGCGTATTCGCCACTTGCTGGTAGGTAGTACAACCACGGCCATGCTACGTGGTAGTCGAATTCCTGTTTTGATACTGCGGTAACGATACTTGTGTTGCTTTTAAGCCGGCCTCCTCAAACTGAGAAGGCCGGTTTTTTTGTACTTAACCGGCGTTAAAGACGTTCATTTAACTAAGCTAATGTTGCCATGCGGTTCTATGCTAATAGGCAGGTTGTTTCTTATCCACTCATTGGAAAAGTGCGGGGAGCCTGCCTTGAATATGCCGATCTTAGAAAGAGCTGTCCCTGTTGGGTTCGATGAAGCCTCTCCTTCCCATCGTTTTGTCGTCGAGTTGCTGGCTCAAGCCGATATTCAACTGGATGGTCGTCGGCCCTGGGACATACAGCTAAAAGTACCCGGCGTTATCGATAGCGCCCTTTCGCGAGGTAACCTAGGGCTTGGCGAAAGCTATATGAGAGGGGAGTGGGACGCTGAACAGCTGGACGAACTGTTTTATCGATTGATGCGTGCCCAGCTCGGGCAGCGTATCAAGCCTACTCAGTTGATGTA
Organism: Vreelandella sulfidaeris Esulfide1; assembly: GCF_054072535.1. Classification (NCBI taxonomy): domain Bacteria; kingdom Pseudomonadati; phylum Pseudomonadota; class Gammaproteobacteria; order Oceanospirillales; family Halomonadaceae; genus Vreelandella; species Vreelandella sulfidaeris. The sequence goes on along the minus strand of NZ_CM133364.1, from coordinate 3,154,159 downwards.
TTACTCATTACGTTCGCGTCTGCTGAACCGTCAAACGATTAAGCGCGCATGGGAAGTGGGCGAAAAGCATTACGATCTGGGCAATGATTTTTATGCAGCCATGCTTGATCAGCGTATGACATACACCTGTGGTTACTGGAAAGATGCCAAAACTCTTGATCAAGCCCAGGAAGCAAAGCTGGATCTCATCTGCCGCAAACTGGAGCTAAAACCCGGCATGCGGGTGCTGGATATCGGCTGTGGTTGGGGCAGTTTTATGGCCTACGCTGCCGAGCAATACGGTGTTGAATGCGTAGGTCTTACCATCTCGAAAGAGCAAGCAGAGTTTGGACAACGGCTGATTAAAAAAGGCTTGCCGGTTGAGTTTCGGTTACAGGATTACCGCAATGAGCATGAACGGTTTGACCGTATTGTCAGCATCGGTATGTTCGAGCACGTCGGGCATAAAAACTATCGTGAATTCATGACCGTGGCCAACCGCTGCTTAAAAGATGACGGGCTATTTTTGTTACATACCATTGGAAAAAACCTGAGTAATACAGTCACCGACCCATGGATTGATAAGTACATTTTTCCCAATGGGGAGCTGCCCACGTTAGGCAAAATCATGGATGCCGCTGAAGCGCTTTTCGTCGTAGAGGATGTGCATAATTTTGGGGCGGATTACGATCGGACGCTGATGGCTTGGTATCGTAATTTCGAGGCTCACTGGCCAACCTTTAAAGCCCAGTATGGCGAGCGTTTTTATCGCATGTGGTGCTACTACTTATTAAGTTGCGCTGGTGCTTTCCGAGCCAGGGAAATCCATCTTTGGCAGTTGGTGATGAGCAAGCAAGGTGTGCTTGGGGGCTATCACCGCGTTAGTTAACAGCGCGCTCTGGTAACAATTTGCCGGGCACCCAGCGTAAGAAAGCCACCATGCCGAAGAGCTCTACCAGTGATTGGAAAACAATCACCACCACCGCTGGTTGCCACGCGCTGGGCAGCGTCAATGCAATAGGCAGCATCACAAAGGAGTTGCGCGTGCCAAAGCTAAAGGCCAGGGTTCTGGCGCTACTGGGTGGCAGTACAAACAGCTTGCCGAGCCCTTTACCCAGTAGTGCAGCGAAAATTAAGAAACCCACGAAAATAAAGACGACCTGAGCCAATACGTCGCTAAGACCGAACACTGCGTTGACCTGAGAAGTGGCAATTATAAACACCACTAACGCCAATAACGGAACTGGCAGTAGTCCCATAGAGGTAACGCTGCGTGTAATCACTCGGTGACGTTGGGCAAGGTACTCGGTCAGCCAAGCGAGTATTAATGGCGTGAGAATAAGCCCTGTGAACGCAATCAGCAGCTCTATAGAAAACGTTAGCTGAAACCACTCACTGCCTAAAAATAGCCACATATAAATAGGTAGCGCAACCATCTGCACTAACAGCAATAAGGGCGTGGCAGCAACCGCCCTGGCACTATCGCCTTTGCCTAAGTGCGTGAAGGTGATAAACCAATCGGTGCAGGGTACCAGCAGTACCAGTAAAATACCTGCCATCACCGCCGGGGCAAGCGGAAGCCATATAACGGTTAGCGCTAAAAAGGCGGGTATGGCAATAAAGTTACCCACCATTAGCGCTGCCATAAAGCGGCTATCTTTAAAGCTTGTCGCAATACGCAGTAAGGGAATTTGAGTAAAAGTAGTGTAAAGCAGCACCGCTAACAAAGGCCATACTAGCTGTTCTAGCCGCTTAGCAAATTCCGGCGCCCAAGCGCCTAACGCTAACCCCAAACTAATGGATATCAGATAAAGCCAAGACTGATGCTTTTCCATCTGGTCGCGCATATTGGCTCGTCCTTTGACTGACGGTTTTGCTAACGAGAAAGCGCCATGCGTTCACCCACCAAGGCGGCGCCCAGCCAAAGCGGCAGGCTGAACACGATATACACCAGCGCCATTGCTGGTTTACCCACCTGCACCAGATACAGCGTCTCTAAGCTAAACAGCGAAAAGGTGGTAAATCCGCCGCAAAACCCGGCGACCAGTAACGGTTGCAAGCGCGCGAGTGGGCTGTGAGGTGCGCGCGAGAGGGTGGCAGCCAACCAGCCGATTAAACAAGAACCCAGTACATTGACGATGAGTGTTCCCCAAGGAAAATAGCCGCCCAGTGCCGCTTGCGATAACAGCGAAACGCCGTAACGTAGAACGCTGCCCACACCGCTGCCGATACCCACCGCAAGGTACGCTTTCCAGGCACTCATAAGCTCGCTCCTGACAATAGCCAACCAAGCGTCACCATGGCGAGGCCCAAAAGCAATGTGACGCCAATATTAATGCTGGCGCGCAACGTTTGGCCGTTCTGCCATAGTTCTATGGTTTGTAAGCTAAAAGAGGAAACGGTGGTGTAGCCGCCCAGCAAACCAGTCACCGTAAACAGCCATAAAGAGGAAGGAGCGCTGGCTATGCCTAGGCTGCCCAGTAGCCACCCGGCGAGAAAGGCGCCGCTGGCGTTAACCGCCAGGGTTCCCCAGGGAAAGGCCTTGCCTAAATAGCGGGCGAGTAAATTTGATACCGCAAACCGTCCCATGCCGCCTATCGCGCCGCCTATTGCGACTAACAGTACGTTTATTAGGCCATACTCCATGCCGTTACCTCAGGCGCCCACTTCAATAGGCCGCTAAGTGTAGCATGCGGTCATACGAAGGATAGAAGTTGGATCAAGTACGTTTTAGGGTGTCACGCGTCAATGAGTTCGTGTAGAAAAGGAGGAGAATATAACAATAATGCACCCGCTCAAGGAGAGGTAACTCATGTCAGATCGCGTGTTGGCCGCTATTGATAGCTCACAGTTTTCAGAAGGCGTTTGTGATTATGCGGTCTGGGCCGCTAAAGCGCTAAATGCTCCACTCAGCTTTATTCATACCGTGGATAACCATGCTCAGCTCGCCGAGCCCGACTTAACCGGAAACTTAGGATTAGGTACTCGGGAGCACCTGTTGGAAAAACTTTCTGACATTGAAGAGCAGCACGCAAAAGTTTCCCGTGAGCGAGGCCGCCTGTTGCTAAACACCGCCAAAGAGCGAGCGATTAACGCTGGCATTGCTGACCCGCAATGCTTACAGCGCAACGGCACCCTGGTGGAAACACTGGTCGAGAATGAAAAAGAAGTGCGCTTGCTGGTAGTGGGTAAGCGTGGGGAGAAGGCGCATCAGGCAAGCGGGCATTTGGGGGCCAACCTTGAGCGTGTGGTAAGGGAAATACACCGGCCGATTCTGATGGTGCCTAAACAGTTTACGGCGCCGCACAACGTGTTGATGGCGTTCGATGGCAGCAACACTGCGCGTAAAGGTGTGGAAATGCTGGCCAAGAGCCCTCTGTTTGAAGGCGCCACCTGCCACGTAGTGATTGTGGGCGCGGAAACGGCTGAAAACCGCTCTCAGTTAAACTGGGCACTGGAAACCTTACGCGAAGCCGGGCACACCGCCGAAGGGGCTATTCGCGCGGGCGAAGTGGAAGAGACGCTGCGAACCTATAAGCAGGAGCATAGTATCGATATGCTGGTAATGGGCGCCTATGGCCACTCCCGCATTCGTCACCTATTGGTTGGCAGCACTACCACGGCAATGCTACGTAAAGCCCAGTTGCCGGTATTAATTTTGCGCTGAGCCTTCTTGAGCGCTCATTTTCATTGCTTGCTATTTATTGCTCGGCCGTGCTGTTGGCGGCTTCACGCAGCACGCGCTGGGCCAATAGCCAACCGGCAATGATAAACACCAACATGCCAAATAAAAGCGTATAAAAGGGCGCTCCTGCGCCAAGGGCTAACCCCAGTACCGCAGGCGCAATGCCGGTGGAGAACACCATGGACGCGCTAAGGGCTGAGCGAACCTTGCCAAGATGCTCAGCCCCCCACAGCTTGATCAACAGGCCAGAGGCAATAAGTTCCTGGGCGCCCATGGCCAACCCGCCACCGACCATTAACCCCCAAACGCTGATATTGCCGCCGAAGGTTAACGCCATCACCATAGCGAAGGCGTAGGGCAATAAGTAAAGACGCGCTAGCTTCGCGGGCCCCCATTTATCGACCCAACGGCCGCCTAGTAACGCCCCCGGCAGCTTGGCGATCCCCATGCCGGTCAGCGCCAGTGCATAAATCGTCAGCGAACTGTCGAGTGCTTCGGTTAGCTGCGCTTGATAAATAAACAGACCTGTCATGGTGATAGGCAAGGACATTAACAGAGGCAGCAACAACCAAAAGCGTTTATCACGAAAGGGGCGAGGGCCGTGGGGTGTTTGTTTGGTTGGTTTAACGCCCGGTGCACTGGGCCAGGGGGCTTTCATTAACAGCCACAGCCAGGGAAGTGCAATAGTGCCGCACAGCAGCCACCAAAAAGTTTGCCAACTGCTCCAGATAAGCGCCGCCGCTACCAATGGGGGTAGCAGCGCTTCGCCTAGTGGAATGCCTAGATTAGCCAGCCCAATGGCACGGCCGCGCATGGTGGAAAACTCACGAGCGGCGAGCGTGTTGCCCAAGTGGGTCAACATACCCTGGCCGCATAGCCGCACTATGCCAAGGCCGACTATCCCCAGCCACCACCAGGGCGATAAGGTAAGCAGCACAACGCCGGTTAATAGCAGCGACAATATGATTGCTGCGAAACGCCGTGGGTTGATCCAGTCAATGGAGGGTCCAAAGCGCAGCATGCAAAAACCCGCTATCAGCGTAACCACAGCATAAGCGGTGCCAAACTGGCCGACACTAAGCCCCAGGTGGTCTGAAAGGGGGGCTTGAAAAAGGCCAATAAAGTAGCTCTGCCCAAGGCTTGAGCTAAACATCGCTAGAAAAGCGATACTGAGTACGCTGCGGTGATCGCGCAGCAGGGTGCGATAGCCCATCGAATAATCCCTTACGCGATCAAACAAATTAGTAGGTTAACGATTGTTGGTAAATGATTGTAGGCCAACTGGAGACGCAGATGAATCACCCTGAGGTGGATATAGCCGTTATCCGTGAGAAACTGCTAACACTCGACACCACGCTTCGCGAGGAGAGCGCCAACAGTGAAGACTCCCGGGATACGGTGATGTTGGATCAAACGTCGGTGGGTCGGCTGTCGCGTATGGATGCGCTGCAGGGGCAGGCGATGGCCAAAGCAGGTGAGCAGCGCCGTCAGCTAAAGCTGAAGCAGATTACCGCTGCCCTACAACGCATCGAGAGTGAAAGCTTTGGCGAGTGTATCGAGTGCGGCGAATGGATTGGAGCCAAACGCCTCACTTGGGACCCGTTAGTGCTGAAATGCATTGAGTGTGCCGATTAGCCCCAAAATCCTGGAAGCTTACGCTTCGACAGCAGCCTCTTTCTGCTGGTGCTGTTCAGTTGCCTGGGCTGCGTTAATGCCGGATAGCAGCGCCTTAAGCGATGCACTCACGGTGTCGCTATCCTCGGCCACCGCGCAGAGTCGCTGGCCATCGATATTGAGCTGCACAAAGGCAATCGCATTGGCCTCACTGCTGGCACCGAGGGAGTGCTCGCTGTAATCAATAATCCCTACACTGCTGCCAGAATGGCGTTGCCACGCGTCGGTAAACGCGGACATCGCGCCGTTGCCCTTGCCAGACAGGTGAAGCAACTCATCGCCCTGTTGTAGCGTGACTTCAATGCCTTCCTGCTTTCCTTTGGAGAGCTGGTAATCGATCAGTGATAAGGGCACTTCCTGGGTGAAATTATTGAACATTACTTGGCGAATCATTTCGCTTGAAAGCTCACTGGCGCGCTTTTCGCTCTCTTGCTGCACGTAAGGCGCCAAGGCCAGCATCATCCAGCGCGGTAGATTAATGCCGTAGTCGCGCTCAAGCAGGAAGGCCATGCCGCCTTTGCCAGACTGGCTATTGACGCGAATCACCGCCTGATAATCGCGCCCGATATCGTGCGGGTCGATGGGTAAATAGGCTACTTGCCATGGCTCGCCGGCTTTTTGATGCTTGAGCGATTTGCGAATCGCATCCTGGTGGCTGCCTGAGAAGGCGGTATAGACCATTTCGCCTACCCAGGGGTGGCGCGGATGCATAGCAATACCGGTGCACTCATTAACCACTTGAATGATTTCATCGGGGTTGGACAGATCAAGCTCGGGGTCGATGCCTTGGCTGTAGAGATTCATCGCCAATGTGACGATATCCATGTTGCCCGTGCGCTCACCATTGCCCAGCAGGGTGCCTTCTACCCGCTCGGCACCGGCCAGCAAGGCGAGTTCAGCAGAAGCCACCGCACCACCACGATCGTTGTGCGTATGTACCGAGATAATCACACTGTCGCGGCGGCTAATATGCTGGCAGAAGTACTCAATCTGGTCAGCGTGATGGTGCGGCCCAGCCACTTCTACTGTGGTCGGCAGGTTGAGGATGCATTTGTTGTCCGGCGTTGGCTGCCACACATCCATTACTGCTTCGCAGATCTCCAGCGAAAAATCGATCTCAGTGCTGGAAAAACTTTCCGGGGTGTACTCGAAACACCATTCGATCTCGGGGTATTGGTCAGCGTAGGTCTTGACCCAGGTCGCCCCCTGTACCGCGATATCAATAATGCCAGCACGATCCATCTCAAACACTCGCTCGCGCTGAATGGTGGAGGTGGAGTTATACAGGTGAACAATGGCGCGCTTGGCGCCTACCAGCGAGGCAAAGGTCTTTTCAATCAGATGTTCACGACACTGCACCAGTACGGCAATCGTGACGTCTTCGGGAATTTGGTCCTCTTCGATCAGCCAGCGTACGAAGTCATAGTCGGGTTGGCTGGCCGAGGGAAATCCAACCATCACTTCCTTAATGCCCACTTTCACGATCTGATGCCAGAAGCGCTGTTTTTGCTCAACGGTCATCGGCTCTAGTAACGCCTGGTTGCCGTCGCGTAGGTCTTCGCTCACCCAGATCGGGGCGCGATCAAGATCACGATCCGGCCATTGGCGATTGAAAGCGGGGACACGGGGCGCAGGGCGATATTTGCGATGATCGAAAGCAGGCATAGCGGTGTTCCTAAAGTAGAGGTCTTACAGAAAATAGCGGCTTCCAGAACATAGTGACGTTATGGAGATCGGCTGCTTGTGGCGGCCGTATTGATAATTCGCTGCTTTTGGCAGTTCCCCTAGTGTAAGGGGTTTGCTGCGCTAGGTTCTTGCGAAAATAGGGTTGGTGGCGCAATAATTGGCATTTAATTTCTTTAATGGTTTATTTTTTGGCAGGAGCTGCTCGTTATGCCGGTATCACCACTGGTGCTGGACCGTTTTGATCGCCACATTTTGGATATAGTGCAGCAGGAGGGGAGGATCAGTAACCAAGAGCTGGCCGATCGAATCGGGCTTTCGCCTTCGCCCTGTTTACGCAGAGTACGTGCTTTGGAGGAGCACGGCTTAATAGTGCATTATCGCGCTGAGGTGGACGCCCGCCAACTGGGTTATCAGCTAATGGCGTTACTGCATATTTCCATGGACCAACATACGCCGGAACGCTTCGATAATTTTGAGCGCCATATCCGTGAGATACCCAACGTCATCGAGTGCTTGATTATTACCGGCCAGGCAGCGGATTTTCAGCTCAAGATTTTGGTGCGCGATATGGACGACTATCAGCACCTGCTACTCCACGTGATTAACCGCATTGAAGGGGTGACGGGCGCACACACCAGCTTTGTGCTGCGACGGGTCTTTGAGCATCGCCCGGTGCCCACCGATCGGCTCTTCTGATCAAGAAGCCATGGTCAGGGGTTAGCCAAGCGGTTTAGACTGACTTTTTTAAACCTGTTAGGAGTTCAGACTGTGACCATTCAGCGACACGATACAAAAGCCCGCATGAGCCGTGCGGTGATTCACCAGGGCGTTGCCTATCTGTGTGGCCAAGTAGCTGGCCCCGAGGCCCGCAATGGTGATATTACGGCCCAGACCGAAAGCATGCTGGCACGGGTAGACGCGTTGTTAACAGAGATTGGTTCAAGCCGTGAGCAATTGCTGAGCGCGACGATTTACTTAAAAGACGGCAACGACGTTGCCGCCATGAACGAGGTGTGGGATGCCTGGGTACCGGAAGGCTATGCGCCAGCACGCACCTGTGTCTGTGCACCGATGCCCTCTGATGAGCTGAAAGTGGAGATTACCGTCACTACCGCCGTCAGCTAACGCTTCAGGCTTTACCGCTTACTTGCCGGGTTTCTCCACCGGAAAACGTGTGTCACGCAGGCTGTCTTTGATTTTCTTTAGGTGAGGGAGAAAGTCTTCGCCACGTCTCAAGGTCACGCCCGTGGCCAGTGCATCGATTAGCGTTAATTGGATCACCCGGGAGGTCATCGGCATATAGTGATCGGTGTCTTCAGGCGTGGCGACATCCAGCGTAGCGGTACATTCGTTCGCTAGGGGGGAGTTGGGTGCCGTAATACCGAGTACCACGGCGCCTGCATCCCGTGCGAGGCGGGCGATATCCACCAGCTCTCGCGTGCGACCGGTGTAGGAGATAATCACCACTACGTCCCCGGTATGGCAGGCGGCGGCCACCATGCGCTGCATCAGTACATCAATGTAGGCCATCACCGGTAGATTAAAACGGAAGAATTTATGTTGGGCATCCTGGGCTACCGCGCCGGATGCGCCCAAACCAAAAATGTGAATCTGCTTGGCCTGGGTGAGGTAGTCGACCATGCGCTCAATGGCGGCCATGTCGATTTCGCGCTGAGCTTCATCAAGGGCGGCGATGGTGGCGCCAAAAATTTTGTGAGTGTACTGAGTGGCGGAGTCGCCAGGCTCCACGGCGCGGGTGACGTAGGGTGTGCCGCCGGCTAAGCTCTGGGCGAGTTTGATTTTGAAATCCGGGTAGCCTTTAGCACCAAAGTTACGGCAAAAACGGTTAACCGTAGGCTCACTTACGCTTGCCGCCTGAGCCAAGCTGGCAATGCTAAGGCTGGTGGCGACCGTAGGGTCTTCAAGAATTACATTGGCGACTTTACGCTCCGAGCGGTTGAGTTCTTCTAAACGTTCGCGTAAGCGGTCAAGTAAGTCATGAGCCATTAACGGCCTCCATGTGAGTAGTCGAAAGAAGCGGCTTCGCAGTCGATGGAGCTTAAATGCGCCGCTTGGGCGGAGTTCTCGATGCCTTCTGCCACTACGTCGCAGCCCACGCTATGCGCCAGCTGAGTAATGGTATACGCCAGCGAAGATTGGCCCGTGTGGGGCTTGTATTTTCATTCCAAAGAAGAGAATTAATGAAATATAACATAAGGTTTGATTACCAATAGGTCATTAAATATCGGTTATTCGCCCTTAATCTTTAACCAAGACCCAGTAGTTTCATTAACCAGCGCCGGTAAGGCGGGTAAAGCACACGACTAGGTGAACGTTTAGCTTGATAAAACACGCCGCGTAAATGGCTAAAACGCTCAAAGCCAGGGCGCCCATGGTAGGCACCCATGCCGCTCTCGCCGACGCCGCCGAAGGGCAGGTTCGGTACTGCGTGATGGAGAAGCGTGGCGTTAAAAACCAACGCCCCTGAGCGAGTCAATTGCAGCATCTGCTGCTGCAAGCCTTTATCGCGTGTAAAAGCATAGAGTACTAATGAGTGAGGCCGGGCATTCACATAGTTCAGTGCGGCCGGTATATCGCTAACACCGATGACGGGTAGGTAGCGACCAAAAATTTCTTCACGCATCACTTGCAGGGTCTGGTGGGGGTCGATAATCAGGGCGGGTGCGTGGGGGCCGTGATCAATGATTCTGCAACCGTGGTTGCGGGCTTCCGCTAACATGTCATCTAGCCGCTGTTGGTGAGCCGCGTTAATTGCATGAGTGGCCGCGTGGTCATCGGGTCGCTGACGCTGAATGGCATCGCTTAGCGCCTTGGTCAAGGCGCTGATATGGCGGCTCTCTACCAGCACGTAGTCAGGAGCAATGCAGGTCTGCCCGCCGTTCATGCCTTTGCCAAAAATAATATCTGCTGCTGCTTTGCCGAAATCCGCATCGCCTGCCACGATCGCGGGCGACTTGCCGCCCAGTTCAAGTGTCGTAGGCGTCAAGTTCGCCGCAGCCGCTTGCGCTACCTGGCGACCCACCTCGGTAGAGCCGGTGAATACTAAGTGATCGAACGGCAACTCGCTAAAGCGACGTGATACCTCGACATCGCCATCCACCACTTTGAATTCTTCGGGCGTGAAGTATTGCGGCACCAGCCGTTTAAGCAGGGCGCTGGTAGCTTGCGAGTGTTCGCTGGGCTTGAGCATCACTATATTACCCGCTGCAAATGCGTCGACCACTGGCATTAGCGCTAAGCTCCAGGGATAGTTCCAAGGTGACATTACGCCTACAACGCCCAGCGGTTGAGGCGCGGTTCGGGCACGTGCAGGCAGTAGTCGCCACGGCATGCTGACTGCTCGAGGGCGCATCCAGCGCCATAGATGGAGTCTTGCGTGGCGAATAGCGTGCACCACAGCACTGATTTCGGCCATTCGTATTTCTACGTCACTGCGCTGGCCAAAATCCGTTTGGATTGCCCGGATAATCTCAAGCCGATGATGCTTGGTCATACGCGCTAAGCGGGCTAACCGGTCACGTCGAATTGTTAGCGTCGGGTAGGGCATTTGATCGGCAGCTTGACGCTGCGCTTGGAAGTCACTCTTTAGATCGCGCTTCATGGCCTCTCCTTGTACGCCACTATCGGCGGGGTGATAAGCAGTACAGGTAAGAGCCGCAACTGCTTTTGGTTAGTGTAAAGTGGCAATGGTTATGTTTATTGCGCAAGTCCCGCAAAATTGCCTGAAGCCCGCAAATTAGCCCCGCACATTCTTTTGGCCCAACATTCTCAGGAAGGTGCTATGTCGTTACACCCACTGTCGATCACTATTCTACCCACCATTGAAGCAGTAGCCGCAAGCCAGTGGGATTCGCTCGTCGATAAAGATCAGCCCTTTTTACGCCATGCTTTTTTACAGGCGCTGGAGGCCAGTGGTTCCGTCAGTGTGGCCACTGGTTGGGAGCCTTGTCACCTGAGTGTATGGCAGGAGGGGCAGCTCGTCGCGGCGTTGCCGATGTACCGTAAACATCACTCTTATGGTGAGTATGTGTTTGATTGGGGCTGGGCGGAAGCCTTAGAGCGGGCGGGTGGTCGCTACTACCCCAAGGCGCTTAGCGCGGTGCCATTCACGCCAGTGCCCGGCGCGCGAACGCTGATCGCTGCGCAAGCGGATGCCACGGCAGTGCGTACACTACTGGCCGATGCATGGCGCGAACAGTGCGATAGCCAGGCCCTCTCAAGCTGGCATTTGTTGTTTGCCGATGAAGCGGACGTTAGCGCCTGGCAGGCCCAATGCCCCGAGCTTATCAGCCGTGAAGGGGTACAATTTCAATGGTGTGATCAAGGGTTCGTTGATTTTGACGGCTTTCTGGCCAGCCTTACCTCAAAGCGGCGCAAAATGATTAAACGTGAACGTCGCTTGGTGGCCGAGCAAGGTTTAAACGTATCTCGCCTGGAAGGCGATGCCATCACTTCTGCTGCCATGGCGCACTTTTATCGTTGCTATGCGATTACCTATCATGAGCGTGGTCGACCACCTTATTTAAACCATGACTTCTTTGAACGCCTGCGCCAAACGATGCCGGAAGCGCTAGTGCTGGTACAAGCCTACGCTGAGGGTCGCCCGGTAGCGGCAGCGCTCTACTTTCGTGGCACTAGCACACTATACGGGCGCTATTGGGGCAGCGAAGTCGTCGCTGACTGCCTCCACTTTGAGGCGTGTTATTACCAAGGCATTGAATACTGCCTGCAGCGTGGCTTAACGCTGTTTGATCCAGGCACCCAAGGCGAGCACAAGCTGGTACGCGGATTTGCACCTCAGCGAGTGCGCTCGCTGCACTATATTCGCCATCCCGGTCTTGCCGCCGGTGTCGCCCAGTTTTGTCATGAGGAGGGCGAGCAGGTTAGCGCTTACCGCGAGGCGGCCCATCAAGCGCTGCCATTTAAGCTGCCAGTTAATCGGTCATATAAATAAGGCACGGCTCGCTGGTGTAATCCCTTAATGGCATAATACGCGCGCCGATAAGTGTTCTGTATTGAATTAACTCAGTTTTCAGTATTCTGGTTTTAAGTACTCTGGTTTTCAGTATGCCGGTTTTCAGTACACCAGTTTTCATTACGTCCAGCTTTAAATAATTTCAACCAAGGTTCCACAGGAGAGCAATGATGCGCAAATGGCTAGTAATGACATTGCTCGCAGTGCTGGCGCTTCTTCAATACGAGTTATGGTTAGGCAACGGCGGTTGGCGCGATTTGCAGCGCGTAGAGCAGCGGGTCGCGGTGCAAGAGGCCGCCAATATGCCTATGCGCGAGCGCAATGCTCGACTGGCCGCTGAGGTGACAGATCTAAAAACCGGCTTAGATGCCATTGAAGAGCGTGCCCGTAGCGATATGGGTATGGTGCGTACCGACGAACAGTTCTTCTGGGTACCAGGCGTTGCGATTGAAAATGAGCTGATCGGCATCAACGCGGGGCTAGTCACGCCTCAGGAGCTGCCGCAGTGAGTCACACCTGGCTAATTGTTCCTGCGGCGGGTCAAGGGCGCCGAATGGGAGCCGATAAGCCCAAGCAATATTTAACCTTGGCCGATGGTCAGCCGGTGCTGGCACATACGCTGGCCCGCCTACACGGTGCCTTTCCTAGCGCCCGTTTGGTGCTTTGTTTAGATGCAGATGACCGCTGGTTTTTACCGCAGTGGGTGCCTTTTACAAATTGGCAGCGTGTGGCGGGCGGTAGCGAGCGAATGGACAGCGTATTAAATGCGCTGCATGCCATGACGGCCACAGATGACGACGTGGTGATGGTGCACGATGTAGCGCGCCCCTGCATTACCCAGGGCGACCTGCTGGCGCTCTATCAGGCCGCCACGACAAATCCTGCCGGCGCGCTCCTGGCCATGCCGGTCGCTGATACCATGAAGCGCGCCGATGACCAGGGTTTGAGCACGCGAACCGAGCCCCGGGAGCATTTATGGCACGCCTTGACGCCCCAGGGGTTTCGCTATGCGTTGCTGCGCCGTGCCCTTGAAACTGCCCGCCAGCGGCAGACCATGGTGACTGATGAGGCCTCAGCCATTGAAGCCTTGGGCGAGAGTCCACTGCTAGTGAGCGGACGACGCGATAATCTGAAAATTACTCACCCGGACGACTTAGCGCTGGCAGCAGCCATTCTGGCGGCGCAAGCTGTTCATCCATCTGCCTAAGCTTAATAAGCAGATGTTGATTAAAAGAGCTAAATAAATAGGAGCTTATAATGCGTATCGGCCACGGATTTGATGTGCACCGTTTCGGCCCCGGCGATCATCTAATGATCGGTGGCATCAAGCTGCCATTTGAACACGGCTTTGTGGCCCACTCCGATGGCGATGTGCTGTTACACGCCGTTAGCGATGCATTATTGGGGGCCTGTGCACTGGGCGATATTGGCCACCATTTCCCCGATACTGACCCAGCATGGGCGGGGGCCGATAGCCGTAAGCTGTTGCGCCATGTGGTTTGCCTTGTTCAGGAACAAGGCTATGGCGTCGTTAACCTTGATGCCACATTGATGGCGCAAGCACCTAAAATGGCGCCTCATATCGAGGCAATGCGGGCCGTCATTGCTGCTGATCTCGGCATTGCGCTAAATCAGGTCAACGTAAAAGCCACGACCACCGAGCGGCTGGGGTTTACCGGGCGCGGTGAAGGCATTGCTGCTGAGGCAGTGGTGTTGCTTGATCGTGCAGAGGCGCTTAATGATTAATATGCCTGAGTGGCAGCGCTGTTTGGACGCTCAATTGGGTCCGCCCAAACCGGGTCAGTACCGTGCGAAGCCGGAAGATTTTTGGGTCGATGAACAGCTTGATTTTACGCCCGAGGCGCATGGCGAGCACTTGTGGTTGCGAGTGGAAAAACGCAATCAAACCACGCTGGATGTGGTAAGAATATTAGGCTCGCTTTGTGACGTAACTCCCCGTGATATTGGTTACTCGGGGATGAAAGACCGTATTGCCGTGACCCGCCAGTGGTTGAGTGTGCATTTACCCGGTCGTGATGCGCCGTCATCGCTCGCGCATTCGCTTAACGCGCAAGGGATCACTGTCGTTGAGCAGGTGCGCCACCCGCGTAAGCTTAAACGCGGTGTGCATCGCACTAACCGGTTTGTCTTGCGCCTTAGCGGTGAAGCCACTGAAAGCGAAGATTTTACCGGCCGCTGGGAGGCACTATGTCAGTATGGCGTGCCTAACTATTTTGGGCCCCAGCGTTTTGGTCATAAAGGACATAATCTTCAGCGCGCAGAAGCGTTACTTAACCGAGGTTGGCGTAAACGTGACGATCGGCAAGGTATGATGCTCTCTACAGCACGCAGCTTTTTGTTCAATGAACTACTCAGTGCACGCATTACGGATGATACATGGTCGCAGCCCCTGGCGGGCGATACCTTAATGCTGGACGGCACGCAAAGCGTGTTTAGTATTGACGCCACTGATGCGACGCTCATGGCTCGCGCGGCTGCGCTGGATGTTCATCCCACCGGCGTGCTTTGGGGCGTTGGCGGTGCTGGCCAGGGTGACGCTGCTAGCTACGAAGCACAGTTATTGCAGCAGCATCCCGCGCTTTGTAGTGGCCTGGAGCGCAGTGGGGTAAAGCAAGCACGCCGCGCACTGCGTATGCGCCTGCTCGAACCACAGCTTGCCTGGGAGACGGGTGCCGTTAGGCTTTCGTTTGTCTTGCCGCGCGGTAGTTTTGCCACTGCCGTGCTTGGAGAGCTGCTAGTGGCGAACTGATGGTGGTGAAAAGAGAATATTAATAAAAGGGAGCATTAAAAAGAGGGCGTTAAAAAAGGGTATTGAATTGATAGTGGTGAGCTGCTTTAGCCGTCAAAACTGTTATAAGTAGTCAGAAAGGTTAGTAAAAGTGATGGATATGAGCCGCCACGTTTCGCACTTATGCTTTTGAGCTTATGAATAGGGAGCCCGCCATGCGGCGACTACTGCTTTCAAATGATGATGGGGTGCACGCGCCTGGATTGCGAGCACTGCACGATGCACTGCTGGCGCATGCCAATATTCGTGTAGTAGCCCCTGACCGAGACCGTAGCGGCGCCAGTAATTCGCTCACTTTATCACGGCCACTCTCGTTGATGCCGCTCGACAACGGTTTTTATAGTGTTGATGGAACGCCCGCTGATTGTGTTTATTTAGGTGTTAACGGCGTATGGGACGAAAAACCAGATCTAGTTATCTCCGGCATCAACCACGGCAGTAATCTGGGCGATGATGTGCTCTATTCTGGGACCGTCGCGGCGGCCATGGAAGGGCGCAATCTAGGTATGACCGCCATTGCCATGTCGCTGTGTGGAGAGCGCCATTTTGCTACTGCGGCAAGAGTCGCCGCCACCTTGATTGGTGCCGCGGATCAGCTTTCTTTACCGCCGCGTACGCTGCTCAATGTCAATGTGCCCGATGTGCCCTGGGAGGAAATTAAAGGCGTTAAGGTTACTCGATTAGGTTATCGAGGACCGGCAGAGAAACCATTGCCGGTTCAAGATCCTCGTGGGCGTACGCGCTACTGGATTGCGCCCGTAGCAGCGAACGCCGATGATGGGGAAGATACAGATTTTGCCGCCATCGAAGCGGGGTATGTGTCGATTACCCCTCTACAAACAGACCTAACGCGCCACCCCGCGCGTAATGATGTGCAGGATTGGTTGGATGTTTTTGCCTGATATTTCCCCAGGTGAACTGCGTGGTCGCGGTATGACCTCTCAGCGCACCCGTGACCGTATGGTCGAGCGCCTCATGCAACAAGGTATTACCGATGCTCGCGTATTGGAGATTATGGCCAATGAACCGCGTCATCTGTTTGTCGATGAGGCGTTGGCGCATCGCGCTTATGAAGATACCGCTTTACCGATTGGCTTTGGCCAAACGTTATCGCAACCGTTCATTGTGGCGCGCATGACAGAGCTTGTCTTGCGCGCCGCACCGCATCGAGTATTGGAATTGGGCACGGGTTCCGGCTACCAAACATTAATTCTGTCCCGGTTGGTCGAGCAACTGTACTCCATTGAGCGTATCAGTGCGCTGCACGAGCGGGCAGCGGAGCGCTTGCGACGACTAGCGGCACCGGCCACGTTAGCGGTGGCGGACGGCGGTTATGGTTGGCCTGAAGTGGCACCGTTTGACGTGATTTTATTGACCGCCTGTGCCCAGACGCTACCCACATCGCTATTAGAACAATTGAGTCACGACGGGGTGTTGATTGCCCCGTTAGAAGAGCCTGATGGTAGCCAATGGCTTACACAAGTAAAGCGCATTGGCAGTGCCTTTGAAAAACGCCGGCTTGAGCCCGTGCGTTTTGTACCCTTACTACAAGGAGTGGTGGATTGAAGCGGCGAACCTTGGGAATATTTTTACGAGGCGCAGGGATGGGGGCCGCCGATGCGGTACCCGGCGTGTCAGGAGGTACGATTGCGTTTATTAGCGGTATTTATGAAGAGCTGATTAACACCATTAAGCAGTTTGGCCCAAGTGCCATTAGCGCATGGCGTCAAGGAGGCTGGCGGGCTCTGAGTCACCATTTGAATCTCGCCTTTCTCGTGCCGCTGTTAGCCGGTGTGGCGGTTAGCCTGTTTAGTGTCGCGCATCTGGCGCTGTGGTTAATGGCGGCGCATCCGCTACTGCTGGATGGTTTCTTTTTTGGCTTGGTCGCCGCCTCAGCGTTGGTGGTTGGGCAAGCAAGTGTCGGCTGGAAACTCTGGTACTTGTTACCGTTGCTAGCGGGCTTATTGCTGGCCCAAACCTTGCCAGGCATGATGCCGCTGGTACTGTTGCTGGGTAACGAGGCGCTAGTCATCATGGTGGCAGGCTGCATTGCGATTAGCGCCATGCTGCTACCCGGTGTATCAGGTAGCTTTCTGTTGCTGACAATGGGCCTCTACGGCACCATCATGGGTGCGATTCGTAGTTTGGATCTGGGTATCATTGTGCTGTTTGGAATGGGCTGCGTCGTTGGTTTAGCGCTGTTTTCACGGTTGCTGTCCTGGCTATTAAGACGCCACCACACTTCCACTATGCAGCTTTTACTAGGCTTTATTGTCGGCTCGCTACCGGTGCTCTGGCCTTGGCGCGAACTATTGCGCTACCAAATGGGGCCGGAAGGACAAATGATTCCTCTGGAACACCGTTATTTGCTACCCGCTGACTATGCCGTATTAACCGGTGATTCGGCGCAAGTGGCTGGCGTTGTCACGCTAATGGCCTTAGGTGCGCTTATTGTAGTGCTACTCAATCGGCACGCAGATCGTCGACCAACCGATACCAAGCTTGGCGCTGAAAAGGAGTAAGGGTTATATGCATAAAGGTTACAAACTTAAAATACTCATGATGTCGGTGCTGGCCTTTGCCATTGCTGGCTGTGCCAGCCAACAAGGTGGGAGCCCCCAGGTGCGCGATTTAAGCCAAGCCCGCCAGGCGCTGGAAAACTCGCCCCAATACACCGTCAAAGCGGGTGATACCCTGTATGGCATTGCATGGCAGCACAATTTGGATTATCGGCAGTTGGCGGCAATCAATAACATTGATGCGCCTTACCAAATTCGGCCAGGGCAAACCATTGCCCTGCGTGAAGATGCCGCGTCAATGGCTACCGCAAGTAACCAGCCGGCTGAAAGCTCCTCTGGTGGCGGTGGTGCGGTAGCAACCGGACTGAATCCTCAGGCGGCTTCAGTGGCCAGTAATGACCAGGAACTCGATTGGTTGTTGCCTGACGAATCAGCCATTCAGCGCAACCAGCGCCTGACTGCTGAACGCGACGCCGTCGATGCGGCTGAACAAGTAGCGGAATCTTCTAGCGACACGCCTGCTTCGACGCCGGAGCCTGAAGTCGTCGCGGCTGCTGATCCTGAACCTGCTCAGCAGTCAGAGCCTCAGCCAGCATCCGAACCAGAGCCGCCACAAGAATCTGAACCCGAAACACAGCCCGAAGCGGCTCCGGCCACACAAAGTGCCAGTGAAGACCGCTCCTCGCGTACCTATACGCCCGCTGAAACGATTGATTGGCAGTGGCCAGCCGATGGTAGCGTAGTTGGAGAATTTGGAGAGGGCGATAGTATCACTGCCGGGATTGATATCGCTGGTCAAAAGGGGCAACCTGTTAAAGCGGCTGGCCCTGGTATCGTGGTATATGCGGGCAGTGGCGTAAGGGGCTACGGCAACCTTATTCTCCTCAAGCACAACGACCAATTCCTGAGTGCGTATGCACATAATGATAGTTTGCGGGTCAGTGAAAATGACGTGGTAGAGACGGGTGAAGTCATTGCCACGATGGGTGATAGTGATGCGGAGAACGTGAGGTTGCACTTTGAGGTTCGCCGTGATGGGCAACCTCAAGATCCCATGGATTTTCTGCCTTCCCGCTAGTGCACTCACCGATAGAGTGAGAAAACAGCGTTTAACTTGGAAGTTGCCCGAATCGCTGAATTCGAGCGTCATACAACAATTGTCACATAACAATATGGTGTGCGCCCTGAGCGCCCACCTTTGACTTTCTAAATGGCGGATAGGCGACAAACGAGGGGTAAAGCCATGAGTATGTTGGAGAAAGATCTACAGGAGGTAGACCTGGATGCTGCCGAGGAAGCGCTTGAAGATACCGATAACGAGATTACGGTAGAAGAAGATGCTTTTGAGAAAGCGCTAGGGCGTGAGGACCGTCAATCGGCCCAAAGCTTGGATGCAACGCAAATCTACCTCAACGAAATCGGTTTTTCACCGCTGTTAACACCGGAAGAGGAAGTCTATTACGGTCGCTTAGCGCGAAAGGGAGACCCTTTAGGTCGTTCACGGATGATCGAATCCAACTTGCGGCTGGTGGTTAAAATTGCCCGCCGCTATCTTAACCGCGGTTTAACGCTGCTGGATTTGATCGAAGAGGGCAATTTGGGCTTGATCCGCGCGGTGGAGAAGTTTGACCCCGAGCGCGGCTTTCGTTTTTCGACTTATGCCACCTGGTGGATTCGACAAACCATTGAGCGTGCGTTGATGAATCAAACGCGAACCATTCGTTTGCCGATTCACGTGGTCAAAGAGCTCAATATTTATCTGCGCGCGGCGCGTGAGTTAACGCAGAAATTTGACCATGAAGCGACTGCCGAAGAGATCGCCGATCATCTGGATAAGCCGGTCGAGGTCGTTAAAAAGATGCTCGGCCTTAATGAGCGCGTGTCGTCGGTCGACTACCCCATGGGAGGTGAAAGCGATAAACCGCTGATCGACACCTTGGCCGATGACGAAGTACAGGGCCCAGAAGCCTGCTTAGTGGATGGCGATGTTAAAGAGCATGTTGATCTTTGGCTGGATGAGTTGAGCGAAAAGCAGCGTGAAGTCGTAGTGCGCCGCTTTGGGTTGCGTGGCCATGAGTCGGCGACCCTTGAAGAAGTGGGCGCTGAAATCGGCCTGACCCGCGAGCGAGTGCGCCAGATCCAAGTGGAAGCTCTCAAAAAACTGCGCCGCTCGTTAGAAAAACAGGGCCTTTCCCTGGAAGCTCTGTTTGAAACGTAGGCGACGTTTGTTAGAAAGCTAAACGAACGATAGAAAGCGACACCCCCTGAAGCCGGGCGAGTGCCATTGAGCGCTTACTCGGCTTTTTATTGTTGTACTTTTTATTGTTGCACTTTTTATTGCTTGAGTTTTTGATGCTGAAACAGGTAAGTGAGAGAGCATATGCGCCCCCTTGTGGCTGATATTGATCTGGACGCGCTGCGTCATAATTATCAATTAGCGTGCCGCTGCGCGCCAAAAAGCCGCTCAGTGGCCGTTATCAAAGCCGATGCTTACGGTCATGGTGCGCTAGCGTGCGCCCAAGCGCTTGAGCGCGATGCTCCGGCGTTTGCCGTTGCTTGTATCGAAGAGGCGATCACCCTGCGCCAGGGTGGGGTTACCACCCCCATCGTATTGCTAGAAGGTATTTTTAGCGCCGATGAGCTGGCGCTTGTGGATGCCCACGGCTTTTGGATCGCGGTACACAGTCAGTGGCAGATAGATGCCCTTTTGGCGGCGACGCCGAGCCAGCCTATTCCAGTGTGGTTAAAAGTCGACTCAGGTATGCATCGCTTGGGCTTTGCCATCGAAGAGGCTGCTGCCATCTGGCGCAAGCTTAGCGCAGCGCCGAATGTGACGGCACTTCACCTCATGAGCCACTTTGCCACCGCCGACTTGCAAGATAGTCGCTATTTCAACCAACAAATGGCACGCCTTCAGGGACTTGCCAAGGAACTGGATGCGCCGCTCTGCCTAGCCAATTCCCCGGCTACGCTGGCGTGGCCGGTTGCGCATGGTGACTGGAACCGACCGGGTGTAATGCTATATGGCAGCGACCCTTTGGAAGTCGCCAATGACATCACCCAGCAACTGCAGCCGGTGATGACCCTGCGCTCAGAAGTCATTGCCATGCGGGAGTTAGAAGAGGGCGAGCCCGTCGGCTACAGCGGGCGCTGGCGTGCACCGCGGCGTTCACGTATTGCAGTAGTGGCCTGTGGCTATGGCGACGGCTATGACCGTCATGCACGCGACGGCACGCCGGTACTGGTGAACGGCCAGCGCTGCGCCATTGCCGGTAAGGTTTCTATGGATATGCTCACCGTGGATGTCACGGACGTACCCGATGCCGTGATTGGCAGTGAAGTCGTGTTGTGGGGTAGAGCCAGTAACGGCGTGATACTGCCGGTGGATGAAGTGGCTCGCTACTGCGATACGATCAGCTATACGCTGCTGACGGGGGTACTGCCCCGGGCACCGCGGCGTTATCATGGGCGTTCTGTTTAAACGGTTGGTTCTATGTCGAAATCACGTTATCCCCGCTCATTCGCCCACCCGCGTTACTGGCCTACCTGGTTCGGAATCGGCGCTATGTATGTCGCCGCCTGGTTGCCTTGGCGATTAAAAATGGCCATTGGTAAAGGGCTTGGGTTACTCGCCTGGCGCTTTGCCAAGCGGCGGCGGCATATTACCGACACCAACATAGCGCTGTGCTTCCCCGAAAAAAACGCCGAGCAACAGCGGCAGCTAGTTAAAGACTCATTCATCGCTAATGGCATTGGTCTTGTTGAAACCGCGACGGGCTGGTGCCGCGACGGCGAAAGCCTGCGCCATCGAGTCGCTTATATCGGTGAAGAGCACATGGCCCGCGCGCAAGCACGAGGCAAAGGCGTTATCATCGTCGGCGTTCACTTCTCTTCTCTCGATTTGGGCGGTGCCCTGCACGCGCTATTTTTCTCTGCCGATGCGGTCTATCGCCCGCACAATAATCCTTTGTTTGAGCGCTTTATGACTCGCGCTCGCGGACGCAACTTTGGTGTTGCGATTGACCGCTATGATCTGCGCGGGGCGGTCCGTCAGCTCAAGGCGGGCCGTATGGTGTGGTACTCACCCGATCAGGATTTTGGCCGTGATGTGAGTGTGTTTGCGCCCTTGTTTGGCCAGCAGGCCGCGACGATTCGCTTAACAGCCAAGCTTGCGCGGATGACCGGCGCGCCGGTGGTGCCGATGATGTTTCACCGCAACCCCGATAACGCGACATATACAATTGAAAGCTTACCTGCGTTGGAGAATTTTCCGAGCGATGATGAGGTCGCCGACGCGACAAAGGTCAACCAGTTTATTGAACAAGCCATTCGCAAGCACCCAGAGCAGTATCTTTGGCTGCACCGACGCTTCAAGACCCGCCCTGAAGGCGAGCCAGGCGTTTATTAAACCGCAATAGCCCAGCCTGTCATCGTGAGTGTAGTGCGGCGATCTTGGCTTAAGTGGCCACCGTAGGTAGAGATTGCTTCGTCGCAGGCTCCTCGCAATGACATGTTAGGCAGGTACTTTGCGTTGACGCTATATCCAGTTGATACATAAAAAAAGCCAGCAGTTAGCTGGCTTTTTGGCATGCAGAGACTGGGTTTAATCCAAATTGCGGGAGTAAAAAATCTCAAGCATCTCTTTACGCAAACGGCTCTCAATGTCTCGCGCTTCTTCAAAGGTAATATCTCGGCGCGACGTGCCGAACAGGTAATTATCCAGTTCGAAATCTTTGAGCAGCATCTTGGTATGGAACATGTTTTCCTGATACACATTGACGTCCATCATCTGATACGCATGCTTGGTATCTTCAGCAAGGTAATCTTGTATGGAGGTAATGCCATGATCAATAAACAGTTTTTTGCCATCCACATCGCGGGTAAAACCGCGCACCCGATAATCCATGGTGACGATGTCGGAGTCAAAGCTGTGAATTAGATAGTTCAGCGCCTTTAGCGGGCTGATATGACCACAGGTGGAGACATCAATGTCCAACCGGAATGTGCTGATGCCGTTATCAGGGTGCGATTCAGGGTAGCTGTGCACCGTCACGTGGCTTTTATCCAAGTGACCGACCACTGTTTCCGGCAGCGGGCCCGGGCCCGGTTTGATTTGCTCAGGCGCTGTGTCATCCAGCTCATGCTCGGCAATCAGGATCGTTACGCTGGCGCCATGAGGTTCGTAGTCCTGGCGGGCGATGTTGAGTACATGAGCACCAATAATATTGGTAACGTCTTTAAGAATCTGCGTCAAACGCTCGGCGTTGTAGAGCTCATCGATATAGTCGATGTAAGCCGCACGCTGCTCTTCGGTTTTGGCGTAACAGATGTCGTAAATGTTAAAGCTCAACGAGCTTGTCAGGTTATTAAACCCGTGGAGTCGGAGATTGTCTGTCATGTCCGAACCTCCTTATGGCAGATGAAGACACCCCGACGAGCCAGCGCCGGAACCGATAAGACGTTGTCACCATCGCTGCGGTGTAACCCTGCCAGGCAACCAAGCAGAGCCGTCACGGCGCAGTTGAAGGAGAAACGAGCGGGCGTATTATGCCCGTCCAGGCGGCGGGTTGCATCCGACTGAACTACTTTTTTTGCCGCCACGGTTAAATGAGCGACGAGGCGAGGCGAGGGCGCTAAGCACTGATCGCGCAAAAAGCGGCTCAAGCCTCCATAATCTCAAAGGAGTGCGTGATCTCTACGCCGCCATTGACGAGCATGATTGACGCACTGCAATATTTTTCAGCGGAGAGTTCCACCGCGCGTGCAACCTGCTTCTCTTTCAGTGCGCGTCCGGTTACCACGAAATGGACATGGATCTTGGTAAAGACAGCGGGCACTGCATCGGCGCGTTCGGCATCTAGCTCAGCTACACAGTCGGTGACATCAGCACGTGCTTTATCAAGAATATTTAAAATATCAAAAGCGGTGCAGCTGCCCATGCCCATCAATAACATTTCCATGGGCCGGGGGCCCGTGTTGCGGCCTCCATGGTCGGGTGGGCCGTCGATCACAACGCTATGCCCGCTGCCGGATTCCGCCACAAATTGACGGCCTTCTGTCCATTTTACCCGTGCTTTCACGCTGCTCTCCTCATCTAGGCGACGAAAGGTAAGTTGCGCAGCATAACATTTCTTGGCCTGCGCGCCTCTCTTCCCCGTTGCTCATATCCTCTTGCATGCTCATCACGGGCGGACCCGTCGCTTTGCCCGAGTGCCTGGATCAGCCTCCATGGCGTAAATGACTCTCCAACTCAGCAAGCCGCTCAGGCGTTCCTACATCGACCCAGTGTCCTGAGTACTGTTCACCACTCACCTGTTGGTTCTCAATGGCGGACCTGAGCAGTGGCGCCAGGGGAAAGGCTCCTGGTGGCTGCCCGGCGAGTAGTGCAGGATGGATCACGCTGATACCCGCGTAGGTCAAGCGCTCAGTGCTGGTTTGATTAACGCGCCCTGTCATTAATCCGAAATCCCCGTCGGGATGGTGGAGTGGGTTTTTCACCAGCACCAAGTGGGCTAAATCGTCGCCTTTTAGCGCTTGTGGATCGGGGAGTGCCTCGCACCAGATATCGCCGTTGATAAGTAGAAACGGCTCTTCACCCAGCAGTGGCAGCGCTTGCTGAATACCACCGCCCGTTTCCAGTGGCGTTGTTTCCCGGCTCCAATGGATGTGTAAACCAAAGGCGCCACCATCGCCGAGTGCATCGGTGATCTGCTCGGCACGGTAGCTGACATTGATGACGACTTCATCAATGCCCGCTTCGCGAAGCCGTTCAAGGTGGTGCACGATGAGCGGCTTGCCCGCCACGGGCAGCAGCGGCTTGGGGCAGTAGTCGGTGAGGGGGCGCATCCGCTTGCCAAGCCCTGCGGCTAGAATCATCGCTTTCATGACGGCATTTCCGCTAATCGCTTCATGAGGGCAGGACGTAAGGTGAGTTTGATCCACTTCGCGAACTCCGCCTGTTCGGTCAAGAAGGCAAGGCTATCTTCCAAATGATCCAGAAAGTGCGGCAAGCGCTCCAAGTAGCCACTCTTTTGATCACGCAAGGTTAAACGACAGAAAATTCCCAGCACTTTCAGCGAGCGCTGGGCAGCCATGGCGTGGCACTGAATCAGAAACGTTGCTAAATCCACACGACTGGGAAGGCGGCCATCGCGGCGTGCCTGCTGATAAAAGATGCCTACGAAGTCAGCAAACTGCTCATTGGTAAAACGGCAGTAGCGACCCTTCAGCAGCGAAATAACATCGTAGCTAAGTGGACCCGCTACCGCATCCTGGAAGTCGATCATAAATAGGCGCTGGTCGTGTACCATCAGGTTCATGGCATCGAAATCACGGTGCACGCTGACGACCGGCTGCGCTAATGCTTGTTGAATAAGCTGCTCGCGCGTAGCCTGCCAGCTTTCGGGTACTGTTAACTGTAGCCAGGCGCCGAGACACCACTCTGGAAACAGATCGAGCTCGCGACTCAACAGCGCCGAATCATAATCGGGTAGTGATTCAGGGCTTGCTCGGTTTTGCAGCTCGGCGATCAGCCCGAGAGCATGCGTATGGTAAGCCTGCGTGGTAGCGTCATCGGTAAATACATTTTGTAGTGGTGTGTTGCCTAAATCATCCAGCAGCAGAAAGCCTTCCGCTAAGTTGGCGGCGTGGACCTTGGGAACCGGCAGACCAGCGCTGTGCCAGCGGGTGGCGATGGTTACAAAAGGCTGGGAATCCTCTTTCTCAGGAGGGGCATCCATCACCACCTGGGTGGCACCATTGGGTAATGTTAAGCGGAAATAACGACGAAAACTCGCATCGCCTACGGCAGATGAAAGCGTAATATCGGCCTCAGAAAGGCCATTTTGTTGGGCAGCCCACGTGGTGAGGGCGTTAATCCGATAAGAGGACATGCAAGCTCCTTGCTGGTCGGGCATCATGCGGGCTGTATAATACCGATTCTGGATGCCAAGGATAACGAACATGGGCAAGCGATTTTCACGCACGTTGCCAGTTGCGCATACGCTGATGGGCAGTTTGCTTGCTAGCGCCTCGTTTACGGCGGTGGCTCAAGGCCAAACCATGTCCGCGCAAGCGTTGGATTGGAAAGCCTGGAGTAAGGAAGAAGCGGCTAGCCAATTGTGCCGGGGGCGCTATGTCATGCCCAACTACCGTTTGCCAGCGGAAGAAAACCCGGAAACACTCTCACTTGAGGCCAGTGACGTTGACTATGCCGCTGACGGTGAGGCGTTGCTACGTGGTGATGTGGTGTTGCGACGCGGCAATGAAGAGCTGGAAGCCGAGCGTGTTTTTTTACCCGCCGACCGTGAGCAGGTTGATGCTGAAGGTAATATTGCGCTACGCGACGGGCGTGCTCTGGTGCGTGGCGAACAGGCGATGCTCCGGCTAAACGAAGACCGCGCGACGCTAGGCAACAGCCACTATGTGCTTTATGAACAGCATTTACGTGGTCAAGCACGACAGTTAGAGCAAACCGGCGAAAATGAGTACCGGCTACAAGATGCAAGCTTCACTACCTGTGACCCCGGTGCCAATAGCTGGCAACTGGTCAGCAGCGATATTCGGTTAAACCAGGCCGAAGGATTTGGCACAGCGCGTCATGCGCGTTTGCAGGTCAAAGATGTCCCGGTATTTTATTGGCCATGGCTACGTTTTCCTATTGATGACCGCCGTCATACTGGGCTGTTGTCACCCACAATTGGCTTCTCAGCCGATAGTTTGGATTACACACAGCCTTTCTATTGGAATATCGCACCCAATCACGATGCTACCATCACGCCGCGTTGGATGAGCGACCACGGGTTGTTGATGAACGGTGAGTACCGCTACCTGTTTGAAGAGAGCTCGGGTATCGTTGAAGGTGGCTATTTAAATAGCGATAACGGTGGTTCCGGTGGCGCTGAGAATCGTTTTGAAGGTGATGATCGTTGGTATGTGGATGCTCGGCATGCAGGGCGCGTGAGCGAGCGCAGTAATTACCGACTGCGCTATGGGGCGGCCAGTGATGGGCGCTATTTTGATGATTTTGGTGGTGAGTTTGGCGAAAGTGATCGCGTCAGTATGGAGCGTTTGGCTCAGGTCGACTACCGCGGCCAGCGCTGGCAGTTAGACGCACGCGCCCAGGGTTTCCAGCGCTTGGAATACCCGCTTAACGATAGTGATAAACCCTTTTATCAATTGCCTAGTCTAAGCGCCAACGCTAGCTGGCAGTTCGACAATGGGCTTTACACTCAATGGCGTTCTAATGCGACCTATTTCTGGCGCGATGTAGATGAGCGCCGCGTGCCGGAGCGTGAAGCGGCCACTGGTAGCCGTTTGCATCTAACACCTGTGGTTGGCTGGCGTTTTGAGCGGCCCTGGGGCTACCTGGAGCCGCGTACCGAGTTTTGGAACACCGCTTACGAATTGGATTATGGTGAGCGCGACACGGAGCGTGGCGACTCGCCGAGCCGCAGTGTTGCACTTACCTCAATCGACAGCGGACTGGTCTTTGAGCGTGAGCTCGCCCTTGGTGGGCGAGAATATCGTCAAACGTTAGAACCGCGGCTTAATTATGCCTACGTGCCACGTACCGATCAGAGCGATTTACCCGATTTTGATAGCCGCGAACGTGCTTTCTCTTGGAATCAGCTCTGGTCCGCTCAGCGCTTTTCTGGCACCGACCGCGTGGGTGACCTTAATCGCCTCTCTTACGGTGTTCAATCGCGGCTAGTGGAGGATTCGTCTGGTCGTGACCGGCTCTCGTTTGGGATCGGGCAGAGCGTTTATTTTGATGAACGTCGAATCGGTAGCGAGGGCGATGCGGATACGTTGCCGGACCGGCCAGAAGAGAATCCCAACGTTAACCCTGAAAGCTACTATCAGGCGACTCGGGATCGTTCGCCGTTGGTGACCCGCCTTGATTGGCAGATCAACGATCGTTGGAGCAGCGGAGCAGAATGGCTCTACGATGATCACCGTGATCGCACCGAGCACTCAAGTGTTGATGTACGTTATCGTCATCCCGAAGGGCACGTAGTGAACCTTGGGTACCGTTGGGAGATCGAAGGGTTCGATCCCGGCGTTTTACCGGGCGACGATGGTTATCGCGACTATAACCGCGAAGAGTGGGATCTGTCTTTTGCCTGGAAAGCCAGTACTAACATTGATTTGATTGGCCGCTACCTGCACGATCAAACCAACGACCGCTCGCTTGAGCAAATGGCAGGCGTGCAGTGGAACGACTGCTGTTATGGCCTGCAGCTCGTCTGGCGTGAATGGGTCGATGATAATGACAACGCGCGTATCGAAGACGACTTTAACGATCGCGGACTATTTTTGCGCTTCGTATTTCGTGGTTTAGGCGGCGTAGGTCAGGAGGCAGACAGCTATTTTGAGCAGACCATTCCTGGCTATCGACCAACTGCCCTGTAAATGACTTCCATAGAATGGCTAATGAAAGAGACGTTTGTTATGAAAATGAAAAAGCCCTTGCTAGGCCGAATGACACAGCTCTCTGCTGGGAGCCTACTGGCCTTGTGTATAGGCGCTGGCCTTGCATTGGCCCCGCTTACAGTGCAGGCCCAGAACTTTCAATCCTCTCAGCGCCAAGCGCTAGACAGTGTCGTGGCCGTGGTCAATAACGGTGTCATTATGCGCAGCGAACTTAATGATCGTATGGCGCAAATTGAGCAACAGGTCCAGTCACAGGGCGGTAATCTTCCGTCACGATCGCAGCTTGAGCGTCAGGTGCTTGAGCGCATGGTGATGGAGGAAATCCAAATACAAATGGCGAAAGATGCCAGCCTGACGATTGATGACACCGAGCTGAACAGACAGGTGCGCTCTATTGCTGAATCAAATGGTATGACGCTGGATGAGTTTGCTGATGCCGTGGAAGCCGACGGCATGACTCTGGCCAGTGTGCGCGAAGATGTTCGCCGAGAAATGCTGATGCGCCAGGTGCAGCAACGCCAAATCAGTAATCGTGTCTCGGTCAGTGACCGTGACGTCGAGCGCTTTTTAAACCAGCAGCAGGGACAATCTGGCGAGCAGAACTTTATTGAAGAGACACGTGCCCGGCATGTACTGATAGCGCTAACGCCTAATCGCGATGAAAACCAGGCGCGCGCCCGGGCTGAAGAAGTACGTGAGCGTTTATCACAAGGCGCTGACTTTGCTTCGGTGGCACGCGAGTATAGTGACGACAGCGGTAGCGCTCTCAACGGTGGGGAACTGGGCTGGGTACGCCCAGGGCAAACTGTGCCTGCCTTTGAGGAGGCGATGCGTGATTTAAGCGTCAACCAAATATCTCAGCCGGTACGTTCCCAGTTCGGCTACCACGTAATCGAAGTAGAAGAACGCCGTCGCCAGAACGTTACCCAAGAGAGTCAACGGGAGCAGGTGCGCCAAGCAATTTTCCAGCGGCGTGCCAACGAAGAGCTTGAAACCTGGCAGCAAGAGATCCGCTCAAAAGCGTTTGTTGATATTCGTCTCTAATGGAAGATAACGCCTCTCTGCTAGGCAATGCCCTACCGGTGGTCGTGACGACTGGCGAGCCGGCGGGTATCGGCCCTGAACTGACGCTAATGTTGGCGGCCCGGGGGCTGCTTCCCTCGAATACCGTGGCCATCGGCGACCCTGATATGCTGTGCCAGCGCGCAGCAGCGCTGGGGCTTAACGTCACCGTGGCCGAGTGTTCGGTAGGTGAGTGTCCAGTGGGCACTCAAGTATTGCCTGTTTGGCCTGTCGCGCTTAAAGCGCCCGCTAAGCCGGGTGTTCTTGATCCAGCCAATGCCGATTATGTGCTTTCCACACTGGCGCTGGCAGTCGATGCCTGCCAGCTTGGCCAGGCTGCTGCCATGGTGACGGCACCGCTGCATAAAGGGGTGATTATAGAAGGCGGCCATCCAGGTTTTACTGGCCATACGGAATGGTTACGTGATGCCTGTGGTGTTGATGATGTGGTGATGATGCTGGCCACTGACGCGGCGCTGCATGCGGCGTCGCCAAGCTGGCAGGGGGGTAGTGATCTTCGTGTGGCACTGGTGACCACGCATTTGCCGCTGCGCAACGTTGCCGATGCCATTACCTTTGATCGGGTGACTCGGATTAGTCGCCTGCTGACAGCCGACTTGCAGCGCCAGTTTGGCATTGCCAAGCCGCGTATTGCAGTGTGCGGCCTAAACCCCCACGCCGGTGAAGATGGCCATCTTGGGCGCGAAGAGCTGGATATCATTATCCCCGCACTTGATGCGCTACGCGCTGAGGGAATGGATATTCTTGGCCCCTTGCCTGCCGACACGTTGTTTACCCCCCGGCACTTGGCAGGTGTCGATGCTGTACTGGCGATGTACCATGACCAGGGCTTAGCGGTGTTAAAATACGCAGGCTTTGGTCAGGCCGCTAACATTACCCTCGGCTTGCCATTGGTGCGAACTTCGGTCGACCATGGCACCGCCCTGGATCTGGCTGGTAAAGGCTTGGCCGATCCTGGCAGCTTAAAGGTCGCGATCGCGCTGGCACGCCGCTTAGCCGCGCAGCGATTGTCTGTTTCTGAGTAGCGTACGCTGCAAAATACTCTCGATTGAATCCGCCTTCCAAGGAACATTGTTTGATGTCTACTGTGCCTCAGCACCGCGCTCGTAAACGCTTTGGTCAAAACTTTTTACGTGACCTTGGCATTATTTCGCGGATCGTTCGCGCCGTTGGCCCACGTTCGGCGGATCGTCTCGTCGAGATCGGTCCAGGGCAGGGGGCATTGACCGAGCCGCTGCTGGAAGCGGCAGGGCACCTGGAAGTCATAGAGCTCGACCGCGACCTTATTCCTGGCTTGCGAGTGCAGTTTTTTAATTACCCTGATTTTGTGATTCATGAAGGCGACGCGCTGAAATTTGATTTTGCCGCGCTGAAAGGCGATGGGCCTGCGCTGCGCGTGGTGGGTAACTTGCCCTATAACATTTCCACACCGCTGATCATTCATCTGCTGGCCGCGGGAAGTGCGATAGAAGATATGCACTTTATGTTGCAAAAAGAAGTCGTTGAACGCTTAGCCGCTGA
Source organism: Vreelandella sulfidaeris Esulfide1 (assembly GCF_054072535.1). Lineage (NCBI taxonomy): Bacteria > Pseudomonadati > Pseudomonadota > Gammaproteobacteria > Oceanospirillales > Halomonadaceae > Vreelandella > Vreelandella sulfidaeris. The sequence continues at coordinate 3,123,773 of NZ_CM133364.1, read as the reverse complement.
GCCCGGCGGCCCCGATTGGGGACGCCTTTCGGTGATGGCGCAGTACTATTGCCATGTGGAGCAGCTGTTTATTGTGCCGCCGGAAGCCTTTGTTCCACGACCCAAGGTGGATTCGGCAATCGTGCGCTTAACGCCCCATGAAACACTACCGCATACCGCGGATGACCCGGTGTTGCTGTTTGAGCTTGTAAAACTTGCGTTTGGTCAGCGGCGCAAAACGCTGCGCAATAACTTTAAAGGACGCGTGAGTCCTGAACTTCTTGAAGAATTGGGTATTGATCCAATCCGCCGACCACAGACGTTGACAGTGGCCGAGTACGTGGCGATTGCCAATCGTGTCGCCGCTGAGGAGCAGACGAGTGGTGAATGGGACGGTCAAGCGTGAGTGATTTGGCTATCGAGGTAAATGTTGTACCTAGCTACCGTGCCGATGAGTCCAGTGATGTCGAGTCGCGCTATGTGTTTAGCTACACCATCACCGTTCACAACCAGAGCCCCCATAGCGTTCAACTCATGGCACGCTACTGGAAAATCACCCAGGGCAGCGGCGAATGCCAAGAAGTGCGTGGCAAAGGCGTTGTCGGCCAGCAGCCCCTAATTGGCCCCGGCCAGAGTTTTCGCTACACCAGCCGCGCCATTCTCCAAACGCCTGTGGGAGTGATGGAAGGCGCTTACACCTTATTGGATACTTCCACCCAGCGCGTGTTTGAAGTGGCGATATCGGCGTTTAGGTTAGCGGTGCCTCTCAAACTGCATTAGTCGTTTGGGTAGGAGTAAGCGATGCCTGCTGGCGCCATAGACAGGGCCAAGCCCTAGGCTTCCCTATGCGCCAATGGATAGGTGTGCTAATAAATGACTTCTCTGATGCTGCTATGAGGCCCTACGTATGAGCACCTATGCGATCGGCGATTTACACGGCTGTCACGCAGAATTCGTAACGCTCCTTGAGCAGCTCAATTTTAATCCTGCGCGGGATACGCTTTGGTTAGTGGGCGATTTAATTAATCGTGGCCCAGGCTCTTTAGCGTGCTTGAGGGAGGTACGTGCGCTGGGTAGCGCGGCACGAAGTGTTTTGGGCAACCATGACTTCCATTTACTGGTCGTGGCCCGTGGTGGCGGTAAGCTGAAAAAGAACGACACTTTGAACGATATACTTAGCGCCCCTGATCGCGACGCGTTGCTGGACTGGCTGCAAAGCTTGCCGCTTAGTATTTTTGAACACAACACGCTTATGACCCACGCGGGGCTGCTTCCTCAGTGGAGCGCCTCCCAGGCCGAAACGCTCGGGCGGGAAGTCCAGGCGGCGCTGACAAGTGAGACATCGGGGCAATTCTTAACCCAGCTATTTGGCAACCAGCCTGATACTTGGCGCGATGACCTGGACGGCATGGACAGGTTGCGTCTTATTGTTAATGTGCTAACGCGGATGCGTTTCATTGATTCCCAAGGTCGATTGGACTTTGCCTCGAAAGAAGGCCTTGATAGTGCCCCGGAAGGTTTTCTACCTTGGTTTCAATATCCACGCACTGATGATATTCAACTGTTGTTTGGCCACTGGGCTGCACTGGAAGGGAAAACTCCCCAGGCGCGGGTACCCGTTGAGGGGCTTGATACCGGCTGCGTTTGGGGCGGGCGTCTAACCGCGCTCAATTTGGACAGCGGCAAACGAGTTAGCGTGGCAAGCTGTCAGCGGAGAGCATAGAGGTTGTCATGGAAAGCAAGGTGACTGGAAAAGCAGTGTTAGGAGAAAGTGCTGATCCACGGTTAGCGGGTCTGGACGTCTATCGTGTCGGCGGCGCAGTGCGCGACGCGCTATTGGGGTGGCCGGTTGTCGATAATGACTGGGTCGTGGTCGGCGCTAGGCCAGATGCCATGCGCAAGCGTGGGTTCAAGCCGGTGGGTCGCGATTTTCCGGTTTTTCTGCACCCAGAGACGGCCGAAGAGTACGCACTGGCTCGTACCGAGCGCAAGTCCGGTCACGGTTATGGTGGGTTTGAAGTTCACGCAAGCCCCGATGTTACGCTGGAAGAGGATTTGCTACGGCGTGATCTGACAATCAATGCCATTGCTCAGAATACTGAGGGCGAATTAACCGATCCATTTAATGGTCAGGGCGATATTGAGCAGCGTGTACTACGGCATATTTCGTCGGCATTTAGCGAGGATCCGCTGCGTGTATTGCGCACGGCGCGCTTTCTGGCTCGCTATGCGTCACTCGGTTTCACAATTGCACCAGAAACCCTAGCATTGATGCGCCAAGTGAGTCATAGCGGTGAGCTAGAACATTTGGCCGCCGAGCGCGTGTGGGTTGAAACCGAAAAGGCGCTAGGTGAGCCAAGCCCTGAGGTTTATTTCACCACCCTTGAGCGATGCGAGGCGTTGTCTATTTGGTTTTTCGAGCTGGCAGGTTCGGCGCTACCAAAAGGCTTGGCGGCACTGGAAGTGGTGCCTGTTAGCAGTGCCATAGTGGTAGCCCATTGGCGCTATGCACAATTGGTATCGCCGCTAAGCTCTGATCAGCGAAATGCGTTAGCGACGCGGCTAAAGTTACCTAACGCAGTTGCCCAGCTTGCCCGACATACGGCCCTCACTCATGCATTGCTTGCCAGGGAAATGGATGGCTCGAATGTGCTGCATTGGCTGGAACGCTTAGATGGCTGGCGCAAGCCTGCCCAGATCGATGAGCAGTTGGCATTGGTGAATGTGCTGGCGCCTGAACAGGTGGAGCGGCTTGATAATGCCTGGCAAGCTGCCCGTGCGGTTAGTCCACAGGCGCTAATAGCAGAAGGGTATCAGGGGGCTGCGCTGGGGGAGGCCTTGCGTGAGCGCCGTGGACAGGCCGTGGCGACTGCGGTGAACTAGCAAGTTATCGGCGTGCCGCTGTCAGGCGAGGCTGCTCGTCTGCCTGGGAGATCCAGCGACCATGCCAGCTAAAATCGACTGCCCAGAGACGCTGGCTGCCTAGCTCGAAAGCTTCCCATAACGCAGCATAAGAAGCGTTGTAAAAGGGGTGGCGCTCCGCAGGAAGCAGTTCCGCAAGCGGTTGCAGAACAAACGCATTAAGGGTTATTTCGCTGCGTGGTAAGACTATATCGTCAACGGTGCCGCAGAGATTGCCTACGGTTAGCAGGTCGATATCCAGAGCGCGCGGGCTGAACTTGGCGATGTCCGGTAGACGTCCATACTCTATCTCCAACTGCTTACTCCACGCCTGAAGTTCGCCCGGTGCCCAGTCGCTATAAAATGCCACCACTAGGTTATAAAAATTGCGACTGTCGGCGAAACCGACCGGCTCGCTTTCAAATACGCGGGAGATTTGCAGTGGGCCAAAGGTGTCAGCAAGCGCATCAAGGCAGCAGCGAATATGCCGGGTGGGATGAATATTGCTGCCCAAACTGACCGTGACCAGGTTCATGCGTTAGGCCCCTGCGTTGCCTCCGGTAGGGTGCCGCGGGTGATTTCCAAACCGACGCTAGCGGCATTGGGAACCGCTCCTGGCTTGCGTACCGTTAAACGCAGCCAGGTGATCGGGAACTCTGCGCGCAAGCATTCGGTAAGGCGTTCGGCGAAGGTTTCCACCAGGGCAAATTGATGGACATCGGCAAACTGCTGGATGCGCTGGCAGATGGCGGCGTAATCCAGGGTGAGGCGTAAATCATCGGTGGCTGCCGCCGAGCGTATATCGGTCGCCAGCACCAAGTCTAAGCTTAGCGACTGCTGAATCGAGCGCTCCCAATCGTAGACACCAATGACGGTGTCGACAGTTAACGCTTCTATCAAAATGCGGTCCATCTACCTTTCCCCTGCTGCTACAAGCGGGCGATTGTACGTTAGGATGGGGCGAAACGACAGCGAGCCAGGCTATCAAGACGGTCTATAAAGCGAGCAGAGAGCCATGGTGTGGATAATAGTGGGTTATTTAAGCGGTAGTTGGTTGGCGGCGTTGAGTGTTTGCCGCTTATCTGGCGTGGGTGACCCTCGTCAACATGGCTCGTTTAATCCTGGATTTTCCAATGTGCTACGCCTTTATGGCCCGCGCTTAGCGGCTGTTACGCTCCTGCTAGATGCTGTAAAGGGCATGCCTGCCCTTCTGGGGGCCAAATGGATGGGCTATCCAGTCTGGCTACAGGGGCTGGTTGGGTTGGCAGTGCTGCTAGGTCACAGCTTTCCGTTGTGGCATCGCTTGCGCGGCGGCAAGGCGGTCGCCAGTGCCTTTGGAGTGTTGCTGGTATTAGTGCCTAGCGTTGCGTTGTTGAGTGCGGTCATTTGGTCGTTATTGGCATGGCGGTTGCGGATGGCGGCGATGGCATCGCTGATCAGTGCTTTGGCGGCGCCACTGCTATGCGCTTGGTTGGCGCCTGAGTATGTCATCGTCGTAGGCGGATTCAGCTTATTAGTACTGGCCCGTCATGGGCTTAATATTCGTCGGCTTAGGCGTGGGGATGAGCCCCCGATTCGAGGCTCTTAACTCGGCTGATTGATGTGAGCGCTGTTAACTATCAGCGGCGGCAGGTGGTGCCAATTGATCTAACGGCCAGCGGGGTGTCGCCTGCATCATGCCGGGGGCGTCCTGCTCACCTGCGGCTAATCTCTGAGCGCCTACATAAGCAATCATGGCGCCATTGTCGGTACAGAATCGTCCCCGTGGGTAGTAGGCTCGTGCCTGACGTTTTTCACAGGCGGCTTGTAGGCGTTCACGCAGACGGTAATTGGCACTGACACCGCCCGCCACCACTAAGCGCTTTAGGCCGGTTTGATCCAGCGCTCGACGACACTTGATCACCAGTGTATCGACAACGGCTTCTTCAAAAGCGCGCGCAATGTCGGCGCGCGCTTGGGCATCGAGTTCCCCGGCCGCTTCCAACTGGCGAATAGCCGTCATGGTGTGGGTTTTTAATCCCGAAAAACTAAAATCGAGTCCTGGCCGGTCGGTCATGGGGCGCGGGAAGCGAAAGCGCTCGGGATCACCCTGTTCCGCTAGTTTGGCGACCTGAGGTCCTCCTGGGTAGGCAAGCCCCAGCATCTTGGCCGCTTTATCAAACGCTTCACCGGCAGCATCGTCCACCGATTCACCGAGCAACTGATAGCGTCCCAGCCCTTGAACTTCGACGAGTTGCGTGTGTCCACCTGATACCAGCAGCGCGACAAACGGGAACTCAGGTGCGTCATCTTCAAGCATCGGCGCCAGTAGATGCCCTTCCATATGATGCACACCCAGCACGGGAATATTTAACGCCCGGGCCATGCCATGGGCCGTGCTGGCACCCACCATTAAGGCGCCGACTAGGCCAGGGCCTGCGGTATAGGTAATGCCGTCCAGATCGTGACGCGTTAACTTGGCATCACTGAGCACCTGTTCAATCAGCGGTAGCAGTTTGCGGGTGTGATCGCGAGAAGCGAGCTCGGGTACCACGCCGCCAAACTCGGCGTGCATGGCGATTTGGCTATACAGCGCATCAGCAAGAAGCCCTTGGCCGCCGGTTAGCGAGGTGTCATACAGCGCAACGCCCGTTTCGTCGCAGGATGTTTCAATGCCGAGAACACGCATAAAAAAGAGACTCTTTAAAGATAGAGAGGTAAAAAGCAAGATTGCTAGTTTAGCATTGTCGCTATGGGTGAGCTTAAGGATTTGCAAAGATGGCCAGCGGCGACTAGACTACTGTGCGCTGTAAAACTGGGTCGTACACCGCATTTTGAATTGAAATATTGCAGTGTACGTACTATCCGAACTCAAGACTCCTTAAGGTAGGTGAGTGCTTAATGCCTTCTGTAAAAGTACGTGATAACGAGCCGTTTGACGTCGCCCTGCGTCGCTTCAAGCGTTCTTGCGAAAAAGCCGGTGTTCTCTCTGAAGTACGCCGCCGCGAGCACTATGAGAAGCCGACTGCTGAGCGTAAACGCAAAGCGGCAGCTGCCGTAAAACGCCACGCCAAGAAAGTTCAGCGTGAGCAAAAGCGTTTCGAACGGCTCTATTGATCCGTACCCGAGGGGGCCGGAGCAGTTAGCTGGTCGTCTCAAGAGGGATGCCAAGCGGCCGCCACTAGGTGGCCGTTTGTTTTTAGGCTGTTTCTTGTTGTTTAAGGCTATCGCTGTTTACGTCTATCGCTGTTTAAGGTGATCTGGCAATGAGTCTGATGACCTTAAACAGCACCTCAAATGTCAGCGAATAAGCGCTTTGCGCGAGGATGCTTGTAGGTCATGGCGGGTCAAATTCCACAGCGTTTTATTGACGACCTGTTAGGCCGCGTTGATGTGGTCGAGGTGGTCGGTGAGCGCGTGCAGCTTAAAAAAGCCGGCCGTAACTACTCCGGGCTATGTCCCTTTCATCAAGAGAAAACCCCGTCGTTCACCGTCAGTGCTGATAAGCAGTTTTATCATTGCTTTGGCTGCGGAGCTAATGGAAATGCACTACGCTTCTTAATGGAGTATGACAAACTCCCTTTTCCTGAAGCGGTAGAACAGTTAGCTGGACGATTGGGAATTGAAGTGCCCCGCGAAGGTGCTGAGGACCCACGTGCTCAGCAGCGTGAGAAAAAGCGTAAAGAGGGCGTTAACCTGCTCGAGCTTGCGGCGAGTTTTTATCGCGAGCGATTAAAAATGCAGGAGGGCCAGCCCGCCCAGCGTTATTTATCGGCTCGCGGGCTCTCAGAAGACGTTATCAAGACTTACGGTATTGGCTATGCCCCGGCAGGTTGGGAGGCGCTAAAACAGCACCTCAGCGAGCGCGGTATTGGTGAGCCGGTTCAGGTAGAATACGGCCTGCTGATTCACCGCGAAGATACTGGGCGTACCTATGATCGCTTTCGGGATCGGGTGATGTTTCCGATTCGGGATTTGCGGGGACGCACGATTGCTTTCGGCGGTCGGGTTATGGGCGATGATCAGCCCAAATACCTTAACTCGCCAGAAACGCCCGTGTTCCATAAGGGCCGCGAGCTTTATGGCTTGTATGAGGCGCGCCAAATATCAAACAAGCTAGAGCAGCTTGTCATGGTCGAAGGCTATATGGATGTCGTGGCACTGGCGCAATACGGCATCTATAACGCCGTTGCAACGCTGGGAACCGCCACGACGGAAGACCATTTGACTCGCCTGTTTCGGTTGGTGAGTCGTGTGGTGTTTTGTTTCGACGGTGACCGTGCGGGAAGGCAGGCGGCTAGCCGAGCGCTGGAGACAGCATTGCCACAAATGATTGATGGTCGTGAAGCGCGCTTCTTATTCCTGCCCGAAGGTGATGACCCGGATACCCTGGTGCGACGCGAAGGTACCCAGGCGTTTCAAGATCGTGTGACTTGTGCCATGCCGTTGTCGGAGTTTTTGTTCGAACAAGCGGCCCTAGGGCGCGATTTAAATACGGTGGAAGGACGAGAACGATTTGCCAGTCAGGTGCTTGAGGCATTGAACAAAGTGCCCGAGGGCATGCTCAAATCACTACTGTTGGAGTCCTTGGCGCAGCGAAGTGGTTTGGCGCAAGAGCAGTTGAAGTTGTTGCTTGAAAAGCGTGCCCAAGCGGCTCAGCGTCATGCTTTGAAGAATCTTGCGCAAGGGCAGCCCGAACAGTTAGAGGCCGATTCGACGCCATCTCCTGTGCCTGTCGCTGCTCAAACTGGGTCGACTCAGTCGTCGCGCTCACGCAGTCAAGCACTCCATCCTGTTGGGCGTATTGTGCAACTACTGCTACATGAGCCCAACTTGGTGTCCGTACTACCTGATCATTTGGACTGGCTGCCAGACGATGATGATGCGGCCCTTTGCCAAGAGTTGATTGCACTGCTTAAAGCGGGGCGCTACCGCAGCCCGCAGGTAGTACTAGCTCATTTCCAAGGCAGTCAGCAGGGGGCGGCATTGGCGTCGTTTGCCAAGCGTGAATTGTTGATTCCAAAAGCAGATCGGGAGGCCGAGCTGAACGGTTTGGTTGAGCATCTACAGTACGTTCAACGCCAGCGCTCTCCGCAAGAGGAGTACGAGGCGTTGCTAGCGCAGGAGCGCGCTGGGCAAAAGTTGGATAAGGAGCAGCGCAAGCGCCTGGCAAGTTTGGTAATGGAGCTTGCAAAGCGCCAATAAGGCGGTGTTTAAGACGATGGGGGTTGAATTCCTAGCGTTTCAGCACCAGATATAGGGTCAGCCACCTAGCGCTGGCCTAACCGAACAACCTAACACACCTGAATGACCGCGCAAATACGTCACGCTGGAAAATTTCCTGCTATTTACGCTATACTGTTCGGCTTGTTGAGTTTAATCGATTCAGCGCTCCAGGTGTTTCATTCTTCTTCGTCGAGATAGGGTTTCTATGGCTGGAAATGCGCAGCAGCAGTCACGTCTGAAGGAGTTGATCGCTCGAGGCAAGGAACAGGGCTACCTGACCTATGCCGAGGTCAACGACCATCTACCCGAGGATATCGCCGACCCGGATCAAGTGGAAGACATCATTGGCATGATCAACGACATGGGTATTAGTGTCGCTGAAGAAGCCCCTGATGAAGACACATTGATGATGTCGGATCACTCCGCGGACGAGTCCGCTGCGGAAGAGGCCGTTGCGGCTCTCGCCGCCGTGGAAAGCGATGTAGGCCGCACCACTGATCCCGTACGCATGTACATGCGTGAAATGGGCACGGTTGAACTTCTGACCCGCGAAGGCGAGATTGAGATCGCCAAGCGGATTGAAGAGGGTACCCGTGAAGTGATGTCCTCTCTGGCCTATTTGCCGGGTGCCGTCGCGTCTATCCTAGACGCTTACGATGCCACTCAGGATGAAGAAGCGCCGGGACGTCTTTCGGATCTTTTCTCTGGTTTCATCGATCCAGACGAGGGGATTCCCGGCGTGGCCGAGGCAGAGGTGCCCGAGCCAGAGCCTGAAGCCGACATTGACGACGATATTGAGAGCGACGGCGACGATGAGGACGAGGATTCTACGGCTAGCGAAGGCGGCCCGGATCCGGAAGAGGCGCGTGCGCGTTTCGAGCAGATTCGCGAGCAGAACGCCTTGGTCGAAGCGGCATTTGCCAAGCATGGTCGTGGCAGCCCCGAGCTGAAAGCCGAGCAGGCCCGCTTGGCAGTGCTTTTCTCGCCCATCAAGCTGGTGCCTAAGCACTTTGAGCGCTTGGTCGGTCAGGTGCGTATTAGTGTTGAGCAAGTGCGTGCCCAAGAGAAAGCGGTCATGCAGCTGTGCGTGAAAAAAGCTAAGGTGCCGCGTAAGACGTTTATCAAGTCGTTTCCTGGTAATGAGTCGAGCAAAACATGGCTGGATGAATTCCAGGCAGCGCAGAGCAAGTATGCCGACCGCCTTGAGCCGCTTCGTGCTGACATCGCTCGGGCGCAGCGCAAAATCGCCTTTGAAGAAGATATGGTGCAACTCTCTGTTGCCGATCTTAAAGAGGTGAACCGCAAGCTCTCTATTGGTGAGGCGAAAGCTCGCCGTGCCAAAAAAGAAATGGTTGAGGCCAACTTGCGCTTGGTGATCTCGATTGCCAAGAAGTACACCAACCGCGGCCTGCAGTTCTTGGATCTGATCCAAGAAGGCAACATCGGCTTGATGAAAGCGGTCGACAAGTTCGAATACCGCCGTGGCTATAAGTTTTCGACTTATGCTACTTGGTGGATTCGTCAGGCGATCACCCGCTCAATTGCCGATCAAGCACGCACCATTCGTATACCAGTGCATATGATTGAGACCATCAACAAACTCAATCGCGTATCGCGCCAGATGTTGCAGGAAATGGGTCGTGAGCCGACGCCGGAAGAGCTCGGCGAACGCTTGGAAATGCCTGAAGATAAAGTGCGCAAGGTGCTCAAAATTGCCAAAGAGCCGATCTCCATGGAGACGCCGATTGGTGACGATGATGACTCTCACTTGGGTGACTTTATCGAAGACGGCACCATGCTGTTACCCATCGATATGGCCACCGGTGAAGGCCTGATTGAAGCGACGCGCAATGTGTTAGGTGGTTTAACCGCTCGCGAAGCCAAGGTGCTACGCATGCGTTTCGGTATTGATATGAATACCGACCATACGCTGGAAGAGGTGGGCAAGCAGTTTGACGTAACCCGCGAGCGAATCCGTCAGATTGAAGCCAAAGCGCTGCGTAAGCTGCGTCACCCCAGCCGCTCCGAGCCACTGCGTTCGTTTCTAGATGAGTGATGGCTGATCGAAAGTGGTGAATAGACAGTAGTGTCAGTAGCCGCCAAGACCAAAAAGCCCGCCGTTCTATGAACGGCGGGCTTTTTTTCATGCCTGTTTTATGCAGTGCGGAAGCTTACAACGTGTAATAAGTGGCGGAGCCGGGACCAACGGGCAGGCCAAATACAAACACCCAGACGAAAAACAGCAGACTCCATCCAATCAGCATAAACAGCGTATAGGGCAGCATAAGAGCAACCAAGGTGCCAATGCCCATATCTTTTCGGTAACGCGTCGCCACGGCCAGAATCAAGCCAAAGTAGCTCATCATCGGGGTGATGAGGTTGGTGACTGAGTCGCCGATACGATAGGCCGCTTGAATCACTTCGGGGGCGTAGCCCATGAGCATCAACATGGGTACAAAAATCGGCGCTGTGACGGCCCACTGCGCCGAGGCGCTGCCTAGCGACAAATTAACGAACGCGCACATGATGATGAATAGGGCAAAAAGGCCGGGACCGCTTAGCCCAATCGACTCTAATAGGCTTGCCCCCGCAACGGCTGTCACCGTGCCAAAATTACTCCAGTTAAACAGCGCTACGAACTGAGCGGCGAAAAACACCAGCACGATGTATAAACCAAGATTACTCATGCTCTTCGCCATGGCATCGACAACATCGCGGTCATTTTTCATGGTGCCTGCTAGGCGACCATAAACGAATCCCAATACGGTGAATGCGACTGCCACAATAACAACGATACCGCGTAAAAATGGAGAGCCGCTAATCATGCCCGTTTCCGGGTCGCGCAGTATGCCGCTTTCGGGTACGACCATTACTGCGACGAGAGCGACTAATGCGAATGTTGCTAAGCCGGTGCCTTTTAAAGCACGCTTCTCGGTCGCAGACAGAGCTCCCATATGCTGCTGGTCAATATCGCTATCCGCATAGGCGGCATCAAATTTACCCAGCTTGGGCTCTACGATACGCTCGGTGACCAAGCCGCCAATCAAGGTGACAAAGAAGGTGCTAACAAACATAAAGAACCAGTTTGCCTCTGCACCGACACTGTAGGTTGGGTCGAGTAAGCGAGCGGCTTCCTGGGTAATCCCTGAAAGCAGCGGATCGACGGTGCCAATGAGCAAGTTGGCGCTATAGCCACCGGAAACGCCACAGAACGCCGCCGCTAGACCTGCTAGTGGGTGTCTTCCCAAGGAGTGGAAGATCATCGCTGCCAAGGGAATAAGCACGACATAGCCTAACTCGGCCGCCATGTTCGACATAATGCCTGCAAACACTACCGCATAAGTGACGATGCGGGGTGAACGATCAAGTACCAGCGCGCGCATGCTTGCGGAAAGCAGACCCGAATGCTCGGCAACCCCTACCCCTAACATGGCCACTAGTACGGTGCCGAGAGGGGCGAAACTGGTAAAGTTCGTCACCATCTCGGTGATCAAGCGACGCAGTCCTTCTGCATTGAGCAGTGAATTTACGGCAATCCACTCGCCTTCGTTAGCAGGGCGGGGATCGGCTACGGAGACCCCCAATGCCGCGGCAATTCCACTGGCGACAACAACTAACACGCAGAGTATGGCGAACAGAGTCACCGGGTGAGGAAGTAGATTACCTAGCCACTCCACGCTATCCAAAAAACGGGTGAAAAAACCGCGTTGTAGGGTTTTTTCATTATATTTACGTTTATTCATAATATTTATATCGTCAAGGAAGAGTTTTTTAGTAAAAAATATGTCTTTGAGGTGTAAGCGGCGACACTACGTTGAAGCGCAGCAGCTCGCAAATGGCTTTTTGCATAACCAGATTCAAAAAATGAAACACCGCCTTGGAATAACACAGGCGGTGTTTATCGATAGCAGCTACTCAGTTGACTGCAGGATAGGTCAACAAAGATGTTAAGGGGAGGTTTGGCGGGTTAAGTAGATACGCCGGGCCAGCAGCAGTAGTTCAAGAGTGGCAATTAAAATCAAACTATAGCCGAGTAGTTCAACGACTTCTTCGGCAACGTCTTTGAAGTGACGCACAAAGTTATCTTCGAGAACTGCTTGCCAAAACTCTTGCCGCCCGTACAGGCGCGAGAATATGTACGTGGTCAGCACGCCAGCAGTAAACAAGCCAAAGGCAAAGGTATTGCTGTAATAAGCGAATTCGTCCAGAAAGCATTGGCGTCGTTTAACCACCCAAAAGAGTGTTGGGAGAATAATTAACGCAACAAGTACCTTCCAAGTGTTGTCAGCTACATAGCTATCTAAAAAATAATCTTGTTCACGAACCAGTGAGGCGGCCACAAACGCCAGTAATAGAAGGGTAACGGTGGGCCATACCTTAAGTACCTGGCGAATATAGATCAGCATGGCACAACAGATGGCCAGCACCAGTGTTTGGGTCAGTTCGGTAAAACCCAGCTCAGAAAACCGTACTGAGGGGAGGTAGATGGCTTCTAAATAGGCACCTTGGGCAATCGCACCGATAAACAGTACATATAGCACCGCACGTACTAAGATGGTTTTAAATGCTATTGGCCAAGCAGGGGGGGCAGACATACCAACATCCTTTGTGGGTTCGCAGCGTTGCTACTAAGCAATGACAGGGTCATAGGAAAACATGCATGGTTGAATGTTCATTATATCGTCACACTTATATGTTCGCACGTCGATATTGCGGTTAATCACTCGACGTTTGGTCGTCGGCGCTGCAAAGTATTCAATTGGCAGTCAATAACAATGTCGTGAGGCTTGATGGGTATGGCTATTAGTGTGTTTGATCTTTTCCGCATCGGTATCGGCCCCTCCAGTTCTCATACGGTGGGACCGATGCGTGCGGCGCGTGATTTTGCTGTGGCGCTTGGTGATCAAGCCATCACTCGGTTGGTGGTAAGGCTACATGGCTCACTCGCCGCGACAGGCGTTGGTCATGGCACAGATCAGGCGGTAATTATGGGGCTGATGGGTGAAGCGCCCGAAAGTATCGATCCAGACACTATTGCCTTGCGGCTAAACCAACTCAATGATGGCCAGCCGTTGTTGCTGGCGAATGGCCAGCAGATTGCTTTTGATGTCTGCAGCGATGTGGAGTGGGATGAGACGAGCCTGCCATTTCATCCAAATGCCATGGTGCTGAGTGCCTATTGCAATAACGAACTGGTAGCCACCAATACGTTTTATTCCCTTGGCGGCGGTTTCTATGTCGACCAAGCGAAAGCGGATCAAGGCGAGGTAGGTGAAGACAGCACCTCTTTGCGTTACCCCTTCAATACGGCTGCTGAGTTGCTCGCCTTATGCCAACAGCATCAACTACGCATCAGCCAGTTAATGCTTGAAAATGAGAAAGCCTGGCGTAGTGAAGAGGCCATTCGCAAAGAGCTGCTGACTATTTGGCACGCGATGAGCGACAGCATTGAAAATGGATTGCGTGCGACAGGTCATTTGCCCGGTGGGCTTAATGTACGGCGGCGCGCGCAGTTGCTGCATCAGCAGTTGCTTCACCCACCGAAAAATCAGCGCCTGATTGTGTCGAGTTTCACTGTGATGGATTGGGTCAATGTGTTCGCATTGGCTGTGAACGAAGAGAACGCCGCCGGGCGTCGCATGGTCACTGCGCCTACCAACGGTGCTGCAGGCATTGTGCCTGCCGTATTGGCGTACTATTTGAAGTTTGAACCCGATGCCAGTGAAGCCGATGTGGTGGATTTTTTACTAACTGCCGGGGCGGTAGGCATCTTATGTAAAAAGAACGCATCTATTTCAGGTGCTGAAGTCGGTTGCCAAGGCGAAGTGGGCTCCGCCTGCGCAATGGCTGCTGCCGGGCTTGCCGAGGTATTGGGTGGCACACCAGGGCAAGTGGAAAACGCCGCTGAGATCGGCTTGGAACATAACCTTGGTTTGACCTGCGACCCCGTGGGTGGCCTTGTTCAGGTTCCCTGTATTGAGCGCAATGCGATTGCGTCCGTCAAAGCCATTAATGCTGCGCGTATGGCGATGCATGGCGATGGTGAGCACTTTATCTCACTGGATAAGGTGATCCGGACCATGCGCGATACGGGCCGCGATATGCAGGACAAGTACAAAGAGACATCCAAGGGCGGGCTTGCCGTCAATGCTATCGAGTGCTAAGTCGGCGCGCTATTAGGCAGCAGGCTATCAATATTGGTGACTAAATAGTCGACTAATTGGCGGATTTTAGGTGATAAGTGGCGATGTCGCGGATAGACCGCCCAAACGGCGGTATCGTGGTGCTGAAAAGGTTCAAGCACCGCCACCAACTCACCGCTGGTCAAGTAAGGTGCTACGTAGTAATCCGGCAGCTGCGCAAGCCCCAGCCCCTTACGCGCTGCATCTAACAGTGCCGGACCGGAATTGCTGGTCCAGCATCCTTCTACACGCACTTCCCGTCGTTGGCCGTTCACTTCAAATAGCCAATTAGGCCGTGAGCCAATTAGGCAGCGGTGCTGGCTAAGTTCTGACAATGTGTGTGGTCGAGGAGCTTGGCGAAAGTAACTCTGGGAACCGACGACATACTCACGCCGGTCGCACAGGCGCCGGGCGATCAAGCTGGAATCCTTTAATATCCCCATCCGAATGGCAATATCGTAACCCTCTTCAATCAGCTCCACTGGTCGATTGGTAAAGTGCATGTGAACGTCCAATTGCGGATGTAAACATTGAAAGTCATTAACCAGTGGAGCGATAAAGCGCTCGCCGAAGGTGGTGGCCGAGGTAAGTTTAAGCAGCCCATTGGGCTTGGCCTGAAGTTCGCTAAGGGCTTGCTCAGCATCGCGAAGCCCATCAAACAGATGACGGCAGTGTTCTACGTAGGTAGCGCCTGCATCGGTCAGGCGGATCTGGCGCGTGGTGCGGTACAGTAACTGTACGCCTAACTGGTTTTCGAGCTGGCTGACCAATCGGCTGATATGCGAGGTAGACACTTTTAAATGGCGGGCTGCGGCAGAGAACGTGCCTAAACGCACCACTTCGACAAACGCTTCGATACGGCTCCAGTGCTGCATGATGGCTCCTTGGCTCGATAGCAATTGTTGCTGAGTGACAATAATCTTATGAGTGTATCCCGCTTTATCAACGGCGCCTAGCTGACCTACACTGCTAGCATCGTTAGCGTATCAATGGAGTGTATAGCTTATGCCTAAATCCTTATCCCCGTTGTCGAGCGGTGCACTCGCAATAGTTCTGGCTACTGGCTGGGCAGCCACTGCTCAGGCAGAGCTACCCGCCCAGCAGCAAGAACAAGCGCCAGGCTGGTTTCGCACGATGGTTGGGGAGTACGAAGTGACCGCTCTGCATGACGGACACACGGCTATCGACACGTCACTATTAAAGGGGATGGAGCAAGATGAAATCCTTCGCCATCTAGACGCGCTATTTATTGATGCGGAAAGTGGTATGCAGACTGCCGTGAACGCCTTTTTGATCCATACGGGGGAAAACCTAGTATTGGTCGATGCTGGCTCTGCTGCCTGCTTTGGCCCTTCGTTGGGCCAGGTCGAGAGCAACCTGCGCGCTTCTGGTTACTCGCCTGAGGATGTTGATACGGTGTTAATGACCCATCTGCACCCTGATCATGTCTGCGGTATAACCAATGAGAGTGGCGAAGCGGTTTACCCAAACGCTGAGTTACGTGCCAGCCAAGCCGATGCCGACTTTTGGCTGGATGAAGAGCGTGCAGCAGCGCTTCCTGAAGCCGACCGGGCCTTCTTTGACATGGCTCAAAAAGCAGTAGCACCTTATCAGGAATCAGGCCGTTTCAAGCCTTTCACCGAAGGCGATGAAGTGCTTACGGGTATCGTTGCTCAAGATACCCACGGTCACACCGTTGGCCACTCAAGCTTTATGTTGACGAGCGATGATGATGCCATGCTGGTATGGGGCGACGTAGTGCATAGCTATGGTGTTCAGTTTGCTGATCCTACTGTTGCTATCGAGTTTGATTCCGACCCTGAGCAGGCTGTGCGTACACGGGAAGATGTGCTTGAAAGCGCTGTTGACGATAAGCACTGGGTAGCCGGCGCCCACATGCCATTCCCCGGTATCGGTCATATCGTAGAAAATGAAGAAGGTTATCAATGGCTGCCGATTGAGTTTGCCCCGTTAGCCACTGACGAATAGCGTCTCCGTTGTTAATTGCGAAGCCATGAATAGTTAGGAGTTAGAATGAAATCACGCGCAGCTGTTGCCCTTGAAGCAGGTAAGCCGCTTGAGTTGGTTGAGATTGATGTTGAAGGCCCAAAAGCGGGAGAAGTGCTAGTTAAAATGGCCGCGACGAGTGTATGTCATACTGATGCCTACACGCTGTCTGGTGCTGATCCGGAGGGCAATTTCCCTGCAGTACTAGGCCACGAAGGCGCTGGCGTAGTGCAGGAGGTCGGCGAGGGCGTCACTAGCCTTAAGCCGGGCGACCATGTCATTCCGCTCTATACTGCCGAATGCGGTAAATGTAAATTCTGTTTGTCAGGTAAAACCAACCTGTGTGGTAGCGTGCGCGCTACCCAAGGTAAAGGGGTAATGCCTGACGGTACCTCGCGTTTCTCACTAGATGGCAAGATGCTCCATCACTATATGGGCACCTCTACATTTAGTGAGTACACCGTATTGCCTGAAGTCTCACTGGCAGTCGTATCAAAAGAAGCCCCAATGGATAAAATCTGCTTGCTGGGCTGTGGCGTCACTACCGGTATCGGTGCGGTGCTCAATACAGCTAAAGTAGAGCCGGGTGCCACGGTGGCGGTGTTTGGTCTCGGCGCTATCGGCCTGGCAGTGATACAGGGCGCGGTAATGGCCAAGGCAGGCCGTATTATTGCCATTGACGTCAATGCTGATAAGTTTGAGCTTGCCAAGCAGTTCGGGGCAACGGACTTTGTGAACCCTAAAGAATACTCAGATCCGATCCAACAGGTCATCGTTGATATGACGGATGGCGGGGTCGATTACTCCTTCGAGTGTATCGGTAACGTTAATGTGATGCGTTCGGCGCTGGAATGCTGTCATAAAGGCTGGGGCGAATCGATCGTGATCGGTGTCGCCGGGGCCGGTGAGGAAATCTCGACACGTCCGTTTCAGCTGGTTACCGGGCGCGTCTGGAAAGGTTCCGCCTTTGGGGGTGTTAAAGGACGTAGTGAACTACCGGGTTATGTTGAACGCTATATGAATGGTGAAATTAATATCGACGATTTTATTACTCACGATATGCCGTTTGAAAACATCAATGAGGCATTCGACCTGCTACACGCGGGTAAAAGCATTCGCACCGTTCTACATTACTAAGCGCTGTATAACTGGCTCTACATGTCTGGCTTTACATGACGGGGTTCTGCATGACAGACCCTGCATGATTGAGACGTATAGCTAGCAAGTCTAAAACGCTAAAACGCGGTAGGGTGGACCTGCCGCGTTTGCTGCATTTAAAGGAACCTGCCCATGAGCATGAGTGAAACGCTAGAACTAGTGTCCGCCAATCGTAGTTTTGGTGGTTGGCATAAACGCTACCGCCATTACTCCCGGGCGCTGGATTGCGACATGGTATTTGCCGTTTATCTGCCGCCTCAAGCAGAGAATGAACGTGTTCCACTGCTATGGTGGCTCTCTGGGTTGACCTGTAACGACGAAAACTTCATGCAAAAAGCCGGCGCGCACCGCTTGGCTGCTGAGTTGGGGATGGCGATTGTTTGCCCGGACACCAGCCCGCGGGGCACCGATTTGCCCGGCGAACACGAAAGCTACGACCTAGGCTCTGGGGCTGGATTTTATGTGAATGCCACTGAGGCACCATGGAAAGCCCATTACCGCATGTACGACTATGTGATTGAAGAATTGCCTTCTGTCGTGCGCCAGCACTTCCCGGTCAATGGTCGTGAGTCAATTAGCGGCCACTCGATGGGCGGGCATGGGGCACTGACCCTGGCACTACGCCACCCAGGGCGATTCCGCTCAGTATCGGCCTTTTCGCCGGTGGTCAATCCGATGAATAGCCCATGGGGCCAGCAAGCCTTTAAGGCCTATTTGGGTGAGGATCAGTCGCGCTGGCGCCAGTACGATGCCTGCGAACTGGTAGCCAACGGCGCATCACGTCAGCGTCTCTTTATCGACCAGGGCGAAGCGGACCAATTCCTTGAAGAGCAGCTTCAGCCAGAGCGTTTAGAAGCCGTGTGCGAAGCGCACGATCATCCCTTAACGCTGCGCCGCCAAGCGGGTTACGATCATAGCTACTTTTTCATCGCCTCGTTCATTGAGGACCATCTGCGCTATCATGCAGACCACCTAATGAAGCGTTAAGGATAACTGAATGCTCAATCGCTCGCTGCGCCGTTTTATGCGCTTTTTATGGCGTATTGTTTGGCGCGGCGTTTTGGCCTTTATCTTGGTGTCAGTGGCGCTCGTGTTGCTGTTTCGCGTCGTTCCTCCACCTGGCTCGATGGTGATGGTCGAACGTAAAATACAGAGCTGGATTCATAGCGAGCCGATTCGTTTACAGCGCGAGTGGCGCGGTTGGGATTCGCTCTCAGTTAATGCCAAGCTAGCCGTGATTGCTGCTGAAGATCAACGCTTTCCCCACCACGGTGGTTTCGATCTGATCGAGTTGCGACGGGCGTTACAGGCCAGTCGTGACGGAGGTCGGCTACGCGGTGCCAGCACGCTGAGCCAGCAAACCGCTAAGAATGTGTTTTTATGGAGTGGCCGAAGCTGGGTCCGTAAAGGGTTAGAGGCTTGGTTTACGCTACTGATTGAAACGCTGTGGAGTAAGCAGCGTATCTTAGAGGTTTATCTTAACGTCGCCGAGTGGGACAGTGGCGTCTTCGGATTAGAGGCGGCTTCACAGCATTATTTTGGCGCTTCTTCCAGCGCGCTTACTGAGCGACAAGCAAGCTTGCTCGCGGCTATTTTGCCAAGCCCAAGAACGCGCAGCGCCGCCCGACCAAGTGCGCAAGTTGAGCAACGAAGCCAATGGATACGTCAGCAAATGCGCAATTTAGGCGGCGCTAATTATTTAGAACATCTTTAGCGGCTGATTGGTTAGAGGTTTGCTAGTCGTATTTAGCGTCATCAATCTTTGCCAATGACTCTAAATTAGGGTAGGAAAAATAGTAACCCTGCTGCTGAGCGAGGCCTAGCGATAATAAGCAGCGCGACTCATCGCGAGTTTCAACGCCTTCGGCGATTAGCTGTATTTCTAGTGTCTCAGCAAGTGCCACGATACTTCGTAAAATGGATTGACGACGCTTATCGCTATCGCAACCCATCACTAATTCGCGGTCAATTTTCAGCGTATCTGGCCGTAGGTCTGTCAATAGATCGAGGTTGGCATAACCATTACCAAAGTCATCCAGTGAGGTGGTAAAGCCCATTTCACGATAACTTTCGATAATATTACGCATATGCGCGCGATCTTTAACCCGTTCGGTTTCGGTTATTTCGAAATTAAGCCGTTCGGAGGGCCAGCCAGCACGGTGCGCCGCTTCAAGGGTGGCTTGAATACATGCTGTTGGTTCGTAGACGGCATTGGGTAGAAAGTTAATGGAGAGTCTTTCTTGCATACCCAATTCACTGGCGAGCTCAACCGCTCTGATACGACACGCCTGGTCAAAGCGATACATCAAATCTTCAGTCACCTGCTCAAGTATTGAAAAGGCAGATTCTCCATTAGGCCCACGAACTAATGCCTCGTAGTAAATAATTCGCCGCTGACTGATATCCACGATGGGCTGAAATGCCATCGTAAAGGCAAAAGGTACCGGAGAATCGCAACGGTTACAGTGTCCGTCCACCCTGGCACAGTTGTGTTGTGCTGACATGTTTATCCCAACCCTGGTATTAAGCTGCCGTTATTATCTAGTCGTCTTATTGACGGGTTTCCGAATAACCATCACCACCCCGGTGATAGCAACCACCATCCCTACAAGCCCCAAAAAGGGGAGACGTTCGTCAAATAGCCACCACGCTTGAAGCGCCGTGACCGGTGGCACAAGATAGAAAAGACTCGCTACCCGCGATGCTTCCCCCTTTTTAATCAAGGCCATGAGTAACAAAATAGCGGCAATCGAGAGAATCAACACCAGCCAAGCGAGTGTCAGCACGAAGGTGCTGCTCCACGCCACCTGACGAGACTCAAATAGCATCGCTCCCACCCCTAGCAGAGCCGCCGCCGCCAAGTACTGAATGATCGCCCCAGAAAGCAGCGGCATACTGGTGCAATATCGCTTTTGATACAGGGTGCCTAAAGAAATCCCCATTAAAGCGGCTGTGACGCTGAGTAATGCGCTAATGCCAAAGCCATCAAAGAGAGACTCACCGATCTCCAACTTACTGCCGAGCACTAGGCTGATGCCCATTAGCCCCAGCCCTAACCCAACCCACTGACGTCCGGAGAGTTGCTCACCTAATAAAGGTCCGGCAAATACAGCCGTTAATAACGGTTGAAGGCCGACGAGTAGAGCTGCTAGTCCGGCGGGCATACCTAAGTAGATGCCATAAAAAACGCCACCTAAGTAAGCACCGTGGACCAGAAGACCTGATATGGCGATATGTGTCCATAACTTAGGCGAAGATGGCCAAGGAATACGCATCACCAATACCAGCGGAATTAACAGCAGCAGTGTGAGGACGAAGCGAATAAATAAAAATGTGAACGGTTCCGCAAAGGGCAGGCCGAACTTGGCGCCTATAAAGCCTGTGCTCCAAAGCAATACAAATACGGCTGGCATGGCGGCCAGCCCGGCCGAAGGTAGGTCGTCAAAACGTAATTTGCTAAGAAAGCTTGGCATGATATGTCCGTAGTGGCGTTATTCATCCGTTTTTGGATACTTAAAGTTCTTTTTGTTACTAACTTTTACATAAAAAATTGAACCTGCCTGCATGAGACGCGTCACAGTTGCACATCCACAACGTAATATTGAGGTTTCTTACTATGCAACGTATGACTGCTCTGTTTTCCGCTGCCCTGCTCGCTACTGGTTTGATGACTGCTACTGCCCATGCCCAGCAAGATCAAGATCAAGCACAAGATCCTATGGCTACCCAGCAAGCGGCTCCTGCACAGGATTTTTCTGATGACCAGCTCCAGCAGTTTGCCGATGCTTCTCAAGAAATCGCGGTAATTTCTCAAGAATATACCCAGCGTCTTCAGGAAGCGGAAGATGAGTCAGCGCAGCAGGAAGTGCGCACTGAAGCCAACGAACGTATGATCGAAGTGGTCGAAAACAGCGGCCTAGATGTTGATACTTTCAATGCTATTGGTCAATCCATTCAGCAAGACCCAGAAATGATGCAGCGTGTACAGGAAATGGCTAACCAGTCGTAAGCCTCGCTATTGATATCGGCTGATGGCGTTTTAATTTTAATCGGCCACAAAACCCCGGTGCTAACTGCACCGGGGTTTTTTGTGGTCTATTTTAGGGGTGCGCATTTATTATCCTTGATGGGGTTTACCTAACTTAGCCTTGCCGCCACACTTAAGGTTATCTATTCATCGGCAAGCCCAAGGAGGCCGTATGGATGTCGAATTGTTAGAAATTCATCAGCATATGGGAAGGTTTCCCCCGTTTGATGGGCTGTCGGATGACCTCCTCGATGCCATTGCTGGGCAGGTTGAAGTTAGTTACTTTAAAACTGGCAGCAATATCTTAGTGCTCAACGAAACCCTTGATCACCTTTGTTATATTCGCAGTGGCGCCGTTGAAGTTTATCGCAGCCAGGGAGAGTTATATAACCGCTTGGGAGAAGGCGATATATTCGGCCACTTCAGCCTGCTGCGTAATCATAAAGTACGTTTTCCTGCCCAGGCAATCGAAGATACCTTAATCTATTTTATCCCTAACGCAGTTTTTCAGCGGCTGTGCGAAGAGGATGATGATTTTGCCGATTTTGTAGAGTTGGAGCGACCGCGGTTAGAAACCGCCGCCGAGCAGCAAAAGAAATCCAACGACATGATGGTGACGCGAATACGCAAATTGCTGACCCGCTACCCCGTCATGGTCGAAGTATCTACCAGCGTTCAGCAAGCTGCACAGCAGATGAGTGAGGCCCAAGCATCTGCACTGCTGGTGTTGAAAGAGGGCAGTGATAATCCCCGCTACAGCTTTAAAGACAGTGAAGGCCAAACCTGGCAGATGTTCGGAATTTTAACGGACAGTGATTTTCGTACTCGTGTCGTGGCGGAGGGGCTATCACCACAAACCACAGTGGGTGAGGTGGTTTCCTCGCGGCTAATCACTGTTCAATCAGATGCCTCTGTTAATGAAGCCATGCTGACGATGTTGCGCAATAATGTGCATCACCTGCCTGTGCTTTATCGGCAGCGCCCAGTGGGCGTAGTCCATCTCTCCGATATCATCCGCTACGAGACTCATAGCGGGCTCTACTTGGTCAGCAATATCTTTAACCAGTCCAGCACACAGGGGCTAGCACGCTTAGCGCCGGATGTACGTGCAGCGTTTGTGCGGATGGTGCAAGAGGACGCTAACTCACAGATGGTAGGCAGCGCGCTCTCCACGATAGGGCGCAGCTTTACACGGCGGTTGTTGGAAATGGCGGAAGCGGAGCTAGGCCCACCACCTGTTGCCTATTGTTTTATGGTGAATGGCTCGATGGCGCGCAATGAGCAGAGCATTGTTACTGACCAGGATAATGCTCTGATTCTCTCCGATGAGTTTATTGCTGAGCAGCATGATGCTTACTTTTACGCCTTAGCGAAAATTGTCAGCGATGGTTTAGATGCCTGTGGCTACACGTATTGCAAAGGCGACGTGATGGCGACCAACACGCAGTGGCGTCAGCCATTACATGTTTGGAAAAGTTATTTTAAGGACTGGATGGCCAATCCAACGCCGGAACGGCTGTTGCACAGTTCTATTTTCTTTGACTTGGATAGTTGCTATGGCGAAGATCATTATGTGGAAACATTGCAAGATTTAATCGCTGACACGGCGCCTAAGTCGCCGCTTTTTCTAGCCGCCATGGCGCGTAATGCTTTGAATCGGACGCCGCCGCTAGGGTTTTTTCGAACCTTTGTGATGGAGCAGGATGGAAAGCATAACAACTCCATTAACCTGAAACGTCGGGGTACTGCGCCAATGGTTGATTTGGTGCGTATTCATGCGCTGGCCTGCGGCTCAAAAGCGCAGAATTCCTTTCAGCGCTTGAATGACATCGGCAAGACCCAGCTGTTAGCGACTGGCATGAGCGAAAAGTTAAGCTATGCATTTGAATTTTTATGTATGTCACGGCTACGTCATCAGATGATTGATTTACAAGAAGATCGCCCGCCAGACAACAATATCGAACCTGAAAACGTTGAAGATAGCGAGCGGCACACGCTTAAAGATGCTTTCCAAGTGCTAAGCAACGCTCAGAAGTTCTTGAAGTTCCGCTACCCAATGCCCGCTCAGCGGCAGGGCCGCTAAAATGAACGGGATACGCCTACGCCAAAAAATAACCCAGGCCGATTGGGTCGGGTACATGGCTCAACGGGCTCAGCAGGCAGCTAATCCAGCGATCCGGCAATTTTTTGCCACACCACTGCCTGACCCTGAAACCCCCATTGCCGACGTGCCTATGGTGGCGCTGGATATGGAAACTACGGGGCTGGACGAGCGCCGCCACGCAATTGTCAGTGTTGGTGTTGTACCCTTCACGTTAAATCGTATCAAGTTGGCCGAACGACACTATTGGGTGGTGAAACCTTCTCGACCCCTGGCAGAAGAGTCGATTGCCTATCACCATATTACTCATTCGGAGATCGCCGAGGCGCCCGATTTTGAGGTAATACTCGATGAGCTGTTAGCGCAGTTAGCTGGTCGCTTAGTGGTGGTTCACTTTCGCAATATTGAACGGCCTTTTTTAAATGCTGCCGTCAAAGCACGCCGTGGGGAAGGGCTATTGTTTCCTATGATTGATACCATGTCCTTGGAGGCGCGGCTTCATCGCCAAACGCTATGGGCGCGTTTTCGTCGATGGCTAGGTCGCCCGCCTGTCTCAATACGTTTGAACGCTAGCCGTGAACGCTATGGCTTGCCCGCTTATCAAGGGCATCATGCCTTGGTGGATGCGCTAGCAACGGCGGAGTTGCTACAGGCACAAATTGCCAACCATTATCGGCCTGAAACGCCTTTGAAAGACATATGGTGTTGAGCTAAGTAAGAGGCTGAGTCATTAGAAACAAAACGGGCAACCCAATGGGTTGCCCGTTTGCTTTTTGGTTAGGCTTAAAGGGACGTTAGACCGCTTTTGGCTCGCTCATTAATCCTTTGATAATGGCATAACATGCCACCAGCAGAATGATCGTGAACGGGAAGCCGGTGGAGACGGCCATGGTCTGTAGTGCGGTTAAGCCACCGCCGAGTAGCAAAGCAATCGCAATGGCGCCCTCAATGATCGCCCAGAACACACGCTGTGGCTTCGGCGCATCGACCTTGCCACCTGCGGTAATCGAATCGATTACCAGCGAGCCGGAGTCAGAGGAGGTCACAAAGAAGATGATGACCAAGATGATCGCGATAAACGAGGTGATTTGTGACAGCGGTAACTGCTCTAACATGACAAATAGCTGCAAATCGACGCCAGCCTCACGCACGGCTTCAATGCCCTGGCTCAAGTATTGATCAATGGCGGTGCCACCAAACGTGGTCATCCACAATACCGACACAACCGAAGGTACGATTAATACTGATACCAGAAATTCGCGGACAGTGCGGCCGCGAGATACCCGCGCGATAAACATACCGACGTACGGCGACCAGGAGATCCACCAGGCCCAATAGAAGGCCGTCCAACCTTGACTGAAGTTGGCATCTTCACGGCCAAAAGGATTCGATAGCGCAGGAAGATGAACCGCATAGCTCCACAGGTTCTCAAAGAAGCCGGTCGCAATTAGCAGAGTAGGGCCGACAGCGATCACGAAGAACAACAGCAGTGCCGCCATGGCAATGTTGATCTTGGAGAGCAACTGCACACCTTTATCGACACCTGCCAGGATTGAGCCAATCGCAATAATGGTAATGCCGATGATCAGCAGTATCATGGTGATATCGCTTTCGGGCGCGCCGAACAGGTAGGTCAGGCCCGCTGCCGCTTGGGTTGCACCTAGACCCAAAGAAGTGGCTAGACCAAACAGTGTGGCAAAAACAGCAAGTATATCAATAAGGTGACCGGGCCATCCCCAAACGCGCTCGCCCAAAATCGGGTAAAAAACCGAACGCATGGAGAGCGGCAAGCCCTTATTGAACGAGAATAGCGCCAGCGAAAGTGCTACGACGGCGTAAATCGCCCAGGGATGCAGGCCCCAGTGGAAGATAGTCGCCGCCATGCCCAGTGCCGCTGCACCCGCGGCGTCTCCCTCGGCGCCTGCTAACGGCGCCCAGCTTCCCCCATCAAACGAGGTGCCAAAATGGGTCAATGGTTCGTTGACGCCGAAGAACATCAAGCCTATGCCCATGCCCGCGGCAAACAGCATTGAGAACCAGCCCATGTAGGTAAAATCTGGCTTGGCATCGGCACCACCAATGCGGATTTTACCTAGTGGGGAAAAGATTAAACCAATACATAAAATAACGAATATATTTGCCGCTAAGATAAAAAACCACGCCAGATTGCCGGTCAAAAAGCTAAAAATGGCATCATAAATAGGCGCGATTGTCTCCTGGAGTGCCAGCGTTAATACGACAAACAGCAACACGACTATTGCTGAAATGCTGAACACCTTGCCGTGCAGGTCAAGGTTGACACCCATGGTGCTTGTGGTGATGTTGTCCTGGCCGATGACGTAATCGGTATCAATCAGATTCGCTGCACCCTCTGGGGCGGGTATGCCCTCCGAGACCTGCTCATCAGGTGGTGTATTTTGCGGTGTTTTATCCACAAATTTACTCCCTTAATTATTTAAAAAAACGCGATTCTATTGAGCCAGACGTATTAGGAAGACAGAAGCGTTTGTGTGGGTGGCTACTTTGCCACCATGCGAGGGCATGACAATATCCAAATGCCTTGGCAGATGCGTTGCCATCATTACTAAGTCCGCCCCTATTTCGCCAATAGCTTTCTCTAGCAGCGAGTCGATATTCGCAATAGGATCTGTTGAGCTATAAACCTTGCTGCTGACTGGTTGACCATGAACCTTATGGCGCTCTTGCGCGAAAGCTTCGAGCTTTTGCTGATATTCCTGGGGAGTGCGAGCGATACTTGTCGGCGTATTGGCCGTGACGCTGACATAGGTAATATGTGCGTCATATTGTTTGGCAAGGTCGGCAACAACGCTTAACGCGGGTTCAAGTGCTTCTAGGTGGGCAAGGTCTACCGGCACCATAATGTTAGTAAACATGCCAATCTCCCGAAATGGCCAGTCACAATACTGTACTGCTCATATTAGCGCTGGGCATAACAATAGGTTGTACAAATTTAACCAGCTGAGCTGGGGCTTTCAAAAGCCCCAGCTCAGCAATTGCTAACAAATAAATTTAGCTAACCACTATAATAGCATTAGCTGTCTAGCCATTGCTCCACAACGTCCTGGTTATCTTCAACCCACTGCTTAGCGTTCTCGTAGGGATCGCTGTCCTCTTCCTGGTTCATGAGCATGACTTCGCCCATCTGCTCAGGCGTCCACTCGAAGGCATCGAGAATAGCATAGGCTTCGGGCATGTCATCTTCCAAACCTTGACGTACTACGGTATGGATTTGCTCTGCACCGCCATAAACATTTTCAGGATCTTCTAGGTATTTGAGGTCAAAGCGGGCAAACATCCAGTGAGGCGTCCAGCCAGTCACAACGATGTCTTCTTCGTTGTTAATCGCACTAGACAGTGCTGCCGTCATGGTGGCGCCGCTGCCACTACGCAGATCCAGCTCAAGGTCATAGGTATCCACAACCTCTTCGGACAGCGCCATTAAGCCTGCCCCGGGGTCAATACCGATGATCTCGCCATTAAAGCTGTCAGCGTTATCGTTAAGGTCGGCAATGGAGTCAACATCGGTGTACTCAGGAACGACGAGGCCCAGCTTGGTGCCGTCTAAGTTGGCGCCGAGATCTTCTATGCTATCGCCGACGCGCTCCATGTAATCTGCGTGCGTAGTCGGTAGCCAAGCTGCGACGATGGCATCCGCGTCGCCAGTCGAGAGCGCCTGGAACATAGCCGCCGCCGAGAGTGATGTTAGGTCAACCTCATAGCCTGCTTGCTCAAGTACGGCAGCAATGACATTCGTGGAGGCGACCTCGGAAGACCACTCGACATAGGCCAGATTCACTGTGCCTTTCTCTTCTTCGGCTTGCGCCGCGCTGCTGACTGCAACACCTGCACCTGCTAACAGTGCCAGTGAAGCAAGACGGATACGGAGGTTCAATGTGCGATGTTTCATTCACTTTCTCCCTTAGGTATACATTTTTAGTGTCGTGGCTATCTGCTGCTTAATACAGCATGGTTAGCAGGAGGTGACTTAGCAAGCACATGGCTCAACGCAGCCGCCCCTGCTGTTTTGCTTTATTGGCGCGTTTTGCGCAGCGATTGGGTCAGGCGGTCAAGCAGCATGGCTAAGATAACTACCGCGATGCCAGCTTCAAAACCATCGCCAGGGCGCAGGCGTTGAATAGCGCGCCATACTTCGCTGCCCAGGCCATCTGCACCAATCATGGCAGCGATCACGACCATGGAGAGGGCAAGCATAATGGTCTGGTTAATACCGGCCATTACGGTGGGTAAAGAGAGTGGTAGCTGCACTTTGAAAAGTTTCTGACCACGCGTGGCGCCATAGGCATCGGCTGCCTCGATTAGCTCTACGGGTACTTGACGGATACCCAGCGTAGTAAAGCGAATTGCCGGGGGCATTGAAAAAATGACCGTCGCAAAAATTGCGGAGACAGAGCCAATACCGAAAAAAGGAATGGCAGGAATCAAATAGACGAAGGCTGGCATGGTCTGCATGAAATCCAAAATCGGCATGATGACCCGGTAAAGCCGATTAGAGAGTGCCGCTGCAATGCCCACTGGCAACGCAATGACCACCGCTACCAAGGTGGCAAAGACGACCAGCGTGAGCGTTTCAATCATTGGGTTCCAAAGCCCAAGGTTCCAAATTAGGGTTAAACCGGCCACGGCGCCAATCGCAAGGCGAACGCCCGCTAGTTTCCAACAAAGCAACGCTATCAACCCAAGTAATGCCCATTCAGGCAACCACATTAAGCTGTCGTTTAAAACATCAATGCCGGTTTGGGTGAAGCGAGAGATGCCTCGGGTAACCAAGGAGTATTCGCTAGTTAACCAAGTCAGGCCGCTCTCAATCCAATCACCTAGCGGAATGCGTGGGATATCCATTATTGCTCTCCTGCCCGTGCCAGTTCATCGAGTACTGCGCCTTTTACCACCACGCCCAGCAACTGATCTTGCTTATCGATAACGGCGATAGGGAAGCTCTTTTCACTAAACATGGCAAACAGGTTATGCAGCGGCTCATCCATGGGGACTTTGCGGAAATCCTGGGTTAAATAGGGGATGATTGAATCAGACTTTTCTTCAATCGCGCGGCTAGCGGCATCGGCTTCCAACAGCCCGAGTAGACGGCGATCGCGATCAACCACATAAATCGAGTCGATGCTGTGGTCGCGCATACGGTGTAGCGCGGTACGCGGCCCATCGCTTTCGCGAGCGGTGGTGCGCAACGGGCGCATGGCGCTCTCGGCGGTCAGAATACGTGACCGATCAACTCCTTCAATGAAGCGTCGCACGTAGTCATCTGCCGGCTGGGTGAGGATCTCTTCCGGCGTACCGATTTGGACTACTTCACCATCTTTAAGTAGCACGATTCGGTCGCCAATATTGAGCGCCTCATCGAGGTCATGCGTAATGAATACGGTGGTCTTTTGCATTCTGGATTGTAATTGCAAAAGTTCTTGCTGCATGTCTTTGCGAATTAGCGGGTCAAGCGCCGAGAAGGCTTCGTCCATTAACAGCACGGTCGCATCGTTGGCCAACGCGCGAGCTAAACCAACACGTTGCTGCATGCCGCCGGAAAGCTGGTTAGGGTAAGCATCTTCCCAGCCCTCTAAGCCAACCTGCTTGAGCGAATCATGTGCAATTTTGTGTCGTTCTGCTTTTTCGACGCCGCGAATTTCCAAACCGAACTCGGCGTTTTGCTGCACAGTGCGGTGAGGAAATAGCGCGAAATTCTGAAACACCATCGAGAAGTGTCGGCGACGACACTCCAGCAGCGCCTTCTCTTTCAGGGTTGGAATGTTCTCACCATCAATGACGATCTCACCTTCGGTGGTGTCAATCAGACGGTTAAGGCAGCGAATCAATGTCGATTTACCCGACCCTGATAGTCCCATGATGACCAGTAGTTCGCCTTCATACACATCAAACGAAATATTGGATAGCCCTAGTGTCTGGCCAGTTTTCTCCAGAATTTCTGGGCGCTTCATGCCCTGGTTACGAAGCTCAATGCCTTTTTGAGGATGCTTGCCAAAGACTTTGCTTAAGCCACGTACTTTAATTTTGACGGGTCGTGTCTCGTCCATCGGCGATGCCTTTTGTTGAGCGGAATGGGGGGTGTGTCGTTACTGTCTGTAGCGCCACTGACCGTTATTAGGTCATGTTTCACTAGCCATCAGAGCAGCGACACAACACTATCCATAAAGAAATAAGAGCTTGGTTCGGATAATTTATTAATAATTATTATACATAGGTAGGGCGTGTGTGTCACAACGGCTCGCTCAACGGAGCAATTAACGCTACATGTGTCATTTTTTACCCATCAAAAGCTAGTTGACAAAACCTTGATAAAAGGTGAATTATAAAAATTATGTAACTGTTTTAATTGATTTTTATTTATTTTATTTGATGTTGGCACGTTAAGTGAAAGGGGTTGAATGTATTACCTTTGCATGTACAAGGTTAATTATCGAATCAGATAGGCAGTATTTGGTAAGACAGAATATTTAGTAGGTGAATATGTTGTAGGTGAAGTATTGAGTAATTAACGGTGTTAGCAATGGAGGTGGGTATTATGGACAAGCAGTATGGCTACATGGAGAGTAAGCATATTACTAAGCGCCCACGTTGGTTAACATTGTGCATGATGGCAACTGCAGCGAGCGTCATTACGTTAGCGGGTTGCGGTGATGAAGAGCCGCCTGTGCCTGCGGAAGAGCCTTCTCCGTTGGAGCAAGACGCCACCTCAGAGCCTGAGCCCAGCATGAATGAAGAGCCTATGACGCAGCAGGATTCTAGCTTAGAAGCAGAATCAGCCTCCGAAGGCTCAATGACACAAGACAATGGCGCAGATTCTGAAGCGCCTGCATCAAGTCAGGGCATGTCGGACGAGAATATGCCTGAAGACACGATGGATGAGCCTGTAGAAGGCGGAAATAATTCAGATGAAGATGAAGCCGGTTTTGGCGAAGGGACTGATCCGATGCCTGGCGCCGAAGATGACGAAAATTCGACCAGTAACCAGTAACTAGTAAGCACCGCTCCCTACGATGGTAAATCGCTCAGCTGTTTGTTCCCTGCGGCTGCCCCACACGGTTTACCATCTTTTCCGCCCCCGCGCCCGCGGGGGTTTTTTTTTAGCACTAAGCACTTAACCCATGCTTGCTAAAAGTGGTGTTTAATCTGGCAATCTAGTGCATCGCCACTATGTTAAATAGGTCGGAGCGTAAACATATTGGTAGATGCTGACTAAGGAGTGAATAAGACATGATGTCACTAAAATTCAACATGCGGTTTTATGCTTTCCTATTGATTACAGTATTGGCAGTCGGCGCGTTATCGGGGTGTGGCGAGAGTGCTCCTCCTGAAACAGATGCCCAACCCGAAGAACAAGAACCTCTGAATACCGGCCCAATGCCGCTAGATAGTGACCCCGCCGCTGAAGCGCCAGGCGAGGGCATAACAGAGTAAGCATAATTAGCGCAGATATGCTGAGCGCGCCTGATTGCCATTAATTATTCTTCTTTGTCTTCGAGGCGGCGGTAGAGGGTCCTGCGGGCAATCCCCAGCACCTCTGCCGTACGCCGCTTATTACCCCCCGTTGCTTCTAATACTTTATTAATATAACGCTTTTCGACTTCTTCTAGGCTGGGCCAGCGGATCGGTGGAGGTGTTGGCATTTGGCTTCCTGCCAACACTTCGCCATTTAAGGTAGGCACCAGCGGCGTGCCGGACTCCGAGGTTGCTTGCTCGCGAAGCCGTTCGGGTAGGTCTTTATGGCTGAGTGAGCCGTCTTCGCTCAATGTGACAGCCCGCATAATTGCATTTTCCAGTTCGCGCACGTTGCCTGGGTAGGTGTAGTTCAGCAAATCATTAAGTGCTTCGGGTTCGATTTTCTCTATCTGCTTGCTTTGTGCTTCTGAGTGCTTGTCGATAAGGGCAAAAACAAGGTGCTCAATGTCAGCACCGCGCTCGCGAAGCGGAGGGATGCGTAGAGAAAAGGTTTCCAGGCGGTAAAAAAGGTCGCTACGGAAGTTATCCTGTTCGATCTCTTTTTCAAGGTTACGGTGAGTTGCGGCAATGATACGTACGTCCACGGGCTCTTCTCGCTCTCCACCCACCGGGCGCACGGTTTTCTCCTGCAGCGCTCGAAGCAACTTAGCCTGAAGATTGATAGGCATTTCACCAATTTCATCTAGAAAAAGGCTGCCGCCATGGGCGCTGTGGAAGAGCCCTTTGCGCGCTTCGTTAGCACCGGTAAAAGCGCCTTTTACATGACCAAAGAATTCGCTCTCCATCAAGTCGGCAGGAATGCTTGCACAGTTAACCGGCACGAATGGTTGGTCATTGCGTGGGCTTTCTTGATGGATAGCGCGGGCGAGTAGCTCTTTGCCGGTGCCGCTTTCGCCTAGTATCAAGATGGGAGCGTCGCTTTTTGCAAGGCGGGAGGCATCATGAAACAGAGCTTGCATGACCTGGCTTTTACCTACAATGCCATGGAAATGACTAATATCAGAATCGTGAGAAACCGCTAGTCGCTGGCGTTCAAGCACCCGGAATACCGCTTCTCGAATAGCATCCAAATCGAGTGGCTTGGTTAAAAAATCATCAGCCCCGAGCTTGAGTGCCTCGACAGCTTGGTCAATGGTGCCAAAAGCGGTAATCACGATAATGCCCAGCTCACTGCCAGCTTGACGTAGCTGCTGGAGTAACTGTATCCCCGTCATGCCGGGCAAACGCACATCGGTGATCACCAGCGAGACGGTGGTATGGCTCAATAAGGCGATAGCTTCTTCAGCACTAGGCACACCAAGCGTTTTATAGCCTGCATCCTGCAGTTCTTCTTCTAATAGCTCACGTATAGCGGCGTCATCTTCCACTACCAATAAAGGTAAAAGGTGTTCCTGATGGGTCACAAACGTTGTCCTCACGCGGATACGGTTTCACTAAGGGGGAGCGTAATTTCAAACCCAGCGCCGCCAAGGGTGCTGTCAAACACACCGATTGTGCCGCCGTGGTCGTTAATAATGCGATGTACCATAGAGAGTCCTAAACCACTGCCTTGGCCGACGGGTTTGGTGGTGAAAAACGGATCGAATACTTTATGATGATGGACGCTGGGAATCCCCGGTCCATCATCTTCCACCCACAATATTAGTTCGTTTTCTTGTTGCTGGGCTCGCACCCTGATGCGGCTTACCTCGGGAGCTTGCGCCGCATTTCGCAGCAAATTGGATAGCACTTGTACAATTTGTTGGCCGTTGGCGAATAAGTTGGGTGTCGGCGACGGTAATTCAATGTCTAAACAAATATTACGTGGTTCAAGCTCTTCTTCGACGAGGTCGCTGGCGCTCATAATAAGCTGATCTAGGGCTAGCTCGCCTTTCTCTACGTTATGCTGTCTTCCTAATTCCATCAATTGGCGAACAATTTCAACGATACGTTCCACTTCGCCACGAATTCGCCCCAGCCGAGAGCGTTCATCATCGCCAATGACTTCACGGCGAGCCAAGCGCTGGGCCTGCCCATTAATCACCGTTAGCGGCGCGCCTATCTCATGGGCGACGCCTGCCGCAAGTACGCCTAGTTCAGCGAGCTTTTTCGATTTTCGCAGGCCCTTTTCAAGCTCTATTTCGCGTCGCTGACGATCCTCTATTTCATGGTCTTTTTCTGCCATCGCATCCAACATGCCGTTTAACCCGGAAGCGAGACGGCGATATTCGGTAGGCCCGTCTTCAGTGGCGCGTTGGCTGCGGTCGCCATCTTCAACCAGTAGCATTACGTGAAGCAGCCGGTTAAGCGGGCGTTCAATATGGCGACGAAATCCCCACCAAATACTAAAAACGATCCCGGCTGCGCCGATCACAAACACCAATACGGCCACAATGCTGATAAAGCCAGTGTAGTTCTCAATGCCTGTATTTAGTCGATTAACCTGCAGTACGCCATATACTGTGCCATCTTGTGAGCGCAGAGGTGTCAACGCAGAGTAATAATTCCAACCCTCGTATTCGCGATAATTGCTATATAAATCATCGCGTTCAATGACCTGTTGAATCTCTTCCTGGCTGAAAATATCTTTGCCAAGGCCTAGTCCGTAAATGTCGCGTCCCTGGGTATCAAATACATAGGCGCCATAAATGCGATGGAAGGAGAAGGCCGATTGCAGGGCTTCTTCGAGTGGCGTGCTGCTATCGGGAGTAACCGCATAGCTCAACGAAGAGCTCAGCGTGCGAGTAATAATCTCTACTTCCGTTTGTAGCTTTGAACGTACATTATCCTCAAGTGATTTAATGGCCACTAAGCTAAATACCACGAGGATGACAAACAGCGGCACAATTACCGTTAAAATAATTAAATTGCGAAGTCGCATGCGGCGTCCATGGTGGTATTAATACAATTTAGTGTCAGCTAATGAAAAGGACGCAATTAATGAGTTGGCGTCAGACGATAAAGGCCACCCTGAGGATCATCCGTAAGCAAGTAGATGGCATTGTCCGGGCCTTGAGCAACCTCCCGAATACGACCAATCTCTCCCTCCAGTATGAGCTCTTCTTCGGCTACGGCGCCATCTTCTATGCGCAAACGAAGTAGCTTTTCGCTGCTAAGCCCGCCGGCCAATAGATTACCTTCCCATTCACCATAGGCATCGCTGGTAACTTGCGTAAGCCCAGCCGGGGCAAAGCGTCCTTCAAATACATACACCGGATCGACCATGCCAGGCAACGAATCTCTGCCAATCGGCTCATTGGTCGCATAGTCATTGCCTTGGCTTACGTCGGGCCAGCCATAGTTATTGCCTGCTTCAATATGGTTCAGCTCGTCGCCGGTGCGGGGGCCGTGTTCAGTTACCCATGCTTCACCATTGCTAAGTACCGTCATGCCTTGGATATTGCGATTACCCAAGGTGTAAATTTCATCCAGGGTATCGGGGTCATCAACAAAAGGGTTGTTATTCGGAACGCCGCCAGTGGCGGTGAGACGTAGGGTGGACCCAGCATGGTCGTCGCTTGCTTGGGCGCGGGATGGTTCACTGCCACGGTCACCAATACTCATTAGTAGCGTGCCGTCGGGCAGCCATGCCAAGCGCGAACCGTAGTGGCGGCCAGGGCCTGAGGCGCGACTCTGTTCAAATAAGTGTTCTACTTCGCCTAGCTCGCCATTCAGCCATTTTACCCGCGATAGCGCTGAACGGCTGCCATTACCATCGCTATCGGGCTTGCTCCAGGTGAAATAAATCCAATCGTTTTCTCCACCGCTATCTTGCCCCTCAAAATCAGGGTGTAACGCTATATCTAAGAGACCGCCCTGGCCCTGGACGCTCACATCTGGCATGCCTGTGAGCGTCCTTATTTCTCCACTGGCAGGGTCAACGAGTTTTAGCTGTCCACTGCGTTCACTCACCAGATAGCGACCGTCGGGTAAAAACGCTACCCCCCAAGGGTGCTCAAAGCCATTAGCGACACGTTCAAGGGAAAGGTTTAAATGATCGGTTTGCAAGGATTCCAAAATGACGTCATCGCTAGCAGCGTAAGCCAGCGGAAGGCCACAAATTCCTGCCCCTAGCACCCCAATCATTAGCCAACGGCGAGTAGGGCTACTCGTGTTTGTAGACTGCATAGCGTTCCCTCTGGTGGTGTTAATCCCCATCATTATTGCCGGTAGTTTAGCAGTGACTCTTCGCCCGCGCCGGGGTTCCGCTAACAGTAAATAAACAGCGTGTCTGGAAAAGAGTGCTTACATTAGCAGGGCGAGCAGCACGGGCAGGTAAAATA
Source organism: Vreelandella sulfidaeris Esulfide1 (assembly GCF_054072535.1). NCBI lineage: Bacteria > Pseudomonadati > Pseudomonadota > Gammaproteobacteria > Oceanospirillales > Halomonadaceae > Vreelandella > Vreelandella sulfidaeris. The sequence continues at coordinate 3,088,442 of NZ_CM133364.1, read as the reverse complement.
GCGCTAGCAGCGTTGAGCAGAACACCAAGCTGGCGACATAAGCAGGTTCTCGCTGGGCGCGCTGAGCAAAAAGATAATTGAATACCGCCACCGGCATGCACATCTGGACTACTAAAATGCTTTGTGCCAAAGGCGGCAGGCCTACCCAGCCAGCGATCAACCAGGCGATCCCAGCCGCGAGGGGAACGCGCACCAAGCTAAACCCAAGCCCTGAGCGCAGGTTTTTCACCTGAATGCTGGCCAGCGATACGCCTAGGGTTATGAGCATGAGAGGCACCGTAAAACCAGACATTAAATCGACTGTATTCGCCAGCCAGGGCGGCAGGGAAGTGCCCGTCAGCAGCAGCGCCATTGAAATAATAATGGCGTACACCGTAGGCGTTTTAACGAGGGTTTTGAGCGGGTTGCCTTGGCTGCTAAGTGCAGCACCCAGGGTGAATTGAAACAGCGATACGGTAACCATAACCGTGATTCCGTAGGCAAAACCTGCACTACCAAAGGCATAAAGCACCACCGGTAAGCCCATGTTGCCGGTATTGGGGTACATCATAGGCGCAATTAACACTCGCCAGCTTCGGCGCAGCAGTTTCGCCACTAGAAAGGTGGCTGCACCCATGCAGATAATGACCAGCGATGCGGCCAGCATGGTCTGGCCGAAGGTGGCCGCATCAATATCTGCACCCGCCAGAGAAGCTAACACCAGCGAAGGTGTCCCAATGTTAAATACTAGCCGGGTGATGAAGTCGACCGGATAGGGGTGGCCTAGGCGTACCCATAAATAGCCAAGCCCTGCACCGGCAAGCACAGGCGCCATGACGGCAAAAAGTTCGGCAAGCATTTACTGTCCTTGGCAATCGTTAGCCGCCTATTGTCCTTAATGCGTAGGCTAACTGGCAAGGCAAGCGCTTGAAATAGCCTAAACTGCAGCGGTTTTTGCTCGCCATTGGGTGGGTACTTGGCTTCTTAAAAACTCTAAAAGCGCATGGGTACGGCGTGATTGATGGCCGTATGCGTAGAGCAGCGTGATAGGCAGAGGCACCGGTTCCCATCCGGACAGGCAATTAATCAGTTCACCCGGGTGATGCTGTTCGCGCTTCGCAGTTAACCAATGAGCGAGCAGACCTATGCCCTGACTTCGTGCAATGGCATCGATATGCAGGGTGGTGAGGTCTACTCGCAGCCGTGAGCGGGGCGGGTTAAACGTGTACTCGCCATGTTCAGGATGAGCGAGCCGCAGCCCATTAGACGATGAACCCAGCAAGTCTATCCAGGCATGCTGATTAAGTTCTTCGGGGTGACTGGGCGTTCCGGCGCTCGCTAAATAGCGGGGGCTGGCGTAAAGCCCGCGGGTTAAATGGCCCAAGCGCTCCTGGTTTAGCCCACATTCATGAGTCGCCCCTAACCACACATGCACACTGTTGCTGTGCATTTTCGTCGGCGGCGTCTCACGGGTGTGCAGTGTTAGCTCTACCTTCGGGTGACGATTTAAAAAGGCATCAATCGCACTGGCTAACCAACTGCGCGCCAGGGCGCCGTGGACTTCAAGGGTTATTTCACCGCTGATCTCCTCACGCAGTTCAGCTAGCGCCTCCTGGCTATGGGCCGCCATCGCCAATAGCTCGGTGCAGTAATTGTGAAACAGCAAACCTGCTTCGGTAGGAATCAAGCGATTGGCTTGACGCCGCAACAGCGGCTGGTTAAGCCGGGTTTCAAGTTGGCTGATTCGTCGGCTTAGGGTCGATTTGGCTAATCCAAGCTTTTGCGCGCTGCGTGTCAAACTGCCCGTGGTCATCACATCGGCAAACGCAGTGAGTTCGTCAAAGTCATACATGGTTAGGCCCACGGGAAAAAGGTGAACGCTAATTGTGCCACTGTTCGGTGCGAATGAAAATAATAGGCATTTGTGTTCCGGTATGTTGAACGTACCGTCTCACCCTATTGTGTAAAGAGTGTGCAAAAATACAAATGCTAATAATTCGCATTTATGGAGCGGTTGCTCACTCACCTGAAGGATGCTGTTATGTTTCCCTCTTTACATCGTACATTGCTGGCCACTGCGATCTCTTCAATTGCTGCTAGTGCTTGGGCCCAAGAAACATCTCACTTAGACGATATGGTCGTTACTGCGTCAGGCTTTGAGCAACAAATTACCGATGCACCGGCCTCTATCAGTGTGGTTTCCCGGGAAGAATTAGAGCGGGGCCACTATCAAAATGTTACCGATGCTCTGCGCGATGTACCTGGCGTCATTATTACTGGTGGCGGGGCAGGTGATAACGGCCATGATATTTCTATCCGCGGTATGCCCTCTCAGTACACGCTGATTTTGGTGGATGGTCGTCCGCAAAATTCCCGTGAGTCCCGGCCCAATGGTAGTGCCGGGTTTGAGCAAGACTGGCTGCCGCCGCTACAGGCCATTGAGCGTATTGAAGTGGTGCGTGGGCCAATGTCGACGCTCTACGGCTCCGATGCCATCGGCGGTGTCATTAACGTGATTACCCGCAAGGTTGCGCAGGAGTGGCACGGTAACGTTCAACTCGACACCGTGCTTCAGGAAAACAGCGACTCTGGCGACAGCCGCCAAGCTAACTTTTATCTTAGCGGCCCCTTGGTGGGAGAACGGTTAGGCCTTCAGCTTTACGGGCGCACCTCTCAGCGCGACGAAGACAATATCCTTAACGGTTATGAAGATAAAAGCCTGCAAAGCCTTACGGCGCGGTTAAGCTTGGCCGCGAGTGACAACCACGATTTCACCGCTGAGGCCGGCGTGACCGAGCAGGATCGCACATCACTGATGGGACGCTCCGCTGCATCGGAAGGCTGCCGTGGGGGCTGTAGTGACAGCTACAACGATTATACTAATCAGCACGTTGCGCTGACACATAACGGTCGTTTTGCCTGGGGCACCAGTGAAACGTTTGTGCAACGTGAGCGCAGCGAAAATGATTCCCGCGATATCGATATCACCAACACCACGGCCAAGACCAGCGCAGTGGTGCCGCTGGGTAGACACATGCTGACCGTGGGGGCCAGCTATGAGGAAGAGTCGCTGGACGACAGTACCACTAACCAGATTTCCGATCGCACCACCGTGGAGCATAACCAGCGGGCACTGTTTGTCGAAGACGAGTGGATGCTGGCGGAGGATGTTGCGCTGACCGGTGGTCTTCGCATAGACGATGATGAAAACTATGGTAGTCACTTAAGCCCGCGGCTTTACAGCGTGTGGAACATGACGCCGGACTGGACGCTGAAAGGGGGGCTCTCGACCGGTTACCGTTCGCCCAACCTGCGTGAAATCACTTCCGACTGGGGGGCTATTAGTCGCGGTGGTACGACCTATGGTAATCCTGATCTAGAGCCAGAAACTTCGCTCAATAAAGAAATTAGTTTGCTGTATGCAGGTGACAATGGCCTGAGCGGCAGCATCACGGTGTTCCATAATGACTTTGAAGACAAGATCACACGGTTGCGATGCACAGCCGTAGGCTTATCGACAACAGAGTGTCCAGCCGCAACGCAGTTTGATATAGACGATGATGGTAATCTTAATACTAATACGCGAGTCAATGTCGATGAAGCGGTCACCCAAGGAGTAGAGGCAAGCTTAGCGGCGCCGCTAGGCGAGGCGGTTAGGCTAACAGCCAGCTATACCTTCACCGATAGCGAGCAAAAAAGCGGTGAGTATGCGGGCGAGCCGTTAACTCAACTTCCTCGCCATCAGGTATCGGCGTCGTTAGATTGGCAAGTCTCTGCCAAGCTGAGCCAGTGGACCAAAGTGACCTACCGTGGCGAAGAGAGTCAGCCCAACACTGGCCCCTCGCAAAGTGCGACAGTAGCCCCCTCTTATACCTTTGTGGATTCCGGTATCGGCTACCAGTTGAATGAAAGTACCAAGCTAAATGCGGGTATCTACAACCTATTCGATGAAGAGATCGACTACGACGAATACGGTTATGTGGAAGATGGTCGTCGGGTTTGGCTAGGCCTCAACATCGCCTTCTAAACCCAGCGTTCAAGTCAGAAGTGCCATACAACAGCGGCTATCCAGCGATAGCCGCTTTTTTATTGCGAGCGAACTAAGGTTATTAACTAAAAAAAGCCCCGGCGCATGGCCGGGGTAGAGGGAGAGCATCGAAACAGTCATTGAAACTTGAGAGTTCGCGCTGATTAGAACTCGTAACGGGCTGACAACCACAGACGGCGGCCTTCTTCGCTATTGGCGTAGCGGTTGCCATAGCTGGTTTGTGGGTTGCCCGCACGGTCGGTGGATGCATAGCCGTGATAGTCGACAAAGTCCTTGTCGAACAAGTTATAAATCGTCGCGCTTAGGTTAAGGCTGTCGGTCACCGCGTAATTACCGCCCAGGTGAAACAGTGAATACGCTTTAAAGTCGCCCAAGTCATCATAGGAGGGAGCACCGCGTACGCTCTCGCGGTTACGGTAGCGTTCGCTGCGGTACTCCGCTGAGAGCCAAGTGTCCAGTTTGGCCGTGGTTTGCCAGCGCAACGTGGCGTTCACGGCGTGCTCTGGTGTGTCGGTGAGTGGGTCGCCTTCGTTTTCACCGCTTTGCTGTTCACTGTCGGTGTAGGTGTAATTGGCGTTCAAGCGCCAGTCCGGGTTGAATTGATAGCCTGCAGAAAGCTCGACGCCTTGGGTAATCGCTTCGTCAATATTAATATCTTGATCGTAAAAACCATCGGGAATGAGGGGGTCGTTCTCTACCAGAATTTCGCCGCCTCGCGAGATTTTATCATCAAACTGGTTGTGGAATAGCGTCGCGCTGGCAGTAAACCCTTGCTGGCTGTCGTAATGCGCGCCAATTTCACTACTAGTGCTGGTTTCAGGTTCAAGATCAGGGTTGCCAATAGTAAGCACGGTGCCTTGGCCGGTTACGCCGTTAATACCATCGTGCAGGTCGTTGAGCGACGGCGTCTTGTAACCACGGCTGACGCCGCCTTTTAACGTCCACTCAGGCGTGGTGTTCCATACTAGATAGCCGCGTGGGCTAAACTGGCTGCCAAAGGCATCGTGGTGGTCGTAACGACCGCCCAGGGTGAGCGCCAGGTCGTCCCGCAGCATCCATTCGTCTTCTGCAAATAGCGACCAGGTGGTTTGCTCAAAGGTTTTCCCAGCAAGGCCGTCGTCAAGTTCCGCATCCCACCATTGCATACCCAGCGTCGTCATGTGATCGCCAAGCGGCATGATGAATTTGCTATCCAGCACCGTATTGGTGGTTTCCAACTCACGTGGCGCGCCGCCAATAATGCTTGGGAAACCTTCGTAAGCCTCACCCACTGTACCTGGAATGGTGCGCCCTTTGGTTTCGGTGGTATTGCGCATCAGGCTGGTTTCCAAGGTACCTGATACAAAGCGTCCGGTATGACCTATCGCAATCTGTTCACGCTCGAAACGAAGTTCATCTGAATAGCCAGTAGCGTTGCCAGGGTCTGGTGCGCAACTGCGCGTTCGGCCATCAAGGGTGCCTAGCTGGCATTCGTCGTTGTTGTAGCGCTGGCGGTTAACTTCACCATCGAGCCACAGGTCATGATTGTCCGTTGGCGTCCAGGTTAGCTTGCCGCCCAGGTTATACGTATCACCCTCAACAGGGCTTGGGCCGCGTTGGCTCACCTCGATCGGGTCACCATTCTCGTCGCTATAAACAAGTTCGGATGCATCGCGCTCATAAAAACGTCCACGCAACTGCACACCCAGTGTATCTTCAATTAGCGGGCCGCTGGTATAGAGGTTGATCTCACGGCGGTCGCCAAAGTCGCGGTCTTGATTGAAGGTGTTTTCAACGCCAATCGAACCCGTCCAATCACGGTTGACCTTGCGGGTAATGATGTTGATCACGCCACCCATGGCATCGGAGCCATACAGGGTCGACATCGGCCCACGTATTACCTCAATGCGCTCAATGCTAGAGACAGGCGGGAAGAAGCTGGTCGATGTTTCACCAAAGCCGTTGGGTGTCACGCTGCCTGCGGTGTTCTGGCGGCGGCCGTCAATCAGAATCAGCGTATAGTCGCTGGGCATCCCTCGGATACTAATATTGCTACCGCCGGTTTTACCCACCGACCCACCAACATCGACGCCTTCAACGTCGCGCAGGGCATCGGCAATACTTGTTACCCGTTGACGTGCCAGTTCCTCGCGGGAGATTACGGAAATGCTGGCAGGTGCTTCAACCATGGCCTGTTCAAACCCGCTAGCCGAGACAACAATATTGTCCAACTGTTGATTTTCTTGAGCGGTAGCTGCTCCGGTAGAAATAGTGAGAGCAATAGCACTGGCCAGAGCAGAGCGAGTAAAGCGTGGCATGGACATCCCCAGATAAAGCAGTTAGCTTGTTAATGATAGTTATTATCAAATAAGGTTGTGAGTCTAAAAACAATAGTTCCCAAATGCGAAACAGTTTCGTGGAACGCTATGTTGCGTTTTTTGAAACCTAGTGCTCTGGAAGAGCGGTTCCAGTTAGGTGTTGCGTGGTATGGAACGCTGTATTCGCAGGAATGTTGATGCAAGTGCTTTTGATAATCGTTACTATTCTGTTCAATTCAACAGCGAGGACACTTTATGCGGGCCGCTACGTTACGCAATAGCATTGTGGTACTACTAATGAGTGGATTATTGGTGAGTGCCGCTCAGGCACGTACGCTGGATACCGCTTATGGCGACGTAGAAGTGGAAGGCACACCGGAACGTGTGGTCACGCTGTACGAAGGGGCGTTAGATGCCTCTTTGGCCGCTGGTATAACGCCCCTGGGAGCAGTGACCACGCGCGGTGGTGACAACGTGGCTGAGTACGTGGAAGCGCATTTAGGCGAAGATCGTCCCGCTATTATGGGCGTGGTCCGCGAGATTAATATTGAAGCCGTGCTGGCGCAGCAGCCCGATCTGATTCTGGCGCCAGCACAGCTACCGGACGAGCAGTATCAACTGCTTTCTCGCATTGCGCCGACCGTAGTGCCGCATTCTCAGCCGCTCGCTGCTGATAACTGGAAAGCTGAAGCGCGTCTTTACGGTGAAGCGTTAAACCGTGAAGACGCCATTGAAGACGCTATCAATGCAGTTGACCAGCGAACGTCGGCACTCGCAGAAGCGTTAGTGGATGCCAATGTCAGCGGAACGGCCTTTTTAGTCCGATGGATGCCCGGAGGCCCGATGGTAATGTCGGAAAACCTGATCGCGACAGGGCTGTTAGAGCAGATCGGCCTTGATGTCCAGGGCGCAGATCTGATTGGCGAGCGTGGCGTACACAGCGATGTTCTCAGTCTGGAGAACCTCTCTCAAGTAGACGGTGACTGGCTCTTCCTGGCCACTCTTAACGAAGATGGCCGAGCAGCATTAGACGCGGCAAAACAAAGCCCTGCGTTTACTCGGCTTAATGTGGTTCAGCAAGAACAAGTAGTGCCTGTTAACGGCCAACTGTGGAGCAGTGCTAATGGCCCATTAGCTGCCCAAGCGATTCTTGATGATATAGAGGCTGCCTTGTTGCCGTGACGGTTCCACGTTTTGCAACGCCTAACGTTACCAGGCGTGCCACTCCCCGTACCCTAATGTTGCTATTACTCACCGCCCTTATGGCGGTGAGTGTGGTTAGTTTGTTGATCGGAGCGGGCAGTGTTGGCCCCTTAAGGGCGTTAGCGATGCTCTTCGGCGAGCACGACAGCGAAGCACGCTTCGTGATTTGGGAACTGCGTGCACCGCGAACATTAATCGGTATTGTGGTTGGTATGGCATTAGGTGCATCGGGTGCGCTACTGCAGGCGGTAGCGCGTAACCCCTTGGCCGAGCCGGGGCTGTTAGGGGTGAGTGCTGGCGCAGCTTTTGCCGTGGCGCTTGCCTTAGTGCTGGGCGCCAGTGCCGCTACTCTGCGCATTTCAGTTGCACAGTTAGGTGCCTTAGTGGGCTGCGTTTGCGTTTTGAGCGTGGCGCGCTTTCGTGGTGTCGGTAACGACCCTATACGCCTAGTGCTCGCCGGGGCTGCCTTCTCTGGTCTATTAGCGTCACTTACATCGTTAATACTGCTTTATGATCAACGTGCCGCTGATGAAATTCGTTTCTGGGTCATTGGCAGTTTAGCCGGGCGACGCCTCGATGACCTGATTGCCGTGCTACCCAGTATACTGCTCGCGGCGATCGTGGTCGCTTTGGTTGCCCGCCCCCTTGCCGCACTGGCTCTAGGCGAGCGTGTTGCGTCTGGGTTAGGCCATCACCCTAATCTCATTCGTTGGCTGGTCGTGGCTTGCGTGGCGCTTTTAGTCGGTGCAGCGACTGCCATCGCCGGTCCAATTGCGTTTGTGGGGCTGGTGGTACCGTTTGTTGCGCGCGCTTTTGCTGGGCCGGATATTCGCCGCACGCTGTGGTTCTGCCTGCCCATTGGTCCGTTAATTGTGCTGGCGGCTGATATTATTTCGCGTGTGGTGGTTGCTCCTTCGGAGCTTCCATTGGGAGTGCTTACTGCGCTTTGTGGTGCGCCCGTACTGATAGCCGTCGTGCGTGCACGTCGCTTACCGATGTTATGAGTTGGTTCATGAAAGCCACATCTATCCGTTCGTCTGCTATTCATTCCTCATCAGATAGAACCATTGCTATGCCTTGCGCTTGTGACGATCAGGCACACGAAGGCGAAAATGGCAGCGTACCGTCACCGCAAGGCTACTGGCGGTTAGCTTGGCGAAGCCGACACGGCGCAAACAGCCTGTTGTTCGAACAGCGTGCGGTCGTGGTTAACCTTGGCCTGTTAGTCACGCTGTTGCTCGCTTGTATGCTTTATCTAAGCCTAGGCAGCGTTAAGGTGGCGCCAGGGGCGGTGCTACAGGCGCTACTTGGCAACGCTGACATGATGGCAAACTTTGTCGTGCAAGAGCTACGGTTGCCACGTTTAACCGCTGCCTGCTTCACAGGTGCTGCCTTTGCATTGGCAGGCATACTCATGCAAACGCTAGCCCGAAATCGCTTGGCTACCCCCGGTATTATCGGTATTGATAATGGTGCGACGGCGTTTGCCGTGGCATCAATCGTCGGGGTCGGCTTTTCCATTGCGCCCCCAGCCATGGCATTGGCGGGGGCAACTACTGCCGCAGTACTTACCTTTGGCCTTGCGGCAGGTAGTGGTACTCAGGGATATCGCTTTATCGTGGCGGGAATAGGTGTTGGCGCCGTGTTTGGGGCGATCACTCAGTTGTTACTTGCCCGTGTAGCGATCGACACCGCCAATGCCGCCTACCCATGGACCGTGGGGTCATTGAATGCCCGCCCCATAGGCGCACTGCAGTTACTGATGTTGGGATTAGGTCTCGGATTAGCAACCGCGCTGGCACTAGCACGTTCGCTAACACTGTTACGTTTTAAGGATGCCACCGCTAGCGGTTTGGGAGTTAATATTAAACGTCGACGCCGGGAAGTGCTGCTGCTGTCGGTAGCGCTGACTGCCTTGGCGGTAGCGGTCGCCGGGCCGGTCGGCATGGTGGGGCTCATTGGGCCCGAAATTGCCCGTTCACTTTCCAGTTCACGCAGCGTACCCATTTTGGCGGCGACGCTGTCGGGCGCGCTGGTGATGGTGCTTGCAGACCTAGCCGGGCGCACGCTGCTGGCGCCTATCGAGATTCCGGTCGGTATCGTTACGGCTGTGGTCGGCGGGCCCTGGCTGCTATGGATATTAATGCGCCCTCAACGGAGCTTCACATGAGCCAAGCCCCGACATCCCCCCTGCCTTCACTGGCGACTCAATCACTGGGCATGAGTTATGGAACTCGCCAAGTGATTGAAGGCTTGGATATCTCCCTGCCCAGTGGCCAAGTCACCGCCATTGTTGGCCCCAACGGCTGCGGTAAATCAACGCTGCTGGCTGGGCTTGCCCGTTTGCATAAGCCCGATAGCGGAGCTGTATTACTGGATGGTGCCGATATTCAGCGCCTGCCTACTCGTCAGTTGGCCACTCAATTGGCGCTGTTACCCCAGGAGGCGATGGCGCCGGAGGGCTTAACCGTCACTGAGCTAATTCGCTTTGGCAGACAGCCCCATCAAGGCTGGCTGCGCCAGTGGTCGGCGGAAGATCAGCGCGTGGTACAACACGCGTTGGCAGCGGCAGGGCTTGAGCAACTCGCCGACCGGCCGATTGATGCGCTTTCCGGCGGCCAGCGTCAGCGGGCCTGGATCGCCATGACCATCGCCCAGCAAACCCCGCTGTTGCTTCTCGATGAACCCACCTCGGCATTGGACCTTGGCCACCAGATCGAAGTCTTCGAACTGGTCAAGCACCTTGCCCATCATGGCCGCACTGTGGTGATGGTGTTGCATGATCTTGCTAGCGCCTGTCGTTACGCCGACCATCTAATCGCCATGCGCGAAGGTCAGATCGTTGCGGAAGGCCCACCCGCCGTGGTGGTTACGCCAGATTTAGTCCGAACACTTTATCAAGTAGAGTGCACCCTATTAACTGACCCTGATACCGGCAGCCCGTTGCTTGCCAATGTGCGGCGTTCCCGGGTAGGTGCCTAGTTAAGTCTATCGTTTGCCTACAAAAAATTTAAGAAAGGAACGCTTGTGTCTTCTCCTTCACACAGTTTTCAAGCATTGGTGCGGCTACTGCGCTATGCCAAAGGCTATCGGCGGCGCATTGCTGCCGCCACCGCCTGTTCAGTTATCAACAAGTTGTTTGATATTGCCCCAGAGATTCTGATTGGTGTTGCCATCGATGTAGTGGTTAACCAAGAACAAAGTTTTGTCGCAAGCCTAGGGTTTGAAACGCCACAACAGCAGATCACCATGTTGGCGGTATTGACGTTCTTTATCTGGGCGGGGGAGTCGTTATTCGAGTACTTATTCCAAGTTCTATGGCGCAACTTAGCCCAACGGCTGCAGGCGGATATGCGCCAGGATACCTATGAGCACGCCCAGCGTCTGGATATGGCGTTCTTTGAATCGAAAAGCTCCGGCCAGTTAGTGGCCACCATGAACGATGACGTCAATCAGCTCGAGCGCTTTTTGGATGGCGGCGCCAATGCACTAATTCAGGTAGTCGTCACCGTGGTGGCGGTAGGCGCCGTTTTCTTTGTGCTTTCGCCACTCATTGCGTTGCTGGCGTTCACGCCTATTCCGCTGATTATCTGGGGCGCGTTTTTCTTCCAGCGCAAGGCCGGGCCGCTGTATAGCGATGTGCGTGAGAAAGTTGGAGATTTGGCCAGCCGGTTATCCAACAACCTTAGCGGCATTGCCACGATTAAAAGTTTTACCAGTGAGGATCGCGAAGCCGAGCGCCTGCGCGATGCCAGTGAAGCCTATGTGGAAGCCAACCGTCGAGCGATCAAGGTCAGCTCTGCGTTTATTCCCGTTATTCGCATGGCTATTTTGGCCGGTTTTCTTGCCACGTTTACCGTCGGCGGCATGATGGCGCTCAACGGCTCGCTAAATGTGGGTGCTTATGGCGTACTGGTATTTCTGACCCAGCGGCTGCTCTGGCCGCTCACCGGCTTGGCTCAGGTGATCGACCTGTTCGAGCGCGCCATGGCCAGTACGCGGCGGATTCTTGATCTACTGGAAGTGCCTATCACCGTTAAAGACGATAGCACCACACCGCTTGCTCAGCCGGTGCGAGGCGAAGTGACGATTGATAATGTGAGCTTTCACTACGCTACCAGCCTGGTCGGTGTCGATGGCATTCAGCTACACGTACCCGCTGGTAATACCTTGGCGCTGGTGGGGGCGACGGGGTCGGGTAAATCGACCCTTATCAAACTGCTGCTGCGCTTCTACGACCCGGAAAGCGGACGAGTGCTGATTGACGGCCAGCTCATCACTGGCGTCAGCATGAACTCACTGCGTCAGTCGATTGGCTTGGTGAGCCAAGACGTTTACCTATTTGAAGGCAGCATTCGCGACAATATCGCCTACGGTAAGCCCGATGCCGACGAAGCCGCTATTATCGATGCCGCCAAAACCGCCGAAGCGTGGAGCTTTATCGAGACGCTGCCCCAAGGGTTGGATACGCCAGTAGGGGAGCGGGGCGTGCGGCTTTCTGGCGGCCAACGCCAGCGGCTCTCTTTAGCAAGGGCGCTACTTAAAGACCCACCGATACTAGTGCTGGACGAAGCCACCAGCGCGGTGGACAACGAAACCGAAGCCGCCATTCAGCGCTCGCTCAAGCGCATCGCCCATGGCCGCACGGTGATTATGATTGCTCACCGGCTTTCAACCATCGTGCATGCCGATGAGATTGTGGTGATCGAGAAAGGCCAAGTGGCTGAGCGGGGCAGCCACTCTAGCCTACTGGCGGCTAACGGCCACTATGCCGCCCAGTGGCGCGTACAAACCGGCGAAGCCCAGGCGGGGGATATGGAAGCAGTTAGTACCCTTTAACGACTACCGATTAACTAACAGCGCATTGAGGGTGACAGGTACATGCTCATCAATCTCCTGATAGCCCAACAACGATAGCACGGTGCGCACCGTGCTGTTCGCCATTAGAACTCTGCCATCCATCGCCATTGGCTCGGCATGGGTCACGCGTATTTCATTCAATCCTTCACGGGTAAACCGCAACGGTACGGTTTCCTGTTGGTTAATCATGTCTGACTGAACGCTAAAGGTCAGTGTTTCTACAAGCGATTCACCCATGTCCAAGCCGTCCAAACGCTCAGGCGGCATTTGCGCCACCAGCGTCACTAAGGTGGTGTTCGCCAACATCCCTACCCACGGCGGCAGCTCGCCAAAGCGCTCAAGCACATCGGTTTGGCTGAGTTTTAGCGGTAGGCGAAGGGTGCCATCGCTGGAAATGTCACCTTGCAGGTCACGCACTTGATGGTGGTGTGTTTGCGGCGCCTCGCCGTTTAATTGGGTAATCGACGCCTGTACCTGGGATTGGGCCGGGTCAAGCTGCCAGTCAGCGTGTACGGGCAGCGCCAACAATAAGGGCAATAGAGCAATCAATGCTTTCACAGCGAGTCTCCGCATAAAGAACGATTCAACAAACCAAGAGCTACCCACCAGACCTCAAGGCATGCAATAAGTGCCGAAAAAAGTGCCACAATGACATTAAGATAGCGCGATGGGGCTAGCCTCACACTGCCACATTCGCTATTATATGCACGCTTTTCGGGCCTATAGCTCAGTTGGTTAGAGCAGGGGACTCATAATCCCTTGGTCGTAGGTTCAAGTCCTACTGGGCCCACCAATTAAATCAATTGGTTACAGAGACTAGAGCTTCTTTTTGTCAGTGTTTGGTTGCCATTTGGTTGCCGATGCGCGGCAATTTGGCAATAACACTATCCCATCGTGTCGGATCAGCGTGAGCATACCGGCTGGTCACTGTCAGCGATGAATGCCCCAGCAAATCCCTGATACTCGTTAGTGACTCCCCCTTGCTGGCGAGCAATGAAGCGTAGCAGTGGCGCATATCGTGAAAACGGATGTCTGGACGCCCAATGGCTTCTCGAGCTCTTTCGAACGCTCCCCTGACTCGATCTCCCGTTGTTGCAAACGGTAAGCTTTCAAGCAGCGGTATTGCTTCTTCAGACAGCGGAATGACCCTGGGTTTACCGTTTTTCGTCTGGTTTGGTTTGAGCACGATTCGACCGTTGTAGACATTTCTCGGCTCCAGTGCCATCAGCTCTCCGCGCCTCATCCCTGTCAGCATGGCTAACAAAATCACCTTCCGTTCGACCTGATACCGCTCGGGTACGGCTTCTAGTAACTCAGCAAGCTCCAATTCGGAAAGATAAACATGGCGTTCATTTTTAGGCGAGGGCTTACGTAGCTTTCCGTCGAGCGGTAAGTCGATCCAGTCCCATTCGCGATACGACAGCGACAGCACTCGCTTAACGACCTGAATCCGGTTGTTAATGGTTGACTGCGCCAACCCCTTCTCTTTAAGAGCCTTCTGCATCCTTCGTGTGGCATCCAGTAGTTCCTGGCCAATAATGATACCTGGGGCATGCTCATCCATCCATCTAGCGACCAGTAGTATGTGCTGCTTCTGGGAGCGAACGTCGTATTCGCTTACCATCCGCTGCAATCCCTCTGAAAAAGTGTATTTGGGCTTGCGGCCCATAACACCATTGAACTCATCTTCTTGGCGTTGGGCTTCTGCCTTTAGTGCATACTGCCTTGCCTCTCCTTCTGTGCGAAAAGTTCTTTGAGTGCGCTGGCCGTTGACCCTTGCGCGGACAATCCACGTTTCACGGTCCTTTCTTTTTGAAACGGTGTATCCCATTTTCGATCCCCTTTTAACTGAGGATCGCGCCTGCATCCTCTAGCGTACTCCTCAACGGCCTCATGCTCAAAGCGAACGGCTTTGCCAAACTGGATGAACCCGATGTTGTGTTTTTTGCTGTAGACCCAGCTGAGGCTCATTCCTAGTTTTTCTGCTACGTCTTCTGGTTTTAGCAATTTGTTTGACATGGGAAACCTCTGTTGCCTCATGGAGCTGGTCATGAGGTTATAATACTAAAACGCATTAGATAGTCAATTCGTTTTCGTATTAAAGAGGGCGAGCCTAGCTTGTGGAGGACCTGAGATAGGGGTGAGGGAAGTTACAACTTCATTCTAGCTTCGATAGCTACCGCCAATATGTGACAGTTATCGTCTAATGAAATCAGTGGGTAGGCTGGGTTAAGTGGTTTCAAGTAGCGCCGACCACTCTCTTCTATCAACATGCGGAGCGTTGGCGTCGGGCTGTCAGGGAGTTCGACAAGGACCAGCTTTCCGGGCACCGCCTGTAGACCTGTGTCTAATAGCACAAGCGTCCCCGCAGGCAGGCTAGGAGAGGCCCCGATCGGCGCAGCCATGGCATCACCACACATCTTGAGCCAGAAAGCCACTCCGATCTTTAAGTAGTCACATGATTCAAATTGATTTTTCTCGCCGGGTGCACGTGCATCCAGCCGATTAGCTTGCATAACTTCGGACCAGGTGAGAATTGGGTACGACCAAAAGCGCGGGGGAGGGGCCGCTCTATCGGGTCGTGCAGATACGGCTGAAGCAGTTGCTGCTCCTACTCCTGCTCCTATCCCCATCCACGGTATTCCCCTGTTCGGCAACCCAACGACACCTTGGCTTCCGTCGCCATGGGCAAGAAAACTAGCAGTAGTCCCTAACGAGGCTGCTAGCTTCTCTAAGTTATTAATTCTTGGAGAGTTGCTTACACCCTTGAGTATGCGATGTATGGTTGGCTGTGGCACCTTGGAGCGCCTAGCCAACTCATTTTCACCAATGCCCTGCTCTTCCATGAGCTGGCGTAGCCTCTCTCCGATCGTTATTGCTGTACTCATGCAGGGCTGCCTATCTATGTGGTGATTTTCTCAATACGCAAATGTATTGATTTTTCAGTCCTTCGTCCATGCCAATAGCCAGATTTGCGGTCAAGTCCCAGAGCTGATATCAGAAACCTGCTTCCGCTGGATGACGACAGAGCAGCAAGCGAAGGAATAGGGCATCCTGTAATCTACGAAAATTTTATTTCTCCCCGCCAGTTATTCGACCCATATTCTTCCTGCGCAAGTGCGTGACATGATTTGATGTTGTTAACCTTGCAGCATACGTTCGATCGTCTGGCCTCTATGACAACCAATAGAACCCTCGGTATTTTCTTGATGTTAGTAAGTATCCAAACTGGTAAGTAGTGGTGAATTAGTGGCCGAAGCAGCCAGAAGTAAAGGTGTTCAAGAAAACTGCGCTCAATAACCACTTCGTTCATGGCAATTGAGAGGCTTTCGATGAGATTCAATGGAACGCACACCAGTTTAGGAAAGAACTACTGAATGCAGGGTCTCCTGGTGCCAGCGGATGTCGGTTTCCTGTGGATGCGAGGCTTCGCCCATACGGTGGTGGTGTGGAACGTTAATTAGGAAAAGAATATTTCGCTTCTTACATGCTGAGATTGTTTTTGGGCGGCTCGGAATAGAGACGGTACGTGGAGAGCTTTGCGGCGGTTGTATTTTTTATTTTAACTGTTAAATATCTGTTTATTTTAAATAAAAATAAATTTTATTATTTCATAGTGTCGTGTTTTTGTATTTATCAGTCTGAAGGTATAGAGTAATCATCGTCATTGTCCAGCTACTGGAGGCGTTACATGACTACTCAAACGCTTGAGTCACGCATTCGTGACAAAATTCGCAAGAGTCGGCGAATGGTATTTCTACGTGATGATTTCGCTGCACTGGGTGGTTATGACCAAGTTGGCCGTGTGCTTCGGCAATTAGAAGCGCAGGGAAGATTAGTACGTATTGGTAAGGGGCTATACGCTAAAGCGCGCCCAAACCGTATCACGGGTAAACCAATGATTGCGGCGCCTGGTGGCTTTGATCAAGCCGCCAAAGAGGCATTGAATCGCCTAGGGGTGCAGTGGGAGCCAGCCAGTGCAGAAAAGGCTTATCAGGCGGGCCGCACACAAATTCCGGCGCGAGTGATGGTCAGAGTCAAAGGCCCGTTTCATCGCCAGATTGCCTACGGGAAATATCGCTTGGGTATTGAGCGTGCTTCTGCATGAACATCGATCCGGGGTTGTTTCCCGATGTGGCGGATGCGCTGGGCATTGATAGCCCTGCTATCGTGGAAAAGGATGTTTATGCCGTCCAGTTATTGAGTCTGCTTTCTGAGTTGCATTCGGAAACGTTTGAGCTGGTATTCGCAGGCGGTACCAGCCTGGCAAAAGCCCACCACAAGCTTTTCCGTATGTCCGAGGATATCGATATCAAGCTTGTTCCCCGCGATGGGGTAGCAATAGGCATGTCTCGAACGGCGATGAAGTCAGCACGAAAAGCGGTACTGACCGAAATAGAAACAATCATCAGCCGTTCTCAGATTCTAGAGCTTGATCCCGATGGTGGTATCGTCAAGCGTAACGAGTACCGGTATGCGGAGTTTACCGTTCGCTATCCCCGAACCCAGGATAGCATTTCTGCGCTTCGACCTGACTTGAAGCTAGATGTCACAGCATCAGAACTTTATGAGCCCGCCGTGGTTTGCTCTGTCAGCTCCTTGTATGCCGAGGCTCTTAATTTACCCCCAGAGGTAGCTTCCTTTCCAGTGGTTAGCCTACCTGCCACGATCAGCGAGAAGCTGGTGGCATTACTGCGTCGCACAGCTCACGTGAATCGTGATCCTTCCCGAAAAGACGATGAAACGCTGGTAAGGCACGTCTACGATCTTCACATGGCGACATCCGGCGGATATGACATGGCCGCATTACGCACGCTAGTACAGGCAGTAATACAGACGGACGTAGCTCAGTTTGGCAACCAACATGCGCAATTTGTCGCTAGCCCAGCAGATGAACTGCGATATGGCCTGGGATGCTTACAGACCCATCCGATCCATCAGGATCGATACGAGCGCTTTATCGGCCCGCTGGTTTATCATGATGAGCCCGCGAACTGGAATGAAGCTTTACAAACAGTGAGCGAATTAGCTCAACAGCTGCTGCCGGTCGGTAGTGCTGAGCGTTAAAGCCTGCTTTTCCAATACTGCGCGTAGTGTGCTTATCACATAACACCCTGAATCACTGTCTAAGCCGCTTTTTGCGGCTTTCTATGCCGTGACCTAGCTACCTATTAGCTTCACGGTAGGCGGAGGCCATCCATTTTGAGTTAAACTACTAATCTTTTAGGTATTCTAGGTATCCATGCCTCCCAAAATATCACCGATTTGCTGAAATCACATTTGCTCTGTGGCTTACAGAAGTTGGTTGTCTACGTTCAGCAAAACAGCTAATAGGCATTCTAACGACCATGAATATTTACAATGCCCCCGTCAGCCATAAGACCCAAGTGCGACCCGCGCAGGTACGTGACATGATTCGCCACTGCGAGGCGTTGCAAGCGGCTTTCTACCACCTTAATAGTCAGATGAATCAAGATTTCAGAAAGTGGTGGGAGACTCAATCTCGTGCCCAAGCATGGGAAATAGCGTGGCCTGTTTTGCCAGAAGTGCATGCGTTTCGGGAGGCTGCATTGAGTAACCATTTTGTCTGTAGCAAAAAGTGGCCAACGCTTGACGAGCTTGCTGCGGATCATGCGCATTATTTATTGCGCGCAGATTTACAGACGAATTGCCCGAATATCCCTGAAAATCCTGATTTTATGTGGTTGCGCCGGTTCATTCATTCGGTCGTTGTTTGGGATGTTTCTACCCCGGATGGCGACTATCCCCTACTGGACGTGGCTAGATCCAAGTTCAACTGGGAATCTATGGCCGAGCTTCTGCAGCGTCAGCTCGACCAAGCCGAACACGTCAGCAAAGATCCATGGGTAGAAGTACGCCGTTCAGGCACACAATAGCCCGCTATACCTCTATCCTAACGATATGAATGCGGCCTAATGGCCGCATTAGACTTTCTAACCGCTATGTTGTCGTCGCTTCCTGCCCCTTCGATGGCTCGTTGAACAAGGCTTTCGCAGCTTCGGTCTGCGGGAATAATCGGGGCAAGTCATCGATTGTCTTTCCATGCTCTTCCAGAACTTTTTCTATCGCCTCCTTGCACGCCATATCCTTCTTGAAGGCGTCATCCTGTTCCAGCGCTGCAAGTTCTTCGGCGATGAGCTGTTGTTGTTTCTTGAGCTGTCCCTATTGGGTGATGGGATTGGTCATGGTGTCTTCCCTGTGGTTTCTTTATAGCTATTAGCTTAACGGATTCAACAATCTCTCAGTAATCAGACTTGTGTTGTGATAGATGCTGATAAGATCATTTCATGTGACGATTATCTAACGCTTTTTGGGTGCGTCGTGCCACCCCGCCACCAAGACCCATTCGATCATTCGGGTTTGGGTTAGGAAAGAATTGGTAGCGATTTGAGCCGTAAAGTGCGACAGAGCCTTCTTTTTCTAGCAAGGGTAATGCTTGCTTTATTTCCTTGACGGTAAGGTGAGTGTGTTGACTTACATAGCTCAAGCCGAATAGTTCCTTTGAGTGTCCGAGTTTGGCAAATAACTTGTTATAAATCTTTTCGGCATCCATCTGGATTTTGGTAGGTACACTAAAGTAGGTAAGAAAATGTAATGTGTACCTCATGCCTATTTCACACGCGAAAAGGAAGGTGCCTTCATCGATTTCATTGTCGTCATCATCCTTGCGTTCGCAGAGATGAATTAAGGCAGCGATACGATCTATGTTGTCGAGCAGCTTGCTGGCATGATCGAATGCATTTTCATAAACGCCACCAGGAAGACATTGGCTCTCTATGATTTGATAGGTGTTTTCCCAGTTCTTTTGTGCAATGGGAGTAAAGGTCAGAACGGTCGGATCGCTTAGTTTTCCATTCGTACTTTTCAATGTTGTACGCAGTAACTTTGAAATGCGTTCATAAAAATTAGATAAGTATCTATCGTTATCGTCTTCTTTGTTGTTATTGCCTTCACGTGTGCCGATGGTCGAGGTTGCGTACACAGGCAGGAAGCGAGCTAAGAGACCGGATCCTCTGGCGCGTTTTCCTCTTTTTTCCATGTAATGATCAACAGAGCTTTCCTGGGTCATCAATGCCATCGTGAGTCGGCCCTCGCTCAAGGTGAAGCTCTCCCGTGTCGTGCGATGAACCGTAACATCGCTGCCGCTCCATAAAGAGTTGAGGGGTGTGTTGTTCTGCATGGCAAAGCCGTTCAGGATGCCGTCCGCTTCGCTTGAAATCACGCACGCTACTGGAAGGTTGTCATACATTGCTTTGACCAGTGCTTGCGGTGTCGTGTCTTCATACAGCAGATTGATAGTCGCGGGCGGTTCGGGTTTTTCCATTTCTAATGCATCTAGTTTTTGCTCCGCCGTTTCAAGCGCCTGTTCATCATCTTCCTTCACGGCACGCTTGAGCGTCGAGATAAGGGCGCTCTTCTTGTGCTTCCAGATCTCCAGTGCATAGTCGTGTTGACGGATGTGTTTTTGGTTGATGGCCTCCTGTTCCTTCTGAAAGGAACGAATGCTTGAGAAGACCTTGTTTTCGACTGCGGTCTTGCGCTCCCCGGAATTGGCTACGGTCAACAGCATCAGTGAAACGGGATGCTCCACCTTCCTCCCCGGCATCTTGACGACGTACCCTGCCTGGCAAGCAACAGACAAGGCGCCTAGAGCTGCCGTGAGCACCATCTCTGGTGCCACCTCAACCTCCATTGCCACCGAATCGACCATGGCTTGTAACCGTGAGGTATCGGCAAGGCGTGGCCACTCATCCCGCAGGCTGGGTAGTGCAAGTGGTTCGACAACGTCCGTTTGTGTCATGTGAATGCCTAAAAAAATATATTAACTACAAAAAAATGCTCGATAACCTCAATTAATCGAGAAAATAGCAGTTTTTTTAAAACAGGTAATTAGTTTTTTTGTTTGTAGTTGGCTACCCAGCGGCGAATCAACGTCACACCGGGTGCTTTTGGCATCCGGCGAAATTGCAGCCATTCCTCCAGGGTGCGCCTCGGTATCCCAATCTCTTCGGCCATCGTTGCCTGGGTGATCTTGCGGAGCTTGCACAGCGCCTTGGCATCCCGAATCAATCGACGCTTGGGCTCGTCCTGCTCCATGGCTGCCAGTCGCTTTTCGGCGTCGTCCTGAGGCGATGCAGCGGTTTTCCAAGGCAATGGGGCGGATGTCGTATGGCGCGTCTCTGAGGACGCCTGTGGCGCTTGCTGCGGTGTATCTTGTTGAAAAGGGAAGTTAAACATCGTGGTGCTCCTAATGGTTCAACGAAAAAGGCCTGTTCCTTGAAGGGCAGGCCATGTTGCTGAGTAAAGAAGGAATCCGGCGTTTGTCGTCGGAGGGCGGATTAAGTGGGGTTTATCCGTTAAGGACGGAAGGTTCTATACTATTGGCAAACAAAATATTGGTTTTATTACGTTATCTGTCTTGTGACGTGTTAAACACTTGGATGCCCTCACCAAAACGTTTCGTGTATTGCTTGCAGAGATAACTGGCGTTATAAACCGCGTCGTTCAGGCCCATCCAATCATTCAAGCCTAATGTTGCAACCCATAACTCTTCTGTAATGGGATGCTCGCCAATGTGGATCAACTGCCCTAAGGAGTCTGTATTGGAAAAGCCCATTGCTTTGTACCAAGAACGCATCATGCGGTGGTAAAGGTTATCCCGCAGATACTCACCAAAGCCATTAGGCTGTATCATCCCGAGGCCATTAAAGACATTGTAATTGAGCATGATAATTAAGTGATAGTGAGGCTTATTACTGGTGTCCTGCTCCCTGGCCCAGACGTAGCGAAGAAAAGGAAGGTAAGGGCTGCTAGATTTTTTGATCTCGTATTTAAAGTAACGAAAGAATGTGCTCAAAACTTCATTGTTCTGATGCATCCCAGAGGGTAGCATCCACTGTGGAAAATGTAAGTCAGCGCGAAAGATTAAAATACGCTGCTGACTGTTTACCGCTGCTATGATTTCATTTACTGTCGCTTTTAAGTAGTTCTTCACGAGAGGGCCATACTCAAGTTTTTGTTGAACTTCAAAGCCTTCGTAATAATTATCGTAATGTAAACAAAGTTTATCATTGTCTTGATGACGTAGTCGTTGAGTAGAAATCATGTGTGTTATTCTCGCTTAAGAGTTTGTGCTATTAGCAGCGTTTGATATTTCGGGTTGTGGTTAGTAATGCTTTTAGCATTAAAAAGGCGATTTCTATATTCCTAATAACGTGAATGTTCTTAATAGGACGATAGAATTTATCCCTTATGTAGGGATAACGCTGGAGTTCTATTAGAGGTGTTTGTTAGGCGCACAAGAGGCTCGTTTTGCTGCTGCTGTTAAGGCTATGTACGACGTCTTAAACGTCGTTATATAAGTGTATTTTAAACCCCATAATACTAATACCGTATAAATGGCGTTTGTCCTACGCAGTGTGTACCTATCTTTTTCATCAAAAACCATCGAATATCACTACTAAATTGTTATAACAAAATTTATCAAGTAATTCCGGACCAGAGACGAACCAATACGAAGCGTTCAAGGTAATCGCTGATCGCTGCATGACATGGCTCAGTAATGTAAAAAAATACCTCAACCTCGCTACTTACCAATTCGTTTTAAAGAAATCTTAGCCACATACTACCTCCATGAAGCTATCAGGGATGGCTTAGCCAGCATCCATTTCACTGCTAATGGAGGAAGATCCTCATGACACCCCACTGTCCAAAGTGCGGTTCCCCAAATGTTATATCTCGCAACCTGGGAAGAAAGGTCGGCGGTGCCACTGGAGCTGCTGCTGGTGCTGCCTCTGGGGCAGCCGGCGCCCTTAGTGGTGCCAAAGCAGGTGCGTTGGTCGGCGCAATGGTTGGCCCGGCAGGCATTACCATTGGCAGCCTGTCCGGTGCCGTATTTGGTGGGTTATTAGGCGGCACGACCTTGGGTGTTGCCGGTGCCAAGCTAGGGCATGAACTTGATCAGAAAATGCTCGATAACTACGCCTGCTGTGCCTGTGAATGCACCTTTCGTCCCCACGCTGAATAACCCCCTTGCAGCGGACTTCTCTGCCGCTTAATACGACGACTACCTCTACAAGCATTCGCTTGCCCGCCTTACTCAGGGCGGGCCGCTATGCCGTGCGCGCTCATTCACGTTGAAAATTCTAAAGGAGTTTGTAATGGCTCATCTCGTTGAACAAATGGCTTACGTTGGCGATACCCCTTGGCATGGCCTGGGGCAGCAACTTTCTCGTCATCAACCGCTGGAAGTCTGGCAGCAACAGGCCGGTATGAACTGGCACATTGAAGAAGCCCCGGTACGCTTTATTGCCGAAGGTGCCAGCCACCTGGGCAGCATTCACTCATTCCCCGAACAAAAGGTGCTCTATCGCTCGGATACGAAGGTACCGCTATCGGTGGTGTCCCAGCGCTATAAGGTGGTTCAGCCCGAAGAGATACTGGAATTCTACCGGGACCTCACCGAATACGCGGGGTATGAGCTGGAAACCGCTGGGGTACTGAAAGGCGGTCGTAAGTTTTGGGCTTTGGCACGCAGTGGCTTAAGTACCTCGCTGAAAGGCCAGGATGAGGTCAACGACTACCTACTACTGGCGACCTCGTGTGACGGCACCTTGGCGACGATGGCCACACCTACGACGGTAAGGGTGGTATGTAATAACACGCTGCAGATTGCCGTAGATGGCATCTCGCAAGCGGTTAAGGTGCCGCATCGCTCGGAGTTCGATCCTCGTGCGGTGAAGAGCCAGCTGGGGATTTCTGTTTCCCAGTGGAACGACTTTATGTATCGCATGAAGGCATTGGCAGAACGCAAGATCGATCACCAAGAAGCGCAGCACTATTTCCAGTCGGTGATTTGCGGAGCCGAGAAGCCGATAGACGATCCCTCTAAACTGCCCAACTACCGGGCCCTCAATAAGGTGCAGAAGCTCTACCACGGTGAAGGCCGAGGTTCTCACTTGATTACCGCCAAAGACACCGCCTGGGGCCTGCTTAATGCCGTGACCGAGTACGTGGATCACGACAAACGGGCACGCAGCAACGACACCCGTATAGATTCAGCGTGGTTCGGCCAGGGCGCCCAGCTCAAGCAAGAAGCACTGGATGCCGCATTAGCGCTAGTGTCTTAACCAATCTATCGGTAGGGCGTCGTTCTACCCCTTACTGCGATTTTCCAAACCAATGATATTCACCATCTCCCGGCATAAACGCCCAGCCCCTCAAAAGCTGGGCGTTTTGCTGTGGGGCTTATGCCGCGAGGTACTGCCATGACGTTTATTTCCCATGCCATTGAAGTTGCTTTAACGCGCCTGACCGAGGAGCTAATAGCCAACCATACCCATCGCGCTGACACCGTGGTATGCGCTCAAGGCACGTTTTATCGAACAGAGGTACGGCTAGTGCCTATTAAAGCCAATGAGCTAGCCCAGCATTTAGCGGAGTAATACCGCTCTCACTCCATAACGATGCCTGACGACACGGCATCACCACCATTTCTTGTTTCAATGGGGGTGCCCCATGGCACGATCATCTAATGTGGTAAATTCTTCTTCCCGTCCGATAACGGCCCAAACCACTACCAAAGCCGCCGCCGTCACCGCTGTACCAGCATCCCCCGTTGAGTCGTCCTCTACCGCAGAAAGCACTGCGATCATCCAGGTAATCGAGCGTGCTGCTCTTAATCCTGACGTCGATATCGACAAAATGGAGCGCCTGCTGCAGATGCAGGAACGTGTGTTGGACCGTCAGGCCATGATGGCTTATAGCGCTGCCATGGCAGCGATGCAAACCGAACTGCCTAGCATTGAAGAGCGCGGGCAAACCAACAACGGTTGCTACGCCACGTTGGAAGATATCGTCGATACCGTGCGACCGATCATGCAGAAGCATGGCTTTGCAGTGAGCTTTCGTATTCAGACACAGGAGAGAGGGATCCAGGTAACCGGGGTGCTGATGCACAAGGATGGCCACCGCGAAGAGACCAGCATGCTATTGCCTGCGGATATGAGTGGTAACAAAAATGCCGTGCAGGCGTTTGGTTCCTCTACCAGCTACGGCAAGCGCTATGTACTTTCCGCACTGCTCAACATCACCACACGCGGCCAGGATGATAATGGCAACGCGAGTACCAAGGTAGGTATCAAGACAGTCACCGCGTTCCAGGCAGGCCAAATCCAACGACTGATCAGCCAATGCCCCGCGACGACCCAGGAGTGGTTTAGCGGCAAGTACGGCTCAGCTGTGCAAGTGCCGTATAGCGACTTCGACAAGCTCCGGGCATCCCTCTCCAAGCGAGCCGTTAAGTGAACGGCGTACCAACCCTATCTGAGTACAGGAGGCATCCATGCAGATACTCACTATGCCGCAAGGCTCTCCTGAGTGGCTGGCGGCGCGCTTAGGGCGCGTCACCATGTCGGAGCTAAAGTCACTGCTGGTTAAGGGCAAAGGTCCTGGTGGATTGGGTACCGGGGCGATTACCTACATGCACCAGTTGATCGGTGAACGAATTACTGGCGAGCTGGCCGAGCCGTTTCAAGGTAACGCGCATACCCGCCGGGGTCATGAGTTGGAAGGCGTGGCACGTGCGCTTTACTGCGATGCCACCGGCGAACCCCAGCCCCATGAAGTAGGCCTGATCCTTAATCACGAGGTGGGCTACTCGCCAGACAGCCTGGTAGACGCTAACGGTCTGCTAGAAATCAAAACCAAGCTGCCCAAGTTCCAAATCGAAGTGCTGTTGAATGGAGAAATACCCGATGAGCACGTACCCCAATGCCAGGGTGGCCTATGGGTTAGCGAACGGGAATGGATCGACTTTGTGAGCTATTGGCCCGGGATGCCGCTGTTTATCAAACGCGCCTACCGTGACGACATCATGATTCGCACCATTGCTGAACGGGTTGAAGCATTTCATGAAGAGATGGAGCGTCGCTTAAGCCAAGTGATGGCTGCGTGACGGAACCCATACCTCAAACTTCAACACGCTATCTAACGACATAGATGCCGGGGCCACCACCCCGGCATTTTTTTATTTTTTGGAGGCAACCATGACACACGCCAAACTGAAAGCCGGGGAAGTGGCAGGCACCTACCTTGTAACATCGCCGGTGACCGAAACCGACATCATCACCATGGCCAAGCGCTTTGCGCGCCGTAAGCTCGCCAAAGGCCGCAAGATCACCCAGCCCTCGCAGGCATTCGAGCATCTGCAGTTACTGCTTCAAGACTACGTGTACGAAGTATTTAGCGTGTTGTTTCTGGATAGCCAGCATCGGGTTATCCGCTTTGAAGAACTGTTTCGTGGCACCATCGACGCTGCTAGCGTCTATCCCCGCGAAGTGTTGAAGGCTGCACTGGCTTACAACGCCGCCGCTGTGATCCTCGTTCATAACCATCCCAGCGGCGACCCTGAACCCAGCGATGCCGACCGGCGCATTACTGAGCGGCTGAAAGAAGCCCTGACACTCATGGATATACGGGTGATTGATCATGTCGTGGTGGGAAGCGATGGGTGCACGTCGTTTGCGGAGATGGGGTATCTTTGAACTCAGGAACGCAACGCCGGTGCTGCCCAACAGGGCGGCTCCGGCATGTAAGGATTTTTTATTTTTTGCGAGTATCGGCAACTATCGGCCCGCCCCAGCATCACCAAAACCAGCAGTGCGGTAAGCGCCACCAGATCGTAACGAAACCACCCTATACAAACCCGCCCAGGGAACTGACCATTCAAGCGGCACGTCGACAGTCTCCATGAGTTTTACAGAGGCTACGGCTTATGGGTAGCGGCACTCTCGTTGGATGGCATTTTCTGGGTGATCAGGTTGGTAGTGATCTCAAATATCCCGTAGTGAAAATGAGGAGGAAAAATCTGATCGGCAAAGCCGAAAATCCATGGCGATAGCGCTAGGAATATCCCGCACAGCATGTCGACCGTCGGGTGTTCCGGCATCGGAAGGACGGCAAACAAGCCGTACTCAGACTTCGTCATTATACTGGAAGCAAGAAAGCAGCGAGTTTTACACTCCGCGCCTGGTGGTACGCATGATGGTGTGGTTGATTGCGCCGTAGGAAGGCCTGAGTGGCTATGTCTGCATGGGCTAGGGGGTTTACTGCTCCCACACCAAGGAATAACTGGAAGAGCAGGGCGGCGGCCCGCACCGAATTATCGGTTCGGCTAGGAGGCCACTGCTCGTTATGGGATCGAACAGGTCAAAAAAGCGCCGCGTGTCTCGCGGAGATGATCGACACCAAAGGCGCGGGACTTGGTGGCGTGGTTGACGCTCCTTACCGGGACCTAGATCGGCGTCGTTGTGCTACTAAGAAGCCAGTTTGCCCACGTCCGGCTCTATAAGGTCGTGCTTCTTGGCAATCTCGCGTTAGGTCGATTCCGCGTCAGCGGCTATGGCGTCTGAGGGCAGTCCGCCACCTTGAGGCCGAAATATTCGCCAAACTCGAACCACATGCGGCGCCAGCGGAAGACGTCTCCGTTGACGGTGTTAAACTACGGCCTTCAGGCCATGGTAGGCGGCGGTGACGACCGCGGACAGACCGGCCGCGCCCGCAGGCGCTGGTCACCAAGCGTGAGGAAGAGGACGGCAAAGTAGGTTACTGCTTCGACATCAAGCTGCAGGGCGAAGGCGAAACAGTATTCTTCGATTTCTGAGCTTCGATAAGCGGCTTCTTCGTCTTTATACCCCGCCTCGCGCGGGGGTTATTGCCTAGCTTAGAAAGCTCCGGTCTGTCTTATTTTCGGGCAGCAGGTCGTAAAGTGCTGATATCCCATGGAGATATCGATCGGGTTTTCTCAGTCAACGACACCATCGCCTGGAAACAAAGGCTCTACCCTAACCATGTGAGCAACGCCAGCGGCTTCGCTCGTCTTTATCAGGAGCCTGGCATGCCCTAGGCACGGATGGTGTGGTAACGGTGGACATGGACTTCCTATCTGCTTCTTCGTCGGTAGTGTCTCCTCGGCGAGGCTTGGCGGGCATGCTTGCGACCAAAGGTACACTGGTTCGACTAAAGTCTAAAACGTGTGTAGAATGGAGTTTTCCCACGACCTGACAGGTTGCAATCGATATGACAACTCAAGCGTTTTCTCATCCCGTCACCGAAGCCAGCGTTCCCCTGCTCAAGCGCATCGGACTGAGCGCCTACCGACTGTTGGAGCGGATGACCGAGAGGTCGTATCGTCAGCACAAGACATTTCTTACCCAAAGCTATGGCCTCTGATCGGTAGCACACGATTCGACCCAGTACAAAGAGCCAGCGCAATTGAACTGCACCCCAAAAGTTGGACACTCAATCCAACCTTGGGGTGTTTTCATGAGTAAGCAGTACGACGAGAAGTTTAAGCTGTTGATTGCGCAGCAGTGTTTACGCAGGGACGCCAGCCCAGGAGAAGTGGCTCGTCAGCATGGTCTGGATGAGTCCATCGTACGACAGTGGCGGGATAGCTATCAGCAACATGGCAAGCTGGGCCTGCGTAGGAAGTACACTCACCGGAGCGCAGCATTCAAGCTAACGGTTCTTGAAAGTGTGTGGCGAGATGGTTTGTCACACCGTCAGGCGGCTGTCCTGTTTGATATCCGTGAACGTGGGGCTATTGGCAGATGGGAGCAGCAATATCATAGTGGAGGGCCGAGTGCACTAACGCCGAAGCGCAAAGGACGGCCCCCGATGATCAGAAAACCTCCTTCCCCACCGCTGCCACCGGATGAAGAGCGCTCCCAAGAGGAACTGCTCGAAGAGTTGGCGTATCTACGTGCAGAGAACGCTTACTTAAAAAAGCTCGATGCCTTGATCCAGGAGAAACGGGCGATGACACGGGACAAAAAACCCAAGCCGTCCAAGGATTAAGGCATAAGCACTCACTGGCGCTGCTGCTGCGCGCGGCAGAACTGCCGCGCAGCACGTTCTACTACCAGCTCAAGGTTCTGTGCGCTGACGATGCGTATGCGTCTCTTAAGACGCGCATCCAGACGATCTACGATCATCACAAAGGGCGTTATGGCTATCGTCGTATCACCACGGTATTACGGCAGGCAGGCGAGGTGATCAACCACAAGACCGCCCAACGGTTAATGCAGCAACTGGGCTTAAAGTCCCTTGTTCGCCCTAAGCGATATCGAGCCTATCGAGGGGCCGCAGGCTACGCGGCCCCCAATACGCTACGACGTCGGTTTCAGGCTTCAGGACCTAATCAAAGGTGGGTGACGGACATTACCGAATTCAAGGTCAATGACCAGAAGCTTTACCTGTCACCGGTCATGGATTTGTATAACGGCGAAATCATCGCCTTTCAAACCGGGCGACGACCGGTATTCAGCCTGGTCAAACACATGTTGACGAGTGCCTTCGATCGTCTAAAGCCAGGTGACCGTCCTCTGCTGCACTCAGATCAGGGGTGGCATTATCGCCATCCTAACTACCGCCGCATGATGGTGGAGAAAAGAATATTGCGCAGCATGTCCAGGAAAGGAAATTGTCTGGACAATGCCGCCATAGAGAGCTTTTTTGGCACCCTGAAAGCTGAGTACTTCCACCTGAACCGGTTCGACACGATTGAGCAGCTAAAACGAGGCATTGCCAACTATATCCATTACTATAATCACCAGCGGATCAAGCAGAAACTAAAAGGCCTGAGTCCCGTGCAATACAGGACTCAGGCCATGGCCGTCAGTTAGGGAAACCAACCGTCCAACTTTTGGGGGTCAGTTCAAATGCGCTGGCTCTTTGCTTTTTTGGATAGTTGCCTGGCGTTTCGCCGGGTCAACCGGCGCGGCGGATAGGCACCCGGCTTAGGGCATTGTTTTCATCGGCCAAGCGCTGCAAAAGGCCGCAGACCTGCTCGCGTTCCTCCTCGTTCAGCGGGGCGAGGATATCCTCCTGGGCCTGGATCACGGCGGGCTCGGCCTCTACGCGCAATGCCTTGCCGGCCTCGGTGATGGTGACCAGCATCGAGCGGCGATCCTCGGGGCTGCGGCGTCGATCGACCAAGCCGCGCTCCTCGAGCTTTTTCACCACAATCGCTACGGTGTTGCGATCGAGCGCCGTGAAGCCGCCGAGAGTGATCTGGTCCAGCGAGCCCATCTCGTCCAAGGCGGAGAGGATTATGTACTGCAGCTGGGTGAGATTGTTGGCCTCGCACTTGCGCAGGAAGATCGCCACGCTGATCTGATGGCAGCGCCGAAGCAGGTTGCCGGGCAGAGCGTTGGCCTGGGAAAGCGGAGATTCGGTCATGTTCTCGGTCTGCTCAAGGAAATGGATGAAAGACACAAGCCATGGTCCTCTGCGGGTCACGGCTTTTAGGCTCTGGCTCTGGGACTACTGGCCAGCCAGTTTCACCGGCGAAGCAGGTGCCTGACGGGAACGGTGCCCCTGGCAGGCTGCCGCCAGCAGAGTATAGGTCAGCCTGCCTCCAGCATGAAGCGGGCGAAATAAGCCGCCAGCTCTTCATGGGCCTCCAGCGGCAGCACATTTGCGATGTGCTGATCGGGACGCACGATCACCAGACAGCCTTGCTCCCGGTCGATGCCGCGCATGTCGAAGATGTCCCGCTTGTTCTTCAGATCGGGGCAAAAGACCTTCTCGTAGTCGTGCAGTCCGTAACGTCCCTTGCGCGGCCACAGCAGCTGGGGGAAGGCATCCAGGGAGAGCTCGCGGAAACCCTGCTGGCAGATGGCTCGCAGGTCAAATATCGAGTCAACGGCATCCCCTGGCGGTGTGTACTTGCGTACCGGGGAGTCAGGGGAGTCGCTCAGGAACCGGCACAGGCCGCTGAGTCCGGACTCCGGCGCGGCGGGATCGCTGGCGTCGGCGAAGGCGAACAGCCGCCAGCGGCCATCCGCTTTCACCGTGTGGCCTAAGTGCATGGGCTTGGCATCGGAGAGGCGAACCACCGGCGCGGAGTGGAAACGCATCCCGATCTCCAGGCCCTTGGCAAGATGCTGATGGGTCGGCTCGGCGGAGATCAGCGAGGGGTAGTACTGGATTGCCGTGCCGGCGGTGAAGCGCCCCTGCTTGACGAAATACTTCTGGAATTCCTTGGGATCTAC
Source organism: Vreelandella sulfidaeris Esulfide1 (assembly GCF_054072535.1). Classification (NCBI taxonomy): domain Bacteria; kingdom Pseudomonadati; phylum Pseudomonadota; class Gammaproteobacteria; order Oceanospirillales; family Halomonadaceae; genus Vreelandella; species Vreelandella sulfidaeris. The sequence continues at coordinate 3,057,978 of NZ_CM133364.1, read as the reverse complement.
GCCGTCGCCCTTGTCCTCGGGTGAGCCCTTGGGCGGGGCGCTGAACATCTTGGCAAACGTTCGGTCGAAGTCGATCAGCTCCTTGGCCACGGTCTGACGCTCGGTGGTATAGGTGTCTAGCAGCGCCGGTGAGGCCTTGCCCTGCAGCACCGAGGCTATCTTCCAGCCCAGGTTGAAGGTGTCGCGCATCGAGACATTCATGCCTTGGCCCGCCTTGGGGCTGTGGGTGTGGCAGGCGTCGCCGGCGATGAACAAGTGGGGAGCGCGACTGCCGACTTCTTCGAGGGGCACGTCGTCGAACTTGTCGCATAGACGCTGGCCGATATCGTATACCGACCACCAGGCGATTTCCTTCACGTCCAGGATGTAAGGGTGCAGGATCCGCTGCGCTGCGGTGACCAGCTGGTTGGAGGTAATGTTGCGGCTGGCGACACGCTCGTCTTCCTTGAGCTTGTCGAGTTCGATGTAGAGGCGCGTCAGGTAGCCGCCCTCTCGCGGGATGATCAGGATATTGCCTTCGTTAGCGGAGTGGATCGCCGCCTTCATGCGGATGTCTGGGAAATCGGTGACCGCCAGCACATCCATCACGCCCCAGGCTTGGTTGGCGGAATCACCCTGCAGGGCGCGGCCTAGGGACTGACGCACCGCGCTGCGCGCGCCGTCACAGCCCACCACATAGCGGGCCCGTACGGTTTCCACGCTGCCCTTGTGAGCATCATCGGTACGCTCAAGCTTAACCGTCACCGGGTACGCCTCGGCGCCCAGAGTGACCGCATCGGCCTGGGCGGGATCGACCACCACATCGACCACGCGGCGCGAGTAGTTCGGCTTCAGGCGACTCGCTGAGTTGCGCATTAGCTCCAGATAGAAGTCATGGATCCGGGCCTGGTTGAGCACCGTATGCGGGAACTCGGAGAGGCCGTCTTCGGTGTCCTGGATGCGACCGTGGCGCATGATGTTCTTGCGGTTATCTTCATCCGGCTTCCAGAACACCGTCTCGTTGATCCAGCAGGCCTCCTTCATCACCTTTTCAACGAAGCCGAAGGCATTGAACATCTCCATGGTGCGACAAGCGATGCCGTCGGCCTGGCCGAGCTTTATCGGGCCATCCTTCTGCTCGACGATGCGGGTGCGAATCTCGGGGAAGGCCGATAGCTGGGCTGCCAAGGTCAAGCCGGCCGGTCCACAGCCGACAATCAACACATCGACCTCCTTGGGTAGCTGGTCGGCATTGGCGAGCTCACTAACAGGCTCGTGGATGGTCGGGTCGCCGGTCTGGAATCCATTGAGATGAAATTGCATGCGGGCCTCATCGGTATTTACTGATCACTATTGTGATCAATATTATTGTGATGTCATGTCTCGTTAGCAATTAGCCTTTGTGCTTATGCTCATTAAAGTTAATTATACTTGACATAACCAAGATCTCATCGTTTCCACGATTACGAATAGTTAGGGCCTCCCCGCTTCTAGCGCTATGCTCGGCCACGTTTTCGATGAGTCGGCATCCTTATTCAGGTAGGCATATTTTTGTTTTTCACAGATATATCGAAGTGGCTATATATATAGCTAGATATATATATTTGACTGTGGGCTGCGCTTCCATGCATTACTGTCTGCATCTAAGGAGACGCAAGAGGAAAACAAGATGGAGCGTATCTGCGAGGCCGAGCGTATGTTGATTGGGGGTGAGCTTGTTGAAAGCGTTACCGGCGAATGGATAACATCCATTAATCCCGCGACGGAAGAACCAATTGGACGGGTGCCAGCCGGTTCGTCAGAAGATGTGGACCGGGCCGTCCAGGCGGCAGAAAAAGCTTGGCCCGCCTGGGCGGCATTGACACCGATGGAACGGGCCGCGGCCATGAATCGCTTCGCCGACGCTATAGCGGCCCGTGCGGAAGAGATTCTAAGAATTGAGGTCAGCGACACAGGCAACACGATCCGGCCGATGCGAATGATCGATGTACCATCCGCTGTGGAAAGCTTGCGGTACTACGCCGGGCTTGCTCCCGATCTACGGGGCGACACCATCCCGGCAACCTCCGACAACCTGCACCTGACGATGCACGAGCCTTATGGGGTAGTGGCGCGGATTGCGCCTTTCAATCACCCCATCATGTTCGCTGTCGCACGTACCGCCGCGGCGCTGGCGGCAGGCAACGCAGTGATAGTAAAGCCGCCCGAGACGTCTCCGTTATCGGCGATGGTGCTTGCCGAGATCGCCCGGGATACCCTGCCGCCGGGCGTATTTAACATCGTAACCGGTGACGGCGCTGTTGTTGGCAACGCTATCGTTCGGCATCTGGGTATCAAGCGGATTGCTTTCATCGGTTCGCCCGAGACTGGCCGTGCTATTCAGCGGTCGGCGGCTGAGGTTGCGGTCAAGCACATCACGCTAGAGTTGGGCGGTAAGAACCCAATGATTGTATTTCCTGACTGTGATCCCGAGAAGATCGCTGACGCCGCTGTGTTCGGCATGAACTTTTCCTGGCAGGGCCAATCCTGCGGGTCGCTTAGCCGGCTGCTCTTGCATGAAGATATATACGATCGCGTACTCAAGGCAGTGGTAGAACGCGTCGCCGCGCTGCGCATCGGCGATCCACTGAGCGACGAGACCGATGTGGGCCCGGTCAACTCCGAGCTGCACATGCAGCGTATCCTGGCACATTGCGCAAATGCCGATGCGGATGGCGCGCGCCGAATGCTGGGCGGTGGGCGGCCAGAAGGGGAACAGTTTCGCAAGGGGTATTGGGTAGCACCCACAGTATACGCCGACGTGACGCCGGAGCTGCGTCTTTGGCAGCAAGAAGTGTTTGGCCCTGTCATGGCGATAGGTCGCTGGAGAGACTTCGAAGAGGCGGTTGCCATGGCCAATAGCACCGAATATGGCCTGACTGCTGCTGTCTGGACACATGACATTAACGCAGCGTTGAAGATGGCGCGACGGATCCGGTCGGGGCATATCTGGATCAACGGATCGAGCATGCATTTTTTGGGGGTGCCCTTCGGCGGTATGAAATCCAGTGGTGTAGGTCGAGAGGAAGGGCGCGATGAGCTGCTTAGCTACACCGAATCCAAAACCATCAATATCATGCTGTCGTGAGCGTAATCATGAGCCATAAATCCAATAATGACGTCCCCTGCTGGGGTTCGGATGCGATAGCCAAAACCTTACAGGGTCTTGAGCTTAACTATATCGCACTCAATCCTGGCGCAAGTTACCGTGGGCTTCACGATAGCTTAGTGAACTTTACCCACAATGACCCGCGGCTATTGTTATGTGTACATGAAGAAGCAGCGGTTGCCATTGCGCATGGTTACGCTAAGGTGACGGGGCGTGCCATGGGAGTCGCGCTACATTCAAATGTGGGTTTGATGCATGGTTCCATGGGTATTTACAATGCTTGGTGCGACCGGGTGCCTATGGTAGTCCTAGGGGCTACGGGTCCAGTTGATGCCACCCAGCGGCGCTCCTGGATCGACTGGATTCATACCTCGCAGGATCAGGGTTCACTGATCCGAGATTTTGTAAAGTGGGATGATCAACCTGGAGGAGTCACGGCCACTCTTCATGCATTGGTTGAAGGAGTTTCCCGTGCGGGAACTGCTCCACGCGGTCCGGTCTATATTAATATCGATGCAGCACTGCAGGAGAAGGCTTTAGATGCGCCGCTGCCCGAAATTGATATATCGCGGCGAGGAGCGCCGCGGACCGGGGCGCCTGTACCTGATTTGGTGAATGAGGCTGCAATGCTGTTGTCAGGTGCAAAAAAAATCGTCGTTCTTATGGGGCGCATGTCGCATGATTATACGGATTGGACGCGCCGCATCGCGTTTGTTGAGCGTCTTGGAGCGCAGGTGGTGACAGATTTCAAGACCGGCGCGACCTTCCCCAGCGCTCATGGCGCGAATATCGGTCATGCAGGCTACTTCCCCGATCCGAAAGCCAAGGCGGCAATTGCTGAAGCCGAGATCATAGTGAATCTCGACTGGCTAGACTTCGGTGGGACATTGCGTTCGGTTTTTGGTGATCGGCCGGTGCCGGCAAGAATAATCTCGGCCACGATCGACGTTCACAATCATCGCGGCTGGGTAAAGGATGGCGGCGCCCCCGCCCCGGCCGATGTAGCCTTCCTTAATGAGCCTGACCAGGTTGTTGCCGCGCTAGTGGAAGCTTTGGAAGCACAGGAAACAGTTCCCTTACCTGCGCTTTCCTTGCCGGACGAAGTAAAGGGCGGCACGATGACATCGCAGGATATCGCAGTGCTCCTACGCCGAGGTGTGAATAAGCGCTCTGTTTGTCTGATACGCGCTCCACTCAGCTGGACCGGCGCGGATTGGCCCGTTTCCCATCCGTTTGGCTCCCTGGGTTATGATGGTGGTGGCGGAATTGGTTCCGGCCCAGGGATGGCGGTGGGTGCGGCATTAGCCCTGCGTGACGAGGGCTTAAAGCACTTGCCACTGGCGGTACTAGGCGATGGCGACTTTCTGATGAACGCTTCGGCTCTTTGGACGGCAGTCAACCAGGGCGTCCCCTTAATGATTGTCGTCGTGAATAACCATTCGTTCTATAACGATGAAGTACACCAAGAGTCGGTTGCGAAGGAGCGGGAACGCCCCGTCGAGAACAAGCATGTGGGCATCGTGATGAACGGACCCGACATTGATGTCAGTGCGATAGCTCAAGGCTTCGGCGCGACAAGCTATGGTTTGCTGACTTCACCTACTGCGGTGATGAAAGCTATAAGCAATGCTCTGGAGGTGGTCGAGAGTGGCGGCGTAGCAGTACTTGAAATCGAAGCGGCTAAGGGCTACGCGCCCTCGATGGTGCAAGCGATGCGATCAGCAGGTTAATCGCGTAATGCGAGGCTTATTTCGTCCAGCATCGTGGTTTGGAATTTGGTCAAATTCTTATTTTTTCGGTAAACCAGGTAGAACGGAACGCGTAGCTCCATACCCAATGTCTCTAGTCTCCTCAGTGAGCCTGAGGCAAGTTCATCTCGAACCGAAGACTGAAACAAGAAGGCAACACCCGCACCAGCGCGCACTGCTTGCTTTATAGCTTCGGCATGGCCAAATTCCATCACAATCTGTTTGCGTGATACGCCAAACTCCATTAATAAGCGCTCCTCGATATCACGACGAGGAGTACGTAACTGAGCTGTGACGAATGGAAGTTCTGAGAGTTCATCGAGCGCTACGCTCTTCGCCTTGGTCTCGGATCTGTTCGATGCCACGAGGATCAGGCGTTCGTCCCGCACCCGTTGTACCTCCAGACCGGCGATATCATGGCGTGGATCTAAAATGGTAAAAGCAAAGTCGCATTCGCCTTGTCTCACCGCATCTGGAACCAGTATCGAATCAGTCACTTGCACTGATATCTCTCCCTGGGGATAACGCTGTTTGATTGGTGCGATAATACCAGGAAGAACGTAAGAGCCCAGAGTCATTGAGGCACCGATTTTGGCCTTGCCGGCCAGCCCGCGCTGGGTATCGGCTATCTCGCGTTCGAACTCTTGAGTGCGGATGACGACATCCTGAGCCCACTTGTACACGCGATGGCCTTCTTCGGTCAGTGCGATGCGTCGGCCGTTTCTTTCCGTCAGTGAGACTCCTAACTTACTCGCAAGCGATTTCAGATGCGCTGAGACGACAGGCTGGGCAATATTCAGACGCTCAGCCGCCCGCGAAACGCTCTTCAGCTCTGCGACTATGCAGAAGACTTCGAGCTTATGGATGGTGAGCTGGGAGGCAACTGACCGCATGAGAATCTATACCTTGATGAGTATACAGAAAGGTATAAATATATATTAGTTCCCGTGACGAAACACAACTAGTCTGAATATAAGTATTATCTATCCCTATGAAAGGCGGAGGAGCCACCAGATGCCCGAAGACATGAAAGCACGTTTCGAGGAAGATATTCTTGAGACGACCATTACCAACCTCGTTATTGCCAATCGCATCCTGGCGCGAGAAGACGTGATAGACGACTTTGGGCATGTGAGTGTGCGTAACCCTTTGAACCATGAGCGTTATTTTATATCGCGCTCGCGGAGCCCCGAAGTGGTAACGCGTGGCGACATCATGGAATTTACACTCGATGGTGAGCTAATCGGCAATGACCATCGACGTCCATATGCCGAGCGGCATATTCACGGCGCGATTTACAAGGATCGCCCGGACGTGAATGCAGTGACACATCATCATGCTCGCTCGATTCTTCCGTTCACGATGAATGCAATCTCGCTGCGCCCGATCTTCCACATGTCGTCAGTGATCGGCAAGGAGATTGAGACCTGGGACAGCCAGGTCGAATTCGGCGACACCAATATGCTCGTCGATTCAATGGAGATGGGGCATTCGCTGTCACGAGCACTTGGGGAGAATCGGGTTGCTCTGCTTCGCGGGCATGGGTGTGTCTGCGCAGCGGATAATCTTAAAGCGGTCTGCATGGTGTCTATCGGGCTGAAGGATAACGCCAAGCTCATACATGACACACTCCAGATAGGAGAGCTGAGTTACCTCACCGACGGGGAGATAGAAAAGACAAGCGCCATGCTGCTAAGCCCTATGCCCCTCGCACGGGCTTGGGATTATTGGGTGGCACGAGCGGGATTCAGTGGAATATAAGGGGGGCCAACAGGAAACGAGTAACCCGATAAAAATAAACTAACCATCACCGAAAAATAAAATAAACAACGGAGTATCGCCATGAAATATGCAATGCTGGGTGCGATTTGTCTTGGAACCACAATTTTTATGGCAAGCGGCGCTAGCGCGCAGTCACTTGGTATCGGTGCCGGGACCCAAGGCTCGCAAAACTACGCTGCCAATGCCGGGATGGCGAAGTTTCTGTCTGATGAGGCAGGGATGGACGTGCGCGTGCAAGCCTATGGCGGATCGGGACAGTCGATGCCAATGATTGATGCAGGTCGGCTGGACATGCAATTGATCCCGAGCCCTGATATCTCTGCTGCAGTTCAGGGGCAGGAGCCGTTCGAGGGTAGGCCACTACAGAATCTTCGTATCGTAGCCTCTCTGAGCTCCTCAGCCTATGGGTTCATGGTGCGTGAGGATTCAGATCACTACAAAGTTTCCGACATCGAAGGTAAGAGCATCACCTATGGCTACACAGCACAGCCGACCTTACGGTTCCAAGTCGACGGCATTCTCGCCGCTGGAGGGTTGTACATTGAAGACATGGAAACCCATATGGTGCCATCTGTACCAAATGGTGTCGATGACCTTATCGCGGGCAACGTCGATGTGGCCTTTTTCTCCTTGCAGGGTGGTAAAACACGCGAGGCAGATGCTGCCGTAGGCATTCGCTGGCTTGCTGTCAACGATACACCCGAGGCCGAGGAGGCGATGCAGGAATTCGTACCCACCTCCTATATAAAAACAGTCGATCCGGGCGATGGCATTGTGGGCGTGGATGAGCCAACGCCAATGATGGGGTATAACTATATATTAACCGCGGGGAAGCATGTTCCTGATGAGACTGTTTATGAAATCGTAAAACTCCTCCACGAAAATCCTGAGAAAGTGCGTGGCATCCTTACGGCTTTCGCTGACTTCGAGCCAGCTAGCATGGCACCTACCTATCCGGGTCTGAGCTATCACCCAGGTGGGATCAGCTACTATACCGAAGCCGGGCTGGTAGAGTAGCGTCATGCAAAAGCCGAAAGATAACTCCCTGGATCCCGCTTTAATCAAGCATGCAAAGAGGCTACTAGGGGGATTAATGGTACTGTTGCCGGTGGCTTATGCTGGCAATGTGCATCGTCTACTGGAGATGTCGATATACGATGTACAGCTATTAGTGTTAGTTCTCATACTTTCCCTCTCTGCGGGCTTTCTGATCATGGCGGAGCGCGCCCGCAACAGCTGGCTAGAGGCGGCCAACCTTGTCTGCGCCGCTGTAATATTCTGTGTGGGCTTTTACGTCGCGCTCTTTTACCCATCAATATCGATGGAGGCACCTTATCTTCCGGACTGGCTGATCGCGACCAGTGCTGTTCTGTTCATTGCGCTCATGCTCAACCTGCCAGCTTCAGCCGGTATTGGTATCCTGTCGGTTGTACTAATTTTTCTAGTCTACGGTTTATTTGGGCATCTCGTTCCAGGGGAGCTGCAGAGCCGTCAGACTACGCCCTCGGAACTAGTGGTCTATCTCGCGATCGATGCGAATGGCATGCTTGGCACCGCTCTAAAGGTGGCGGTAATCATCGTTATTCCATTCCTGCTGTTCGGCCAGCTCCTGGCGCGTTGCGGTGCGGCTGATTTTTTTAATGACATAGCCTTGGCTGGCATGGGGCGTTTTCGAGGAGGCCCAGCCAAGGTTGCAGTCACTGCCTCAGGCCTTTTCGGATCGATCTCGGGCAGTGCGGTCGGTAATGTAGTAGGCACCGGTGTGGTAACGATCCCGATGATGAAACGAGCAGGCTTCAACCCTGCCTATGCTGGCTCGGTCGAGGCGGTAGCCTCCACAGGGGGGCAGCTCGTGCCACCGGTCATGGGGGCTGCTGCCTTCATCATGGCTGACTTCATCGGTGTCGATTACTCGACAGTTATGATGGCAGCGCTACCGTCGGCACTGTTGTACTACCTCGCCATCTTCATCAACGTCGACTTTTACGCGGCCAAACGCAACATTCGTGCGGTTGAAGCCTCACAGATCCCCTCCTGCTGGCATTCGCTGCGTCAGGGCTGGCATTTTCTAATCCCTTTCGTAGTTCTCTTCTATACACTATTCGCTCTAAATATGCGCCCCGAACGAGCAGCCGTTCTGGCGGCTCTCACTCTGCTGGCTGTTAGCTTAATTTTTGGCTACCGCGACCGCCGCATAGCTCTTGGAGATATTTGGTCCGTTGTTGCCTCAGCGGGGGCCGCCGCGAGCGGACTCGTCATTGTGTGCGCAGCAGCTGGATTGATCATTGGTGTACTCAATCTTTCGGGCCTCGCCTTCAATCTCACGCTGCATATCATCAATGCAAGCGGTGAAAATGTTTTCCTGCTAGCTCTCATTACCGCACTGATTAGCATCGTGTTGGGCATGGGCATGCCCACTGTAGGGGTATATATCTTACTCGCTACGCTAGTGGCACCGGCGCTCGTCGAAGTAGGCATTCCAGTGATCTCGGCACACCTCTTCGTCTTTTACTTCGGTCTTCTTTCAATGGTGACACCGCCAGTGGCATTAGCGTCCTTTGCGGCTGCCAATATTGCTGGGGCTGGTGCGTGGAGCACGAGCATTGCTGCAATGCGTCTGGCATGGCCAGCCTATGTCGTGCCTTTCCTCTTTCTGTTTGCCCCATCGCTAATCCTAGAGGGCAGTCCTATGCAAGTGACTTGGGCGCTAGGCTCGGCAATAATGGGTATTTACATGGTTACTGCGGGAATTGTCGGCTACATGGGTCGTATGGTAGGAGCATGGTTCCGGTTCTTGCTGATCATAGGAGGATTCCTACTGCTCATTCCAACAGACCTATTTTCAGGCGGCTTCTATACCGACATAGTGGGACTAGCTGTTTTCGGTTTCTGCGTGATTTGTAGTGCGTTTATACGTACTAAGACAATCGATATTCCCAGAATTTAGTTTCATTTTAACCTTAATGACCACTTCCCTAAAGCCAATAAATGCCGCTGGGTCTATTTAGTGACCAATAGCCCAGCTAGGCGTGTGGCCTTACTATCCATGTTAAATGCGTTCTTGGTTCAGCGGGGCAGGGCTTTAAGAGTAGTAGGGGGTTTTGTTCGGATAATTGCTAGGTGTAAGTGCTGTTTGTTTTTTGGTTTTTACAGGTTGCTAGATCTCGACACGCAGCGTTTATGACACACTTTAAATGCCTTGATAGCCATCATCACCGCATTAAACCGAAGTGTGGGAGGGTGATTAAGTATCCTTAATGCACATAATTAATAGAGGAGGGGCTGTGGCAAAAACAAGCAAAAAAAAATGTCATGGCTGGACACTCTACGCCTTGAGCTTTTTCTCTTTGAGTCCCATGCTCATGATGGGCCTCGCAGTACCCTTGTGGGGTGTATCGCTCGGTATTGCCCCCTCACACTTGGGGGTCATTCTTTCTGCACGCTCCTTCCTGCCGCTTTTGTTATCAATTTACGGTGGAAATTTACTCGACCAGTGGGGCGTACGACGCACTCTACAGGTGCTTGCTGTCCTATCAATGTTCATACCACTACTTTATCCGGTGCTACCGTTTACATCAGCACTGATCTTACTGGAATTGTTCGGCGGAGTGGTAACGGCTTTCGTGTGGATGTGTGCACAGACTGTTCTGGGGCAGGTTGCGAAGGGTGATCCTTTATATGCAAGTCGCTTTAGCTTCGCCGCTAGCATGGGCAATTTATGCGGCCCGTTTTTGCTCGGCCTGGCCTGGGGGCTCAGTGGGCCATGGGCTGCATTTGGAGTGGTCGCCGCCTGGGGCGCGGCACTGACGCTTTTAGTCGTTAGCTGTGGCAGCAGCTTTCAAGGCGCTAATACACATGTTGATTACGGATCGCGATCAGTGCTTACAACACATTTAACTGCTTTGAAAACCATGCGCGATCGTCAGGTTGCCTTTGTGCTCTATACAACTTTCATTCGGATCGCTGCGTACACAGTACAGGCATCTTTCTACGTGGTCGCTCTAGATTTCGTGGGACAAGGAAAAATACAAATTGGCATCCTTGTTGGGATCGCTGGGCTTTGCTCAGGAGGGTTCACTATGCTCAGTGCTTCCGTGGTTCGACTGATTGGCTCGCAAGAACATGTTTTAGTTAGCGGAGTCGCGCTTGCGATCTTATCTATCGCTGTGACCCCTGCATTTTCTAGTTTTACGCTATTGTTAGTCTTGGCCATTTTACACGGGGCCGGGATGGGGCTATCGATGCCTTTGCTACTCTCCTTGCTTTCAGAGGCAGCGAGCAGCGATACTCAAGGGTTGGCGGTGGGGTTGCGCTCCACTGCCAACCGGCTCGCAGGCGTAGTCATCCCCGTTGGTCTGGGTGCGGCGATCAATATGTTTGGTATCACTTGGGGGTTTTATTTAATCGGATTTTTGTTGTTAGTTTTTTTGTGGCTTGGCTGGTGCGCATTGAAGCCCTCCCAATAAATTTACAAGCGGTAAGCTCCGTTTGTTCGTAAAATGCTGGGGTAAGGAGTGCTATCTTGTCGTCATGTAGCTTGGCCTAGCATAGGTGTGAAGGCATTCTTCGTTAGTGAAATAAAATTAATATTTATTTTTTTGAAGTGGGTTGGGCACTAACAAATGCGCTAATTAAGTTTAACATATTGGGACATAATTATCGCAGAGGCGCTGCCCGATCATGTATACTGATTACCAGTCGATCTCTTTCACATCCACAATGTAGGATGCAAGATACGATGCGCAAACCAGCTAGTCGGAGGTAATATTGCGGCTGGCGACGCGTTCGTTTTTCTTCAATTTTCGGATTCAGTGCAAAGGCGATTCAGATAGCCATCCATGGTACCAGCAAGATATTTCCTTTGTTAGCGAAATGGATGACCGATTTTCAGGCGTATTGCGGGGAAATCAATTACAACCAGCACATCCAACACGCCCTAGCCCTAGTTAGCTGAATCTCCATCAGTAAGCGCCCCGGGGATTTCCTGACTACGCTGGGTGCCTAGTCGCACCCCAACCACATAGCGGGCAGGTATGGTCTCGTATTTTCCCCTCGTGTTTCGGGTCGAGCCTCTCTAGCTGTTTGGTCCCGTGAAGTGGGGATTCGGATCACCATAAAACCTCTCGATCTCTTTTTGCCATTTCTCAAGGATAAATTCAATCGGTGTTTTGCCCTTGAGCGCCCGGAGTGGCCGAGCACTGTTGTAGGCCCATAGATAGTTCTTCAGGTGAGACTGTCACTGCTCCAGCGAGGTGCAGTGAAACGCCCGCGTGGTCACCTCCTTGATGGTTCGATTCATCCGCTTGACCTGCCCATTGGTCCAGGGATGGAGGGCTTCGTTAGCCAACCCGTAACGATGACAGACCACATCGAAGATATGCGGCTTGTAGGTCTTGGTTCCCGCCTTCTTCGCAAACTGCACGCCGTTATACGTCAGCACGGTGTGGGCGCGGTAAGGTAGGGCTTTCAGTGTATCTTCGAGAAATTCGGCGCGATCTGTCGGGTCATCTACCGGTACAACTGGGCATGAACGAACTTGAACGTTCGGTTCACCGCGACAAACAGATAGGCCTTGCCCTCGCCGGTGTGAATCTCGCTGATATCGATATGCAGGTAACCGATCGGTAGCGCTTGAATGACTTCTTCTCGCGCTTCTACCCGGTACCCTTTGGCAATTGGCTGATGCCTTGGTGCTAATAGAGGCGGTGCAGGCTCGACTGGGTTAGCCATGTAGCTGCACTGTCAACACTCCAATCGACGCTCACTTCGACGGGAATCCTTTAGCGCCGCTGCCACTGCCGGACGGAAATTTCTTAGGTCAACGATGACCGACCAACAGCCGGAAACCTTCGCCCGGCCTCGGGCAGCATCGTGTCGGAGGAGCGCAGCACAGGGTCTTCGTAGCTCGAAGTACGGGGCTGGCGTCTGATGAGCTCGTCGCTGAATCATCTGCCATCGCGCGTTCCCGCCGCTTCCGGGGTCCGCTGAGAGCGGCATGTCGTCCGCTCCCGTCGGTGCGCCTCACTACGTGTCGCTAGGCAGTTAATTGGGTTCTTCCTCAATTTCTGTGGTTCATCCGCTGCTAGCGACGCTATTCCTAGGGGCGAGCATGCAAAGGAAATCGAAAGGGTCGCCCGGCCTAGGGGTCAAAATTCTGGGTGTCGAACTCACTGATGATGACAGAGTTCGGTTGTTTCCGCTGCCGGATCAACAGTCGGCATTTGCTCCGATTGCGGACGGCGAAGACGAAGACGGCACGGCTGGTCCAACTGGAGTCTTCAGGATCAGCCGGTTGTGACGGTTAAGTTCCTGCTGAGCCGCTGGCAAAGCGCACATTAGAGATGTGTATGGCAAACGTTCACCGATTGGCTGCCGACGGTTGCTTCAACTTATGCGCGCCATACAACTAGGGTCGGTCGCTCACAGCAACTCCACGATTCGGGTCGTTGACATCGACGACTGGAGTTGGCAACGAGCAAAACGTTACGGCACCATCATGGTTGATCTGCATCCAGCACGCCGGCGGCCATGCTGAATGAGTAATCTCGGCCATTCTGGTCGCAATAGAAGGGAAGCGGACATGTTCACGAAGATCAAGGTTTCGACCCAGGATGAATATCTCGTCGTCGCATCGTCCATCTCCTCTATCGAAACAGACTGACCTCAGAACGGGGGCATCTATCGGGGCAGGGCAAAACCGTGAGCATCGACACGTTCCATCCAATCTGGCTGAGACATGGCCAGGAAGCGCGCTGCAACGGTAACGCCCCTGCGCGCGCGTATTTCGTTGATCCTACTCTTCTTTGCCGGGGACCCAGCCTCGATTGAAATACGCTATGTCATAATCGCCCACGGGCATGAAGTGTGCCGTTCCTTCGATATCCAAGGAGGACGCCATCTCGTTGAGATCTTGCGGTTCCGTACTTGGCCATTCCCCGGTATCAAACCGTTGGTTCATAACTCCGACCGCCAAGGTACTTTCGGCGGGATTGATGGCCTATCCAGTGCAATGCTGTACGAAGCAAGTCCTCTTTTCCGTTTTTGGCTGCCAGATCCTCATAACCGGGCATGAGCGTGTAGGGGATCTGGTGATCGCCAAGCCCATGCAATCGAAACACAGGAATCTCAGGATCTCCTACGACGTTGCGGCCGGCAGCGCCCCAATATTCGAGCGCATGAGTAGACGCTAGGACGCCGGACGCCTCGTTGATCCTTTGAATATCCGCCTGAGGTCCCAACCCCGCCACTTGATAGAGCACCTCGACGGCATTCTTGACGGCAGGGTTTACGTTCTCGAAATACGCCGCATAATCGATATTCTCGTTCCAAGACAATTGTTGACCCTGCGCGGAATTCTCGAACATCGTCCGGGCAGCGCCACCAGGGCTCCACGATATGAGCAGCAGCGTGTTGTACATCGCCTCTTGCAGCGCCTTCGGGTCTTCTAGATACGGATGCTGTTCGTCACCGCCAGCCGTCCAAACTGGCCATTCTCCCAGCGCAAATGCCAGTGCCATACGGGCACGCCCATCCGGCAATTTTTGTGCAGCCTTGAATGCCTTCTGCCATTCCTCCGGAAGCGTCCCACCGATTTCGTTCGCATCGGCACCGGCACTAATATCGGGCGGAAGGTTAGTGATCGCCAAGTTGGGCGCCGGGCCATGTCCGGCTTTCTCATAGTACTCGGCGAGGAGCGTCTGCAGGACGAACCAGCCGTCGAGGAAGGTGTTCATCAGTCACACGGGCGTATGCGCGGATAGGGCAACGGCTCCATCAACGCGATCAGAGAAATCTTCGGCCACGGCCAGCGCCGTATGTCCGGCACCGGAGCAGCCGAACTGAATGATGTGTTCAGGCCCTTCATAGGTTTTCTCGAAGCGATCGAGAACAAGATCGAGATTGGCGACCTCCCGTGCTGGGTCGTACTGCCAATCCCGGAGTGGGTGGCGTGCGCTGCCTGCCAGGGCATAGCCCCTGTTCAGCAAGGCGCTGAAGCGATCGGACCATCCTGGGCTGTCCTCTCTCGCAGCATAGTCAAGGTCGCGGATCAGCTTTCCGTTCCATTCGGTCGGGACGCGGATCAGATATCTCGTCCCGCCGGAAGTTCGTCCTGTTGCTCCTTGTACCCGGCTCCCTCATTATTCGTCACTTCTGGCTGTTTCGTGATCTGGGCCAATGCCGAACCCGATGCCGCAACGCCTCCGAGTATCGCGGCGGCGAACACCGACGCTCCAAGCGCTCCAGCGGAGCAGCACGTCCGCAGTCTACTTTTCCGCATCCGCAGCCCTTTCTTATGAAGATGCCTTTGAACAACTTTCATAGTGTACTACCTTCGTTGTGTTCTCGCTTCGTTGCCCCGTCAGACAGGGCTGTTGAGCCGCATGCGCTTAGATGCCTCAACGACATGAGTGCGCATTAATGCCGCGGCTTCTACGGCCATGCCGGCCACCATCGTCTCGAAGATAGTTCGGTGTTCCTTCCTGACATGAAGGGGCATCTCGGGAAACCGCAGAACCTCGCCGATCGAAGGTCTGAGGTGCTGCCAGTTAAAAAAATCTACAAAACGATACGGATAAGCAGAAGGTAAAGTTTAATTATCTAACTTAGAGATCGGTATATACACTGCGAGGTTTTGTCAAACATATTAAAGTAGTATTTGTCCTGGCGGGAATCTCTCGCAGATTGTGATGCCCCCAAGGCTTTGTTCAAAAGCCGAATTTGATATTGTCGTCTATCCCGTAGCAACATAGGTACCCCCATAGCAAATCGCTATGGGGCCTGCGAAAAGGGCAGGGCTTACATTGAGTATATCGTGTCGCCACCGCAGACTACGGGGCAGTTCTTGGCGGTGATCGCCAGATAACGAACGGTATCTTTTGACATCCTTTTCTCGGACGTCAGGTGGCTAGACCGTCCAGAGCGCTCCGCGGCGACGAAGCGGCCCTCAGTACGGTGGCTCTGGTCATGCAGGCTTTGGGCCAGGTTCTCCTTGCCAGTACCTATCTCGCCCAGGAGTAGTACGGG
Organism: Vreelandella sulfidaeris Esulfide1; assembly: GCF_054072535.1. Taxonomy (NCBI): domain Bacteria; kingdom Pseudomonadati; phylum Pseudomonadota; class Gammaproteobacteria; order Oceanospirillales; family Halomonadaceae; genus Vreelandella; species Vreelandella sulfidaeris. Next base: position 3,042,297 of record NZ_CM133364.1, on the reverse strand, counting down.
GACCTCAAAGGGCGCTGCGCAGCCGAGCATGGTGAGCATCTTCTGGAAGGCCGGTGCCGACTCGATGGCCGCCCCGTCCTCCTGGCCGCGGGTACGGGCCAGCTCCATCCCCAAGGTGGCGATGCGCGCCTGCAGTTCGTAGAACTCATCGATTAGTGGCTCCTCTATCACTTCCCGATCATGCCTGCATCCTAATGGCTCTCCCGTGGCTCGCTCCACCACGCTCGAAATGGCCGCTCTGGCCACCGGTCTACGCTTCATATCAGGCTCCTACGTATCGAGGGTCCGCCAAGGCTAGCAATGGTGCGGCTGGCTGGAGGCGGATCACGTCAGCGTTACGGTGCCCAACACACTGGGTGCGACTTTGGTCTATTTGACATGGCCGCTCGATTCCTTAAGGTTAGAGATGTAAGTTAGGTATCTAACTATATCGGCGAGGCCTACTTATCGACGAGGCCTCCTCGTGAAGCTAACTATTCTTGTAACGGAGACCGTGCTTATGTTGACGCAAGAAGATAACGAACTGCTGTGTCGTGTCGAGGGCGATGCCCCCATGGGTGAGATCATGCGCCGCCACTGGCTGCCCGCATGCCTTTCAGAAGAGATCGAGGAGCCAGATGGTGATCCGGTGCGGGTTCGACTGCTCGGTGAGGATCTGGTGGCCTTTCGCGATACCGAAGGGCGCGTGGGGGTGCTGGACGAGATGTGCCCGCATCGGCGCGCATCGCTAGTGCTGGGTCGTAACGAGGAGTGTGGACTGCGCTGCCTGTACCATGGTTGGAAGATGGATGTCGAGGGCAATGTTCTGGAGATGGCTTCCGAGCCACCAGAATCAAAGATGACCGAGAAGGTAAAGCACAAGGCATACCCCACCCATGAGTCGGCCGGTTTTGTCTGGGTCTACATGGGGCCGCCCGAGGAGCAGCCGGAGTTCATTCCGCCCGTTTTCCAACCGACTCCGGAAACTAAGGTGTCTATCTCCAAGGTGATCGTCGATTGCAACTGGGCCCAAATCCTAGAGGGAGCCATCGACTCGGCCCACTCCTCGAGCCTGCATTCCACCGACATGGTGCCGGCCCGCAAGGATGGCGCCGAGGCCACCGACAAGCTTTGGCTGCGCCCGTCCACAGACAAGGCGCCGCGTCTGCAAGTGCAGCCGACCCCGTTCGGTTTCCGCTATGCCGCTATCCGTCGTCCTATCAAGGACGCCAAGACGCATGATTACGTGCGTACCACACTGTTCATCGCGCCCTATACAGTACAGATCCCACCGAACAATCTCTATGATATCGCGATCCTGCATGTGCCAATCGATGACACCCATACGGCGTTCCACTTCATCGCCTGGGGCGACGCGAGCACTACGCCTGATACCGAGTCCTGGCGCAAGTTCCTCGGCACGCAGATCGGGATCGATGTGGACACGCACTACGGTAAATTCCGTACCCGTGAAAACAACTACTGGCAGGATCGTCGCATCATGCAACTCGGTACCAGCTTCACCGGTATCAAGGGCATCCCCAATCAGGATATCGCGATGTGGGAAACGATGGGCCCGATTGCCGATCGAACCCATGATCGTCTCGGTGCGAGCGACTTGGCGATCGTCGAGTTCCGTCGCCAGATGGTGCAGGCCGCCAAGACCATGCAGCAAGGAGGACCAGCCATTGGCACCGAGGAGCCGCGGATTCCGCATTATAAGCTCAAGTCTTTCCAGGGCATCGTCCCCAAGGAAGAGGATTGGCGTCAACTGGGTACCGCCCCTGAAGAGGCGGAGCTGTATGCCGACAAGCAGCACCATGCCAACAATTAAGATCGGTACGTTGAGCCCGTGAGCAAGCCTCTTATGTTGCTAAACATCGTGACTCACAAATAACAAAGCAGGAACCATGATGAACAAGCTTGAACTTTCGGTTGCCGTCGGCAATTACGACCGCGTAAGGCCATTGATCGATGGGGAAGTGCAGATCGATGGGGTAGATCCGGTATTCATGCTGCATGACCCGGAGGAAATCTTCTTTCGTGCCTTCCGTCATGCCGACTTTGACATCACCGAGCTCTCGCTGAGCAGTTATACCGTAAAGACGGCAGCGGGCAATTGCCCCTATATCGGGGTACCCGTCTTCCCCTCACGCGCCTTTCGGCATACCTCCATCTACATTCGGACCGATCGCGGTATCGAATCGCCGGCCGACCTGCGGGGCAAACGCATTGGCGTTCCCGAATATCAGTTGACCGCTAATGTCTGGGCCCGTTTGTTCCTCGAGGAGGATCATGACCTCCAGCCTCGTGATGTGACCTGGATGCGTGGTGGTTACGAGGAGCCGGGTCGGGTCGAGAAGATCAACCTCGATCTTCCCGACGGAGTCCGCGTGGAGAACATTCCGGAAGGGGAAACTCTCTCCGGTATGCTGGCTTCTGGTGAGCTGGATGCGGTAGTGGGGCCGCGAGCTCCATCTTGTTTTATGCAGGGGCATCCCCAGGTGGGCTACCTCTACCGTGATCCTCAACGCGCAGCCTCGGACTGGTATCGCCGAACGGGCATCTTCCCCATTATGCATCTGCTGGGCATTCGCAAGACGCTTGTAGAGCGCCATCCCTGGCTGCCATTCTCCGTCTACAAGGCTTTCGAGCAATCCAAGGTCAAGGCATTGGCGAAGCTTAGTGACACCTCAGCAACTAAGGTAACCCTGCCGTTCGTCGAGGACCAGCTCCAGGCAGCCCGACGCCTGATGGGAGAGGATTTTTGGTCCTATGGCTTTGCTCCTAACCGGCACACGCTGGAGCGGTTTCTCGAGCAACACCATGCGGAGGGGCTGTCCCGGCGGCTATTGAAGCCGGAGGAGCTGTTCCATCCCGCCACGCTGGAAAGCTTCAAGATCTGACTGTCCCTGAAAGGGTGATTCTATCCGTTGCACAGCGATACCTTTACAACAACAAACCAAACTCCGTAGTACCAATGACGTCATAAGTATAAGAGGTGAATAAATGAAAATCTCAATCAAGAAGTCCGTGATGGCCATGGCCCTTGTCGTTCCTGGGCTGATGATGAATGTCGCATCGGCCCAAGAATACAAACTCACCGTTGCCGGTGCCTCGCCAGGAGGACTGTGGTCATTGCTGGGCGCCGGCCTGGACAGTGCCGTGAAAGCTGAATATCCCGGCTCGACTGTGACCTATCAGACTTCGGGGGGCGGTATTGCCAATGTGGCAGTCCTGCAGCGCGGTGATGCTAGCCTGGGTATGGTTGAGGACGCCGTGCTGCAGCTGGCTCGCGATGGGGCAGCCCCTTTTCGCGAGCCTGTCAATGACGATATTAGGGTGCTTGCCTATCTCTACACCTGGGCGCCGATGCAGGCTGTTATGAGGAAAGAGTTTGCCGAAAAGCATGGTATCTCCAGTTTTGAGGATATCGCCGAGGTCAAGCCACCGATCACCATTGCCATCAACAAGCGCGGTAATATCGCATCGAATGTGGCGGAAACCATGTTAGAGGCCATCGGTGCGGGACCCGATGAACTCAAAAGCTGGGGAGGCGATATCATCTATGCCGCTTCCAGTGAGCAGTCGGGCCTGCTTCAGGACCGGCGCATCGACATGCTCCTGAACAGTCTATTCGTGGGACAGAGTTCGATCATGCAGGCGGCCTCGAGTGTCGATGTGAAGCTTTTGCCCTTGTCCGAGGACACCATACAGGAAGTCTCGGAGAAGACGGGAACCAGCGCCTTCACAATTCCTGGGGGAGCCTACGATTGGGCGCCGGAAGAAACACAAACCGTGTCGGTCAGCACTGCCTTGGCCGTGCGGAGCGATATGGATGAGGAAATGGCCTATAACCTGACCAAGGCGCTTTACGAAAACTATGACAAGATCGCCAACGTTCATCCGGCCATGGAGAGCCTGACACCGGAAGTCATGGCGGATGTAGACGTTGTGCCCTATCACGATGGCGCCGAGCGTTACCTTAAGGAAGTCGGCCTTCGCTAATTGTGGAAAGAGTATCGCTACTGAGAGGTTGGTCTATGAATCACTTTTTCTCGATGGTAACGGGAACCGGCGCCAGGCGAACCCTCACGGGCAGGCTGGGGATGGTAGTGCATGGATGCGCTGCCCTCGTGGCGCTGGCAGTCATTTATACGACGACAATCGTATATGTAGATCTGTATGCCATGATGGTCGTTTTCCTTTCCGCTATGCTGGCCCTACTGTTCCTTAACGTGACCGCTGGGCCCAAGGGGCGTCAGGACCGCCCCAGCGTGTTCGACTGGTGCCTTGTCGTGGCGAGTCTCGTTGTTGGACTCTATTTTTTTGCGGAAAGCCACCGGATCACTCAGCGCATCACCTTGCTGTTCCCATTGGAGACAGTTGACTTACTAGCGGCCAGTGTGCTCCTAGCACTGACCATCGAGGCAACACGTCGCACGGTCGGCTTTGGCCTGACCAGCGTCGTGCTGGTCTTTGTCGTCTATAACCTTTGGGGGCACGGCTTACCGGGAGCACTTGGTTTCCGAGAGGTCAGTTATAATCACTTTCTCGATATCATGATGTTCACTTCGGACGGCCTGTTCGGGGTGCCGCTTCGCGTCGCGGCGACCTATGCCTTCCTGTTCGTGATGTTCGGAACCTTCCTGTCCAAGGCGGGCGGTGCCGAGTTCTTCTATAATCTGGCCTCCGCGGTTGCTGGCCGTAGAACCGGGGGGCCGGCTAAGATCGCCGTCATTTCCTCGGCACTTTACGGTACCATGTCGGGGAGCCCAACCTCCGACGTCGTCACGACGGGATCCGTTACTATCCCGATCATGCAGCGCCTCGGGTATAGCAAGCCACTATCGGGTAGTGTAGAAGTGGCCGCTTCCACCGGTGGAAGTCTGTTGCCCCCGGTTATGGGATCTGCAGCTTTCATCATGGCGGAGTATACGGGCATTGAGTATCGCGATATCGCCGTTGCCGGTATTATTCCTGCGATGCTCTATTTCATGTGCGTATACGCGCAGGTGCATCTGCGCTCCCAGAAACTGGGCCTGAGAGGGTTGTCCAAGGAGGAAACTCCACCTTTGAAAGGGACTCTCAAGAACGGCGGCCTGTTCATCCTCCCGTTGGTCGCGTTGTCGGCGGCTCTGTTAATGGGGTATTCCCCGACCTTTGTCGCGGCGCTTGCCACTGCGGTGGTGTTGATCGTCTCGGCGGTCCGTAGTTCGACTCGGATGGGGCCAAAGGCTATCTGGGATGCCTTGGCCGTCACCACACTGCGTATGGTCTCAGTTGTGGCGGCTTGTGCGGCGGCGGGGCTGGTAATCGGGGGAATCTCCATGACGGGCCTGGGCGGTAAGTTCGCCGATCTCGTGTACTTGCTGGCTGGCGATGTTGCTTTCCTAGCACTGATCATCTCCGCCATACTGGCGATTATCTTGGGCATGGGCATGCCGACTCCCTCTGCCTTCATCCTGGCGGCCGTGCTGGTGGGTCCCACCTTGCTGGGACTGGACTTTAGCGTCCTCCAGACCAATATGTTCATCCTCTACTTCGCTGTGCTCTCGGCCATGACACCCCCGGTGGCGGTAGCCGCCTTCGCCGCTTCGGCCATTGCAGATGCCAAGCCCCTAGAGATTGCTACCGGGGCCGTGAGGTTAGCCATTACGGCTTTCATCGTGCCCTTTGCCTTCATGTATGGTGATGGACTGCTGATGGTCGGTGGCTGGGCGGAGATCGCCAGTACCTGTGTTACTGCGGTGATCGGCGTACTATTACTGAGTATCGCGGTTGAAGGGTATTGGCGCGGACGGCTCCTCAAGTGTCCGAGGTTTGGCTTTGGGCTGGCAGGGCTGTTGTTCATTGCCCCGAGCTGGTGGGCAGTTGCTTTGGCAGTGTTGCTCGTCTCCATGGCGGTTATTGCCACACCTCATTTGCGGCTTCATCGGTATAAGGTGATGATATGATATAAAAAAACAGTTTCTTGTTTGTGGTAATCTATTCTCATAAAGGCCAAGCTACATGCCATGAAACTTCGGCGTTAACTTGGCCTCTATGAGTATTTTAGGGTTGTGAGGTCATGGTGTTGAGTTCGGAAATAATACCTGTCCTGCTTTCCCTGTTGTCTTCGCTGATGTTCGCCGCCACTTTTGTTCTTGTGAAGATTGGTGTCAATTCCTCATCAACCCTTGCGGCACTATGGGTGACCCTATCCACTAACGTGGTTTTCTTATGAGGCTGGAGTCTTCTCAGAGATGGCTGGCAGCTCACGGAGTGGTGGGAGTGGCGTTACACTGTCTTGGCCGGATTTTTTGCTCCCCTGCTTGGTCGGTTGTTCCATTTCCTCGGTATGGAAAGCTTAGGTGCGAATACCACTACTCCACTCACATTGACCCATCCGCTAGTTACCGTAGTGCTGGCCATCTTTTTTCTAGGTGAGGATGTTGATCTTGCAGTGCTGCCGGGGATCGGGTTTGTGCTGTTGGGTACGGCTTTTCTTGGATCACAGAGCGGGCGGCTGAGTGTACATTCTTCAATTAGCACTTCAAGATGATATTTACTCTTCCCTTTGGCTGCATCGCTGTCTTACGGTGTGTCGGTAGTATTCAGGAAAATAGGCATTGATCATGTAGCAGATGCAGTGATTGCAGCCGCGGTCACCACGACATCCTCCTGGGGGTTGTTGGCATCTTACCTGATTGTTTATAAGACCATCCGTGGCGTTTCTGCGCCTGTCAATACTGTCGTTTGTGGTCGTGGTGAGTTTTTTGTTTTTTGATGTCAGGTCTGTCCAAGCCTCGGTCCTGTGTTTCTTTATATGGCTTTTCAGGGCGGTAGGCTTTCCGTTGTTGCTCTATTGGCTTCAATGACTCCCTTTTTTGTATTGCTGATAACCGTATTTATTATGCGTGGAGAAGGTGTGGTGAATCGATGGGTGGTGCTAGGCACCGTTACTATGGTAATGGGTGCAATTGCGTATTTTGGAACTGCATAGTAAGTGGAAAGGGGAGAGTTTTTGTATGTATAAGATTGATAAAAACATGCTCGACGAAGCAGCGAGGAGGAACGCAATTGCTGCACTTGAAGAAGACATCGGAAGTGGCGATATTACGGCGCGACTGGTGTCCGGTATGTGTGAGGCGGAAGCTAGCATAATCACGAAGGAAGATGCCGTTGTTTGTGGCACCACTTGGGTCGACGAGATTTTCAAGCAGATCGATCCCCGAGTGGAAATCGAGTGGAAGGTCAAAGATAGTGATTGCGTCACGGCCGGTCAGACGCTCTGTGACATGTCAGGAAATGCCAGATCTCTGCTCAGTGGGGAGAGAAGTGCGCTCAATTTTCTTCAGGCTCTCTCAGGTACCGCGACCCGAAGTCGCTATTTTTTCCGGTTAGTCGAAGGAACGTCAGTGCAATTACTAGATACTCGCAAGACCTTACCCGGCCTGCGTCTCGCTCAGAAGTATGCGGTAACCTGCGGTGGTTGTCTCAGTCACCGTATGGGCCTATATGACGGCTATCTCATCAAGGAGAATCATATTGCAGCTTGTGGTGGTATCGCTAAGGCGATAGATGAAGCAAGGCATCTGGCACCCGAGAAGCCGATCGAAGTGGAAGTTGAAAATCTGGAGGAATTCAAGCAAGCGCTTAAGGCGAGGCCCGACATGATCATGCTGGACAATTTCAGTATCGAGGACATGCGGACAGCCGTCGATATCTCAGCAGGAGGCGTGCTACTTGAGGCCTCAGGAGGCGTCACGGAGGCCACCTTGATCACTATCGCAAGGACGGGGGTCGATTACATCTCTCTAGGTACTTTGACCAAGGATCTCAAGGCGATAGACTTATCGATGCGTCTATCGATGTGAGAGGTCAACAGGCCAGCGGGGGCTGCCGAATTCACACGAAGATCAAGCGTGGAATCGGCAGTTGGAGGTATCTTCGGTATGCTAAGGACTAAACTCCGAGATGGGTTTGCGCCTGGCGTGCCCGAATATCCATAGCTGCCAGGGTTTTTCCGTCTGTCCCCCGGTCGCCTCTGTGGTTGGTCTCGTCGGGGCAGTTACTCCATGGGACCAAGTCGAAGCGCCAGCTTGAAGCGGTGCATTCACTTCGTCATAGATGGCTCGGTAGACCGCTTGCTTTAAGGTTGGCCTGGGGACTATCGCGCCATGCCTGCGTATCGGTACGACATTATCGTTTCTAGAGAGCCGGCAAGCGACGCCCCCAGCGAACGATCTCGGATCAATAGGTCAGTCGCGGTGCCTGCCGTGTCCCCGTTCTGGAAGATTGGCGCGCCTGCACCCAGAAAGCTGCTCATGCGGCATGTCGGCCGCAAGGGGGCCTACTTGACGGTACTGAAGGAGAGTGGCTATGTACAACTGCCACAACATTCGGTCGTGCACGATAATTCGACCTCGGGTATGGTTACTCCCTAATAAAGAAGAGCTACTCGGGGCTTGGTAGATACCAACTATTCACTTTCAATGAAGGCGTACTCGATGCCTTCTGGCATGCCAACATCCCCTTCCGGAAGATACCGTACGGCTTCTACTGAGGCGAAACATAGCACCCGGGCTCGTCACGTTGGACGATCTACTGACATTCCATCACTATGGCAGCCCCATCGATGCTGATGGCCGCTCCGTCTATCTTGAGCGCTTCTCATGGAGAGGTCTGGCGGTATTCATCGCTAACCCACAGGTTAGTGGGTTAGCAGATGATTGTGATTAAGCATTATTCGTTTGCCGCGGCCAAATTGCTGATAATTTTGAGCAAGGTGCGTCGTGTCACACGGAGGTCTTCACACTTGGTACCTTGCACAGCAATATCATTAACGTCCTCAGCAAGGGGAATCAGGGTTTCCTTTAAATCTCGTCCCTTATCCGTAAGATAGATATGAATGTTCTTGCGGTTACCATTTAGTTGTCTGCGTTCAATCAGGCCGTTGGCCTCCATCGCTTTCAGGGCGGTAAAGGTCGTGGGCTCCATCAGTCCAGCCTGTTCACTGAGTTCGCGTTGAGTCAATCCTTCTGTTACCCAGAGGATACGCAGGAACGACCAGTGGCCGAAGCTTACCGAGTGTTCCGCCAAGCGTGACTGCAGGCTTTTTGTCAGAACTCGGCCGGCATCACGTATCAAGTGAGCCAAGCGATCGTCCGGCACATCTTCTAACCAATGAAGAAGAACCGTTCGACTTTCCCGATTATTGTTACGAGGCATCGTGGTGGTTTCTCCCAAGGAGGCAATATCGCCCTAATCCGAAGTTTTATCATAGCACACCGGGTCTGGCACACTTGTCTGGTGGGATAACATAACTTCATGTTTATTTTGGGCGGATTCCAGTATCGCCAAGCAGACTTCCATCGTTGCCATTCCCCATTCGCCGGTGTGAATGGGTCGCCGGTCATGGCGTATGGCACCTATCAGTTCATCTAAAACTTCACGCCTCGGGATCTCCGGTCGCGGCAAGGGTTCCAGAAAGCGTCGAGTATGGGCATACACCTGAACCCCGTGCGGTACGGGACGAAGGTCGGCGCCATCGCAGGAAACGAGGACGAAGCCGAAATGGTTATGTGCGGTATCCTGTGGTTGGCTATTGGTTAGGGAAAGGCCAGCGCCATAGGTGCGGGTGTTCTTAAGGGCGGCTTCCTCTTCGGGTCCTTGAATCTCCATCAGCCTCGCCCTGGCACAGCCGTACTGATCGGGGTCTCGAGGCCGCCCCAATTCACCTGTCCACCCGCAAAGTTCATCGCTGTCGAAATGCGCGAAGCCACTGTAGGTCATGTTGGCAAATACGCCATTGTCGAAGGTGAGCAGCACACTGTAGGCGCCTTCCGTGGGGCGTGCAGGATCCCAGCTTCCAGTAGCGGCCCGCACGCTCTTGACGTGCCCGCTACCGAGCAGGCGCACAATATCGACCTGATGAGCAGCCTGGCTGAACACCACCCCACCCCCCTGCGACGTGTTTAACTCTTCCGGACGGCGGGGGCGGTAAAGAAAGTCGGTGTAGTTGAGCGCACTGATCATGCGCACCGCCCCGAAATCCTGACTGTCGATTATCTCACGCGTCCGCAAATAGGGCGCATCGAAGCTATGACTGTGTCCGACAATCAGCCAGCACGCAGCGCGGCGCATGGCATCTATCATGGCCTGGCAATCCTCAAGGGAGAGCGCCATCGGCTTTTCGACCAAGACATGCTTTCCATGTGCTGCCGCCAGTTCGACATGCTCGCGATGAAACTGGTGGGGAGTGGCGATATATATCGCTTCCACGTCGGGATCGGCGCATAGGTCAGCAACTTCAGCATAGGTGGTGGCGGCAAAATCGTCACGGAACTGGCGACGAGCCTCCTCTCGCGGATCGGCCGCCGCCACTAAGCGAATGCCAGGGTGGGCCGCGAAGGTGGGCAACAGAAGCATGAAGCCTCGACCCAGACCGGCGATGCCGAGTTTCAAGCGGGGTACTAGCATGGTGGGCACTCCGGGGTGAAGTAAATAATTATTCAGGTAAATCGATTAACAGTTCCTTCGAACGCGCGCGCGAGACGCAGACCATAATGTTGTCCTGTCGCTCGGCTTCTGACAAAACCAGATCACGGTGCTCCGCCTCGCCTTCCAGAAGCCGCGTTCGACAGGAGCCGCAGGTGCCACTTTCGCAAGAGTAGGGAACATGATGGCCATTCACTCTTAATGCCTCGAGGATCGAGACACCTGCCGGTACCGGAACCGCCTCGCCGGTCTTGTGGAGGCGTACAGTGAAGGGCGTGTCCTCTGCTGCGCTGGTCGAATGGCTTTTGCCAAAGTCTTCGAAGTGTACACTGGAGGGTGTCCAATGACCGGTCATGTCGCGAACCGCTTCCATTAACCCACGGGGGCCACAGCAGTAGATATGGGCCCCCTTGGGCTGCTCGAGTGCCGGCCACAGGTCATAGGAGTTATCGGGATTGCCATGGTCATGATGGATTACCACCTTGCCTCGGTACTCGGGGGCGCTGAGTTCCTCGAGAAAGGCGGTTTGCGACGGCTCGCGCGACAGGTAGTAAAGCTTGAAGGGCTTGCCCCCCGTTGCCTTCAGGTGATAAATCATCGAGAGAATCGGGGTTATGCCTATTCCGCCGGCTATGAAGATGTAGCGAGCGGGGTTGCCTGTCAGTTCGAAGTCGTTGTGCGGCGCCGATACCTTGAGACGATCGCCCACCCGGGTTTCGTCAACAAGGCTCTTCGATCCGCCGGTGCCTTCTTCCTCGCGCTTGACCGCAATGACATACCGAGCCTGCTCGTCGGGATCATTGCACAGCGAGTAGTGTCGCATTTGGCCGCTGGGAGTCTCGAGGCGCACATGAGCGCCGGGTGTGAATTCGGGAAGGTCGTTGCCCTCGGGATCAGCGAGCTCAACGCGGTAAATGCCGTCGGCGATCGCGTCCAGTGCTGAGACGACCAGTTCGTTCATGGGAACTTTTTCAGAGGGGCTAGCCATAGAATACCCACCTTTCTTGTGTGTGGTTGAATACTTAAATATCTAAGTATTTTTCCGACACTAATGCAAGCCACGAAGCTGCAACTTTAGTCGCATTTTTCGTTGCTCAGAAGCAAGAGTTACCGGTATGAGGCGCAATTATGGCCTGTGAGGTTGACCTGTTACTTGACGCGAGGGTCACCAGCCAGTTGGGGGTCTTAGGGCCACACACGCCGGGTATTTCTCGTCTTACACTGAGTCTCACGTAATATCACCTTCGCCTCATACGCGTTCTGCTCCACGCATCTCGCTGCGCTGTTCGGGCTTAAGCGTCGACATCATTTCCCATGGGCATGAATAATGACTTGCCCGCGAGTGACAACACGCTTGCCACCTTAGCCCTTTCGTTCAATAATTGCGGCCCATCGGCGGCTTTTACCGTTATATCGGTGAAGAGGAAACATCTCTGGCATTTCGTGATGAGTTGAAGGACTACGAGGAGAGGAGAACACTAGTACCACTGGAAAATGAAGGTTTTGCACTGTAGGGCGGGCGTTCATCGCAGCCATTCTCAAAGCGCGTACGTCTGAGACATCATTTGACGCTTTCCTGCCGACCAAGCGCCTGCTGGGTCGTCTCGAGCAGGTAATGTTTGTGTTATATGACTAACTGGGGGCTCTACACAGCTAGCCGTAGGTAAGGCGATGGTTCTTGTTTGGTTGCTGGTTGCCGGGAACAATGTAACTAGTGTAAGTAGTGGAAATTCTCAAATGGCTGATTTTAAGAATAACCGCATTGCAGGCGCGATTCTTAAAATCACTGAATTTTATTCATAATCACTTTGTCGTAAGTTAAGTCCTTCCTGGATTCAACAAGTGAGTGCGGGCAAGGCCTACGCTGAATCAAGCTAGGCTTTGGAGTTCGGAGTTCGGAGTTCGGAGTTCGGAGTTCGGAGTTCGCAATGCAACTCCCAAGCGTTTACTTTTTCTCACTATCTCTAGACGACGAACCGTATTCGCGATAGAAAATTTTTCGCTGTTGTAGAAAGGGGCAGAGTGGGTTCATCTGATGGGGGTTCTTCCTGATCCCTCCGCATCGGCCGCTCGGAATGGTGCTAAAATAAAGTTTGACCACATCACTCTCTAGGCTACGAAGGATGAAGCAAGCGCAGAGACGTATCGCAAACAGGCTTTTTCATCTTGGTGCACGGCCAACCCGGACCCTACCACGTGGGCGGAAAGCGCACTTGAATACTGAAAGGCGATGCTATTTGGCATCCGCAAAGAGGAGCCTGTGGCAGCCTTGTATAGTAAGATTGCTCCGGTGCTAGAAGCTGAGCTTGCGGCTATGCACCCTACGCGTGCTGATTCGTCAAATACCCTGGCGATGCTGTTCCTGTACCGCTGATATTCTGAGTTGGCCGTGTCTTTTTTTCAGGGCGCCAAACAGATGCTCGTAGAGAACTATGAGGAGAAATATCAACGGATTCATGCCCAACAGTCTTTGATAGACGGACTCACTCTAAAATATAAAAAGTAGGCGTGAAGGTCGGTAGAGATTCAGATTAATGAACATATCTTGGTGAGAAGTAAGGCTAACCACAGTTTGATAGAATAATAGAGGAGCTTTCCACTTAGGGCTTCGCCTAGAAAATTTTACTGTGCCATTATTGTTTGTCAGTGATTGCAGTGAGGCATTTTATCCACTTCATTCAGCTCCTTCAGACTAATGTTTAAACGGCGGGTGGTCGTCGCCTGGTTGTCATTTGGCTGCTAACAGGGTGAAAACTGTGTAAGCAATGTAATTCATGGAAAACGTAACTCTCTGAAAAGTATTTGTTTTCGCTTTGCAGGCGCGATCCCAAAGTTGGTTTGGTTGCACTCATAATCCCTTGGTCGTAGGTTCAAGTCCTACTGGGCCCACCATTAAATCAAAGACTTACCCTCCACAGCACCCTTCCTCGTTGTACCTTTTTTCGCCAGCGTCTACAAAGCGTCTACACCCTAGAATTTTGGCCCGTATGTGACGGCTTCCGTCTGAATCGAAAGGTATTAGGGTCTTCTCGCTATCTATTGTTCGTTTTCTTAAATATACAAAAATCGAGCGAACATAGTCGATTTGACGCAGCGCACGAACTAGGTCACTTAGCGCTCCATAAACATGCAGGCGCCCATGGAAAGGAAGCCGAGCGTGAAGCCAACGCATTTGCCTCTTCCTTATGCCTAGAGAAAACGTACTAACCTGATGCAGTTTGCTTTTGACTTGGAGGTTAACGATACCGTTATAAAAACCTCATGTTTTATTTCAGAGGCGCGCCTTGGCCCGCGGGTCGCGAACATACAGTACCCGATATTACAAGAATAGACTGTGGGACTAAGCCTGGCGAAACGTCGGGGCCAGCATAACGTAGAGGAAAGGTGAACTGGGTACAGGACCGGGCATTAAAATGCTTATAACTGGGCTTCAGCACCCAAAAACTCTGGGCAGGCCCCATGTTGGAGGCAGCCCACAGGCACCCGTTAAAGGACGCCCACGGCGCCTCACTGGAAGCTTGCGGGCCGTTGGCGTCTACTCCCCGTGACATGAAACCTCAGGGTTCGCCCACCTAGTTGGTCGTCAGGTCTAAGTTTGAGGCAACAGTTCCACCTTGATCCAGCCATTTTCACGACGGTCGAAAGCTTCGAAAGCCTGCAAGGCGTCGGGCATCTTGTGGCTCTGGGTCAGGATCTTGGCAGGATCAACCTTATTGGCCAAGGTCAGCTCGATCAACTTGGGAATATACTTGCGATGCGGACAGTTGCCCATGTGCAGAGTCAGGTTCTTGTTCATCGCTGCACCGATCGGGAAAGCCCGGAACTGTGGTGGATAGACGCCAATGATCGACAGTGTGCCGGCCTTAGCCAAGCCCTCCACAGCCCACTGCAGTGCCTGGCTGGGACCATCGCCGGGCTGCCAGAGATCGCCCGAGGTATTGGTGTCGGGAGCATTCGAACGGGCCTCCTGTTCCTGGGTCTGGATATCACCGCTCTCGGCAGCCTCGCCATGATGGGCGTGCTGGGCATCGATGCCTACCGCGTCGATGGCACGGTCTGTGCCAATGCCTCCGGTCAGGCGCTTCAGCGTCTCCACCGGATCTTCACGTTCATAGTTGATTACTTCGGCACCAAGCTCGCGGGCCTTATCGAGACGATCCTGCTTGGAATCGATGGCGAATACACGACCGGCTCCCAGTAGCTTGGCGCTGACGATGGCGAACAGACCGACCGCGCCACAGCCGAACACGGCGACGCTATCACCATCCTTGATCTCAGCGGCGTCGGCACCAAAATAGCCGGTCGGGAAGATGTCCGACATGGCGATCGCCTGATCGTCGCTGATCTCGTCGGGCAGCTTGATCAATCCGGTGTTGGCGAAAGGAATACGGGCTTTTTCCGCTTGTAGGCCATGAAATGGCCCGGTGGGTTTGGGACCGCCATAAAAAGATGTACCGGCCTGCTTGCCGTTGGGATTGGCCTCATCGCACTGAGAGAAGTAACCAGCGCGGCAATAACTGCAGATGCCGCAGGCGATGGTCGATGGGATCACCACCCGGTCGCCGGGCACGAGGTTGCGTACATCCTCACCGACCTCCTCGACAATGCCAACACCCTCATGGCCGAGGATGGTACCTTCCTGCATGTCTGAAAAGGTGCCGCGGATAAAATGCAGGTCGGTTCCGCAGATAGCCGAGGCAGTCAGACGCACAATGGCGTCGGTGGGATCCTGAATCTTCGGTTCGGGTACATCGTCAAGACGAATGTCACCAATGCCATGATAAACGATAGCTTTCATCACGCTTTCCTCAGGTCACGATGAATGGAGCGTAGATGCATGGGTAAGACTAGCGAGCCACAGATATGCTTCTTACGCAAAGTGCCTGAAGCATAGGTAAGAAAGTAGCCGTCAACAAGGTACGGCCTGTAAGGGTTGGGGATAGTCGATCCGAGGATTGGTGGTGCTACGTCCGGTCACTCGAGATGAGCACCACCGGTTAATTCGCCAGCGCGTGCTTGAGCGGTTGGATGTGTTTCTCAGCGAGACGGATGATGAAGGAAGGCTGGTTTTCTATGGTCGCGTCGCAAGCGTCGCGATAAACGGTAGCACTTTGATAATTCTTGGTTTATGCATTACAGGCGCGATTCAAAATTTTGTTTGGTTGCACGCATAATCCCTTGGTTGTAGGTTCAAGTCCTACTGGGCCCACCCTTTAAATCTGGCAGTTTCCTCCCCTCCAAGCTTCATTTTTCTTCAGTTTGTAATTGAGATTTGCTTGCTGACAAGCAGCAACATTGCCATAACGCATTTATTCTCTTCGCCTTAAGCGCTTTTTGCATCCCGCGCGCTGTGTCAGCAGCTTCAGGCCAATGATGATGCTTGGGGTAGGCTCATCTATCTTTCATTCCTTGGACAGCCCCGATTTCCCCACCTATCCTCATGAGATATGAGTTATAAGCGTAGCCCAGCACGGACCGCCGAGATGGAATATTGATAAGTTAAGAAGGTGTTTGTGTAGCGGCATTAAATCGTAAGGCATCTTCATTCTCTACAAGGAGAGTAGCATGGTGTATGCCCCCGATGAGTCTCCGTCCCAACCTCAGCAGGACCCCCCAATTCGATGGTTTTCTACGGTTCGGCCGTCGCCATCGTGGTCTTTTCCGCTATTGCCTCGTTCGCCGGGGTGGACAAGGGCATCTGCAGGCTCTCCAAGTTCGATATGCTGTTGGCGCTACTGTTCTTGGTGTTTACCGTCAGCGACTTGCAGCAATGGCAGCGAGAGTACACACCGGTACGGTCGTTGCCCGCACCGGAAGCCAATCCTCCCTCTGCGTAAGGCAGAGCCAGGAGTCACTTGCAAAAATCACCATCACGGAGATTGCTTACCATGAAACACTACACCCACGCGGCCATGGGTCTTGCCGCTACCACCATGCTGGCGTCTCCGCTTGCCTTGGCGCAGCCGGAGAAATCCGTGCAGACCGAGGCTGGCGCCATTGCCATCGAAACCGTCGTAGAGGGTCTTGTGCACCCTTGGGGCATGGCTTTTCTGCCCGACGGACGAATGCTGATTACCGAGCGCGAGGGGCGTCTGCGCATCCTTTCGAAGGACGAGAAGCTATCCGATCCGATCGAGGGGGTACCAGATGTCTTCAACCGCGGCCAGGGCGGCCTGCTTGATGTCGCGCTGCATCCGGACTTCGCCTCGAACCGCTGGGTCTATCTCTCCTTCGCCGAGCCCGGCGAGGACGGTGCTTCCACCGCGCTCGGCCGCGGCCGCCTCGAAGAAGGCAAGCTTGAAGACTTCGAGGTGATCTTCCGTCAGGAGCCCAAGGTTGACGAAGAGAACCATTTCGGAGGGCGCATCGTCTTCACCGGCGATGAAACGCTTTTCTTCACCTTGGGCGAGCGCTTCCTGTTCGATCCAGCCCAGGATCTGTCCAACCACTTGGGCACCATCGTTCGCCTCAACCATGACGGTTCGGCAGCCGCGGACAACCCCTTCGTTGATCAGGACGACGCCCGCGATGAGATCTGGTCCTACGGCCATCGCAACATTGAAAGTGCCGCTATCCACCCCGATACGGGCGAGCTGTGGGTCGCCGAAATGGGTCCGCTGGGCGGTGACGAGCTCAACCGTCCCCAGGCCGGTAAGAACTATGGCTGGCCCGAGGTAAGCTGGGGAAAGCACTACAGCGGTGAGGAGATTCCCGATCCTTCCGAAAACGGCGAGTATGCAAATGCAGTCATGCAGTGGACCCCCGTGATCTCGCCGTCCGGCATGATCTTCTATACTGGCGAAAAGTTTGCCGATTGGCAGGGCGACATGCTGATCGGTGGGCTGACGGAGCAGGGTTTGGTGCGCATCACCCTGGATGGCGAGGAGGTGACCAATGATGAGCGCATCCCGCTAGGCGTACGAATTCGCGATGTCGAGCAAGGCCCGGAAGGATGGATCTATGTGGCGACCGACGAGTCGGACGGAAAGGTGATGCGCCTGAGAACGCTGGACGACTGAGAGCCAGGCGCTGTCGGCTTGACATGGGAAAGCCTTGGCTCCGAGGCAGGGGATTGCTGAGGGGATCTACCGATAGCTGCTGTCCGTCCAGTCCCATATAGGTCAGCCGGCACAGATGATGGGAACGGCGGAGATGTCTGCCCCGCCGGGGGCGCCGTGAACTGATATCCTTTGGTTAAGGCTCAAGTCCTACTGGGTCCACCATTTACCAGTCACATCATCCGCTATGCCTCTCTTAGAAGCATACTTGGCGTTTTTTGATTGCGTTTCTTAGCGTTTCTGTCTTAGCCCATCTGTCGTGAAACATCCCGTTCCACAAGCCAATATTGACTCATTGTGCTTATTGTGGCTGTGAATAAAAATCCGTATCATTCGCTTTACTATAATAGCGATACGCTTTTTATCACCTTTGAGGCCCTCTTCATGCTCCGGAACACTAAACCCTTCGCGCGGCGTCCGCTGGCTATTGCTATACGACGTTCCCTCTCCCTATCGCTAGGCGGCGTGTTGAGTATTGCACCGCTCGCCGTGTTGGCTCAGGAAGAGGTGGTGGATACCGGCACTACTGTCGTTACGGCCACCGCGCTGAAAGTGGCGACTCCGCTGGTAGAAACGCCGCGCCCGGTTTCAAGCGTTGATCGTGAGGAATTGGAAACCCGTAACGTTCAGCAGTTAGATGAAACGTTCCGTTATCGGGCGGGCGTGCTTTCAGGCCACTATGGGGCAGACAACAATACGAATTGGTTCCAGATTCGAGGATTTGACGAAGCCACGTATATGGATGGCTTGCGTACTTATCAGCCTGGGTACTATAAATGGCTGCCCGAACCTTACGGTCTTGACCGGGTGGATGTTTTCAAGGGGCCCACTTCGATTATTTATGGTGAAGCCCCCTCTGGTGGGATGATCAATGCGGTAAGCAAGCGACCTACCGATGAACAAAGGGGTGAGGTCGAGATTCAGTCCGGCAATCGCGATCATCGCCAGTTGGGCTTTGATACATCGGGGCCGGCTACCGAGAGTGGTGATGTACGCTATCGTTTCGTGGGGTTATACAAAGAACGGGACGGTGATTTAAGCGACACCGATAACGAACGTTACTACTTTGCACCGAGCCTCGAGTGGGATATCTCCGATGATACACACCTTACGGTGTTGTCCAGTTTCCAGAAAGATGATGGCGTTCCGGTCAACCCCTTTAAACTTCCCTACGGTACAGTAGACGATACGCCTTTTGGCAAGGTAGACCCGCAAACTAACTATGGTGCACCCAACTACGATAAGGATGAGCGTACTCAGACCGCCTTTGGTTACGAATTTAAGCATCAGCTCGATGACACTTGGCAATTCGAGCAGAATACTCGCTACAGCCATCTCGATTTGGACCTTCGCAGCACCTATGTGCTAGGAGAGACCGGTGATGGGCAGACTGCTTCTCGAGGTCACTTGCAGCGTGAAGGGAAGATCGACAGTTTTACAATCGATAATCGTATGGTGGGTAAGTGGTACACCGACCGTACTGAAAATACCTTACTCTTTGGATTAGACTACCAAGACCTAAGTCTTGATGGCAAAGAGTTCGATAGCTTTGGCTATGATGTTGTCGATATTTTTAATCCGCAGGGCGATATTACGCCAGTTCCCAACGATCAGTTGACACGGCGTCAGATCGACAAGGATCAGCTGGGTCTGTACGTTCAAAATCAACTACGTATTGATGATCGCTGGGTTTTATTGGGTGGCGTTCGCTACGATAGTGCTGATGTCAGAAACGAGTCCGAGCGTGAGACCACTACTGTAGATGAAACCCAGACTGCCACTTCTTTATCTGGCGGCGTTATGTATCTTGGCGACAATGGGCTTAACCCATATCTCAGTTACAGCGAGTCATTCCAACCGGAAGCGCAAACTGACTTCAGGGGTGCTGTCTTTGAGGAGATCAAAGGGGAGCAGTGGGAGTTAGGTCTCAAATACGCACCATTTAACTGGGACGGTTACGTGACTGCAGCGTTATTCGATATAGAAGAGTCGAATTCCTTTGCTACTACCCCAGCGGGATACCAAACCCAGGAAGGTGAACGAACCTCTACTGGATTTGAACTTGAAGGGGTTGGGTATCTTACCGAAGCGCTCAAGTTGACGGCTGCCTATACCTACACAGATGCACGCGACGCAGATGACAACCGTGCGACTTTGATTCCACGTCACATGGCGTCTACATGGTTAGATTATGACTTTGAAGGCACTGCCGTGGATGGTTTGAAAGTCGGCGCTGGTATTCGGCATGCTGGTGAAAGCTCAGGTGGGGATACTATCGATGTGCCCAGTTATACCGTGGGTGATGCCATGGCTAGCTATGACTTTAACGATAGCTGGACTGCACAACTTAATGTTAACAACATCACTGATGAGGAGTATGTAGCCAGTTGTGAATCTGATTTCTGGTGTTATTACGGCGAATCCCGCAGTGTGATTGGCAGTTTGAAATATAAGTGGTAAGGCATTTCTGCTTTACGAAGCCCGGCAACTGCCGGGCTTTTTTTGTGCGTTCAGTAAAATAACAAACAATGGTTTATAGCGCACAGCGCTGCTAAACAACCACTCCCGGCTCGCTGGCAACCTGGTGCCGTTTACGCGGCACACAAATAGGGCTTCCGCTTTCAGGGTCGTGGATGACATGGGCCTCCAGATCAAAAACGCGCTGAAGGTTCTCAGCGGTAAATACGTCGCTAGGCGAGCCGCTGGTGACGATATGGCCGTCGCGCATCATTACCAATTGATCGGCGTAAGCGGCGGCCAGGTTCAAATCGTGGAGCACTAAGAGAAGGGTGCGACCGTGCTCGTGGGCTAGGCGTGAGAGTAGTGCTAGCAAATCAACCTGCACCTTTAGATCCAAAAAGGTCGTGGGTTCGTCGAGCAGGATCAAGTCGGTTTGTTGTGCCAGTACCATGGCGATCCAGCAGCGCTGGCGCTGCCCGCCGGAAAGGGCATCGACGTTACGGTCGGCGAACTCCGTCACATTGGTAAACGCCATGGCTTCGCGAATAGCCTCGGCATCCTGGTGGGCGTTTTTCTGCCACAAGCCCTGGTGCGGAAAGCGGCCCATGCCTACTAACTGCTTTACGCTCAGCCCCTCCGGCGCCACAGGCCCTTGGGGAAGTAACCCCAGGCGTTTGGCGACCTCCCGCGTGTTGCTGCGGTGAATATCCTGGCCATCCAGATAAACGTGTCCGGCGCTTGGCGTGAGGGTGCGGGCAAGGGTTTTTAGCAACGTCGACTTACCACTGCCGTTGGGGCCCAACAGCACGGTGAGCTTGCCTTCGGCGATGGTGATATCCACGCCATCCAGCACTCGGCGAGCGTCATAGCCCGCACAAAGTGATGCTCCCTGCAAGCGAGGTGGTCGAGGGGAAGGGTGTTTCATCATTAACCCGCTTGAGTGGTCGAAAGAGCTAGCACCATAAGTAAACATATTCTCATTTTCAATTATCGGTAGTCGCTCATTAGGCATCCCTCACTGTCTTCAGGCAGCCAAGCGCATCCACTTTATCGAACGGGCTGTTCGCGGTGGGTAGACGCTAACGGTTTTTATCCTCATAATATAATAGTTATCATTTAGATGCGCATTATTATTTAAAAGGATCATTCACTCACAAGCAGGGGGATAAAAAGAACATGCATGTGAAGAAACGTCAGGTGTTTTGGCCCACGTTGACGCTCGCTGGCCTAGTAGCGGCTAGCCAAGCCCAGGGGCAAGCGTCGGGTATCAACGAGGCGCAAAATGCTACCAGCGACGCAAATGCCACCATGGTGGTCACCGCCACCCGTAGCCGCAGTGAAGAGGGCCAAACACCGCAACGGGTGACCGTCATCACACGTGAAGAGATCGAGCAGCAGCTGGCTATTAGCGATGATCCCGGCCAAGTGCTGAGCAATTTGATTCCTTCTTATTCACCCAGCCGCCAGAAACTCTCTAACGCCGGTGAAACGCTGCGGGGTCGCGATGCTCTGTTTCTTATCGACGGTGTTCCTCAATCCAACCCATTGCGCGATAGCTCACGGGATAGCTATACCATTGACCTTTCCATGGTCGAGCGTATCGAAGTCATTCATGGTGCCAGTGCGGAGCACGGTTTGGGCGCCACCGGGGGCCTGATTAACTTCGTCACACGGCGTGCTGAAGGTGGTGGTATCAGTCAGCACGCTGGCATCAGCCTGACCACGGACGATGATTTCCAATCGGGTGGGTTGGGCAACAAGCTGGATTACCGCATTAGTGGCCAGCAGGGCGACTGGGATTTCGTGGCTGCGGCTACCCGCCAGGAGCGCGGGGTTTTTTACGATGGTAATGATGAAATCGTCGGTATTGCTTACCCCGGTGAGCTGCAAAACTCAGAGAGCTATGACCTGTTCGGTAAACTTGGCTACTGGATCGACGACAATCAGCAAATCGAAGCCTCGCTTAATCACTTCGAGTTGGAAGAGGGTAATGATTACGTGCCGGTGCCAGGGGATCGCGCTGCAGGTGTGCCCACCACCGCGCGCCGTGGCAACCGTGATGGTGAGCCTGGCTTTAACGAAGTGACCTCGGCGCGGCTTGCCTACTCCCACGCCGATTGGTACGGCAATACGTTGGATGCCCAGGTGTATCAGCAGCGCTTTCGCGCACGCTTTGCTACCACGCCGTTTTTCCCCTATGTGGATAGCGCGGGAAATACCCAATACGATCAGACACGCAATGAATCTGACAAACGCGGTGCCAAATTCACCTTGAACCGCGATGGCATGCTGGATGATCGGTTAGGGGTCACGGTGGGCCTGGACGTACTGGATGATGAGACGAGCCAGATGCTGGTTCAGACCGGGCGAACCTATGTGCCGGAAAGCCGCTATCGGAACTTGGCGCCCTTTCTGCAGGGGCAATTCAAGCTAGCCGAACCGCTGACGCTTCACGCCGGTGTGCGTCATGAACACGCCGAGCTAGAGGTGGATACTTTTCAAACCATCGACCGCAGCAATATCACTCAAGACAACGTCACCGTCGATGGTGGCAACCCCAGCTTCAATGAAACGCTCTATAACGCAGGCGTTACCTACCAAGCGACTGACTGGGCTCAGCTGTATGCCAGCTACTCGGAAGGTTTCGGCATGCCTGACGTGGGCAGGGTACTGCGTGGGATCGGTACGCCGGGCCAGGATGTGGATACCTTGCTGCAGCTTCAACCCATCGTGACTGATAACCGGGAAATCGGCGCGCGTTTTGATTGGGATGATTATGGGTTAGAGATCAGCTATTACGAATCCAACGCCGATTACGGCCAGCGGCTTACCGAGCAGAATGGCTCCTGGGTCGGTAGCCGGGAGAAAACCGAGATCCAGGGTGTCGAGATTACCGGGGACATGCAGGTCGCCGACAAGCATGACCTGTCGCTCTCGTACGCCCATACCGAGGGTAAGTCGGATCAAGATGGCGATGGTAGTGTGGATACCAAACTGACCGGCATTAATATCGCGCCCGACACGCTCAAGCTGGGCTGGAGTGCGGCTTGGAATGAGCGTGTTTCAACCCGCCTACAGGGCAGCTATTATTTTGATCGTAGCGTCGATGATTCTGAGCTTGATTTTGACGGTTACGGCTTGGTGGATGCTTCGCTTGCCTACCGCCTGCCTGCCGGTAGGGTATCCGTGGGCATCGAAAACCTCACCGATGAAGATTATATTACCTATTATTCTCAGGCCGCGCGCATCAGCGACGAGTACTACTTCACTGGGCGGGGCCGCACCTTTACGCTCGGCTACCAGTTGGATTTTTAAGCAGTCGTAACAATGCTCGTAAGCTGTATTCGGCGCCCGCGGGGCGCCGTTTTTTTCTGAGTAGATATTAAACGCGGCCGCGCGATCGATGTAGCAGGTAAACGAAGAAGGGCGCGCCAATCCCGGCAACGAAAATACCCGCTGGTAGGTCTTTGGGTAAAAAGGCCACACGCCCGAGCAGGTCTGCATTAACGACGATCAATGCCCCTACCAGCGCAGAAACGGGCACTAAACGCGCCAGGTTTCGCCCCACCAGCTTGGACGCCAGATGGGGCGCGATTAACCCCACAAAACTCAAGCCACCGGCAAAGGCGACGGCGGCGCCTGCCAACGCTACGCTACAGCCCAGTAGTATCATTCGGCTACGCAAAATAGGCACCCCAAGCCCTTCCGCCACTTGATCGCCCAATGCCATGGCATCGGCATGTCGGGAAAAGGCAAGCACAACGGGGGTCGCCGCCAACAGCCAAGGCATCAAGCCCATCACATCCCCCCACTGTGCAGCATACAGGCTGCCGGTGAGCCATACGTAGGCGGTCATGGCCGCCGAGTCCTCGCTGATCACGATCAGCAACGTAGTGCCTGCGCCCATGGCCGCGGCAAGGCCAATACCGACCAGTACCACGCGCGATGGGCTGATGCCGTTTTTCCACGCAAGGCTGGCGACCAGCAAGGCGGACGCCAGTGCGCCCAGCATGGCCGCCGCGGGCAGCCAGTGAATGCTCAATAACGTGCTTAAAGATGTACTCAAGAGCGTCAGATACAGCACCGCGGCCAGCGCGGCACCGCTGGTAATGCCGACTACATCCGGCGATGCCAGCGGATTGCGCACAATGCTTTGCAAAATAGCGCCCGCCATCGCCAGGGCAGCCCCGACCAGTATCGCCAGCACAATACGGGGCAGGCGTAGCTGCCAGATGATAAAAGCGAGATCACTATGGGTGGGCGCTGTCAGTGCACCCAACACCTGAAGCGGCTGGGTGGGAAAACTACCCAAGCAGAGCGAGAGCCCCGCGCTTGCTGCTAACAACAGGCTCAATAGCCAAAGGCTGTGCAGTAAGCGGTTACTTTCATTGTTAGCCCCGCTTTCATAGGTAAGCGTTGATGATTGCGTCATTGGCTAGCCATCTTGCGTCGCGCTAGATAGATAAAAAAGGGCGTGCCGATCAGCGCTGTCATGACCCCGACCGGTATCTCCTGAGGGGGCATTAACAGGCGCGAGGCCACATCGGCCAGGAGTAGTAAGCAGGCACCCAGCAGAGCGCTGGCGGGCAGCAGCCAGCGGTGGTCGATGCCGAATATCCCCCGTGCCATATGCGGCACAATCAGTCCCACGAACCCAATCATGCCTGCCAGTGCCACCGCGCCGCCCGCCAATACAATCACCACTAATCCGAGTAGCAGTTTGATGGTGGTGGCCTGCATACCCAGCCCGGTCACCATCTCATCGCCAAGCAGCAGCGCATTGGCGTGGCGTACAAGCAGTGCACTGAGTATCAGTGCGCCGCCAAAGAGGGGCAATAAGGGCATGACCAGAGAAAGTTCGCGCCCGGATACCGAGCCTGCCAGCCAGTAGAGTACGCTTTCGAAGTTCTGTTGATCGATCACCAATAACCCTTGGCTAAACGATACAAACATTGCCGTTACCGCCACCCCGGCAAGAACGACGCGCAGCGGGGAGAGCTCACCGTGCCGACCACGGCTGAGTAGCACCACCAAAACGGCAGCCACGAAAGCCCCCAGCAGGGCTGCCCACACGTAGTGGGCAGGGGTATGCAGGGGCAGCAGCGACACGGCGACGACGACAAAAAACATCGCCCCGGCGTTGAGGCCTAAAATGCCTGGGGATGCCAGCGGATTGCGTGTCATGGTTTGCATCAATACCCCCGCCATGGCCAAGCTGGCGCCGACCAGCGCGGCAATCACCGCACGGGGAAGGCGCTCGGTGAACAGGATGATATGGGGTACCTGGCTGGGGTCGTAATGGTTAAGCGCCGCCCATAAGGAAGGCCAGGCAATGTCAGTACTGCCCAGCATCACACTGGCGATAAAAGCGCCAACGGCTACTAAGCCAGCCAGCAACAAACCGACGCTTTTGGCAGGCGTGCTTTTGATAGAATGGCGTGTCAGCATCCGGTTTGCTCCTCGGTAACGGAAGCCTCTCGGCATTCATGCAACGGCGATGCGGCGCGCGTGACAAAACCGTAGTGCGTGTAAAGGTCGTCCAGCATGGCATTGGCCGCCAAGATGCCGCCGCCCATCATCCAACTGACCGGGTCGACCTCGAATACACGCCCGTGTTGCACGGCCGAGAGCTGCTGCCAAAGCGGGTGTGCCTGCCAGTGCTGATAATTATCCGCAATAGCGGGGTCATCAGGCTCCAGCAGGATAAACAGGACATCGGCCTCTAATACAGGAATGTTTTCAGTGCTGGTGAGCTTCATGCCCCAGCTTTGAGTGGGCAGATTCTCTGGCTGCGCAAAGCCCAGCTCGGTTAATATCGAGCCCGCAAAACCACGGGTATAAATACGCACGTGATCACTTTTAAAACGCACCACGGCCACTTTTTGTGGCCAGTCACTGCCTAACTTGGTGGCGATCTGCTGGCTAAAATCGTCAGTTCGTTCCTCCCAACGTTGCAGGAGCTCACTGGCCTCTGCTTGGCGGCCAGTGGCATCGGCTACCATCGTGAGCGTGGTTTTGAAATTAAACACCGTCGGCGCTGACACCGTGGGCGCAATTGCGTTGAGTAGCGGCGCGATGCTCGCGTGGCGGAAATCGCTGGCGATGACCAGGTCGGGATTGAGCCAAGCAATTTTTTCCAAGTTGGGCTGCGTTTCAAGCCCCACGTGCTCAACGCTAGCCAGTGGATCGCGCAGGTAGCGATACATAGGCTTTTCAAGCCAGGAATCGACTACGCCGATCGGCGTCAGCCCCAGGGCAATAGCACTGTCAGTCGCTCCCTGGTAAAGCGTAACGATGCGTGGCGATTCAGTTGAGGCGTGTAGCGGGGTGGCGGGGGCGAAAATTGGAAAGAGCGCCGCGGTGGCTATTAGCAACACACGTATCCAATCCTGACAGCGATGAAAGTGTGCGGTTTGCATACATGCCACTGGCTGGTAGAAGTCTAAAAGCAGAATGATGGCATGAGGTAAAAGCTAATGCAAAGCATTATCAAATGTAGGCGGCTATCTGCACCAAGCCAAACACCGCGACCCCAGCGGCTACCGGCCAGCCCAACGAGCGTAATTTCCACCACACCAGCAGCGTGACGGAAAGCCCAATGACCGTTGCGACCCAGGACGTCGCGCTTGGGTTGACCGGCATAAGCGAAACGCCCAGCACGGCGGCAATCATCAGCGGGCCGAGAATGCCCAGCCACTGGGGCATGTTATTAATCCCGCTCGCGCTGTTTAGCCGGCGCTGCATCCATAAAAACGGTACGACCCGCAACAATAGCGTGCCCAATGCTGAGGCCACCACGGCTAGCCAGAGTGCGCTGCTCATGGCTGGTTTCTCCCTGATTGAAACTTGACCATGTAGAAACAGATAGCGCCGCAGGCGGCCGCCAGCGGAATGGCCACGTTGCTCCAGCTATAGAGGGTAAGCATCAACGCGGCAAAAATGGTGCAGCTCAGCGCCAGTGCCCAGCGTTTGTCGGTAAAGCGCGGCGCGACCATGGTCAGGAAAAGCGCGGGAAGGGCGAAGGGCATTACTTCCCCGAGCAGTGGCCAGCGGGCGGTTAACGTTTCACCCGCCGTGGCGCCGACCATAGTGCCCACGATCCAGACTCCCCACGCCAGCAGTGAAGCACCCACAAACCAGCCGAATCGCTCAGGCGCCGCGAGCTGTGGAAGGCGCGTCAACGCGAGGGCAAATACTTGGTCGGTCAGGCCGTGCATCAGCCAGGGCCAGTGGCGGCTGCGCGGTAACAATGCCGCCAGGTTCGGACCATACACCACATGGCGTACGTTAATCAGCAGCGTCATCGCGACCACCAGCCAGAGTGGCGAGCCGGCCGCGACCATGCCGACGAACAGAAACTGCGAAGCACCGGCGTAAATTAGCGCTGAAATCGCCGCCGCTTCCCACATGCTAAAGCCTGCCTGGGTGGCCACCAACCCAAACGACAGCGAGACCGGAATATAGCCGCCCAGCAGTGGAATTGCTTCACGCACACCTTTTAAGGCGTAACGAGCAGGAGAGTGGCTGGCAAGTTGGCTCATGGCGTTTCGCCTTTTGCGGCGTAGGTGATGGTCATCATCAAGGTAGCTTCTGCGGTTTGGGTGCGATAAAGATGCGGCTGATCGGCGGGAAAGGTGAGAGTGTCGCCAGGTGCCAACTGCGTAGTGGCGCCTTCTGGTCCCGCTTCCAGCCAGCCGCTAATCAGCGTTAATGACTCGCGAGTGCCCAGTGAATGGGCCTCGGCATGGCGAACCGTATGGGGCGCACAGCGCATCCAATAGGCGTCCACCTGGGGGGTGTCTTTCCCTTGATCGATCAAGCGCACTTGGATGCCATCTTCACCCAAGGGCACGGTGATGGGGGCCACCAAGGTTCCGAAAGGCACATTAAGCTGCACCGCCAGCCGCCAGATGGTGTCCAGCGTTGGGTTGCCGTTGCCCTGTTCAAGGCGGCACAGGTTGGATTTGGCGATGCCCGCCTCACTGGCCAGTTGCGACAATGACCAGCCCCGCTCCAGGCGAAGTGCTTGAAGGTGATGGCCCAGCGTATTGAGCGAGAGCTTATCCATGGTGGTGCGCCCTTAGAAGTGCCGTTCTTTATATAGAACGTTCTATATAAAGAACGTTAGCCTGTCAACGAAAATTGCATGAGCCTCCGCTGGCACTCTTTATGCATCGGCTTAATGCATTACCCTTAGGTAATCGGCTGCGAGGAGACGCAATGCGATCATTGGCAATGCTAAAACCGGTTAAATCAATCCTGTATAGCGTGGCGTTACTGCTGCTAGGCAATGGGTTACTCAATACGCTCCTGACACTGCGGGGCACGGAGGAGGGGTTCTCCAGCGCCGTGTTGGGGATGATTATGTCCGGCTACTTTATCGGCTTTATTGGCGGCACCTGGGTGAGTGGTCGTCTGATCAGGCGCATGGGGCATATTCGTACTTTTGGTTTCTGCGCCTCCGTTTGTGCCTCGGTGGCGCTGTTGCATCTGGTCTTTATCAACCCATGGGTATGGTTGCCCTTACGGATGGTGTACGGGCTTTCGTTCATTACCTTAATCACCGTGATCGAGAGTTGGTTGAATAGCCAAGCAGCCAGCCATGAGCGGGGGCGCATTTTCGCAGTTTATATGGTGGTCAATCTGGGCGCCTTAGCCACCGCACAGCAGCTGCTGCGGCTCTCCTCGCCACAAGGATTTTTGCTTTTTGTCATCATTGCCATCTTGATTAGTTGGGCACTGTTGCCCATTACGCTGACACGACGTGTTCAGCCGAAGATGTCTGAACGACCCAAAAGTAGTCTGCGTGCGCTGCTAGGCTTTGCGCCCTTGGCGGTGGCCTCTGCCGCGTTATCGGGGCTAGCGATGGGCGCGTTTTGGTCGATGACCCCGGTCTACGCCACGCAGTTAGGGTTTGATATCGGTGGTGTCGGGTTAGTGATGAGCGTGGCAATTGTTGGCGGCGCATTGCTGCAAATACCCATTGGTCGCTTTTCCGATAAGCATGACCGCCCACGGGTGATGACATGGGTCGTGCTGTTAGCCGCGTTGATCGCTGCGTGCATGCCGTTTGCGCCTACGCATGAAGCGCTGTTAGGCCTTTACTTTCTCTGGGGTGGCTTGGCGTTTTCACTCTACCCACTGGCGGTAGCGCAGTTAATTGATCAGCTTCACCCCGATGAGATTGTCGCAGGCTCCGCGGACATGTTGGTGATGCATGGCGCTGGCTGTGCGGTGGCGCCCATTGCAGCAGGCTCCTTGATGACGGCAGTCGGAAGCCAAGGCCTACCGGTTTACATTGCTTGCGTGTTTGCGCTACTGGGCATGTATGCTATTTACCGCCGCCGCCGCGTCACCGCATTGGTTACTCACACAGCGCACTTTGAGCCGATGGTGCAAAGTAGTGCAAAAGTGCTGGAATTGATCTTCGATGATACCCAAGGCGATCTTTTTAATGACCCTAGTTTCTACGAAGAGCACGAGCGTCAGCGGCTGAGGGATGTCTTAATGTCAAAATCGTGATCTTAATTTTAAGCTATAAAAGTCTGCGCTGGGATTACCTGCAGCCGCAAGACAAACAAAAATGCCCCTGACGCCTAAGCGGCCAGGGGCACCGATAAAAACGATACTAGTAGTAGAAGCCATTCTCTTAGCAGAAAAGACGCTACTACTAGAAGTGATATAAGTAAGCTACGCCGCAACAATATGTAGTTTAGCGGGGGCGGTTTTGTGCGGCTGAATGATGGGTTCGTCGTTATCGGCGAACAGATCAGACCTCTTTATTTCCGCATAGCCACGCTGGGTTAGGGCGAGTACTTCTGGAGAGGTGCCCCATTTCAGCAGCATTTCATCGAGCAGTTGCTCGGCTTTTTCATCCAGACCCCACTGGCTAAGCAGTTGAGCAATGGCGTAGTCGCAGTCAGGGGTGTCGAACAAGTCATCCTTGATATCTTGAATGGCGATGTGAAGACCCGCTTGGGAAAGTTCGCTTAGCGTTTCACTGTGCATATCACGGCTCCGTGTGAATGCGAATGGAACGGCGGCTATCATGGCGTAACCGCCTGAATTTATGTTGTACGTGTGTTGTACGACAACGATCCTAATATACGCATGAACGGGAAGCAAATGCAAAAACATTCCATGACAAACTAGTGACCATTATGCCGACGCAGCGTCCAGTAGCCACCCCATAATCTTGTGGCGGTGGTAATAAGGCAGGCAATGGCGAACAGCGTTGCTAACGTTGGAAAGTACGCAGGGAAAAGACAAAACATCACCAAGGCCGCCACGGTTTCAGTGCCTTCGGTTAAACCTTCTAAATAGTAAAATGCTTTATTTGGAAAATGCGGGCGCTCAATTGCCTGCTGCTTGGCGGCAATCGCAAAAGCTAGGAACGAGGTGCCAGTACCAATAAACGCAAACAATAACAAGGCGGCTACCAAGGCATTTTGAGCGGGGTTGGCCAGCGCAAAACCAAGCACCACGGCAGCGTAAAAAACGAAATCGAGCCCGATGTCGAGAAACCCGCCTGCATCGCTAGAGTGGCCACTAAGGCGCGCTAGCGCCCCGTCAACGCCATCACCCAGTCGGTTAAGCACAATCGCCAGCAGCGCCCACCCATACTGTTCGTAGGCCAGCAGCGGTAACGCAGTAATGCCGATCAAAAAAGCGGTGAACGTCACTTGATCGGGTGTGATGTGTTGTTGATGCAACGGTGTTGCGAGGCGTTGCAGCGGGCGATGGGTAAGCGGCATTGTAAAACGGTCAAGCACGCGTTTCTCCTTGGCGGTTATCGGGAATATTGCGTGATATCGGGAATATTGTGTAATGACGGTTAGCCGTCACATAGGTTAACGCGAGATCTATGTCGGCGTTAGCAACTGCTAATTATTAAACTAAAGTCGTTACACTTTAGTGGTAATTGCGGACAAGTCGCTGGACTAATTGTCTATAGCAGTGAATAAAGGGCGCCAAAATAGGTCTAGTATTGATTTTAGTACGGCGCATTTACCGAAATGCTGACCTGGGCCTTTTCTTTTACCTCTGACCGCAATTGGCGTTAACGTTATGCATAAAATAGCCCTGATGACGGTATGGGATCAGCTATGGCACTCCCATTACCAAGCCAAAAATTTATTGATGTGTGCGCTACCAACGGGTGGCGCCGCAAAAGCGGCGGCTTCCAACGCCAAGCGCGAGCCTTCTCATCAACCTAAGCCACCCGCTTATACCACCCCGCAGAAAGTTGGGTTGTTGCTTGGCCCGCTATTGTTCGCTTTTATAGTGATGTTTTTTCACCCTGAAGATTTAAGTTTTGAAGGGCGTATGGTACTCGCCACTACGTTATGGGTGGCTGTGTGGTGGATCACCGAAGCGATTCCCATCCCCGCTACTTCGCTATTGCCGATTGTGCTACTACCCATTACCGGCGCGCTGGATGGCAATACGGTGACGGCTGCCTACGGTAACCCGATTATTTTCTTGTTTCTGGGCGGTTTTATGATCGCACTGGCAATGGAAAAATGGGATTTGCACAAGCGTATCGCCCTGTCGATTATTGCCGTGCTGGGCACGAGTATTAATAGCATTGTATTTGGCTTTATGGCCGCTACCGGCTTTCTATCGATGTGGGTATCCAACACCGCGTCGGTCATGATGATGTTGCCCATTGGTACTGCCATTGTTTACCAAGTTAGCCAGGAGCTTGAAAAAGGTGACCGTGACCGCACTGGCGAAATCGAGAAATTCAGTAAGGCGTTGATTTTCGGTATTGGTTACGGCGGTACCATTGGTGGTTTGGGCACGCTGATTGGCACGCCACCGAACATTATCCTCGCAGCCATTGTTAATGAGCTGTTTGGTATCGAGATCTCTTTTGCCGGCTGGCTAATGTTTGCTTTTCCTGTCGTGGTGGCACTGCTGTTTATCGCTTGGCTGTTACTGACGCGGGTGTTCTTCAGAATCGAGTTTAGCCACTTGCCGGGTGGACGAGCACTAATTAACAAAGAAAAAGAAGCATTGGGTAAAACCAGCTTTGAAGAGAAGGCAGTGCTGGTGGTTTTTCTGTTTGCGGCCTTTATGTGGATTACCCGCTCGTTTTTGTGGCAGGGCCAGATCATCAATATCCCCGGTATCAACGACACCATGATCGCGATTGTTGCGGCATTACTGTTATTTTTGATTCCCTCAAAAAATAAGGGTGGCTGTCTGCTGGGCTGGGACGTAGCGAAAGATGTCCCGTGGGGGATTCTGCTGCTATTCGGAGGCGGTTTGGCGATTGCCGCAGGCTTTGGCTCTTCTGGCTTGGCCGAGTGGATCGGTGGGCAAATGAGCGTACTGGAAGGCGTGAACTTCTTGTTGGTCATTCTAATAGCGACCGGTATGGTGCTTTTTTTAACCGAAATCACTTCGAATACCGCCACGGCCACAATGATTTTGCCAGTTCTGGCGTCATTGGCACTGGCGCTGGATATCCACCCCTTCGTACTGATGGTGCCTGCCGCCATGGCCGCCAACTGCGCCTTTATGCTACCGGTGGGTACCCCACCCAACGCAATTATCTTTGCTACCGGCAAACTCAAAATTATTGAGATGGTGCGCACCGGCTTCTGGATCAACATTATTGCCATGCTGTTAATAGTAGCCGCGGTGTATTTCTTGCTGCCTGTGTTATGGGATGTAGATTTAACCAACTATCCCGACGCCTTTCGCAACTAGTTATAAGGCTAACTCGAAGGCCCCTATCCTCAGGTAGGGGCTTTTTTTAGCCGTATTATTTAGGGAGCCCCTGGTGAGTTAAATGGCATAACTTATGTTAATAGCCGTCAAGTGTTTTAGACAAATCATAGCGCTTAGCTATAGTGCCTAAAGGAGTAATAACAGAATAGGGTGTGATAGCGTCATTAGGAGAAAAGCAATGGAACTGCTTGAAAAAATTAGTGAGTATCTTAAAAAGCACGAATTGAAGATGGCCACGGCTGAGTCTTGTACCGCAGGTTTAATCGTATCCGAACTCGCCAGTATACCGGGCAGTGGCCAGTCAATAGATTGTGGCTTGGCGGTTTACTCACCAGAAGCCAAGAATCGCTACTTAGCCGTTAGCTTTGACACCATCGAGTCCTGCGGGCTTACCAGTGAAGCGACCTCCCGTGAAATGGCGCTAGGCGCGCTAGATAACAACGATGCTAATGTGGCCGTCGCCAATACCGGCATCGCTGGTCCTGAGCCACACGATGGCATCCCCGTGGGCACGGTGTGTTTTGCTTGGGCCTTTCGCCACAATCAAAAGACCTACCTGATGACTGAGACGCAGCGTTTTTCAGGTGACCGCAACCAGGTGCGGTTGGCCGCAGCACATTACGCCTTGGAGTTGATTCC
Source organism: Vreelandella sulfidaeris Esulfide1 (assembly GCF_054072535.1). Classification (NCBI taxonomy): domain Bacteria; kingdom Pseudomonadati; phylum Pseudomonadota; class Gammaproteobacteria; order Oceanospirillales; family Halomonadaceae; genus Vreelandella; species Vreelandella sulfidaeris. Next base: position 3,008,941 of record NZ_CM133364.1, on the reverse strand, counting down.
TAAATACCATGGCGAGGTGCTGGCAGGTAACGCACCTAGCGTCGACGAAGCATGATGTCGGCTACCAATAGTTCGCAAGGAGGCAGGTAAATCAATGAATAACCAAGCAACCCAACAGCAGCTTATTCAAGCAGACTTGCATGCCCAAGGTTCGATTGAGCCTCAACACGAAGTCGATAAACGCGTGGATTTTCTATGTAACCAAATGCTTGAAACAGGCCAACATGCCCTTGTGTTAGGGATTAGTGGTGGCGTGGACTCGACCGTCGCTGGGCGCTTAGCACAGTTGGCCGTAGAAAAGGCCCGCAATAAAGGGAGTGACGCGCGCTTTTATGCCATGCGGCTGCCTTACGGCGAGCAAAAAGATGAGGATGATGCGCAACAGGCACTGACCTTTATTTCCCCCGATGAAGTGCTCAATGTGAATGTAAAGCCGCCCAGCGATGCTCTGTTGGCTTCCTTGGAAGAGGGCGGTTTGACATTTCAAGACGCCGCTCAGCGCGACTTTGTATTGGGCAATATTAAGGCGCGCCAACGCATGGCGGCTCAGTATGCGGTCGCTGGTGCCAAGTCAGGTTTAGTGGTGGGGACTGATCAAGCCGCAGAGGCATTGATGGGCTTTTTCACCAAATATGGCGATGGCGCCTGCGACCTGGCACCGCTGACTGGGCTCACTAAAGGGCAGGTAAGAGAAATCGGGGCCGCTTTGAAGGCACCCGCCTCATTAGTAGAAAAATTGCCCACGGCCGACCTGGAGTCGCTTAAACCCCAGTTGGCGGACGAAGTGGCGCTGGGTGTCACCTACGCCGAAATTGATGCCTTCCTTACCGGCCAGCAGGTCAGCGAACAGGCCTACACAACCATCACCCGCACCTATCAACGCACCGATCACAAGCGTCAGCTACCCAGAACACCGTAGCGACACTTTTAACAAGCTCAACGCCTGCGCTAAACGCAGCGCCATTAGGTTGCTATGATGCCGCTACACTATTGGCTGTTGAGCTTGTTATGCGTTTACTCCATACCGCTGATTGGCACCTGGGTCGGCTATTTCACAATCTTTCATTGTTGGAAGATCAGCGCCATGTGCTCAACCAGCTCATCGCTATCATCGATCGGGAAAACGTCGATGCGGTGCTGATCGCTGGCGATATCTACGACCGCTCGGTGCCGCCCTCGGCGGCCGTCACGCTGCTGGACGAAGTGCTCCACGCGCTATGTGAAGTGCGCAAGCTGCCGGTCATCATGATTTCAGGCAACCACGACGGCGCCGAGCGCCTGCGTTTTGGCGCGCGCCACCTGCGCCAAGCTGGGCTGCACATTCTTTCCGATTTAGCTGATTTCGCCACGCCCGTCACCCTGTCTGTGGGCGGCGTGGAAGTGGATGTATTCGGCATCCCTTACGCCGACCCGGAGCAGGTGCGCAGCCAGTTTAACGTTGAGGCGCGCGATTTCGATGCTGCCCATCGCTATCTGGTGGAGCAGATCAGCGAACAGCGGCATGCAACCCGCCCCTGCATACTGATGAGCCACTGCTTTGTGGATGGCGGTAGCGCCTCAGACTCGGAACGACCGCTGACGCTAGGGGGCGCCGAAAACGTCGCCTGGGAGCCCATGCAGCACTTCGATTACGTGGCGCTGGGTCATCTGCACGGCCCCCAGTATCGCGGTGGTGAGCATATTCGCTACAGCGGGTCGCTGCTCAAATACAGCTTTTCCGAAGCCAGCCAGCGTAAAGGCGTCACGCTGGTCGAGTTAGGCGTGAACGGCGTCACGCAAATTGACCAGATGACACTGATACCCAGCCGTGAAGTGCGTGTCTTGGAAGGCGAGCTGGATGCGTTGATCGCCCAGGGCCGAACCGATAAGAACGCCGACGATTACCTGTTGGTGCGATTGACCGATCGTCACGCGATTCTCGATCCCATGGGCAAACTGCGTGAGGTGTACCCCAATGTGCTGCACCTCGAGAAGCCGGGCATGCTAGAGGCGCGCGGTATGCAGCAGCTCGACCGGGAGCGGCTGCGCTTTGATGCGCTGGATATGTTTAGCGACTTCTTCAACCAGACCAGCGGCGAGGCCATGAGCGAGGGTCAGGCCAGCGCGATGGCTGAATTGATTACCCAACTGCAGCGCGATGAGGCCCAGCAATGACGCCGTTAATGCTGACCATGCAGGCCTTTGGCCCGTTCGCGGGCACTGAAAGCATTGATTTCACCGCGCTGGGCAAAAGCCCCCTGTTTTTGATTAACGGGCCCACCGGGGCGGGTAAGAGCTCGATTCTCGATGCGCTGTGTTTTGCTCTTTACGGCCAGACGACGGGTAATGAACGCGACCCGACCCAGATGCGCTGCGATCAGGCAGATGCTGCGCTGTTAACGGAAGTTAGCCTCGATTTTCATCTTCGCGGCGCTGATTACCGGGTTCGGCGTGTTCCCCAGCAAGAGCGTCCCAAAGCGCGCGGCGAAGGGACCACCACGCATAATGCGGAAGCCCAGCTTTGGCGATTAAAGGCGGGTGGCGAGGTAGAAACCTGCTTGGTGGCGCGCAAAGTCAACGATGCCACCGCCGAGTTGCAAACGCTGATTGGCCTGGATGCCAACCAATTTCGCCAGGTCATGGTGTTGCCCCAGGGCAAGTTCCGCGAGCTGCTGATCGCCGATTCAAAAGAGCGCGAAAAAATCTTTTCGCAACTGTTTCAAACACAGATCTTTCAGCGTATCGAAGAGCAATTGCGCAATCAGGCCAATCAAATCGAGCGGGATGTGAAGGAGCATCGCCAACATATCAGCGGCATTCTGGCCGGGGGCGAGCTGGAGAATGAGGCCGCGTTAGATCAAGAACTGGAGGCGCTAAAGCCACAGGTGGAAGACGCACGACACCAGTTCGAAACCGCGCAGCAACAGCGCCGCAAGGCCGAAATACAGCGCGACGAGGCCCTGGCGCTGCAGCGCCAATTTGAAGCCCGCGATACGCTAGCGGCGGACAAAGCTCGCCACCTTGGGCAGCACGATGAGATCGAAAGCAGCAAGGAGCGTCTAGCACAAAGCGCCCATGCACAGGCGCTGCAGGCGCCAAAAAGCGCCTTAGACCAAGCGCAGCAAGCAGTAACGACCGCTCAAGCCGAACAGCAAACGGCTGAAGCTGTGTTAACCGCCCAGCGTTCTAACGCCCAACAGGCAAAGCAGGCATTAGAAACGACACGTCAGCGACAGTCAGAACTGCCTGCGCTGCGCGAGCGTCATCGTCAGTTGGGCGAGTTTATTCAAAAAGGCCAACAGCTCAGCGAGCTGCAAACGCATTTTCAAACGGCGCAGGCCGCGTGGCAGCAAGCGGACAGTGCACTCAAACGCGACGAGGCCCAGTTAGACGCTATTCGCCAACAGGGTGAAGCGATAGGCGTCAATCTCGAACGTTTACAGGCCGAGCTCCAGCAACTGGCCAGCGCACCCGCTGAGCTTAACCGCCACAATCATCTACTGATCCAGCGCCAAGAGCTGGATGAACTTGGCCGCCAAGGGCGCGAGTTAACCGCTCAACAGCAGCAGGCAGCAGACGCACTTGAACGCCGAAAAAATGACGCAGCACAGGCGGATCGCAGCGCCACAGAGCAGGAGATGCGCTGGCACCAGGGCCAAGCCGCGCTACTTGCATTGACGCTCGAGCAGGATGCGCCCTGCCCGGTGTGCGGCAGCTTAGCGCATCCCGCCCCGGCGGTTGACAACGCCGAGGTCGTCACTCAGGCGCAGGTGGAGGCGGCCAGGTCGGCTCAAGAGCAGGCCCGCCACGCTCTTCAGGTCGCTGAGCGCCATCACCAGCAGCTTACCCAGCAGATTAACTACCACACGCAGCAAGTGCAACGACTCCATCAGCAGTTAGGCGAGTGGGCGAGCCAAGCGCTGAAGGCACTACAAAACACCTGCGATGAGTTAAATCGCCAGGTCACTCGGCAGGCAAGCGTTGAGCGCGAGGTTCAGCAGCAAATCGCCGCCCGTGATGCGCTACGACGCGAGTGGGGCGCGCTGGATAAGCAGCTTAAAGCCCAGCGGCCCGCGGTTGAAAAAGCCAAAGAGGACGCGTTGAGGCTAGAAAGTCAGCGCGATCAGTTGAGCCAGTCGCTGCCTGAAAATGCCCGCGACCCCGTCGCTATGCGCCAAACGCTTACTGAGCTTGAGCACCAAATAGCGCACATTGAGCAAGATTGGGAAAGCGCTCAGCAAGCGCTGTCGAACAGTCAAACCCAACTGGCGCGAGCAGAGGAGCAACTACGCGGCACGAACGAACGTATCGAACGCAGCGAGCAGTCGTTACAGCAGGCGCGAACGGAGTGGCAGGCCGCGCTACAGACCAGCCCCTTTAGCGATGAGACGGCGTTTCAGGCAGCGCAGTTGGATGCTGCTCAGCGCCAAGCGTTGACGCACCACGTCGAGGCGTACCAGCGTCGCTTAGCTGAACTCGAGGGCGCGCTGCAGAATTACCAAACCCAGCTTGCCGACAAAACGCCGCCGGATCTTACCGCGCTCACGACCTTGACCGAGACTGCCCAAGCGGCCGAGCACACCCAGTTAGAGACATGGCGAAAGCTTGATGGCCGTTTAGCGACGCTGCACGGTATTCGCCAAAAGCTGGCGACTGCACATACGGCCCAAGCGGAGCTTGAAGCCCAATATCAACTGTGGGGCACGCTAAGCGAAGTCGCTAATGGCCGCACCGGGCATAGAATCAGCCTGCAACGCTTCGTGCTCGGCGTGCTACTGGATGACGTTCTGATTCAGGCTTCTGAGCGGCTGGTCCGTATGAGTCGGGGGCGCTACCAGTTAGTTCGTCGAGAAGACCCCTCAAAAGGCAACAAGGCGTCGGGGCTGGAGCTTGATGTCGCCGATACCTACACCGGCAAGAACCGTTCGGTAGCGACGCTTTCTGGGGGGGAGTCTTTCATGGCAGCGCTGTCGTTAGCGCTGGGGCTTTCGGATGTCGTGCAGGCGTACGCGGGCGGCATTCAGTTGGATACGCTCTTTATCGACGAAGGCTTTGGCAGCCTCGATCAGGATGCGTTGGATCAAGCCATCGCCATGCTGAGCGAACTGCAAATGGGCGGGCGTATGATTGGAGTCATTTCCCACGTCAGCGAGCTCAAGGAGCAAATGCCCATCCGGATAGAAGTACGCGCTAGCCGGCACGGTAGCTCGGTAGCCGTGAAGGGCGCATAGCGGTAATGTGGAAGTCGGCAGCGTTAATTCATGCTGCGTTCATACAACATGTTTTATAAAGAGCGTTAAACGTTATCGGCGCCGAAAAGACCACCCATGAGGAGTGCAAGGATGAACGCAAGCAAGATTTTACAGCAGTTGATGCAGCAAGCGGGCGGGAGCCAGAAGGGCGGTAGCAGTAGCGGTGTCGATGTGAAAGGCATGCTGAGTGGGCTTTCCAAACAGTTGGGCGGTGGTAGTGGTCAAGGCAGCAGCTCATCCGGCGGCTTTGATGTCAAAAGCCTGTTGGGTGGCGGTGCCATGGGCATGTTAGTGGGTTCTAAACGGGGCCGCAGCATGGGTGGTAAGGCATTGAAATACGGCGCCATTGCCGGAGTAGGCGTACTGGCCTGGAAAGCATGGCAGAGCTCGCAAGCCGCAAAGAACAGCAACGGTCAGCCTGGCAATGCGCAAGCCAATGCCGCGGAAGGCGAGCGGGTCGACGTGCTTAGCGGTGACGTTCAAGAACGGCGTAGCCTGGAACTGCTACAAGCGATGATCATGGCGGCGCGCGCCGATGGCCACATTGACGAGCAAGAACAGGCATTGATCACTGAGCAAATCGACGCCCTAGGGGCTGATCAGGAAATGCATCACTGGGTAGAGCAGCAGCTAAAGGCACCATTGGATGCCCAGGCGCTTGCCCGTGAGGCAGACTCCCCGCAGGCCGCACGCGAGATGTATCTCATCAGCGTCGCGGTAACCGACGATCAAAATCCCATGGAGCGCGCATGGCTGGACCAATTAGCCAGCGCACTGAACTTACCCAAAGAGATGACCACCGAACTTGAACGTCAAGCCGAGCAGGCGGGTTAATGCTGGATACGGTTAATTTTTGGCTAGCCACCGGCTTTGGATTGGGCCTATCGCCGTTTGCAGCGGGCGCTTTGGGTTCACTGATAGGCATTCCGTTGGCATGGTGGCTACTGGGCCGCCCGATAGGTCAGCAAGGTATCGTTATCGCTTGTTTACTGGTGCTTGCGGTGCCCGTTTGTCACGTCGCCGCGAGACATTATGCCGGGTTGGATCATGGCAGTATCGTGGCCGATGAATATGTGGCGTTCCCGCTGACAGTCATAGGGTTAGCTGCCGCACGCCATCCCGTGGCAATAGCGCTAGCGTTTGGTGTATACCGCTTTTTTGACTCGGTAAAACCGCCACCCATTCAGCTAGCTGAGTATGTGCAGGGTGGTTTTGGAATTGTTTTAGACGATGTTATTGCCGCTTTGGTAACGTGGTTAATCATGGCAATCGGGTTAACGCTTTGGCAGCGCAGAGCCACCCGCCAACGCCTGGAGTGACTCATAAAAGCACAGAGTGGCCCATAAAAACGCCGCAAGCCTACATAAGAGAAGGAGTTGCGGCGTATTTTAGTTAACGGCTAAATCCAACAAGACTTAACGCATTACTCTTGAACGACAATCACCGATTTTGCATTGACGAATTCATGCATGCCAAAGCCACCGTGCTCACGACCGTAGCCGGAATTTTTAACGCCGCCGAAGGGCATTTCCGGTGTGGCGACACCAAACCCGTTGATAAATACCATGCCGGTATCAAAGTACTTGCTGGCAAGTTCTGTCGCGCGCTTAACGTCTTTGGAGATAATGCCACCGCCCAAGCCATAGCGGCTATCGTTGGCAATGCGCATGGCGTCTTCGTCATCTTTGGCACGAATCAACGCGGCGACCGGGCCAAACAGCTCATCATCATAAGCGGGCTGACCGGGGGACACATTGTCGAGCACAGTGACCGGGTAAAACGCACCCTTGCCTGATGGCTTTTCGCCACCACAAAGAATTTTCGCGCCTTTACGAACGCTATCTTCAACCTGCTCGTGGAGATCGTCACGCAGATCAACACGTGCCATGGGGCCAAGATCGCTATCTTCCTGGGTGGGGTCACCCGCTTTAAGCGACTGCATACGAGCGACATAGCGCTCTTTGAACGCTTCATAGTTTTTCTCGGTCACTATAAAGCGCTTGGCAGCTACACAGGTTTGACCGCCGTTAAAGACACGTCCCGTTACGCAAGTGTCTACCGCTACGTCTAGGTCAGCGTCATCAAGCACTAAGAACGCATCGTTAGAACCCAGCTCAAGTACGGTCTTTTTCAGGTATTCAGCAGCCTTGGCGGCAACTTTGCGGCCTGCACCGTCGCTGCCTGTTAGGGTAACGCCACGCACAGCAGGGTGTGCAATCACTTCGTCAGACACATCGTGCGATATCAGCAGCGTACGGAAAACATTTTCAGGCAGACCCGCTTTGCGATAAATTTTTTCCAGCAACAAACCGCTGCCGGTAACGTTTTCAGCATGTTTAAGCAGTACACCGTTACCCGCCATAAGATTGGCGATAGAGTAACGTACGACCTGATAGGCCGGGAAATTCCATGGCTGGATGCCGTAGATAACACCCATCGGAGAATAGCTAACAATGCCGCGTTCACCGTTGCTAGGTTGACGCTCTTCATCAGCTAGTTTTTCCGGGCCATGCTCGGCAGTGTAGTCGCAGATGCCGGTACATAGATCAACTTCCTGACGGGCTTCGGAAGGCAGTTTGCCCATCTCCTTCACCATCAGGTCGACAAGCTCGTCTTTATGTTCCTGCAGCGCTTGGCCGATTGCTTTAACCGTTTTAGCACGGTTCTCCAGCGATTCTAGGCGCCAATCGAGAAATGCCTCGTAACAGGCATCGACTACCTGCTTCGCTTCATCGCTATTCATCAGCGTGTAGGTATCGAGTGTTTCGCCGTTAGTTGGATTAATCGTCGTAATGCTGTTGCTCATAAGATCTCCTATCTATAGATCAACGTTTGGGTCAAAACGCCCAGCTCCTGAGCGCTTAGCCGACCGGTCTAATTTATATGCAACCACTCTAGTACACATTGAGCGTCTATGCATAATTAAGCGCTCACCGTCGGGCAGCGAATTAATCGATGAGTTCCTCCTTTGAGATGATTGGCCTAGTCCAGCCGATGCGGCCATACCTCATCCAACGTACTGAGGGCTGCGTTTACGGTCGGTTCGGCTGCGCTATCATGACGCCATATAAAGCTTAACGCGCAGGGTAGACGAATATTGTCTGCTACGGCCAGACCGCTCTCCTGGCGTTCAGCCATGGCCAGGGCATCGCGGGCCAAGCTTAAACCGACGCCCGCACGCACCAAGTCGAGCATGCAAGCCTCCTGATCAACCTGGGCTACGCGATTGGGCATCGCGCCGCTTTTGGCTAGCGCCTGTTTCAGCAGACGGTGGTGGGCTGAATCTTGTGGCGTGACAATCCAGGGCAGCGTGGCCAAATGTTCCCAGCGGGTATCAATAAGCCGCTTTTCCCAGCCCGCTGGGGCAATCACATGGTAATCAAAATGCGTCAGCTCGCGCCAAGCCAACGTCTCATGTCCTTGTTCGCGTTCGAGCCCAGGACCTTGGCCGGGTGGCGACAAGTAAAAACCGACATCTAAATCGCCCTGTTCAATACGATTCAGCACACTGCCGCTCATCCCGTGGTGCAGTTCGGTTTCTAACTGCGGGGCGCGTGCCATCAGGCGACTTAAAAAGGCGCCTAGGCGGAGAAATTCGGGGTCGACGATGGTGCCAATGGTGAGCTTGCCGCGAAGCGTGTTGTGCAGCGCACCGGCGGTTTGTTCAAAGGCGTGAGCGCTGGCCAGGGCCTTTTCGGCGGCGGGTAATAGCGCATGGCCGTCGGCTGTCAGCGCGAGCCCCTGGGGGCGGCGGCTAAACAGGTTCAGTCCCAGATTCGCTTGTAGCTGTTTCAACTTTAGGCTAATGGCAGGCTGTGTCAGGTGTAACTGCTCTGCTGCGCGTGACACGCTCCCCGTCTTGGCAACGGCCACGAAAGCGCGCAGTGTGGCGTAGTCTTGCATGATGGGCCTCACAGCGTGGCTAAGATATTAGCAGAGCTTATAACTGGCTTTTAAATAACTCAATTGATCCGTTTGTAGAGCCCAGTAGGCTAGGTTAAACATAAATATTCCTTAGCAAGTTCTCACGCGCGTCCTCTACAACAGGTAACCCCATGACAACAAAAGCGATTCAGCACTTTATCAATGGCCAGGTCACCGCTGGTGAGTCTTCTCAATCTCAAGATGTCTACAACCCCGCCACTGGCCGCGTTACTGGCCGTGTCTCGCTCGCCTCTGCGGTTGATGTGAACACCGCCGTTGAGGCCGCCCAGGCTGCCTTTCCCGCCTGGTCGGATACACCACCGATCCGTCGTGCCAGAGTCATGTTTAAGTTTTTAGAACTGTTAAATGCCCATAAAGACGAACTGGCCGAAGCGATTACCAAAGAGCACGGCAAGGTGTTTACCGATGCCCAGGGGGAAGTCGCGCGGGGTATTGATATTGTTGAATTCGCCTGTGGTATCCCGCAATTATTAAAAGGTGACTATACCGAGCAGGTCAGTACGGGGATCGACAACTGGACGGTGCGCCAGCCGCTAGGCGTCGTTGCTGGTATAACGCCGTTTAATTTCCCGGCTATGGTGCCAATGTGGATGTTCCCGCTGGCAATTGCGGCGGGCAATACGTTTATTCTTAAACCTAGCCCGCTTGATCCCAGCGCATCGTTATTGATGGCCGACCTGCTTAAACAGGCGGGTCTGCCCGATGGCGTGTTCAACGTTGTGCAGGGGGATAAGGACTCGGTAGAAGCGTTGATTGACCATCCGCATGTCAGAGCGCTGTCGTTTGTCGGCTCCACACCGGTTGCCAATCTGATCTACGAGCGCGGCGCACGTAACGGCAAACGTATCCAAGCACTGGGTGGGGCTAAAAACCATATGGTGGTGATGCCGGATGCCCACCTTGATAAAACCGTTGATGCGTTGATTGGTGCTGCCTACGGTTCCGCCGGGGAGCGCTGCATGGCGATTAGTGTGGCGGTATTAGTTGGCGATGTGGCCGATAACGTTGTCCCGGTGCTGGCTGAGCGTGCCAACGCGCTGAAAGTAAAAAATGGTATGCAGCTGGATGCAGAAATGGGCCCCATTGTGACCCGGCAGGCCCACCAACGGATTACCAGGTATATCGAAAAAGGTGTGGCTGAAGGCGCTGAATTAGTGGTTGATGGCCGCGATTTTGATGTCTCAGCGGCGGGGGATGACTGCACTGACGGGTTCTGGATGGGTGGCACGCTGTTCGACCATGTCACGCCTGACATGACGGTCTACAAAGAGGAAATTTTTGGCCCGGTGCTGGTTTGTGTGCGGGTGCCGGATATCGCCACTGCCATTCAACTGATTAACGATCACGAGTTTGGCAACGGCGTTAGCTGCTTTACCGAAAGCGGTACAGTGGCGCGGGAGTTTGGTCGCCGTATTCAGGTCGGCATGGTGGGCATCAATGTGCCCATCCCAGTGCCGATGGCGTGGCATGGCTTTGGCGGTTGGAAGCGCTCGCTATTTGGCGACACGCATGCTTACGGCGAAGAGGGCGTGCGTTTCTACACCAAACAGAAATCCATCATGCAGCGCTGGTCGGACTCGATTGATGACGGTGCTGAGTTTGTTATGCCCACGGCGAAGTAACGCCAATACGTTACGGGAACCAGCGCATGCAAGAACCAACGAACAATAATTTCGACTATATCGTTGTAGGAGCCGGCACCGCAGGGTGCCTAATGGCCAACCGACTGAGCGCCAATCCAAACAATAAGGTGCTATTGATAGAGGCGGGGCCGCGCGATAACTACCACTGGATACATATCCCAGTAGGGTATCTCTACTGCATTAATAATCCGCGTACCGACTGGCTGTTTCGTACTGAGCCCGACAAAGGGCTCAATGGCCGTTCATTGATCTATCCGCGGGGCAAAACGCTGGGCGGTTGCTCCAGCATCAATGGCATGATTTATATGCGCGGCCAAGCGCGAGACTATGATCACTGGGCTGAAGTGGCGGGCGACGATGCCTGGAAATGGGAAAACTGCTTGCCCGATTTTATCAAGCACGAAGATCATTACCGTCTGGATGAGGGGGGCGATGCCGACGCGAAGCACCGGGATTTCCACGGTCACGGGGGCGAATGGCGGATCGAAAAGCAACGCCTCAAATGGCAGGTGTTGGATGACTTTGCCGAGGCGGCCGTTCAGGCGGGTATTCCGCGGACAGAGGACTTTAATCGCGGCTCTAATGAAGGCGTGGCCTACTTTGAAGTTAATCAGCGCTCCGGGTGGCGGTGGAACACCGCTAAGGCGTTTCTGCGACCTGCGCTCAAGCGCAACAACTTAACGTTATGGCACTCCACCCAGGTCAATCGCCTGGTTTTTGCGGGGCAAGCAGGCGCACTGCGCTGCGCGGGGATAGAGGTAGAGCGCGATGGCGAAGTGCAGCGCGTTACCGTTAGCGGGGAAGTGGTGCTTTGCGCGGGTGCTATCGGCACACCGCATTTATTGCAACTTTCCGGGGTAGGGCCCGCTGAACTGATGCGTGAACATGGTATTGAGTTAGTACATGACCTGCCCGGCGTGGGTGAAAATCTGCAAGATCACTTGCAGATCCGCTCGGTATACAAGATCACCAACGGCAAAACGTTAAATGCCATTGCCAGTACCTTATGGGGTAAAGCGGGTATTGGTTGGGAGTACCTAGTGAAACGCTCGGGGCCCATGAGTATGGCGCCTTCGCAATTGGGAGCTTTTACCCGCAGTACGGAAGAGCAAGTACACCCTAATATTCAATACCACGTGCAGCCGCTCAGTTTGGAAGCCTTTGGTCAGCCTTTACACCCGTACCCAGCGATTACTGCCAGCGTATGTAATTTGAACCCCACTAGCCGGGGTACCGTACGGCTTAAAAGCAGCAACCCGCGCCAGGCGCCAGCCATTTCGCCCAACTACCTGAGTTCACCTGAAGACCGAAAAGTGGCGGCAGATTCCCTTCGCGTCACCCGACGAATAGCCGAGCAGCCTGCATTTGCTAAGTATGCCCCTGAAGAAGTGAAGCCGGGCGTTGAGTACCAAACGGACGACGAGCTCGCTCGGTTGGCGGGCGATATAGGGACAACTATATTTCATCCCGTTGGGACTGCGAAAATGGGCCGCGAGGAGGATGCCATGGCGGTAGTCGATGGGCGGCTGCGAGTGCGTGGCATTGGCGGGCTAAGAGTGGCCGATGCGAGCATCATGCCGACAATAACCAGTGGTAATACTAACTCGCCCACGCTGATGATTGCGGAGAAGGCCGCCAGTTGGATACTTGCGGATCACTGAAAAAGCTGGCTTTTTTATTGACATTAATAGTGGGTATTGACGAGCGGAGTGGGAATGCGCAAAATAGTCGCAGTTGGTTAGCAAGTCGAACGTTATCAGCAGGATAGAAGCGCCTCAAGCGTTAAATCTGGTGAAAGTTTCTTGTTCTACCCACTGCAATTCGGGTATTTCCCGGTTTTAATGAGCTACATTGAGGATTTCGATCATGGCAACTGGTACCGTTAAATGGTTTAACGACACTAAAGGCTTCGGCTTCATTTCTCCTGATGACAATGGCGACGACCTGTTCGCGCATTTCTCAGAAATTCAAGCGGAAGGCTTCAAAACTCTGCAAGACGGCCAGAAGGTTTCCTTCGACGTCACCCAGGGTAAGAAAGGCCTTCAGGCTTCTAACATCAAAGTAGAAGGCTAAGCTTTCTTCTGAAGCTTTGCTGCTGAGATGTTAGCCATCATCGCGTAGCGCTGATTGGCCAGAAAACCCCGCCACGTGCGGGGTTTTTTGTGCGCCTATGAATTGATAAGAAGGCCCGACAGCGAATTCTATATTCTATTTTGATCTTTAAGTGTTTCTAAAAATAACTTTTTAGAATATGAGATTGGCTTCACAATACCGTCATGCTTATTTATTAAGGATGTCGTGTTTATGTCGCTGGATGCTTGGATAGCGGTAGGGGTGGTGCTTACTGTCTTTCCGTTAATGGCCTTTTCACGGCTGGGGCCGGATATTATCCTGCTGGGCGCGGTTATTTTACTGATGACGCTGGGCGTGATTGACCCACAGCAGGCGCTAGGTGGATTTTCCAATAGCGGTCTCTTCACCGTTGCCTTTATGTATGTACTGGTAGCCGGTATCCGCGAAACCGGCGGTATCGATCTAATTATTCGCTATGTGCTGGGCCGCCCTAACAGCGAAAGAGGTGCGCTGGCGCGTCTGCTATTACCCGTGGCGTTGCTGAGTGGCTTCGTTAATAATACGCCGGTAGTCGCTACTTATATTCCTGCGGTAATGAGCTGGAGTCGGCGGCTGCGCTTGTCTCCCCAGCGGTTGCTGATGCCGCTTAGTTTTGCCTCTATTCTGGGTGGCACCATCACCCTGTTTGGTACCAGCACCAACTTGGTGGTTCATGGCTTACTGCTTGAGCGCTACCCTGCGCTGGGTATGGGCCTGCTGGATTTGGCCTGGGTAGGTATTCCCGTGGCGCTAGCTGGGCTCGGCTACCTTCTATTGCTAGGGCCGCGTCTACTGCCTGCCAGGAAAGGGGTGGCCAGTGCGTTTGCCAATCCCCGCGAGTTCACTATCGAAATGGAAGTCGATCCGACGGGTGTACTGGTAGACCGCACCGTAGAAGAAGCGGGCCTGCGTCACTTGCAGGAACTGTTTCTCGTTGAAATAGAGCGGGCGGGTAACGTGGTCAGTGTGGTGGGGCCTGGCGAGCAACTCAAAGGGGGCGACCGGTTGGTGTTCACGGGCACCAGCGATGCTGCCGTGGAGTTGCAGCAAATTCGCGGTTTGATACCATCGCGAGATGACACTTCCAGTTTAGAAAAAGAGTTTAAAGAGCGCCGCTTGGTCGAAGCGGTGGTGTCTAACCAATGCCAATTTATTGGCCAGCGAATACGGGATGGCCACTTCAGAACCTTGTATGGCGCAGCGGTGCTGGCGATCTGCCGTGGCGGCGAACGCGTCAAAGGAAATCTAGGCCAGGTGCGGCTACAACCCGCCGATGTACTTCTGCTCGAAGCTCGGCCACCGTTTATTGAGCGGCACCGCCAGTCGCGTGACTTCTTGTTGATTAGTGAGCTCAATGGCGCAGCCCGTCCGATCCATGAAAAAGCCCCGCTAGCATGGGGCCTGCTGTTTGGCGCCGTGTTACTCGCCGCCTTAGGCGTGCTGAGCATGCTTAACGCCGCTATGTTAGGGGCGGCGCTAGCGCTTTTAACGGGGTGTTGTTCGGTAGGTGCTGCTAAACGTGGGCTGGATACCCAAGTGTTATTAACGATTGCGGCATCGTTTGGTGTGGGGGCTGCGCTGCAAAGCTCTGGCGCCGCTGAAGTGATGGGCAGCGGGGCGCTAACCTTCGTGGCGGGCAATCCGCTGCTGTTATTGATAGGCACCTACGGCGTGGTCGCGCTGCTCACAGAGTTAGTGACTAATAATGCCGCAGCCGTGATTATTTTTCCGATTGTAATGAGTGCTGCAGAAAGCTTGGGGGTAAGCCCGATGCCCTATGTCGTGGCGATAATGTTTGCTGCCTCAGCAAGCTTTTTAACCCCCATCGGCTATCAAACCAACTTAATGGTTTACGGCCCAGGAGGTTATCGCATGGGCGATTTTCTGCGCCTTGGCAGTGGCTTAAATATATTGACCGGTGCGATAGCGCTATTCTTGATTCCCCTGATCTGGCCTTTTTAAACGTACTATGGCCCTTTTAACCAGGTTATGGCCCTTTTAAATCGTGCTGCCCCTCGCTGTTAACACGTGTTTGCGCTAGGGTGACGCTTTTTGAATAAGGAATACGATGTCATGACTGCTCCTGGCGAACTGGTTATTGAGCCGAAAGATGGTCAACCCGCCGATGCGTGTGTGTTTATCATTCATGGCTTAGGTGCGGACGGACACGATTTTGAACCGCTGGTACCCGCGTTAGCGTTACCCAAAGAAGCGCATGTGCGCTTTATCATGCCCCATGCGCCACGTCTGCCAGTAACGATAAATGGCGGTATGGTCATGCCCGCTTGGTACGATATTTTAGCCATGGATTTAGGGCGTCGCGTTGATGAGAATCAACTTAAGAAATCTGCTGAGCGCATCCAAGCGCTGATTCAGGAACAGATTGATCAGGGCATTGATAGCCAGCGCATTATTGTGGCGGGCTTTTCGCAAGGTGGTGCTGTCGCCTATCAAGCAGCGCTCACGTTCCCTGCACCGTTGGGGGGCTTGTTGGCCATGTCGACGTACTTCGCCACGGCAGACAATATTGATCTCGCGGAAGCCAATCGCCAGATCCCGGTGGAAGTCCAGCACGGTAACTTTGACCCCATCGTGCCTGAGAGCCTGGGTCGCAGCGGCGCCGATCGTTTAAAAGCAATGGGCTACGCAGTCAATTATCGCCAATACCCAATGGCACATGCCCTTTGCCCGCAGCAGATTAACGATATTGGTAAGTGGCTAAGTACTCGCTTAAGCTAACGTTTGACCTTTGAACCACCTACAATGCAGGCTCCGTAAGCGCCTATTCGTGCCCGATGCAAGGATGTAGCGAAACGAATGATAGCTTCCTTTAATGCGATAGAAGTGCTGTTGGCGCTGTTCCTAACGGGGTCGGCGTTGGTTTGCCTGTTTGACCGTCACCTAGTCCGCGCCTGCTGCTTCTTCGTCGCGTTTGCTATTGCCATGTCGTTGGCATGGTGGCAACTGGGCGCGCCTTGGCTGGCAGCTGTTGAGCTGGTTCTAGGTGTCGGGCTGACAGGGCCCTGCTTTTTTTATGCCCTGGGTCATGTTTCGCCTGATACGTCAGCCCCGTTAAAACACGATAAATTTAGCGAGCATAGGTCGCGCGTGGCCATGCGTGTGTTATTGGCGATGGCTTGGTTTGTCATGGTCGGCGCGGCGATTCGCTATGTAATAGCCGACATGGTGTATTCACCTTCTGAGCATCCGCTGCTGCTTTCAGGCGTGGTGATTGCCGCGACTGCCTTGGCAGCGTTTGCGCTACACCGCCATCTGCTAAGACGCTTGTTAGCGTTTAATTTGCTTGGTTCAGCGGTGTTTATGCTATTGGCTGGCGTGGCGGGCACTTCGGCGTCTGCTCAAGCATTGATTAGCGTAGGGCTGCTCGTCGCCTGGTTAGGATCGCTATTGGGCGCTTTATTGATAAGGCAGCTTTTGCGTTTGGAGGGGGTAGAGGCGCTTGGGCGTGACGGCGAGCCCAAGGAGAAAGCAACATGACCTGGCGCTTTGGTCTCTTCGATAGCACCTTTGCGCCACTGGTCACTACCCACTGGGCACTCGTGGCCGCACTTGTTTTACCTCTGTTGCTGGGGTTGCTGGCGGCCCTGTTTCCACCGAAGCGTGCCTGGCCCGTCGTGCTCGCCAGCGTACCGATATTGGGCTCTGGTTGGCTGCTGCTATCGGCCTTTGGTGAGGCGGGCTTACTGCGTTGGCAGTGGGAGATAGCCGGTGTTCTCCTATCGCTACGCTTAAATGGGCTGAGTGTGCTGTTACTGCTGACGACGCAAGGGATCGGTGTTGCAGCAGCTCTTTACACACCTGGGCATTTGCGCTTAACCGACCCTGCACCACTAGCACGCTGGCTGTGGCCACTGATGGGTATCGTGATCAGTGCGCTTTCACTAATTTGGCTAGCCACTGATCTGCTCACTCTTTACGCTGCGTTAGAGCTGATGGGGCTGGCAGCGGTAGGCATGCTAATGCTGTCGGGGAAAGTGCCTGCGCTAGTGGCGGGTATGCGTTACTTACTGTTGGCATTGGTGGGGTCGCTAACGTATTTACTGGGAGTCGCCCTGATTTTAGGCCACTGGGGCCGGTTGGATTTACAGGGCTTAGCGGAGGTAATAGAACCAGGGCCGGTGGCATGGTTTGCCGCCGCGATGATAGGCGCTGGTCTGGCTTTGAAAGCCGCGTTATTCCCCTTGCATGCGTGGCTCACGCCGGTGCACGAGAACGCCTGGACGCCGGTAAGTGCACTGCATGCGGCGCTGGTCATCAAAGCGTCGCTGTTTATGCTGTTGCAGCTCTGGAGCATCCTACTGCCTGATACGTTCTATGCGCCACGCATCATTGCCTGGTTAGGGCTACTGGCGATTGTATGGGGTGGTCTATTGGCGTGGCGTACCGACTCGCTTAAAACCTTGGTCGCTTCGTCTACCGTGGCTCAGCTGGGTTATCTGATGGTGGCTTTCCCGCTGCTGCTGGGTCCGGATATCGCGCCGCTACCTCGCGCCTTAGCCTGGGAAGGATTTTGGCTACAGTTAATAGGCCACGCCTTTGCTAAAGCAGCGATGTTTATGGCGGCCGGTAACCTAATACTAGCAACGGGGGAGCACACCCTTAAGGGGTTGGCAGGGACCAGCCGACGCTTGCCCCTTTCGCTATTAGTCTTCGGCATTGCGTCCATTACCTTAATGGGTCTACCCCCAAGCTCTGGTTTTACTGCTAAGTGGCTGTTGCTTGAGGCGATGATTATCACTCAGCAGTGGTGGGCAGTGGCGGCGTTATTAATCGGCACGCTGTTAACAGCGGCCTATGTGTTTCGTATGTTTCGTTACTCCTTCGATGAAACGGCACCGCGCCATCGCCATCAACCCTTGATGCCAGGTATGGATTTCATCGCACTGGTTCTCGCCTTGACGGCCTTTGGGTTAGGTCTTTTAGCGCATTTCCCATTGGGGTTGATGCATGGAGGTGGCCCATGAATGCCGCGTGGTTACCGCTGACTGCCTTGGCCACCTCGGTAGTGGTCGCCGTGATTATTTTTGCGCTACCGGAAGAGTTCAGGCGGCTGCGCACGACTCTTAACATTGGGGCAGCGGTAGTTAAAGTTCTATTGGTCACCCTGATGGTCAGGCGAGTCGCTGCGGGTCATGAAGATATCTTTAGCTTCCAAGTCATTGGGGGGCTTGATTTTGTACTGCGCGTCGATGCACTCGGTGTGATGTTCGCCATGCTATCGTCACTGCTTTGGCTATGTACCACGATTTATGCCATTGGCTACTTGGAAGGCTCTGCCAACCGGAAGCGGTTTTTTGGTTTTTTTAGCCTGTGCGTAGCGAGCACCATCGGCATTGCGCTCGCCGATAATCTGTTTACCTTCCTGGTTTTCTACGAAATGTTGACGCTCTCCACGTACCCGCTAGTGGTCCACCGTGGTACGGAGCAAGCTCTTAATGCAGGGCGTGTTTATTTACGCTACACGTTAAGCGCGGGGGTGGTACTGCTGCTGGGTGCGGTGCTGTTGTATAGCCTGACCGGTGATCAATCATTCTCGTCGGAAGAAGGCTTGGGCGACTATTTTAATGATCATCGTGGTCTGCTAACGCTGATTTTCGCCTTATTAGTGGGTGGGCTTGCGGTTAAGGCCGCCATGGTTCCGCTGCAAGGCTGGTTGCCAAGAGCGATGGTGGCGCCTGCCCCGGTAAGCGCGTTACTGCATGCAGTGGCGGTGGTTAAAGCAGGGGCCTTTGGAATTCTGCGGGTCGTTTATGACCTTTATGGTATTGAGCTCAGTGTTGAACTGGGCGTTATTACTGGGCTAGCGGTGGCAGCCTCTATTACGATTATTTATGGCTCGCTAAGGGCCATTGCTCAGCAGGAATTGAAACCACTCCTGGCGTTTTCTACGGTCAGCCAAGTCGCCTACGTTATTCTTGGTATAGGTATCTTTGGCCCTTTTGGTACGGTCGGGGCGCTCGCGCATTTGCTGCATCAGGGCTTGATGAAAGTCACGTTGTTCTTCTGTGCAGGCAACTATGCTGAAGAGCTGGGCATTCATCGCATCGATGAAATGGATGGCGCCGGTAAACGAATGCCGTTGACCAGTATCGCGTTTACAATTGGTGCGTTAGGCATGATTGGCCTCCCTCCCGTGGCTGGATTTATTACTAAGTGGTATCTCGGGGTTGGCGCGATACAAGCTGAGATGTATTGGGTTGTCGTGGTATTGGTCGCGAGCAGTACGCTCAACGCTATCTATTTTCTGCCGATCCTGCACCGTTTGTGGTTCCGCTTAGGTCCCTCTCATGGCAAAGGGAAGTGGCCTGAAGAGCAGCGTCTTGGTCGTTTCGAAACGCATGCATGGCTGCTTTTGCCTATGGTATTTACCGCCTTGATAAGTTTGGGGGCAGGGCTCTTTGCCGGGCTGCCCTTTAGCCCCTTGGACTGGGCTGCCCGTGTAGCCAACGGGGAGTACCTGCCATGATGACACTGCTGCTTACGCTGGCCCTTTTATGGCCGTTAGGTGTCATTGGCCATGCCGTTTGGTTCACCTGCCGGGCGCCCTCTAAACAGCGCGACTACTTTTCAGTGTTGTGGCTAAGCGCTGCTTGGCCAGCACTGTTGTTGGCCTACGGCGGTGAAGCGCAGTGGACACTCGATGCTTGGATGCTGGGCGGTGAATGGGCGTTAAATTCGCTCAGCCGCCCATGGCTTGCATTTACTGCATTGCTCTGGAGTTTAGCGGCGGTACATGCGCGAGGCTACTTTACGGCGGAGCAGGCGCAAGCCCAGACGGGAGATCAAGATGCACAACGGCGCCTGCTGCGCTTATCTCTGCTGTGGCCGTTAACGCTGCTGGGCAATGTGCTGCTCATTATTGCCCAGGATATCGCCAGCTTCTATTTGGGTTTTGCGCTGATGACCTTCGCCGCCTATGCCTTAGTGGTGCACAGCGGGACACAAGAAGCTCGGCTAGGGGCCAAGGCCTATTTGGTGTTAGCCGTGGTGGGAGAAGGGCTCATTTTAGGCGGCTTTTTATGGTCCGCTGGTGAGGCCGACACGCTTACGTTGCAAGGTATACGTGAGGGGATTCTAAACGCTGAGCAGGGTGCGTGGATGGCTGCCTTGTTATTCATTGGATTTGGCGTAAAAGCAGGCGTTATCGGCGTACACGTATGGCTGCCGTTAGCGCACCCGGTGGCGCCTGCGCCTGCCAGCGCCGTGCTTAGCGGGGTGATGATCAAGGCGGGACTACTGGGCTGGATTAGTGTGCTGCCCTTAGGCCACGAAGATATTTCAGATACTTTAGTGCAATTTGGTAATTTCATGTTAGTGGCCGGGCTGGTGGCCGCTTTTGCCGCAGCGCTGTATGGCGTTTTTCAGCGCCATCCCAAAGCTGTTTTAGCTTACTCAAGTATCAGTCAGATGGGCATGATGACAGCGCTAGTGGCGATGGGATTAGTCGCACCGGACGTTTGGCCATTGCTCTGGCCGGGAATAGTATTGTTTGCGGCTCATCATGCACTGGCTAAAGGTTCCTTATTTATGGGCACCAGCATTAGTGAGCATCTGCCCCGTTGGCCGTTGCCAGTAATTTGGACACTACTGGCCCTGCCCGGTATATCGCTGGCGGGTGCCATCGGTGCAGGCATGGTCAGCAAGTGGGGGTTTAAAAGTCCGCTTTATGAGATGCATCATGAATTCCTGATCAAGTGGCTCAGTTGGGCGGCCATAGGGACGGCGGCATTGGTAAGCGTTGCTCTTTGGCGTCAGTGGCAGCAGCGACAACGAGGGGGGAGTAATCGTTGCCAGTCGGGTGCTTGGTTGGTTGGCATCTTGGCTGCCTTGTTGACACCACTTTGGCTTCCGCTTCCTGAGGGCAGTATTGCAATGCCACCTATCAAGGAGTGGGTGGGGCTTATTTGGCCGTTTCCCGCGGGTGTTGCTTTAGCCACATTCGGCTGGTTGTTACTTCGTCCCTTCGATACAAAAGCACCGCCTGCTGGTGAATTATGGTGGCTGTATGCAGGTTTAGTGGGCGCTACGTTGGTGCCTATTCGCATTTTTAGCCAGTATTGTGTCAAGCTGAAAGCGGCGAGCGTGGCCTCCGCGCGTAAGGCTGAAGGTGGTGTTATGGGCCATTTAACTCGGTTATTGTCCACTGAATTCTGGTTGCGCCACCATGCCAGTGGTTTGATGATGGTGCTTGCCATTTTGCTTGCAGCGCTACTTATGTGGGAAGGCTAGTGATGATACGACTACTTGCGAAGCAGTGGCCAGGCACGTACTTACCCGGCACGTACTTACCAGGACGGTATTATGCGTAAACCTACTCGAGGCCGCCATGCAGAGGCACCCGGCGAAATACCCAAGTGCGGCTGGAAGGATATTTCCTGGCGTGTGATACGTGCCGCCCGTCGTGACCGTATTACCATGCTGGCTGCTGGGGTAGCCTTCTATGCCTTGTTGGCACTGTTTCCTACCATAGCGGCGGTAATTTCACTCTGGGGGCTGCTGTTTGATCCCTATGAGGCGGGTCAGCAACTCTATGAAATCAGTCGCTTTATGCCCCCTGATGCCGCCCAATTGATTGATCAACAAGCTCAGCAAGTGGTTGAAAGCGCTAAGTCAGGTAGCTTTCTTGGTGCCCTGGCCGGGCTATTAATAGCCATGTATATTGCCTCAAAAGGCGTGGGGGTGTTGGTTATCGGCCTCAACGTGGTCTATGGCGAAAGCGAACAACGTAAGCTCCTTTACCGCACGATATTATTAACGGCACTGACCTTTGGCTTGATTTTTATGACCCTGGTCTCGTTAGGGTTCATTGCCATTGTGCCGGTATTGGTCGACATTTTGGCGATTACCTCACCGTTGGATCAAGTCCTTAAGTGGATGAGATGGCCTGCGCTGTTATTGTTGATGAGTGTTCTGATCGCGCTGCTTTACCGCTACGCGCCTTATCGGCGTTCGGCTCAGTGGAGTTGGTTAAGCTATGGCACGCTACTGGCAACGGTAATGTGGTTGTTAAGCTCCGGTGGGCTTTCGCTTTATGTGCGTTATTTCTCTAGTTTTAGCGAGCTCTACGGCTCATTGGGCGCCGTGGTTGCGCTCATGATCTGGTTTTGGCTTTCCGCCTTTGTGGTTCTGCTGGGAGCGGAAGTGAACTGCGAGATGGAGCGTCAAACCTACAACGATACCACCATTGGGGAAACGCGCCCATTAGGTGAGCGCGAAGCCTTTGCGGCAGATACCATAGGTGCTCCCCGCAATTGGAAAGGCGGAGCGGAAGACGCCGATAAAGAGTAATCCAACATCAGCTTTATACTTAATGGCGTTAGATTATCTCCCACCCTAAACCAGCGGTGAGAGATGATGGGGTTAAAGTAGTTCTTCCGCCGCTAACGCTAAGCGTGAGCGCTCTACGCTCTTCAGAGTGATATGCCCCGCGTGGGGCCAGTCACGAAAACGCTCGACCACTGCTGCCATGCCGCAGGTGTTTGCGGTTAGGTACGGCGTATCGATCTGACCAACGTTGCCCAGGCAGACAATTTTGGTATTACGGCCCGCTCGAGTAACCAGCGATTTGAGTTGTTTGGGGGTGAAGTTTTGCGCCTCATCAATGATTAAAAAAGTGTCGTTTAGGGTACGACCACGCATAAAGCTCGGCGAGCGTATCTGCACCCGCGAACCAATTAGCTGCCGCGTGGCGCCATTGTCCCAGCTTGATTCCCCCTCTTCATTGCGCAACAGGTTATCCATATTGTCATGGAAGGCACCCATCCACGGCGACATCTTCTCCTCTTCAGTGCCGGGTAAAAAGCCAATGTCTTCACCCATGGGGATCGGCGCACGGGTAAACACAATACGTTCAAACAGCTTGGCATCCAGCGTTTGCTGGAAGGCGGCGGCCAGTGTCATGAAGGTTTTACCCGTCCCTGCATTACCCGCAATGGTCACCAGATCAATATCAGGGTCCATGAGTAGGTTTAAGGTAAAGTTTTGCCGGCTGTCGTGGGCGTGGACGCCCCAAACACCTGCGTGATGACGATAGTTGGTTAGTAGTTGAAGGCGGGCCGAGGAAGGGCCCAGCTCACGAATGATTGCCTCGAACTCGGCACCGTTTTCGCTATCCGAAACCAGCATGCCAACGTGCCATTGGCGGGGCATATTGCCTGTGAGCTGATAGAAGTTGTGGTGGCCAACGCGTTCAACCGTAACGTCAACATTCAGCGCCTCCCACAGCGACTTACCATCCTGGCCTGCAGTGGCGTAGACCTGGGCACCTTCAATCATTGCATCACTATCAGAGAAGGCGCGGTCGTTGAGGTAATCCTCAACCGGTACTTTAAGTGCGGCTGCTTTAACGCGAAGGTTAATATCTTTGGTGATTAGGATGACGGAGGCGTCGGGACGCTCTTCGCGAAGGCGGCAGGTCTCCGCCAGTATGCGGTTGTCAGGGCTGTCATCGAGGGCATCGAAAAGTTTTAAGTCGTTATAGCATAAGAAGTGCAGGCGTCCTGTTTCGCCACTGATACGGGGAATGGGAATACCGCGTTGGATTTCATCAAAGGTGACTTGGCTAGTAAGGTCAGAGAGTGTACGGCTTATTTGGCGGGCCGTGCGAGCAATTTCACGAACACCATTTTTGTGCTTATCAAGCTCCTCCAGCACCGTCATGGGGATAACAACATCGTGCTCATCAAAGTGATAAAGCGCGGCGGGGTCATGAATGAGGACGTTTGTGTCCAATACATACAGCCGAGTGGCTTTCTTATCGAGTCGTACCATCGTTGGAATCACTCCTTGGTTGACGGCAACTTCGACACTGGCAGGTGCATATGACGCCCAGATGACACTTGCCTGTGTTCCTCACGTGGCGTGTCCTGGCACCTCCTTATTTAGCACTTTTTAATAGCGTGGAAGGCTTTAGCGGTTTTTGCCAATAAAATGATTTCAACGTTGTGACAGTTGTTCTGGGGCCACTTAATGCAACACTGCCAAAAAGTGCGCGACCTTGTTCAACAGAGCAGTGGCCACCACGCCGCGGTTATCGCTCTCTACATATCGGTAATAGTGGCTGTCTAACGCGAGGTCGTGATTTAGCGTGCATAAGGTGCCTGCTTCCAGAGCGCCTTTAACCAGCGGGTAAGGCAACAGCGCCCAGCCGGTTGCGTTAATCACAGCATCTCGAATCACCTCGAACATTGTCAGCCCCAGATAATTGCCTGAAAACAGCGCTTCACTAATCAGCTTGTCATCCTGCACATGGGTTAAGCATACTTGGGTGTATTGGGCTAAGTCATCGCGGGTAACGCTGGGAAGACGGCTAAGCGGGTGATGGGGCGCCGCCACTAAACGCATACTGACAGCGGCAAGGTTAGCAGCGTTGGCGTCGATGCCTTCAGCGGTATAAAGCCCAAAGGCAATATCCACCGTGTGACGCTGGACGAACTGGCTGTGTTCCTGTGGCGGCACTAGATAGACGGAAATAGCCGTTAACGGGAACTGCTGTTTTAAATCATGCATTACCTGGCGCCAAAACACTTCGGGCAAGGCGTCATCGCGGGCAATTCCAAGCTGGCTTTCAACACCTTGGAGGTGCTGGTGACAGTGCTTTTTGATACGGCTAACGCTGGTCAGCAGGCGATAGCAGTCCGGTAGTACGCTATCACCTACGGCGGTCAGTGTCAGACTGTTGCCGGAGCGCTCAAATAACGCCACGCCCAGGCTATCTTCCAGTGCATTAACGGCGGCACTCAGAGTGCTCCGCTTGAGGCCTGTATGTCGGGCAGCGGCGGCAAAGGAGCCATGCTCGGTAACATCAATAAAGGCCTGAACCTGTTCGGCACGCATAGTCGTCTCAGTTTATTTTTTGAGCGCCAGCTTATTCAGCGCTGAGCGATTCGAGGTTGTCATAACTCTCCACTATTATGGCGCATAATCAGTCTAATGTGATGGAGTTATCCGCGTGACCCCCTTTGTAGCCGAGCGCCGTGCGCTAAGATTTTCAGCCATTTCAGCCAGCCTGTTTGCGTTTACCGGGTTAGCGCTAGGGCTGACCAGCGGTTCCATAACGATTCTTTTTGACAGTGGTTATTCGCTGTTGAGCCTGGTACTGGCATCGTTATCCTTGTTTGCGCTTCAGCAGGCGCGTAAACCTGCAGATGATCACTACCCCTTTGGGCGGCTGACAGTGGAACCGCTCGCGGTGCTGCTCAAAGGCGTGGTGATCGCTATGGTATGTGTTGTATCGCTGGTATCAGCGCTGTGGAGCC
Organism: Vreelandella sulfidaeris Esulfide1; assembly: GCF_054072535.1. Classification (NCBI taxonomy): domain Bacteria; kingdom Pseudomonadati; phylum Pseudomonadota; class Gammaproteobacteria; order Oceanospirillales; family Halomonadaceae; genus Vreelandella; species Vreelandella sulfidaeris. The sequence goes on along the minus strand of NZ_CM133364.1, from coordinate 2,983,732 downwards.
TGCTTGATGGTGGCCGTCTAGTGACGCTGGATTTGGCGCTAATGTTTGGTGTGGTGAATGTGACAGGCTGCTTGTTGACTTGGTGGTGGCTGGCTCGTTATGCCCGTGTAGCACGTTCCTCCCTGTTGGCAGCCGAATTGCGTCAGTGGCAGATGGATACCTGGTTGAGTGCCGCTGTCATGCTGGGGTTTGGCTTTACCTGGTTGCTAACCCAGTCTCCCTGGGCAAGCTATGCGCGGTTTGCCGACCCGGTCATGGTGTTGATAATCGCTGGCTATTTCCTGCCTATGCCTATTCGTATGGTGAAGGGCGCGCTGCGCGAGCTTATGTTTGGTGGGTCTTGCACGAGCGTGAGGCAAGATGTCGTTGAAGACGTGGCGGATTTTGATGTTACCGCTGACGATGTTCGCCTGGCCCAGGTGGGCAGTTTCCTGATGGTCGATATCCAGTTAGACAAACAACAATTTAATGATGCGCAAGAAATTGTGGACAGTGTGGAGCAACGCTGTAAGCGGCTTAACCTTCGTCCTGTCACCAGCCTGACGCTCGTCGCTGGCTGAAGCTTAAGAAAAAAGATTGACGTGCTGTTTAAGGCAGTGCTATTTAGCGTTACCGACAATAGGTGTCGGATTTCTATTGATACGTTGAGGGTTGTAAAAACATGCCATTGCGCCGCTGTTTGCCCGTACTGCTGCTGACCGCACTGGTCGCTGGCTGTGCAAGTTCTACCATTGCCCCACGCTATACCACTGATAATCCTGATGTGATGCGAATTGGCGGTGAACGTCCTGCCAATCACGATGCAACGGTTGAAAGCGTCGGTTCTTTCTGTCTGGAGACCGTCGAACGTTGGAACGAACACGGCCGTACACCTGATGACCAAACGCTATGGGCGAAAGATACCCTACGCAAAGTGGTGCCTTGTAAGCAGTAACCGTTAATCAGTTAATGCAGAAAAAGACGCCAGCTTCGTTAAGCTGGCGTCTTTGTAAACGAAGAGGCAGTTAATCCTGTTTTTTTTCCGGCTTGCCTTTGCGCGTAGTACTCGCGAACTCTTCTAGCTCCTCCTCGCTCATCGAGTCATACATATCTTTAGACGAACCATAAAGTTCACTCGGCTTGGTTTCGCCGCGCTTAGCGGAAAGTGCCGCACCCGCTGCTTCCTGTTGCGCTTTAGATTTTGCTGGCATCGCTGGACTCCTTTCGGTTAGCTTCCATTTATCGACTGCGCTATTGAGCATTGCACTATTGAACATCGTACTGTTGAACATCGTACTATTTAGCGTAGTCGCTGGCGCACAGCTTTCCAGAAGCATCAATCAAACCTTTCACCCGTTGCAATCGGTTGACTTTCTTTTGCCTGTCGCGCTATTAACCTAAAGGGCTCAGTGCGCCGCACAGGATAATCTTTAGTTACTATCTATAGTCACAATGCCAGCAACCAAGAGAGCGACATGACACCGGCTATTAATAGCGCCAAACACGCAGGAATTGCTTTTCAGCTACATGAGTATGAACACGAAGCCGCCGCCCATTCCTATGGCCTGGAAGCGGCGGAGAAACTGGGCGTAGCCGCCCCTCAGGTATTTAAAACCCTAGTGGTAAAGTTGGATGACAAGCACTTGGCAGTAGGCATTGTGCCGGTGAATTGTCAGTTAGGTTTAAAGCAGATTGCCAAGGCTGCCGGCGCCAAGAAAGCAACGATGGCGGAACCAGCGGAAGTAGAGCGCACTACCGGTTATGTGCTGGGTGGCGTTAGCCCGCTGGGGCAAAAGAGGCGTCTGGCGACCTTTATCGATAACTCCGCAGCAAGCTTTGCCAATATTTATGTCAGTGCCGGGCGGCGCGGGTTAGAGATCGAGCTCTCGCCTAGGGATCTAGCTACCCTGAGCCAAGCCACTTTTGTACCGCTGGCAACGTGATGTCGATGTGATGGCGGCGCAGGCAGAGGCACTTTCTGGTATGGTGCCGTAACGTTTGTGCGTCTCTTGCCCTCCAGGGGGCGCACGCTGTGTTTCCGATGGCCGTCCATCGCGGCCCAAGCAAGGTAATATCGTGTCTGACTCCTCTTTCTCCTCGTTAGCGTTGCCGAACGTTCTGCTGAGCAACCTTACGTCCCTTGGCTATCATGAAATGTCGCCAGTGCAGGCGGAAAGCTTACCGCCCATGCTAGCCGGGCGCGATGTGCTGGCGCAGGCGAAAACCGGCTCAGGCAAAACGGCGGCGTTTGGTTTAGCGCTGCTGGCTAAATTGAAAGTAGAGAGCTTTGCGGTGCAAGGCTTGGTGCTGTGCCCCACCCGTGAGCTCGCTGACCAAGTGGCGGAAGAACTGCGCCGTTTAGCCCGCGGCATGGCCAATGTCAAAATACTCACCCTTTGCGGCGGTGCTCCTTTTGGGCCGCAGCTTGGTTCTCTAGAGCATGGCGCGCATATTGTGGTAGGCACGCCAGGGCGTATTGACGAGCATTTACGCAAAGGGTCGCTGACGCTGGAATCGCTTTCGACCCTGGTGTTGGATGAAGCCGACCGTATGCTGGATATGGGCTTCCAAGCGACCATCGATGACATCATTGCCGAGACGCCAACTGACCGCCAAACGCTGCTGTTCAGCGCGACTTTCCCCGATGAGCATGCATCAGGCGGGCTAACCGCAATGACGCGGGGCGTGATGCGTGAGCCGGTGATGGTTAAAATTGCCGAGGTGCACGACGCTACTACGATTCAACAGCACTTTTATAATGTTGCCAATGAAGAGGCGCGTTTTGATGCATTACGCCAGCTACTGCTGTTCTATCGGCCCGCTACCAGCGTGGTGTTCTGTAACACCAAGCGCGAAACCCAGGCAGTGGCTGAGCAGCTAACGGATGCTGGGTTTAGCGCCGTGGCACTCAACGGCGATTTAGAGCAGAAAGACCGCGACCGTATTCTGATTCTATTTTCGAACCAGAGTGCTTCTATTTTGGTGGCCACTGACGTTGCCGCGCGCGGCTTGGATATCGCCCAGTTGGATGCGGTGTTCAATTACCAAATTGCCCGCGAGCTTGATGTTCACGTACACCGGGTGGGGCGCACTGGGCGCGCCGGGGCCAGTGGTATCGCCTGCACGCTAGTGACCCCCAAAGAGAGTTATCGTCTTGAGCGACTGGAAGGTTTGCTTGAGCAACCTATTGCCACTGAGCCTTTGCCTAAACCCAAGCAGTCAGTGCCGTTTGAGCCGCCGATGGCGACGCTACAGTTAGCCGGTGGCAAGAAAGATAAACTGCGCCCCGGCGATATTCTTGGCGCGCTGACCAGCGAAGGCGGGTTGCGCGGTGAGCAAGTAGGTAAGATTAAAGTGCTGGCGCGCAGTGCCTATGTGGCCATTGAGCGCAGCGTGATTCAGCAGGCTCAGGCTAAGCTTGAGCGTGATAAATTAAAAGGACGAGCTTTCCGTGTTCGCCGTATCCGTTATTGAACGCGTACCAAAGAGGAGCCGACGCAGCTAACCATGAAAATCCCTAAACGATTACAGCCCCTTGTTGATGATGGAATGATCGACGAGGTGCTAGTGCAGCTAATGAGTGGTAAAGAGGCGCAGGTTTACGTGGTGCGCTGCGGAGAAGAAGTACGCTGTGCCAAGGTATTTAAAGAGGCCAAGCAGCGAAGCTTTAAACAGGCCGTTCAGTATCAAGAGGGGCGGAAAGAGCGCAATAGCCGCCGCTCAAGAGCGATGGCTAAAAAAACCCGTTACGGCCAGAAAGAGCAGGAGCAGGCGTGGCTGAATGCCGAAGTCGACGCGCTCTACCGTCTTGCCTCGGCGGGCGTTCGGGTGCCCGAGCCCCATGGTTTCGTAGACGGCGTACTGTTGATGGAGATGATCAGCGACGCCGAAGGCAACGTCGCGCCGCGCTTGGACGAAGTCACGCTTACCCCAGAGCAGGCCGAGACCTACTACGCCAAGGTCATTCAAGACGTGGTTAAAATGCTGTGCGCAGGCCTGATTCATGGCGATCTGTCGGAATTTAACGTGCTGGTCGATGCCTCTGGCCCGGTGATTATCGATCTGCCCCAGGCCGTTGACGCCGCCGGTAATAACAGCGCGGCCGCAATGCTGTATCGCGATGTGGATAACATGCGCAATTACTTCGGCCAGTATGCGCCCAAGCTACTGAATACCGAATATGGCAGAGAGATGTGGGCACTGTATGAAACCGGCGAACTGCATCCGGATAGTAAGCTCACCGGCCACTTCGATGCCGACACTCATATTGCTAACGTCGATGAGCTGATGGAAGTCATCGACGATGCCAAAGAGGAAGAAGCCGAACGCCAGGCGCGACTGCGTGACGATGATGACGACGGCGAGATTCCGCAGCCTTACTGAGTAGGCCATACGATAGCCTTGCGCTGCACAAATCGATATCCTTAGCAGGTTAATGGTCACGGGCAGCCGCCTATGGCCACGACCAAGGCGAGGAGCAAGCGTGAAGGGATGCCGTTCAGAAAGCATGGCTGGGAATACAAAAGCGCTAGCAACATCGCTGAGTGTTGGTGCATTGGGCGGGGCGCTGTTCCAACTGACTGGTTTGCCGCTTGCCTGGATGCTTGGGCCCTTAATCGCCAATCTATTGGTCTCTTCTCAAGGCGTGAAGGTCGCGATACCTGAGCCGCTGCGTAATGTGTTTTTAGCGGTAATGGGCATGGTGCTGGGTAGCCAGGTGACACCGCAGTTGGCCCATCGCGTACTGGACTGGCCGGTTTCTGCAGCTCTGTTACTGGTTGGGGTAGCCGCCTCGACGGCCGCGGCAGCCGCTTGGTATCGCCGCTGCGGGTTTGACCCCGTTAGCGCTTGGTTTGGTGCTTCCCCCGGCGCAATGACAGCGATGATCCTGCTGGGCGAGAAATGCGGCGGTGACCCACAGCGAATCGCGGTGGCGCAATCGCTGCGCGTCATTTTGGTTATTCTCTTTCTTCCGCCACTATTTTGGGCCTATGAGGGTGGTGGCGAGGGTGCTGGTCCTGTCCATAGCGGCTTGGAGCATGGCTGGATGCTATTGCTGATTCCGCTAATATTGCCATTAGGTCGCTGGCTACGGATCCCTAGTTCAGCTCTGCTGGCGCCACTGCTGATAGCTGCCCTATTATCTGGTTTTGATATAGCTAGTCTCGCTCTGCCTGGGTGGGGCATGAACGTGATGCTTTGGGTGTTGGGCAGTGCCATTGGTTCGCGATTTCAGGGCATGACACGCAGGCTGCTGGGTCGTTATTTGTGGCAGTCAGGGGTTGCGACGCTGTTAGCGCTGCTGGTGTTGGCGCTGTTTGCCGAGCTCATTCACCACCTGTTGGGTGTCGGGCGTGATGTGGCGTTACTGGCGTTGGCCCCCGGTGGTATTGGCGAGATGGCGATTCTGGCAGTGGCGCTTAATATTGATCCGGTATTTGTTGCCTTTCATCACCTGCTGCGTATGGTCACGCTGATGATTATTGCCCCGTTCTGGGCGCGTTGGCTGCTGCGCCACTCCACTTCTTAGTACGTAAACAATTTAGTACATAAACAATTTAGTAAGCAAATAAGTTAAAGACCGTTAACACCAACGCCAGTAACGTAAGGAAGTCTCATGCTATCGCGTGTTTTACAGCCGCTATTTCGTTACTTCGAAACGCGGGTTAATCCCTACCCTGAAGGCGATGTCAAAACACCGCCGAAAGGCTTAATGCCGTTTATTGTGCATTTCTCCCACCCGATGCTGCCGCTACTGTTGCTGATGACGCTATTCACGGCACTGGTATCAGCGGCCGAAGTGCTATTTTTCAGCTACATGGGCCAGCTAGTTGATTGGTTGGGCAACGTTGAAAGGGCTGGCTTTTGGGCAGAAAACGGGTGGTGGCTTGCAGGCTTGGGGCTGTTGCTACTGATCGGTTTGCCGCTCTTGGTACTCCTGCAGTCATTGGTCACCCATCAAAGTATTTTCGGTAACTACCCCATGATCGGCCGCTGGTTATCGCATCGCCATATGCTGAGCCAAAGCCTGGCGTTTTATCAGGACGAGTTTGCCGGGCGAGTGTCGCAGAAAGTGATGCAGACGGCGCTGGCGATTCGTGAAACCGTTACTAAGGTGATGGGGCTGCTGGTCTACGCCATTGTCTATTTTACGGGTGCGGCCTTTTTGTTGGGTCGGGCGGATCTATTGCTGCTTATTCCGCTGGGGCTTTGGTTAGTGGGGTATCTTGCGATTATGCGCTTCTTCGTGCCGCGCCTGCGGGATGTCTCCATGGCCCAGGCAGACGCCCGAGCACAAATGACGGGTCGCGTGGTCGATAGCTACAGCAATATCCAAACCATCAAGCTGTTTGCCGACACCGAGCGTGAGCAGCGCTATGCCCGCGATGCGATGGAAGGCTTTATGGTCACTGTTCACCGCCAAATGCGGCTAGTGACCATCATGAGCGTAGGGCTGACGCTATTGAACACGGCGCTATTGGTGGGTACAGCGGCCATGGCGATTAGCGCCTGGTACATGGAAGCTATTTCGTTGGGTGTTTTGGCGATTGCCATTGCGCTGGTCATGCGGATCCGCTTTATGTCCGATTGGATTTTATGGGAAGTGGCGGGCCTGTTTGAGAATATTGGTACCGTTCAGGATGGCATGAACACGATTGCCCAGGAGCCAACGGTGCGTGACGCCCCAGGCGCACAACCGCTGCAAGTGCCCAAAGGGGAAATTCGTTTTGACGCCATGCGCTTTGGTTATGAACAGGCCAAAGGCGAAAGCAAAACTGTGTTTGATGGTTTAAACCTGACCATCGCACCCGGCGAGAAAATTGGTTTGATCGGTCGTTCCGGTGCAGGTAAATCGACCCTGGCCAATCTGTTGCTGCGTTTTTACGACGTACAAGGTGGGCGGATTTTGATTGATGGGCAGAACATTGCTGAGGTAACCCAGACCTCCTTGCGTCATCAGATCGGCATGGTGACCCAGGACACGTCGCTCCTCCATCGCTCGCTGCGTGACAATATCCGTTACGGTAGCCCCCACGCCAGCGACGAAGACGTTTGGAACGCGGTGTGCCGTGCGCATGCTGATACTTTTATCAACGAGTTAGTCGATCCGAAAGGACGCAGAGGGCTGGAGGCTCACGTGGGGGAGCGGGGCGTTAAGCTGTCTGGGGGGCAGCGACAGCGGATCGCGATTGCCAGAGTATTGCTCAAAAATGCCCCTATTTTGGTACTGGACGAGGCCACCTCGGCGTTGGACTCTGAAGTAGAGGCTGCCATTCAAGAGCAGTTAGATACGTTGATGGAAGGCAAAACGGTGATTGCGATTGCGCATCGTCTTTCCACCATTGCCATGCTTGACCGACTTATCGTGGTGGATGAAGGCCGCATTGTTGAAACCGGCACGCACCAGGAGCTTCTGGCAAAAGGGGGTATCTATGCGGGCCTATGGCAGCGGCAATCGGGTGGTTTCCTGGGGCTGGACGTGTCAGAAGACGCCTCGTCTGCTAACGTGACGTTCACATCTATTCAGTAGCATCGACTGTTTAAAGGGAGGTATCCAATGCAAGTAATTACATTGCAGCAGCCAGGCGGGCTAGATAATCTTAAGGTGCAGCAGGTAGAGGGCCCTGGTGAGCCGGGGGCGGGTGAAATTCGTGTACGCCTGCATGCCAGTTCGCTAAATTTCCACGACTACGCCGTGGTCGCCGGAATGATTCCTACTGAAGACCAACGCATTCCCATGTCTGATGGGGCGGGTGTGGTTGAAGCGGTAGGTGAAGGCGTAAGCGAGTTCGCAGTGGGCGATCACGTCGTCTCGACCTTCTTTCCGCATTGGCTGGAAGGCCCTGCAAGAGTCGGTGATTTTCGTACTACCCCCGGAGACGGCGTGGATGGCTATGCGCGTGAGCAGGTCGTGCGTCCTGTCGAATGGTTCACCCACCAGCCTAAGGGGTACAGCCATGCTGAATCAGCAACGCTAACTACCGCGGGTTTAACCGCTTGGCGGGCTCTGGTCGTTGATGGTGGTATTAAAGCAGGCGATAGCGTGCTGGTGCTGGGCACTGGCGGGGTATCCATTTTTGCCCTGCAGTTTGCCCGCATGATGGGCGCGCGTGTGATTGCAACCTCTTCGTCGAATGAAAAGCTGGCGCGGCTGCGTGAGATGGGCGCCGAGCACACCATCAACTATAAAGAGACGCCTGATTGGGGTAAGCGAGTGAAAGAGCTGACCAATGGCGAAGGCGTTGATCATATCATCGAAGTGGGCGGGCCAGGTACGCTGCCGCAATCCTTTGATGCGATAAAAATTGGTGGTCATATCGCGCTAATAGGCATCCTCACTGGTCGTGAGGGTGAAATACCGACGGCTAAGTTAATGGCCAAGCAGGCGAGTTTGAAAGGCTTGATCGTGGGCAGTCGCCGCCACCAGATCGAGATGATCCGTGCGCTGGAAACCCTCGATATGCACCCGGTGATTGATCGTGAGTTCCCGCTTGCCGACATTGCCGATGCTTTTCGCCATCAGGAGTCCGGCCAGCACTTCGGTAAGATTTGCCTAACGTTCTAAGCTAACTGGCGTATCAGTTTCCAACTGAGCCGTTGACAGTCAACTTGCACGCCTTGGTCTGTTCGCCGGGCGTGCAAGCGCTGGACTATTCTCTGAACTATTCCGGCAATCGGCTATACACCACCCCTTTTACTTCAAGCTCCAGTATCTCCTTGTAGGGCACTGTGATCCCTTCTACCTCACCCGGCGTGCGGTGGCTGTTTTTAATGTCTGTTTCTGGAATGACTTTCACACCAAACAAGCCGACATGCTGAATTCTAGCGCTGAATCGATTACCCTCGTGCTCAATTAACAGCCGCTCGCCAGCAATGCATTTTTCTAATTTGGCGTGCAGCTCTTCTTCACTGACATGAACAACACTCATCGCTTTCTCCTTTAGCTTTTGCCTGCTACAACCGTCCATTAAGTGCGTTAAATACTGCTTTTAATATTTTATTTTAGCTTATTAACAACTTTATTTTAGACCATAAGTTCGGTTGTGAGGTAAGCCGTTGGGAATGCCGTGCTAAAGTGTTTTTATTTCTAGACACAGGGATAGGCACATGGGGGGGCAGTCATCATCAGCCGACACGCCGTTGTGGTCGGTCGTCGAGCTTGATCAATTTCATACCCCCGAGCAGACCCAGGCAAGCCAGTGGCGGCGTTCGTTACGCTCTATTTCATCGTGGCTGGGGGGTAAAGATGACACTGAACAGCAGGTAAAAAATGAGAGCGAGCTGCGCAAGTTACCTGAAGTAAGGTTGGCGCATCTGGTGCCTCCTATCGATTGGGCGCCCGCGGCGAGGGCATTAACGCAACAGCTTGAAAGCCTGCAAGCGCCGGTAACTTTCTTTATTACTACGCCTTACAGCGGTCATGATGCGGTGGTGACCCATTGGGCTGAGAAGCAGAGTGTCGCCTGCTTACCGCCACCCACTCTCAGCGAACTGGCTGAGGGTGGGACTCAATGGGTAGAGCGTTGTACCCATCATCGGCAATGGGCAGTCCCTGCCCTGCAGCGCTACTTTTTACGCCATACGCAGGGCATCCAGGGCATTCGAGAGTTTCTTGAACGCGCGTTAAGCGGTCGTTTGGGTCAGGGTGTGATTGGCTGTGACAGCTGGACCTACGCCTATTTACAGCAGGTAATAGGTATCGACGGCGCGCCAGTGTATACGCTGCAATCGATGGAGGGAGAGCAGCTGGCCCGCTATTTCGCAGAAATCGCGACTCATGGAGGGCAGCCTCCGCCCGTCTACAGCACCCGCACTGGCAAACAGGTGCTTGCTGACTCAACAGCCAAACGCGACAAGAACGAGAAACACCCTAATCAAGAATTGCAGCGCTTAGCCGCCCATTGCCGTGGTCATATCGGCATTGCTTGGCATTATTGGCGCGAGAGGCTTCGTGAGCCGACCGCTGGCGATAAAGAGGCATTATGGATGTTCGATGCCCATGCTGAAGCTGAGCTTTCCACCAATACCGGTGATAAAGCAACGTTGGTGCTGCATGCGTTATTGATTCATGGTGGGCTGGATGACCACTCGCTGGGGAAGGTGCTGCCGTTCTCACACCATGAAGCGCTTAATGCCAGGTTAGCTTTGCAGCGTAAAGGGATTATCTCAAGCTACGAAGGGCGGTGGCAGGTTGCGCCACTAAGCCACGCTAGCGTTCGCCAATTACTACAATCACGCAATTATCTGGTAGATCCTCTTTAACTAGCCCGCTTTACGTGATTGGCCCACGGAGGCAACCATGGAAGAACAATCCAAATACGCCCGACTGTTTAACGAAATCGATAGCCAAGCGCTGATTACCTTAGGGGTGGTGCTGGTCGGGACTATTGTGCTGATTATTGTCAGCCAGCGTGGGCTTAACTGGCTCGCTACTCGCTTGCACGGCCAACTGCGCTTTCGCGTATTTGCGTTGGTGCCACTGACGCGCTTACTGATTTTAATAACGGCGCTGGCCATCATTGTGCCGATTATTATCGAGCCGTCGCTGAGCAATATGGTCACCCTGCTGGGGGCGCTGGGCTTAGCCATTGGCTTTGCCATGAAAGATTACGTTAGCAGCCTGATTGCCGGCGTTGTCTCGGCGACAGAGCTGCCTTATCGCCCCGGCGATTGGGTTCAAATTGAAGATACTTATGGTGAGGTCAAGCACGTTGGCTTACGTACCGTCGATATTCAGACGCCTGATGATGATATGGTTTACGTGCCGCATTTAAAACTTTGGGATCACGCGGTCTACAACGCCAATAATGGCGGCACCAGCCTGCAGTGCGTAGCAAGTTTTTATCTACATCCTGAACATGAAGCAGGCTGGGTACGCAAAGCGCTGCGCGACGTTGCGCTGACCAGTGCCTATCTCAAGTTCGATCAACCGGTCATTGTCGTAGCCGAAGAGAAACCCTGGGGGACTCATTACCGAATACGCGCCTATCCGGTGGACCCCCGCCAGCAGTTTCTGTTTATTACCGACCTCACCGTGCGCGGTAAGGCCTTGCTGAGTGCGGCAGGGGTGCCGTCAGCCATGCTGCAACCGGATGCGGCGTTGGATGCCAACAAGGAGGCGGGAGCCTCATACTCCAGAAACAATGATTACTAGTGAGTGAGTACTAGTGATCGCTGGTTTCTGGAAGCTCACCGCTGTGATAGACGTTTTGTACGTCGTCCAGCTCGTTAAGCATGGCGAGGAATTTTTCAAACATGGCTACGTCGTCGCCTTCCACCGGCGTCGTAGTTTGTGGCAGAAACTGAATCTCGTCAGCTTCAAAGTCTATCTCGCCGAATGCATCTAACAGCGCCTGTTTGGCTTTTGCGTAATCGGTATGCGGCGCAAAAACAGTGATTCGATCACCTTCCTGCTCAATGTCCGTGACATCGACATCGGCTTCCATCAATGCCTCGAGCACGGCGTCTTCATCGCTTCCAGCGAAGGAGAAAATGGCGCAGTGGTCGAACATATGACTAACGCTGCCAGGGGTGCCGATTTTGCTCTTGGTTTTGGTGAAGCAGCCGCGAACGTCGCCAAAGGTACGGTTAGGGTTGTCGGTAAGACAGTCGACAATCACCATGACATTGCCGGGGCCGAAGCCCTCGTAGCGCGCGGCTGAGAAATCTTCACCACCGGCGCCGCTGGCTTTGTCGAGTGCTTTATCAATCACGTGAGAAGGCACTTGGTCCTTCTTGGCCCGCTCCATTAAACCGCGTAGCGCCAGATTGCCATTAGGATCGGTGCCACCGGCCTTGGCGCAAACGTAAATTTCGCGTCCATATTTGCTGTAGACCTTGGTCTTTGCATCGGCCGTTTTGGCCATGGATTCCTTGCGGTTCTGAAAAGCCCTACCCATGTTGCCGTCCTATAGTATCCAAACGCCCCTCGCAGTGAGTGGAGGTGGCGGAGATTTTGAAGAATGTGAAAAGAGCATATTTTACCCAACAGCGCCCCATGCTAACAGCGTTATATAGACACTTGCCGACGTGTTGCCTGGCTTAACGTATACTGGCTGCCAGCCCCCCATGTGATATTGACTCGTTAGGGAGAAACAGACATGCCGTTGACACTGTGGCTATCACTCGCCGCAATCTGTGCCATGGGCGCTATGTCGCCGGGACCAAGCTTGGCACTGGTGCTGCGCCATACGCTAGGCGGTGGACGCTTTAACGGTGTAACCGCAGCGATATTTCATACCCTGGGCGTAGGCTTTTACGCGCTACTGACCGTGTGGGGGCTGGGCGCGCTGATCGCTGGTTTTCCGCTCCTGTTTCAACTGATCACCTGGAGCGGTGCCGCCTATTTGGCGTGGCTGGGTGTAAAAGCATTGCGGGCCGGTAGAGCGGGTGCTTTTCAGCCTGATGCGATTGTTACTAACCGGGGGCAGGCTGCTAAAGAGGGCGTGCTGGTTGCGCTTGGTAACCCTAAGCTGATCCTGTTTTTTGTCGCGTTACTGAGCCAGTTTGTAACGCCGGATATGAGTGCGTTGGCCAAAGCGATTATTGTGTTAACGGCGATGATTATTGATGGCGGGTGGTACGTGCTGGTGGCCGTTGTGCTTTCCCATTCCCGTATTTTGCCCTGGCTGCAACAGCGTGCTCACTGGATCAACCGCATCACCGGGGTATTACTCATCGCGCTGGCGCTAAGGGTGGTCGCCGGGCCGCTGGTGTAAAAAGCTAAGGCGTGGCATGGTGATAGCTATGCCGTTTGGGTTTTTGTGGGGCCGAGTGATGCAAATTTACGACCAAGACTTGCACATAGTTCTGTAGCTACAGTATGCAACACAAATATATCGGTAAGTATATGAATTATATAATTTAATATATATGTGTTTGTCGCAGAGTGTTTTTGGTGTTGCCGTGCATCTTAGAAATTATGGGGTACAAATGGGGTATGAGATGTGTAATATGCCCAAAATGTTCCATATAATAGTCCACAAATTCTAGGGGTACGGCGATGGGTAAATTGACGGCAACGCAGATAAAAAATCTAAAATCAGATAAGAAAGACTATCGAATACATGATGGGAATGGTTTGTATTTGCTTGTACGCAAGACGGGCACAAAAACGTTTTTACATCGCATACGTAAGCCTAAGGACACGTTTCACAAAATTGGAGCATTTCCGGCTGTATCGTTAGCTGAAGCGCGTTCATTTGTAGCTGCTAAACAGATCAGAAAAGATCAAGTTGAATCAGCAATTGATCGTATTGATGAGAAATTTCGTGATGTAGCGGAAAAGTGGTTCGATAGTATCCAAGCAAAATACTCTGACGAACATAATAGAAAAATACGGGTATCGTTAGAAAATGACATATATCCTTACATTGGGAATAAGCATATAGCTGCTGTCACATCTAAAGACGTGTACTTGTTATTTCGACCGCTTGAAGAACGTGGCGCGCCTACTATGGCAGTTAAAGTGAAGGGCTGGTTACATTCTATTTTTAAGTATGCAATCCGTAATTTGAATTGTGAAACAGACCCAACATTGTCAGTTGATGTAGTGCGTCCACAAATTCAACATTCAGTTGCTTTGAATGATGCGCAGTTGAAAAGACTGTTTAATGAGTTCGAAAATTCAACTGTGCAGCATCGCACGAAGATAGCAAATCGATTGTTAGTCTTGACAATGCTGCGTACTGCTGAGCTATTCAAAACGAAATATAGCGATATCGATTTTGACAAGAAAATTTTAGTAATTGGGCCTGAGCGCATGAAACGTAAAATAGCCCATGTCGTACCGCTATCTGATTATGCAATCGAGCTGTTTAATGAAATGAGACAATATTCCGGTGATAGTGAGTATGTCTTTCCACATCCTAGGGATAAAAATAAAAACATGAGTTTGACTACTGTATATGCTGCTGTATTAGTAACACGACCTTGGTTGCGTGATTTAAAATTTAGCCCTCATGGATACCGCGCCACTTCAAGTACAATGCTGAACCAGTGGGGTTATAGATCAGATATTATTGAAAAACAGTTAGCTCATTCATCTTCAGACAAAGTTCGTGGTAGCTATAACCACGCCGATTATCTTGATGAACGACGTGTCATGTTGCAAACATGGAGCGATTACATTAAAGACATAGTACAAGAAGCAACAGCAAAATAATTACTTGATAAAAGCCATAACAGAAAATGCCCCTTTGATGGGGCATTTTCATTTGTAAGTATCCACTATTATAACCATTCACTAAATCTGACACTAGATACTCTAGGCAGCTTTACGACTATTGATGTACTCTATAACATCGTATTTATTGAAACGCTTACCGAAACGAAAATCATAAATTTTTGGGAATTCGTCATCGTTTCTTAGCAGTCGATATATCGTTGATCTATGAACAGCTAGTAAATTAGCTGTTTGACTAACAGTTATTAGATATATGTCTTTATCCATTATGTATCGCCCGCCAATTTTTTAAGCAAATATCTTTTTTTACTATACTCACTTATATGATCGAGGTTATCTCGATAATATTTTCGTGCATAACCTCCCTCAATTAAATACTTTCGATTTTTAATTTTCTTACATACAACACAGTGTTTATCTACAGTATAGCGTTGTGCTCTATGTCCGTATTTACAAGCTTTACCCGTGTAATAGAATTTCAATTTCCTGATTTTTGCTTGCGAATAACATATGATTTCATGTTCATCAATCATTTTAACTCACCTCAATCTAAAGTGTCTGGAATCTCTCTTTCATTTGCGCTACTTTCTCATCAGATACCCCATGTATGTTCTTGTAATTACCGTTGCAATTCAAAATCTTATATTTTATATTGTTTAGTTTGCATATGTTGATATAAGCAAGAGCTTCTTTTTTTGTAACAAACGTATTTGATACTGCAACACGTTTGTTATTCGAAAGCGCATCAAGTGTCTTAGACATACACCACAAATGAGCTGACCTTATCTTTTTGTAATCATAATGATAGTTGCCATCTTCATCAGTGAAATACATGTCAGTTTCAACATGAATATCAACAATATTTTCATTAAGCATGCGCAATGCTGTAGTGCTTTTACCCGAACCAGGGATGCCGCGAATAATAAAAAGCTTAATATCATTTTTCATGTTTTAAGTTCCTGGTTTTTGATGATGTCACTAAGTGATGGGTAAGTTATACTAGTATGATTTTAAGCGTCAATAGTTAAATCTTAAGTATAATTTATATCCGCCGAAAGTTCGTTAAATAGCGCCACATTCTGGAGCTTTACATAATGAATAAATTTAAATAGAAGATGGAAAAAACTACTGGTATCGATCAATCACTAACAAAAACAGGAGTTGTGATATTCAATAATGATTCTCAAGTGATGATCCATCACGAGATTATAGAGACTAAATTGAACAAAATAGACGCGCTGGACAGCTTCAACGTGTTGCAGAGATCGCTAGCAGGATTGAATTTCTGTGTGGCTGGTACCGCGTGTCATCAGTGCGTGTAGAGGTTAGCTATGCACAAGCATCGGGCAAGCGACACGAACGCTTGCAGGGCTTCATTATGTGATAATTAATCGATTAATGCATGCATCTATAGATGTTGCTGTAATAGCACCCACAGCGCTTAAAAAAGCCGCTACAACGTCGGGAAGGGCAGATAAGCAAATGATGCTTGATGCAGTACCAGCAGATGATCGTGAACAATTGTCAAAAATCGGGAAAACCAAGGGCAGATATGATCTTGCTGATGCTTATCATCTTGCGCCTTTGCAATTCTAATATTAATATCAAACATGTGATTGAAATTAATTCAAAATGATAAGGTGAGCAAATGTCAGTATTAAGCAATTATATGGAAAAAGAAAAGCTGTTGAAGCAGCTTCAAGAAGAGCTTCAAGCGCTTGAAAATAACAAAGAACTGAAGCAAGAGTTAGAATTTAAAGACGCACTTACGCGTTTGATGACTGAATACGGTAAAGTTTCACGTGATGTTTGTGAGATGCTTGACCACAGCTACACAGCGCAGAAGGGCGGGAAGAAAGCTATAAACAAAGATGACGGACGAAAGAAACGTACTTTAAAAGTATACAAAAATCCTCATACGGGTGAATTTGTTGAAACCCGAGGTGGAAACAATAAGAAAATACAAGAATGGAAAGCTGAACATGGCAATGAAGAAGTTGTGGGCTGGGTTGTTGAAGAGCGAGAATGATCACATATGAAAAAGCCCCCCAGCGGGGATTTTTCATGTGCGCTTGCATTGTATATAATTCAGCACATCATCTTTATTGAAACGTTTTCCATATCCGAATTAGTATAATACTGCGAATTACGAATTTTCTAATACCATTCGATCTACTTTAGAACGATGTACAGCTTATAACCTTGCTATGTCTGTTGCTGCCAATAATTAATGCCCTCCATAGTTATGGTTATCTGCTGTTTTATAGTGCAGTTATTTCAATTTATAAACCACACGAAGGGGAATATAGTAATTGCTATGCAATTTCATAAATGCCTGATTTAATACCCTGTTAAGGTTATATTTATGTAGTGTATTTGTTTTTACATAGTGTGTATTTATGTGTGTAAAAAATGCTCTATAACGCCGCCCATCATGCGCTTGTCGCATGCATGGCTTACTTAGCTCTCACCAGTTGGAGAACCGAAACATCAGCGCCAATCTCTCGAATTAACGCCGGAATAGTTACGAGCTGGCTGCGGTGAAGCTTGTCCCTCGTTTTAACCTCGACGAATTTTAAACGACCATCTTTTATAAGAGTCAAATCAGGCCACCCGTTGCGGTGGTCATGAGCTTTAGAAATCCATCTTGCAAGTCGCTCAAAATGTGATTTCGGAACAGCATCAAACAAAGCGTCTGCGAATTCGATACTGAGGCCAGGATGCCACTCGTGGATTACACTGTGAGATATGATCTCTGAGAATGCAGCTAGGTACTTGACCTTGGGTGTTTCTTGAATTTGCTTAAGAACCTTTTCCAGCTTCTCTGTCTCGAGGTGCGACAGGCCAGCAACACCTTTAAGACACGCGTCCTCTCTAGCGTCGATGCAGGTTCCAAAAAAGATACTAGCTTCAGTAAGGGCATCAAGACAGAGTGCCTTGATTGCTGTACCGATTCCACCGCCTTCACAATAGCTACCGATGTAACCTTCGCGAGCAAATGCGTTGTAACAGTACATTTCAGGAGATGATCCTGATTCCCAGGGGCTAGTGCATAGCTCGATTGAAATTAATCCGCATTGCTCTCTTAGAGGCAGGTGCTCCATTGCTTTGATCGATCCGAGCAGCGTGATATTGCCATCAGAATCAACAAGGCCACGATTGACAAGCGCCTTGTTAGTACCTTTATCTAACTTCAGGGTTTCAGATGCTTTTTTTAAAGCCAGCAATGCGTTAATCATATTCTTGGATAACGGCTTGGTCATGCAGTCTCCATGTGAGCGGTAACTTACGAGCGTACGGTGACACCAGACCGCGAACTGTGGCGACTGGTTATAGATCATTAGCAAGTTGCGCAGCTTTAAAATACAATACGCTATTACAAAGGTTGAAAAGTTTTGGAATTAATTCGTTGTAACATTCTTCTATAAAGGATATTACGTTCTCACCTGCCACGATCTCGGACTGAGTTATAAGTTTCCCCTGCTCAATACGGCATGGCTTTTTGTAGCTATATTCTTCGAATTCCAAGTGATCCCATTTATTCGAAATTCTGATGAGGTGCTTATGCTTTATGGTGTTCACGTAACCCTTCACTTTATGAAAGGTAATATCCATCAAGAAATCTATCAGTTCATTATAAAAAGGCATCTGTTCATATTTTTTAATGAAGCTTAATTCCCATTTGATGCTTGCAACCTCAGGATCATCCTTTACCGGAATGAAGAGGTTTAGCAAATAAGGGAATGAATCGAGCAAAGCATGCAAGCTATTGAGAAACGCAGCAATATTAGCCTCGTAAACATACCTTACGGGCACTGTTTCTCCAGCTCGTAGATAGACTGAAATCCTATCAAACCGCAAGTTAGGTTCCTTCGCTGCATCCTTAAGGTTAACATAATGATACTCGCAATACTGGAGCCAACGATGAATTGACTGGGTGCACACTTCAAGCTTCACAATTGAGGCGTCATCCTCATCGCCAAGCTCCTGCTTTTTTAGCATTATAAATTTTGCTATATCAATTTGTTGTCCCATTTTTCCCTCTACACTCTGGTGAGCAATAATGCAGCGTGCACTAGTAATCCTGCTTCGGCCAAGAGCTAACGTTTAGACGACAATGGTACAACGCGGCCCAAATCAGTTAAATGCATACTCATGACATCGACTCTTCGGGATTCCAGCTAATGCTTACATGCTCGGCATCATCGTCAATGGGCGTGAGCGTGACGTTCTCGACAGTGCCCAATTCTGAAATCACCCTTGCCCAGTCTTCCGGTTCGTCCTCGGCCTGACGTTTTACTTCTACCCAGTGCTTCGACTGCGCGCCGGGACTATTGATTGCCCGCTGCACTCGCTTGACTAATTGCTCGTATGATTTAGACATAAGCTCCTCCTTAAATACTGATAATATATACAGTACAAGGGCAGACGATAAGCGATCAGAAGGGGAGACCGCAAGCATTGATAAGAAGCGGCGGGATGTGAGGCGCAATTTATCGGCTATCATTCAATCATGTGCGGAAGATTTGCTTTATTCACCCCATTAGACAGTTGGCCACAGTAGTCGGCGCGACTGTGCCTGAGCGTGTAGTGCAACCATGTTATAATATTGCTCCCGGCACATGGATTACTGTCGTGAAGCAGCTGTCAGAAAACGAGCCGCCGATTATCGATGATATGTGGTGGGGGTATCGACCAGCGTGGCCAAAAGGAACGGGCAGTCAGCCTATCAACGCCAGGGTTGAGACAGTAGCGTCTAACGGCTATTTCAAGTCAGCTTTTGCCAAGCATCGGTGCTTGATCCCCGCCAACGGATGGTATGAATGGATCAAAGATACAAGCCCTAAGCAACCGCATTTCCTCGCACGTGCTGATGAAAAGCCTTTGTTTTTCGCTGGTATATTTTCCCAGCGAGGCGATGGAAGCTTAGGCTGTGCAATCTTCACCGAACCTGCGCGTGGTAGTGCTGCTGAAGCGCATGATCGTATGTCGTTGATACTTAATGACGATTGCCTTGCCCCTTGGCTAGCACCTGATCTGACGGATCGAGAGACTACCCACAACATGATACAGAATATTGATGCTGGATTAATCGAGCACTGGCCTGTCAGCACCTCAGTGAATAAACCCGCTGAAGGACAAGGAGAAGAGTTGATCAATCCAGCCTAACGTTTCTCGTCTCGTCTCGTCTCGTCTCGTCTCGTCTCGTCTCAGGCTGGGGGCGCACTGATCAGATTTTTACCTCTGCTGTGGGCTTGCATGAATCAGTTGCAGATCGATTCACACGTCACGCCATCACTATCAACGTCTAATCTTTCTTCCTTGCACAGCTTTAAATGAAAACATGTCTCTTCACATGAAGTCATCTGCTCGTATGTTTTATGCAAGCCTAAATTGAGCATTTCTGCGACCTCACCAGGGCACAGATTCGCGCCGTGTATAAGGGTGGTCAGCCTTACGTTGGTGGCTGATGGATCGTATTGAAACTCTAAAATTCTTTGAGGCAATCGCCTTAAGACAATGCTAGAATCATTTCTTGGAAGCTTTTGCGCAGAAAATTCATCGTAAAGCATCATTTAGAGACTTGAAAATGATCATAGATTTCACAATATCAAATTTTAGATCAATTAAAAATGAACAAGTTTTCAGCTTATTTGCTGAAAGTAAGTCTGAACACTTGTCAGGTAATGTAGCCTATCCTAATCAAGGAAAAATTGGTGTTTTAAAAACAGCTGGAATATATGGTGCTAACGCGTCTGGGAAAAGCAATCTTTTAAAAGCATTTGAAGCTTTAAAATATATAGCATGTATTAGCGGTGACCTGAAAGATGGGGATAAGATTCCTTGCTATGAGCCATACTTATTATGTGATGAAAATGAAAGTGCCCCTGTTGCTTTTGAAATAGAATTTTTTGCTAAAGATGGTCTTAGATATATTTATAAAGTTTCATTTTTAAGCCATAAGATTATTGGTGAATCATTAGATTTTTATCCATCCAGACAAAAAGCAAACTTATTTACGAGAGAAGAAAATGATTCCTGGGAAGAAATCACTTTTGGAGGATTGTATAAAGGTGGTAGGAAAAAAATAGCTTTCTTTGAAAATAATACCTATTTGTCTAAAGCTGGAAATTCAGCAGATGCTCCTGAGTTAATTCGTAATATTTACAATTATTTCAGAAATGATATGTTATTTGTCGGTTTAAACCAACAGGTAAACATGCCTGAATGGACAGAAAATACTCAAAACATTCAAAAAATATCAAGCATACTATCTAAAGTGGATACAGGTATAAATAATGTAAAATATGAAGATAGGGATATGTCTGGGTTTAGATTTCCTACTGATTTGCCAAAAGAGGTTTTGAATAGGTTAGTAAAAAGCCTTAAGAAAAAGCCTGTTTTTTTTCATGAAGGAGAAGAAGGAAAAACAAGCAAATTTACGGAAGAAATGGAGTCAGACGGAACATTGCGAATATTCAATATGTTTCCAATGATTATTGAAGCCATCGATGACGGTAGTGTTCTTATTTTGGATGAGCTTGAACATAGCCTTCATACACATCTGGCCGAATTGATTATCAAAATATTTAATGATGAGAGATTAAACACGAAAGGTGCGCAACTAATTTTCTCAACACATAATGTAAGCTTGATGTCTCCGGAAAACTTGAGACGTGATCAAGTGTGGATAGCAGAAAAAGAATCAGGTGTGACAACTTTAGTTTCACTAGAAGATTTTGATAAAAATTTAGTCAAAATAGATAGTCCTTTTGGAAGGTGGTACGATGACGGTAGATTTGGAGGTATACCGAAAATAAACTATAAGGCGATAAGCGACATTCTTAGCTTGAACTCGGAGAATAAGGATGCCTAAAAAAAGAGGAACTAATAAAAAAGATACGCAACGGCTATTGCCTGTAATTCATATTTTCTGTGAAGGCGCTAAGACTGAGCCTTTATATATAAACGGCTATGTTAATAAAGAACATCCTAATTTGAGAAGATTGAAGCTAATTGATATCAAAAAGACAAACAAAAATACACCTGTGCAATTGGTTAAAGAAGCAAAGAAGCTAAAGCGTAACAGCGATATCCCCGAGCATGACTCTATTTGGGTTGTTTATGATAGGGAGTCTCCAGCGAAATATGATAATCATTTACACGCGCAAGCATTTGCACAAGCAAAAGCTAATGGTGTTAAAGTCGCCATAAGTAATGTTTGTTTTGAGCTATGGATACTTCTACATGTTTGTGACAAGTTTAACGCGTCATATCTAAGCTATGATGATCTTTTGAAAAATAGCCGCTTAAAAAACGGTTTGAAGAAACTAGGCATAAAGGATTACGAGAAAGCTGACACTAAAATTTTTGAAGCAATAAGCGCAAAGATTAGCACCGCAAGAACGAGAGCTAAAGCAATGAATCAAGCCACAATTGATTCTTCAGAATTCGATATTGATAAACCTTATCTTCTAAATCCGTTCACAACAGTTGGTGATTTGCTAGATGCAATAGATGATATTGCCAGCAAAGCATAAGATTGCCATTCGTGAAGCCTCTCTAACTATCCAAGAGAGGCTATCAAACTTAATTATTAGTAGTTGATTATGTTGCTAATAACTTAAATTCCAATAATTATGTTTACTTGATTTTTTTTATTACGCTAAGCTACTTTTGTAGAAAGTTATTATTTCAGCATTCCAAATACTATTTCATTTGAGCATACCTGAGAGAACACACCCCACGTGTATGTATAGCTGTGTTCATATATATGCATTTACAACCCATAAGACTACATGTATTATGAACACACTCAAATGACTACATTGATGCTTGGAGATGAACATATGGCAGAGTCGATATTTATTCGCGCTTATCTCCGAGCCTCAACTGATGATCAAAATGCGAGCCGTGCTCGTGCAACGTTAAATTCATTTGTCGAGGAGAAAGGATTCAAGGTGGCAGCGTGGTATACAGAAAATGCTAGTGGTACCAAGGTCGACCGTACCGAACTCTCTCGCTTGATTGATGATGCACAGTATGGAGATGTTTTGCTTGTAGAACAGGTCGACCGTCTTACCCGCTTAACCAAGCCTGATTGGAACCGGCTCAAAGGTGCAATACAGAGCGCAGGGCTACGTGTAGTGTCACTAGACTTGCCAACAAGTCATGCAGCACTGCGAATGTCTAACAGTGACGACTTTACTGGTCGAATGTTGGATGCCGTTAATTCAATGCTTATGGATATGCTTGCTGCAGTCGCACATAAGGATTGGGAGGACCGTCGTCGCCGTCAGCGCGAAGGGATTGACCAAGCAAAGCGGGAAGGGCGTTACAAAGGTCGCCCTGTAAATGATGCCCTCCATGCACGCATCGCTGAGCTTCGTCGTCATGGGCTGAGCATACGCAAGACAGCAGAAATCGTTGGATGTGGTGTGAGTACCGTTCAACGCGCTGAAAAACGCATCAGTTAGGCTTTTTATTGTTTAGGGTAAAACTGTACAGAGTCATCATCTAATTATAATTTAATATTGATTAATGTTTAGACATACGCTGGGCTATCAGGCTGTGCAAGTGATTAATTTCGAGATGAGATAGCTCTTGCACCAGTCAGTATCAATTTACGCCTATATGACAGAGTTTTTTTATTCAGTTCGAACATCCTACTAGGGTCAGCAATACATTAATATATAAAAGACCTTTGAAATTGCACCTTTAAACGTTTGTTATCGTGTATGTTTGGCTGCTTCCAATCCAAAGCGGGCTAGCAGATAAGTGCACCATGCTTGTTATTCAGTGGTATGCAGCGAGTAGGTGGTTGCTGCTATACTGCCGAGCAATACTTAGTTTTATTTGTTTTAGTAGGTTAGGTGTAATGCGACTTGCTATAAAATATCTGAGCACGCTCTCGTGCACTTTCTATATCGAAATGTGCGTTCTTAATACCTAGTGGTCGAAACTAAGCTATTGATATTAGGGGATTATCTAATTGACTCCCACCGATTTTGGACTAGGAGTTCTCGCGAGCTGGCTTGCGAACAAGCTCGAAGTTGTTTTGAAGCCAGAGGGTCATCCGATGCCTGAATTACATCAATCTCCTCAGCCACAGCAGCTGATTGAACCGCAATCTAGGCCTGCACGCATCCGTCGTTTCAAGACGTTTGATGCACACTATGATCTCCCTTCCTTTGTAAAAGAGGTTAGCCAGCCTGTTGTCTCCTTGCTGATTGAACGCTCTCCGTCGTCTCACTACAACTTGATGTGTGTTGTGCTTGAATCTTCCGCTACGGGTGAATGGTTTGTGTTCGATCGAGGCTCTCTGGCTTTTCAGGGGACGGGCGGCGGCTACTACAACACCAGTAACATTATTCAGTTTCTTAAAGGTGCGGCCGTTCCTATTGGAGTCTGGGTTTACGACAACAACTACGTTGATGATCTCGAAAACGGGTATTTACTATGGCCAGAAATAAGGGGAAAAGGGATTCTTTTGCGAAGCCTGGTTACAGATGAGTCATCGTGGACCACGATAGCCAATCGAGCAGAATTGATGCTCAGGAAATCATTGAACCGCCCCGGCTTTACCGGAGACTCCATATCTTGAGAGGATGGAGTTATGAACTCACCAAAACGATATTCCCCAGAAGTCCGGGAGCGAGCTGTTCGATTAGTCCTTGAACAGCAAGGCGAATACCCGTCCAAGTGGGCGGCGATCTGCTCCATTGCCAGCAAGTTTGGCTGTACACCAGAGACCTTAAGAGCCTGGTGCAAACGCTCAGAACTCACGCAGGAAGATAGCTCGGCTAACCTGCCTGAAAATGAACGACTCAAGCAGCTAGAGCGTGAAAATACCGAATTGAAGCGTGCCAATGAAATTCTCCGTAAGGCGGCTGCTTTTTTCGCCCAGGCGGAGCTCGACCGCAAACCCAATTGATGGTGTCATTTATCGACGAGCATCGTGCTCAGTTCGGGGTCGAGTCGATTTGTAGCCAACTGCCAATCGCCCCATCGACGTATTACCACCACAAGGCACTTGAAGCTGATCCTGAACGGCGGGCAGACCGGTATCGGCAGGATGAGTTTCTTACCGCTGAGATTCAGCGAGTGTGGGAAGATAACTTCTGCGTCTACGGTGCCCGTAAGGTCTGGCGGCAACTCCGCCGTGAAGGCGTTAATGTTGCTCGTTGCACTGTAGAGCGGCTCATGCGCCGCCTGGGAATTCGCGGCGTGGTGCGAGGCCAACGCCCCTTCACGACCATCAGTGATCCCGGCCAGAAACGGGCACCTGATTTAGTGAAACGTGACTTTACGGCCATGCGTCCAAATCAGCTTTGGGTGGCCGATTTTACCTATGTCGCTACCTGGTCTGGCTTCGTTTACGTTGCGTTCGTTATCGATGTTTATGCACGCTGTATCGTGGGTTGGCGTGTAGCGACGTCGATGAGAACAGCACTGGTGCTGGACGCTCTAGAGCAAGCTCTGTGGGCACGAAAACACAGACAAGGGTTGATCCACCATAGTGATAGGGGAAGCCAATATCTCTCGATCCGCTACACCGAGCGTATGGCTGACGAGGGTATCAATGCCTCAGTCGGCACCACCGGCGACTCCTACGACAATGCGCTGGCAGAGACCATCATCGGCTTGTTCAAAACGGAGGTGATCCATCATCGTGGCCCATGGAGGGGACTAGATGCCGTTGAGTATGCCACGCTGGAATGGGTTGATTGGTTCAATAATCGCCGACTGCTGGAGCCTATCGGAAACGTTCCACCAGCAGAACGAGAAAGGACGTATTATCGTCAATTGGAGGAGTCGGGTGAAGCTGCCTGACTCAAACAAACCGGTCTCCGGAATAACCGGGGCGGTTCACATCGACTTAATCTCCGAGGCCTACAGTTATGCGGCTTCGCTTTGAGATGTTAAAAGGCCAAACTCCAAACCTCCGGTGCCGTTGTAGTTACAGAGTCTGCACCCAAGCGGAACAATTTGCACAGTAGAAGTCCCAAAAACTCAAGCAGATGTGGATATGAGCAAAGATCACCGTGACAACTTTAGTGTGACCACTGTGAGAAAGGTTGCTGAAAGAGCAGCTTTTTTCTGCAGTAACCCTGGCTGCCATCGGATTACGATTGGACCTGATCAAGGCGCCCCTCATTTATCACTCAAAATAGGTGAAGCAGCCCACATTTGCGCGGCTTCATCTGGTGGTTCTCGATATGTTATGTCTCAAACACCTTCTGAAAGAAAAAGTATAAATAATGCAATTTGGCTTTGTGCGTCCTGCGCTACCCTTATCGATAAGAATGGAGGGGATGGGTATCGCGAGACCGAATTGAGAAAGTGGAAGAGAGACCATGAAGCGCTGATGAAAGAGTGCTTAGAAGGTGAAAAGAGAGTGATCTTACAGTTTCTAGATCATAGCAGTGATGAAGACTTGGCCCGTAGAGTTGTTCATCTTATTGAGGATCGCGGCGCCTTCTTCGAATCTTTCCAAAATGAAAATGGTGAGTACGTATTAGATTCTTTGAAGGAGCTTAGAACTTCATTGACTGCCCTGAGGGGTGAAATTTTTCCGGAGTCGCCTTTAGCAGTTATCGTTCCTTCCATTATTCAAGCCTGCCGCCACTATATGAATACGACCTCGGTCAATCCATCTGTGAAAGAGTTGGAGTACTCATTAGGTGCAGTACGCAAGGTTGTGGGCATCAACGTTAGTGAACTTCAGAGGCATTATAAAATCCAGATTTCGAGAGAGCTGTCTTCGATAGTTCCCAATTAATTTATTTCAAAGCGGTCAGCGGGACGAAGAACAAGCTACACCTCGTTACCACTGTTGTTTTTTCTTACTAAAGTGAATGTATGAAAAAGAATTCAAGATTAAAAAAATACGTCGAATTATTTAAGCGTAATATAAACGCATTTCTTGTTAAAGGAATAGTGGTAAGGTCAGTAGCACATCCGGTTGAAGGCGATGGAGCAGTTTTTGAATTTTTCCTGAATAACCAAGGAGATGATACTGAGCTTATTGGAAAGGTAAGACCAACTATTGGTCGCGTCCTTTCTGAGATACCTCAGAAGTTGGTCGGTGGCAATATTGAGGGGGTAAAGTTTTCCGGTACAAGTTTATACCTAGAAGGAAATAGGATCGTTGTTATAAAAGGTGAAGATCACCCTGAAGCATGGTCAGGAAGCGCTGTTCTGGAAGATGTTAGAAGAGTAGTGTCTACGTCACAGGGGAGTGGACGTAATGACAGGTAAAAGAGACATCCCCGTCGATCAGATTGCTAAGCTTGCTGAAGATATTCGTGTGATTAAAGATTTTGCTGAAAATCACAACTTTGATGGTAATTTGTTGAAAGCCCAAATAACGCCTAGTCCGAAAAATTCTAAGATAAAATTTGACTGGCCATTGATAAGTATGGTTATTTCAATTATTGCAGTTTTCGTTATTTTAGCGTTCATGAAGTTTTACGAACCATCACAGGGTGCTTCGGCTTATCTTTTTGTTGTTGGCCTTCTTTTCTCAACTATCGCTGTGATGTGTACGCACCTTAGGTTTAAAGACACAACAATTACAATAATTTCAGCGTTTGGTTTATTTTTAATACTTTTTATCGGTGCCGGTATTTTCACACCTAAAGAGGCGTTCGATAACATTAAAGACATCAAATAAAAAATAATATTTTGCTGCACGTGGACCATGCTAGGTTCCCCAGTATATGGTTCATGGTGCTGAATAAATTTTAAATGGCTTCATTGCCGAATTGATTGATTAGCTTCATTCGTCTTCGAGACGAACTACTTGTCCCCATGATGCCGGTACCTTGCCGTCTTCCGTGATAACCCAGAGTACCGGAAAATTCGGCACTGTCTCTGGCGTACGTCCAAACCCATCGGTAAAGAACAGCAAACATTCTGACATGATGTCGTTGGCTCGTTCGAACACAGGTCGAAAGTCGGTTCCTCCACCTCCCCGCAATGTAAGTCCATCGCCATTATCACTACCGATTTCATGCAGCTCCTGTACATGATTAATGATACGCTCGCGTTGGATGTCTGCATCACACTCGATCAGGTGTATTTCGACATATTCGACACATGTCAGTAGGGCTTGCAGCTCAGCGATAAACAATGGCAATTGACGTTGTGTGCTGCCACTGGTGTCTATGGCCAACATGAGAGATAAAGCCTTGCCCTGTCGACCTGGTAGATAGAGCCCTTGTGCAAGATAGCGGCGATTGAGCCGATTCCAGGTTAGCTGGCATCCGCTGCGGTGTAGAAGAAAATCGTGAAGGGCCGTTCGCCAATTGACCTGTGGCTTAGCGATATTACTCACTATCAAATTCATCCCGTCGGGTATCGATCCTGGTGACGTCTGCTGTGCCTCTTTCAACACTATTTCCTGCCAGTGCTGGGTAATCAGACGAGCCATGTCATTGTCGACCCGAAGAGGGGCAAAATCTGGATCAACCACTAAGACGTTGCTACCCCCATCCATAGTAGCCGGTGCAAACAGTTCTTCCCCGTGAATATCAAACGGCGCATCAATGTCGGGACGAGGGTGTTTTAGCAACCACTGGTAGATCGTCTCAGCATTACGGCCTGCTTGGGCAGGGTAGAACACAGCATCCGTCGGCATCGATAGGCCATCGAGCATTAATCGGTAATTAGCTTCCGCATCAACAGCTAAATTCCAGTACAGGCGATCACGTCCATATTGGCGAATGAAATGCCCCAGCAGCACATGATAGAGCTCATGTCCCAATACGAAGCGGCGCAGTGCTGATGAGCATTGAGACGCAAAGTGTGCATTTATAAAAACATTGACCCCATCTGTGCAAGCCGTCAGCACTCGGGAATCCACGACCATTACCAGTTTTAGCCGCATCACTAGCTTAGCTGTTAATGGATAAGCGATCAGCCAGTTGCGAATTTCTTGTCGCCATAAATTGTGTTGTTGGACCTTGGTTGTCTGTTCTTCTGCAGTAGGTTCACGGATGGGAAGAATGTTTGATGGTTTCATCATGATTGCTTCCCTGATTCGTTCGCTGGTTTCAGGGAAGCATGGCGAGCACTGGCGGTAGCGAAGCGACCTTCAGGCAAGCCAAGGTTGGCCTCTGAGGTGATATGTTCCATCGGTACGCCATGGTGCTTCAGCCAGTTCTCAAAATCAGGGTGTGCAAACACGCGCTCAGCACGGTTATCGGCACTGGTGTTATCACTCACCCGTAGCACATCCATCAGCATCAGCGTAGCGAGGTCACAGGAAAGCTGTGAACTGATGTCGAAGAAAACCGATAGGCGTTGTTCCTGAAGGTTGACGTCGTCTTTCCATAGATAATTCGCCACCGACGAACAGAAGGTTAGCTGCTGATCGATACGCTCTGGAATCGCGACGGCAATTTCGCCGCGTAACATCGCCTGAATATCGAAACGTTGATGGTTCATCTGCCGAAAAGCTATGAATTCTGTACATGCAGACTCGCCCACCAGTCCTGCAATCATCAATCGTTGGGAAATGTCATCAAGCTTGATATCCGCCTTAAGCAAATAGGCCACCCGTTCCCAGGATCGCGGGGATGGCCATCCACGTTGAAGATTGGTGTCATTGACTAGCAGGTACTCGGGCTTGAAGCGTAAGAATGCCACCACATCCGCATGCAGCCCTTTAGAGACGGCGTAATCGCCCCACGCTTCGATATCGGCTTTGATCTCTAAATGCATCAAACGATTCGCAAGCGCTGATGACATGGGTACAGAAACAGCACGATCTTCGGCGCGGTTACCGGCGCCCATAACTAGCCAGCCATCAGGAAGGGTGTAGAGATCGCCTAGACGACGATCCAGCAATAATTCGTAGGCTGCCACCTGCAGTGAGCGATCCGCTGCAGAGAGCTCATCAAACAGCAAGATGCCACGGCTGGCAGGATCATTAGGCCATGAACTTGCTACTAGCCATTTAACCTTGTCGCCGTCGGGCACGGGGATACCGCGCAAATCCACTGGCTCTAGCTGAGAAAGACGAACATCAATGAAATCAATGTCAAGCAGCAGGCAGAGCTCACGCACAAGTTGGCTTTTGCCAATGCCAGGTGCTCCCCAAAGCATAATTGGCGCAATTTGTTGGGCAGAATTGGGAGACGACCACAACTGTTGTAGCTGTACTTCAATGATACGACGAGCTTGGATAAAACTAGTAGCAAGCGACATAGCGTCCCCTTTTAATGGTGTGACCCCTTTAGAGTAATGAGCTCACACGACGCCACTTGTCGCTTTCGCTATTTTTAGTCAGTCTGCCCGTGAAATCGCCAGGGCTATCGCTTTAGCACGATAGTTATCTGCTTGACGTGCATTATCGCAACGCTCTTCCCGCCAGTACCAAGGGCGTTGTGCGATGTTTAAGAGGCATGCACGAACTTCGGGGTGATGACATCCAATTCTCGCCAGAACATCTAATAAATCTTTAAGATGCAAAAGGTTTTCACATGCAGCTAAATAAGCACGATCCAATCGTTGATACATTCCATAGCGTGCAGTTAACATTCGCGCCTGTAATGCCCAGTTAACAACACTTAACGGCTCTTTGGTCGCCATGACGTCCATGACATCACACCACAGATCGAGCTCATCGGTATGAGTAAAGTTGGAATGCCGCGCCATGGCATAAACTACTGTCTGCATGGCCAATCCATCAGGTTTATTACCACAGGCTCTCACCATGGCATGGCGATAGTAAAATGCTTCGGGCACTACCGGAGCACATTTAGCCCATAGCTGGTAGTCCGACTGCCAGCCCTCCCGACATAGATCATCTGGCAATTGCCACTTCCAATGGCTTAAAGCGATAGCTGTCTTAGAAGTTGAATCACGTCGACGTTTTGTACGCGACGCGAGATGCATCGCTGATAGGTCAAGGCGAATTTTCCAAAGCTGTTCCAGGGGGGCATCCAGTTCGCTCAATTTCTGAAGGAGCTGTAACGCCTTGACGCAAGGCCCTGACGGCGACATTGACGGGATCAACTTTGTCAGTTTTACCATTATGACGTCTGAGTGCTGTGGATAAGCACTGACCAGCGATTTGACCATCGACTCATCCACAACGACGGTAGCAACACCGATTAATGATTCTGGTACCGCGCCTTCGCAATAAATGTTTGTCATCGGCGCTAACGATACTCTGTTAAGTGGCCGACAGTGCAACAGTGACAACTCGGTAGGCTCTTTGATGACCAACGCTTCAACGTCTGAATGACACAGCATCAATCGTTCGCTAGTCATCTCTATTTGTAAGATATCAGCCCGTTGTGAGACATGAGATAGATGTATATCGGTCACGCCCCCTGAAAGTTTCATAAGGGAATGACAGTCACGCAGATAAAGGCTTGTGGTGGGTGGATGGATATCAACTGAACATAGCTCTGGCAATGCCTGTGCTTCGATCTGAGACTGTTGGCTGCTAAGGGATACTATGGACAAGGTCTCAAGCTGACTACCACCTGAGAGGTAACAAAAACGTACCTGGGGGGCGTCAATCACAAGGTGCGGCGTTGCGGGGGATAATATGATCCAGCACTCAGAATCAAGTGATAAAGGAGTTTGGGAAATGTTCGTGAGGTGGTGACTGATCCATACACCTTGCCATGGAGCCCCAACACTTTTGACCGAGCACTGCCCTGATACCCAACAAGCATCAAAATGATCCACACAACCTTCCACCTTCAAAAAAGGCATGTGATGTCCACTATCTAAGTGAAGAACGGCACCGTTGCCATGTTTAGGGACGTGTATGAACTGCAAGGAAGGGCAATTTTGAAGAGTGATGTGACAGTCTGGCTGGCACTGTGATAAATCCAGATGGGCTAATGAAGTACAGCCCACCACGTCAAGGTACTGAAGTTGCGGAGAAGCAATAGCGATAGATACACTACTATATCCGAATAATTCACCGCCGCCATTGCTATCTACGTCTACATGAACCGATAACACGTGCTTGTCATGACAAGTTGGAATATCGGTTTCTTTCATATTAAGCTCACTATTCATTTTTTAAATGAACAGCATAGCTTGTGAGTGCGACAAGAAATGGCCTCAAAATAGGTGTTAGGCAGCTACTTTAGATAAGAATCGGGAATTGCTGAAATCAGCTGACCAGTTACTTGGGACGGTTAAATCGACTTGATACTGATAATCCAGAGACCATCGATAAGGTCGTGTAGACTCGTCACATATAATAGGAAAATGAAGGCTTAAGCGTTCTGACAAGTCACGCTGAATAGATCGCTGCGTAAGATAAATCCCACGGTGCTCAAGAAGCTGTAGTAGCTCAGGCGTTGTGATGTAACGTGGGTAAGAGGGAATTGACTGGAGAATAGTTACGTAGCGAAAGAAGACCCCTGCGAAATCAGACATAGTACTCTCCTCATGTTAATTACCAGCTTATAAAGCTGATAGAAATTAGCTCCTTATTATAAAGCAAAGAACAAAAAACACCAATAAAATTAAATGGTGTTAAGTCGTGCTTGTAATGAAAATATAAAAAGGCGCTATATGCGCCTTCCATTAATAATTATTTGTTCGATTAATACAGGGTTTATCTTCTGTTCCATTTCTTTTGTGATGTAGTTTGCAAGGCCGTCTATATCATCTATCTTGCAAAACCATCTATTGCCTACAGTAACGGATTTAAGTGGTGATGCCGTCTTGGAGCTGCAATGCATCCAGGCCTCATGTACTTTTTCAGGCAAATGAAAGTCCTGGGCTTTTTTTTCATTTGTGATTCGACTTGCAACATCTTCTAACAAAATATGAACATGTAAAACACCAGACTTATGATACTCAATAACGGGGAAGCAATTTATTCGTTTTTTTGAACGACTACCAAAAGCCATAGAGCTCAAAACGTTGATAAATTTTTCTACAATTTCACCGGCTTGTATGCGGCATTTTACTTGGTGTTTAAATGTCAGAGTGAAAAAATAAAACCATTCATTGGAATGAATTAGTGATATTGTATTTTGTCTAAAATCTTTCACCTGTGTTTCATTCATATAGTTTAACTCTTTTGTCTTTTCTAAATTATTCATAGTCATCTCCGATGTAATGTTCGTTCAGTGAACATGTGTTTGTATGATTTAGTGTTATTATTAACCACCATTTGATGAGTTGGTTTATTAATCATGCTGAGTTTTATATATTGTTCAGTTGATCTAAGGTTAACAATTATTTGTATATTTTGTTGTCATGTGCTTTGTGCTTTTTGTTAAATTCAGACAAAAGGAACCAACAAGACATTCTTTAAAAAGAACATCTACTCCAAGTTCCATACAGCATTTGCAAAAGTCACCTTATGTGTTAAGTTTGCATTTCATCTATAAGAAACAATATTTATTTCACCCACGTACATTCTTGCTAACAGCTTGAAAATCTCTTTCAATCATGCTCCTGTTTAGTGTTTGTGGAGGGTAAGAAGATCAGCCTGAAAGCAGTGTGATGGTAGTATTTATTAGCCAAAATATGGATAATGTGTAAATTGGCTTATCCAGCTTGAAAATTAGGCTATTAGTGAATGCTAGAGGACCTATGACCATCACAGGAAAAGATCGCTACGAAGCAGTTAAAGCTGTGGATAGGCAAATAAAATACCAAGGGAAATGGCGAAAGAAGGGCAACAGAATTACCCAGGTTCAAGCATGTAAAAAAGTTGATATCTCTACGCATCAGTATCGAAAGTGGAAGGCGATCATTAGTAAAAATGTGAGCAAGCCATTAGATGAAATCTACAGCCTGCTAGAAGATAAACGTTATGCACCTAACAAGCTTACTGCTCAACAAGAAGAAATAGTAATAAAGTACGCGGAGGAGTTTCCTGATAAAAGCTATCGTGAGATAGCAAAAAATATTGAAGAAGAAGTAGGAAGAAAACTACACCACGGTACTGTAAGCTCAATCCTTAAGAAATAATTGTTTAGACATGCTGATGCATAAAAATCGATTATTAAAGCAGTAGTTATACTTTTTTCTTTCATAGTAATTATATAGTACAAAATAAAATAATATGTTTCCAAAATGTACACACTGACAGAGCTAAAGAAATACAATCAAAAAATTACTAGCAAGTTCGTTGTGGGTACAGTTTTCTTGCTGTTAGTAAAGCGACGATGGTCTCAGTAATTAATTAATTGAATGTATGACTTGGATTACGTGATAATTTTATAGCTATTTGGATTCTGCACATAGCCCCAATGAGGCGTTTTATGCGTTTATGGGTATCTGCCTAGTGGGTGCTCGATAAATCCCATTAAATCGTAGCATATGCCTTAATTTCCGTTGCCACATACCAATTATGTAACACAAAACGTAACGTTATACCCTATAAGAGTATTATAGACTTAAATGTTACACTTTAATATTTTAAGTCATTGATATAAAAGAAAAGGCCAAGTTAATGAATACCCAAGCAATGAAGAAATGCAATTATTAATACGAATTACGGGTGGGTTGGTGTATACCCGCTAATGAGTATTGATGATTGCACGTGATATGGCCGAAGGGCATACACGGCATTCGCAATAGATATAACCATCTAGTAATTGTAATGCTATCCAACTCGCTACGCATCGTTGTCTAGGGAATTCGCGTGACTCCCTCTGGTCGTAACACAAATTCAGTTCTTTATACATGAATCGGGGATAGCTATGAATGTGCATATGGTCTGTTGTAACTAAGTACACATATACATATTTTATTAATTCAAGCATTAGCTGTTGCTACATGACGATTTTATTTTTTGGTTTAATAGATGAAGCTTGTAAACTCATATTAATAATTAACTAATTAAATTTTATAATTATGGTTGTTACTAAATAGCTACATATGACCAATAAGTATGAGAGGGTTGCGTACGGGAGTTATTGCTACCTAACCAAGCGATACATAATGAATGTGAAATATGGGAATGCGTTGTATAAACCACAGGTGCCAATTTAAAGCTTATCGAAAGCACCCGGTAGGTAGGTATAGGTAAGCATCTTAAATGGTTTTAAAACGAGTCACAGGGAAGGAAATGGATGCAATTCAGGTTCTATTCAGAGCGCGGTGTGTGATGCAGGCAATGAAATGGCGCGTATAAGAAAAAAGCTGACGTTCGCACGGCAGAGAACACATCAGCTATGCATTCGAATTTTGCGAATTTCATAGCATCAATGAGTGTTGTATGGTGTATCTATACGTCAGAATTATCATGCACCTTCAAGTAGTGACCTATGCGCAGGGTATTCTTCTTAGTTTTAAAAATGGGGTATGGGATGGGGTTCGTAACTTACAAAATGTCTTAAAAATCCATACGCTTCAAGGGGTTGATGGTTTTATGCAAATTTACGACCAAGATTGTTATACCCACCAAGGACTGCCGTTTAACCTGCGCGTACTGCGTGGCCAAGTGCTGCTGGTGGTGAATGTTGCCAGCCAGTGCGGTTTTACCCCTCAACTAAGCGAGTTAGAAGCGCTTTATCAGCGCTACAGGGATCGTGGTTTCACTGTGCTCGGTTTTCCGTGTAATCAGTTTGGCCGCCAGTCTCCAGAAAGTGCTAAAGACTTCTGTCAATTTGGCGAGCAGCAATTTGGGGTGAGTTTCCCGCTATTGGAGAAAGTGAACGTCAATGGCAGAGATGCCCATTCACTGTTTGTATTACTCAAACGTGAAGCGCCTGGCCTGCTGGGCACGCAACTCATTAAGTGGAATTTCACCAAGTTTTTAGTGGGCCGTGATGGCAAGGTCATTGCCCGGTTTGGGCCTCGCGACCATGGTCGCCCACTGCGCATGGCGTTGGAAAAAGCCTTAGATCAAGCCTATCCATAACGTTAGTCTGTAGAACGCCCTAAACCTGTTCCCCACGTGTGACGGCAACACGGCTCATTAGCGCGTTCCAGCGATGGCGAACCATCATCGTGGTTAAGCCAGAAAACAGTGCCCAGGCTTTGCGTCGCCAGCCTTTTAAACGCAGGTTGTGATTGACCAACTGCTGCATCAGCTTCCGATCATTAAATTGCCGCCACTCGTTAGCAATCGAAAGTTGATAGCGCGACATCACCGGGGCCATTTCAAGGCGAAACATCCACTCTAGCTCATGGAGGGTCATATCGTAGCGCTGCACGACCTCGACCATACGTGTGTAATCCCGCTCGCTGGGTTCACGATCGAGCCACAGCGGTGCTAGCGCTAGCCACAGATCGCCGCGTTCATCTACTAGCTGCTGTGCATTCATGGACGCCTCAAATGTGAAGTCGGTGCTTAAATCGCTATCGTGACGCGAAAGCCCCTGAAGCTCAAGGTCAGGTAATCGCTCATGGATGGGCAAAAGCGAAGAGCGGGCGTGGCGCAAGAGCGGACATGGCGCACCGAGACAGCTAGAATAGCCCCACTGAATACGACGCTGCTATGGCAAGACGATATCACTGGTTATGATGTCAAAAGCAAAATCAATCTGATAACGAGGTTCGATGTGATTATTAAACCCAAAGTGCGCGGCTTTATTTGTACCACCACTCATCCTGTCGGCTGCGAACAAAACGTGCGTGAGCAGATTGAAGCGACCCGAGCTCGCGGTTTGGATAAACAAGCTGGCCCAAAAAAAGTGCTCGTGATTGGGGCGTCGAGTGGTTATGGCTTGGCTGCGCGAATTGCCGCGGCATTTGGCTACGGTGCCGACACTCTGGGCGTGTTCTTTGAAAAGCCTGCCACCGATAAAAAGCCCGGCACTGCCGGTTGGTATAACAGCGCTGCCTTCGATAAGTTTGCCAAGCAAGAGGGGCTTTATAGCAAGTCGATTAACGGCGATGCGTTCTCCCATGAAGCGCGTGAAAAAGCCATTGAGCTCATTAAGCAAGACATGGGCGAGATCGATCTAGTGGTCTACTCGCTGGCATCACCAGTGCGCAAACTGCCTGACAGTGGCGAACTAAAGCGCTCCAGCCTGAAGCCGATTGGCGAAACCTACCGCGCCACCGCTATCGATACTAATAAAGACGCGATTATCGAAGCAGAAGTTGAGCCTGCCACACAGCAAGAGATCGACGACACCATTACCGTTATGGGGGGCGAGGATTGGGAGCTGTGGATGGAAGCGCTCGACCAAGCGGGCGTGCTGGCAAAAGGTGCGCGCAGCGTCGCGTTTAGCTATATCGGTACCGAAATCACATGGCCAATCTATTGGCACGGTGCACTGGGTAAGGCCAAGGAAGACCTGGACCGCGCGGCGGCGGCTATCGACAGCAAATTAAAAGCCAGCGGCGGCGGTGCCAACGTGGCAGTACTGAAATCAGTCGTTACCCAGGCAAGCGCGGCAATCCCAGTGATGCCGCTGTATATCGCCATGGTTTATCGCATCATGAAAGAGCAGGGCCTGCATGAAGGCACCATTGATCAGTTGAATCGGCTGTTTGGTGAGCAGCTTTACTCAGCCCAAGGAAAGCGGGGCGAATTAGCGACTGATGAAGCCGGGCGCCTGCGTTTAGATGACTGGGAGCTACGCGACGACGTTCAACAGGCGTGCCAGGATCTATGGCCAGAAGTGACAACCGATAACTTATTCGAAATTACCGACTATGCTGGTTATAAGCATGAATTCTTGAAACTGTTTGGGTTTGAGCGTGACGATGTTGATTACGATGCCGACGTCAATCCAGAGGTTAAGTTTGATGTCGTGAATCTTTAATTTACTCACAAGGCGGTTAGCACCGCCTTTATTCGACCGGAACGCGGGAGGTATTTATGGATACTAAGGAGAGCAAAACTCCGGAAGAACAGAAAGAGCACATCATAGGTGAACGGGTGCCTGAGGATTTTGAAACGTCCAAGCCGCATCTTCAGCCCGAAGCCAAAAAATCACCCAGCAAGATGTATAAATTGCTCCCATTGGTCATCTTGATTCTCGGCGTGATTGTGGTGAGCTTTATCGTGTTGGGCATTATTAATCGAGGCAACTAACGATCGTAATACGTTATTTATCAATTGCCGGGCCTTAAGCCCGGCAATTTTTTATAGGCAATCTTATTTAGAAAAATACGCTTGCTTCTAAATGTGAGAAAGATGTCTGCAAATATCAATCGTTGTTAAATTGAACGTATGAGCTCGTAAGAATACAAGGGTTCTGCTATTTATTAGTGTTATATAAAGGGTATACGCTTTCATAGCAGGAGACAGTAGGAGGAAGTATGACACGGGTCGCACGCGTTGAGCCAATAAGTAAAAAGCGAGAAAATAAGCTTATTATTTCGGGGTGGAGAGTTATCGATGTTACTGTTCCTGACGCGCCTCAGGAAATATCTCAACATGAAAGCGAACCTCAAGCAATTGAAGCTGCCCGCCGCTTTGAAGCCCAAACGTCCCAGGAACGTGGCTCAGACCCTGATGATACCCAGGATTATGATGCGTCAGACCCTCAAGGGGGCAAACGTTTCCTTTGATCAACGCATGGTAATCTTGACCAAGCAGACTCAATAATACGAAAGAAGCCTTGATATCATGCTTAGCTGAATAGGCTTTAGTATTTTCCTTATACCTAAATAGTAAACACGGTTGTTATAGAGGCTAAGTAGTTGCTTTAATTGCATTATTAATAGTTGGGATTGGTAAGTGTGAATATTTTTAATATTTATTAATCTTTTGATAGGTCTCTGTTTTGGCTTTGCTTTAGGGCGCCTAGGTGTACTAGCTTTTATGCGTAAGCCAAAAAAGGAGAGTTTGTATGAAACGGACAGCATTAGCGATTGCCATTGGTGCAATATGTGCAGGTTTGTCAGGCGGCGTTCTGGCGCAAGAAGAGAACCAGAGTGACACTGATCACAATAATCAAATGACACAAGATCAGGGCAATAACGACGAAACCAGGGATATTACCGTCGATCAAGAGCCTGCTGAAATCGACGTAGAACAAGAGTCTCCCGATATTACGGTCGATCAAGCCCAACCTGAAGTAACTATTACTCAGCCCGAACCGGATGTCACCGTGGAAGAGGCTGAGCCTGATGTTACTGTTGAGCAAACCGGTGAACCGGATGTGACCGTTGAGGAAGCAGAAGATGCTGAAGTCGACATCAATCAGGATGAGGACGCGCAGGATCAAGAACGCCAGCAACTCGACCAGGCTGAACAAGATAACCAGACTGATCAAAACAACCAGGAAAATTCGCTGATGTCACATCAGGTCAGCGACCTGGAAGGGATGACAGTGATGAATCAGGAAGATGAAGAGATCGGTGATGTTCAGCATATCGCTAAGCATGATGAATCTGGTGATTTGTTTGCTATCGTTTCGGTAGGTGGTATTTGGGGATTTGGCGCAACAGACATTGCCTTGCCTTTAAACAATATGCAGTTTGACAACGATCAGCTCGTGGTCAACACAAGCTATGGTGAAGATGAAATCGAAGATTCGTCTAACGATTACCAAGAAGATGAGTACAGCGAAGTGGATGGCAACATGACGCTCTCTGAAGCGCAGCAACAGTAACAGAACTGCTGTTTGATTTAGCCGTTCTTGAGTGTTTGATGTGAAGGGCAAGGCGGATGCGCCTTGCCCTTTTTGGTGTTTGTGCGCTAACGCTATTAACGCTGCGACGTCTTTTTTTATGTATGGGTAACAAGCGCTGCCTTCATTCGCGCAATTGGGTAAGATGGGCGTTTACCTAAGCCGATGGCGGTTTTTCATGCAGTTCTTTCAGTAATTATGCAGCCCAACCACTTAGTATCAAAAGCAGCGAAACCCCGTCGGCGGGTAGCGTTTTTGCTGTTGCCGGGTTTTTCTTTACTAACCCACGCTAGCGCACTGGAACCGCTTCAAATGGCGAATCAGTTGAGCGGGCAGATGCTTTATCACACCGTGACGTTAAGTTTGAACGAGGAACCGGTACGCAGCGGCGCGCAGCTTTCATTGATTGCTCAGCATGCGCTAAGCACTGCGCTAGGCCCGCTTGATCTGTTATTAATATGCGCCCCTACGCCACTGCCTTACACGCTTCCAGCGAAGTTAAACGAATGGCTGAGAGGGCATCAGGGGCGTGGTGTGGCGTTGGGCGGTTTGGCAGGGGGCACGGAAGTATTGGCGCGCTGTGGCTTGCTGGAGGGCTACCGTGCCACGCTGCCGTGGCAGCGATTTGAGGCCTTTACCCAGGCCTATCCGCAAGTAACGCTTTCTCAGCAGCTGTTTGAAATCGATCGTGACAGGCTGACCTGTGCAGGCGGTACCGCTGCGATGGATCTAATGCTCACGTTAATTGGGCAGCACCATGGTGCACGCTTGGCGGAGCAGGTGTCTGAGCAGTTTGTGTGTGATCGCATTCGCCTAGCGGACGAACGTCAGCATGTGCCCCTGCGTACCCGCTTAGGCCATGCCCCGCAAAGCTTGGTGGATGCTGTCACATTAATGGAGGCGAATATCGAGGAGCCGCTCTCGACGCTGGAGCTGGCCGAGCACCTAGGGATTTCCCGGCGTCAGTTAGAGCGACTATTCAAGAAATACCTACAGGCAGTGCCAAGCCGCTACTATCTTGATTTACGCTTACAGGAAGCCCGCAAGCAGTTACGGGACAGCGACCGGCCGGTAGGCGAAATTGCTTTTACAACAGGCTTTTCTTCTGGCGCGCACTTTTCTACCGCCTACCGTAACCACTTTGGTATGACACCAAGAGAAGAGCGCTTAAGTTAGGGTATCGACAATACCGCCTTCTACACGCAATGCCGCGCCCGTTGTCGCGCTGGCTTGGGGAGAGGCAGCATACACACTCATGCTGGCCACTTCTTCAGGTGTGGCTAAACGCTGGATGATAGAGGAAGGGCGGTTCTCTTTGACGAAACGTGCTTCCATCTCCTGCTGTGAAATACCTTCTTTTTCCGCCATTTCACCAATCATACTCAGCACCCCTTCAGAGCGCGTCGGCCCTGGCAAAATAGCATTAACGGTCACCTGGGTGCCGCTAAGTGCTTTGGCCAGCCCGCGTGATACAGACAGCAGCGCCGATTTGGTCATGCCGTAGTGCACCATCTCGGTGGGGATATTAATCCCCGATTCGCTGGAGATAAACTGAATCCGGCCCCAATCGCGCTCACGCATTCCTTGTGCGTAGTGGCGCGAAAGGCGCACCGCACTCATGATGTTAATATCAAAAAACTGCTGCCATGTGGCGTCGTCGACCTCGAAAAAGTCTTGAGGACCAAAAATGCCGACGTTATTGATCAAGATATCCGCATTAGGTTGCTGCTCAATCAGTGTTTGGCAACCCTCAGCGGTGCCGA
Organism: Vreelandella sulfidaeris Esulfide1; assembly: GCF_054072535.1. Classification (NCBI taxonomy): domain Bacteria; kingdom Pseudomonadati; phylum Pseudomonadota; class Gammaproteobacteria; order Oceanospirillales; family Halomonadaceae; genus Vreelandella; species Vreelandella sulfidaeris. Next base: position 2,943,275 of record NZ_CM133364.1, on the reverse strand, counting down.
GATCAACTGCTACGCCTTCTACGTTGACGTTGGGAGCCTCTTGCTTAATCGTGGCAATGGCCTTGTCAACTCGCTCCTGGGTGCGTCCGGTCACGACCACATCAGCGCCAGCATTGGCGAGCCCTTGTGCAATTGCAAAACCGATCCCTGCGGTAGAACCGGTGATAATGGCGCGTTTGCCGCTTAGATTAATCTGCATACGTTGTACTCCTCTCTTCCTAAGTGTCAGCGCCTCACGATTCTCTATGCAAGCATGACGTTATCGCTTGCTAATAACTATGGGGTGCTTATAGCGTTCTTCAAGGCATTAGCACGGCGGCACAAGCGCCGCTATTCATAATTTGCCGTCTCATTGCTGAAAGCAGTTGACCACGTTGGCGTCTTATACTGTTTTCATTCCCTTCCTCCACTGGAGATAGCGTGCCATGAGCCATACCCCAAGCCGTCAAGATTACGACCACTACATGACGCCTAACTATTCCCCGCAGCAGGTTATTCCCGTGCGCGGCGAAGGTAGCCGCTTGTGGGATCAACAGGGCCGTGAATATATCGATTTTGCCGGGGGTATTGCTGTTAACTCCTTGGGTCACTGTCATCCGGTGCTCGTGAATGCACTAAAAGAGCAAGGCGAAAAGCTGTGGCACTTGTCTAACGTATTTACCAACGAGCCAGCGCTTAATCTGGCCAAGACGCTGGTTGAACGTACCTTTGCTGATAAGGTGTTTTTGTGCTCCTCCGGCGGTGAAGCCAATGAAGCAGCGCTAAAGCTTGCTCGCCGTTGGGCGGTGGATAATCATGGCGAACAGAAAGATAAGATCATCTCGTTTTACCAATCCTTTCACGGCCGCACCTTTTTCACCGTGAGTGTCGGTGGTCAGCCGAAGTACTCTCAGGGCTTTGGGCCGGTGCCGGGCGGTATTCAGCACGCCAACTACAACGACCTGGAAAGTGTGCGCGCGCTAATAGGCGACGACACTTGCGCAATCATGGTCGAGCCCATGCAGGGCGAAGGCGGCATCGTGCCCGCGACACAAGAATTTCTCCAGGGCCTGCGCGATCTGTGTGACGAACATAACGCGCTGTTGATTTTTGACGAGGTGCAGACCGGCGTTGGTCGTAGCGGTGAACTCTACGCTTACAAGAACTACGGCATTACGCCGGATATTCTGACCAGCGCCAAGTCGCTGGGCGGTGGTTTCCCTATTGGCGCCATGCTGGCCACCGATACGGTTGCTAAGTCGTTGGTCGTCGGCACTCACGGCTCTACCTATGGCGGCAATGCGCTGGCGTCGGCAGTGGCACTAGCGGCCGTCGAGTTTATCGATACCCCTGACGTGCTGGAAGGGGTGAAAAAGCGCCACGACCTGTTCCGCGAACACCTGGAGACGATTAATCGCAAGCACGGCGTGTTTAAAGAAATCCGCGGTATGGGACTGCTGATAGGCGCTCAGATGTCCGATGCCTACGAGGGCCGCGCCAAAGATATTCTGCCGCTTGCTATTGAAGAAGGCTTGATGGCATTGATTGCTGGTCCTAATGTGCTGCGTATGGCGCCTTCGCTGGTGATCCCCGAAGCGGATATCGCCGAGGGCATGGCCCGTCTAGAGCGCGCGATCGAGCGGTTAGTTACTCAAGCATGAATGAGCAACGTGCTGCATTAATAGAGGGGGCGCCGCCGATGTTGGTAGTTCGACCCGTTAGAGAGACTGATCTCAACGCGCTAGAGCAATTAGCTGAGCATGCAGTGCCTAAGCTCACCAATTTGCCGGCTAATCGCGAGCGGCTTCAGGAGCGCATTACGCGCTCCCAGGACGCTTTCAATGGCGAGGTCGAGTTTCCTGAAAACGAGCACTACACTTTTGTGCTCGCTGACGATAGCCGCGATGAAGTGTTAGGGACGGCCACTATACGTGCCCAGGCCGGTGCCAACGAGGCTTACTACACCTACCGCCAGGAAACGCTGATTCACGCTTCACAGCAGTTGAATGTGCGTCGTGAAGTTCAGACGCTGGCGCTTTCCCACGAAGTGTCGGACGCCACACTGCTGTGCGCTTTTTCGCTCAACCCCCGCTACAAGGGCACCAGTGCCGAGAACCTGCTGCGTCGTGCGCGTTTGATGTTTATTGCCCAGTATCCGGAGCGCTTTTCGCGCATCCTGGCGGTCGCGTTCCCTGGCTATTTGGATACTCGCGGTGAATCGCCGTTTTGGGAGAGCGTCGGCAGACACTTTTTCGCCCGCAGCTTCCAAGACATCAACCACATTGCAGGCGTGCGCTCGAAAAGTTTTATCGCCGAAGTTATGCCGCAGTTTCCGCTCTACCTGCCGCTGTTGACGCCCCAAGCGAGGGCAGCGATTGGCCGTGAACACCCCGCCCATGAAGAGGCGCTGGAAGAAATGTTGGCGGAAGGCTTTGTGCGTTCGCGCCATGTGGATATTTTCGACGCCGGGCCGATCGTCAAAGCTGAGCGTGACCGGCTGGAAACCTTCCGCCGGGCGGCTTGGCATCCGGTGCGTATTCGTCCTGAGCACGCTTTGCCCGACGCTGAGCCGGCGATGATTGCCAACCAAAAATTGGACGATTTCCGCTGTATTGTCGCGCGCTACGCGTTGTCGCCCACAGGCCAGCTGATGCTGTCAGCGGAGCACGCCGAGCGGCTGGGCGTTTCGGAAGGGCGAGCGGTGCTGGCTGCGCCGTTAACGTTACCGACCGCGGTGGACGCGCTCGATGAAGGAGAAATGTAATGCGCATTCGACCCATTGCCCGCGATGATTTGGATGGGCTTCAGGCGCTTGCGCAGCAGGCCGGGGTTGGGTTCACCTCGCTGCCCGATAATCGCGAGTTTCTGGCTGGCAAGATTGAGGCTGCCGCCAGCGCCTTTGAAGAGCGCACCCCGGTGGATGACCGGCTCTACTTCTTTGTATTGGAAGATGAAGTCAGCGGTGAGCTTGCCGGTTGCTGTGCCATTGAAGGCCAGGTAGGGCGCGAAGTGCCATTTTATAACTATCGACTGGGCACTTTGGCACACTCCTCCATCCAACTGGATCTTCACCGCACCATCGACACGCTGTTTTTAAGCTCCGACCACACCGGTGACGCCGAAGTGTGCTCGCTGTTTTTGCGCCCAGAGTATCGCGGTGAGGCCAATCGCCATTTGCGCAACGGCGCGCTGCTCTCCAAAGCGCGCTGGCTGTTTATCGCCCAGTTTCGTGACCGTTTCCCCGACAAAGTATTGGCCGAAATGCGCGGAGTGTTCGACGAAAGTAATACGAGCCCTTTCTGGGAGAGCCTGGGCAAGCACTTCTTTCCCATGGATTTCAATGAAGCCGACCGGTTAACCGGGCTGGGGCAGAAGAGCTTTATCGGCGAGTTAATGCCCAAGTTCCCCATCTACACTACGTTTATGGCTGAAGAGGCGCGCGCCTGCATTGGTCAGGTGCATCGCCATACTCGCCCTGCCTTGGAAATGCTTAAGAAAGAAGGGCTGCGCTGGGAAGGCTATATCGATATTTTCGATGGCGGACCCACGGTGGAAGCCTACATTGACGATGTGCGCGCTATCCGTAATTCACGGCTCTGCCAGGTTGAAGTATCCGCCGCTGCCAGCGAGGAGAGCGTTAGCCGTTGGTTGGCCGCCACCACTGATATGCTCAGCTTTACCGCCAGTTGGATAGGCCGTGCCCCCACTGATGACAATACCATTGTGCTTAGCAACGCCGAAGCGCAGCGCTTGAATGTCACTACCGGCGATTATCTGCGGCTACTCGACACCTAGGCGACGTTTACAGGAGAGTTTTATGCACGCCCAACAGCAACAACTAATCAATGGCGCCTGGGTAGCAGGCGACGCAGCGTCGTTGAGCAAGCATGATCCCGTTTCCGGCCAGCCGTTATGGCAAGCAGCGACGGCCAGCGCCGAACAGGTAGATGCGGCGGTAAAGGCTGCCCGGGGAGCCTTCCCAGGTTGGGCGCGTAAGCCCTTATCCGCGCGCCAAGCGCTCGTTGAGCGCTTTGTCGAGGTATTAAAAGAGCGCGGTGAAGAGCTAGCTGTGGCCATTGCCTCAGAAACTGGAACACCGCTCTGGGAAGCACGCACCGAAGCAGGCGCGATGGTAGGTAAAGTAGCGCTCTCACTCAAAGCTTATAACGAACGCACCGGGGAGCGGGAAAAAACGGTAGGTAATGCAAAAGCCGTACTGCGCCACCGCCCCCATGGCGTGATGGCGGTCTTCGGCCCCTATAACTTCCCTGGTCACCTACCCAACGGTCATATGGTGCCCGCGTTATTGGCGGGTAACACCGTCGTTTTCAAGCCCAGCGATCAAACCCCACTGACCGCCGACTTAACCTTGCAGTGCTGGCTGGAAGCCGGACTACCTGCTGGCGTAATCAATCTGGTGCAGGGTGGCGTGGAGGTCGGCCAAGCTCTGGCGAGTAACCCTGATATTGATGGCCTGCTGTTTACCGGCAGTGCCAAGGTGGGTGGTATGTTGCATCAGCAATTTGCTGGGCAAATGAATAAAGTGCTAGCGCTTGAGTTGGGCGGTAATAATCCGCTGGTAGTGAAGGATGTTGACGATCAGCGCGCCGCCGTTCTGACCATTCTGCAGTCGGCGTTTCTATCCGGCGGCCAGCGCTGCACTTGCGCTCGCCGTTTGATGGTACCTCAAGGCGAGGTAGGCGACCGGCTAATCGATGCGCTCTCTGACGCCATTGCAAAGCTGCATGTGGCCAGCCAGTTTGAGGAAAACCCTGCACCGTTTTACGGCGGATTGGTCAGCGTGGCCGCGGCGGATGGTTTGCTCAAGGCTCAAGAAGCGCTGGAGTCCATGGGAGGCACGGTGATCAATCGTATGCAGCGCCTGCAAGACAACACCAGCCTGCTAAGCCCCGCCTTGATCGATGTCACCGGACTAGACGTTCCCGACGAGGAGCACTTTGGGCCGCTGCTGAAAATCCATCGCTATCGCGATTGGGATGAAGCGCTAGCGCTTGCCAATAATACCCGCTACGGCCTCTCCGCCGGGTTGATTGGCGGTGAGCAAGCCGATTGGGACGACTTCCTGCTGCGCATTCGCGCGGGCATCGTCAACTGGAACCGTCAGACCACCGGCGCTTCCGGCGATGCGCCTTTCGGCGGCGTGGGCGACAGCGGTAACCACCGCCCCAGTGCTTACTACGCCGCAGACTACTGCGCTTATCCGGTTGCTTCCATGGAAGCCGACACCCTGGAGATGCCTGAAACTCTGCCACCAGGAGTGAGTTTATGAACGGCAGTGCCTTCAGCCATACCAGGGAAGTCAACTTCGACGGTTTGGTCGGCCCTACCCATAATTACTCGGGGCTGGCAGTTGGTAACGTCGCCTCGATGAGCCACGGTGGCCTGCTCTCCAACCCCAAGGAGGGTGCGCTACAGGGGTTGGCCAAGATGAAGTCACTGATGGACTCGGGCTACGCCCAGGGTGTGCTGCCACCTCAACAGCGCCCCGATATTGGCGCACTGCGCGCTTTAGGTTTTAGCGGCAGCAATAGCGATGTGCTGGCCCGTGCCGCCAAAGAGGCTCCGCAGCTACTGCGGGCGGTATGTTCGGCTTCCAGCATGTGGACCGCTAACGCAGGCACGATTACCCCCAGCGTCGACACACCGGATGGCCGCGTGCACTTCACGCCGGCCAACCTACAGTCGAGCTTTCACCGCTATCTGGAGCCGCAAACCACGGGGCGTGTGCTGCAAGCTATCTTCCGCGACGAGCAGCACTTTTCCCACCACCCGGTGCTGCCCGCTACCCCAGCCTTTTCCGATGAAGGGGCGGCCAATCACACCCGCCTTGGCGGCGAATACGGTGAACCCGGCGTTCACCTGTTTGTCTATGGTCGCCAGGCGTTTGGTGACGTGCGTAGCGGCGCTCGCGAACCTCAGCGCTATCCCGCCCGGCAGACTCTGGAAGCCAGCCAGGCGGTAGCCCGCCAGCACGGGCTTACCGAGGCGCAAACCGTCTTCGCCCAGCAGCATCCGGATGCCATTGATGCAGGCGTGTTTCATAACGATGTCATTGCAGTGGGCAACGGCCCCGTGCTGCTCTACCACGAAATGGCCTTTCTGGATGAAGAGCGCACCCTGGATGAATTACATGCCAAAATGGCCACGCCGCTGATTCCCGTGCGCGTGCCGGTCGAGGCGGTGAGCATGGAAGACGCGGTGGCGTCGTATCTCTTCAACTCCCAACTGCTCTCTAATCGGGACGGCACCATGACGCTGGTGGTGCCCGGCGAATGTCAGGAGCGGGAAGCAGTCTGGCGGACGATTCAGGATCTCATCCTGGCGGGCAATAACCCCATCGGCAAGGTGATCGTCAAAGACGTCAAGCAGAGCATGCGCAACGGTGGCGGCCCTGCTTGTCTGCGTCTTCGTGTCGTTTTGTCTGAAGCAGAACGTGCTGCGCTCTCTGGCCGCGTGCTGCTCGACGATGGGCTTTATGATGACCTTACCGCCTGGGTGAATCGCCACTACCGCGATTGCCTCGCCCCTGACGATCTCGCTGACCCACAGCTGGCGGAGGAGTCGCTTGCGGCACTGGATGAACTCACCCAGTTGCTCAAGATCGGGCCTGTTTACCCGTTTCAGTTGGGGTAGAAGGGATACGATAGGCAGTAAAATTAACGCCAAGGCAGTGCCTTGGCGTTAATCGTATAACGGAGAGCCAATACATCGCTCAAAGATTAATTCTAAAGGACGGTAGTCGCAGTAGTAACCTGCGATATTGGCTTCTATCCACTCATTGCGTTCAAGGGGATGCCATGAAAGGTGATAGCCACAGTTGATTATCAGATGTTCAAAAAACAAACGCTGAGCACGTCCATTCCCTTCACGGAAGGGATGAACGACGTTTAAATCACCATATAGCTCAGCACATGCTGATATAAGGTCTGCTTTTTCATGCTGAACGAAGTACTTATGTTCTGCCAGCTTGGTGAATAGCTTCTCAGCCTCGGGAGCGATGCGGTTGACGTTGCAAAATCTTGTATCCCCTTTGGCAATATCGATCGTTCTTACTTCCCCAGCCCAATCGTAAAGGTCATGAAATAACTGATGATGGAGGCGTTTAAGATATGCAAAATTGTAGGGCGCAGGAAAGAGTTCGATGCTATCAGCATTGATGAGTGACAGCTCGCGCTCTGCCTCTTCAAGCTCTACTGCATCAAAAACCTCCAATTTATTCCGCAGTACATCGGTACCTGGGTAGCAGTACGTATCCTGCCCAGTGCCGTATTTATCCATTAGCGAATTTTGTGCTTTTGGTATTTCGCTAGCACATCTGCTTTGTTAGCTTTTGGCGCTTGAGAGTCAACAGAGATCCCTTCCAGCGCCATACTGGCTTGGTAATTGGAGCGCCGTACTTTTGCGTAATAGCGACGCTTTGTTTCCAGAGAAACGTTGTTCATACTGCCTCCTTAGCTATTTAGCTTAGTATAGCGGAATGATGATGTAGGGTTCATCCCATGCCTGAGTTTATGTTTAGTGACGTCGGTATCTATCTTTGCAGGTAAGCAAGCTGTGATTTTGAAGAGCGTAGTGGGCCTCTTGCGCACCTGCAATGACTAGCAGGCTATAAATAAGTGCACGTGCCTTTATAACTAGATGGCTGACAAAAAATAAGGAGCTATCCACCGTATTGGAGAGCGGTGATTTGAGAAAAGTGTTAATGAGCGCCTGTCTTTTGGGTAAAAAGGTTCGCTATGATGGTGGCGCCCTTTCCGTGGATGATCAGATCGTTGAGCGATGGCATTCTGAAGGCCGAATCGTTTCTGTTTGCCCTGAAGTTGAGGCGGGGATGAGCATTCCCAGGCCGCCCGCTGAGATCTTCAAAGGCAGTGGTAAGAGCGTTTTAAATGGTGAGGTCAATGTTATCGAAAACGATGGAGGCAAGGTGACCAATGAATTTTTGGCAGGTGCCTCTATCGCTTTGAACTTGTGCCGTAAATTCGATATCGACGTTGCAGTGCTTGCGGAATTCAGTCCTTCATGCGGAAGCTCTGCTATTTATGACGGCAGTTTCTTGGGTAAAAAAGTACCGGGTATGGGTGTAACAACTGCACTGCTCCGCGAGCATGATATTCAAGTGTTTAGTCAGTATGAGATAGAGCAAGCCAATAAAGCGCTTATTGAATAAATTGTCTGAACGCCGCTCTAGGATTAGAGATATGACACCTATTATTCGGCCGACTGACGACAAGGTATTCGCCGAAAAATTAATTCGCCAAAATATGTCCGGCTATTACGAACAGCTGAATATGCGCTGGGATACCGACCTGTTTGATAGACAGTGGGGCGAGTTGGACAGCTACGCGTTAGTCATCAACGCTTCACGCGTGGGGCTGCTATGCCTCAATCACGATGAAGACGCTTACTATATTCGGGAACTGCAAATTGCCCCGCCGTGGCAACGCCAAGGCTTGGGGACAACGGCAATCCGCTTCACGGGCGAAACTGCTCAGCAAGCGGGCATTCCTTTACTTCGGCTTCGTGTGTTTTGTATCAACCCAGCCATCGCTTTGTATCAGCGCATGGGATTTAGGATATTGAAAACCGCAAAGGGAATGCACTCCATGGAACGTCGCATTCTGTAGCCGTACAAGCAGGATCGTATAACGGCTCTTGTGATCTCCTCTCCGTGGCGTCCTGCCATGATCATCACCCACTCGCTTAGGTCCCCTCGATTAGGCGGCTTTATCAGACGCCTGCTTCGCTTTGCCAATGTTAAGCAGGGCGATACCGGTACCAATCAGTAGGATGCCAAGCAGCAAGCCCTCAGGGGCAGTTTCTCCTTGTAACAGGATGGCGACCGGAACTCCCACCACGGCACCGACGGAGCCCAACAAACTCAGGAACACCGGGCCACCGCTTTTCTGTAGCAGGAAGAGCAGTAAAAACTGACCCGCGAACACCACCGCCTGGACGGCAATCAGAAACATCGGCAGGGATCGATCCGTAGGGATTTGAAGTGAGAAACCTGGCAGCAGGCTCATCCCCAGTAGAAGAAGAGAAGCCGCTATCAGCATCCCTGGTGCCAGTGCATCGCTGGATACGCCCACTGGCCAGCGCAGTGTTCGGTAGAGGTTACCGATGGCCAGCAGCACCGGGCCAATCAAGGCGAGAAGAATCCAGAGGTAGTCAGCATCAGGGGCGGAAAGCTTATGGAAAGCCAGGGTGAAGGCGCCTGCAAGGGCTGACATGACACCAGCCGCCCGCAAGAACTGAAAGCGCTCCATTTTTAACGTTAAAGCACCGACATAGGTGAGCAGCGGTGGCAACGTGATGATTAATGCCACAAATCCTGCTCCTACATGGGGGATAGCCGAAAAGAAGAGCAGGTTGGCGCCCGCCACACCCAACAGCGCAGAGATCAGGTAGTACTCGACGCTGCGAACGGTCAACGGTGGCAAATTGCGGCGGTAGGCGGCGAGCGTAAGCAGAATAAGTGCCGCCCCCAAAATTGACCAATACAGAAAAGCGAGCGCTGATAGCTGCATTTCACCTGCGAGCTTTGCCAAATTAGTCGATAGGCCCAGCAAGGCACCACCGGCGAGCAGATACAGCAGCGGGGCAAGCCAGACTCTTTTAGAGGAGTGTCGCTTGGGTGTGTTGGGTAACGTCATTAGCAGCCTTTAAGAAATATATCTTGATATCAAGGTATGTAGTATTAACCTTGACGTCAAGGTACATTGGCGCAAAATACGTTTATGGATCATGTAGACAATATTCTCAAACAGTGGCGGCAGGAGCGGCCCGACCTCGACGTAGCCCCGATGGGTACTATCGGGCGGGTCAAACGGCTTAACCACGCTTTAATGCGCGCAATGGAAAAGACCTGGGCGAAATATGGTCTGACGGATGCCAGCTTTGACGTACTGGCAACGCTGCGCCGAGAGGGAGCGCCCTATGCGCTATCGCCGAGCGATCTGATGGCATCCACCATGGTGACTTCAGGCACCATGACTCACCGCATCAACCTACTGGAAAAGGCAGGATTGATCGAACGCGTCAAAAACCCAGAAGACGGGCGTGGTTTTCTGATCTCTCTATCACAACGCGGTTTTGATTTGATCGACGAAGCGGTGGCCGCCCATGTGGAGACACAAGCGCAACTGGTCAGTGGTCTAACTGAAGAACAACGAGCGCAACTGGACGCGTTGCTGAAGCAGTTCCTATCGGGGTTTGAGCAGGAATGATCGCGCTTGCCACCGGAATGCGCTGTCACTTGATCCGCTGAACAGGCACTAGGCCCTGCGATTACCGTCCACGCAGTCCCTCTGATATCAGTATTCAAACAACGCCACTGCGATGGAGGCTGGGCTGAGCTCGTGTAGACTCTGCACTCGTTTATAAACCAGATCAGCAAAAGGTCCGACAAGCCCCATGACTTCCTCGAACCACCGTTTTTCCGATGCTGAGCGCCGTGGGCTTTACCGCGCCATACACGAGCGGCGCGATGTGCGTTCGCAATTTCTGCCCGACGAGATACCTCCTGATGTACTGGCCCGCCTTTTGGAGGCAGCGCATCATGCCCCTTCAGTGGGATTTATGCAGCCCTGGGATTTCATCGTGATTGAGAGCCGCAGTGTCAGGGAGGCGGTACTATCGACGTTCGAGGAGGAGAATCAAAAAGCCGCCGAACGCTTTGAAGGCGAGCGCAAAGCGCATTACCGCAGCCTTAAACTGCAAGGCATTCTGGAGAGCCCGCTTAATCTCTGTATTACCTGTGACCGAAGCCGGGGTGGCCCTCATGTGCTGGGTCGCAATAGCATTGTCGATACCGACCTGTTTAGTACCTGCTTAGCCGTGCAAAATCTTTGGCTGGCGGCGCGGGCGGAGGGTATTGGCGTTGGCTGGGTGAGTATCCTTGATCAAGAGCAGCTAAGCGCGGCGTTGAATTTGCCTGAGCATGTCTATCCGCTGGCGTACCTGTGCCTTGGCTATGTGAGCGAGTTTTTAGATCAGCCAGAGCTTGAAGCCAAAGGCTGGCGCGATCGACTGCCATTAAGTGAACTGGTGCATGGCGACCGGTGGGGGCAGCCGCTAACCGCTCTTAAGTTAGACGCTTTATAGCGCGATCACTAAGTTACCGCTAATGTCTACGATTTTGCTAAATGATGCCTGGAGTAAAACGTGCCGGACGATATTACCCTTCATCGGCTAACTGCCGATGATCCTCATGTTTCATTGGTGGCGATCTGGATATTTGAGGCCTGGGGGCATTTACACCGAGGCCTCACCCAAGAGCAGGCTATTGAACGTGTGAGGGCCGAATGTGGCCAGGGCGGTGTGCCCTCCATCTTTGTGGCCATGCAAGGTGAAACCCCTGTGGGAACCGCCAGCCTAATTGCCGATGATATGAGCATTCGCCGCGAATTTACCCCCTGGCTAGCCTCCGTCTACGTCATGCCCGAATGGCGGGGGCAGGGCATTGCTTCTGGATTGGTGAAACGGGTAGAAGCGGAAGCAATAGAGAGTGGCATACGGCATTTCTACCTTTATACCCCCGATCAGCAATCGCTCTATCGCCGCCTGGGCTGGCAAGATGTAGAGCACCTTGAGTACCGGGGTGAAACCGTCACGGTGATGTCGCGGCAGTTGTGGCTTTAAGGAGCGCTTGGTATAGCCAGCGTGCTGTCATGTCATACCGGTCGGCAATTTTTTCCGGTAAATAAAGGAGAGTACTCGTGCGACGTTTGATCGTTCTGCCCACTTCTCGTGCGGGGTGGGTATTGTTAATCGCTTTTGTGGCGCTGGTAATGGCTGGAACGTGGCCGATAATCGGCTTGGTTAATAGGGCGACGCTGGTGTTAGGGCTCCCGTTAATGGTGGTCTGGAGTTATCTGGTGATTTTTTCCTGCGTAGTGGTGATGCTGATTGGTAATCGTATTGTAGAGCGCGACGACCATGAATAGCCCTTGGCCATTACTGATAACGCTGATGTATGTGGCCATAGTGATGGTGATTGGATTGCGCGCCAGGGCAGGGCGTTCCATGAACAGCCTGGAAGAGTGGGGCGTGGCAGGGCGCAGTATGGGACCGGTGATGCTTTACCTGCTGATCGCCGCCGGTAGTGTGAGCGCTTACACCTTTATGGGTGCGCCCGGTTGGGCTTATTCCAAAGGCGTCGCGGTATTTTATGTAGCGATCTACCTCGCCTATCTGGCGTTGGTCGCCTGGTACTTCGGCCCGAAAGTGTGGCAGTTCGGCGAGCAGTTTGGCCATGTGACCCAAGCAAGTGCCATCGCTGACCGGTACCAAAGCCCCGCGCTGGGGGCGCTGGCCGCGCTAGTGATGGCGATTGGCTCCATTGCTTATGCCGTACTGCAAACGATTGGTTCGGCCTATATTCTGTTTGTGATGAGCGGTGGTCTAATACCGATTTGGCTGGGTGTGCTGCTGGTGCTGGCCTGTATTGCGGTGTATCTCTACGCCAGCGGACAGCGGGCGATTGGCCGCACCAATGCCTTTCAAGGCGTTCTGATGCTAATCGTTGCCTGGGCGGTAGGACTGTGGGCCGTACATAGCGCCACCGGTGGATTAAGTTTTTCGGGGGTGTTCGAACGCATCCAGACCAAACATAGCGAGTTTCTCACCCTGCCAGGCGCCGGTGGTGATATGAGCTTTAGCTTTTGGACAACCTCAATCATCGTTTCTATGTTCTCGTTTATGCCGCCAGTATGGACGCAGTGGATGAGCGCTTCTTCCGCGCGCACCATTCGTCGCAGCGCAACGTGGCTGCCCACCTATTACGTAGTAATTCTGCCTATGGTGGTGGTTGGCTTCATCGGCATTTTTTCGCTGCCTGAACTCGCCCGCGCCGATACCGTAGTGCTGGAATACGCCATGCAGCACTTGCCTGTCGTGCTGGTCGGGCTGCTGGGCGCAGGCACGCTGGCAGCCTCTATGTCCTCGAGTGAACCCTTTATTCACTCTGTGTCACTGTCGTTTAGCAAAGACGTGCTTCAGCCGGTATTGAAACTCTCGGATGCAGCCACCGGCAAGCTGGCGCGGCTGTTAATCCTGCCCATCATGTTCCTTATAGTGGCGCCGCTGGCGATCGCGGAGCCCGGTAGCCTGGTGATGATTCTGCTAGTGGGGTTGGGCTTTGCCTCCCAGGTGCTGCCCGCATTTATGGGTATGTTCTTCTGGCCGCGGGCTTCTCGTTTGGGTGTAATGGCCGGTATCGTGGTGGGGTTTTTGATTACCACGGCATTTACTCTCCTTTGGCCGCACCCAATGGGTATTCATGCAGGCTTCTGGGGATTGATGATCAATTTGCCAGTATTTATTACAGTGTCACTGCTGACGCCTGCTACCAGCGCAGAAGTGGTTGAACGCTTCTTTCGTATCGCCGCTCCTCGCGGGGTCACACGGCTGAAAAGTAACGCTGAATAGTTAACGCTGACTTAATCTGTTCATGTTGTTCGCTTACCCTTGCAGATAACCGTTTTTATAGACGTACTACTAAGTCGAACCAATGTACTAACAAAGGCAACGCGATGAGTCATGCACTGACTGGACATAACCGCCCTCAGCAGGTGATCGAGGCAACCCATCAGGCGAATAAGACGTTGCCAACGGCAACCCGCCAAGCCAAGTACGCCAAAATGGCCGCGTCACCTTATCGATTTTACCGGGGCAGTAACCACCTGTACTGGCATGACGTATGGCACGATTGGCGCTTTGCCCTGTTTGGAGGATGGCCGGAAACGCAGACGTGGCTGCAAGGCGATGCTCACGCCTATAACTTTGGCGCTTATGGGCATCATGATGACCAAGTGCGCTATGGCATGGACGACTTTGATGATGCATTGATTGGGGATTATCAATACGACGTGTGGCGACTGGCGATCAGCGTGGTACTGGATGGTCGCGAGAACGCTGAACTGGACACCAAAGCGATCGGTAAAGCGCTTAAAAAGCTAATAGAAGGTTATTATCAAACGCTAGCAGATCACATCGATGGTAAACCCATTCATGCCGTGACGCTCGACACCGCCAAAGGCCCGCTGAAGCCGTTCATGAATAAGGTGGCGGATAAGCAGAGCCGTGCGCGGATGCTCGAAAAGTGGACGACGCTTGATGATCAGAAAGGCCGTCAATTCGCTGAGCGGCCTGGCAAACTTGCTAATTTACCTGCTGATGTCGCCAGCCAGCTACGCCGCCTGATTGAGCAGGAGTATCAGCAGACCCTGCAACATGCTATCAAGGAGAGTGACCCTCACCATTTTCATGTGAAAGATACGGCCCGCCGGCTGGATGCTGGTACCGGTTCGCTGGGCGTGGAGCGCTACTATGTCTTGATCGAAGGAGGTGTTGAACACGAACACGACGATATCATCCTGGATGTTAAAGAGCAGGTGCCGCCAGAGGCGTTCCGGCTAATGGATAAGACGCAGCAACAGGCGTGGCGGAAGCTGTTTCCCAATGAAGGTATCCGCCATGCCGCGGCATTCCATGCCATCGCCGAGCATCCGGATGCCTATCTTGGTTGGTTGACGATGAATGGAAAGGTATTTTCGGTGCGCGAGCGCTCGCCGTTTAAGAAAGACATGCCGACCCATAAGCTTTCTGGAGGTAAGTCGTATAGAAAGCTGGCCCAGCAGTGGGGAGAGATTCTTGCTCGTGAACACTTGCGTGGTGCCCAAGCCCTTAACCAGGGTGACTCAACACGCTTTGCCAAGGCCGTTTGCCAACGACTAAAAGGGCGGGAAACTCAGTTCGCTGAGGTGGTATCAACCCTCGCGGTGGCTTATGCTGACTGTACCGAGCAAGATTACGCTGTGTTTATTGATCACTTCCTGGCAGCCGATTCAACCTAGTCATCAGTCCGATCGAAACATCTGCTGGGGCAAGCGTGAACTGCTGAGTGTGATGCGATTCAGCCCATACCACACAGCGGTTGCGGCCGCTGTGCTTCGCCTGATAAAGCGCTTCATCGGCGAGCCTGAGCAGTTTCTGTGGTTCTTCGGTGTGGCTTGGAAAGGCGGCGACGCCGCAGGAGAGAGTGATACGCCCCAGCGGTTCCTCATGATAGATCAATGGCTGTTGAGAAACTGTGTTCAGAAGGGCATTGGCGTGTTCTGCCGATTGATCGGCGGTTGTTGCTGGCAACAGCGCCACAAATTCTTCACCGCCGAACCGGCAGACAACGCCGACCCCCTGAAAGTGTTGCCGGAGTCGTGCGGCGATTTCCACCAGTACGCTGTCACCTGCGTCATGGCCAAACTGATCGTTAATCAATTTAAAGTGATCCACGTCCAGCATCAGTAGCGATAGGTGGCTGTTATCCTGCTGCGCTCGGCGACATTCATGGTCGAACACGGTATTGAAATGACGACGATTATGCAGGCCAGTAAGCGGATCCTCAAAAGAGAGGCCCTTCAATTCATCAACCAGGCGGTCCAGTTCTGCGGTACGTGAAGCTACCTGTAGCTCAAGCGTTTCATTTGTCATTGCCAGCGTCTGCTGGGTGCGCCGATAGTGCCATAGAAAAATCGCGGCGTTAGCTATTGAGAACGCGAGTGTCCCATAACTTAGGGGAATAGGGCGCCAAGAGATAAAACCGTGCGCTACCAGCATATCGGTCATTAGCAGCGAGGCGAAAAAGGTGAAACTCACCACGAGTAGGCGCTGTTCAAGACTGAGCTTGGGAAAACGGAGCAGCGCGAGCATCAGCATAGCCGGTAATGTCACGGCTAGCAGCGCATCAAATATAGGGAAGGTCATGGATAGACTAACAGTGCCGATCTGAACCAAGCCAATGGCGACGATCACATACGCAAGGTGTAGACGCCAAATTTGTGATAGCCAGCGTTTAGCAGAACCTTCGAGCCAGTGGCTCAGTAACAGCCCCAGCGCAACAGGCAGCATGTAGTAGCTGCCAGCTCTTAGCGTGTCCCACATCAAGGCATCGCTGGCGATTAACTGTCTAGCCGGTGCTTCGGCAATCAACATAAGGCCTGATGCATACGCAAACAGGGCAATGGACCCGAAACCACGTCGTTCAGGGCCGAAGAGGGTAAATATAGTCGCTAAAATCGCCAGTAATAGAACGATTGCACTGATGGCGAGATCCTGAGCCGAGTCACGGATAATTTGTTTGAGTACATCAATACGTTCCATTACCTTAACTTCGCCCCAGAGGCCGATATCGGTGTAATAAGAGAAAATACGCAGGTACATAGGCTTGCCAGAAAAGCTTTCAGGTAAGTCGACCATATGCCAGGGCCAGCCAGCAAAGTTGCCGCGACCCTGATCATCGAACTCGCCATGTCGGTATATCAGTTCGTAATCCAGATAGATTTGACCGATTAGATCGATACTGGTGATGTAAAGTACCGGGTCGCTCCAGTTACCCTCGGGCAGTACAGTGCGTAACCAAAGGTGTTGGTGCCCAGCACGTCCTGGCGGATTGGAAGGGGAAGCCGTTGATTGCCATTCAAGCGCATCGCTATAGAGCCATGCCGGTGTGCCATCCACATTGGGCGGGGAGTCGCCCCAGCGATATTCCCACTGATTAAGTGGTTGGGGCGACGTGCTAGCTTGAAGCGTCCAAGAGGTCACCATCAGGATGGTAAAGGCCATCATGAGCAGAGTGTCACGGCATTGAGAGCAACCACGAAGCAACATGGTAAATGTCCTGATTTACGGCAAGATCGACGACTACGATGTTTGCATTAACCGATGACACACTGATGGCTTATGCCGCATGGTGCACAACTTTCTGAGCGGTGGTAGCCAGTTTAGCTAAAAAATTAGCCTAGGCGATGCTGTTTCCTTCAACGCTTGAGTACCGGTTATTTAGCCAACTTGAACACAAAAAAACCGGATCATTCAGAATCCGGTTCACTCCTTATCTGTATGCTGTCATTGGGCTGTTAGTGACCGCTGACGGCACCGCCTTGAAATAAGCGAAGCATTGCATAAGGATCGCCTTGTTCGGCGGCCTTTAAGTACCAATCCATGGCCTCGGTAGTCAGCCCTCGACTTAACAACCGCGTGGCTTCACCAAGGTAGTACATTGATTCCACATCACCGGCTGCAGCGGATTGCTCCAAATAGGTCTGCATTTCTATCCATTCTGAAATACCCCATAAGCGCATGCCTTCATCTTTGGCGGCCTGGATATCGGCGGGTAGCGCCCAGCTATTGATTGACCAAAGCAGCAGAAATAATAGCGTGGGTGCTAAGAGGTTCGTTTTTGCCATCGTTCAATCAGAAACCAATGCGGCTTGGAAAGTTAGAAAGCGGTGGCTCTTTATTCAACCATTCTTCTGCAAGCTCCTCCCCTAAGCGCCGTTCTTCTTCTGACAGTAAATCGCGCCTCAAACTTAGGCTTCTTTCAGAAGTGCTGCTGTTTGCCTCTTGGTTAATGGCATAATAAATTGCCCAACCTTTTACACGATCCTGCTCAATGTCTTCACAAGTGGGATCTTGATCTTGTTCTATGTAGCAGCTAGCTAAACGCATTCTTCCATTTAAATGACCTTGTTCAGAAGCGGCTATATACCATCGCATTGCTTCTGAATATGCTTCTTGCTCTCTCAGCAATCCACCTAGGCCATTCATTGCAGGCGCGTAATCTTGCTCCGCTGCTTGACGAAGCCATCTTTCAGCAGCTGCCAGCCTTCGACTCTTGGTAAAATACCAGCCTCGTCCGTTCATAATATGGCGCCCCCATCTGGTTTGGGCTTCTGGAAGCCCGGCTTCAGCAGCCCGCTTTAGCCACTTGCCTGCACGGGTGGGAATGCCCAGGAAATTGTAAACAGTGTTCAATCGTGAGGCATCGAGATTGGCGTAAATGTAGTACATGGCCAACATCGCTTCGGGGTCGCCTGCTTCGGCTTTGGGCAGGGTGATGTCCAATGCGGCTTCGCGCCAACCTTTTTCTTGCCAATCATCGCTTCCCTCGGGACATCGATCTCCCACAATACAGGCGCCGCCGCTAAATAGGCGTAGCATGGAGTAGGGGTCGCCATGCTCAGCAGCTTGTAAATACCATTCCATGGCTTCTGTGGTTAAGCCCATCATATTCTGTCGCCGTTCGGACTCACCCATGTAATACATGGCTTCTACATCCCCAGCGTCAGCCGCTTGACGCAAGTAAGGCATGGCAGCAGTTGAGTGCCCTATATTGTAAAGACGCATTCCTTCGTCTTTGGCAGCCTGAATATCCGCGGGTAGCGCCCAGCTATTAAGTGACCACATTAACGATAGCCAGAATACGAATAGCAGACGCGTTGCTTTTGTCATATCTCTACTCAGAAACCAAAGCGGCGTGGAAATTTAGATATAGGTGGCTGCCGACCTATCCATTCGGATTCCGCTAACGCCTCTGCCTCCTGACGTTCAGCTTCATCCAGCTTATCTTCGTTACGGCTCAAAACGCTACTAGCTGTATTACCATCTCCTAACTCATGATCTAAGGCATACAATATGGCCCAACCTCTTACTGTATCTTCATCATTTACGCATCGTTGGTCGGGAGGATAAGACGGATCAAGATAACACCAGCCAATTCGTAAACGTCCTTCATAACTACCATGCAGGGATGCTTGTTCCATCCATTTCCAGCTTGATTCAAAGTCTTGTTGCTCTCTATTGACACGATCCATCTGCTCCATGGCAGGTACATAACCCTGCTCAGCCGCACGACTAAACCAGCTTTCGGCGGCGTCCAAGCGGCGGCTTTTCGTAAAATACCAGCCCCTGCCGCCCATGATATGGCGCCCCCATCTGGTTTGGGCTTCGGGAAGTCCTGCTTCGGCGGCACGTTTCAGCCATTTGCCTGCACGGGTGGGAATGCCCAGGAAATTGTAAACAAAGGTCAATCGTGAGGCATCGAGATTGGCGTAGATGTAGTACATCGCCAGCATGGCCTCCGGGTCGCCCGCTTCGGCCTTGGGCAGGGTGATGTCTAATGCGGCTTCGCGCCAGTCGTCACTGTCTTCAGGGCATTCGCCCCCAATACATGCACCGCCTTGAAATAGTCGCAACATAGCGTAAGGGTCGCCTTGTTCGGCGGCCTTTAAGTACCACTCCATGGCTTCAGTGGTTAGCCCTCGACTTAACAACCGCGTGGCTTCACCGAGGTAATACATTGATTCCACATCACCCGCTTCGGCGCATTGCTCTAGATAAGGCTGCATTTCTATCCATTCCGAAAGGCCCCATAAGCGCATGCCTTCATCTTTGGCGGCCTGGATATCGGCTGGCAGTGCCCAGCTATTTAGTGACCACATTAATAGCGCAGCAAGCACACTTTTTTTAGATAACATAACGTAAAGTACCTTTTTAATTTTCACGATAACGAACCCGGCTACCACGCGCAGAGGAGTAATATTTACGATAGTCATCAATATCCGTCCCTAATCGACGAGCAATTTGGTGATACTGTGACTTCGCATCCACTGCATCATCGCTACCATCCCCGTTTCGCTTCATAAAATCCTCTAAGGCTTCGCGTTTATGGCAGTAGGCCTCCACCCAGGAAGAATAACTATCAAACTGTCCCGTTTGGGACATTCTTGCCACTGCCCGTTCAAACAGATGCTCAGCGGCCTCTCGGCTGTAGCGATTGTCCAAATACCCTTCTTCCAGCCACTCCACACACTTGGCAATCGCGATTTGCTGTAGATCGATTGCCCGCCCTCTATCAATTTTATCTCCTTCGATGTCGACGGTAGGGAAAAACCAACCGGGAGAGGTGATCAGTGTATTCAGTAGCGGCCCCAGCGCTTCCGGCGGAAGATGCTGCACCCAGGAACACATTTCTTTTTGCCGAGGATCGTTTACAAATGCATAAGCCACCATCACCGCTCGGTCGCTCTGGGTCATTAACTCGTAAAGGCGCTTAATACCGTCGATGCCTCGGGCGGCCAGCAGGCTAACATCCAGCAGGGTGGTGGTGGCCAGATAGGAGAGGTGGCTAAAGCCTTCAAAGGCGTCAGCATCTACCCAATCGACAAATCCGTAGTCATTGTCGCGCAGAGCCTGGCTCAGCATCATCATCCAGAGATTAAGCTGCCGCGGGTCTAGTTCAATCGCGAGTTGTCCGCCAACGCCTACCCCGGCAACCAGTTTGGCGCGAACATAAGCAATAAACTTGCCTTGATGAAGGCCCAATCGCATACCCAATTCGACACCAATGCCGCCGTTGGCTTCCAGCCCCAATACGGCTTTGCCCAGTGAGCGCCAGGCCTCCAGGTCGTTTCGCTGAGTGCTTAGGGTTAGCCAATCCTGGTCGGCCAGCTGAGGTAGCTGGCGGGTAATATCCATTGGTGGCTTCCAGCGTAACGAGCAGGCGGTCTGTACCCCCAGCGTAGCGCCAGCAAATGCCTTAAGTGCGCCGCCTTCAGCTTCCCGCTTGGCCCACTCTGTCCCGGTTATTTTGACGCCGTTATTGTCAAAGCTCAGCCCCGTTTGAGCGGTAAGCGCGAGTGAGGCACCCGCAAACCCTTTAGCGACAGCGGTTACCTGTAATGAATAACGACCTAAGTTGCGTCGTTCGCCGTCGTTTTCTTGCAAGACGGCATAATAGGGCTGGGCGTTGGCTTCTTCGGGTAAGTTAAACGTACCCAAGCTGATTTCACCCCGTGCCAGGTTGTACGTGCCTTTGATGGAGAGCTGATGATTCACGCCCCCACTGAACTTCGTTCCTCTAGCATTAGGGTCACGGGTGCTTTGCCAACTCTGATCGTGAGGGTCACCCATATTTCGCTGAGTGCCCACTTCACTGTTTTGCTTCGCGCTGCTAGCGGCATTCACCCCTGAGGCTGTCTTCGTTTCCTCTAGCTCAAACACTTCCAGCGTGGCATTGCGTCCAATGAGCGTGACGGGTTCTTCAAAGTGAACCCCTAATGCCTCATTTAACTCCGTATGGGGCATGCCCACCAAACGGAGCATTTGCGCCTGGGCGCTGGCATCAAAGAGGCGTAGTTTTTCTCGGCTGGGGCCGGTGAAAATGATTTTTTCGAGGGTGTCTTTCCAGCTAGCTTTGGCCCCCTCATTCTGCAACGATTCGACGATGTGGCCCTGAGCCGAAAGGGTGGCATACAGTTGGTCGGGTAGGAAGAAACCTAGTGGCTCTTCAAACCATTCGGTGTGTCGCAAAATGCGTTCGCAGCCTCGCTGGGCAAGCCAACTGGAAAGGGCCGTTTCGTTGCCTTGCCACAACGTGGCAGGCAGAACACCATCTTGCTCAAGGTGCCTTTCTAAGGTGGCTCGTTCAGCATCGGGCATGTCGCGCATTAAGTGCCGCAAGCTGACATGGCTGAGAGAGCGCTGTCCCATTGGGGAGCTAAGCTCCCTTAGCGGGAAGTCATTGCGCACCAATACATCAATGGATTGGCGTTCGTAGCCAAGCGCATGCCGCTGGTCTTCAATATCCGCCTGCCAATAAAGCACCCGCTGGGGAACCATGCGTGCTACCTGGTGATCGGCGGCCTCGTAAAGCGCATCTAGTTGGTTGGTTAGACGTTGAAACTCAGTTCGCTCTTCCTCGAATAAATGCACCGGAAGCTGAGCTCTACGAGCCGTGGCCGTGGCCCATTCGGATAGTTCATCCTCAACATCTTTGAAGATATCAACCGCTTGTTTAAGCGTACGGTTGTAGTAGTCGAAACCGTTAACACCCGGTTCGAGACGCCCTTGCATACTGGTCGTCGTCACATCGGCCAATGCCCACTCAGGCGTTGCGACGCCTAGGGTTGCCAGGGTGAGTATGCTCATTTGGTACGCAGAGACATCTGCGTCTAATTGCTCGGCTGACGCCTGGAAGTAATCCCTAATCACCTCGCAACGGGAGGAGTCTTTGGGCGTCATGGATTCGCAATCTTCTAAAAAGGCTTGATATTCCGTTAGCGCATCACTCACGGAGATGAACTCGCCGGGGTTGTCGACGGAAACCATCTCGCGAATAAATTTCTCTCGGCATTGACGATAAGTTTCTAGCGCTTTCTCTATTTCTTCTTCCCAGGCGCCGTAATAGCGCCCGCCATCCATTACGTAGCCTGCCTCTTTGGCCTTTTCGGTGCCTGTTTGATAAAGCGTATGCAGTTCCGAGATCAAGCGTGTTTCTTCAGGACGGGTCAGCCGATCCCAGGCATACGAGCCGGACACAAGAAGCGGTGAAATCCACATCCAGCCGTTTTCCATGAGCGGACGGTACTCACTCACCCGCCGACCAGCATCAATTTCTTCTTCCTCTTCAGCTCTATCTGCATTCAGCAGCTCGGCTAAACGTTCCAGCTTTTCTTTGACGCTTTGCCGTTCACTATCGTCTAGAAAGTTTTCCGGGCGAGCTGGTAAAAAACACTCGATAAGGCCTGCATCTTCTGCCAAATGGCGCATGCGCTGCTCTGGATCTTCGGTAAGCACCCAGTCGGCCAATTCGTCTGAGGCTTCGTGTAGCGCATCAGCAACGTCTTGTGTCAGTAGCCAGAAATCGCCTGTGCCGGTGATATAGATGATGTCAGCCCAACACTTATCCTCACAGACCGAACCAGCGGTTTGCTCAACGCTGCCCTCAAACGGTTCAGGTTCATAGGAACGCAATAAAAGAGGTGGAGGTAGGCTCCCAGATCTATCGGTTGTCATACGTTTTCTCCACTTCTGTCGTCCGCTGTTTGGCCGATAGATGAGGGACACTCAAGGTGTCTTCAATGCGCTGCCAGCTGTCCTCGTCGGCTTGTTGAATAGCAGTAAGCAATCTTGCTAAATGTCTACCTTTGGTAATGCCATATTGGGCACATTTGCCCAGGCGCTTGACCCATTGATCGGGCAAGGCGGAGAGGTGTTTTCCGGTGCGTTCGCTCAACCACCATGCCTGCTGGCTTTCCTTCAACGCGGCTTCCATATCTGCAGTAAGCTGCCAGCGTTCCGGTGCAGGGGACGTTGGCGCATCGGCCTGCCAAATAGACCACTGGCCCAGTGGCGTGGGGGTGGCGACTCGGTCTAGCGGGTTTAACCAGTGTGAGTAAACACTGGCTGGAACGCTGGCGAGCAGTGCTGTCCATGCGGAGGGCTGTTGAAGGTTGATCAGTGATTTGCCGCCGTGCGGGTCATCCAGTACAAAAAGGGCTCGCAAGTGGTCAGCAATGCTTTGCAGGTTTTGATCTGCCGGTGGCTGGCATACCCATCCCAAGCGTTGCTGGCAGAGTTTTTCGGCGCAATGCCAGGCTTCACTGCCTACTTCAATATCCAGTAGCCAGGGGCCGGCCTCCAGTAGAGGGGAAAGCGGCGTGCCCGCAAATAGCGTGACAAAATCACGTTTACCGGCAAGTGATAGCAGTGGTCTGCACTGTTCAGGCGAGCGGCGCTGGTCTAGTACCACGAGTCCTCGTTGCCCCGTTACCATCTCAGATAGGTTATCCGCCGCACGGCACCGTTTTGCAAGTTGGTTTAACCAGCCAGGCATGGACAATCCTCACGACTGCACTGCGTATCGTTGACCTTGCCGCAGAGCGGCATGATGGCCGCTTCGCTTAGCTGGTAATCCTTTAGCTTGGGCAGCGATGTCGGCGGAATCGCCTCATGCACCTCCGCCATAGCATGCCCAGGCAGTAGGGGAGCTTCCACCGCTTGACCAGAGCCGTTGCCGGGGCTGCCGCCTGCGTTGACGCGTACCTTGGGGCCGACCATGGTGACGCCGCCACCGTCCAGCTTGAGAAAACTGCCGCCAGCGTTCAGGGTGAGTTCGTTACCGGCTTCTAGCACTACTTTATGGCCTGCTTTGATGTGCAGTTCGCGACCGCTTTCACTTAGCCAAGCCTGGCCTGCGTTGATATGCAGCGTGCCTTGCACCGTGAGGTGCTGCTGGCCTTCGGTGTGCTCGAAACGGTTGCCATGCACTGTGTGGTGATCGTCGTTGTCGATCTCGCTGATGCGGTCGTTATTGACCTTCAAGAAACTGTCGTTGCGGATCTCTTCGATGCGGTCATTGAGGGTGAGCAGTTCCAGGTCTTTCTGGGCGTGGAGCCAGATTTGCTCTTCGCCCGCTTCGTCTTCGAAGCGCAGTTCGTTGAAGCCCTCGGCCTTGTGGCTCTGGGTGCGCAGCACCGTGCGGGTTTTGTGTTCCGGCAGTTGGTACGGCGCGGTATTCACTGCACGGTAGGTGCGCCCGGTGATTAGTGGCTGATCTGGGTCACCCTCCAAAAACGAAACAATCACTTCATGGCCGATACGGGGAATGGCGATACTGCCATAGTCGCCGCCTGCCCAACCTTGGGTTACCCGCACCCAGCAACTGGCGGTGTCATCTGGTTCGGCGTAGCGATCCCAGGGGAACTGTACTTTGACCCGGCCGTGCTCGTCACAGTGGATCTCTTCGCCTTCGGGGCCGACCACAAAGGCGACGTGGGGGCCATCAACGAGAGGTTTGGGGTTGGACATGGCTCGCCACGGGGTGTCTCCGGGGATCAGCGTGACCTGGTTGTGGTATCGAGTCATACCGGCCGCATCGCCCTGTAGCTCTTTACCAACAACCATGCCATCCTCTTCCAGCGCCTGAGGCTGCTCGCCGAAGTGGCTGACTTCTACGGCCTGCCAGTCGCGGTTGAGGCTGTCGGTGTCGTGGTCGGTCAGGGTAAAGCGCACACCAGGGGCGAGTTCGGGCAGGTCGCTTTCCGCTTGGGCGGTGATGACCTCGCGGCGCAGCTGTTCTAATCGAATTCTGGTAAAAGGCTCGCCGGAGGCATCCTGCTTATAACGGCCGGGGTAGTCATAGTGTTCGTAGTCCGTGTTTTGACCATGTGTTTCTACGTCCCGGCCCAGGTGTTCGTGTAGCTGTGCATAGGCCGGATTTTTAAAGCTGTAATCTTTGAGCGTGGCGGAAGCGGCAGCGACCCTAGCTTTGTGACTAAACTTGCGTACATGGCGGGTGGGGGCGGTACCTCCGGCGCGGCTGTGGTAGGTGCGCTCGCCTATGCTGGTCAGTACCTTTGGATCATCAGCAAAAATTAAGCGGTGGGTGCCACCGTCTTTCTCTTCAAACTCATGGAAGTAAAACAGACCCTCTTCGGCGGCCAGACGCTCGATAAAGGCGAGGTCGGTCTCGCGGTACTGTACACAGTACTCACGCTGCTCCGGCTCGTGGGTAATGGTAAAGCTCACATCGGTAATGCCCCGTTCGTCGCATAAGGTATTAATGATGGTGAGCGGGTCGACTTTTTGGAAGATCCGCGAGTTTTGGCGCAGCGAAAGACGCCACAGGGCGGGTCGCAGCACTAGGGAATAAAATGTGCGGTGGTGGCCTCGGTCGCCCCTGGCAAACTCACTGATAATGCCATGCACCCGTCGCAGGGGTTCGCCATCTTGCCAGATGGTCAGTGAAGCATCACGATCCAGCAGCCCGGCGGCAACCAGGTTGCTATCTTTACTGGCTACATTGAGGGCCAGCTCAAATGGCTGGGAGAGGGCTTCACGATGTGTGAAGTCGATTATGGCGATCTCGTCAACGCCGGGTAGCGTGAGCGTGAATTGCAGTCCGGTGCTGAGCGCCATGCCTCCTCCTAGGGTAATCGTTTAAACGTCGCTAAATAAAATGAGAAGCGATTAGAATAACGACCTAGTTCAGGGCAACAACCCCAGGAGCGCATCTAGCGGCAATGTCTTACAAGTCGGGTAGTCAATGTATTACAAACGGGGAGAATGATGATTAAAAAATGAACAGTTTTGCCTCGTGCGTTGTAGCAGAGGTGCTATTCTGCCAGCCTTCATCAATAGCGAGCATAAAGGAGAAGGGCGTGTCGGGCGTGGTCTATTGGCTGGATATGGCGGGGGTCATCGTATTCGCGCTGTCGGGCGTGATTTTGGCGTGCCGTTCGCGCATGGATCCGATCGGCATGCTGGTGCTGGCGTCAGTGACCGGAATTGGCGGGGGCACACTGCGCGATTTAGTGTTGGGCGTTCGGCCGGTGTTTTGGGTGACCGATCCGACTTATCTCTGGGTCATCTTAGCCACCGTGAGTGTCTCGTTGATGGGGTTTCACTATATCCATCGCCTGTCGCGGGGGTTTTTGCCCATCGCCGATGCGTTTGGGCTTGCGCTGTTCACCGTTATTGGTGCCCATAAGGCGCTGTTGCTGGGCACGTCAGGCATGGTGGCTGTGTTGATGGGTATGATGACCGGTGTGGCCGGTGGCATGATCCGGGATGTATTAGCCCAGCGAGTACCCATGGTATTGCGTGAGGAAGTTTATGCCACGGCGGCGATGGCTGGGGGCGTCGTTTATGTCTCGCTGCATGCGCTGGAGGCGCCGTTGACAATAGCGATTGCCGCCTCGCTAATTGTCACCCTCGGGCTGCGGTTGGCGGCTATTCATTGGCACTTGGCGTTGCCGGTATTTGCCTGGGTCACGGTTCCTCCTAAAAACCATGAAGAAGCGGCGGCACCGCTCTCTACGCCGCAAAAGGCCAAAGAGCGGGTACGAATGATTCGCCGACAGCGAAAAAAACGCTAACGACAAAGCTCTAGGCTCGACGCCTAGGGGCTAAGTAATCGATTTGCTTCCCGCCATTGTTCAAACCATCGGCGTGGCTGGAAAACACGTAAGATTGGTTCGCTATCCTCAAGTTCTACTCCTAACCCGACTACGCCGAGACGTGCATAAAGTGCACCGTTTGCGCTGCGTTCTGCTAGCGTGACGTCTGAGAGTAACAGCAGCGGGCCGCCGGTGAGTCTCAAGTCTTGCAGGCTAATTTGCTCACCGCTGATCTGCAGTTGAGCTGTGCCTGCAATGTCGGGAACATTGAGTAGTCGCCCGAGCCAGTCGTTAGCCCGGGCCCGTGCTAGAAAAAGCCTGGCAAGCAATCCCGTATCGCGCATCTCCAAACGTAGCTGGCTGGCCAGACGAATAGGGTCTTCCCACGCCAATGTCGACTCGTCCATAGATAGCTGTACCCACCAGCCTGCATCCAGGGTGCCGTCCTCGCTTTGTCGGAAGACATTTTCAAGGCGTAAAAATGAGTTGTCGGCAGTAAAGCGGCGTGTTGCCAAGTCTCCGTCGGTGAGGTGTAAGTCGAGATGAACATCGCCGCGAAGCTGTTGATCCAGCAACGCCAGCTCGGCACCAAAGGCGCGCAGCGTTATTTCTCCTTGGGCGTTTAAACCCTCCAATAGCCACTCGCTGGCTAGGCTTGCTTCCCCTTCTAATAGCGTGATGCCTGCACCTTCAGGCAGGTAGCGGTTATAGCGAGTAAAGTCGAGTACTTCAGTAATGGGCAAAGCAATGCGAGTGGTGAAGTACTCAGGCTGGGGTGATGTAAGCACGTCGCTAAAACGTTCCGTTTGGGTAGTGAGAGCAAAATGGCGTCCCTGCAAATGTGGGTTGTCATCGTCTTGGTGCTTTAAGTCAAAGCGAGGAATGCCAAGAGAGAGCTGGGCTTGCTCGGCGCTATCCAGTTGGGCGGTGAGCTCCCCCCGCCCGGTAGCGAGATAGTCTAAGAATGTAACTTCAAGCTGGTCTGCATTGATACGCAGCCGGGTAGGGGCCAGCAAGCGGTCTTCACGAAAGCTACCCTGGGCAAAGAGCTGGCCTTCGCCAGCGATGGCCAGCCCATGGGCATCAGGCAAAAACGCATTTAAAAAGCCTAGCCGATGCACACTACCTTCAAGTGCAAACTGACCGCTAGGCACCCCGTTACGACGCTGAAAACGCCCGTCGGTTAGCACCAATACGCTCTCTAGACGCTCGTTAGGTTGATCAACATCCGCTGCTTGCCAGCTCAACCGGGTACCGCTGATAGTCAGCGCTGAGCCATCCATCGCCGCTTGTTGGATAGGCAGAAAAAGCTGCATATCACTGGTTAGCGTGCCGTCTTGTTTGCCATGCTGCCAGCGAGTAGTAAGCTCTTCTCCGGTTAAATGGACCTCCCCGCTGAGCTGCTCGGGCGTCATGATGAGCTGACCGTGGCTCGCTGCTTGTCCGCTAAGCAACTGCAATGGCGCGGGTGCAGGTAAAAGCGCTGCCAAGTAGGTTTGTAGCACGCTGATATCAGGTAGGCGTGCTGCTTGCCAACTAAGCGTTGCGGAGGCTTCTTTGTGCGCTTTTTCTGGCGCTATGGGACTTAGTGCGACGACGTTAATATCGGCATCATCAAGTAGGAGACGATCCTGGTGATGCAGCGTGGCCTCGGTAAAATCGAGTGTTGCTTCAATGATCTCCTCGGGTGTCAAAAGAGCGTTAAGTGAACCACTGCCCCGCGCGATAAAGCCGAACGTATCGACTGCCAGTTCCGGTGCCTGAATATTTAGTTGAGCATTATACGGGCGTGATTCGCGAATGCGGGCCGAGGCCTCAATTTGGCCATGGCCGGTCAGATGAATGCTGTTTTTAACGCCATCAGGCGCCTCACTGTTAGTATCGCTACGTTCAAACGTCAGGTAACGATTAAGCATATCCAGCCGGGTGAGCTCGCCCTGTAATGCTAGGGTGGCCGCCGTGGGAGGATCAAGCCGATCCAAGCGCTGATTAGGAATCTGAGTGGACAGGCGTAGCTCGGCATGCACTGCATAAGGGTGTGTATCGACCCGTGTTGTTTCTGCCAACGCGACATCGGTAAGCTGCGTCGAAAAATGTAATTGATCATTCTTAACCGCCAAGCGAACCTTGCCTTTGCCGGTAGCGGTGTGACGTGGCAGTGGCGAATCAGCAATTAGCCAGCGGGGCGAGTCACGTTGGCCCCCTAGTCGCTGCTCATCCACCGTTAAGCGAAGTGCTGGGGCATCCAGGATAAGACGACTCGCAGGCTGTAACACGCCAGCATTTAGCTTAAGCGCCCCCGTTAGAGCGCCCCGCCCCTCCAGGGTAAGCCAGGGCAGGGCGTTTAAATAGGGCATAAAGACATCCCAGGCATCTGCATGGGCATCCAACTGAAGTTGTGCAGAAAGCGCTGCCAGAAGGTTGGGATTAAGCTCGCCGCTGGCGGTGTCGGTAGGGGTTATCTTGTCGAGCGTCGCATCCGCGTTAAGGTTAATATCTCGAACTAACGTCGCTTGATCACTTAGACGAACTAAACGACCATTAGTGATGGCAATTGAAACATTTGGGATTGCGAGGGTGTCGCGACTCAATGTTGTATTCGCTACTTGCAACTGACCTTCCGCTTCAAGGGCAATGTCACCAACCGTCAGGCGACGGATGCCGTGTGCATCTAGCGCATCGATATGCAGCTCGCCACGCAACAGGGCGAGCAGCGAGAGCGAAAGGGTTGCACGTTCAGCCTCAATTGCGATAGGGAATGTGTCATCTTCACGGGCTAGATAGAGCCCTTCTACTTCCCAGCGCCCAGGGTGCTGGCTGGCGCCTTGTTCCCAGCGAATATCAATGCCTTCAAATTGGGAGATGCGCTCGGGTAGCCATTGACTATTAAGCAGCCAATAGCTGCCAGCTACCCAGATAAGGATGATAAACAGTAAGCCAATCAACAGCCTCAATAGCAGGCGGGGGAGGCGTTTTTTACGAGTGTTCGCGTCTGGCATAGTGACTTCCCTAGCAGATGACTCCTGTTGGGGCGTGTTTTATGGCATTATGCGCGGCGTTGGGCAGTGACGGGTTTTCGATTTCAACGCTAGGCAGGCTACAAACGCCATGTTCAAGGATTTTTACACGCAGCGCGGAGAGTACGTAGTGATCTCCGCAGAGCAAGCCAGCCACTTCGCCAAAGGCGTGGCTGGTGACTACAACCCTATTCATAATCCGGATGCGCGTCGTTTTTGTGTTCCCGGTGACTTACTGTTTGTTCTGGTACTTACAAAGTTCGGGTTGTCGCGGCAAATGGAATTTCGCTTCACCAACATGGTGGGGGCTGACACGCCGCTTAAGTTTAGCGAAGCAGATGATGGAACAATCCATGTCTGCGATGAGAGCGGTAAATGCTACTTACAGGTTGTGCGTAGTGGGGACATTACCCACGATCCGGTTGTGGTGGAAGCGTTTGCTCGCTGTTATGTCGCGTTTTCGGGCAAGAATTTCCCCCACTATCTTAAACCACTAATGGAGCAACATGGGGTCATGTTTAACCCTAAACGGCCACTGGTGATCTACGATAGCATGGGATTTTCACTTGAGCGGTTGGATGGCTTTTCGCCGGGTTTGACGTTGAATCAATCTTCATTAGAGGTTAACGGCAAGCGAGCCGATGCGCGGCTGGAATTCTCGATTGAGTCCGCCGGTGAAAGCGTCGGGGTTGGCTCTAAGAAGTTAGTGGTAAGCGGCCTGTGTGATTATGACGCGGATGAAATGGCCGCTATTGTAGAAGAGTTTTATCGTCTTAAGGCTGCCTACGAAACAGTCTAACCGGTGTCTCCGCTAGTTAGCCCACCAAAGGCATCACTTCGACCCAACTGCCAGCCGATGTTTCGTACCATTGCTCGTCATAGTTCTGAATAGAGCCATGTCGGCGTGGTTGCGCGTCGGCGAGTCGAATAAACGGCCTGTTAGTCAGCACCCTACTTGCCGACGAATAAAAGCCTGCGTCACATCTCTATAAAAAGGCTAATTGACGTCCTGCGCCAGATTCTGTTTACTCAGTCATATCTAGTTGACGTTTACGTCAACTTGCTGCTATACCCTGTGCACTTGGTTTGCAACTACAATCTTTTTAACAGTCGGC
This sequence comes from Vreelandella sulfidaeris Esulfide1, assembly GCF_054072535.1. Classification (NCBI taxonomy): domain Bacteria; kingdom Pseudomonadati; phylum Pseudomonadota; class Gammaproteobacteria; order Oceanospirillales; family Halomonadaceae; genus Vreelandella; species Vreelandella sulfidaeris. The sequence continues at coordinate 2,912,624 of NZ_CM133364.1, read as the reverse complement.
TTTTAATCGCCGTTTTTAGCCATGGCTTTTCAATAAAAATCACAAATGTAAAAGGAGCAACGCTATGTCCGTCCGTGAAATTCCTATGTATATCGATGGCCAGCCAGTGCAGTCGCAAAGCCAGGAGTGGCGCGACGTAGTCAATCCGGCTACCCAAGAGGTGGTGGCTCGCGTGCCGTTTTGCAGCGCTGACGAAGTAGAGCGTGCTATCCACAGCGCCAAAGAGGCGTTCAAAGAGTGGCGTAAGGTCCCCTTGGGCAAGCGCATGCGCATTATGCTCAAGCTACAGGCGCTGATTCGCGACAATACTGCAGAACTTGCGGCGCTGATTACCGAAGAACACGGTAAAACACTGCCGGATGCGGAAGGTGAAGTAGGGCGTGGCTTGGAAGTGGTTGAGCACGCCTGTTCGATCACCTCGCTGCAGTTGGGTGAGCTGGCTGAAAATGCTGCCAGCGAGGTGGATGTTTACACCATGCACCAGCCGCTGGGGGTAGGCGCAGGCATCACCGCTTTTAATTTTCCGATTATGCTGCCGTGTTTTATGTTCCCGTTGGCGATTGCCACAGGTAATACCTTCGTTCTGAAGCCATCAGAGCAAGATCCTAGCTCAACGATGCGCTTAGTTGAGTTGGCCCATGAAGCAGGTATCCCACCGGGCGTACTCAACGTGGTGCATGGTGGTCCGGATGTGGCCAATCAAATTGCTGATCACCAAGATATCAAAGCGCTTTCGTTCATTGGCTCCACCCACGTGGGTTCGCTGCTTTATAACCGTGCGGCAGCAGCAGGTAAGCGGATGCAGGCGATGATGGGGGCTAAAAACCACTGTGTGGTGATGCCCGATGCTAACCGAAGTCAAGCAATCAACAATTTGTTGGGGTCAGCATTCGGTGCCGCTGGTCAGCGGTGTATGGCGAACTCGGTGGTCGTGCTCGTGGGTGAAGCTCGAGCGTGGTTGAACGACATCGTTGAAGCAGCCCAAAAAATGAAAGTGGGGCCTGGTACTCAGCTTGATGCAGACTTGGGCCCGTTGGTTTCACCAGCAGCCCGTGATCGGGTGCTGCGGTTAATCGATGCTGGCGAAAAAGAGGGCGCCAAATTGATGGTCGATGGCCGCAACGTTCACGTGGACGGCTATCCTAACGGTAACTTCGTAGGGCCGACCCTGTTTGCGGATGTGACCGCGGATATGACCATTTATCGCGAAGAGATTTTTGGGCCTGTTCTGTGTGTGGTCAGTGTTGAAACACTCGATGAAGCGATCGCTTTTATCAACGCCAACCCCAACGGTAACGGTACCTCCATCTTTACTAACTCAGGCTGGGTTGCTCGTCGTTTTGAAACTGACATCGATGTGGGCCAAATTGGTATTAACGTGCCGATTCCAGTACCGGTCGCGTACTTTAGTTTCACCGGCTCGCGGGGTTCTAAACTGGGCGATTTAGGGCCTAATGGTAAACAAGCGATCGCTTTCTGGACACAAACGAAAACCGTGACGGCGCGCTGGTTTGAACCGGAAAATGTTTCTAGCGGTATTAATAGCACTATTTCGCTGTGATAAATCCAACCACATGAAGTGATACACCTTGGCCCCGCTTTAAGCGGGGCCAATTGACCTTAGAGGCCATCGAAAGCAAGGCTGTTGTTACTAACTTGTAAATTAGTAGTTTAGAAGTTATCAAACAGTGGCAGGCTCTCTTCAAGCAATTGCTCAATGGGGTCGAGCTGGCTTTCATGCAGAACCAGCAAGGAAGGCTCGCTCATGAAGTGCTTGGCTGGAGGGACTAGTAGCGCAAATTCACCCTCTTCAAGATGGAACTCGTGTATTTCGCGCAAGCCAAGCGGTGTCATGCATTGCGAGCAACGGTAGGTGTCATCTTCGCCATAAACCAGTCGGTGGTACATTTTGAACAGCGTGTACAGGGCTAGTCCCCCCTCAAATGCTGGCCAGTGTGCTGGGGTCTCGCGAATGTCGGTAGCGAGTGATTGGCCTTCCGCTTCTGCATCAGCAATCGCATCGGCGAGCGGTGCGCCGAGAAGAGCATCATTATCGGCCGGTAGCGGGGTATTGTGCTTAGAGGCGTGGGTAAAGTCCTGTACTGCGCGCTTGAAGTCGGAGACGCCGTTTAGGGCATAGTCTATATGCTGTAGGTCGGTTGGCTCGCAACTACCATTTTCCCAGCCATGAATAACCCTTAGCATCATTTGCCCACGTGCCATAGGGCGGGCAAGTAACATATGCAGCATGATACGAATATGCAACTGACGCTCGTCTGTATCATTTTCAAACGCCCGGTAAGGGTCAGCAAACAGTTCGTTTAGGCGACCGGGAGTATGTTCCTTGGCTTCGTTATGGCTCATGACAGTGTCCCTTTGAACGAACTGTTTATTAAAGAGTAGAGCTTGGTTTTATGACAGATCGATAAATCAGTATGGCGAGCAGAGCTGCTAAAAAAAAGACGCTAAGCTAGCTTTTTGTTATGCATCGGCTAAGCCATTTTAGTGAGATAATTAAATTTAACAATAAAGAGGTGGTTATGTCTGCAACAATAAGTCGCTTTAATATGCCTGAAACGCTGGATGATTTGCCCGAGGACATTCGTTCTGCCATTTTAGCCGTTCAGGAGAAAGCGGGGTTTGTGCCGAATGTATTCCTAATGTTGGCCCATCGTCCTGCTGAGTTTCGCGCTTTCTTTGCCTATCATGACGCATTAATGGAGCGGGAGTCAGACTCGCTCAGCAAAGCTGAGAAAGAGATGATCGTGGTTGCCACCAGCGCGCGTAATCATTGTTTATATTGTGTGGTAGCTCACGGTGCCTTAGTGCGCATATACAGTAAAAACCCCCTACTTGCTGACCAAGTGGCTGTTAACCATCACGTTGCGCCAATCAGTGAGCGCCATCGAGTGATGCTTGATTTTGCTATTCACTGCGCCATCGATGTAGGTGAAATGACGAATGAATGGTTCTCCCGCTTGCTGGAAGTAGGTTTTAGCCAAGAGGACTGCTGGGACATAGGTGCTATCGCGGCGTTTTTCAGCTTATCGAATCGACTAGTCACTTTGGCGGGCACGCCACCCAATGAAGAGTTCTATCTAATGGGGCGTGTGCCACGTTAGGTTGCTGCCAACTCATCTTAAACTTTACTAAGGTGCGATTTTGATTGAGGATAGCTTCGACACATTCCTTAAAATAGCATTTGAAAAATAGCCGCTATAATAAGTACCTACATTCACTGTCGCCAGGGGAGCCCTGTTAGCAAGGGCTGAGAATGCGTATTGCGCAGACCCTGGAACCTGATCCGGTTCGTACCGGCGGAGGAAGCGCGACATGCTTTACTTAACATCAGCCGTGCTTGGCGCGGCACTATGCTGCTTTGCTTTTTTAGGCCTGCGGGCTCGCTGGGTGGATGGCCCGCTTGATGACTATGTCACCGCGCGCAATTCGCAAACAGCTTCTACCCTTGGTTTATCTTTTCTTGCCTCCGGCATGGGGGCATGGATACTCTTTGCTCCCCCTGAAATTGGTGCTTTTGTTGGCCCGCTCGCATTGTCAGGATATGCGTTAGGTTCCGCACTCCCATTCATTGTCTTAGGGCTTTATGGGCCTAAAATCCGCCGTGCCCTGCCTGAGGGACGCAGCATCGCAGAGTTTGCTGAAGCTTGCTATGGCCCGGGCGTTCGGCGCTGGGTTACGCTGGTGTCGGTGGGTTATATGGCCTGTTTTTTGGCCGCTGAGCTAACGGCTATCGGGGCAATCACCGCATTACTTTCCGATGTGCCGCCCGCGTTAGTAATTATGGGAGTGGCCCTTACCACGCTGGTTTATACAGCGGTTGGAGGGCTACGCGCCAGCCTTGCCACTGACCGCTGGCAGGCCTGGTTATTGCTGGCACTACTCTTGGCGGTAGGCAGTATGGCCTTATGGCGACTGCCTGCCCTTCCTAATGAGGCTGTTTTACCTTCTATTCCTGTCACTGATGCGCTTAGTGTGGCGTTAACGCTGGTGATTGCAGTCACCGCAGCGAACTTGTTTCACCAAGGCTATTGGCAACGCGTTTGGGCTGCACAAGACAATCAAAGCCTGGGGCGCGGGGCATGGTTAGGCGGCGCAATGACAGTGGTGGTCGTGATGGTAATTGGCGGTCTGGGTATGTTGGCCGCTATGCGAGATGTGCCGCTAGGCGAACCGCCTATGCCATTTTTTGCACTGCTTATCGATGCACCCGTCTGGTTGACGCTGCCTGCCTTAGTGCTCGCTGTTACGTTGGTGGCTTCTAGCGTTGATACGTTACAAAACGGTATTGCTTCCTTGATCTTGGCGCGCAGCGAGCAGCAGGGCGTTTCACTCGTTGCTGCCCGATGGGTGACGATTTTATTGATGGTTCCCGTTGTGGTAATTGCTTTGCAAGGGTTATCGGTATTGCGGCTGTTCCTCATTGCTGACTTACTGTGTGCGGCCATTGTAGTGCCGGTGCTGCTGGGCTTGTGGCAACGGATGACGCCTATTGCGGCCATTGGAGGAGGCATTGCAGGGTTGCTGGGAGCCATTCTTCCAGGGTGGTTAAGCCAAGGAAGTTTTATCTCGGGAGTCGTTGCAGCGAGTTTTCCGGGCAGCATTCCCACGCTGGGGCCTTTCGTAGGCGCGTTAATTGCCTCGACGTTAATCAGCGTATTGCTTGCGAGTATGATTAAAAAACAGTGAATACTTGGCGTTTATGATGCAAAGCACACAGGATAAGCCCAGGTACGTATAGCCCATCCTGCTGATAGCGGTGCTTAAGGCCTGAAACATTCAAGGACGACCATGATTCGATCTATTTTAACCACCCCAGAAGGCAAGACTTACGAGGGCGATGAGCATCTTATGGCAATGTGGGAGTCCACCCCAGGGAGCCATATTTGGATTGATATGCAGGGTGAAACGCAACAGCGTGAGCGTACTATTTTAGAGGCGTTTGAGTTCCATCCAATGGCGATTCAAGATGCTCATAAAGAGCGTCATCCGCCTAAAATTGAAGAGTTTGAAAACCATACGCTGATTATTTATCGCGGGATCTCCTCATTCGATGCCGAACTGAACTACCTGCCTCAACAGGTCTGTTTTTTTGTGGGTGAAAGGTTGCTGGTCACTCTTCATCCTGGCCAAGCACTCTCTATTGAGCGATTGTTTAACGAGCATGGTAAAGCCCTACTGGCCCACTCGCCGGAGCATGTAGCGCTACGGGTGATGTATATTTCAGCGGGCTTTTATATTGATAGCCTGCTCGAGTTTGAAACGGCGTTAAGCGACCTTGAGGATGAATTGTTAGAAGCGGGTAATGATGTGCTAATGCGCAAGATTATTACCTATCGTTCTCGGCTGGTTAAAATGCGTCGCATCTTTAGTTACCATCAGGGTATTACGCAAGAACTGACGGCTTATGATTATGAGCATTTGCCTCGCGAGCAAAGCGAAACCTTGCACGCGATTAACGATGTGGCCGAGCGTTTCGAGCGTCTCTATACGTTGACCCAGATGTATTACGACATTTGTGGTGACTTAGTCGATGGCTATATCTCTATTTCCTCCCACCAATTAAATATCACCATGCGCGTTCTCACAGTGATTACCGCTATCTTTGTACCGCTGACATTTATCGCTGGCGTTTACGGCATGAACTTCGAAAATATGCCCGAGTTGCGCTACGAATACGGCTACTTTTTTGTGTTGGGTGCCATGTTGGGAATCGGTGGTGTATTGATTTGGCTGTTTAAACGTAAACATTGGTTTTAACCCTAAACAGCACAACTATCTCAGTTATCTGCTCGTCAGTAAGCAAAAAGTTGGCGCATACATAGGTGGTTAGTGGTTGTCTGTGGCATCCTCTGCATCGACCAAGACTATAAGGCATTATGCCGTCGACTAGCGTTTTCACTGGGAGCATTTTTCATGACCATTATGATCATCGGGCTGCTGATTTTTTTGGGCAGCCACTCTGTGCGTATCTTTGCTGAAAATTGGCGTCAACAACAGATTGCCAAGCGAGGCGAGACTAACTGGAAGTTAGTCTATTCAGCGGTCTCTTTCATTGGGTTGGTGATTGCTATTTACGGATTTGGACAGATGCGCCTTGATCCGATTTATGTCTGGCATCCACCCATGGGAATGCGTCATGCAGTGGCTCTGCTGATGTTGCCCGCCTTTATTATGCTAGCGGCGACGTATGTTCCTCATAACGCCATTAAGGCCAAACTTGGCCATCCGATGGTATTGTCCGTGAAAATTTGGGCGTTTGCTCACCTACTGGCGAACGGACGTTTGGGCGATATTATCTTTTTTGCTGCTTTCCTTATCTGGGCTATCCTATCGTTTAAAGCTGCCAAAAAACGCGACCGCCTTACGCCGCCTGCGGCCGTTAGCACGACAAAAACGGCAACCATTGCAAGCGTAATAATTGGGCTAGTGGCGTATGTTTTATTTGCCTTTTATTTGCACGCAATGCTGATTGGCGTCCCTGTATTTAGCTAGTAACGCGGCTGAGCTACTTAAACTGCTTCGTTCTTTTGGCGGCCTCGCAGTCATGCGTTGCCGCCATTGCCGTTTATACGGCTTTTAAGGCTCGGCATGAGTTTGTTATTGTCATTGGAGCGTTAATACACTAATTAAGGAGCCAGCTCATGGTCGCAACGGAGCACACGGTGCCGGCTACAATGGCCGCCATGCTATTGACAGGACATGGTGATATCGAAAAGTTGGAATATCATCAGGATGTCGCTACACCTCAGCCCAAGACGGGCGAAGTGCTGGTGCAAGTGACGGCAACGGCAAAAAACAATACTGACCGAAAAGCCCGTGAAGGCCTTTATCCTACTAAGGATAAGGGCGAGGTTACTTCTTTTGCCATGGGTGGCACGCCGACATTAACCTTTCCGCGTATTCAAGGGGCCGATGTAGCGGGTCGTATCGTGGCAGTGGGAGAGGGCGTTGACGCCGAGCGCATAGGTCAGCGGGGCTTGCTCGATTTTAATATCTACGCCGATGAGCGTCGCGATATCAATCTTACTCCGGATTACTATGGTCATGGCGCTGACGGCGGTTTTGCTGAGTACATCGCTGTTCCTGCTGATCAGTTCTACCACATCCCCAATCCCGAATTGCACGATGCGGAGCTTGCCTCGATGGGCATGTGTTCGTATCAAACGGCCTACCACATGATGACTGCCGCTCAGGTAAGTGCCGGAGAACGCGTACTCGTCAGTGGTGCTAGTGGCGGTGTTGGCACCGCGCTCATTCAGCTGTGCCGCATTGTGGGCGCTATTCCCTACGCGGTAAGTCAGCTAGACAAAGCCGATGCGCTAACAGCATTGGGGGCTGAAGCCGTCATTGACCGTGGCGACTTGCCTACTTTCGTTGAGCGGGTTTTGGAAACGACTGACGGTAAACCGATTGATGCGGTGATGGACTTGGTCGGCGGAGAAATGACCAACCTGTTTATCGATACCATGATTGTCGATATGCAGGGACGAAAAAGTTACCCGCGCCTTTCCATTGCTGGCGCTAGCGGTGGCAATCTCAGCGAAATTATGTGGACGCGTATTTATCTGTATCAAGTGCAGATATTTGGCGTTTCTCATGGTACGCGGGAAGAGGCCGAACAGCTTGTGGCTTGGATTCGCAGCGGCGAATTAAAACCCGTGCTTCATGCGGCGTTTAAACTCTCCGACTTACATGCTGCTGAGCGCTATTTTGTTAACCGGGACAGCAATTACCTGGGAAAAATCGTGCTTGTTCCCGATGCCCAGTGGGCATCTCACGGTGCTCCGTTCGCCCTCGAAAATTCCTCTGCCGCTCAGGAGCGCCGCTAGTGCATAATGTTCATACTATCCAATTAATGGACACGCACGCCGGTGGCGATGTTAGCCGTATTGTCACGGGCGGCATTGATATTCTGCCGGGTGCCACCGTGCGCGAACAGATGGAGTACTTGCGCGATGATGCCGACGGTTTGCGTCGCTTGCTGCTGGAAGAGCCCTATGGCATTCCGGAAATGTCGGTGGATTTATTGGTACCTCCCAGCCACCCGGAAGCGGTCGCGGGCTATATCATTATGGAAGTGATGGGGTACCCCATCTACTCAGGCTCCAACACGCTATGTACCGCAACGGCGGTACTGGAAAGCGGTATTGTGCCCAAGCAAGAAGGCATTCAGCGCTTCAAGCTGGAAGCGCCCGCAGGTTTAGTACAGATCGAAGCCAAGGTACATAACGGCGTGGTGGAGTCAGTCACCTGTGGTGGCTTGCCCAGCTATATCGATACCTACCGAGATACGATTCAAGTACCGGGAATTGGTGATGTCACTTACTCCATCGCCTACAGCGGCGGTTTTTATGCGTTAGTCGATGCCACTGAGCTAGGCTTTAAGCTGACGCGTGATGAGGAGCGCGCACTATCAGAATGTGCCTATAAAATAGTCGAAGCGATTAAAGCGCAGCGAGGCTTCTCTCACTACACCCTGGGCGACGTAGGGCCACTGCCGTTTCTGCATTTTATGGGGCCTGAAGAGCAGGTGACGGAAGGTTATATACGCTCACGCTCAACCACGTATGTTCACCCCGGCGTCATTTGCCGCAGCACTACGGGTACTGGTACTTCGGCACGCCTAGCATTGATGAACTACGAAGGGCGATTGAAGTTAGGCGATAAGCTAGAGACAGTTTCACTACGTGAGACGGGGTTTATCGGCACTTTTATCGGCACCCATCAAGAGGGCGCTTATCAAGTAGTGGAAAACACCATTACCGGCCGCAGTTACGTGCTGGCGCACTCGGATATTGTGATCAACTGCGATGATCCGATGGTGGCTTGCGGTGAGCTACATCATATCTTGAGTGACCGTCATCAGCCTGCGCCATTGCCATCAGCGCTCTAGTCGTTGGAGGCATAGCCTTCGCTTTCCAGGCGTTCCCATACCGGGGCCTTTTCGGCCTCGGTCATACTTCCCCAGCCGGCGATTTCATCCAGCGTTCGGCCACAGCCATGGCAGACAGAGGTGGAGGGCTCAATTTGGCATATTTGCACGCAGGGCGAGAGAGGGCGCTTAGTGAGCGGTTCAGAACGTGTAGTCATCAAGAGGCCGACACCTTGCCGCGAAGTGATTTAATTTTGCCTTTACGTGTTTTGTGATCGACGCGACGACGCTGTGAGCCCTTGGTGGGCTTGGTGGGGCGGCGTACCTTTTGCTGTCTGGTGGCACTTTGAATGAGCTCTTTTAAACGCTCTAGTGCATCTTCTTTATTGAGTTCAAGCTTGCGATGGCTTTGGGCTTTGATAATCACAACGCCCTCTTTACTGATGCGCTGATCAGAGAGCGCCATTAAGCGCTCTTTATAATGCGAGGGCAGCGTAGAGCTCAGAATATCGAAGCGCAGGTGGACTGCTGAGGCGACTTTGTTGACGTTCTGGCCGCCCGCACCTTGGGCGCGAATCTGGCTGATATCAATCTCCCAGTCAGCCAACGTAACGTTGCTAGAAATGGTGAGCATTCATGGCCCCTGTGTGACTCGTGAACCTACAAGGCTAGCACAATTGGCACAGAGGCGGTGGTCGTTAAGTCCTTAACCCAAGCAGTAACGCCTGTTTTTAACGGGCTAAATTGGTCACCGGCTGACCATCGATATAGGCCAGCAGATTGCTAAACGCATCGCCAAAGTAGAGCTCGTAGCTATCTTTTTCCACATAACCCAGGTGCGGTGTGGCGAGTAGATTGGGCAGTGCCAGCAGTGAGTTTTCTAACACAGGTTCTGCATCAAAAACATCAACCGCCGCTTGGCCAGGCCTACCGGCCTTGAGTGCTTGTTCAAGCGCCCCAGGGGCCACTAACTGAGAACGGCTGGTGTTTACCAGCAGAGATGTTGGCTTCATCTGGGCGAGGGATTCAGCGCTGACGATACCGCGGGTATCGTCGTTTAAACGAAGATGCAGGCTGAGCACATCCGCCCGCTGGAAAAAGTCTGTTTGGCTCTCGGCCACTTCTAGTCCTGCCTGCGCTGCTCGTTGGCGGGTACCTTCCCGCCCCCACACCAGAACGTTCATTTCAAATGCTTGACCATAGCGTGCCACTAAGCTGCCGATTTTTCCGTAGCCAAAAATACCTAGCGTGCGGCCTTTAAGTCCCGTGCCTAAGGTGCGTTGCCAACGGCCCGCTTTCAGGTTCTCAACCTCTGCCGGTATATGACGCATGGCGGCCAGGACCAACCCCCAGGTTAATTCTGCCGCCGCGTAGGGCGAGCCAGTGCCCGCCATGACGGTAACGCCGTGGCGGCGACAAGCCTCCATATCCACGTGCGCTGCGCCGCCTCCCGTTTGGCTAATGACTTTCAGGTTGGGTAAGCGCGCCAACAGCTCGGCGGTGATCGGGGTGCGTTCCCGAATCAGCACTAACGCCTCGGCGTCCTGAAAACGCGCACTGAGCGCGTTCAAATCGGTCAGGGTGTCGTGATAGATCGTTACATCGTGGCCTTCTAGCTGGTTGAAGGCGTCTAAGCTGCGCACACAGTCTTGATAATCATCGGGAATGGCAATCTTCATTGAAGTGGCTCCTTGCTCGGCAGCGGTGCGCTTGTTTTATCAGTAATGTTCAAGCGATATTGCCATGCAAACAGTCCTGCGATAACCGCAATGCCCACTACATCGGTTATTACCTGGCCGTTAATCAACATTAGAGCCGCCAGAAGTAGTAAGCCCCGTTCAAGCCAACTGCAAGGGCGTAAGAAGAAACCGATCGTGGAGGCCGCCAGCGCCACGATGCCTACCACGCCAGAGGCCACGGCGAGGGTAATTTCAAGCGCTGTGCCATTGCCTAGCAGCGGAGGGTGGTAGATGAACATAAAGGGAATCAAGAAGCCGCCAAGGGAAATTTTCGTCGCTGTGAGTGCGGTTTTGAACCAGTGGGAACCAGCAATGGCACCACCGATATAAGCCGCTAATGCAACGGGCGGTGTTACCCCTGAAAGAATTGCAAAGTAGAGAATAAACAGATGCGCAGAAAGGCTAGGCAAGCCAGCCTCAATGAACGCCGCGGCCACCACAGACGCTGCCAGCATATAGGCCGCTACTGTCGGCAGACCCATGCCTAGAATGATCGCGACGACCATTGCCAGCAGTAGGGTAACCAATACATCGCCGCCGCTGACGACTAGAATGACAGATGAGACTTTCAAGCCTAAACCAGTAAGGCTAATCACCGAGGCAATAATCGCCACACTGCCGATGATGACGGCGATCATAGCTGCGGTCATAGCGCCTGCTTCTAAAGCAGCAGGAATCGACTTCAAACGATCCGTAAAGCTTCCTGGGCTGCGCCAAGAGAAGAGATAGATCAATAGCGCGGTGAAGTAAGCGGCTACTGCGGCGGTAGTCGGAGTGTAACGCAGCACCAGCATCGTTATCAGGACGATAATCGGTAGCAGTAGCGTTTCGATATTGAACAGGCCCTCGCGCAGCGTCGGGCGCTGATCTTTAGGTATTGGGTTTAGCCCCAGACGCTTCGCCTCAAAGTGAACGCTCATCCAGATAGCGAGATAGAAGAGCAGCGCGGGAATAAGGGCGGCACCAATGATCTCCAGGTAGCTTACGGAAATAACGTCGGCCATGACAAACGCGGCGGCGCCCATAATGGGCGGCAAAATTTGTCCGCCTGTTGAAGCAGAGGCTTCTGTCGCTGCCGCAAAGCGCGGGCTATAGCCGCTTTTTTTCATCAAGGGAATGGTGAACACGCCCGTAGTGGCTACGTTGGCAGCAGTACTGCCACTGATACTGCCAAACAGGGCGCTACATAAGGTGGCTGCTTTAGCAGGACCGCCGGCCATACCGCCCGTCACAGAGTTAGACAAGCGCATGAATGTATCGCCACCGCCTGTGGTTACCAGCAGCGCGCCAAACATAATGAATATGACAATCACCGTCGAGGAGGTACGCATCAAGCTGCCGTAGATGCCTGTCGGGCTCATATAGAAAGTGGCTACCAAGTCTGCCCATCCAAATCCTCCATGACCCCAAACGCCAGGCAACTGGTTACCGAAATAGGCATAGGAGAGAGCGATAAGTACCAAGATAGGAAACGCAAGACCAATGGCGCGACGGCAAGCTTCAAGCAGAAGCAGAATTGCCAATAAGCCAAATACCAAGTCATAGGTGGTTGGCATTAGATAGCCAAGTTCGTAAATGATGCGATCAAACTGCATGATGTAATAGCCACTCACTGCGATCGCGAGTACTACGGGAATGGCATCAAACCAGGGTAGTCGCTGGTTATCTCTTGCGCGACAGGAGTAGCCCAAGAAAATTAACGGCAGTGCGAAGAGGAGATGAATGGCGTTTTGGGTATTCACTGCCCCAGTAACGGCAGCGTAAAGGTGGAAGACTGCCATCGCCACCGCGATTAGCCGCATCACTAAAAACCAGAAACCCGTTAGCTGACGCTTGCCCGAGTCTTCCGAATATTTTTCAACAACTTTACTACTTTCAAGGGTATCCATCGGATAGCTCCCACGCCATTTTGCTGTGAAGCAGTGATGACAGGCGCGTCAAAAAAGAGGTGTTAAAGAGGGAAGCATTCAAACGTCCGCAGACGAACAAGCGTCTGCGGACGTAAGCAGGTATTAGCGAGCTTCGGGAGGAATGACGTCTTTAGGTATCTCCAGGCCCAACTCTTGGTAATAGCGCAACGCACCAGCGTGAATCGGGAAGGTGGCGTTATCGATGACGTCTTGCGGGGTCATGCCCTTGGCTGGGGCAAAGGACGCCGATACTTGGTCATGATTTTCCCAATAGGCTTTGGTGATGTCATACACAATATCGTCATCGAGAGAGTTATTGGCTGAAACGCCCATATAGATGCCCAGGGACGTCGCCTCATCCATGCCACGGTAAGTGTCCGCAGGGATAACGGAGGGTGATAAGAAGGGAAGCTCTGCAGTGACAGTTTCAAGCTGCTCTTCTGAAAGGGACAGTAGCTGAAGAGGGCGAGACGAGTGAACTTCCGTGAACGCAGGAATAGGCGGAATGCCGTTATAGCTGAAGCCGACTAAGCGACCGTCAATCACGCCCTCTGCCGCATCATCGATGCGCATACGCTGAAAGTCAGGCTCAACACCCAGAATATCAAAAACGAGTTCGGTGATGTACTCGCCGCCACCACCAATGCTGCTGGGATTAAAGCGTTCACCAGCAAGGTCTTCAAAGTTGCTGATCTCAGCGTCTTGGCGAACTGCCCAGTGCATCGTGGAAGGCGCAATCCAGTACACCAAACGTACGTTTTCGTTAGGCGTGTCTTCAAAACGGCCTATACCGTTGTACTGCTCATAGCCTACCAGGGCTTCAGTGAAGGCAAGGTCCAGTTCGTTACGTCCTAAACGGATAGCATTTTCACGGGTGCCGCCCGTTTCACGTACGGTAAGTTCGTAAGGTGTATTGGCACTGATAACGCGCGCGCCTTCGGAGATACCGAAGAACCAACCAGTGCCAGTGGGAACAGCGCCAATATTTAAAGCATCTTCTTGCGCCTGTGTGACCGCGCTGGTGAGCGTACCGAATGCCAGGATGGAAGCAGGGATAAGTAGACGTGTTTTTCGAGCAAAAGATTTCATTATTATTACCTCAAGCATTGGAATGCTTTAATTGCCATGATTGTCATGGACGGTTTGTTTTTGTGTTCAAGCGGTGTATCACATAACCACCTCCAGACTATTGATACCCGTTGTTACCGCGTTTGGGTATTAGTGATTGATGAGCCTGCTTTCGTGAATAGAGAAAGCAGGGATGAGGTGAGCGCTAAATTAGTGAAGGTTTTAACGTCTTTTTACTCTTTTCTGCCGTTGGCTGATGTTTAGAATTATTAGAAGATTCAATAAGATGATCTACAAAAAGTCTGGCTGCCATCGAAATGCGGTCAATATTGTTGACGTAAATACATAGTGGACGTTTTGCCCAGTCATCTCGAATAGGCAGTACACTTACTTGCAACCCACCCACGTATTGGCGAATGGCGCCTCTTGGAACCACCCCAATTCCTAATCCTGCCTGCACCATCAAACACAGCGCGTCGTAGCTAGTAACCTGAATACGCAGCCTTAATGGCCTATTGGCTAAGCTGGCAGCCTTTAAGAGTTGAAGATTGATAGCGCTTGATGAGTGCAGCCCGACATAAGCGTGTTCCAGGCTGTCGCGAAAATCGATGGCGTCGCGGTTAGCGAGAGGATGGTTTAACGGCGTGACAAGCACCAGCTCATCAGTATGGTAAGGCAATTCCGCTAAGTCATAGCCATGGGGGAGTTTGGCGCAAATGCCAATATCAGCACCATTCGCCATAATCTCCCGCGTAATCACCGGGCTAACTTTCTCTTCAAGCTGCACACCAATATCCGGGTGTTTTTCAAAAAATGCCTGTGTCTCCCCGGGCAAGTACTGCGTGATGGCTGACATGTTGGCAAAAATGCGAATAATGCCGCGCTCACCGCTGGTGTAATCGCGCATCTGTAAGTCCAGGTCTTCTAGGTTATGCAGCACCCCACGGGACAAATGTAACAACGCATTACCTGCCGGTGTTAACTCTACGCCCCGGTTATTGCGATGTAATAGCGGCGTACTGAAATGCGATTCGAGCTCACTTAAACGCTTGCTAACGGCAGACGTTGCAATGAATTCAGCATCGGCTGCACCGGTGATGGTGCCCATCTCTGCTACTCGCACAAATAGCCTTAAAGACGTGGGGTCGAGTTTCATTTTTGGACTCCATTTGTATGACATGACTATCAGTGGCGATAAGCTTCTTATAAAAGTTGTATGCAACTATGCTCGATTTTTGATAAATGTAGGCCTATATTGGTCGTCTATGCAATAAATCGTACACAACTCGATCTGCGACCTTAGTCGTGAATATGAATTGACGTACACGGCATAATGGATTTAAAAGTCGCTGGAACGCTCTGGAGTGTCGTAATGACCGCCGCCGACCGTGTTTATCACATCATTAAGCAACGCATTCTCAATGGTGGCTATGCGGCGGGCAGCTATGTCCGTGAAGCGGCTATTGGTGAGGAGCTTGATTACAGCCGGACGCCCATTCGTGAAGCATTGCGACGTTTGGTATCCGATGGCTGGGTGGAGGCCATCCCTCATCATGGTGCGCGTGTGGTGGGCTGGACACAGCATGACGTGGAAGAAGTGTTTGAGCTGAGAGTCTTGCTAGAGCCCCAAGTAGTTAGGCGAGCTGCTAAACGTGTCGGCGAAACACAACTCGCCACATTGAGCCGTTTTGCCGAGCAAATGGAAATACTGTGTCAGCAGGATGACGAGCGGGCAGTGGATGAAATCGCCTTGCTTAACAATCAGTTTCACGCTGAACTAGTGGCGGCGGCGGATAGCCCACGCCTCCAACGATTACTAGAAACGATTGTGCAAATACCCGTTTCACGGCGCAGTTTCCACCACTACACCCGGGAGGAATTGCTGGCGAGTATGCAGCACCATCGAGAAATTATTCGAGCCTTGCAGCATAGCGATGGTGAATGGGCAGCTGCCATTATGCGTGCGCATATATTGGCGGCACGAACCGCTCAAATGCGCCAAAAACAGCCGGTTGCTAAAGCTCAAGTAGAGAATCAAAGTAATAAGGAGTTTTTGATTAGTTAGTATATTGACAACTAAAAAACGTGAATAACAGTGTAGTTAGCTGCTTTTCTCTTTAATGATAATAAAAAATATTAGGATTTTATCTATGACTTCTAAAGCCTCCTCTGCCACGCCCCTTAATTTAGCTCAAAAGTTGATCAGTGATCATTTGATCAGCGGTGAAATGCTTCCTGACAGTGAAATAGCCTTGCGCATCGACCAAGCGCTATTGCAGGACGTGCTGGGCACTTTAGTGATGCTTGAGCTTGAAGCCATGGGTATCGACAGAGTGCATACCCAGCCGAGCGTGCAATATATCGATCATGGGCTTGTTCAAGCCGACCATCTCAATGCCGAGACTTATCTATTTCTAAAAAGTGCCTGTGAACGTTTTGGCGTTTGGTACTCAGGCCCGGGCAATGGCATTAGCCATCCGGTACATATGGAGAATTTTGGTGTGCCTGGCCAGTCGTTGGTGGGTTGCGATAGCCATACTACTTCGGCGGGTGCCTTGGGGATGCTGGCCATCGGCGCAGGCGGTATTGAAGTGGCTATGGCCATGGCCGGAGAACCTCTTTATATCACCATGCCGCGGATTTGGGGCGTTCGCCTAGAAGGGCGTTTGCCGGACTGGGTGTCGGCGAAAGATGTGGTTTTGGAACTGCTCCGTCGTCATGGCGTGTCGGGTGGCAAAAACAGCATTCTCGAATTCTATGGTCCAGGGCTTGATGAGCTTTCGGCAATGGATCGACTCGTGATCGCCAATATGGGCACCGAAATGGGGGCCACAACCAGTGTATTTCCTAGTGATGCAAGTACACGGCGCTTTATGGCAGCCCGGGGGCGCGAAGGCGATTGGCAGCCGTTAGCAGCCGATCCTGGTTGCCACTACGATGTGGAAGAAGTGATCGATTTATCCACGCTGGTGCCGCTGATTGCTCTGCCCTCTAGCCCCGATAAAGTGGTGCCGGTGAGCGAAGTGGCCGGGCAGCCGTTGCATCAAGCCTATATTGGCTCATCGGGGAATCCTGGCTATCGTGACTTTGCCGTCGTATCGAGCATGGTAAAGGGACGCTCTGTAGCAGATGGCATATCGCTGGACATCAACCCCTCGTCACGCCAAGTGCTTTCCACCTTGATTCAAGAAGGCTATTTAGGAGAGTTAGTGGCTAGCGGTGCACGCTTACACCAAGCGGGCTGTAACGGCTGTATTGGAATGGGTCAGGCGCCAGCGGTAGGGCGCAACAGTTTGCGCACGGTACCCCGCAACTTCCCTGGTCGTTCTGGCACGCGAGAAGACAGCGTCTTCTTATGCAGTCCAGAAACAGCGGCTGCCTCGGCTTTAGCTGGGGTGATCAGCGACCCTCGTCTTATGCAAATGGATTATCCGCGTATTAATGAGCCTGATGCTATGGTGATTAATCGCGATGTCTTTACGCCACCGCTACCGCTTGATCAAGCCCGCTTAACGCCGCTACAAAAAACAGAAAACACACCTGCTCTGCCGACGCTACAGCCACTACCCGAACGTTTAGAGATTCCCGTGCTGCTTGTCACGGGCGATAACATCTCAACCGATGATATTATGCCTGCTGGTCAGCGCGTGATGCCGTACTGGAGCAGTATCTATGCTTCCGCACCTTTTACCTTTGAAGCCGTCGATGCGGAGTATGCTCAACGTGCGGACGCGACGCGTAAATTGGGGGGGCACCTTATTGTAGGTGGGCATAACTACGGCCAAGGCTCAAGCCGTGAGAATGCCGCTCTTGTGCCTCGTTATCTGGGTTTACAGGCTGTGTTGGCTAAAAGCTTTGCACGCATCCATTGGCAAAATTTAATCTGTTTTGGCGCACTGCCTTTGACGTTTATTGATGAAAACGATGCTGACCAATTAGCCCAGGGTGATAGCGTTATCATTGAAAATTTACATGCCCAAATAGCTGAGGGCGCAACGCTTGATGCCGAAATAGTGGGCAAAGGGATGATTCGTTTACATCACGGGTTAAGTGAGCGCCAGCGAGAACTGTTGCGAGTCGGTGGTGTGATTAATCAGCTTAAAGCGCGCCAGCCGTAAGCCTGTATACGACGAATAAGTAGCGTTACCTATTAGACAGCAGCCATTTCACGAATGAAGAGTGAGCCAAAATGAGCGACTACCTATTAGATGAATCTCCTTTAAGCCCCGGGGTGATTTATCGCTTGTTATCCGGGGCTGTTTGCCCACGGCCGATTGCCTGGGTGTCTACCCAGGATAAACGCGGCAATGCCAATTTAGCGCCGTTCTCCTTCTTCAATGTCACCAGTGTGAACCCACCCGTGCTGGCGTTTTCACCGCTGCTCAATGGCAGCGGTGAGCTTAAAGATACGGTGCGTAATTTAACTGACGTTGCTGAATGTGTCGTGCATGTCGGTAGCGAGGCGTTAATTGAAGCGCTCAATACCACCAGCGCCAGCCTTCCGCCGGAGCAAGACGAGTTTACCCTGGCCGGGCTGGAAAAGGCGGCGATGCCAGGCGTTAGCGTACCGCGAATTGCCAATGCGCCAGTGGCGTTTGGTTGCAAACTGTTCGATATGATTCGGTTTGGCGATGAACCCCTGGCCGGGACGCTAGTGCTGGCGCAGGTGGTTTCCATTCATATCGATGATGCTGTTTGGGACGGCCGTCATGTGGATATGGATCTTCTCAAGCCGGTTGGCCGTCTAGCCGGTAGCGATTACATACGCATTAGCGATCGGTTTGCCATTGAGCGGCCTGATTAGTGTTGGCTGATTTTAGATAGTAATTTGATTTTTAAAGAAAATATTGTGATTTCCTCAAGGAGGTTCTAAGCGGTTACACAACAGGCAATAATCATTACTTAGTGGTTAACGATAATTAACCTTTAGTCGTATATTCTCCTGCCGATAGAAAAGAGTGACAGGCGGTAATCTAGCAGGCAGTTAATGACACTCATCAACTGTTTGCTAAAGAGCCATTTAAAGGGTGGGGAAGTGATCTAGCGAGTGAGGAGCAGATCAATGCGACGAATGGGAACGCTATTGTTAACAAAAAGGCTGTTAAAAAAACGCCTAACAAGTATCACCCTATTAGCTGGGTTATTGCTTTCACCACTAGCTCAGGCAGCGCTTACTTTTGGTATTGTCGCCCCTGCCAGTGGCGGCGCTGCGCCATTAGGGCTGGGCATGCAAAAGGGTATCGAGACCTACTTCGCAGAAGTTAATGCGGCTGGCGGCGTAAATGGTGAAACATTAGCCTTGATCGCCCGGGATGATGAGTATAAACCGCTGCAAGCTGCCAGCAATACCCGGCAAATTATCCAAGAAGATGAAGTGCTAGCCGCGATCGGCAACGTAGGTACACCAACCGCTACCGTCACCATACCCATCTATAACGAATATGAAACACTGCTCTATGGCGCGTTTACCGGTGCGGGGGTGCTACGTAAAACACCTCCCGACCGCTATGTGATTAACTACCGAGCCAGTTATGTGCAGGAAACGGCAGCCATGGTCAATGGGCTCTTGGAAGCGGGTGTGCTGCCTGAGGAAATAGCCTTTTTCACCCAAAACGATAGCTTTGGTGATGCCGGCTATAATGGGGCCGTTCAGGCGTTAACCTCCCATGGCGTTGGAAACATCACCGCGCTGGCCCATGGGCGTTTTACCCGCGGTACCCGCAATATCCACCAAGGCTTGGCGACCATTCTGCAAGCGCCGGTGACACCTCGGGCGGTCATTATTGTGGGCACTTACGGGCCTGCGGCAGATTTTATTCGTGAAGCACGCAATGACCTACCGGATGCCGTATTTTTGAACGTCTCTTTCGTTGGCAGCCAAGCGCTAATGGATGAACTTGGCGAGTTGTCAGAAGGCGTCATTATCACTCAAGTAGTGCCGCCTCTGGATGCCGACCTACCCGCTGTAGAAGCATACCGACAGGCGCTAGCCACGCATTCACGCGGTAGTGAACCTGACTTTATATCTCTCGAAGGCTACCTTGCTGCGAAGCTTTTTGTTGAAGGTGTAAAAGCAGCCGGAGCAAACCCAGATCGTGACGCTATTGTGGATGGCTTACTTGGCCTAGGGTCGGTCGATATTGGCCTAGAAGAGCCCCTCAGCCTGGGGCGTAATGATCATCAAGCCAGCGATGCAGTTTGGCCAACCATTATCACAAACGGCCGTTTCGAGTCGGTGGAGTGGGCGAGCCTGTTGCCATAACGGTGACATATTAAGGCTTACGTTAACGGTATGTCCCTGACACAAGTGAAAAGTGATAATGAAAAAAACGTTAAGTATTAGAGCCATGTTAATAAGCCTGTTCCTGGCAGCCGTGCTGGGGGCTGTGGTACTGGCGGTAACCGGCTGGACAACCAATCAACGGTTAATCGACTCGCAGCGCTATATTACCGGTGAGGTATTACCGCTTCAGGATGCCAGCCGGGGAATGGTGCTAACGATGGGCGCGTTTGGTCAACGGCATGCGGATCTGCTTGCCGCAGAGAATGCGACAGGCCTTGATGCAGTCACCACTCAAGCCGCATTAGATGAACGTTTTCAAACTGCCCGCCAAGGATTGAGTGGGGTTGATCACGCAGAAGGCCTCAGTGAGCTGGATAGCCATTACCAGGCGTTGCTTGAGGGCGATACGGCGCTTGAGGCGGTACGCCGTGAAGAGTTGAGCCTGCAAACACAAATGGCTGAGCGTATTAGTGCGATGCAAACACTTATTTCTCAAGTGATGCTTAGCGCCGAAGATATTGCCGGACGTGCAGCGCTGGCCCAGGTGCGCAGTGACAATGACCAGCGTGAGTTGATGGAAGCCTGGCGCGAAGACGGCATGACGACCCTGCCTACTACGCTTCTGGATAATATGTTTGCCCCGCAAGCGGATATTGGGCGCTTAAGCGGTAACGCTCGCATGGCCTTAGCGCAGTTATCAGACCTTGGCCGCCAAATGAGGCAAATGGAGAGCTCTGATGCGCTGGTCAACTTGCGTCACAATGAAATTGCCCAGCAGGTTGGGCTTGCTCGTCAATCACTTTCGGCAATTGCCGATGCGCCGAGTACCGAGGTAGAGCAGCGTGCGCTGATTAATAACCTTAGCGAGGTCATCGTAGAGCTGGAAGGACTGATGATATCCGATGATAACGCCGTCTATGAACTTCGTTTCCAGCAACTTGCGCTCCATGAACAAGTGCAGGCGGCGCTTACTAATGTTGCTCAAGCCATGACGCAAATGCGCTCGGCCCTGAGCGACGTTGAAGCGTATACCGTTGAGCAGGCTGATAACGCCGCCACCCAGGCCGAGTCATTAGCCAACGCTGGGCGTTCGTTACTGATCATGGTGACCTTGATTGTTATTGCACTACTGGCAATCTTTGGCTGGCGTACGATGGTGCGCGTACTAGGTCCGCTAGTGGCGATGCGCCACCAAATGGAAAGCATTAGTGGTGCCGCAGGCGAAAACGCTGATCTTTCCAAGCGTCTTGAGCTCAAACGAAACGATGAAGTGGGCCAAACGGCTCAAGCGTTTAATAACATGATGGATACCTTTGAAGGTATGGTGGCGCAAATTCGCGAAAGCGCCGAATCTATCGCGGCCAGCAGCCGCCAAATCGCTGCGGGTAATGAAAACCTCTCCCAGCGTACTGACCAACAGGCAGCATCGTTGGCTGAAACTGCTTCAAGCCTTGAACAAATTACAGCCACCGTGAAGCAAACGGCTGAATACGCTGACCAGGCGAAAGACGCAAGTGGCAACGTTGACCAGCGCGCACGCGCCGCTGGGGATGTGTCAACCCGCACGACGGCAGCCATGGGCGATATCCGAGAGGCGAGCGAAAAAATCACCTCCATTATTAAGGCCATCGACGATATCGCCTTTCAAACCAACCTACTCGCGCTGAATGCCTCTGTTGAAGCCGCGCGAGCAGGCGAGCAGGGGCGTGGATTTGCAGTGGTGGCTCAAGAAGTGCGCAAATTAGCCGGACGCAGCGCTGAAGAGGCAGCCCAAATTCGTCATCTGGTAGACGACAGTGTCGCTAAGGTGAGCGAAGGCGAGCAGCTTGTTAATGCTTCGAGCAAACATCTACAAGAGATCATAGATAGCCTCGGCGAAGTAACCCGCTACGTCACTGAAATTGCAGGCGCTACTCACGAACAGTCGGCGGGTATCGACCAGATCAACCAGGCGATTTCGCAGCTGGATCAAGTCACACACCAAAACGCACGGTTGGTGCAAGAGGCCACGACCGCTAGCCATACGCTGGATGATCGCGCAGGCGATATGCACTCACTAGTAGGACGCTTTCGTGTAAGCGATACGGCAGGGCAACGTCATTTGTCACTCCCCCAGAAGGAAGAAACTATCGAGTAGTAGAAGAATCTGTCGAGTAGTAAGCAATTACTACCTGTTGCCGTTAAGCGCTTGCTAATCTCATTTCACACGCTTTGCGTGTTCTCAATTACTCGATCAATAACCATAAGATCAATAAGAGGAGCACTGAGATGAGTAGCAAGCGCATTTTAATGATCACCGGCGATTTCACTGAAGACTATGAAACCATGGTGCCATTTCAGGCATTGATGGCAGTCGGCCACCGTGTCGATGCAGTTTGTCCTGGCAAAGCCTCGGGCGATACCGTGGCGACCGCGATTCATGATTTCGAAGGTGATCAAACCTATTCCGAAAAGCCCGGCCACCGCTTTGCATTGAATGCCGATTTCGCCGGAACTAACCCTGCTGATTACGATGCTTTGGTAGTGCCGGGTGGTCGCGCACCTGAATATCTCCGCTTAGACAAAGACGTGCTCGCGATGGTGCGACATTTCTTTGAGACCAATAAGCCCGTGGCTGCGATCTGTCATGGTGCCCAGTTATTAGCCGCTGCAAACGTGCTTGAAGGAAAGCAGTGCTCCGCTTACCCAGCCTGCCAGCCGGAGGTAGAACTTGCCGGTGGTCACTTCGCTAATTTGAAAGTGACTGATGCGGTGACTGATGGCAACTTGGTGACCGCACCCGCGTGGCCTGCCCACCCGGCATGGCTGGCGCAGTTTATGGCGCTGTTAAATAAGCAAAGCTAATGGCTTAACGAATTGACTTTCACGCCCGGCCTTGCCGGGCGTTCTGCGCTATTGCCCACTATATTGATAGCGTGAACTTGAACGGACTACTCGGAGAGGTAACGCTTGTGTGCAAACTCTTTATTCAAGCCGACCCTGAACTGTGGCTCAGTGCGACACACTCGCTGCGTATTGATGGCATGGTCACTAGTGTGCGGATGGAGAATTATTTCTGGCACATTCTTGAAGAGATCGCCCAGCGCGATGGGATGAATACGGCACAGATGATTACTCGGCTATACCACGAATCCATCGACGCCGGGCACGATTTGGGTAACTTTACCTCGTTTTTACGCGTTTGTGCCCTGCGCTATCAAGCGCTTCAATTGAGCGGCGATATTCCTGTTCAGCATCAAGTCCCCATCGCCACCCTGGATGCCGAGCAAATTTTGGCGCGTGAAGCTGGCAACAGGCCAGAATCCTTACATTAATAACGGCGAGAAGAGAGCGTTATTTGAGCCGTGCTTCTAGTGCCTTTAAATAGGCTTCAATTCGCGCTGCGTTAGTCCCCACATCGCTGGCCCCAAGTCGCGAAGCAGAACGCATGTCGACCTGCATCCCGTTGTCCAGCTCGGTTAAGCGAATTACCACATCATCTTCAAAGCCAAACCAACGCGTGGTCGCGGTGGCTTCTATTTGATGGTCGGTAATTCTGGCGATACGCCAGCCAGTCTCTTCCGCCTCGGCTTGTGCGGCCGCCAGAACAACCTGCAGGGGCTTATCCACCACTAATGGCTTGATGTGAGGATAGGCTGCTCGTTGCTGCTGAGCAGTTGCATCGCCAGGGTAGGCGACGGCATTCGGCGCGGCTTGCCGTGCCTCAGCGAGGGCTTCAAAAGCAGGCGGGTTCTGGGTATCGGTGGTGATATCGTGAATAGCAGGTACTTGTTGAGCGCGCTGCCAGTATTGCCACGGCATATAAAACAGCGCAGCAGCGGCGACGATAACCAGTGTGGCTATTAAGGCGGGCCTAGATCGATGAGTCAGCATGCTCAACAGCAGCGTGACAATGCTGACCGCGACTGCTGCTACAGCGACATAAACGCCATTACGCAGTAAGTTAAACGCCTCGCCTAGGCTGATAAGTCCGCCACGATAAGCCGGCCCAGCGCCTGCCATCATTAGTGTCGCTCCTGCTACCAGCAGAATGGCTAAGCCAGCCAGTACGCCTAGCCAATGCCCTCGACGAAGGCGTGCCGTTGTTAGTCGCGTTACCATGTTCTCTCCTTACCACAGCGTATTTCACTATTCTTAGCATAACCGCTTCTTCACACAAATACTGTGTCGATTGGCAGGGTGATCCTTTTAAACCATGACAATAGGATATATATGACCGATAACGTAGCCGCTCTTCGCCAGCTACTGCTCAGCGCACCGCGTGATGCATTGCCGATGACGTATCAGCAGGTGGCTAACACACTAGCACTCACGCCGCCGCGCACCATTGCTCAAGTTACCCAGGCGTTAGAGCAATTAATGCGCGAAGACGCTGCACAGCAGAAGCCTTTCATCGCGGCACTGGTGGTCAGCCGCCGGGGCGATGGTTTACCTGCGGCGGGATTTTTTGAACTCGCGGTTGCCTTAGGCCGCTTTCCCGTTGACCCTGTGCACCATGAAGCGGCTTACCGGGCCGAGTTTCAGCGCGCTTTAGAAGCACGGAACAACAGCCAGCGTTAACTTTCGCCACGCTGTCTAGGCATTGTTCGCAGCGGATCAAGCAATGGGCCAAGCCCATTGTGATCGATTTCGTGCATCAGATGCAGCAGTTGGCCAATTTCCCCTGAGGGAAACCCCTCCCGGGCAAACCAGTTTAAATAGGGGCCGGGGAGGTCGGCGATAAGGCGACCCTCATACTTGCCAAAGGGCATGGTGCGAGTCACTAACTTTTCCAGATCCTCTGGCTTCATGCACTAACTCCTCGAGTCTCACGTCAAACACGTTAACCATCATTATCGGACCGCGTGGCGATTTCGCCAATCAATTGGGCAAGCGCACGGGCAGGTTCGCTCAAATGGCCGCTAGTGGGATGAATCAACCCGACATCGCGATGAAAGGTACGCTCGCCTAAATCAATCGCACGGACCTCCGGTGGCCAGCGTTGCTGCGCTATCGCTTCGGGCACCAGGGCAACGCCTACCCCCTTGGCGACCAGCTTAACAATCGCTTCCAGTTCGTCGACTTCACAAACTTCGCGCACGTTGCAGTGGTTGTTGCGTAAGAATCGGTCCACCTGACGCCCGCCAAAGGAAGCACGGTCATAACGGATAAACGGCTGGCTTGTCATCAGCTCTCGCCACTGGTCGCCGCTAATATGCTGCGGCACGATTAATCTAAAGGGCTCGTGGGCAAGGGGCGTCCAGCGCAAATCGCTGTGTAGCGAAAAGGGCGGACGTATAATGATCGCCATATCCAATTCGCCAGCGTCGACTTGATTCACCAGTTCCATGGAAAGCCCCGGCACCACGCGGGTACAGCAATCACTGTAAGTATGATGAAAGCGTGCCAACGCATCAGGGAGTAGCGAGCGCTGAATTGAGGCGATAGCGCCGATATTGACCCGATGTGTTGCCGGTTGGCCTGATAGGGAAGCGCCTAGCGTACTGTAGAGGGTTAGCAGGACATGGGCTTGCTTTAGTGTCTCTTGCCCTCGCTGGGTCAATGTCGCGGCACGTCCTTTACGCTCAAACAACGCAATCCCCAGTTCTTCCTCAAGGCGTTTCATTTGGGCACTGACCGCCGCTTGCGTTAGGCCAATTTTATTGCCCGCTGCGGCAAAGGTGCCTTCCTGTGCCACCGCCATCAGCGTCTTTAGCTCACGGATCATTGATAAATCCTTTTTGTGAATCAGCCAAATAGTTATTGATATTATTTTCCCATGTGCCGCCCTAGGATGAATACACCGTGGTGGCGTTAAATGCCAACCACTCTTCAGAACGCTAATTAAGTAGGAGACTAACATGAGCCTTTCACCCTTCCATTTAGCCATTCCCGTTTACGATGTGGCGTTGGCACGGGCGTTTTATAATGACGTCTTTGGCCTGGAAGAGGGTCGTTCCAGTGATCAGTGGGTCGACTTTAATTTCTTTGGCCATCAGCTGGTGATTCATGAGCAGCCCAAAACACCAGGCCAGGAGAGCGCCCATACAAACCCTGTGGATGGACATAACGTACCGGTGCCGCACTTTGGCGTGATTTTAGAATGGGATGAGTGGGAAGCCCTGGCCGAGCGTTTGAAAGCACGAGATACACAGTTTGTAATTGAGCCGTATATTCGCTTTAAAGGCGAAGTAGGCGAGCAGGCCACTATGTTCTTGCTTGACCCTTGCGGTAATGCGCTAGAGTTCAAAGCGTTCAAGGATATGAGTCAAGTATTCGCAAAATAATAGCTTTGCTAAATAATCAGTGTTCGCTAAATAAGCGGTATTCGCGAAATCGGCTTTCTATTCATTAAACGCGCAACGCCTGCTCCTGTCGGCGATGCTGAAGCGGAGGCTCGCCAAAGTAACGTTTATAGTCGCGGCTAAACTGAGGCACGCTGCGGTAGCCAACCGCCGCAGCGGTCTGATTAACATTGTGATTATCCTGTAGCAGCAATTGCTGTGCTTTGATTAAGCGCAGCCGCTTCAAGTACTGCGCCGGTGAAGAGCGGGTGATCTGCTTAAAGTGCTGATGAAACGTCGACGGACTCATATTCGCCTGAGAAGCTAACTGTTCCACGCTAAAATCTTGAGCAAAGTGAGTATGGAGTTTGGAAAGCACCTGCACGATGCGCGAATAGTTTCCATGTCCCATTACCAAAGCCCTCAATGCTTGGCCTTGTTCACTTTTCAGGGCTTCAAATACCACATCGCGAATGCGCGCTGTGCCCATCGTGCTGCACTCTACCGATACATGCAGCGTTCGCGCTAAGCGCAATACGGCATCCTGCATTCCCTCTGTCATTGCCACCGATGCCATGGGTAATGGCGTATGGGCTTGTTGAACGGCATTGCCCATTGCCGTCACCATTTCGCTTAATAACGCTGGGTCAAGGCGCACTGATATTCCCAGTAACGGCGCTTCCGGTGAGCCATAGGTTTCGCATTCAAACGGCAGTGGCAATGTTTGGACTAAATAATGGCCGGGATCATAATGGATCTCCCGGTCGCCTAGATATCCGATCTTTCGGCCCTGAGCAATAATGGTCAGGCTAGGCTCATAAAGAAGCGGCGTACGTGCTTGGTGTCGGCTTAAACAGAGTAACGACACGCCAGGCAGAGACGTTGGTTTTATACCATCGCCTTCAATAAGGGGGGCGATAACAGTCGCCAGCGCGTTGCCAGCCTGAGCGGTGGAGGTCATGAAGGCTTCTCTCTTTTCTGACGGTATTTGCATAATCATAATGATTTTTGTCAGTTTTTTGTTATTTTATTACGTGGTGCCGGAGAAATAGGCAAAAATGGCGTAGCTTCACTCATCGCTATCCCCCTTAATTAGGCCAATACTGTTGGCATCCCTCGTGCTCGAGGAAAAGACTACTGATTTTTGAAGGTAGTCTTTAGAAAGCCCCAGCTTGATGACAAGGAATTCGATCGATGAACCAAGCAAAATCCTACGCAGCATTTGCTAATGATAAACCCTTAGCGCCATTTACGTTTGACCGTCGCCAGCCACGTCCTGACGACGTGGCGATTGAAATTCTTTACTGCGGTGTTTGCCACAGTGATCTCCACTTTGCGCGCAACGATTGGGGCATGAGCCAATACCCCGTTGTGCCCGGCCATGAAATTGTTGGCCGCGTCACCTCTGTTGGCGATAAAGTTTCACGTTTTAAAGCCGGTGATTTAGTCGGTGTTGGTTGTATGGTTGATTCGTGCCGTACTTGCGCCGCCTGTAAAGATGGCGTTGAGCAGTACTGCCTGGAAGGCTTTACCATGACCTACGGCGGCGAAGACCGCCAGGATGGCACCATGACCCAGGGTGGCTACTCCGACGCCATCGTGGTGAGCGAGCACTTTGTGCTGCAGATGCCCGATGGTATTGATCTGGCCTCGGCGGCGCCGATTCTCTGTGCCGGTGTCACTACTTACTCACCGCTCAAGCACCACGGTGTCGGTAAAGGCCATAAAGTCGGTGTAATCGGTATGGGTGGCTTAGGCCATATGGGCGTTAAACTGGCCAAGGCGCTGGGCGCTGAAGTCACGGTATTTACCCGTTCCGACGCTAAAGTGGAAGAAGCCAAGCGTAACGGTGCTGATCACGTGGTAGTTTCCAGCGATCAGGCACAGATGGATGCCGTCGCAGAAACCTTCGACTTTATGCTCGATACCGTACCCGTACAGCATGATCTAAACCCTTACCTGACATCGCTGAAGTATGACGGTACTCACATCATTGTCGGTTTGCTAGAGCCCATTGAGCCCGCCATTGAAGCGTTCAACCTGGTCTTTAAGCGTCGTGTGGTAGCCGGTTCGCTCATTGGTGGCATTGCAGAGACCGAAGAGCTGCTCAAACTCTGCGCTGACCAAGGCATCACCTGTGATATCGAAATGCTGGATATCCACAACATTAACGAAGGCTTTGAGCGGATGGAGAAAGGTGACGTTCGTTATCGTTTCGTGATTGATATGGCGACGCTGAAAAATAGCGCCGCCTAAATGCCTGCTTGGCTAGCCTGAGCCAACTAAAACGGCCCGAATCCTGCAGAGGAGTCGGGCCGTTTTTTGGCAAAGGCTTAACGCTTAGCGCTGTGTCAGCTACGACGCTGGCGAGTGGTTCTTGCTGCCGCCATCCCTGGTACAAGCATCAAACCTGCCAATAGCCAGGCGGGCCAACTGCCGGTACGGGTAAACGGTGTCAGGCCTTCCATGGCGTAAAACTCACCGGTAAGCAGGGTGGTTTCGAACTGCGGTGCGCGCTTAACAATGCGGCCATTGTCGTCAATAATTGCCGTAATGCCGTTGCTGGTGGCGCGAATTACATAACGACCATTCTCTAGCGCTCGCAGCCGTGCCATCTGAAGGTGCTGATGCGGGCCGATAGAAGCACCAAACCAGGTGTCGTTAGATACCGTCATGATTACATCGCTGTCTTGGGCGCGGCGGGCGACCAACTGAGGGTAAATGATTTCATAGCAGATCGCATTGCCGATAGAAATACCCGCGGCCTGCATCGGCGTCTGCTCATGCTCACCTTTGGTAAAGGCCGACATGGGCAGGTCAAAGAAATCTATCGCTCCGCGTAGCACGCTTTCCAGCGGCAAGTACTCACCAAAAGGCACTAAGTGCTCTTTCTGGTAGCTCCCCTCGACATTGCCGACGCCGATCACGCTATTGAAGTAGCGTTCTTGTTCATCGCGCTGAACGATACCGGTGAGCAGAGCGACATCAGGCGGTAGGTTCGCTTGCACCCGCTCCAAGACCGGGCGGGCCTGCTCTTCTATCATCGGCAGGGCCGTTTCTGGCCATACGATCAGATCCACTTCATCGGCAACTTCGCGGGTAAGTTCGCTATAGGTGTTCGCCGCCGTGCGTTGCCCTTCAGGTGTCCACTTCAATAGCTGTGGCAGATTGCCTTGCAGTAGGGCCACGCGGGTGGGGTCACTGGCTTGGGTCGTCCATTGCTGGGGAAGGGCCATTGGGATTAACCAAATAGCCGCAAGCGGCGCAATTGCCCACCACTGACGGCGAAACAGTAGTTCTGCAGCGAAAGTGCCGCTAAGGGCTACCAATAATGATAGTAGGTACACCCCACCAACCGGCGCCCAGGCGGCTAGCGGTGAGTCGACGTAGCCAGAGCCCAGTAGCAACCATGGAAAGCCGGTAAACAGGTAGGTACGCAGCACCTCGCCCAGCACCCAGGCGCCTGCAAAGCTTATAAAAGCGAGACGAGCGGATATAAAGCGCCGGTATAGCCAGAAGGTACCGGCAAAAAAAAGCGCCAATATCGTTACGAACAGAGTCGTTAGAAATACCGCTAGGGGCACACTGGTGTAGCCATAGTCATGAATGGAGACATACACCCAGGACGTGCCGCTGGCGAATAGCGCCACACCGTATAACCAGCCTTTAAGCGCCGCTTGCGCGGGCGTTAAGGCGTGCAGCCCTGTATAAAGTAAACCGATCGCCACAGGCCCTAACCACCAAAGCTCGAAAGGGGAAGCCGTTAGGGTGGTGAAGCCGCCAGCGACCAGGGCGGCAAGCAGCTGTAACAATAACGCGGGGGGTAAACCCATAGCGATAACCTATCTACGGTAAGATTTGAAAGAGTGGACACAAAGAGTAACGAATGATGCAGCCTAAGATTTTTACTCTTCTTGGGCGTCATCCTCTTCGTCATCGCGGCGGGTATCTCGGTAGGCTTCGAGCAGGCGAATGCGCCGTGTATCGGCATTGAGAATCACAAATCGCCAGCCGCCGAGAGTGGTATGCTCACCGCGCCGTGGCAAATGGCCAAACTGTTGCATCACCAGGCCGCCAACGGTATCAAATTCGTCGTCGGAGAACTCGGTATTAAAGCGTTCGTTGAAGTCTTCGATGGGGGTCAGTGCGCGGATAGCAAAGTGGCCATTCTCTAATTCGCGGATATCCTCTTCTTCATCGATATCATGCTCATCTTCGATGTCGCCGACGATCTGCTCAAGGATATCTTCGATGGTGATAATGCCCGCCGTGCCGCCGTATTCGTCAACGACAATGGCCATATGGTTATGCGTGTCACGAAACTCTTTCAGCAAGCTGTTAAGGCGTTTTGATTCAGGAATAAACATTGCTGGGCGCAAAATATCATCGAGCTTGAAGGCATCACGCTGGGCCTGCGTTTGCGAAAGCAGCGGGAGCAGATCTTTTACCAGTAGAATGCCTTTCACGTCATCCAGGTTTTCACCAATCACCGGGTAGCGGGAGTGGCCGGTTTCCTGAATCAGCGGCAAATAGCCATCGCTAGTTTGATCCAGCGCGATAGCCGACACCTGGGAGCGGGGTATCAGCACTTCACGTACCTGCTGATCGCTGATCTCAAGCGCACCTTCGATAATCATGATGGCGTCTTGATCCAGCTTTAACTTCCCTGCGGTATGGCGTAAAAACGTCATCAACTCATCGCGTGAGCTGGGTTCGTCATTGTCTCCGGAAAGGGCGCCAAAGAGTTTCTCGAGCCAGGATTTTTGATTGAGGTTGCTCGATCGGTCTTCGCTCATGCGTCAATTCTCTCGTTTGCGGGCAGTCGGTGGCTATCTCATTTACTACGCTGTCAGCTAGCTTTTTACCACTGACGCGGGGGATAGTACCAGATTGACAGTAACAGATTCGCTGTTACATGATTTAACGCAACTACTGTCAAACAGCATAGGCTTAAGGCGTTTCAAAGATTTAAAACGTTTCGCCATCATTATCGATTGCGTGGGTGTTGTCAGCATAAGGGTCGGGGATATTCAGCTCAGCTAACAGTTCGCGCTCAAACTGCTCCATTTCCTCAGCTTCCTGATCATCAATATGATCGTAGCCCATTAAATGCAAGATGCCATGCACGACCATATGCGCGTAGTGATGCTCAAGAGGCTTATCCTGCTCGCTAGCTTCTTGAGCTACGACAGCATGACAAATCACCAAGTCGCCGAGTAGGGGTAAATCAATGCCCGGCGGGCTTTCAAACGGAAACGACAATACGTTAGTGGTTTTGTCTTTGCTTCGGTAATCACGGTTAAGCGTCTGGCTTTCACGCTCATCCACAAACCGGATAGTCACTTCGCGGCGCTGGTCATCCGGGTGGTGCGCAAAAACACAGCCCACCCATTGGGTGAGCTGTGTAAGGGAGGGAAGCAACGGTTCGTTAATCGCCGCCTGCCGATCAATCACAATCTCGTTCGTCGCGAGCTTATTCATCGTGAACTATCCCAAGAGCTTTCACGCGACTGCATGCGGGCGTCACGCTCTTGCTGGCGCACTTCCCGGCGGGCACGTTCTTCTACTTCTTGCTGGGATTCAAACATATCGTAGGCTTCGATAATGCGCTGAACCAACGGGTGGCGCACGACGTCCTTGGCGGCAAAGTGCGTGACCCCGATCCCTGGCGTGTCTTTTAACACGTCGAGCACTTGAATCAGCCCCGAGCGCTGGCCTTTAGGCAGGTCAACCTGAGTGACATCGCCAGTAATCACGGCGGTGGAGCCAAAGCCAATCCGGGTCAGAAACATTTTCATCTGCTCGGGGGTGGTGTTTTGGCTCTCATCGAGAATGATATAGGAGTTGTTGAGCGTACGACCGCGCATATAAGCCAGCGGGGCAATCTCTATGACCTGTCGTTCAATCAGCTTCGCCACTTGCTCAAAACCGATCATTTCATATAAGGCATCATAAAGTGGGCGCAGGTAGGGATCGATTTTCTGAGCGAGATCGCCAGGAAGAAAACCAAGCTTTTCACCCGCTTCAACCGCCGGACGCACTAGCAAAATACGGCGCACTTCCTGCTGATTGAGTGCTTCGACTGCGGCGGCAACGGCTAAATAGGTTTTACCTGTTCCCGCGGGTCCAATGCCGAAATTGATATCGTGCTCACGGATGCTTGAAACATAGCGCTGCTGATTAAGCCCGCGTGGTTTGATCATGGTGCGTGGGGTGCGCATGATCACTTCATCGCTGCTGCCGGTGCCATCCTCTTCGTCTTCCAGTGCTTCGAGCCCGGATTCTTGCAGGAAAAGGTGCACGGTATCGGCATCAAGTTCGCTCGCCGCTGTTTCGCGATAAAGGTGTTCCAACACGTTCGCCGCTGCCTTAATACGGTTGGCTGGACCCGCGAGTTGAAACACATTGCCCCGGTTGCGCAGCGTCACGTCCAGGCGGCTTTCAATCAGCTTCAGATGCTCGTCCTGCTGGCCGCAAAGGCTAGCAAGGCGCTGCGGATCATTGGGTTCAAGGCTTAAGGTGATGATGCGATTGGCCTGAGGTGTGGGCTGGCTCAAGAGTGGGGAACCCCTCGTTAGTGTGTGTATTCTTAGCTTACTGCTCCGACCAGGGCCGGAGCAATCACCTTTGTTAATGGCAATGTTAAGGGAATGTTTAATAGCGCTCGGGTGAGGCAAGTTCGCCGCGTAGCGAATTGGGAAAGGCCTCGGTAATCTCAACATCCACAAAATAGCCAATCAGCTCGGTCGGGTTGGCGGCGCGGAAGTTAACCACGCGGTTATTCTCAGTCCGCCCGGAAAGCTGGCCGGGGTCGCGCGGCGAAAAGCCATTAACCAGTACGCGTTGAGTGCTGCCTACCATGCGACGGCTAATTTGGGCCGTTTGTTGAATAATGCGCTCTTGTAAAATCGCTAAGCGCTGCTTTTTAACACTCTCTGGTGTTTCATCAGGCAGGCCGGAGGCAGGAGTGCCAGGGCGTGCCGAGTAAACGAAGCTAAACGAGTGATCGAAGCCAATTTGGTGAATTAAGTTCATCGTGGCTTCAAAATCTTCTTCCGTTTCGCCAGGGAAGCCGATGATGAAGTCCGACGAGAAGCTGATATCGGGGCGGTTAGCGCGGATTCTTTCCATCTTTTCGATGTACTCTGCGGCTGTGTGGCCACGCTTCATAGCGTTAAGAATACGGTCAGAGCCCGACTGCACCGGTAGGTGTAAGTGACTTACCAGCTCAGGAATATCGGCGAAGGCGTCCACGAGGCTATCGGTAAACTCTACCGGATGCGACGTGGTAAAGCGGACGCGGTCAATACCGTCTACTGCTGCCACACAGGCAATCAACTCGGCCAGGTCGATCTCGTCGCCAAGCTGGTTTTCACCGCGGTAAGCATTAACGTTTTGGCCTAGCAGATTGATCTCACGCACACCCTGATCGGAAAGGTGGATGACTTCGTCCATGACCGCTTCGAACGGGCGCGAAACCTCTTCACCGCGAGTGTAAGGCACCACGCAGAAGGTGCAGTACTTTGAGCAGCCTTCCATGATCGACACAAACGCCGTTGCACCATCCGAGGAGGGCTTGGGCAGGTGATCGAATTTCTCGATCTCCGGAAAGGTGACATCCACGGCGGCAATTTGGTTATTACCGCGAGCATCCAGCATCGAGGGAACGCGGTGTAGGGTTTGCGGCCCGAACACCATATCAACATGAGGGGCACGCTTGCGAATGGCTTCGCCTTCTTGGCTTGCCACGCAGCCGCCTACGCCAATCACCAGGTTAGGGTTGGCATCTTTCAGTTTTTTCCAGCGTCCGAGCTGATGAAAAACTTTCTCCTGCGCTTTTTCGCGAATCGAGCAGGTGTTTAACAGAATGACATCGGCTTCACGCTCATTATCAGTGAGTTCGAGCTGGTGAGATTCGCCGAGTAGATCCGCCATACGGGAGGAGTCGTACTCGTTCATTTGGCAGCCGTGCGTTTTGATGAAGAGCTTCTTCGCCATCGGTACCTGTCATCTATGAGTCGTCGGGGGACGAGGATGAATGGAGTGTTATCGTGCGGCCTGATTTTTGATGACCACGCCGCTGTCAGTAATGGGCGCATTATACGGATACAGGAAACCAGCGGCTAGCGTTCCTCAATAATCGATACTTGACCGGCCCATTTCTATGGGTATACTACGCACCGTGTTTGAGCAGTTCCTCGATAGCTCAGTTGGTAGAGCAAATGACTGTTAATCATTGGGTCGCAGGTTCGAGTCCTGCTCGAGGAGCCAACCGCTAAGTACGTTAACTATTGCGTTAATTAGCGGCTCCCACTCATTCACATCAGCAAGTTAAATGTTCCTCGATAGCTCAGTTGGTAGAGCAAATGACTGTTAATCATTGGGTCGCAGGTTCGAGTCCTGCTCGAGGAGCCAAATTGCTGTTCTGCTTTATTTTACCTTTACGGTAAACGTTCCCCGATAGCTCAGTTGGTAGAGCAAATGACTGTTAATCATTGGGTCGCAGGTTCGAGTCCTGCTCGGGGAGCCAATGGCAGATTCCTCACGTTTTCCCTTCCTTACTTTCGTTATAGCTTCCTCTTGCGTTATAGCTTCCTCTTTCGATTAACGCTTCTCTTTTTTGCCGTTAGTGCACCCATCGATAGCCTTCGCTGTTACGCATCTACTTTGTTGTCGTAAACTGCGCTGATAATCCTATGGTCTGTTAATCCTATGGTTTAGGAAGGTTATGGTGGATAACGTAAAAACGTCCCAGGCGCTCTCAATATTTAAATGTTTAAGCGATGAAACACGCTTGATGCTGGTGCTGCTGGTTGCTCAAGAGCAGGAGCTATGTGTGTGTGAGATGACCCATGCATTGCAAGTGTCGCAGCCCAAGGTATCCCGACACTTGGCTCAATTGCGCCAGTGTGGGCTGCTCAGCGATCAGCGCGAAGGTCAGTGGGTCTATTACCGAATTGCGCCTCAGTTGCCTGCCTGGGCGCTTGATATTATACAGGCCGGTAGTGAGGGCAGTGCCGTTGTATTGGCGGGACTGACCAAACGCTTGACCACAATGGGTGATCGGCCAGCGAGGCGGGCAGTGCTTTGTTGAAGAAAGGGTGAAATTAGGATAAAGCCAACGTTGTCGCCTCAAAAAAATGCCAACCTTTGAGAGGTCGGCATTTTTGTATCCAGATCGATTAGCGCTTAGCTGCAAATCGCTGGGTTTCTTGCAGGTGGGCATAGTCGAGTAGGATTTCAGCTGCTTCGAGCACGTAGGCACGATCGACAGCCAATGCCTCGTCCTCTTCACTCTCAGCATCACTCTCTGGCGAGGAGACGGTGTCGTCTGTCTCGTTTGCTACTCCGGCCGTTGTTTCTGTCCGAGCATCCATCCATTCGTCGAGTTCTTCAAGCCCCAGTGCGCGGCGGCGTTGGTTCTCCAGAGAGAGCTGTTCGGCTTCCTGGGCTTCCATCTCGCGCTCGCGCTGTTCGCGATTCAGGCTCACGCTGGTATGCTGCTCGCGCAACTGGCGGGCAAGCGTAGATTGGCGTTCCAGGTAGCGGAAGTTAGGATTATCCTCAGCGCGCACATCGTGCTGCGCAATAAGATTGTCCAGCATATTTTCAGGTTCGCCATAGCGACGATACTGAACGTTTTGGACGGTATCCCAGGCCAGCGCATTGTCCAGGCTGCTTTCACCGATACGTTCGGGATCAATCAGACTGGGGAAGTCGATATCCGGCTCTACGCCGCGGTTCTGTGTGCTGTCGCCAGAAATACGATAGAACTTGGCGCGGGTTAGCTTAATCTGCCCATGACTCAGCTCATTAAGCGTCTGCACAGTGCCTTTGCCGAACGTCGGCGTGCCTAGCACCAGGCCGCGTCCGTAATCCTGAATCGCACCGGCAAAAATCTCGGAGGCGGAGGCGGAGAGGCGGTTCACCAAGACGCCGAGCGGGCCGTCATAAAGCGTGCCTGCTTCGCTATCCCCATAAAGCTGGATACGCCCCTGGGCGTCGCGTACCTGGACGGTAGGCCCGCGGTCAATAAACAGACCGATGAGCGAGTTGGCTTCCTGCAGCGCACCGCCGCCGTTATTACGTAGATCAAGCACGATACCTTCTACGCCCTCTTCTTTAAGGCGTTCGACTTCTTTGGCAACGTCGCGGGTCGTGCTGCGATACTCTTCCTCGCCAGCTTGCCACGCGTCGAAATCAACGTAGAACGTCGGCACGTTGATAATACCAAGGCGGTGAGGTTCGCCGTCGCGCTCTACTTCAATAATTTCACTGCTGGCGGCTTGGTCTTCAAGACTAACGGTGTCGCGGGTAATCTCAACGACTTGCGAGCGGGTCATGTCGACCGCTTGGGCAGGCACTACATCTAAACGAACGGTGGAGCCTTTAGGGCCGCGAATCAGATCCACTACGTTATCCAGGCGCATGCCGACCACATTAACCATTTCGCCATCTTCCTGGCCCACGGCAGTAATCCGATCCGCCGGCTCCAACACGCCAGCACGTTCGGCAGGGCCGCCGGGTACTAGGCTGGAAACTTTAACGTATTCGCCGTCCGATTGAAGCAGGGCGCCAATGCCTTCAAGCGAGAGACTCATTTGAATATCAAACGATTCGCCTTGGCGTGGCGAAAGGTAACCTGTATGCGGATCAATGCTGCCAGCAACCGCTGCCATTAATACGCCAAAAACATCTTCGGATTCAGTTTGTTCCAATCGGGTCAGTTGGCCTTCGTAGCGCTGGCGCAGATTGGTTTCAATCTGTTCATTATCCTGCTCGGTTAAAGCAAGTGTCAGGGCGTCGTTTTTAAGCCGCTTGCGCCATAACTCATCGAGTTCGCTTTCGCGGGATGCCCAGGGCGCTTCTTCACGATCAATTTCTAAACGCTCGTTACTATCAAAATCAAAATCAAGACCTTCATCGAGCCGAGCAAGCAATGATTCAAGGCGAGCACGCTGCCGCTCGCTGAAGGTATTGTAAAGATCAAAAGCATCCTCCAGATCGCCATCAAAAATAGCGTCTGCCATGCCCGTCTCTAAATGCCGGTAGGGCTCGATATCACTTTGCAACAGATAGGCACGCTGGCCATCTAGAATATCCAAATAGCGTTGGAAAGTGTCCTGCGACCAAGTTTCGTCAAAATTTATATCAGCATAATGGCCGTAGCGGAGCGAGTCCGCAATTTCCACTGCCGCCTGGCGTTGTTCGTTGGTCGGCTCAAGTTGCGCAAAGGCGGCTGGGCTGGTAACAACCAGCATGACAGCCAAGGCGACCGAACGCGAAAGCGTTGCAAACAAGCTCATCAGTCAAGCTCTCCCGGATTTGTGTACACTCATCGTTCCCTAGACACGCAAATGACCCAAGAGTTGCGTAGGACGAGGGAGTATTGTAGCAGGTCGCCTGCGCTATGAGACTCAATCATTACTGTTATGAGGATTTACATGTCCGACACTTTCAACGCTGATCGTTTAACACGCCTATGCGATTTTTTGCGCCAATCACCAACCTCGTGGCACGCTACAGACAATATGGCCACGCGATTGGAGCAAGCCGGTTTTCAGCGGCTGGAAGAGAAGGCGAATTGGCAACTAACACCGGGTAAGCGCTACTACGTTACCCGTAATGAATCAGCCATTATCGCGTTTCAGTTGCCTGAGTCTGACTTGGCATCGCTGCGAATGATCGGCGCGCATACTGATAGTCCTGGGCTGCATTTAAAGCCTAACGCTTCGCAGCGCTCCGCTGGCTGGCTACAGTTGGGTGTACAGGTATACGGCGGTGTGCTGTTG
The DNA here is from genome assembly GCF_054072535.1 of Vreelandella sulfidaeris Esulfide1. Taxonomy (NCBI): domain Bacteria; kingdom Pseudomonadati; phylum Pseudomonadota; class Gammaproteobacteria; order Oceanospirillales; family Halomonadaceae; genus Vreelandella; species Vreelandella sulfidaeris. Next base: position 2,874,676 of record NZ_CM133364.1, on the reverse strand, counting down.
GCACCCTGGTTTGACCGTGATCTGGGATTGGCGGGGCGGGTGCATGTACGCCACGCTGATGGGCGCTTGGAAAGTGTGTTGCTCAATGTCGACCGTGCTATAGCGACTATACCAAGTTTGGCTATTCATCTTGATCGAGACGTGAACAGTGGACGTCCGATAAACCCGCAGACGCAAATGGCACCAGTGTTGTTGCAAAGCGAGACGGCCACGTTAGCCGAGTTAGTGGCGCAATGGCTAGAAGAGCAGCATGGTTTACGTGCCGTGGAAATCGTTGATTTCGAGCTGGGCTTTTACGATGTGCAGCCGCCATCGCTTGTCGGCGTCAAACAAGAGCTAGTAGCAAGTGCTCGGTTGGATAACCTACTTTCCTGCTTTATGGGGTTGGAAGCGCTGTTAGCTTGCGATGGTAGTCAGGGCGCCCTGTTGGTAGCCAATGACCACGAGGAAGTGGGCAGTGCCAGCGCTTGCGGGGCTCAAGGTCCTTTTCTGGCGGACGTTCTAACGCGTATCAACAGCCAGTTAGGTGGCAAGGACGGCGAAAAGGGCAATGACGAGTCGCTGATTCAGCTGATTCAATCGTCGCTGATGATCTCTTGTGATAACGCCCACGCGCTGCACCCTAATTTTCGTGATAAGCACGACGAGCGCCACGGCCCAGCGATTAACGGCGGCCCGGTGATCAAGGTGAATGCAAGTCAGCGCTACGCGACTAATAGCGTCACCGGTGCGCTGTTTCGTGATGTCTGTCGCGAGGCGGACGTGCCGGTACAGTCGTTTGTGACTCGGGCGGATATGGGCTGTGGAAGTACCATTGGCCCGATTACTGCTACCGAATTAGGTATCCCCACTATTGATGTCGGCGTACCTCAGTGGGCGATGCACTCAATTCGCGAGACGGCGGGTGCCAGGGATATCGAATACCTGACCCGTGCGCTGGTAGGGTTCTTGAACCGTGCAAAGCTAAGCTGATTCCTCAAGCGCACACAAGCAAAAAAGCCCGCTGACGAGGTCAGCGGGCTTTTTTTTATAAGCTTTGGTGGCTACGCCCTGATTTGAACAGGGGACCCCATCATTATGAGTGATGTGCTCTAACCAGCTGAGCTACGTAGCCTTTCAACGGGGGCGAATGATACTGGAAGCCTCGTTGCTCGTCAATGTGTTATTACTGGCTACCGCTATACGTTGAAGCGGAAGTGCACCACATCGCCATCTTTGACGATGTACTCTTTGCCTTCCAAGCGCCATTTGCCAGCATCTTTGGCACCTTGCTCGCCGCCGAGCGTGACAAAATCGTCATAGGCCACCACTTCAGCGCGGATAAAGCCTTTTTGGAAGTCGGTGTGAATCACGCCGGCCGCTTCAGGTGCAGTCGCGCCTTCTTTGATTGTCCAGGCACGAACTTCCTTAACACCGGCGGTGAAATAGGTTTGCAGGCCCAGCAGTGAATAACCGGCGCGAATCACGCGGTCTAGCCCCGGCTCTTCCATGCCCATCTCGCTTAGGAACATGGAGCGCTCTTCATCATCCAATTCGGCGATTTCAGCTTCCAACTGATTGCACACGGGAACGACCAGCGCGCCTTCCTCAGCGGCAATTTCGTTCACAATATCCAGGTAAGGGTTGTTCTCGAAACCATCTTCATTGACGTTGGCGATGTACATGGTGGGCTTCAGGGTCAAAAAACCGAAGCTCTTCACTTGGCGCTGCTCTTCATCGCTCAAGCCGAAGCTGCGTAGCGGCAAACCTTCAGCCACGTGGGGCTGGATACGATCAAGAATCGCCTTGGTGGCAATGGCGTCTTTGTCACCGCCCTTCACCGAGCGAACCAAGCGCTGGCTGGCTTTTTCGACGGTATCAAGGTCGGCCAGTGCCAATTCTAAATTGATGGTTTCGATATCCGCGCGGGGGTCGACCTGGTTAGCCACATGGATGACATTATCGTTATCGAAGCAGCGCACCACGTGGGCAATTGCCTGGGTTTCACGGATATTGGCCAGGAATTTGTTGCCCAAGCCTTCGCCTTTGGAAGCGCCGGCGACCAGACCTGCAATGTCGACGAACTCCATGGTGGTCGGCAGTACTTTCTGCGGCTTGACGATTTCGGCAAGCTTATCAAGGCGCGGGTCCGGCATCGGGACGATACCCACGTTTGGCTCAATGGTGCAGAAGGGGAAGTTTTCTGCATCAATGCCAGACTTGGTCAACGCATTGAAGAGCGTGGATTTGCCGACGTTGGGCAGGCCGACGATGCCGCAATTAAAACCCATAAAATGTTCCTGAGAATAAGGTGTTGAGGCGATAAATTAAGCGCCATTCTACGAGATGAACTAGCCGTCAGTCACTGGCTAAAGGCTAGGGCTTCAAGCTGTGTAGCTGATTCATGGCTTTAGCCCAGTCGCCATCAAGTGCTAAAGGCAGGGTGGCGATGCACTCATCTAGGGCGCGAACGATAGCTTCTTGTTCAGCCTTGCCAGGACGGCCGAGTACATAATTAGTAACTTGACGCGCCTCACCTGGGTGGCCAATGCCAATTCGCGTGCGGTGAAACTGCTTTTGGCCGCCTAGTGCGCTAATAATATCGCGCAGGCCATTATGGCCTCCATGCCCACCACCTGTTTTGTAGCGTGCCTGACCGGGTGGAAGATCAAGTTCGTCATGGGCGACCAATAAATTATCAGGTGTCAGTTTGAAAAACTGACACAGGGCGGCGACGGCGGCACCGCTGCGATTCATGAAGGTGGCAGGATTGAGTAGGTGTAGCTCATGGTCACCTAGGCGCACCTTCGCGTAATGACCGAAAAACTTTTTTTCTGGCCGCAATTCAGCATGGGCGCTGCGCGCAATAGCGTCGACCAGCCAGAAGCCAGCGTTATGGCGTGTGGCTTCATATTCGGCGCCTGGGTTACCTAATCCAATAATGGCTGTTACCTGGCTCATCTTCGCACCTCATACAAAATATCCAGAAGGCCAACACTGTCCCGAAAGCATTATTGACGCTGCGCCAGCGTCGGGCCTAAAAAAAATCAAGCGCCGAGGCGCTTGATTCTAACATCCTGTTAGCAGCATGAGGGCCATGCAAGCATGGCCTCAACATGCTAAACGGGTACTTACTCGGCGCTGGTACCTTCTTCGCCTTCGCTTTCACCGTCTTCATCTTCTTCACTAGCACGCACTTTTACTTTCGTGATGCTAAGTACCGCATTGTCGTGCTCTTCACCGTGGGACAGGTCAACTGAAGTGACGCCAGCCGGCAGGGTAAGGTCAGACAGGTGCAGCGTCGTGCCAAGCTCAACGTCGGCGATGTCGACTTCAAGATAGTCTGGCAGGTCTTTTGGCAAGCAGCTGATCGCAACTTCGTTGGCCAGTACGTGCAGTTCACCGCCTTGGTCTTTGATGCCTACACACTTCTCTTCGCCCGTCACGTGCAGCGGCACGTTGATGGTGATTTCGTGAGTTGCATCAACGCGCAGGAAGTCAGCGTGGGTTAGCAGCGGCTTGAAGGGGTGACGCTGCAAATCACGAACAACGACTTGCTCTTCTTTACCATCGATCACGAGTTTAATGACCGAAGAGAAGAAGGACTCGTCTTCAATCGCTTTGTAGAAAGCGGTTTTTTCGACAGAGATGGACTGCGCGCCTTTTTCACCACCGTATACAACGGCAGGCACTTGCTGGTTCGCACGACGCAGGCGGCGGCTCGCACCTTTCCCCAGGTCGTTACGAACGCTGGCTTTTAGGATAAAATCAGACATGGAATTGCCTCTTAGTTTAAGTAAGGAACACGCCGCCGACCGCGACCAGACGACGACGTTTCCGTGGCCCCAAAAGGGGGCTGTATCGTCAGCGAATTAGTGGAACATCGCGCTGACAGATTCTTCGTTGCTGACCCGACGAATCGCTTCAGCGATAAGGCCTGCAACGCTCAACTGGCGAATTTTGCCGCTTCGACGTGCAATGTCAGATAGCGGGATGGTGTCGGTCACCACCACTTCATCCAGTACGGAGTTAGTAATATTATCGACCGCCGGGCCGGATAGAATCGGATGTGTTGCATACGCCACTACGCGCTTGGCGCCGTGATCCTTAAGTGCTTCACCGGCTTTACATAGTGTGCCTGCGGTATCGATCATATCGTCGACCACCACACAGGTGCGGCCTTCAATCTCACCGATGATGTGCATCACCTGGGCTTGGTTAGCCTGGGGACGGCGCTTATCGATAATGGCGAGATCGGCGTTCAGCTGCTTAGCAATGGCGCGTGCGCGAACAACGCCGCCTACGTCGGGAGAAACCACCACGAGGTCGCTGTAATTCTGGCGCTCGATGTCATCCAGCAAAATCGGTGAGCCGTATACGTTGTCAACCGGCACATCAAAGAAGCCTTGAATCTGATCAGCGTGCAGGTCCATGGTCATCACGCGATCCACGCCTGCTTTAACCATCATGTCGGCAACCACTTTGGCGGAAATGGGCACGCGCGCCGAGCGTACACGGCGATCCTGGCGTGCATAGCCAAAGTAGGGCAGAACAGCAGTGATGCGAGTTGCTGACGCACGACGCAGCGCGTCGACCATCAGAATCAACTCCATCAGATTGTCGTTTGTCGGTGCACAGGTGGACTGCAGGATGAAGACATCCTTGCCGCGCACGTTCTCATTGATCTCGACTGCGATTTCGCCGTCGCTGAATTGACCCACCGTCGCGTTACCCATACGGCTGTCTAAGCTCTCGGCAATTTTTTGAGCGAGCGCGGGATTAGCATTCCCGGCGAAAACCATCAATTTTGACACGCGCAACCACCTTTGCAGTGTTGGGGATCAGGGGAAAAACGCAGGCCATTGTTGGGTTGGCTGGGGTACCAGGATTCGAACCTGGGAATGCCGATACCAAAAACCGGTGCCTTACCACTTGGCGATACCCCAGCAATAACCTAACGCGCTGACCGGGCGCTTTTAGCTGCCCAGAGCGGGACTATAAACTGCCCAGAGCGGGGCTAAAATGAGCCCACATAGAGACTATAAATAGCCCAGAGCATCATGTAGGGGAGAGGTGTTGAGTCCTCGCGCTACCCATGTCGACCAATGTGGGCTCGCTAATTGCGCGATTGCCTGTGCTGTTTGCTGCGACTCAAAGGCAGCGAACACGCAAGCGCCCGTGCCGGTCAACCGGCTAGGTGCGTGCTGTGCAAGCCAGTCAAGGGCTTCCGCAATGGGCGGATAGCGTTCTTTTACGACAGCTTCACAGTCATTGCGCCACTCCGGCGCTCCCCCCTGCAGTGCGCGCGCCATAGTAATGGGGCGGCTGTCACGTGTCAATTGCGGGTCTTGAAAGATACCGGGCGTCGACACGCTAATACCGGGGTGAATAATGACAAACCAGGGGGTATCAAGCGTCACCGATGTCAGCTGTTCCCCGATCCCTTCCGCCCACGCGCTATGGCCGTGCACGAAAACGGGTACGTCGGCCCCAAGCTGTAACCCCAAACGTGCCAGTTCCTCTAGCGACAGATTCAGCTGCCAGAGATGATTCAACCCCACCAGCGTCGTCGCCGCGTTGGAACTGCCGCCCCCTAAGCCGCCACCCATAGGCAACTGCTTGTTAATAGCAAGGGAGACCCCCTGCAACGTGCCGCTGTGGTGCTGCAGTAACCTAGCCGCACGCACGATCAGGTTGTCATCGTGGTTTACGCCGCTGACTGCTTGGGTGAGCTGGATGTCGCCATCGTCACGAGCCGCCAGGGTAAGATGATCACTCAGGTCGATAAACTGAAAGAGCGTCTGCAGCGAGTGGAAGCCGTCCTCTCTGCGGCCCACGATATGCAGCATGCGGTTAAGCTTGGCCGGGGCGGGTAATGTCAGCTGCGAGTTCATTAAAACGATTACCCTTACTCTTCGCTGGCTTGCCACTGATTGACAACGAGCGTAATACGAACCTCGTCGTAGTTCATGATTAACCGGCGCGGCAGCCACATGCCTTCAAACTGTTCCCAGTCACGGTAGTCAATTTCCCAACCGTCTTGTGCCAAGTGGCTGGGAAAGCCGAATTCATCGGTTTCCAACTGGTAGTTATCATTTTCGTCAGGTAGGCCGCGCACCCAGTCTGGCATGGCGCTGACAGGCAGTGACCAGCCAAGTTGCTCTTCCATCAATGCTTCTGGGGTTTCTGCCTCAAAGCGTCCATCGCTATTGGAGAGTGAAAAACGCCCTTCGCGGCCCTCAAGCACGTTGCGCCCACCACCAAAAGGCCCGCTGATCAGCATGCGGAAATAATGTGGGGTTTGGTTCCAATCAAGATTGGCGCTGACGTTCTCTTCTGGGGTACGCAATCCCGCTTTGCCGACCAGTGTCCAGGTGTCGAATGCTTCTACCTCGGCCTGCTGACGTTCCCATTGGCCTGCCTGACGGCCACTTTCATCCATGGGAGCCTGGGAGGCACACCCTGCGAGCAAAAGTAGTGCGAAGCCGGCAAGCCAGAGGCGCGAGGAGTGCTGCGTTAAGGGCCAGCGGGGCGAAGGGGACGTCAGTGTCGGCATAAACAGGCTCCATGTTTAGGTGAGTACGGCGCAAGGGTAACATGATGAGTGCGCTTAAAGGGGCGCGCAGGGTTAGGGCGCCTCTGACGGCGTTAGTTCAGGGCTTAGATCCGGACTATGCTCAGGACGTAGCTCAGGAAAACGCTCAAGCAAGTCATCAATCTTAGGATGCAGGTTGGTTCGCTGCATAATCTGTTGTATCAATTGCCGTGCCTCTTCATCACGCCCCAGCGCTTGCAATACTTCGGCTAGGTGCGCTGCCACTTCTTGATCGGGCATTTGCATGTAGGCGCTCTCAAGCCAGGGAAGCGCTTCTTCCGGCTGTCCGAGCCTGAAATAGACCCAGCCCATGCTGTCGAGTACGGCTGGGTTGTCAGGATCTGCTTCGTAAGCGCGCTCAATCAGTTCAAACGCTTCTTGCAAGCGCCCCGATAAGTTAAGGTCGGCCAGGGTGTAACCTAGCGCATTGAGCGCCTCAGCATTGTCGGGGTCGGTGCGCAGTATCTGGCGTAAGTCCTGCTCCATGCCTGCAATGTCGCCTGCTTCCCAGCGTCGCATAGCGCGCATATAAAGTAATGAAGCGTCATCGGGCGTGCGGGCGATCTCACGGTCTAGTAATGCATTAGCGTCTTCGGGCTGATTCATTTCATCGAGCAACTGTACTTCGAGCATCACCAGTTCGGTAAAGTAGTTGTCAAAGCGCATCCGCTCAATGCGCAGAAAGGCGCGGGCATCAAGCAAGCGGTCTTCTTCTATCAGCATTTGCGCCGCCGCTGCGCGAGCGGGCAAAAATTCTTCCCCCTCACTGACTTGACGATAATAGAGAAGTGCGTTGTCGGTATCGCCTTGGGCCTGGGTGATCGCGCCGAGCAGGTAATAGGCCAGATTCGGCACCTCAGGTTGGCCAATGAGGGGCTGAAGCAGACGCTGCGCAGGTTCCGGGTGCCCCTCTTCCAGGTAGAGCTGTGCCAACGACAAGCGTAGATCCTCATTGCCACCATGACTTTCCAGCAGTGCATCGGTTTGCGCCTCGGCAGCACTGATGTTGTTAAGCCGAATTTCCGCCTGGGCTAGTAGCAAAATAAAACGCACGTCGTCAGGTGCTAGTTCCAGCCCTTGCTGAGCTGCGCGTTGAGCCGTGGAGTAATCTTCGGTCTCTAACGCCAAGCGGGCTCGTACTAACCATAGAGCCGCGGATTCAGGGTCAAGCAATGCGACCTGATCAAGCCGTCGTTGGGCAAGTGCCGTGTCGCCGAGGGCGGCTTCAACCAGGGCCGTGCCCAGCAGTACATCGCTATGGTGCGCTAACTGATCGGCATTGGGGCGAGCTAAATGTTCACGCAACTGCTGAACGATTAACTCCAATGGTGCCTCTTCAGCAATCGCAACCTCAGCAAAGGCGGTTACGTCGCCATGCCCGCCTGCTTCAACGATATCAAGGCGCTGCTCCAGACTGTCGAGCCAGTCGCCTCGCTGTAGCGAAAAAGCCGCCAGTAGGCGATTGGGTGCTTCTGCCTGGGGAGCCAGTTCGCGCCAACGTAACGCGGAAGCTTCTATTAATGAAGCTTCATTGCCAAAGCGAGCGGCGAAAGTAGCGCGTTCGGCCAGTGCTGGCTCGCGATAGCGCTGCGCTGCTTCTAGGTACCCCTGGCTTGCGTAGCGATAATCGCCACGCTGACCCGCAAGTTCGGCGCCGAGTAGCGTGCTCAGCCCCTCAGCATCCAATCCCTGGGTAATGGGCGGCGCATTGCGCATGGGGTCTTCGACCTGCATGCCAAAGGGGCCATCCTGTAAGCTAGATGAGGTTTGACAGCCGCCTAGCAGCAACGCAGCGGTAGCCACTGGGAAAAGCGTCGAATGCCGTAAAGCAGAGCCCGGAAATAATAAGCCCAGAAATGTAGAGCGAGGTCGCATGCGTCTCTCAATTAAGTGGCCGAATGCTCAGCATAGCGGCTTGCTTGCCTGCGGCAAAGTGGTGTGGGCCAGATGATAGCCTGCTGTGATAGAATGTTCCTCCTTGAAAAAGTGGTCAGCAAACTTCATGCATAGTGATATGCAGTGCTCGAACCACGCCAAAGACTTGTTTTAGCAAGCCCTAAATGACGATGCAGCCGCTTATAAGACCGGCGGTTGGCGTAAAGTCCGACACACTAGCGAAGACGCATAACGCATGACGCTTCTTGCCCTGGGAATAAATCATCGTACTGCCAGCGTGGCCGTGCGTGAGCAGGTGGCTTTTACACCAGCGCAGCTTGAAACCGCGTTGGCTGAATTACGTGACCTGCCACAAATCAGTGAGGCGGCGGTGCTATCTACTTGCAACCGCACGGAGCTTTATTGTGTCACGGATTCGGCTGGCGAGCAGGCGGTACTGAATTGGCTCGGACGCTTTCACAATTTACGCGTCGATGAGCTGACGCGCTGTGCCTACCATTATTTAGACAACGATGCGGCGCGCCATTTAATGCGCGTAGCGGTTGGCCTGGATTCCATGGTGTTGGGCGAACCGCAGATTCTGGGCCAGTTGAAGGATGCCTATCAACAGGCACGCCAATCTAAAGGGTTGGGCGGCGAGCTGGAGCGTTTATTTCAGCACACGTTTGCGGTGGCCAAGCAAGTGCGTACCGAAACAGGAATTGGTAAGAACCCTGTTTCAGTCGCTTATGCTGCTGTCAGCATGGCCAGCCGGATATTTGACGATTTCAGTCGTTCTCGCGCTCTATTGATTGGTGCGGGGGAGACCATAGAGCTGGTGGCACGTCATTTACACGAAGCGGGCGTTCGCCAGCTTACCGTCGCCAATCGCACCCGTGAGCGCGCTGAATTAGTCGCCGGCCCCTTAGGGGGAACTGCGATCACTTTGCAAGAAATTCCCGATGCGCTTGAACATGCCGATATCGTTATCTCATCCACCGCAGCACCTTTACCCATTCTCGGCAAAGGGATGGTCGAGCGTGCGCTGAAAAAACGTCGCCATCGACCAGTCTTTATGGTGGATATCGCGGTGCCCCGCGATATCGAACCTGAAGTGGGTGAGTTAGCGGATGTCTTCCTCTATACCGTTGATGATTTGGAAGAGGTGATTCAAGAGAATCGCCGTCATCGCCAGGTCGCCGCTGATCAAGCGGAGTCGCTGATTGAACATGGTGTGGGCAGTTGGCAACATGAACGACGTATTCGCAACGGCGGTGAACTGATCCGCGATTACCGCCAGCATGGCGAAGCGCTGCGTGATCTTTCCCGTGACCAAGCGTTAGAGCGGCTTGCCCGCGGTGAAGACCCCGCTAAAGTCATTGAGCGCTTGGCGCACCAATTGACCAACCGTTTGCTCCACCAGCCCACGCAGGCGATACGCGATGCGGCGTCTGAGGAGCAACATGAGCTATTAAATGCAGCAACGCGCCTGCTGTTACCCACAAAACCAGCCTTTGAAACTACCCTCGCGCCCACGGTTAACCGCCAGAAGGATGATACGCCCGCATGAAAGAGACTCTGCGCCAACGCTTAGACAGCTTTACGGAACGCTTTGAAGAGCTGGCGATGCTGCTGTCGGACCCTGACGTGATCAATAACCAGCAGCGTTTTCGTGATTACTCACGAGAATATGCCGAGCTAGAGGAGTTGGTGGCAGCTTGGCAGCGCTACCGTGACATCGAAACCAACATGGATGAAGCCGAGCAGCTCAGTCGCGATAGCGACGCTGACATGCGCGAGTTGGCAGAGATGGAACTAAGCGAAGGGCGTGAGCGGTTAGCAGAATTAGATATCGAGCTTAAGCGCCTGCTGGTGCCGAAAGACCCTGATGATGGGCGTGGGGTGTTTTTGGAAGTACGCGCCGGTACCGGCGGCGACGAGGCCGCCATTTTTGCGGGCGACCTGTTCCGCATGTACTCCCGCTACGCCGAAAAACGCGGTTGGCGGGTCGAGATCGTTAGTGCCAGCCACGGCGAGCAGGGCGGCTACAAAGAGATCATCTCTCGGGTGAAGGGTGATGGTGTTTACGCCCAGCTAAAATTCGAGTCTGGCGCCCATCGTGTGCAGCGCGTACCCGCAACCGAATCCCAGGGCCGTATTCACACCTCTGCCTGTACCGTCGCGGTCATGCCTGAAGTTGATGACGTCGGTGATATCGATATCAACCCAGCTGATCTGCGCGTGGATACTTACCGCTCCAGCGGCGCCGGTGGTCAGCACGTTAACACCACGGATTCCGCGATCCGCATTACCCACCTGCCGACCGGTGTCGTGGTGGAATGTCAGGAAGAGCGCAGCCAGCATAAAAACCGTGCCAAAGCGATGTCGCTGCTGGCGGCGAAACTTAAGCGCAATGCGGTGGATTCCCAGCGTCAAGAACAAGCCGATGCCCGCCGCTCATTGGTGGGCTCGGGGGATCGCAGCGAACGGATCCGTACCTATAATTTCCCCCAAGGGCGCATTACCGATCACCGCATTAATTTGACGCTTTATAAACTAAATGAAGTGGTCAGCGGTGAGCAGTTAGATGATGTGATTAATCCGCTGATCCACGAATATCAAGCGGAACAGCTCTCAGCCCTCCAGGACGTCTAATGTCGCTTGATGCGCTGCTAAAGCAGGCTGCCCAACGGTTGCTGACGGCGGGGTCACCCTCGCCGCGTATCGATGCGGAAGTGCTGTTGTGCCATATCCTCGGGCGGGATCGCACTTGGCTTTACACCTGGGGCGATAAAATGTGTTCGCCCTGGGAGCATGCCCGCTTTGATGCGCTAGTCGCTGCTCGTGTGCAGGGTACGCCGGTTGCCTATCTTACCGGCCAGCGCGAGTTCTGGGGGCTACGCTTAGCCACCTCACCCAACACACTCATTCCCCGACCCGATACCGAAACGTTAGTAGAGCTTGCGCTTAGTCGAGCACCAATGCCCACAGGCCGACTGCTTGACCTTGGGACGGGGACCGGTGCCATCGCGTTGGCATTCGCCAGTGAGCAGCCCGGCTGGCAGGTGCTTGGTGTAGACCTGCGTGAAGAGGCTGTCGAGCTGGCAGCGCGTAATGCACAAACCTTGGGACTGGTGAATGCGCGTTTTTTGCACAGCAACTGGTTTGCTGCGCTGGAAACCTATGATGAAGCCGGGACGCTTTTCGATATTATCGTCAGTAATCCTCCTTATCTTGCCGCTGGTGACCCTCATTTAGCCGAAGGCGATGTACGTTTTGAACCTCGCTCAGCACTCGTTGCAAAAGCTGATGGCATGGCCGATTTGCTGTATCTGGTAGAGTCTGCTCAGCACCATCTAGCAGCATCAGGTTGGTTACTTCTTGAACACGGCTATACCCAAGCCGATAAGGTACGCATGGCCCTCAGCAGTGCTGGCTACCAAAACGTTGAAAGTGTTCGTGACCTGGGTGGTCATGAACGGGTTACCCTAGGGCACCTTTAATAACTGCCTGATTCATCAGTATTGGATCCTGCCATGAAACCAAAAAATAGAACGCTGGACCGTATCGATCTTAAAATTCTGCGCTGCTTGCAGGACAATGCACGTATTTCATACGTTGATTTAGCCTCGGAAGTAGGCTTATCCACAACCCCTTGTCTGGAACGCGTTAAGCGTTTAGAGAAAGCAGGGATCATTCGTGGTTATCAAGCCATCCTTGACCCGGGCGCTTTAAAGGCCAATTTATTGGTGTTTGTGGAAATCAGCTTAGAAACGCAATCGCCCGCGGTATTCGATGAGTTTCGCCGTGCCGTCGAGAAGCTGCCACAGATTCAAGAATGTCACCTCGTCTCAGGTCAGTTCGACTACATTTTAAAATGCCGAATCCCCGAAATGGCCGCCTATCGCCAACTGTTGGGTGATGTGGTGTTAACACTGCCAGGCGTGAAAGAGTCGAAAAGCTACGTGGTAATGGAAGAAGTGAAAGAGAGCTTTAACTTACATATTCCCGCCTTTGAGGAATTTGAGGATAAATAAACCGATGATGGATGACCAGGCGCTGCTGCGCTATAGCCGCCAGATCATGCTTCCCGAGGTGGATATCGAGGGCCAGGAGCGGCTGAGTTCTGCCCATGCATTAATTATTGGTGCAGGCGGCTTGGGCTCTCCGGCAGCACTCTATTTAGCCGCCGCTGGGATAGGGTGTATTACGATCGCCGATGCTGATAAGGTTGAGCTTTCTAATCTTCAGCGCCAAATAGCGCATCAACAGGCAAGTATAGGTTTAAATAAAGCCCACTCTGCCCAGGCCAGCATGCAAGCACTTAATCCGCTTTGTGACATCGTTGCATTAGACCAACATGTCGAGGGCGAGTCGCTTGAGCGCTTAGTGGCTTCGGCAGATGTGGTACTGGACTGTACTGACCGCTTTTCAAGCCGCTATGCGGTGAATGCGGCTTCGCAAAAAGCGGGAGTTCCCCTGGTTTCCGGTGCGGCAATTCGTTTTTCAGGACAGCTAGCCGTATTCGACCCCCGCGATACCGAGTGCCCTTGCTACGCTTGTCTGTATCCACCCGATGACAGCGGCGATGAGGCGCTCAGCTGCGCAGAGAGCGGAGTCATGGCCCCGCTGGTGGGTTTGATCGGCTGCTTTCAGGCGGTTGAGGCGTTTAAGCTATTAAGCGGTGCTGGCTCTGCTCACCAAGGACTTTCCACGTTCGAGGGTTTAAGCGGCCAATGGCGGCATTTTCAAGTTCCCCGCGATCCCGCTTGTGTCGTCTGCGCTCACCGCCGTTAGGCCTGCAACGCTGTTAGCTAAACAATGGCGCTTTACGCTTCTGTTTCGTCGTGCGTGACAGTGGCTGCTTTTTGATATGTCGTATTTGTGGTTTTGTTCAATGTTGCCGTTTTTGCAGTCTTGCCTGATGTATCGTTAAAAGCGCTTTTCAGCATATCGTTATCGGGGTCCATATCGATACTGCCGTGGAAAACACTACCATCTTCTAGCACTAGGCACGGGGCCACAATAGTGCCTGAAACTTGCGCACCTTTGTGAATGGTCGCCCGATGTAATGCTACTAAATTGCCTTTTACCTCACCTGACACATGCAGGGTATGGGCAAAGACATCGCCTTGAATATAGCCTTTGGTACCTAGCGTTACGGTGTGCTGTTTGCACGTGATAATGCCGCTGACACTTCCTTCTACCGTCAAGTCTTCGTCGCTATTAATATCGCCTTCTACCTGTGTGTTGCTGCCGATAACAGAGAGGCTCGACCGCGCACTGCTGGTTGGCGAGCCTGCCGGCGATGATGAACGAGTATCAGGCTTTATTAGCGCCGCGGCTTTATTCTCAGGTGGGGCATTCTTGGCTTTGTTAAACATCGGATGACTCCAGGTGAATGACGCCAGAGCGCCTTTGGGCGCGCTTAATAGGTATAAAAACCTTCATTGAGCACTTTAATCTGCTTAATAACTTAATAAAGCCCGGAGTTAAGCAGAATGAGGGGGCTTATTCGCGCCGCCACAAACTTTTAGAGCGCGTATAACGTTAACTGGGGTAACCACATCTGAGGCAATAGGGCGGCGGTATGGGTATTCAAGCATGGTTTATTATTCTAGGTGTTGGCGCAATGATGATGATTGTGTGGGATGGCAAGCGCTGTAAGGTAAAACCGCATGTTTCTAGCGTGCCTGAAGGCTTGTACCAGACGCCAGTCGCTACTGCTTTCATCATCCCGGACGTATCGCTTAAAGAGAGGTCGCCACCAAAAGCAGTCGCCGCTAACGAGATGGAGCCCGCCGTTGCCAACGTTAGTGAGGGGAGTCGAATTGGGGCGGCTACACATATTTCAGGGAGAGTGATCGCTGATGAACCTGTGGTCATCAGGGGACATTTAGAAGGTTCTGTCATTGCCCCCAATCACCCTGTCTCAGTGGCTGCCTCCGGACATGTGGCGTCGTATATTGAAGGAAGCTGTGTCGATATTGACGGCCAGTTGGTGGGGACACTTAAAGCCAACACCAGAGCCACGCTACTATCACGGGCGCGCGTACAAGGTGTCGTTGAGGCGCCTCGCTTAGAGTGCATGGCCGGGGCTTGGCTCCAGGTCGATGTGGCTCAGAAAGCCAGCCTCTATCGTCCTAAAATCGCTTTAGTGTCATAGGAATGCTATCAGCCATACTGACGCCACTTATTATACAAACGTCTAAGATCGTCCTAAAACGTTTCAGTTATCTTTAGCTTGGCCGATACCTAACTGGATGACTTATAAATGAAAAAGGGATCGCCGGGATGAAGCACCTCTCTATTAAATGGAGTCTGACTGCCGCGTTAGCTTTGCTGGTGCTTATGATTGGACTGATCAGCGGGCTTGGGTTTTATGCCAATCACAACAGCTCCCAGGCACTTGAAGAGCTGACGGCCACTAACGTAAGGCTCACGAACTTAGCCAATCGCACACAAGTACAGGCCCTAAGAGCACAAACCTTTCTAGACCGCTCAGCGAGTTTTAGTACCCAAGGTAATCCTGAAAAAGGGCAGGAGAGCCTCGCTCTGGCAGTAGAGGCCGCGGCTAAGGCTGAGGCGCGTTTTAATGAGTTTCGCGCCGTGCCGATCAATCCTGAAGGCACACTCGCGCCATATCGCGATGCGATTATCAGCGCTTATGATGCTTTTATGACCCAAGGAATTTCGCCACTGCTAGAGGCCGCTCCTTTTCAGATCCAGCGCAGGCAAGAAGAATTAAGCGCATTAAGTGCTGAGCTGGATGCGGCTATGAGTGGGTTTATCGCTTATACCGACGAGCGCGGAGCAAGTGTCCTTCAACAGGTCAAACAGCTAGCCACGATTATTGGTGTTATTGCTCTGTCTCTTCTGGTGATTTCAGTATTGGCCGCGGTGATTATCAGGTGGGCCATGATGCGTAGTGTTGTGAGGCCGCTTCGCGACGCTAGCGCACATTTTGCTCGAATTGCAGATGGCGACCTAACCGGTAACATTGAGGATCGTGGCCGTAACGAAATTGGCCAGTTATTCAGTGGGCTGGCGGCCATGCAGGAAAAGTTAAAGCAATTGGTCATCGCATTGCGAGGCAGCAGCGAGCATGTCTTTAGCGGAGCAGGCGATATCTCTGCAGGCAGTCAGGACCTCTCTTCAAGAACTGAACAGCAGGCTTCCGCGTTGCAGCAAACTGCTTCCAGCATGGAGGAGATGTCGACGACCGTGAGTAAAAACGCTGAAACGGCCCAAGAAGCGGATCAGCTTTCGGTTGCGGCGTCACAGTCAGCAGAGTCAGGCGGAAAAGAGGTAGAGCGCACGGTGCAATTAATGCGCGAGATTGCGGCCAGTTCTAACCAGGTAAGCGACATCATCGGTGTTATTGATTCTATTGCCTTCCAAACCAACATATTAGCACTCAATGCCTCGGTCGAGGCCGCACGGGCAGGAGAGCAAGGCCGTGGCTTTGCTGTCGTGGCCAGTGAGGTGCGTTCATTAGCAACGCGTAGCGCAGACTCAGCAAAAGAGATCCGCAGTTTAATTGAGCAAACCACCACAAAAATTAACGGAGGGGCTGAGCAAGCAGAGCGCAGTGGGCAGACGATTCAACAAACGGTGGATGCGATTCGTCAGGTAACGACGATGATGGGCGAAATTTCGACGGCAACAAAAGAGCAGAATAGTGGTATTGAGCAAATCAATGCGGCACTTACTGAAATGGACTCTGTCACTCAGCAAAATTCCGCTCTCGTGCAACAAACCAGTGCCGCTGCAAGCTCGTTAGAGGACCAAGCCCGCGAATTGGCCAGTTTGATGGCAACCTTCCGTATTGATGAAAATGCTGCCAGCAACGTTTCGCTAACTCACAGTAATACTCCCCAACAGCCAAACGCTGGTCATCGCACTGAGTTAACGTCGAAAGAACAGGTGCGGAAAAGTAAAAAAGCGACTGCTGATGAATGGGATGAATTCTAAATCCTAGCAGCCTTTAAAGAGTTTTATCATTTATAGCCGCCGATAATAAGCACAATCATTATCGGCGGCGTTTTTAACGCGGCTTTTTAACGCGGCAATTTAACGCGACAATGCCAGCTTAAGCACGAGCAGCAACGCGTATGCGTACATAATCGGCCGTCCAGTTCCCTTGCTCATCGCGTAAGCTGTGGCCCAGCAGCGTTAACGTGTTCTCAAGGACGGCATCTCGTACATCTTCATCAAGCCCATGCAAGAAAGGGCTGGCGAAGGTCTCAAGCCATCCAATCATGCCGGTAGGTAGGGGAGTAGGACGCGGTATCAACTCAATACTATCGACTTTGAAACCGACTGTTTCCAGCATGCGACCGTACTCTTGGGGCGTTGGAAAGTACCAAGGATGACGGCCACGAGCGCTAATGCCACGGAACTGCAAGGCAGCAATCAGGGCTGTGCAAATTGCGGCTACATTGCCATGGCCTCCAAACTCGGCCACGAAACGTCCTCCTGGCTTTAAGGCTCGCTTAACGCCTGCCAATACGGCCTGAGGGTCAAGCATCCAGTGCAGTGCCGCGTTGCTAAATACCGCATCAAACTCATGGTCAAAAGGGAGTTGGTGGCCATCAATAACCCGTGCGGTAATACCCCGCTCACGTGCGGCGTTTACCATCTCTTCTGACGCGTCTACGCCTATGGCATCCGCACCTAGTTGCACTAAGCGCTCCGTCAACGCGCCATCGCCACAGCCAAGATCCAAAATGCGTTCGCCGGGTTGCGGTGCTAACAGCTTGACGACTTCACTGCCTAGCTTAGGGACGAAATTAGCATTCTGGGCATAGCCACTGGCATTCCACTCTTGCCCAGGTGCATTTTTAGGGATATTGGTCATGTCGGCTTCCTGGCGTCGTTAATATTCCATCATTTGTCAGTCATAAACACTAGTTTTGCAGTATAGCGTGCTGAGGCCTAACTTATTAGACAGACAATAAAAAATCTAAAAACATTTCCCATCGCAGCATTTTCCTTTGCTTAAATACCGAGCCTGTTTGGGTATGTTGCGTAGCGATTTAGCAATAAAAGCAACAAATGTGTTATTACACGACGACGTAATAGAAAGAGTTAATTTAACGAAAAGCAGGAATTTAACGGAAAGAACATTCTAATGAGCCTATCTATACCACGTTATAACCTTACTACTCCCGTTGGTGTGATTGCCGATACCCACGGGCTGCTGAGAGATGAGGCACTTCTGTTGCTACAGGAATGTGAACTCATCCTGCATCTGGGGGATGTGGGCAATAAGGACGCGGATAAAGCGATCTTGGAACGCCTTGAGGCAATAGCGCCCGTTCACTGCGTGCGAGGTAATATTGACACAGCGGCGTGGTCGGCAAGTTTGCCGCTACATCAGGATCTCATCGTTAATGAGTGGCATCTGCATCTTGTTCATCGTTTAGAAGATTTTGATCCAGCAACGCCTTGCGACGCGGTATTGCATGGTCACTCCCACAAACCCCGCAACGAATACCAGTCTGGCAGGCTTCTCTTTAACCCTGGTGCCGCTGGAAAACGCCGTTTCAAACTGCCCATAACCTTAGGCAAGTTATGGGTGGGCCAGCACGGGGTGCGTGGCGAAATACTGTCGTTAGAGAGAAATACTGTCGATAGAGGCAAGTAGCTAGCAGATTCGTCATGCATGGCTTCACTCACCAGAGAAAATTAATTTACAAAGTGGCGCGCCTGCCCAGAACATGGCAGCGAAGAAGCCAGTAAAAGGCAAGATCAAGACTCTCCTGCTACGCTTTTCCTTGATGGGTTGTCATGAAACAGAAATGGAGTTTCTGGTGAGTGTCACGGAAGAGACTGCAACACAGCCATTACGTCATAGCACGCCTGTCGAGACATTACAGGTCATGACGCTCAATGTGCACAAGGGATTCAATGTCTTTAATCGGCGTCATATCCTGCCAGAGCTGCGGGATGCTGTGACGACGCTGTCCGCCGACTTGGTGTTCCTACAGGAAGTAATAGGCGAACATCAAAAGCATGCAATTCGCTTTGCTGACTGGCCAAGCGTGCCCCAGTACGAATACCTCGCTGACACGTTATGGCCAGATTTTGCCTATGGCCGTAACGCCGTCTACCCCCATGGGGACCATGGTAATGCACTGTTGTCCCGGTATCCGATCCTGCAATACGACAATAAGGACGTCTCAATCCAGGACACCGAGAAGCGTGGCCTGCTGCATTGCCAACTGGATGTTCCCGGGCAACGCGGGGTACATGCCGTTTGCGTCCATCTGGGACTACGGCAGGGGCATCGACTGGAACAGATGAAGTTGCTGTGTGAACTGCTCGACTCGATACCGGGCAACGAACCGGTCATCGTGGCGGGCGATTTCAACGACTGGCGGCGCCAGGCAGATGCAGTGCTTGCTGAATGTGGGCTGCACGAAGCGTTTGTGCAACATTATGGGCATCCGGCCAAGTCGTTTCCGGCGCGCTGGCCGCTGCTACGCCTTGACCGCATCTATGTGCGTAATGTCTCTGTTCGCCACCCTCAAGCCTTGTATCGAAAGCCCTGGTCTCACCTGTCGGATCATGTACCACTAATTGCCGAGATATGCTTGTGAATTTCCAATGGACGGAATGTAACGAAGCCGAGTTGCTCATTAATGGAAGTCAATATTTTAGTAGTGTGTTTGACTGTATACGTGCGGCTCGCGAAGAAATATTGATCGAAACCTTTATTATCTTTAATGATGAGGTGGGGCAGGAGCTGAAGGAAGCCCTGCTTGGCGCTGCCGCTAGACAGGTACGTATAGACGTCACGGTGGACGGCTATGGAACGGCGGACCTGGACAAAGAATACATAACCGAGCTGACAGACGCTGGCATCCACCTACATGTTTATGATCCCAAGCCTCGCCTGCTAGGCATGCGTACTAATCTGTTTCGCCGCCTTCACCGCAAGATCGTCGTGGTGGATGGTAAAATAGCCTATATCGGTGGGATCAATTTCGGGGCCGATCACCTGCCCGATAAGTATGCCATGGGTAAGCAGGACTATGGCGTACGGGTGCAGGGGCCGATCGTTAATGACATTCGCGATGCGGCCGGCGCGCTGCTGGTCGAGCACCAGGCGGTAGAGGAACTGCCGCCTATTCGCACATCGACTTCGCCCACTGGCGACGCCGCCATGCTGCTGGCTATTCGCGACAATAATGGCCATCGTAACGATATCGAAGAACATTATCTTCAGGCGATTCGTTCGGCAACGTCGCGCCTGCTCATTGCCAATGCCTACTTCTTTCCCAGTTATCGGCTATTTCATGAATTGCGCAATGCGGCGCGACGGGGTGTTAACGTCACGCTGATCTTGCAGGGCCGACCTGATATGCCCTGGGCCCGTATGTTCTCCAGTTCGCTTTACAGCTATATGCTCCAAGATGGTATTCAGATTTTTGAATATACCGAGCGCCCGCTACACGGAAAGATTGCGATAGTGGATCATGAATGGTCAACGGTGGGGTCAAGCAATCTCGATCCACTCAGCCTTTCATTGAACCTGGAAGGCAACCTCTTCATCCGCGACCCAGGGCTCAACCAGCAGATCCAGGCGCATTTGACTGCGCTCATCGATCATAGCTGCAGAAAGATAACAACCGAAGTTGCTGAAAAGGGGCGCTGGTGGCGGGCGCCGCTTATGTTTGTGAGCTTTCATTTCCTGCGCCACTTCCCTAAGCGTATGGGTTGGCTGCCAGCTCATGTGGCTCGGATGGAGACGTTGACGCCCATGTCGCAGACCCCTAACGCGCAAAAAAACAAGCGTGCACAGGAGTGAGCCAGAATGGAGCCAAGCAGTAACAACACGCGTAATGACCCCTCCAAAAAACGTAATGTGTGGGTCCCTTGGCTGAAGCGTGGCGTCACGATACTTTTCTTCATCCTGGTCGTTGTCTTGCTCTTTTCAATGATTCGGAACGTAGACTGGAACGCAGTATCCGAAACGCTCCGGGGGTACAGCCTCACCTTGATGCTAATGGGGCTAGGGATTACTGCCGCCAGCTTTATCGTCTTCAGTAGTTACGACCTGCTGGGCAAGTTTTATACCGGTCATGAAATACCGATCCAGAAGGTGTTGCTGGTCGCCTTCGTATGCTACGCCTTCAATCTCAACTTAGGGGCCTGGGTTGGTGGTATTGCCTTACGCTATCGGCTATACACGAAGTTTGGCCTGAGCGTGGCGACCGTGACTCGGGTCTTGAGTGTGAGCCTGACCACCAATTGGCTGGGCTACATGCTGCTTGCTGGCGTTATATTCTCTCTCGGGCTGATTGATTTGCCTGAGCACTGGCAAGTCGGCATGCTAGGGTTGCGCTTCATCGGCGCGAGTTTATTACTCGTGTGCCTTTTTTATTTAGCGGCGTGTCGTTTTTCCCGACGCCGCACCTGGCACTTGCGGGGCAATGAGATCACACTCCCTTCGCTCCGATTAGCCTTGCTGCAAATGGTGCTAGGGGCGGTTAACTGGTCGTTGATGGCTGCGCTTGTTTACCTGTTATTACCCCAGGATGTTTTCTATCCCACGATCCTAGGCATCTTACTGGTTAGCAGTATCGCGGGGGTGATAACCCATATTCCCGCCGGTTTGGGCGTCCTTGAAGCGGTGTTTATCGCCTTGCTTCAACATCAGTTGGCAACGAGCGAGATACTCGCTGCCTTGATCGGCTATCGCGCCCTGTATTTTCTTTTCCCGCTGGTGCTGGCATGCCTGGTGTATCTATTCCTGGAGCGCTGGGGTAGCAGGCGAAAAGGGAGTGGATATGATTGATGCAGACGGAAACTGGAGAGGGGCTATCTGAGCCGATAAGATAACAGAGTTATGCTATGTGACTTTAGTGCTTTCTAGAGTCGACCATTATATTAAGGCGAGGCCCCATGAACGACGTTATCAAACTTCTGAAATCCCACCGTTCGATCCGTAAATTCAGTGACCGTCAGATTCCACGGGAACTGCTGGTAGAGCTGATAGAAGCCGGGCAGGGTGCTGCGACGTCCAGTCATGTACAGGCATATACCGTCATTCATGTGAAAAATTCAGCTAACCGCGAACAGATCGCGGAACTGGCCGGTGGCCAAGGGTACATAACTACCTGTGCCGATTTTTTAGTGTTCTGCGCCGATATGAAGCGACCCACCGAAGCGTCTGAGCGAACGGGGGCGAACGTGGTGCGTGGCATGACCGAACAGTTGCTAGTGGCCACCGTAGACACGGCGCTAATGGCGCAGAACGTGGCGGTAGCGGCTGAATCTGAGGGGCTGGGCATCTGCTATATCGGCGGCATTCGCAATAATCCCCAGCAGATTAGCGATCTGCTTCGTCTGCCTGCGCATGTTTATCCGGTATTTGGTATGTGCCTGGGGTACCCCGAGCATGACCCTGAAGTGAAACCACGGCTATCGGTAGAAGCGATACTTAAAGAAGACTACTACACTGAAGACGGCGAGCAAGTAGAGGCCTTCGACACAACCATGCAGGCTTATTATCAGGCTCGCAGTAGCAGTAATAAAGATACCGATTGGTCGCATAATCTTAAACCGTTGTTCGATAACAAGCTGCGCCCCCATATGCGCGATTTCTTGATCCAGCGCGGCTTTGAAATGAAGTAAGCGTGGAGATGAAGTAAGCGTTGAGATGGAGGAAAGAGCGCTGCATCCTATCGAACACGCTATTCGGAAAAGAGAACGACCAATAAGTAAGATCACGTTCTCTTTCCCTGTTTTCAGGAGCTCAACCGTATGCGTGTATTTTCAAACCCTGTCGGTTCTGGCTCTCTTTGGTTCGATAACCTTGCGACTGCCGACGGCACTCCCGTCGCCTATGATCCCCAGGCCCGGGCTTTTGTGCCCATGCCGCCTTTCTGCATCAATCGAGAAATCATCGGTTGTAATTGGATAGCACCCGAAGAGGGTGCTTTTTGCCGTTCTTGTGCGATGACGGCGTTGGCGCCCGACCCCAATCTTCCTAACGCCATTCCGAATTGGGCACAAACCGAAGCCGCTAAACGCTGGGTATTGGATAATCTTGGCCGCTGGCACTGGTTCCGCCCCGAAGACCCCGGTGCCCCACCGGTTTTCCATCTGCTCGCCGAGGGTGCCACGGCCGTGCCAATGGGGCACGTAGGAGGCGTGGTTACCATCAGTGTGACTGAAGTGGATCCTGTATTGGTCACCACGCGTCGTGAGGCGTTAGAAGAGCCTTATCGCACAATGATTGGCCACATGCGCCACGAAATATCCCATATGCTCTGGTGGCGGCTTAGTTTACGTGAGGACTTTCTTAACGCTTTTCGTGAAATGTTTGGTGATGAGCGCGAGGATTATACAGCCGCGCTTCAACGCCACTATCACAATGGACCACCACCTGATTGGAAAGCACGTTATCTAACCACGTATGCTTCTGCGCATCCTCACGAAGATTGGGCCGAGACCGCTGCACATTTGCTGCATTTAACCGATATTGCCGATAGCTTTGCAGCATCAGACCTTTCTTCGCCGGAGCTACCTAGCCACCAGTGGGAGCCTTATGCAGAGCCAGATGCAGAGCGTTTGATTTATGTAGCAGCGTCACTCACCGTGGGCGTTAACCATGTTAATCGTTCCATGGGGTTGCCGGATCTCTACCCTTTTGTGCTTTCTGAAACTGCCCGGCGTAAGCTCGCGTTTGTACATGACTGGCTGCGCCGGGGCGCACAGGGCCTTTAATATGCTTCTAAGTGGTTAAATTAGTGAAGAATTGAGGGGGTTGCCTATACTGTAGTTCAAGGCCTTCTTAGCATGCCAACAATAACAAACGGAGATATCTATGAACCTAGATCGCGCTTATCGCCTATTGGCATTGTTCTACAGTTTAATACTCGTTATCGGCGTCATTGCTTTGATGGTCGGTGGCGGAACATTGCTGGCCCCCGTGTATTTGCTGTTGGGCACATTAGCAGTGGTGGGGCTTTGGGGGTATATCCTAAAGCGTCGATTTATGAATCCACGCATGTGGCGACCGCTTGCAGGAGTTTTAGCGGTGGGCATAGTGGTTCAGTTATTCATTATGCTCACCACACCACTCTCAAGTGTTTTCTTAACCTGGATGCTTACCAGCAGCATTTTTTCCGTCATGTTAGTGATTCTGCTGTATCGCTACGGTGACCGTGACCAGCCTTTATGGGCAACGGAGGAGGAGCGTGCAGCTGCCAAGCAACTGGAATTGCTGTTAAATGGAAGCTCACCATTAACCGCCATTAAACGTGATGGAGATCGGGAGAACAGCGTTAAAGTGTCAAAGTTTGATAATGGCTATAAAGCGAGCGTGACGCGGCGTACGCAAAAGAGTCAAGAGCGCTTTGAAGAGCGTTTTCGATACCCCGAAACGCTAGTATTTTTCTTGGAGAAATTTACTAGCGTTACGGTTAATGATTTCCAAAAAAAACCTACCACTGACATTAGCTGAACACGATAATCGTTTCAACGGCTCAGCTAAGCAAAAGAGGTGCTTTCCTTGGTGGCCAGCACCTCTTCTAGTTGAGGTTCCAACACGCTTCTGATATGCCGATAAAATGGCATTAAGTCGTCATGCATTTCCTGTTCGGCTTTAGTATGGTTAATGTAATAAGCATGTCTTGCGCCATGATATTCTATGGTCTCGCTCACTTGGGTAAAATGAAAGCCTGATAATGCAAGAAGCCTGGGTAAACGAGGCTCCATCATTGCGAAAACATGTTTCTTACCGCTCAATCCTACTAATGAATAGGTGCATAAAAAGAGCCCTATCGCTATTAAAGGGAAGGTTCTCTCTTCATCGGCAGTAAAATTGCTTTCGGTAAATGCTATGTCCGTTTGGCTGGGGATTTGTTGACGAGAGCGAAAGTTTCGAGAGATGGCTAAACGTGAAACTTCACAAAGCTGATGTTTGGGTAGTTTGCTCGGATGAATGCTTTCATGGTTGAGCCATTGGTCCCCTTGTACCTCTACAGGTAGCTTACTAAGTTTGGATTGTGGATCGGTAGATGGAATTACCAAACGCATACAGCCTGCAAGCTGTCCACTCCTTTTGTGCTCAATTAAGCAATGTATAGAGGACTCATCATACTCATCAGTCTCAAGATTTTTAGTTTGATCTTCATGCATCTCATAGTGGAGTTCTTGCAGAAAAACCTCGTGGCGCAAAAGCAGCGATTTATTTTTTTCTTGAGGTGTTTTCGCCAATATAAAACGATAATCTTCTAAGAATTGTGTAAACAAGATGTGGTTTTGCGATCGCATGGGTCTGTTTGTCTCTTGCGAGCTCATTACTGTTTCCCTAGTACTATACGGATGGCTTGACGCTATTAAAAATAATTAATAAGAACTAGTTTTCTAATCCTTATGTGTTTTTAATAGGTCTGTTATCTTTCCAGGTCTTCCTAAATGAAAACCCTGCCCGTAAGTAATACCATAAGATTTTAATATTGGCATCAATTCTTCTTGTTCAACGAATTCAGCAATAGTTTGCTTGCCAAAGCCAGCAGCAATATCAGCAATAGCACGAACAATAACGCGGCTATCGGGACTAATCAGCAAGCTGCGAATGAAAGAGCCATCAATTTTAATATAATCTACCGGCAATTGACCAAGGTAATGGAAGCTACTAAACCCAACTCCAAAATCATCCAATGCGGTACGGCAACCTAAGTCTCTAAAGGTTTGCAGCACACCTCTTGCAGTAGAGAAATCGGTTACGGCGGCTGTTTCGGTAACTTCAAGAATAAGGTGATGAGGGTCAGCACCACTCGTTGCTAGCTCTTCAGCGAGGAACTGCTTTAATCCTTCGTCATGTAAAGACTGCCCCGATAGGTTAATGGCAAGCGTAATACCTTGTTGCTGCAGTTGGCTGAGTAACTTTAAACTATTGCGCAATACCCAGCGGTCGATTTGTATGATCTGCCCGCTCTGCTCGGCCACTGGAATAAAATGACCGGGTGAAACAAGGCTGCCGTCTGCGTCACGCATTCGCAATAAGACTTCATAATGTTTTATATCGTTATCTTCAAGCCGAGTTATAGTCAAATCTGGTGGATGGCGGTCAGGCGGCAGTCCTGTCTGACTGATCGGTTACTTGCTCTCCATCCTGGAACCGGACGTTGTTCACGACCAGTTCCAGCTTGCTGAACCCCTTGATGCGCTTCCAGCGCTTCTCGGCGCTCTGGAGCAGCTTGAAGACCATCGCCAGGGTCGTCGCTCTGGAGCCGCAGTTCCGGCTGCGCTTGCTCCGCAGGCGGACCGTGGCGAAGGTCGACTCAATCGGGTTGGTGGTGCGGATATGCACCCAGTGCTCTGCCGGGTAGTCGTAGAACGCCAGCAGTTCCTCCCGATCCTTGGCCAGGCACGCCATCGCCTTGGGGTACTTGGCCTCGAAGCGTTTCAGCGTGCGATCGAAGGCCTTGTGCGCCTCGTCGCGGGTCTCGGCCATCCAGATGTCATGCAGGTCGGCCTTGACCTTGGGCTGTACTGACTTTGGCAGCTTGTTCAGCACGTTAGCCGTCTTGTGAACCCAGCAGCGCTGATGGTCGGTCTCCGGGTAAATCTTGCTCAGGGCCGCCCAGAACCCCATGGCGCCGTCGCCCACCGCCAGCTTGGGAGCCTGGGTCAGGCCGCGTTCTCGCAGGCCTGTCAGCAGGGTCTTCCAGCTGTCCGCCGACTCGCGGAAGCCGTCCTCGACGGCCACCAACTCCTTGCGGCCCTGCTCGGTGACCCCGATGATCACCAGCAGGCACAGGCGGTCATCCATGCGCACGTTGCTGTACACCCCGTCGGCCCACCAGTAGACGTAGCGACGGTCTGACAGGTCCCGCTTTCGCCACTCGGTATGCTCGTCCTCCCACTGCTTCTTGAGCCGTGACACAGTGTTGGCCGACAGACCCTTGGCCTGGTCGCCCAGCAGTGCCGCCAGCGCCTCCTGGTAGTCGCCAGTGGAGATCCCCTTCAGGTAGAGCCAAGGGATCAACTCCTCGATGCTGCGGGCTCGCTTCAGATAGGGCGGCAGCAGGCTGCTGTTGAAGCGAGCGCCACCGCCACTGCGGTCACGCACCTTGGGCACCTGCACGCTGACATCCCCGATCCCGGTCTGGACCGTGCGCTCGGGCAGGTAGCCGTTGCGGACCACGGCCTGGCGTCCATCGTCGAGCCGCTGATCGGCATACTGCGCCAGAAAGGTGGCCAACTCGGCCTCGACGGCCTTGGCGATCAGGTCACGGGCACCTTGGCGCAGCAGCTCGTGCAGCGGGTCAGCGACCTGGGGTTCTGGTTGTGAAAGAGTCCGGAGGGTAGAATCGGCCATGGCGTATCCACTCGTGTTGGTTGAGATCTTGGTCGTGATCAATCAACAGGATACGCCACCCTTCCTACCTCCTCCCATACACCAGACTTGAGCTTAACTCAAAGGGCGATGCCGATACTGGCGGTGACCCGCAACCATTGTTGTTCTGTTCTAAACCCGATCCCTTCAAAAAGCTGAACAATATATTGAGCGATGGCCACCGCTTGTTCAGCATCCATATCTTTTAATAGCAAGGAAAATTCATCGCCTCCTAGACGGGCAATAACACCACGATGGCCCAGATTTAGCGAAAGTGTTTCGGCTACTTCACGCAGCAGCCTGTCTCCTACATGATGACCGTTTAGTTCGTTCACCTCTTTGAATTGATCTAAATCCAGTAGTAAAACGGCGCCTTTATCCTGCATCCAAATAGCTTTTTGTAAGGCATCTTGAAAATAGCGACGGTTATAAAGCTCGGTGAGAGGGTCACGCTCAGCTAGCCAAACTAAGCGCGCCTCCGCAGCTTTACGTTCGGTTATATCAAGACCGATGGAAATTCTCGATATACCTGTGTCATTGTTCGCAAAGAGGGGGGCGTGATACCAGACAACGGTATGAGATTTTTGGTCTGGAGTAATTAAAGCCTGCTCTTCCTGAGTATGTGTATCAAAGCTACCGGTGGGGGAAAGAGTTCCAGATGCAAAAATATCCACAAAATGACGACCGAGGAGAGAGGCTTCATTTAGTCCTAGTATAGTTTGTGTATAGTCATTAACTAAGCTGATACGGCCTGCACTATCCTGAACTACGATAAAAACCTGAGCGGTGTCTAGTAAGCTGCTAACGAAATCACGCTCCTTGGCTAATTCGTCAATACGCTCTGCTAGTTGATTGCCACGCTCCCTGACTTCATCTTCTAGGCTTTCAAGCTGTCTGGAGAGGGCTAGGGTAGTAATTTCGAGTACATCAATCTCATTGGGCAGGGCGCTTCGGTTAGTCGGGATGGTATTGCGTATTTCGCTAAAACCACCACTCGCCAATCGTGGTAGCAACCCAGCGACTCTTCGTAGGCGCGCCATAGGCCCCATTAATATCATTAACAGTAAAAGCTCGGCAGCCAACCACCCAATGACGCCCGCCACTAATAAGGTACGGGTATCTTGGTTAATTGCCTTCAGTTGGTCTGTAATATCTGAGATCAGGAGGAAGTAACCCGCGTTACTGCTTGTCGTGTCTTCTCCCATGTAGACTGCACTGAGTTCTAGATTTCTTCCGTTATGCTGCAAGCTCAGTGGTTCTTCTATTAAACGCTGTACTGGGACGATAGTGGCAGCACGCTGAAGGAGGGCTAAGCTCAGCTCTTCATGAGTTAACGCAACAAGGTGGCCATTCCACGCGTCTAACTGACGGGCTTGAGCTATTGAATTGCCTTCGATGCTGCCTGTGACTAACGTCGCTATCTCGCTATTCGAAACTTCTTTAGCTTGTCGTGTAACATCAGCTAATGATCGTGCTAGAACCACCATGCCAACGCTCTCACCTTCGGCTAGTATGGGCGCTGCGGCAAACTGCTGACAAATAGTTGAACAGCGTAGTGTGGTCAGGGGCGACTCACTATTGATGACGTGCTTTATCCAGCTTTCGATAGGCAAGATGGTAGCTGTATTATGCTCTCCCCAATTGCCTAACGTTCGACCATTAATATCAACCACGACAATTTCATCAATTCCCGCTTCAACCTGTAAAGAGGGCCATTGAGCATCTAAAACATCGTCAAGCTCGTTCAGGTTACCCTCTTGGAACGGGTAACCAAGTCCCGTAGACGCTGCCGTTAAACCTGCTAATTGGCGTAAATTTTCAGATGACCTTTGCAGCGCGAGCCGTATCTCTCGCTGTTGGCGCTCATGTTGTTGAGATCGGCTTTCCTGAAGTTGACGAGTAAGGTTGCTATGCCCAAGCCAGGTAAAAAGTGTTACCAAAACTAAGAGCAGTAGGCTACTTAAGGCGATCACACGCCAGGTTAGGCTGAATCGGAAAGAGGTCCGAAGGGAAAAAAGTTTAGTCATCGCTGGGGGTTCCAGGCCAAGATAAATTTAGGTCTCAGAAACGTAGCGATAGTTGGAACAAAAACATATTCCAACGCTGGCTAGTCTGCGATGAGTCTTGAATATCTCTGTTGGGTAACCAACCGGTACCATCAATATGATGATACTCGCCGGCTAGCATTAACTGCGGGAGAGGGGACCACTGTAAGCCAAATGTTAAATCATCCGCGAACTGTGAATGGGCAGGCCCTAAGCCACTTGCTTCAAAACTTTTTCCAGAAGCATCATTCTTATTGTTAATGAGGGTGTCGTAGCGGACTAACCACTGCCAGTTATCATTAAAGCGCCTTGAATACTGAACATACCAGCTTTCGCCTGTTCTACTTGAATCAGAAAAAGAGTTAAAGCCACTTAACTCTAATTTTCTAATGGCATATTCTGCAGTTAATGTCCACAGCTCTTGGTTATATTGAAAAGAAAGGACCCAGGGCTGAAATCGAAATGTACCTTCGCCTGGTATATTAGAGGAAGAGGCGTAATCGGCATTAGCGCTGGCAACACTAATGGCTGTAACAATACGTCCTCCGTCATGCTCGTATCGAATCTGTCCAATAGCTGAAGAGCCTGCATCTAACGAACCTGGAAATTGATCAAGCCCCAACGTTTGTTCGACATCATCTTCCATACGGGCTTGACCAAAACCTACTTGCGTTCTAAGTACGCCCGACGGAATCCTTTCTTCATGGTAAAGGCTTACGCCATCTCCTGATAATCCCAAAGACCGGGTCCTATCAAAATAAATTGATTGCGGCAGCAAAATACTTGGCCGAGTAAAAGCGACATCTCTAGTCTGGTTATAAAAACCAAAGGGGTTTTTAAACCTACCTAGCTGGACGCCAAAAGTGCGTTGCTGGTTTGAAATCATTTGATAATCGATGAGCCCGTAATCTAGTTTTGGGGTTGCATCGGTCAGATCTCCGCCTGCATTACGGCTTAAAACTTGAGCGGCAAGTAGTACATCCTGGTGAGGCCGTAACGACGCATTAAGACCAATTTCGGTGAACTCAAAACTTCCATTATCTTCACTACTAGGGCCAAAAAAATTGTTATCGTCTGTAATGACTAACGCTTGGCTAAGAAAGCCATGAACTTGAAAAGAGTCCATGACGCTATCATCACCCAGAACATGAGAGGATGAAATCAAAGCGAATATGCTTACTATAATCGCGGTTACGCGATATTCAATCCATTGAAATAACTTGGATACTATCATCCACATACTCCCTTTCAAGATATCCTAAAGCGCCGGGGGTGCTGGCGATCCTATCGCGCATTTCCGTTTGGGTGCTCACTCGGTTGGGTGCTTGACCTGTACCGGAGAACACCATGCGATCCCAGGCCAACTGTAATTGGTGCGGGTAAACGGATAACTGTTTCTTAGTAAAGCGAGCATGCACAGGGTCGCTACTATCGAGCACAAAAACTCGCACTGCTTGTCCGTCTGGCCAAGTACGTTGTCGCATGGCGAAGATGGCGCGGGTAGTATCCTGGTTCAACCAGTGGGTAGTGACATTGGGGTTCGCTACTAATAACACGGGAGGTTCGCGGGCAATGACCTGAGCTGTGGCCAACAGAAAGTAGGCCATCAGTAAAGTCGCCACCATCACCCTGGCAATTCGTCGAACCATGTCGTGGGTTATAACGAATGCCCTCATTGTGGGTGGATATTCCGACGGTTAGTGGGTGTCAGGTTTATGCACCATGCAGACGTGCGCCGCACATGAAGTGAGTAAGACTTGATGACATTGTCTCCCTGAGCTCTTCGGAGCGTTGTATTTTTGGTCAACGTCTTTTGAAAACTTAAACAAGATACATTAGAAAAAAACACCATTATCCCATTTCTACGCAGTTAATTTACAAACACTACAACAAATTCATGAGATTTGCAGGGGGAGGAACGTAAACAGATAGATCGAGAGAAGGCCTAGAAAGCTCATTGGCGAAAATATGCGGAGCTACCTATAATTAATAATTAAGTATAAATTACCTAAGGCTCACTTAAGAACCCGGCTACCTAATAGCCAAGTGTGTGTGAGAATACTAATGAAGGATCTCATAAAAGGAGTATCCACGATGTTCACCGGCTTAAGTGCGTTTCCGTTAACCCCCATGAACGAACAGGGTATCCAAGAGAACGCGTTTATTCGTTCAGTAGAGCACTTGGCTGGGGCAGGCGTTGATTCCATTGGCGTGCTGGGCTCAACCGGCAGTTACGCTTATTTAAGCTGTAAAGAACGTGCTCGTATTGCCCGGCTAAGCGTCGAAAATGCAGGCGGCGTACCTGTCATTTTGGGCATTGGTGCGTTGCGTACCCGCGATGTACTGGCCAATGCGGAAAGCGCCCAGCAAGCTGGCGCCAGCGGCGTGTTACTAGCGCCGGTTTCTTATCAAAATCTCACGGACGATGAAGTATTCGACCTATACGCAACGGTCTGTCATTCGTTGAGTGTGCCGCTATGCGTATACGATAATCCCGGCACGACTCACTTTACATTCAGCGATGAGTTGCACGGGCGAATCGCCCACTTGCCGCAGGTGCGTTCAATCAAGATCCCACCGGTGGTTAGCGACATAGACGTTGCTCGCGAGCGAATCGTGCAGCTGCGCATGCTAATTCCCAGCGATGTCACCATCGGTATAAGCGGCGACCCTGCTGCAGCAACCGGGCTAAATGCGGGTTGCGATGCGTGGTATTCCGTTATCGGGGGGCTGTATCCTCAAGCGGCACTGGCGCTGACTCGGGCTGCACAAACGGGGGATGTTCAACAGGCCGAGGCGCTTTCTGTTGCTCTTGAGCCAATCTGGGCGCTTTACCGTGAGTATGGCGGCAGCCTGCGAGTGGCGGCTACCATCGCAGAAGTCACCGGCAAAGTGAGCCAACCCTGCTTGCCCCAGCCGCTTAAAACTCTGCAAGGAAACGACCGCAAAAGAGTAGCGCAAGTAGTAGAGCAGCTTGGTCTAGCCTCTGAAGTTAAAAGTTAAAGCGGTGCAAAAAAACGCCCAGCCGAAGCCGGGCGTCATAACTGCTTAATCTATGTTTGCTGAATACATGTTTGCTGAATACATGTTTGCTTATATAGATTGTTATTCAACGAGTTCGAGCAAGCGATCAGGATAATTGGTGAACAAGCCGTTTACACCCATTTCCATTAAGCGCTCCATTTCCTCGGTCTCGTTGATGGTATACACGTGTACCGGCAGGCCGTTTTCATTAGCTTGGCGGATAAAGTCGGCATCAATCACTTCTTCGCCTTCGTAGATGAAGTTAGTGCCAATGCCGACCGCGTAATCCGCTACCGCCTGGAAATCTTCATCCGTGATCTCTTCTGGCCCTGGGGTTACGCCCGTCCACTCCACTAAGCGCGAGTTGTCTTCTTCGCTTGGGTAGTACCATACCAGTTGAATCAACGGCACATCGGCGTTCAGTTCATGCACTTTTAACAGGCTATCCTGCTCAAAGGACTGCACCAATACACGGCCTTCCTCGACCATATCGTATTCTTCCAGCGTTTCTACCAGCGCTTCTTCCAAGCCAGGGTTAAGCTGTGGCGACTTGGTTTCAATGTAGTAGCGGGCATCGTGTCCAAAGCGCTCAAAAACCTCCTCCAGCGTGAGCATCTGCGCGCCTTCAAAGGCAGTGTCGGCACTGTCGGGGTTTTCCTCGTTAAACCATGTGCCGGTATCCAGCGCTTTGAGTTCTTCCAAAGTGTAATCATTGATCGCGCCTTCGCCATCACTGGTGCGGTCAATGGCGTCGTCATGAAACACGACTACCTCACCATCGGCGGTGATTTGAGCGTCCAGCTCCAGGTAATCAACGTCCCACTCACGGGCCAGCTCATAAGCTGCCATGGTACTTTCTGGCGCATGGCCACTAGCACCACGGTGGGCGATCACCTGAAACGACTCAAGATCTTTTAGCTGCTGCTCCAACGGCGACATTGCCGCCAACGCAGTGGTCGTGACAGCACCAGCGAAAAGACCCATTGATAGTGAAGTAATCAGTAAACGGCGTTGCATAGAATTTCCTTTCATTGAATGCCTGTTTAATAACCCTACACGAATTGAAGAATGAAAGCCTAGAAGTACCTAGAAAAACCAATACCGGCTTCAGTAGCCGATTGATCTCGCTGAAGCTCAAATCGGATATCCCACTCAGTAGATAGAGCAATTCTATGCTGTAGCTGCCACTCTGTGCGTTGGTTGTCGTCATAGCCAACATTTCGACGATGGGATAGTTGTATATGAGTACGCTGACTTGATGACCAACTGCTTACAATGCCTGCTTTAATCATTGGTACTGCCACACCCTCATAATGCCGTTGAGTACGCAATTGAACACCCCCCAGCGCATAAGGTAGGTGGGGGCCAACCGCCCATGATTTTCCCCCCAGCACATTAGCCACCCCATCAAAACATCGCCGACAACTCAACCGGTTCCGTTGGATACCAGCTGATATTTGCCAGGCGGTTTGTGGCAGAGTCGGTAACGCTATAGCGTTGGTATGTAAATTAGTAATGCTGAAAAGATCAAATCGATTTAATGACACACCTTGATCGTCGGCATTAATTTCTATATTGGCAATTTCAACGGCAGAGTTGGGCATACGAGCCTGGTTGGTATCCAGTAAGTCATACTGCAGAGGCCTAAACCTTACGCGCAAGTTGTTAGCGGAGCCGCTAGTGTGAAAGCCGCTTATACCTACCAGCCCGGGCGGCGCCACCTCATGGACGGCGGGCGGCGCTGTATAGCTGTTGTCAGCATTGCCTTGCGGGAGCCTTAATCGGGCTTGAAGCAATTGCCGCTCTATTTCCGGAAAATGGTTACTGTCGCCGGTTTGGCGCAGAAAAGAAGCATGGCTAAGCAGTGTATCTAAGACATCACTTTGCTGAACGGCAGGTAGTTCAGAAAACTCAGGTGCGTCCATGAGGAGTTGATTTTCCGAAGGCCAAACAGCATTCGCCGCTCGTTGCTGACGGTCGTTTAGGGCAGCGTACTCGTGTTGCGTAATAAGCCTTCGTGAAGGAATGTGACGTGTTTTAGCTAATAACGGACGGCCATGATGCATGGTGCTGCTTAAAGCCCTTAATAAGTCTTCAGGCGCCACCCATGGAGAAAAACCAGGTGTAAGGTCTTCTTCTATGACGAGTTCTAGTGTTCTGGCAATACGAGAAGCACAATTCTGCGATAAAAATAAATATTCGTAATCTTTCCCCACTATCTCGAATAAATGAGCCATCACTAGCGACGCTTCGTCGTTCGTCAAGTTCAATTGGTAATGCCACAAGTCACGCATTTCCCGCTCGGAATAAAGCGTGGTATTACGATAAAACGAAGCATTCGAAAACGTCGCGTTATAGCCACCAAAAAGCCCTTTGGCCATATACGCAAGCATCCCGTCGTCGCTTGGTACGTCAGCGCCAAAATTTAAACTGGTATCCAGCAGGTGTTGGGAGTCGGAAGACAACTCCGCGGTATTGCCGGGGGCCGAATGAAGCATTACGTGGCCAAAAAACGAGGCGGGATTCCCTAGGTAGCCTGTTGCAAACATGAGGCCTATGTCAGGCTCCTGGTGCTGTGATTGCCATTCACTAAAGTCTGGGCAGTCTGCATTTTGCCACTGCTCTCCCGTTTTGGCAGACAGCCAGAGCGCTCGCGCTGGGAATTGGCAACTCGCATGTTGTCCCGTTGGGCTAGGCGATTGGCGCAAGGCGGCAAGCGTAGCTTCCAGCTCCGCATGAGGATCGGAACGGCCATTCTCAGCAAGGAAGAAGGCGTCATCAATGACAGCACTTCTTGGCGAAGAAAAAGGGGTTTGGCGATCAAAGTGTAAAAGTGAAAGCCATTGAGAGTCTTGGGAGAGCGTCGTTAGATTTGCGTGAAGAGAAGAACTAAAAAATGAGCTAAATAAAATAGCCGTCAGCCAGAGCCGCCGCATGCGAAATATATCCTATAGGGAAGCAAAGTGGGCTAGCTTGGCTAGCCCACATAAGGCATTAGCTAGCTGAACAGTTCGTAGCAGCTTGATTTAAGCTATTGTAGAAGCGGTAAGCTTTATCGTCATGGCTCATAGAGGAGTAGCTGGCATCAGCGCTGACGGTGCTCAGGTCGTTACGCAGCTGAGCAATGCTCGCTGCATTGCTTGCGTCACAGCCAACAAGTCCGAGGGCAGCATTCAAGTGCTGACCTTCACCCATAGCGGCTTCCATGGCCAACTGATCGTAGGTTTCGTCAATAAATTGAGCTACTTTAACTTCTGCGCTTTCACAAGTTTCAGGGGAAATAGTGGCTGAGGTCACGGCTGTGGTGCCCGAGTCCCAAATCACATTTGAGATCGCAGCAGCGGTAGTGTTGTCATCAAAAATTGCGGCACCAATACCGCAGTGTTGCCATGGATTAATGTCACCCTGGCGGTCGCTGGCGAAGGTGGTGGCGCTCAAAGTAAGTGCTGTTGTAGCACCCAATAGTGCAATAGTAGCGGTAATAGAACGTTTCAACATGAGATCCCTTAATGATTTATTTTGTCGGTTTGGATTTTTTATCTGGAGGTACCGACAAGCCTCAAGATTTACACACACGAGAGGCTAACTGCGTACAAAGCCTTCTTAAGTTTATCAGGATTCCCATGCTTTTTTTGTAAGCAATGTCTTACGTATTTGTAAGATATTGCTTACAAAAATGATCGGGTATCACTTTCTTTTGAAGAGAAGCCAAGTAAATTCAAAAATAGCGCAGAAACAACAAAAACGGTGTTAATCAATTTTTGTGACATATAAAGCTTCACCGTTCTCACCGCGTCGATCAATGCTGATAACAGCACATAAAACGAATGTTTAACGTGAAGGATAAAACGAGGTATCCATGGCCCATATCGTGGTATGTGCAGACGGCACCTGGAACCGTCCAGAAGAAGATCTGGAAAACGATTTTCCTACGAATGTGCTGCAGCTTGCCCGAGCGGTTAAGCCTGACGCGGGTGAGGTAAGGCAGCATGTGTTTTACGATTGGGGGCTAGGCTCTTATCACACCAGCCTTAGCGCAGGGGCCACCGGCGTTGGAATTCATAAAAACATCCTTGATGGTTACCGCTATATCATTCAGAACTATGCCCCTGGCGACATTATTTACCTGTTCGGCTTTAGCCGGGGTGCTTACACCGTGCGGGCGCTCAGCGGTTTGATTAACAACTGCGGCATCTTAAAGCGCGAAGATGCCCGGCTAATCTCCCAAGCCTGGAAAATATACAAAAGCCCAACCAAAACCAATCACCCGGCTGGCAAGGCAGCTTGTAAGTTTCGCGCCGATTACAGCCACGCTTCCCGCGATATACATTTCATTGGCGTATGGGACACCGTTGGCGCACTAGGCATTCCTTATAGCATCATGGGCCTGTTTGACAGCCACGATGAGTTCTACGACACCAAAATGGGGGCCAATGTAGCCATTGCACGCCACGCGCTCGCTATTGATGAAAAACGTGAAGACTTTTTGCCCACTATCTGGACACCTCGGCCCGGCGTAGACCTCAAGCAGGTGTGGTTTGCAGGCGTGCATGCGGATGTTGGCGGCTCCTATAAGCCAGACAAGAACGGCATCCAAGCTGCCGACACCCCGCTTGCGTGGATGCTGGATGAAGCCAACGCCGCAGGGTTAATCACCGAGCCGCATATTCGCGATCACCTAACCGATGGGGTGAAAGGGCACATTCACAACTCACGCAAGCATGTTTATCGTTTTAAGAAACCGTTAGATAGAGAATTAAAGCCCAAAGACCAATCCATGCTTATTCATCCCAGTGTCAAAGCCCGCTATGAGCGCGACGTCAGCTATCGTCCACCCGCATTGAAAGCACTGGTAGAGAAACATGGGTGGGAGAGCCTTAATGTGGGGGAATAAGGCGGGAGCTAAGTGAAGTGAAGGGACAGCAATGGGTTGAATTACGCTCAGGCGCCTGCATTCATAGAGAGAATGCAACTCACAAGGAGGCGTTATGACAACGTTAGTGATTGGTGCGAACGGACAGATTGGCAAGCAATTTTGCGAGCTAGCGCAGCAGGCGGGCACGTCTATCAAGGCGATGGTTCGCAGTGAAGAGCAAGCATTATGGTTTAATGATCACGGCATCGATACTGTAGTGGCTGACTTAGAAGGTGAGTTTGAACACGCCTTTGAAGGGTGCGATCAAGTGGTTTTCACGGCGGGCTCAGGCCCCCACACCGGACCGGACAAAACCCTAATGGTTGACCTTTTTGGTGCTATTCGTACCGCCGATATCGCCAAGCAAAAAGGTCTCTCTCGTTACATTATGATCAGCGCCATGCGCGCGGAACAGCCGCTGGAAGCGCCCGAGAAAATGCGCCCTTACATGGCCGCGAAATTTGCCGCAGATGCCCACTTGCGCAACAGTGGTGTTCCCTATGTCATTCTCAAGCCCGGCCGACTGACCGATGAAGCCGCCTCTCAGCAGTTTGCTAGTTCTATTGACGAGGCGGGCGATAACCAAATTTCTCGTGCTAATGTCGCTCATGCGCTATTACACGTAGTGCAAAGCCCCGATGTGGTTAATCAGGAATACCTACTGCTGGATGGTAAACGCTCGATTGAAGAGCTTATTGGTTAAATTGGTCTTATGAGTAAAAGATTGGCAGCCTTAGCTCCGATTGTGGGTATCTGAGGAAGCCTCGATTTGTTGCACTAGATCATGGTTGCGCAATACTTGCAGCGTTTCTGTTTCATTTATTGTGCTCAATACCCCCAACTCCCGCTTGAGCCACTCCGCCAGTGGCTCGCTGCGTCGGCTGTTGGCCTGGCTAGGCAGCCACAGACAGAGCCGGGCGGGGGTTTCGATACTTCCCCAGGGTGCGATGAGCCTGCCGCTCTTCAGGTCGTCTTCTACTAATAACCGCGGCGCAATAGCGATACCCAGACCCGCCACGGCCGCTTCCATCAAATAGTAAAGGTGATCGAACCCTTGGCTCTTGCTTAGCGCCCCTTCAAGTTGAGTCAGCTCAAGCCCCTTGGCACTGGCCCATTGCGGCCATGCCTGAGGGCGCGAGGCAGTGTATAAGAGTTTGTTCGCCAATAGCGTTGCCGGTTCGGCGGGGTCAATGTGTGCCGCCAACTGCGGGCTTGCCACCGCGCATATCTGCTCCACCATCAGCTCGAATACTTCCACCCCTATGGGCCAGGGCGGCTCGGAAAACGCCAAGGTGGCGCTGGCATCCGTTTGCGCGCCCGGCTGCTCGCTTTCACTCACCACGACTTTTAGTTTTAGTTCTGGCAGCTCATGGTGCAGGCGGTCCAGGCGAGGAATCAGCCAGCGCGCCAGCAGGCTGCCGGGGCAGGCAAGGGTAAAGGGCGCCTCTTCTACATCTCGTTTGAGTGCTGCGCAACTATTCTTGAGGCTGGTGAACGCTTCACCTACGCCGCTTTGTAGCTTTTCCCCATGTGGCGTAAGCGCAATGCCGCGGCCCATTTTGGTAAAGAGCGGAACGTTAAAATACTCATCCAAACTCTTTAACTGGCGGCTAACCGCGCCATGAGTAACGTTTAGCTCATCGGCAGCGGCGGTCACACTGCCCAAGCGAGCGGTGGCTTCAAAGGCGCGCAAGGCGCTAAGCGGTGGCATGCTGTGTTGCATGGGTATATCCCGTCCGACAGTTGACTAAAACTCACGTGTTTCTGACATCTTATCGATTTTTATCACCGCCTGCCTGCGCTACCTTCATCACAATCTTAAATTGCCCAGCTCAATCGCATTCAGAGGTCGTGATGAATAAACCAATGAATTTATCTTCAAGTTTGCCCAATGCCAACGGGCTCTTTGGCAGCTTCGGCGGTCGTTTCGTTGCCGAAACGCTGATGCCGCTGATCCTGGAGCTCCAAGACGAATATGCCACCGCAAAAAGCGATCCCGAATTCCAGCGCCAGTTAACCTACTTCCAGAATGATTACGTAGGGCGCCCCAGCCCGCTCTACTTCGCCGAACGGCTGACCGAGCATTTTGGTGGGGCCAGCATCTATTTAAAGCGTGAAGAGCTAAACCACACCGGCGCCCACAAGATTAACAACTGCATCGGCCAGGTGCTGCTGGCCAAGCAGATGGGCAAAAAACGCATCATCGCGGAAACCGGCGCCGGCATGCACGGCGTAGCCACGGCCACCGTGGCGGCGCGCTTTGGTTTATCCTGCGTGATCTACATGGGCACCACCGATATCGAACGCCAGCAGCCCAATGTATTCCGCATGAAGCTGCTGGGTGCAGAAGTGATCCCCGTCACCTCCGGCACCGGCACGTTAAAAGACGCCATGAACGAGGCGCTGCGCGACTGGGTCACCAACGTCGACGACACCTTCTATATCATCGGTACCGTGGCTGGGCCGCACCCATACCCCGCCATGGTGCGTGATTTCCAAGCCGTGATCGGCCACGAAACCCGCCGGCAGATGCTGGAAAAAGAAGGGCGCCTACCGGATTCGCTGGTGGCCTGTATTGGCGGCGGCTCAAACGCCATGGGGTTGTTTCATCCGTTTCTAGACGACCTGGAAGTGAAGATGATAGGCGTAGAAGCGGGTGGGAAGGGCGTAAAAAGCGGCCTGCACGCAGCCAGCTTAAATGGCGGCACCCCCGGCGTACTGCACGGCAACCGCACCTACTTGCTGCAAAATGAAGATGGCCAGATTATCGACGCCCACTCGATTTCAGCAGGGCTGGATTACCCCGGTATCGGCCCTGAACACGCATGGCTGCACGAGCAGGGGCGGGTAGAGTACGTCTCCGCGACTGATGACGAAGCACTGGAAGCGTTCCAGGTATGCTGCCGCCAGGAGGGCATCATCCCCGCCCTGGAAACCGCCCACGCACTGGCCGAAGTGGCCAAACGCGCGCCCACGCTGCCACGCGAGCACTTAATGGTGGTCAACCTAAGCGGCCGTGGCGACAAAGACATGATGAGCGTCGCCCATTACTTGGGTGACAAGTTCGGAGTCAAAAGCTAATGAGCGCAATCCAGGAGACTGTCATGAATAACACCTCTCGTCTTGAATACTGCTTTGCCGCGCTCAAGCAGCAAAATCGCCCGGCGCTGGTCAGCTACCTGACGGCTGGCGACCCGGACGCCGAAACCTCGCGTCGCCTGTTGCACGGGCTGCCTGCTGCGGGTGTAGACATCATCGAACTCGGCATGCCGTTTAGCGACCCCATGGCCGATGGCCCCGCCATTCAAAAAGCCGCCCTGCGTGCGCTGGGAAACGGCCAAACCCAAGCCAAGACGCTGGAAATGGTGCGCCGCTTCCGTGAAGAAAACAGCACCACGCCGATTGTGCTGATGGGCTACTACAACCCCATTTTCTGCTACGGCGTCGAGCGCTTTTTAACAGATGCCGCCCGCGCCGGAGTAGATGGCCTGATAGTGGTTGACCTTCCCCCCGAGCACGACGAAGAACTCTGCCAGCCAGCGGCCCGGCACGGCATCGATTTTATCCGCCTGGCCACACCAACCACCGATGCCAAGCGTTTGCCGAAAGTACTGGCCAACGCCTCCGGGTTTATCTACTACGTCTCGGTGGCAGGTGTGACTGGCGGCAGCGCACCTACGCCGGAGCGGCTGGAAGGCGCGGTTGGCCAACTGCGTGAACATACCGAACTCCCCATTGCTGTCGGCTTTGGCATCCGCACCGCCGAACAGGCCGCGACCATCGGCCGCTTCAGCGATGCGGTGGTAGTGGGCTCCGCGTTAGTCGACTGCATTGAACATGCCGTTACCGCTGACGAAGCCGTTGAGCGAGTACACACTCTCGTCAGCGAACTGGCCGAAAGCGTGAGGGCATGTCGAGAAGTGAGTGAGCCGCAAGCCTGTTGATATAGGCACAGTAAAGAGTGATAGGTTACAAGAGCAGGCCAACGCGCCTGCTCTTTTTATTATCCACCCTGCATAACTTTTAAAGCTGCTTAATGTAGCTTGGATTTCTAACTATCATTTTTTAATTTTTTGGCTTCAGCCAGTACTCCGCTTGGTAATCACCGCTATTCCAACTAGGGTCAATAGAGTTTTATTCGAGCTGATGCATTTCCCTATTGCATGCTTTAGCAGGGATAGCACCCACGTCTTAGGCCATGTGCCAAGAATGGATTCACGACGATTACTTATTGGGGATTACTATGAAGCCCGACAACACTTTTGACCCTACTCGCCGCCAAGTAGTGGGTGGTCTTGCTACCGGTATGGCTGCTGCGATGGCCGCCCCCGCGTTTGCCCAGTCATCATCTTCTTCATCTTCATCGCCGTCTGGCAATGCTGGTAATACTTCAAACACCTATGACGCAGGAGGCCCCATCTGGCAAATGCAGGACCCCAGAGACAAGTACCCTGAACCACCGTTTCCTCGCCAGCCGTTAGAGTGGCCAGGGCTTGCCAGTGAGATGACGCCCCGCCCAGACCACGGCGAAGAAAGTTATCGGGGCAGTGGCCGGTTAGTGGGAAGAAAGGCGCTTATCACCGGTGGGGACTCCGGTATTGGCCGTGCAGCGGCGATTGCCTATGCCCGCGAAGGCGCTGATGTGGCCATTAATTATCTGCCAGCGGAAGAGTCAGACGCCCAAGAAGTCATTCAATTGATTGAAGCGGAAGGGCGTAACGCGGTGGCTATCCCTGGTGATCTTCGCGATGCCTCGTTCTGCAGTGAGCTGGTAGAGCAGGCGGTACAGCAATTAGGTGGTCTGGATATCTTGGTCAACAACGCTGCTCGGCAGCAGTGGAAACCGTCGATTATGGAGATTAGTCACGAAGACTTCGACGATACGATGAAGACCAATCTGTATGCCATGTATTGGATTACTCAGGCGGCAATACCGCACATGGAGCCTGGGTCTGTGATTATTAACACCACGTCGGTGGTGGCCTACGATCCGCCTAAAATCCTACTCGATTACTCAATGACCAAAGCGGCGATCGTCGCGTTCACCAAAGCGTTGGCAAAGCAGGTCGCCGAGCAAGGCATTCGGGTCAATGGTGTTGCGCCCGGGCCGTTCTGGACCCCGCTTCAGCCCAGCGGTGGCCAGCCCCAAGACGCAGTGGAAACCTTTGGCGAAAGCACGCCGCTTGGCCGCCCAGGCCAGCCGGTAGAGCTGGCCGGTACATACGTACTGCTAGCGTCGCCAGAATCAAGCTATACCACCGGCAATATACACGGCGCGGGCGGTGGCGCTGGTGATCCCTAAGTTGTCCTGAACGTTGTTCTCGTTATTTTTCTAAGCTGTTCTAGCTATTTATTAAAATAGCCGCGCGGGGTCTGACATTCATTTGTTCAGGCCCCGTTTCGTTTTGAATTGCGCCTCCCTATTACGTACGCCAGTTGGCGTTTGCGCACGAAAGAGATTGGTTCTTTGAGAGGTAAGTCATTGGCTGATTTTTTGAACTAAGCATTAAATTTTTCGTTATATGAGCCGATATACCAACGCGACTGGTAACAGAATGCGCCTTGATTGAGCTCATGTTGATACTCAGCATGATTCCATTCTGGCCTACTCGTTGCTGAGAGCAGCGGGCTTCTACGAGATAACCTCCATGCTATTGATGAATCGAAGCGTTAAACTTCGGCTTGCAGTGAGTTTAAGTGTATGTATTTTAATGTTAATCATTGTTGGTGCTATCGGTCTTTATAGCCTCAGCAAAACGAACGATGCTCTCAACAGTACCTATGAAGGGAACGTGCTTACACTGGGAAACCTGAGTAAGATCAACCAAGCGTTGCTCAGTAACCGAGTAAAGATAACCGCTGAACAGCGTGATCGTAATCCGGCATCTGCCCTGACGACAAAACAAGAGGTCGCTGAGAACGACGCTATTATCGACGCTGCGTGGGCGGATTATTTTCCTAATCGTGTGTCCAGCAATGAAGAGCGCGCAATCGCCGAGAGATTCATCTCGTCGCTGGCTAGCTTGCGTGCCGGCATTGAAGATATCAACACGGCAATGATCGACAACGACTTTGATGCCGCAAGAGTCATTGCCACCACCACCCTTCGTGCCGCATATCCCCAAGTTCTAACGGCGATGCAGGAACTGATAGACCGTAATAGCGTTCAAGCCGACAACGCTAACCAAGACTCCCTGAACGACTATTACTGGACACGCAACTTTATTATGAGCGTGATGGCCATCGCCGTCATCTTTGGCATCCTGCTCGCGATATGGTTGATACGAGGAATCATGACGCCACTGGCCAAGGCGCAAGAACTCGCCAATGCCATGGCCCAGGGCAGACTAGACAACGACATTGATATCACCTCCAAGGATGAGTTTGGTGACATGCTAAGCGCGTTGAAGGCGATGGAAGCCAAATTCTCTCAAGTGGTGATGTCCGTTCGCAATAACGCTGAGTCCGTGAATGTCGCCGCCGATGAAATTGTCTTGGGAACGGATGATCTCAGTCGCCGTACCCAGGAGCAGGCCGCAAACATTGAACAAACAGCGGCATCGATGGATGAAATCACCTCGACCGTGCGTCAGAACGCCGACAACGCCGCCGAAGCTGACAAGCTCGTACACGATGTCAGCCAGCAGGCAAATGCCGGAGGAGAGATTGCCGGGCAAGCCATTGAAGCGATGGAGGGTATCAATGCCTCAAGCCGCAAGATTGCCGGTATCGTCGGGTTGATCGATGAGATCGCTTTCCAAACAAACTTGCTGGCGCTGAATGCCTCGGTTGAGGCCGCTCGAGCGGGTGAGCAAGGCCGTGGGTTTGCGGTAGTCGCCAATGAAGTACGCAACCTGGCTGGGCGCAGTGCCGATGCCGCCAAAGACATCAAAAAGCTTGTTGAAGAAAGTATTCATCAAGTGGACAACGGTTCGAGCCTGGTTAACCGAGCGGGTAAATCACTTGAGGATATCGTCACGGGGGTGCAGCGCGTGACGGTACTCATGGGAGAGATCGCCACCGCTAGCCGAGAGCAGTCGCAAGGGATTGAGCAAGTCAATACGGCTGTGTCGCAGATGGACAGCGTCACCCAGCAAAATGCCAGTCTGGTAGAAGAGTCCAGTGCGGCAGGCCGTTCACTGCAAGGCCAAGCAGCGTCATTATTAAAAGAGGTGTCGTTCTTCAAAGGCACGCCTAGTAGCACCGACCAGCGCGCACTCCCCTTGGCGGTAAAACGTAACGATACTCGACCACAAGTCAGTCAACGTCCGTCCACCCATGTCATTGGCGGCAAAAAAGACGCCGAGCAGTGGACCTCTTTTTAAACGCTAGCAGCAATAAAAAGCGCCCTCCGGGGCGCTTTTTTATGAGCAACCAGCCACTACTGAAAAACGTAGCGCAGGGCTGGCAACGCTAATTAGCTAAAGAGGTAAGCGGTAACCAAACATGCTCAACCCCAATCGATAACGCCACGGCAATCAGCAACCCTGCCATCAGCCAATTGAAGCGCTTAACGATGATGGGGTTCTTAATCCGTTGGCCGACTAAGCTGCCAATCATCAGGTAACTACCGGGCGCACCTTCCACTAGTATCGCCAAGCGTTACCCATGCCGCCCCCTCCTGATTAGTCACATCACCTCGAAACACAGCCCTAGCTTATGCCGGTAGTGCCACGGATGCTTTTACATCATTGCTCATCGACTGTGCAATGATGGCCTATCGATAGTGAACACCACCAAGGGTTCGGCATGAAAAAGCTCTTTTCACTGATGATTGTGCTGGCGTTGACCGGCTGCGCCGCCATGGAACCGTATGAGGAGCGTGACGTCCAGCGCGACGCCGGTCTGGCCATCCAGGAGGTCTACGAGCGGGCTCTGCCGACGCTGTCCGAGAACAAGCAGCGTCACTTTGCCCAGCGGCTCTACCGCCTGACGGGCGAGCAGCGCTGGCGGGCCCTCAATTATGTTTACAGCGAGCGTCTATTGGCGCGACTCGAGAAGGACATCGTCGGCCTGGCCGAGCCCGGGTACGCGG
This sequence comes from Vreelandella sulfidaeris Esulfide1, assembly GCF_054072535.1. Lineage (NCBI taxonomy): Bacteria > Pseudomonadati > Pseudomonadota > Gammaproteobacteria > Oceanospirillales > Halomonadaceae > Vreelandella > Vreelandella sulfidaeris. Next base: position 2,829,847 of record NZ_CM133364.1, on the reverse strand, counting down.
CTGCCCGCAGCCGGGCGATTATTGTTGCCGACTACTCGCAGCTCACGACCAAGCAGCGAGCCCGGCGCGCCATGCTGGGGGAGTGGGGGGAGATCGCCTTCGCTCGCGGGCTGCTGTTCCGACTGGTCCAGGCCGAGTATCACGGCTTGCTACCGGCCCTTGAGGACCAAGAGCGGGCGCTGGGCTACCTGGCTAAGATCGATTGGGCGGCCTTCCTGACCGACCCGGCGGTAATCGGGATCTATGCCGCCCAGGTGGCCAACCAGGCGTACTTCCTGCACCAACTTGGCGTGATGGACCTGCGCCGGGAGGTGGAGGCAGCCTTCCGACGCCACTACCCGCCTGATCGAGTCGCCGGGCTCGACGATGCCGAGTACCGTAACTGGCTCTATGGTCTGACCCACTTCGTCATCGCTGACAGCCGTTACTACCAGCGGAAGGTGGACCCGGAGGTGCACGCTTGGGTGCTGGAAGCGCTGGAGCGGGAGACGGCCGATATCCTGGCCCGGGCCACGGCCGACATCCAAGCCGAGGTGGCATTGGCCTTCCTGCTGGCTGGCCGCGAGGACCACCCACTGGTGGGCCGGGTACGTGAGGCGCTGGTGGCGGCGGTGGACCCGGCCAGCGGCATCATCCCCTCGGCCACGGGGGAAAAGGGACTGGCGGGTGGTGAACACCGCAATGTTCTTGCGATCATGGTGTTGCGCTGGCCGGGCCGCCTGCATCCCGGCCCCGACCTCTCGGACGCGCTTGGCGGGCGCTCAGCCGAATAGGTTGGAACGCCTGATTTTGGTTCGCAGGTGTTTACTGCTTTTTACACCCCGCGGAGAGAGCAAGCATGACCAGTGCATGCATGATGCTGCCGTGGCGCGTTAATGGAATGTGGAAGGCGCGAGACGTTTTCGCATAATAGTAATGAGGCAGGGCCGTGGTTCGTGCGGTAATGGCTGCGCCCAATTAAAACATGCGGTGGGGGCATTATTTATAGAAGTAGGCTTCAGCTCAAGACAGCATAAGCTCCCACTTTAAGGCGGCCAACGCCAATCGTGGTTTATATTGCTAGGGCGAAATGAAAAGAGGGGCATTAAACGGGGAAGCCGTGATGGCTACCATCGGGAAGCTCAATGTCCACACGGACGCGGCCGCCCAACGCCTCAACATAGCGTTTAAGGGAGCTAAGGCGCATATCCTGGCCAACCTTTTCAAGCCCCGCTACGGTTGGCTGCTTAACGCCCATCGCATCCGCAATTTCGGACTGCGTTTTTTCTGCCAATAGACGAATCTCAGCTAGCCTGATTTCAAACAGCATGTCGCTCGCCTTCGCTTCTGCTGCGGCGACAATCTCTGGCTTCTCTTTTGCCAGTAAGTCTTCCAGTGTGCGTGCCATGGTGATCACCTCACTTTAACGTTTCCAGGTGAGCCGCATACTCTCTGTCGGCGACTGGAATCATTTCATCGTAAAAACGCTTTTCATTCCCGCCTTTATCACCGGCACATAAAATGATGCCGGTGCGCGTTGGGTCAAACGCAAAGAATGCCCTAATAGGGCGGCCAAAGCTCTGTACGCGCAGCTCTTTCATATTGGGAAACTGCGAGCCGTTTACCGTATCAGCATGCGGTCGTGAGAGCATCGGGCCCCTTTCTCGTAAAAGAAGAAGAGAAGCCAGGACATTCTCCCGGTCAGCTTCTTCAAGCGAGAAAAACCACGTTTCAAAGGTATCTGTCTGCTCTATTGACCACATGAGTGCCTCATCGTTTTATAGGTTTTATGCTATATAGGCTTTAACCTATTAGCAAGGTTTTTTAAGGGTTCGGTGGGTGCTTTAGCTACCAGTTACCTACGCGCTCAATCTGAGCCGACTTTAATCCGTGACAATCTCAGCCTCCGATTAGCGGGTGAGGTGCTTTAAGATAAACAATAGAGCAAGCGCACCCATAGCACGTAGCGACAGTGCCATGCTGTGCTTACTTCAAATTTAAAGGAGCCTTATGCCCGCCACCGAGCCAAACGACCAGAATGCCCCACGTTTTAATACCCCTGCAGGAGACGTGATCGGCTGGCGTGACCGTGGCGTTATACGTGCCACGGGCATCCGCTATGCGCGTACCCAGCGCTTCTGCGCTCCAATTGATGAACCGCCATCGACAACGCCCATCCAGGCCACCGAGTGGTCGCCAGCATCGCCGCAAAACACTATCCCCGAGCTGAATGAAGCACTAGGCGTTACCGAACAGGAGTTTCACTCTGTTGAGGGTGAGCTGCATTTGTCGGTGACCGTGCCGGATAGCCCCGCCACGGCGCCTCGCCCGGTAATGGTATGGATTCACGGCGGCTCTTATGTGTTTGGCGCTGGCGATCTCTCGGTATTCGATGTGCGCCCGCTCGCGCTTGAACAGAATGTCATCGTGGTGGCCGTGAACTATCGACTCGGCCTGCTGGGCTTTTTGGGCGGCTACGCCAACCGTCCTGCCAACCTGGGGCTGTTGGATCTTATTTCGGCGCTGCGCTGGGTTAATACCAACATCGCGGCCATGGGAGGCGACCCTAACAACGTTACTTTGTTTGGTCATTCTGCCGGGGGCGATGCGGCAGCTCATTTGATGATTGCTGACGGCACCGAGGGGCTTTTTCAGCGTGCCATCATCCAGAGCGCGCCGCTGGGCATTAGCCGTGGTCGGGCGAAAATGAATACTAAGATGGGCGAAGTAGCTGCCACCGTAAAAGATGATGCCCCCCTGGATGAGATTTTGCGAACACAGTCCCAAGTGGCGGAAGCCGCAAAGGGTTTTGGGCTAAAGTCGGCCATGCCGTTTGGCACTCAGTATGGCCACTATCCACTGCCTGCTGAATCCGATATTGATGCTGCCTGGCGCTGCGTTGCGCCTAAATATGATGTATTTATTGGCACCACCGCAGAGGAGACCGCGCTGTTTGTGGTGATGTCACCAAAGCTGATGCGCATCCGACAGCTTCCTTTCGTGGGTGAGCAGGCCTCCAGGGCGATGGTGGCTGCCACGACGAACAAGGTATACAAACGTGATGCGCTCACGTTTGCACGCCGCCATGCGAAAGCGAAAGGTAACGCCTACGTTTACCGGCTGGACTGGGGCAAGGGCCGCTACCCGTTTGGCGCCGCACACACGATCGAACTTCCGCTGCTGCTGGCTGAGCCAGCCAACTGGCAGTATGCCGACTTGGTAAAAGACGTGGACGACGCCACCCTGCTTGAGCACGGCCAGCGCCTGCGTGCCCTATGGGCCGATTTTGCAAGAGATGGGCAGCTACCGCCCACCGGCCAGCTTGAACCGCAAATAGTGAAGTGGTGGCAGGCCAGCTAGCGCTCGCTCATACTTTTATTGATTAGGCGCTACGGCTAGTCTGAATTTTGGCGTGCCGAGCAACCATCTCGTTCGTCCCAACCGACAGTCATTCATTGAGCAACTACACGTTTAATGAATTTGCTTAGAGTGTCGGTTCAATATGTTGATCTGTGAATATTTGTTTTAACTTTTTGAAAATATTGAAGTGTCAGGCAGCTGTCGTGTTTATGACGTTACGCTAAGTGCATGTCGGGCTATAGAGTAATTCTCAGAACAGCAGAAAGGGGTCAATGATGATTGTTAGAAAACTTAGGTTACAGCGAGGTTGGTCTCAAGACCAGTTGTCCCAACTCAGCGGATTAAGTGTAAGAACCATCCAGCGAATTGAGGGAGGACAAAAGCCGGGGCTTGAGTCTCTTAAATCGTTGGCTGCTGTATTTGAAATTAACGTCGCAGACCTTGAGAGGGAGCCCGACATGAACAATGAGATACAAGTAACAGATAATGAAAAAGCCGTTTTAGAACAAGTAAGAGCGATCAAGGATTTTTATACGCACCTCACTTCTTATGTATTGGTTATTACAGTGATATTTATTATTAACTTTGTGACTGGTACAGGCTATATGTGGGCATGGTGGCCGGCCATGGGGTGGGGGGTAGGGATTATCAGCCATGGTTTAAGTGCCTTTGAAGTGTTGAATTTTTTTGGCCCAGACTGGGAGAAAAAGCAAATTGAAAAAAGGCTAGGAAGAAAGCTGTAACCTATATCCTCCTAGACATTAACAGGGCTAAATCATACGCCCTTTATGGTTTTGATTCGGGGGAAGGTCAGCCTAACGCTTCCTTTAATGTCGAAAGAAGACTTGATCCGCTATAAGACAATGCTCTTAAGGCCAGTCGATATCGACGATATTCGCGCCATAAATTAGTCGCCTTCTTCTCTACTGCTAGTGTTAAACAACCGGCACAGTACCACCATCAATCACATACTCCGTTCCCGTAATGGTAGCCGCCAGCGGTGACGCCAGAAACGCAATCAAGTTGGCCACTTCTGCAGGCTTTGAAGGGCGGCCAATCGGGATGCCGCCTAGCGAATTCATGATGATCTGCTTGCCGCCTGCGTAATCAGTACCGGCCTCGTGGGCAAGGCGCTCGGCCAGTGCAACGGCGGCTTCCGTCTCGATCCAGCCCGGCGACACGCGAACCACGCGCACCCCTTTAAGCGACACCTCCTTGGACAAGCTTTTGCTATAGGTGGATAGCGCCGCTTTGGCCGCCGCGTAAGCCGTCGTCGACTCGGGCAGGGGCAGCTCACATTGAATGGAAGTCACGTGGATAATGACGCCTTCACCCTGGGCCAGCATGCCGGGCAGCAGGGCGCGGTCCAGCCGCACGGCAGGAAACAGATTGAGATCAAGCTCGCGCTGCCACACCGCCTCACCAAGGGCTGCGAAGCCGCCGCCGGGCGCGGATGAGCCACCCAGCACATGCACGATAATATCCACGCCGCCCAAACGTTCGTTGACCGTATCGACCACCGTGGCGCAGCCTTCGGTCGTCGTCAGGTCAGCAGCAACAAACAGCGCATCTGGCAGGTCGGTGGGGCGGGTGCGGGCGGCTGTCAGTACCTGCGCGCCTTCCTCGCGAAAGAGGGCCACCGTGGCCGCGCCAACCCCTTTGCTGCCCCCGGTGATCAATACGCGTCGTCCGTTTAAGTTCAGGTCCATTAGTGGATCTCCAATGACTGGATTTGCGACTCAGCAAGCTGGAAAGCGTGGTCCAGTTGCACCGGGCTGCCGGGGAAGTTGCCGGTCACGGTGGCGGTAACCACCATCGTGTTGCCTTGTTGGGAAACACTGACCGGCTCGACGCGATACTCAATCTTCTCGCGGGTAGCGCGCATCCACGCTTGAATAGCGGGTCGCCCGCGGTGCGTCTCGCCTTCGTCGAACACGCAGGCATCGTGGGTAAAGCATTCCGCAATATGGCTAACATCCGCCCCGTTGCTGATGCGGAAATAAGTGCTGATCGCGTCTGGCAGTGACAAACTCATGATGGTCATCTCTCGCAAGGGTTAATATGCGAGAATCTTCTGCCTAGACTGACGCGTTAACAAGAACGCACAAAAAGGTAAGTGGCTTACCCATGAGAAAGATTTATACGCCCGCTACCGCCGCAAGCGATGTGGAAAATGTATTAAAAATGCTGGAAGGGCGCTGGAAGCTCATTATTCTCTTTCATCTCTTCGATGGAAAAGTGCAGCGCTACTCCGATTTCGAAAAGCTCATCCCAGACATCTCCCAGAAAATGCTCGCTCAACAGCTGCGCCAACTGGAAGCGGATGGCATCGTGGCCCGCAAAGTCTATCCCCAGGTGCCGCCGAAAGTGGAGTATCGCCTCACCGACTGGGGGCAAGCACTCTGCCCGGCGCTGGATGCCTTGCTGAAATGGGCTGAGCAGAAGGAGCACTTCAGTCACCCAGCCGAACAGAACGATCAAGATACCGCCGCCACCCAATGAGAGCCACCTGATGCACTACCGCACCATGACCATCAACGATTACGAAGCCGCCATTGCCTTATGGAGCGAAAGTGAGGGCGTGCGGATTCGCGACGCTGATTCGCGGCAAGGCATCGAGAAATACCTGCTGCGCAACCCCGGCCTGAGCTTTGTGGCAGAAGTAGAAGGAGATCTGGTGGGCACGATCATGGCGGGCCACGATGGCAAGCGCGGCTATGTTCAGCACTTATCGGTAGCGGATTCTCACCGCCGTTTAGGCATTGCTACACGACTGGTAAGTCTCTGCCTGGAAGCGCTGGAGAGTGAAGGCATCCTGAAATCACACCTGATGATTCTTCCCGAGAATAAAGCCGCCCAGAAATTCTGGGCCAACCAGGGCTGGGCCTACCGATCCGATATTCTGCTCTATTCGTTTGTGAATGGGGATGATCCGAACGTTTAGCTGCAGCGCTAGTGCAACAGACATAACGACAATCATGCCTTATACACACCTCTCTGATCAGTGCGCTGAGCCTCACCAAACCCCACCCGCGTCGCGTAATGTTTCTGCGAAGCTTGCGAGGGCGGGGCTCAATGGCACCTCTGCTTAGCTGCCCACATACCCTCCCTGGCTCTAAAGATGTCCATCCCTCCTTACTGACAGATATGGCTAACAAAAGTGGAGACTGGTGGTTGTCGCGCAAGCGTCTCCGGGCAAATGACGCTCAGTTTTTTGGCAAGCCCCGCATCACTGACCGGGATGGCACACAAAGTGCCCGCACGGATCTCCTCTTCGACGCAAGCCGCCAGCACCAGTGAGACGCCAAGGCCGGCTTTGACAGCCTGCTTAACCGCTTCAGTACTGCCCAGCTGCATCGAAACATTCGGGAACGGCCCTTTGTCGCCGAAGAAATTCGCCAGCAACCGGCCAGTACCTGTTCCGGGTTCACCGCCCAGCAGGCTCATTCCTGCGAGGGTTGTCCGGTCTATTTCATGCCATTCCGCATAGGGGTGCTCGGGCGAAGTAATTAACACCACGGGCTCCTGTCGCCAATCCACTGCCTGGAAACCGGGTTTCGGGTGCCACCACTCCATCACCGCAATATCCAGCTCGCCGCTGGTCACTTGTCTGGCAATGTTGGGGTTGTTATCGATCACCAGATCCAACTCAGGTGCCGCCGGGATGTTTTTGAACGAGCGCACGTAGGGTTGGAGCATGTAAATACCGATGTTGGAGCTTGCCCCGACGCGCAAACGGGTACCGCTGACGACCTCCCGAGCGCGCTCCTCCAATCGCAGCATGCTAAGTGCAAGCGGCATCAGCGCCAGGGCTGCTTTGGTGGGCTCGCAACCCGTTTTGCTACGGCGTATTAACAAGGCGCCTAGCTGTTCTTCGAGCTTTTGAATATGCAGCGAAAGCGTGGGTTGCGCGATACCGAGGGCTTGGGCGGCGGCCTGAAAACGTCGGTACTGAACCAGGGTGGTAAAACTTTTCAACCAGACCAAGTTCAGCATGGAGTCTCCTCAGCGATGATGGGTGAATTAGCCGCATCCTGAGGGCGTTCTCCTTGTAACGCTTGTAGGATATTGTCGGCAGCCCGCTGCTCGATCATTAACCGCACATCCTGAACCGCAGAGCCGATGTGCGCAGTGAATAGCGTGTTTGGGTGGGCCCGCAATTCGGGGCAAATCTCCTGCGGACGGTCCTCCCTTGCCCAATCTTCCATTTCAAAAACATCCGCTGCGTAGCCGCCCAACTGACCGGACGCTAGTGCTTCCAAAACGGCAGCTTCGTCTACGACCGAGCCCCGGCATGGATTGACCAGAAAAGCGCCTGGTTTCATCAACGCCAAGCGCGCAGCATTGATGGTATGCAGGGTTTGTTTAGTGAGCGGCAAGGCCAGAATGACAATATCGGATTGCGCAAGAAGCTCCTCAAGCGTCTTGCGCGTCACGCCTAGCGCCTCCTCATCAGCGACGGGCAAGGCGTCTGGTTGAGAATAGAGCAAGGTGGCGCCCCAACCCTTGAGCCGTGTTGCCACTGCCTGGCCGATGGGGCCCATGCCGACGATACCCATGGTCGCGCCGGCAATCCCCAACCCATAAAACATGGGCTGCCACCCCCTAAACTGGCCGGAACGCACATACTCGTCGGCCACCCGAACATGGCGGATAAGGCCAATGGTTAGCCCGATGGTTAGTTCAGCCGTTGGCACCGTCAGTAGATCCGGCACGAAGGTCAGCCAAACACCACGAAGCGTACACGCCTCCACATCGAAATTATCGTAACCCTTCAGGGCGGCGCCGATGACTTTCAGGTGGGGGCAGCCCGCTAGAAACTCCTCGCTCACCTGGTCCGGCATAAACACCATCATGGCGTCTGCGGTTGCCGCGTGGGCTTTTACCTCGGCGGCGGGCAAGGTAGTGGCTGACTGGTTGGTGATCACTTCACAGCGCTGTTCCAGCTTTGCCAACACGCTGTTATGTACCCGGTGGGTAATGAAAACCCTTGGTTTCATGCGAATTCCTTACTTGAATTTCTTACGAAGATAGCCGCTCAGGCTATCCACCATGGTTACCATGGCGAGTATGACGATCAGGATGGCGCTGACTTCCTGGTACTGCATGACGCGTAAAGAGCCCATTAGCTCGAAGCCGATCCCGCCGGCCCCCACCATGCCCATCACCGTAGAGGCGCGGAAGTTGTATTCCCAGCGGTAGATAGAGACATCGGCAAACTGCGGAAGCACCTGCGGGAGCACCGCGTGCCAGTGAACCTGTAACCGCGTTGCGCCAGCGGCATCGGCGGCTTCCACCGGGGCAGGGTCGACATGCTCGATTGCTTCAGCAAAGAATTTACCCACCATGCCGATGGAATGAAGGCCGAGCGCAAGCACGCCCGGCAAGGCGCCAAACCCCACGGCAGCAACGAAGATAATGCCCATAATCAACTCGGGCACCGATCGCAGAGCGTTTAGCATCGTGCGGGTCACATGGAAAACCATGGGGTGGGGCGAGGTATTACGAGCGGCCAGAAACGCCAGGGGTACCGAAGCGGTGACCGCTATCGCCGTACCGGCAATGCTCATGGCGAGGGTATCGACCAACGGCGCTATCCAATCCATGGCGTTAGTAAAGTCGGGCGGTAGTGATTCTCCCAGTAGGGTCGCGATGGCAGGCACCCCGTTGGCCAGGGTGCGAAAATCCAGCAGATCCACGTACCAACTCGCCAGGAGTACCACTGCCAACACCGAGCCAGCCTGGAAGAGCTTGCTCCGCCAACCGCGCGCGTGTTCGTCCAACACGGCGTCAGGAGAAAGCGATGAAAGGGCCCGTGGCGCTGTTTTGGATTGATTCATCATGCCCCCTTACATCTTGGCGAAGTCAAGATTGAGCAGACTACCCATTTCCCGGATCACATCGTAATCGGAATCAGTGATAGCGGCGAAACCTTCGGCTTTTAGGTTGTCCAGAATCTCTTCATCATCGATGCTGATGAAAGCATTCTGGATCTGCTGCTTGAGTTCAGGGTCCAGGTTGGAGCGCATCGCCCAGGGATACTGAGGAAACTCCCCGCTGTGGCCCAACACCCTAACCTGGTTGCGATCAATCAGGCCGCGATCCATTACGTGCTCAAAGATCACTTCCGAAAGCCCGCCTGCATCCGCATTACCATTGGCCACGTTTACCGCCACGGCATCATGGGTACCAACGAAGTGGGCTTCATAGTCCTCGCCTGCGTCCAGCCCCGCCGATTCAAGCAGCACGGTTTTGGGAATCAAGTGGCTTGATGTGGAGGCACGATCGCCATAGGCCATTTTCATGCCTTCGATATCCGCATAGGACTCAATGCCGGAATCAACATTGGCAATGATGATGGAGCGGTAGGTGGGCTTGCCATCTACAATCATGGCGGCAAAGGGTTCGATCTCGCTTTTGCTTCTTGCCATGACATAAGAGAGCGGGCCGAAGTAGGCGAGGTCGATGCGACCAAAGCGCATGGCTTCGATCATGGAGGAGTAATCCGTGGTAACGATTAACTCAATTTCCTTGCCAAGGGTACTTTCAAGATACTCTTTCAAGGGCTCGTTGCGTTTGATCAGCTCAGAAGCATTTTCATCAGGGAGTAGCGCGACTTTTAACAGATCCGGGTTTGGATCAGCGTCCGCCGCCAAGGCCGGCATGACGATTCCAATCATAAGACTGAGGGCGAAGAATAAGCTGAATAGCGGTTTCATTGGGCAATCTCCAGTTTTATCGGGGAAGGATGTGTGGATGGAAGTTTGGGTTCGGTGCTCTCAGCGGTGTCGGTCACAGCCCCGGCCGCGCCGTGGTAGATCTCGTTCAAGTGGCGTTGCTGTAACTGTGAAGGGGCCGCATCAAAAACGATCTGGGCATTCGCTAACCCGATAATGCGGTCAGCAAACCGCTGGGCGTACTCCAGCTGGTGCAGCGAAATAATGGCGGTAATACCATCCTCACGGCATATATCCCGCAGTAACGTAAGCACTCGCTCAGAGGTTGCCGGGTCAAGGCTAGCCACTGGCTCATCCGCCAAGATCATGGCGGGCTGCTGCGCCAAGGCACGCGCAATACCCACTCTTTGCTGCTGCCCGCCGGAGAGTTGATCGACCCGAGTAAGCGCTTTTTCGGCCATGCCGACGCGGTCCAGGCAGTGCAGGGCAAGCTCCTGTTCCTGCCGGGGGAGCGGAAACAAACTGCGCCAGGTGCTGTGGTAAGCAAGCCGACCGGTCAGCACATTCTGGAGCGCCGTATGGCGTTCAATGAGCTGATGGTGCTGGAAAACCATGGCGGTTTTGCACCGATGGCGGCGTACCGTAGAACGGGTTTCGAGCGCACCTAGCTCGGCCGAGATCACTTTGCCGGTGCTGGGCACCACCAAGTGGTTGAGGGAACGCAGTAATGTCGATTTACCCGCACCGGAAAGGCCGAGTAGTACCGTAAACTCCCCTTTGTGGAAATCGACGGTGGTGGGGCGGAGTGCGAGGACATTCCCAGGATAGGTCACCCCCATTTTCTCGATGCGGAGCATTAAGTCAGAGGATTGAACAGGCTCCATTGGATCACCTTCTGCAATGTATAAGCTCACTTGATTGTGACTTACAATGCAACGGTAGCCCGCCTAAGTGACAAAGCTGTGTCGTTCAGGTGATAAGTTAATGACCATCCAGGGAGCGCAGGTAGTCAGTCAAACGGCTCAGATAACGCTTCTCTAGACCAACATCGGCACAAAATGAGGCCTACCAGGGCTGGGCCTACCAATCCGCTATTCTGTTTAATTCGTACGTGAAGGGTGATAACCAGAATATCTAACCAAGCTGCGCCTCAATCGCGGTTTTATCAACTGCCGACCAGACCTCCCTAATCTTGCCATCACTAAGCAGGTAGAACGCGTGCTCGCAAAACGTCACTTTTTTGCCATCTACCGCAAGGCCGAGGAAACTACCTTTGGGGGTGACATCGAATCGCAGCCTGCATGCGATATGCGGTGAATCAACGGCCAGCAGCTCAATATTGAAGTGAAGATCCGGTATCTGCTCGTAATCGGCTTCCAACATGGCGCGATAACCATTAACGCCTAGGCGCCTGCCGTTGTGGTGGGCATCGTTATGCACGAACTGGCCAAGGTTTATCCAGTCCTGATTGTTGAGGCAGGTGATGTAATCACGGTAGGTCGCTTCCAGGTCACGTTTGTTCATCCTGGTTCTCCTTTCTTGGGCTGGCATGAAGGCATTCGCCACGATGCCCCTGGCTCAGTATCATTATCAGCCTAAACCAAACCACAGAAGTCATCACTCATGCCGTGCCCACCTTGCCCAAACTGCCAATCTGAATTTGTCTATCAAGATCAACGCCTGTTCATCTGCCCAGAATGCGCCCACGAATGGAACCCGGATGAGACTGCGGTCGAAGACACCGTGACGGTAAAAGATGCCCACGGCACGCTGCTAGCGGAAGGCGATAAGGTAACGATGATCAAAGACCTCAAGGTCAAAGGCAGCTCACTGGTACTCAAGGTAGGCACCAAAGCCGTGATCAAGCGATTAATGGACAGCAAGGATCACCAACTAGACTGTAAGGTCGACGGCGTCGGCGACATGATGGTGACCGCCCATTTTGTGAAAAAAGCCTAAATAAGCCCAGGATTCTTCTTGCCACCTAACGACTCCGTCAGCAATAACCATCCATCAAGGAGATACGAATGAAAGCCATCGTGTTTGACGTATTTGGCACTATTGTTGATTGGCGCTCCAGCTTGATTCATCAGTTCAGGGGGCTTGAGAAAGAACGGGGGATTGATCTACCCAGTGAAGAACTGGCTGATCAATGGCGGCAGCTTTATGCCCCTTCCATGGACAGGGTACGCAGAGGGGAAATCCCCTGGACGGTATTAGACGACCTGCATCGAGAAAGCCTGGTCAAACTACTCGATCAACAGGGGATTGCGCTAGACGAAGCGACCATTGATCGCGTCAATCACTTTTGGCACCAATTAGAACCCTGGCCGGATGTGCCACAGGGCCTACAACGCCTGAAAGAGCACGCCATCATCGCCACGCTGACCAACGGTAATGTCTCATTAATGGTCGATGTCGCCCGTCACGCCAAGCTACCGTGGGATATGATTTTTTGCGCCGAGTTATTCGAGCATTACAAGCCTGACCCTGAGGTTTATTTAGGGGCTTGCCGCCTGCTACGCCTCCCGCCGGAAGAGGTAATGCTATGCGCAGCGCATAATGCTGACCTGCGTGCGGCCCGTGCATTGGGAATGAAAACGGCCTTTATACCCCGGCGTACTGAGTATGGCCCCCACCAGAGCAAAGATTTAGAAGCAGAAGAAGCGTGGGATTTTGTGGCTGAAGACCTTGTCGAGCTAAGTGAGCAGCTAAGGAGATAACAATGGAACTCTACCTAAATGCAACCTCGCCCTACGCGCGCCTGGTGCGCATCGTGTTACTGGAAAAAGGCCTGGCTGATGCCGTCACGCTGAAGTGGTGCGACCCTTGGGCAGACGATGCCGATCTGTTAAAAGCCAACCCCGCCGGGCGCATTCCCGCGCTGGTAACGGAGGAGGGCACCACGCTTAGCGAATCCATGCTGATTGCCGTTTACCTGGATAGCGTAAGCCCCAACCCGCCAATGCTGCCAGCCGCCAGCCTGGGGGATGTGCTGCACTTGGTGGGGCTGGGCCAAAACCTGATGGATGCCGCGTTCACGACCGTGATTGCCAGAAAGCACTATGGCAAAGAGATTGACGAGAGCGAGCTGGGCCAGCGGCGTTCGCGAGCCATTCAGAGGCTGCTGAAACAGCTGAACAGTGAGTTTGGGGGAAAACAGCAGGCCGCAGCCATCAACTTGGGCGACATCGCCATTACGGTGGCGCTGGATTACCTAGTCTTTAGGCTGCCAGAGGTGAACTGGAAAGAAGAGTATCCCCAGTTGCAGGTTTGGCATTCTGGTGTGACTGCACGTGCTAGTTTTCAGGAGACTGCATTCGTTTAGTAGAGCCGCCACCAATAAACTTACTACCTTCATCGCCTCGCTACTGCGGGGCGTTTTCGTGGTGGCGTCAACCCCATCCTGATATTCAAAATAGGCAGATTTTAGCCGTACTGTTTTGCATTAGCCTAGGGCAGTGGTAGGACGTAATGGGGCTGAGTATGATCCATATCATCCTCGTAGCCTAAAGTTTAATGAATTAAACATGGGGTTCAACGAACTTAGCTGATAGTCTTAAATGACTAGAGCGATAAATCGCCGCAGGGACAAACTAATGCAAAATGCCTCACGCATCGAGCTTCATCCTACTAACCAACACGTGCAGTTGCATGTTGTTGGAAAGCTGCTTGCCGGCTCCATCGAAGCCCTCGAATTACGCGATCGCACTACCTGCCACGGCACTATTTTTCACGTAAAGGCGTGCGAATGAATTTGTTTACCCTTTCCGAAACGACCACCCACTTCACGTTTGAAAGGCATACAAATGATATATCGCTATTATCTGTAGTTACTAAAAAAGCTTATAGAAGAAATATAAACGCCAGCGGTAATGCTCGCGGTTGTTGGTAATAGTTGAAGTGGTAGGTGCCTAATAATATAAGGAGAGAATCATGGCGTTGAATTATAGGAATCTAGATGAGAGCACTCGTTCACAAATGGTTGAAGAGATTGATCGTGATATTGAGGGCGGAACGCTCTATATAAGCCCAAGATTAAATGATGAGGGAGTTCAGCAGTGGCCGTCAATACTTAAAGAGGCGGCAAGATTTCACGACGATGCTTGGCTAGCGGACAACTTATTAGAACTTAGAATCTTGAGAAGTCATGAAGAGCGTAAAAAACCGAAGGGTGGAACAACGATTGCAAAAATCCCTGTAACAGCCAACGAAACACTTGCAGAGGGTGAGTTCAATCGATTCTATGCACGAGGGGTTTGCCAACGCGCAATCAAAGAGAAAAAAGGGGCTGTATTGGTATATCGGGCCCGTCACTCTAATAATCCACGGTCAGAATCAGTGGTTATGGAAGGAAAATTTTTCGATCCCAATGTGCTGCTCAATGATATTCGATCGTCACCTGGGGTCGAAACTGCGTTAGGTATGCCACCTGGCCCTAATTCTGGTTTATCTATTGCTTTACCGTAGGCTGGATAGTGTTCAGTTAAAAGTTACAAGGCGCGTGGCTTCGATAAGCGTTAGCCAATCGCGGACGCGGGTGGTGCCGGTGTAGACCTGCTCCCGGATGAGGATGGGTGGGGCGTTTGCGGTAGCAGTAGTGCGGTGTGCTGAAACTCCGAACCTTGCTTTTTTGTGTACCGTAATGTCGAACACTGTTTCTACTGCTTGTGCTGCACCTAGCGGTGGCTGGGTACAAAACTGATAGATGTCGCGACTATAACTATGATAGCCAAAAGCATTTTGGCAACAAGATGGATGAGAGCAAGCTTAGCGGCGTTCGCAGACATACAGCGGTTATTGAAACAGGTGAGCATTGAGCTTGATGAAAAACAACAAGCTTGACTCATCAATCTCGGTGATAGCGCCACTATAGTGGCGCTGTTTTATCTCGGCTGTAGGCTGTCAGAAGTGGAATATCAGAAGCTTAGATTATGGTATGCTGGAGTTACAACATGATTACAATTTAGTTAGATAGCATCCGTATAAAAAGAATTACAGTTAGATATTCACAATTTTTAAACATATGTTTATCTTGAAGTTATATTTTCATTTTGCAATATTATGCTTGAGGGATATTTATGCTAGATGATATTAAATTAGAAGACGCTATTAGATTAAGTTTTCCAATAGCTGAAAAAATTTATAACGAAAAAATAAAACCTATCGTAACTTCACAGGTCACAAACTATTTTAAAGATAAAATAGATAAAAGAAGTTTTGAGAAAGAGTCAGTGAAGTATATTGCATGGGCAGCTGGGAAATGCTCCACTATTAATACTATCGCTTATCCAAATACGCCTAAAAAATTAGAAGATATATATGTTCCATTAACTATAAAAAGTGAAGATGATGTTGAAATAGTTGTTGATGATGAAGCAATTTTGTTTGAAAGCAACAGTAAGTTTTTGGTTAATGATTCTGCTGGCATGGGTAAATCTACCCTATCAAAAAAGATTTTTATTAATGTTTTAAAAAAAGGGAAATATATACCTGTTTTTATAGAGTTGAGACAGCTTGAAAAAAAACCTATATCAGAGCAAATTGCTTTAAAGTTTGGGCTTAAAGAAAATTTTTCAAAAGATTTAATCAAAGACCTTCCTTTGGTTTATTTATTCGATGGCTTGGATGAAGTCTCAGTAGATAATAAAGAGTATATCATAAAAGAGCTGAGGGTTTTTATAGATCAGTTGAGCGATCCTAAAATTCTTATTACTTCAAGAAAAGAATCTTATCTTTCAGATTTTTATGATTTTACTCGATACGAAATAAATTCCTTAAGTGAAAAAGAAGCTTTTTCACTAATATCAAAATACGATCCTAAGAGTGATGTTTCAAAAAAATTGATATCGGGCATTCAGCAGAGTAGGGATGAGGGACTTAAAGAATTTTTATCAACTCCTCTTTATGTTTCACTTTTGTTTTGTGCATACAGACATAAAACCGTCATTCCGCAAAAAAAACATTTGTTTTATTCCCAAGTATACGAAGCTTTATTTGAGGCACATGATTTAAGTAAAGAAGTTGGGTTTGTTAGACCAAAATTTTCTAAATTAGATTCTTCTGAGTTTCATTTTCTATTAAGAAGGCTAGGTTTCTGGTGTCTAAAGAATGGTGGAAAAATTGAATTCCAAAAAGATGAGTTAGAGATAGTTGTAAGTGATATAATTTCAAAAGCTAATGGGGTTAAAACTAGTGCCGTTAATTTTGTTAAAGACCTAACAACAACAGTTCCTCTTTTTATTAAAGAGGGTAGTAGTATCAGGTGGTCTCATAAGTCATTAATGGAATACTTTTCTTCGATGTTTATTTGCAATGATATAAAGGAAAATCAGAAAGTAATATTATTGCATTTTTATCATTCTAATAATTGGTCGACCTATAGAAACGTTTTTGAACTTTGTTCTGACATTGATTTTAGTTCAATGCGTGCCTCTGTTGTTAAAGAAGTGCTAAGTGATTTTGTTGAGTATCATAATAATAATTATATGGATATTGCTAATAAAAGGATAAGTTTTTTAGAAGTGGAAAAAAGAAAAAGCTTTTCTTTTGTTCGTAAGTTAGGTTTTAAAGTGGTTGCTGACAAAGATTATTTGCTTAACGATGAAAATTTTGATGACAAAGGTAAAGATATAGATGTGGTAAAAGAGGAGTGTGATGAAAGTAATAATGAAGTTCAACAGTTTTTTTCAATAGGTCGAAATAATGAATACTTAATTCACTGTATTATGGTGAGTAATCGCGAAAGCATGATCGTAGATATCTTGAGTCATAAATGTCCCGATCTTTTTATGAAGAATAAGAAAAGTAGAGGGGGGGAAGTCTCATTTAGAGAAGTTTTGTCTAAACCTTCTATTAAAAAGAATAAGTTATATGTTGTTAAAGATAATCCTAAGTTTATTATTAACAACTCTGTTTATTTTAAAGCAATAAATGAAATGCTTTCAATCTTTGGCCAAAAAGCGCTTGATTATAAAAAAGTTATTTTAGAGCTGAAAAGTATTGAGTTTGATTCCAGTAATGGAGTTGATGAATTGATCGGTGATTTGCTTTAATTATTGTTATATTTTGTTAAATATTAAAGTCATCATTATCGATTGTTATCAACCCCACTAACCCTCATAACCTCCCTCGTCACCGCATCATTCAACACCCCGCGTTTGGCTTCCACCACCGTGAGCCATTCGCGGGCGCGGGTGATGCCGGTGTACACCAGCTCGCGGGTCAGAATGGGGTTTAGGGTGGGCGGTAGCAGTAGGGCGGTGTGCAAGAACTCCGAGCCTTGGGATTTGTGGACCGTCATCGCAAACACGGTTTCCACCGCGTGTAGTCGTGAAGGTAGCACCCAGTGAATCGGGTTTTCCGGGTCGCTGGTCGGAAAGGCGACTCTTAATAGCGATCTTCCTGGGGCTCCTGATGTAGAGCGGGGATCTGGCACCGCCATTGTGATGCCGATATCGCCGTTCATTAGTTTCAGGCTGTAGTCGTTTTGGGTGACCAGCACTGGGCGGCCTTCGAACCAGCCTTTCTCTAACGTGTGGTCGTTGCCGTACAGCAGCTTTTCGCGGCGCAATGTTTTGGCGATGCGCAGGTTTAAGCCTTCAACACCCCAAGGGCCTTTGCGTAGCGCGCAGAGCAACTGAAAGCGGCTATAGGCATTCAGCACTTGTTTAGCCCAGGCATTGTAAATCTCACCGTTCTCTTCAAACGCTAATGCCGTATCAGGCCGCTCACTATCTAATGTGTTTAGGTAGTGACAATAGCCGGTGGGCGGTGCAATTGGCTCGCCCTTGAAATTGGAGCGGCCTTCGCCTGCGCTGGGAAAACGTTGCGGGCTGCCGGTGATCACCAGGCGCTTCAGGGCGCTGTCTTCGTTTTGTGCGTCTGGCTTCAACACCAGGTGGTGCAGGTCGGCGTAGCCGTTATTCAGTACGCCATGCACTGCTTGGTGTTTATCCCGTTCCCGCAATACCTCACTTAGCGGCTGGTTAATCGCCTGGGCGAGCTGGCCGATGCCGCTTGTTTCAGTAAAGCGGTGGCTTACCCGCAGCATGGTAATGGCTTGGTCCAGCGGTTGGCCGTCCGGGTCGATTAATGCCTCCGGCAGCGGGTGGTCGGTGAGGTCGGCCAGCCAATGTGCCGTGGTGGGGGTGTAGTGGGCGGCGTCGGCGCGGCGACACAGGTCGCCCAGCACGGCGCCAGCTTCCACGGATGCCAACTGATCTTTATCCCCCAGCAGCACCAGCTTTGCGCTGGCGGGCAAGACGCTGAGCAGCGCCGTCATCATTTCGATATCCACCATCGAGGCTTCATCCACCACCAGCACATCCAGCGCCAGCGGGTTGGCTGCGTTGTGGCGGAAGTGGCGGGTGTCGGCGCGGGCGCCAAGTAACCTGTGAATCGTGGTCACTTCCGTCGGAATGTCTATTGCGTTCGATGAGGAAGCGGCTGAGTGCTTATCTAATAGCGATTCCAACCCGCTAAGGGGTAGGTCTTTCACCTGCCCAGCGATGGATTCATTCAGCCGTGCGGCGGCTTTGCCGGTGGGGGCGGCCAGGCGAATGCGTAGCGGGTGGGCGTTGGGCTGAGCCAGTTGCAGGGTTTGCAGCAGGGCCAGCAGGCGCACCACGGTGGTGGTTTTGCCGGTGCCGGGGCCGCCGGTGATGATGGAGAAAGGGCTTCGGGCGGCGAGGGCGCAGGCGGTTTTTTGCCAATCCAGGGTGTTGGTGGCAGGGAATAGCGTATCCAGTGCGTTTTTAAGCAGCAGCCTTTCACCTGCGTTGCCCACACTGAGTCGGGCGGCGATTTCGTTATGCAGGGTTTGCTCGAACTGCCAGTAGCGGCGCAGGTAGAGCCGGGTGGTGAACGAGGAGTCACTTTTCACCAGGGGCGTATTGCCGGGGCCGTCGCTGATCAGCGTGGGGTGGTTGAGCGCGGCCTGCCACTCGGGCAGCGTTAGCGTGGCCAGCACATGGCTGGGCAGCGGCGGCGGGTCGTTGAGGTCGTCGCCTTCCGGCGGCAGCGAAAGCGCAAAATCCGGCGCTTCCAGCGTAGCTGCTAAATCCAGGCACACATGGCCTCGGCCGAGCTGGTGGCTAGCGAGAGCCGCCGCCAACAATAGCAGCGGTGGGGCGTTGTAAGTTTCCTGCTCAAAAAAACGCACCAGGGCCAGGTCTAAATCTCGCAGCCAGCCGCGGGCGACCCAGCGCTCGCACAGCAGGAATAGCTCCGCGGTGTCGCTTAGCGCGGGGTGGGGCTGGGCGGCTGTTACCTGTGGTGCTGTAGGTGCCGTTGAACCTTGTGATTGAGCAGCAGCGGGCGGTGCGTCATCGGCAAACAGATCAAGGTTCATGGGCTCGTTCATGGAGGCTGTGTCTCTTTTGCTCATAGCTGTTTGCTCATGCCGGTTGCTCAAACCAGTGACTCCTGGCTTGCTGCTGAGTTTGTTGCAGCGCCTGATTCTACGCTTGCCGTTGTGCCTGCAAAGAGCGCGTCCAGTGCTTCAATCAGCGCGACCGGGGCGGGCACGGCGTGTACCCCGCGGGCGGTGGTGCGGCTGCCGCGCAGAAACACGGTCATCGAGCCGCCCAGGTGTTGGTGCGGGTCGTAGTCGGGCATACGTGCTTTCAGTAGCCGGTGGAGGGCGAGCAAGTAAAGCGCGGCTTGCAGGTCGTAGCGCTTTTCAAGCATGGCATCGCGTAGGGCATCGGCGGTGTAGGCGCTGTCGTCGCTGCCCAGGTAGTTAGATTTCCAGTCGAGCACATAGAAGCGGCCATCATGCTCAAAGGCGAGGTCGATAAAGCCCTTGAGCATGCCGTTGAGGGTGTCGGCATCTAACGTAGGTCGTGCTATCCCCGGTAGTAAGTGGTCACTTACCAATTCATCCAGCTTGTGCGTTTCTACATGGTGCGCGGCAAACCAGAACTCCAATTCCACCTGGTAGCTTTCGAGTTCGCATAGCGCCACTTGGCCGCCCTCGCTGGGCTCTGTCAGGGACGTGGACGGGGCCAGTGACAGAGAGTGAGGCAGGGGAAGAGGTGTCGAGAGCAGCTCGTCAAACCAGCCTGCCAGTGTCTCGTACCATGCCTGCCAGCCACGCAGTTGAACGCGCCGCCGCAGCATGTCTTCCCGAGCGGCAGGGGCTTTTAGCGCGTTATCAAAGCCTAGCTGGCCCGCCCATTCTAATAGCCCGTGTAAAAACGTGCCGGGCCCTGGCCCTCTTGGGAAACGGTGCAGGTGAAACGCCTCGGTGTTAATGGCGTTGTCGTGGGGTTCGTCCAGTACTTCCAGGGTGGTGGCTTCCTGGGGGGTGGTGGGTTCGGGCATGGGCGATGGAACGGGCGTGGTAACCGCGCCTGAGAGAGCCCCCGAGGTACGCAGCGCCGAGTAGCTGGCGATCCACCACTGTTCCCGCGCGGGGCGCAGCGGCGTGCGGGCGTGGCCCAGCGCTTGTTGTTCCGGCGCAGGGGTGAAGCGCAGCGTGGTGGGCGCGGGGGCGGGGCTTAGTTCAATACCGCTCCCCTCCACCAGCTCGCCCAGTGTTTGCGTAAACACGCTGGGGGCGATGGCTTTGCCACCGTTCATCAGGTGGCCAATGGCGCTATTCTCGCTGCCTTTTAGCGGTGCCAGCCCCAGCCAAGTGGCGTGGCGGGCGCGGGTGAGCGCCACGTAAAGCTTGCGCAAATCTTCGCCCAGCCGTTCGCGGTCGGCGGTGGCAAGCGTGGCTTCATCGGCGTTTAGGCTAATTTGCAGCGTGCCTTCGCCATCGTGCCAGCGCAGCGGTAGGTCGGTGTCGCTGACCGGGCGGTGGTTGGCGATAAACGGCAGGAATACCAGCGGGTATTCCAGTCCTTTGGATTTGTGAATGGTCACCACTTTGACCAGATCGGCGTCGCTCTCCAGGCGCAGCTTGTGGCTGTCGCCGTGGCTGTCCGGGTCGGCAATGGCCTCGGCCAGAAAGCGAATCAGCGCGTGTTCGCCATCCAGTTCCTGGCTGGCGTGTTGCAACATTTCACCCAGATGAAGTAAGTCGGTTAGCAAACGCTCACCCTCGGCGAACTCGCCCAGCAGCCGTGCGGCGATATCAAAATCGACCATCAATCGGCGCACCAGCGGCAGCACGCCTTGGCGTTGCCACAGGCGGTGGTAGTCGCTGAACTGCTCGACCCGCGCTTCCCAGGCCAGCTCACTCTGGTTGAGGTAATCGAGTGCTTCAAGGCTCAGCCCAAGTACCGGCGTTGCCAGGGCGGCGCGCAGCTTGGCTTCCGCCTGGCGTGAGTTGGCCTGGGGCTCGGCGCAGGCGCGTAGCCAAATGGCCAACTGCGGGGCAATGGGTGAGCTAAACACTTTGTCGTGATCGGAAAGGTAAACGCTCTTGATGCCCCGGCTGGCCAGCGCCAGTCGAATCGCTCGGGCTTCCTGCAGGCCGTTGACCAGCACCGCCATATCCGAGGGGGCCAGCGGAGTGAGTGTTTGCTCTTCGTTAGCGTCACTGTCATCAGCGGCTTTCGCAAAGCCCTTTGCAAAGCCCGCCTGTTGCTGGCGGCCTGCTTCCAAAAGCATGGCCATGTGCGAGGCGCAGCATTCGGCCATTTCAGTGTGGTAGGCGGTTTTGGAAAGCGGCTCTTCGCACTCCATTGGCCATAGGGTCATCGCCGGGATCGATTTGCCGTTGAGTACCAGCGCCTCCTTGGTGCCTTTGGCTTCCACTGGGTTAAACGGCAGTGGGTTGTCACCGCTTTCTGCGCGGAACAGGAACGCCCCGGCGCTATGTTGGTCGGCGTAACTAAAGCAGTGATTAACTGCCGCCACCATGGCACTGCTGGAACGGAAATTGGTGCCCAGC
Source organism: Vreelandella sulfidaeris Esulfide1 (assembly GCF_054072535.1). Lineage (NCBI taxonomy): Bacteria > Pseudomonadati > Pseudomonadota > Gammaproteobacteria > Oceanospirillales > Halomonadaceae > Vreelandella > Vreelandella sulfidaeris. The sequence continues at coordinate 2,807,986 of NZ_CM133364.1, read as the reverse complement.
GTGACATGGCGGCCATCGGTATCGTGCCGGGCCCGCAGGTAGGTGAAGATATCCGCACCGCGAAACGCGTAAATCGCCTGTTTGGGGTCGCCAATCAGCAGGATGGCGCTGTCACGGCGGGGCTGGGCGACGTCATACACGGCATTAAAAATGCGGTACTGGACCGGGTCGGTATCCTGAAACTCGTCGATCAGCGCCACGGGAAACTGGCGCTGGATCTGCGTGGCCAGGGCTTCTTTATTGGGGCCTTGCAGGGCGCGGTCTAGCTGCGTAAGTAGGTCGTTAGGGCCCATCTCCGCGCGGCGCTCCTGCTCGCGTTCCATACGGGCACGACACCACTGCACAGCGTGAATCAGTAGGTCGTTGCGCGGCTCGGGCAGGGCAGCCAGTGCGGCCGGTAGTTGCGCTAGCGCTGCCCATACGTGCGGACAGGGGGGGGTGCCCTCTTTCCAGATGTCGGCCATGCCGTCAGGCGTCATGCGTTTCCAGGCGGCGTCGGTGAGCGCGGGGCGGTCGGCCTCCGTTTCGCACCACTCGCGTAGCGCGCCTAGCCAGTTGGCGCGGCTTTTGGCGTTAAAGCTTTGGCCTTTGAAGGCTTTGCGTTTGGCGGCGTCTTCCAGTGCGGGCACCAGCTCATCCAGCCAGGCGGACCAAGGCGCTTTGAGTTCGCTGAGCTTTGCGGCGCGTTCGGCCTGAGTGGCGGCCAGGGTGTCGCTGGGCTCGGGCTTTTCGCCCCCCAGCGCTTCGCTTTCGGGCAGTAGCCGCTGTACCAGGATGTGCAGGTCGTCTGGTGATTTCCAGTAGCTAATGACAGTGCCGAGGGCGTCGCTGTCCAGCGGGTAGTAGAAGCTGCGCCAGTAGTCGCGCACCACTTCCTGTTCGAGTTCGCGCTGGTCGTTTTCCAGGTTGAGGGAGAACAGGCTGCCGCTGTCGAAGGCGTGTTCTCGCAGCATGCGGTAGCACCAGCTGTGGATGGTGGAAACCGCGGCTTCGTCCATCCATTCCGCGGCCAGCGCCAGGCGCCGCGAACAGGCGGGCCAAGTGGCGGGGTCGTATTGGTCGCGGAGTTCTAGCAGCAGTGAATCGCTTTCTTGGCCATCAGCGCGAAACACTTCGGCGGCTTCTACCAGCCGGTTGCGGATACGTTCGCGTAGCTCTTGGGTGGCGGCGTTGGTAAAGGTAACCACCAGGATTTCCGGCGGCGTGAGCGGACGTACAAATGCCGTGTCATCGTCAACGCGGTGGCCGCCGAGCACCAACCGCACGTAAAGCAGCGCGATAGTGAAGGTTTTGCCGGTGCCCGCGCTGGCCTCTATCAGCCGGCTGCCGTGAAGCGGCAGGCTTAATGGGTTGAGTGGAGCGGGCTGGCTCATCACTGATCTCCGGTAATCGATGATATAAAACAATCGGTTCTCGGTGCCGAGGCAGGCATATATCCAGCCTCAACACGAGCCGTAGACTGTATGAGAGCCCCGCCACCTGATAATCTTGTCGCTGAGCCACTCTTGGAGCAATGAGTTTACGCTACCGGCGGCTTCGGTTCACTCTAACGATGGGATCTCATGCTGACATCGCTGCTGGATAATGACTTTTACAAGATCACGATGCAGAACGCCGTGATCAAACGCTTTCCTTATGCCCAGGCGCGCTACGCCTTTATTAACCGTGGCGAGCACGATTTTCCTGATGGCTTCGGTGCTGCGCTGCGCCGCGAAGTGGATCAGATGGCGGATCTTCGCCTGAGTGATGAGGAGAAGCGCTATCTCGAAACAACCTGCCCCTACCTCGACCCGACTTATCTCGACTTCCTGGCCGGGTTCCATTACGACCCCAGTGAGGTCATTGTCGAGCAGCAGGGGAACGACCTTTCGGTGATTATCGAGGGGCCTTGGTATCGCACTATTCTATGGGAAGTGCCGCTGATGGCACTGATCAGCGAGCTTTGGTATCGGCTGCGTGGTGTCACGATCACGCCAGAGGCCGATGCAATGATCGAGCAGCGTGCGCAGGAGAAGATCGAACTCTACCGCCGATTAGGGCTGAAGATTGCCGAGTTTGGTACTCGGCGGCGCTTTTCGTTTGATGTTCACGACCGTGTGGTCGGTGCGCTTCACCATCACGGTGGCGAATCGTTTACGGGTAGCAGTAATGTGCTGCTGGCCATGCGCCACGGTGTCAAGCCAATCGGTACCCATGCCCATGAGTGGTTTATGTTCCACGGTGCCCGCTTTGGCTTCAAAATGGCCAATAGCCTTGCCCTTGAACATTGGGTCGATGTGTATCGAGGGGATCTGGGTATCGCCTTGACGGATACGTTTACCTCGCATGCCTTTTTTGACAGCTTCGATAAGAAATTCGCCAAGCTGTTTGATGGCGTTCGCCACGATAGCGGCGATCCAATCGATTTTGCTTCGCAAACCATTGCGCACTACGAGCGTCTGGGCATCAACCCGTTGAGCAAGACGATTATCTTCTCTGATGCGCTGACGCCTGAGAAAGTCGAGCGTATTCAGGCCTTTTGTCAGGAACGTATCGGCATGGCGTTCGGTATCGGCACCAACTTCACTAACGATGTGGGCGTTGAGCCGATGAACATGGTGGTCAAAATGGTCGAGGCACGCCCCGAGGGGCAGGGCTGGCTGCCGGTGATCAAGCTTTCCGATGTGCCGGAAAAGAACACCGGCGACCCGGAGATGATCGCCCTAGCCAAACGGATTTTATCGCTCAGCCAAAAACATACTTAATCCTTGACCGAACGGTGCAGCGGCGCATAGAGCGCTTCGGTTAGCGAGGCGAAGCGGTGGGCCAGGGCGCGCTCGTTAAACAGCCGTTCAAAGCTCGGCCATTGGTGGGAAAGGTAGGCGCTTTGGGCGACTTCGCCGGTCTGGAAGCGGCCACCTTCATAGATGGCTTCGGCGGCGGCATAGGCGTCGCTGTCGGCTTCGGATTCAGGCGTGCCCAGCTTGGCTAACCACGCGAAGGCGGCCTGAGGGGCCAGCGGCAGCGGTGCCTGCATGCCATCGCACCAGGCACTGAGAATGGTTTCTAGCTGGTAACGGGCATTCTCGGCGTCTAACGGTTCCAGCCGCACATGGCCCGCTTTTGAGAGTAGCTGAGTGGTCAGTGGTTGCTCACTATTGCCTGCCAAGTGCGCTACCCACGGGCGTAGCAGGTGCTGCCAACGGTACTGGCCCCGGCCGCGCCCTTGGCTAATCAGGCTGCTGCTGAGCAGCAATAAGCGGCAGCGGTTACCTGCCTCATCCTGGCGTAGCTCTCCTAGCCAGTCTTCCAATGTGACTCTTCCTTCAACATAAACTGCTTGGGGTGCGGCCACTACGTGTGGCCACTCCTGCAGCGCCTCTTCGTAGGCACCAAACAGCGCCTCCATCGGTTCCGCCAGAGTTTCGCGCATTCGCTCGCCAAAGGCGCCCACGGCCAGCACACCCTGGCCCTTGAAGCGTTCCAGCGCGGCGTGCAGCGCTTCTATTCGCGGTAGGCCGTTATCCACGGCGTGGCGCTGGGCGGCGATTAACTGATCCTGTAACTGCCAATTCTGTAGCCCGTTCAGCGTGAAAGGCTCTACATCTAACTGGGTAAGTTCTTCCTGCTCGAAGTAGACCCCGAGGCGAGTGTTGAAAAATGCCTTGGCCGGTTCGCGTAGAAAGCTGCCCAGTTGAGCCAGGGTCAACGCACCTTGCTGTTCGCTATCTTGTTTAAGCGCCGCTGGTCTCTCTCTTGATTGGCTTTCGCTTTGCGGTGCGTGCAGAGCGTGCCACTCGTGAGCGTATGTGAACAGTCGCGCCTGGGCGGGGGAGTCGCTGGTGGTTTGGGTAAAGTAGCGGCGGCTAAATGGTTGCAGCGGGTGCTCGGTGGTCAAGGCATCGAGCAAAGGCTCGCCAGTTTGCGTGCGCCAACCTGCCGCGAGGTGATCGCGCAGCTGCCCGACCAGCACTGAGGGCGGCATGGGGCTGTTGTCGATCTGGCTGCGACCGACCCAACTGATGTAAAGCTGCTGGCGGGCGGAGAGCAGTGCTTCCAAAAACAGGTAGCGGTCATCTTCGCGGCGTGAGCGATCGCCGGGGCGGTAGTCGCTGCCCATCAAATCGAAATCCAGTGGCGGCTGTGAACGCGGATACTCACCATCGTTCATGCCCAACAAGCATACGTGCTTAAAGGGGATCGCCCGCATCGGCATTAGCGTGGCGAAGTTGACTGCCCCGGCCAGAAAGCGCTGGGAAAGGCTATGCTCGTCGATTTGCCCCAGCCAGTGTTCGCGCACCATGGAAAGCGGTAGGGGATCAAAAAGCTGGGCCTCTTCGGTGCTGTCCAGCAGTTGTTGTAACGCGGTTTCCAGCTTGGTGAGCATGACGCTTTCCTGAGCGTCGTCGGTCAGAAAGTAAGTTTCCAGCAGTTCGCGCAACCGGGCCACCCAGGTGGCGGCATCGGTGGGCTGGCAGAAGGTTTCCCAGGTGTTTTCTAATTTCTCCAGCAGGATCGCTAACGGCCCGGCCAGCGATGCTTCCAGCCCGCCAATATCATCGAATGGTTCAATACCTTGCCATGCCTCCGCACTGCCGACGGTGTAACCCAGTAATAGGCGGCGCAGGCCAAACGCCCAGGTGTTTTGGGTCAGCCCTTGGGGCAAATCCAGCCGGGTGCGCTGTTCGGCGTTAAGCCCCCAACGAATGCCTGCACCCTCGATCCAGCGGCTCAGGGTGGGCAGGTCGTTCTCGTCGATACCAAAGCGTGTACGCAGTGCGGGCACTTCCAACAGGTCTAATAGGTCGCTGACCGAGAGTCGCAGTTCCGGCAGGCGCAGCAATTTTTCCAGCGCAATCATCAGCGGCAGGCGATGGCGGCTGGCCTGATCCGAAAGCGTGTAGGGGATATAGCGGGGGTCGTCGGGCCGGGCGTTTGCGTTATAGCCACCGAAAGAGGCGCGGTACTGGCCGAATACGGCGTCAATATGCGGCGCGTAGCGGTCGATGTCCGGCACCATGACGATGATATCTCGCGGGCGCAATTCGGGGTCGGCGCTGAAGGCCGCCAGCAGCTGGTCGTGAAGGATCTCTACTTCGCGCTGGGGGCCGTGGGCGATATGGAACACGATGGAGTCATCGCTGGCCGGGTCTAGTGCGGGCCAGTGATTTTGGGTTTCCGCCACTGGGCGCAGCTCGCGGATATCGTCCTGTAACTGACTGAGCAGGCAGGGGCGTTCGTCGCTGAACGGCTCGAACATGTCGATGCGCAGCGCCTGCTGTTCAAACAGGGTTTGGTAGTTGCCCGAATCGTCGTGCTCATCAAGCAGGCGTAAATAGTCGCGACCCTGTTTGCCCCAAGCGGCCAGCAGCGGCTGGGCGTGCAAATGCAGGGCGTCGTCGACGTCGCCGGTACCGAGTACGTCCAGGGCATCGGGCATGCCTGCCTTACGCCGCTGGCGGTAACGGCTGGCGCGCAGCAGGTCTTTGTGCTCGATGATATCTGCCCAGTAGTACTGGCAAGGGTTGTGCACGCAGAGCACGATTTGGCAGCAGCGCGAGAGCGCCGCCAGTGCTTCAAGCGTCTGTTGCGGCAGCGATGAGATGCCGAAGATGATCAGCCGCCGAGGCAAACCGGGTGGGCACGCCTGGCCTTCAAGGTGAACAGCGGCGTCTAAAAAGCGGCTATGTACCTGGGCGCGACTGCTGTTAAGACCCGCTTCGCCTTGCGTCATCGCCACATCGTCGCGCAGGGCACGCCATAGCTCTGGTTGCCACAGTTGGTGGGCTTCCAGTGGGCGGGTTTCGCCGCGGGCGGTAATCAATACATCGTTGCCCTTTGCCCAAGCATCCAGCCAGTCGGCACGGTACACCTGATACTGGTCGAACAGGTCCGCCAACCGCTCGGCCAGTTGATAGTGTTTGCGCTGGTCGCGGTCAACGTTTAAAAAACGCGCCAGCGGGGCAAACGCTTCCTGCTCGGCAAGGCTGGGCAACAGGCGCAGCAGTCGCCATATCAACCGCGACTTATCAAACGGCGAGGTTTCCGGCACCGCATGCTCATCGTGCGTCAGGTGAGTCAGCACCGTGCGGTAGGCCTGCCACAGAAAACGTGCCGGCAGCGTGACGTTCAGTGCCGCGGCAATCCCCGCACCGCCTTGGGCCGGGTCTTCCGCCAGCGCCAGCTTCAGCCACTGCCCAATGCCATTGCTCTGCACCAGAATGGTTTCGTTCTCCAATGGCGCCAGCGGGTGAAGGCGCATCCACTCCACCGCCAAGCCACGCAGGTCCTCCAGCCGATTGGCGTGCACGACCATAAAGCCCGGCGTTAGCGGTGTTTGTGAGAGCAGCGGTTTTGCAGACATGCACGATGTTCCTTAATGGATAATTCCTTCACAGCGGAGGTAGGGCGGTTATGTGTATGGTGCCATAAGTTAATCGTCTTGCGGGATGGAAGATATATCGCCAAGCTATGCAGATACCGTGAGCCAAGCTAAGAGAAAATATCCATGACAGACCCGAACAACAACTCCCGCCGTCATTCTGCCAAAGTGGTCGATGGTCCAGGCAAAGCCGCTAGCCGCGCCATGCTGCGCGCCGTGGGCTTTAATGATGCCGATTTCCAAAAGCCCCAGGTGGGCATTGCCTCTACCTGGAGCATGGTGACGCCGTGCAACAGCCACATTAATGAGCTGGCCGAGTTTGCTCGCGATGGCGCCGATGCAGGTGGTGGTAAAGGTGTGATTTTCAATACCATTACGATTTCTGATGGTATCGCTAACGGCACCGAAGGCATGAAGTATTCGCTGGTGTCGCGGGAAGTGATCGCCGATTCCATCGAAACCGTGGCCGGCTGCGAAGGCTTTGATGGTCTGGTGGCGATCGGTGGCTGCGATAAAAACATGCCGGGCTGCCTGATGGGCTTGGCGCGTTTGAACCGCCCCAGTGTGTTTGCGTATGGCGGTACAATCATGCCTGGCAAAGGGCACACCGATATCGTTTCGGTCTTCGAGGCGATGGGCGCACACTCCCGCGGCGATATCGATTTGATCGAGCTTAAAAACATCGAAGAAACCGCCATTCCCGGCCCAGGCTCCTGTGGCGGTATGTACACCGCGAACACGATGGCCTCTGCGATTGAAGCGCTGGGCATGAGCCTGCCGGGTAGCTCGGCACAGAATGCTATTTCCCAAGAGAAGCGCGACGACTGCAAAGCAGCAGGCGAGGCGGTGCTGGCGCTGCTGGCCGACGATATCAAACCTTCCGATATCATGACTCGTGAGGCGTTCGAGAACGCGATTACGGTCACCATCGCACTGGGTGGCTCTACCAACGCGGTACTGCACTTAATTGGGATGGCGCGCACCATTGGCGTGGAACTGACCCTGGCGGACTTTACCGAAATTGGTAAGCGCGTGCCGGTACTCGCTGACTTACGCCCCAGCGGCCACTATATGATGAGCGAGCTGGTAGCGATTGGCGGTATTCAGCCGCTAATGAAAATGCTATTGGACGCAGGCCTACTCAACGGCAACTGTTTAACCGTCACCGGTAAAACGCTGGAAGAAAACCTTGCTGAGGTTGAACCTTACCCTGCCGAGCCGCCGATCATTGCACCGCTGGGTAATCCGATTAAAGCGGAAAGCCATTTGCGTATGCTCTACGGCAACCTGGCACCGGAAGGGGCTGTCGCGAAAATCACCGGCAAGGAAGGCACACGCTTTTCTGGTTCGGCGCGGGTGTTTGGCTCGGAAGAGGAGGCCCAGGCGCGCATTAACGATGGTACTGTGGTCGCGGGCGACGTGGTGGTGATTCGCTATGAAGGGCCGAAAGGCGGACCTGGTATGCGCGAAATGCTGACACCGACTTCCGCGATTATGGGCCGAGGCTTGGGCAACGACGTCGCGCTGATTACCGATGGGCGCTTCTCGGGCGGCAGCCACGGTTTCGTGGTCGGGCATGTGTCACCGGAAGCCTTCGATGGCGGCCCGCTGGCATTGGTGGAAAATGGTGACATCATCACCATTGATGCCGAGGCTGACACTATCGAGATGCACGTGGCCGAGGACGAAATTATGCGTCGGCGGGCGGCATGGCAGCGGCCTGAGCCGCGTTACACCCGCGGCGTGCTCGCTAAATATGCACGCCTTGTCAGTTCCGCCAGCACCGGCGCGGTGACCGATCAAGAGTAGCCCGCACTCATGGCATGAAAATATGGGTATGAGGCTAATGTGAAAGCACTGTCATGAAGCCGTCAAGCGCAAGGCGTAATATTAAAGCCTTGCGCTTTTTTTGTAGCTAAACATCAATGGCAAAGCGGGGGAAACGATGGCAGATCAGGAACCGGTGCGCGGGCGTATAGGCGAGGTATTTTGGGCATTTTTAGCGCTGGGCTTAACGTCCTTTGGTGGCCCGGTGGCGCACCTGGGCTATTTTCGCACCGCCTTTGTCGAGCGTCGGCAGTGGTTAACCGAAAGCGCCTACGCTGATTTAGTCGCGCTGTGCCAGTTTTTGCCCGGACCTGCCAGTAGCCAAGTGGGCTTTGCACTGGGCCTGATGCGTGCTGGCCCCTGGGGCGCGGCAATGGCGTGGCTGGCCTTTACGCTGCCTTCGGCCATTGTGCTGGTGCTGTTTGCGTTTGGTGCAGCGGTGCTGGATGGGCCGATTGCCAGCGGCATTGTTCACGGTTTAAAAGTGGTCGCGGTGGCGATTGTGGCCCATGCGGTATGGGGCATGGCGCGTAACCTCTGCCCGGAGAAAACCCGCGCGGGAATCGCGCTTGCGGCGGTATTTACGGTGGTGCTGGTCAGTGGCCCGCTGGGCCAGGTGTCGGCGATTGTGTTGGGTGGCTTAGCCGGGCTAGCCCTGTGTCGCGATAGCGCTGTCGCTACGCCAAGTGAGTCGCTGCATTTGCCAGTAACGCGTAAGGCAGGCATGGTGGCGCTGGGACTATTTGGTGGGCTTTTGATTGTTCTGCCGCTATTGGCGGGGATGGCAGCCTGGCTGGATATTGCTGATGCGTTTTACCGCTCCGGCGCGCTGGTATTTGGCGGTGGGCATGTGGTGCTGCCATTACTGGAAGCCGAAGTGGTGCAGACGGGTTGGGTAACGTCGGATGCGTTTTTGACAGGCTACGGCGCGGCCCAGGCGATACCAGGGCCGTTATTTACCTTTGCAGCCTACTTGGGGGCGTTGCTGCCGGGCATAAACGGGTTGCTGGGAGCGCTGTTAGCACTGTTGGCGATTTTCATACCGGGGTTTTTGCTGCTTGTGGGCGTGCTGCCGTTTTGGAATCAATTTCGCCAATGGGGCAGCGCCCAGGCGCTGATGCGTGGTGCCAACGCGGCGGTGGTGGGCATTTTAGGCGCCGCGCTTTATCAGCCGGTGTGGACCAGCGCCATTATCGGGCCTTATGAGTTTGTGCTGGCGCTCACGGGCTTTTTGCTGCTTACCGTGTGGAAACTGCCTGCCTGGATGGTGGTGGCAATAGTCGCGTTTGCAGGAATATTTCTTCCAACTCCCTAGACGAGGACGAGCCAAAGCCTGATTTGGTATTCGCGTTGGGTTTTCCCTACCCCGGCATTGTCTTCTACGCTATGTATGTCGCCAACCATGGTTAACCAGGGAGAAGCCATTATGACAGACATGGGAGTCTGTGCCTGCCCAGGCTGTGAGCATCACGTCTCTAGCGAGCAGGCGGCCATCACGGAAGGACGCGCCTACTGTTGTACCGCCTGCGCCGCTGGTCATCCTGGGGGGAGGGAGTGTGTTCATAAGGGGTGCCCTTGCAGCGAACTAAATCGCCCTCCATCCGATGAAGAGTCAGTAGATGAATTTAGTAACGCTCAGTTTTAGCGAGCGAAAAGCGTAACCGTCAACATTGACAAGGAGATCAACATGTCCAGACAAGCACGTATCGAACCGGTCATTGAAGCCACCGATCTTAAGGAGACAATCACAGGATGGTTAGTCATCGATGAGTCAGTGCCCGAAAACGAAGTTGTCGTCTCGGAGCATACTTCCCAAAAAGAGGCGATTCAGGCTGCAGAGGCGTTTGAGCAGCGCGAAGATTAAGCAAATGTAAACGAAAACGCCTCGCGCAAGCGAGGCGTTGATTGGCTATCGGCTATGGCGCCTCCAGCTCTAACGTGCGACGTAGGACGAGGAGTTCATCCACCCCCAGGTGCTCAAGCCTTCCGGCGAGCAGGTCGCTAATTTTCTGAACGGGAAGCCCGGCCCGACGGGCAATTTCTCGGCTTCCTAGGTCTGATACTGCGATCAGACGCGTGATAATACGCATTAAGCGCGTACGTTTTTCAAGTTCCCTGACATCGAGGTCAGGGCTGCTTCGCGGAGGATCAAGCTGTTCCGCAGTGGCAGTTGTGCGTGCCGTGCTCATGTGGCTCCATCAGTCTGAAATGACAAGCACACAATGCCGCCAACTCGGGCGCTTTTCAATGCCTATTTTGATGAAAATTTCACGACCGCTGCAAAGCCCTTAAACGGGCTAGCTCTGGTAAACTATCCGCCTTCCTATTTTTGTGTGTGCCTGGGTCGGCGCACGCCGTTTTTTCAATTTAGTCTCGCTTTTAAAGGCCGGTGGGCCGAGGAGTTTTGCATGTCGTCGAACAGCGCACCCAAGGTGGGCGTGATCATGGGGTCTAAGTCCGACTGGCCAGTCATGGAGCACGCCGTCTCCATGCTGGAGCATTTGGGCGTTGCTTATGAAACCCGCGTGGTCTCTGCCCACCGCACGCCTGACTTGCTGTTCGATTACGCCAAGAGTGCTGCCGAGCGTGGCTTACAGGTCATTGTGGCGGGGGCCGGCGGCGCTGCTCATTTGCCGGGCATGGTGGCCTCGCAAACGCCACTGCCGGTACTGGGTGTGCCGGTGGAGTCCAAAGCGCTTAAGGGCTTGGATTCGCTGCTCTCGATTGCGCAAATGCCGGGCGGTATTGCGGTGGGAACGCTGGCGATTGGCAAAGCAGGTGCCACCAATGCAGGTTTATTGGCGGCGCAGATCGTCGGCCTGCAAGATACAGCCGTACGCAATGCTGTCGAAGCGTTTCGCGCCGAGCAGACCCAGAAAGTACTCGATAACCCCGACCCGCGCCCCGAGCCGGAAGCAGAATAAAGAGGCTCGGCCATGAATTCAGACATTATCAAAAATATCGGCGTTTTGGGCGCAGGCCAGCTAGGTCGCATGTTGGCATTGGCGGGTTACCCGTTGGGTAACCGCTTCACCTTTCTGGATACCACGGGTAACCCCAGTGCGGGCATTGGCGAGGTGATGGTTGACCCGAATAACCAACGCCTGGCCGAGTTTTTGGCCAACGTCGATGTGGTGACCTACGAATTTGAGCACTTGCCTGTTCAACTGGTGCGGGAAATTGAGCAGCATAAACCGGTCTACCCCAGTAGCCGTGCCATTGAAGTGTGCCAGAACCGGGTCGAAGAGAAAGCCCTGTTTGATCGCTTAGGTATCCCGACAGCCGCTTATCGTATCGTTGAGAGCGCCGAACAGCTTGAAGCCGCCGCCCGTGAATTGGGCTGCCCGGTCGTTGCTAAATCGGTTACCGAGGGCTACGACGGCAAAGGCCAGGCGGTGCTGAAACAGCCTGAGCAGGCGCAAGAGGCGTGGAACTCTATTGGCCACTCGCAGCTCGTCGTTGAGGAGTTCGTTGATTTTGTACGCGAAGTTTCGATGATTGCTGTCCGCGGTCGCGATGGCGAGGTGGTCTTCTACCCCATGGCGGAAAATCAACACGTGGATGGTATTCTGCGTTACTCCGTGGCGCCGCTACCAGACCTGGACGCAAGTGTTCAGAAAACCGCGGATAGCTATATTCGTGCACTGTTGAATGAGTTGGATTATGTCGGTGTACTGGCCCTTGAGCTGTTTCAGACTCGCGATGGCAGCCTGCTGGCCAATGAAATGGCGCCCCGTGTGCATAATTCCGGGCATTGGACGATGGACGGCGCGGTGACCAGCCAGTTTGAAAATCATCTGCGTGCGATTCAGGGTTTGCCCCTAGGAAGTACCCAGGCGATAGCACCTACCTGTATGGTCAATGTCATTGGCCGTGAGGGCGATAATGCAGCGATCTTGGCACTTGACGATTCGCATCTGCATCGCTATGACAAAGCCGAGCGTGCCGGGCGCAAGCTTGCTCACATCAATATCCTAGCGCCTAACCATGCTGAATTGCTGGAAAAAGTGCGCGCCTGCCAGGCACTCTTGCCTGAGGCACCGCCCCCCAGTTTAAGCTTTGATGATAACCCGTAATTTTATAACCGCCTGCTCAGGCGGTTTTTTTATATTTCAATAATAATCAAACTTTTCTCGCTTAATCGGCGTAAATAGATTACAAATTAACCAAAATAAAAATAGGCTAGTAAAAAAGGCTTATAAGTCATTTCTCCTTTTCGACGGTAGTCTGTATGCCTCACTTCTCAAATACTGGCACAACGTCCGGGCTGCGTAGTGGTTATCACCGTGATCATCATCTCACTATAAATCGCTTACATAGCGAAAAAGTACGATTGCTGTACGATAATCTTTGGCAACCGGTGCTTAGCAGTGTGTTGGCAGGCGCGCTGTTAGTGGCAGCGATGTGGCCGGTGGTGACGAGTTGGATACTGCTCACCTGGCTCGCTCTTTTGGTCGTTGTATCGCTGGCTCGTCTTGCCTTGGCCTCTTATTTTCGCCGCTTACCTGCGCTGCAACAGCGCCGTCGCCGTTGGCTATATCGGTTTAGTGCCGGGGCGATTGCCGCTGGCTGTGTGTGGGGAGCCGGCGGGGTTGTTCTCTTTACCGGTGAAAATCATGGCCAAGTGGCGGCGCTTTCGATCGTTTTGGCGGGCATTGCCGCGGGCGGGGTGACGACACTGTCCGCCGTATGGTGGGTGGCGCTGGGTTTTGTGCTGCCGATCATACTCCCCTTACTCGTGCAGTTTTTATTACTGGGGTCAACGCTGGCAATTTTAATTGGCACCATGCTTTGCTTGTTCCTAGGCCTGATTATTACGACCAGCCGCCGTTTAAGCCGAATTATCCACGACAACATTGCTTTGCGGGTGAGCATGTCCGCCCGAGAAGCGCAGTTGCAAGAGAGTGAAAACCGCTACCGCTCCATCTTTCAAAACTCACCACTGGGGGTGTTGCATTTTGATGAGCATGGCCAAGTAACTGATTGCAACCATAAACTGCTTAGAATTTTGCAGGTGAATCGCGCGCAGTTGCTCGGCTACCGGATGTTGGACCGCGCCGCTGATGCGAGAGTCGCTAAGGCCGTCCGTGATGCGCTGGCCAAGGGAACCGGCTATTACGAGGGAACATTTTATTTGCCCAGAGCAAGCGCTGGTACGCCTTTACGTGCATTTTTTAACGGTGTGCATAGTGCAGGCAATGAGATCATCGGTGGGGTGGCTATTGTTGAAGACTTCACCGAGCGAAAACGCGCTGAAGCCATTATTTACCGTCAAGCTTTCTATGATGCGCTGACCGACTTACCCAATCGGCGTCTTTTGATCGAACGTTTGGCCTCCCTCTGTGATGAACATGAAGCAGAAAAGCGGGGAGGGCTGCTGATGTTTTTAGATTTAGATCATTTCAAGTTGATTAACGATACGTTGGGCCACTCCGCTGGGGATAGTTTGCTGATACAGGTCGCGCGCCGTTTAGAAAGTTGTTTGGCTGAAGGCGATTTGGCCGCCCGGCTTAGCGGCGATGAGTTTGTACTATTAGCGCTATTTGATAAGTGCTCAGATGAGGCGTTAGAGATCAGTGCTGAGACGTATATGCATAAGGTTCAACTCGCCCTCTCACCTACCTATTGGCTTGAAAATAGGGGGATAAAGGTCACTCCAAGCATGGGCTATACCTGCTTTACGGCATCCTTATGTGAGCACGAGGAAGTACTCAAACAGGCGGATATTGCGATGTATCGTGCCAAAACCCAGGGACGAGCGAGGTTATGTCGCTTCGAACCCTGGATGCGCGATGAAATGCTATAGGCAATTAAGCCAACTGACCGCTAAGCAGTAACCATAACGCGATTAACGCAAAATGGCCGGGATACCATGCCAGCCATAAACGACGCGGCATCGCCAGGTTAAGAGCAGGAATACGCTGGGCGACACCCGCGGCAAGCATCAGTACCACCACGCAGGTACCGACGGTAAACGATTTGGCCATGTCGGATGCATTCATTTGCCCTGCGATCCAAAGGACCGGGAAGGCCGCTAAACCTGCCCAGAGGCGCGATTGAAAATCGCTGTCTGCTTGGCTTAGCGAATGCATAGCAAACATTAATAGCGGAATCAGCAGTAAACCGTTATGGCCATACTCCACCCAGAACCCTAGTAGATACCACACGGTAACACCCAGCGCAGCACCGGCCAGCAGCCAAGGCATCGTCAAGGTTTGTTGCTGGTAATGCTGCCATCCTTGACGCACCAGCGCTCCTAACGCTAAACCACTGGCCAGGGTAAAGCAGACATTCAAGATAAAGGCGTCTGACGTACGCGGCATCATCATATAGGGGAGTTGGGCGACCAGGCCGATGATCAAAATTCGCCGCGAGTAACGCAACGGGTTTCGGGTATTAAATAGCCCGTGCCACGCCACCATGGCGGCAAACAGCGGAAAGGCAATACGGCCAATGGAAGACCCCGCCCAGCTCAAATCCCAATCGCCGGGGAGTATGTAACGAGTGAGGTGATCAATGGTCATGGTTACCAGTGCCAGCCACTGGCCCCAACCGGTCCAGTGGGAAGAAGGGCGCAATGTTGCAGCAGCCTCATGTGCTATTGCATGACCGGCTGTTTTTTCAACCATGATACCTCCTTGTAAGATTCCGTTGATAAGTAAAGACCGGCATCACATGCGCGAGTTCGTTGCATCGGCGCAATTTTCTCATCTTTCTCAACGTCGCGATGAACACGCTATGGAGTTTACCCGGTTTAGACCAATGATGGCGTCTCTTACAACAGGCTCTTGCTAAATGAGTGGGCAAGCAGGTGATTGAGAGAGGGAAGCTAGGTGTTTAAATACAGGTGTTTAGAAGCGAGGCGTTTAAAGGGGTAGAGGCGTTTCCAAGGCTTAATATTGCGATGCCTCCCCGGCGTTGCACCGGGGAGGCGAGAGCAGATTACTCTGCGTCTTCTTCACCGAAATAACGGTTATAGATTTCGTCGTAAGTGCCGTCTTCTTGCACTTCGGCCAGGGCTTCGTTGAATTTCTCAGCGAGCGCTTCGTCGCGCTGGCGGAAGGCGATACCGAAGCCGTCACCGAAGTATTCCTTCGGTTCGCTGATGCGCTCGCCGACCACAACGTAGTCACCGTCTTCGCTTTCCAGCAGCGTGGATTGGCCAATCGGGAAGTCGAGGAAAACGATATCCAAACGCTCGGCTTCCATATCCAGGACCATATCGTCGGCAGTGGAGTAGCGGCTGATATCAGCAACGTCGCTGAAGTTGTCAGTCACGTAGTTGTCCTGCAGGGTGCCACGCTGAACACCAATGGTCATGCCTTCCAGCGTCTCTTTAGTGGCTTCGCTGATGCCCAGGTCGCTAGCAGCGAACCATGCAGAAGGCATGGTGATGTAGGGGTCAGAGAACAGCACTTGCTCACGACGCTCATCGTTAATGGTCATTGACGACATGATGGCGTCATAGTTGCGTGACATAAGGCCAGGGATGATGCCGTCCCACTCTTGTTCGACCCACTCACAGGTAACGCCCATGCGGTCACACAGCTCGTTGCCAAGGTCAATATCAAAACCGGTAAGCTCGCCTTCAGCAGTGCGGAACTCCATGGGCTCGTAGGGGACGTCAACACCAATGCGCACGTTATCGTAGTCACGGGCCTGTGCCGAGGAAGCGGCAGCGACTGCCAAGCCTAGCAATGAAAGGGATAGTAGTTTTTTCATCTTGTTACTCCGTAGAAAGCGGTTCACTTGAGAGTGATCCCAGTTTTTAACTGATAAATAGTTGTTAGCCGACAATTAAACTAACCCAGGTTGGCGTTGACGAAAAGAGGCTGCCGGGTTTTGCACTAACGTTTGTTTGACGATTGCACCGTTTTTCCATGATTAAGCATCTTGTGGGCGTACTTATGGATTTAGATGTGCGAGTAGCTTTTTCTCGAGATAGCGGAAGAAGAACAAAATCGCGAAGGTTAAGCATAGATAAATCGCGGCCACGAATAGAAATGCCTCGAAAGGAGCGTAGTAACGGGCGTAGACAAAGCGGGCAGCACCGGTTAAATCCATCAGCGTGACCACGCTGGCAATCGCGCTGGCGTGAAGCATAAAGATCACTTCATTGCCGTAAGCGGGCAAGGCGCGACGAAAGGCGCTGGGTAAGATGATTCGACGCATCATTAAATTCTGCGACATGCCATAGGCGCGCGCGGCCTCAATCTCGCCTTGGGCCGTGGCCTTGATGGCGCCCCGAAAAATCTCGGTAGTGTAAGCGGCAGTATTCAGCGTAAAGGCGATAAGCGCCGGGTAGAAAGCTTCGCGCAGTACTGGCCATAAAAAGCTCTCTTGAATACCATCAATAAACACGACACCGTAGTAAATGATATAGAGCTGAATCAGCAGCGGCGTGCCTCGGAATACGTAGGTGTAGAGGTAGACCGGCAGGCTAATCCATTTATGCTTCGAGCTGCGCATAATGGCCAGTGGTACAGCGAGAATGAGCCCCGCAATCAGCGATAAAAATACCAGTTGGGTGGTCGTGACCAAGCCTTCCCAGTAGTAACCCAGCGTATCTGCCGTGAAAATCACGTTGCCAGCTAGCAGGTCATTGAACCAAGTGGAAATATCGAGCATGTCACTGACCTCCAAAGCCGATGTCGTAGTGTTTCTGCAGGCGCGCAAAAATCCATTCGGATACGCTGGCGATGAGTAGGTACGCTACGGCGACGGGGAGCAAGAAGGTAAAGGGCTCGTGGGTCGCTCGGGAGGCTTCTGCTGCCACCCGCACCATATCGGTCAAGCCAATGACCGAGACCAGCGCGGTGGTTTTGAGCAGTACCATCCAGTTGTTGGATAGCCCCGGTAACGCATGGCGCATCATTTGCGGAAAGCGGATGCGGCGAAAGACAAGGCTGCTGCTCATGCCGTAGGCTTTGCCCGCTTCTATCTGACCGTTATCCACCGCCATAAAGGCACCGCGAAAGGTTTCGCCCATATAGGCGCCGAAGATAAAGCCAATGGTCAGCACGCCCGCAGCGAAGGCATTGAAGTTAATATAAATGTCGATATCGTAGCTGTAATAGAGCATGTCGCTGATAGCGTTAACGCCAATCTGACCGCCAAAAAACAGCAACATCATCAAAACGAGATCCGGCACGCCGCGAATCAGCGTGGTGTAAACTGTTGCTGTACGCCTTAAAATCCAATTGCGCGACATCTTCGCACTGGCCGTCAGTAGTCCCAAAATAATCGCCAAAATCAGCGACAGTACCGCTAATTGAACGGTAACGCCTGCCCCCTCGATCAGCCGGGGACCATAACCTTGCAAATCAATCATGGTGAGCCTCGCGGATCAGTATTTAGGAGCCAGGAATTGCTGCAGGCGCGGTGATTGCGGGTTGCCAAGCACTTGATCGGGCGGGCCAGCCTCTTCCACCAGGCCCTGATGAAGGTAAATCACTTGGCTGGAAACTTCCCTGGCAAACCCCATTTCATGGGTCACCACGACCATGGTACGTCCTTCTTCAGCGAGGCCGTGCATGACTTTCAATACGTCGCCGACCAGCTCTGGGTCCAGCGCGGAGGTGGGTTCGTCAAAGAGCATGACCTCAGGGTCCATTGCCAGCGCGCGGGCAATGGCACCACGCTGCTGCTGGCCGCCTGACATCTGCGCTGGGTAGGCATCTGCGCGCGCCGTTAAACCCACACGGTCAAGCAAGGCGTGGGCTTGCTCTAACGCTTCTTTTTTGGGTTTTTTCAACACGTGAATAGGCGCTTCGATGATGTTTTCCAACAACGTCATATGCGCCCATAGGTTAAAACTCTGGAACACCATGGAGAGCTTGGCGCGCATCTGTACCACTTGCTTCCAATCTTCAGGTTCGCGGCCGTGCTTCGTGGTCTTAAAGCGGATAGGGTCGCCGTGAACAATGAGATCGCCTTCGTCGGGCTGTTCAAGCAAGTTCATGCAGCGCAAAAAAGTACTTTTACCCGATCCAGAGGCACCAATCAGGGTAATCACATCGCCCTTTTGGGCTTGTAGTGAAAGGCCTTTCAGAACTTCCGTATTGCCAAAGCGTTTTTTAATATTACGCACTTCAAGGGGAGTAGGCGTAGCGGCCATAACATTGGCTCCAGTACAGAGTTGCCGCAGCAACGGGTTGTCAAGAACAGGCTGTGATGCGGCTGGCGCGAAAAAAG
Organism: Vreelandella sulfidaeris Esulfide1; assembly: GCF_054072535.1. Lineage (NCBI taxonomy): Bacteria > Pseudomonadati > Pseudomonadota > Gammaproteobacteria > Oceanospirillales > Halomonadaceae > Vreelandella > Vreelandella sulfidaeris. The sequence goes on along the minus strand of NZ_CM133364.1, from coordinate 2,789,604 downwards.
GGGCGATTCTATCAGGCTGGACGCAATATGCGCGCCCTCCTTTTCACATTAAGCACTCGACGATAGTCGTATCGGTGTCGAGCGGCCTGATATCGCCACGCTATTGTTATTGTCAAACTTTCTAACACAAGGACGGTATTAAAACTGTTTTAGCCGTGGTGAGCCCCTAGGTAATCGGTGCTACCAACAGCGCCGCGCGGGCGCCTACTTCAACGTTAGCATTAGGAAACACAACGTAGAGGGGCGTATCGCCTACCCGAAAATCACCCGCTTCGCCGTCTTGTGCCAGCAGAGTGCCCGGCTCGAAACGGCTGAAGTTGGCCGTGTCCTCAGAAAAACAGAGTTGAAAGTTCTCGGAGTGACGAATTAACTCGTGTTGAACCTGGAAAAAAAGCAGTTGAGCGGCTGGCCGATCGGCAGGGGAGCGGCCTTCACTTAACGCCGTGAGCAACGCACGCATCGGTTTTAGTGATGCCATATCGTTCTGGCCAAAAGGAGCCACGCGTCCTAATTCAAAGGTAAATGCCTGAGCAGCGTGATAATGCTTGCTGTAGTGGGAGAATGTCCAGCTATGTTGGTGCTGATGCAATACTGCTTGCATGTCTGCGGCGGCTAACCAGCCCCACTGTTGAGTATTGGTGGGTGACTCGGCAAAGGGTTCCACTACGAAACGGGGGTATCGGCTATCCCTAATGGCGGTATGCAGGTCGTAGTGCAGCTTGGGGAGCGCTGAATGCCGCGCATAAAAATTATCCACGGCGGTCATTAATTCCCGGGCGCGGTCTGGCTCTTCGCCTTCAGCGTCGAGGTCTCGGTTAAAAAGCCGGTTTAAGTTGGTAGTAAGAAAACGCTGTTGTGCTTTAAGCGCAGGCAGGTTTCCTAAAATCACCAGTACGGGGGCACCAAGCGTTACGCTACCGGCTTCTATGCCGCTTAACCATTCACCCACTAATTCAACCGGGGCGGTTTCATTACCATGGACCGCGGCTGAGTAAATGCATGCATGGGCGGCAGAACTGACTTGGTTCGGGATTAATTCCAAAATGCCAGGTGCATGCAAATGGTAAGTGCCGCTTGCGAAGACGCCTTGGCTGGCGGCGGGAAGCTGCCCATCGAGCGACCAGTCGAGCCATTGGCCTAGCATTGTCGGCTCCTTGAATAGATTGTTTTCAGTATCGTTACCCGTCAATAAGTCAACCTAGGTTTACCACGCTGGGCGGTTGCCACAAGCCTGGAGGTCGTTCGCGTGAAAAAGCCCAGCGTATTCGTGAAAAGCCTAAAGGAGCGGGCATGAAAAAAGCGCCTATGCCGAAGGCATAAGCGCTTTATGAATCGGTAGCTATGGCTACGCCGAACGTTGGCGCTGCATCTCTTCATGGTACTCACTGGCGAGCGCGGTCTTTTGCTTATCTTTCAGGCCTCGGCCAGCCAGTTGAAATACTTCCTGCTCTTCTTCATCCAAATGATGGGTCACTAGCTCCTGAAGCTGTTTGGCGTGGGTCAGCCAATGAGTAGCGCTGTAGTCGGTTTCATCAAGCAATTCTATAAGCTCGTCAATTTCATGGTGCTCGGCCACGCTGTGTCGTGCCTTTTCCTGGGTCAGGTCCATTTCCATGAGCGGGATGTAGAAAGCCCGCTCTTCAGCGGCGGCATGACCATGCAACTCTTTTTTCACCTGCTTGTAGAGTGAGTCGCGCTCGTCGCTGTCTCCATGAGTCTCGACTAGGCGGGCAAGCAAATCACGCTGAATATCATGATCCTTGCGCAGGGCTTCAAAAATCGTCATTCCAGACTCCTTGGATACGTTAAAAGTTAAACAATGTAAAAGTTAGTGGTGGATCTCATAAAGCGCAAGGGGGCGATCATCGATGAAATCGATGCCCGCGGACGAAAACATTCGCTTTTATCTACGCTTGAGTGCGCTATGTTGAGGGTACTGTTTTATGGGGGAACGGGCAGTCATGGGGAAACGCCCAGTGCACCGCTAAGCCATTCATGTAAAACGATTCATGTAAGCAACTCATGTAAGCAACTCATGTAAGCAACTCATGTAAGCGATACGTAGCCAAGGAGATAGCAATGACAAAGGTATTGGTTCTTTATTATTCCATGTACGGCCATATCGATACGATGGCACATGCCGTCGCAGAGGGCGCAAAAGGCGTTAGCGGCGTAGAAGTAACGGTTAAGCGAGTGCCTGAAACCATGCCAGCGGAAGCATTTAAAAACGCAGGCGGTAAGCAGGATTACGATACGCCAGAAGCTACTCCGCAAGAACTTGCTGATTACGATGCAATTATCGTCGGCACGCCGACGCGCTTCGGCAATATGGCAGGTCAAATGCGCACTTTCTTTGATCAAACTGGCGGTCTGTGGGCGAATGGATCACTACGCGGTAAAGTCGCCAGTGTGTTCACATCAACCGGCACAGGCGGTGGCGATGAAATGACAATTACCTCTACCTGGACTACGCTTGCCCACCACGGCATGATCATTGTGCCGATTGGCTACGGTGTGGAAGAGCAGTTTGATATTTCCAAGGTTAGCGGCGGCACGCCTTATGGCGCTGCGACCATCGCCGGTGGCGATGGTTCTCGCCAACCCGATGAGCGTGAACTGAAAATTGCCCGTTTCCAGGGTGAGCTAGTCGCGAAAACAGCTGCCAAGCTGGCCAGTTAATCCGTTTTAGCCAGCCATAAAAAGCCTCGCGGGTCTTGCCCAGCGAGGCTTTTCTGTTGCTAAGCATGGTATTGCTCACCAACAACCCTATTTAGCCAGTTTCATTTGATGAGCTTCTCTGCAATCGCCTTGCCCAGGCTTTCTGTTGTGCCTTGGCCGCCTACGTCGCGGGTGAGAACTTGGCTGTTGCCTTCGCTAAGTACCTCTTCTATAGCCGTCACGATCGCATCACCGGCTTCTTTGTAGCCCAGATGCTCCAGCATCATGGCGCCTGACCAGATTTGGCCGATGGGGTTGGCAATACCTTTGCCAGCGATATCTGGTGCGCTGCCATGTACCGGTTCGAACAGGCTAGGGAAGTTGCCTTCGGGATTAATATTGGCCGAAGGCGCAATGCCGATCGTGCCGGTGCAGGCGGGCCCCAAATCGGAGAGGATGTCGCCAAACAAGTTACTGCCGACGACGACGTCGAACCAATCCGGGTGAAGAACGAAGTTGGCGGTCAGAATATCGATATGGAATTTATCTACCGCGATCTCTGGGTAGCTTTTCGCCATTTCGATCACGCGTTCGTCCCAGTACGGCATGGTAATTGAGATGCCGTTGGACTTGGTGGCAGACGTAAGCTTCTTGCGCGGGCGGGTTTGCGCCAATTCGAACGCGTATTTCAGCACTCGATCAACGCCGGTGCGGCTCATCACCGTTTCCTGAATGACGATTTCGCGCTCGGTGCCTTCATACATTTTGCCGCCAACGCTTGAGTACTCGCCTTCGGTGTTCTCACGCACCACATAAAAATCGATATCGCCGGGTTCGCGGCCTGCTAATGGACTTTTAATGCCGGGCATCAGTTTGCAGGGGCGCAGATTGATGTACTGATCAAATCGGCGACGGAACTGCAGCAGTGAACCCCACAGTGAAATGTGATCAGGTACTTTATCGGGCCAGCCCACCGCGCCATAAAACAGTGCATCAAAGCCTTTTAGCTGCTCAAACCAATCATCCGGTAGCATTTTGCCGTGCTCTAAATAATAGTCGCAGCTGCCGAACTCAAAGGTAGTGAACTCAAGCTCAATATCAAAACGCTTTGCCGCAGCTTCAAGCGCGCGAATGCCTTCGGGCATCACTTCGGTGCCGATGCCGTCCCCGGCGATAATGGCAATACGGTGGGCCATGGTGACTCCTTGGTTTTTATTGATGACGATGAGGTTGTAAGTGTCGGGTCTGGCGCGTGCTAGTAAGACCGCTAGCAAGCCGGCTAGTAAGATCAAGTGTAGCGGCTATTTAGGAAGAGATAATTAGGCTACTATTCAAGCTATTGTTGCGAAAAAGTGGAGAATGGCTGAGGTGGCATGGCGTATCTGGATGATTTAGCGTTTTTTCAGCATCTGGCCCGGGCAGGCAATTTAACGGCGACCGCACGCGAGCTGGGGCTGTCGCTTTCGGCGGTAAGCAAGCGCTTAAAGCAGCTGGAAGCGCGTCTGGGAGTAGAGTTGGCTGCCCGCACTACTCGGCGTTTAACGCTGACTGCTGAGGGCGAACGCTATCTGGCCCGTGGTGCGCTCATTTTAGATGAGCTTGATGAGCTGGAGAGTTCATTGGGTGAGCGTGCTAATCAGGCGCTTAGCGGGCGATTGCGGGTGAACGCCACGTTCGGCTTTGGTCGTCGTCATATTGCGCCATTGCTATCGCGTTTTTGCGCCGAACATCCCCAGGTCGAAGGGTGGTTGGAACTGACCAATTTTCCGCTCAACTTGAGCGACCATGGCTTTGATATTGGCATTCGCGTTGGGGAGCCGCCGGAATCACGTTTAGTCGCCCGGCGAATTTTGACTAATCGCCGGATACTCTGCGCATCGCCTGCCTATATTGCCCAAGCATCGCCGATTCAAACCCCGGCAGATTTGCAGCAGCATGCATGCTTGGTGATTCGCGAGAACGACAGTGATTTCCCGCTATGGCGCTTTGAGTGCAAGAACCAACCAACCCAGGCGCAGTCTGTAAAAGTCAGTGGTCGCTTAGCCAGCAACGATGGAGAGGTGATCACTCGTTTGGCTTTGGATGGGCATGGCGTCATGCTGCGCTCGTGGTGGGATGTGAACGAGCATCTTGCCAGCGGGGCATTGGTAGCATTGCTACCTGAATGGCAAAGTATACGCGCGGATTTTTATGCTGTGTATGAGCAGCGCAGACATGTGCCTACTCGGCTGCGTGCCTTTATTGAGTTTATTCAGCGCGAGATGGCAGGGCGGGTGTCGATACTGCCAGAGAGTGAGGGACTTATTGTCTAAGGCCTGCCACTAACGCCTACGGGTAGCCGTCATGCTATTAGTAGTCGTCATGCTATTAGTCGTCGTCATACTATTAACCGTCGTTATTTTGCCACACAAGAAGAGCACGCTGGTGATGACGTGTCTTCGTTTACATAACAAATAAAAGGTGGGTTTATGTGGTTCCAACAAGAGATTCATTTACCTGAGATGGGCCGCGGTTTTCATCTTATTACCGATGATGTGGCCAGGGCGCTGCCATGTTTGAACGACGTTCATATCGGCATGTTGCACCTACAGTTAATGCATACTTCCGCCTCGTTAACGCTCAATGAAAATACTGATCCGGATGTACGCCACGATCTGGATGCCTTCTTGAGTCGCCTAGTACCTGAAGATTTACCCTATTTTCGTCATACCCTGGAAGGACCCGATGATATGCCTGCGCACGTCGTTGCCAGCTTGCTAGGTACTCAACTCACCTTGGCGGTACGGGATGGTCGCCTGGCCTTAGGTACTTGGCAGGGAATATGGCTAGGAGAGCACCGCAACCAAGCGGGACCAAGGCGTTTGCTAGCCACCTTAAACGGGTGTGAGTCTCGCTAACGCGGGGACGTCTACTCGACTCAGCGCTGCTGTGTTGCTGTATAGTAATGGCATTTTAAGGCTTGAACCGCTGCAGTAGCGGTGCACCCCATTTATCATTGAAAAAGCACTTTTAAATGCCACGACGTTCCTTTCTTCGTCTCTCACACCAGCGCTGGTTGCGGCTGTTTTTCTCTCTTAATCTCGCCCTGGTGGTTGGCCTGATTGCTCACCAAATTTGGCTGTACGTGGCGGAACCTGAGTTTGAATCGGTGCATACTCTCCAGGTGGCCGATATCCGTGAGGTGTTGACGGAGCGAACCGACTACCGTTTTGCCGTGGTGGGTAATATCAATAACTCGGTAAACGTTTTTCAAGATGAGATTGTGCCGCTGATCAACCAGGGTGGAATCGACTTTCTTATCTCGGCAGGTAACGCCGTCAGCGGAGGTCAACAGGAGAGCTATCAGGCGATCTACCACAGCCTGGAACTGCTTAATGTCCCGTACTTACTCACCTATGGCGACAACGAAGACAGTGATTTTGGCAGTTACCTTTTTTATGAGTATTTTGGCCCGCATTTTTACTCTTTCGTTGCAGGCAATAGCCACTTTATTTTTCTTGATGGTACGGGCAAGTCGTCCACCTCCTGGCAGCTTGATTGGCTCTCCAGGGAGCTCGCGGCTTCCGAAGCACAGCACCGGTTCCTGTTTATTGGCTTGCCTCTGCACAACGTAGTGAGCGATGCGCCGCTGTTTGAAGCCGACAATTACCTTAATGACCCCCGGCTGGCTGATGGCATCATGGCACTGGCGGAGGAACATAATGTGGATACGGTATTCTCCGCTAACTTAACGCTCTTTTCACAGCAGACGATTAATGGGGTGGATTACGTCACTACGGGTGGCGCCGGCGGCATTTTGATTGATGCCGATAGTAGCTTTCATCACTACGTTATTGTTGATGTCGAGGGCGAAAATGTCGCCATTGCGCCGGTACGCTTAAATGTGGATAGCCCCGGCTGGTGGCGGGTGCTGAGTAGCGTTGGGTCAACGGTGTACGCCTTCTTTTACGTCAGCTATACCCGCTTTTTACTGATTGTGGGTTTGCTGACGCTGTTAGCACTGCGTTTATATCGGCTCATTTTTGAAGACCGACATTACTATCCCGACTTTGATATCGATCCAACGCCCTTTTTGGGTAAGTCTTTGCGGGTGGCGATGGTATCCAATAACTACTTTCCGTTTGTGTCCGGCGTGTCGGTATCGGTGGATCGCTTGCGCAATGGTTTGCACGACTTAGGGCATTCGATCCAGCTGTTAGTGCCACGCTACCGAGAAGCCTGGCAGGACGATAAGTCGATAAAACGTATCCCGACATTGATGGCATTTGGTGAGAAGGGCGAGTTCCGGCTAACCAACCCATTCAGCGTCCGCTTTCGCCATTGCCTGCGTGCCTTCAAGCCCGATTTAATTCATGTTCACCACCCTTTTTGGCTTGGTTCCATGGGGCTGTTGATGGGGCGTCGGCTGAAGGTGCCGGTGGTCTACACTTATCATACCCGCCTAGAGCACTATGCCCACTTTGTGCCGCTGCCCGGTGCGCTTTTTCGTAATTTGATCTCGCACTACCTGATTAAGCACTTCTCAAACCGCTGCCAAGGGGTGATCGTGCCCACCTACTCCGCAGAGGAGTATCTACGCATGATCGGCGTTAAAACGCCCTCGCTAGTGCAACCCACGGGCATTGATGTGGAGCGTTTTGCACATGCCGAGGCGGGGGAGTTAGAAGTATTACGTAAGCGGCTGGCAATCGATCCCGCGCGCAAAATATTGATTAGCGTCTCGCGCATTAGCAAAGAGAAGAATATTGGCTTTATGTTGGAAGCGCTCGCCGAGTTGCAGACCCAAAGGCATGAGGACTTTCATCTACTGCTCATCGGTGACGGGCCGGACCGCGAGGCGATTCAATATCAGATCGATACTTTAAAGCTCACCGCATGGGTCACGTTAGTGGGGGCGGTGCCGCCTGATCAAATGGCGCTTTACTATCACCTGGGCGATATATTTGTGTTCGCTTCTACGTCGGAAACCCAGGGGATGGTGATTCTCGAAGCGATGTCGGCGGGTCTGCCCGTGGTGGCGGTACGCTCGAGCGGGATAGATGACGTAGTGCGCCAGGGCGTGAATGGCTTCAAAACGCCGCAAAATCGTCAGGCGTGGGGCCAAAAAGTCCTCGAGCTAAAAGATAATGCAGTGCTACGCCAGCAGTTGGGCAAACAGGCCAGCCATTTTGCCGAAGAGTTCGATATTGCCAACTTTGCCACCGCGGTAGCAGCCTTTTACGCTGAAGTGCTCGCCAAGTATCACTCCCCATCACGGTGAGGCCGTTTTTTGGCTGCTTGGCGGCGGTTGGCATCTTGACGCTGGCTGGCATAGTACTTAAGCCCGATCAGCAGGCTAACCCCAGCGACAAGCCCGGCGCCTGCCAATATGAGTTCTTTTGTGGAAGCCGCAGTAAACAGAGCGCCTAGCTGGCTACCCAAAAGAATGACCGCTGCCAACCCCGGCACAATACCGAGGGTGGAACCGATCATGTAGTCGCGAAATTTAAGATGAAAGGCACCCGCCAACATATTCGTCAGCGTGAACGGTGCGAGCGGCAGCAGATTAATGACCGTCATGGTGCGAATGCCGCGCTTCGATAAGTAACCCGAAAGGCCGCGCAAATGACGCCCGCCATAGCGTATCAGCGCTTCCCGACCTAACCAGTGGCCTACCCAGTACGACACAACCGATGACGTCAACGTACCGAGTGTGGCGTATGCCAAGCCCCACGCCGGGCCAAACAGTAAGCCCGTGACGATTACCAGTAGGCTAAGCGGAAACATTACCAGTAGGGCACCAGCGTAGACGGCCATCACCGCCGCAAACATCCAGGGCGCGGTACGCCACTGGCGAATGTAACCGATCAGCTCGCTAAGGCGTGCCTGGGTCAGTAGATCGTAGCGCTGTAGCAAATGCCACATAACGCCTAACAACACGACGGCTACCAGCAGGCCCACGCCCTTACTCAGTGTTCTCGACATGCCTATTCCCAGCGGCTAAAAGCTAAAAAAGCGCTAGCATACGCTAGCCGCCCGATGGGATGAAGGCGCCTTTAATGCTGATGGTTAGTTGTTGAGCTGCGCTTCAATCACCGGCCATGCAGGTTCACCATCGGTGGTGGTGACGCCAGCCAGCATCGCTTCGATACGCTCAGGGTGATCGTTGATCCACTGTTCGGCGACATCGGCAAGGTCTTGTTCTTCCTGACCGAAGGCTTGAATCATCCAGCTCTGCTCTTCGGCAGAGAAGGTGAACTGCTCAAAGAACGCCACGACGTTAGGATTGGCCTCGGCGTAGTCACTACGCAGAAGGGTCAATACGTCGCTTTCGCCGTTATTTTCACCGAACAGATCTTCGGGGTCTTCCAGGTAACGCATCGGCAATTCAAGGTTCATCCAGTGGGGTGTCCAGCCTACCCATACAATGGGTTCTTCCCGAGAGATTGCATCTTTCGCTGCTGAAAGCATGCCCACTTCACTGGTATCGACAACCTGCCAGTCTCCTAATCCCCAGATGTCGTTATCGATCGCATTGTGGAGTATCTCGCTGGCGGCAGAGCCTGCACCAAAGCCATGTATTTCGCCATCGAACTGATCGCGGTGCTCATCTAGATCGGCAAAGCTTTGAATGCCGCTTTCATAGAGGTATTCCGGCACCGCCAACGTCATTTGTGCGCCATCGACATTATTGGCGACATCGATGAGTACGCCTGATTCTTTACGCGGATTGAACATGTCGCGCTGGGCGGGCAGCCATGCCCCTAGAAATACGTCAATATCGCCGCTTTCGATACCTTGGTAAATTACCTGCAGGCCGATGTCCTGAGTAGAGGTGTCGTAGCCGAGCGGATTCAATAGCTGCTCGGCAATGGCGGTTTTGACGGTAATGCCGGGCCAGGCAGGTACGCCGAAATCCAGGGTCTGATCGTCGGCTTGAGCGGCCGAGACGAAGAGCGCGGTGGTGGCGAGTGCAATGCCTGAAGCGAGCGGTTTGAGGTGTGTCATAAGATCTCCTTGCTAGGTTTTATTGTCAGATAGGTGTTTTTATTAATCAAATACGCTAACTGAATGCCGCGTTTAATTAGTCTTGGCGGGCTAACACGCGAAGGCGTGAGGCCAGCATATCGCGGTCTAGATAGGTGCCTTGTAAATGACGTGCGCCACTGTTGGGATCGAACTCGCGACGCCCATGAAGTACACGGCGATTGTCAAAGGCGACCATTTGCCCAGGGCGAAGAGTAAACTCTATCTGGTGGGCCTCGCTATGGAACAGCTTCCACAGTAAAGCGTAAGCACTGTACCAAGCATCCATTTGTTCTACCGGTAAATGAAGCGCATCGCGAATCCAGTTGTTCAGCCGCATCTCGACCAAGTTACCCGTGCTATCTAGCGTAACTACCGGCGCTCGCATTGAAATATCGTGGCTCTCATCCTGGAAGCGAAAGTCGATGGGCGTTTCGCTGAGTATGGCGAGCGCTTTTGGGTCCTGCTGGCGTAGCGCTTCTACCACGCGGGCACCGTCAGCAAACAGCGATTCACCGCCGCTGGCTCCATTCTGAAGGCAATAGAGTAATTGAATGTCCGGCGGATGACGCCAGTTGGGCAAATCGATATGCAGCGGCAAACCGACGGCGGTGTACGCTGCATTATTGGGATTGGGCTTGGAGCGTACATCGAAACGGGCGCCAAAATTGGTGGCGCGTTGGGGCCCAATGCGCTCAGCCAAGCGGCTCACTTCTTCTTCGACCAGCGGGCCGTCGGTAATCAATGCCAAGCCGTCGCGAAGCATGGCGGTTAGCCAAGCTTTTTCACCCTGAGGTTTTAAAAAATCATCGTGCCGCACGCACTCGGGAGTGAAGTTATCTTTCCACGGCTTTGCGTTGGGTACTGACGAGACTAGCTTGGATTCCGGGCGGCGTTGGTAGAGCCAGCCGCTATGAAACGCACTGACATGACCATCCTGCCAGTTTATATGTAAGTGCCCGTCCAGCAGAGCAACACTGGGCGGTTCAGTAATCGGTTCAAGGGGCAGGTACAGCCTTTCGCGGGTCTGCGGGTGGCGGCAGGCTTGGCATGCGCAGTGGTCGCGCAACCAAAGTAGGGGCAGCGTGCTTTGCTGGCCATCTTGCCATTCAAGTGCCACACCTGTTTGCACCAGGGTCGCTTGGGTAAGCGCCGGACCCGTTTGATAAGGGCTTAATTCGCCCATCTCGGGGGCTTGGGATTGTTTTGTTGTTGTCGCTGTCATTGTCGTTGGTGTCGCTTGTACTGCGCTATTCATCATCACTCCGAATCGCTCCCTTTGCTGCAATGCATAAGGGTTACCTAGGATGGGGAGTAGCAGCGGCGCTGACAAACGATTAATCTGGCCCCTAAGACATCATTTAATTTATAGGTCTCTTTTTCATGAGTCAGTTACCGCCATTGCTATGGCTGCAAGCCTTTGAATCTGCGGCGCGTACCTTGAGTTTTACTGCCGCTGGCCATGAACTCGGTGTCACTCAAGCGGCGATCAGCCAGCGCGTCAGGCTGCTGGAAGATCGCGTGGGACAAAAGCTGTTCGTGCGCCATGCGCGTAGTTTAACGTTAACGCCTGCCGGACAGGCGTGGCTGCCAAGTATTCACGATGCCTTTGTGCGTATTAGCGAAGGCACTTTAGAAGTGTTTGGTAGCACCTCAGAGCAGCCGGTCACACTGCGTGCTACGCCAGTCATTCAGCAGTCGTGGCTGGCACGGCGTTTAATTGCTTTTCATCGCGCGCATCCTCAGGTGGCGATTCGTTTGGTGAGTGCTATCTGGCCCGATGACTTTGGCCCCGAAGGCGCCGATATCGAAATACGCTACGGTAAGGGGGAGTGGACGGGGATTGAAATGCAGCCGCTAGGGGAAGAACACCTGTTGCCGGTGTGCTCGGAGACTTTGGCAAAGACGCTCTCTGCGCCAGAGGATCTCGCCGGGCACACGCTACTGCATGCAGTCGGCTTTGGGGTAGGGTGGCCGGGGTGGCTACAAGAAGCGGGCGTTGCCCATGTGGAAGCGCAGTGCTGGTCGCTCACTTGCGATAATCAAGTAATGACGTTGGCACTGGCAAGCCAGGGTGGCGGTGTCTCGCTAACCCATCGGCGCTTGATGGAGCAGCGTAGTGACTTAGTGGCGCCCTTTGATATCACTGTGCCTAGCGATGAGCGCTTCTGGCTGGTACGACCAAGCCGGCGCCATATTAGCGACGAAGCAGGGGTGGTGTGGCAGTGGCTTTGCGACTCTATAAAATAGAATAACGAGCAGTGCCTGTATCACTTATTAGCTTGCTAAGCTGGTCACCGCATCATTAAACAGTATGAATAAAGCGTGGCCTTCATCAGCATGATTCGATTTAATCGAATACAAGCCGGAAAACGTTGCGCTTTTGCTTTCTGTAGGGCGTCGTAGAATAGCCTCTAACTCATCAACCTAATGATCCTTGAAGCTTTCAATGACGACGCGTGCCCTGATAATTACCTCTTCTATTCTGGCGGAAAATGGCCAATCCAACACACTGGCTAACCGCTTTATCGAGCAAGCAAACGCTCGCAATGGTATCGAAGCCACCCAGCGTGATGTGGTCAAAAATGCGCTGCCCCACCTGGACATTAACGAGTTAGGTGCTTGGCAGGTAGCGGCCGCCGAGCGCACCGCTGAGCAGCAGGCATTAGCTGCGCGCTCAGAGACGTTGCTGGCCGAGCTGCGTGCTAACGATGTACTGGTAATTGCGGTGCCGATGTATAACTTGGGCATCCCTTCACAGCTGAAAGCGTGGTTTGACCGCGTATTGCGAGCCGGTGAAACGTTCCGCTACACCGAGAACGGCCCCCAAGGTTTAGTAGAAGGCAAGCGTGCGATTATTCTGGCAGCTCGTGGTGGAAAATACGCAGGCACTGAAATGGATAGCCAGACGCCGCACCTCAAAGCCATGCTAGGCCTCATGGGAATCAAAGATACTCATGTGGTCTATGCTGAAGGCTTGAATATGGGTGAACAGCATCGTGACGCTGCTCTCAAGGAAGCTTTCCAGGCAATTGATCAATTAGTTGAGGGTTTATAAGGACCCGCAAAAAACGTTTATGCGTTAAGAGGATAACGTTGTATGGCCCGGCCCGAATTACTCGAGCAAATTTACACCATCGTTGATCAAATTCCACCGGGCCGAGTGACGACCTATGGGCGCATTGCGGCAATGACCGAGGGCGCTACCCCGCGCATGGTGGGTTCAGCGATGCGTCACTTGCCTGACGGCCATCAGTTGCCCTGGCATCGCGTGATCGCAGCATCACTCAAGCTTGCTGACCACGGTGGCGCCGAGCGACAGCTCCGTAAATTACGCGATGAAGGGGTGCTGTTCGATGCCAAAGGCCGCGTACCCGCGCATCTTGTGTGGCCTGATTGAGCTATATAACTCTTTTAGAAACAACAACGCCGCCCATTGGGCGGCGTTGTTGACTTCATGATTCACTTCAATCCTCCAGATTAGCACCCGATTTCCATGACCAGTCGCGCCAGCGTAGATCAAACAGATCCTTGCGGCGGTCCTTGAGATTGGTCACTGAGCCTTCGGCACGTACAACCGTCAGGCGGGTCAAGTCCAGATCCGAGAAGAAGATCATCTCGGTATTGGGCGTGGTTTCCGCCAGCACCGCATCGTGAGGGAAAGCGAAGTCAGAGGGCGAGAACACTGCTGATTGCGCGTACTGAATATCCAGATTTTCAATTGAGGGCAGGTTGCCGACACTACCGCAGAGCACCACGTAGCACTCGTTTTCGATCGCCCGCGCCTGAGCGCAGTGGCGAACGCGCAAGTAGCCATTTTTAGTGTCGGTCCAGAAGGGTACAAACAGAATGTCCATGTCCTGGTCGGCCAACAAACGCCCAAGCTCCGGGAATTCCACGTCGTAGCAGATCAGAATGCCCACACGGCCAGCGTCGGTATCGAATACCTGCAACTCATCGCCACCCTCAATGACCCAGTCGCGCCGCTCTTGAGGCGTAATGTGCAACTTGGCCTGACGCTCAACGCTGCCATCGCGGTGGAACAGGTAGGCAATGTTGTAGAGCCGGTCATCGTCACCGACTTCAATCATCGAGCCGCCCACAATATTGATATTGTACGACACCGCCATGCGGGAGAGCTCAGACTTAAAGCGCTCGGTAAAACCGGCCAAAAAGCGAATCGCACCCATTTGATCCTGCTGGGCAGCGCGGTCTTGAAGACCCATCAACGGCGCGTTAAACAGTTCCGGGAAAACGGCGAAATCACTTTGGTAGTCAGAAAGCGCATCCACAAAGTATTCGATTTGCTGGAGGGCAGCTTCCACCGAGGAGAACTCCCGCATCTGCCACTGTACTGCGCCTACACGCACCTGGGTGGGGCGGGTATCTAGCACGTTGGCAGCGGGCTCAAACAGGATGTTATTCCACTCTAACAAGGTAGCGTAGCCGCGCGACTGCTCATCTTCGGGCAGGTATTTGCGCAGCAGGCGCTTAACCTGAAAGTCATTCGCCTGTTGGAAAGAGAGAATCGGATCGTAGATCTCTTTGCGCGAGACTTTATCAATGTACTGAGCAGGCGTGAGTTCATCGGCGTGCTGGTAATATTCAGGAATGCGCCCACCCGCCAGGATCGCCCGCAGGTTCATTGAACGGCATAGTTCTTTACGCGCTTCGTAAAGCCGGCGGCCCAAGCGATACCCACGGTAGTCGGGATGAATCAGCACATCCAACCCATACATGGCGTCACCATCCTCGTTGTTGAGGATGGTTTCGCGGTGCCCGATCAAGTCATCGTATTTGTGCGGGTTGGAAAACTCGTCGTAATCCACCTGTACGGTGAGCGCCACACCCACCAGAAGGCCGTCGTCTTCAATCGCGATTTGGCCATCAGGGAATTCCTGAATTAATTTGTCGATCGTGCGCTTCGGCCAGGCACCGCCGATATCGTGATAGACAGCGTCCATCAATGCCTTGAGCTGATCGTAGTCATCGCTCATTAGGTTGCGCAGATTAAGATGCAGTTCTTCGAGGGACATATCAGGGCTTCCCAGCGTCAGAAGTAAACGACCATTCTAACATTATTGGACGCTGCTCGGCTTATCTGAGGTTAACTCGCGGGTTAGTGGTCGTGTCAGGGTTTGCGCCATGATGACCCCAGCAAGAATCAGCAGCCCACCCGCAAAGTGGAAACCCGCCACACGTTCGCCTAAAAAGATCATCGCAATCAGCGCGCTGAACAACGGCATTAAATTGATAAAAATACTCGATTGATTAGCGCCAATCTGGCGTACTGCGCGCATCCATAAAAAAGTGGTGATAATAGACGCAGGGATGCCCGCATAGAGAATCAGCCCAATATTCTGTCCATCAATGGGCGTCATGGGGCCCATCAAATAGGGCGGCAACAAGAACAGAACGGCAAAACAGACTTGTGCATAGAGCATCACCCAGGGCGGCAGATTCATCGACCAGCGTTTTAGCATGACGCCATACAATGCGTAGCAGGTAGCCGCCACGACCATGAGTGCATCACCGAGGGCGACTTGCAGTTGTAGCAGCGAAAGCGGGTTGCCGCGCCCAAGTAGTACGGTGACCCCCACAAACGCCAGTACCCCGCCTAAAACCCCGCCCAAGGTGGGTGGTTCGCGGAGAATCAGCGCGCTAAGCAGTACCGTCAGCAATGGCACCATGGCGGCAAGAATCCCCATGTTGGTGGCGGTCGTGGTTTCTGCCGCTACATAAGCAAGCCCTTGCCATAGACCCATGCCGAGTAGCCCAAGCAGCGCCAACTTAGGCCATTGACGACGAATCTCGTCACGGTGGCGAATGACCGCAGGGAGCACAAACGGGGTCATCACCGCCAGCGCTAACAGCCAGCGTAAAAAAGCAATGCTGCTTGGGGCAATGGCGCCTACGCTAAGTTGATTTATGGTCATATTGCCCGACCAAATCAATACGGTGGCGAGCGGCGGTAAAAAGTAAATTAAGGGCATAACAACGGTTCCTTATCGTTAGCCGGGTAATGTGACGTGGATTCGCGCGTTGGGCAAGCGGTTGGCCCAAGTATCGAGGGACCAAGCATCTAAGGGCTATACGTGATGCTCAGGATGTCATACGCTTGTTTGAATTTATTTATAAAGCTTCTAATAACATTAAGGAGGCCCGTGATGAGCCAAACGCCTGCGTACCCGAATTTGTTTCGTCCATTGACCATTGGCCATCTAACGCTGCCCAACCGTGTCTTAATGGGCTCAATGCATACCAATTTGGAAGAGGCACCCAATGGCTTTGAACGGCTAGCTGCTTTTTATGCCGAGCGGGCGCGGGAAGGGGTTAGTTTGATCGTCACCGGCGGGATTGCTCCTAATGCAGAAGGCGCCGTTTTCCAGGGTGCCCATGCGCTCGTTGATGAGGCGCAACTGCCGGAACATCGACAAGTAGTTGATGCGGTGCATGCCGAGGGCGGTCATCTGTGCATGCAGATTCTCCACGCTGGGCGCTACGCTTATTCACCAGAATTAGTAGCGCCTTCAGCCATTCAAGCCCCGATCAATCCCTTTATGCCTCGTGCGTTGAGCAGCGATGAGGTCGAACAGCAAATTGCCGACTACGTACGCTGTGCAAGCCTGGCACAGCAGGCGGGCTATGACGGCGTGGAGGTGATGGGGTCTGAAGGCTATTTGATTAATCAGTTTATTTGCCAACGCACCAACCAGCGTGACGACGAATGGGGCGGGGCGTTTGAGAACCGTATGCGCTTTGCCGTTGAGATTGTCCGTCGTGTGCGGGAAGCGGTAGGTGAGCGTTTTGTGATTATCTTCCGTCTCTCGATGATTGATCTGGTCGAAGATGGCAGCACCTGGGATGAGGTCGTCACGCTTGGCCAAGCGATCGAAGCAGCCGGGGCGAATGTGATCAATACCGGGATTGGCTGGCACGAAGCACGGGTACCCACCATTGTGACCAGCGTGCCGCGAGCGGCCTTTACCGAGGTGACTAAGCGCATCAAGTCGGCGCTATCGATTCCGTTAATCACCACCAACCGTATCAACATGCCTGACATTGCCGAGCAGGTCCTGGCGGAGGGCCATGCCGATATGGTCTCTATGGCGCGGCCTTTTCTCGCGGACCCTGCTTGGGTGAGCAAAGCCCAGGAAGGACTGGCTGAGGAGATCAATACCTGCATTGCCTGTAACCAGGCCTGCCTTGATCATACTTTCGCTGGAAAACTAACGTCCTGCTTGGTTAACCCGCGCGCCTGTCACGAAACCGAGCTGACTATCGAGCCTGCACTAACGCCCAAGCGGGTAGCCGTCGTGGGCGGTGGCCCAGCGGGGTTGGCGACAGCCGTGACAGCGGCTAGCCGCGGGCATCATGTCGTGTTATTTGAGCAGCGCAGTGAGTTAGGCGGACAGTTCAACTATGCACGTAAGATCCCCGGCAAAGAGGAGTTCAACGAAACCCTGCGCTACTACCGAGTGATGCTTGAGAAATATGCGGTAGAGGTACGCCTCAATACCACTGCGACCGTAGAGACGCTTGCCGACTTTGATGAAGTCGTCATGGCCACCGGTGTTCAACCTCGCGAGCTAAGCCTGCCAGGCCACGATCATCACAAAGTACTGAGCTACGCAGAAGCGATTGAACATCCGGCCCGCGTTGGCCGCAAAGTAGCGGTCATTGGTGCTGGGGGGATCGGTTTTGATGTCTCTGAGCTGCTGGCGCACCAGGGGCACCCGGCGCTGGATATTGCTGATTGGTGCGACGAGTGGGGCGTGGATTTGGCCGTAAGCGAACGTGGTGGTTTAAAAAAACCGACCCCGCCAGCCGTGCCCCGTGAGATCGTGATGCTGCAGCGTAAAACCTCCAAGCCGGGTAAATACCTGGGTAAAACAACCGGCTGGGTGCATCGCGCATCGCTTAAAGCCCGCGGAGTGACCACGCTAACGGGCTGTGAGTACATCAAAATCGATGATGACGGGCTGCATATTCGGCGAGAGGATATCGACCAAGTGCTTGCAGTGGACAGCGTGGTGGTGTGCGCTGGGCAGGAGTCGGTGCGTGATTTGTTGGCACCGCTGGAGCGGGCTAGGGCGGCGGTACA
Source organism: Vreelandella sulfidaeris Esulfide1 (assembly GCF_054072535.1). Lineage (NCBI taxonomy): Bacteria > Pseudomonadati > Pseudomonadota > Gammaproteobacteria > Oceanospirillales > Halomonadaceae > Vreelandella > Vreelandella sulfidaeris. Next base: position 2,771,837 of record NZ_CM133364.1, on the reverse strand, counting down.
CATCATTGGTGGCGCGGATGAAGCCAGTGAATTGGATGCTAAGCGAGCAATTGAGCAGGGCACACGATTGGCGGCTAGTTTGTAAAAAACGCACAAGATCAGGTTAATAAGTAAGTGCTTAAAAGCGCGGGTGACGTTAGCCCATAAATGGCGATAGACTAAATGACTAATCTAGCTATTAAGAATAGCTAGATATTAAAGGCGCGAGTGGCACCCAGCTCGCGCCGTTCGATCGCCAGATAAAAGGACTGTCGTCATGACCTCGGAGTGTAGCCCGCGTTTTTTAGCCAGTGATAACACCTCAGGTATCTGCCCGGAGGCGATGGAATACCTGCTTGAAGCCAATCGTAGCGATGATTTGGCATACGGTAATGATCTCTGGACGGCCCGCGCGGCAGACCGCTTCCGCGATATGTTTGATTACGACTGCGAAGTTTTCTTCGTTTTTAACGGCACCGCTGCTAACTCATTGGCGCTTTCTGCAATGGGGCGCAGCTACCACAGCGTCATTTGTCATGAGCTGGCGCATATTGAAACTGATGAATGCGGTGGCCCGGAATTTTTCTCTAACGGTGCGAAGCTGCTTACCTCACCAGGTGCTAATGGCAAGCTAACGCCGGAAGGTATTGAGGCGTTGGTCACTAAGCGCAGCGATATTCACTATCCTAAACCCAAAGTGGTATCGCTCACTCAAGCGACCGAAGTGGGGACGCTATATTCCCGCGAAGAGCTGATGGCCATTCGCGCCATTGCCGATAAACATGACCTGCGCCTGCATATGGATGGCGCCCGCTTTGCTAACGCCTGTGCGAGCCTTAATGCCTCGCCAGCGGAGCTTACCTGGCAAGTGGGTGTGGATGCACTGTGTTTTTCGGGAACCAAAAACGGTCTCGCATTTGGCGAAGCGATCCTGTTCTTTAACCGTGACCTGGCTGAGGATTTCTCTTACCGTTGCAAGCAGGCAGGCCAGCTGGCTTCAAAAATGCGGTTTATATCAGCACCGTGGTTAGGGTTATTAGAAAGTGGCGCCTGGCTTACGAACGCTCAGCACGCTAATGCCATGGCCTACTACTTATCAGAAGGCCTGAAGGCATTACCCGGCGTGTCGCTGATGTTTCCCACCCAGGCCAATAGCGTTTTCGTTGAATTGCCGCCTCCAGCCATTGAAGCGTTGAAAGCCAAAGGCTGGACCTTCTACACCTTCATTGGTGCGGGCGGTGCCCGGTTTGTCTGTGCTTGGAATACTACCGTTGAATTGCTAGACGAGTTACTGGCTGATGTTCGCGCAGTGATCGCGCAATAAAAGCCACGTTTGATCCTTCTCGTCGTGCCGCTATTGGGCACTCTTACCCAAGCGATGCCGCTCCTCAAGCGACGTCGCGGTTAGCGCCCTTTAGGGGCTCCTCTTGCCGCGCTGCTCTACCTCACTAGGTTTTATCCCACTAGGTTCTACCCAGCTAGATTCTGCTCAACTAGGTTCTACGCAACTAATCTCCTGAAAATCTCTCTTATCCATAACGCCGCTGCGTTGAAGCTTTTAGTCATCACTTTTTGCTAATGCTGACTACGCTAAATAAAGCGACATTTCGTTTGGCACACCGTTGCGAAACACTTGGCTTGGCGGTGTCTGCCTGGGGATGGGCCACAGGAGATTTCCATGAGTATCTTTGATCACGTTCAAGACCGATTTGCCCGCGTTCAGCAAGAAGACATGAGCCTTGAGGAGTATCTGGCGCTTTGTCGCCGTGACCCGAAGGTTTATGCCAGCGCCGCCGAGCGCATGCTGGAAGCCATCGGAGAGCCTGAAGTGATCGACACGGCGAAAGACCCGCGTCTGTCACGCATTTTTTCCAACAAAGTAATTCGCCGCTATCCTGCCTTTGCAGAGTTCCATGGTATGGAGGAGGCCATTGAGCAAATCGTGGCTTACTTTCGCCATGCTGCCCAAGGGCTTGAAGAGCGTAAACAGATCCTCTATCTGCTAGGCCCGGTGGGGGGCGGTAAGTCATCGCTGGCGGAGCGCCTTAAACTATTGATGGAGCGCATTCCGTTCTATGCCATCAAGGGGTCACCGGTCTATGAGTCACCGCTTGGCCTGTTCTCTCCCGAAGAGGACGGCGAGTTGCTGGAGAAAGAGTACGGTATTCCACAGCGTTACCTACGCAGTGTGATGTCACCTTGGGCGGCGAAACGATTAAAAGAGTATGGCGGTGATATCTCCCAGTTCCGGGTAGTGCGTTTGTACCCTTCACGGCTGAATCAAATTGCTATTTCTAAAACAGAGCCGGGCGATGAAAATAATCAGGATATCTCTTCGCTGGTAGGTAAAGTCGATATTCGTCAGTTGGAGCTGTATTCCCAGGACGACCCGGATGCCTACAGCTTCTCGGGCGGTTTATGCCGCGCCAACCAAGGGTTGATGGAGTTTGTGGAGATGTTCAAAGCGCCTATCAAGGTGCTGCATCCACTGCTTACCGCGACACAGGAGGGTAACTACAACCCCACTGAAGGCATGGGCGCTATCCCCTTTGATGGCGTCATCCTGGCTCACTCTAACGAATCCGAATGGCAGGCGTTCCGCAATAATCGCAACAACGAGGCATTTCTTGACCGGGTTTATATCGTCAAGGTGCCTTATTGTCTGCGGGTCACCGAAGAGATCAAAATCTATCAAAAGTTGCTAGAAGACTCTTCGTTAAACGCGGCTCCCTGCGCGCCGGATACGCTGCGCATGCTGGCACAGTTCTCGGTTCTTTCCCGACTGAAAGCGCCGGAAAACTCCAACATCTACTCGAAAATGCGTGTGTACGACGGTGAAAACCTAAAAGACACCGACCCACGTGCCAAGTCGATTCAAGAGTATCGCGATGCGGCGGGCGTTGATGAAGGGATGCAGGGGCTTTCTACGCGCTTTGCGTTCAAGATTCTTTCCAAGGTATTCAACTTTGACAGCACCGAGGTGGCCGCCAATCCGGTCCATCTTCTCTACGTATTGGAGCAAGCATTAGAGCGTGAACAGCTGCCGTCAGAAGTGTTTGAGCGCTACTTGGGCTTTATCAAAGAGTATATGGCGCCTCGCTATGTGGACTTCATCGGTAAGGAAATTCAAACCGCTTACCTCGAATCCTACAGCGAATATGGCCAAAACATTTTTGACCGTTATGTCACCTATGCAGACTTTTGGATTCAGGATCAGGAGTATCGTGACCACGAGACCGGTGAGTTGCTAAATCGCCAAGCGCTGAATGAAGAGCTGGAGAAAATCGAGAAGCCGGCGGGTATTTCAAACCCCAAAGATTTCCGCCACGAGGTAGTCAACTTTGTACTGCGGGCAAGGGCGCAAAACAATGGCATGAACCCCAGCTGGCAGTCGTATGAAAAGCTAAAAGGCGTGATCGAACACAAAATGTTCGCCAATACCGAAGAGCTGCTGCCGGTCATTTCGTTTAATGCCAAGGCCTCCCGGTCGGATCAGAAGAAGCATGAGGACTTTGTGGCACGGATGGTTGAGCGTGGCTACACCGAAAAACAGGTTCGATTACTCTCCGAATGGTATCTGCGCGTGCGTAAATCCCAGTAAGGGTTAGTGGTTAAGAGTAATTAAGACAGTAGTTAAGACAGTATTTAAACACAGCGATTAAGACGGGTACTTAAGGAGTTCGTATGACCTACTTTATTGATCGAAGGCCTAACGCTAAGCATAAAAGCGCAGTGAACCGTCAGCGCTTTTTGGAGCGCTATCGCAAGCATATCAAGCGCTCGGTAGAAGAAGCTGTTAATCGCCGCTCGATTACCGATATGGAGCGTGGTGAGAAAATCTCGATCCCAGCAAAAGATATCTCTGAGCCGGTTTTCCAGCATGGCCCTGGTGGGGCACGTAACATCGTTTCACCGGGTAATAAGGAGTTTGTCGAGGGCGATAAGATTCGTCGCCCCGGCGGCCAGGGCGGGGGCAGTGGTTCGGGGGAAGGGGGTGCCTCTAACCAGGGAGAAGGCGTCGATGAGTTCGCCTTCACCCTGAGCCGTGAAGAGTTTCTTGAGTTTGTTTTTGACGGACTGGAGCTGCCGCATCTTCAGCGTAAGCCGTTAAAATCGTTGGAAGAGGTGAAAATGGTACGGGCAGGGCTCTCCCGCGACGGCGTGCCTTCTCGAATTAGTATTACCCGTTCGATGCGTGAGGCCTATGCTCGGCGCATAGCGATGCGAGCGCCTATCAAGCGGGCACTAAAAGAAGCTCAAGAATTGCTGAAAACCGAGGAGAAAAAAGATTCGGTGCTGCGTAACCCTGCCCGTATTGCCGAACTGAAAGCAGAGATTGAAAGGCTTGAGAAGCGCATTGAAGGCGTGCCGTTTATTGATACCTATGACTTGCGCTACCACCAACTCAGCGCACAGCCGCAGCCTTCCAACCAAGCGGTGATGTTTTGCGTTATGGACGTTTCGGGGTCGATGACCCAGAACCACAAAGATATCGCTAAGCGCTTTTTTCTCCTGCTCTACCTGTTCTTGGAGAAGCACTACGAGAAAGTCGAACTGATATTTGTACGTCACCATACGGCTGCTCGTGAAGTAAGCGAGGAGGAGTTCTTCTACTCACGAGAAACCGGCGGCACGATTGTTTCCAGTGCGCTGAACCTGGTGAATAAAATTATTGAAAAGCGCTATCCCGTGGGGCAATGGAATTTGTATGTGGCACAAGCTTCCGACGGCGATAATTGGGACGATGATTCTAATATCTGTCGCGATTTGCTGGTCAAACAACTAATGCCGCAGTTGCAATATTATGCCTACGTTGAGATTACGCCTCACGACCATCAATCGTTATGGCATGAGTATGAAAGTGTGGTTGAGGAGTTTCCCGAGCGCTTTGCTATGCGACAAATTGTGGAGGCGGGCGATATTTATCCGGTCTTTCGTGAATTGTTTAAGCGCCGCTTAAGCCAGTCCTAGTGACCTGTGTAGAGGCTAGTAACCGCGTGTAGAGGAGTGGGCTATGAGTGCGACCCGCAAGCGCAAGCCGATTGCCACCGGCTCCGATTGGAACTTCAGTGTACTGGAACGTTTTGATGCGGAGCTGGCTAGGCTCGCCGATGAGTATCGGCTGGATACCTATCCCAACCAGATAGAATTGATCACTACCGAGCAGATGATGGATGCCTATGCAAGTGTAGGGATGCCTGTTGGCTATCATCATTGGTCGTTTGGCAAGCAATTTTTAGCCGTTGAAGGCGCTTACAAGCGTGGTCAGATGGGCCTGGCTTATGAGTTGGTGATCAATTCTGACCCATGCATTGCCTATTTGATGGAGGAGAATACGCTAATGATGCAGGTGCTGGTAATGGCCCACGCCTGCTACGGTCATAACTCTTTCTTCAAGGGCAACTACCTGTTCCGAACCTGGACCGACGCCTCTTCAATTGTTGATTATCTAGTGTTCGCGCGTAAATATATTACCCAATGCGAAGAGCGTCATGGCGTGCAGGCCGTTGAGCAGTTGTTGGATGCTTGTCACGCCCTACAAAACTATGGCGTTGACCGCTACAAACGCCCTTCACCGATTTCTGCCGAAGAGGAGGCGAAACGCCAGGATGAGCGAGAAGCTTATCTGCAAACCCAGGTGAATATGCTGTGGCGCACTATTCCAGAGCCCGCTGGCGGGGAATCATTGCAGGAGCATGGTAGCCAGCATAGCGACGATGACCCGCTGGGCTTACACGACGGAGGCCATTATCCTTCGGAGCCTCAAGAAAACCTACTTTACTTCATTGAAAAAAATGCGCCGCTGCTGGCGCCATGGCAGCGTGAGATCGTGCGTATCGTACGTAAACTGGCACAATACTTTTACCCTCAACGGCAAACCCAGGTAATGAATGAGGGCTGGGCGTGCTTTTGGCACTACACATTAATGAATCGGCTCTACGATGACGGTAATGTCGACGAGGGACTGATGCTTGAGTTTTTGCAGTCTCATGCGGCGGTCATTAACCAGCCTGGCTTTGACAGCCCGCAGTTCAGTGGGATTAACCCGTATGCGCTAGGCTTTGCGATCTTTATGGATATCAAGCGCATTTGTGAATCCCCTACCGATGAAGATCGCGAGTGGTTCCCAGATGTGGCGGGCTCTCCATGGCGTGAGACACTGGAGTTTGCGATGCGCAACTTCAAGGATGAGTCATTTATCCAGCAGTTTTTATCGCCGAAGGTAATGCGTGACCATAAGCTGTTTTTAATTGTCGATGACGATCAGGCGGAAACGCTTGAAGTGGCGGCGATTCATAACGAGCAGGGCTATCGGCAGGTTCGCGAAGCGCTTGCCACCCAGTATGCCCTCTCAGTCCGTGAACCTAACATCCAAGTGGTCGAAGCGGCTATTCGCGGAGACCGTTCATTGACGCTTCATCACGTGCAGGATAGCCGCCGTCCGTTAGGGCGCAGCGTTTATCCGGTCATTCGCCATTTACAGCAACTGTGGGGATTTCCTGTTCATCTTGTCTCTTTAGAAGAGGGACGGGTGACGCGGCGTTTCCATTGGCCGATAGAGGACGACAAGGCGCCATCTTGAATGCAACTACCCCGCGCAATGCGCGGGGTAGTTAGTAACAGCTAATCAATTGCTAGTTGTTTAAGCTTGTGCCGTCCAGGATTGACACCAGCCACCAGGCTCTACGCTGTTTCCGGGGAACAGCTGACAGCCTTCCGTTTCTTCAACGAAGAACATGCAGTTGTCGCAGCGTTCGCCCTCTTCATAAGCCGGATGATCACTGGCTTCGCTGGCGTCTTCTACGTAATTAAGTGCTTGGGCGTTGCTTGAGGAAGGATCAAGACGCGGCAGCTCTTGGGCGAAAGCAGTCTTGGAAAGAATACCAACGCCCAGTGGAAGGGCCGCAAGGCCCAACATGCTGTTGCGCATAAAGTCACGACGGCTTTTATTAGCCATGATTTCTCCTTATCGTCACGGTCTGACGTTTAGTCACGTTTAGCGGGTGGTTATCCACCTCTTAATGCTCCGAATAATCTTACAAGCCGGAGTTTCTACGACATCCATCAATTACATGCTAGCGGATGTACAAAGGTTGTGCGAATACCCCAGCCGGTATAGCGACAATTGGTCACGCTGGCGTTGAGTGGTGCCCCCACTAACGGGTCGCTGTTATACTCTGCACAGCCTATATACTACTTTTTAGTTACTATTTTTTCTTAAGGGTCGCGCTATGCAAAACGCAGTCATTTTAATCAATACCGATAAAGGCCAGGTGAAAGCCGTGGCCGAGCGCCTAGCCGATGTAGAAGGCATTAGCGAAGTTTACTCTACCTGTGGCCGCTACGACTTGGTGGCGATTGCTCGCACCCGTGATTTCGAGAGCTTGGCTGAGCTAGTGACTGAGCGCTTAAACGCGGTTGAGGGGATCAGCGATACCGAAACCCTGAATGCTATGCAGGTTCACTCCCGCCATGACCTAGAAACGATGTTTTCACTCGGTTGGTAGTTTGAGCCGTTTTTGCCGCCGCGGTAATCAGTATTATAAGAGTGGATAACACGATAGGCGCTCGATAGCGCTAGCCAGGGAGTAAGAGTGTTGGGAACATCGCTTTCGAGCTGGCGTCGGCAAGGTCGGCGCTTTGGTATTGCCGTGCTGTTTGTTGTGGTGGGGACGGGCCTTTGGGAGTTTCAGGAACGTCAACATAAAGATGCATACACCTGGATGGGGGTGCCTACCTGGGAGGAATTCCGCCCCACCACGATGCATCGAGTGCTGCGTAATGATGGCTATTTAGTGGGCTGGTCTGATGTAAGAGTAAACCCGCTGTGGGTAAGCTATCAGGTGGAAGCGGTGGATGACTCTAGCATCGGCTCCCGACCTAATTTTCAAGCCGATTGGCGCACGCTATGGCCTGTAGGCACTGACAGCTACGCGGGCAGTGGCTACGACCGAGGCCATTTAGCACCTAACTACGCAATCGCCGCTGTGCATGGTCGTAGTGCCCAGGTCGACACCTTCTTAATGAGTAATATGACTCCTCAGCGGCCCAATCTAAATCGTCAGCTCTGGCAGCGGTTAGAGGAGTCGGTGATGGATCACTTCGCGCCGCGCTTTGAGCGCCTGCAGGTAATAACAGGGCCCATCTTTCCAGAACATTTTATGGATAACGTGTTTAATCGGGTGGGTCTGGTCGAAGTGCCTGAGGCGTTTTATAAGATCATTGTAGCGCCGCATAGCGAAGCGCCATTAGCGCTGGCGTTTATTATGCCGCAAGACGTTCGCGGTAATGAGCCATTGGATGATTACTTGGTAACGATCGATGAAATCGAAGCGCGCACGGGGCTTAACTTCTTCCCCGCGTTAACGACGGAGGTGGAGTCTGTGTTGGAAGGAGAGCTTCGCTTACAGGGATGGGCGCTTGAAGAAGTGGCGCGACGCCCAGGGCGGTTTCAATAAATAGGGAGATATCAATAAACAGAAAGAATAAGAGGGGATGGCTTAAAACAATTGAAAGGAAAGACCGTCTTAATGATGCGGGCGGGCCATGTGAGCCATGGTGCCCAGGAGAGGACTTGAACCTCCACGTCCATACGGACACTAGCACCTGAAGCTAGCGCGTCTACCAATTCCGCCACCTGGGCGCATCATTTACAGCTAAGATAAGCTACTTGCCGTTTGTGTTCGTATGGTGCCCAGGAGAGGACTTGAACCTCCACATCCATACAGATACTAGCACCTGAAGCTAGCGCGTCTACCAATTCCGCCACCTGGGCGAACACAAACCATTTACCACGATAAAGCTATTGACTACGTTCTTACAATCACGTTCTTACAATTGCTTGGCACCGCACTGATTATATAAAGAGGGAATCATATAAAACAGTATGGTGCCCAGAAGAGGACTTGAACCTCCACGTCCATACGGACACTAGCACCTGAAGCTAGCGCGTCTACCAATTCCGCCATCTGGGCAATTGGCGCGTATAATACCGGGGTGATGCTTAAATGCAAGACCCTGAACTCGGTTTTTATAAAGCAAATTGTATAAACAATGTCTAAGACGGTTGGGTGATTGAACGTGCAGCGCTATACTGCGCCTATGACTAAACAAAACCCTATTCATTTCAGCTTTCCAAACACTGAAACCTCCCGCCCGCAACGCACCGCGTATGCGCTTTTTTTATGCCTCTCGCAAATGACGCCATTAAGGATGTTGCTCGTATGAAGTATTGGACGTTAAGTGATGATCCCCATGCCGAGCGCGAGGCGCATAAATATGGTAATCCCGCGCCTAGCCGGGAGTATTTGCTTGCTGCCTTAGAGGCTTACGGCAAGCCAATTACCCATGAAAATATGAGCCGCATGCTGGGGCTGGAAGATGAAGAGCTCATCGAGGCTGTCAGGCGCCGTTTGGCGGCGATGGAGCGCGATGGGCAAGTGTTGCGTGATCGTCGGGGCGCCTATGCGTTAATCGACAAGCTTGATCTGATCAAAGGCAAAGTGCTTGGGCACCGCGATGGATTTGGCTTCCTCTTGCGTGATGATGGCAAAAAGCCAGACTTGGTATTGCCGCCGCGCCAAATGCGGCGTGTTTTTCATGGTGACCACGTATTGGCTCGGGTTAGTGGGCGTGATCGCCGTGGTCGTGATGAGGCGACGATTGCCGAAGTGATTGCACGTAACACCCAAACCATCGTTGGTGTTTACCGCAGCAATACCCCTGAGTTCGGCATTCTGATCCCGGAAAACCCGCGCATTACGCAGGAAGTGATTATTCCGCATAGTGCCTGTGCTGGCGCTAAAGATGGCCAAGTGATTTCGGCCAAGATCGTTCAGCAGCCAGCGACGCGTGTGCAGCCGGTGGGCGAAGTTGTCGAAGTGCTGGGCGAGCGCATGGACCCGGGTATGGAAATTGATATTGCGATTCGCAGCTACGATATTCCTGCTGAGTTTCCGCCTGAAGTCCTCGACCAAATTGCCGGTATTTCCGCCGAAGTACTGGAAGAAGATAAGCAGCACCGCGTTGACCTGCGCGATGTGCCGCTGGTCACCATTGATGATGAGTCCGCCAAAGACTTCGACGATGCGGTGTGTGCCTGGAAAACCAAATCCGGCAGTTGGAAACTACTGGTCGCCATTGCGGACGTTTCCCACTATGTACGCCCTGGCACTCCTCTTGACGATGAAGCGCGCACTCGAGGGAACTCGGTTTACTTCCCGGGTCAAGTGGTGCCCATGCTGCCGGAGCTGCTGTCAAACGGGCTCTGTTCGCTGAATCCCCATGTGGATCGCTTAGTCATGGTGTGCGAGATGAATATTTCGCAAACCGGTGCGATTAGTCGCTACCGCTTCTACGAAGCCGTGATGAATTCCCACGCTCGCCTGACCTATAACAAGGTGGCCGCGATTCTCGACGAGGAGAGTGAAGAGGGCGAGGCGCTACGCAAAGAGCACAGCGAGCTGGTTAAGCCGCTAAAAAACCTAGAAGAGCTTTACTACTTATTGCGCGAAGCGCGTGCCGAGCGTGGTGCGATCGATTTTGATACCACTGAAACGGCGATCATCTTTAATGATGAACGTAAGATTGAAAAAATCGTTCCACGCAGCCGTAACAATGCGCATAAGTTAATTGAGGAGTGCATGCTGGCGGCCAATGTGGCGACCGCACGCTTCCTGGATAAGCATGATTTGCCTGCACTTTACCGTATCCATGAGCGGCCGACGCCGGAAAGGCTTGATAAGTTGCGTCTGTTCTTGAATGAGTTGGGCCTTGCGGTTGGCGGCGGCGATATGCCGACCCCGCAGGATTATCAGGCGCTACGAGAAACGATTGCCGACCGCCCTGACTTCGATATTATCCAGACGGTGATGCTGCGCTCGATGAATCAAGCCGTCTATTCGCCACAAAACGAAGGTCACTTTGGCTTGGCCTACCAGGCCTACGCCCACTTTACCTCACCGATTCGGCGCTATCCCGATCTGCTGGTACACCGGGCTATCCGCTCGGTGATCCGTGGTCCGCGCCAGACCAACACAGTATTGCGTGTCGAGGGTGCGCCGGTTGAGCCGCCGAGCAAGTGGTGCCCGTATACCTTCGAACAGATGCTTGAGCTGGGTGAGCACTGCTCAATGACTGAACGTCGCGCTGATGAAGCTACGCGTGATGTAGAAAGCTGGCTGAAATGCGAATTTATGTCTGACAAATTGGGCGAAACGTTCGATGGCACCATTGCCTCGGTCACTCAGTTTGGTCTGTTTGTTCGTCTGGATGAGTTCTTCGTGGAAGGCTTGGTACATGTGACATCGCTGCCTTCGGACTACTACCACTACGAAGCCGAGAAGCACCGTCTTAAAGGCGAGCGCACCGGCACGACCTACCGCTTGGGCGATGGCCTTACTGTTCAGGTGGCGCGTGTCGATATGGATGACCGTAAAATTGACTTCGGTCTGGGGGATGAAAAGCCTCGTCCACGTCGCCAGCCACGAAAGAGCCGCGGTGGGGAAGAGGGCGCTAAGGCCAATGCCGGGGGGGCCAAGACTTCTAGCGCCAAAGCTTCTAATGCCAAAGGTTCTGGTGACAAGCCGCCCAAGAGTGAGAAGCCCGCTACGCGTCGCGGCCCACGCCGCACACGGAACGGCCCACGCAAACCATCACCGAATAAGGGCTGAGCATGAAGTCGGCGTCGTCTCGGAGGGGTCCCAAGACCCCTGATGGTCTGGATCAGGTGTATGGCGTTCATGCATTGCAAAGCCTGTTAGACAGAGGGGAAGCGCCCCGCGAGTTGTGGGTGCAGCAGGGAGCAGGCAATCGCTTAAAAGAGGTGGTTGCTCAGGCTCAGGCGAATGGGGCTCGTGTGAAAGAGCAGCCACGAGATTTGCTCGATCAGCTAACCCAGGGCGCTGCCCACCAAGGGGTGGTGGCTTTCTGCCCGCCCTTAACCCCTGAGGGCGAGGAGTCGCTTTGGCTTAAGCTGCGCGCTTGGCCGTCGTCAACGCCACCGCTGTTGCTGATACTAGATGGTGTGACGGACGTGCATAACTTCGGTGCCTGTTTGCGCAGCGCGGATGCTGCCGGTGCGCATGGCGTGATCGTGGCGAAAGATAAAGCGGCCCCGCTCAATGCAACGGTACGTAAAGTAGCTTGTGGTGCTGCCGAGGTAGTGCCTGTTTATCAAGTGACCAACCTGGCGCGTACGCTTGCTAAGCTAAAAGATGCGGGTGTCTGGATAACGGGCACGGCAGGCGAGGCCGAGGCCAGCGTGTTCGACATTGATATGACCGGCCCTACTGCATTGGTCATGGGGGCAGAAGGCAAGGGCATGCGGCGCTTAACTCGCGAAGCGTGCGATAACCTAGCCAAACTACCGATGGCGGGAGAGGTCTCCAGTCTAAACGTGTCGGTGGCCACCGGTATTTGCTTGTTTGAGGCAGTCCGCCAGCGCCAGCTTGCAAGTTAAACGTCTTACTACTAAGATACACGCGCCCGTTTGTCTGCAAGCGGGCGTTAGCTGTGAGAATTAGTAATTGAAACTGTCGTTGTAAACAGTTGATGAAATAAAAGTTCTGTTTGATGCCCCTAGCCGTTTAGTGCGGTGGCGGAGCACTTCAGTTAACTCCTTGCTTCCTTGTCGTCGTTTATTGCCTTTAGCAGTAGCACACAACGGAAGCTGTCAAACCGCAAGGAGATCCCATGCGTCATTACGAAATCGTGTTTATGGTCCACCCGGATCAAAGCGAGCAGGTGCCGGCGATGGTTGAGCGCTACACCAGCATCGTTACTGAAAACAGCGGCACTGTGCACCGTCTAGAAGATTGGGGCCGTCGTCACTTGGCTTACCCGATCAACAAGATCCACAAAGCCCACTACGTGCTGATGAATGTTGAATGTAACGGCGAAACGCTCGATGAAATCGAGAATATCTTCCGTTACAACGATGCCATCATCCGCAGCCTGGTTGTTCGCTGCAAAGAAGCTGTTACTGAAGCTTCCCCGATGATGAAGCCGGCAGAAGAAAAACGTCCGCGTCGCGAAGAAAAACCGCGCGCTGAAGAAGAAGAAACTGCCTGATTTTATTCACTGCACGTTTTAAGGAGCTAGTCCATGGCACGTTTTTTCCGTCGCCGTAAGTTTTGCCGCTTTACCGCTGAAGGCATCAAGCAGATTGATTACAAAGATCTGGATACGCTGAAGGCTTACATCACCGAAACCGGCAAGATCGTTCCAAGCCGTATTACCGGCACCAAAGCACGCTATCAGCGTCAGCTAGCGACCGCTATTAAGCGTTCACGCTATCTGGCACTGCTGCCCTATTCCGATAGCCACCAGTAAGCGTTTAACGTGATGCTGGCCCTAGCCCGATGGCTAATGCGTGGTACGCCTTATGCTGCTGGCGGGGCGGCCCTAGCAACGCTAGTGCCTTGGTTGTTCTGGTTAGGAGCAGCTATTGCCGCCTTGATGACTCTACGCAAAGGGTTCGTGCCTGCGCTGCCGGTCATCATTGCAGCAGCGCTGCCGGCTGGTTGGTGGTGGGCTCAGGGTGATGTGATTCCGCTTGCTAGCATACTGCTGGTAACGCTGATGGCCGTTATTCTGCGCGAGAGGATGCGTTGGGGTGAAACCTTGATCGTGGGGACGTTGGTCGCCGCCGCCATGGTTCAACTCGGCATCTTCAGCCCGCCAGGCGGCACTGAGCTAATGCTTGAGCAGTTGCGTGAAGGTTCAGAAGAAGTGGATCGCATGCTCACGGAGTTTGCCAATCAAGGCTACGATACTCAAACCATCGCCACACTGGTGGTGGGTGGGGTTACCGGGCTTGTTGTGCTGTTAGCAGCCATCGTGTGTTTGGCACTTGCGCGGAGTTGGCAAGCTGGGTTGTATAACCCAGGTGGCTTTCGCGAAGAGTTTCACGCACTGCGCTTAACCCCTAAAGAACTGGCCGTGTTGGTCTTCATTGGGGTAATCGGCATGCTGCTAGGCGCTCATGCGTTGGCGATGCTTGGCTGGATTCCGCTATTGGTAGCTGGCGTTGCGTTAGTGCACGGGTTTATTGGATTAAAGGGGATGAACGGGCTGTGGTTGGTAGCATTTTATGTGCTCCTGATCACGACCTGGCCCACGATTCTCATTGTGCTGCTGTTGGGGCTGATTGATACATTCGCGAACGTTCGCGCACGCCTTGCCCGCAGCAACTGACAAGAGGTTTACGAGATGGAAGTCATTCTGCTCGACAACATTGGTAAGCTGGGCGGCCTGGGTGACAAGGTCACTGTAAAGCCTGGTTATGGTCGTAACTATTTAGTGCCTTACGGCTTAGCCGTTCCGGCCACTAAAGATAATATCGAAGCATTTGACGCACAGCGTGCTGAGCTCGAAGCTCAAGCCGCTGAGCGTAAGGCAGAAGCCGAAGCGCGCGCTGAGCAACTGAATGACATCGAACTGTCTTTGGTTTCTAAAGCTGGCGACGAAGGCAAGCTGTTCGGTTCTATTGGTCCGCGTGATTTGGCTGACGCCATTTCCTCTGCCGGCATCGATGTTGCCAAGAGCGAAGTGCGTATGCCGAATGGTCCGATTCGTCAGACTGGCGAATATGACATCGACCTTCACTTGCATGCTGAAGTGAATGCGGTTGTACGCGTTGTGGTAGTGGCAGAGTAACTGACGACGTAACGTCGTTGTTTGCTGCACTAGCATGACCGCCTCAAAAGGCGCGGGTTTCCCCGCGCCTTTTGTTATTTCTGATGCCTGTGTTTATCGGTGTTTGTGCTGGATAGTGTCATAAAACCGTCCGGACTATTAAGGTTTGGCGTTTTCAGACAACGTCTAGATTGATGGTGATGTCGGTGGTGGAACTCTCTCGCTCCGACTAAGATACCTCCTCTTCAATGGCTACGCTGTAATGTTTAAAGGAGCTCGTTATGCAGGACCAGCCTTCTGCTGATACAGAAACGGCAGCGCTAAAACTGCCGCCGCACTCGCTGGAGGCGGAGCAGTCGGTATTGGGCGGGCTCATGCTAGACAACCAAGCCTGGGATAACGTCTCAGAACGACTGGTTGCTGATGATTTTTATCGTTATGAACACCGGTTAGTGTTCAATGTGATGATCCATCTGGCTGAAGCCGGTCAACCATTAGACGTGGTGACACTTTCCGAAGCACTGGAAGCACGTGACCAATTGGATACAGTCGGCGGGTTAGCGTTTCTGGCTGAGCTTGCGCGTAACACGCCCTCCGCCAGTAATATTCGTGCCTACGCCGATATCGTTCGTGAGCGGGCAACACTACGTAAGTTGATCCGTGCGGCTAATCAAATTGCAGATAGTGCTTTTTCTCCCCAAGGTCGTCCTGCGGATGAACTGCTTAATGAAGCTGAGAGGTTAGTATTTCAGATTGCCGAGGAACGCCCTAAAACCGGCGGCCCTATCGGCATGAGCGATCTATTGACCAAAGCCGTCGATCGTATTGATGAGTTGTTCAACCTCAAGGGCGAAATGACCGGGCTTTCGACCGGTTTCCGTGACCTGGACGAAATGACCACCGGGCTACAGCCGTCGGATATGGTGGTGATCGCCGGGCGTCCTTCAATGGGTAAAACAACCTTCGCCATGAACCTGGTTGAGCATGCGGTTATTTCCAGCGACAAGCCGGTCATGGTGTTTTCCATGGAGATGCCAGCAGAATCGCTCATGCTTAGGATGCTTTCATCTCTGGGCCGAATTGATCAGACCCGTGTGCGCACAGGGCAGTTGGAAGATGAGGATTGGCCGCGCTTAACTTCCGCGGTCAACTTGCTCAAAGACAAGCAGCTGTTTATCGACGATACCGCGGCCTTGTCACCTAACGAGATGCGCTCCAGGTTGCGCCGTGTGGTGCGTGAACATGGCAATATTGCGCTAGTGATGATCGATTATCTTCAGTTGATGCAGATCCCAGGCTTTAGCGAAAACCGCACCGGTGAGATTTCTGAGATTTCGCGCTCATTAAAAGGCTTGGCGAAAGAGTTTAATTGCCCCGTGGTGGCACTTTCACAGTTGAACCGCTCGTTAGAGCAGCGACCTAATAAGCGGCCGGTGATGTCGGATCTACGTGAATCGGGCGCCATCGAGCAGGACGCAGACGTTATCGCCTTCGTTTATCGCGATGAGGTCTATAATCCAGATAACCCCGATAACCAGGGTATCGCGGAATTAATTATCGGTAAGCAACGTAATGGTCCCATTGGCACGGTGCACATGGCGTTTATCGGCAAATATACCCGCTTCGAAGATCTGGCCCCCGATAGTTACGGTGAAGCCTTTGGTGACTAGTTTTTAATGGCTAGGTTTTTAATGGCTAGGTTTTTAGTGGCTAAGCTTTTAATGACTAAGTTTTAAATGACAGGCGAGTGGTGAGTCGTTTGAGGGTGGGGAGTAAGCTCGTATAATGCCTCACCCACGATGTACAAAAAACGGGAGTAGCAAATGGCAGGTGGATTTCGGCGCGGTAATCGGCAGCGTCTTCCTAAGTTAGAAGGGCGTGGTGAATTGGAATCGTTAGAGCGAGAAGGCCCTTTTAAAGAATGGTTGGGTATGCCGGATCTGTATCGCTATCATTTGGTGGTAGAGGGCGAGAAGTATAGCTATCAAACCGAAGATGGGGAGCTGCCTGTCGCTGTAGGAGACAAGGTTGTGTTCCGCTATAAAGAAACCAAAGGCGGTAATTGGATTGACCGTAATTCGCTTGGTAAAGCCATTGATCCCTCTGAATACCAGTGAAAAAATAATTTCTTGACCCTTCGGTCAGGAACTCTCTTGCGCTGTTGCTTTCCTAGTAGTTGAATACTACTTGAAGGTTATATTTTAGTGTCGTCACGACACTGCAATAACAAAGCAACAGAAATGTCATCGGGTACAGCCATGCTGGGCCCTAATGGCATATACGAATAACAGGAGTGAACCATGGAACTGAAGGATCTTAAACAGTTTGTCGCCAGTCACGACAACTTTGAAATTCGCGTCATCACCCATTCGGGTAGTCGCTTTTATCAAGTCGAGCTTGAAGATGTAGAAGGCGAGCGTCATATGCTGATGCAACGCGCTAAGCCGATGTTATTTCGCTCGCTGGATGATGCTTATATGGAACTCAAGCGGGCCGGCATTCATCGTGCTTACTTAGTTCAGCACGTGCCACACGATGAAGTGATTGGTCGCGATGCGCACTACAGTGAGCCGCTGACATCGCGTATGCCGCTTGTTTTTTAACATTATGCTTTCCCTTTAACGTTTAGCCTGACTCCTTTCCCACCATTGTCCAAGCTTAATTCGGCGACGGGCAAAAAAGCGGTAACCGGCGTTCATAGCTCCGCGTATTCCCGGTAAGCACGAAATCTTCACCAGCCGCCGGTAGCCCAATACTGCATAGAGGGCACGGCTGGCATCCATACCGATATACCATTCTCCCTTGCTGTCTTTTAAATGTAGCTGGCCCATCATCGCGTTAAATTCCTGCCCATATGCTTGGGGGTTAAAGTCATTGGCCTGAATATCTACCAGCGCAATATGTTCCCGATGACGATGCTTTTCTAGCCACGCCACTTCTTGCTGGCAGAAAGGACAGTGCCCATCATGAAACAGTGTGACGGGTGGTGAAGCGTGCAGCGGTGTGTAGCGACTCATCATGACTCCTTATTAGCATCGCTTTGGACCAAAGGCTTAGACATGAGTTGGTATGTAGTTATACAAATGATGTCGATAGTATAACTTTATGCCGCCGCTTTGACGAAAAGTGATAGGATTTAGCCAGTTTATAGTGATTGTGAGTAATATCGTAATTTTCCAGGAGCAAGCGTAATGACCGAGAATGTCGTCAAGGATCACCCGGGCGAGGGCCGCTTGGCCCATGCACCCAGCGATCATCCCGCCGTGTCTCGTGCCAAAGTGGGTGTTGTGCTAGCCAACTTGGGAACCCCGGATGCCACCGACTATTGGTCAATGCGCCGTTACTTAAATGAATTTCTTTCTGATAAGCGTGTGGTCGACTATGCCGGTTGGAAATGGCAGCCGCTACTACAGCTAATTATTTTGACTAAGCGACCATTTTCATCGGGCAAGGCGTACCGGGGAATCTGGAATAATGAAAAAAACGAAAGCCCACTATTGACGACCACCCGTGCTCAGACCGAGAAGATGACCACTCGGTTGAAAGCCCTTTACGGTGACGATGTCGAAGTCGATTTCTGTATGCGCTACGGTAATCCCTCTACGCAAAGCGTGCTGACACGATTAAAAGAGAAGGACTGCGAGCGAATCGTCTTTTTTCCGCTCTACCCACAGTACGGTTCGCCGACCACGGCAACGGCGAATGATCAGGCGTTTCGCACCCTGATGAAAATGAAGTGGCAGCCTTATATTCGTACGGTGCCCGCTTATTTCGAACATCCTGCTTACATCCAGGCGTTGGCCAATTCAGTGGAAGAAGCCTACGACGGTTTTTCTACCCGGCCTACCAAGCTGGTTGCTAGCTACCATGGGGTTCCCGAACGCTACCTGTTGGAAGGCGATCCTTACCATTGTCAGTGCCAGAAAACCACACGCCTACTGCGTGAGAAGCTTGGCTTCAGCAAAGAGGAGGTGGATACCGCCTTCCAGTCACAGTTTGGCCCTGAGAAGTGGGTCGGCCCGCAAACTATTAATCACGTAGCGGAGCTCGCCAAGCAGGGACATAAACATATTGCGATTATGTCGCCGGCCTTTTCGTCAGATTGCGTCGAAACTCTGGAGGAGATAGAAGAGGAAATACGCGATAGCTTTATGGAGGCGGGCGGTGAAACGTTTAGCTATATTCCATGCCTGAACGACCGAGACGACCATATCGAAGCGCTGCTAGACGTTATCAACAATGAATTAGCCGGTTGGTTGCCGGTTGCCTAGCCTGTAATACCCTCTTTCCCCCAGAAAGTAGCTACTACTAGCCGCTAGACGATTTTAATCGCTAGCGGCTGTTTGCGTTTATGAGTTTGGCTAGCCTGTCAAAACTAGCTGTTATAAGGTGTACAACTTTGGAATCACATTTCTTCAACGCTTAAATGCCAGTGGCAAGGTAGCGTGCCTGGTATTCACCTCGACTTGAAGGGTGAGCCTTTCGTCATTTTGGAGGTTTCGCTTGATACAGTTCGCCGTGTTAATGGGCTTCGTACTGGCCGCATTGTCGCCTGTGTTGAACCGCTGGTTTGGCCAGCGTACCAGCCTTTTTTTGGCCCTGTTTCCTGCTGCGCTAACGGTGTGGCTGTTACTCCAGGCGCCGGAAGTTCTTGAAAACGGTCGCTTACTCTTCGAGTGGCAGTGGGTGCCTTCTCTTGGAATCAGTCTTTCTTTTCTGTTGGACGGATTATCGCTGCTCTTTGGGCTATTGATTACTGTGATGGGTGCCTGTGTGCTGGTGTATGCCGGTGGGTACCTAAAAAATCACCCTGACCTTCCTCGATTTCATTTTGCTCTCGTCGCCTTCATGGTCTCCATGCTGGGGCTAGTACTCGCCGATGGGCTTTTTACGCTATTTATTTTCTGGGAACTGACCAGCATTACCTCCTATCTGTTGATTGGTTTTAACCACGCTGACATCAATGCTCGCAAGTCAGCGCGACAGGGCTTATTCGTCACTGTCGCCGGCGGTTTGGCATTAATGGCAGGGCTACTGCTGCTTGGAATTGCGAGTGGAAGCTGGTCGCTGGCGGATATTCTTAGCCAGGAAGCCGATTTGCGCGAACACGCGCTCTATACCCCTATGTTGATCTGCTTGTTGTTGGGGGCATTTACCAAGTCAGCTCAGTTCCCGTTCCACTTCTGGTTACCCAACGCAATGGCGGCGCCCACACCGGTGTCCGCCTACCTGCACTCTGCCACTATGGTGAAAGCCGGTATTTACCTGTTGGCGCGCCTGCATCCGGAGCTGGGCGGCACGGCCCTATGGGTTGGAATTCTTTCCGTGGTAGGTGCGACCACGATGCTGGTCGGTGCATTTTTAGCTATTCATCACACCAATATTAAAAAGCTGCTCGCCTACTCGACCATCATGGCACTGGGCACACTCACCATGCTACTGGGCATCGGCACCGAGTACGCGATGACTGCCTTCGTCACTTTCCTGTTGGCGCACTCGTTGTATAAAGGGGCGCTGTTTATGGTCGCCGGTATTCTTGACCATGAAACCGGGACCAAAGACGTTACTCAGATGGGCGGGCTGCGTTCGGTGATGCCGCTAACGGCGACTATCGCCATGGTTGCTGCACTTTCTCTTGCAGGGGCGCCGCCGCTGATTGGCTTTATAGGTAAGGAGTTAATGCTAGAGTCAGTGCTCGGCGCTGATAGCTTCCAAACACTGCTAGTGCTATTTGCCTTTTTTGCCTCCGTCTTAACGATTGCCGTTGCCTTTATTGTGGCGTTGCGTCCGTTTTTCGGTAAACGTCACCATACCCCGAGCGAGCCCCATGAAGCGCCTAACAGCATGTTGATAGGGCCTGCCTTGCTTGCACTGGGGTCGCTACTGTTGGGTTTGCTACCGTCAGTTTTAGGTGCAAACGCGCTGCTGACGGCGGCGGCGACCTCCATTTCTGGTCAAACCATCGAGGTGGCGCTGTCGCTTTGGTACGGTGTCAATGTCGCTTTGATAATGTCGATCATTAGCATTGGTTTTGGCTTTCTACTCTTTAAACGTTGGGACAGTGTGCGTGCCAAGCTTTCTATATTGGCACCGATCATGCGCCATGGACCTGAAGCAGGCTATGAAAGCATGATGAACGGCATCGTGCAGTTCTCTGAATGGCAGACGCGGCTGTTGCAAAACGGCTATATGCGCAATTACATCCTGGTGATGTTAGTAACGCTCATCGCGCTTATTGGTAATTCGATCTTACTGCGTCATTCGCCAATGTTTACCTTTGAACTTGATGTTCGTTTCCACGAGGTGGTCGTGGCGGGCACCATGGCGATGGGTGCACTTTTTGCCACAACGACTCGTTCACGTCTTGGAGCGGTGGTGTCTGTTGGGGTGATGGGTTTTTCCATTGCGTTAATTTTTATTCTGTTCAGCGCGCCCGATTTGGCGATTACCCAATTATTGGTGGAAACCCTAACGGTGATTTTGCTGGTGCTCGTGTTGTTCCGGCTACCACGGTTCTCTAATCTTTCGACCAACCTTGAGCGTATACGTGATGGCTCCGTAGCCGCTATGGTCGGCATTTTGATCTGCCTACTGATTATGACAGCGTGGAGCATTCAACAGTTTGAGCCGATTTCAACCTATATGATCGAGAACAGTGCACCATTGGCCCATGGCCGTAATATCGTCAACGTTATTTTGGTCGATTACCGCGCTCTGGATACGCTTGGTGAAATGTTCGTGCTGGCACTCGCAGCCATTGGCGTTATCGCCATGCTCAAGTTGCGTCAGGGTGAATCACGTCATGGGGAAGGCAGCAGCGGCAAAAGCGAAACGAGCAGCAAGGTAGCTAAGGAGCCTTACGATGGTTAAGTCAGGCACGATTATTCTCAATACGGCCGCCCGCTTTTTGATGCCGTTACAGTTGCTTTTTTCGGTGTTTTTGTTGTTGAGAGGGCACGATGAACCCGGCGGTGGTTTCATCGCCGGCTTGGTGGCGGCGGGGGCGTTTACCCTCTATCTATTTGCCTTTGGTGTGAGCGCTACCAAAGAAGTACTGCGAATGGTCGATCCCCGCGATCTGATCGGCGTTGGCCTGCTGCTGGGGATGGTCTCAGTGGTTCCCGCTTGGTTTATGGGCCAACCATTTTTGACCGCTCAATGGTGGACAGTGCCGGTCATTGACTTTAAAGCCTCTACGCCGCTGATTTTTGATATTGGTGTCTATTTTGCTGTGCTCGGTTCTGTCACCGGCATGGTAATGACGCTGATGGAGGTTGATAAGGATGAACCGTGAGTTAACAGGAGGCTTCGTATGGAACCATTAATGGCATTGGCCATTGGCCTGCTGTATGCGACGGCTATTTTCATGATGCTGCGTCGCTCCATTGTCAAACTGGTCATTGGTTTGATGCTGCTTTCTAACGCCGCCAATTTGCTGATATTTACCACGGCGGGCATGACGCGGGGAGCACCGCCGTTGATTGCAGAAGGCATGATGCAGCCACCTAGCGGTGTCGCCGACCCCTTACCCCAAGCGGTAGTGCTAACGGCGATCGTGATTGCCTTTGGGGTGCTTGCGTTTGCGGTGGTATTGATTCGACGCGCCTACGAAGTCGTTAAAGCCGATGATCTCGATAAGATGAAGGATACTGACACGTGAGGCCTGAAGTCGCTCTTCCCGTCCTCTTGCCGTTGCTGTCAGGAGCCATCTCGTTATTGTTTTGGCGCTCACGGCCTATGCAGCGCTTTGTGGCTGTGGCGGGCAATATTGCGTTATTAATTGTCAGCTTGTGGTTGTTTGTATCGACCCTGTCGGATGGCTACGTCACTATGCAAATGGGCAGTTGGCCAGCCCCGTTTGGGATTACCTTAATTGCCGACTTACTGAGTGCGGTGATGGTATTAATGACCGCGATTATCGGCTTGGCAATGGGGATTTACTCGTTGGCGACGACTGGCCGTGGCCATGAAAAATTTGGTTATTATCCGTTGATGCACCTGCTGCTTGCCGGGGTGATGGGGGCGTTTCTAACCGGCGATATCTTTAATCTTTATGTGTGGTTTGAGGTGATGCTGGTGGCTTCGTTTGCGCTGCTGATTCTGGGCGGCGAGCGCGCACAAATGGAAGGCGCGATTAAGTACGTTACCTTGAATTTGCTGGCATCGGTTATTTTCTTGTCGGCTGTGGGGCTGCTCTACGGGATGGTAGGGACGCTCAACATGGCGGATATAGCATTACGCATGGATGAGGCGGAACACACCGGCATGGTTGAAGTGTTAGCGGTCATGTTTATGGTCGCTTTCGGGATTAAATCAGCGGCTTTTCCGTTGTTCTTTTGGCTGCCAGCCTCTTATCACACGCCACCGGTAGCAGTTTCAGCCTTGTTTGCTGGGCTTCTCACCAAGGTAGGCGTTTATGCAATGTTCCGCGTCTTCACTTTAATCTTCGATCAAACCATGGGTTATCTTCAGGATATTATGCTCTGGGGCGCGGTTTTTACCATGGTAACGGGTGTTTTAGGCGCGGCAGCTCAGTACGAGTTCAGGCGCATTTTGTCATTTCACATTGTCAGCCAGATTGGCTACATGATCTTGGGGCTGGCGTTATACACCCCCTTGGCGATAGCCGGTGGCGTGTTTGCGATCGTCCATAACATGGTGGTGAAGACCAACCTCTTCCTCATTAGTGGTATCACTCATCGTCTGCAGGGCACCTATCAACTTAAAAAAATGGGAGGGTTGTACCGGGAGCGCCCTTGGCTCGCCGTTGCGTTCTTCGTGTCTGCCTTTTCACTGGCGGGTGTGCCGCCGTTATCAGGCTTTTTTGCCAAATTTGTGATTGTACGCGCCGGTTTAGAAATTGAAGCCTATGTTGTGACCGGTATCGCGCTGGCCGTTGGGTTAATGACGCTCTATTCCATGGTGAAAATCTGGAATGAGGTGTTTTGGAAATCTCTCCCTGAAGATAACCAAGTGCCTGAAACCGCCACGCCGACGGGTGACGATGGGCGGCTGTTAAAGCCAAGCCTGTGGATGATGTATTCGCCGGTGATGGTGTTGGCTCTCTGCTCTTTAATGATTGGTGTGCTCGCCGAGCCTATCATGTGGGTGATGATGGCTATTGGGGATCAATTGTATGAGCCTTCCGGGTATGTAGAAGCCGTGCTGGGTGCTTCAGCGAGTGCTGACGATGTGCTACTGGAACCCGCTGCTACTGCAGAGGAAGAACCCGAAGTTGAAGCCGGGGAGATGACGCCATGACCGGTGCAATTTGGAATCTGTTGCTAGGACTCGCATGGGTGTTGTTAAGCGGTGATTTTAGCGGTTTGAATCTCCTTGTCGGGTTAATATTTGGTTATTTCACGCTGGTATTGATTGAACCTCAACTCGATTCTTTGAAGGGCTACCCAGCGCGAATACCACGTTTCATCGGCTTTATCGGTTTTTTTCTTAAAGAATTAATTCAAGCCAACTTACGTGTGGCCTTCGATATAGTAACCCCGCCTTGGCATATGAAACCTGGTGTTATTGCCTTGCCACTTTCTGCCCGCACTGAAATGGAAATCACCCTGGTGGCTAACCTGATTTCGTTAACACCTGGCACGCTGAGTTTGGATGTGTCTGATGACCGTAAGGTTTTGTATATTCACGCAATGTTTTTAGACAATGAAGAGGAACTGCGGCGCAACTTAAAAGAGATGGAGCACCGGGCTTTGGAGTTGTTTCGCTAATGGATATCGTCATTTTAATAAGCCAAGTCATCATGAGTTTGGCGCTTATTCTTACTTTTGTTCGTGTGGTGCGCGGTCCCAGCTTACCTGACCGTGTGGTTGCTTTAGAGCTGTTTTCTACCACTGTGGTGGGATTAGTGGGTGTATATGCGATTAAGTCAGACGTCGCGAGCTTTCTGGATGCCGCTATTGTGATCGCTTTGATGGGGTTTTTGGCAGCGATTGCATTTGCACGCTTTTTGGAAAGGGGAGGACCGCGCGATGATTGACTTTATAAAAGGCACGTTAATCATTGGTGGCGCTCTGTTTATACTGCTTGCCTCGATAGGTCTGCTGCGGTTGCCTGACTTGTTAACCCGCATGCATGCGACCACCAAGGCTGCGGCGTTAGGCGTCATCTTGATTATGTTGGCGGCTGCTATGCATTTTGCTGAAGTGGGCATTGTCGCCCGGTCATTTGCCATCATAGTGTTTATTTTGATGACCGCACCGGTGGCTGCGCATGTCATTGGTCGAGCCGGTTACTTTGTAGGTTCAAAACTATGGAGCGGCACGGTGAAGGATGAGTTGCGACCTAATTACGATCCGTTAACCCATGAACTAAAAAGTGGCCTGGAAACCCAAGAAAACGCCAAGCGTCAGCCAAGGGAGACAGATCCCGATTAAGATCAGCTAGAAAAAGCGAGACACAGCGAAGACAGTGAGATTAACCATTATTGAGCCACCTACGGGTGGTTTTTTTATGCCTGACGGTTAAGAAAACCCGAGATTGTTGTACAAGTAATTGGCTCAAATGATGTACAATAATTGTACAGCATAAGGTAGATAGTTCATGTTTATTGTGCTGGAAACCCATGTAGGGAGCATACAAGTAGTGAGTATTTAAGCGCCCTAAGGAGGCACGAGCATGAACAGCATGATTAACATAGTGTGGCTGCAAGACGATCTGCGTATTGCTGATAATCCTCTTTTTCACTTCGCTGTTCCCCCTAGCCACCTAGTGTGCCTTTACGTTGTCGATGAGCAGTGGTTTGCGCCATTAATTGATGGTGAGCTGACACCGCGTATTGGGCCCGCACGCTTACGCTTTTTATGGCAAAGCTTGATGGAATTGCGCGGCGAGCTGTTGCAGCGCGGCAGTGACTTGCTAGTACGGATTGGCAAGCCCAGTGACGTTGTAATTGAGCTGGCGGATTCGCTTAATGCACGACAAGTACGCGTTGCCGAGCATGCTGGCGTTGAAGAAAGTGCGCATATTCAGAGGGTTTCCCAAGGTCTGCCCAGTCAAACGACATTTGAATGCATAGAGGGTGGACGGCTGTTGGCCCGTCAAGCGTTACCTTTTGAGCGTGAGGCGTTGCCTGAAAGCTTTTCTGCATTTAGGCGCAGCGTTGAGCAAGCATGCACGGTGCCCAGCAGTCGCTGTGCCCCTATAACGCTGCCCCCGTGGCCTGAAGCGCCAAGAGGTTTTCCTCCCCTAAAAGCCGTATGCGAACAGAGCGCTACCTGGCAGCCAGATAACCGCCAGGGTTACATGTATAGAGGCGGTGAATCAGCGGCACATGCACGCCTGAACGACTACTTGTGGCGCCTTCGAGGCGCGGCAACTTATAAAAAAACCCGCAATGGTCTACTGGGCGCTAATTTTTCAACCCGTGTTTCTCCCTGGCTTGCCCGTGGCTGCCTGTCAGCACGCCAAGTCAATGATGCGGTGAAGGCTTGGGAAGCAGAGTATGGCAGCAGCGAATCGAGCTATTGGATTACGTTCGAACTACTTTGGCGGGAGTATTTTATCCGTGCTGCCGAGTTGGAAGGGCCGAAAATGTTTGGCTCTCGACAGCCTGCCAAGCCATGTGCCGCTTTCAATGCTTGGCGCAATGGCACCACCGGGTTGCCGTTTGTCGATGCGGCAATGCTGGAGCTTCGCTATACGGGTTGGCTTTCCAATCGCGCCCGGCAGAATGTGGCCAGCTTTTTGGTTAACGATCTAAAAGTGGATTGGCGTTTGGGCGCTCTATGGTTTGAACACTGCTTGATTGACTACGATGTTGCGAGTAACTGGGGCAATTGGCGCTATATTGCCGGGATAGGGCGCGACCCACGTCAGGACCGTTATTTTAATGTGTTGAAACAGGCGAGCCATTACGATCCCAAGGGGCTTTATGTAGCTCACTGGCTGAAGCCGCTCGCCAATCTTCCCTACGGTTCAAAGCGTCACCAGCCTTGGCGTGCCTATCCTTTGGCGTTTGAGGCGCCTTGTGTCGAGCCTAAGCAGTGGGAGCGATGGTTGATTCCTCTCTAAGCGATAGGAATATCAAGCCCGACGCTCGGGTTGGGTAGCGCAATAGGTTAATTGCCAACACTGAACAGCCGTGAGGGCTGGTATCTACGACTTTTCTAGGCCATCATCCCGGGCATGCCAAGGACTGCCTAAGGATATAAATAATGGTTGGTAATTTATCGGTTGGGCGGCGTTGCCGCCCCTTTATGTGTTTTTCATTAATAGCAGCGTTAAGCACGTCTTTTGCAGGAAGCGTAGCGCTAGCAAACGCTCAATTAATGTCAGAAGTAGATACTCAGGCGGCCACCGAGGTTAGCTACGCTAATTTTCAAGAATGGCTTCAGCAATTTCGTCAGTATGCAGCGGATCAGGGAATCAGCGAAGCGACCCTGAGCGATGCGTTGGATGGCGTACGCTACCGTGAGCGTGTCATTGAACTCGACGGCTATCAGCCTGAATTCGTGCGACCTATCTGGGAGTACCTTGATACCGCCGTTTCGTCCACACGTATTAATACCGGCCGTGAGAAACTAGCTGAGCACCGCGATACCGCACTGCAGATGCAGCAGCGTTTTGGCGTGCCTGCCGAAATTATTGTTGCCATTTGGGGCATTGAAAGTAACTACGGCAGTAATTTCGGTGATTTTTCGACGTTAGAGTCCCTTGCCACGCTGGCTTATGATGGCCGGCGCCGTGATTTTGCTCGTGGTGAATTGCTCGCTGCTTTACGTATCATCGACGAGGGAGATATCGCTGCTGAGCAGATGAAAGGATCCTGGGCGGGGGCTATGGGTCATACCCAGTTTATTCCCAGCAGCTTTGAAGCCTATGCCGTAGATGGTGATGGCGATGGACGTCGTGATATCTGGGGCAGCATCCCCGACGTCATGGCATCAACAGCTAACTATCTTGACCGAGCCGGTTGGCAAACAGGTCAGCCTTGGGGGGTTGAGGTGCGTTTGCCTGAAGGCTTTGATTATGCCCAAACCGAGCGACGCAGCACCGCCGAATGGCGTTCTCAGGGCGTTCAGGCGCAACAGGGTGAGTTGCCGAACTTCGATAGCGCTGCCATCGTCATTCCGGCTGGCGCGGATGGCCCCGCTTTTTTAGTCGGCGCTAACTTTCGCGCGATCCTACGCTATAACAATGCCACTAGTTATGCGTTGGCCGTGGCAACGCTCGGGGATGCGATTGCCGGACGAGATGGTATTCAGCACGGCTGGCCGCGGGATCAAGAGCCACTCACTCGTGACGATGTTCAAGAGCTTCAGCGGGCGTTAAACCGTGCCGGTTACTCGGTAGGCGGCGCTGATGGCGTCATGGGGCCCAATACGCGGCAAGGTTTACGGAACTTTCAGCGTGATCAAGGGTTAATACCCGATGGATTTGCGACACAAGCGTTGCTTGAACGATTACGCAGCCGTTTCCAGTAAGCAATGATTGTGAAGTGATTTAAATGGACCAAGGATGATGCTATGCAATTAATGGATAAACTGTTGATTGGCGGTATATTGATGGGTGGGTTGCTCTCAGCCTCTGTGACGATGGCTGATGACGAACAAGTCTTCGGCTGGGTTGAAAAAGCAACGCTACAGCCCTGGGATATCGAAGTAAAAGCCAAACTCGATAGTGGGGCCTTAACCTCCTCCCTCGATGCGCGAAATATTGAGCTTTTTGAAAAAGATGACCAAGAGTGGGTGCGCTTTCGTCTGAAGCTTGAAGATCAGGCGAGTGGTGATGTGTTTAGCGATCAAATCGAGCGTCCCCTCTACCGTGAGCTTGCCGTGCGTGGCGCTGGGGGGCGCGATGAGCGCCCAGTCGTGCTGTTGGAAGTTTGTATGGGGGATACTATTTACGAAGAACAGTTCAGCCTGCGTGATCGTGAAGAAATGAATTATCCGTTACTGCTAGGTCGCCGCACGATTAGTCATTTAGGCTTGCTTGATGTGCGTAACACCTTCTTGCAAGATCCAGAGTGTGGGGAAAACGCTGACGTTGTTCCCCATGACCCCGAAGATAACCAGTCTTAATCGCCGCTTAAAACAGCCGTGACAGTAGCGCGGTCACGGCTGTTTCGACACGTAAAATGCGCGGGCCAAGATGCATTCCCTCGCAGCCAGCCGCTAGCAGTTGCTCAACTTCCCAGTTAATAAAGCCACCCTCTGGGCCTACCAGTAATAAAGTAGGTTCATTGATATTTCTTGGGCAGGCATTTGGCATGCCAGGGTGGGCGAGCAGGCCTCTTCGTTGGCTAAGTAAACCGGGCAATTGCTGCTCAAGAAAGGGGCGGAAGCCTTTGCTCAAGGTGACAATGGGTAGCTGTGTATCGCGCGCTTGCTCCAAGCCTAAGAGCAGGTGCTGGTGAATTTTATCAGGGCGTAATTCAGGGGACTGCCAGTAGCTTTTTTCTACCCGTTTGGTATGCAGCAGGGTAATCTCTTTTACGCCCAATGCGGTTACGTGCTCTAGGGTGCGCGCTAGCATCCGTGGGCGGGGCAGGGCCAACACTAGATGCACGGGTAACGGTGGTGGCGGTGGCTCTTCAAGGGTTTCCAACTTGAAATACGCGCGTTCCGCGGTGAGCTCTTTTAACAGTGCTTTGCCCATGTTGCCGCCCTGTACTCCCACCGTCAGAAGGTCGCCTGGGGTTGAACGATGGACGTCGCGCAGATGTGTCAGTCGACGTGGGTCGGTGATGCAGACGTGGCCGTCGTCGGTAAGATCGTTAGGGTCGAGCAATATCAAATTCATAGTGTTGGTCTATTGGTCACAGAACAGGCGCAGTGCGCTTATCAATATAGCAAGGTGGCTTGCATGGGCGCGTGGTGCAGGCACAATACCAGTAACGGGAATAAAAACCCCTATCGCGTTTAAGGAGATGCACCGTGCGCGTTATTCGCAAGTATGCTAACCGAAGGTTGTACGATACTCAGCAAAGTCGTTATGTCACGCTGGAGGATCTACGTCATTTAATCATCGAAGAAGAGCCGTTTCGGGTGGAAGATGCCAAAAGCGGAGAAGACCTGACGCGCACTATTTTGCTTTCCATCATTATCGAGCAGGAGCAGGCGGACAGCGAGGCGGAAGTGTTTTCTAACGATCTGTTGGCACAGTTAATTCGTGTTTACGATATGACATCACCGTTGCCACTGTCGCGTTATCTAGAGCAGGGCACGCAACTGATGTTAGAGCAGCAAAAACGCCTACAAAGCCAGTGGAAGCAGGCGATGCGTAACACACCGTTGGAGTTTATGCGCGAACTAGCCGAAGAGAACATGCGCTTTTGGCAAAACACCTTGAATCAGCCCGGCCAAACCGACGAGCCTGGCGATGCGGAGCAGCCTGAGGGAGATAGTAGTGACACCCGCAATGATAACAAGCCCTCCTCCTGAGCCCACTCGTTGCCATGCTGTGGCATAATGCCGCCGATAACGCTCTCCCGTTTGAGAAGGATGCACATGAAGGTTTTGATGATAGGCGGCGGTGGTCGTGAACATGCTCTGGCTTGGAAATTGGCGCAATCGAATCAGGTTGAGCAGGTGTTTGTCGCCCCTGGGAATGCTGGTACCGCAACGGAGCCTAAGTTAACGAACGTGGCGATTGCAGCAACGGATCTAGACAGTCTGCTCGCCTTTGCGCGCGATGAGCAGATTGGTCTCACCGTGGTAGGCCCTGAAGCGCCTTTGGTTGAGGGTGTTGTCGACCGTTTCCAAGCGGCAGGTTTGATGATTTTCGGTCCTACTCAGGCGGCCGCTCAGTTAGAAGGTTCAAAATCGTTTACTAAGGATTTCCTGGCTCGCCATGACATTCCTTCTGCTGACTATCAGACGTTTACCGAGGTGGACCCTGCGCTTGCCTACCTGCGCAAAATGGGCGCCCCCATTGTGATCAAGGCGGATGGCTTGGCCGCTGGCAAAGGCGTCATTGTGGCGCTTAGCGAAGCCGAAGCCGAGGCCGCAATTCGTGACATGCTTGAAGCCAATGCGTTTGGTGGTGCGGGCGCTCGCGTGGTGATTGAAGAGTTCCTGGAAGGGGAAGAGGCAAGCTTTATTGTCATGGTGGATGGAGAGAATGTTTTACCCATGGCCACCAGCCAGGATCATAAGCGTGCCTACGATGGTGATACGGGGCCGAATACCGGTGGTATGGGCGCCTACTCGCCAGCGCCGGTGGTAACCCCTGAGGTTGACGCGCGTATTATGGAACAGGTGATTTTACCTACCGTGCGGGGCATGGCCGCTGAGGGCAATGCTTATACTGGATTCTTGTACGCAGGTTTGATGATTGATGCGGCAGGTGCCCCCCGCGTTATTGAGTACAACTGCCGCTTTGGTGATCCTGAAACGCAGCCGATTATGCTCCGTTTGGCCTCTGACTTTGCAGCGCTTTGCTTAGCGGGCGCTGAGGGTCGGTTGGCCGGGCAGCGTTGTGATTGGGATTCTCGCGCTGCAGTGGGTGTCGTACTGGCCGCTGGTGGCTATCCTGGCAGTTACCGTAAAGGCGATGTCATTCACGGCTTAGTCGACGCTGAGCAAACGGGCTGTAAGGTGTTTCACGCAGGCACAGCGCAAAATGCTCAAGGTGAGGTCACGACGGCTGGCGGTCGCGTGCTATGCGTGACGGCATTGGGCAATAGCGTCTCGGAGGCACAGCAACAAGCGTACCAAGGCGCTAATGCTATTCACTGGGAAGGTGTCGAATTTCGACGTGATATCGCTTTCAGGGCGATTGCCCGCGAAGAAGTGCCCGCAAAGAAATAGGTAAGCCTGGCACTGAAGGTAACTACTAAACGGATACCCGATTAATCAGAGGCTTCCTAATCCACTGACGAGGAAACAGACATGGAGCGTGTCACGCTGGACTTTCCCGCGGAAGCGGTTATTCATCGGCATCCTTTGACAGTGCGGGTAACCGATATGAATTACGGGCGCCACTTGGGGCATGATGCACTGGTATCTTTGCTGCATGAGGCGCGAATTCAAGCCTTTGCAGCGCTGGATCTGCCCGAGTGGGATATGCATGGATATCCTTCGGTTGTCGCTGATCTCGCGGTACAGTATCAACATGAAGCACGCTGGCCTGACGCATTAATGATTGCGACTGCCGTGCCTGAGCCACAGGGTAAAGCGTTGACGATTTACCAGCGTATTTACCAAGTCGATTCTCAGCAGATAGTGGCAACAGCACGGGTCAACCAACTGCTGGTCGATTTAGCCACTGGGCGTCCGGTTGAAGTGCCTGAACAGGTTAAACAAGCGCTTGCCCACGCGAGGAATGGCTGATGTCGCGGGAGTATCCGATTATTGCGGTGACTGGCTCTTCAGGTGCGGGTACTACCACCGTTCGGCGCAGCTTTGAGCGGATGTTTCTGCGTGAAGATGTGCATGCTGCGGTGGTTGATGGCGATGCCTTTCACCGCTACACCCGCGATGATTTGCACCGTATCTTCCGTGAAGAACCTGAGCGAAAAGATGAGCTTTCTCATTTTGCGGTTGAAGCTAACTTGCTGGATCGTCTGGAAGGGCTGTTCAGCGAGTATGGCGAACATGGTTCGGGTACTTTTCGGCATTATATTCACGCCGAAGATAAGCAGAAAATTGAAGCGGGCTACCGTGTAGGCACTTTCACCGAATGGCAATCACTGCCCTGTGGAACAGACTTGCTATTTTATGAAGGCTTGCACGGTGGACTGGTCACTGAAGAGTACGATATTGCTCGTCATGTGGATCTGTTGGTAGGCGTCGCACCGACCATGAATCTAGAGTGGATTCAAAAAATTGACCGTGACACCAAGCTACGTGGCTATTCACAAGAAGCCGTCATTGACACTATCTTGGGCCGGATGGACGACTACGTGCGCTATATTCAACCGCAGTTTTCGCGTACCCACATTAATTTTCAGCGTGTACCTACCGTCGATACTTCTAACCCCTTTGAAGTGCAAGATATTCCTACTGACGCAGAGTCGTTCGTGGTCATCCGATTCCGAGACCCCTCCACTGTTGATTTCCCTTGGCTGCTGGCGATGATTAAAGACTCGTTTATGACCCGCCCGCATACATTGGTGGTACCTGGCGCCAGGATGTCGCTGGCAATGGAGCTAATACTCGCTCCCTTGGTTAGGCATCTACTGGCGCAGCGTCGCTTCCGTTAATCGTGACGGCCAGCATTGCTTGTAAGCCGTTAAGGAGAGTTATATGGATTGCCTGTTTTGCAAAATCATTAAGCGTGAAATTCCTGCTGATATCGTTTATGAAGATGACCACGTGTTGGCATTTAACGATATTGGTCCCCAAGCGCCAACGCATCAGTTGATCATTCCTAAAAAGCATATCGCGACGCTCAATGATATCGATGAAACCGACATCACCACGGTAGGGCGGCTACAGTTTACCGCTGCCAAGCTTGCCCGTGAGCAAGGCTTTGCTGAAGATGGCTATCGCTTGGTGATGAATTGCAACGAAATGGGCGGGCAAACGGTCTACCATATCCACATGCATTTAATGGGTGGGCGCGCCTTTACATGGCCCGCAGGTTGAGCAAAGCAACCCGCTATCGTCAAACAATGGAGTGTTGCCATGGATCGTCACCAGAGTCGTTCAGATCGTATTATTCATCAGTTTGATACCCTTTTACGTACGCTAATGCCGCATGCTGCCTCTTCGCAACGCACTAATCCTGCTGAAGGTGTGATCGATGGAGCGCTTGATGATCAAGAGCGCCGCCATGCAGCGGGTATAATGCGCATTAATCATTCCGGTGAAGTGTGTCTCCAAGCGCTGTACCAAGGGCAGGGGATGACGGCGAAGCTCCCTCATGCGCGTAGGCAGATGGAGCAGTCAGCGTTGGAGGAAACCGATCATCAGGCATGGTGTGACGAGCGTCTGGAGCAGTTGCACAGCCGCGCCAGTTATTTAAACCCATTCTTTTATGTAGCTTCATTTGGCATCGGGGCCGCGACGGGGGCAGTAAGCGATCGCGTTAGCTTAGGTTTCGTAGCAGCGACCGAAGAACAGTCTGTGAAGCAACTTGATGCACACCAAAAGTCGCTTCCCTTAGGCGACAATCGCTCACGTGCCATACTGCGTCAAATAGCGGTTGATGAAGCGCATCACGCGCATCTTGCCTCAGAGTCGGGAGGCGTACGCTTTCCAGCGCCGGTGAAATGGGGAATGCGTCTTGCCTCGAAAGCAATCACTAAAAGCGTTTATCACTTATAAAACACATTCACGACGTAGCTGATGAATGTAGCGTTGCTACAGCGCCATCGCAAACGAAAAAGGCCCCGCTAAGCGGGGCCTTGTACTCTCAACATCTATTGCAGATAGAAACGAATTATTAGGCATCAATACGTTTGTACTTCATGCGCTTAGGTGTATCGGTACCGACCCGCTTTTTATGGTCTTCTTCGTACTCTGCGTAGTTGCCCTCAAATAGCACCACTTCTGAATCACCTTCGAAGGCCATAATATGCGTAGCAATACGGTCCAGGAACCAACGATCGTGAGAGATCACCATGGCGCAGCCAGGGAAGGCCAGTAGTGCGTCTTCCAGTGCCCGCAGGGTTTCAATATCCAAGTCGTTAGAGGGCTCATCAAGAAGCAAAACGTTAGCGCCTTGTTTGAGCGTTTGGGCGAGTTGTAAGCGGCCGCGCTCACCACCGGAAAGCTCCGATAAGCGCTTCTGCTGGTCGTTGCCCTTAAAATTAAAGCGACCCACATAGGCACGAGAAGAGACTTCGTAGCCATTAATGTTGAGGATGTCCTGACCATCGGAGACGGCCTCCCAGACGGTCTGCTTATCGTCCAAGTTGTCGCGAAGCTGCTCAACGTAGGCGATATCGACAGTCTCACCAATCACCACCTCGCCAGCATCCGGTTGCTGTTTGCCGGTAATAAGCTGGAACATGGTCGATTTGCCTGCCCCGTTGCCGCCCACAATACCGACAATGGCGCCGGGAGGAATCGTGAAAGACAAATCCTGATAAAGCAGTTTGTCATCGAATCGTTTGGTGACGTTATGAAACTCAATGACCTTGTCCCCGAGCCGTGGGCCAGGCGGAATATAAATCTCATTGGTTTCATTACGCTTTTGGAAGTCGCCGGACTGCATCTCTTCAAAGCGATTCAAACGGGCCTTGCTTTTCGCCTGGCGGCCTTTGGCATTACTACGTACCCACTCAAGCTCATGCCTAATGGCTTTCTGGCGCGAGGCTTCCTGCTTGGCTTCTTGATTCAAGCGCTGGTCTTTTTGCTCAAGCCACTGGGAGTAGTTGCCTTCAAACGGTATGCCTTGGCCACGGTCTAGCTCAAGAATCCAGCCAGCCACGTTATCCAGGAAGTAGCGGTCGTGGGTGATGGCCACTACCGTGCCGTTGTAGTCATGCAAGAAGCGCTCAAGCCAAGCCACCGATTCTGCGTCAAGGTGGTTGGTAGGCTCATCCAGCAGCAGCATATCCGGGCTAGAGAGCAGCAAGCGGCAAAGCGCGACACGGCGGCGCTCGCCACCTGACAAATTACCTACTTTGGCATCCCAAGGGGGGAGGCGGAGCGCTTCGGCAGCCACGTCCAGCTTGCGCTCAAGGTTATGCGCATCGGCCGCTTCGATAATATTTTCCAACCGTGCCTGTTCGCTCGCTAGGGCATCGAAGTCGGCGTCTGGTTCTGCATAGGCTGCGTACACTGCATCTAATTTTTCTTGCGCTTCTTTAATCGCCCCTAGCGCTTCTTCCACGGTGTCGCGGACGTTTTTCTCATCGTCCAGCTCCGGCTCCTGGGGAAGGTAGCCAATGTTGATGCCAGGCATCGGACGAGCTTCACCTTCAAACTCTTTATCGACACCGGCCATAATGCGCAGCAGTGTGGATTTACCCGAACCGTTAAGACCCAATACGCCAATTTTGGCGCCAGGAAAAAACGATAGCGAAATATCCTTGAGAATTTGCTTTTTGGGAGGCACTACTTTGCCAACCCGATTCATGGTGAAAACGTATTGCGCCATGGAGATCCGTTAGGTTGTTGAAAGGAATAAAGTGACAGCAGCAAACTACTGGTTAAGGAGTGATGATAGTGGTCTGGGCCAGGAAAGGCTAGGTTGCTTGCTAGTTGGCAGGCTGGGCCCTCTCATTATTGAGAAGGCCGCACCGTTCTAGACTTACTCTTCTTCGTCCCAGTCATCTTCAATGGCGCGCTGTAATCGGCGTTCTTCTAACCACGCTTCCACTTGGCGACGCGCGCGCAAACTGTCCGCTTTACTTGGTTTACTTTTACCGTAGTGGTCATCATTGACGGCATCTAAGCTTTCGAACTCTTCGGTGTCGAGTGCTTCATTAGTAAACGTGTCACGACTTAGGGGATCACGGCTCATGTGATGTCCTCCAACCCAGCCGGCGTGCCGGCGTAACAATGGCTTCACTTGTTTTCATATGCGAACCATTAAGCACATGCTTTCTATAAAGTGAAGCGCCTAGCGCATTTCGCGCGCCTTGCCGCTATATAACGCCAGTTGGGATGAAGTTCAAGCATTGATGGCTTTTTTTAGTGAGAAAGTTAATCTTTCGCCAATATCTAGTGGTTTTGTAGCTCCGCTAATGCAAGCTGCGCTTCTACGCGTTCAGTCACATCCTTTTGTACGCCAATGTAATACATTAGCTCATCAGCTTCGTCGTAGACCGGGGTAATGGATAGCTCATTCCAAAACATGGTGCCGTCTTTGCGATAATTACGCAGTACTTCACGTGAGGAGCGGCCATCGTTCAGTGCTTCACGAATTGAGATTAGCGCATCCTGATCACGATCTTCGTTTTGTAAAAAACGGCAGTCGCGATACAGTATTTCATCCGCACTATAGCCCGTTAAGCGCTCAAACCCTTTGTTAACGTAGATGAGGATATTTTCATCCCCTTCTCGTTCGGCAACAACAATACCGTCATCCGACGCGTCAACAATACGTTCGAGCAACTCTGGGCTAATCAAGGGAGATCGTTTCATCAAGGGGGTCCTGTAGTAGCTCCAGTCCTTTCAGCCGTTCAAGGTGGTTTTTTTGTCCATAAACTGGCTGAATTTCTAATCACTTATTATAAGTAGAATAATAAAAGTGTTCATACATTACTTTTATTTGGGCCTATCATGGCGAGCGTTGTCACGCATTGCAATCATGAACATTATCCTAACGTTGATAGCGCTTTCTAATGAGGGCTTGCGTTTTATCAAGATTGGCGGTGCTGCTTCACTCTACTTCGGGTAATCGGTGCGCGCTT
This sequence comes from Vreelandella sulfidaeris Esulfide1, assembly GCF_054072535.1. NCBI lineage: Bacteria > Pseudomonadati > Pseudomonadota > Gammaproteobacteria > Oceanospirillales > Halomonadaceae > Vreelandella > Vreelandella sulfidaeris. Next base: position 2,734,951 of record NZ_CM133364.1, on the reverse strand, counting down.
AGTATTGCCCCAACCGCGGTAGTGGCAAGAATTATTAGCAATACAGTACTGCCAAACCATTGAGCAAGGGCACCAATAATGCCACCTACGAGCAGCATTAATAGGCCTGTAAGGGTGTTAGAGAGAGCAACATAAAGCGCGCGATTATCTTGGCCTGCCATGTCAACTAGGTAAGTTTTACGTCCTAGGCGTACGCCATGGTGAATAATGACCAATAACGCGTATACCACAGCATAAGGCCAAATGCTTTGCGCCCATCCGCCGGGTAACCAGGCTAAGCTGGCGCCCAGTAAACAGCAAATAGCGGTACCGATCGCTGCATCACGCATGACGCCTCGGCTCGACTGATCCGCGCGTTTCCCCCAAACGGGGCTTGCTACCATCGCGGCAAGTCCGGATACCACAATCAATATGCCTAAGCCGCTGAGGTCGGTACCGCTTTGGTCTTGCCCCAGCAGGGCGATGTACGGCAGGGCGAGCGCACTTGAGAGTAGCAACGCCCTGGCAAGATTAAAGTGTAAAAAAGTGCGGTCTTTTTTGAGTAACGATAAACCCTGTTTAAGGCTGCTCCAGCCGCTTTCTCCTCCTTCTATGGCGCCAGATGTCTCTTTAATGCGGGCTGCGGCCAAGGCATTCATTAACCAACCGCTAGCAGCAACCGCTAGTAATATAGCCACAATGTAGCCACTGGACTGGCTATCGAGCAGCATTAAAACAGCTCCTGCTGCGAGTGTGGCGCAACCGGCAATGCTGCCGCTCCAGCCCATTAACGTACCGCGGCGGCGCTTGGCAATTGTTTTGCCCAGTACGTCTTTCGTCGCGATAGACGATAAACCCCGAGCAAGGGACAGCAGAACTAGCGTCGCAAGAACTAACGCACCCCCCAAAGAGCCCGAGGCGACTAATGCAAGTACGGCAAGTGTTAGTGCCGCTAGCGCTTGGATCAATGCGCCGGCTACCCATACCCACTTGCGCTTAGGCTTTAAGCGGATAAAGCCAGCCACAAAAATTTGTGGAAGTAAGGCGCCTGCCTCACGGATGGGCACTAGCAGGCCTACCATCCATACCGGAGCGCCGATAATACCCATCAGCCATGGCAAAACTAAGCGTGCGCTAGACAGCTCGTCAGCCAGCTTATTGCCCAAAGACGCCCATAAGTGTAGGAAAAAGTTGCGCGGTTGTTCGTTACACGCACCTTCAGGTATGTCGGCGCACATGCGACTATCTTCATCGCCTGTTAACCATTCATACAGGCGAGATTGTGAAATGTTATGTTCGGCCATTGGAGGTCCTTGGCGGTTTCTATCTATTTCAAGCGCTATCTAACTCAGGCTATCTCTAAATGAGAGTATATCGTTTAAGGTTGCCATATTAACTTTTCTGGGAGTTCGTGGATGTCACGTATTCGAATCCGTTATTGCACTCAATGCCAGTGGCTTCTGCGTAGTGGTTGGTATGCACAAGAATTACTTTCAACCTTTGGCGAGGGCTTAAGCGAAGTCTCGCTGGCTCCCTCCCATGGCGGAACGTTCGAAATTTGGTTTGATGACGTCTTGTTATGGGAGCGTAAGCGGGATGGTGGTTTTCCCGATATCAAGCTTCTCAAACAACGTGTGCGGGACCAGCTAGAGCCAGGTCGAGATTTAGGGCATATCGACCGATGAGTCAGGACCGGCAAGCTATCCTCTATGGGTTAGGGGCTGTCGCGTTATGGTCGACCGTGGCGACAGCTTTTAAAGTGGCACTTGCTTGGATGAGTCCTTTGGAGCTGATGTGGCTCGCGGCGCTTGTTTCCTGGGTGTTGATGGGGGGGCTGGTCGTCAAGCAAGGCAATATAGCCACAGCGCTTCGCACCGGCTGGAAAACCGCTGCGTGGGCGGGGTTGATGAACCCAGTGGCCTATTACTTGGTGTTGTTCGCCGCCTATGACCGCCTACCAGGACAGGAGGCAATGGCGCTAAATTATACCTGGGCCTTAGCGATGGCGTTCTTAGCTGTGCCTTTGCTTGGGCAGCGATTGACGCGCATGGATGTTATGGCTGGGCTGGTGGCCTATGCCGGCGTATGGGTCATCGCGACGCGGGGCTCGGTATTTGATGTCTCTTTCGCCGACCCGTTTGGGATAGTGATGGCCTTAGCCTCTACGTTGCTATGGGCTCTTTACTGGCTGCTCAATGCGCGTGACCCACGCCCACCGCTCGTAGGCCAATGGCAAAATTTCAGCGTAGGCTTGCCCGTGTTGACGGTTTTGTTACTGCTCGGCCCAGGTGTGCAATGGCACGGTTGGCCAGCGTTTGGTGCAGGCATTTATGTCGGGCTGTTCGAGATGGGCGTGGCGTTTATTCTCTGGCAGCTGGCGGTACATAAAGTCTCACGCACTGCCAAAGTCTCTAATCTTATTTTCCTATCGCCCCCCGTGTCACTCATGCTGCTTTTTTTGGTAGTGGGAGAGCCTATTTTGCCTTCCACTCTGATTGGGTTGGTATTGATTTTACTAGGGCTGGGACTTCAGCAGCGTCAGCAATTGAACTGATTTTGGGGTGTTAGCTCTCCCAGCATTAGTTCAGTTTTTTTTTGTATTTTTTTGTGTTTTTGTATTACTCTAGGTGAGTAATAAGATTGTATTGAGCATACCTACTAGATATGCTTAGTAAAATGTGTCTATTTTAAATTATTGCTTCTGTAGATAAATGCTAGGCTTGGGGTGGTTAGCCATATAAAAAAGCATGGAGGCTAAACGCTTAGCTGGGTGACTAGAGAAGTGATATCAGCTTTAGGGAACATAAAATGAAGCACGCAGTAGCTACAAAAACACTTAAATTTAACTTTCGCTGTGTTTCTCTACCGCTAGTGGCGTTCACCCTGGCTCTAGGGCCGCTTTCTAGTGCGATAGCGCAAACGCTACCTCAAAGTCTTTATTCGCCTGGGAGTAGCGATTTACAAAGCGTTGTGCAGAAAGCCATTTCCACCAACCCTGAAGTCGAGGCAGCATGGCGACGCCTCAGTGCCGCAGAACACGATATTGGTGTAGCGCGCGGCAATTACTTGCCTAGTATTGATGCCACTGCAGGTGTGGGGCGAGAAGCTCAAGAAGGTGATGGGCGGGGTAGCTATGAGTCTGATTTTGCGGAACTCACGTTAACGCAAATGTTATTTGATGGTTTTGCAACCCGAAGCGAAGTTGAGCGGTTAGATCGTTCGAAGCTAGTGACTTATTACGAGCTCATTGGCGCTAGCGAGAATATTGCTCTTGAAGCCGCAGAGGCCTATTTAGATGTCGCGCGCCGTCGAGAGCTTGTGCGACTGGCTCAAGAAAATTACGCCAAGCATCAGGAAGTTTACCGCCAAATTGAAGAGCGCACCTTGTCAGGCGCGGGTCGTGGTGTTGATCTCGAACAAATCAGCGGCCGTTTAGCGTTGGCGGAATCAAATTTGATGACCGAAGCGACCAATCTGCATGACGTTACTGCGCGTTACATGCGTATTGTCGGCAATTTACCCGCACAAAATTTGATGGCCGCTCCCTCACTTGATGAAGAGTTACCGGCAAGTGTCAGTGAGGCAGTTAATCTTGCCTTTCAAGGCAATCCTGATTTTCACGCCGCGATTGAAAACATAAATGTTCAACGTGCTGAGCATGAAAGCTCGCGCGCTGCCTTTATGCCGCGCTTGGAAATCCAGGGAAGAACAGGCACCAATAATCAAGATGACGCGATTGCGGGACGCCGTGATGAAACCAGTATTCAGCTAGTGGCTAGCATGAATTTATACAATGGAGGCAGTGACCTAGCTGCCTACAGAGCTGCTAGCGATCGTATTGAAGAAGCCATTGATCAGCGGGAACTGGCTTGCACCAATGTCCGTCAGACAACACAGATTGCTTATAATGATGCTCAACGTCTTCGTGAACAGCTGAACTATTTAAATCAACATCGATTGTCAATTGACCGCGTTCGTGGCGCGTATCAGCAACAATTTGATATTGGTCAGCGTACTCTCTTGGATGTATTGGATAGCGAAAACGAATACTTCGAAGCCAGCCGCGCTTATACCAACGCTCAGTATGATATTACGCTCGCCGATGCAAGGACACTCGCAGCGACTGGCCAATTATTGCAAGCATTGGAAATTATGCGTGAAGACATGCCAAGCCTCGCTGAACTGGGTAATGACGGTGTGGAAATTACGCCCGATATCCTTTGCCCAGTCGCTGGTCCTGCCGGTTTTACCCTGGAAGACTTTACCGGCGGAGACTTTTCTGCCCCTGCGCCGACTAGAGCGCCGGATGTGACCCTTTCAACCGATGCGTTATTCCCCATTAATAGTGCTGAGCTGGGAACAGATACACGCGATGATCTTTCTCGCCTAGCAACGGAAATAAAAGATCGGGATGACCTCGCTCGCGTTTTTATCGCCGGCCATGCTGATATTACCGGAACAGATGAAATCAATGACCCGCTTTCTCAGCGTCGGGCTAATAGTGTCGCCCGCTTTCTCGTTGAGCAGGGTGTAGCGCAGAATCTAATACAAACAGAAGGGTATGGTTCTAAAAGGCCTGTTGCCTCAAACGATACTGTTGAAGGGCGAAAGCTGAACCGACGTGTTGAAATTACTTTAGAGCGGTTTGACGAGATAAATACGTAAATGATGTATTTGGCCTTAACCTGGTCTTGTAGAGTCTTGAAGCTGTTTGAGTAAGGGGATACGGCACATAGCGTTGTTAAAATGCTATGTGCCATTTTATTATAAGAGGTGAACTTTGTCAGAGCATGATCAAACGCTTTCTCGTAAGAAGACGCTGAGTTCCTCATTAAATAATGATGAACTGCTTCTTTGCTTACAGGCTGTGGCTAGGATTCACCAGCATGAGGCTTCCTCTGAATCATTAACGGCGGGGTTGCCGCTTGAAGATGGAAAGCTTACTCCCTCAGTTTTTGCCCGAGCGGCCGCCCGGGCGGGCATGACCGCTCGTATTGTTAAAAGTGGACTAGTCAATTTAAACCCCGAACTGTTTCCTGTGGTTGTCCTCCTTGAGCCAGGCCGTGCATGCATTGTTACTTCCATTGATATAAAGAAGGGTATTGCTAAAACCATCTTTCCCGAGCTCAATGAAGCCGAAGTCGAGGTTAGTCTTAGTGGGCTAGCGTCTAGCTATTCAGGAGAGGCTATATATGTTCGTCCACGCCTGCGGTTAGATAATAACCCCGAAACGAAGAAAAAGAAGGGTGGGCACTGGTTTTGGAGTGTCATTCAGGAGAATAGAAGACTTTACCGCGACATTCTTATTGGCTCAGTTGCTATTAATTTATTTGCCTTGGCGATGCCGCTATTCGTGCTCAATGTGTACGATCGGGTAGTGCCCAATCAGGCGACCGAAACGCTCTGGGTATTGGCGGGCGGTGTTTTTATAGTGCTCTGCTTTGATTTAGCACTGCGCTTAATGCGCAGTAGTTTTGTCGATTTAGCCGCTAGCCGAGCCGACGTGAAATTATCCTCTTCGATTATGGCTAAAACGTTGGGGCTGCGTTTAGAAGATCGTCCCGTATCAACAGGATCATTTACTTCGACCCTGCAGTCGTTTGAATCGATACGTGCGTTTATCGGTTCGGCTACCATCCTAGGCATCGTTGACCTGCCTTTTGTGCTGTTATTCGCTGCAATAATCGCCCTTATTAACCCTTGGCTGGTGCTGCCTGTTCTCGCTGGGATTTTGTTTGTCCTGCTCTATGCGTTGGCTGCACAGGGTAAGTTGCATGAGTTATCGCAAACTACCTGGGAAGTGGGCGCTCAGCGTAATGCCCTGCTTGTCGAGTCTGTTTCGCAGCTGGAAAATGTCAAAGCATTACGTGCCGAAAGCCGTATTCAACGCCATTGGGAAAAGGCCACTGCTTTTCTGTCGCGTACCAGTGCTCAATTGCGACTGGTGAGCACATCGGTTTCGAACGTGGCGCAATGGGCGCAGCACAGCGTGGCGGTCTGCGTCATTATTGTCGGTGTGTATCAAATTATTGAAGGCAACCTTTCTCAGGGCGGTCTTATTGCTGCTTATATGCTCTCCTCTCGAGCAATGGCGCCGATTAGCCAGGCGGCAGCGCTGTTGGCACAGTATCACCAATCGTCTACAGCGCTAGATTCACTTAATCAAGTGATGGATAAGCGTGTTGAACGCCATGAGGGGAAGGTCTATGTCGAAAAGCCAAGTGTTGCGGGTAGCCTTCTGCTAGAAAAGGTGACGTTCCGTTACCCCAATGAAGAGCGCGAGGCGCTGCGCGATGTCTCAATATCGATTAAAGCAGGGGAAAAGGTCGCGTTATTAGGCCGGATAGGCTGTGGTAAGTCTTCACTTAACAAGCTGGTGCTGGGCTTTTATCAGCCCACTGCAGGTGCGGTGTTACTCGACGGCATTGATATCCGGCAAATCGACCCTATTCAGCTGCGCCGTCATATTGGCTATGTACCTCAAGATGTCAGTCTTTTTTCAGGCTCATTGCGTGAGAACATTGTCGCGGGCGGCGGTAGTGAGCGTATCGATGATGAAGAGTTGCTCAAGGCACTCGATATTGCGGGCTTACAGTCGTTGGTTAATAGCCATCCTCATGGCGTCGACCTACAGGTAGGCGAGCGAGGCCAAGCACTATCGGGAGGCCAAAAGCAGTCCGTAGCGATTGCGCGAGCCTTGGTGCATGACCCAGCGATTTTGCTGTTGGATGAGCCGACAAGCTCTATGGATAACGCCAGTGAAGAGGCCTTTAAGACGAACCTCAGTAACGTGGCCCAAGGTAAAACGATGCTTGTGGTGACGCATCGTACTTCGCTGCTGTCGTTGGTGGATCGTATTATCGTGATGGATGCCGGCAAAGTAGTGGCGGATGGCCCTCGCGACACGGTAGTGGAAGCACTCCGGAAAGGTCAGATTGGGAGGGCATCCTAATGGCTCAAAAAAATGGGACTGCCGAACAGAAAGGCTTTGAGGCCATTGGCCGCTTTTCAGAGAAAGGTAAAAAGCCATTCCGACCGTTTATGGATCGCTTGTTTGCGCGCCGCGTTACTTCGGCGCATCTAAGTCGGGACTGGGCAAGCGACACTGATTGGGCGCGTTTGCAACAAGAGCCTATGCGAGCCCGCCTGTTTCTCTATGGCGTCTGCCTTGCTTTCCTCGCGGTTATCGTATGGGCTTGTTTCGCGCCAATAGACGAAGTCACTCGTGGCAGTGGCCGCGTTATCCCCGCTAGCCAGTTGCAAAGGATACAGTCCTTTGATGGCGGGGTTGTTAACCAGATTATGATCCGAGAAGGCCAAATGGTCGAAGCCGGTCAGGTGCTAATGCAAATAGACCCGACCCGGTTTGTCTCGGACTTCCGCGAAAATCGAGCACAGCGTTTTGCCCTGCAAGCAAAAGCGGAACGCTTACGCGCCCTAGTCACTGACTCATCTTTTGAGCCTAGTGAAGAGCTGCGCCAAGAAGTACCTTCAATCGTGATTCAAGAGCGAGAGGTATACGAGAGCCGTCGCGAAGAGCTGCGCGAACAAGAGAATGTGTTAAGAGATCGTATACGTCAGCGGCAAGAAGAATTAAGAGAAGCTGTTGCCAAGCGCGATACCGCTCAGCGTGAAGCTAATATGTCCAGCCAAGAGCTTAACTTGACGCGACCGCTGCTGGACTCAGGTGCTGTTTCAGAAGTTGAAGTGCTGCGTTTGCAGCGAGACTTGTCACGTGCCACTGGTGAACGCAACCAAGCCGATGCTGCTGTTTCACGGTTAGAAGCAGCGGTAGAAGAGTCGGAAGGCCAACTGCTCGAACTAGGGGCAGAGCGTCGGAGCGAATGGCGTAATGACCTTGCTGAAACGCTGGGGGACTTGAACGCGCTTCAACAATCCGGCACTGGTCTTCAGGATCGGGTGCGGTTAACCGAAATTCGTTCGCCGGTCGATGGTGTGGTGCAGCGCATCCATATCAGCACTATCGGTGGCGTTGCTCAGCCGGGGCAAGAGGTAGTCGATATCGTTCCCAGTGACGATCAGCTTTTGGTTGAGGCGCGGATTGCCCCTCAAGACATTGCTTTTTTACATCCCGGTCAGGCAGCCACCATCAAGCTGACGGCATACGACTATGCCATTTATGGAGGCCTTAAAGCCGAGTTGGATCACATTAGCGCCGATACCATCACCGATGATGAGGACAACACTTTTTATCTAGTGCGTGTTCGCAGTCTTGCCGAACAAAATGTAGCGGATTCACTTCAGGTTATTCCAGGCATGACCGCGCAAGTAGATATCATAACCGGTAAGCGAACAGTGATGCAGTTTCTGCTCAAGCCTATTCTGCGGGCATGGCGCGACTCGATGGGGGAACGATAATGGCTCATTGGTTTGTGACAATGGATGGCAGCCTCAAGGCACGTTGGCAAAAAGCTTTCCCCGAGGCACAGCCCTCAACGCCTGATTCGGTCGATCAACATGCTCGGTCTGGCGACTTAGTATGGATAGCGAGTTCAGTTGCTTCGTGGGTGCAACTGACTCAGCGCTTAGTGCCGATGGGTTTAACGGTTGTCATACTTAGTTATGCGCCTAATGATAAAGAGGCGCTAAAGTCGTTAGACTTGGGTGCGCGTGGTTATGTGCACACGCTAGCCTCGGTGAATATTCTCAAGCAAGTGGCTCTTGTGGTCACTAATCAAGGTGTGTGGGTAGGCCAGGAATTGCTTGCAAAAGTGATCGGCGGGACATTTAAGGCGTTAACACAGCGGGCCGAAGATACCACCGGTGTCAGTAGTGAGCATCTCACCCTGCTGACTGAGCGTGAACGCGGTGTAGCACTAGCGGTGGCACGCGGTGCGACGAATAAAGAAGTCGCTCGTCAGCTTGAAATTACCGAGCGTACTGTCAAAGCCCACTTAAGCGCTATTTTTAGAAAGTTAGCGGTACGCGACCGGCTGCAATTAATGCTCAAGCTCTCTTCGATGAAGGAGCCCGTTAGTCAATAAGCTAGGTATTGCGCTCTTGTCTTAGCATCTTCGAGCCCCTCCGACAGAGCGCACATTTATCCTTTTTTTGGTCTAGTTAGTGCTCTGCCTATTACTGTCCATCAGTACAATACTTTTTTATTGATTGCTCCCTTACGATGATGATATACGCCGCTAATTCCCTAGTGCTAAGGCGCTAGGTAAACGGCTTCTATATTCGTTCGGGAGAACTACATGGCAACTGCAACCATTATTTCAATGTCAGGTCAGGCTTGGGCACGAGACGAAGCAGGCAACTTGCGTGAGCTAAGTATTGGTGATGTGTTGCAAGAAGGTGAAGTCCTCATTACTTCCAGTGATGGCAGTGTAGAACTGGATTTTGCTGATGGTAGTGGTCTCAACTTAGTCGAAGGTGGCCAGCAAGTTGTCGTTACTCCCGAGATGGCCAATGAATCTACAGTGGCGACTGAAGATTCAAGTGTATTAGATGAAGACCTTGAGGCGCTGTTAACAGCGTTGGACGACGAAGATGGCGATCTGCTCGAAATTCTTGATGCGACGGCCGCGGGCGCTGGTGTTGGTGGCGGTGGTGGTGGCAGCCACGACTTCGTTCGTGTGGCGCGGATTAGCGAAGAAACGGGATCTCTGAGTTTCGAAACGTCAGGTGGCCTTGAAGAAGGGGAGTTCATTGACATCGGCGGTGACCCCTCTGTGGCAGCGGCCGAAGAGGTTGAGCCTGAGCCTACTCCAGAGCCAGAACCGACACCCGAACCTAATAGTACGCCGACCATCGACGTCACCGCGGTCGACACCTTTAACGAAAACGACGCCGTAGTGGGCCAGACCGTGGCCACCTTCACCGCCAGTGACGAAGAAGACGGCACGCTCACCGCCGGTGCCGGTCAAGTCACCTTCACCCCCGGCAGCAACGGTGACGGCTACTACGCCTTTGACGGCGAGAACGTGACCCTGACCCAAGCCGGTGTCGACGCCATCAATGCGGGCACCACGCTGCCCCCGGTCAGCCTCACCGCCACCGACAGCCAAGGCCTGACCGCCAACGACAGCGACACCCCGACGTACAACGCCCAGAACGACGGCCCGACCATCGACGTGACGGCCGAGCCCGAGTTCAACGAAAACGACGCCGTAGTGGGCCAGACCGTGGCCACCTTCACCGCCAGTGACGAAGAAGACGGCGTACTGACCGCTGGCGACGGTGACGTCACTTTCACGCCGGGCACGAATGACGACGGTTACTACGCCTTCGACGGCGAGAACGTGGTCCTCACCCAGGACGGCATCGACGCCATCAACGCCGGCACCACGCTGCCCCCGGTCAGCCTCACGGCCACCGACAGCGGCGGCCTGACCGCCAACGACAGCGACACCCCGACGTACAACGCCCAGAACGACGGCCCGACCATCGACGTGACGGCCGAGCCCGATTTCAACGAAAACGACGCCGTAGTGGGCCAGACCGTGGCCACCTTCACCGCCAGTGACGAAGAAGACGGTGTGCTCACCGTGGCCAACGGCGGAGTGGACTTCACCCCCGGCAGCAACGGTGACGGCTACTACGCCTTCGACGGCGAGAACGTGACCCTGACCCAGGCCGGTGTCGACGCCATCAACGCCGGCACCACGCTGCCCCCGGTCAGCCTCACCGCCACCGACAGCCAAGGCCTGACCGCCAACGACAGCGACACCCCGACGTACAACGCCCAGAACGACGGCCCGACCATCGACGTGACGGCCGAGCCCGAGTTCAACGAAAACGACGCCGTAGTGGGCCAGACCGTGGCCACCTTCACCGCCAGTGACGAAGAAGACGGTGTGCTCACCGTGGCCAACGGCGGGGTGGACTTCACCCCCGGCAGCAACGGTGACGGCTACTACGCCTTCGACGGCGAGAACGTGACCCTGACCCAGGCCGGTGTCGACGCCATCAACGCCGGCACCACGCTACCCCCGGTCAGCCTCACCGCCACCGACAGCCAAGGCCTGACCGCCAACGACAGCGACACCCCGACGTACAACGCCCAGAACGACGGCCCGACCATCGACGTGACGGCCGAGCCCGAGTTCAACGAAAACGACGCCGTAGTGGGCCAGACCGTGGCCACCTTCACCGCCAGTGACGAAGAAGACGGCGTACTGACCGCTGGCGACGGTGACGTCACCTTCACGCCGGGCACGAATGACGACGGCTACTACGCCTTCGACGGCGAGAACGTGGTCCTCACCCAGGACGGCATCGACGCCATCAACGCCGGCACCGAGCTGCCCCCGGTCAGCCTCACTGCCACCGACAGCGCCGGCCTCACTGCCGATGACAGCGACACCCCGAGCTACGTCGCCCAGAACGACGGCCCGACCATCGACGTGACGGCCGAGCCCGAGTTCAACGAAAACGACGCCGTAGTGGGCCAGACCGTGGCCACCTCCACGGCCAGTGATGAAGAAGACGGTGTGCTCACCGCCGGTGCCGGCCAAGTCACCTTCACCCCCGGCAGCAACGGTGACGGCTATTACGCCTTCGACGGCGAGAACGTGACCCTGACCCAGGCCGGTGTCGACGCCATCAACGCCGGCACCACGCTGCCCCCGGTCAGCCTCACCGCCACCGACAGCCAAGGCCTGACCGCCAACGACAGCGACACCCCGACGTACAACGCCCAGAACGACGGCCCGACCATCGACGTGACGGCCGAGCCCGAGTTCAACGAAAACGACGCCGTAGTGGGCCAGACCGTGGCCACCTTCACCGCCAGTGACGAAGAAGACGGCGTACTGACCGCTGGCGACGGTGACGTCACCTTCACGCCGGGCACGAATGACGACGGCTACTACGCCTTCGACGGCGAGAACGTGGTCCTCACCCAGGACGGCATCGACGCCATCAACGCCGGCACCGAGCTGCCCCCGGTCAGCCTCACTGCCACCGACAGCGCCGGCCTCACTGCCGATGACAGCGACACCCCGAGCTACGTCGCCCAGAACGACGGCCCGACCATCGACGTGACGGCCGAGCCCGAGTTCAACGAAAACGACGCCGTAGTGGGCCAGACCGTGGCCACCTTCACGGCCAGTGATGAAGAAGACGGTGTGCTCACCGCCGGTGCCGGCCAAGTCACCTTCACCCCCGGCAGCAACGGTGACGGCTATTACGCCTTCGACGGCGAGAACGTGACCCTGACCCAGGCCGGTGTCGACGCCATCAACGCCGGCACCGAGCTGCCCGCGGTGAACCTGACCGCCGAAGACAGCGCCGGCCTCACTGCCGATGACAGCGACACCCCGAGCTACGTCGCCCAGAACGACGGCCCGACCATCGACGTCACCGCAGTAGACACCTTTAACGAAAACGACGCCATAGTGGGCCAGACCGTGGCCACCTTCACCGCCAGTGACGAAGAAGACGGTGTGCTCACCGTGGCCAACGGCGGGGTGGACTTCACCGCCGGCACCAACGGTGACGGCTACTACGCCTTCGACGACGAGAACGTGACCCTGACCCAGGCCGGTGTCGATGCCATTAATGCCGGCACCACGCTGCCCCCGGTCAGTCTCAATGCCACCGACAGCGAAGGCCTCACCGCCAACGACAGTGACACCCCGACGTACGCCGCCCAAAATGATGGCCCGACCATCGACGTCACCGCGGTGGATACCTTTAACGAAAACGACGCCGTGGTCGGCCAGACCGTGGCCACCTTCACCGCCAGCGACGAAGAAGACGGTGTGCTCACCGCCAATGCCGGCCAAGTCACCTTCACCCCCGGCAGCAACGGTGACGGCTACTACGCCTTTGACGGTGAGAACGTGACCCTGACCCAGGCCGGTGTCGACGCCATCAACGCCGGCACCACGCTGCCCCCGGTCAGCCTCACCGCCACCGACAGCGAAGGCCTCACCGCCAACGACAGCGACACCCCGACGTACACCGCCCAGAACGACGGCCCGACCATCGACGTCACCGCGGTCGACACCTTTAACGAAAACGACGCCGTGGTCGGCCAGACCGTGGCCACCTTCACCGCCAGCGACGAAGAAGACGGCACGCTCACCGTGGCCAACGGCGGGGTGGACTTCACCCCCGGCAGCAACGGTGACGGCTACTACGCCTTCGACGGCGAAAACGTGACCCTGACCCAGGCCGGTGTCGACGCCATCAACGCCGGCACCACGCTGCCCCCGGTCAGCCTCACCGCCACCGACAGCCAAGGCCTCACCGCCAACGACAGCGACACCCCGACGTACGCCGCCCAAAATGATGGCCCGACCATCGACGTCACCGCGGTGGATACCTTTAACGAAAACGACGCCGTGGTGGGCCAGACCGTGGCCACCTTCACCGCCAGTGACGAAGAAGACGGTGTGCTCACCGTGGCCAACGGCGGGGTGGACTTCACCGCCGGCAGCAACGGTGACGGCTACTACGCCTTCGACGGGGAGAGCGTGGCCCTGACCCAGGCCGGTGTCGACGCCATCAACGCCGGCACCACGCTACCCCCGGTCAGCCTCACCGCCACCGACAGCGAAGGCCTCACCGCCAACGACGCGGCGACACCAAGCTACATTATTAACAGTACGATTGCTGTTTCTGAAGAAGGGTTAGAGGACGGGCTTCCTGACTCAAATTCGGGTACTAATTACTCAGATACCACTAATTCAGTGGTGGCTTCTGGCACATTAAGCATTTCGGGTGGCGAAAATGCACCGTCGGTGGTCGGCATTAGTCTCGACTCCTTACCCGAAAACCTGACTTCAGGAGGAGAAGTCGTTACGTGGAGTTACGAAGAAGGTAACCAGGCCATTGCAGTTGGTTCGGTGGATGGTGCCGAAGTGATTCGAGTAGAGCTAAACGGCGGTAGTTCCTCTGTCGATAGTCCTGCTGCCAATGGAAGTATCGATTATCAAGTCACATTAAGCGCGCCTATCGACCATCCTGAAAACAGTTTGGAAGACACCGTAGTCTTTGATTTTGACATATCTATCTCCGACGGCAACACCGTTCCAGGAACAGGCACAGTGACGGTGGTTATCGAAGACGATATGCCAGTAGCGAACGCTGAAACAAAAGATCTGAATGTAATTGTTAATAAGTTGGCAGTGGGTGACTTGTCTGTTGCCTGGGCTAATGTGTCAGGCGCTAATGGTGGTGTATTAGACAACCAACCAGCTGGTCAGGATGATGTTATTAGCTGGGGTTGGGGGGATAGAAGCAACTACACTTTTGATGACAATAATGCTTTAACCGACTCGCAGTCGGTAAACGTGAACTCAATGTTTGAATTGGGTGAGTTTACTCACAATAATTTTGTGGTATCTGAAAGTATCAATTCTGTTGATCTGGATTTATCGTTGAGTGTGGTGATTAATGGTTATAACGCAACTATTAAGCACACTATCAATTTTGACCACAATGAAACATCAAATAGCGGTGCTGACCCACGCGATATTGTTACTATTAATAACGCGAGCACTATTGTTCCAGTCGAGATTGTGAATGAAAATGGCGTAACAGAAACTTATAATTTCCAAATTATTGGCTTTGTTGACAGTGATGGAGAAATTGTTAGTCAGGTATTTACTAATGAAAATGCATCTAATAGCTATAAGTTAATGGCTAAGTTGGTGTCTTCCGATGCGCCTGATGTTTCTGGACAGGTTGAGTATGCCTTTGGTGCCGATGGCCCTGCGGATGAGGAGCCTGTAGTCTGGAATGATGGTAATGGCGTTAGCACCAAAGAAAACGGTGACATTGAGGTTCAAGGTAAGTTTGGGGTCCTGACGGTTGCTGAAGACGGTTCATATACTTACCAGCTAGACCAAGTGGCTTACGATGAGTTGGGCGCTGACGAGAAAGAGACAGAAACCTTTACCTACACCATCACCGATGCAGATGGCGATAGTGTGGAATCTACTCTTGAAATTAATATTACTGGCGAATCAGCAGCTCAGAAGCCTAATCAGCTCCCAGAAGCTGAAGACGAATCTGCTGTATTAGAAGTCGGTGGGGTTGCGACTGATTTGATGTTGACCCTGGATGTTTCGGGATCCATGGATAGTAATGTTGCTGGCACTGGTAAGACTCGATTTGAGATAGCTAAAGAGTCATTGATTTCAACTATCAACTCCTATAGCGAATTGGGTGTGGCCAACGTTAATCTGACGTTGTTTGGAAGCAATGCTAACAATATTGGTTGGATGAACGCCGCAGAAGCCACTAATTATATCAACTCCCTTGAGTTGCATTGGCATGACTATAATCAAAATGATGGGCTGTATTTAAATGGTGCTCGTCTTAACGTCAACGTAGGCGGAACAGACTATAAAGACGCCATCGATACGACAGAAAAAATTGATTTTTCAGGTCGCGATCCCGATCAAACCATTGGTTACTTTCTCTCGGATGGTGAGCCGAATGAAAATCAGCAGGCGGTCAACAGCGATAGTGACCAAACAATACAAGACTGGAAGGACTTCATCGATGCCAATGTCGATGAGCTGCATGTGATTGGTATTGGCTCAAATGTATCTGATGAGTACTTGGAGCATATACAAGTACAGGAAGGCAAAGAGCCGTTAATTGTCACTGATGAATCACAGCTAGAGCAGACGTTAACCAATACCGCTCATGTGAGCGTCAAAGGCGATGTCTCGGATAATGTCAAAGGCGGCGATGGTGTAATTAGCTTTGATAGCATCACGGTATACGGCACTACCTATACTGCTGATGGTAATAATGGCACTAAAGCCTTCCCTAGCGGTGGCATCTCACTGGATGGTCAAGGTGTCCTTATATTTGACTTCGGTACCGGTGAATATAGTTATAGTGCTACCGGGCGTGAGTTTAACGCGGATACCCAAAAGCAATTTATTGTCACTGCTTCGGATACGGATGGTGATACGGTAAACTTTGATGTCATCTTAGATATCAATGCTGATACTAAGCCGACTGCCAGCGACGAGCAGGCGATTACCACTGATGGAAGCTTGGAAGGCAACCTGTTGGATAACGTTGACTTTGGCTCGGATGGCAAAGGCGCAAGCGGTGGTCTCAAGTCACTGAAGGTTGGCGATACGTCTCACACTCCCGATGTGGACGGTAACATTGTCATTAACAACGTGCTGGGTGGCACGCTGACTGTTAACCCTAATGGCGAGTACTCGCTGAGCGGCGCAGCCCTTGGCATCGCCACGCTTCAGGTCATGGCAGAAGACGCTGATGGCGATGAGGTCGCTTTTGACTTCGACATTACCAGTGCGGGTGATAGCACTACGACAGAAACGGACGATTTCAATTCAGGTGCCGAAGGTTGGACATATGAAGGGGTAGGGGCCTCCGTCACTAATGGAGGCAATGTTGAAATTCAGTCTGATTCTTCAGTGATGAAAACCTATTCAGGCTTTAACCCAGGCGATACCGTTGAGATCAGCTTTGATGCAAGGACGTCAACGGGCACTAACAGTTGGGAAGATAATAATGGACGTTGGGGAGACAGCTTTACCGTCGAAGCTAACGGAGTAGAAAAATTCCAGCACAGAGGTGGTTTTGACGAAAAAATTAAGTTCGAGGCTATCGCTGATGAAAACGGCAACCTCAAACTAGCAATTGATAACAACAGTTCCTTATCGGGTGAGAAACTCTACATCGACAACGTTGAGCTAAGCTATGGTTCGTCGGTTGGCAGTATCCTTGTCGGTGACGACGACAAAGCCGAACAGTTCGTGCTGGACGACAGCACAAGTGACGTCAGTATTGAAAGTTTCGATGTTGAAGCCGATATGCTGGATCTTTCCGATCTTCTTGGCGACGGAGATGGCGATTCGTTGGATGGCTACTTTGTTACCGCCAGCGAGAAGGGAGGTGATTTGAAGATTGAGATAGGCAAAGATGGCCAGAGCAGCAATAATAGTGCCACCTTAAAAGATGTATCCATCAGTGACTTTGCTGATTCTGGTGAGGACGTAATACAGGCAATGATTAACGCCGGTAACCTAAAAATCGACCATTAACACCTAGTAAACCAAAGGCCGCCTCTAGGCGGCCTTTCTGTATTTAGTTCGGTATGCTAATAGATAATCCTTAAACGCTTTTAACTATAGAGAAACGGTCCATGCTCTACACCAAACGCAATACGTCCGGCGAGATCGTCATGCTCAGCAAAGACCCAACGCCTGAGTGTAGTGAAACAGTTGCGCCCGACTCACCTGAGGTGCTTGCGTTTTTAGCCGATCAGCCCGGTTCTTCCGCACACTTTATAGCGTCTGACTTGGCGTTTGTGCGAGTCGTCGAGGATATTTTGGAAGTGCTTCTAAATAAAGGAATTATTACATTCACCGATCTTCCGGAAGCAGCGCAGGCCAAAGTAATGGAACGTAAGTCGTTGCGGGTAAAAAACAATGTCGACTTGTTTGGGGGTGACAGTGACACTATTTAGCGCTTTTTGCTATCCAGTGCCGCTGCCTTCTTTATTACGTTAATCCTCATCAGTACAGAGTAGAAATTACTCGTAATGCACGCCTGGCCCGGTCGCGCCATCGACACCCACATGGAACAAGCAGGCGAGTTCTTCATCGTTTATGACGCCTTCCCCTATCACCTGAATCCCGAGTGAATGGCAAAGCGTGGTCATACCGCGCACGATGGATTGCTGTTCCTTTGAAGCATGCAGGGAGTGTATAAGACTGTTGTCCATTTTTAAGTAGGCAAGCCCAACGTCGTGCAAATCCGCGAGCTTGGAAAACTCTGCGCCCACGTGCTCAATGCCAAACGTGCAACCAAGCGGGCGTAAGGCATCACACAGTCCCCGCAAGCTACCAATCGCGTGCGTACTAAGCGTGGCGGGTACTTCAAAGCAGAGTTGCTTGGCAAGCAATGGCTGGGATACCAGCAGTGCACGCAGGTCGTTAACAAATTGCGTATTGGTAATGGATGCCGCAGAGAGATTAATACCAATCGGTTTCGAGTCAGTTTGTAGGTTGCTCAGTGCCTTTTTGATCACGGCTAAATCAAGCGCTGGCTCCATATCAAATCGAGTTATCCAGGGAATGAAAACACCGGCAGTTTGCCATTCCCCACCTAGTTTTAAACGCGCCGGACATTCGTAATGGAGAATGTTCCCTTGGGCATTAATTACGGGGAAGTAAGCCAATTCCGGGCCTACCAGAATTGCTGCTTCCAGCGCTGATCGCCATTCTGCACGACTACTATAAAGCGAAACACGCTCGCGCTGTCGCACCACTACCTGCTTATGCGAGGTTAGGCTTTCGGCTTGAGCCAAGGCATCATCCAGCGTTGCCAGAAGTGTCGCACGCTCATCATGAGGCGCATAAGGTATAATGGCCGCAGGTAAGAGAATATCGCCGCTAGGCGCCGTTTTGACTACTCTCTCCAGTGCTGAAATAACATGCTGCTTAACCTGCTCGGCATCGTCGGCCAGCGGCAGCATAAAAATAAAATCACTCCCGTTAAGGCGGCCTATTATGGGTTCTACCGATACCTTATCCAATTGCCCCAACTGCGTGACCAAGGTGCTTAGTAGCTGATCGGTATCTGCGTAACCCAACTGTTCATTGAGCGTTTCTAATTCAAGTACGCGTACCATAATCAACATGCCTGTTGCCCGCGCATCATTACTGCTTAACTGGGAGGAAAGCTTACCCATAAATACATCGCGGTTAAGCGCACCGGTGACGCGATCATGCTGTAAATGACGGCGGAGCTCATCCAGCTTATGCCCTTCGTGAATCAACATCTGGTGAACATTGGCTGACAACATGTTCATTGCTTGGGTGACTTGCCGTAATTCCAGCGTGCGTGGTTCTTGAACGGTGGTAAATCGCCGTGCGCTGATATCTTGCGCCTGAGCAACCACCCGTGAAAGAGGATGTTTAATGCCGCGAACCAACACAGTCGCCATTGCTAGGCTGATCGCACCGGCCAGTAAAAACCAGGCGGCTAGTTCTAGTGTACTCCGCCATAACGAGGCATAGGCAAAGCTGTGTTGGCTTTCAAGTTCCAGCGTGCCGAACTGACGCCAACCGTCTTGAATCGTCGCGGTACCACTGGGTACGTCAAACTCTACAAGCTGACGAAACCAGACAGGCGTTTCGCCTGAATACTCTTCGGCTGAACGCTCAATAAGCACGCTGCCATCCGTATCTCTCAGCGTAATTCGGCGGTAATAGCCGGTATCAAATTGAGCCGCTATCAATAACTCCAACGTGACCAGTTCTTTTTCGAGCTGGCTCATAGATAGGGCCAGTGCGGTAACATTGTCTTCATTCTTGATGCGTACTTCCTGCTCAATGTAGTCGCGGCTAGTGGTAATGCTAATGGCGAGGCTACCAATGAAGGACAGCACTAGCAGGGCGATAATGGCAAGCCAAAGTTGTTTTATAAGTGACATCGTGCCAATTCCTTTTAAATGAAACCCTGGGTTTGCATACGCTCAATGACGCTGCGCCAGCGTGATAGCCGAGCCAATGGGTCGGCGCGAGATTCAGATGAACCGCCAGCCCAAAGGCCATCGCTATTAAAACTAAACAGTGGGTCGAGATCAGTACGCTGAGAGGCGGGGGTAATGGAAGGTACAATATTATCCAGTACCAACGGTTCTGCGTCGGGGGTCGAGTAATAGCCTAATACCATGTGGGCTTGGGTAATTTGACTACGGCCTATGCGAGCTCGAACATAAATCATGCGTAGATACTGGCTAGTAACACCCAATTGTTTAAGGGTAATGTACTTAGCGATTGAGTAGTCCTCACAATCTCCCTGACCTTTACCCAGTGCCTCCAAGGGCGTAGCCCAGTAATCCTCTTCCCCCCAAACGCGAATATCATCCACCCATCGGATACGACGATTAAAAAAATCGTTAACACCGCGCAATTGCGCTTGGACTGCCTGGTTCTGTAATTGCTGGAGTAGTGAAAGCCACTCTTCTAATACGGCCAGCCCTGCCTGCCCATACTTTTGCTGCATGCTTTGGCGAAGGCGTTGGGGGTCGAAAGCTGAAGCGGGTGTAGGATGGATACCAAGACCAAGGCCTAACCATAGCGCGCCGACAGTTGCTAAGAACTGCCGACGCGATAATGTGGTGGGACTATGATCTGAGGATGCAGGCATGAGTCGCCGTTAGTAGCCGTCAAATAGGGCTTAAGATTACAAGTTGACGGGGTGAAGCGCTACATTTCTCAGCCAAAAGGGTGGTGCAATTTACTTATTCAACTGCTGCTTGCTGGGTGGTTGTTAGTAGCGGTTCAAGCTCAGGCCAAACATTCTCTAAAATAATCGGCTGAGCTTCAGCCGTAGGGTGAATGCCGTCGCTCTGCATTAAGTCTTTGTTTAAAGCGATGTCCTCAAGCAGAAAAGGCACTATTGCTACATCATATTCCTCAGCCAACGAGTGGAAAACTCCGGTAAAGGCATCTCGGTACGCTTGGCCATAGTTAGGCGGAATGTCGATGCCTAACAGCAGCACCTGAGCGCCTGACTCTTGGCTTTGTTCAATCATACTGGCTAAGTTAGCCTTCATTTGATTGGGCGCTAAACCACGCAAGCCGTCATTGCCGCCCAGCTCAAGTAGAACAATATCCGGTTGATGCTGTCGGAGAATATCGGTGAACCTTTGCAGACCTCCGGATGTTGTTTCACCGCTGATGCTGGCGTTTATAACGTGTGCATCGCCTTCCAGGCGCTCTGTCAGCAGGCTTACCCAGCCCTCTTCTCGCTCAATACCGTAGGCGGCGCTTAAACTATCGCCCATTACTAGAAGGGCAGGGGCTTGTCCTGTATTGACTTGTTCTGGGTTGACAGGCTCTGCGTTGATTGATGGTGAGGCAACAGTGACTATCAGCAATACCAGCCATCCGGTTACCATGCGGTTCAGACCTTGCCATGCCACAGGGATGCCACGCTTCATGTCATACTCCTCAAGTTCAAGCTCCTCACGTTCAAGCTCCTCAGATAAAACTGTAAATTCTTCTACGGATACATCGATGTCTAGCGTGTCACCCTTCGGTGCGGGCCAGCCTAATACCGACAACCAATCGGCAGGCGATGTTCCTCAAGGCAGCATTGGTGCTTCCTACGGGGCGACAAGGCAACCTGTGCTGCACGCTGACAAGCTGTCTAAAAAAGTGACTAGCGGCGAACGCTCACTCACTATCTTACACGACCTATCCCTTAGCGTAGCGGCGGGTGAGAGCGTGGCGATACTGGGTAAAAGTGGCGCAGGCAAATCAACGCTGTTGGGGCTGTTAGCCGGCCTTGATACGCCGAGCGACGGTGAACTGACCCTATTTGGCCATGCGCTGAGCCGCTTGGATGAAGATGGGCGTGCAGCGCTGCGGGCAGGGCGTGTGGGGTTTGTTTTTCAGAATTTTCAATTACTGCCTACCTTGAGTGCGCTTGAAAACGTCATGCTACCGCTTGAGCTGTCGCCTCGCGCCGGGGAGACACAAACCGCCGTCAAGTGGTTAGAACGCGTTGGGCTTGGCGAACGGGTAAACCACTTACCCAAACAGCTTTCCGGTGGCGAGCAACAACGCGTGGCCGTTGCTCGCGCTTTCGTGACCGACCCCGAACTGGTATTTGCCGATGAGCCAACCGGCAATTTAGATCCAGAGACGGGGGCGCAAATCATTGATCTACTCTTCTCATTAAACCGTGAGGCGGGCACCACGCTTATTTTAGTCACTCATGACCATGCTTTGGCGCGACGCTGTGATCGTTGCTTGCGTTTGGAGCATGGCCGTCTGGAGTCCTTCGTGCCTGCAGCTGCTCTCAACGAAGAGGAGATCCAATGAGCGATGTGAACTGGCGTTTGGCGATGCGCAGTCTCAAACGAGACCTGCGTGCCGCTGATGTGCGTGCGCTATTTGTTGCCCTCGTATTGGCTGTAGCGGCGTCCACAATGATTGCGTTTTTTCTTGATCGTTTAGAGCGTGGCCTGGAACGTCAGGCAGGGCAAATGCTGGGGGGCGATCTGGTACTGGAACAGCGTGAGCCGTTTTCTGCTGAGTTGCGCGAGCGCCTTGAGAATGCGGGCTTTATACTTAGCGATCAAGTGGATCTGGTGTCGATGATTAGTCGTGGTGGGCGTTTTCAACCTGCCAGCCTAAAAGCCGTGGATGATGTCTACCCCCACTACGGCACCTCATACGTCGATTTTGGTGATGGCACCGAACAAATAGCCTCAGGCCCGCCGCCTGGCGAGGCGTGGGCGGATCCACGCTTGATAGAGCTGGTCGAGATAGAGCTGGGTGATCGGGTCCAAGTGGGCCAAACCGAGCTTGCAGTAACGGGGATTATTGAGCGCGAAGCGGACCAGTCCGGCGGCTTTGGTAATTTTAACCCACGTTTGATGATCAACACGGCGGATGTCGAAGCCACGGGGCTGGTTCAAGAAGGCTCGCGCATTGAATTTGAAATTTTAGCGGCAGGTCCGCCTGCCGCGCTCGATCAAGTGCAAGGATTACTTGCTGAGCTACGCCGCGATGGGGTAGAGGTGCGCGATGTACGAGTGGACCGCCCACAGCTCGGCAATGCTCTGCAGCGCGCTGAAAGCTATTTAGGGCTAGCCGGTTTAGCGGCAGTATTGTTAGCGGGGGTGGCAGTGGCAATGTCTACCCGGCGCTATGTCGAACGCCACCTGGATACCGCCGCGCTATTGCGCTGCTTCGGCGCGAGTCAGCGTCAGTTAGTCACTATTTTCACCCTCCAGCTAATGGGGCTAGCGCTGGTAGCGGCGATTATTGGCGCTCTGCTTGGGCTAGTGGGGCAAGCAGTGCTTATCTGGCTATTGGTGAGTTTTCTCCCCATGACGCTGCCGCCCCCGGGGCTCATGCCGTTGGGTTTAGGTGTGTTCACTGCTCTTGCGGTGCTGGTGGGGTTTGCTGGGCCGACACTGCTGCGTATCAAACGAGTCAGCGCATTAAAAGTGCTGCGTCGAGAGCTGGACCCCCTGCCACCATCTGCTTGGCTAGTCGTCGGGGTGGCGAGTATCGTATTTGGCGGGTTGCTATGGCTCTATTCTGGCAGTTTGCCGCTGGCGATTGCACTGTTAATCGGGGGGGCGTTACTGCTTGGTGTGCTATGGATGATTAGCGCGCTGCTACTTAGCAGTTTATTGCGTGTTGTGCACCGGCTCACCGGGCGCAGTGAGTGGTCCCAGGCGCTACGCTTAGGCGGTCGCCAGCTAGCTAGGCGTCGTCAAGCGGGGCTTGGGCAATTGCTGGCATTTTCGGTGACCTTCTTTGCCATGGCGATGATTGTGTTGGTGCGTGGCGATCTGCTAAGCACATGGCAGGATCAACTGCCCGAAAATACCCCCAACTACTTCGCCATCAATATACAGCCCTCTGAGCGCGATCCCTTTGAAGCGGCGGTCTCTCCGCGGGTGGAAACTCAAAGCACCCTTTACCCCATGGTACGTGGGCGTGTCATTGCTATTAATGACCAATCACCCAGAGATGCCGTGCCGCCAGATGCACGCGGTGACAACTCGCTGCGCCGGGAGTTAAACCTCACTTGGCAATCAGAGGTGCCCGAAGGCAATGAAGTGGTGGCGGGTGAGTGGTTTTCACCAGCGCAGTTGGGTCGTGACGCTAACGGTGAACAAGGCACTGAAAGCGAAGGCTGGATGAGCGCTGTCGATGCAACGCAGCAGGCGGCACCGGTGCCTATTTCCATGGAGGATGGGCTTGCTGAAAGGCTTGGGCTGAGCGTCGGTGACGAAATGACGTTTTCAGTAGGTAGTGACGAAATAACCACCCAAATTACCAGTCTGCGCAGCCTGAACTGGGATAGCTTCCAGCCTAATTTCTTCGTTATTTTTCCGCCGGGTGTATTGGAGCAGTTTGGTCATAGCTACATTACTGCTTTTCACCTGCCTGAGGCGGAACAGGGTCTGATCCGCGAATTGATCACCGACTTTCCTGGGGTGTCCTTGCTTAACGTCGATGCGATTTTAGGCCAGGTGCGGGATGTACTCGCTCAGGTTACCCGTGCGGTTGAGTTAGTGCTCGCGTTGGTGCTGTTGGCGGGTGTGAGCGTGCTGTATGCCGCGTTAACGGCCAGCCGCCCGGTACGTGCCCATGAAAGCGGCCTGCTGCGTGTATTTGGCGCCGGTAGTCGCATGATTTCTCGGGTACAGGGCGCTGAGTACGCGCTGCTGGGCTTTGCCAGTGGTTTGATGGGTGCGGTGCTTGCAGAACTGACCACCGCCGCGCTGTATATTTACCTGCTGGATCTCACCCCGCGGTTGCATCTAGGGCTATGGGTGTTTCTTCCCGTTGGCGGTGCAGTGCTTATCGGTGTAATAGGCCATGCGCTTTCACGGGGACTACGTCGCCAAGCGCCAGCAGCCAGCCTGGGGCTGCTCGGTGAGGCTTAGGCTGGCATTGCCTATTTTGCAAGCCAGAAACCGACCACAAGGGCGCTGATGACAACAATAAAAAAGACCAAATTACGAGCGCTAGTATCGCGATGGGGTTTCATAACGGCACCAAGTGAGCATGGAAGTAAAAGAGGCGGAAGCATTGCGCTGGGCATGGTAACGTTTGTCGCTTACGCCGTCATCTTGCCTGCTTAACGACGCTGGTGTTTGTTCAGGATTGTTGATTATGCCCCACACTGAATTTACGGCTGTACGCACTGTTGCGCCGCAGCCGCTTTCTTTTGTTCAAGGCCGCCTGGCGGCGCTAAGTTGGGGACGCTCTGACGCACCCACCTGGGTGGCTCTTCACGGCTGGCTGGATAATGCAGCTAGTTTTTCTCGCTTAGCTCCCTTGCTGGTCGACGCACTGGGTATTCGTATTGTGGCGCTCGATTTTCGAGGCCATGGCCATTCGGCACATACGCCACCAAGCGGTGACTATGCATTATGGGACTACTGTCATGACGTGCTTGATGCCATGGAAGCCCTTGACTTGGAAAAAGTTAGTTTGCTGGCCCACTCCATGGGTGCGGCAGTGGCCTGTTTGCTTGCCGCGTCACTACCTGAGCGCGTCGAGCGCTTAACACTGATCGATGGGTTGGGGGCGCTTAATACACCGATTGAAGAGACTGCGAGCCAACTGCGTAAAGGGCTAGTCGCTCACCGACGCCCGCTTTCGCGAGCGCCGCGCTACCCTGATATCGAAAGCGCTATCGCGGCCCGGGTCGCTGGTGGCGTCACGCCCGTGGATAGCATAACGGCAACGCCACTCGTGGAGCGCAACACCCAGCCTACCGCCGATGGCCATGTGCAAATGCGTACCGATAGCCGTTTGTTAAAGCCATCTTTGGTCCGCTTTACGCCCGAGCAGGTGCTTGCGCTGCTGGGGGAAATCAACGCCTCGGTGCTGTTAATCGAAGGGGAACAGGGGATTCTAGGCGAGCGCGCTTGGGCGGTGCAGGCGCGGCAAGCGGTAAAAGGGTTAACACGCCACGTGCTCAGCGGTGGTCACCATCTGCACCTGGAGCCTCGCGCGGTAGCGAAAGTCGCCTCGGTAATCGGCGCTCACTGGTGTAAGAACGATAGGGCTTAGGGAAGGACAGCAGCATGAACGAATTGGCACATAGGAGTAGTGGTAATAAAGTCGCTCTAGTGCTGGGCAGTGGTGGTGCACGTGGGTATGCGCACATTGGTGTTATTGAAGCATTGGAAGCGCGTGGATTTGAAATTATCGCCGTGTCAGGGTGCTCAATGGGCGCGCTGATTGGCGGCATTTATGCCGCCGGTAAACTACCGGAATACCGCGATTGGGTATGTACCCTCGATTACCTGGATGTGCTCAGACTGGTTGATGTGACATGGAGCCCGATGGGCGCGATGCGCGCCAGTAAAGTCATGGGCAAGCTGGAAGCACTGGTAGGCGATGTTTTAATTGAAAATCTACCGATCCCTGTGACGACGGTAGCAACGGACCTAGTGCGTCAACGAGAAGTATGGTTTCAAAATGGCCCATTGCTACAGGCGATTCGCGCCTCAATCGCCGTGCCAGGTGTAATAACCCCGGTACATTTGGGCGAGCAGGTGTTAGTAGACGGCGGGCTACTTAATCCGCTACCCATCATGCCTGTGGTGGCGGCCCACCAGGCGGACTTTGTAGTAGCGGTCAACGTAACTGCCCATAGCCCGCTGCCGGTAAGGTTGGAAGAGTTACTGCCTCCCAAGGAAGAAGCTGCTGATAGCCAGACAAAAAAAGAGATCGCCCATGACCAAAACATGGGAAATTGGATGGGTGACGTGCGTCTCGCTACTCGAAAACTGTGGGCTGGCTTGGGTGCCAACGGAGAGGACGGCGAGCTTGAAGAAGTCACCGAAGCGCGGGGTAAACGCGAGTGGAGTAAGCTCGACATGGTATTGGAGTCATTTGATATTACCCAAGCGGCGCTGGCCAAGTACAAGGTCGCGGGTTATCCACCCGATGTGCTGATTGAAATACCTAAAACAGTCTGTAGCACCTATGAATTCCACCGCGGTAAGGACTTGATTCGTTTAGGTAGGCATTTGGCTGACGAAGCGTTGGAGCGTCGCATGCCCAGCATTGCGTCTGACGCTGCCGAATAACCGCTAATGACCGCGTTTGCGCAACAGGATATACACCGCTCCGGTGCCACCGTCGAGATCAATCGCCGAGCAGAAAGCCAGTACGCCTGGCCACTCGCGTAGCCACGTATTGGTGTGGCTTTTGAGGACGGGAAAGTCAGACGTGGTACCCCACGCTTTGCCGTGCACCACCAATACGCAGCGTAAACCTTGCCCCGCCGAGTCACGCAGAAAGCTCTCCAGCTCGGCGCGCGCCTCTTCCAGCGTATAGCCATGTAGATCAAGCCCTGCCTGCCATGCCGTTTGGCCGCGCTTTAACTGGCTGAAAGTACGCCACGGCAAGTCCGGTACACTGAACTCTAAATACTCAGAAGGGCGCACGGCTTCCACCCGGCCGTCTGAGGTGCGCCCGTTAGACTGGGGCGCGCTGTTCTCTACCGCCGCATTGCGCCGCGCTTCATGCGCCTTACCATCGTGTTTGGGCTTGCCTGGGTCGGCCTGATTGGTAGCGATACGGCGCACGCCCGCCGCCTTTAACGCATCGCGAAAGGCACTGATATCGTCATCACTAGGCAGGTGGCGGTGTCGCGTCATGGCAGGCTCGGGTGGCAGAAAATTGTGAGATAAATAAAGACGTACAGTATAGCGGGCTGAGCGTTGCTGTGAACCGGGCAGCGTGAAAGGTACAATCTTTTATTCGTCATATGGAGCAGGCTTTACTGCCTGCAACCATGAGTAACGTTACCCAGGAGTCACTGTGTCCACGCATTTAAACGCTGAGTACTCTCACTCAACTCTTTCCCTGCCCGAGTCGGCGCTGATGAGCGATCTCTTTACGCTGCGCGACTACCTGCGCTGGGTCTCCAGCGAGTTTTATCTGGCAGGGTTACATTATGGTCACGGTACTGATTCTGCCTGGGATGAGGCGGTGGCACTATGCCTAGGCGCACTTCACCTGCCTTGGAATATTGACCCAGGCGTATTAGAAGCGCGGCTGCTGCCCGTTGAGCGCCAGCGGATTATTGCCCTGGCGCGTGAACGTATCACCACTCGCCGCCCGTTGCCCTATTTGTTAGGCGAGAGCTTTTTTGCTGGCTACCCGTTTAGCGTTGATGAGCGTGTACTGATTCCGCGCTCGCCAATTGCCGAACTGATTGAAGATGGCTTTTCCACTTGGTTTCCCGAAGAGCCACCTGCCAGCGTGCTGGATTTATGCACCGGCTCTGGCTGCATTGGTATTGCTAGCGCTCTCTATTTGCCTACCTGTGAAGTGGTGCTTGCTGACATCAGCCAGGATGCTCTGGCCGTAGCGCGCCAGAACATTACCCGCCACGATGTGGGTGACCGGGTGAGGGCGGTCGAATCGGACGTGTTCAGTGGCTTAGAAGGTCGACGCTTCGATTTGATCGTTTCTAACCCGCCCTATGTCGATACGCGCGACTTGGCCATGATGCCTGCCGAATTTCGTCATGAACCTTCATTGGCACTCGGCGCAGGTAGCGATGGCTTGGATATTGTGCGGCGTATTCTGCGTGAAGCGAGGGAACACTTAACCGATGACGGCTGGTTGATTGTAGAGGTCGGCAATTCTGATCGTCATGTGGAAACGGCATTTGCGGATGTCCCCTTCCTGTGGCTTGAATTCGAGCGTGGCGGCCAGGGTGTCTTCGCCCTGAGCGCTGCTGAACTCGACGCCCATGCGGCGTCTTTCGTATGAGGAACTAACGGCCATGTCTGGCAATACGTTTGGCAAACTATTCAGCGTCACTACTTTTGGTGAAAGCCACGGCCCTGCGCTCGGCGCCATTATAGATGGCTGCCCGCCTGGGCTGCCATTAAGCGAAGCAGATTTGCAGTATGATTTGGATCGCCGCCGGCCGGGCAGTTCAAGGCACACCACCCAGCGCAAAGAGCCTGATCAAGTGCGCATTTTGTCTGGGGTGTTTGAAGGCAAAACGACCGGCACTTCAATCGGGCTGTTAATTGAGAACACTGACCAGCGCTCTAACGACTACTCGAAAATTAAAGAGCAGTTTCGGCCAGCCCATGCGGATTACACCTACCATCATAAATATGGTCACCGAGACTATCGTGGGGGTGGCCGTTCCAGCGCCCGTGAAACGGCCATGCGGGTAGCAGCGGGGGCGATTGCCAAGAAGTATCTAGCCGCCCAGGGCGTCCAGATTCGTGGCTATATGAGCCAGTTAGGCCCTATCAAAATTGAGTTCAAACAGTGGGAGTCGGTCAGCCAGAACGCTTTTTTCTGCCCTGATCCAGCGCGCGTCGCTGAACTGGAAGCCTATATGGACCAACTGCGCCGCGACCAGGATTCGGTCGGCGCCGAAATTACCGTGATTGCCGAAGGCGTACCGGTAGGGCTTGGCGAACCGGTGTTTGATCGTCTGGATGCTGACTTGGCGCATGGTTTGATGAGTATCAATGCGGTAAAAGGAATAGAGATAGGCGCTGGTTTTGGCTGTATTAACCAGCGCGGCAGTGAGCACCGCGACGAGATGACACCAGAGGGATTCCTCTCCAATCATGCTGGCGGTGTGTTGGGAGGTATCTCCAGTGGCCAGCCCATTGTTGCTCGCTTAGCACTAAAGCCCACCTCCAGTATCACCACGCCCGGACGCTCTATCGATATTCATGGTCAGGCAGTCGAGGTGATTACGAAAGGACGCCATGATCCCTGCGTGGGGATTCGCGCAACACCCATTGCTGAGGCGATGATGGCGATCACGCTGCTAGACCACTGGTTACGTCAGCGCGGTCAAAATGGCGAGGTCAGCGTTGATACGCCGCGTTTAACTCAGCGCTAACGCAATACGGTGAGGTTTGCAGTTCACTGCTACACTCAAATAAAGCTATGTGGCAAAACATGTAGCAAAAACAATGCAGCAAACAAATGCTGGAGCCGCCTATGAAGATTAACGTTGAGTTTGATCTGACGCCAGATGAGTTCCGCCAATCGTTGGGGCTTCCTAATGTCGAAGCCTTTCAGAAAAACCTGCTGGACAATATCCAACGTCAGATGGAGTCTGGGGTAGAAGGCTACGACCCCATGAGTTTGATGCGGCCTTTCCTGCAGCAGCCAATGATGCAGCAAGGGCTTTCTCAGGGGCTATCCGAAGGATTGTCTCAAGGGCTAGCCAACTTCGGCACCTATCAGCAAATGATGCTGGATATGCTGCGTCAGGCGGGCAGTGCCAGCACTTCCTCGGCTGACAACGAGGAGGCTGAGAAAGAATCGGACGCCAGTACGAAAAGTGGTGCCAACAACACTACGGGCAGCAGCAACAAGTCGACAGCGTCGTCGCGCTCCCGGTCCGGTACGAGTTCACGTTCCACATCCAAACGTAGCGGTACATAAACACAATCAGGCAGTGCCAAGCCTGTTGAAGAAGGGCAGAGTAATTCGGCAAGGTGCATACATATTGCAACCCAGGATTGCATGGTGTCACTGACTAATGACATTGCTGTTGCAATGCAGCATGCCAAAGATTACTCTTTTTGCGATGCAGCATAGCTACATTACGGTGAGTCACTCCAAGGCTCATGCCAAGGAACAAAATAGGAGCAGACACTATGCAAGATAATATGATGGACGCCTTTAACGCCCAAACGAAACAAATGTTTGAGCCCATGCGTAAAATTAATTCGCTGATGCTCAACAATATGGAAAAAATGACGCAGTATCAGTTGGAAGCCATGAAACGCTACAGCCAGATGGGCACTGAGCGCATTCGTAGCGCCACGGAAATCCAGGATGCAGAAAGCCTGCGCGATTTCGGCACCAAGCAAGCCGAAATGATGAATGAACTTTCTCAGCAGATGCAGGAAGACGCCCGTGTCATGAGCGAAATGAGTCTGCAATTTAAATCTGAAATGGAAAAAATGTTCAGTGAAGCAGGGCAACAAATGTCCGATCAGGCCAAGGCGACTGCTAAAGGCGAGCAGTCTGGAAAAGCCTCCAGTCAATCATCACGTAAAAGCTGATTGGCGACATCATCGCGGCGCCTAAGGGCGCCGCGATGCATTGATTAGCTTGGTCTTGTCATCCAGTGATGGCCAAAGTGTTCGGTGCGCCTGTCGCTAGGCGTAGGGAGAGTAATTATGCAATCAGCGTGGCACAATCCGTTCCAGGCTCTATCATCAGGGCTATCGCAGGGGCTGCCTCAAGGTCTATCTCAAGCACTATCCCAAGGGCTACCTGATGGTTTAGCTTTAGGCTTGCCTGAAGGATTATCGCAGGCAGAAATTGAAGCCTGGAATAATCAGCTTAAAGAGATCGGCGAACAGTACCAAGGATTGATGCAGGATTTGCTTTCCCGTATTGCCCCCAGTGAAGCCGCCGACTCAATTTACAGCGATATGCGTGAAAGCTTTGAAGCCGGTGCGAAGTCGCTGATGCAAAACCCTACCCTGTTGTGGCAAACCCAGGCTCGGTTGCTACAGGATCAATGGCTTTTATGGCAACAAGCCATGCGTGGCATGGCCGGGGAGCAAGTCACCCCGCTCATTACACCGGCTAAAAGTGATCGCCGTTTTAAAGATGAGGCGTGGACCCAGGACCCGCACTACATGGCCATTATGCAGCAGTACTTACTGTTTTCGCAGATGGTGGAAGAGCTGGTTGAAAGTTTAAGTGGTTTAGACGAAACCCAGCAGCGTAACCTGATGTTTTACGCACGCCAGCTTGTCAATGCGATGGCGCCGACTAATTTTATAACCACTAACCCTGAAGTCATGCGCCGTACACTTGAAACGCGTGGCCAGAACTTGGTCGATGGGCTAGCGCGCCTACGCGAAGATTTAGGTAATTCTGCAGAAGGTATTAATGTCCGCATGACCGATCGCGGCGCCTTTGGCGTAGGCGAAAACATCGCTGTGACCCCGGGTTCGGTGGTATATGAAAATGAACTGATCCAGTTGATCCAGTACACACCGACAACGGAAAAGACGTTTAAGACGCCGTTGCTCATAGTGCCGCCCTGGATCAATAAGTATTACATCCTTGACTTGCGTGAAGACAACTCAATGGTTAAGTGGCTGGTGGATAAAGGTCATACGGTATTTTTGATCTCCTGGCGTAACCCCGGCCCTGAGCAGCGCGATATTACCTGGGCCGATTATATGCAGATGGGGCCCATTAGCGCGATGGAAGCTATCGAGCAGGCTTGTGGGGAGAAGTCGGTCAATCTGCTTAGCTATTGTGTTGGTGGTACATTAGCCGCCTCTACGGTGGCATATCTCACCAGCACGCGTCGTGGGCGTAAAGTTAAGTCGGTCACTTATATGGCGACACTGCAAGATTTTCGCGATCCGGGCGATATCGGCGTCTTTTTGAATGAACGAGTGGTCGAAGGCATAGAGCAGACGCTTGAGCTGAAAGGTTATCTGGACGGGCGCTCAATGGCCTACACCTTCAATTTGCTGCGTGAGAACGATCTTTTTTGGTCTTTTTACATCAATAATTACTTAAAAGGTGAAATGCCAGCCGCTTTTGATCTGCTTTACTGGAATACCGATGGCACCAACCTGCCTGCTGGGACGCATGCTTGGTACCTGCGCCATATGTACTTAGAAAACCGCTTGGTTGAGCCAGGTGGCATTGAATTGGATGGCGTGAAAATTGATCTGCGTAAGGTGTCCACGCCCAGCTATTTCATATCCACCAAAGAAGACCACATCGCCAAGTGGAACAGTACCTACTATGGTGCTTTGTTACCCAAAGGGCCGGTCACCTTCGTATTGGGCGGGTCAGGTCATATCGCGGGTATTGTTAACCCGCCCCATAAAAACAAGTATGGCTACTGGACCAACGATGCGCTGCCGGATAACCATGAAGCGTGGCTAGAAAATGCGACTGCTCAGGAAGGCTCATGGTGGCCCCATTGGCAAGCGTGGATGACCGAGAATGGTTATGCCGATAGCGAGAAAATGGTGCCCGTGCGCCAACCTGGCGAGGGGGAGCTCAATGTGATTGAGCCTGCGCCAGGGCGCTACGTGAAAATGACGATCCCTGAGGTGCTGGGTGAGATCCCCAAGACGTCTTGATTGAGCTAGAGACGGGGAAGACGAGAAAAGCCCGCTGACAATATGTCAGCGGGCTTTAGTTTTATCGTAATCAGTTACGAATCAAGTAATCAAAAGCGCCAAGCGATGCTTTAGCACCTTCCCCCATGGCGATAATGATCTGCTTGTAAGGCACGGTCGTGACATCGCCTGCGGCAAACACACCGGGCACGGACGTCATGCCATGAGCATCGACAATGATTTCACCGCGGGGCGTCATTTCAATCGGTGAGCCTTTCAGCCACTCGGTGTTAGGTACTAAACCAATCTGAACGAAAATACCTTCCAACGCGATGGATTTGCTTTCATCGGTTGTACGGTCTTTATAGTTCAAGCCATTAACACGGCTGCCATCGCCAGTAACTTCGGTCGTTTGTGCGTTGAGAATAATATCGACATTGGGCAAGCTCTTGAGCTTCTTCTGCAGCACGGCGTCAGCGCGCATTTCGCCCATAAATTCAACCAACGTGACGTGGCCGACAATGCCCGCCAGGTCAATAGCTGCCTCAACGCCCGAGTTACCACCACCAATGACCGCTACACGCTTACCTTTGAACAGCGGGCCATCGCAGTGGGGGCAGTAAGCGACGCCTTTGTTGCGGTACTGCTGTTCACCTGGAACGTTCATTTCACGCCAACGGGCGCCTGTCGCCAAAACCAGCGTTTTACTCTTGAGTTTAGCGCCTGATTCAAACGTGACTTCATGCAGGCCGCCTTCGGCTTCGGCCGCTTTAAATGTAGTCGCAAGCTGCAGGTTCATGACGTCGACTTCGTAGTCTTTTACGTGCTCTTCAAGTGCACTGACCAGCTTAGGGCCTTCTGTATGGGAAACAGAAATGAAGTTTTCAATCCCCATGGTGTCGGCCACCTGACCACCGAACCGCTCAGCGGCAATACCCGTATTGATGCCTTTACGCGCCGAGTAAATGGCCGCCGCAGCGCCTGCAGGGCCTCCGCCAATCACCAGTGTATCGAAGGCGGCTTTTTCGCTTAGCTTTTTAGCATCGCGTTCGGCAGCGCCGGTGTCGACTTTGGCAAGAATCTGTTCAAGGGTCATGCGGCCTTG
Source organism: Vreelandella sulfidaeris Esulfide1 (assembly GCF_054072535.1). Lineage (NCBI taxonomy): Bacteria > Pseudomonadati > Pseudomonadota > Gammaproteobacteria > Oceanospirillales > Halomonadaceae > Vreelandella > Vreelandella sulfidaeris. The sequence goes on along the minus strand of NZ_CM133364.1, from coordinate 2,701,295 downwards.
ATCGAACGGTTTGCCGTTCAGATAGATGCTCGGCACCGACATGATTTCACGCGACTCGACTTCATCCTGAAACAGCGCCCCGTCGATAGCGACATGGCGCACGTTGGGATTGAAGATAGCCATCAGATTCAGCGCCTGAACCACGTCTGGGCAGTTCTGGCACGAGAGCGAGTAGTACGTCTCGAACAGCATCTCGCCGTCAAGCGCACGAATCTGGTCAAGTTGTTCGTCAGATGTTTTGGGTGGGTGACCGCCGACTTGCAGCAGCGCCAGTACCAACGAGGTGAACTCGTGGCCCATCGGGATACCGGCAAACACCACGCCAGTCTCTTCACCGGGGCGGTTGATCGCAAACGACGGCGTGCGTGCATCCTGCCCATCACTGTGCAAGGTAATTTTATCGCTCAGGTTGCTGATATCTTCCAGTAGTTTGAGCAATTCTTGTGACTTGTCACCGTCATCGAGGGACGCAACGATCTCGAACGGCTGAGTCACTTTTTCCAGATACGCTTTTAACTGGGATTTTAAATTGGCGTCCAGCATGACAGTGCTTCCTCGCAGTTAACTTGTCGGTGATTGGTCACAGAGCACGGCACTACAACGCGTGCTTAATAAAACAAAACACCCGGGCTGGTGCCCGGGTGTCGCGCTGCCAAAAGGGCAACAGAGTGAAAAATATCCGTTTGGCAGCCGTAGGTAGTTTAGATTTTACCTACCAGATCTAATGAAGGTGCGAGGGTGTCTTCGCCTTCTTTCCATTTTGCCGGGCAAACTTCGTTCGGGTTGGCGCGCACGTACTGAGCAGCTTTCACTTTGCGCAGCAGCTCTTCGGCATTACGACCGATGTTGCCAGCGTTGATTTCGACGATCTGGATTTTGCCGTCAGGGTCGACAACAAAGGTACCGCGCTCAGCAAGACCGGCTTCTTCGATCAAGACTTCGAAGTTGCGTGAAATGCGCAGCGTCGGATCAGCAATCATCGGGTACTGGAGCTTGCCGATGGTGTCAGAGCTGTCGTGCCAAGCTTTGTGGGTGAAATGGGTGTCAGTTGAAACACTGTAAATTTCAACGCCCAGTTTCTTGAACTCAGCGTAGTTGTCGGCTAAGTCACCAAGCTCTGTCGGGCACACGAAGGTAAAATCGGCTGGGTAGAAGAAAAAGATTGACCACTGACCCTGTAAGTCCGCTTCAGTAACATCGACAAATTCGCCATTCAAATAGGCAGTTGCTTTAAATGGCTTAACTTCAGTGTTGATTAAAGACATTCAGATAATCTCCGCGATTGGTGAATGAAGAATTAGAAATTGATGATAATACTAACGGCTAACGACTAATGGCTAAAATTAAGAATAGGCATACGATCAATAGTCTTTCCCTATCGCTCCAGACTGATGCCGTTGCGCTGCTGGGTTAATGGGGTCGATGAAGTAGAATACAAGTATTTTTCACATTGGCTTGCGGTAGGCGCCACTGCACCGCAAAATTCGCACGGTCAGCTTTATGACCTACTCTGTTGGTAGCAATAGTAGGCTGTTGGCGATAGAAGCGGTGCATGTTAGGCAAATGTGGTTAAGAATGTGTGGCTAAATAGTTTTATAAGTAGTTTAAACAATAGGAGAAGTAATATGGGGACCATCCACAAACTTTCCCTGGCCGTTGCGGCCATCTCGTTTGCCGCAGCGGCTAGCGCTGCCCATGCCGAAGAGGTGCGGGTGTATAATTGGTCAGATTACATTGCCCCGGAAACGCTGGAAAAATTCACCGAGCGTACCGGCATTGAAGTGACCTATGACGTTTATGATAGCAATGAAATCCTGGATGCCGCGCTGCTCGCTGGCCGTTCGGGCTATGATGTGGTCGTACCCTCTACCTACTACTTCACTCGACAAGTAAAAGCCGGTGTGTTCCAGCCGCTTAACCACGAGTTACTGCCCAATTTAGATAACCTCAATCCTGAACTGATGGCTAACTTGGAAACCATCGACGCCGGTAGCGAATACTCGGTTCCCTATATGTGGGGCACCAATGGCATTGGTTATAACATTGATCGTGTAACAGAAATTCTAGGTGACGATGCGCCAGTAGATAGCTGGGCGCTGCTGTTCGATCCTGAAATAACCGGTGCATTGAGCGAGGCGGGCTGTGGTTTGTCGATGTTGGATTCCGCAGATGAGATGCTTTCGCCCGCTATGGCGTACTTGGGCTTAGACCCGCTTAGCGAAAATATCGACGATATCGAAGCTGCGGGAGAGCTGATTGCCGACGTTCGCGACGACATGACTTACTTCCACTCGTCGCGCTATGTGTCTGATCTGGCGAATGGCGATATCTGCGTGGCTGCTGGCTATTCCGGCGACGTTTTCCAAGCCGCCGAGCGCGCTGAAGAGGCCGGTCGTGATTTCAGTATTGGTTACAGCATTCCTAAAGAAGGCGCTGCCCTCTGGTTCGATATGATGGCGATACCGGCTGACGCCCCGAACACTGAAAACGCCCATGCGTTTATTAACTTTATTCTTGACCCGGAAATCGCCGCTGAGATCACCGAGTATGTACGTTATGCGAACCCTAACGCGGCGGCTAATGAATATCTCTCTGACGAAATTATCAACGATCCCGCTATCTACCCGGAAACTGACGTCATGCAAAACCTGTACGTGCAAGCTGAAAAGCCTCAAGATGTGCTGCGCGCCCGTACACGTATTTGGAACCGCGTGAAGTCTGGCCGTTAAGCCGACCTTTACCTAACAGCGAGCCGGAGGTGCGTCCTCACTGGCTCGCTGTTTATTTTATTAATGTGCCCGGATTGCCGGGCCTTTTGATGGGAGTGGCGAATGGTCACTACACCCCTGTCGAACGAGCCTTCATCTCCTTCACCCTCCCTTCCTATAGCACCACGCCCTCAGGGAAAAAACCCGCGGTTTGCGGAGGATGTAGTGCTGGAAGTTAAGCGCTTGAGCAAGCGATTTGATGATGCGCTGGCGGTGGATGATGTCAATTTGCAGGTTAAGCGCGGCGAAATTTTCGCATTATTAGGCGGATCCGGGTCAGGAAAATCAACCTTGCTGCGGATGTTGGCGGGGTTTGAGACGCCAACGGAAGGGCGCATTTTGTTAGACGGTGTCAATATCACCGCGATGCCCCCGCATAAGCGGCCCATCAATATGATGTTCCAGTCCTATGCACTGTTTCCGCATATGACAGTGGCGCAGAACATCGCTTTTGGCTTGAAACAGGACAAGTTACCGAAAGCGGATATCGACGCCCGCGTCGCACAAATGCTCAAGTTGGTGCATATGGAGCGCTTTGCCAAGCGCAAGCCGCATCAACTTTCCGGTGGGCAACGCCAACGGGTAGCGCTGGCTCGCTCACTCGCCAAGCGGCCAAAGCTGTTGCTGTTAGACGAGCCCATGGGTGCGCTGGATAAAAAACTGCGCACTGAAATGCAGCTGGAAGTGGTCGAAATTATCGAACAGGTAGGGGTTACCTGCATTATGGTGACCCACGACCAGGAAGAAGCCATGACCATGGCCGACCGTGTGGCGATCATGGCCGATGGCTGGATCGAGCAGATCGGCTCACCCATCGATATTTATGAAAGCCCGGCAAGCCGAATGGTGGCTGAGTTCGTTGGCACGGTGAACCTGTTTGAAGGGGAAATTATCGAAGATGCTGCCGACCATTGCCGCATCGTCGCCCCGGCACTTGAGCGGCCCATTTATATTGACCACGGTATTACTACCCAGGCAATGGATCGTCGGGTTTGGGTCGCGTTGCGCCCAGAAAAAATCTGGTTAACCCGTGAAAAGCCCACCACGGAATATAACTGGGCAGAAGGGAGGGTGGATGATATCGCCTACTTGGGCGGTTTCTCACTCTATTACGTGCGTACTGCCGCTGGCCAGATGATCAAGGTCAGCATGGCCAATACAGAACGTCGCGGTGATCGGCCAACCTGGGAAGACAGCGTTTATGTTCACTGGGAAGATCACAGCACCATCGTCTTGAACCGTTAATATCCTGCACCGCCCATGTTTTGAATCGCTAGGGCCTGGAGCCGCTAGTGTGGCGAACTTCTTACGGCGAGGAGACTGCCTTTAATGAAGCCATCTCTTTCTTCAGCACTGTTCAAACGCATGCAGTTAGGGCGCCGAGCGGTGATTGCGTTTCCGCTTGTGTGGCTAACGCTGTTTTTTTTACTGCCCTTTGCGCTGGTGCTCAAGATCAGCTTGTCCGAAGCAGCCATTGCGATTCCACCCTATGGTCCGCTGCTTGAGTACGCTGACCAGACGCTGCATGTATTTCTCAATCTCGGTAACTATCTCTTTTTACTTTCGGATTCGCTCTATATAGCCGCATATTGGGGCTCGGTAAAAACAGCGTTCATAGCCACCCTAGCGTGCTTGCTACTAGGCTATCCGATGGCTTATGCGATGGCGAGGGCGCCGGCACGCTGGCAGTTGCTATTACTGCTGTTAGTCATGCTACCGTCTTGGACGTCTTTTTTGATTCGGGTTTACGCCTGGATGGGAATTTTAAGTAACAGCGGATTGATTAATAACCTATTGATAGGGCTAGGTCTGATTGACTCGCCGCTGCGTATGATGAATACCCAGTTTGCCGTCACCATTGGGATTGTCTACGCCTATTTGCCGTTTATGGTATTGCCGCTGTATGCCCATCTAACCCGGCTGGATAACGCCTTATTGGAAGCCGCTGCTGACCTTGGCTCGCGCAAGCTGAATACCTTTATCAAAGTTACTCTGCCGTTATCGATGGGAGGCATTATTGCCGGTTCGATGCTGGTGTTTATTCCGGCGGTTGGGGAGTTCGTGATTCCCGAATTGCTTGGCGGCCCGAACACACTGATGATCGGTAAGGTGTTGTGGGAAGAGTTTTTCCTTAATCGCGACTGGCCCGTCGCGTCGGCGCTGGCCATGGTGATGCTGTTGTTATTACTGGTACCGATTGTCTGGTTCCATCGTTACCAGTCCCGGGAGCTGGCGTCATGAGCCGCCTACGCAGGATCAACTTCTCGACGTTCATGCTGGTGCTTGGCCTGCTGTTTCTTTACCTGCCCATGTTTGTGTTGGTGGTGTATTCGTTTAACGCCTCGAAACTGGTCACGGTGTGGGCGGGCTTTTCTACTCAGTGGTACGGCGAGCTATTTCGCGATCAGCAGATTTTATCGGCGGTGTGGACGAGCCTGCGCATCGCTTTTTTCGCGGCCAGCATGGCGGTTTGCTTGGGGACTGTGGCAGCGTTTGTAATGACCCGCTATGGCCATTTTCGGGGTAAAACGGCGCTCTCCAGTATGGTGACGGCGCCGCTAGTGATGCCCGAGGTGATTACTGGCCTGTCGCTACTGCTACTATTTGTACAAATGGCGCAAATAACCGGTTGGCCTGCCGATCGGGGCATGGCGACGATCTGGATTGCCCACACCACGTTTTGCAGTGCCTACGTAGCGGTGGTTGTGGCCGCGCGCCTGCGTGAAGTAGATCATTCGATTGAAGAGGCCGCCATGGATTTAGGCTCGCCGCCAGTGAAAACCTTCTTTTCCATCACACTGCCGATCATTACGCCGGCATTGGCGGCAGGTTGGCTGCTGGCGTTTACGCTCTCCTTGGACGATTTAGTGATTGCCAGCTTTGTTTCAGGTCCTGGGGCGAATACGCTGCCGATGGTGGTATTTTCATCGGTGCGTATGGGCGTATCGCCAAAGATTAATGCACTCGCCACGTTGATTATATTGATCGTATCTTTGGCAACACTGTTGGCTTGGTTTTTTATGCGTCGTAACGAGACTAGGCGGAAGGCAGCGCTACGAGAAGCTTAGATCTGCTATAGAACATCATCGTCGCGTCCAGCGACAACGCTATCGAGCTCTCCACTCATTGGCGAGACAATAATTTGTAGCTGGATGGGCGCGCAGCACTGATGGCAATCTTCCCAGGTTTCGTGGCTACCCTGAGAAGTATCAATCAGAAAGGTCAGCGGTGAGTCGCAGTAAGGGCAATGAAAGTCATAATTGACCAGGGCATCGTCATGCATGGTTAACTACCTTTTATAGTCGGTGCGCAAAGTCAGGCATTGATTAAGCATAGAGTGTAGCAGTGTGATCGCCAGGTAGGGCATCGTGGGTGTGAATCAGGTAGGATATTCGCTGGTTCCTTAAGCAACGCAGTGAGAGTAGCGATGATGTTACGTAACATGGCAGTAGCGGCCCTGGTGGCCTTTCCGATGGTCGCGTTGGCTGAAACCCCCAATGTGGCTGCTGGTGAGTGGGAATTTGTCAGCAAAACCAGCGTCAGCGGTGAAATGGAAATTCCGGATCAAACGGAAACCGAGCGTCAGTGTATTACCCAGGAAGAGCTTGAGGGCGCTGAATTCGGCTTCATCGAGGAAGAAGAGGGCTGTGAGCTGCTCAACCAGGAATTGAACGCGGACGGCCTAAGCTACAGCATGGTGTGTCGTGCTGAGGGTGGCGAAGCCACCATCGATGGCGAAATGCGCTTTATGGGTGAGCGTATTGAAGGCAGCGTCGATATTCTGACCCAGTCGCCCATGGGCGAGCTGAGTATGAATACAGTGATTGAAGGCGAGCACTTGGGTGAGTGTGAGTAACCGCTAGCTCTCTTTCAAAGGGTGCCAACTGGCACCCTTTTTCATTGAGAGTGTCATTGTGAACAGTGAAACGACGAAGCAATCTCAAGCCTACGGTGGCATCTAAAAACCAGATTGCTTCACTGTGTTCGCAATGACTTCAGTCAGATGGCGCGTTAGCAATTTCTTCCTCTAACTGCCGCTTCACTGCGCCTGGCGACCCTGTGTGGCGTGCCAGCAGGTCGTAAGCCACGGGAACCACAAAGAGCGTAAATAGCGTTGCCGAGCCTACCCCCGCCATGATCACGGTGCCAATCACCAGACGCGATTCGGCACCAGGGCCGGTTGATATAATCAGCGGAATGGCACCGGCCATCGTCGTCACGGCCGTCATCAATATCGGCCTTAAGCGCGTGACTGAGGCTTCAATTAACGCTGTTCGGAACGCTTGGCCCTCGTCGCGTAGCTGATTTGCAAACTCAACAATGAGTATGCCGTTTTTAGCGGCTAGGCCAATCAGCAGTACCAGCCCCACTTGGCTATAAATATTTAACGATTGGCCGCTCAAGAGCAGGGCAAGCAACGCCCCACTCATTGCCAACGGCACCGTGAGCATAATCACCAAGGGGTGAATCAAGCTCTCAAATTGGGCAGCGAGCACCAAGAAAACGACTAAAGCTCCCAGTATCAACAGAAACGCGGTGGCACCGCTGGCCTGCCGGAAATCACGCGACGCTCCGGCCACATTGGTTTGTGCCTCTTCCGGTAGTAGCTCAGCGGCGGCTTCTTCTAGATATGTCAATGCCTCGCCTAGCGGATAGCCATCCGCCAGGTTAGCTTCAATGGTAATGGCGCGTATACGGTCAAAGCGATTTAAGGTGCTGGCGCCCGCAAAATCGGAAAGGGTGACGAGACTGGCCAAGGGAATCAGCTCGCCGGTACGTGCAGAGCGAACCTGAATGTTATCCAATGCCCTGGGACTGTTCTGACTGCCGCGGTCGCCTTCCAAAATAACATCGTACTCTTCGCCATCATCCACGTAGCGAGTAACATTACGGCCGCCTAACAGTACCTCCAGTGTTCTGCCGATCTCCATGACGGTAACCCCTAACGATGCAGCACGCTCATAATCAATTTCCACCCGCAGTTGCGGCTGGGTCTCGTTATAGTTGCTCTCCAAAGCCATTAAGCGCGGGTTGTTTTCACGCACATGATCTATCAATGTATCGCGCCAGCGGGCTAGCTCCTCGTACGTCCCACCACCCAGCACAAACTGCACCGGCTTTTGGGTGCGTTGCCCAAAACCTTGGCGCATCACAGGGAAGGCTTGCACCCCCGGTAATGTGCTCAGTGTTTGACGCACTTCGGCCATGATTTCCCAGGCGCTACGTCGGCTGCCCCAGTCGGCCATATTGACGATGATAAAACCGCTGTTGAAGTTCTCGATATTGCCGTAGCCGCGCGGGGCACGGACCACCACCCGTTCCAGCTCGCCGCTCTCGACCAGAGGCGTCATACGTGTTTCGATTTCATCCATGTAATCCATCATGTAGTCGAAGGTAGCCCCTTCAGGGCCATTCACTAATACGATGAAGTTACCGCGATCCTCCTGCGGGGTGTATTCGTTCGGCAGTATTGTGGCCAGCCAGGCGGTAGCGGCAATTAGCAACACAAATAGGGCCACTACCAGCCAGCGCATAGTGAGCATCCACTCAAGGGAAGCCTGATAGCGCCGTTGTGTGCCGCTAAGCAGCCACTGCACGGCTCTGCCGATACGGCTATCGTGCATGCCCGGCTTAAGTATTTTCGACGCCATCATGGGAGTGAGTGTTAGTGCGAGCAGGGTAGAGACTACGACCGCAGCGGCCATGGTAAGCGCGAACTCGGAAAACAGCCGGCCAATATCGCCCTGCAGCATGCTAAGGGGCACGAATACCGCTACTAATACGAGCGTGGTAGCAATAACGGCAAAGGCGATTTGCCGTGTACCTCGAAAGGCGGCGACTAAAGGCGTTTCGCCGTAGTCGTGCATACGCCGATTAATATTCTCAAGTACCACGATGGCGTCATCAACAATCAAGCCAATGGCAAGCACTAGCGCTAGCAGCGTTAACAGGTTGATCGAGAAGTTCATCACGGCAAGAGCGGTAAAGGCACCAATAACGGCAATAGGCACGGTCACCGCAGGGACTAGGGTGGTGCGCAAATTGCCTAAAAACATGAACATCACCACCACGACTAAGCCCATGGCGATGAATAGTGTCATGACGACCTGTTCAATTGCCCCCGAAACAAACAATGAGGCGTCGTAGTTCAGGCTCAGTGACATCCCTTCAGGCAGCGTACCCTGCAGCCGCTCTAACTCCACCTGCACCGCTTCAGAAAGCTCTACCACATTGGCTGTCGACTGCATGATCATGCCAAGGCCGACCATGGGGACGCCGTTGGAGCGGAAAACAGAGCGGTCCTCTACCGCGCCGACCTCTACCCTTGCTACATCGGCAAGGCGAACCAGATAGCCGCTTTCGCCCTGATTGAGGGAAGGGGTACGGGGAGCATTAAGAGCCAAACGCTGAAAATCCTCGGCGTTGGCAAAGCTGCGGGGAAGGCGAACAATAAACTGCCTATCTTCGGACTCAATCGAGCCTGCTGGCAGTTCAACGTTTTCTGCCCGTAGTGCATCTTCGATATCGCTCACAGTGAGGCCGCGCGCGGCTAGCGCATTACGGTCCACCCATACCCGCATGGCGTAGTCGCTGCCACCGCCCACACGCACCCGTGCGACACCCGGCTGAACAGAAAGGCTGTCGACCAAGAAGCGGTTAGCGTAGTCGGTAAGTTCGGTGATGGAGTACTCTTCACCAGAAAGGCTGAGCCACACCACAATCTCTTCACTGCTATCGGCTTTGGTCACCTCAGGGTTATCAGCATCATCGGGTAGGTTGCGAAGGGCGCCGGATATGCGATCACGAATATCATTGGCGGCGGCATTAATGTCCACATCAATGCCAAATTCGATTTCAATCTGAGAGCGGCCGTCCTCGCTTTGCGAGGTAATTAGCTCAATGCCTTCAACGCCCGCGATACGGTCTTCAAGTACTTGGGTGATTCGCGTTTCAACAACGCTAGCGGATGCCCCCGGGTAGCGGGTGTCAATGGTGACTATCGGCGGATCAATCGTCGGGTACTCTTGCAGCGGCAGGCGGTTGAGTGCTAATGAGCCAAACGCGATAATCAAGGCTGCAATCACCATTGCCAAGACGGGACGCTGAACGGAAATATCCGAAAGACGCATTAGCGGTCAGCCTCCAGTAAGGCTCGAATACCGGTCTCGTCATCGGTAATGCCGATCAATCTCGCCTCTTGGCCATCTCGGGCTAGCTGTAAGCCATGGACGACGATTAAATCGCCAGCGGATAGCCCCTCTAGAATTTCCACTTCACCATTACGCCGCTCACCGATCACAATTTCGCGTCGTGTTAAACGTGTCGCGTCATCACCTTGTTCGATTAGCATCACAAAATGACGGTCTCCACTGGGTTCAATGGCTGCCTCAGGGATGACAATGGTGTCGCGTACGTGTTGCTGAACGACAACCTCCATCAGCATGCCAGGGCGCAGTCGTCCATCTGCATTATCAAGCTCAGCACGCACATTGATGCTGCGCGTTACCGGGTCGACCCGCGTACCGATGGTGGCGATTTCACCGCTAAAAATGTCGTCAGGGTAGGCGGCAGTAGTGGCATTTAACATTAATCCTGGCGAAAGGCGACCTAGAAACACCTCGGGTACGCTGAAGTCGAGCTTCATGACATCCAGTTTATCGAGGGTCACTAAGTTCATGCCCGGTGTGACCAGGGCACCAACGCTGATATTGCGGAATCCAACGCGTCCGCTGAAGGGCGCTTTTATTTGGTAATTGGCTAGCTGGGCTTCAATCGCTTGTATATCAGCTTCTGCTTGGCGTAGGCGGGATTGGCTATCTTCCACGTCGGCGCGGGCCGCTAAGTTACGTTCCTGCAGCTGCGAGGAACGGTTCGAGGCGTTGCGACGCTCTTCACGAAGCGCCTGTGAAGCTCTCAGCAGTGCCTGCTCTTCTCCATCCTCTAGTTGAATAAGCCGTTGCCCCGCTTCCACCTGCTCACCGTCCTGGAAATTGATTTCGGCGACAATTTCCGTGACGGTGGTCGATAGCGTGACGCTTTCATCGGCACTTAGCGTGCCCAAGGCTTCAAGCGGGTCTGACCAGGTGGTCATTATTGCTCGTGTGCCGATGACCGAGGGCGCTGATTGGGCAAACGCCACCTGCGTTAATAGCAGGCCAAGAGTGAGAAGTGCAAAGCGCAGTCGTCGCCAAACAGTTAAATCCATAGTGGTCCCTGTGTGGTAAATATTTATACAATTATTGTATAGGATGATTTTTAAATATAATAATTTATCTAGCTTATCCCTGATAGAATGCCCGTCTTTTGCCCTCGGAGCCGCTCCTTGATGCCTTTTCTTATGAGCTTTTCTTTATGATTTATGATGTCGTTATCATCGGTGCTGGCGCCGCAGGTCTAATGTGTGCTGCACAAGCGGGCTATACTGGCAAGCGGGTTTTAGTGCTTGATCATGCTAACAAAGCGGGCAAAAAAATCCTGATGTCCGGTGGTGGCCGCTGCAACTTTACCAATCTCGGCACTACGCCACAGCATTTTTACTCTTCAAATCCTTACTTTTGTATTTCGGCGCTTAAACGTTACCGTCCTGAACACTTTGTGGAGCTCGTTGAGCGCCATGGGGTTGAGTATGTGGAAAAAACACCGGGACAGCTATTTTGTGCGACATCCGCCAAAGAAATTGTCCGCACACTACTCACCGAATGTGAGTGGGCTGGGGTTGAAATAGCGCTGAGTACACAGATCAGCCGTGTCGAGCAGCAGGGCGATGCCATGCAGTTAACGACCTCTATAGGGAAGATAGATGCGGGTGTGGTGGTGGTGGCCAGTGGTGGGCTTTCTATTCCCACTATGGGGGCGACGGGGTTTGGCTACGAGCTTGCCGGTCAATTTGGCTTGGAAGTTTTTGAGACCCGACCTGGGCTGGTGCCCTTTACCTTGAGTGATACCTGGAAGGCGCGAGCGGCGGAGCTTTCTGGATTGAGCGTGCCGGTGGCGGTTAGTGCTGAAGGCCACCATCGCTTTGTCGACCCTATGTTGTTTACTCATCGTGGCTTATCAGGACCGGCGATGCTCCAGGTATCCAGTGTTTGGCAGCCTGGAAAGCCAATAACGATTGATCTGTTGCCCGAAGAAAATGTGGTGGAGTCGCTGCGTGAGGCACGTCAAGCGACTCCCAAACGCCAGCTTTCTACGTGGCTTACGGAACGCTTTCCGAAGCGCTTGGCCCAGGCCCTGTTGGAGTGGTATCCCGATCATGACCCAGCACGCCCCTTGGCCCAATATGCAAACCAGGCGCTGGATGAGTGGGCAGGCAGGCTCAATACATGGCAACTAAAGCCAGCGGGAACTGAAGGCTGGCGCACCGCTGAAGTGACCATGGGTGGGGTTAATACCGATCAACTATCGTCAAAAACATTTGAAGTTAAAGGATTGCCGCAATTGCGCTTTATCGGTGAAGTGCTGGATGTGACAGGGGAGCTAGGCGGGTATAATTTTCAATGGGCGTGGGCGAGTGGCGTAGCCTGCGGGCAATCCTGCTAGACGACCCCACTAGCCCAGGCTATTAGCATTATGCTTAAGTAGCCACTTTAGCTAATAATTTAAGTTTCTTGAGTAGCATGTAGCCCGCAAGTACTTTTCTGCCTGACGCCATTGCACCGCCTGGGTGGCGCATCAGCTTGAATGCGGCAAAGCCGCCGACTGCATAGAGAGGCAATTTGACGCTTTGCCAGTTCTTATCCAGTGGTGAAGCGGCTTGTTGCAGATATTCGCTATCCACCAAAATATCTATACGCTGCTGTTCTAATTCAGCCAGCAGCAGCGCCTTGCGCTCGGCACGACTTGGTGGCTTAGGTAGCGTTTTAGCGGTGTCTGCGGATGGTTTCATCACTTGGCTCCTCAAGCAGTGCTCGGTCAGCGGCAAGTTGTTTGAGAGTCTCTTTTAAAAGAGAATGTCGCTTGGACTGGCGAATAGCCATCCATGCAAGCAGCAAACTAGCCCCTATCAACACCCCTGCACTAATAGCAATCGCTGTTAAGCGATAGGTATCCCAGAACAGTACTACTACCAGCGCTGTCAGCGTGGCAATTCCTAACAAGAGCAACAGTAAGCTTGCTCCTGCAAGAAGAAAGAGGACCAATATACGAGAGCGTTCTTCTTCTAACTCAAACACCGCCAAACGCAGACGGGTTTCGCTATTAGCTATCAGCGATTTCAGTAAGCGTTTGGCAGCAGCGAAGACGCTTTGGGTTGGACCCAAAGCCATTAGCGGCGACCGAGCAGCATACCCACAACCATACCCACTGCGGTACCAATACCAATGCTCGTCCAGGGGTTTTCATGAACGTAGCGGTCACAAGCGTCAGCTTGTTGAGTCAATGAATCACGGGTGTCGTCATAGATACGCTCACCACGAGCTTCAAGACGTGCCCGGGTATCTTTTAAACGGCGCTCGGCGCGACTACGTAGATCGTTCATCTCTCCGCTGGCGTCTTTAGCTGTCGCATTGACAAGCTCTTCAACGGTTTCACTTAAGTGGCGCAAATCATCTTTGAGTTGATCAGCTTGAGTAGAGTAAGTGGTTTGACGTTTAGCCATGGAGTCTTCCTTGGGCGAATGAATGATAAGCTACAATAAAGATAGCAGCCACTTGCTTACAGACAAGCAAAAGCATCTATCGGTTCAGTCCTGTCGCACTAAATAAGGGGTTAAGACTAAACCCAAGGCTTAAGCGATGAACACGATGGTCGTAATCTATCATGCTCTCACCGTAGCCGTAGTAATACTGTACATGGGCACGTAAGCTGTTGAAAGCGGGCCAGCTGTAATCGATCTGTGTGCCTATATTGCCAGCACTTGGGTTGCCGCGCAGTAGCCCGCTTACTTCATGGTTATTATTGAGACGTTTGGCGAGGCGAATATCCCCATAGCCCATGTAGCGTTCGATATCAGGGTTGTCATCATCTTCTGAGGATTCTGGTATGCGCCAATGGGGTGCGAGAGTGAACGCCCAATCACCCCGCTGGAAAGTACTTTCAAGATAAACGCGATTCCAGCTACGTGAAAGAGGATCTGAGCGGCCATTAGACTGATGATTCAACGCCACTCTATTACGCGTGTTCACCCAGCCTAGCGCGCCCCATGCATTGTCGAAGTCGATAAAAACTTCGGGCTCGTAGTTAGTTTCCCTGAATGGTGATGAGGCGTCAGTGTTGTAAGCCTGCCACCAACTGCGCTGGGTGTAGCCAAAATAGACGTCGCCGTAGTTGCCGAATACTTCCTCAATTAGATTCACCTTGGCGCTGAACTGGAATTTAAGCTCTACGCTACTCACTTCGCCATCGCCTGAAATATTGCGAAAGCTTTCGCGGTTCTTATTCGCATTGAAGCTAACCGGAAACAGATAATTAGTGCGGTGCGTCGTGATTGAGAACGGATTCCGGCTAGATTCCTGCTCAAGTTCACGGCGCTCACTTAAATCTTCCCGCGCCGCTTCTTCAGGCAATGGCTCAAATGGGACGCCTTGAGCGGCGTCTTCGGGGCTCTCTACCTGCTGCAGCTGCTGATGTAAATCGTATAGCTCAGCATTGAGGGCGCGTATACGCTCTTCAATCTCTTGTTGAGAAGCAGCGAAGGCATCGGCACTAAAAGTAGCAAAGCTTAGTAGGATAATAAGTTTTGTGAACGGCAGTTTTCGGGTGACCATCGAGGTGACTCGCAAAATGAATGAAGAGGCAAAAGCCAAGTTTGTTTCTATCACGCCGCCTAAGGAAGTCAACACCTCTGATTGCGCTTGTTATCAGAACGCCTGACAATAGCCTCATTATCCGTATCTACGGAGCGATTGATGTCAATGAGGCATAAGTAACGTGGTGAGACACACCTGTAATTGGTTTATAACGTGTTTATTGTTGCTGTTCATTATCAGCGGTAACGCTAACCCAGCCCGCGCCGCGCTCCAAGCCAATATGCTTGAACGAGTACCTGAGCAGGCTGAGTTGGCCTCAAGGCTTGCTCAGTTGGAAACGCTTGAAGGGTCATTAACGGCTCAGCAAACTAGTGACAAAGAAGCCCTAGAGGCGTCCCTTGACGCTTATGAGCGGCTAACCTCTCTTGAGGAGCGTCTAGCTGCATTAGATACGCGTGTAGAACAAGCCCCCGAGCTGCTGGCACGCCTTCAGCGTGAGCTGAACGAAGCTGAAGACGCCTCGCAGCAGCTTTCAGTTGCCGACTTAAGCGACCTGCCTCTCGACGAACTGGAAACTCTGCAAACGGGCGCAGTGGTCGAGCTTCAAGAGTTGCAGAGCCAGCTAGCAGAAGTGAACTCCCAACTGCTGGCTGCCCAAACACTTCCTGAGCGTGCTCAACAATCTATCGCTGAAACCCTTCAGCGCGCAGAGAGTTTACGCCGACAGCACGATGAGCGCGAGGCTTTGCTGGCGGATCGCCAACTTTCTGCGTTGAACGACCCGCGCCTTATTCAATTACGCCTAGAACGGGCACTTGCCGACCGCGAAGTAAGCTTTTACCAGCGTGAGCTAAGCGCTAACAGCCGCCTGCGTGAATTAGCGCAGCAGCGTCGCGATGTGTTGATGCTACAGATTGATTATCAAGAGCAGCAACTAAGCATGCTTCAAGGGGTGATTGATCGGCAGCGTCGGCTGGCCTCCGAGCAAGCCATTGCCGATGCAGCTCGGGACAATCCGCTCATTGCTGCAGGGCATCCTGTGGTGGTGCAAGCACAGCAAACCAACCAGGCATTAAGCCTTGAATTATTGCGAGCGACAGACCGCGCTAACAGTATCGTGCGCGAAAATATCGAAGCCCAGCGCCAGTTGGAACATGTACGCCAACTGCAGCGCAGCCTTAATGAGCAGATTGAGGCTATTCGTGGCAGTCAACTACTGTCGCGAATTCTGCGTGAACAACGTAAATCACTACCCCCGTTAGCGACACCGCGTAATTTGCAAGACGAAATTGCCGATCTACGCCTTAAACAGTTTGATTTAGTCCGCCAGCGTGACCAGTTACGCCAAAGCGAGCAGTTTGCCGTTAGACGACTATCGGAGGCAGGCATAGAGGCAACGCCAGGCCTAGTAGACTCCCTCTCGCGGCTCTATCAATCCCGTCGTGAGCTCGTCGAACAGTTGGAACAGTCTTACGGCAGCTTGTTGAGTGCGGCGATTGAGCTACAGCTGAATCAACAGCAGCTTTTGACGACCACCAGTGAGCTACGCGAAACCATTGATGAACAACTTTTTTGGGTCGCCAATAGTCGCCCTCTGGACTTTAACTGGCTGCGTCAATTGCCCAATAATTTACGTTTAGAGTGGCAGGAGGGGGAGTGGCGTGCCATTTTGCCCGCTCGTTGGCAAGGGTTCTCTTGGGAAGTGCTAAAAGGAGCACCGCTAGTGGTGTTGGGCCTGCTGCTTATGGGGTTGAGGCGACAGATTAAAGCGCGCCTAGCCAAGATTCATTCGCAAATTGGCCGGCTAAAAAGTGACACTCAACTGCACACGCCGAAGGCGGTGCTGCTAAATGCATTATTGGCGCTCTCTGGTCCCTTAGTGCTAGCAGGCGTTGGTGTTGGACTGCTCGGGGCGGCGGGGCCGTTGGCAGATAGTGCCGCCCCCGCGATGCTTCAATTGGCCTTAAGCTGGGCCGTAATTGCATGGGCGCGCAGGCTGCTGGTGGCCGATGGCGTGGCTGAGCGCCACTTCACCTGGTCACCGCAATACAGTGCCCGTTTACGCCAACTCTTACGTGGCTTAGGCATCTCCTTGGTGCCGGTAATCGGCATTGCGGCTATGTCAGGGGAAATGGAAACCCCGTTGGCGCTACGCCCTGTGGCGCTGATGTTGTTATCGTGTGGCTTGTTAGCCATGAGTTGGTGGCTAGCACAGCTGATACTGGCACATGTTCCTATCTTTGGCGTTCGTCTGTTTCGCTTACTGCTAGGGTTGGCGATGGCGTCGGTGCCTTTGATCCTGCTGGGCTTGGTGGTGTGGGGATATGAATACACAGCGCTGCGCTTAGTGGCGCGATTTGTTATCACGCTTTACTTGCTGGGGCTGTGGGTCGTAGTGGAAGCTACCCTGGTCAGGAGCTTAGCCGTCGCCGCACGGCGTCTTGCCTACCGCCGTGCGTTAGCGCGTCGCCGGGCTCAGGTGCAAGAGGGCGCCGAAGGTGGCTTGGAAGTGGTAGAAGAGCCGCCGCTAGATATGGAACAGATCAATAGCCAATCACTACGTCTTTCCAAATTGATTTTGCTGATTGGCTTTAGTGCGCTGCTTTACCTGGTTTGGTCCGATTTGCTATCGGTACTCGGCTATTTAGATAATGTGTCACTGTGGGAAGCACAAGAGGGTGACCTGGTTGATAATGCGCTCTCGATATCCGATATCTTTGCGGCGCTGCTGATTGTCGCCATCACGTTTATTATGGCAGGCAATTTACCCGGCCTGCTGGAAGTGATGGTGCTGTCTCGGCTGTCATTAAAGCAGGGCAGTGCCTACGCGATTAGTTCGCTGCTCTCCTATACGATTGTGGGCACCGGGATCGTCATGGGGCTTTCGACGCTGGGCGTTTCCTGGGACAAGCTTCAGTGGCTGGTGGCAGCGTTAAGTGTCGGGTTAGGGTTTGGTCTACAGGAGATTTTTGCCAACTTTATATCGGGCTTGATCATTCTGTTTGAACGCCCCATTCGTATTGGCGATACCATTACGCTTGGTAATTTGCACGGCACTGTCAGCCGTATCCGCATCCGTGCGACCACCGTGACTGACTTTGATCGCAAAGAGATCATTATCCCCAATAAAACGTTCGTGACCGACCAACTGATTAACTGGTCGCTGTCGGATAATATTACTCGTGTCGTTCTCACCTATGGCGTGGCCCACGGTTCAGATATGCCTAAGGTGCACCAGTTGCTTCGTAAAGCAGCGGATGAAAACCCCCGCGTACTCACCGACCCGGAACCCCAGGTTTTCTGCTTGAGCTATGGACAACATAGCCTTAACTTTGAGTTGCGTATTTTTGTCAACGATCTGCTCGATCGGCTATTTGCTGCCGATGAAATTAATTGCAGGGTAGACCAGCTGTTTCGCGAAGCGAATGTTCGTGTGGCCTTTGAGCAGATGGATGTGTGGCTGCACCCGGAGCAGGGTGAAGCGGTTAAAGTACAGTCGGCTAGCGAGCTAACGCCCCCCGCGTCGAGTTAAGCCACTTTTACAGCGTGGAGGAGGAACTCGCGGTTGCCGTCGCCGCCGGTGATGGGGCTCTCCTGCCAATGGTGAATGGCGAGTGCGCAGGCGGCGCAGGCGCTACGAATATTGGCTTCAACCTCTGCATAATGTTTGGCATTGCGTACAATGCCGCGTTTATCCAGTGCGCCGGGGGTCAGCTCAAACTGGGGTTTAACCAGCGAGATCAACTGCCCGCCCGCAGGGAGCAAGGCGGCGATTTCGGGGATTATCAGCGTTTGAGATATAAACGAAACGTCCATTACAGCGCTATCGATAGGCTGAACCGTCAGTAGACTGTTGAGCGCTTTAGCGTTGCTCATCGAGCGCGCGTTTAATCCTTCCAGGCAGGTCACGCGAGGGTCGTTACGAAGTTCAGCCGCGAGCTGACCATGGCCGACTTCCACGCCAATTACATGGCAAGCGCCAAAGCGCAGTGCGCAATCGGTGAAACCGCCGGTGGACTGGCCGATATCGAGGACAATGCAGTCTTCAAAACGCAGCTCAAGCGCTATCAGCACTGCCTCAAGCTTCAAACCTGCACGGGACACATAGCGCTCTTCGGCGTCATCTTCCATCTCAAAACAGGTATCTTCAGGCCATTTTTCCGACACTTTGGTGAGTGGCTTGCCGTTCTCGGCGAGGCGTACCCGCCCGTGGCGAATAAGCCGTTGAGCACGGGTGCGCGAGCTGGTCAGCCCTTGGCTGACTAACAGTTGATCGAGTCGCATCATAATAATTAAACGTGTCGTTGTGAGGGCTACTTAACCCTCGTCTAAAGGCGCATTCGGGCCTTGATCAGCCTGCAGTTCAGTAGGTGGTAGGCGCGAGGCTCCCCAGCTACGGTGTAGATAGCGTTTAACATTATCCAGCTCATCGCTAGTGACTGAAACCAATTCGCCACGCTCAAGTGGGTCGTAATGGTAAATATATAGCCGCGATGCAAAGCGCTCAAACGTCAACGAGGCTTCACCAAAGCGTTCACCATTGCCTGAGGTGCTGACAATAACGCCGTCACCCCAATCCTGACCGCTATCATTGTTGGGATTATAGAAGTAAACCCGCATGACATCAGAAGGATCTAGCGACGCCCGCAAAATCGTAATCGCGTGCCAGCCGATAAAGCGTGCCGCGCTATCGGTGACCGCAATACCCGCCGGCTGCGGGTGAATAAGCGGCTGGTTGCCATTGTAATAGGGGTGATAACAGGCGTAAAAGTGACGTACAAAATCGTCCACATCGCTTAGTTGGCCAGTTGCCACATCGACATTAATACGAAAGCCGCGGCCCGACCACCAGCCATGAAATTCAGGGTTAACCCAGCGGTGAGGGTCTCCTTCGCGACCAATACAGCGTCGTCCCATTTCTGCATAGATACGATCCAGATGCGGCACGACAATTAGCGAGACCGGGTCTAGATCCATGGGTAGTTCTGTGGCGACCCCAGACAAGCTCTCCATTGATGAGATCGCTTGTCCTTCAAAGTGCATAATGATTTCATCGTCGCGTGCCGCCCACGCCACCATTTGCAGTAGGTAGTCTGGGTCGTTGTACGCCCACATGGAGAGCGCCCGAGCCGACTGGCAGGTTGGGTTATTCCCCTGACCAACCCCTAGGGGCAGCCCCAGCATGCAGAGTACACCTTCGATCAGCCGTGCACGGGGAGAAGCAATGTCGCCATAGGCCATTTGCAGACGCGACTGCGCCCATTCAGAGAGCGGTAGGTTAAGTTGTCGCCACATTGCTGGCGCTACCGGCGGCTGATAAAGGATGCCGCGCTCAAGCATTAGGGCTAGGCCGTAAACCGCTTGGGAAGTAGCAGGATATACACCGCCACGAATAAGCGCTTGGACCAGTTCGCGGTAACAGAGCAAACAATCCCGCCCGGTAGACGAAAGGCCGAGCGCCTCAGAAAGTAAGTGGTCACCTTCCTCGAGTAAGTGGCGTAGTAATACGGCATGATAAGGTGACACCAGCCCGGTATCGTGCATTGCCCGAGCAAAACCAGTGGATTCTGCCTGAAGCGCGGCTTGGTCCATACGCTCCAAGCGCTCGCGATAAATATCCACACCTGGATCTTCACGGCACGCTTGAGTCGGCCCGTAGAGCGAACTGACCAGCCGATCGGCACCTTGGCCGCTAATGCCAAGATCAATGTCAGGATTGACTTGGCAGAGCGCAATCTGAGTGATCATTTGCTTGATCGCATCGACTTGGATTGGACGCTGCTTCAAAATGCGCCAAATCTCATCAATCAGTTGGTCGACGATATGCTCGTAGCCGATTCGATCGGCTAAATGCTGAAAAAGCTGGCGTGGAATAGTGGCCAGTTGTCCTTGGGTTTCGCGCTCAGCCTCGCTCGGCGGCAAGAAAAGCAGCCATAAATTAATCGCCATTACCTGGGTTAGGTAGTGATGAGCATGTTCTGCTGAAATAAGCGGATGTGGATAGGCCCCTTTGGCAACGGCCAGTAGCCTCAGCTCACTTAACGCTTCAATCACGACCACGTTGGCGTCGGGGCTTTTCAGCGAAAATGTGGTCAGCGTTGGGACTAAATACTGGGGGGTTTCCCAGTCGGAACCGGAAAACAAACCGGAATTTTCAAATGCTTGTGCACGCGACTCTAGCGCTTCACAACCGCCATCTTGAAGTAGTACATGCCGTGCAGTGTCCATCACATACGGTAACTGGGCGGGCTTCGAGAGCGCGGGCGCCTGCGCAAGCAGGCTCACGGCGTCATCAAACTTGCTCAACAGGCCATTGAGCTTACTATCTTCATGAGAAGACGTGAGTTGATCTGTCTTCACGGTGACTCCTTATCCCAGCATCAACAGGGATTATACATAGAAGTCGAGATCTTCTTGGCGTTTTAGTAGATCGCGAAATGTGGGTGAATCATCGCTTTAAAGTAGATCAATCCCTAGTAGGTACCAAATTGCAGTACGCTCAGTGACTGTTTCCTCTAGGGACGAAACGTATATGCTCTCTAGCTACCATCGAGGGTGATGATGCGTTGAGAATGAATTAAGCCCAACTCAATATCAAACGCTTTAATGAATTTTTCGATTAATTCTTTGATTTTATGAGCGTTTGTTTATTGTGCTTATGGAAGCGTAAAGCGGCTTCACTCGCATTGAAGCTTCAATCTGAAAGAGTGATGAAACCTAGCAAGCCGCTCATCGTTACCGTACACAAGGGATTTGTGGCTGGCCAACGGATGTAGTGTCCCCGTGCAAACGCAGGGTTAGCTAAAGGCGTAGTGATACGAATATGGTAAGCTAGGCGGTTCAACTTCATGTACAAGTGGCAAGAGGAATAGGCCAAGATGGCGGCCAAGCCGATCTACCGTGTGGTGGTTCACCAGCAGGGTGAAATTTGGGATTTATATGTCAGAGAAATATTTCAAAGCGAACTCTGGGGCTTTATTGAAGTCGAGGAGTTTGTCTTTGAAGATTCTTCACGTGTAGTCGTCGACCCTGTAAGCGAAAAGCTGCAGCGAACCTTTGAAGGCGTTAAGCGAAGTTATCTGCCGTTGAATGCCATTGTGCGCATCGACGAAGTGGAGAGAGAAGGGCCTTTGAAGGCGGTAAAGACTGACGCTCGTGTAGCTGAGTTCCCCCGTCCCTTTCCGTTGCCACCACGCGGAGAAGGGTAAACGTATGAGATGCGCGCCGCTAAGTTAAGCGGTAAGCGCTGCTGGCTTCGTCCGCCTTGCGGCGTTTTAAATCAGGACATGATGTCATGCACGTAAATAGATTTCGTTTTCATTACTACGCCGCTGCGGCTGGAATTTTGCTCAGCGTTGCCAGTATCCAGGCCCATGCTCAGGCCGACAATCAAGCCTGGGTGACCGATGAGCTTAGCACTTACGTGCGTAGTGGTCCGACCGATGGCTATCGCATTATTGGCACATTGAATGCCGGTGAACAGGTTGCTGTGCTGGAAACCAGTGGAGACTACACACGGGTGCGCAATAGCGACGGCAATACGGTCTGGGTGTTGAGTGATGAGCTTCAGCAAACGCCGAGCGCGATCGAGCAGTTACCCGAGTTAGAAGCGCGAGTTGAGGAGTTAACTGCTGAGCTTGAAGGGATCAACGATACCTGGGAGCAGCGTGTTTCCTCAATGACGGAGACTCTTGATGTGCGTGAACGTCGCATTGCCGAGCTTGAGGCAAGCAATCAAGAGCTCGACAGCCAGGCAGAGCAGTCGCGTCAGCAGGTAAGAGGACTCCAGGCGCGTTTGGAAACGCAAGAAGAAGACCTCCTAATGCGGTATTTCATGTACGGTGGCGGTGTGGCTGGCGCGGGATTATTGGTGGGTCTGATTGTGCCTCACTTGCCACGTCGGCAGAAGAAGCGTGACCGCTGGTTCTAGCCACGCGTTTGGACAAATAAACGAATAGCGGAATCGATACGAAGGTGGCTAAATAATGAGCGATCAATGGCGCAAGCGCTGGCAAGAAGGGCGCATTGGTTTCCACCTGCAGCAGACGCACCCGGCGCTGCAGCGTCATTGGGGCTCGCTTGGCGTTACTGATCGTACCAAGGTGCTTGTGCCGCTGTGCGGTAAAAGTCTTGATATGCGCTGGTTGGCCGATCAGGGGCATCCCGTGCTAGGCATTGAATTTGCTCCTGAGGCCATTGAGCAGTTTTTGGCGCAGCGCAGCACACCGGTATCACGTTACCGACAGGCAGGATTTACTATCTCCCGCCAGGGTAATGTTGAACTCTGGTGTGGCGATTTTTTTCACTTACATATTCAGCATGCGGCCGAGATTGGTGCGTTTTATGATCGTGCATCGCTGATAGCGCTGCCGCCTGCCACTCGCCAGCGCTATGCCTTTCACCTTGCGCAGTTAGTCCCGCCTGGCGCCAAAGGCCTGCTGATTAGCTTGTCGCATGACGAGGGTGACGCAGGGCCTCCTTATAGTGTGACCGCTGATGAGCTCGACAACCTGTTTTCGGCTAACTTCGCTTTGACCTTTCTGGAGGAGGAAAGCCCTGATGAGCGTGGCTATATAGAGAGCGTATGGGCGCTAGAACGACGCGGGCCGCGCCTGTAAATGCCGCTGTGGTTATAGAGAATAAACACAGGGGGGCAATACAGATGCGGCCCATATCGGAGTGGAAATCAGCCTAACGTGCTAAGAGGCGCCCCAACTCAGGGTCACTAAAGGCGCGGTTCAAGCCATCGCTAAGCAAGTCACTCAGCATGCGTGCGTTGCTATCAGCATCGGGTTTAAGGGCATAGCCCTGGGTGCGGCGCGATGTGTAAGTGCCCGTATAAGTGGTGCCCTTGTTTTGAGCAATAGCGCGAAAAACCCCTTCAAGGCGTGCTTCGTCTACCAACGGCTGGCCGCTGTCGCCACGCGCGTAATTGAGACTGGCAAGTTCCAACGTTAAGGACGGACGTCCCTCAGCCTGTTCAGTGGTAGGGTTGAAGCCCATGTCGCGTACCGCACGCTCAGCTTCTTGCTGCAGACGTGGGATCAGCTCGTGGCTACTGACGGTAATATGCGCCGTCGACATTCCTCCGCCAGCACGATTACCAATAATATCGCTTTCGCGGCCATCCTGGGCTATCACCGTCACCTGCTGGCCGGAACCCACCTGGGGTACCTGAGCGTTACGTTCAGGACTGAGCTGTAAGTATTGCGGGCTGGTGCAACCGGCTAGCCATGCGCTGGCAAGTAGGACACCTGAAAGTCGTAAAAAGTGACGCCGAAGCATGGTCTTCCTCCGCTATGGCTAAAACGCCAGTATAACGCGGGTAGCGCACTGGCGGTATGGTCAGGCGACGCGACTTTTCTTAGCTATGTCCAATACTTCATTGTTTATTACCATAGCGCGCCATCTTCATTGTGAGATAAGTGAAGCAAGCTAGTGCGCAAGGCTATTTTTTTGAGAATCTGGACTTACGATTAGCCAAACTGAAAGTAAAACAATAAAAGAGCCAAGTAAGAATCCGCTAGAAATCGTTTCATCAAGGACTAAAAACCCCCACAACACAGCGAAGGGTGGCACCAAGAAGGTAACGGTGAGCGAACGTAACGGCCCAATGTCAGCGATCAATCTAAAATAGAGGATATAAGCGAGGGAGGTGCATAAAAAGCCGACGGCGAGCAGGCTGATCCATACATCACCTTGAAACCAATCAATGCTGGGGCCAGATGAAATGTTCCAAAGCAAAAAGGGGCTGAGAAAAGCGGTAGCGCCTATTTGACTGCCAAACGCAACCAGCGTTGAATCCAGACCGCCCTGTTGGGTTATCCACTTTCGGGTCAAAAAGCCAGCAAAGCCGTAACCAATAGTGGCTATCATACAGGCAGCAACGCCAATATAGATGTTACCAACAATATTTGAATCACCCACTGTGGTAATAACCGTAATGCCGATAATTCCTAGCGTTACGCCCAGCCATTTTTTTATAGTTAAGCTCTCGCTAAAGATGAAAAAGCCAATCATGGCCCCTGTTAAAGGCGTTGTTGCATTTAGAATCGCTGAATAGCCAGCAGGTAGTAATGTTGCTGCTATGCTGTACATAAGAAATGGGATGCCTGAGTTAATGATTCCCAAAACAAAAATTTTGCCTAGTTTGCCTCTGAACGCCAGGCTTTTACGTATAATTACGATGATAACAGCCAAGCCAACTAGTCCAAAAAAGACCCTGAAAAAAGCTGTATTGATTGCTCCTATTGCTGGTGATGAAATTCGCATAAAAAGGAAACTAGCTCCCCAAATTGCGGCTAGCGAAAGTAGCCGTATATAGTCTACTGCTCTCATTTTATTTTCCTTTTCAAGGTTTTCTATTAGCCAGCAGGCCATAGGCACGGGTGTGTGGTCCCATGGCGCTCAGTATTGCTTCCTTATTAGTGTGAGAAAAACCCGTTTCTTGCTGTCTTTGTAATGGGCACGCAATAGGCATCGCTATGACGTATACAGATCTGTTTGAAAACGATGATATGAAATTGATTAATCTGCTTCCACAGGATGGGGCGGCTTATTACCACGGTAAAATCCTTGATACGCCCATAGCTGCTATGTATTTAGATAAATGCATGAGCAAACTAAGCTGGGAGCATGATCGCGCGTTTATTTACGGCAAGGAGATTGTTACAAAGAGGAAAATAGCCTGGTATGCAGATAAGCCGGTTTCCTATATCTACTCTGGCTATACAAAAATGGCGTTAGTGTGGCCAGACTTTTTGCGTGAGCTTAAACAGGTCGTGGAGAGCCACTGCGGAGAGGGGTTTAATTCGTGCCTGGGTAATTTTTATAATTCAGGCGAGGAAGGCATGAGCTGGCACAGTGATGCCGAAAAAGACCTTGTTGAGAATGGGGCAATCGGGGCGTTGACCTTAGGCGGCGAAAGGAAATTCTCGTTTAAACATAAACAAACAGGGGAGAGTGTGTCGCTTACGCTAGAGCACGGCAGTCTGTTAATTATGAAAGGTACTACTCAGCAAAACTGGCTACATAGCCTGCCTAAAACCAAGAAAGATATCGAGCCGCGGGTGAGTCTAACCTTTAGGCAAATGCGCTTTTAAAATAAAGGGGTAGGTGATTAATAATAGCCGCCCCGTGAGGGGGCGGCTATTTAGGCTTTATGCAACGCGACTTTGTTCTGCGGCTTTCGCCTCTGTTTCGGAGAAGCGTCGCCAGTGGCGCGGATGGGCGAATAAGCGCTGACCACGGCGTAGCGCCAAGTGCTCAAAGTCAGTATGGCGGACGGTCGCCAGCCACGGCTGTGCTAGCCAATCCGCCTCTAGCTCTACGCGTACTTCGGCGCCCACCGGCGATATTGCGGTGATGGTGACTGGCAAATGGCTCTCAGAGGTGGGTTGCTCGGTTAGCCGCACCTCATGAGGGCGCAGCAACAGCTCTTCATGGCCATCGGGTAGATCTACGTGCCAATAGGCGTCGCCACAGGTGAGTACGCCGTTGGTCACTTTGCCTTCAAGGTGATTCACATCGCCTAAAAACTCAAACACAAAGCGGTTTTTGGGCTCCCGGTAGAGCTCATCGGGGGTGTCTATCTGCTCAATGCGGCCATTGCTCATCACCACCACACGGTCGGAAAGCTCCAGCGCTTCCTCCTGGTCGTGGGTGACAAAGACGCTGGTGAAATTGAACTCGTCATGCAGGTGGCGTAGCCAGCGGCGAAGCTCTTGACGCACCTTGGCATCAAGCGCGCCAAAAGGCTCGTCCAATAACAGTACTTCCGGCTCCACGGCCAGCGCGCGGGCCAGGGACACACGCTGCTGCTGACCGCCTGAGAGCTGAGCAGGGTAGCGATTAGCCAAGTGCTCCAGCTTAACCATTTCAAGCAGCCTGAATACCCGAGCGCGAATCTCACTGCTGCTGGGGCGGCGCTTACGCGATAGCACGGTCAGCCCAAACGCCACGTTGTCATATACACTCATATGGCGGAACAACGCATAGTGCTGAAACACGAAGCCAATGCGGCGGTCTCGCACATGCACGTTGGTGACATCGCGGTCGCCAAACATGATTTTGCCCGGTTGGGCGGTGCGATCGGCATTTTCCAACCCTGCGATAATCCGTAGCAGCGTGGTCTTGCCTGAGCCCGACGGGCCGAGCAACCCCACCAGTTCGCCTTCGTGAATATCCAGGTCGATCGGTTCTAATGCTTGGGTGTTGCCAAAGTGTTTACCGATGTTATGTAAATGAATACTCATACAAAAGCCTCCCGACGTGATGCGCGCCACTCCAGCCCGGCCTTGGCAGCGAGCGTCAATAGGGCAATAAATGCAAGTAAGGCCGCGCAAGCGAAAGCGCCCACGGCGTTATAATCCTGATAGAGCTGCTCAAGGTGCAGTGGCAGCGTATTGGTTTTGCCGCGAATGGCCCCTGAGACTACTGAAACGGCACCAAATTCACCGACCGCACGGGCGTTGGTAAGAATGACGCCATACAGCAGTGCCCAGCGAATATTGGGCAGGGTAACCCGGCGGAAGGTTGTCCAGCCGGAAGCGCCAAGCGTCACGGCGGCTTCCTCTTCCCGGGAGCCTTGCGCCTGCATCAACGGGATCAGCTCCCGTGCAACAAATGGGCAAGTAACAAAAATGGTCACCATCAGAATGCCCGGCCAAGAGAACATTAACTGAATGTCATGGCCATCCAGCCAACTGCCGATCCAGCCGTTACGGCCATAGAGCAGCAGATAAATAAGACCCGCTACCACGGGGGATACTGCAAACGGAATATCAATCAACGTTTGCAAAATGCGCCGCCCAGGAAAGCTAAAGCGCGTGACCAGCCACGCCAGTGCGACACCAAAAACCAAACATACCGGAATGGTCATTAGTGCGATAACCAGCGTTAAGCCAATCGCATGCAGCGTAAAAGTGTTACTAACGTTGGCCCAGAAAACCATGACGCCCTGGGAAAATGCTTGGGCAAAAATGGCTACCAGCGGTAGTAATAAAAAGAGCGCTGATAGCAGCAAGGCAGCCCCTATCAGCAGACGCCGGATAAGCGGCGCATCACCAATTCGACGCATTACCCCTTACCTCCATGCAGGCGGCGTACAAAACGGCCCTGCCAAATGTTGATAGCCAGTAATAGCGCCAGCGAGACAAACAGTACAACCGAGGCAATTGCCGACGCGCCTGCATAGTCATACTCCTGTAGCTTGACGAAAATCATTAGCGCAGTGATCTCTGTTTCGTAGGGCATATTGCCAGCGATAAAGATGATGGCACCGAATTCACCCAACGAGCGCACAAAGGCAAGCCCGGTACCGGTCACTAAGGCGGGCCAGATATGCGGCATGATCACACGGCGAAAGGCGACACCGTCGGTAGCTCCCAGCGACATGGCGGCTTCATCCACTTCGGCGGGCAGGTCTTCCAGTACCGGTTGCACCGTACGCACTACAAAGGGAATGCTAGTAAACGCCATGGCCAGCGCGATACCCACCCATGTGTAGGCGACTTGAAAACCCAGCGGCTCAAGAAGTTGGCCCATCCAGCCGCTGCTGGCATATAGCGTTGCTAGCGTAATACCGGCTACGGCAGTGGGCAGTGCAAAGGGCAGGTCCATTAATGCATCAAGTAGGCGCTTGCCGGGAAACTCATAGCGTACTAATACCCAGGCTAGTAACAAACCAAACACGGCGTTAATCAGTGCTGCGACGGCCGCAGCGCCAATAGTCACCATATAGCTTGCTACGACACGGCCCTCGGTAATGATCGCCCAATACTCGGCAAGACTAAGCTCCGCTAACTGTCCGAACAGGCCAGTAATCGGCAATAACAGCACCAGCGAGATAAACAGCACGCTGATACCCATAGAAAGGCCAAAACCCGGCAGCACACGTGTGCTGCCGGTTCGCCACGAGGCAAGTTGACTCATAATTCAGGTTGGCTCATGAGTAAGTATTAGCGGCGCTGCAACTGGTCGAGAAGGGCGCCACCTTCGAAGTGAGTTTCCATAGCTTCATCCCAGCTACCAAATACTTCATCTACTTCAAGCAACTCGGTTTCCGGGAACTGGTCAGCGAATTCTTCAACCACGGCTTCGTTATGTACCCGGTAGTTGAAACCCGCAAGCAGGCGCTGGATTTCTTCGGTGTAGAGATACTCAAGATAGCTTTGGGCCAAATCGCTATTGCCGTTGCGCTCAGCGTTTTCCTCGACAACCGCGACGGGGAATTCAGCCAGGATGCTCACTGGCGGTACGATCACTTCGTAGTCGTCGCTGCCGTACTCGCTGCGAATATTATTCACTTCAGACTCGAAGCTAATCAGTACATCGCCAATTTCACGCTCGATAAAACTGGTGGTCGCACCACGGCCGCCGGTATCGAAAACCGCTACGTTGGCTAAGAAGGTGCGCATGAATTCTTCAATTTTCTCTTCATCACCGTCGAATTCATTCTCGGCAAAGCCCCAGGCAGCCAAGTAGGTGTAGCGTCCGTTACCCGAGGTTTTCGGGTTAGGAAAGACCATCTCGACATCTTCTTGTACCAGGTCGTCCCAGCTTTCAATGCCTTTAGGGTTGCCTTTACGCACCAAGAAGGCAGTGGTGGAGTAGTAGGGCGAGGCATTATTCTCAAACGCGTCCTGCCAATCTTCAGCTACTAGCCCGGCATCCGCGAGTACTTGCACGTCGGTTACCTGATTAAAGGTGACAACATCGGCACGCAGACCCTGGAGAATGGCGCGTGCTTGGGCAGAAGAACCGCCGTGAGATTGGCTAATCTCAATCTCTTCACCGTGCTCTTCCTGCCACCACGCTTGAAATTCAGGGTTGATCGCGGCAAACAGCTCGCGAGCAATATCATAGGATGAGTTGAGCAGCTCCCGCTCTTGTGCAGCGGCGGTGCCACTGACCGTGACGCCCAATGCAACCGCAATCAGGCTGCGGCGGAAAATTGTCGGTAATGTCATAGGGAACTCCTTAAATCAATAAGCACGTCGTGGCGCAATATTGCCAAGGTTAAAACTATCAATGTGGAATTACAATCTTGTTTTATATTCTATTTAAGAATATATGTGTGATGAGTTGCGAATACGCGGATACGTGGTTCTGTTAAGCGGCTCTGATAAGATAGCGGCCTGGCTTTGCTCTTGCCTGCTCAATCGCAGGTATATCGAGTGAGCCCCTTCGTCTACTGATTGATAAGCAGGAATGGAATATGACCGCTGCGCAGGATTTCTTGATTGCCCCCTCTATTTTATCGGCTGACTTTGCCCGGCTGGGCGAGGAAGTCGATAACGTGCTGGCTGCAGGCGCGGATGTGGTGCACTTCGATGTCATGGATAATCACTACGTGCCCAACCTGACCATTGGCCCGATGGTGTGTAAAGCACTGCGCAAGCACGGCGTGACTGCGCCGATTGACGTGCATCTGATGGTTAAACCAGTCGATCGCATGATCAGCGATTTTATCGAGGCGGGCGCCAGCTATATCACCTTTCACCCGGAAGCGTCAGAGCACGTTGACCGTTCGCTGCAGTTAATCCGTGATGGCGGTTGTAAAGCAGGCCTGGTATTTAATCCGGCGACGCCGCTTTCTTACCTCGACTACGTCATGGATAAGGTCGATATGGTGCTACTGATGAGCGTCAACCCAGGTTTTGGAGGCCAGTCATTTATTCCCGGTACGATGAACAAGCTGCGCGAAGCGCGGGCGCGCATCGATGCCTCGAAATATGATATTCGTTTGGAAATCGATGGCGGGGTAAAAGTGGACAACATCGCCGAGATTGCCGCTGCAGGCGCTGATACCTTTGTGGCCGGTTCAGCCATCTTTAGTGCTCACCAGGCCAGCGACCCGCACGGATACGATAGCGTCATTCAGCAAATGCGCGAGGCGCTGGCGAAGGCCTAACAAGCCAGGGTGGTTAGTGAAGCTTCATACGCGGTTTTAAGTACCGGTTGAGTTTATCCACTAGCCACGCTAGCCCTGTTTTTATCGCGCCATGAATAGCCAGCTGGTGCATACGGTATAGCGAAGCGTAAGCTTGACGTGCCAGCCAGCCCTCTAAAAATAGGCCTCTGGATGCGGAGCTACGCATTAAATTGCCCACCGCATCGTAGCGGGCCAGCGATACCAGCGAGCCATGATCGCGGTAGCGGAAATCCTGCAGTGGCTTGCCGTCAAGTTCGTGAACCAAGTTTTTGGCTAATAGCTTCGCTTGTTGATGCGCCGCTTGTGCACGAGGTGGAACGGTACTGTCTTCTCCCATCGGGCAACTGGCGCAGTCACCAAGCGCGAATACCCTATCATCGTCGACACTTTGCAGGGTGCGTTTCACTTCGATCTGATTTTTCTTATTTGTCGTCAGGCCGAGTTCCGTTAGAAACGAAGGTGCTTTAATACCCGCTGCCCACACATTAATATCCGTTTCGATCTCTTCACCGTCGCCAGTAATCAGCTTGTACGCCTGTGCTTCCTTGATGGCGGTATCGGTGTGGATGGTCACGCCCATGCTTTCAAGCTCGGTTTTGACTGTTTGGCTGACCCGTTCAGAGAGCCCCGGCAGTAAGCGCGGCGCCGCTTCCAGCAAGTGCACGCTGATGTGCTGATGGTCGATAGCGGTAACGCCGTAGGCGTTGAGTATGCGCGAAGCATCAAATAGCTCGGCGGCAAGCTCCACGCCTGTTGCGCCGCCCCCCACGATCCCGATAGTCAACTGGACGTGTTGGCGTAGCGTGGGATCGGTGTAGCGCAGGAAGGTATTAATCATATCGCGCTGAAATGCTTTGGCTTGCTGCGGCGAATCAATAAAGTGACAGTGCTCTGCTACGCCGGGCGTGCCGAAGTCATTTGAAACACTGCCCAGGGCCATCACTACATAGTCATATGTCAGCTCGCGAGCAGGCAGTACCTCGTCGCCATCCTCGTCTTCGACGGGGGCTAAGTGCAGTACGCGCTGTTGACGATCCACTCCCGTTAACGAACCACGCTGATAGCGATAATAATGTGCAGTGGAATGGCCACGGTAATCTACCTCGTCCATGCTGGAATTCAGTACGCCGGTCGCCAGTTCATGGAGCAACGGTTTCCAAACATGGGTGGCATTACGATCTAGCAGCACAATCTCTGCGCGTTTACGCTTGCCTAATGTATGTCCTAGACGCGTGGCAAGGGCTAGCCCGCCTGCGCCACCGCCGACAATCACGATTCTGGGTATGGCCATCATTATCTCCTTGGCTAAATTAGCTCCAGCATAGAAGCTTCTTACGCTTCTGACTAATGCGAAAATTTGCCATGAGCAGGTAAGATGGTTGCCTAATGCGAAGGAAGATAAAGTATTTTTAGCGGTGGATGACGCTAGAAGGCAATAGCTAGAGGGCATTGAAGGTGGATTCAATACGATATTCTGACCTGCATCCAGTACTGCAGGGTAAACGGCTGATTGCTTTCGACTTGGATGGTACGCTGATTGATTCCGTACCGGACCTTGCTGCTGCGGTGGCGTGCGCACTCCGGGAGCTTGATCTGCCTGAACCGAGCGAATCCGATGTGCGCGACTGGGTTGGCAATGGCGCGCCAGTGTTAGTCGAAAGAGCCCTGGCTTGGGCCTTGCAAGCGGCGCCTGATCCAGCGCTTCAGCGGCGCGGCTATGATGCTTTTATGACGTATTATGGCGCAGCGCCCAGCGTCCTCACGACTCTTTATCCTGGGGTTCAGCCAGCGCTTCAGGCGCTGCATAAGCAGGGCATGACATTAGTACTGATCACCAATAAGCCCGAGCGTTTTATTGAGCCACTCTTAAAACACTTCGAACTGCTGGACTATTTTACGTTATGGGTCGGTGGTGATTCACTGGCCGAAAAAAAGCCCAGTGCATTGCCGCTACTGCACGCTGCGCAAACATCTCAAATACCACCTTCTGAGTGTGTGATGGTGGGTGACTCGCGCCATGATATCGCAGCGGGAAAAGCAGCGGGCTTTACGACTGTGGCGTTACCCTACGGCTATAATCACGGCGAACCCATCGAAGATAGCCACCCTGACTTAGTGCTCTCTTCGTTAACAGAGCTGTTGATGACTGTACCCCATGCGACAAGGACCGCTTAATGATGACCCCGGAACATTTTCACGAGCTTAGCCAAGCAGGTTACAACCGAATTCCTGTTTCGCGTGATGTCCTCGCTGATTTAGATACGCCGTTATCTACTTATTTAAAGCTGGCGAACACTCCCTGGACCTTCTTGTTCGAGTCGGTACAGGGGGGGGAAAAATGGGGTCGGTATTCAATGATTGGCTTGCCGAGTCATGAACGTATTGAAGTACGTGATTTTACGGTGCGCCACATTAAAGAGGGTGAAACGGTTGGTGTCACCGAAGTGGAGGACCCGCTAGCGTGGATCGAAAAATTCCAAAGCCGCTTTAAGGTGCCTAAGCTGGATGATCAGCCACGCTTCGATGGTGGTCTGGTGGGGTACTTTGGTTACGACACCATTCGCTATATCGAACCACGCCTGCGCGGTGGAGCGGACAAGCCTGATCCGCTGAACGTGCCTGATATTCTGTTAATGGTATGCAACGACTTTGTCGTATTCGACAATCTCTCAGGCCGTCTGACGATCTGGACCCACGTTGACCCTGCCGAGCCAGACGCGTTTGAACGCGCCCAGGGGCATTTAAAGCATCTTGAAACCCGTCTACGTGAAGCGCACATTAGTCCTAATAACGCTGGCAGCGGCAAGCAGCCGGTGCAAGAGAGTGACTTTAACTCTGGTTTTACGGAACAGGGCTTCAAAGCCGCCGTCGATAAAATCAAAGAGTATGTGTTGGCGGGGGACATCATGCAGTGCGTACCCTCTCAGCGTATGTCGATTCCTTATCAGGCCTCGCCGCTGGATCTCTATCGCGCGCTGCGTAGCCTCAACCCATCGCCTTATATGTTCTTCTTTAATTTGGATGATCATCACGTAGTGGGTTCTTCGCCGGAAATTCTGACCCGTATGGAAGAGGGCGAAGTGACCGTGCGCCCCATTGCCGGAACACGTAAGCGCGGTAAAACAGAGGAAGAAGACGACGCCCTGGAAGCAGACCTGCTCGCCGACCCGAAAGAGCTAGCCGAGCATCTTATGTTGATCGATTTGGGGCGTAACGACGTTGGCCGTATTTGCCAAACGGGCAGCGTGGAAGTCACCGACCAGATGGTGGTTGAACGCTACTCCCACGTCATGCATATCGTCTCTAACGTAACGGGGAAGCTAAAGCCAGGTTTAACCGCCATGGACGCGCTGCGGGCCACATTCCCGGCCGGTACTGTTTCGGGAGCGCCTAAAATTCGTGCGCTGGAGATTATCGATGAAGTTGAGCCGGTTAAGCGTGGAATTTACTCCGGGGCAGTTGGCTATCTCTCCTGGCACGGCAACATGGATACCGCAATTGCCATTCGTACCGCGGTGATCAAAGACGGCCAACTCCACGTTCAGGCTGGCGCGGGCATTGTGGCTGATTCGGTGCCTGATATGGAGTGGCAAGAAACCCTCAACAAAGGCCGGGCGATTTTCCGCGCAGTGGCCATGGCCGAGCGCGGTTTGGATAATCTTTAATGACGACGATCCTATTACTCGGCGGTAGCGCCTCCCAGGGCTGAGTGCAGTATTTCAGCGTTATGGTGCAGCATGGCCGAGTAAGTGGCAGCCGGGCCGTCTGCACCACTCAGTGTGTCGACATACAGTGGCCCTGCCAGGGGGAGCGATGTCTCCCGTGACAATGCGTCCATATGAATGCTAGGTGTGGTGCTCTCATAGAGCAGCGCTGGTGGGCGATTCTCGCCAAGATGCTCGCTCATCTTGGCCATTGCTTGGGCACTGCCTTGGGTCTCGTTATTCAACCCCCACAATCCCAGCGCTTCGAAGTCAAAGGCGTCCGCAAAATAACCAAAGCTAGCTTCGCTGGTCAGTAAGGTGCGGTTGGTTTTTGGGATGCCTTCGAGCCGCTCCTTAACCGCTTGGCTGAGATCACTCAATGCCCTGCGGGCTTCTTCGGCACGGGCATAAAATGCTTCTGCCTGGTCGGGCATATGCTCAGCTAAGGTCTCAGCAATAACATCAATGTAGGCTGCGGCTCCGGCAGGATCCATCCAAATATGCGGATCTGGTTCGCCTTTATACTGCCCGGTAGAGACCATCAAGGGGGCGTAGTCGGCCTTTTGGGCTACTTCGATTAAGGTGATTTGGTCGTCCGACATCGCTTCAACATGGCGTATCCACGGTTCTAAGCCCAGCCCGTTATAAAACACGATATGGGTTTCTTCTAACGCAAGCACGTTGGGCGGCGTTAACTCCCAGCGGTGAACATCTTCACCCCGGGGAACAATGACGTTGACGCTGACTGCGTCACCAGCAATCCGGTTGACCAAGTCTTCTATCACTGAAAACGAGGCCATAACGCGCAGTGTTGTGTTGGCATAGGATGGTGCTGTGCTTATTAATGCGACGAATAAGAGCGTACACATCCAGGTAACCCGCTTTAACATCCCACGCTCCTAACTGGCTAGAAAGTATCTAAAAAATTGTCTTAAAAACGATCGTAATAGCTATCATAAAAACTAACTTAAAAACTATCCCAAAAGCTGCCCGCAAAGCTATCCAAAAAAGACGGCAGATAATAAAGACTGCGGCGGACAGTTGCTAGTTCCAATGCACCGGTAATTCGAGAGGGTGTTGCCTAAGGGAGGATTTCCTCCAGGGGCAAGTGCCACTATGCTGAATAATATTCCCCTCATCATAGCGTGCCTTATGACTGACCGAACGGTTTCTTCTTTGCGTCGGCGGCGTGGCCACCCACAAGGCCTCGATTTATCCCCTGTAGCGCTGGTCGCTCTGCGGGCACTGCTGGATGACGAGCGACAACAGCCTAGTTTACGCCAACGCGATCAGTTACCTGAGCATTTACACAGTGCGGGTGTGTGATTCGCTCTCCTGCCAGTTGGCCGAAGCCGTCGCGAATCTACTCACCAATCCGGCACTCGATCCCTATGGCAAAATCCCTGAGTTTAAGTACGCCGCCTGTCGACTCATCCAGGATGGCACTTAACCCCTGCAAGAGAGGCTCGGGTTGCGGTATCATCGAACGCATGAAGCGGATGGCAATCGATGACTAATCTGGGTAACCGCCTGGATGACAAAAGAGCCATTGCACAGGCGATTATAGGAGTATCAAGGGGTTATGGCTCAAACAGTCTTAATGCTCGATAACTACGATAGTTTCACGTTCAACATCGTGCAGTACCTAGGTGAGCTGGGCGCAGACGTCATCACTCACCGTAATGACGAGATCACCATTGAGCAGATCGAAGCGCTGGCGCCGACACACCTAGTGGTATCGCCAGGGCCCTGCACGCCCAATGAGGCGGGTATTTCCATGGCTGCCATTGAGCACTTCGCGGGCAAACTGCCTATCTTGGGTGTTTGCCTTGGTCATCAGGCCATTGGCCAAGTCTACGGTGGCAAGGTGGTGCGCGCTCCACAGGTGATGCACGGCAAAACATCAGTCGTACTGCACGATAGCCAAGGCGTGTTCGAAGGGTTGGATAACCCCGTGGAAGTGACCCGTTATCACTCCCTTGTCGTCGATAAAGAGACGCTGCCGGATTGCTTGGAAATTACCGCCTGGACCGGCGAAGGCGACGTGACCCCCGGCTTGATCATGGGGTTGCGCCACCGCGAGCTGGATATCGAAGGGGTCCAGTTTCACCCTGAATCCATTCTTACCCGCCAAGGCCATGAGCTTTTGGCCAATTTTTTAAAACGCGGCTGACGGCCGGTTTCAAACGCTTTAAGGGCTCCACTGCTTATGCAAATGCGAGACGCGATTAATGCGGTGATGCGCCGCGAAGACCTCTCTTTCGATGCCATGCACGCTTTGATGCGTCAAATCATGACCGGCGATGCCTCTGACGCACAAATTGGCGGGCTGCTGGTCGGCTTGGCCATGAAGGGCGAAAGTGCCATCGAAATTAGCGCTGCCGCCCAGGTAATGCGCGAACTGATGAAGCGCGTTGAGCTTAACGCTGAGAACGTGGTGGATATCGTCGGCACCGGTGGCGATGGCGCTAACCTGTTTAACGTTTCCACTGCGGCCAGTTTTGTGGCTGCCGCCGCTGGTGCCCATGTGGCTAAGCACGGTAACCGCAGCGTTTCGTCGTCTTCTGGCAGTGCGGATTTATTCGATGTGGCTGGTATCTATCTCGACCTCAAACCTGATCAGGTGGCGCGCTGCATCGAGCAGGTGGGTGTGGGCTTTATGTTTGCCCCCAACCACCATCCGGCCATGCGCTACGCCATTGGCCCACGTCGCGAAATGGGCGTGCGCACCCTGTTCAATATTCTAGGCCCGTTGACCAACCCCGCTGGCGCGCCCAACCAAGTGCTCGGTGTTTATGCACCCGAACTGGTGCCGTTAATGGCAGAAGTGCTTAAAACCTTGGGTAGCCGCCACGTGATGGTCGTGCACTCCGAGGAGGGGCTGGATGAAATATCGCTGGCCAGCCCGACGTTAGTCGCCGAGCTAAAAGAGGGTGTGATTACTCAGTACACCATTACACCCGAGGAACTGGGCATCGAGCGCCAAAGCTTGGCGACGCTGAAAGCCAACAGCGCCGAGGACAGCCTGCGCTTGGTCAAGGCAGCGCTTTCAGGTGAAGGTGCGGCGGCTGATATGGTCGCGCTGAACGCAGGCGCTGCACTTTACTGTGCGGGGGTGGCCGACACATTGAAAGAGGGCGTGATGGTCGCCCAAGACGCCCAGGCGTCCAAACTGCCGCTGGAAAAACTCAAAGAGCTTTCGCACTTTACCAGCGTGTTTAAATAGTCCGTTTTCAGCAGCACGCTTTTAAATAAGAAGAGACCACTATGACTCAACAGTCAACGCCGACTATTTTAACCCGCATTCTGGCCCGTAAAGATCAGGAAGTGGCTGAGCGCCGCCAAGCCGTCTCTGAAGCGGATTTACTCGCGCTAGGAGAGCAGCAGAGCGCGCCGCGTGGTTTTATTGAGGCCCTCAATACGCGCATCGCTACTGGGGATGCTGCCATTATCGCCGAAGTGAAAAAAGCCTCTCCCTCAAAAGGCGTTATTCGTGAAGAGTTTCATCCGTCCGATATCGCCAAAAGCTATGCGCAAGGGGGCGCTGCCTGTCTATCGGTGCTCACCGATGCCGACTTCTTCCAGGGCCACGAAGACTATCTAATTGCCGCGCGGGATGTGTGTACGCTACCGGTGATTCGTAAAGACTTTATCACCCATGGTTATCAGGTCAGTGAAGCGCGAGCCATTGGTGCCGACTGCATCCTATTGATCGTCGCCGCCCTGGATGACGCACAGCTGCGTGATCTACACCAGCAGGCCAATCAACTGGGAATGGATGTGTTGGTCGAGGTGCACGATGCAGACGAGCTGGAGCGCGCCTTGGCGTTGGAGCTAAAGCTGGTGGGTATCAACAACCGCAATTTGCACACCTTTGACACCAGTCTCAATACCACACTGGATCTGCTGCCGCGTATACCAGAGAGCGTTACTGTGATTACCGAATCAGGCATTCACACTCGCGATGACGTAGAGCTAATGCGCGACCATAACGTTAACGGCTTTTTGGTGGGCGAAGCGTTTATGCGCGAAAGCGACCCCGGCTTAGCGCTCAAACGCCTCTTCTTCTAATCGAAGCCTAGCCTAATAAAACCCTCGCTTAGGCCGATCGTTTTGGTTTTTTCCAACTCAGCACGGCCACCGTCAGGGCAGGTAAGAAGGTAACGGTGACAATCGCCGTGCCAAGCAGCCCAAAGAGCACAATGGCACCGACGCCGCGGTAAAGCTCGGTGCCTTCCCCCGGCAAAAACACCAGCGGTGAAAGGCCGCACAGGGTCGTCAGCGTGGTCATCGCAATGGGCCGTAACCGGCTCTCTACGGCTTGATGTACGGCGTCGCGAACGCTCATGCTCGCCGTGCGCAGATTCTCTCTCGCCTGATGAACCACCAGGATAGGGTTATTGACTACCGTTCCCATCAGAATTAAAAAGCCTAGCATGGTGATCATGTCGAACGGCTGGCTGATGGCGTTCAAGCCAATTTTCGGCAGTTGCGCGCCCACGGTATTCATTAACCATAGCCCCACAATGCCTCCCGCGGCGCCGAGTGGAATGGTCGCCAGAATCAGCAATGGGTAACCCCAATGGGCAAAAATGGCCACCAGTAACAAATAGACGATCGCCAAGGCAATCAAGGCATTGCCAGTAAGGGCTTGGCGGGTAGCGTCTAATTGGTCGCCTGCGCCGCTGACGGTGACATTAATGTTAGCTGGCAGCGTACCTTCGTCGCTCATGGCCTCTATCACTTCGCGCTGCATGCGCTCGATACCCGCTTCCAGCGCCACGCTGCGCGGTGGAATGACGTCCAGCGTGACACTGCGACGCCCATCGACGCGCCGCAGGGTAGCCGTCCCTACGGTTTCACGAATCTCCGCAAGGGTATTAAGCGGCACGTTGATGCCTGACGGTGTGTGGATAGGCAGGGTGGCGAGGTCATCCAGCGCGATATTCCCCGCGCCAGGGCCGTAGCCGTAGAGATCGATTTTCTCGTCATCGAGGTAAAAATCATCCAGGTAGGCGCCGTTGGTGAGCACTGCCACGGTGGTGCCTAGGGCGCTGGTGTCCATACCCACCTCAGCAGCGCGTTCCCAGTCGGGATACACTTCAATCAACGGTTGGCCGAGATCCAGGGCGGAAGGGCGGGACTGAATGCGTGGGTTGTCGAAAACGTCTTGAGCGCGTTGGTAAATGGCATTGGCGGTGGTGTAAAGCTCGTTTAAATCGTTACCGGCGATATCCAGCGTGATACTGCGTGTACCGCCGTCATTGCTGGAAATAATCGAGCCCCGGGCGGCAAAGGCGCGCATATCCGGGTAGGCTTCAAAACGCTGGGTGAGTGCATCCATCAAGGCTTCAATATGGGTGGGATCGCTGGTTTCAGCAATGATCCGCAGGCTTTGAGCTTCGGCTTGAATGCCCATGGTGCTAATCGGCGGAATATCGGTATCGCCACGCTCAAAGCGTTCAGGATCGGCGCCTACATGGGGCTCGAGCTCTTGCTGCAGGGTTTGGGCAATCGCATCCATGGTGGCTAGGTTATAGCTCGCCGGGGCGTTCATGCTTACGAAGGTTTTGGCCTCTTCGCCTTCGGGCAAGTACTCCGCTGGGGGCGTCAGCCACACAAAAATCCCAATGCCACCGGCAATGCCTAGCACGATGGCCATTAACCGCCGGAACGCAGTGTGAATCATGCAATTCACCACCCATAGGCAGCCACGTACCCAGCGCGGCGCTGCCGTTGAAGCGCTCTCTTTACCGCGAAAGTCGATATGCGCGCCGAGGGTGGGAATGACCGTTATCGCCACCACCATCGAAATGATAATCGAGGTGGAGATGGCTACCGCAATATCCGAATAGAGCTGACCGGCTTCCTGCTGAATAAAGAAGATCGGCACAAATACCAAGATAGTGGTCAGCGTTGAGGCGAGCACCGCCGGCCATACTTGCTTGACACCCTCGAGCGCTGCTTCAAAGCGCGCCAAACCACGGCGGCGCTGGGTTTCTACGCTCTCCAGCACCACGATGGTGTTGTCTATCGTCATGCCAATGGCGAAAGCGACGCCCGCCAGCGAAATGACGTTGAGCGTACGACCCGCCAGCAGCAGGCCAAGAAAAGCCGCGATGGTGCAGATAGGGATGCCGATGATCCCGGCCATGGTGGCGCGTGCCGAGCGCAAAAACGCGTACATCACCAGAGTGGCAAACAGTGCACCGAGGCCCAAGTTGACCCACACGTTAGCAATCGATGATTCGACATAACGCACGTCATCGCTGGAAAGCGTCATGCGCATGCCTTGTTCTGCCAGGAGCCCTTCGTTCAGCGCCGCGACTTCATCCAGCATCGCGCGCTTGATATCGATCACATTGGCACCCGGCTCCCGGCGCACCTGCACGCTCAATACCGGCTGACCATCCGAGCTGTAAGCCCGGGAGGTCAGTTCGGCGTAGGATTGTTGCACCTTGGCGATATCGCCAAGCCGGGTCACGGCGTCCCCCTCGCGCTTAAGAATGAGCGCTTCAAGGCTTTCAACGTCTTCAAACCGACCGACGGTGCGCAGCAGGTAGCGGCGTTTGCCGCTCTCCAGATTACCACCGGACACATCCTGGTTGCGTGCCTGAAGCGCGGCCTGAATATCGGGGATACTTAGTTCACGGGCGGCCAGTGCCTCAGGGTCGATCAGTAGCTGCATTTGCCGCTCGGCACCACCGGACACCGTGACTTCCGAAACACCCGCCACACTCTCCAGCCGCGGTCTGACATTGTCCTCCAGGTAGTCACGCATGGCGGGCATATCGAGCTGGCGTGGGTTGCCCTCCCGGGGGCCAACGTTAAAGTACATAAAGGCGTTGGCGGAAAAGGAGTTGGCGACGATGCGGGGCTGGTCGACGTTGTTGGGGTAGGAGGGCACTTGGCTTAGCGCGTTGTTAACCCGAATCAAGGTCTCGGTGAGATCGACCCCAAACGGGAACTCCAGCTCGATTTCGGCGCTACCGCTGCTGGCAGTGGACTCCATGCGCTGAAGGTTGGGCACGTTGCGCAGGAATTCCTCCTGCTCGATCAAGATATCTTTTTCGATATCCTGCGGCGTCGCGCCCGGCCACTGGGTCTCAATGCCCACCACGCGGGTTTCAAGGTCGGGAATCATCTGCACCGGGATCCGCCAGATGGCCGCGATGCCTAAAATCAGCAGGATCAGGGTAATCACACTGACCAAAATGCCGTGACGAATAATGGCGGCAAACATAGGTGAGGGGTGCTCCTTTAGTCGTCGCTTAGGGTCACGTTCTGCCCTTCTTCGAGGCGCTCATTACCGACGACGATGACGCGGTCTCCCGCTGATAGCCCCTCATTCACAGCCACTTCTCCCTGATGGCTGCTGCCGATTTCAACGCGTTGCTCAAAGGCTTGCCAAGTATCGTCGGTTTGGCGGGCGAGCCAAACGCTGACGCTGCCATCGGGGCGGCGAATCAGTGCATCCCGCGGTACGCTGGGCCCGCTCTCGCCGTTAACCTGTAACCGCCCCTCGACGGCCATGCCCGGCAACATCTCAAGCGGAGTATCTGTCACGGCGCGAAGTAAAAACTGCCGTGAACTGGCGTCCAGAGGAATACGTGCCAAGGTGCGTGCCGTGTGCCACTGCTCATCGCCTTCCAGGCGCACCGCTAAGGTGGAACCTTCAAAGCGTTGGTAAGCCGACAGCGGTACCGAAAAATCGAGCCTAAGCGACGCTAAGTCAACCAGCGTGAGCAGGGCATCACCTGGGTTGACCCACTCGCCAACGTTGCTCTCTCGTTGGGTAACCATACCGTCAAAGGGGGCACGTATTTGATGACGCTCTAACTGCAGCTGAGTGAGTGCATAGTCTGCGCGGCGCGCTTCAAGCGTGGCCTGTGCGGCGGCCAGCCTGCTTTCACGTTGGCGCCGATCGCTGGCAGCAAAGTTTTGCGCCGAGAGCTGATTCGCCTCGTTAACCAACCGTTGAGCTTCGTCGCGCTCAGCTTCTGCCTGGGCCAGATCGGCGCGGGCGCGCTGGTTTTCTAAGGTGATATCGCGGGTATCGAGCGATAGCAACGGCTCGCCTTGGGTGACGTTGTCGCCCATTTCAACCGCCAGCTCACTGACCAAGCCTGCTTCCGCGCTCGAAAGTTGTGAGGTACGCAGAGCGGTAACACTGCCCGTGAGAGGCAGTATTTCTATTCGCGGTGCGTTGGCCACTGTCTGTGTCTCAACACGGTTTTCCTGAGCGACAGCCATGGCCGCCAGGCTCAGGGTTAAAACAGCACCTGCGCCTAGGCGAGTCAAGGAGGAAAGTAGAGATAACAAGGCAGCTCCTGAAAATAACAGTCAATAAACAGCGTGACAGCTTTCTGCACTGCACGCCGTTAGCTCCCTCAACGTTATACAAGGTTTAGTGTTTGTACAAACTTTAGCCGTGTTTTAGGGTAATGAGTAGCGCCTGCAAAGGGTGCAGCAGAACTTGTTCAGAATAACGCTTCACCTGGCTGCGGCAGGAGTAGCCGGTCGCCAGTAGCTTGCCTGCGTTTTCCTTTGCTTCCACCTGGGGCTGCCAGGACTGGGCGTAGATCGTTTTTGAGGTGGCGGCGTTGCGGGTCTCGTGGCCGTAGGTGCCGGACATGCCGCAGCAGCCAGTGACCACCAATTCAAGCTCTAAACCAAACGCGGCAAATACCTGCTGCCACGCTTTGGGGCTGCCGGGGGCGTTGGTTTTTTCCGTGCAGTGGGAAAGCAGTTTAAAGCCAGGGTCGGGGAGCGTTAATGCGCTAGGCGCCAGGGTATTAATACGCGTGGCGAGCCACTCTTGGAGCATGAGAACTTCCGGCACTGCTTCATTGCCCAGGGCTTTGACGTACTCCTGACGGTAGGTGAGCGTCATCGCCGGATCAATGCCCACCATGGGGATAT
Organism: Vreelandella sulfidaeris Esulfide1; assembly: GCF_054072535.1. Lineage (NCBI taxonomy): Bacteria > Pseudomonadati > Pseudomonadota > Gammaproteobacteria > Oceanospirillales > Halomonadaceae > Vreelandella > Vreelandella sulfidaeris. Next base: position 2,658,280 of record NZ_CM133364.1, on the reverse strand, counting down.
CAAAGCGGGCCAAGGTGCGCAGCCGTTCGGCCTGCTTGGCGGCGGTACGCTCGAAGGCGCCCAAGAAACCTTGCACCTGGAGCGGTTTGCCGTTCGCCGAATAGTGCATCACAAATACGCGTAGATTGAGACGCGAGAGCAGTTCCACCACGTCCATCACCAGTTTGGCTTCAAAATGGGTGGTGAAAGCATCCTGCACAATAATCACGCTGTTGGCGCGCTGCTGTTCGGTTAACAGGGCCAGCGAGAGCGGCGTTGCCTCGGCGACGCCCCAGGCGTTGAGCTGCTTTTTGACGCTGGACCGTGAAAGCGCCGGTGAATCGCTCATACCCAAGGTGCGGCGCATCAGCTGCTCTACCCAGCGCTGACCAATGACTGCGTTATACAGCGGTGCGGCTTTGGCCAGGGTGGGCACCATAAACTCGGTGCCGCCAATCACGTAGTCGCGCAGCGGGCGAAGGTAGCGGCCGTGGTAAACCTCTAAAAACTGCGAACGGAACTGGGGAACGTTAACTTTCACCGGGCACTGCCCCGCGCAGGATTTGCACGCCAGACAGCCCGCCATGGCATCATATACTTCGTGGGAGTAGTCATGATGCTGTTTGCGACTCAGTGTGTTGACCACACGCCGCGGAAAGCTTTTGATAAAGCCCCAGCCGCCTTCGGCCTTTTTCTTGCGCGACTCTTCCACCACATCGATCCCTGCCTGTGATTGCAGGCGCAGCCACTCGCGAATAAGGCTGGCGCGGCCTTTGGGCGAGTGGCGGCGATCCCGGGTCGCTTTCCACGATGGGCACATGGGGTCGTCAACATCGTAGTTGTAGCAGGTGCCGTTACCGTTACAGTAGACAGCTGCGTCATACGCCTGCCAGGCACGTTCATCAATGGTGCGATCAAACTGTCCGCGCATCGGAACGCCATCGACCGTTAATAAATCAGGATCGCTATCTTTGGCAATCAGTTGGTCTTCTTCAGCAGGGGTCGCGATTTTACCGGGATTCAACTGGTTGTAAGGGTCAAATGCTGCTTTTACCCGCTGTAGGCTAGGGTAGAGCTCGCCGAAAAACGTCGGCGCGTATTCAGAGCGCACGCCTTTGCCGTGTTCGCCCCAAAGCAGCCCGCCATATTTTTGGGTGAGTGCCGCGACCTCATCGGATACCGCGCGAATCAGTTTTTCCTGTTCGGGGTCTTTCATATCGATAGCGGGGCGCACATGGAGTACGCCTGCATCTACGTGCCCAAACATTCCGTAGGAGAGCCCGCGGGCGTCCAGGGCAGCGCGGAACTCGGCGATGAAATCTGCCAGATGTTCCGGCGGCACTGCGGTGTCTTCCACGAATGGCAGGGGGCGCTTCTCGCCTTGCACGTTGCCAAGCAGGCCAACCGAGCGTTTACGCATGGCATAGACTTTTTGAATCTGACCGCGCCCTTCCGCCAGGGTGTAGCCCAGGCGTTCGACGCTGGCATCCTGGCTGAGATGGTCGGTAAATGCCTTCACCCGCTCAGCTAGGGTAGCCTCGTCATCGTCATTGAACTCGATCAGGTTGATACCGCCAATGGGGGTACTCGCGTGAGCGGGGAAGAAGGCCGCCACGCTATCCCATACGAAATCCTCCATGGCGAGCTTGAGGACAGTGTCATCCACCGTTTCGATGGACGTTGGACGAGCGCTGGACGCCATCAGCGCCTTGGCATCCCGGAGGGCGTCCATAAAGCTGGTGTAACGAACGTTGACCAGGGTGGCGTGCTTGGGAATCGGCAGTACGTTGAGCACGGCTTCGTTCAAAAAGCCCAGCGAGCCTTCCGAACCGCACAGCAAGCTATTGAGATCAAGCTGGCCTTGATCATTGCGCAGGTGGGCCAAGTCATAGCCGGTCAAGCAGCGATTGAGCGGCGGAAAGGTAGTCTCAATCAATGCACGCTGTTGATCGATAATCTCGGCAGCGGTGGTATGGACGCGACCAAGAATGCCCTCTTGCTGACGTTCAGCCTGCTCCTCCTCCGGGGTCAGCGCACGGCTATGCAGATGCTTTCCACCGAGCAGAACGGTATCCAGTTCCAGCACATGGTTACGGGTCTTGCCGTATTCACAGCTGCCCTGGCCGCTGGCGTCGGTCGAGATCATGCCGCCAATGGTGGCGCGATTGGAGGTCGAAAGGTCAGGGGCGAAGAACAACCCATGGGGTTTGAGCGCAGCGTTGAGCTGGTCTTTCACCACGCCGGCTTGAACCCGCACACGGCGTTTCTCCACATCGATCTCTAAAATCCGGTTCATATAGCGGGAAACATCCACCACGATGCCGTCGGTTAGCGACTGCCCATTAGTGCCCGTGCCGCCGCCACGCGGTGTTAGTACGATCGCGCGATGGGTAGTTTGCGCAGCCAGTCGGGTTAGCCGTTCGAGATCTTCAGCATGCTTGGGATAAACCGCCGCCTGGGGCAAACGCTGGTAAATCGAGTTATCCGTTGCCAGCACCGTGCGGTTGGCATAGTCAGGCGCTATTTCGCCCTCAAATCCGCGGGTTTTGAGAGCTTGTAGAAATCGCACGTAGTCTTTGCCCAAACGTTCAAACGGGGCGGTACGGGTGTCCAAGGATGCAATCATAGTTGATCAAGCCGTCAGTGCCGGGGGCGCAATAAAAGAAGACCGCTACTTTACCGCAGCGGCTGTCTGGCTGCATCTCACCGTCACGCTTTACGCTGTCGCTTACTCTGCGCCCAGCGCTTCTTTGACCAGCGCTAAGGAGGCGTCCGACATCGGCAGTGCGAGGGCTAGCTCGTGGGCGCGGGGTGACATTTTGCGCCACGTCATCTGCACAATACGCACCATGTGGTCGTGTTCGATCTTACGCGAGAAGTCGGCAAAGTAGTTCTCCAGAAATACCAGACAGGCGCAATCTTCCAGCGCTTGAACGTCAGGATCGCGGCCCAGGCCTTTTTTGCCAATTATCGTCGCTGCGCGGTCGGCCTCTTCGGCTGCATAGCCCGCATCGCGCATTAACTGGGCAGTAGTTTCGCCCGCTCGCTTGCCCTGGTCGCGTCGCCAGGTCAAATAACCCACACGCCCTTCGGGATACTCATCACGGGGCACTAGCCAGCGCTGCAAGTGCTGGGCACGCACGGCGAGGCGCAGTACCTCATCCGGAGCATCATGGACACGCTCTAGCCACTCACTCATGCGCTGGGCGTAGGCCAGTTCCTGGGGCATGGATGTGCCATCGGCGAGGTTAGTGGCGCGCGGATCCTCAGCATGCAGGGCGTCAATGGCCGCGAGCGTTTGATCAAAGGCAGTAGGCATGGTGGCAGTGCTCGGCGTCGAGTGAATAAGGACTAGGTTGCCGAGAAAACGTAGGAATCACAACTACAGTATGGAAGTAGGTACACGTAACGCTTATGGACAATGCAATTTTGAAAATTACATAACTAGAGACCTACTGCGGCCGGCCGCTTCACCGCTGGCCTGGAAACTAGCCATTGCGCAGGGCTTTAACCTCTGCAGTAGTCAAGCCTGACGCAGTGGCAATTTGGTCATCAGTTAGCACATTCATCTCAATGAGCTTCTGAGCGACGTTCTCACGGCCTTTTTCGATTCCACGCTGCTCTGCGTCGTTGATAAAAGAAACCTCATCACGCAAGGCGCGTTCACGGACAAAAGCGAGGCGGCGGGTTTCTTCATCGGCACTGAGTTGTTTGATACGGTTCATTGCCTTTTTTACAGGCTCGTGGGCAATATTAGCCATGGTCAATTCCTCCTGCCAATGTTTGAAAAAGGTGATCCATGCCGCAAGTGGGTCGGATGGGAGCCCTAAACGATCAGCCTTACTAAGTTCGATCAAATTCATTTGAAGAATGTTCCCGAGCGAAACATTGGGTTGGCATTCATCGCGCATTTCAAATCGCCATATGGCTTGTTCGCGTTGTTCCTCGGTATCTGTAAATAGATCAAAATCTAATAAATGCAGGCCTACTGAAGCCCTTAATTCTCGATAATCCTCACCTATGTTGAGTTGAGAACCAAGCATGCGGGTAAGATAAAATAATCCACGCTTGTGCCATGCGCCATAACGGCGTACCTGTATTTCCACATTATAGCAGTGACCACTACCATCACGCGCAAGCACATCAAGAATGATGTATTTTCCCGTTAGCTCGCTCGGTTCAATATTGGGATTTAAAATCTCTACTGAAGCTATATCGGGCAGGTCAGGACGGAGATCGTTAATCAAATTGACAAGTAGCTCAGGTGCTTCTGCGAAGAGTCGTTTAAACACATAGTCGTTAGTAGGATCGAGTAGTTCAGCCATAAATCACCTTGTTTGATTGATAAAATTTGATTAAGAAAAAATGGCAGGCGTTATGCGACTTAATGAGAGTCTTTAGCCTAGCCAACTTAGGTCATTTTTATAACCGCACGCCCCTAGCGTGGCGCGGCCTACCAGGATGCTGGCGAGCGCAGCGATTGCATGAGTTTCTATCCGCACGCCCGTGTGGGGCGCGACAAAACGCTGGCAAAGATCGCTAACCATCGCGCCAACTTTCTATCCGCACGCCCCGTGCGGGGCGCGACGCAGTCTCATCATTTAGCTCTACGCGCTCCCCATGGTTTCTATCCGCACGCCCCGTGCGGGGCGCGACTTTCGAGGTGGGCGTCTAATGCTGATACCCGGACAGTTTCTATCCGCACGCCCCGTGCGGGGCGCGACAGTCGATCATCGACAAGCACATGCTGGCGGCATTTGTTTCTATCCGCACGCCCCGGGCGGGGCGCGACGCACGTATGGCTGTTATTAAGCGTTGGCGTGATCTTGTTTCTATCCGCACGCCCCGGGCGGGGCGCGACTCAGTGCAGCGTTGCCAGATATCCGATTTGTAGGTGTTTCTATCCGCACGCCCCGGGCGGGGCGCGACGCAGTCTCATCATTTAGCTCTACGCGCTCCCCATGGTTTCTATCCGCACGCCCTGTGCGGGGCGCGACATTCACGGGCACACGTTCGACTCAAAGAAAGAGGCGTTTCTATCCGCACGCCCCGGGCGGGGCGCGACCGGACGGGCAGCACACACCTTGCCGCCCTGTTAGAGTTTCTATCCGCACGCCCCGGGCAGGGCGCGACCCGGCCGCTATAAAGCTTACCCTGGTGGATAATGTGGTTTCTATCCGCACGCCCCGGGCAGGGCGCGACGTTCAGGGCGGTGGCTTTGCGCACGCGCACGATTGTTTCTATCCGCACGCCCCGGGCAGGGCGCGACCCTGGCCGTGTGGTGCAAGTCGATCTACCCACGCTGTTTCTATCCGCACGCCCCGGGCAGGGCGCGACCATCGCGAAGAGGCGCCAGTGATTAATCAGGAATCGTTTCTATCCGCACGCCCCGGGCAGGGCGCGACCGCTCACTATCAGGGCGTGAATCCGCTTCATGTTGTTTCTATCCGCACGCCCCGGGCAGGGCGCGACGCTAGTTTCAGCCAGTGAGATAGCCACGCTTGAGTTTCTATCCGCACGCCCCGGGCAGGGCGCGACCGCTATCGCCGCCACTATCGTTCGCCTGTGAGTGTTTCTATCCGCACGCCCCGGGCAGGGCGCGACGGTTCAAACACCTACACCTCTACCGGATCCACGGCGTTTCTATCCGCACGCCCCGGGCAGGGCGCGACGCCGGATGCTCGACCTGATCGAGGCCGCGCTCGAGTTTCTATCCGCACGCCCCGGGCAGGGCGCGACGTTTAACTATTGGCGATACCGGGCGGGTGTAGGCGTTTCTATCCGCACGCCCCGGGCAGGGCGCGACCCACGGTAATGCTGGCTAACACGCTCACCAGTAAAGTTTCTATCCGCACGCCCCGGGCAGGGCGCGACGTGGGCGATATGAGCGCGGCGGTCCAGAACAGTATTGTTTCTATCCGCACGCCCCGGGCAGGGCGCGACATCATCAAGAATGGCATCGGCACCACCAACTTCTTGTTTCTATCCGCACGCCCCGGGCAGGGCGCGACTTATCCGCAGCGGCGGCCTTGAACTCCTCGGCAGGTTTCTATCCGCACGCCCCGGGCAGGGCGCGACTTGCGCTATATCATGCAGGGCAATATGGGCAAACGTTTCTATCCGCACGCCCCGGGCAGGGCGCGACCGCTGCTGATTCTTTTCGGGCATCATTACGCTGCTTGTTTCTATCCGCACGCCCCGGGCAGGGCGCGACGCTGTCAATGCCGCTGCGCTGTTCCATGACCCGGTGTTTCTATCCGCACGCCCCGGGCAGGGCGCGACGGCACTCTCCCGGCCTTACTGTAACAAGTGGCTAGCGTTTCTATCCGCACGCCCCGGGCAGGGCGCGACCCTAGCGTTTGCTTGGCATCTTCCCATAGATCAAAGTTTCTATCCGCACGCCCCGGGCAGGGCGCGACATGACCAAACAGATGTTATGATTGATGCATTGAACGTTTCTATCCGCACGCCCCGGGCAGGGCGCGACGTCAGATTAAAACGCTGATGGCGGGCGTAGACGAGTTTCTATCCGCACGCCCCGGGCAGGGCGCGACCCGCAACAAGTACGAGCGTGGTCATCAAGTACAGGTTTCTATCCGCACGCCCCGGGCAGGGCGCGACGTTTTTGTACCGGCGGCGGCGATCCAGGTAGAGCTGGTTTCTATCCGCACGCCCCGGGCAGGGCGCGACATGGTCGCTTGAAGCGGTTCAAGCTCGTTGGCAACGTTTCTATCCGCACGCCCCGGGCAGGGCGCGACGCTACGTGCTGGACAACCCCAAGCGTAAGCGCATCGTTTCTATCCGCACGCCCCGGGCAGGGCGCGACCCCATGCCAGCACGACGACGCAGGCGCAAGAACTGTTTCTATCCGCACGCCCCGGGCAGGGCGCGACGATCCACTCATTGTCGAACTGCATGCTGACAGGGTTTCTATCCGCACGCCCCGGGCAGGGCGCGACCGTTCTGTTTATAACATCATGAAAAATAAAAGCAAAAAGACATGCTTTTGCGAAACACAGAGCATTAACCGATTTTGCTGGGTGCAAAGGAGTAGACGAAAGAATTTATTATTAAAATCAATTTATTAAAGAGCTGCGAACCTGACGGGATTTGGCAAGACACTTAGGGTTCGCAAACAAGAGGAACATTAAAAAACTAAAGGGCCATTCATATCTAAGGCGGGCTTGGCACCAATATGTTCGATGCGGTTTTTCCAATTTCGGCCTAAGAAGTAAAAGCGTAAGCTGTCCACCTCGTCATCAATCAAGTCGATCAAGCGTTGACGAAAGCGTACCCATTGATCGGGATCTACTTCAATTTCAAACACGGAAAATTGTACTCGCTGCCCTACATCTCGACACGCTTTTGCTACTCGCCGCAGCCTGCCTTCACCGCCCTCTGAAGAGGTGCTGACATCGTAACTGACCAGTACCATCATGATATTGCCCCCAGTATGCTATTTCCAAAGGAAAGGTGGGTAAGCATCTAAGTCACCCCGCAGATGACGTGCTATTAATTGAGATTGCAGTATGGGCAGCATGCCTATAGGGGCTTTTTCATCAATAAACGTATGCAACAGCTCTTCACGCTTTCGCTCCTGGTAAGCAGTCAGCACCAGCTTGCGGGCATCATCTGTCATAACGACGCCATTGCTTTCAGTAATGTTAAAGTCTTTTTCGCGTAACTGACGGCGATTGATGAGCGACAGGGCTAGTCGATCACCCAACAAAGGGCGAAACTCTTCTGCGAGGTCAAGCGCAAGGCTTGGGCGGCCTGGGCGATCCCGGTGTAAAAAGCCCACGGCAGGGTCTAAGCCGACGCTCTCTAGTGCTGAACGGCAGTCGTGGGTGAGCAGCGTATACAAAAACGACAATAACGCATTAATGCGGTCTCTCGGCGGGCGTCGATTGCGGCCCTTAAACTCAAAGGCATCACCTTCTTGACGCACTAATAAATTGAAGACGCTGAAATATACTTGGGCGGCTTCTCCTTCTAGGCCCCGTAGCTCATTGGTTGTGGCAGGTTGCAGTAAATTACGTGCGATGCGACTTAGCCGGTCACGAGCCGCTTCCAGACGCTGGCGATCATGAGGTGGCATCTTGCTGCCGTAATCGCGAATGCCCCGGGCGAGAACAGCGCGCTGGTTATGGACTTTACCAATCAAAAGGCTACTGACTAGGCTCGAACAGGAAGCTTCGTTATCACTGACACGATATTGAGTGCGCCTGAGTAATACATTGCCAGAGACGGGGCCTTCAATACGCGCCAAGAATTTCCCGTTCGGTGACAGGTGGGTGATGGTAACGCCTTGTTCAGCGCAGAATCCCATTAACGGTGGAGACACAAGCACACGGCCAAAGCATACAAGGGATTCCAGCATATGAATGGGAAGCCTGGCGCGCTCTTTCCCTTCTACCTGCATGACAATATTGGCGCCTTCTTTTTTAAGCCAAGCACCTTCGGTGGTGATGTACAGTGAATTTAACTGTCGTCGCATTGGCGTTACTCATCCAGGGCATCAAGTTGGCGGGTAAGCCATTGGCTTGCGGAGCGCTGCTTGCTAAACACTTGAGGTTGGCAAATATCGACAAGGGAGCAGTGATCACACTTTTTGGCGTCGTAAATAGCTTGTGGCGTCTGCTGCTCATCAAAAATAGCGCGGGTTTGCTCAATAATACGATGAGTTAACGTGCGTAGCGTGGCATCAAAGACGACGTCTTTGCGCCGTCGTGTTTTGCCATAAAATAGGGCACCAGAGTCGATATGGATATCTAGCATCTCTTCCAGGCAGAGCGCCTGAGCGCAAAGCTGCACCTCATCCGCTCGGTGCGCTTTAGGTCGTCCGCGTTTGTACTCAATAGGCCGGACAGTCAAAGGTGATTGACGTTCATCAAACTCTACAACATCGGCAATACCGCTCAAGCCCAGCTCTTCACTTGCCAAAGGCAAGGCCATGGAAGTGTGTACGCCCCGGCGACGCTGATGCCCCAACTGGTCAGCGCGTTCATGTAATAAACGGCCTTCAGCGGTATAACGGTTTTCGGCCCATTGCTGCTCTACATGGATCAGCGCGCATTGGCGCGGGCAGAACAGCGTATGCTGCAGGGCCGAAAGCGGAATAGGGCGTGCCTCTTCTTCCATGGCGTTTCACCTATAGATGTTCTTCTACCGTCACACCAGACGGCAGTGACTCGCTGGCGATGTTGACTTGATAGTCGCTGTAGTGGCGTGCCGGTGTATCTTCTTTCCCCTCAACACGCTTCACTTGAACACTATCGAAGAGCACATGGGCGGGCGCGTTACCCATAGGGTGATCATGCTTGAAAACAACAAGTTTTCGGGTGGACATCTCACCACGCGCGGCAGAGCGGTCGTGTTCAAACATATTGATTAGAGAGCGCCATAAAAGAGCTAAATCGTCTTCTGAAAAACCGGTACGTTCAGCTAGTTTTGCAGAGACGTAGCCATGTACGCGGTATAGGCCATAAGGAATGATGTGCTTGCGCCCCATGGTGCGCTCTTTTTCAAGATCCTTTTCGTTGGTAACTGCCATACGGGTAATGGAGACTTCCATGGGTATGACGGGATCGATAGAGCTGGCAAAGGCCACCTGGACAGGGCCCCGTACTTGGCCGGAGTTTACTTCAGTTGTCATGACTGCGCCGAAGGTGCGCACGTCGAAAAAGTTATTGCACATCCATTCGGTTACTTGGCGCGCTTTTTCCGCTTCCTTGGGAAGCTTTTTAGATTCAGGTTTAATATTCAGCGCTTCATAGGCTTTTTTATGCTGGTTGTTGAGCACTGACTTTTCTTGCATATAGATGGCATAGCCAGCGTCTTGCTCTTTTTCGAGTGCCACGTAATTGCGAATTTTACGTTTTAGGCAAACATCCGTGATAAGCCCCTGGTTTGTTTCTGGGTCGAGCCGTGGCAAGTTGCCTGCATCAGGGTCGCCGTTGGGGTTGCCGTTGGTGACATCAAATAAAAGGACAAATTCGTAACGGTTAGCAATAGCGCTCATTCTGTGTCTCCCTGTTCAGATTGTTCATCGCTATTCGTGTTGTCTTTTTTAGCGAATCGCGTTTGTGATTGGTGGTAGTAACCAATGGCAAAACGGCCTTGCTCTTCGATGCGCAGACTACTTGGGAAGGTATCGCCTAGCCCATCAATAATTTGGCTGATTTCGCTTTCAATAGTGTATGCAATACCGCCTTTGTCTTTTTTACGCATGGATGAAAGGTGGTTCTGCACATTGCGCAGCAGCATAGGAAAAACGCTGGCGGGCGTAGCGGAGGCGGCACCGTAGTAGCGATCCTTAATGGTGGCATTTAACTCTCTACCAAGTGCGCCGCGTTGGGCGTTTTCTAATTCGGCAAATAAGCGGCCCAATAAGTAACCTGGATGAGTGGAGCTTTTATCAAGACTCACGGAAACCTCCTGTTTGTTCGAGTTTAAGTGCGTGGTTAAGCGAGCCTCTCGGGCTAACACCGCTTTGCAAAGTGCGACGCGTAAGCCGTTGATATTGCCATCACTGCGAAAACGCATAACAACACTGGTAAGTAGCGGTCGGGGATAGCGCTGCCCAGTGATAATGGCGCGCATCATTTCGCCAGCAAGCTGTGGCAGTACATCTTCTGATTTTGGTCGTGCGCCATGAATAGGCGCTGTTTGCAGGGTTAACCACCAAACGCTTGGGGCAATTCCCTTCCATGGCGCAGGCTGAATGTTTAGATCCCTATAATGTTGGGCATAATGCTTTGTTAACCGTTCCAGGCTATCTACCAGCCAAAAACGAATTGATAGCCTGGGGCCAGAGGGCGTAAGCCCAAGCACGCAAAATTGTGTTTCGGGTTCCAGTTCTGGTGCAACATCCTTTAATGGGCGGCCATCAGCCACTTGAGCAAGCAAAGAGCCTAGCTTGGTAGCTTCCTGTTCATCGCTGGGAGGTTGGTTGAGTATTGCGAAGAAGCTTTCCGCCGCTTTGGCTGCCTTTGATGTTTGCGCAGTTGCCCAGAAAACTACTGTGGTATCGGCTATTTGTAGGCGTTGTTGGTTGCTAGGTGATCGCCTTAAAAGATAGTTGAGAGCAGTCGTGTAGCCAAAGGCTGCATCTTCAGAAACCGGAGCATTCTCGCCTTGCTTTTTTCCATAGGACTCGAAGGCATCTTTATTGAAGGTCACGATAGATGCACCAGCCGTATGGGCACCTTCGATATTTTTGATAGAAGCATGAAGACGTGCAATAGGAGCCCATTTGCCAGTGACTAGGCAAAGACCTTTAGGTACGTCGTTTCCAAGAACCAAATTTTTCTGAATATCTTCAGCGGCTTCTGTCGCATGAATATGATATTTGTCTCCATCCAGACGCATAACAAAGTTTTTATCTAACATGTCGGATGAAAATAAGCCATCTTCGAACATTTCTGGTTTCCAGTGTGCAAGGAATGCAACAAATGCACGTAGACGCTCATTTTCAGTGTTCTTTAATAACTCTTGATGAAGTTTTTTAAACGCTTGGTGCTCTTTTTCAGAAATAATATGCTGCGGCATATCCTCAGTGGCATCTTTGTTTTTTTTGACTCCTAGCAAGTAAGAGGTTTTATCCCAAAGAAAAAAAGGCTTTGGGGTTGTACCTGGCCGCTTAAATGATTGAGGTACTTTTAAAGGTCGTGGTATTTGCCTACTCCCTTCTGATGACCCTATAAAATTAACCTGAATGGGTGTGCCTGACTGGTTTATAAGAATTTCATAGCTTATTTGCTCGGTACTAAAACCGGGCTGCGGTACTTTGTTTTCTTTGGAGAGCCGCTGATAGTAGTCATTGAGGGCGGTCAGTATCATGCGAGTGCCTCCTGGAAAGGAGGCACTTCAATCACGCCATCTTGCATCTTAGCGCGGAAAAATCGCGATGTTTTGCCGTTTGCAAAATCAATATCGTGCAGCATATAGCCAAGGTCTTTCTCACCGGTTAATGTTGGATCAAAAGAGGGGAGAGGCTGTTCTGGCTCAATTAGCTCAAAATTCGCCGGGAACTCGCGGGTGCCCATACAGGGGGTGTGAAAGCATTGACCTTGGCGGGCGCGGCGATTGAAAATATCCAGGTGTTTGCCGGGCGTATCGCTATCATCCGCACGTGGGGTAAATTCAAAGTGAGCCTCAATAACGTAAGCAACATTGCGTAAAATAGTGGCGGCGCGCTGTTGGCGGTTCTGGTCAACAAAATAGGCCACATCATCAACGCGCCCCGTTTTCATGGCCTTGGTTACAGAGGCAGCTGAGAGCTTGCCGCCGACTTCATTGCGCCGCAGCGACTCAAATTGAATTGGCTTGAGCACGTGAATACGGTCTACACACCAGCGAATGGCGGGTTTCCAGTGGATGGCTTCCAGAATGCCACGTGCCGCCGAGGGTGTAATCACATCATAGGATACACGCTCTACTTTCATCTCTGGCCGCGTAAAACAGGCCCTATCACCCCAGATATGTAGCCGAACCCCGTATGACATAATTGCTCCCTAATAATATTGTATGTTTACCACTGTAAGCTTTCTGCCCGCATAAAGGTTGGGTCGCTCCAGTTCAACCCTAGCGCGTCATCGTAGAGGTCTTCATTGACCAGTAGCATGAATTGGTCATTAAATTTATCCGGCTCGATAGGCGCAATGGCACCGACTTTTTCTAAGGCTCTAAAGCCGTTATGAGGCACTTGCACTGTATAGAGCTGCAGTTTTCGGGCGATGCCGCCAGGGCTTGTGGCAAAGGCGAGATCTTTAATCGCTTTGCGTGCGTCATCGTCTCTGGGAATAATGACACTCCGTTGATTGTTGTCGATGAGGCGAAATTTCTGTTCGAGGGTTTCAAAGGGCAGACCGTCAAGCCGCCCTTTTTCAATCAGCGAGAGCAGTTGGTGCTTGTCGAGTTGGTCAGGCCCTTGCTGCCAGTAAAGTAGCGTGAAATACGCCTCTATCGCTTCCAGCGAAAGCGGGTCGTGACCGTGTTGGCGTAGCACTTCACAGGTGGCTTGGGCGAATTGTTTTAGCTCGGGTGGTGGTGCCCACTCTTCATTCGCCGTGGCAAAAATACGCACTTCGCTTTCTTCAACGGTTCGTCTGCCTTCACGGTTACAGCGCCCAGCAGCTTGGGCGATAGAGTCTAGCCCCGCCTCGGCGCGAAGCACCCTTGGAAAGTCTACATCGACGCCAGCTTCTATTAACGACGTAGATACAACGCGGCATGGCTTGCCTTTTTCAAGCGTTTCACGAATATGATGTAAGACCTGCCGTCGATGAACGGCACACATGGCGGTAGTGAGGTGAAAAGCGCCTGGTTGCTCGGCAATGGATTCGTAAAGGGCTCTGGCATGGCGGCGATTATTGACAATGCACAGTACCTGTTCGACGTCTAACAGTTCGTCGCGTAATTGAGCGTCATCTAAGCTGCCGGTATGCCGTACTGTCACCCGCTTTAGTTCTCGGTATAGTTTTTTGGGATCGGGAGCTAGCTCCTCTACGCCTTTAAACCCACCCGCGAAGCTATGCTCTGCATCATCGGTTTCAATAAGGGCTGGTTGGGTAGCGGTGCAGAGCACAATGCTTGTGTGATAATTCAGCGCGAGTTCATCCAGTGCGGCAACGCTTGGGCGCAGCAAGGGCAGGGGCATTGTCTGTGCTTCATCCAGAATGACGACGCTACGGGCAATATTATGTAATTTGCGGCAGCGTGATGTTTTAGCGGCAAAGAGGCTTTCAAGGAATTGCACAGATGTTGTTACGATAATGGGTGCGTCCCAGTTCTCACTGTCGCGTCTGAGTTTATCAAGACTATCCTTGTCGCCTTTTGACGATTTTTCAGCATCAAAGGTGCTGTGGTTTTCGAGCACTGCATCAGCGCCATACTTACCCAACGCCTTCCGAAACACCGCAGCGTTCTGCTCGACGATGCTGGTAAAGGGAATAACGTAGATAACGCGATCCATGCCATGGGTGATGGCGTGATCCAGCGCGAAGGCGAGGGAGGCTAGCGTTTTGCCACCGCCGGTGGGCACCGTGAGGCTGAAACAGCCGGGTGTCATTCCTGCTTTATTACGTACTTCACGTAGGATATGCCCACGTAATTGGTTAATGCCTGTTTCGGTGTCGAAGGTTGCTAAGTGTTGATTCAGTGCTGCGCGAAGATGCGGTAGCGAAGCGCCGCCACCGCGTTGCTGTGCTAGGCCGCTTTCATGCTGGGCGTAGAAGGTTTCGGTATCAATGTAGTCTGCATCGACTAAGCATGAAAATAGCATTCTGGTGAGAAACGCGAGTTGAAAGAACCCCCGTTCTGGACGTTGGGTAAACGTGCCAGGAGGACGTAACTCCTGTGGAAGCGTAAGCGCATCTTGCCAAGCGTTATCTATCCCAGGGATATCTGCTTTAAGGCGTTCACTAAGCGGGGAGCGTTCGCCTGAATCACGGCCATTGGCAAGCCCCGCATGATGGCCCGCAATACAGTAGGCCAGTAGGTCACCGATCCCTCCTTTGAAGCGTTGTTTAGCGACAATAGCGCCTGCAGTTGAATGATCGACACGTTCCGGAGAGCCTTCCAGCCGCCGTTGAAAAGGCGCGCTGTATTTACCTAAATCATGTAAAAGACCCGCAGTATATCCAGCATCTGTCATACCAAAGCGATCAGCGCGTGTTGCCGCCATTTCGGCGACACACTGTAAGTGATCGTCTAGTGTTTGCCAGGCTTGCTTGTCTGTTTCTGGGATCGAGTGAGCGTAAAAGTGCGACGATTTAGGTGGCATTTGCATGGCTCAACATGATTAATTATTTAGTCACCTTAGCCTTAAAGTGTCCCCTTTTTCTATAGCTAAATGCTTGAACCGTGTAAGCCATTGCTTAGACCCTGAGGCCACCCATAGCCCCCACACGCGCTTTTGCCTACAATAGGTGCCTTTATGCACGTGCGTTGGCGCGTTGCTCTTATTGTTTTCAGGCCAAGGGACAGGATTCATGCTCGATCCGAAACTGCTGCGCGGTGATCTTGACACGGTTGCTCAACAACTGGCCCGCCGGGGCTTTGTGCTTGATAAAGCGGGGCTGCAGGCGCTGGAGTCGCGCCGCCGCGAGCTACAAACTCAAACCGAGCAACTGCAGAATGAGCGTAATATGCGCTCCAAAGCGATTGGTAAAGCCAAGAGCAACGGTGAAGACATTCAGCCGCTGTTGGATGAAGTCAGCGATTTGGGTGATCGCCTGGACAAAGCGAAAGTCGAACTGGCTGAGGTGCAGGAGGAGTGGGACGACGCCATTAGTGGTATTCCTAACTTGCCCCATGCAAGTGTGCCGGAAGGCGAAAAAGAAGCCGATAATGTCGAACTGCACCGCTGGGGCACGCCGCGGGAATTTGATTTCGAGGTGCTGGATCATGTCGATCTGGGTAAGAAGTCGGGGTATCTCGATTTCGAGCTGGCGGCCAAGATCACCGGCGCTCGCTTTGCGGTAATGCGTGGTCCGATTGCGCGCCTTCACCGGGCGCTGGCGCAGTTTATGCTGGATACCCAAACCGAGCAGCACGGTTACGAAGAGTGCTACGTGCCGTATATGGTCAACCGCGACTCGCTCATGGGTACCGGTCAGCTACCGAAGTTCGGCGAAGATCTGTTCAAGCTGGACGATGAGCGTGAGTACCATCTGATTCCCACTTCGGAAGTGCCTCTTACCAACTTCGTGCGCGATGAAATCGTTGAACTGTCGGCGCTGCCAATGAAGCTTACCGCACATACCCCCTGTTTCCGCTCTGAGGCGGGCTCACATGGCCGCGATACTCGCGGCATGATCCGTCAGCATCAGTTCGATAAGGTCGAGATGGTGCAAATCGTCGAGCCAGAGAAGAGTTACGAAGCACTGGAGGAAATGCGTGGCCATGCGGAGGCAATTCTGCAGGCGCTTGAACTGCCGTATCGTGTGGTGACGCTGTGCACCGGGGATATGGGTTTTGGAGCCACGAAAACCTACGACTTGGAAGTGTGGCTGCCTAGCCAGGAGACGTATCGCGAGATCTCGTCGGTTTCCAACTGTGAAGATTTCCAGGCGCGGCGCATGCAGGCGCGTTTCCGCCACCCGGATTCAAAAAAGCCACATTTGCTGCATACCTTGAACGGTTCGGGCCTGGCGGTAGGCCGCTGCCTGCTGGCGGTGCTTGAAAACCACCAGCAGGCGGATGGCTCGGTGACTATTCCTGAGCCGCTACGTCGTTACCTGGGCGGTGTGGAGCGTCTGTCCCTTTAAGCGCCCATTCAACGCTGACCCCGGCATCGATACGAATGGTGCCGGGGTTGTAATCACTGCTAACACCGGACTGGCTGGCGCCAGCGGCATCGCTCTCTGCCCGCATTGACATCATGCGTGGTTGGAAAATGGGCGATTGTGTTTCTTCGATACGCTGTACATGGCCTAGTTCGGCATCCAGGCTGTCAGCCATCAGGTTTGCCTTGTGCTGGGCTTTTTCCAGCGCTTTGACCAAGGCTTCGTCAGTGGCTGCATCGCGGTCTTGCAGGTCGAATTGCACGCCGTCCAGCGAGTTAACACCCGCTGCAATCAGGGCGTCTAGCACTTCGCTTAGTTGATCAAGGTCAGTGAGTTCGACGGTAATCGGTCGCTCCAGGCGTGTGCGCTGGAGGGTTTCGTGTTCACCATCGTCGTTGCGCTGACCTTGAACATGTTCGGGGTAGACATTCAGCGACCCCGCATTGATGGCATTGCGTTCAAGGCCCGTGGCTTCCATTTCTTCGATTAATTCGCTGGCGCGGGTTTCTAAACGCTCGCGCGCCTCACTAAGTGCGCTACTATCGCTCTCTTCCATGGTGGATAGGGCAGGGGTGTTTTCCCAGAGACGTGCATTCAAGGTGGCTTTGTCGGGCTCTACCTCAACCCACGACTGCGCTTGAACGTGCAGGCTGGGCGGCGCTTGGTGCGAAGGTGAAGCTTGAGCTAGAGGAGCACTGAGCAGTGCCAGAAGGGCGCCACCTAGCAGGCCGTATCGTAGTCGTTGAGCACAAAGCAGAGTCGTTGGCATAAGTTACTTCCTTGATAATGGAGGCTAAGCGCCGCCATGTAGATGAATAAGAAGACTTTGTTTGGAAGCGTAGAGGAAAATAAAGTTCAGCACTAAAGAGTAGACCTAAAACAGTTGCTTATTGTTTGCACGGTTTGTGCAATATGACGAATGCAGCCATTATAGATGGATAACACGCTAGGGAAGGATTATGTCGAAATTGTCGGACGAGGATTACCGCAGTATTCCACTCAATGCCACCTTGGCACTCGCCGCGCTGGTGGTGATTATTGCTGGAATGAAAGTCGGCGCTGACTTGCTAGTGCCGTTGCTGCTGGCAATATTTATTGCGGTCGTGTGCACCTCACCCGTGCAGTGGTTGCATCGCTGCGGCTTGAGCATGCGGGTGTCGGCATTTCTGACGTTGATGGTATTACTGGCGTTTATATCGCTTATTGGCCTACTGGTAGTTAATAGTTTTAGTACTTTTTTGACGGCGTTGCCGGAAATCGAGTCGCGGCTTTATGAGCAATATTGGGACTTGCTTAATGCGCTGTCTTCACGCGGATTGGCGATAAATCCTGACCAGATCAATTCACTATTTGAAGGCGAGGATGAAGGCTCGTGGATGCCAGCGCTATTGGGCCAGCTTGGTAACTTCTTCATGCAGAGCATTATTGTCGGCCTGCTGGTTATCTTCATGCTGTTCGAGACGCTTAACGTGCGCGAAAAAATCTCTCGTGCACTTGAAAACCCCGCACCTAGCTTAAAGCGATTCAGTGAATTTAGTTTAACATTGAAGCGCTATTTGGCCGTTAAAACCATGATCAGTCTGGCAACAGGGGCGCTCGTTTGGCTCTCTTGCATGATCGTAGGCGTGGAGTTTCCTTTGCTGTGGGGCGTATTAGCCTTTGCACTCAATTTTATTCCCAATATTGGTTCAGCGTTAGCCGCGATACCCCCCGTGTTGTTACTGCTGATTGCACAAGATGGCGGCCCTTTTCAGGCGCTGCTACTGGCTTCTGCTTATCTAGTGATCAACTTTGTACTTGGCAATCTGATTGAGCCAAGAGTCATGGGGCAAGCGCTCGGGCTCTCGACGTTTGTGGCGTTTCTATCACTGGTAGTGTGGGGATGGATCTTTGGTGCGGCGGGGATGCTGCTTTCAGTGGTGCTCACGATGACGCTGAAGATTGCTCTGGATAGCCACCCGCAGACGCGTTGGATTGCTCGGTTGTTGGGGCCTGGAAGGCAACGCTTAAAAAGGAGCCCGGCGAGCGATCCAAAACTGCCGCCGTGGAAGCGCTGAAGTTAAGATAGGAAGTAGTGAAAATATTACCGCCGACAGAGTCGGCGGCTTTTGCAGGTTAGCTGCATTCATCAAGCGTTTTGTTCGATGAACTGCGTCAGTTGAGATTTAGATTGTGCACCAACCAATGAAGCGACTTTGGTGCCGGATTTGAACAGCATTACAGTCGGGACGCCGCGTACCCCTTGTTCGGCAGCAATTTCAGGTGCGTCATCTACGTTGACGCTAACCACTTTCAGGTTGTCCTGGCGTTCAGCAGCCACTTCATCAACGACCGGGGCCATGACTTTGCACGGGCCACACCAAGGCGCCCAGAATTTCATTAGCACAGGCTGTTCAGCGTTGAGGACTTCTTGCTCAAAATTGGCGTTGGTGACATCAACATTATTAGCCATTTGCTTCTCCCGTTTGCGTTGCTCTTACTGTTTCGTTGCCTCAAATGGAGCAACGGTCATTACGCGATTAATTAGCGCTCTATCACCGCGCCTCATGTCTATCGCGATAAGCGTGGGCAGATGTTAGCGGGCGCGAAGGTTGCTGGCAAATTTCACGCGTGGTGATTTAACTGAATAGCAGAAATTACTGGATGCTGGTAGGGAGATTTTTTTATAATATAAAAGTATTGTTAGTGTGATTTTTATTCTATTTAGTGCTGGGGCTGCCGTATCGCTAACACAGCCTTTCAGACACATTGTATTAGCTACACATGGTGGTACGTCAAAGTGCGGCTTGCGTGGTTTGCATGAACCTGAATAGACAATAAATAAGGTGAGGATATGAAGCTACAACAGCTACGCTATATCTGGGAAGTCAATCGTCATAACTTGAACGTCTCAGCCACAGCGCAAAGTTTATTTACCTCACAGCCGGGGATCTCCAAACAAATTCGGTTATTGGAAGATGAGCTTGGCGTTGAGATTTTTGCCCGCAGTGGCAAGCATCTCACCCGCGTAACGCCAGCCGGACAATCCATTATCGATCTGGCAGGGCAAGTGCTGCGCCTAACCGATAATATTAAACAAGTAGCCCAGGAGCATAGCGACGAACGCCGTGGCAGTTTGGCCATTGCCACGACCCATACTCAAGCCCGCTATGCGCTGCCGCCTATTATTAGCGAATTTACCTTAAAATATCCTGATGTGGCGCTGCATATGCAGCAGGGCACGCCAAAGCAGATCGCTCAAATGGTCAGTGAAGGACAGGCGGATTTTGCCATTGCGACTGAGTCGTTAGAGTTATTTACCGACTTGGTGCTATTGCCGTGCTATCGCTGGAACCGTTGCGTACTGGTACCTAAGGGGCATCCTTTAGCAACGCATCAAGGCCCGTTAACCCTTGAGGCACTCGGTGAACACCCTATAGTGACCTATGTCTTTGGATTTACCGGTCGTTCTCAGTTAGATGACGCCTTTAAAGCCAAGGGGTTAACGCCTAACGTGGTACTGACGGCCGCCGATGCGGACGTGATTAAAACCTACGTGAGGTTGGGCATGGGGGTTGGTATTGTGGCCCATATGGCCGTCGATGAGGCACTCGACGATGATTTGGTGGCACTGGAGGCCAGTCATTTGTTTGCCAGTTCTACAACCAAAATCGGTATTCGCCGTGGCACCTTTATGCGCGGCTATATGTATGACTTCCTGGAGCGCTTTGCACCCCACTTAACGCGCGACCGTGTAGATGAAGCGCTAACGGCAGGCCCGCGTCATGAGCAGTCTCTGTTCGATGATCTGGACCTGCCTGAGTATTAATCGTTAGTGTTGTAAATGCAGACCGCATTCGCGCTTTTCTTCTACCTTGGTGGGGTCAAAATAGTCGAAATTGTTAGGCAGGTTATGCGCTTGTAAATACTGGTACATCTCCTTAGCGCTCCACTGCAGAAGTGGCGCTACTTTTAGAAGCCCGTCGGTGTTGCGGCTAACCGGCTGCATTTTGGCGCGCTCCGGCGTGTCTTCGGCGCGTAGCGCGGTGAACCAGACATCGGGCTGCATTTCACGCAATGCACGCTCGAAGGGTTCAAGCTTAACCTCCTGCGTAAAGGCCGCATGGCGTGGGTCGTCTATCCCAGGCATGGGGCCATCCAGCGCTTCGCGGTGGGCGCGGGTGCGCCGGGGCACAAAGCTCACGATATTCAGATTCAGCTGTTGTATCACCTCGTCGGCGAACTGATAGGTTGCCTCGGTGTTGTAACCGCTGTCCATCCAAACAATGGGAATGTCCGGGCGCACTTGGCTAACCATGTGGAGAATGACCGCCTCAAAGGGGCGAAAGTTAGTAGTACAAATTGGGCGTGAACCCTGGGCCAGCGCCCATTCAACTAGGCCTTGGGGATTATTAGCAAAGTCGCGGTTTATCGCTTCAAGCGCTGAGGACATGTCGCCTCCTATTAATAGGTAAAAGTCAGCCCTAGGCTACCAAACCCAAGCCATGTTCCCCCAATACCGTTTGGTTAGGCTTTTATATTCCTTTTTGACTTATAATTTACGCCGCTTATTCCAAAGCGCTGATGAGATGGCGGATTTTATCCAATGTCTCGGTGTACTCTTCGTCCGCTTGAGAGTCTGCCACCAAGCCTCCGCCGCCCCACACATGCAATCTTCCCGCTTCGGCAACCATGGTGCGAATAGCAATTGACGTATCCATGCTGCCGCGTACATCGACATAGCCCAGGCTGCCGCAATAGACACTGCGCTGGCAGGGTTCTAATTCATCAATAATCTGCATGGCGCGAATTTTGGGTGCGCCAGTAATTGAGCCGCCGGGAAATGCCGCCTTGAGAAGTGCCAGTGGCGTATAGCTGTCGGCGAGTATCCCTTTTACCACGCTAACCAGGTGATGCACGTTCGGATAGCTTTCTAATCGGCACAGTTGCGGCACGGTAATGGAGCCAGGCTGGCACACTCGCCCAAGATCGTTGCGTAGTAAATCAACGATCATCACATTCTCAGCGCGATCTTTTCGGCTGTTCAATAACTGCTCCGCTAGCGCCTGGTCTTCTTCAAGTGTCGCCCCGCGGGGGCGAGTGCCCTTGATGGGCCGTGTTTCAACCTCGCCGTTGCGGCATTGAATAAAGCGTTCTGGCGAGAGAGAGAGAACGGCCTTGTCATCCCAGGCCATAAAACCTGAAAAGGGCGTGGGGGTTGCTTGACGTAACCTTAAATACGCCTGCCATTCATCCCCCTGATAGTCGGCATAGAAGCGCTGAGCCAAATTGATCTGATAGCAGTCGCCTTCCCGAATGTAACATTGCACAACGTTAAAGCGGTTGATGTATTGGGCATGGCTAAGCTCGGCTTTGAAGGCGCTATTTAAAGTAAAAGAGCTAGTTTCTACTGGCGCCTGGGTCAGCCAGTCCTCTACCTGCTCACGGCGTTCCGGTGTGGCGATTAACCATGCCTGCTGGGTCACGTGATCAAGGGAAATACACCAGTCATAAAGCCCTAGCCGTGCGTGAGGTAATAAAACGGCTCTCGCTTGAAGGCTGGAGATAGCTTGTGATTCGCGGCCTAAATCATAGCCCCAATAACCAATTAGTCCGCCTAGAAAGGGCAGTTCACTGGGTTCGTTTGGGATATCAAGCTGGTCCAGTAACCATTGCTGAAGCGCAAATGCATCGTTGGATAAAGACAGCGGGGGGCTGAGCTGGTCCGACAAGAGCTGGGCATTGCCATCACTGAACACTTCCAACATGGCAATGGGGTCGCTACTGATGATGTCAAAGCGGCCGGTAGCAACCGGGCGGCCACTGTCAAGCAATACCGCGCCGGGTCTGGCGCGCAGGCAAGCGAATACTCCCAGGGGGTCGGGTGAGTAGGGCAAGGGAGTTATCGTCAACGCCTTGTTCATTAAGCAAATGCCTGGCCAGGTAAGGGCGAGCCATTTTAGAGGGGCGTAGACAATGACACCAGCGCTAACCTTTGACGCCTTTCTCACGTACCGCTAGAGGACTACCTACCATTAAGGGCTAATTGTTGACAGGCTAAGGCGGATTTCGCCTGCGAGTACAACGAAAGGCGTATAAAATCGGTAAACGAGGTTAGTTGACGGCTCAATTGGCACGCGCTAGAGTTTGCTTACTTTCCAATTGTCGACAATTAATCATGGCAACACTTGCTTCTAACTCGCTAACAGCCGCCAATGTTTTATCTGAAACAGAGGGGGGTGAGGCTACCCCCCCTGAGACAGCTGTGCCCGAAGTACGCACGCTCGCAGAGCGGGTATTTCATCAGTTGCAGGATGCCATCGTGCGCGGCGAACTCGCTCCCGGCAGTAAAATTACCGAGCCCGGACTATCTAAAACCTACGGTATTTCACGAGGGCCGCTGCGCGAAGCGATGCGACGCCTTGAAGCGCACCGATTAATTGAACGCGTTCCTCATGTGGGCGCGAGGGTGGTTCAGCTTTCCATGAAAGAGCTTTTAGAGCTCTTTGACCTGCGTGAAGCCTTAGAGAGCATGGCTGCCCGGCTGGCTGCAGAGCACATGTCGCCCAATGAAATTCAAGGGTTGCGTGATGTATTGGCACTGCATGAAGGCCAAGCGGACCTGAAGCGTGGCGAAGCCTACTACCAGCGTGAAGGTGATCTCGATTTTCATTACTGCATCGTTCAGGGCAGTCATAACAAGATGTTGATGAACCTGCTATGCGACGATCTTTACTACCTTGTGCGTCTTTATCGCACCCAGTTTAGTGCCAGCGGCACACGACCGCAGCGTGCTTTTGTGGAACACCACCGTATTGTGGATGCCATCGAAGCGGGAGACGCAGAGTTAGCCGAGCTATTGATGCGACGCCATGTTAGCGCCTCACGTGCCAATGTGGCGGACCGCTATGCGGCGACCCTCGCACAGACAGCTTTAACATCAGAAAGTTAAAACATAACTAAAATTAACAACAGGAGTAACTCCTCATGTCCCAGATGACTCCCGGTGCGCGTTTTCGGGCTGCGCTAGAGGCGAACCGGCCACTGCCGATCTTAGGCACTATAAATGCGTACACTGCGCTGATGGCCGAAAAAGTGGGCCACCAGGCAATTTATCTTTCCGGCGGCGGTGTTGCCAACGCTTCCTTCGGCTTGCCGGATCTGGGCATGACGACCATGAATGACGTCGTCGAAGATGCCCACCGTATCTGCGGTGCCACCGAGCTGCCGCTGCTGGTGGATATCGATACCGGCTGGGGCGGCGCCTTTAATATCGCCCGCACCGTTAAAGAGATGCAGCGTGCCGGCGTGGCGGCGGTGCATATGGAAGATCAAGTCGCCCAAAAGCGTTGTGGCCATCGTCCCAACAAGGCGATTGTTACCCAGCAAGAAATGGTGGATCGCATTAAAGCGGCAGCAGATGCCAAGATCGACCCCGATTTCTATTTAATTGCCCGCACTGACGCTTTCCAAAAAGAGGGGCTTGATGCGGCCATTGAACGCGCCAACGCCTGCGTAGAGGCGGGTGCTGATGCTATTTTTGCCGAAGCGGTCCACACGCTGGATGATTACAAAGCTTTCTGTGAACGGGTCAATGCGCCGATTTTGGCCAATATCACCGAGTTCGGCGCTACGCCACTGTTTACCCAATCTGAGTTGGGCGACGTTGGCTGTCGCATGGTGCTTTACCCGCTCTCTGCGTTCCGAGCCATGAACGCAGCGGCGCTTCAGGTCTATCAAAGCATCCTCGACAACGGCCATCAAAAAGACGTCGTGCCACTGATGCAGACTCGCGACGAGCTCTACGATTTTTTGAACTACCACGACTTTGAACAAAAGCTCGACGCACTGTTTGCCGAACAGGGCGACGACCAGTAAGCCAAACGCCAGTTAACGTTCGATCATATTTGAAAAACACAATTTAAAATAAAAGCAGTAATAGGAGACACACCATGGCTGATAAACCCGTGACAGGTGCAGGACTGCGTGGTCAGAGCGCCGGTTCCACCGCGCTGTGTACGGTAGGCAAAACCGGCTCAGGCCTGACCTACCGTGGATTCGATATCAAAGAGCTCGCCGAAAAAGCTAAATTCGAGGAAGTCGCTTACCTGCTGTTAAAGGGCAAGTTGCCCAACCAGGATGAGTTGGACCACTACATAAGCAAGCTGAAAAGCCTGCGTGGGCTGCCCGATGCGCTGAAAACAGTGCTTGAGCAAATTCCTAAAGATGCGCACCCGATGGATGTGATGCGCACCGGCACTTCGATGCTGGGTAATCTTGAGACCGAGGAAAACTTTGATCAGCAGCAAGACGTCGCCGACCGGTTGCTAGCGGTGCTGCCCTCGATTATCTGCTACTGGTATCGCTTCTCGCACGACGGCGTACGCATTGATACCGAAACGAATGATGATTCAGTCGGCGGCCATTTCCTCAATATGTTGCGCGGCGAACCTGCCTCTGAACTGCATGCGCGGGTAATGAACGTCTCGCTGATTCTTTACGCCGAACACGAGTTCAACGCCTCTACCTTTACTGCTAGGGTGTGTGCCTCGACGCTTTCCGATATGCACTCCTGCGTGACCGGGGCGATCGGTTCCCTGCGCGGTCCACTGCATGGCGGCGCTAACGAAGCAGCCATGGCGATGATCGAAGATTGGCAGTCGCCGGAAGAAGCGGAAAGCAAGATCATGGGCATGCTGGAGCGCAAGGACAAGATCATGGGCTTCGGTCACGCGATTTATCGCGAATCCGACCCACGCAACGAGATCATCAAGCACTGGTCCAAGAAGCTCTCAGACGATGTCGGCGACAAAGTGCTTTATCCGGTTTCTGAGCGAGTCGAAGCGGTCATGTGGCGTGAGAAAAAACTGTTCTGCAACGCAGACTTTTTCCATGCCAGTGCATACCACTTCATGGATATACCCACCAAGCTGTTTACACCGATTTTTGTTATGTCGCGGCTGACTGGCTGGGCGGCCCACGTATTCGAACAGCGTGCCAACAACCGCATTATTCGTCCTAGTGCCGATTACACCGGCCCCGAGAAGAGCGAGTGGGTGCCGATAGAAGCGCGAGACTGAACCGCCTTGCTGCCCGGTGACTTGGACGCCGGGCTTTTTTCCGCTCCTCCTTCTTGTGAGTCTGCCTGCTATGAATACCCAATACCGTAAACCGCTGCCTGGCACAGCGCTTGAGTTTTTTGATGCGCGCGAGGCGGTGGAAGATATCCAGCCCGGTGCCTATGCGCAGCTGCCCTATACTTCTCGTGTGCTGGCGGAACAGCTTGTGCGCCGCTGCGATCCCGAGCTTCTCACCGATGCGCTAAAACAGCTGATCGAGCGCAAGAGCGACCTTGACTTCCCTTGGTACCCGGCGCGCGTCGTCTGTCACGATATCCTCGGCCAGACCGCGCTGGTCGACCTGGCTGGTTTGCGCGACGCCATCGCCGAAAAGGGCGGTGACCCCGCCAAGGTCAACCCGGTGGTGCCGACCCAGCTGATTGTCGATCACTCACTGGCGGTGGAACATGCAGGCTCCGAAGAGGGCGCCTTCGAGAAAAATCGTGCCATTGAAGACCGCCGCAACGATGACCGTTTCCACTTTATCAACTGGACCAAGACGGCATTCGAGAACGTCGATGTGATTCCGCCCGGCAACGGCATTATGCACCAGATCAATCTGGAGAAGATGTCGCCAGTGGTACAGAACCGCGACGGTATTGCCTACCCGGATACCTGTGTGGGCACCGATAGCCATACACCTATGGTGGATGCCCTCGGCGTGATTTCCGTAGGTGTCGGTGGTCTCGAGGCCGAAAGTGTAATGTTGGGACGCGCCTCCATGATGCGCCTGCCGGATATCGTCGGCGTGGAGCTGACCGGTAAGCTGCAGCCGGGGATTACCGGCACCGACATGGTGCTGGCGATTACCGAGTTCCTGCGCAAAGAGCGGGTAGTGGGTGCTTACCTTGAGTTTTTTGGCGAAGGAGCCAATGCACTGACCGTCGGTGATCGTGCCACTATCTCCAACATGACGCCCGAGTACGGCGCGACCGCAGCGATGTTCTACATCGATGGCCAAACTATCGACTACTTGAAGCTTACCGGCCGTGAAGATGAGCAGGTCGCGCTGGTGGAAACCTATGCCAAACACACCGGCCTGTGGGCGGACAGTTTGACCGAGGTTGAGTACGAACGTGTGCTGACCTTTGACCTCTCATCGGTACACCGCACCTTGGCCGGGCCCTCGAACCCCCACGCCCATCTGCCTACTTCAGAGCTTGCTCAGCGCGGCATTGCAGTGGGCCTCGAAGCAGCACGCGAAGAAGAGAAAGCGGGCAAGATGCCTGACGGTGCCGTCATTATTGCCGCTATTACAAGTTGTACCAACACGTCCAACCCGCGCAATATGGTCGCCGCCGGACTGATTGCACGTAATGCCAACCGGCTAGGTTTGCTGCGTAAACCCTGGGTGAAGTCGTCGCTGGCGCCCGGCTCGAAAACCGTCAAGATGTACCTGGAAGAAGCCGGATTGATGAGCGAGCTTGAAAACCTTGGCTTCGGAGTCGTGGCTTACGCCTGCACCACCTGTAACGGCATGTCCGGGGCGCTGGATCCCAAAATTCAGCAGGAGATTATCGAGCGCGATCTCTACGCAACCGCCGTACTTTCCGGTAATCGTAACTTCGATGGGCGGATTCATCCTCATGCTCAGCAGGCCTTTTTGGCCTCACCGCCGCTAGTAGTCGCTTACGCGATTGCAGGCACGATTCGTTTTGATATCGAAAAGGACGCCCTGGGTGTGGATCAGGCAGGCAACCCCGTTACCTTAAAGGATATCTGGCCAGCCGATGAAGAGATCGATGCGATTGTGAAAGCATCGGTAAAGCCGGAGCAGTTCCGGCAGACCTATATTCCTATGTTTGACTTGGACAAAAGCGCCCGTGCCCAAGTGAGCCCACTGTATGACTGGCGGCCTCAGAGCACCTATATTCGTCGCCCGCCCTATTGGGAAGGCAATATGGCCAAAGAACGTACCCTGAAAGGTATGCGCCCGCTAGCGATTCTACCGGATAATATCACCACCGATCACCTCTCGCCCTCCAACGCTATTCAGCTTAATAGCGCATCAGGTGAGTATCTGGCCAAAATGGGGGTGCCGGAGGAAGACTTTAATTCCTACGCGACCCACCGTGGCGATCAC
Source organism: Vreelandella sulfidaeris Esulfide1 (assembly GCF_054072535.1). Lineage (NCBI taxonomy): Bacteria > Pseudomonadati > Pseudomonadota > Gammaproteobacteria > Oceanospirillales > Halomonadaceae > Vreelandella > Vreelandella sulfidaeris. Next base: position 2,630,831 of record NZ_CM133364.1, on the reverse strand, counting down.
CTTACCGCTCAGCGCGCCACGTTTGCCAACCCCAAGTTATTTAATGAGATGGTGCGTGATGCCGATGGCAGCGTAAAACAGGGTTCGTTGGCGCGAATAGAGCCCGAAGGTGAAGTTACCCGCATGTGGGAGGCTATCGAAACCTACATGGCTCGTAAGCAGCCGCTGATCATTATCGCGGGCGCAGATTATGGCCAGGGTTCCTCGCGGGACTGGGCGGCCAAAGGCGTGGCGCTGGCGGGCGTGGAAGCGATTGCCGCGGAGGGCTTTGAGCGTATTCACCGCACTAACCTGATTGGTATGGGTGTGATGCCGCTGGAGTTCGAACCCGGCACCACTCGCCTAACATTAGGCTTGGATGGCACCGAAATGTTTGATGTGGAAGGTGCTGTTTCGCCAGGTGCGATGCTCACGCTCGTGGTTCATCGGCATAATGGTGAAAGTGAGCGTGTCGTGGTGAAGTGCCGTCTGGATACCGCTGAGGAGGTGTCGATTTACACTGCGGGTGGCGTACTGCAGCGCTTTGCCCAGGACTTCCTTGAATCCACGGCGGCTTAATAGATGTTGCCTCTCGGAGTGAAAAACAGATGACCGATATAACGCAAACCAGCAACGTGCCGCAAATAAAAATCCCCGCGACCTATATGCGCGGCGGCACCAGCAAGGGCGTTTTCTTTAAACTCAGCGATTTACCCGAAGCGGCCCAGCAGCCCGGTTCCGCTCGGGATAAGCTATTGCTACGAGTCATTGGTAGCCCCGACCCCTACGAAAAACAAATAGATGGTATGGGGGCGGCAACTTCGAGCACCAGTAAGACGGTTATTTTGTCTAAGAGTGAGTCGCCGGAGCATGATGTGGATTACCTGTTCGGTCAGGTATCCATCGACAAACCCTTTATAGATTGGAGCGGCAATTGCGGCAACCTGTCGGCGGCGGTAGGCCCCTTTGCGATTGCCAACGGCCTGGTTGATCCAGCACGCCTGCCACAAAACGGGGTCGTCGAGGTAAGAATTTGGCAGGTGAATATTCAGAAAACTATCGTAGCTAAAGTGCCTGTTGTAAATGGAGAGGTGCAGGAAACCGGTGATTTCGAACTCGATGGCGTGACCTTTCCCGCGGCTGAGATTCCGGTAGCCTTTATGGACCCCGCAGACGGGGAGGGGGCGATTTTTCCCACCGGTAACTTAGTGGACGACTTGGAAGTGCCGGGGATGGGGCCGCTGAAAGCCACCCTGATCAATGCCGGTATTCCAACAGTGTTTATTAACGCTGCTGATCTTGGCTATACCGGCACCGAACTCCAGGACGCGATCAATAGCGATAGTAAAGCGCTGGCGATGTTTGAAACCATTCGTGCACACGGCGCTGTGCGTATGGGATTGATCAGCGATATCAGCGAAGCCGCCAACCGCCAGCATACACCGAAAGTGGCTATTGTCGGACCACCGGCGGATTACGTTTCATCAAGCGGTAAAGTCGTGAGCGCCGACGATATTGACCTGCTGGTCCGGGCGCTTTCCATGGGTAAACTGCACCACGCCATGATGGGCACGGCCGCCGTTGCGATTGCAGCTGCCGCCGCGATCGAAGGTACGTTGGTGAACTTGGCGGCGAACGGTGGTAAATCGGGTGTTAAGCGTAATGCGGTCACCTTTGGACACCCTTCTGGTAGCCTGCGTGTAGGCGCTGAAGCGAATCAGGTGGAAGGACGTTGGCATATCGAACAGGCAGTGATGAGTCGCAGTGCGCGGGTGTTGATGGAAGGAACGGTAAGGATTCCCGGCGACAGCTTTTAGAAAGCGCGCCTTAGACCATACTGAGTAAGTGATTCAGCCGAAGGAGAGCACTATGCCCACCACACCGTCCGCCACGTCCGAAGCCAATGTGCGCCCGGATTACGATCCCGAGCTGCAGGCCATTGCCGATTACGTTTTAAATTATCAGGTTGAATCCTCAGAGGCGTTGGAAACCGCGCGCTACTGCTTGATGGATACACTCGGCTGCGGGCTGTTAGCGCTGCGCTTCCCTGAGTGTACCAAGCACCTGGGACCAATAGTGGAAGGCACGGTGGTGCCGTTTGGCTCACGAGTGCCGGGCACCTCGCTGTGTCTTGATCCGGTCAAAGCGGCATGGGATATCGGCTGTATCATTCGCTGGTTGGACTATAACGATACGTGGCTTGCCGCTGAGTGGGGCCACCCTTCGGATAATCTTGGCGCTATACTCGCTGTGGCCGACCACCTTTCCCAACGGCGAGTTGCCCAAGGCGAGGCGCCGCTGGTAATGCGCGATGTGCTTAATGCCATGATCATGGCCCATGAGATACAGGGCGTGCTTGCACTGGAAAATAGTTTTAACCGCGTTGGGCTCGATCATGTGGTATTAGTAAAAGTGGCGTCTACTGCGGTCGCCGCAAAGCTGATGGGCGCTGACCGTGAGCAGTTGTTGTCGGCGCTCTCCCATGCGTGGGTTGATGGCCAGAGCCTACGGACGTACCGCCACGCGCCCAACGCTGGTTCGCGTAAAAGTTGGGCCGCGGGTGATGCCACCTCTCGAGGCGTTCGCTTGGCGGATATCGCCTTGCGTGGAGAAATGGGCATTCCCAGTGCACTGTCAGCGCCCCAATGGGGCTTTTACGATGTGCTGTTTAGCCACGCCAATAAAGATTTGAGTCTGAAGCCGGAACCTGACCGCCGTCTACGTTTTCAACGCGAGTTCGGTAGTTATGTGATGGAGAATATCCTGTTCAAAATCTCATTCCCGGCAGAGTTCCATGCCCAAACGGCTTGTGAGGCCGCTGTGGCGCTTCACCCGCAGGTTAAAGATCGCTTGGCCGAGATCGATAAAGTCGTACTGACTACCCACGATTCGGCTATTCGGATTATTTCCAAAACTGGTGCATTGGCTAACCCGGCGGACCGCGATCATTGTTTGCAATATATGACCGCGGTCCCCCTTATTTTTGGCACACTCACCGCTGACCATTATGAAGACAGCTTTCATGCCGCCCATCCGATGATCGATGTGCTGCGTAACAAAATGGTGGTTGAGGAGGATGCCCAGTATTCGGCGGCTTATCACGACCCCGGAATGCGTTCTATCGCTAATGCAGTACAGGTCTTTTTCAATGATGGCAGCGCAACTGATAAAGTCGTCGTAGAGTATCCTGTTGGTCACCAGCGTCGGCGGGAGGAGGGTATGCCGTTGTTGGTAGCTAAATTTGAGCAACACTTAGCGACACGTTTTCCAGCAAGCCGATGCAAGAAAATTGCTGAGGTATGCAATGAACAAGCGGCTCTTGAAGCCATGCCCGTGCACACTTTTATGAACCTGTGGGTCATTTAAGGGCTTGTATTAAAAAATTGTATTTATAATTGCCCGGTATGCTTTAGCGCTACCGGGCTGTGGTAGTGATCAACTGGCTAGTATTTACTCTTCAAACGCTACTTGGTCGCGCATGCGGTCAACGGTTGCTGGTCCAATGCCGCTAACGCGGGCAAGGTCATCAGCGCTTTCGAAGGCACCATTCGTTTCGCGCTCTTCAATGATCGCATCGGCTCGGCTTGGCCCAATACCAGGCAATTCGGCCAGCAGTTCAGCATCAGCGGTATTAACGTTAATGGGGGCTACGTCTTGGGCCAGCACGCCACTGGAGAACCCTAAGCTCATAGAGAACAGTAATGCGGCAAAGATTCTTTTAAGTGTCATAGTCATCCTCGAGATCCTTTTAATAACGATAGGTTGCATTTATTGCGTGAGCGAAGTTTAAAAGCGGTGATTACTTGTACTTGACTTACCAATTAGCTAGATAAACGCCACTACACTACTAACTTAGCGTTATAGCGTGGACGTTTATGTCAGTGATATATGACAGTCGTTGTAAGTTTTTAGCTAGAGACGTATGGCAAATGGCTTACATCACGAGGGCGCGAGGAGAGTAGGGAGCCTGATATAATGGCTGAAAACATATTTGGAGCGATATTGTGGCCACTGATTCCCCGATAATTATTGCGCTTGATTACCCGTCATTAGACGCAGCGCTCTGTATGGCCGATCAGTTAGACCCTGCTCGCTGCCGGGTTAAAGTCGGTAAAGAGCTATTCACTCGCAGCGGCCCTGCCGTGCTTGAGGCGTTGCATGGGCGTGGGTTTGAGGTGTTTTTAGATCTTAAATTTCACGACATCCCCAATACCGTTGCGAGTGCAGTGCAGGCGGCAGCGGAGCAGGGCGTCTGGATGGTCAATGTCCATGCCAGCGGTGGCAGGCGGATGATGGAAGCCGCCATACAGCGCCTGGAACAACGTGGCTTAACTACCCATTTAATCGCCGTCACTGTATTAACCAGTATGCAGGCTGATGACTTGGCCGATATTGGTATCAATGTCTCATTGGCTGAGCACGTGGAGCGCTTGGCGTTGCTGGCAAAACAGAGTGGCTTACACGGTGTGGTCTGTTCCGCCCAAGAGGCTTCGCAGCTTCATGTGTCGTGCGGTGAACCGTTCTTGAAGGTAACACCTGGTATTCGGCCAAGCTTTGCAGCTGCGAATGACCAACAGCGAATTATGACTCCTAGCAAAGCCATTGAAGCGGGTAGTAGCCACTTAGTGATCGGGCGACCCGTTACTCAGGCCGCAGACCCTATGGAGGCGCTGGAGGCGATTGAGTCGGAGTTAGGGCGTCGATAGTTGGTGTTGATTGATACACTGAGATGGTGACTATTCTCCCTCGACACCAATAACCGGCTTAATTGTTCCCCAAAAGCGACAGCTGGGGCATTGCCACTGTAGGGAATCGCTGGCGAAGCCACAGCGTTGGCAGCGGTGGCGCGTACGGTTAAGAAGGAGTGCATCGGTATGATGCTTTAGTAATAGTAGACGCGTATCCGGAGAGGTTTTTCCGCTAAGCCGCTGGCTTTCAATATACAGGTCAATCAAATAATCCAGCCCGCCTAGGCTCGGTACTGCGCGCAGGCGTTCGCCGATCAATTCAATGGCTTTGTCAACGCCGTCACGCTGATGAACGAGCTGCCCTAGCGCAATAATGATACTGGTGTAAGGGGTTTGTTCAAGCAGGTGGTAGAGGTGGGCTTCGTAGCCTGCTTCATCATTATTACGCAAATAGGCGTGCTTGAGAGCAGGTAGCATGGTGGGAGTGTGGGCTGTGTCCTGGTGCGGAATGCTGTCTAATCGCTCAATAGCGCGGGTATAATGCCCGTTGTCCATCTCTAGCTCAGCTAATAATAAGCTGGCACGAACGCATTTCTCATCCAACTGCAGGGCTTTTTTGAGATGCTTTTTCGCCAGCGGTCGGCTGGCTTCACTAATTTCCTCCAATGCCAGCTCGCATAGCCAGTGCGCCGCAGGGCGACGCATCTTCGGATGCTGTTTAAGCAAGGGTTGAGCAACATCGATTGCTTGCTGCCATGACTTTTCACGCTCTAATAAGTCGACTAGCAGCTGTTTGGCGGCGTAGCGGTGGTCATCATTGCCGCTATGTTCCAACAGAGTATTGAGCATGCGCTGCGCACGATCATGAACACCCAGCGCCATAAAATCCCGAGCAAGTTCCAGCTGGATCTGTTCGTTGGTGTGCTGTGAAAGGGCAGGGCGAGCCAATAGATTTTGGTGAATGCTAACCGCTCTGTCGGCCTCGCCACGGGCACGAAATAGTTTGCCCAAGGCGATGTGAGTATCCACCGTCTCGCTGTTAACGGCGAGCACACTGATGAACATATTGATTGCTTCGTCGGGTTGCTCGTTAAGCAAATAGTTAAGCCCGACGAAGTAATCACGCGATAGTGCCTGTGAGGGCTGAGCTGGCAGTTGAGAACGATGTCGGCGACGCCCAGCTTGGCGGTAACCTAACCCGTAACCGATGGCAATGGCGGCCACCAATACGCTTAGCAGCGCGACATCCAGCATTTATGCCAGTTCCTTGAACCCCTGGGTACGTAGGCTATCGAGCTCTTTACGTTGCTGCTTATTCTGTCGTTGACTACGGGCCAGGGTTGCTTTTAATCGGACGTAGACGCCTAACATTGCGAGCATGCCCAGCACGACACCAAATACTAATGTCGCGAGCAGCCAGACCGAGAGCGATATAGCGGGTAGCTCTAGCCAAATAAGGTTCAAGGCAATCGTTTGCTGATTATTAACGGCAAACAGAATACCTACGAGTACTACTATCAGCAAAATGACGGCCAGAATCAGCCCTTTGATCCAACGCATTTGAATTTCCTAGTCTGTGACGTTCACGGTAACGCTATTGTGTACGACTCAAGCGGCGACGTCATCCCGCTGAAGGTCGGATAACCCATAGCCGCGTTTAGTAACCGAGTGCTCGACTAGCATCTACCTGTTCGCGTAGCTCTTTGCCAGGCTTAAAATGCGGCACATATTTGCCTTCAAGATCAACCGCATCACCTGTTTTTGGGTTACGCCCTACGCGCGGTTCCCGATAGTGCAAAGAAAAACTGCCGAAGCCACGGATCTCAACGCGTCCACCGCTGGAGAGAGAATCCGTCATATCGTCCAGAATAATACGCACTGCCGTTTCAACGTCTTTGGCGGATAATTCCGGCTGACGCATCGCAATTTGTTCGATTAATTCAGATTTAGTCATCGGTTAGCTCCCTGCGAACATTGAAGGCCGTGACGCACTCTCGACCTCATTAATATTCAATTCAGCATACTGCTCAATTGAATATAAAACAATTCAGATAAAACAAGGTTCTAGACTCATTAACAGCATAGGCGAAGGAGGGCGCTGGCGCGACCCCACAGCTTAGGTATACTGGCTCCTCATTTATTTGATTGGAGCGGATGACGTTGAACGACGACAATTCCCCTGCTGCCATTTTGCGCAAACGGCTTTATTGGCACTCTCGGCGTGGTATGTGGGAGCTTGATCTGCTGCTTATCCCTTTTCTTGAACAGCGTTTTGACCACCTTTGTGAAGCGGACCAGCTTGCCTATCAGCAGCTCATTGAAGGTGAGGATCAGGACCTTTTTGTGTGGCTAATGCATCGCGAGTGGCCTGAAGAACCCAGCCAGCGGCGTATCGTACAAATGATCGTTGAGCATGCTGAAACCACCGATAATTCTGCCTATCGTACCCTCTAGGCTGTGGCAGCTTACGCAATGCTGTCTGTTTATGGTCATTGCGATGCTGGGCTACTGGGTGGGAGGTAAGCTAGCCGCTTTGGCACTGATAGTGCTAGGCGTTGCTCTTGGTTGGCGCGCCTATCTATATCAACCGGAAGGACTGCTTTCACTAACATCGACAGCGTCGGTATTTCATGGCCGCTGGCTGCTGACACGTAATCGGAAGTCGGTAGGGAGTGGACCGATGCTCAGTGAGGAAGTGGGCGAAAAGCTAAATGAAGAGCTGGGTGAAGAGCATCAGGTGCGCTGTGACTATTTAGGGCCCTGGTTAATAGGGCTTTATATCGGGAAGCAGCGGGTTTGGCTGTGGCCCGATAGCGCACCTTCTGAAAGCCTGCGTGAGGTGAGGCAGTTATTCCACCGGCCAGGCCGCTAAATCTTTCATGGTAAGCGAAGAGGCGACGGCCAGCGACTGCTGTTGGGACCAGTCGGTGGTGAAGTGCAGTCCTCTTGACTCATGTCGCTGCTGTGCCGCCAGCACCGTTAAAAGTGCTAATTGAAGCGCTTGCTGTAAGCGTTTGCCTTCGGGGTCTGCTAGCGCTCCTTCCATCTCTTCCAAGCGGGTTAGCAGTGCCTTCAAATGTTTCAAGGCGGTGCTTAGCCCGGCAGTACTGCGCACAATAGAAACCTGCTGGCTCATGATAGCCCGCATGCGATGACGCATATCGTTGAACACTGTTTTGGGTAAGGCAATGGCTGCGGCTTGTGCCGGAGGCTCAAATTCGACACTTGGAGAGGCGTCGCCTTGTTCCTTCAATGCGTTAGCACAGCTGTGCGCAAATACTAAGCACTCTAGTAATGAGTTACTGGCCATTCGGTTGGCGCCATGCAATCCCGTGTAGGCTGTTTCACCGATGGCATATAGGTTTGTAACGTCTGTAGCGCCTTGCAGGTTAGTGGCGACACCTCCACAACTATAATGAGCCGCAGGCACCACGGGAATAGCTTGCTTCGTGATATCTATGCCTCGTGAGGCGCAGTGGGACAAAATAGTGGGAAAGTGGTGGTAAATCGCTTTTTCCCCCAAGTGGCGAATATCCAGCCACACATGGCCCCGCGTGCCCCGCTGTATTTCGGCATCAATAGCGCGAGCGACCACATCGCGGGGGGCTAGTTCTGCGCGCTTATCCAGCGCTGGCATAAAACGCTGGCCATATTCATCAAGCAAATGCCCCCCTTCACCGCGAACCGCCTCGCTAATTAAAAACGCCGGGCCTTCTGGGTCATACAGACAGGTTGGGTGAAACTGCTGAAACTCTAGGTTAACTAGCCGTGCACCAAGCGCTGCAGCCATCATCATGCCTTCGCCGCTGCTTGGCGCGGGAGTGGTGGTATGGCGGTAAAGGCCACTTGCTCCGCCGGTGGCCAAGACAGTGTAGCGTGCAGTCAGCGAGCGCCATTGTAAGTGAGCATCACAGCCATAGGCACCGCGGCAGGCACCTTGGTTATCTTGCAACAGACCTACGATTGTAAGGTCGTTGCGCTGAGTAATGTTGGGGTGTTGTGCAACGTTGTTTAATAGGGTGTCTACTACAGCGCGACCGGTGGCATCGTCGGCGTGGATGATGCGCCGAGCATTGTGGCCGCCTTCGCGGGTCAGGTGATACGGGTAGCGCGCTGCAGGGTCGGTCTCTGGCGTAAAAGGAACGCCCTTATCGATCAACCACTGTATGGCAGCGGGGCCGTGGGTAACAGTAAAGCGCACCGCCTCTGTTTCACATAGCCCATCGCCAGCAATTAACGTGTCGTTGATGTGCGTTTCTAGGTCGTCATCTGGCGAGAGGACTGCAGCAATGCCGCCTTGTGCCCATCGGCTGGCGCCGTGATCATCTTGAGCGGGACGAACCAGGGTCACTGATAGATGATCAGCAATTTCCAGAGCAAGGGTTAATCCAGCGACACCGCCGCCAATGATAAGTACATCGGATGTTGGCGTGGTCATGTGACCGCTCTCCTTCATGCTGACCGAAATCTTGCACACACTAAATATAGCTAGCGTTTGCATAGCGCTAAAATACAGAAGGCAGGCATCATAGCGTAGCGATTAATGTTTAGCGATGTTTGAGGACTAGAAAAGAACGTTGTTCGCGCGCCGGAAAAGGCTGGGCTAAATGCAGCGTGAAGAGGTAATCAAAATAGGAGCTAAATGGCTGTGGAAGTAGCCAGTGATAGAAGGAGAGGTGCAGAAAAAGTAAAGATAGGGAAAGCGAAGATAGAGAAATTAATGCTAGATAATGGTGCCCGGAGCCGGACTTGAACCGGCACGGGGTTGCCCCCGAGAGATTTTAAGTCTCTTGCGTCTACCGATTTCGCCATCCGGGCAGAACATCACAATGCTGTTTCGCTGTTTAGAACAACACAGCTGTACAAAGATGGAGGCTGGAGTCGGAATCGAACCGGCGTACACGGAGTTGCAGTCCGCTGCATAACCACTCTGCCATCCAGCCTCAAGAGTCGTTGGAGCGGGAAAGGAGATCGACCGGGCTGGCGTTCCAGCTCACGACCACTCTTGCTTTACCACGCTATCCAAGTTGGAGCGGGAAAGGAGATTCGAACTCCCGACCCTCGCCTTGGCAAGGCGATGCTCTACCACTGAGCTATTCCCGCTCGACTCGAGGGCGAATTATACGGATCGCCACCAGCTTGTCAATCAATGAATTAGCTAGAGTTCCTTATTTACTTATCAGCAGCTTACATGGAGCGGCTAAGGTGCGGCCAGGCGGCTTTCAGATATTGAAACATCGACCACAACGTTAAAATAGCGGCGGCATAGAGCACCACAATGCCTAAAAGAGCAAACTCATGGGCGGGAGGAAGTGCCAGCAAGATTAGCAGCGAAACCATTTGCAGCGTTGTTTTCAGTTTGCCTACCCATGACACGGCCACCATGCCTCGCTTGCCCATTTCGGCCATCCACTCGCGTAACGCGGAAATGACAATTTCACGGCCAATAATGACTAGGGCGGGTAGCGTTAACACTGCGCTATCAAAGCGCTCAATTAAGAGTGCCAGAGCGACGACGACCATGAGCTTGTCAGCTACCGGGTCTAAAAAAGCGCCAAAAGGCGTTGACTGATTCCAGCGTCGCGCTAAATAGCCATCCAGCCAATCGGTAATCGAGGCCAGACCAAAAAGGCCTGCCGCTACGGGCATGCTCCAGCTGAAGGGCAGATAAAACAGCACCACCAGTAGCGGAATAAAGGCGATTCTCGCCAATGTTAGTATGTTAGGTATATTCATCGCAGGGTGCGATCCTTGCCGGAAAATCAGAGGATTCGAAGTGTCTGGGGCTCATTCTATCCCCCTTGGCCGATAGCATCCATGCCAACGAGGAGTTTATCCGTTGAGTGCCCGGTAAATACTCTCGGCTAACGAGGCATTAATGCCAGGTACACGGGCGAGTTCGTCGCGGCTGGCTTTTTGCACCCCTTGCAGTCCACCAAAAAAACGCAGCAGTTCCCGCCTGCGTTTAGGGCCGATGCCCGGTATATCCTGCAGCGTTGAGGTGCGTCTCGCTTTGTCACGTTGGGCGCGGTGGCCTGCAATGGCAAAGCGGTGTGACTCATCGCGGATGTGCTGGATCAAGTGCAGGGCTGGGGATGCCGGGTCCAGATTGAGTGGGTTGTCGGCGGTTTCTAAAAACAGGCTTTCAAGCCCTGCTTTACGCGTTGTGCCTTTGGCTACACCCAACAAGATAATGTTGGTGATATCGAGCTCTTGAAACACGTCGCGGGCCATATTGAGCTGACCCTTGCCACCGTCGACAATCAGGATGTCGGGGGCGACTGCTTCCCCGCTTTTTACCCGCTTGAGGCGTCGTGTGAGAGCCTGCTGCATGGCGGCGTAATCATCGCCGGCAGCCACTCCTTCAATGCGGAAGTGGCGGTAGTCGCTTTTACGCGGGCCTTGATGATCAAACACGACGCAGGAGGCAACGGTCGCTTCGCCATGGCTGTGGCTAATGTCAAAACACTCCAAGCGCTGCGGCGTCTCTGCTAAGCCCAGTGCTTTCTGTAGCGCGGTAAAGCGCTGGGTCAGCTGTGTTTGATTGGCCAGTTGTGAGGCCAGCTGTTGTTCCGCGTTGGTAATGGCAAGTTGTTGCCACTGCGCACGGTAGCCGCGAACTTGGCTGGTTACACGAATGCGTTTTCCTGCATGCTGAGTCAGTGCTTCGGCGATAAGCTCGCTATCGTCCAGCGGGTGGCTCGTAATGACTTCATTGGGAACGTTATGCGGCTGGCCAAAATAGTATTGGCTAACGACTTCAGTGAGCAGCGTCTCAAGGGGTAGGTCCAGATCGTTTTTAGGCGTGTGATGGCGTGCCCCCAATAGCCGACCATCGCGAACGCTTAGCACTGAAACACCAAGCGCGCCAGGGCGTTGAGCGAGAGCAAAAACATCGGCATCGCCGCCGCCCGTGTCGACAAACTGACGCTGTTGAAGTTGCCGCAATTGCTGTACTTGGTCGCGCAGGCGAGCGGCTTCCTCAAAATTGAGAGCTTGGCTGGCGGCTTCCATCGCTTTCATCAATTCTTCGGTAACATGCTCGCTTTTACCTTCCAGGCACATTACGGCGTGTTCAAGGTCGCGCTGATAATCTTCAGCAGAGATATAATCGACGCAAGGGGCGCTACAGCGCTGAATTTGATACTGCAAACAGGGACGTGAACGGTGGGCAAAGACACTATCTTCACAATTGCGGATTCGAAATATTTTTTGCATCAACGCAAGGCTTTCACGCACGGCCCCGCTGCTAGGGTAGGGGCCTAGATAGCGACCATCATCACTGCGTTGGCGGACGCGCTTATACTCGAGCGCAGGATACGAATGGCGGTCAGTAACAAAAACAAAAGGGTAAGATTTATCATCGCGGAGCAAAATGTTGTAGGGCGGACGCAGTTGTTTGATTAGCGTCTGTTCGAGCAGAAGCGCTTCGGTTTCAGTGCGCGTCACGGTGACTTGGATGTCGGCGATGCGTCCAACCATGGCCTGGGTTTTGGTGTTTAACTGGCCACGGAAATAGCTGGCCAAGCGTGCTTTTAAGCGCTTAGCTTTACCCACGTAGAGCGTATTGCTTTGTTCATCAAGCATACGATAAACCCCAGGAGAGGTGCTTACCGAGCTCAAGAACTGTTTTGAATCAAAAGTCATGTCAGCGTGTCGGTACCCGATAACAGCAGGGGGAGTTGGGGTTATAGCTAGGTAGCGTCAAACCCCTCGACCAGCCCATGACGGAGCGCTAAATGAGTCAGCTCAACGTCAGTGGCAACCTGTAGTTTATCAAAGAGTCGATAGCGGTAGGTATTTACTGTTTTAGGACTTAAATGCAGGCGATCAGAGATATCTTGTACGCGCTGGCAGTTAACAATCATGAGGGCAATCTGAAGCTCACGGTGGGAGAGGTGGCTAAAGGGATTATCTTCATTGGTAAAGTGGGAGAGCGCCAAACGTTGAGCAATTTCCTGGCTTACGTAACGGCGACCGTGGAACACTTGGCGTATGGCATCGGTCATTTCTATCGCATCCGCGCCTTTGCTTAGAAAGCCTGAGGCTCCGGCTTCCAACATGCGACGCAGCACACTGTCTTCCATATGCGCCGTTAGAATTAATACCTTAACGTCTGCCATCGTACGGTGAATGCGCCGAGTGGCTTCAAGCCCGCCGATGCCAGGCATGCGAATATCCATTAACACGATGTCGGGCTTCAAATGGCGACACTGTGTCACCGCGGTTTCGCCATCATCGACCTCGCCCACAATTTTAATGTCACACTCTTCGTTTAGCAGGTGAGCAATGCTAGTTCTTACTAGATGATGATCATCGGCGATAAGTACACTGATCAAGGGGCAGGCTCCTGCATGGAAACATCATGGGCTCAGGCGTTGGCCTTGTTCGCTACTCTATCTTTTTAATTGCATATAGATCTTGTTAATTGCATGTAGATCTTAATTAGTCGCGTATAGAGTGCCACAGCTGAAGGCAAAGGGGAATTAGTTAGGTCTGAAGGTGCAAAAACTTGACCGAGGGGAAGGTTCAACGTAGTATCCGCCTCGCTGTCAAAAAGTACAGTATGTGGGGCCTTAGCTCAGCTGGGAGAGCGCAACACTGGCAGTGTTGAGGTCAGCGGTTCGATCCCGCTAGGCTCCACCAATATGCAGCTTTACTGAATTCCGCACACTGGCAGTGTTGAGGTCAGCGGTTCGATCCCGCTAGGCTCCACCAATATGCAGCTTTACTGAATTCCGCTTCACCAAATTATAGAAAAAAGCCTCGTTGATTAAACGAGGCTTTTTTCGTATTCAAAAAGCGTAAGTTCAGCAGTTTTTTGCTGACTTGTTATTTTTCAGCAACTTACTCAGCAACCCTGCCTAGCAGTAAGAACTCAATCAATGCTTTTTGCGCATGCAGGCGATTACCTGCTTCCTGCCACACGACGGCGCGCGGGTCCTCAAGAAGCGTTTGGCTGATCTCTTCGCCGCGGTGTGCAGGCAGGCAGTGCAGAAACAGCGCATCTTGGTTCGCCTGATCCAGCATGGCTTCTGTTACTTGGAAGCCAGCGAAATCTGCTTCACGTTTAGCCTGTTCCTCTTCCTGGCCCATCGAGGCCCAGACATCGGTAGTGATCAGGTCGGCTTCTTTAACCGCGGCTTGTGGGTCATGTAATAAAGAGATGTGATCGCCTGCTGCCGCCATGATGTCGGCACGGGGCTCATAGCCTTTCGGGCAGCAGATGCGCAGGTGAAAGCCAAACTGGCGAGCGGCATTGATCCACGAGTGGCACATGTTGTTGCCATCACCAATCCATACCGCTGTGCGACCCTTTACGCTGCCACGTAGTTCGGTCCAGGTCATTATGTCAGCGAGTAGTTGGCACGGGTGGTAGTCGTCGCTGAGTGCGTTAATGACGGGGACGCTGCTGGCGCTGGCGTAGGTTTCAAGCCCGGCGTGTGAAAAGGTGCGGATCATTACCGCATCGACCATTTCAGACAGGACGCGAGCAGTGTCTTCAATTGGCTCGCCGCGGCCTAGTTGGGTATCGCGGGGAGAGAGAAATAGCGCGTGGCCGCCAAACTGTGCCATTCCCGTTTCAAATGAAACCCGCGTACGCGTTGATGATTTCTCAAAAATCATCGCCAGGGTGCGGTTGGTTAATGGTGTATAAACAGGACCTTGGGCTTTAAGATTGGTTTTAATCGTAATGGCGCGCTGGATCAAATAATCCAGCTCGTCCGGGGTCAAATCTAACAAGGTCAGGAAATGGCGTGTCGCCATAAGAGATTCTCTCCGCGCAAAAACACTATCCTAGCTATGCTGCAGGGGATGCGCAACGCGAACGGCATGCGTAGAATACCACTGACACGTTAAAGCCGAGCGCTCTATTCAGGTACTTTTTAAGTGCTAAGTGTGTGGGCTCGGCCATTGATAAGCGAGGAAATTTTATGAGCACGACTGCCGAAAACATTCAGCGCCAAATTAGCGAAAACCCGGTCCTGATTTACATGAAAGGCTCGCCCCAACTGCCGCAGTGCGGTTTTTCTGCCCAGACCGTTCAAGCGCTGATGAGCTGCGGCGAGCGCTTTGCGTTCGTTAACGTTCTCGATAATCCGGATATTCGCGCTGAATTACCCAAGATTGCCAACTGGCCGACATTCCCTCAGCTGTGGGTAGAAGGCGAGCTGGTAGGGGGCTGCGACATTGTGGTTGAAATGCATCAAAGCGGCGAACTCGAAAAGCTGGTAAAAGCGGCTGCTCAGCGCGCCGGCGCTGCGGAAGGTAGTGATAACGCCTAGTGGTTGCCAAACACTCCGCCCCAGGCGGTTGGCGGGCTGCGGTGCAGCCGCTAGAATGACGCTTGTTCACGCATTGTTTTGTTATGCATCGTGGCACTTACTTCGCGCTGCCTAAGCGTGAGGTAAGTTAGCCCGCCGAAGGAAAGACAGCTTCATGAGCTATCAGGTTCTGGCCCGCAAATGGCGACCTCGCACATTCCACGAACTCGTTGGTCAGACCCATGTTCAACGCGCCTTGGTGAATGCCCTTGATCAGGGCCGCTTGCACCATGCGTACCTATTTACAGGTACACGTGGCGTGGGTAAAACCACCTTGGCGCGTATTCTTGCCAAGTGTTTGAACTGTACGGCCAACGGGCGTGGCGATGAAGGCATTACTTCTACTCCCTGTGGGTGGTGCGACAGTTGCCAGGCGATTGATGATGGGCGCTTTGTTGATTTAATTGAGGTCGATGCGGCGTCAAGAACCAAAGTGGAAGATACCCGCGAGCTGCTGGATAACGTGCAGTACGCACCGACTCAGGGGCGTTACAAAGTGTACCTGATTGATGAGGTGCACATGCTCTCGACCAGCAGTTTCAATGCGCTGCTTAAAACGTTGGAAGAGCCACCTCCTCACGTTAAATTTTTGTTGGCCACCACCGATCCGCAAAAACTGCCGCCGACGGTGCTCTCGCGCTGCCTCCAATTTACTCTTAAGCATATGCCACCAGAACGCGTGGTGGAGCACCTAACCTATGTGCTAGGGGAGGAGGGCGTCGCGTTTGATGAGAGTGCCTTGTGGCTGTTGGGCAAGGCCGCGGAAGGCTCGATGCGCGATGCGATGAGTCTTACCGATCAAGCGATCGCATTTGGCCAGGGCGCCGTTCGCCACGCGGATGTAGCCGCCATGCTGGGCACACTGGATCATCGCCATATTCTCGCCCTGGCTGAAGCCTTGGCCGATGTGGATGTACAGCGGTTATTGGCAGAAGTGGCGCAGTTAGCAGAGCAGGGGCCGGATTTTGCCGCTGTGTTGGATGAACTCTCCAGCATGCTGCACCGCTTGGCAGTGGCACAGATGGTCCCGGACGCCGTTGATAACAGTCACGGTGACCGTGACGTTATCTTGCAACTTGCGAGCCGCTTTACCGCTGAAGATATTCAGCTCTATTACCAAATCGGTATCCAGGGGCGTGGCGACATGGTGCATGCCCCTGATCTACGCAGCGCGTTAGAGATGACGCTGCTGCGCATGCTGGCGTTCCGCCCCCAGGGTGTGCCGAAACCACCACGTACGCAGCTACCATTGCGCCGCGAGCCCTCAGAAACTGGGGCTCCTTCAGAAACTGTGGCTCCCTCAGAAGCTGTGGCTAATGAGGCGAATGCTTCCGTGCAGGTTGCTGATACGGCCTCATCACCCCCGGAACCCTTGCCAGAAGTGAAGTCAGCGCCAGAAGCTGAGGCAGAATCAAGCTCAGTCTCATCAGGGCTGGAGATTAGTAATAGCCAAGTGGCCTCACAGTCTTCCGTGCCAGTGGCTCAAGAAGCGTCGTCTTATCAAGAAGAATCGCCTGCCCAAGAGCCGCCTCCCTGGGCTGTTGAGAGTGAAATGACAACGCCTGAACGTGAGGCGGCCGAGGCTGACGTTGCCCAGCAAACTCCTGAGCTAGCAACAGCTTCTGAAGCACCAGCGTCTCCGGAACCAACGGCACCTTTAACGCCAGAACCAGCCGATACACCAGCGCCTGTTTCTGTGCCGGTAGAGACGCCTGCCGTTACGGCCACGACTGGCAAGCTGGATAATGCACAATGGCTGCAATGTTTTGATTCACTGGGCCTGGGCGGCTTAACGCGCAATTTAGCGGGCAACTGTTTAGTGGAAAGTGATGACGGTGCCCTGCTGACGCTCCGTTTAGACCCTAGTCAAGAGGCAATGCAGGCGGAAGTGCACCAGACGCGTATTGAGCGGGCATTGAAAGAACAGGGTATGCCGCGGCGGATAGCGTTCTACGTTGCCGAATTAGCGAGCCATTTGGAAACACCCAGACAACGTGAAGATCGCCTTAATCAAGAGCGTCACGCGAATGCGGTTGATCTACTCAATCACGACCCCCATGTACAGAAGTTACAGCAGGCATTTGGCGCAACATTGATAGAATCCAGTGTTAAGCCTGCCGATGAGATGCGCTAAGTTCAACTTTATATACCTATGATATCAGCTGTACCTTTTAACCACCTTGGAGATATAGCCATGTTTAAAGGCGGAATGGGCGACTTGATGAAGCAAGCCCAAGAAATGCAAGAAAAGATGCAGCGTGCCCAAGAAGAAGTAGCCAAAGCCGAAGTGCAGGGTGAAGCGGGCGCAGGTATGGTCAAAGTGACGATGAACGGTCGACACGATGTTTCAAACGTGTCTATCGATCCCAGTGTCATGGAAGAGGACAAAGAGTTACTGGAAGATTTGTTAGCGGCGGCGGTCAACGATGCTGTGCGCAAATTGGAAGTTAGCTCTAAACAAAAAATGGAAGAAGCGACGGCTGGTTTGAATTTGCCGCCCGGCTTTAAGATGCCATTCTAAGCAATGCGATTCTCTCCTCTCGTTGAGCAGTTAATGGATGCTTTTCGCGTACTGCCAGGCGTTGGGCCTAAAACGGCTCAGCGAATGGCAATGCACTTACTTGAGCGTGAACGGCCGGGTGGGCAACGCCTTGCTGCGGTCATCCAACAAGCGATTGAAGAAGTAGGCTACTGTCAACGATGTCGAACGCTCACTGAAGCCGAAGTATGCCTACTATGTGAAAGCCCACGACGCGATGATGCCT
This sequence comes from Vreelandella sulfidaeris Esulfide1, assembly GCF_054072535.1. Lineage (NCBI taxonomy): Bacteria > Pseudomonadati > Pseudomonadota > Gammaproteobacteria > Oceanospirillales > Halomonadaceae > Vreelandella > Vreelandella sulfidaeris. Next base: position 2,613,074 of record NZ_CM133364.1, on the reverse strand, counting down.
TGCTTTGTGTGGTGGAGTCGCCTGCCGATCAACTAGCGATTGAGGAGGCGGGAGGTTTTAAAGGCCGCTATTTTGTTTTGCATGGTCATCTTTCGCCGCTAGACGGTATCGGCCCCGAGTCAATTGGGCTGGATTTGCTGGAAGCGCGCGTCGCAGAAGGGTTGGTCGAAGAAGTGGTGCTGGCGACTAACCCTACGATCGAAGGGGAGGCGACGGCACACTACATTGCCTCGCAGCTAGCAGAATACGGCGTTAAACTTTCGCGGCTTGCCTATGGTGTTCCTATGGGCGGAGAGCTGGAGTATGTTGATGGCGGCACATTGAGCCGTGCGTTTAATGGTCGCCTGCCTTTTGCCAGCGAATAAGCCTATCTAAACGCAAGCGCTTAGGCGTTTGCGCCAACTTGGAAGAATGCTTTTGTCCTCTCTTACTCCCTCTTTTCAATGGCTTGATACCCCAAAGGCGCTTGATGCCGCCTGCGATCAAGTAGCCGATGCTTCTGTGATTGCTCTGGATACCGAGTTTTTTCGAGAGAACACGTTCTTTCCAGTGCCTGCGCTGATCCAATTTACCGCAGGTGAGCTGGCTTATCTGATTGATCCGGTCGCCATCGCTTGTACCGATAAATTCCGCGCTCTGCTGCAAAATAGTGCGATTAAGTTGCTTCACGCTTGCAGCGAAGACCTGGAGGTTTTTCAGCACTGGGCGGGCGTATTGCCGGTACCGCTAATTGATACCCAGGTGGTGCAAGGCTTTTTGGGTGAAAACCCGGGCATGGGGTACCAAAAACTGGTCGAATTTTGGGTCGGTGAAACCCTGCCAAAAGAGGAAACACGCTCAAACTGGCTAGTGCGCCCTCTAACACCTGCGCAGTGCCATTACGCCGCGCTGGATGTTATCTATTTATTAAAAGTTTGGACGCTACAGGCTGAAAAGCTCGCTACGTTAGGTCGTCGCGAGTGGGTGGAGGCTGAGTGCGCCAGTTTGATTGAACAGGCAGGCCGCAGCGTTGATAACGATCAACAGTGGTATACCCGCCAACGCCAACTATGGCGCTTGATGCCTCGTCAAATGGAGGCGTATCGGCTGATGACCGCATGGCGGGAAGGCGAAACACGCCGTCGTGATTTGCCGCGCAACTGGTTAATCAGTGACAAGCTGTTATTCGCAATCGCCGAAAAGATGCCCGGTAATCGCTTCGAGCTCTCAGAAGTGGAAGGCGTTAAGCCAGTGCTAATTAAAAAAGAGGGCGATGCACTGCTGGCGATGGTGAAACAAGCCCAGCACTGCGACGAAGCTACCTTGCCGTCACCCTGGCCAGACCCCATGCATCCGTCGTTCAAGTCCCGCTTTAAAGCACTCAAGAAGGCGGTGACTGCCAAAGCCAGTGACTTGGGCGTAGCGCCAGAAATGTTGATGCGTCGGCGCGATATTGAAACGCTGGTGATGCAGGATTTGGCCGGGGAGCCTTTCTCTTGGCCGACTGGTTGGCGGGGCGAGTGCTTGAATGATGCACTGGCCCAGGCCCTTGAGGAGCGATCATTATGAGCGACAAAATGATTTGCGAAGTTTTCAAAAGCTCACGCAAAGATGAAATGTATTTATACGTCGATAAGCGTCAAGGGTTAGCAAATGTCCCTGAACCACTGCTTGAAACCTTCGGCAAGCCTGTGTCGGTTTTTACCATGTTGCTGACCGCTGACAAAAAATTGTCACGGGTAAAGGCAGCGGATGTCGTGGAAGGAATTAAAGATAAAGGCTTTTATTTGCAAATGCCGCCGCCCAAGGAGGCTTATTTGCTTGATGTGCATCGGGCACACGTTGCCTCTCATTTTGATGCACGTGCAGATGAAGAGTAACGACAGCCGTTTATGAATTTTCTTGCCCATGCCTGGCTGGTCAGCGCGGGTAGCGATGATTTTCTCTATGGCAATTTAATCGCCGATGGAGTTAAAGGGCGCGATTTAAGTGATTGGCCCGTTGCCACGGCTCAGGGGATTCGCCATCATCGCCGTGTCGATGCATGGGTGGATAGTCATCCAAGCGTTGTGAATGCACGGCGGCGCGCGCCAACCGGCCAGCGACGCTATGCGGGTATTGCCCTGGACATGATGTGGGACCACTTTTTGGCGCGGGATACGGCGGGGCAGGTAGATCAGGAAGAGATTATTGGGCGATGCTATCGGCTGCTCTCTACCCGCTCTGCGCCGAACCGGCTGGCGGGTATGATGCCGTTACTCGTCGAGCATGACTGGTTAAGAGGCTACGCTGATTTTGATTTTACTTGCCGCGCGATAGCGGGGATCGGGCGCCGTTTGTCTGGCCCCAATCAGCTTGCCGCCCTGGTGCCCTGGCTGCGTGACGATTACCGAGTGCTAGAGAACGATTTTCAAGCATTATGGCCAACGCTGTTGGCTGAATTAAGCCACACCGATACACCAACATAAAACGTGTTTCCGTGTGGTCATGAAGGAGAAGTCGATGGAAACAGCGATGCGCGAACGCTTTTGGGAGCGCTTTACTCTGGAGGAACTGACGCCACCGGAGTGGGAGGCGCTGTGTGACGGCTGCGGGCAATGTTGCCTGTTAAAGTTGCATGATGAGGACACCCAGGAACTGGCGGTGCTTAACGTTGCCTGTCGCTTGTTAGACATCAAAAGCTGCCAATGTAGCGATTATTCTAATCGTTTTGACAGCGTTCCTGACTGCACCCAGCTTACACCGGCCTTGGTTAAAGAGTTCACTTGGTTACCACAAAGCTGTGGCTATCGGCGCGTGGCGGAAGGGCGCAAACTGGCAGGTTGGCATCCGCTTTTAAGCAATGACGCCGAGCGTGTGCATCGCAAGGGTATTAGCGTGCGTAGCTTTGCCGTGTCGCAGGACGAAGTGCCAGAGCAGCAGCTAGAGTCACACATCATTGCCGTGTTGCCTATGTAATTCCTACCGTTTTAAGCACTGGGCTGTCGCTTAGGGGTATCCCAAATAGATAAAAACGCTTCTTTAACCGGGGTAAGAATTTTTTTATCGGGCGTTGGGCTAGCTACCTTTACCTTTGGTTTACGTGGTGTGTCCCAGATAGTGGGAAAGTGCTCTTGATGGTTCATTTGCTTCACCTAAAGACTAAACGATAGTTTATACGACTAACGTATAGTATGGCGTAAGATTAATGATGATGGAATAGTTTTTGGAAACTATTTTCATAAAATTCATCTTATCATTAAAAAGCAGTGCCTTTGCACTGCTAAAATAACGCCTGGAAAATTTACTTAGTTAGTAGCTCTCGCTAGGTTGGCGAGGGCTGTGCCAAACCTAGCGCCCAAAGGATAAACGCGTCTTGGCGCGCGGCATCCCGCCAAGCTTTGAAGCGGCCGGAGGCGCCACCGTGTCCACTGCTCATATCCGTGCGCATCAAAATAGGCGCTGAGCCCTGCTGTTGTTGCGCCACTTGCGCATAAAACTTGGCGGGTTCCCAATAGCTGACGCGGGTGTCAAACCAACTGCCTTCAATCCAAAGCGCAGGATATGACTGAGTCTGGATGTTATCGATAGGCGAATAATCGCGTATTCGGGTGGCGACTTCCGGTTCTTCCGGGTTGCCCCATTCACTGTACTCCGCAGTAGTAAGAGGAAGATCGGGGTTCTGCATAGTACGCAGCACATCCAAAAACGGTACGTCTAGTAGGGCGGCGCAGAACGCTTCAGGGGCGCGATTGATACAAGTGCCCACCAGTAGCCCCCCGGCACTGGCGCCATAGGCCACAATTCGCTGTGAGTCACTAACGCCCTGTTCAATCAGCTCTTCGCGGGCAGCCATAAAGTCGTTAAAGCTGTTTTCTTTATGGGCCATCTTGCCGTTTAAATACCAGGGCTCACCGCGTTCACCACCCCCCCTTACGTGGGCGACGGCAAAAGCCGCGCCGCGTTCAAGCAGTTCCAGCCGAGCGATGGAAAACCAGGGATCGAGAGCCTCGCCGTATGCACCATAGCCATACAACAGCGTGGGTAAGGGCTGATCGGCCAGGTCGGCACGCATGACCACCGAGACAGGGACTTGCTCACCATCCTGGCTTGTCGCCCATAGACGCTTGCTTATTAACTGTTCCGGCTGCAAGTTGCCATATACAGGTGCGCGTTTCAGCAGTGTCCGTTCGCCGTTGGTCAGATCGAGCGCGAACCAGCTGGGTGGCTGAGTAAAAGATTCTTCGCGTAGGCGCAATACCTGACTATCGAAGTGCGGCTCGTCTTCAAGCATCTGCGAACAGGGCTGCTCGGGCAATGTCAGGTATTCATCCAGTGTGCAGTCATGCTGTGCGTCAAGTACCAACCGCCGCAAACGCACCTGCGCCTGGTCATGATCACGTTCAGCCAGCATCAGTCCCCAAGAAAACGCATCAACGCCCTCCAGCGTGGCCTCTTCACGGTGGCTAATTAATGTTTGCCAACTAGCTTGAGAATAGCCAGGCTGGCTATCAGGCAAATAATCGAGTTGAAAATGAGCGCCTGCTTGGTTATGTAGGCGATAATAAAAACCTGGGCGGTGGTCGATGCTGTACTCAACCCCCGGTTGGCGCGTCTGAATGCATAGCGGCTTCGTGGCAGGGGTGTGGGCGGGCACCAAGTGGATTTCGCTGGTGTCTTTTGAACCACTTTCAAGCAGCAGCCATGACCGCGAACGCGTTTTGCCGATGCCGAGCCAAAACTCTGGATCCTCTTCACGTAGCACCAGTACGGGCTCTTTTGAAGCACTAGGATCGGCTAGCGACAGCGGTAAACGCCAAACACTATCGGGTCGCTGCGTGTCATCAAAGCGAGTAAACAGCAGGGTGGCCGTGGTGGCGGTTTGGTCCTCTGCCCAGCACAGGCCCGCACCAATATCGTTAAGCAGTGGTATGGGCGTGCCGCTGGGGAGTGCTTTCAGCCAGAGTGTAAACCGCTCATCGCCTTGGGTATCTTCTGTCCAGGCTAGCCACTGTTCATCGGGTGAGAGGGCCATATCGCCCATGTCGTAAAAATCGTGCTTTGCGGCGCGGGCGCTAACATCGAAAAAACATTCATGTTGTTCAGGTTGGCTATTGGGGTGACGCCACCAGCTTGGGTAGTTGTCCTCGGCGCCAGTCTTGCTCCAGAACGTGAAGTGATCAAGCGTTGTCTTAAGGCTGGTCACAGCTAATTCGCGGCGTGCGAGGTGGCTCTGGTATAACGTTTCCTCTAACGGAGCGAGCGGAGCAAACCAATCGGCTTGTTGTTGGTTGGCGGCTTCTAAAAAGGCGGTGACTTCTGGGTCGTTGCGCGCTTCTAGCCAGTGCCATTGCGGGTCATTAGCGCGATAATAGCGCGCAGCGGGTAAACCTGTGTGTATGCCTTGCTGTGCTTTCATAAATTGATAGGTACCATAACGAGAAATTAACGTCGGGTGAGTTCACCCACATGAGGGTTATTATGCTGTTTGCAGATTCAACATTACTGCTGTGGTTGAGTTATTACGGGCTGTCGTTGTTAGTGATTGTCGCGGTCTACTTTGCGTTCACTTTTCTGCCTCGCTTGCCACGCTTAGTGCTGACCTGGGCTGTCGCTGGGGCGATATGGGCACCCGCCAGTTTCCGGTTACCGCTCATAGAGGAGGGGGAATTCTATACCGGTTGGGCACCTTCGGCGATGGTGGCAGCGGTTGGCTTTTTAGAAAACAACGGCGCCGCATTACGTGGCGGCTTGATGTGGCTGGTGTTGGGTGTGGCGCTAGGCGCGCTGATAGGTGTCGCATTGTGGTGGTGGCGTCGGCCTGGCGAAGTTGAGTATATTGCCCAGGAAGAGGAGCGTGCCGATGATGACGAAGCGCCACGCCGTCGTGAACCGGTGATTGGTTGATGAATCACTTAGGAAGCTGGTTGGTATCTGGGCATGTGTGAAGCGTATGTGTGAACTGCTTGGCATGAGTGCCAATGTGCCCACCGATATCTGTTTTAGCTTTTCGGGCTTTTTGCACCGCGGTGGGGGCACTGGCCCTCATCGAGATGGCTGGGGAATTGCCTTCTACGAAGAGGGCGGTTACCGCGATTTTCGTGACCCACATCCGTCGGTTGATTCACCTATCGCCCGGCTGATTTGCGACTACCCGATTAAGTCCCACGTGGTGATCAGTCACATTCGTCAAGCTAACGTGGGCGGCGTTAGGCTCGCCAATACCCATCCTTTCACTCGTGAAATGTGGGGTCGGCCTTGGTGCTATGCGCACAATGGCCAATTAAGTGGCTGGGAGAGTCTCGCATTAGGCAATTATACGCCTGTCGGTAACACGGACAGTGAGCACGCCTTTTGCTGGTTATTGGGAGAGCTGAGGCGCACTTTCCCTACGCCGCCTACTGAGCCTGAAACACTGTGGAAATGCTTGCATCAGCTATGTGAGCAGCTAAGAGCGCTGGGCGTCTTCAATATGCTGCTGTCTGATGGCCGGTATTTGTATACTTTTTGCACCACTAAGCTGGTCCACATTAAGCGTTGCGCTCCCTTCGGTGAGGCCGAGCTTTCCGACGCTGAAATGACGGTTAATTTCGCTGAACACACCACCCCTGATGATATTGTGTCGGTAATTGCTACTGAGCCTCTCACTCATAATGAAGTCTGGCAGCGTATGGTGCCGGGGGAGCTGTTGGTTTGGTGCGACGGTGAAATCCAGGCGCGTTATTGCCCATAATAGACTGAGTCCTTTACGTTATTGAGAGAAGGCTTGTTTTTTTTCGGTGCTTTCAAATAGGCTAAAGTTGAAACGTAAGTTTTAATCGAACGTTTTACAGCCTGTCGTGGGTCGTATATCGTTGGGCCGATGAACTTAGCCACAATAGCCTAGTGACAACAACAAGGTCGGTGATCACGCCGACACGATTAGCGGAGATTGCCCATGAGCGAACACGCCAACGCCGCCGTTTTACGTGGCCCAGCGCTTGAAGGGTTGGATCAGTACGATTCAGTCACGGATGTTTTTCATACCGCAGTAGCACGTTTTAAGGATAAGCCAGCCTTTTCCTGCATGGGAAAAACGCTCACGTTCGCCGACCTTGATTGCTTATCTGCAGATTTTGCCGCTTGGCTAGAGCATGAAACCGACCTTGTCCCCGGGGATCGTATTGCTATTCAGCTACCCAATGTACTGCAGTTTCCTGTGGCGGTGTTTGGCGCGCTGCGGGCAGGCTTGGTGGTGGTCAATACCAATCCGCTTTATACCGAGCGGGAAATGGCAAATCAGTTCAAAGACTCCAACGCGAAAGCCATTCTCATCTTGGCCAATATGGCGGATAAGCTTGAGAAAATACTTGATAAAACAGATATCAAGCATGTATTAGTTACCCAGCTTGGCGATTTGCACGACGTGCCCAAACGCTGGTTAATTAATGCGGTGGTAAAGCACGTTAAGAAAATGGTGCCGGCCTATTCGCTGCCTGGGGCGATTGGCTTTCGCGATGCGCTGAAAAAAGGCAGTTCGCTTAACCATACCGAGGTCAAGAAGACGCCCGACGATTTAGCAGCGCTTCAATACACCGGTGGCACCACAGGGACACCGAAAGGGGCAATGCTGACGCACCGTAACTTGGTTGCCAATATGTTGCAGGCCCGTGAAGCTATTGGCGCCCACCTGACCGATGGCGAAGAAATGGTCATAGCGCCACTGCCGGTTTATCATATTTATACGTTTACCGTTAACTGCTTGTTTTTGATGGAGACAGGTAATCACTCTTTGCTCATTACCAATCCACGTGACCTGGATGGCTTTGTTAAAGAGCTCAAAGGGCTGCCCTTCACTGCCTTTATCGGCCTCAACACGCTATTTAATGCACTGTGTAATCGGGACGACTTCAAGCAGCTCGATTTTTCCAAGCTGAAGCTGACTATTTCAGGCGGCATGGCGCTGACCAAAGCCGCGGCACAGCGCTGGGAACAAACCACGGGTTGCCCGATTGCTGAAGGGTATGGTCTGACTGAAACATCGCCGATCGTTAGTTTTAACCCCACCGATGCGATTCAACTAGGCACCATTGGTAAGCCCGTGGCGGGCACTGCAGTGAAAGTCGTGGATGCAGACGGTAAGGACGTAGCAATGGGCGAGCCAGGAGAGCTATGCGTCCAAGGGCCGCAGGTAATGAAAGGTTATTGGCAGCGCGAAGACGAAACCCGTGCCTCTATCGATGAGGATGGCTGGTTCCACACCGGCGATATTGCCATCCTTCAGGAGGATGGTTACATCCGGATTGTGGACCGCAAAAAAGACATGATTCTGGTCTCTGGCTTTAATGTGTATCCCAATGAAGTCGAGGATGTAGTGGCTGCTCACCCGGATGTGCTTGAGTCAGCGGCGGTCGGCGTGCCGGATGAAAATGCTGGTGAGGCGATCAAACTGTTTGTAGTGAGTAAGAATAGTCAGCTTGATGAGCAGACGCTACGCCAGTGGTGTAAAAAAGAGCTCACCGGTTACAAGGTGCCCAAGTACATCGAGTTTCGCGATGAATTGCCTAAAACTAACGTGGGCAAAGTGCTACGCCGTCAACTTCGCGACGAAGAACCCACAAAAGTGTAACCTTTAAATGACGTCTCAGTGCTGTGGTTAGGCGTCTCGGAGCTGAAAGCGTTACACTATACGACCCGCTCAATTGAGCGGGTTGATTTTTTATAACTCTTACTAAAATCTCTTGTTAAATGCCCAAGCGAATGGAAGCCGACTCAATCGTGACCACCGAGACATCTCCAGCTCCCTCCGATAGCCAACGCCTCGCTGCGCTGAAACAGGCCGTAGGTGAAGTGATGTTGCGCGATGCAGAACGGCTGGAACGACGCCTGGCCGGTTTGAGCCGACGTCTGCGAGATAACAAGCCGATTAGCCGTGGGTTGCAGGAAGTGCAGCGCGAGATCAGTCGCGCTCGGCAGCAACTTAGCCAGCGTGAGGCCCAGCAAGTCACGCTTAACTATCCGCCAGACCTGCCGGTGGTAGAGCGTCGCGAAGATATTCTTAACGCCATACGCGATCATCAGGTTGTGGTGGTGGCGGGGGAGACCGGTTCCGGCAAAACCACCCAGCTACCTAAGATGTGCTTGGAGCTGGGGCGAGGTCGCCGGGGCTTGATTGGTCACACCCAGCCACGTCGTTTGGCCGCCCGTAGCGTGGCCAGTCGTTTGGCAGATGAGCTGGAAGTCACCCTGGGCGACCAAGTCGGCTATCAGGTCCGCTTCACCGACCAGAGTAGCCCGAGCACACTAGTCAAATTGATGACCGACGGAATTTTGTTGGCCGAGACGCAACATGATCCGCTGTTGTTGCGTTATGACACGATTATTATCGACGAGGCCCACGAACGAAGCCTGAATATCGATTTTCTGCTTGGCTACCTCAAGCGCTTGCTCCCCAAGCGGCCCGACCTAAAGGTTATCATTACCTCGGCGACCATTGATGTTGAGCGCTTTGCCCAACATTTCGGAACGACGAAAACGCCAGCGCCAGTGGTGGAAGTCACCGGGCGGACCTATCCCGTCGAGGTGCACTATCGGCCTCTGGTGCGTGACGAGGACGATGAAGAAGACCGCACTCTGCAAGAGGGAATTTTGCATGCGGTGGAAGAAATTGAAACCATTGAACGTGAGAAAGGTTGGCTGCACGGCCCTCGGGACGTACTGATATTTTTGCCCGGCGAGCGTGAAATCCGTGAAACAGCGGATACCCTACGCCGTGCCGAGCTGAAAGGTACCGAAATTCTACCGCTCTACGCCCGGCTTTCGAACGAAGAGCAAAATCGCGTATTTGCGTCCCACCGTGGGCGGCGAATCGTGCTTGCTACCAATGTCGCCGAAACATCGCTGACGGTGCCTGGGATACGCTACGTGATCGATCCCGGCCTCGTGCGTATTAGCCGCTATAGCTACCGCTCTAAGATCCAGCGTCTGCCGGTGGAAGCGGTTAGCCAAGCCAGCGCTAACCAGCGTAAAGGACGTTGTGGTCGGATCGCCGAAGGCGTTTGTATTCGCCTCTACAGCGAAGAAGATTTTTTATCCCGGCCTGGCTTTACCGATCCTGAGATTCAGCGCACCAACTTGGCGTCGGTAATTCTATCGATGCTGGGTCTTAAGCTCGGCAATATAGAAGCATTTCCGTTCGTTGATCCGCCCGATAGTCGCTTTATCAAAGACGGCTTTCGTTTGCTGTTTGAGCTTGGTGCGGTGGATGAACAGCAGCACCTCTCACCGCTTGGTCGTAAGTTGGCGCGGTTGCCGATTGATCCACGCCTGGCACGAATGGTGTTGGCGGGCGCCGAGGTCGGTAGCTTGCGCGATGTACTGATTGTGGTCTCGGCTTTGGCCATACAGGACCCTCGAGATAGGCCAGCAGATAAACGCCAAGCCGCCGATCAGGCGCATCAGCGTTGGCATGACCCCGATTCAGACTTCGTCGCCTTGTTGAATCTGTGGCACGGCATTGAAAATGCCCGTGAGGCGCTGTCGGGTAATCAGCTGCGCCGTTGGTGTCGTGAGCACTACATCAACTATCTGCGTATGCGCGAGTGGCACGACACCTTCCGCCAGCTCCGCCAATTGCTGCGCGATATGGATATTGAGGTGCCCGCGCCGACGCCGCGGGATGAAGACGAGAGCGAAGAGCAAGCACGCCAAGCACGGCGTAAAACCTCCGGTAAAGTGCACCAGGCGCTGCTGTCTGGGCTACTCTCCAATCTGGGTACGCTGATTGAGAACCGGGAGTATCTGGGCGCCCGCAACCGGAAGTTTATGATCCACCCCGGCTCAGGATTGGCTAAAAAATCGCCGAAGTGGATCATGGCATTCGAAATGGTGGAGACATCGAGACTGTTTGCTCGTACTGTGGCCAAAATAGATCCACAGTGGATTGAACCTCAAGCACAGCATCTGGTTAAGCGTAGCTACAGCGAACCGCATTGGGAAATGAAGCGCGCGCAGGTGGTGGCTTTTGAGCAGGTAACACTATTTGGTCTGCCGATCGTAGCGCGGCGCAAGGTACATTACGGCCCGATAGCACCACAAGAATCACGCGATTTGTTTATTCGTCGTGCGCTGGTCGAAGGTGAGTTTCAGACCAAAGGCGCTTTTTTTGATCATAACCGAGCGTTGATTGACGAAGTTGAAGCACTGGAAGATCGCGCTCGCCGGCGTGATATTTTGGTCGATGAAGACACGCTGTTTGATTTTTATGACCAGCGAATTCCGGCCGAAATCGTCAATGGCAAGGGGTTTGAGCATTGGCGTAAGCAAGCCGAACAACGCGACCCCAAATTGTTGCATTTCGATCTGGATTCGCTTAAAGCGCGTGACGCCGGGGACGTCACCCAGGCGCAGTACCCCGATCATTTAACCCTGGCGGGTGTAGCGTACCCGGTTAGCTACCACTTTGATCCCGAAGCGGAGGACGATGGTGTCACGTTGACCGTACCCGCCGCGATGCTTCCGCAGGTGCCTGTGCACGCACTAGAGTGGCTGGTGCCAGGATTGCTGCGCGAAAAATGCATTGCACTGATGAAATCGTTACCCAAAAGTATTCGCCGCCAAGTAGTGCCGATTCCCGATTGGGTCGACGCGGCACTTGAAACCCTGGTGCCCGACCAACGCCCGTTAACCGAGGCGCTAGGGGAATTTATTCGACGCCGTACATCGACACGGGTACACCCCGACGACTGGCGTTTAGACCTGCTCGAACCGCATTTAATCATGAATATTCGTGTAGTTGATCACGCAGGCGAAACCCTTGGGCAGGGGCGTGATCTCCGTGCGTTAGAGCAACGCTTTGAAGCGGCAGCCAGCGCTGGTGTGCAGGCGTTGGCTGAACAGGTCAGTCATGAGCCTGCTGTTGCAGGCCTACCCAAAACGCCGCTCCCCCCGTCACGTGTGACTACCCAGGCAGGCATTCGCGTAGAGGCGTATCCTGCCCTGGTAGCCGACGCCAGCGAGTTCAAGGTGGCTTTGTTTGATCACCCGGCAAAAGCAGAGGCCGCCCATCAGGAAGGCATTGCGCGGCTAGCCATCGCCAAGCTGCCCGAACAGGCCAAAGTGATCAAACAGTTGCCCGGAGTAGAGAAGTGCGCGCTGCTGTTTGCCAAAGTGGGTAGCAAGCAGGCGTTGATCGACGATCTATTGTTGGCCGTGTTTACTCAGGTGGTTGCTCAGCACCCACTGCCGCGCTCAGATGACGAGTTCAGACTGCGGCTAAAAGAGACACAGCCCCAGCTCGTTGGCGAGGCCAAAGCACTGCTAGTGAAGGTGGATGCCGCGCTGCAGGGCCACCTTGCAGTCAGCAAAGTACTAAAAGGTAAGCTCAATTTTGCCTTGGCACTGGTGTATAGCGATGTTAGTGCACAGATGCAGCGTCTGGTCTACCCGGGCTTTATTCGTGATGCCGGAGAGTGGCTGGATGAATATCCACGTTATACCGAGGCGGCACTGATTCGGCTTGAAAAAGCTGCCCGTGAGCGTGGCCGCGATCTAATGATGATGCAGGACGTCCAAGCGCTAGAAGCCCGTTTTGATGCCCGCCGCGAAAGCGAACGGCGAGGGCAAGTGGAAAACCCTGAGTTGGTTGCTTTTGGCTGGTGGTTGCAAGAGCTTAGGGTCTCACTATTCGCCCAGCAATTAGGCACCCATATGGCAGTCTCAGTGAAGCGACTTGAAAAGCGTTGGCAAGAAATAGTTAGCGCTTAGTGAGTTGCCGGAGAAGCCGTTGGAATGAGTATTTGAGAATAGCGGTTGAAAAAGCTGCTGGAAAAACCGCTATTTTACGCACACAGTAACAGTATGGGTTCGCCGTAAGTTACGCGCTCGCTATTGATGATGGCCAGTCACGTCGGCAAGCCGCTAAGAGGAGATAGGCATGACACATGTGGTGATTACCGGTACAGGACTCTATACACCGGAACACGCCATTGATAATGCGGCCCTGGTGGCGGCATTTAACACGTGGGTAGACGCTGAAAATGAGCAGCACGCTGAGGCGATTGCGCGAGGTGAGCGAGAGCCGCTGGCTCACTCCAGCAGCGAGTTTATCGAAAAAGCCTCAGGTATTAAGAGCCGCTATGTGCTCGATGCGTCGGGTATTCTTGACCCACAGCGCCTAAGGCCTAAACTGCCTCACCGGGGCAATGATGAACCTTCTATCCAGTGCGAGATGGCAGCTGTTGCTGCCCGACAGGCATTGGCCGCTGCTAAGGTAGATGCCGCGGACATTGAGCTGGTTATCGTCGCCTGCTCGAATTTAGAGCGTGCTTACCCCGCCGTGGCGGTAGAAGTACAGCAAATCTTGGGTACCAGTGGTTACGGGTTTGACATGAATGTGGCCTGCAGCTCTGCTACGTTTGCCTTGGAAACGGCTGCAAACGCGATTGCCTCTGGCAGCGTAAAGCGTGCACTGGTAGTTAACCCGGAAATTTGCTCGGCGCACCTGAATTTCCGAGACCGTGACAGCCACTTCATTTTCGGTGATGCTTGTACCGCGATGGTACTTGAAAGCAGCGCCGTCGCCGTTGCCGATGAGCAATTTGAGATCCTTGGTACACGCCTGATAACCAAGTTTTCCAATGCGATCCGTAATAATGCTGGTTTTCTCAACCGGGTAACGGACAGCGACCCGCTGGCGTTGGATAAGCTTTTTGTGCAGGAAGGAAGGCGGGTATTTAGAGAGGTCTGTCCGATGGTTGCCCAATTGATCACGGAGCATCTGGCGTCTTTGGAATTAAGCGGTGACGATCTTAAGCGCATGTGGCTACATCAGGCCAACCGCCACATGAACGATTTAATAGCCCGCAAAGTACTGGGTTACGACCCAAGCGAAACCCAGGCACCGATCATTCTGGATCGCTACGCGAATACCAGTTCAGCGGGTTCCATCATTGCTTTTCATCTCCATCGCGAGCAGCTAGTGGAGGGTGATGTTGGTGTGATTTGTTCGTTTGGGGCAGGTTATAGCGCTGGCAGTGTCGTCATTCGCCGCCTCTAAGCCTCTGTATACGTGCTGCACAATTAAAAAGGAAAATGTCATGTGGCAGTGGTTAAGTAACGAAAAAACGGCGCTTTCGCTGCGCATCAAAGCATTACCGCTACTGTTGGTGACGCTACTAGCAACCGGTGGCTGCGCGAGCACACAAACAGCGGAAAATGCAAACCCTGACGATCCATGGGAGGGTTTTAACCGTAAAGTGTTTGCGTTTAACGATGTGCTGGATCGCTATGCGTTGAAGCCAGTGGCAAGAGGCTATCGCACCATTACCCCTGACCCGGTGGAAACCGGGGTAGGCAATTTTTTCGCCAACTTAGGTGAAGTGCGTAATGCGCTCAATAGCGTGCTGCAGGGTAAACCGGCCAACGCGGGTCTCGCCACATCCCGTTTTTTGATTAACACCACGGTAGGTTTTGGCGGGCTGCTTGATCCTGCAACCCGTATGGAAATTACCGCCGATGAAGAAGATTTCGGCCAAACGTTAGCGGTATGGGGGTGGGAAGATTCGCGTTATCTGGTGTTACCTTTCTTCGGCCCCAGCACACTGCGGGACACCACCGGTATGCCGGCTGATATGGCAGCCTATCCCGTTACCTATGTCGACGACGATACTGTTCGAGTAAGCCTTACCGCACTCAATCTGATTGACACGCGTGCGGGTTTGCTTGATCAGGAAGAGTTGATTCGTGGTGATCGCTATCGTTTTATTCGTGATGCTTATTTACAGAGCCGCCAATTTGAGGTGCACGATGGGGAATTGGGTGATGATCCGTTTGCCAGTGACACCTTTGATTTTGATGATAGCGACTTCGATGATAGCGACTTCGATGACAGCGACTTCGATGACAGCGACGTTGATAACAGTGATGGGGATAATAGCGACTTTGGTGACAATGACGTCACCGATTGAGGCTGATAATGGCTCATACTAAGCAGTTGATCGCGGTGATCGACGAACCAGGTCATGAGCGCGATGCACTGGCTGAAGCGATTACCTGTGATGGTATGTGGGTGTATGCAGCGGATAACATCGAACACTTGCCCGCTGACACGGCACTTATTGTTGCTCATGCTCGTGCAGTATCCAGGCAGCAGTGGTCGCAGTTAACGCGCCGCCTGCCGACCCTGGTGGTTAGTGACTCGCGTCAGGACGCCGACTTGATCAAAGCAGTTGATGTAGGGCTAGTGGACTATATAGTCCACCCCCTGCGTCACGCCGAGCTGCTACGACGAATGATCCGCAAGGCCATTGAACTCAACGATTTGGCGCTGGAGCGCGAGCGTGACCATGCGCGGCTGGCGGAGTTAAATGAGAGCCTAGAGACACACCTGGCGTTGCTGCGGATGGATCAGCAGAGCGGGGGGCATATTCAGCGGCGTTTGTTACCGCTGCGGCCCAAAGTGATCAACGGGGTATATTACGACTACATATTTGCGCCTTCGCTCTATTTGTCCGGTGATTTCCTCGATTACCAACGCTATAACGAGCGCTACAGTGCCTTTTATTTCGCCGATGTGTCAGGGCATGGCGCCTCATCGGCGTTTGTTACCGTTCTGCTCAAATATTTATGCAACCGCTGGCTGAGTGAGTGGGATGGTCAGCAGCCGGAGAATCTGCCACCTGATTGGTTAAAGGCGATGAACCGTGAATTGCAGGGCACCGACATTGGCAAACATGCCACCTTATTTGTCGGTGTTATTGACCATGAGGCGCATACTCTGCACTATTCGCTCGGCGCACAGCTTCCCATGCCTCTTTTAGCGGCAGAGGGAGAGTTACGCCGTTTAGAAGGTGAGGGAATGCCGGTAGGCCTTTTCCCCGATGTGGAGTATCCTTCCCTGAGTTGTGCATTGCCGAATAAATTTCGTCTATGGCTCTGCTCAGATGGAGTATTGGAATGCTTGCCGGGTAAAACGCTCGACACGCGGCTCAAGGAACTTGAGCAATTAGTAAGCGAGAGTGTCACGCTTGAGCAGTTGCGCGAACGGCTAGCCAAAACAAACGCACTTCTTGCAGAAGGAGATGCGGAGTTTGATGCCAACCAAGAGCGCGATGCTTTACCCGATGATCTAACAATCATGATGGTGAGCGGATTTGGTCATGCTGATTGAAGAAGGCCGCATTAAAGCGGCGTTCGATTCTGGTGTTTTTGTTTTAAAACTGTGTGGTGATGTGCGCTTGACGCTCTGCGCCACGTTGGATTCCCAAGCCCAACGTCTCGCCGAGACGCCGGGTCTGCGTGCCGTATTGATTGACCTGCGCGAAGCTACCAACGTAGATTCTACGGCGCTTGGCTTTTTGGCTAAGGTCGCAATGGCGGTAAAAGGACGCCTGGAGCAGTCGCCGACAATTATTGTCGATAATCCTGATGTACGGCAGATGCTGGATGTGATGGGCTTTGCGCGCTTTTTCACGCTGATGGAAGCGCCGTTACAGCAGCCAACCACTCTTAACGATGCCCTTGAAGAGTTGCCTGAAGAACCCGCTGACGAGGAAGGACTACGCGATCGCATTCTGGAAGCCCACCGTATTTTAATGCATATGAACGAGCATAACCGTGAGCAGTTTCAGCCGCTGGTTGAGATGCTTGAGTCGCAAGACGCCACGACGCACAACTAAGCTCTCCTTACCTTGATAAGCCCCTGGCCATCTCCAAGGGCTATTGTTCGATAGTACCCACCCCGACAAACGCCTTAAAATCGGCTATGATTAGCGGCCTATCTATTCCAGTGCGTGCATTATCGCCTTAAGGAGACCCATGGATCTTAATCCTCGCCGGGTAGCACTGTTGGTGGCCGCCAATACGGCGCTGGCACCCTTTGCTATCGACGCTTATTTGCCTGCCATGGGTATAATTGCCGAGAGCATCGGGGCCAGTATTCATCGTACTGAACTCTCCATCAGCGTATTTTTGTTCGGCTTTGCGCTGGGCCAACTCTGCTTTGGCCCGCTTTCGGATCGCATGGGCAGAAAGCCAGTGCTTCTAGGTGGACTGGTGGTGTTTATGCTGGCGAGCTTAGCCATTACGATGGCGGACAGTTTGCCCACATTGCTGGCATGGCGGTTTATACAAGCACTGGGGGGCGGAGCCTGCGTGGTCAATTCGGCGGCAATAGTGCGCGACTGCTTTAGCGGGCGCGAGGCCGCCAAGGTGATGTCCACCATGGCGATGATTATGATGCTGGCGCCGCTGGTGGCGCCAGCCGTGGGCAGTTTGCTGCTGCATGTTGCCGGTTGGTGGCTAATCTTTGTTTTTTTAGCCGTCTATGCCGCCTTTTTACTGTGGTTGTTGGGAACACGACTGCCTGAGACTCGTGATATGTCGTTACCCGCCGCATCACCGCGCCAAGTCATACGCAACTATGCTAGCGTGCTTAAGCATCGTGAAGGCATGGGCTATATTTGCGCAGTGGCAGCCTCTTTCGCTGGCCTGTTTGCGTTTGTGACCGCTTCGCCGTTTCTCTACCTTGACTATTTTGGCCTGTCTCCCGGTGTCTATCCGCTCGTTTTTGGCGTCAACGTCGTGGTCATCGCGCTTTCTAATCGGGTCAATATCCATTTGTTGCGCAAGCGTACACCGCAACAAAATTTACGCTTGGGACTCCTCGTACAGTTAATAGCTGCGCTGGGGCTAGTCGCAGTGACCGCCCTCAATATTGCGTCGCTAGTGATTGTGGTGCCGCTGATTATGCTGTTTACCGGAATGATAGGACTAATTACGCCCAACGCAATCTCATCGTTGTTGGATCATTTTGGCCATATTAGCGCTACGGCAACGGCACTGTTAGGAGGCATACAATTTACCTGTGGTGCTCTGGCTGGGGTAATGGTGGGGTTGTTTGAAGTTGAGCATCTTTGGCCAATGGTACTGACGATGCTGGGTGCCGCTTTGCTGGGGAATATTGGCGTACGCAAACTAACCAGGGCCCCCGCCGTAAATGAGCAACAGGGATGAATAGCCTGCTGGCCTGGGTTAACTTACCGCTCAATACTTGGTTAGCTTGTTCAGCCGTGCTGCTGCTGGGAGCCTTCGTCCAGCGCGCGACCGGCTTCGGTTTGGCCGTTATCGGCGCGCCTCTGCTGCTGATGCTTGAGCCAAAACTGGTGCCCGTTATTCTCGTGCTGTTTGGTTTTACCGTCTCGCTGTTGATGGTGCGTCACTACTGGCACGAGGTGCGGCTCGACTCTATCGGCATGGCATTAGTGGGGCGCCTGCCTGGCAATGCGTTGGGAATTTGGCTATTACTCGCCGCTCCCATGTTTCTGCTAGAAAAACTGATTGCGGTCATCGTGCTGTTTGCTGTGCTCGTTACACTGTGTCGCTTTCGATTGCCGGTCAACCGAATAACGCTATTTGGTGCCGGTGTGGTATCTGGCATATTTGGCACCGTTGCTGCTATTGGCGGTCCGCCCATGGTGCTGTTAATGCACGGCTTGCCAGCTGATCGCGTGCGGGGAAACCTTGCCGCCTTTTTCATCTTGACCTCAATGTTGACCTTAATCACCCTCGCCTTGGCTGATCAGATCCAGTTGTGGCATTTTCAGGTCGCGCTTACTTTTTTACCCTCGGTGTTGATCGGCAATGCTATCGCTGATGCTATTGCGCACCGCTTGGATAGGCGCCTATTACAAGGCGCATCGCTGGCCTTATGTACCTTCGCTGCATTAGCACTTTTGTGGCGATGAAGAATTTGGTTTAACCCGCCTGGTAATAATTTCTCACCACTTACTCACTGTCATGAAGTTGTCATCGAACCAGTGCAAGGTATGCCTTGCGAAGGCCAGATCCCTACATGAACAGGAGTATTTCGCATGAACCGTATTCTAAAAACCACCGTGCTCGCGGCTGCCATTATGAGCGTTGCCGGTGTTGCTCAAGCACGTGATCAAATCCGTATCGTAGGCTCCAGTACCGTTTATCCATTTGCCAGCTACGTAACTGAAGAGTTCGGTGCTACGACTGGTAATCCCACGCCTGTTATCGAATCAACCGGTTCGGGCGGCGGCTTGCGTCTGTTCTGTAATGGTGTAGGTGAAGGCACCCCTGATATCACCAACGCTTCACGTCGCATGAAAGTGTCTGAGTTCGAGCGTTGTGAAGAGAACGGCGTTACGGACATTACCGAAGCTAAAATCGGTTCTGACGGTATCGTTTTGGGCCAATCAAGCTCCAATGATGACGTTGAGTTTACTCTAGAGCAGCTTTTCCTGGCCGTTGCGGCACAAGTGCCTCAGGACGGCGAGCTGGTCGATAACCCCTACACCAATTGGAGTGATATCGACTCATCGCTACCAGACCGTGAAATCTCCATCTATGGTCCGCCGACTACCTCTGGTACCCGTGACGCGTTTGAAGAACTGGTCATGGAAACGGCTTCTGAAGAGATGGACGAGTATGAAGAAGCCTATACCGAAATTCGCTCTGACGGTGTTTACATTGATGCCGGTGAAAACGACAACCTGATCGTTCAGCGCCTGTCTGAAGACACCGGTGCCTTTGGTATCTTCGGCTACTCTTTCCTCGAAGAGAACACTGACACGATTAGCGCCGCCAGCATTGAAGGTGTCGCGCCAGAGGCTGATGCGATTAGCTCAGGTGAATACCCGATTGCACGCTCACTGTGGTTCTATGTGAAGAACCAGCACGCTGAAGAAGTGCCGCCAATGTATGACTATGTCGACATGTTTATGAGCGAGCAGATGATTGGCGAAGATGGTTACCTGCGTGATATCGGCCTGATCGTTCTGCCGGAAGATGAGCGTGAAGAGTGGCGTCAGGCGGTAGCAGACCGCACTACCATGTCAGCAGATGTTCTTAAGTAATTAGTTTCGTTAGAAATAAAAATGGCCGACAGCGTAAGCTGTCGGCCTTTCGTCTTTGCGGCAGTTATATATTGGCGTTTGTCACATTGCTGTAATGTTTGTGCCCCAAAGTAGTCGCCAATACGATTTCATTAGGTAATGCGAGAGAAATTCGATGCAGACTAACCAGCTTCTTCTGATTTTTTGCGGTGCGTTACTGCTGCTGGGGCTGCTAGCGTTTTTTGCTGGCCGTTCAAAAGCCGCCCGCCTACGCAGTGCTGGAACGGCTATGTTTGCTCAGCCAGATCAATACGCTTGGTTTACCGTGCTCTCGACCGCCGGGCCAGCCGTGCTAGTGAGTACGCTGGGCGCTTTTGTTTTGCTAATAATGGGCGCAGACATTCCAACGCTTTATCTGCTGGCGGCGAGCTTAGTGATAGCAGCCATAGGGCTGATGGTGAGTCTGAATCAAGTCAAACCTGATTTTCACGCCCGTCAGGCCATTGAGCGGGTAATCCGCTTGGTCTTGGCCGGGGCAGCGTTAATCTCGATTTTCACGACGTTCGGTATTTTGTTCTCGATCATTTCCGAGGCGCTGCGTTTTTTCCAAATGCACAGCTTTTGGGAATTTATTACCGGCACTACATGGAATCCCGGCGCAAGCTTTTTAGCATCAGCGGGTCGTGGAGACGGGGCTGGTGCAGAATTCGGCTCAGTACCGCTATTCGCCGGTACCTTTATGATTACCGCCATCGCTATGCTGGTGGCGGTGCCTATCGGTTTGCTGTCAGCGATTTACATGTCAGAGTACGCGCCGCGTAATGTGCGCACTATCGCGAAACCGGTTTTGGAAGTATTGGCGGGTATACCCACTGTTGTATACGGCTTTTTCGCGGCGATTACGGTGGCGCCGATTATCGTCAACATCGCCGGATTTTTTGGCCTTGATGCTTCTTACAATAACGCCGTCGCGCCAGGTGTGGTGATGGGTATTATGATCATACCGTTTATCTCATCGCTCTCCGATGATGTGATCAACTCGGTACCGGATAGCATGCGTCAAGGGTCGCTGGCATTGGGGATGACTAAAGGGGAAACCATTCGTGATGTAGTCATCCCTGCCGCGTTGCCAGGGATTATCTCAGCAGCGCTGCTAGGTATGTCGCGGGCGCTGGGTGAAACCATGATAGTGGTAATGGCCGCAGGTATGCGCCCCAACTTGACCGCTAATCCGCTGGAAGATATGACCACGGTGACAGTGCGTATTGTGGCGGCTTTGACGGGCGACCAAGAGTTTGAAAGCGCGGAGACGCTGTCTGCCTTCGCACTTGGTTTAGTTCTGTTTGCTGTCACGCTCACACTTAACTTGGTGTCTGTGCTGATGATCCGTCGCTTCCGCGAAAAATATCGCGTGAATAACCTTTAACGCTGAGGAACTGTTTCGATGAGCCATACTTTTGACGAAATCAGCCAGCAGCTTAAGCGGCGTCACCGCAAATCTGCCCGCTTAAAGTGGATTTCCATGGGATCGTTGGGCCTGGCAGGCTTATTCCTAGTGTTGTTTTTTGCCGACATGCTGACTAAGGGGCTGCCTGCTTTCCAGCAAGCGTACGTACAAGTAGAGATCAACTATACCGAAGAAGCAGCAACCGACGGACGCCAAGCGTTCGATGAAGAGTTACTTCCCATTATCAGTCGAACGATGGTGCGTGTGATCCCGATGGAGCTTCGCAACAATCCCGGCATGATCGGTACCAGTGAAGAACAGTGGGTGTTGGCGACCAGCGAGGTGGATCAATACCTAAAGGGCCACCGCAATAGATTGAGCACCGAGCAGCAAGAGACCATTGATGCGTTGGTAGAGTCTGGCAAGGTAGATTTACGGTTTAATAAAACGTTTTTTACCAATGGTGATTCAAAGATTGCTGAGTATGCAGGGATTTTATCGGCCGTGGTCGGTACCGTGATGACCATGATCGTAACGCTGGCAATTTCGTTTCCTATTGGCGTCATGACGGCGGTCTATTTGGAAGAGTTCGCGCCGGATAACCGCTTTACCCAAGCTATTGAAATCAATATCAATAACCTGGCCGCGATTCCGTCGATCCTATTCGGTTTGCTAGGTTTGGCGATCTTTATTAACTTCTTCGGAGTGCCGCGTTCGTCGCCGTTAGCCGGTGGTATGACGCTTGCGCTGATGACATTGCCGGTCATTATCATTTCCACGCGGACAGCGCTGCGCAGTGTGCCGGATTCCATTCGTCACGCTGCATTTGGGGTAGGCTGTTCACGCTGGCAGGTCGTACGTGATCATGTTTTACCGTTAGCCATGCCTGGCATTATGACCGGCTCCATTATCGGCCTTGCGCAAGCGATGGGTGAAACGGCGCCGCTGATTATTGTTGGGATGGTGGCGTTTATTCCTGATGTGAGCGCTTCATTTACCGAAGCAGCGACAGTGTTACCTGCGCAAATATTTACTTGGTCAGGTGAACCTGAGCAGGCGTTCGTAGAGAAAACGGCCGGCGGTATTTTGGTACTACTCACCATACTCATTTCACTCAACGCTTTTGCCGTTGTGTTACGTAAGAAATTTGAGCGCCGCTGGTAGGCCAGTGCGTTATAGAGGACATTGCTATGAATAGCCAAGCACCTGTAATGAACGACCAGCATGAACCAGCCGTTGGGCAGCCCTATACACGTAACAATCAGGCCTGCCATGATTTAAGCATCCGGGTCCGCGATTTGAACCTGTGGTATGGCAAAAACCAAGCGCTGAAGAATCTTAATATTGATCTATTCCAGAAAAATGTGACGGCGCTGATTGGCCCTTCCGGGTGTGGTAAATCGACCTTCTTACGCTGCCTCAACCGCATGAACGATTTGATTCCTAGCGTGCGTACGGAAGGGTTGGTCGAGATGGATGGGCGTGACGTTAACGCGTCTAAAATGGACGAAGTGGCGCTGCGCCGGCGGGTAGGGATGGTATTCCAAAAGCCAAATCCCTTTCCGAAATCCATTTATGAAAATGTAGCCTACGCGCCGCGTATGCACGACTTGGTAAGCCGTAAAGCTGAGCAGGATGAACTGGTTGAAAAAGCATTGCGCGACGCGGGGCTGTGGAACGAAGTGAAAGACAAACTGCAGGAACCGGGCACCTCTCTGTCAGGTGGTCAGCAGCAGCGGTTGTGTATTGCCCGTGCCATTGCGGTTCAACCCGATGTGATTCTGATGGATGAGCCAACCTCAGCGCTTGACCCAATTTCGACAGCGACTATCGAAGATTTAATGGATAAGCTGAAAGAGCAGTTCACCATTATTACGGTGACGCATAACATGCAGCAGGCGGCGCGGGTAGCGGACTATACGGCCTTTTTCCACCTGGGGGAAATCATTGAGTACAACGATACGAAAGTAATGTTCTCAACCCCGGCCAAGAAAAAAACCGAAGATTATATCTCCGGTCGTTATGGCTAATTAACGCCTACTTAGCAGGCCCACAATAGAACAGTGGGCCTGCTTGATTTTGTATTTTTTTAATCACAAATATATGTTTTGGCGTATATTTGGGGCAGCTTTCGAGATACAGATAGCGCAGCAAAACGGGCGCCGAGCAAATTAAGATTAGGAGTCATTATGGCACTGCGTATTGGTATTAATGGTTTTGGGCGTATTGGGCGCTTAACGCTACGCAGTCTGTGGCCGCAGATTGAGGCGGGCAGCGTTGAGCTTTCACGTATCAATGACCCTGGCGGTGATGCGGCAACATTTGCCCACCTGCTGGAGTTTGATTCGGTACACGGCCATTGGGTCCCAGGGCAGGGCATCGCGGCAACTGATAACGCGATCGTTATCGATGGTAAATCTATTGCTTTTAGCGCTAATAAAGCAATTGCCGATAGCGACTGGTCAGGCAGCGATGTCGTTATCGAATGCTCTGGCAAAATGAAAACCACTGAAAAGCTTCAAGCGTATCTCGACCAAGGCGTCGGACGTGTAGTAGTGAGTGCGCCTATGAAAGAAGCGAGCGTGCTCAATGTGGTGGTGGGAGTAAATGATCATCTTTACGACCCAGCTCAACATAAGATCGTCACTGCTGCCAGCTGCACCACCAACTGCCTGGCACCGGTGGTCAAGGTCATTCAGGAAACGTTTGGTATCCGCCACGGTTCCATGACTACCGTGCACGACATCACCAATACCCAAACGATTCTGGATGCCCCGCATAAAGATCTGCGTCGTGCGCGCGCTTGCGGCATGAGCTTAATACCCACCACCACCGGTTCAGCAAAAGCCATCACAGCCATTTTTCCAGAGCTGGAAGGTAAGCTAAATGGCCATGCGATTCGTGTGCCCCTGGCTAACGCTTCCCTTACCGATATGGTGTTCGAGCTTGCGCAGGAAGTGACGGTAGATCAGGTTAATCAGGCGCTTAAAGCTGCCGCCGATGGTGAGCTTGCCGGTATCCTGGGCTACGAAGAGCGCCCGCTGGTATCGATTGATTACCGCACCGACCCGCGCAGCTCGATTATTGATGCACTCTCTACCATGGTAGTCAACGGCACTCAGTTAAAACTCTATGCCTGGTATGACAATGAGTGGGGCTACGCCAATCGTACCGCTGAGCTGGCGCTAATCGTCGGGCGTGAGTAGGTAGGCGGTGAGCAGGTGGCTCGTGGCTGAATCAATGCTGGGAAGGGTAAAGGCGCTACCTTTCGAGGTGCGCCAGTACATGCTGATTACCGGCAACTACTGGGCGTTCACGATCACGGATGGCGCCTTGCGCATGCTGGTGGTCATGCACTTTCACCAGTTGGGCTACTCGCCGCTAGAAATAGCCATGCTGTTTCTGTTTTACGAAGCTTTCGGCGTGGTGACTAACCTGGTAGGTGGCTGGTTGGGTGCGCGGTTAGGGCTCAACCGCACGATGAACGTAGGGCTGGGACTGCAAATTATTGCCCTCGCCATGCTGATGGTGCCCGCTAGCCTGTTGACAGTCGCTTGGGTAATGGCCGCTCAGGCGCTGTCGGGGATTGCCAAAGACCTTAATAAAATGAGCGCTAAAAGTGCGGTTAAGGTGTTGGTGCCCAAAGAGAGCGTCAATGCCAATAGCGCGCTTTACCGCTGGGTAGCGATGCTAACCGGCTCTAAGAATGCGCTAAAAGGGCTGGGTTTTTTTGTCGGCGGGCTGCTGTTAACGTTGATTGGTTTCCAGGCCGCCGTATTTGTGATGGCGGTGATGCTGGGTGGCGTATTGCTACTTTCACTGCTACGGCTCAAGGCGGATTTAGGCCGCCAAAAAATAAAGCCCAAGTTCTCAGAAATTATCTCAAAGTCACGCGCGATTAACGTGCTCTCTGCGGCGCGTTTTTGCCTGTTTTCGGCGCGGGATGTGTGGTTCGTCGTAGCACTACCGGTGTTTTTATACGACCAGCATGGTTGGACACACTGGACGGTGGGCGGACTGCTGGCGATATGGGTGATCGGTTATGGCGGTGTACAAACCCAGGCACCTAAATTAACCCGGCTAATCAGAGGGGATGCGCGGGCGCTTACTGCTGGTTGGGCGGCGGCGCTGGCGGTATTGGCGATTTTGTTGGCGATGCTGCCCTTGGCGCAAGTGGGCTGGCTGGTGGTTGGGTTGCTCGCCTTTGGGGTGCTGTTTGCGATCAATTCCAGCTGGCACAGCTATTTGATCGTGCATTATGCTCGCGCCGATGGCGTCTCCATGGATGTCGGCTTTTACTATATGGCCAATGCCATGGGGAGATTGATGGGCACGCTACTGTCGGGCTGGTTGTATATGGCTTATGGGCTGAGTGCCTGCCTGTGGGTGTCCGCGGCCTTAGTGGCAGCGAGTGCCTTAATGGCGCTAGCGTTGCCACAAGGCAGTGATTCTAAAACGCGTCAGTGAAAGTCATCCAGCTGGAAAATGATGCCGGGTTTTATTGGCAATTCTTACCAGCGCGAGCATCAAAGGGACTTCAACCAATACACCGACGACCGTGGCCAGTGCAGCGCCCGACTGTAAGCCAAATAGCGCGATAGCCGCTGCCACCGCCAGTTCAAAGAAGTTGCTGGCGCCGATCATCGCCCCCGGTGCGGCAATGTTATGCGGTAATCGCCAGGCTTTAGCCCAGCCATAGGCAATAAAAAAGATTAGAAAGGTTTGAATAATCAGTGGTATCGCGATCAATACGATATGCAGCGGATTATTGAGAATGACCTCGCCCTGGAAAGCGAATAGCAGCACCAGGGTAATGATCAAGCCAATGGGGGTGATCGGGCTAACGCGCTTCATAAACACGTTGTCGTACCACTCAGCGCCGCTCCTATTAATCAAGCTTTGCCGCGTGATATAGCCCGCTGCCAGTGGAATCACAATATACAACACCACCGACAGGGCGACGGTGTCCCAGGGCACTTGAATATTGGAGATGCCTAGTAGGAAGACCACAATGGGGGCAAAGGCAAACAGCATGATCAGGTCGTTGAGCGCCACTTGCACCAGGGTGTAGGCGGCGTCGCCGCGGGTCAGGTAGCTCCATACAAACACCATGGCGGTACACGGCGCGGCGCCCAGCAGAATTGCACCGGCTAGATACTGACTGGCTAGGTCGGCGGGAATAAACGGTCGAAAGATCACCATCAGAAATAGCCAAGAGATGGCGAACATAGTGAAGGGTTTAATCAACCAGTTCACCGATGTAGTGATGATCAAACCTTTGGGCTGACGGCGTACGCCCAGAATCGAAGTGAAATCAATTTGCGCCATCATGGGAAATATCATTGCCCAGATGAGTACCGCTACCGGAATCGACACCTGCGCCACTTCAAAGCGAGAAAGCGTTTCCGGTACCGCTGGGATAAATTGTCCAACTAGGATGCCCACCACAATGGCGAGTGCTACCCATAGCGTAAGGTAGCGTTCAAACACGCCCATGCCTTCGGTGGTGGAGGGCGAGGCGTCGTCATATAGTGCTGGCATATGAAGCTCCTATTAGATGGCGCGCTGGTTAACGCGCTTGGAGAGTTCTGCAGCGCTCTCTTTGCGCTCCGAATAACGATTCGTCAGCACGTCACTGCGATCACGCACTAGTAAGGTGAATTTCACCAGCTCTTCCATGACATCCACGATACGATCATAAAACGGTGAAGGCTTCATCCGATCTTTCTCATCAAACTCCATAAAGGCTTTGGGCACAGAGGACTGATTGGGAATCGTCAGCATACGCATCCAACGCCCCAAGATACGTAGCTGATTGACCGTATTGAAGGACTGCGAACCACCGCAAACCTGCATGACTGCCAATGTCTTACCCTGAGTAGGGCGGACGCCACCCAAGACAAGCGGTATCCAGTCTATTTGAGCCTTCATAATGCCGGTCATTGCGCCGTGTCGCTCCGGAGAGCACCACACCATCCCCTCTGACCATTGGGCCAATTGGCGTAGCTCATCGACTTTGGGGTGGCTGGCATCGTCAGCATCCGGTAATGGCAGCCCTCTGGGATCAAAGATTCTTGTTTCTGCGCCCATGGCATTGAGCAAGCGTGCGGCTTCCTCAACCGCTAACCGGCTGAAAGAGCGCTCACGCAGAGAGCCGTATAGCAGCAATATTTTAGGTGCGTGTTCAGTGCTATGTGGAATACCCAGCTGTTCGCTGCTGGGCGGTTCAAAGAGTGCAGCGTCTATATTAGGCAGATCATTCAGGTCGGAAAAATCAGTCGGTGAGGTCATCGCGGTTTACTCGGATTGTCTCTTATTAGCTTAATGACTCCATCATATATGTTTTTTCGTATATTTCTAGGGCAACTGTGTGCCCTGCAATATTGCCGTCATGAAGCCGGCGTAGAGTAGCAGCCATTAACTACATAAGAGGCTGTTTATTTATGGCGAAGCGCCGCGTGTTATTCCTCTGCAATGCTAACTCTGCACGGTCTCTAATGGGAGAGGCGCTGCTTCGCCATATGGCAGATGATCGTTTTGAAGCGTTTAGTGCCGGTTCTGAACCCGATGAGCCTCATCAGCTGACGCTTGAAGCGTTGCGCAAGCACGGCCTCCCTACCGAAGGCTTGCGCAGTAAATCGTTGGATGAGTTTGAAAGCGAGACCTTCGATTTTGTCGTTGTGCTCTGTGACAAGGCCCAGCAAGCCTGCCGCGATTGGCAAGGGGAGGCGGGCGAAGTGCTGTCCTGGGATATTCGTGACCCTCGTTTGATCGGCAAGTCAGATGCTTATGAGCAGGCGCTATTAGAGATTCGTCGGCGTCTGCAGCTCTGGCTGCCCCTCCACGCAACTGCTTAATCTTACTGAAAGGGGCGGGTCGAGATGAAATGGATTAACAACTTAAGCGTCAAAGCCAGTTGGACGCTCGTGTTAGTTGCCTTTAGCGGGCTGGTGGTCGTCATTGGCGCACTGGGTTTGTTCGCCAACCATTTTGGCCGTGAAGCATTTACGTCGCTTCATGAACGGGACATGGCACAAATTAGCCACCTGGATAGCGCCTACTCCCAGCTCTTGCGTGCGCGTATTCAGATGAATCGTGCGGCTGAGTTAATTCGCACACCGTCGTTCGATCGACCTGACCCATTGATAGAAGAAGCCCAGCGGTTGCTTGATGCCGCGACTGAGAATTTCAATCAATTTACAGCCAGCGACTTTGATCAAGAGCAGCAGGCGTTAGTTGATCAGTTAGCGTCAAACTTTCAATCATTTGTTAACAATAACCTCAGCCTTCAAATGATGATGCTTGAAGAGCGCGACGTATCAGGTTTTTTCTCGGGTGAGTCGCGGGTGGATGAGAGTAGTCAGCATTTTGTGGCAAGCGCCGAGGCTTTTTTAGACGCTTCCGCTCAGCGGGGAAACGCCTTGCTTATACGCTTTGAGCAGGTCTCATCACTACTTTTTTGGGGTGTGATTGCAGCGCTTGGTGCTGCGCTTTTGGTAGTGACGGTAGTGGTATGGGGCGTGCGTAAAAACGTGCTGCGCCCATTGAAGACGATCACTGGGCACTTCCAGCGCATAGCTAACGGGGATCTGTCTGCGCCGGTAACGGCGCACTCATCCAATGAAATTGGTCAGCTGTTTAGTGAGCTAGCCAGTATGCAGCTCGCTTTGACAACGACTGTTAATCGCCTCACTACCAGTAGCCAGCAGGTGTATAGCAACAGCCAGGAGATGACCGAACAGAACCAACTCCTGGCGAGCCAAACCGATACCCAAGTGTCCGCCTTGCAGCAGATGGCAGCGAGCTTGGAACAGCTTACCGCCACGGTTAATCAGAATGCCGAAAGTGCGGCCCATGTTAATCGGTCAACGGCGGATGTGTCCCATAAGGCACAGCAGGGTGATGAAGTGATTACCCAGTTTATTGCCACCATGGAGGCGATAAATGGTCATTCCGACGAGATCCAAAGCATTATTCGAATGATTGAAAGCATTGCTTTTCAAACCAATATTTTAGCGCTCAATGCATCGGTTGAAGCGGCGCGTGCCGGTGAGCATGGGCGTGGTTTTGCGGTAGTCGCCAATGAAGTGCGTGCGCTGGCAACGCGCAGTGCGAATGCCGCCAGCGAGATTCGAACTCGTATTGAAGCGTCAAGTGCGAGTATCCAACAAGGCAGTATATTGTCGCAGCAAGCAGGTGAACATACCCGTGCCATCATGCAGGCGGCGAGTAACGTGAATACGCTAATGACGCAAATTGCTCATGCATCAGAAGAGCAGCGGCGTGGCATTGAAGAGGTCAATCAGGCGGTCGTGCAAATTGATACCACCACACAAGAGACCATGCGCTTAGTCAATCAGGCTGCCCACAGCGCAGAAGGGCTATCCCAAGAGGCGTTACAGATGCGCGAGTATGCTGGTCAATTTAGTGTTACCGAGGACACCACTGGGGCAAGTCCACATTATGCTCAACAAGATGGTGTCGAATACCCTGAATGGGAGCAGCTTAGCCAAGAGGGATCAGCCATAGCACGTCCTCAGCAGGATGAAGGTAAAGCCTGTTTGCTTGTCGCCTCATAAGGTTGATCATCGATTTGCTAAACCGCCCTGGCTGACATGGCGCCAGGGCGTTAATCGAGGTGAATTAGCCTAAAAGATCGCTGGCTAATCGATTAGCTCGACGGCCACGGCCGTCGCTTCGCCGCCACCAATGCATAAACTTGCTATACCTCGTTTGCCACCCTTTGTGCGCAGCGCGTGAATCAGCGTGGCGATAATGCGCGAGCCGGTAGACCCAATCGGGTGGCCTTGGGCGCAGGCACCGCCAAAGACGTTGACCTTGCTATGGGGAAGGTCCAAGTCATCCATGGCCATCAGTGTAACCACCGCAAAGGCTTCGTTAATCTCGAATAGGTCTACGTCATTAACGCCCCAGCCCAGATTTTTCATCAGTTTTTCAATCGCCCCCACAGGGGCAATGGTGAATTCACTGGGGTGGCGTGAATGGGTTGTATGTCCCAGCATTCGGGCGAGTGGCTTAATGCCATGCTGATCTGCCGCTGCCTGGCTGGCCAAAATAAGCGCGGAAGCGCCGTCGGAAATTGAGCTAGCGTTGGCGGCGGTAATCGTACCGTCTTTAGCAAAGGCGGGGCGCAGCTGACGTATTTTGTCGAGCTTAGCTTGGAAGGGCTGCTCGTCGTGTTCGACCAAGGTTTCGCCTTGTCGGGACGTAACAGTGACGGGGGCCATCTCGGTCGCTAAGTGACCTGTGTTGGTGGCTGCCATGGCGCGTTCAAGCGAGGCAATTGCAAAATCGTCCAGGCGTTCGCGAGTGTAACCGCGATCAGAGGCGACATCCTGAGCAAATACACCCATCAGTTTGCCCGTTTCGGCATCTTCCAGCCCATCCAGAAACATATGGTCTTTCAGTTCGCCATGACCCAGCCGGTAGCCACCGCGTGCCTTGGCAAGTACATGCGGGGCGTTGGACATGGATTCCATACCCCCGGCGAGCAAAATATCGCCACTGCCCGCTTTAATTAAGTCGTGTGCAAGCATCGTTGCTTTCATGCCGGAACCACATAACTTATTGATGGTGGTGGCCCCGTTGGCATCTGGAATACCTGCTTGTCGCATTGCCTGACGAGCGGGCCCCTGCTTAACCGCTGCTGGCAGTACGCAGCCCATAATACCTTCGGTGATCGCGGCAGGATCGATGCCTGATGCTTCGATCGCTGCTTTAATAGCGACGGCGCCAAGCTGTGGTGCCGTCATGCTCGCAAGGCTACCCATCATGCCGCCCATGGGCGTGCGTTTAGCAGCTAAGAATACAATGTCGGTGGGGTTGCTCATGACTCATCTCCTTCAAATTTATTGTGATTATCATAGTGTGTAGTGGGTGATACGTTGACCCGTAAGCGGTGCTGTGGTTTTCTCAAAGGTAACCAAGCAAGCGCTAGTGTAAATGACATGAATGTAATGAATGCATCCCCTCGCCGCAAGGAATTGACGCGTCTGGCCGCTCAGCTATTCGTCCAAGAGGGCTTTGACCGTACCACCGTGCGAATGCTGGCGCAGGAAATGGGTATTAAATCCGGTAGCTTGTTTCATCATTTTAAAGATAAACAGGAAATCCTCGCAGCGGTCATCGAAGAGGGCACTCAAAATGCGTTGATAATTGCCCGCAAAGCCTTGGATGAGTGCGCCGCCGATCCTGAAATACGTCTGCGCACCATGGCCCGTGCTCATCTCGAAACCCTCTTCACTGACCGTAATGCGCACGTTGTGGCGCTTTTTGAGTGGCGTCGTCTTGACCCAGAGGCGCGTGCCCATCTTAGCCATTTACGCGATGCCTACGAGGCGCTCTGGGTTACCGTCATTGATGATGCGCTTGAGGCAGGCCTCATCCGTGGTGATCGATTTCTTGTATCCCGCTTTGTGCTTGGCGCATTGAACTGGACAGTGCGCTGGTACGACCCCAATGGCCCCCGCTCACCTGATGACCTTGCTGATGAGCTTGTCGCTATGATCATGCCTGCCTCGACTTGAGGTTTTGCTGACGACGCCTCGACCAACGTCTAACCTTACATTTTAGAAGAGTGCTTGCTCTCTGCGACGATTACTTTTAGCGTTGTTTTTAACTTAAGGCTTCCGTTAACGTCAACGGATAATTATAACGACGGAATACGTAGCTGCCCTTTTTACTCTGTGCTCATTACCAACTACATAAGAGAGCCACCATGACAGCGACACCACAATCCTTACCCGACTACCAGAATTACCTAGATACCTTCTCCATTGATAATGTCATTGCCCGCCTGGATGATCATCGGGACGGCTTGCTTAATGCTTATGAAGCCTGCTGTGGTCGCCATGTGCGAGCCGGGCGTGGCGATGTGCTAGCGCTGGTTCAAGAGGATACCCAAGGGGCCATCCATACCTTGACCTACGCCGAGTTAGACGAGTACAGCGCTAAGTTGGCGGGGTGGTTTCAAGCCCAAGGGCTAGGCAAAGGCGACCGCATTGCTTGCATGCTACCGCGGTCACCACAATTATTAATTGCGGTGCTGGCGACATGGCGGATTGGCGCGGTTTACCAGCCTCTGTTTACCGCATTTGGGCCCGATGCCGTCGATTATCGGCTCGGACGTGCGGGCACTAAACTAGTGATCACCGATCACGCCAATCGCTATAAATTCGATGGCCTCAGCCAATGCCCGCCAGTATTGGCAGTAGGCGGCGCAACCAGAGAGCACGCGGATGACCATGATTGGCAAGCGTCGTTGACGCATACGTCAATGAGCGATAAGCCGCCGCGACTCTCACCCGAAGAACCGTTCTTGCAAATGTTCACTTCGGGTACCGTGGGCAAGCCGAAAGGCGTTGCTGTTCCACTGGCGGGGATGACCGCTTTTGCAATCTATATGGAACTCGCCATTGACCTACGTGACGATGACCGCTTCTGGAACATGGCCGATCCTGGCTGGGCCTATGGTCTTTACTATGCCATCGCAGGCCCATTGCTGTTGGGTGTGACAACTCATTTCTGCGAAGCAGGGTTTAGTGCCGAAGGAGCGCTGGCGTTTATGAAACGTCACCACATTACCAATTTTGCCGCCGCCCCGACCGCATATCGCCTGATGAAAGCATCGGGCCTGTTCGATGACGCCTATGAAACGCTAGAGCTGCGTGCAGCCAGCTCGGCAGGTGAGCCTTTGAATACTGAAGTGGTCACCTGGGTGGAGAGGTCGCTGGGTTGCCCGGTCATGGACCACTACGGCCAAACCGAAACCGGAATGACCTGTAACAACCATCATTCTCTTGATCACCTTAAGCATGTGGGTGCGATGGGTGTGCCGATGCCGGGTTATCGCTTGGCGATTTTGGATGCAGAGTATCATGAGCTGCCTGCCGGAGAGCCTGGCGTGCTCGCCGTGGATATCAAGAACTCCCCCGCGCATTTTTTTCAGGGTTATACCTGGCAAGAGAAGAATCCGTTTGTGGAAGGTTATTACCTCACGGGTGACGTGGTTATACGCAACGAAGATGGCACCTTCCAATTTGCGGGACGTGACGACGATATTATTACCACGGCGGGTTATCGGGTTGGGCCAACGGATGTCGAGAACAGTGTAATGACGCACCCTGCCGTCGCAGAGTCAGCAGCAGTAGGGCAGCCCGATGAAATTCGGGGTGAAGTCATTAAATCGTATGTTGTGCTGCGCGAAGGCTTTGAGGCCAGCGATGAGTTGGCTGAAGAGATCCGCAAGCGTGTCCGCGAGCGGCTCTCCACGCACGCGTTTCCTCGCATTATTGAGTTTGTTGATGAACTGCCCAAAACCCCAAGCGGCAAAATTCAGCGTTTTAAATTGCGTGCCCAGGCGGCGGAAGATGCTAAGACTGGCGAATAAATACAACGACCATAGGGAATACGGTTATGCAGGTTAAGGACAGTACTTTTTTAATTACCGGTGCCGCCTCAGGGTTGGGTGCAGCAACCGCCGAGCGGTTAGTCGCCGCTGGCGCGCGTGTGGTGTTATGCGACCTGAACGATAGCGTCAACAGTCATGCACAACAGTTGGGGGTAAATGCGCGTGCCTTTATGGCAGATATCACCTCTGCTGAGCAAATGCAGCAGGCGATCGATGCGGCGGTAGCGTTGGGTGGTGAGCGCGGCCTTTCAGGCGTAGTGCATTGTGCGGGCGTGGTTAGCGTGGCGAAGCTGGTTGATCGCGAGGGTAACCCGGCTGACTTAGAAAGCTATGCGAAAACGATCAATATCAATCTGGTCGGTACCTTTAACGTTATGCGCCTGGCGGCAGCGGCGATGGCTAAAAATAACCCCACAGAGAGTGGTGAGCGCGGGGTGATCATTAATACCGCATCTATTGCTGCTTTTGATGGGCAGGTAGGGCAGTGCGCGTATAGTGCCTCTAAAGCCGGTGTTGTCGGTATGAGCCTTCCCGCTGCGCGCGAGCTTTCAAGGCATGCTATTCGAGTCATGGCGATTGCGCCTGGTGTGTTTGAAACGCCAATGATGAGCGAGATCCCTGATGAGGCTGCTCAGGCCTTAGCGGCTGCAGTGCCCTTCCCTAAACGGTTGGGTCGACCGGATGAGTTTGCACAACTAGCGGAGCAGATCATCACCAATGCCATGCTCAATGGTGAAGTGATTCGCCTAGACGGCGGTATTCGGATGCAGTAATCCTTTCGAGTAACGGTTCTAAAATGACTCGTCAGCTTTTGGCTGGCGAGTTTTTTTGTGTCGAGTGCTCAAAGGCAAGGGACATGAAGATCCTAATGTTAAGAGACTGAACGACTAAAGTTGTAGTGGTTTAAGAGAGTAAATTCAAACAGTCGCTTGACTCTGCAGGGCGCCCACGCTAGTTTTCAAACATGTGTTTGAATGCCGTTTGGTCAGAATCATTCATTAGGCTTTCAATCCCCCCGTTTTAGGAGACATGCGATGCCCAGTTATCAGGCCCCTCTGCGCGATATGCGTTTCGTCATGGACGAAATGCTTGATTACCCCACCCACTATGCGCGCCTGCCAAGCGGTGACGAAGCATCGCCTGATGTCGTCAGCGCCATTTTGGAAGAGGGGGCCCGCTTTGCCCGTGACGTACTACTTCCCATCAATCAAAGTGGCGATGAAGAGGGTTGCCTACTAGAAGGGGGCGAAGTTAAAGCGCCTAATGGTTTTAAAGAAGCTTACCAGCAGTACGTAGAAGGTGGCTGGCCGAGTCTGGCAGCCGACCCTGAGCATGGCGGGCAGGGGCTGCCACCTTCGCTAGCGATGCTACTCTCGGAAATGATCTGTGCCACTAACCTCGCGTGGGGAATGTATCCGGGCTTATCACACGGTGCAGCCGATGCACTTAAGCATCATGGTACCGATGAGCAGAAGTCGACCTATCTTACCAAGCTGGTTGAAGGTGTCTGGACGGGCACCATGTGCCTGACCGAGCCGCACTGCGGTACTGACCTTGGTTTGATCAAGACGCGGGCTGTGCCTGCTGATGGCGACGCCTATGCAATTACCGGCACCAAGATTTTTATTTCCGCCGGTGAGCACGATCTGGCCGAGAATATTATTCACCTGGTGCTGGCCAAGCTGCCTGACGCGCCGGAAGGCTCTAAAGGCATTTCTCTGTTTGTGGTGCCCAAGTTCTTGCCTGATGCTCAAGGCAATGTTGGCGAGCGCAATGCCGTTAGCTGTGGTTCGCTTGAGCACAAAATGGGGATCCATGGTAACGCCACCTGTGTAATGAATTTCGATGGTGCCACCGGTTATCTGGTCGGGCCGCCGAATAAGGGCCTGGCATGCATGTTCACTATGATGAACGCTGCCCGCCTGGGCGTGGGTATTCAAGGGCTGGGTTTGATTGAAGCCAGTTTCCAGAACTCGCTGAGCTACGCGCGCGATCGTTTACAGATGCGTGGGTTGTCGGGCAAGCAGGCGCCCGATAAACCTGCCGATCCTATCATCGTCCATCCCGATGTCCGTCGTATGCTGCTGACTCAGAAAGCCTTTGCCGAAGGTGGGCGCATGCTGGTGCTTTACACCGCCCAAATGCTTGACCTTGTTGAGCATGGGCAGCCAGGTGAAGAGCGAGATCACGCTGAAACCCTGCTCGGTCTGCTAACGCCCATTGTTAAAGCCTTTCTGACCGAAGTCGGTTTTGAGAGCACTAATGAAGGGGTGCAGATTTATGGCGGCCACGGCTTTATAAAAGAGTGGGGCATGGAGCAGTTGGTGCGCGATGCGCGTATTACCCGCTTATATGAAGGCACCACCGGCATTCAGGCGCTCGACCTACTGGGCCGTAAAGTGCTCATGAGTCAGGGCGAAACTCTGAAAGTGTTTACCAAGGAGATTCATAAGTTCTGTAAAGCTGAAGCTGATAATCCCGCGCTTAAAGAGTTTGTTGTGCCGCTTTCCAAGCTAAATGCAGAGTGGGGTGAGCTGACTATGGGTGTGGGCATGAAGGCGATGCAAGACCGCGAGGAAGTAGGTGCGGCGAGCGTTGATTACCTTATGTACTCAGGCTACGTCACCCTGGCGTACCTATTTGCTCGCGCGGCCAAGCATGCGTCTGTATCTCTAGAAGGTGACGATAAAGCTTTTTATGCCGCCAAGTTGAATACGGCTCGCTTCTATTACCAGCGACTATTGCCACGCACCAAAGCTCATGCACAGATGATTCAGTCAGGCGCTTCCAGCCTAATGGCCATCTCCAGCGAAGACTTTGGTTTAGGTTTTGAAATTTGAATATTGGTTTTGGGGTGGTAAGACGCCACTAAGAAGCACTCTCTGATCAGGCGTTCTGATCGGTGGTTTGCGGCAGAAGGGAAACCTCCTGCCGCTTTTTTATCGTCTATACTTATTTTGCTTGCTATATTGGTATTCAGGCTTTAGAGTACGCATCCGCTGCCGGGGACGCCAAGCGTTACCAGCGGTGAATGAAGGTGAAAACCTTCGGTTTGTCAGATAGTTAGCGATTTCGTGTCAGAGTTGTAGAGATGACAAAAATCGCACATTGACAACCGCCAGGAAATGTGTAGAATACGCCTTCCTCGCTGAGGCAAGCCAAGTCAACGGCTAGCCGGGTAGCTTAGTTAGTTACCGCAGCGAAACAGCTCTTTAACAATTTGATCAGGTAATTCATGTGGGCGCTTGCTGATGTTGGTGACAAATCACCAAATATCAAGGCAAGCGAACATATCGATACTCTTCATGTCGTTGCTTTTAAGCAACGTTGTGAAATTGGTATCACAGTGAATTCGTTTGAACCTTGAGCCAAGTTTGATCCGCTTTTGTTGCTTTCGAGTGACGAGTAAGGATCACAATGATTTTAAACTGAAGAGTTTGATCATGGCTCAGATTGAACGCTGGCGGCAGGCCTAACACATGCAAGTCGAGCGGTAACAGGTCCTTCGGGATGCTGACGAGCGGCGGACGGGTGAGTAATGCATAGGAATCTGCCCGGTAGTGGGGGATAACCTGGGGAAACCCAGGCTAATACCGCATACGTCCTACGGGAGAAAGGGGGCTCCGGCTCCCGCTATTGGATGAGCCTATGTCGGATTAGCTGGTTGGTGAGGTAATGGCTCACCAAGGCAACGATCCGTAGCTGGTCTGAGAGGATGATCAGCCACATCGGGACTGAGACACGGCCCGAACTCCTACGGGAGGCAGCAGTGGGGAATATTGGACAATGGGGGCAACCCTGATCCAGCCATGCCGCGTGTGTGAAGAAGGCCTTCGGGTTGTAAAGCACTTTCAGCGAGGAAGAACGCCTGGCGGTTAATACCCGCCAGGAAAGACATCACTCGCAGAAGAAGCACCGGCTAACTCCGTGCCAGCAGCCGCGGTAATACGGAGGGTGCAAGCGTTAATCGGAATTACTGGGCGTAAAGCGCGCGTAGGTGGCTTGATAAGCCGGTTGTGAAAGCCCCGGGCTCAACCTGGGAACGGCATCCGGAACTGTCAGGCTAGAGTGCAGGAGAGGAAGGTAGAATTCCCGGTGTAGCGGTGAAATGCGTAGAGATCGG
The DNA here is from genome assembly GCF_054072535.1 of Vreelandella sulfidaeris Esulfide1. Taxonomy (NCBI): domain Bacteria; kingdom Pseudomonadati; phylum Pseudomonadota; class Gammaproteobacteria; order Oceanospirillales; family Halomonadaceae; genus Vreelandella; species Vreelandella sulfidaeris. Next base: position 2,575,278 of record NZ_CM133364.1, on the reverse strand, counting down.
GAGGAATACCAGTGGCGAAGGCGGCCTTCTGGACTGACACTGACACTGAGGTGCGAAAGCGTGGGTAGCAAACAGGATTAGATACCCTGGTAGTCCACGCCGTAAACGATGTCGACCAGCCGTTGGGTGCCTAGCGCACTTTGTGGCGAAGTTAACGCGATAAGTCGACCGCCTGGGGAGTACGGCCGCAAGGTTAAAACTCAAATGAATTGACGGGGGCCCGCACAAGCGGTGGAGCATGTGGTTTAATTCGATGCAACGCGAAGAACCTTACCTACCCTTGACATCCTGCGAACCCGGAAGAGATTCCGGGGTGCCTTCGGGAACGCAGAGACAGGTGCTGCATGGCTGTCGTCAGCTCGTGTTGTGAAATGTTGGGTTAAGTCCCGTAACGAGCGCAACCCTTGTCCTTATTTGCCAGCGAGTAATGTCGGGAACTCTAAGGAGACTGCCGGTGACAAACCGGAGGAAGGTGGGGACGACGTCAAGTCATCATGGCCCTTACGGGTAGGGCTACACACGTGCTACAATGGCCGGTACAAAGGGCTGCGAGCTCGCGAGAGTCAGCGAATCCCTTAAAGCCGGTCTCAGTCCGGATCGGAGTCTGCAACTCGACTCCGTGAAGTCGGAATCGCTAGTAATCGTGAATCAGAATGTCACGGTGAATACGTTCCCGGGCCTTGTACACACCGCCCGTCACACCATGGGAGTGGACTGCACCAGAAGTGGTTAGCCTAACGCAAGAGGGCGATCACCACGGTGTGGTTCATGACTGGGGTGAAGTCGTAACAAGGTAGCCGTAGGGGAACCTGCGGCTGGATCACCTCCTTAAACGATGCGTCACAGTCAGTAAGCGTCCACAATGAATTACCTGATCAGATAGCTGTTGATGAGCAGTGATAAGCCACACGCCTAGAGCGTTGCCTTATCACTGCTTCTAGCAGTCGCTCTTTAACAATGTATATCATGCTGACAAGAACACTTCTTAGGAAGTGCTTCTTAAATTGTGATACGTCTCAAGCGTATCCGGCAAAATGAAACGTTATCATTGCGAACCCCAGACTCCTTCGGGTTATAGGGTCAAGCAATGAAGCGCACACGGTGGATGCCTAGGCAGCCAGAGGCGATGAAAGACGTGGTAGCCTGCGATAAGGTTCGGTGAGGTGGCAACAACCTGTGACCCGGACATCTCTGAATGGGGAAACCCACTCATCATAAGATGAGTATCGTGCATTGAATACATAGATGTACGAGGCGAACCAGGGGAACTGAAACATCTAAGTACCCTGAGGAAAAGAAATCAACCGAGATTCCCCTAGTAGCGGCGAGCGAACGGGGACCAGCCCTTAAGCATGAGACTGATTAGGCGAACGCGTTGGGAAGCGCGGCCGTAGCGGGTGATAGCCCCGTAGTCGAAAATCTGATCATGTGAAATCGAGTAGGTCGGGGCACGAGAAACCTTGACTGAAGACGGGGGGACCATCCTCCAAGGCTAAATACTCCTGGCTGACCGATAGTGAACCAGTACCGTGAGGGAAAGGCGAAAAGAACCCCGGAGAGGGGAGTGAAATAGATCCTGAAACCGTGTGCGTACAAGCAGTAGGAGCAGACTTGTTCTGTGACTGCGTACCTTTTGTATAATGGGTCAGCGACTTATATTCAGTGGCGAGGTTAACCGTATAGGGGAGCCGTAGGGAAACCGAGTCTTAACTGGGCGACACAGTCGCTGGATATAGACCCGAAACCGAGCGATCTATCCATGAGCAGGGTGAAGATTGAGTAACATCAATTGGAGGCCCGAACCAGGATCTGTTGAAAAAGATTTGGATGACTTGTGGATCGGAGTGAAAGGCTAATCAAGCTCGGAGATAGCTGGTTCTCCTCGAAAGCTATTTAGGTAGCGCCTCATGTAGTACCGCCGGGGGTAGAGCACTGTTTCGGCTAGGGGGTCATCCCGACTTACCAACCCGAGGCAAACTCCGAATACCGGTGAGTAACGCGTGGGAGACACACGGCGGGTGCTAACGTCCGTCGTGAAAAGGGAAACAACCCAGACCGTCAGCTAAGGTCCCGAAATCCTGGTTAAGTGGGAAACGATGTGGGAAGGCTCAGACAGCTAGGAGGTTGGCTTAGAAGCAGCCATCCTTTAAAGAAAGCGTAATAGCTCACTAGTCGAGTCGGCCTGCGCGGAAGATGTAACGGGGCTAAACCAGGTACCGAAGCTACGGGTTCACACTTAGGTGTGAGCGGTAGAGGAGCGTCGTGTAAGCCAATGAAGGTGAATTGAGAAGTTCGCTGGAGGTATCACGAGTGCGAATGCTGACATGAGTAACGATAAAGGGAGTGAAAAACTCCCTCGCCGGAAGACCAAGGGTTTCTGTTCGACGCTAATCGGAGCAGAGTGAGTCGGCCCCTAAGGCGAGGCCGAAAGGCGTAGTCGATGGGAAACGGGTCAATATTCCCGTACCGGACATGGTTGCGATGGGGGGACGAAGAAGGCTAGGTGAGCCAGGCGTTGGTTGTCCTGGTGAAAGCATGTAGGCCGAGATCTTAGGCAAATCCGGGATCTTAAAGCCGAGATGCGAAACGAACTGACCACGGTCAGGAAGTCACTGATGCCACGCTTCCAGGAAAAGCCTCTAAGCTTCAGATCATGTGCGACCGTACCCCAAACCGACACAGGTGGTCAGGGTGAGAATCCCAAGGCGCTTGAGAGAACTCGGGTGAAGGAACTAGGCAAAATGGTGCCGTAACTTCGGGAGAAGGCACGCCGGCGTAGGGTGATGAGACTTGCTCTCTAAGCCCGAACCGGTCGAAGATACCAGGTGGCTGCAACTGTTTATTAAAAACACAGCACTCTGCTAACGCGCAAGCGGACGTATAGGGTGTGACGCCTGCCCGGTGCCGGAAGGTTAAATGATGGTGTTAGCCGTAAGGCGAAGCTCTTGATTGAAGCCCCGGTAAACGGCGGCCGTAACTATAACGGTCCTAAGGTAGCGAAATTCCTTGTCGGGTAAGTTCCGACCTGCACGAATGGCGTAATGATGGCCACGCTGTCTCCACCCGAGACTCAGTGAAATTGAAATCGCCGTGAAGATGCGGTGTACCCGCGGCTAGACGGAAAGACCCCGTGAACCTTTACTATAGCTTCACACTGGACGCTGATGTTGCCTGTGTAGGATAGCTGGGAGGCTTTGAACTTCGGACGCCAGTTCGAAGGGAGCCAACCTTGAAATACCAGCCTGGCATCATTGGCGTTCTCACTCAGGTCCGTTATCCGGATCGAGGACAGTGTGTGGTGGGTAGTTTGACTGGGGCGGTCTCCTCCTAAAGAGTAACGGAGGAGCACGAAGGTACCCTCAGCACGGTCGGACATCGTGCATTGAGTGCAAGAGCATAAGGGTGCTTGACTGCGAGACAGACACGTCGAGCAGGTGCGAAAGCAGGTTCTAGTGATCCGGTGGTTCTGTATGGAAGGGCCATCGCTCAACGGATAAAAGGTACTCCGGGGATAACAGGCTGATACCGCCCAAGAGTTCACATCGACGGCGGTGTTTGGCACCTCGATGTCGGCTCATCACATCCTGGGGCTGAAGTCGGTCCCAAGGGTATGGCTGTTCGCCATTTAAAGTGGTACGCGAGCTGGGTTTAGAACGTCGTGAGACAGTTCGGTCCCTATCTGCCGTGGGCGTTGGATGTTTGAGAAGGGCTGCTCCTAGTACGAGAGGACCGGAGTGGACGACCCTCTGGTGTTCCGGTTGTCACGCCAGTGGCATTGCCGGGTAGCTATGGTCGGACGGGATAACCGCTGAAAGCATCTAAGCGGGAAGCCCCCTTCAAGATGAGACATCCCTGAGGCCTAGAGCCTCCTGAAGGGCCCAGCGAGACCAGCTGGTTGATAGGCACGGTGTGGAAGCGCTGCAAGGCGTTGAGCTAACGTGTACTAATGGCCCGTGAGGCTTGACCCTATAACACCCAAGGGGTCTGGTCGTGATGATAACGACACATGAAACACCGGATACGCAGCGTGTGGCCTGACTCAGACGAGCAGGCGGCAGGCGGCAGGCAATGAGACGATCGCAATTTAGCAATACCAGCATGATATACATAGCCAGTTACGCCTGACGACCATAGCGAGCGTGAACCACCTGATCCCTTGCCGAACTCAGCAGTGAAACCGCTTAGCGCCGATGGTAGTGTGGGGTCTCCCCATGCGAGAGTAGGTCATCGTCAGGCACTTATACCGCAGAAAACCCAGCCACCCGGCTGGGTTTTTTGTTGGCTGGAAGAAAATAATAGTGGATAAATGCTATGATGCGCCCCAATTAATTAGGCAGCCCTCACCGTTTGTGATGGGCGGAATCGAGGTGAAGTGGTGAGTGAAACGGTACCTACGTCATGGTTAGTTTACTGCCGTCCTGGGTTTGAGAGTGATGCACTGGCAGAGCTACAGCATCACGCCGCATTACAGGGCATCGCCTGTGAATCAACTCATGGGGAAGGGTGGGTAAGCTTAACGCGTGTCGATGGCGAAGCGGTGAATGATTTACACCGTCAGGCAGCGTTTAAAACGCTTATTTTCGCGCGCCAGAGCTTAGCGGCTTTGCCTGCACTCACTCTTTCTCGTGACGATCGTCTTACCGCCATTTTGGAACAAGTGAAAGCTAGCCGCTGGAGCTTTGAAGAGATTTGGCACGAAACGCCGGATACCAACGATGGAAAAGCCTTAGCCGGGCTGATTAAAGCGCTGACAAGGCCGTTGGCAAGCATGCTGAAAAAACGTGGTGCGCTGAAGCGGAGTGCGGGGGGCAGGCGATTACATATTTTCTGGACTGATGGTGATCAAGTTCAGTTGGCGATGAGCTTTCCAGGCAATCGTAGTGAGCTGGTTAATGGTATTCGTCGATTGCGCTTTCCTTCCCGTGCTCCTAGTCGCTCAACGCTCAAGTTGGAAGAAGCATGGCATGAGTTTATTCCCCGCGAGGAGTGGGACTTACGGCTTGCGCCGCATATGCAGGCAGCTGATTTAGGCGCTGCCCCAGGCGGTTGGACATGGCAGCTGGTTCAGCGAGGCATGTACGTGTATGCCATTGATAATGGTCCTATGGATACGCCGTTGATGAAGACAGGGCAGATAGACCACCTGAAAGAGGACGGGTTTACCTGGGAACCGCCGCAACGGTTGGACTGGCTAGTCTGCGATATTGTTGATAAGCCAGTACGAGTGCTGGCGATGGTAGAGCGCTGGCTAGTGCGTAAATGGTGCAAAGAGGCGATTTTTAACCTCAAATTGCCCATGAAGAAGCGCTGGGATGAAGTAACACGCTGTTTAACTGCACTGGATGAGACACTGGCGAAAGCAGGAGTGCAGGCTAATGTATCATGCCGCCACCTCTATCATGACCGTGAAGAGGTAACGGTGCACGTCAGGATTAAAGATTGATAGATTCGATAACGGTGGTTTAATAGCCGGGCTCGTAGATGCGGATGGTTTCATCTTCGGTTAACAGCGGTAAAATACGCTGCATGGCCATCGCCCGCGCTTCGCTTGAATGCCACTCTTTCCAGGCGCGGATGTCACGCCATTTAGTAATCATCAGTCGGCGATCGGTATGACCCAGTTCAACAAGCGTTTCCCCACCGATGAAACCTCTTATGCCTAAGGAGACACGCATAGCTTCCCGCGCTGCTTGCTCAAATTCTTCTTCAAGACCGGGCATAATTCGCCGTTCGATGATAACTTTAATCATACGTTCTACTTCCTACATCGAGGATATTAATGGCTGATAATACGGGTACATTACCCTGCTACGATGCGGTATTAGATACCACGGGGCTGTACTGTCCTGAGCCGATTATGCTGATGCATAACAAAGTTCGCGACATGGCGTCGGGTCAAGTACTTAAGGTGATTGCTACCGACCCAGCCACCACGCGTGATGTGCCGAAGTTTTGTCAGTTTTTAGGGCATGAATTGCTTGAGCAGGACATCGCCTCGTCGGGTAACTACCTCTACTTTATCCGTTTAGCCTAATGTTTTGAACCAAGGTTTTTTGAACCAAGGCTCTATGACTCTCGGCACAAGAGCCTTCAAATAAAATGCCCAGTAATGTAAAGCAATGAAACCCTATCGAGGACCAAATCATTTGGTTCTGAATTGGCCTCGTCTGTCGTAATAGAGCGGTTAAGAGTCCTTAATCAGTCGCCACTACCATCATGGCTAACGCATCCAACGTCACGGGGTCTTCTTCCAATATACGATTAGCGATATGACGTTGGAAAAAGTAAACGGTTTGATGGCGGGTGTGGGCGCTGTAAAGACATTTGTCGCCTAGCAAAATTGGCGTCATTGTAGCTTTTTGCTCGTCGGCAAGCAGGGCATCTAGACTACCGTCACTATAGAGACGCCAGCCATAAACGGGTTTCATATGCCAGGGTGAATTAGGATGGTTCATGCACAACGCATGAGTACCTAGGGTGTCGGGAATTTGTTGAATGAGGGTAACCTCGCCAGAGGCCTCATAATCAAAGTATTCAGCCGCCGCGACGAGCTCATGAAATTTGTGATCCGGTGGTGCATCAAAAATTTCTTCAGTTTCAGGATCGCGATATCCCACAAAGTAGCCGTTCTCCTGGTTATCCAGGTCGTGACAAGCTGCCAATGTTTCCATCCATGGTACTAAACCAAAGACGCTACCATCCTCTCTTAACCCCCAGGCCAAAATAGGCATGCCGTAATAGGCACCTGGGCTCGCAGCGAGTTGATACACCATTTCTAAGCCATCTAGCTCAGGTGCTAAACGGACTAGGCACTTTTGCGCCTGCTGACGCTGACGCACGGTATCCAGGTCGATAACCTGGGCAGAGCGGGGTGACAGGGATGCGCCCATTGTGTCCCTCCTTGTGCTGCGTGGTCATCACATTGGCAAAGCAGATTTATGGCCTGCCTCGTTACTCACCTCTCTCTTTCACCAATAGCACAAGTTGCTCATAAGGTTAAGGGTTCTGCCGTTTTTAATTCTCGGAGCAAGGAGGGAAGCGGGCTCGGAGCGCTTGATGCTCAAGGCGTGCCTGCTGAAATTGCCCCCAGGGCGCATGGCTATTGTTTAGTGACAGCCAGCGTGCTTGATAGCGCTGGATGGCATCAGGTTTTTTTACCTGTTGTGCGTCAATTAAGCGATTAATGGCGGTTAGCCACTGCTTAGCCGTGTTTGATAAATGCTCAAGGGGCTGTTTCTCCCAGTCACTCAAACAAGGGGTGGCATCGTCGCCTCGTTGCGCCAAGTGTCGAGCCAACAATGCATTAGCTTCCGTTAAACGTTGACTAGCGAGTAACAGCGCACGCAAAATTTCGGCCGTCAGGGGTCGTCCTTGCAGCGTTTTTAAATGGTTTTCGAGCGTAGAAGAGTCTTGCTGCCATTCGGAGTCAAACTGATGGTCAGTCATTTGTTGCAAGTAATCGATGGCTTCAAGTTGGCTCGTAATAGCCGTTTCATCGGTACTGGTTAATGGCTTGCTTGCACGCGAAAAGCTTTTAACCCACTCGCTGGAATCGAAAATAGCGTTCCAACTGACCGCTGGTAGCTGTGCTGTTTTAGTCGCCGTCAGTTGTTGCAGGCGGGTACGATTTTCATCGCTTAATTGTTCTGGAACATCACTATTCCAGCAGTCACTTAATCGTTGCCATAGTGCACGCTCATATAACCATTGCTGGCTAGGCGGTGCTACGCGCCCGAGTTGGTTGTTACGTGCCGCTATCAGCGAGGTGATTTGGCATTCGCGCAAGGCGTAAATATTCAACATGCTATCCCTTGTTTCAGGAATATCAATAAGCCGGTCTGAGCGCTCAGGGAAATCACCGATATTAATGGGGTCAGCACGCTCAACGTCTGCCTGTTCAAGGTCAGTGGCGATTTGCTGATGATACATCTGCCATTGTTGCTCGGCGGGATTGCCGTCACAGCCAAACAGTAGGGAGCTCATAATGAGCGTGAGAGCAAGGTTTCCCCATCGAGCCATACTTACCCCCGAATACTGATGCGCTGTAAGCGCCAGGCTAGTAGCAGTGCAGCCGTGCTTAAGCCCGCAATCAAACCTATCCAATAACCGTGAACCCCGAGAGGGGCGACCATGCCACCTACCCCTCGCGAGCCCAGCCAGTGCCCGCCCCCTAAACCCACTACCCAGTAGGAGAGCACTGTAATCACCATCACAATGCGGGTATCTTTATAGCCGCGCAAAGCACCTGCTAAATTAACCTGTAGCGAGTCAGAAAGCTGGAAAATCACGGCCAAGGCAATGATCGATAGCGCTAACGCCTGTATTTCGCTGTTTGAGGTATAAAGTGCAATGACGGGAACGGCACTAAACCATAAGAAAATGCTGTTAATGACGGCTACGATGACGCTAATAACAATGCCATTCCAGGCGACCTGGCGCGCTAGCGTTAAACGCTGTTGGCCTAGGGTATTACCTACCCTTACGGTAAGCGCCATACTGAGTGATAGTGGCAACATAAACAGTATTGAGGTGAAACTTAGCGCTATTTGGTGAGCTCCTACGGTGACTTCCCCAAAGCTGGCAATAAAGAGCGCAATGAGCGTGAATAAGGTGACTTCAACAAAAATTGCCACACCGATAGGAACACCCACTACTACTAATTCACGTATACCCGGCCATTGGGGGGGCGTCAGTGTTTGCCAAATCGCAACGCTTTTATAAGTACTTCCAATGCGCGTGTAGTAAGCCATAGCCAACGCCATCGTCCACATCGAGAGTGCGGTAGCGATACCACAGCCAAAGGCTCCCAGCGCGGGTAATCGTTGCAGGCTGCCAGGAACCCAGTTGCCGAATAGTCCAATTAAACCATCGCCGCCATAGATCAGAAGATAGTTGGCAGGAATATTCACACCTAAACCAACAAGGCTGATCCACAATGCTGGACGCGTATGGTTCATGCCATCAGAAAATGCCCTTAGTGCCTGAAACAACGCAATGCCAGGCATACCGAAGGCAACCGCAGAAAGGTAGGCAGAAGACTGGCGTGCAACCGCAGGGGGAACGTTCATTAAGTCGAAAATGGGCATAACCGCTGACCAGAGTAGTAAGGCCGCGACGATCCCTAGTAGTAGGGCAATCCAGAGCGCTTGGTGGACGGCAGGACGAATAGCCGTGTGGCGCTTTCCACCAAGCAAATGGGCAGTAATCGGCGTGAGCCCCATCAGGGTGCCTGTCATGAACAGCATCAACGGCATCCAGAGGCTTGAGCCTACCGATACAGCCGCGAGCGACGTTGCATCATGTCGGCCTGTCATCATGACATCAACAACACTCATCCCTGCTTGGGCCAATTGGGCACCGCAAATAGGTAATGCCAAGTAGATGAGGGCACGGCTCTCTGGCCAATACACCGATTTAACCTGTTGAGTGAAATCGCCCAATGGGTAGGCTCCTGATCGACGAATTAAACTATAAAAAAAAGCGATAGGTTAGCAGGGATGCCTATACCTTGCTGCCCTGGATTTAGGTTATCTCTGTAAGGCCGTTATACTTTGTCAAACGTCAATGATAAACGAGGTCAAAAGTGAATCACCCGCAAGACCGATGGACGCTTGCCGATATTATCGCGCTCTTTGATGGCCTTTTTGCTAAACACTATCAAACACGCCTCATTCGGGGTGGCGAGGAACCGCTCTATTTGCCCGCCAATAACCAAACACCTTATCACCAAGTTATTTTTGCGCGGGGCTATTATGCCAGTGCGTTACACGAAATTAGCCATTGGTGCATTGCGGGTGAAAAGCGTCGCCAGTTAGAAGATTACGGGTATTGGTACTCGCCTGACGGGCGTAATGCTGAACAACAAGCTGCTTTTGAGAATGCCGAGATTGCGCCACAAGCATTGGAGTATCTATTTACCCTAGCGTGTGGCCGCACTTTTCATGTCAGCGTCGACAATTTGGGAGGTGCGACAGAAGTAGATCGTGAGACTTTTGAGAAGAAAGTCATGGCTCAGGCAGAGCGTTACGAAGAACAAGGCTTGCCCACTCGTGCTGATGCCTTTCGCCACGTCTTGACTGCTTACTATCAACATGAGTTGGGATGTGAAGCTGCAATTGCTCAAGGACTTGATAGGTTGCTGCGTGTACGACTATGTTGAAGGTGTCACTTAAATAGTCGTTACGAGTCAAAGGAGGGAATCTTATGACCCAGCACAACGCTAGCGGATCAGCTGCAGATGTCGTTGATATTCTGACCACTGACCACAAGGAAATGATGGAACTGGCGGGCCAAATCAAGCGCTCAAGCAATATAGAAGAGCGTAGAGACACAACCGAAACGTTAATTGCTGAGGTGATGCGCCATGCCGTTGCCGAGGAAATGTATGTTTACCCGGTAATCGAGAAGTCCATACCCAATGGGACCGAAGAGGTCGAGCACGACAAGCAGGAGCACGATGAAATCGTGCAAGTAATGAAACAGTTGGAAGATTGTAACGCTGCCGATCCGCTATTCATGGAAAGGGTCGAAAAATTGGAAGGGCTGTTGAGCCACCATGCAGATGACGAGGAGTCTGAACAGTTTCCCAAGATGCGGAAGCATATCTCAGGTGAACAGCTAACTGAGTTGGGTAAAAAGGTGGAGGAGGCCAAAAAAATGGCACCGACTCGTCCGCACCCCAGCGCGCCGCACTCAGAGCTCTTTCACAAGAGTGTCGGGGCAGGCGTAGGCATGGTCGACAGGCTTCGAGATAAGCTCAATGGCCGACAGACGAATTAAAAGCGTCTGATAAAAGCAGTCTTGCCTCAACGCAACTACTTGGTATGCTTGTAAACGAGCAGGCTGGAGCGCGCCACCTAGTGGCGCCTCAGTCTACCTTCTTCAGCTCCTGCGTGATGTCAGCCATGCTCTGATAGTGGTGATTACCGAACTGCTTCAGGATCTGCATTTCGTTTTCGCTAGCTTTCGAACCGGCATGGTTTATCAACTGTTCGCGATTAGCGGGAAACGTTATGCCAGCAAACAAACTGGCGAATCGCGCTGCAGAAGGTGCCTCCATGGCACGTTCACCGCCGGTCTTGCTCGGCTGGTTGTCAGGAGCCTTCTCATGAGTGCGCAACTCGCCGAACGCACGCGCTAATTCGGCGGCATCGCGGTACTCTTTGGCAGGAAGCTGCTGGATGATAGCTCTTACTTCACGGTCGTCGTCGCTTAACGTATTGACCAATTCACTGTGAGTTTTCGGAAACTCAACACCCTTCAGTGCTTTTTCAATATCTGCGGCAGAGATCGCCTGTTGGGGATGGGAGGTGAGCATGTGTCGCTCGTAGCGAGATTTCTGCTCAAACCCAGCTCCGCATATCTCGCAAGTAAACTGTGCCATCAGCGTACCTCTCCAAGCGCTTTTTGGATATCCGCCATTGTCTCGTACTCTCTCTTGGGAAAGTCGTTTAATACGTCAATGATGTCATCCGCAGCATGGTTGGTTTTGGCCTGTTTGAGTAAATCTGCCTTGCCGCAAGGGAAATCAACTCCCTTTAATGCCTTGGCAATCCCAGCCGCCGATGCCGAATCAGTGGCTGCTTTACCCCCACGTTCGCCCCCTTTGCTGCGATCACCTTCGGGTTTCTTCGCTTCTGGCTGCATCTCGGGCTCTGTGAGCGTGCCGCCTTCTAGTGCTTCAGTGGGCCATTCGCGCTTCTTTAATCCTAACGTCTTGAACAGGGCAGCTTTGCCGGTGATCGAGATGGATTCTTCACTGAGGTCGTCATGTGCGCCAATCAGCAGAAGCTGGGCGTTCTCATAGTCGAGAAGTTTGCCATCATCGACATCTAGCCAGCGTTTATCGGCGAACTTCTCCTCCAGGCGCTTGGGATAGTTAGGCTTGGCATCTGGAAAGCCAGGCACATCGAGAGAAGGATTGCGCACCGAGATGATGTAGCTCGCCTCGGCAAGGATTCCCAACTGTGACTGTGCTTTGCCAGGGGGCTGAGGTGTAGAAAGCCGGTAGGCTAAGCGAGAGCTGTTGTTGCGCATAAAGATCGCATAGCGGCCCTCACCGACGGGAATGGCTTCACCTTGCTCCTGCTCACCTTTGGTTTTGGTCTCATATTCAAGTGGAAATAGCGCTTCACCAATCGCCTTGGACTTACCGGTCATATCGTTCATCATCCACTCGCGGGCGGTGGAGGTTGGCTTGCCTTTCATAATCTCGGGCATACGCTTTTTGCCTACCAGAAACAGGCGGGCAGTATCATCGTCGTCCGGGACCAGCACGAGGTGAAGACGCTGAACGTCGTCAAGGTTCTGCACCTTTTGCGCATTGACCTTAGGCCGGTAGAAGAAATAGATATCTCCCTTCTCAACATAATCCGTCATCTGTCGCCTCCTGAACTAACATGGCTGATCAATTACCACTGCTATGTGAAAAGCAGTGTCCACCTTGTTGGTTAGCAGAGGTTTTTCTTTGGTGCAAACGCATCGCAGTGTTTTGGCAGTAAAACAAACGTTTGATAAAGCTTAATCCTCCTCTGTCAGCCGTTGATGCATCGACAGCATGACCTCCAGTTCGTGCTCTGGGCGCATCGGCTCTAACCCTAACTCGCTAAAGGTCTCGCGCCGCTGGCGATGCCATTCGCCTGGGGTGATAGCAGGGTAGAGCACAGACGCCGGGGCTAGCTCCACGAAAGGATCTAGCCCATAGGTGTCAAAAAGGCGCGCCAAAGCCGCTTCATCATCGCCATTGTCACTAGTGTAAAGCGTAGCGGAGAAATGGTCGTTCTCAAGCTCACGGATCACTTCAAGGGGGCTAACCCCCAGGCTCTCCAGCTCTTCGATGCTATACGCGCCCATGGCGTTGGTATCTTCTTTGATCCAGCTGTCGTCCGGCTGAATCAATGTTTGTTTAACTCGGCCATCGGGTAACGACCAGGCAATGGCGAGGGGGAGGCCATCATCTTCACCCGTTTCGATGGCGATAAACCCTGGATAATCGGCCACGCTAGTACTCCTTTTTTAAGATTCAGTGGGAAGACGGAAAAAACGTTGGGCAGTTCGTGTAGTAGCGTTGCCTAGCTCGGTTTCGCTGATGCCGCGCCACTGGGCAATCTCGCGCACTATCCACGGAAGAAGAGCGGGTTCATGGCGCCGCCCTTTTATTTTTGCAGGCAGGTTGCGTGGCAATAGATAAGGGCAGTCGGTTTCTACCATCATACGCTCAAGGGGGATATCACTTACCAGTGGGCGTAGATGATGTCCCCGTCGCTCATCGCAAATCCAACCCGTTAAGCCTATATGCAAATCTAGGTCGAGATAACCAAACAGCGTATCGCGGTCAGCGGTAAAACAGTGCACCACTGCATGGCTGATATCGTCTCTCCATGCATGCAGTATTTCTTTCATCCGCTGGCCCGCATCCCGTTCATGTAGAAACAGCGGTAAACCACTTTCCACTGCCAGAGCCAGTTGCGCCTCAAACGCAAGCTCCTGTTCACGGGGTGTCGAGAAGTTGCGATTAAAGTCCAAGCCACACTCACCTACGGCGACTACTTCGGGCATGGCATGCAGGGCCGCCATGGCACGCTCAAGGTTCGTGTCCCAGTGGCTAGCATCGTGAGGGTGAACACCCGCTGTGGCGTATAGGCCCTGATGCTGTTTAGCAAGCGCAACAGCTTGCTCGGCGTGGGCAAGATCGGTCCCGGTGACGATCATGGTGGTCACGTTTGCGGCCTGGGCGCGCTGAATAACCGCCTCAAGATCGCGACCAAAGCTTTCGTGGGTCAGGTTAGCGCCGATATCCACCAACGGGACGCTAGGGCGAAACTGAAGCGCTTCGGGTAAAAATCCATCGGCATAAACAGTAGCCAAACGGTACTCCCCATTTATGTATAAAAGCACCATTGTAACGTTATGCGCAGGCATCGACTAATGGTGTATTAAGCCTGGGGAGCTCAATCGAATGGCACGAATTGCAAAAAAACTGGCTTGATAGGTAAACAGCGAAGACGTATTTACGCCTAAGATGACCTTTGGCTATGCGCGCTTAATCATCAAGTTTGGTGCAATAACAACAATGAAGATTGATTCAATAACAACAAAAGAGAGTTCAATAACAATGCAGCTATTTCATCGTTCATCTCAACGCTTTGCTACTTCAACCCTTGCCGCTGCTATCCTCATGACTAGCTATGCCCCCAATGTTGTGGCTTTTGAAGGCATTTCTGACAATGAGATACGCATCGGCTATCTAGCGGATATGTCGGGCGTATACCGAGACCCCATCGGCCCGCTGGGCGAAGATGCTATTAACATGGCTATTGAGGATATAGGCGGGAGCGTTAACGGTGCCAATATCGTGGTGTTTAGCGCAGATGACCGTAACAGCCCCGATGTTGGCTCTAGCGTAGTACGCGAGTGGATTGACGAGCGTAACGTCGATATGGTCACTGGGCTGGTGGCATCTTCTGTCACCCTGGCAGCGGTGGGCTTGTTGGAAGAAGCCGATAAATTGGGTCTAGTGAACGGTGCCGTGTCGTCAGCCATTACCAATGAGCACTGCTCTCCTAACCATATCCATTGGGTGTATGACACCTGGGCGATGTCCAATGGAACGGCCAAGGCGATTACCGATGAGGGGCATAAAAACTGGTATTTACTGAGCGCCGACTATTCCTTCGGCCATGCGCTTGAAGCTGATGTCACACGGGTGGTCACTGAAAATGGTGGCACCATCGTGGGTAGTGCTCGCCATCCTTTTCCCAGCAGTGACTTCTCATCCTTTATGCTCCAGGCGCAAGCCTCGGGTGCTGATGTCATTGCGCTGAATAACGCAGGCGGCGATACGATTAACGCGGTGCAGACAGCCGGCGAGTTCGGTATTACCCAAGCCGGTCAGATTTTGGCCGGCATGGTGCTGTTCAGTACCGATATACGCAGTATTGGTTTAGAAAACGCTCAAGGGCTGCAGTTCACCAAAGCGTGGTACTACGATTTAAACGATGAAACCCGCGCCTGGGCGGAGCGCTTCCGAGAGCGTACCGGCAGTATGCCCACCATGGTGCATGCAGGGCTTTACTCCAGTACACGCCATTATCTTGAAGCTATTAAAGCCACTGGCACGGATGATACTCAAACCGTTCGTCAGCAAATGGGCGATACCCCCGTTAACGATATTTTCGCGACTGGCGGCCACATTCGTGAAGATGGGCGCATGGTCCACGATATGTATCTCGTGGAAGTTAAAACGCCTGAAGAGTCGCAAGATGAAGATGACCTCTTCCACGTTGTCCGCACCATTCCTGCGGAAGAAGCCTTCCGCCCGCTTTCAGAAAGTGTTTGCCCACTTGTCTCCAGTTAAGTCTTTGTCAATTCACTACAACAAGCTAAAGGAGTTGGCATGTTTGATCCGTCTGTTATCCAGCAAAACAGTATCGGGGCTGCTTTAAACCGCAGTGCACGAAAATACTCCCATCAGTTGGCGCTGGTGTTTGGCGAGCGCCAGTGGCGCTATCAAGCACTCAACCAAGCAGCCCGCCGCGTTGCCAATGGCTTGCTGGCAGCAGGGTTAGCGCCGGGTGATCGGCTGGCGGTATATGGTAAAAACTCCGATGCCTATGTCATCGCCTGGTTAGCCGCTACCAAAGCGGGGTTAGTGCATGTGCCGATCAATTTTGCGTTAAGCAGTGACGAACTGCGCTACATCCTTGAACAGTCAGGCGCTACAGGTTTGCTCAGCGATATTAGTCTCGCCGACAAAGTGAGTGCGGCCACCGAAGGCCTAGACATCGCCCTGATGGGAACCCTGCATGCCGATCAGGCACTGGATATGCAAGGTTTTGATGTGCTCGCTCATGCAACGACAGCGCAAAACGATCAAGAGCCCAACGTGTCAGTCGATGGCACAAGCCTCGCTCAACTGCTCTATACCTCGGGTACTACCGCTGCGCCAAAAGCCGCCATGATGACTCATCAGGCTTTAATGGCTGAGTATATGGCCTGCATGGTCGAGCTGGATATCAAAGGCAACGATGCCATGCTCGCCGCGCTGCCGCTCTACCATTCAGCGCAAATGCACGTCTTTTTAATGCCAGCACTGTTGCTAGGTGCGCCCGTCTATTTGCTAGAAGCGCCGCTGCCCGAGCTGTGTTTAAGCGCGATAGCTAATCATCATATCGCGTCATTTTTTGCCCCACCCACGGTCTGGATCAGCCTGCTGCGCTACGCTGAATTTGAGCGCTTTAACCTGAGCGCCCTCAATAAAGCCTATTACGGTGCTTCAATTATGCCGGTACCGGTGCTGGAGGAACTTCAGCAACGTATCCCAGGGGTAGGGTTATACAACTGCTATGGACAGAGCGAAATTGCCCCCTTGGCGACCGTACTGCGTCCTGAGGAACATGCCGAACGCCCAGCTTCCGCCGGGCGCCCCATTCTGACGGTGGAGACCCGCATCGTCGATCTCGATATGAATGACGTACCTCACGGTGAACACGGTGAGATTGTCCATCGCTCACCACAGCTTATGAAGGGTTACT
The DNA here is from genome assembly GCF_054072535.1 of Vreelandella sulfidaeris Esulfide1. Classification (NCBI taxonomy): domain Bacteria; kingdom Pseudomonadati; phylum Pseudomonadota; class Gammaproteobacteria; order Oceanospirillales; family Halomonadaceae; genus Vreelandella; species Vreelandella sulfidaeris. The sequence goes on along the minus strand of NZ_CM133364.1, from coordinate 2,558,746 downwards.
GGGATAAGGCGCGCATGACCGAAGAGGCCTTCCAGGGTGGTTGGTTTCACTCTGGCGATGTGGGCTATTTCGACGAAGCGGGCTATCTCTATGTGGTCGATCGCATTAAGGATGTGATCAATACCGGTGGCGTGCTAGTGGCCAGCCGTGAAGTAGAAGAGGGGCTGTTTAAACACCAGGCGGTTTCTGAAGTAGCGGTGATCGGTCGGCCGGATGAGAAGTGGATCGAAGCTATCACTGCCGTCGTGGTAGTGAAAGAAGGACAGTCGGTTAGTGAGGAAGAACTGATCCAGCACGCCAAAACGTTAATGGCCCCTTATAAGGTACCTAAGCACATTATTTTTACCGATGCCTTACCCAAGAGCACTGCAGGCAAAATCCTTAAGCGCCACTTACGTCAAGATCTCAAGGAGTGAGTATGGACGAGGAAACGACCGAACTGTTTCACGTCATGATCAAACGTTGCCTAAGCCAGGAAGTCGCGCCTTACTATGATAATTGGGAGGCTGCAGGCGAAATACCACGCTCACTATGGCATGCATTAGGCGATGCTGGCCTACTGGGCATCGACTTAGACGAAAAGCATGGTGGCGCAGGGGCCGACATTGCCATTACTCAGTTAGCACTGGAAGAGATGTCTCGACAAGGCTTTGGCGGTTTAGCTAGCGCCTATAATATCCACGCCAACATCGTTATGCCCTACATACAAAATTTGGGCTCGCCTGCCCAACAAGCGCAGTGGCTGCCGGCTATGGCGCGTGGCGAGGCTCTAGCGGCTATCGCGATGACTGAGCCACATGCCGGTAGCGATCTGGCGTCCATGAGAACGCGAGCGAAGCGGACCACCGATGGCTGGGAACTCAGCGGCAGCAAGACGTTTATCACCAATGGTCAGTTTGCCGACCTGGTCATTGTGTGCGCCAAAACAGACCCTTCCGCCGGCGCCAAAGGCGTTTCGCTGTTTTTGGTTGATACTCATTTGGCTGGCTTCTCCCGGGGGAAACCAATCCAAAAGATCGGTCAGCATGCCAGTGATACCGCCGAGCTTAGCTTTGATCAAATGCAGTTGCCTAACGAGGCTCTGTTGGGCGAGGAGGGGGCCGGTTTTCGCTATTTAATGCAGGAACTGCCCCGTGAGCGTTTAGGCGTAGGGGCGCAAGCCCTAGGAGCTGTAGAAGGCGCGATGGCGCTTACCTTGGCGTATGTTCAGCAACGCCAAGCATTTGGTCAGCGGGTAGCGGACTTTCAAAATACCCGTTTTACTCTGGCCGAGATTAAAGCCCAGCTGGACGTGGCTCGCGCCTATTTTGAGCATTGCGTCGAGAAATATCGGCAGGGCACCATGAACAGTACGGATGCGGCGATTTTAAAACTGCAGCTAAGCGAGCTGCAGTGTCGCGCGGTCGATCGCTGCCTCCAGCTGTTTGGTGGTTACGGCTATACCCACGAATACCCCATTTCACGTTTTTATCTGGATGCCCGTGTACAAACTATTTATGCCGGTAGCTCTGAGATTATGAAGGAAGTGGTAGCACGCTCGCTGCTGGGTAAAGTGGCCTAATAAGACGTTTAGATGACAGGAGAGAACCATGCGGTTGGATGATGTGGTGATTCTAGGCGGGGTAAGAACCGCTATCGGTAGTTTTGGCGGGGCGCTCTCAACGATGGCGCCGTTTGAGCTGGGTGCGATAACCGCGAAAGAAGCGTTGCATCGATCAGGCGTAGAGGGCGGTGATATCGATCACTCGGTATATGGCCACATTATTACCACCGGGGCCCAAGATGCCTATCTGGCGCGGCATATTGCGCTAGAAGCCGGCGTGCCGAAGGAAGCAGGTGCTTTCAACGTCAATCGACTGTGTGGTTCAGGGGTGCAGGCAGTGATTTCTGCTGCCCAGCAGATTGCGTTAGGTGACAGTCGTTTAGCGCTAGCGGGGGGCGCTGAATCAATGTCACGAGGAGCTTATATGCTGCCTCCTCAAGCAAGAAATGGCGTGCGCATGGGTGATGTGAACGTTCAGGATTTAACCTTGGGTGTGCTGAGTGACCCTTTTGGAAGCGGCCACATGGGCTGCACGGCAGAGAATATTGCTAACCAGTACGGTTTAACCCGTGAACAGCTGGACCAGTTTGCCTTTGAGAGCCATCAAAAGGCGGCACGGGCGATTGCTGAAGGTCGTTTTGAGTCACAAATTGTACCGGTGGAGGTCAGCCGAGGTAAGCAAACGAAACTGTTTACACGCGATGAGCATGTACGTGAAGACGTTCAGCTTAGCGATTTAGCGCGGCTAAAACCCGCCTTTCAAAAAGAGGGCGTGGTCACTGCAGGCAATGCATCGGGCATTAACGACGGTGCGGCGACGTTAGTATTAGCCCATGGCGATGAGGCTAAACAGCGCGACTTAATGCCCAGGGCACACCTGCGCGTTGCCACGACGGCAGGCGTTGAGCCAACGCTGATGGGGCTGGGGCCGATACCTGCGGTTAAACGCTGCCTGCAGCAGGCGGGGCTTAGTATCAACGATATTGATGTGATTGAATCCAATGAAGCCTTTGCTGCCCAAGCCATGGCAGTGGCAGAAACGCTCGGCTTCCCGCTCAAGAAATTAAACCCTAACGGTGGGGCGGTTGCCCTGGGCCATCCGGTAGGGGCCACGGGCGCTATTTTGATACTTAAAGCCCTATACGAGTTGGAACGTATTAATGGCCGCTACGGATTGATCACACTCTGTATCGGGGGTGGGCAAGGTATCGCCCTTCTGATAGAGCGCGGTTGACCTGTCTTGATCGCCACAAGAACAAGTTAAAAGGAATTTTTATGCCTTCAGTTAACCCGAAAATTTTATCTGCCGCGCCTTCTGCCACAAACCCTGTCCTAATGATTGGCGATCTGCTGGAGGCGGGTGTCCGTATGGCGGGCAACAATCAGATTGTCTACCGGGACCAGAGCCGCCATGGCTATGAGCGGTTTCGTGAACGGGTGCACCAATTGGCCCATACGCTGACTTCCCAAGGTGTGCAAGCAGGCGACGTGGTGGCCGTTTTAGATTGGGATAGCCACCGTTACCTAGAATGTTTTTTTGCAATCCCGATGATTGGCGCCGTATTGCATACGGTGAACGTACGCCTAGCGCCTGATCAAATCCTCTACACGATGGAACATGCCGAAGACGCTTTTGTCATCGTACACGAAGAATTTTTACCACTGCTTGAGCCACTGGCTGACAAACTACCGCAAGTGCGCGGCTACCTGCTGTGCCAGGAAGCGCCGAAAGCCGTCGATACCGCACTGCCACTGGTGGGCGAATTTGAGCACTTATTAAGCCAACAGCCTGTTCATTACGATTTTCCTACCTTTGATGAAAATGCCGTTGCGACTCTTTTCTATACCACTGGTACTACGGGTAATCCCAAAGGTGTTTTCTTCACCCATCGCCAACTAGTACTGCATACCTTGAGCGAGGCCAGCGCTTTCCAAACCCCCGGCTTTGAATTGCTCAACCGTGACAAAGTCTATATGCCGATTACCCCCATGTTTCACGTTCATGCCTGGGGTGTGCCGTATACCGCCACGCTGATGGGGGCTACTCAAGTTTATCCGGGCCGCTATGAGCCGGAAATGCTGGTAAAGCTGCTGGTTAGCGAAAAGGTCGATTTTTCCCACTGTGTACCGACGCTTTTAAATATGGTGGTCAGCGCCGAAGCGATTACCTCAAAGCAGGTCGACCTCTCCGGCTGGAAAGTATTAGTCGGCGGCAGTGCGTTAACCGAGTCCTTGGCGAGCAAGGCATGGGCGTTAGGAATCGATACGCGCAGTGCTTATGGTATGTCGGAGACCTGCCCGCTCCTCACTGCCGATATTCTGCCTCACGATATTGCCGAAGCTGATTTTGAGACTCAACTACCCTGGCGCTGTAAAGCGGGCCTACCGATTCCAATGGTCAAGCTTCAAGTCGTCGATGCGGACGGTAAGCCGCTACCCAATGATGGTAAAAGCGTGGGTGAAGTTCGCGTTCAGGCCCCCTGGTTGACCCAGGCTTATTACAAAGAAGAGGCTCGGAGTGCAGAGCTTTGGCGTGACGGCTGGCTGCACACTGGCGATGTAGGTTCGCTTGATGAGCGGGGCTTTCTGACTATCAGCGATCGTATCAAGGATGTGATTAAAACGGGCGGCGAGTGGCTTTCGTCGTTAGAGTTGGAGAGCTATATCAGCCAATGCCCCGGTATTGCCGAAGTGGCGGTGATAGGCGTAGCGGATGAAAAGTGGGGCGAGCGGCCGGCCGCGCTGGCTGTCCCCGTCGATCTGAACAACCCGCCCACCACTGAAGTCGTGCAGGCGTTTTTAGAGCAATTTGTAGCTCAGGGAAAACTCAATCGCTGGGCGATTCCCAGCATGATTCGCTTCGTCGATGAGATCCCCAAAACCAGTGTCGGCAAGTTGGATAAGAAACGTATTCGTACCGAAATTTAGACGATTAGCGGACATTGCCCGCTGTGCGTGCTTTGCGGTACGCGGCGGGGGAGTTACCTGTCCAGCTTTTAAAAGCACGGCTAAAGCAGGCTAAATCCTCAAAGCTTAGCGCCTCCGCGATGCTAATCAGTGGCTTTTCACTGCAGGTGAGTGCCTGAATAGCGACGTCGCGGCGGTACTCGTCCTTGACCGCTTGAAAATGGGTGCCTTCCATTTTTAGATGCCGGGCCAACGTGCGTGCAGACATATGAAGCGCATCGGCGGCGCTATGCACCGTACCTGCCGTCAACAGATGACGTGAGAGGTGTTCGCGCACCCGGTGAGTGAGCAGGCGATCAGCAAACGACACATAGAACCAGTCCGCCGGGGCGCGCTTTAGAAAAGCGCCCAGATGTTTCTTGGTTTGGCGGATAGGGTGATCCAGCAAACCACGATTAATGTAGATCGCGGTTTGGGGCTGCTCAAAGCGCACCGTACCAGGGTAAAAATAGAGATAATCAGCGCTGTGTGGGGGCTGTGCGTAAGCGCACTCCATCAAAATGGGCGGTATTTTACGTGCAATCATCCATGACGCGATGCCATGAAACAGCTTGAGCATTAGCTCGTGAATTAAAATACGGCTACCCAGCAAGGGCGCATATTCCACCAGCCCCATGCGCGCGAAATCTCCTTCAAGGGTAAACGCATAGCCAAAGTCATCGAGCAAAATACGGAAGAACTGGGTATAGCGGTGCAGCGCTACCTGCAAGTTCGGTGCATCCAACATACTTAAACACAGTAGTTTTAAAGTGCCACCTCGCAGCGGGCGGGAGAAAAAGCCAGGGGTTTCGTCATCAAGTTCGTTTACGAGTCCGCGATACAGCTCAGCAAATTGTTCAACCGTCACCCGACCATGGGGAGCCGAAAGCAAGAACGGCGAAATGCCCGCCTGTTCTAGATAGTGCGCAGGGGGTGCAGAATTAGGTATACCTTTAAACAGTTCATTTACAAAATGCATCGAGACGGTCACCGTCACTGTCAGCCCGCCTTTGAAAATAGTGTTTTAGATAGGGTTATTCTTTTCTCTGGCTGAACGTTATCACGCTGTCGGTTTGCTCTCTATAAAGTCGCGACCTAGTTCCCCCTCCCAGCGCACGCATGCGTTACACTGTGCGCCTCACGACTAAGGAGGACACCGCGTGACCCTGCTACGACTCGAACAGCTGCAACTCGCCTACGGCACCCATGTACTACTCAATCGCGCCGACCTGACCGTTGAGAAAGGCGAGCGGCTGGCGCTGGTCGGGCGCAACGGTACCGGCAAGTCCACTCTTCTGAAACTGGTGGCAGGAGAGATATTGCCTGATGATGGCTCAATCTGGCGGGCACCTGGGCTAAAAATCGGTGTGCTGGCCCAGGAGCTACCTGAGTCATCCGGCCTGACTATCTTTGATATGGTGGCCCAAGGGTTGCCGGAAGCGGGCGAGCTGCTCTCCGAATACGACCATCTTATCAATGATCCCGATCCCGACATGGATCGCATGGCGACCCTGCAAACGCGCTTGGAAGCTATTGACGGCTGGTCATACCACCAGCGTATCGACACGGTACTGACACGCTTAGGTCTGCCCCCTGAGGCTGAGATGAGCTCGCTCTCCGGTGGTTGGCGCCGCCGGGTAGCGCTGGCTCGCGCCTTGGTCGCCGAACCTGATCTATTGCTGCTCGATGAGCCGACCAACCACTTGGACTTAGACACCATTGCTTGGTTGGAAGAGCAACTGCTGGCGTTCAACGGCGCCGTATTGCTGATCACACACGACCGGGCGTTTCTGTCTAAGCTGGCGACCAATATTCTTGAACTGGATCGTGGCCAGCTAGGGCGCTACCCCGGCAAGTATGAAGAGTATCAGGCCCGCAAGCAGCACGAGCTTGAAGTAGAAGCGCGGGAGAACGCCGAGTTCGATAAAAAACTCGCTCAAGAGGAGGCCTGGATTCGTCAGGGCGTTAAAGCGCGACGTACCCGTAACGAAGGCCGGGTTCGGGCGCTTGAGGCCATGCGCAATGAACGCAGCCAGCGCCGCGAGCGTCAGGGTAATGCCAATTTGACGGTAGATCGCGGCGAGCGCACCGGCAAGCGCGTTGTGGAGCTGCAAGGGGTCACCCAGCGGTTTGGCGATGACGTGATATTGCGCGACATTAACCTTGAAGTATTGCGCGGCGACCGTATTGGCTTCCTGGGGCGCAACGGCGCAGGTAAAACAACCCTGCTGAAAATCCTGCTGGGTGAGTTGGAACCCAGTGAAGGCAAGGTACAGATGGGCACCAATTTAAAAGTGGCCTATTTTGACCAATTGCGTGCCGGGTTGGAACTCGAAAAAACCGTTTACGACAATGTTGCCCAAGGCAGTGACCGGGTCAACGTGGGCGGTAAAGATCGCCATGTGATGAGTTATCTGCAGGACTTTCTCTTTACACCGGAACGAGTACGCCAGCCGGTGAAGGCGCTCTCCGGCGGCGAGTCCAACCGACTACTGCTGGCCAAGCTATTTACCCAGCCGGCTAACGTGCTGGTGTTGGACGAGCCGACCAACGACCTCGACATGGAAACCCTGGAGCTGCTCGAGGAGCTGCTGCTCGATTTTGATGGCACGCTGCTGCTGGTTTCCCATGACCGTACCTTTATGGATAACGTGGTAACCAGCATGCTCGCCTTTGAAGGCGATGGCGTGGTGCGCGAGTACGTGGGAGGCTACACCGATTGGATTCGCCAGGGTGGCAAGCTACCGCCAGCGCCCTGGGAAGGGGCGGCACGCCAGCGTACTGAACCCACCTCAGAAACGCCTAAAAAGGTGGCTGAAGCGCCTGCCGCAGCAGCCAAGAAAAGCGTCAAGCTTTCCTACAATTTGCAGCGTGAATTGGATGCATTGCCCGCTGAGATCGAACGTCTAGAGGGTGAGGTAGAAGCGTTGGAAAATGAGATAGGTGACCCCGCATTTTATCAGCAAGAGGCAGAGGCCGTTACGGCTAAGTTACAAACGCTTGAAAAAGTGCAAAAGTCGCTAGAAGTCGCCATGGAGCGCTGGATGGAGCTAGAGGCACTGGCGGCAGGGGAATAAAACCCCATAACGATAAAAGGCGCCATAGGGCGCCTTTTTCGTTAGCTATAGTAGCTTTGTTAGCCCTAGTGGCTTTGTTAGACATAGTAGGGTGCAGTTTACTCGTCGCTTTTTTCGCCTTTCTTGCCAACACGCACGGCCAGAACATCGCATTGTGCGCCGTGTAATACGCCGGTAGAGGTGGAGCCCAGCAACAGAGCGAAGCCATGACGCCCATGGGAGCCCACCACGATTAAGTCCACGCCATGCTCTTCGGCAAAACGGTGGATTTCAGTATCGGGCATACCCACTACCACATGCTGGTCGGCCTCAGAAATATGCGGGGCGGCAATTTCAGCTAAACGTTTTTTGGCGTGTTCGTCTAGCTGGTCCTGAATACTGGTCAGGTCCATCGGTATATCACCACCATAGGCAAACCCAAGCGGCTCCAGGGTGTGCATGATGGAGATTTTGGCCTTGTCGTTGCGTTCAGCGATCGCAACGGCGCGTTCCAGAATCTTGTGCGAGTCTTTGGTCAAGTCAACGGCAACTAAAATGTGGTGATAGCTCATGGCGTATCTCCTTGGTGTTAAGGAACACTCGTTAACAAAGAATACTGGGGCTCCTTTGTTTAATGCCCTTTACTTTAGATGGCGTGTCTTGTTTTAACAATAGCCAACGTTTTAACCATGACTTAGGTCAAAACAACGTCCTGAGGCACTGTTTTTTAGCGTAGTATCTTAAGTGTGGCTTATATGGAAGGAAATGTAGAGATGGAATGGTTGATTATCGTACTTATCCTAATGTTTGTGATAGCGCCGGTGATGTGGTTAAAGCCCAGCCCACGTCAAAAACGCCACGCGGCGCTGCGCTCGCAAACTTCAAAACAGGGTGTCAGCATCAAGCTGGAAAAGCCACCCCTTCATAATTTTAAAGGCACCATGCCTGCTTATCGTTGGCACTATCCCCAGGAAGGGCCAGGCCCCGATTTTTTGTTGGTCAGAGACAGTAATGCCAGTGAGGCCTTAGCGCCTTTTCATGCCGGCTGGCGTTGGCGAATTGCTCCCTTGCGCCCGCTACCTGATGACGCCGCGATACCCTTGAAAGCACTGCTTGAACGTTTGCCGCAAGATGCACTGGTAGTGCAATCGACGCCCTATGCGCTAACGCTATGGTGGTGGGAGTCGCAAACCGCTGAACGATTTGCGACCTACTTACCGGATTTTCAGCAATTGCGGAATTCACTGCAGGGCCGTGCCGACCAGCCGGTCAATCAACCACTGAGAGGGGCTTAGCTGTTAGCGTCCTCCGCTAGTGATCAAGATGCCTGACTGTCTTGATCCCGTGCTTGTATCGCCAATCCGTTTGATTCAATCACCGCTAGCCATTCATTGAGTTGTTCGAGATTTTCCTCGGTTAAGCCAGCGAACATTTCCTTGCGCGCCTGTTGCGCTACTTTGTCGATTTCTTCCAATAGCGGCATAGCCGCAGGTGTCAAATATATGCGTTTGCTACGGCGATCATTATCACAGGCGCGTCGTTCAACCAAGCCTTGCTCTTCGAGTTGACCAAGGGTGCGCACTAGAGAGGGCGCCTCAACGCCAATCGCGCGGGCAAGATCGCACTGTGGGTGTCCCTCGCCTAAACGCCAAAGGTGATAAAGCGTGACCCAACGCGTTTGGGTTAACCCCAGTGGCGCTAAACGGCGGTCTAAAATGGAGCGCCATAAGTGGGGCAAGCGTGCGATGCGAAAACCAATTGTTGAGGCCATAGGCAACTAGCTACCAATAAAAGTGAGTATGCGAATTGTCATAAGCTGCGCCGCTTAATGCAAGGTGCTTAGCAATTCAGTCTTCAGGTCGCGCTTCTTCATCATTAGGGTGGCCAGGCACAAAGCGCCGTAAATTTAACCCGCTGAGGCCACTAGCACGTATTTCTCCATTGGCTAGTGATGCCTGCTGGCTATCGTCTGATACGTCAAAGCGTATCAGTCCTAGGCGCTGACCAGTAGCCGTCATAATGTCGATACGCCAATCTCCCGATGGATCTTCCGGAAAATTTTGCTTATGACTCCATGCGCGGTATCCCTGCTCACGTCCGCCGTTGATGTTAAGTTCCACAACATCCATGAGCTCACCATTATGATGCCAAGCATGGGTAATGGTTTCACTTAGTCCACGCGGTGCCCGAATAGCGGTGTAAACATAAAGCCCATTTGCGCTAATAGCGTCAGGCGTAAGCGTCATTGATCCCTGGGGAAGGCGTTGTTCAACGTCAAAAGCAGGCGACAGGGCGCTGCTGGTCATCCATAGGCTTGCTGGTGGAACCCAAATGCGTCCTAGCCACGCGCCGTAGGAAAGCAGCACGGTTAGTGCAAAAAAAGCGCACCAGCGTTTGAGCGAACGTTGCTTAAGCAAGTGCCAAAAACTGGGTAGCGCCACCAAAATGGTAATGCCCAGCGCCAGCAATAAACTTTGGCCGGTGGTGAGGTGTACCATAATGGGAAGCGTGACTAGCAATACTAGGAATACGCACAAGGCATGAAAGATAAAATAAAGACTGCGCCAGCGCTCCGCGACCTTGAAATAGAGCGGATCGATAATGGATAGAAGCGCCATACCGCCGACCAGTACGGCGAAAATCGTTTGTCCGCTATTCCAAACGGTGGTCACCAAAATAAACGGCAGTGTGAAGAATAGCGTTTCCTGGTGAATCATTTGTGCGATAAACGTCGTCACGCCACGCGGCGGAGTGGGGTGACCGCGACGAGACAGCCAACGGCTGATTAAACCTTCGGAAAGCAGCAATGCCCATGCAAATAATAACCCCAGGGCTAAGGCAGCGCCTAACCACTGCTGACGATCGACTAAAAAGAAGCTGCTCAACCCGGCAGCGAACGCCATGGGTGGCCATAACCAGCTCCACGGCTTAAGGCGTTCGACAATGATTTCAATACGCTGCTGAACCTTGGCGATGCGCGGTGGCGTGAGCAGTGCGTCCATAACAAGGTAACCTGAAAATTTAAGGAAGCGTGATCCTAGCAGTATGAACGGATACAAGGGAGCGCTGGTCAAATTAGTTTTACAGATTAGCCAAAAGTCAGGGCTTGACGTACTCAGGCAACTCAACCAAGCTTACGCAATCAAACGACCGTATGAATGTCGTATGAAGGCCGTATGAAAAATGTGGCGGGTTCTCTTTTCAGAGCCAGCCCGAATTGTGGAGAGAGCACGGATGATCTATCAAGGCAACGCCATCACGGTGACACGTCGTGATACCCCAAATGGCAATGACATCGCTATGCTCACTTTCGATCTGAAAGGTGAGTCCGTTAACAAACTCTCCAGCGCTGTGGTAGCAGAGCTGGGTGAAGCAGTGAAGGCGATTCAAGCTGAAAGTAATTTAAAGGGCCTGCTCATTGCTAGCGGTAAAGATGTGTTTATCGTGGGTGCTGATATCACCGAGTTTCACACGCTGTTCGATAAAGGCGAAGCGTACCTAGTGGAGATGAACCTCAAGGTACACGATATATTTAATGCGATTGAAGACCTGCCATTCCCCACGGTAACGGCGATTAATGGTCTGGCACTTGGCGGCGGCTGTGAAGTGTTGCTGACCACCGATTTTCGCGTGATGAGCGAAAAAGCCAAGATTGGCCTGCCAGAAACCAAACTCGGTATTTTGCCTGGCTGGGGTGGCTGCGTGCGCCTGCCGAGAATTATCGGTGCTGATAACGCCATCGAGTGGATTGCCGGTGGCACCGAAAACCGTGCTGATGCTGCCCTAAAAGTAGGCGCTGTCGATGCAGCAGTTACCGCCGAACAGTTAGAAGACGCTGCGCTGGATATCCTTGATCGTGCCAACGCTGGTGAGCTGGATTACAAGGCTCGCCGTGCTGAAAAAACCAGCCCGCTGATGCTCAATCCTATTGAGCAAATGATGGCGTTTGAAACCGCTAAGGGTTATGTGGCTGGTAAGGCTGGCCCGCACTACCCAGCGCCAGTAGAAGCGATCAAGGTCATTCAGAAAGGCGCAGGTGAAGAGCGTGGTCGGGCTCAAGCAATTGAAGCCAAAGCCTTCGCCAAGCTGGCGCTCAGCAGTGTTGCGTTCAACCTGGTCGGCTTGTTCCTCAACGACCAAGTGGTCAAGAAGAAAGCCAGCAACTACGAAAAACAAGCGCAGCCGGTGAAGCAAACGGCTGTGCTGGGTGCCGGTATCATGGGCGGTGGTATCGCTTACCAGAGTGCGTCTAAAGGTACCCCAATCCTGATGAAAGATATCAAGGATGACGCGCTCGAACTGGGCCTGAAAGAAGCACGTAAGCTATTTGCCAAGCAGGTAGAGCGTAAGAAGTTCACCACTGAGCAGATGTCGGAAAAGCTGACCAATATTCGCCCGACGCTCTCCTACGGTGATTTTGGTAATGTTGACCTCGTCGTTGAAGCGGTCGTTGAAAACCCGAAAGTTAAAGACGCCGTATTAACCGAAGTGGAAGGCATGGTAAGCGAAAATACCATTCTCACCTCTAACACGTCGACGATTTCTATCAACCGCTTGGCGCAAAACCTCAAGCGGCCGGAAAACTTCTGCGGGATGCACTTCTTTAACCCCGTACACCGCATGCCCCTGGTAGAAGTCATTCGTGGTGAGAAGACCTCGGACGCTGCCGTTGCCGCTACCGTAGCCTACGCCCGGGCAATGGGTAAAACCCCCATTGTGGTTAACGATTGCCCAGGGTTCTTGGTTAATCGCGTGCTGTTCCCTTATTTCGGTGGCTTTAGCTTCTTGGTCGAGCAGGGTGCTGATTTCCAACGCGTTGACAAAGTGATGGAAAAATTTGGTTGGCCGATGGGACCCGCTTACTTGCTTGACGTGGTAGGTCTGGATACTGCCGTTCATGCTAACGAAGTCATGGCGGAAGGCTTCCCTGATCGTATGGCCCGCGATGGCAAAACCGCTATTCAGGTCATGTATGAAAACGACCGCTTGGGCCAGAAGAACGATAAGGGCTTCTATGCCTACGAAGAGGATAAAAAGGGTAAGCCGAAGAAAGTGACCGACGACGCCGCTTACGCCTTAGTCAAAGAAGTGGTGAAAGAACATAAAGAGTTTTCCGACGAGGATATTATCGCTCGCATGATGGTACCGCTCTGCCTGGAAACTGTACGCTGCCTGGAAGATGGCATTGTAGCCACGCCGGCTGAAGCCGATATGGCACTGATCTATGGTATCGGTTTCCCGCCGTTCCGTGGTGGCGCGCTGCGCTATATCGATGCGATGGGTGTGGCAGAGTTTGTGAAGCTGGCGGAAGGGCTAGCTGATGAGTTGGGACCGCTGTACGCGCCCACCGACAAGCTGCGTCAGATGGCTCAGAACAACGAGCAATTCTATTCCAGTGACCAGTCTGCCACCCAGGCCTAACCACCACCCATAGGAGATAAAAGATGAGTTTGAATCCGAGAGATATTGTGGTGGTTGACGGTGTTCGTACCGCCATGGCGAAAGCCAAAAATGGGGCTTTTCGTAATGTCCGCGCTGAGAATCTTTCTGCGGCGGCTATGCAGGCACTGTTCACCCGTAACCCCAATCTAGATCCTTCTGAAGTGGATGATGTGATTTGGGGTTGTGTGAACCAGACGCTTGAGCAGGCCATGAACATTGCCCGCAACGCGGCGATTATGACCGGCATTCCGCGTTCGGTACCTGCGCAAACTGTTAACCGCTTGTGCGGTTCTTCGATGACCGCGCTGCATATTGCTGCCGCTAACATCAAGGCAGGCATGGGCGACTTCTATATCATCGGTGGCGTTGAGCACATGGAACACGTGCCCATGGCCCACGGTGTGGATGTTAACCCTGCAGCCAGCAAGTACGCTGCAAAAGCAGCCATGATGATGGGCTTAACTGCCGAACTGCTGGGCAAAATGCACGGCGTCTCCAGAGAAGAGCAGGATAAGTTTGGTGTGCGTTCGCACCAGCGCGCCCAGGCAGCCATGGAGAAGGGTTACTTCGACAACGAAATTATCGGTGTTGAAGGCCACGATCAGCGCGGCTTTAGAGTGATGGTTCAGCGCGATGAAGTTATTCGTGAAGATGCCAGCCTTGAGTCAATGGCGAACTTGAAGCCGGTGTTTGATCCCCGCAACGGCACCGTGACGGCGGGTACTTCTTCGGCGCTTTCAGTCGGTGCCTCGGCGATGGCCGTCATGAGCTACGAGCGTGCGCAAGCGCTGGGCTTAGAGCCTATTGCTCGGGTGCTTTCGACCGGTGTGGCTGGTTGTGATGCATCGATTATGGGTTATGGCCCGGTGCCGGCGTCGAAGAAAGCGCTGAAAATCGCTGGCCTGTCAGCTGCTGATATTCAGACCGTTGAACTCAACGAAGCCTTCGCGGCTCAGGGTATCCCGGTGTTGAAAGATTTAGGCTTCCTGGATTCGCTAGACGACAAGGTTAACTTGCATGGTGGCGCTATCGCCCTGGGGCACCCATTAGGTTGTTCGGGCTCACGTATCTGCACCACGCTACTTAACGTCATGCAGCAGCGCGATACCACACTGGGCTTAGCTACCATGTGTATTGGTATGGGGCAGGGTGTCGCGACGGTATTTGAGCGTTTGAAATAACGGCGGTACTGGCATTGTCAACGGCACCTTTCGAGGTGCCGTTTTTGTTTGTCAGGTTTTATTCAGAAAACCACTCTTCAGAACGGCTCTATTCAGACTCAAAAGCCGTGCGGTGAAAATCCGCGGCGGCTTGGACCTCTGCAATGCCGCAAGTATCAGGTACCGGTACGGTGTTGCCTGCCAGTACCGCAAGCACGGCCCTGGTGCCGTTGGCCAGCGATTCCAAGTTGTAGCCGCCTTCAAGTACGAAAACCAAGCGGCCCCCGCAGTGCTGTTCGGCCAGCTGTTGCATAAAGCCGGTCAGTGCGCCAAACCCTTCGTAGGAGACGTTGAGCGCTAAGTCATGCCAGTGGGGATCAAAGCCTGCCGAGACTAAAATAATGTCGGGCTTAAACCACGCTGCGGCTGGGGCAAGAATGTCACGAAATGCCTTGAGGTACGCTTCGTCGCCAGCACCAGCCGGTAACGGAACATTAATTGTGGTGCCTTCAGCTAAACCGGCACCTACCTCTTCAAGGTGGCCGGAGCCGGGGTAGAAAGGAGCGGCCCGGTGGATGTCGAAAAACATCACATCGGGCTCTGCCCAGAAAATGTCCTGGGTACCGTTGCCATGGTGAGCGTCCCAATCAACAATAAGGACTCTTTCGCAGCCTAGTGCACTGCGCGCATGGGCGGCAGCCACCGCGACATTATTAAACAAGCAAAAGCCTCGTGCGCGGACTGGCTCCGCGTGGTGCCCCGGCGGGCGTACGAGCGCAAATGCGGTTTTAGTGCGTTTCTCAATTACCGCTTCTACTGCAGCAATAGCGGTACCCGCGGCAACTTCCGCGGCATCGATGCTTCCTGGTGAGACCGCCGTGGTATCTACATCCAACCAAGCATTTTTACCTCGTAGGCTAAAAATGTCGCTGAGATAGGAGGTGGTATGCACTCGTGCTAGCTGCTCATGGGTGGCTGCTTTGCCACCTTCAAACTGGAGGCCATCAATGGGGGCTTTCTCAAGCAGATGATGAATGGCTTTCAAACGGCCTGGGTGCTCGGGGTATTTCCACGGTACCGGGAGCCCTGCAAGCAAGTGCCGAATGCGCTTGTCGATTCGTTGGGGTAGAAAGTCGGCGTTAATGTTGGGCTCGTGAGCGAGTACCCGATCATCATAGAAAGCAATGACTTTATGCATAATAGCTACCTAATGTACGTGCGTTGAGTCATAGCAGTAAATGCAAGCAAGTAACTGCAGTTTTCAGTCGCACAATTGGCACGAAATGCTTATCTACAGTAAGGCAGGCTAGCCAAGGTTATACAATATCATTCTCAAATGATGCCACTCTCAACACTAAATGCTAGGGTCATGCTGAGTTCTTCTACCTGATCTGTAAATGAAGGCTGCCATTCGCCGCGCAAAATGAGCGGTGGTTGTACCCATCGCCAACGCAAGCCGGTCACGATACTTTCTACTGCGCGCTGAGTGCCTGTGCCGTCGTGGCCTGCGCGTATATAGAGTGCGCAGGGTAATCCCTGTTTCTTTTCAATGACAGAATAGTAGCTACGATCAAAAAAATCCTTGAGAGCGCCGCTCATATATCCCAGGTTTTCCGTGGTGCCGAGCAGAATCGCATCGCAGGCCAGTACATCCTCTGGGCCAGCTTCCAGGGGCGCTTTTACCACGCAGTGCATCTGTTCAAGGTCGGGATGGCTAGCACCCTGGAAGGCCGCATCACGCAGTAGGCGCGTATTTGCCGAAGGGGTATGGGCAACAATTAATAACTGTTTTTTGAACTCAGGTGTCATGGTAGTAGCCTAAATGAGCAGTGAAAATGTAAAGGTTTGCGACTAGTACTGAAAATGCCACACTGCTTTAGTGACGTTAACTAGAGAGGCTATATGTCCAAGAATACCTCTATCAATGTCTACTACGATGCGCAGTGCCCGCTTTGCCGTAAAGAGCGCCGCCGCTATGAACGATGGTCGGGGCGGCGTGCGGCAGAGATCGGTTGGCTTGATGTGAGCGAACATGAGCAAACCCTGCGGAAAAAAGGCGTAGCACCGGCCATGGCGCTTCGTTCTTTGCATATTGAAACCGCTCAAGGCCAGCTTATTGAAGGCATTGATGCCTACCGTTTATTGATGAAGCGCATTCCCTTATTGGTGCCGATCGCCTGGATTATTAGTCTGCCGGGTATTAAACCTGGATTGCGGACGCTTTATGATGTGTGGGTAAAGCGTCGCCTAAAGAAACAGGGCCGGTGGTCCTCTTAAGATTTAGCATAGGAAGCCTAATAATGCAGCGAAGTGGGGTTTTAATATGGGCAGTATGTATTGGGATGGGGGGGAGCCTATTATTGGCGGGCTGTGCTAGTGGGCAACGTCCTGCACCAACGACCAATCAAGCGGTAGCGGAGGCACCACTGAACACGGGGCAGCCTGCTTTAGGAACGGCTGCTAACAGTTTGGCACCTGTAACCGCCAAGACGAGTGACTGGGTGCCACCCCTGTTTGTTGGCCCAGAAGAGGAAGCGTCCTACTACGTTAGTCGTTTGGCCGATCAGCGTTTTGTCGCCAGTTATGGTGACCGTGATAACCCTCGCCCTTGGTACATTGCTGCTGAGCGGCTGGGAGAAATTGGGCTTCCTGCAATTCCATTGCTATTTTCTCGTTTAGACACCTCCAATGCCTATGAGCAGATGCTCGTACTCTATGCCCTTCAACTAGCGACTCAAGACCCTCAGCTTATGGTCAGGACAGGCAGCGAGTACGTTCAATTAGGCAGCGTGCTGGACCCGGCGCGTAATGCTGAGAATGTCGCTACTGCTCGGCAGTGGTGGCAAAAGCACGCTGAGCAGGTGACGCGCTGATAGACTCATAGCATTCCAGCTCAGCAACGACTCATCCGATAGATCAAGGAGCGAAGCATGGCATTTGCACTTTCAGCACTGAACGTTACCAGTCCGGCGTTTGCTAACCACCAGGCGATTCCTTCCAAGCATACAGGGGAAGGGGAAAATGTTTCGCCAGCGCTGGCCTGGAAAGATGCCCCAGAAGGGACGCAAGGTTTTGCGGTGATCTGCCACGACCCAGATGCTCCCTTGGTAAAAGATGGCGTCTATGGCTTTGTACACTGGGTGCTATATAACTTACCTGGGGATATTACCGAATTAACCGAAAAAACGGCTGAGGGTACCCCAGGTGTTAATGATAAAGGCGATG
The DNA here is from genome assembly GCF_054072535.1 of Vreelandella sulfidaeris Esulfide1. NCBI lineage: Bacteria > Pseudomonadati > Pseudomonadota > Gammaproteobacteria > Oceanospirillales > Halomonadaceae > Vreelandella > Vreelandella sulfidaeris. Next base: position 2,541,374 of record NZ_CM133364.1, on the reverse strand, counting down.
TCGGCTATTTTGGTCCGATGCCTCCTGAAGGACATGGTAAGCATTTTTACTATTTCTGGGTGTTGGCGCTGGATCATCAAACGTCGCTGCCTGAAGGGCTCACTTTGGCTGAGTTGCTTAAAGAACTAGAGCCGAACCTGCTAGGCATGAACCGTTTGGTAGGCACGTATCAGCGTGACTAATATCGTCCTAGCTGGACATTTTGCTTAACCCGTGTAGGCTCCATCGCTTTCCAAGACATTGTTAGCGTCTTTTGTGTTAGCCAAGTGATGGAGCCGTTCCATGAGTGATATCCCTAACTGTCCTGCCTGCGCTTCTGAGTTTAGTTACGATGACGGCCTTCAATACGTGTGCCCAGAGTGCGGTCATGAGTGGTCAAAAGTGGCAGCAGAAGAGGGCGCTGATGACGCTTCAGGCGTGCGCGATGCTAACGGCAATATGCTGAATGATGGTGATAGCATAACGGTCATCAAGGATCTGAAGGTTAAAGGCAGTTCACTGGTGGTTAAAGTGGGCACCAAAGTGAAGAGTATCCGCTTGGTAGAGGGTGATCACGATATCGACTGTAAGATTGACGGTATCGGGCCGATGAAACTTAAATCCGAGTTTGTTAAAAAAGCCTAGCGGTTAAGACAGGTAGCCAAAAAAATAGCCCCCTGGCGTTAGTCAGGGGGCTATTTGCTTATCTGCTGTCATGTTTTAGTAGAGCGTCTATTACGCGGTCGTATTAATTTGCGTACCCACACTGCCGCTCGTGGCCAGTTGAGGCACCTGAGCAACGCTTTCCATGAGGGCAGAAATATGTGCTGCTTGACCGTCTAAAGCGTCTTTGAAAACGGTCAGTTGCGCCTGTTGTGCAACTTGTACCTGCTGCATCGCCAATGACGCATTGACCATATTATTGACTGCTGAATCCATCTTAAACCCTCGAATAGCAAGCCGCCATCCAGTGTGATGGCACTCAATACTCAATCGAAATTACCAGACGTCCCTCATTAAAGTAAAGCCAAGATAAGTAGCTTACCAGCGTCATAGTATTTTTAAATGATAATGATTGTTGTTTTTGATGCGATTGGCGTCGATCGTGCTGTTATTTTACTCAAATTGCTAACCATTTAGCTCAAGGGCTTCACATCAAATTTATACAGGACTAAAATGGTACTCAATTGATGCGGGCAGCCATTGCTGGCCTGCACACTCAGTACATAAAGGGGAGTCGATATGCTCAAGCTTTCTCGGCTGACAGATTATGCCGCTGTGGTGATGGCGCAAATTGCCCGTCACGCTCACGCATCACACGCAGCGGCTGATTTGGCTGAGGCTGTGCAACTGCCACACCCCACGGTAAGTAAAACGCTTAAAATGCTGGCGCGTGCCGGGTTGTTAGTTTCCCAACGCGGTGCTCAAGGCGGTTATCGCTTGGCGCGGCCAGCATCACAAATTACCGCCGCCGACATTATTGCGGCGATTGAGGGCCCCGTTGCCATGACCGAATGCAGCCAAGCAGAAGGGGATTGCGAGCTTGTCGCTACCTGCGGTGTGGCGGATAACTGGCAACGGGTTTCATTGGCGATGCGCACCTTGCTTGAAAGCGTGACGTTAGCGCATTTAGCCGATACAGCGCCGATAAAATTGCCGGTGCAACTGCCTATTCAAACGATCAGCCTGTCGGCGGCGTCGGCCTAACCGCGGCGCAAGCACCACAGGCCTAATTTATTATTAAAGGCGATGATTTCGCCACCCAACTGCCCGGAGGGTATCACCATGGCAAGCGAAGAAATGGAACAGTTGGTTCGTCGCGAATACAAAGACGGCTTCGTAACCGATATTGAGAGCGACACCCTGCCACCTGGCCTGGATGAAAACACCATCGCCTTTATCTCCAAGAAGAAGGGCGAACCCGAGTGGATGCTGGAGTGGCGTCTGGATGCCTATCGCCAGTGGCTAAAAATGGAAGCGCCATCCTGGGCGCATCTCGACTACCCGCCGATCGATTACCAGTCGATCTCCTATTTCAGTGCGCCCAAGCGCCCGGAAGACCGCCCTCAGAGCCTGGATGAAGTCGATCCCAAGCTGCTGGAGACCTACGAGAAACTGGGTATTCCGTTGCACGAGCGCGCCGCGCTGGCAGGCGTTGCCGTCGATGCGGTGTTTGACTCCGTTTCGGTGGCCACCACTTTCAAAAAGCAGCTTGGCGAAGCAGGGGTTATCTTCTGCTCTATCTCTGAAGCTATCCGCGACTATCCGGAACTGATCAAGCAATATCTGGGCACCGTGGTGCCGGTGGCGGATAACTACTTCGCGGCGCTCAACTCAGCAGTCTTCACCGACGGCTCTTTCGTATTCGTGCCGGAAGGTGTGGCCTGCCCGATGGAGTTGTCTACGTACTTCCGCATTAACGCGGCCAATACCGGCCAGTTTGAGCGCACGCTGATTATTTGCGAAAGCCGCGCCCAGGTGTCCTACCTGGAAGGCTGTACCGCGCCGATGCGTGATGAAAACCAGCTACACGCCGCCGTCGTTGAGTTGGTCGCTCTGGACGATGCTTACATCAAGTACTCCACCGTGCAGAACTGGTACCCCGGTGACGAAAACGGCAAGGGCGGTATCTATAACTTCGTTACCAAACGTGGCGACTGCCGTGGCGACCGCTCACGCATCAGCTGGACGCAGGTAGAGACCGGCTCGGCCATCACTTGGAAATACCCTTCCTGCGTACTGCGCGGCAAGGACAGTATCGGCGAGTTTTATTCCGTTGCAGTCACGAACGGCCGTCAGCAGGCCGATACCGGCACCAAGATGATCCACATTGGCGAAGGCACCCGTTCCTATATCGTCGCTAAAGGCATCTCAGCCGGTAAAAGTGATCAGTCCTATCGCGGCCTGGTGAAAATCGGCCCGCGTGCCAAAGGGGCGCGTAACTTTACTCAGTGCGATTCGCTTTTGATTGGCGATAAGTGCGGTGCGCATACCTTCCCGTATCAGGAAATTGGCAACAGCACGGCGACTATCGAACACGAAGCGACCACGTCCAAAATCGGTGAAGATCAGCTGTTTTACTGCCAGAGCCGCGGTATTTCAGAAGAAGACGCGGTCAGCATGATTGTGAATGGCTTCTGTAAAGACGTCTTCCAAGAGCTGCCGATGGAGTTTGCCGTAGAAGCCGAAGCGCTGCTCAACGTCACCCTGGAAGGCGCGGTAGGTTAATCGTTAGCCGTTCAGTTCACTCATTTAATTAGTGTCGCCGTAGCGACTCGCCAGAATTAGAAGGTAATCAATATGTTGCAAGTGAATGATTTACACGTCACCGTCGAAGGCAATGAAATCCTCAAAGGCCTCACCCTGACCATCAATGCGGGTGAAGTGCACGCTATTATGGGGCCGAACGGCGCGGGTAAATCGACGCTATCGGCGGTTATCGCTGGTAAAGATGGCTACGAAGTCACCCAGGGCACGATTACCTTTGAAGGCAAAGACGTGCTTGAAATGGAAATTGAAGAGCGCGCCCAGGCGGGCCTGCTGCTGGGCTTCCAGTACCCGGTCGAGATCCCAGGTGTTAAAAATATCTACCTGCTGAAATCGGCGCTGAACGCCCAGCGCGTGGCACGCGGTGAAGGCGAAATGCCTGCGCCGGAGTTTATGAAGCTTGTAAAAGAGAAGCTGGGTTATATGAAAATGGACGCCAGCTTCCTTCAGCGTGCCGTTAACGAAGGTTTCTCTGGCGGCGAGAAGAAGCGTAACGAGATCCTGCAAATGTTGGTGCTGCAGCCGAAGCTTGCCATGCTGGATGAGATCGATTCGGGCCTGGATATCGATGCCATGAAAGTCGTCGCCGATGGCGTTAATAGCCTTCGCGCTGAAGACCGCGCCATTCTGCTGGTCACTCACTATCAGCGTCTGCTGGACTATATTATTCCGGACAAGGTCCATGTCCTGGTCGATGGCCGTATTGTGAAAACCGGCGACGCTGAGCTTGCCAAACAGCTGGAAGCCAATGGATACGAAGGTATCGAGGAGTCTGTGGCATGAGCGATACGCAAACCTTTTTAGATACACTTAAGGCGCGCAGCCCGCATTATCAGGCGGAGCCCACGTGGATTGCTGCTCGTCGTCAGGCGGGCGCTGCCCGCTTTGAAGCGTTGGGTTTTCCGACTCGGCGTGATGAAGAGTGGAAATACACCGACGTGCGCTCAATTGCGCAAGGCAACTTTGCGCTCGCCGATAACGCCGAATTTTCTCAAGCCAGTGCTGCAGCGCTTACGTTGCCAATTGATGCTTATCGTCTGACGTTTGTGGATGGTGTCTTTTCGGCAGTACTTTCGGATGTGGATGCACTGCCATCAAGCGTTCAGGTGTTGCCGCTTTCCAAAGCGCTAACGGAGAACCACGAAGCCGTGGGTGGTCCTCTTGGGCGGCTGACGGGTGTGGATTTCTCTCCTTTTGCCGCGCTGAATACCGCGTTTATGGAAGAAGGCGCTGTCGTTCGCATTGCACCCGGTACGGTGGTTGAGAAACCCATTCTGCTGCAGTTTCTGTCCCGCGCCGGCCAGCCGGTGATGAGTCATCCGCGCGTGCTGGTAGAGGCGGGTAGCCGCAGCGAAGCCACGCTGATCGAGCATTATACCGGTGAAACGGAAGCGGCTAACTTCACCAACGTCGTGGCTGAGCTAATGCTCGACCGTGGCGCTATCCTGGCCCACTACAAGCTGCAAGAAGCGCCGCTGGGTGACATGCACGTGGCGAGCATTCACGTGGAGCAGGGCCGTGACACACGTTATACCTCCTACAACCTGAGTCTGGGCGGTGCGCTGGTGCGCAACGACTTGATCAGTGATCTCAATGGGCAAGGCGCTGAAACCAACTTTTTGGGCTTGTTCTTCGGTCAGGGTCGTCAGCACGTCGATAACCACACCAAGGTGAACCACAATGCGCCGCTGACGTTCTCTAACGAGAACTACAAGGGTATTTTGGATGATCGTGCCCACGGCGTATTTAACGGCAAAGTTTACGTCAAACGCGATAGCCAGAAGATTGAAGGGTTTCAGAGTAACCAAAACCTACTGCTGTCGGACCGTGCACATATTGATGCCAAGCCTGAGCTTGAAATCTACGCAGATGACGTTAAGTGTTCACACGGCACTACCACGGGCCAGCTGGATGAAGAAGCGATCTATGCCCTGCGTACACGTGGTATTGATGAAGCTACCGCACGCGGGCTACTAACCCTCGCCTTTGCTGGTGAGGTGTTAGATAAAGTTACCCTGGATGCAATTGCCGAGCGCGTTGAACTAGCAGTGGCAGGCAAGCTGCCAGAACGCTTCAACCTTGCGGGGCTTGTTGAAGCTGCGGTCGCACTCAACGACTAAAAGGAGGGTTTGATGCCACATTCCGTTATTGAGCCGACGCCTAAGCTTGAGCAAGCACCCTTTGATGTAGCACGTCTACGTCAGGATTTTCCGGTGCTGGCCCGTAAGGTACATGGCAAGCCGCTAATCTACTTGGATAACGCGGCAACAAGCCAGACGCCTCAACAGGTAATTGACGTGTTTAGCGAATATTACTCACGCTATAACGCCAATATTCACCGCGGTCTGCATACGCTTGCCGATGAGGCGACAGCCGCGTTTGAAGGCACGCGTCACAAAGTGCGGGCGTTTCTCAACGCGGAGGATGCGCGTCAAATCATCTTTACTCGCGGCACTACCGAGGCCATCAACCTAGTGGTGCAAAGCTGGGGGCGTAAGCATCTCGCCCCGGGCGATGAAGTGCTGATTTCCCTGCTGGAGCACCATTCCAATATTGTGCCCTGGCAACTGCTTGCCGCCGAAATTGGGTTTACCATCAAGGTCGTTCCCGTTGAGGCTAATGGCGCGCTGGATATGGGGGCTTACCGCGAGCTGCTGAGTGAACGTACTAAGCTGGTTGCGGTCAATCATGTTTCTAATGCGCTGGGTACTATTAATCCGGTCCAGGAAATGGCGGCGCTCGCCCACCAACACGGCGCGCTGATTTTGATTGATGGCGCCCAAGCAGCGCCTCACCAAGTGGTCGATGTGCAGGCAATCAATGCCGATTTTTATGCATTTTCGGGTCACAAAGTATACGGACCCACCGGGGTGGGCGTCCTGTATGGCAAGCAGGCGCTGCTGGAGGCGATGCCGCCTTGGCAGGGCGGTGGGGAAATGATCAAAACCGTCTCCTTCGATGCCGGTACGACGTTTGCCGCTATTCCGCATAAGTTCGAAGCGGGTACGCCCGCTATTGCGGAAGTGATTGCCCTTGGCCGCGCGCTTGAGTGGGTGGAGAGCGTCGGTGTCAACGCTATCGGTGCATGGGAAGGGCAACTGCTCGATTACGCCACCCAAGCGGTTGGTGGTATCGATGGGCTGCGTATTTTAGGCACCGCGCCGCATAAAGCAGGGGTGTTGTCGTTTGTGGTTGAGGGCGCGCATTCGCAAGATATCGGCCTGCTGATCGATCAACTTGGCATTGCTATTCGTACCGGCCACCATTGTGCTCAGCCGCTACTGGCTCATTTTGGCGTGGATGCGACGTGCCGTGCATCATTTGCTGCGTATAATACGCTCGAAGAAGTGGATAGCTTTATTGAAGCACTTCATCGTGTCATTGGTATGGTACGTTAAGGCCAGTTCTTTAAGGCCAGCTCTTTGAGGAAAGTATTTAAGGAAAGTCATGGATCTTGAGCAAGTCGCCAGCCTCGAACGAGGCCAACAGTTACCGCTCCAGCGCGATGTGGAGGCCATTGCGATACCGTTTGGTAGTACGGAAACGCTGGCTGAAGACAGTGTTGTCAGCGTGATGCAGGCAAAAGGTAGCTCGGTCAGTGTTGGTTTCGAGGGGCGTCTTTACTTGATTGAAGGACGTAACCTTGATGCCTTGGGGCTTGAGTCGTTGCCTCGACCTACGCTGCCTGAAACGGCCAGCGAAGAAGAGATAGAGCAGTTTGTATGGGAACAACTACGCACCTGCTTTGACCCGGAGATCCCTGTCAATATCGTTGATCTGGGATTGGTTTACGGCTGTCGCATTGAACGCCTCATCAGTGGTGAGCGTATTGCTACTATCCGCATGACGCTGACGGCCCCCGGCTGTGGTATGGGTGACGTTATTGCAGCCGATGCGCGCAATAAGATCCTAGGCGCGCCGCAAATCAGCAAAGTGCATACTGAAATTGTCTTCAGTCCTCCCTGGAGCCGTGACATGATGAGTGACGAGGCCAAGCTTGAACTCGGCATGTTCTAACCCCGGCTGGGTGCTGGATGCATAACATTTTGTTGAAATGGTTAGGGCGTTTATTAATGTCGCTAGGAGCGCTTTTGCTGCTGGCGACATTGCTGTTTATAGGTGGCAATTTTTGGGTATTGGCTACCACAGCTGCTTATATTGAGCGTCAGCCACAGCAATGCCGTCCTACTGACGTGGGTATTGTTTTTGGTACGTCGCACTGGACCCGTAGTGGCGTGCGTAATCCGCATTTCCATGCACGTATGCGGACTGCTGCCAGTTTAATTGAACATTCTCAGGTCGATCATCTGTTGCTGTCTGGGGATAATCGTACCCAGGCGTATAACGAGCCACGGGCGATGTGGCGCGAACTTTATCGTCGCGGCGTAGCGTCTGAACAGATGACTATGGATTTTGCTGGCTTTAGCACCTACGACACACTGGTGCGTGCGCGTGATGTCTTTCAGCTGGATAAAACGCTACTGATCACTCAGGGCTGGCACCTTCCCCGTGCCATATATATAGGCCGTGCATTGGGTATGGATGTCACAGGTTGTGTGGCGGATGACGCGACTGTCAACGTCGGGTGGCATTTGAAGTTGCGCGAATGGGCCGCACGCGTTGCCACTCTGGGTGATCTATATATATGGGGACGTGAGCCCTATTTTCTGGGTACGCCGGAACCTATTGAACTTAAGGAACGGGCACCCATAGACCTTATCCTACCGTCGTTAAACGAACGCTTTACAGCCCCTTAGCTCTACAAACCTACAACCGTTTCCAATCCTTAGCGGTGCGTTTTGCGCTTTTGCAGCGCATACAGTTCGCGGATCAGCTTACGGCATCCCTGCATACATTCTTCTACCACCGGTTCGATAGGGTCGGGTAAGGGATGCGTGAAGAGCGAGGAGAGAGCTTGCATCAAAACGCGCTCTTGCTCTAGCAGTTCATTGATCAACACTTGGCTATCGTTACCCACAAAGCTTTTTAGGCGACTCCACAGCCATAAAAAGTCATCGCGTTCAACGTCTGCATCACGAGGCAGCATTTTCAAATGCGCACGGGCAAGCTCCTGCAGCTTACGCATCTGCTTAAGCCGCTCAGTATAATGGGGCTTTAAAGCGTCGCGCAGTGAGGGCCGCAGGCGTTCGATATTGTCTTGGAAATAATCAATGCTATCGGCCAGCGCTTCCAATACGCTGTCCATCGCCACTTGGCGATTATCGAGAAACATGAGCGTCTACCTCCTTCGGTGACGCAGATTGTGGGGGGGGCAGCGTCGATTTGCCACCCCTGAATCGGATTATTTTAATATTTTTGCCTTAGCCTTTAGGCTTGGGTGGCGCTTTACGGGCAGGCATGGCATTTTTTTCAATGTGTTCAATGATCATGCCAGCAATATCCTTGCCAGTGGCGTTCTCAATCCCCTGCAATCCAGGCGAAGAGTTAACCTCCATAATCACCGGGCCGTGATTGGAACGCAACAAGTCGACACCCGCCACGCGTAGGCCCATGGCCTTGGCGGCACGAATGGCCGTTGAGCGTTCTTCCGGGGTAATCCGAATGACGCTGGCGGTGCCACCGCGGTGTAAGTTCGAACGGAATTCACCATCCGCCGCCTGACGTTTCATTGAGGCCACTACTTTATCACCAATAACGAAACAGCGGATGTCAGCACCGCGCGCCTCTTTGATGTACTCCTGCACCATGATATTGGCTTTCATTCCCATGAATGCTTGGATGACGGATTCAGCGGCCTGGTTGGTTTCCGCCAATACCACGCCAATTCCCTGGGTACCTTCAAGCAGCTTGATCACCAGCGGGGCGCCTTTAACCATAGTGATCAGGTCGGGAATATCATCAGGTGAGTGCGCAAAGCCGGTAATCGGTAGTCCCAGCCCTTTGCGCGATAATAGCTGCAGTGAACGCAGCTTGTCCCGTGAGCGGGTAATAGAAACGTTGTCGTTGATAACGTAGGTACCCATCATTTCAAACTGGCGCAGCACCGCGCAGCCGTAAAAGGTGACCGAAGCACCAATTCGCGGGATCACTGCATCAAAAGGCTCAATCTCTTCGCCTTTATAATGGATTGAGGGGTGATGCGAGGTAATGCTCATATAGCAGCGCAGCGTATCCACTACACGAGCGGTATGCCCACGTTGCTCTGCGGCTTCAATTAAGCGGCGGGTAGAGTACAAGTTGCGATTGCGTGAGAGCAGAGCGATATGCATGTAAAGAGACTCCGAGCCTATAGTAAGGCGACTAATAAAAGGATTATGGCTCACCGTGCAAAAATGCAGCACCGGGTGCAACTAGCAGGCGACGCATGGCACGACGTCCTAGTAGCATGGGGTGGCGCATGTTGCTGCGGTCAGTCAGGGTCAGTTCAACCGGAAAATTCAAATCGCCCATTTGCATAGGGGTGCGTATAACATAGCGCCACTCACTATGGCCGTTGGAACTGGTGACTCGGCGTCGATCATGCAAGTGCAAACTGTATCGGTGGGCCGGTGTTGTTGGCCCGCCACTGTGGGTTATAAAACTGACCCACAGCTGACCATGTTCATCTTCATGCGTCTCTAGCTCTTCTGCATGCAACGCAGACGTCCGCGCGCCAGTGTCTGCTTTACAGCACAGGTGAAGCCCTAGCTCAGGTAACGTCACCATCTCACGGCGGCCAATGACCGCCTTGGCCTGATAGGGTAATTCCTTCACGGCTCACTCCTTGTCATTAAAAGTGGCAACATCAGATCATGCCTTTCTCTGCGACAGCATCAAGTTTAAACGGCGTTGAATAGGAGAATCAGTCGGTGCATCCCGCAGTGCCATCATGACCGGTAAGCGCAACCGTGGGATAAGAGCAAGGTCACGCACTACGGCGGCAAAGTCGCTGTGCGCATCTTCGGCCAAGCGTTGCAGAAAAAGTGGTAAACGCTGAGCATCTTCAAGATGTTGCCAGCCGCGCCCCGCGATGGCTGCTAGTACATCAGGACCACAGGCTGCTGTGTCGTTGAGTAAAGCCGTGTACCAATTGCCCACCGCTGAACCCTTTGTATTTCCCACTCCACGCAGGCAGGCGCATAAAGTCTCCATGTCGCCCGTTTGTGCGGCGGACTCGCCGCAATCATGCAGCGCGGCAACGAGTGCCGCTGGCAGTGGCTGATGCTCTAAACAGTAACACACAGAGTGGATAACGGCGGTAGGCAACGTCGATAGTCGCAGCGCTAGTGATTCAGCGTCACGTGTTTCCATCCTTACGACGTAATCGGCAATCCCTTGTAATCCCAACGCCTGCCAGTCAATCGCTTGTTGACCGCTAAGGTACGCGTCCACTGGTTCAAAATGCTGGCTGGCAGATAACCCTCTATCATGGTTAGCGCGCGCATTTAACATAGCTTGAAAGGTGACATTTGGCGTGAAGGCGAGTGGATTATCCTTCATTAAATGGTCCACGTCCGCTGTTTCTTCACGGCCTACCTGAGAAACAGCTCGGCCTAACGTTTCCAAAAGACGATTTAAAAACGCATCACGCTGAGCAGGGGAAAGCATGCCCTGTTCATCCAATGGCAGGGCTAGAAACCAAATGGCAGGTTCAGGCATATCGCCCAGTTGAAACAGAATGGCTAAACGAGCTTGACCTTGCCAAGGCTCTGGCCAAGCCATCTCGCCACGTTCAAAGGCAGCAAGTGACGCCCGCGGGCAAGTAACGACGTGCCGGCCCATATGATAGAGAGAGATCTCGGCACCGCTGCGGGTAAAAAACTCATCAAGGGTTTGAATCGGTTGCATGACATCCTTCCGCGTTGCAAGCCTGCACTCTACCTTGATGATGTGTCACTGTCAGCCGCAGTGATTGATAAACATTGCGCTAATGCCTGCCGTTAATGACAGTGCGGTTAAAAATTAAACAACTGGACGCAAGCCGCATGGGAGCAAGGCTGGCGAAACCTTTCCATAGTTTATCCACAGGCTCGTGCAGGTTTTCTGTGAGTCTATGGATAACTTTTTTCAGGCGATCTCAATTGGCAAGCCGTGCACTGAATGGGGATAATAACCAGGCAACAGAATTTTTCATTTTTTAAGGTGTTTATGGATACTTATCAGCCGCTGCAGACAGCGCTACTTGAGCTTGAGGCGTCGATGAAAGCCGCCAATTTATGGCGCATGCCGACACCGGATGCAGATGCATTTGCTAGCCAGCAGCCGTTTTGCATCGATACGATGACGCTGCCTCAATGGATACGCTTTGTGTTTATTGCTCGCTTGAACGCATTAATTGATGCACGGGCTGCCATGCCGGCCAAGTGCGAGGTTGCTCCCGCCGTAGCGGCCTATTTGCAGCAGGAAAAAACACCCGCCCATCACCAACTGCTTGTTGTTCGGGCCGTTGAGAAAGTGGACCAGTTAGTCACAGAAAACTGAGCGGTTGTTAAAGAGGCATGTCATTGAAAGCACAAAGCCCGCCGCAAGGCAGGCTTTATAAGGTGGCATACGTAATAACGGTTCTACAGGCGGCTTAGAAGCGGTAGCTGAGGCCCGCCATCACAACGACTGGGTCGATCTCAACGGTGCCAGCATCTGTGCCGCCCACTTTGACATCGGTATCGATGTCGATGTACCAAGCTGCAGCGTTTAACGCCCAATGATCATCAATCAGAAGATCGACACCTACTTGGCCTGCGGCGCCCCAAGAGTCATCAAGGTCTAAATCACCAATCGCCAGTTCTTCATCGGAGAAGTGCGTGTAGTTAATACCGGCGCCGATATAGGGCTGTACGCGAGCTTGCGTGCCACCCAGCGGGTAGTACTGCAGCGTTAAAGTAGGCGGTAAGTGCTTGGTGGAAGCAAGGTTATCGCCGTTTAAATGGATGTCGTGTTCAAATGGCAGGGCTGCCAGCAGTTCCACGCCGACTTTATCGTGGAAGCGATAGCCCAAGGTGAACGCGAAATTGGTTTCATCCTGAACATCCACTGATAGCGCACCGTTGGCCAGTGAACCGTTGTCGCTGGTGGGGGCGACTTTGGCAACGCCAACGCGGGTGAAAAAGTCGCCAGCGCCGTAGGCGAATGCTTGGCTGCTGGTCATCAATGCCGCAGTGGCAATACTGGAAACGAGTAAGGTGGAAAGGGCGGCTTTACGCATGAGTTGACTCCTAGTGGCGTTGCTAAGCGGCTACTGATGAGCCACTTCATGATGTTTAAGAGTCTAATGAAGAGGGGACAACGGATTATTGATCTAGGGCAAGGGTTGGCTGTCTTCGCGCCAGATTCGCTGTTAACAGAATGATCTGAGGCCATGAAAAAGGCCACCCGAAGGTGGCCCGATCGCATACAGCTCAGAAGAGCTGTAATGCATGGACCTTCCCAAGATCGGTGTACCTGACACGGGAAGGCCTCATAACCCACTTATTGATTAGCGGGTGATGTGCTGATACTCACCAGCATCGGCAGTCATACTGCTGACGGCTATGATGGCAATCATAGAAGCGATGAAGCCAGGAATGATTTCGTACACGCCAGGGCCACCCATGAATTCACCGTTCCAACCCAAGGCAATCCAGATCATGACGGTAGCGGCACCTACCACCATACCTGCGATAGCGCCGGCGCCATTGGTACGTGACCACATCAGTGACAAGATAATCAGCGGACCAAACGCAGCACCAAAGCCTGCCCAAGCATTACTGACTAAGCCCAATACCTGGGAGTCTTCATCAGAGGCAATAATGGCGGCCACAATACCCACAAGCACGACGCAGACACGGCCTACGGCCACACTCTGTTGCTCGGTTGCATTCTTGTGGAAGAACAGGCGATAGATGTCTTCTGTCAGCGATGATGATGCCACCAGCAACTGACTGGAAATAGTACTCATGACCGCAGCAAGCAGGGCAGCATAGAGAAAGCCAGTGACCAGCGGATGGAATAACAGATTCGCTAGGATAATAAAGATGGTTTCCGGATCCTCGACATCCAACCCATTACGGATGGCATAGGCCCGACCAAATATACCCAGAGAAACGGCACCAATAAGGGAAATAAGCATCCAGCCCATGCCAATGTTACGGGCAATCGGAACATCCTTTTGTGACCGGATGGCCATGAAGCGCACAATGATATGTGGCTGCCCAAAATAGCCTAACCCCCAGGTAACCGCAGACAGCCAGCCGATAAAGGTGAGCCCCGACGTCCAGGATAGCAGCGTGGGATCGACCTCATTTAGGGTCTGTGATGCTTGGGAGAAGCCACCACCGCCTTCGCCGAACAGTACCACCGCAGGCATGATCACCAGCGCTAACATCATGATGCAGCCCTGTACGAAATCCGTCATGCTCACGGCCAGGAAGCCACCTACAACGGTGTAGATAAGCACCACGCCGAGAGTGATCATGACACCCATGCCGTAGTTGCTCATATCGCCAAAGTTATAAACGCCTGTAAACGCGTTTTCAAACAGCTTGCCGCCTGCCACTAAGCCTGAGGCTGTATACACCGCGAAGAAGATAACGATAACGATGGCCGATACCGTGCGCAGGGACAGCGCGCGTGTTGGGAACCGGTTCGCCAGGAAAGCTGGAATGGTTATCGCATTGCCGTAGTGAATCGTCTGTTCACGCAGACGCGGTGCAACCAAAATCCAGTTGAAGAGTGCCCCTACGAGCAGGCCGATACCGATCCAGGCGGAGCCCAGGCCTGAGACGAACATCGCCCCGGGTAAACCAAGCAACAACCAGCCGCTCATATCCGAAGCACCGGCCGAAAGGGCCGCCACTTGTGGGCTGAGGGTCCGGCCACCCAGCATATAATCTTCTGAGGAAGACGTAGATTTGCGCATGGCGTAAACGCCGATGGCGATCATGAGCGCAAAGTAACCAAATAAACTAATCCAAACACCAGTAGCCATGAAAGTTCTCCAGTTCGTTAGAACGGAACTAGGCTCTGTACGAAAAAATGCCTGCGTTCGCCGACTTTTCGTACAACCCTAGCGCCGACAGGTTCAGCGCCTTTACCGAATGGAAATCGGTAGCAACACCGTCTTTTTTGTTAACCTATTTTTTTATTCACGTGACTGGCCCCGGCGAGCGCCCATGAGAAATGTTGTCGGAGAGGTGGTTTGTACGTTGATACGAACGGTTCCCTTCGCCCTGCATAAGGCCTAGATAGGCCATGAATGTGGAGGCAATCCCTATATTATTGTCGACCATAAGATGGTTTCCTGTTTAGGAGTTCAGGTTAATGATATTGATGAGCGACTTACTCATCACCTAGCGCCAGCAGCGACGCGTTCCCGCCTAAGGCAGCGGTGTTGTTAGTAATCGTTTTCTCAGTCACAAAACGATGCAGATAGTGAAGGCCGCCGGCTTTTGGCCCCGTACCAGAAAGCCCTTGGCCACCGAATGGCTGAACACCCACCACTGCCCCGATGATATTACGGTTAATGTAAACATTACCGACGCGCATTTTCTGCGCTATTTCTGCGGCAAACGATTCGTTACGGCTATGCACGCCAAACGTCAGGCCATAGTTGCGACCGTTAATGTCATTAATAACCTTATCAAGCTCGCTGGCTTTGTAACGCACGATATGCAGTATGGGTCCGAACTGCTCGCGGGTGAGCGAATCGATGCTATCAATAGTGAAGGCGACAGGCGCCACGAAAGTGCCATCTTGGGTATGTTCAGCGGCCATCGGCGTTTCCGCTACTAGCCGGTTTTCGGCTTTTAATTTTTCGATATGCGCTAGTAACCCTTTACGGGCATCTTCGTCGATGACGGGGCCTACATCGGTACCTAAATCACGAGGATCACCAATATGTAGCTCAGCCATCGCGCCCTCAAGAATCTCGATCACCCGGTCGGCTACGTCATCTTGAAGGTAAAGGACACGCAATGCCGAACAGCGCTGTCCGGCGCTCTGAAACGCTGATTGAATAACATCAACCACGACCTGTTCGGGCAGGGCAGTAGAGTCGACAATCATGGCGTTCATCCCGCCGGTTTCTGCAATCAGCGTAGCCAGCGGTGCATTTTCACGTGCTGCCAATGCGCGGTTAATAATTTGCGCGGTATCGGTACCACCAGTGAATACAACGCCGGTGATCCGCGGGTCGGAGGTCAACACGCTACCCACTGTGGGACCATCACCGGGTAGTAGCTGTACGACATCACGTGGCATGCCCGCTTCGTGTAATAGCTCAATGACCCGGTGGGCCACAATTGATGTTTGTTCTGCAGGTTTGGCCAGCACGGTGTTGCCGGAAACCGCTGCTGCGACAACCTGGCCGCAGAAAATCGCCACCGGGAAGTTCCAGGGGCTAATCGCCGCAAATACACCCTTACCACCCATAAACAAGCGATTGGACTCGCCTGTGGGGCCAGGTAGCTCTATTACCTGGCCGAAATCTTCCTCAGCACGCATGGCGTAGAAACGGCAGAAATCGACAGCTTCTCGTATTTCGTCGACACCATCAGTGAGCAGTTTGCCGCCTTCACGCGAGCAAAGCGCCATTAACTCTGGCATATGCTCTTCCATCAAATCGCCCAGGCGACGAACGATAGCAGCCCGTTCTGCCACGGGCGTGGCATCCCAGCGGTGGAAGGCGGTCCAGGCAGCATCCAGCGCCTTCGTGGCTTGTTCTTTAGTTGCCCACTGGACGCTACCTACGGTTTGGCGGCGGTCATAAGGGGTCGTAACGCTGTGGGTATTAGAGGCGTCGTCAGCGATATCAAAAGCGACCAGCGGCTTAACCGAATACTGCTTATCCATAAACGCGGCCATCTTCTCCATAAGCGGATAGTAGTGGCTACGGATATTCAGGTTCACACCGCGTGAATTGCGCCGTTTGGGCCCATAAATATCCTTGGGCAACGGAATGTTCATGTTGGCCAGATGCTTCTGCTTGCGCAAGGTTTCGATTGGGTGCTGGCATAGCCACTCGACCGGGACATCCGGGTCGACCAACTGATGAACAAATGATGAGTTGGCACCGTTCTCAAGCAGGCGGCGTACCAAGTAAGGCAGCAAGTCTTTATGCGCGCCAACAGGGGCATAAATACGGCAGTAGGTGCCTTTAGGCGCACGTTCAAGGGCAGCATCGTAAAGAGCTTCGCCCATGCCATGAAGGCGCTGAAACTCGAACGGACGGCTATCGTGGTTGGCCAATTCTAAAATAGTCGTCACGGTGTGAGCGTTGTGAGTAGCGAACTGCGGGAAAATACACCCGCGGGTGTCATTGGAGAGCAGGAACTGGGCGCAGGCGAGGTAAGCCACATCGGTACCCGCTTTGCGCGTAAACACCGGGTAGCCGTCGACCCCGAGCTGCTGAGACTCTTTAACTTCGGTATCCCAGTAAGCGCCCTTGACCAAGCGCAGTGGAATCTCGTCTCCTTGCTGATCAGCCAAACGATTAATGTAATGCAGTACGGGCAGGGCGCGCTTGGAGTAAGCTTGAACGACCAAGCCGAAGTGCCCCCAGCCTTTAGCAGCCTCACTTTCGTAAACCGTTCGGAAGACTTCCAGCGAGATTTCCAGGCGATCCACTTCTTCCGCGTCAATAGTGACGGCTACCTCTAGCTCGCGCGCTTTGCTGACCAGCTTGATAACCGTGTCGACCAGTTCGGCGAGCACCTGCTCTCGACGACCAAACTCATAACGCGGATGCAGTGCAGAGAGCTTGATAGATACCGACGGCGCCGGGGTTTTATCGCTTAAGGTTTTGCACGTTTTACCTACTTGCTCGATGGCTCGGGCATAGTCGTCAAAATAACGCTTGGCATCATCACGTGTGCGGGCCGCTTCACCCAACATATCGTAGGAGTAAGTGTACCCTTTATTGAACAGCGGCTTGGAGCGCTTCAAGGCTTCGTTAATGTCGCGACCCAGTACAAACTGCTTGCCCATGATCTTCATCGCTTCATACATGGCGCGGCGAATAACCGGCTCGCCCATGCGATTAACCATGCGATTAATGAAGTTGGCGGGTTGCCCTTCTTTAGGGTGGTCCATCTTCAACACGCGACCGGTCATTAATAGACCCCAGGTCGAGGCATTGACCATCCATGAATCACTTTTACCGACATGGGACTGCCAGTCGGCGGGGCCGAGTTTGTCTTCTATCAAGGCATCGGCGGTGGCTTTGTCGGGAATACGCAGCATGGCTTCCGCTAGGCACATCAACATTAGGCCTTCGTGGGTATCCAGGCTGTACTGCTGCAGCAGCTCGTCGATGGTATCGACGGCCGTGTCCATTTTACGAACATCCTCAACCAGCGCAGCAGTGTTGGCTCCAATGCGGGCAAAGTCATCGCGGTCGGCATTCAGCACTTCGATCAGCTCGCTGACATAGGCACTTTCGTCCACTATGTAGTGGTCGCTAATACGATCCATGAGAGTGTCGAGATCAGTTTGCCAGATGGCAGGGTCACGCATTTTCTTGGCATTGAGCATTGAAGCCCCCGAAAGTCTGAACAGAACGAATGGGTAACAGGGCATGACGCCCAAGCTAATAAGCGAATGTAGAGCGGCGCCACTTCAGTTGTATGTTGGTTCCACGGTAAAACGTGTCAATTCCTCGGCAAGAGGAATAAGGTTGCGACTTTAGTTGAGTCTCTAATGGCCTGCTAATGATCCTAGAGAAGAGTTCAAAGTACCAATCGCTACGGGCGACACATCCCCTTGGCGCAATTTGCGCGGCGACAGACCATAATTGCGCCGAAACGCATGGGAAAGCGCGCTTTGATTGGAAAAACCCGTCTGGAGTGCAATATCAGTAAGGGGGAGTCGGCTTTGCAGGATCAACTGACGAGCCGCATTTAGCCGTTGGCGTTTTACGTATTGCCAGGGGGAGAGCCCGGTTTGAGCACGGAAGCAGTCGGAAAAATGCGCCTCACTCAAGCAGACAAGCCGTGCTAAATCGGCGACACGTAGCTCCTCTGCAAGATGCTGGCGGATAAAACGATTTATACGCGTCAAGTCTAAGCGTCGTTGGTTGGGATTGATTGCTGAGCCTAACCTTGCTTTGAGTGAGCCCAGTAGAGTGGCGGCTAAACGGTCTTGCTGAAAGGAATTGGCGGAGGTGTCGACCCCTTGAGCAAGCTCGCTTTCCATAAAGGCTAGGTAATGACGCAATGCGTTGTCTAAGCCAAAGAAGCGGGGAGCGTCAAACAGTGCAACCAATTCACGGTTTTCACCCGTTAAGGCAGGGGCATCTTCTGGCAAGTCGAAAATCAATTGCCGATTATGTCCATGTCCTGAGTAGTAGTGCTCATGGTTAGCGGGCACGATACATCCCGAAAACGCATTGACACGGCCACCCAGCCCTTCAATTTCAAATTCTGATGAACCACACATAGTAATAACGATCTGATGAAAATCGTGCGAGTGGTGGTGCGTGGCGCTGGCTAACGGAATTTGTCGAATAACGCTGGGCATAGCAGGTCTCCTGAACCGCAACAGCTACTGCTGTCGGAGGGCCGTATGGGCGGCCAAGTGATCGCGAAGGGCCTTAAGCTCTGCCTGACCCTCTTCATTGAGCAATGGTTTACCCTGAGCAATCATCCAGCGACGCCCGTGCTGCTCCATTAAATGCGCGGCACGTCGTCTAATGCCGTCCAAGTATTCGTTGTGTCGAATGGGATAACCAATAATGGCATTCCACTCGGTTTCGCTCACTTGGCTGTTGAGTGCTTTATCAAACAGCGCCAATAAATCCTTCGGTTCGGTGCGATAGCGGGGGGTGCTTGAGTTCATCAATACCAGTATCACCGCACCAATCACTAGTAAGCACACCCCAAATACTAATAAATACAGCGCCATTCGCTGTGCTCCCAGGCGTTATCAGTTGATGAATTGCCCTTTAATTATACGCCTGACGTCACCAAGGTCGAAAATTTTACTTTTTTGCGAACTTTTCCAGCACAGCGTGTCTGAGTAAGTACAGGCAACATCGCGATAGCAGTCGCTAAAGTTGTTGTTCTGGCTCTATTGTTTTGATCCCTTGCTTCCGCTACTCATTGAGTAGCGGTTTTTTTTGGCTGCTACTTGGCTGTTATAGCTGGCTTAAAACAGTGTAACTGCCATAAACGTTAATGGCTGCGAATAGTCAACAGAGCAATGAGGATATCACGTCGTGTTACGATTCCTATCAGCCGCTGCTGTTCAACGACCGGGTAAACTTTGGGTTTTTGACCACGCATTTCCTGCGCCAAGTCGGTAATACATTTATTCGGCGACACGCAGAGTACTTCATGTCGCATCATCTCTTTAACCAGCGGTGCTTCGTCATCATGATAAATACTATCAAGTACACGGCCTATTACATCCTGCTCTGATATAAAGCCTATTAGACGATCAGCAGCATCAACCACCGGTGCCCCCGGTAAGCGGTGCAGGGCTAGCCCCTTGGCTAAGGTAGTGATTGATGCCTCTGGTGAGACGCGGTAGCAATCACGGGACATGATGTCGCGGACGGTGCTTGGGGCTGTTCTATTCATCATTGACACTCCTTGCTCATCGTAGTCAGCGCTGTGGCAACCATGGTGGTAACTAAGGCGCCGTAGGCAGTGCGTTCTGATCATTCGCCTGGCTAGGCATTAAGCTAGTATCGACTCTTTCACTGTAGGCGATTTAGCAGAAGGCGTACTGCCTGCAGGGGCTCTTTATTCAACGCTGTAAGTACTTGGCTAAAAGTGCTGGGCTATAAATACTGAATTTTCTAAGCCGTTAATTTTCTAATGCACGCGTTGTCTATTAATTAACGCATAAAGGAGCTTTCCATGGATGCACGTGAATACTTGAACCGTAAAGGGGTAGGTAATGACCGCGATCCCGATCGACCCAATACATTGGAAGAGAAAGCCTGGGAACGAGCCCGGGGCTCTGGACATCAGCGGCCTAAATCGGGTACGCCTCACGATTGGGAAGACTGGGAGCGCCATCACGATGACTTGGCAGAAGGGGCTGAAACCCTAGAGCAGAAAATTGATAAAGAAGCCCATCGTCTAGCCCAGGAGCGTGCAGCAAAAACGGCGAAGGAACCCGCTAGCGACGTGGAGCATTTTACACCACCACCTAAAG
Organism: Vreelandella sulfidaeris Esulfide1; assembly: GCF_054072535.1. NCBI lineage: Bacteria > Pseudomonadati > Pseudomonadota > Gammaproteobacteria > Oceanospirillales > Halomonadaceae > Vreelandella > Vreelandella sulfidaeris. The sequence continues at coordinate 2,521,055 of NZ_CM133364.1, read as the reverse complement.
CAGAGCAGGGAGCGCCACCGACCGTGCCATCCGAAACGACACTAGCAAGCCAGGAGGAACAAGCAGTACCAGAGCCCGCAGCCTTGAAGTTTGCCTACTATGCCCTGGCGGTATTTTTGCCACCCCTCTCAGTCGGCTTAACACAGGGCGGATCAAAGCGTGTGGGTATCGCGGTATTGTTAATGCTGGCGGGTTGGCTGCCCGGTGTTGTTTATGCGATTTGGTGGTTGCAGCAACGTTAGTCAAAGGTTGTTGCTTGCGTTTACTGCTTGGCAGCTTCTCCCATGTGCGTATAATCCGCGTAAACTAATTCATGCGCCGAGGTTTACAATGGGTTATCTGATTGCTGTCACAGCACTCTGGGCATTCTCCTTTTCGCTGATAGGGGTTTATCTGGCGGGCCAGGTTGACAGCTACTTTGCGGTGCTTCTGCGGGTAACGCTTGCCATGCTGGTGTTTTTGCCGTTTCTTCGCCCCAGCCTTCTTCGTGGTAAACAAAGGCTCGCGCTAATGGGCTTGGGCGCCATTCAGCTGGGGGTGATGTACACCTTCTTTTATCAATCCTTTCTGCTGCTATCGGTACCTGAAGTACTGCTGTTTACCATCTTTACGCCTATCTATATCGCCCTGCTAGATGATCTGTTGTTTGGGCGCTTTACCCCTATTTATATTGTAACGGCACTGCTTGCTGTCGTCGGGGCGGGGGTTATTCGCTATGACGGCGTTGATAGCGGTTTTTGGGCAGGTTTTCTTGTTGTGCAAGGCGCTAACCTCTGTTTCGCCATTGGACAGGTGGGCTACCGTCGCTTAGCGGCCGATTTACCCCCCAGCTTGGCTTGGCATAACGTTTTTGGTTGGTTCTTTATTGGCGCGATGATAGTGGCGTTGCCTGCTTATTTATTATTCGGCAATAGCGCAGCATTACCCACCACCTCATTGCAGTGGGGTGTGTTGGCTTGGTTGGGATTAGTCGCTTCTGGCGTGGGTTACTTCGCTTGGAACCAGGGTGCCACTAAAGTGGATGCGGGTACGTTGGCGATTATGAACAATGCGCTGGTGCCAGCAGGTCTCATCGTTAACCTGGTCATTTGGAACCGGGATGCGGACATTCCTCGTCTGCTGTTGGGCGCTCTCATCATCGTGGCATCGCTATGGCTAAACCATTGGTGGAGCCAGCGTCGTCAAGCGGCCGTTAGTTAAGCCTATTTGCCCGATAGCTGACGTGTCTCCATAATGGCGGCTTATGCTAGCGAGAGTCGGCCCATGAGCAACCCTTTATCACCAGACGCTATGTCGCCCTCCGGCGGCCGGCCAAGCAGACCCTTTAAAACCATAGGGCTGATTGGTCGGCTAGGCAGTGACAAAGTACTCGACTCTCTGCAACGTCTAGTCACCTACCTTGTTACCCATGAGTACTCGGTGTTGGTAGAAGACCGCACCGCGACTGCTTTACCGCACCATGGCCAACCGGAGGCTAGCCGTCGCATGCTGGGGGAGCTGTGCGATTTGGTCATTGTGGTCGGCGGCGATGGCAGCTTATTGGGCGCAGCGCGTACGCTTTGCCGAAGCGGGACACTCATTTTGGGAGTTAACCGGGGTCGCTTGGGTTTTCTCACCGACATCTCCCCAGATGAGCTGGAAACTCGCGTGGCCGAAGTGCTCGCAGGTGAATTTGAGATCGAACAGCGCTTTTTGCTTGACGCGGTGCTTTACCGCAATGGTGTCGCGGTAGGGAATGGCGATGCTTTAAATGAAGTGGTATTGCACCCGGGCAAAGCGGTTCGCATGATTGAGTTTGAGCTGTTTATTGATGGTCAGTTTGTTTACAGCCAGCGCAGCGATGGCTTGATTGCCGCCACACCCACGGGTTCCACGGCTTATGCACTCTCGGGTGGCGGGCCCATTATGCACCCCAAACTCGATGTGGTAACGCTGGTGCCGATGTTTCCTCATACGCTTTCGAGTCGGCCAATTGTCATTGATGCCGCTAGTGAAATTCGTATTCACATTGGCGAAACCAACCAAACCTATCCGCATATTAGCTGCGATGGGCAAACGCGGGCGGTGGCGAAGCCCAACGACGTGTTGGTGATCACACGCAAACCTGAGCGTGTCCAACTGGCGCACCCCATCGGACATAATTTCTACGAAGTACTACGTAGCAAGTTAGGTTGGAGCCATCGGCTGGGGGATTAAGTATGGAAGGATATGACCTGATTGGTGATGTCCACGGCTGTGGCGCTACGCTAGCTGCCTTACTCGAAAAACTGGGTTACCACCAGCGCAGTGGCGTATATCGCCACCCTCGCCGCAAAGTGATTTTTCTCGGAGATTTAATTGATCGTGGGCCGCGTATCCGCCTGGCGGTCAATATTGCCAAGCGAATGGTGGAGCAGGGCGAGGCGTATATTGTGATGGGTAACCATGAATATAACGCTTTGGCCTACACCCACCCTGGGCCCCCAGGTAGCCACAAACGCTGGTTACGCGAACATACACCTCGACATAATCGAATTATTCAAGACACCTTGGAGCAGTATCGCGATTACACCAACGAGTGGGAAGATACGTTGGCTTGGTTTAAAACCATACCGCTCTGCCTTGAAATAGATGGTATCCGGGTGGTGCATGCGTGCTGGGATCAGGCGTTGATTGATGAATTTAAGCAGCGGCGCCCAGACCAATGCATGGATACCTCGTTTTTGGTCGAGTCCACTAAACCAGGTACACAGGCGTATAAGATTTTGGATCGGCTCACCCGTGGGCCCCACGTATCACTGCCTGAAGGGATTGCGATACATTCTGGTGATGGATTTACGCGAAAAAGCTTTCGCGCCCATTTCTGGGCCAAAGATCCACAGCAGTGGGGTGATGTAGTCTTCCAGCCCGATAATTTGCCCGGCGATCTTGAGACACATGCGCTTTCAAACGAAGAACGCCAGCAGTTGAGTTATTATGGGCCGGACCAGCCGCCGCTATTTATTGGCCATTATTGGTGCGAGGGGATACCGGCATTACCTGCCCGCAATATCGCTTGTTTAGACTATAGTGCGGTTAAATATGGGCGTTTAGTCGCTTATCGGTGGAACGGAGAAGCCACATTAAACGCTGACCACTTTGTTTGGATTAAGGTGCCGAAAGAAGAGAGGGCGCTGCCTAGGTCCTGGGAAATCGACTTTGATTAACGTTTCTTCCTTTAGGTTACGTTCCGTTACATTATTTTTGCAAATCGGCTGAACTAACCCTGCCGTCGGCTATCAGAGTAAGTGTTCCCTTGAATGATCCCTTGCTTTTATTCTCCGGCGGTCCCCACCGCCGGTTTTTTTTGCCTGTTTGTTGGTAGCTATCATTGCACTCAATTCTTACCCGCTGCGGAGAGCGTACCGTTAGCGCTTTGTTTAGAGAGATGTTATGCATCCAGTGATGCTTTTGCCCGACCATGCGGATACAAGCGAACTGCGCCAAGCGCTTTGGCGCCATCGAATTGGTCACCGCATTACCGACGAGGCCGATGGCCAGCTGTTATGGATCGCTGACCCACGCCAATACGAAGAGCTTAAAGCATTGGTAGAACAGTGGCGGCGGGGTGAGCCCCTAAAGCTTCAGCAGTCTGCTAAGCGAGCTCATAACATGACTAGCTCTTGGGCCTCACTGAAACAAGTGCCGGTGACGGCACTGATGATTGCGATTAGCTTGATGGTGTTTGCATTGATTGGGGTGTTTGGCGACCAGTTGATCGTAACCTTGACCATCGTGCCAATCGGCATTTCAAGTGGCGAACTGGTGTTCGGCAATTTGATACAAACGCTCTCGTCAGGGCAAGTGTGGCGTTTGCTGTCACCTGCGTTTCTACATTTTGGCTGGATGCATTTAATATTCAACTTGATGTGGGTGTGGTACTTCGGACGTCAGATTGAGGCGCTGCAGGGCAGCCGTACCATGCTATTGCTGCTTTTCTTGGCCGGTATCGGCGCGAATGTCGCTCAGTACCTGACCGGTACCGTGCTATTCGGCGGTATGTCCGGCGTGGTTTACGCCTTGCTGGCGCACGTTTGGTTGATGTCACGGCGAGTACCCCAAAGTGGTTTTTTTGTACCGCAAATGCTGGTGGTGTTTATGCTGGGGTGGATGGTGTTCACCATGACGGATATGGCGGGCAGTGTTGGCTTTGGTAACGTCGCTAATGAAGCCCATTTGGGAGGGCTACTCGTGGGGCTTGTCACAGGCTGGTATTATTCATCACGCCGTTTGAAAAATCGTTAAGAGGCTGGCAATGAGCGAAATGACGTTTGAAAAAATGATTAACCAGATGACCCCGGCGATCTATGAGAGCCTTAAACAAGCGGTATCGCTACGCAAATGGCCCGATGGACGCCGCTTAACGCCTGAACAGACCGAGCTCTGTTTGGAAGCCGTGATGCGCTATGAAGCTGAGAATAACGTGCCGGAAGAGAACCGCGTCGGGTACTTGGAGCAGCGTACCTGCGGAGCGGCTGCCAGCGGCGCTGGTGTGACGCCTGAAATGGCGGGCTTGGCTCGGGATGCCACGCGTGATTGAAGCGGCAGTACAAGGGTGTTTAAGCAAAATGGCGGCTGCGTTGCCTAGCCGCCAAGATGAGCAGGTGGTCTACCATTTGCGTGCTGGCGAGCACCGCATTGCACTTAATGAACGTATCGGTGAGCCACTTAGCTTGCGTTGGACAGGCGCTATTGCCTGTACTCATTGCGGACGCGCGACGAAAAAAAGCTTTGCTCAGGGACACTGTTATCCATGCTTCAAGCGGCTAGCCCAGTGCGACACCTGCATTATGAAGCCGGAAACTTGCCACTTTTTCCAGGGCACCTGCCGTGAGCCGGAGTGGGGCGAAAAGCACTGTTTTCAGCCCCATATTGTTTATTTGGCCAACTCCTCTGGTTTGAAAATAGGCATTACCCGCAAAACTCAAATGCCTACCCGTTGGCTGGACCAAGGCGCCATTCAGGCGCTGCCAATCCTTGAAGTGAATACACGTCAACAGTCCGGCTTCGTCGAAATGCTGTTTAAAGAGCAAGTAGCTGATCGCACCAACTGGCGTACCATGCTGAAAGGTGAAGTAGAAGCACTGGATTTAATTGCCGAGCGTGACCGCTTGCTGAGTTTGTTAGCGGATGGATTGCGTCAACTGCGCGAGACCCATGGAGCGGATGCCATTCGCCTACTGGATAGTCCAGCGCAACATTTTTACTATCCTGTCAGCGTCTTCCCCAAAAAAGTGGTGTCACATAACTTCGATAAACAACCGCTGGTGGAAGGCGTGCTGCTAGGCGTAAAAGGGCAATATTTATTGCTTGATAGCGGCGTTATTAACCTCCGCAAATTCACAGGTTACGAGGTCCAGGTGAGTTAAACGGCTAGCCAGAGTGCGGCGTTTTGACTAAGGTTAGGACAGGAATTATGCCGCCTTAAGCAATGCAAGGAAGCCCCGATGCCCTGGCTTAAACTGCTTCACATTGCCGCGCTAGTGATCTGGTGCGGTTCGCTGCTTTATCTGCCCGCCTTGCTGAGTCAAGCGCTGCAACTACGCAAAGATTCTGGTTTTGCTCAGGGCACACCGCCGATTCCGCGGTTTTTCTATAACTCTGTTGCTACCCCTGCCGCCTTGGTGTCAATTGCTTCGGGTACGCTGCTGTTTCTCGTTTATGGCATATTGGGCGGCTGGCTAATAATAAAGCTGGGTTCAGTGGTGGCCATGGTGGCGGCTCACGGCTGTTTTGGTTGGCTAATTCTGCGTGTGGAGAAGGGGCATTATCGTTGGATAAAAGCCGCCAACTGGGCAGCGCTATGCGTTGCGTTGGCGGGAATTTTAAGCGTTTTAATATTCGTGTTAGCAAAACCGCTGGATTGGAGCTAACCACGATGAAATTTAACCTATTTAGCCCAGACTTGTTTAGCTCAGTCGTCGATGTCGACGCCGACGGCATGTTCATAAACCAACTGACCACCCAACAGGCCAGCCACCGAGATCAAGACGGCAGTCAACAGCGATACTGCCATTCCCCAAGGCAGAATGGCGCTGGGATCGTTGAAGCGCAACAGCCAGTTCAGCGACGCCAACGAGAGCATTACGACCGCTACGATGGCATGGCTCCAGCCGGTAACCAGGCGACGGATACGCGGCACGGTTGTCAGGTCGACAATACCCGCTGTACTGGCTATCCAGCCGCCAAAAGCGCCCACGCCTGCCAGCCACAAACTGGCGCGCATCCAAAAGGGATCACCACTCAGCCAAAAACCAATGTCACTGGCCACCAGTGCCAACAATGCGGCGACGGGGAAATGAATCATCAATGGATGAAGCGGGTGGCCAGCGATAGAGGCGCGGCTGATGATCGAGAGTGGACGAGGTTTTGCCATGGTCACTTCCTGTGGGCAGAAAAAGGAATTCAAGGATGAGGCTGATGACTCACCGTTTAATCAGTATTCAACGCTTAACCAAGCAGTGGGTCAACCGGCTGCGTGTAGCGTTCGCCCTATTAGTTGGATTGCTGCTAACAGGGTGCGCAGGTGATAAATCTATTCTAGACCCGGCAGGCCAGGCAGCGCGAGATATAGCGATGGTCTGGTGGGTGATGTTGGGCTTTAGCACCGTGGTTTTAGGGATGGTTACCCTCTTTTGGCTTTATACGTTTAAGCGTAAGGAGGTGACGCGAACACCCGTGGAGGAGCGTCGAATAGCGCGTCGTTGGATTGTTGGCGGCGGAATTATACTTCCAGTAGCCAGTATCATAGCGCTGTTAACCTTCGGCGTGCCGACGGGGCAGCGTATGTTAACGCTGCCATTGGGAGAGCCGCCGGAAGTGATAGAAGTGATCGGCCACCAATGGTGGTGGGAGGTGCGCTACCCGGGCGCGGAAGGTGGCGAAGTGGTTACCGCCAATCAACTTATCATGCCAGCGGGTGAGCCCGTAGATTTTCATGTTACCGGTGCCGATGTGATCCATTCCTTCTGGGTACCGCGGTTGGGCGGCAAGATCGATATGGTGCCTGGGCATGTCAACAAAATTCGCTTAGAAGCGGATGTGCCTGCGATATTTGGTGCGCAGTGTGCAGAATTCTGTGGTACTCAGCATGCTCAAATGCACCTTTATGTAGAAGCCGTTGAACGCGATGAGTATGAAGCGTGGTTGGCAGCACGCCAAACGGATGAGCTGTCGTCGTTAGCGGTAAACGACCAACAGCATGAATTTGCCAGGGAGGCATTTATGAGTCATTGCGCGAGCTGCCATCGGGTAGCGGGGCTTTCAACCGGAGGAGAAGGGCCAGTTCTTTCTGATCTTGGTAGTCGAGCAAGTCTAGGCGCCGGTGTCATCGCTATGGAAGAAGGGGCGGTGAGTACATGGCTTAAACAGCATCAAGCGCTTAAACCTGGCAATAAAATGCCTCCTCACTACGATATTGATCCGGCTACCTTGGAGTCCCTGGGTGCATGGTTGGAGACGCTAACCCCATGACCAATATTAACTATGAAACGACTCCAGTGGGTGAGCTACCCGAAGACCCGCAGCGCCTACACGAGCGTTTAAATGAAATATGGGGCAACCCGCGTGGTCTGAAAGCGCTAACTATCGTAAACCACACCACCCTTGGCCTGCGGTTTATGGTGACCGGGATGGTGTTTTTCTTGTTTGGTGGCATGTTGGCCATGCTGATACGTTCTCAGTTGGCACTGCCCGATCAAGACTTCATGTCGCCCGATATTTATAACCAAGTCACCACCATGCATGGCACGGTGATGATGTTTCTATTTGCTATCCCGATCCTCGAAGGGTTAGCGATTTACATGATTCCCAAGATGATCGGCGCACGCGATCTAGTCTGCCCCCGTCTGACAGCGCTCGGCTATTGGTGTTACTTGTTTGGCGGCATCATTCTCACCTTCAGTTTAGTGCTGGAAATGGCGCCTGACAGTGGCTGGTTTATGTATACGCCACTGAGCAGCAGTGAGTACTCGCCTGGTTTGGGCTCGGATTTCTGGCTGCTGGGTATCACCTTTGTCGAAATCTCGGCGCTCTCTGCCGGGGTTGAACTCGTGGTTTCCATACTGCGTACGCGTACTCAAGGCATGGCACTGCACAAAATGCCGCTATTTGCGTGGTATATCCTCGCCATGGCGATGATGATTGTGGTCGGCTTTCCGCCGTTAATTTTAGGCAGCGTCTTATTAGAGCTTGAACGAGCAGTGGGAATGCCTTTTTTCGACGTCGCCGGCGGTGGTGACCCCATTCTTTGGCAGCACCTGTTTTGGTTGTTTGGCCATCCTGAGGTGTACATTATTTTCCTACCGGGGGCGGGTATTGTTTCCACATTAATCCCGGTCTTCGCAGGTCGTCCAATTGTTGGCTATGGCTGGGCTGTCTTCGCCATTCTTACTACTGGGTTTATCAGCTTTGGTTTGTGGGTTCACCACATGTTTACGGTGGGCATTCCCCAGTTATCGCTAGCGTTCTTTTCAGCGGCGAGCATGATGGTCGCCATTCCCACGGGTATTCAAGTATTTGTATGGCTGGCGACGCTGTGGTTGGGTAAGCCTAAAATGAAACTGCCGATGCTGTGGATCGTAGGTTTCTTGGTCATTTTTGTATGCGGTGGCTTAACTGGCGTTATGCTCGCCCTGGTGCCGTTTGACTGGCAGGTGCACGATACCCACTTTGTGGTGGCGCATATGCACTACGTTCTGGTGGGGGGTATGTTCTTTCCGCTGATCGCCGGGCTGTACTATTGGTTGCCCTTGTTTTCGGGGCGTATGCCGTCAGAAACCATAGGCAAATGGGGCTTCTGGCTCGTTTTTATCGGCTTTAATACCACCTTCCTCGTTATGCACTGGACCGGCCTATTGGGTATGCCGCGCCGCGTGTACACCTATGAAGCCGGAACAGGTTGGGAAATCTTTAACCTCATCTCCTCAGTCGGGGGCTTCATTACGTCTGTGGGTATTGCCATGGTACTGCTGGATATTGCGCTGCACTTCCGTTTTGGTAAACCTGCGAAACATAACCCTTGGAACTCAGACTCATTAGAATGGGCTAATAACATGCCCCCTCTTCCCTATAATTTTGTCAGCTTACCAACCGTCGAAACACGCCATCCGCTATGGGATAGCCCAGACTTGCCGCGTACTATGATGGAAGGCCGGCATGGGCTAGCGATAGCCACTCATGGCCGACGCGAAATGTGGGGAACTGACCCCATCACTGGCAAACTGCGTGAAATCATTCACCTACCTGGTAACTCCTGGTGGCCGCTGTTCGCCGCGTTGGCGCTGGCTGTGGTGTGTTTAAGTTTGCTAACCCGTCTTTATCCATTGGCGGGTGTCGCCGTGGTGGTGGCGGTGATCTTTCTACTGCGCTGGTCATGGGAAAATGGCGCGCACCCTAACGCTGCGCCGGATGCACGGGTAGAGCCAGGCGACCCACCATTACATTCGCGGACGATGGATGGCCCGGGCCTGTGGGCCATGGCGATTGCGCTGCTCGCGAATGGCTCGTTTTTCCTTTCCTATCTTTTTGGCTGGTTCTACCTTTGGACGGTCTCGCCTGAATGGCGAATGCCTGAGACATCACCACTCTCATTGGTGGGTCTAATCGTCGCTGGATTGGCGTTGACCGCTGGCGCAGGATTATTGGAAAAGCTTGTGCGTGGTTTGCGCCGGCAGCACGATGCAGGGCTAGCAGTGGGTATGTATAGCATTAGTGCACTTGGCTTTGTGCAGGTAGCCATCACACTGTGGGTACTGTTTAACGCCAATCTCGCTGTCACTGAGACTACTCACGATGCGGTGATTATGGTGGGGCTGGCTTATGTGCTTCTGCACGGTGGGCTAGGTGCCATACTGACCCTATTGCAGGGCCTACGAGTAGGCTACGGTTATGTCGGCGCCCACGCCCCATTCGAGCCTGTGGTGATTGCACAGTGGTGGCGTTATAGCGTGGTAACGTTTTGGATCATTGTGGGCTCGCTTGCCGTGTTGCCACGCGTAATAGGAGGCTAAGCCCAATGAGAGCCACGATGGAACGTCTACATTTTACCCATCCGATTCATTTCATTATCGGTTTAACGCTTTGGAGCGGTTGGTTCGTAACCGTTTACGGCGGACATGCCCTGGCCTGTGAAGTGGCGCTTCCCGAACCAGAGCAGGGCGTGTTCACGTTGATTAACGCCACTCTACTGGTTATTAGCTTGCTGGCAGCTGCTCTATTGGCGTGGCTTACGTGGGGATGTTGGCAAGTAACTAAACGCCACCAGGGGAGACTACGCTTTAATGCTTGGCTCTCCACTGGCCTATATTTTTTCTCTACGCTAGGCGTTGTCTTTGCAGCGATGCCGATTGTTGGCATACCGCCTTGCCTGTAAGTGGCGTGACACAAGCCAACGCCGAACAGCTCTATACTCTCCACGGTATGTGGTGCACCAGTTGCGCTCTCGCCGTGGAGGGTTCCCTCAATCGGCTTGATGGGATTCACGAGGTAAGCGTGCACTATCCTAGTGCTACGCTTTGCATCAATGGCACGCCTGCCGCAACCCAGCTCTCAGTACTCGCCTCAAAAGTTAAACGTTTGGGTTATCGGCTTAGTGAACTTGAGCCGGTGGCCGATGCCCATGCGCGCCTAGAAGAGGAGAGCCGCTATTTAACCTTGAGGTTGATGGTGGGGGCGTTGTTCGGCATGTGGGCCATGCTTGCCTCACTATTAATATACGTTGGCGCGTTGCCCAGTGAGCAGGTTGAGCTAATAGTCGCCTGGGTGTCGGGGGCTTTTTCACTTCCCGTTGTGTTGTTTGCAGGCCTCCCTTTTTACCGCGCTGGATGGCGTACCCTGATTGCCAAGCGTCCCGGTATGGATGTGCTGATCAGCCTTGGCGTGTTTGGCGCGGTAATTGTCTCTGTTGTGCTTTTATGGCGTGGCTCCTCTGAAGTCTATTTTGATACAGCGGTCATGCTGATTGTGCTATTGCTGGTGGGGCGGCTGGTGGAAACACTATGTCGCCATCGTGGGTTAAAAGCGCTGGATGCCCTGGCACTCCCAGATGACAACGTAAGCGTTTGGCAAAACGACACTTTTCAATCACTCCCGGTCGGGGAAGTAAGCGCTGGAATGCATGTAGAGTTGGCACCGGGAGAGCTGTTGACGCTGGATGGCACCCTCGAAGCACCCGGTTGGATCGATACCGCCTCCCTGACCGGCGAAAGCCTACCGCGCTATTTTAATGCAGGGCAGAAGGTATACGCGGGCTGCCGTTATCTTGGCGTAACGCCTGTCGTCATGCAGGTAAGCGCAGAGGTGGGCAAGCGTCGGCTGGATCGGCTATGTGATGAAATGCGCCGCTATCAGGCTAAAAAAGGTGAGCTTCAAAAACTTGCTGACCGGTTTGCTGCCTGGCTAAGCCCACTAGCATTGTTGCTTGCGCTGCTGGCGCTGCCCGCTGCGCTGCTATTTGGGCTGGGCTGGGAAGAGGCATTCGTGCGGGCACTTTCTGTATTGGTAGTCGCCTGCCCCTGCGCCGTCGGGCTTGCCGTGCCGCTGGCAAGTCTTGCCGGCAGCGGCCAAGCTATGCAGCAAGGTATTGCGCTACGCGACCCGGCAGCGCTTGAAACCTTGGCGCGTATTCGCTCGGTAGCACTGGATAAAACCGGTACATTAACCACCGGTAGCCATTCCGTGCTGCATTGGCAGGCCAGGGCGGGTATTGATGAGCATGCATTGCAACAAAAGCTCAGCGCTGCCGTTGCTGGAAGTGAACATCCATTAGCCCACGCGTTAGCACGCTGGTCGAGCGATCAACGTGATCAGCACCCTGAGCAAAACCCCGGGCAAAACCCTGAGCAAAATATAGGAGTAAATGAATCGCCTGGGGAAGGGCGCCGTGTACGGTTAAATAGCGGCGAGTGGCTAACGCTAGGCAGTGCTAATTGGCTAAATCGACAGCAGATTGTGTTGCCATCCCAAGCAGAAGACCCCGCGATGGCGTTTGCTTCTCAGGTGATGTTGGCTGACAAAGCGGGCTGGCTGGCTACGTTCTATCTCACCGATCAACCCGTGGCTGATGCTGCAACTAGCGTAAAGCGCCTCCTTGAGTCAGGTTATGTGGTCGCGATGATCAGCGGCGACCGGCAGGGGGCCGTTAGCTGGTTGGGTGAGCAGGTAGGGCTTACGCGAGACGCTTGCTATGCCCAACGCTCGCCTGAAGCCAAAGCGCGGCTGTTGCAGGCGCTGCCATCGCCAACTCTCTTCGTGGGCGACGGCTTGAATGATACGTTGAGCTTGGCCGCAGCTGATGTCGGTATTGCGCCACTGAGTGCCAGCGAGGCCGCCCGGGAAGGCGCTTCTGCTCAGCTAATGACGCCCGGCATAAGTGGTGTGGTGCGATTACTTGGTATTGCCAAGCGCACTCGGCGCATCATGGTGCAGAATCTGTTCTTTTCGGCGCTCTACAATACTTTAGCCTTGGGGTTGGTGGTGCTGATGGCGATACCCCCGCTAGTAGCGGTACTCGCCATGGCAGCAAGCTCGCTGACGGTGACCCTCAATGCTGCACGGCTGGCCTGGGCCGAGCCGGATGAGAATGATTAACTAAATAGCATAGCCAAGCGCCTGTTTAAGCCGTTCGGCATGGGTAGCCACCCAGCGTGGATCAATCGCTCCCCAGTCGCGTATCTGGTAGCGGCCAATATTATGGCGTTCGCCGTCATCTTTAGTGAACACGCACTCAATATCCAACTCGGCAAGGGATGCAATTGTGTCCTGGGCGGTACGCCGCGGCATGCCGGTGGCTTCGATTAATGCGGGCACGCTGGTAACACCTTTTTCGATCAAATGAGCAACATATAAACGTCGGTAAAAGCTTGATTTTGTTTTGCTAAGCACGGTCATTCGGATTCCTTTGTAGCAAATGCATTAACGTTGCGGCTTAGCTTAAAGGAATAAATCTCCCTGCGCGCGTGGTGGCCGGAAATCGCGTGTGTTCAAGCCCTGTTCAGTGCGATCCTGCATGTTCCACTGGCGGCTGGCGCGGGCAAAGCGTTGTGCAATTAAATCGGCAAATACTCCTTCACCGCGAAAGCGCTTACCAAACTTGGCATCGTACGCCTTACCGCCACGGCACTGACGCATTAGGCTCATCACTTTCGCCGCACGCTCTGGGTAGTGAGCTTCTAACCAGGCTTCAAATAGCGGTGCCACTTCATAGGGTAAGCGAAGCAGCATCCAGGCGGCGGTTCTCGCTCCTGCACGGCTGGCGGCTTCCAACAGCTTTTCAATTTCATGATCGGTCAGCCCTGGAATCACCGGTGAAATCAGTGTTCCTACCGGCACACCCGCCGTATTGAGTTCACGGATGGTCCGCAAGCGCGCCTGAGGCGACGCCGCCCGGGGCTCTAAAGTACGTTTTAAGTTAGCGTCCAGGCTGGTCAAACTGACAAATACTCGCACCAATCGATGCTCGGCCATCTCCGCCAGCAGTTCTAAATCGCGAAGCACCAAGGTGCTTTTAGTCACCAGCGTCACCGGGTGGCGACACTCCAGCAGCAATTCCAATAAACGACGGGTAGTTTGGTAGGTAGCCTCTAACGGCTGGTAGCAGTCGGTGTTGCCAGAAAGATTGATCGGTCGGCATACATAGTTGGGGTGGCAGAGTTCTTCGGATAGTCGCTCCACTAAACCGCTACGAGCAATTAATTTGGTTTCAAAATCCAGCCCGGGCGATAAATCCCAGTAAGCGTGGGAAGGGCGAGCAAAGCAATAAACGCAGCCATGCTCACAGCCGCGATAAGGATTTAGCGAGCGGTCAAAGGGTAAATCCGGCGATTTATTCCACGACAGTGCGCTTTTGCTCACTTCCTCGCGCACCTCGGTGGCAATGGTCGTAGATGCCTCTTCCCGCCACCAGCCATCATCTTCTGCCACGCTATTGGTAGGCGCAAAACGATTGTGCGGGTCGTACGTTGCCCCGCGTCCTTTACGAACGGCTGAAACACTTGTTGCTTGATCGGGAGTCGGCATTTGCCACCTCTGACTTGTATAAACGTACATGGCTATATATACAGTATATGGCGTTTAGTTAAAGGCGCAAGGCAGGCCTGCTCAAGTAAGACGGTATAAATACTGGCGTTACCGATTTGCTGGCGCTGATTCCAGATGAGGTGGAAGGATGATGATTATTTTGTCTCTTCTAAGATACGGTGCTATTCTGTTTTTAGGGTGTCATTCAAGAGGTGTTCATGCCAGAGATTGATGCTCTGCTAGGGCTTTCATTTTGTATGTATTTTTTTGATAACAAGCAGCACAAGCTACCTCATTTACACGTTAAGTACGGCAATTTCGAGTTGATCGTCGCTATCGAATCCGGTGAATGCCTAGAAGGCTATTTACCCAATAAACAACGTAAGCGGGCTGAAAATCATATTGCTGAGCATCGTAAGCAGCTCATGGATATGTGGCAAAAAGCAGCAAATGGTGAAAACCCAGGTAAGTTAGGTGACGTATGCTAAAGATCATTGATGTCGATTTTATTGAGCCATATAAACTAGCGCTAATTTTTAGCGATGGTTTCCAGGGGATTGCTGATTTGTCAGCATATTTTAGCAAAGCTCCTTTTTCTGGGATCAAAAACTTCCAAAAGTTCTCACTGACTGCAGATGGGGCACTCAACTGGAGCGGTAATGAGCTTTCTGCGAGCACCCTACGCGCAGTGACAAAAGGCGTGCAAAAAACAGCAGCTTTTAGCTTCAACGTGCAGGAAATGGAGGACGTTATTAAGCAAGCTTCTTGGGACTCTATGCAGGAAGGACGCCCCGACATTCTGCAGGCTGCCATTCGCTCTTATGTGGAGCAGTTTGGGCATAGCCAAGTCATTGCCAAAGCAGGTATCAAAAGCCGTACCAGTGCCTATCGTTCCCTAAAGCCACAAACGACACCCAATTTCGCCACCTTGGTTCAGTTGGGGCATGCGGTTATTGAGCTAGCGAAAGAAAGTGCAAATGAGCGTTCTGAAACCCCCTGTAAAGCCGTGATAATTCGATGATCAAGCTAGAAAAACTGAATGCTTCGGATGCCACTGAGGTGGGCAATATCACAGTATACGATGATCAACAGAAGTTTGTGGGAACCGCTAAAGAGTTTCTCGTTGATAAAAATGAGACCACCCATCTACATGTGATTAAACACAATGATCAGGTGGTAGGATGCTTCAAAATCGATATAGCCTACGCTGATGACTATGGCTTTTGCACTGAAGGCAGCATAGGCTTGCGCACGTTTCTCATTGACGCCAGGCAGCAGGGCAGAGGATTCGGAACTTCGGCGGTAAAAGCGCTGTTTCCCTACCTAAAAGAAAACTATGCGAACTACTCCCAAATCTACCTAACGGTGAACTGTAAGAACCCAGCGGCATACACCTGTTACCAAAAGGCGGGCTTTCATGAGACAGGTGAGCACTACCTGGGTGGGGCTGCAGGGCCTCAACATATTATGTATTGGGGCATCCAATGATCTAACGCAGGAAAGGAAGAGTCGCTGAAACGAGGGCAAATTTCGCTCGGGTATGTAATGATTGTAGGTTCTGACCATGAGCCGCCCGCGCCTGACGAGCTTAAAGCTAAATGGCAAGAAGTTCAGTAACAGGTAGAGAGCGAAGAGGATAGCTACGACCAGAGAATCAAAACAGCTGGCGGCAGAGTTAGCACGACATTGGGTTCTTCTACGATCTCTTTAGGCTCTCAATATCAAAAGGAAGCGCTATGTCCCTCTCTACCTTGCAATCGCTCTTCGCTTACAAAGCATGGGCCAATTCTGAGCTGTTTAAGCTCCTGTCAACATTGCCACCAAATCGGGCCGAGCAGTTGCACAGCTGTGTCCGTACGCTCAACCATATTTATGTCGTGGATCGAATTTTTCGTTCACATCTTAGCGGAGAACCGTGCTTGTTCGATGCAACAAACACGAGAGATACCCCATTACTCAACCAATTGCAGGAAGATGTGAACGTAACAGATGCTTGGTACGTAAACTACGTAGCCGAGCTTACTGATTCAGCACAGTTTGAAGCCTTGTCTTTCACGTTTACCGACGGCGATGCAGGGCGAATGAGCCGAGAAGAGATTCTTCTTCATGTCATCACTCACGGTGGCTATCACCGTGGCAACGTCGGCGAGATACTGAAATCAATTTCAGTTTCCCCGCCTCGCGACCTATATAGCAAGTTCTTGCATGTCAGCGAACCTACACGCAGAGAGGCCTAATTTTCCTACAGAGCGGGCAGCAACCCGGTTGGCCAGTCCGTTCAGCCTATGTTGATAATAAATATTATAGCCGCGGCCATATTTGGGAGTTTGACGGAGGCGTTAGCGTTCCGGCCTCTTCATCACCTCACGTGGTGCCTCTTCCACACTTTGCTGAGGCGAACGTATATCAGATGCTAAAAACGCCTTGGTTTTCTTAAACCAAGGCGTTCGTTCTTCTACCTATTTCTACCCCTTTACCAATCTATCCGTTCAACACTTCTTCCGTGATGGCTTCTTCTCGGCACTGGTCGGTACGCTTTCCTTTTCGCCGCTGCCGCCATTAGGGAAGTGAGCACGAACCAATTCCAGCAGGCCTTGGGTGGAGGCGTCGAAATCGGCGGCGTTGGTATCGATGCGTTCGCTGATTTCACCGGCGATGCGCTTGCCGAGCTGTACGCCCCACTGGTCAAATGAGTTGATGTTCCAGATGACGCCTTGAACAAACACCTTGTGCTCGTAGAGCGCGATCAGCGCACCCAGGTTTTTTGGCGTTAGCTCGTCAAGCAAAAGGGTGCTAGAAGGGCGGTTGCCTGGGCAGCTGTAGGGGTCGTGCTGGCTGAGCTCTTTGCTGTCTCCTTGGCTGCCTTCCATAAAGGCATTGGCCTGGGCGAGCATGTTAGTTAGTAGAGCGAAGTGGTGGTCTTCGACGCCGGGCTCGGGCTTGAGCGAGGCAATAAAATCAATCGGCACGTAGCGGGTGCCCTGGTGCAGCAGTTGGAAGAAGGCGTGCTGGCCGTTGGAGCCGGTTTGCCCCCACACAATTGGGCCGGTTTTATAGTTTACCGGGTGGCCGAAAATATCCACCGACTTACCGTTAGACTCCATATCCAGCTGCTGCAAGAACGAAGGCAGTTGGTTCAGCGCTTGATCGTAGGGCACGATGGCCTGGGTTTCGGCACCAATAAAATTGATGTACCAAATACCAATCAGCGCCATCAGCACCGGCATATTTTGCGAGAAGGGCGCGTTGATGAAATGGTTATCCATTTCATGAGCGCCTTCCAGCAGCTCGATAAAGCCTTCAAAACCGATCGAAAGCGCAATCGGCAGCCCGATGGACGACCACATGGAGTAGCGGCCGCCCACCCAGGCCCAGAATTCAAATACGTTCTCTTCGCGAATACCGAATTCCATCGCCGCTTTGCGGTTGGTAGAGGCGGCAATAAAGTGCGCACCCACGTCGGCATCGTCGCCAGCGTTCTCCAGGAACCAGCGCCGCGCGGTTTTGGCGTTGAGCAGCGTCTCTTGGGTAGAGAAGGTTTTGGTAGAGACGATAAACAGCGTAGTGGCTGGATCAAGGCGCGAGAGCACCTTCTGAATATGTGTGCCGTCCACGTTGGAGACGAAGTGGAAATGTAGCTCTGGGTGGCGGTATTTGAGCAGCGCACGCACCGCCATATTGGGGCCAAGATCCGAGCCGCCAATGCCGATATTGACCACGTCTTTAATGCGTTTGCCGCTGTAGCCTTTCCACTCGCCGCTGCGCACCGCTTCCGAGAATAGCTTTATCTGCTCGCGGGTGCGGGTGATCTCCGGCATGACGTCTTCGCCGTCTACATAGACCGGTTCTTCGCCCAAGTGGCGCAGGGCGGTATGCAGTACCGGGCGGTTTTCCGTCACGTTGATAATATCGCCGGAGAACATCTGTGCCCGGCGCTGTACCAATGCGGAGTGGTCGGCTAGCTCAATCAGCTTGGTAAGCACTTCATCGGAGACATGGTGCTTGGAGTAGTCAAGAAACAGACCGCCCACCCGTAAGCTCATTTTCTCAAAACGCTGCGGATCATTGGTGAAGTAATCACGAATGCGATCGTTAGCGGTCTTGTCGCGCAGGCGGTCAAGCGCCTGCCAGGTAACACTACGAGTGAGCTGAAACATAGGGCGATCCGTTTGTTATAAGTGAACGTGGTAATCAAATACAAAAGTGGCGTTATGTAAAAATACTACATAAAAAATGATAAAGAGTAGAGGGTATAAGTGACGTGAAAAGGTATTAAATGCGTAAAGCGACGTATTTAAAAGGGCAGGCATGTTCGCCTGCCCTCACTTTTTGGTAGCAGCGGTTAGGTGGCGAGTGCTACCTGTGCCGCATCACGTTTGATAAACGCATAGCCTAACCCCGTCACCAACGAACCAGCCACAATAGCGCCAAGGTAGAGCAGTGCCGGAGTAATGGCGTTGGGGATCAGTAGCACAAAGATACCGCCGTGAGGCGCCATCAGTTTAGCACCTACCAGCATTGAGAGAGCGCCGGTGAGGGCACCCCCTGCGATACAGGCGGGGATAACGCGTAGCGGGTCTTTCGCCGCAAAGGGAATCGCGCCTTCACTGATAAAACACAGGCCCAGTACAAAAGAGGCTTTGCCCGCTTCCCGCTCCGGTGCCGAAAACTTGTTGCGCGCGACAAAGCTGGCGATGCCCATGCCAATGGCAGGCACCATTCCCGCTGCCATAATCGCCGCCATGGGGCCGTAGGTTTCCGATGCGAGCAGGCCCACACCAAAGGTGTAAGCTGCCTTGTTGACAGGGCCACCCAGGTCAAAGCACATCATTGCGCCAAGCAGAATACCTAGCAGTATCGCGTTGGTAGAACCCATGGATTCCAGGAAACTGGTCAGGGCATTAAGCAGCGCTGCGACCGGTTCGCCAATCACGTAAATCATGGTCAGGCCGGTGACCAAACTGGCGATCAGCGGAATGATCAGAATCGGTTTGAGCGATTCAATACTGGAGGGCAGCTTGACGTAGCGAGTAACCGCCAGCGCCACATAGCCCGCGAGGAAACCAGCCAATATACCGCCGATAAAGCCGGAGCCAATATTAGACGCCAGCATGCCGCCTATCATACCCGGGGCGATACCGGGACGGTCGGCGATAGAGTAGGCGATATAGCCTGCCAGTACCGGAATCATTAGCGCAAAGGCGGTGCCACCACCGATCTGCATCAGCGCTGCGGCTAGCGTGCCTTCCTGCTCAAAGGCTTCAATGCCAAACACAAAGGAGAGCGCAATCAGCAGGCCGCCCGCCACGACCATCGGCAGCATAAAGGAAACGCCGGTGAGCAGGTGCTTATAAACGCCTTTTTCTTTGACACTCTTATTCGCTGTGCCTGCATTACTGCTGCCGTTCTCAATGACGGCCTCGCTGAGCGCCGCTTCAAGCGTGGGACGCGGCTTTTTTAGCGCGTTGCCGGTCGAGGTGCGGTAGATCCGCTTGTCGGCAAACCGCGACGGATCAACATCGATATCGCAGGCCAGTACGACCACATCGGCGTCGGCGATCTCTTCTTCGGTCAATTTATCTTGCGCGCCCACCGAGCCTTGGGTTTCCACCCGTATGGCGTGGCCCATGGCTTTGCCTGCCTCTGCGAGTGCTTCGGCGGCCATAAAGGTATGCGCCACACCGGTAGGACAAGCGGTGACCGCAACTATTTTTTTACCGTTCGCCGCGCTAGTGGAGGCTGGCGCACTGGCGGCTTTGGGGGCGCTGTAAATGGGCGCCTCGCGCTTGGCCTGGGCCAGAAAGTCGCTGGGGTCGGGTAGGGCGCTGGCAATCGGCGCTTGGAATAGGCGTTTGCCTTCGAAGCGTTCCGGGGCAGGCACGTGATCGGCGGCAACTACGATCAAATCGGCGTTAGCAATCTGCTCGGCAGTAGCGGCCTGGAGCGGGGCCACTTCACCGTGCATTTCCACGTGTGCCACCCAGCCTTGGCGCTGGGCAGCTTGCTCCAGGCGCTTGGCGGCGAGGAAGGTGGTTGCCATGCCGCTGGGGCAGGCGGTAATCAGAATAATATTCATAGCGTGGCTCCCTCGGTGATGGTGTCATCAAGACGCCGTATCCGGGTGTGTTGTTGGAGTGAATCGAAATCGGCAGCGAGGGGGGTGCCCACGCCAACGTGGCGGACGGCCTCGGCCGAGAGCGCGGTGGCAAAGCGCAGCGTTTGTTCCGGGGCGTGCTGATTCAGTAAGCCGTGGAGCATGCCCGCGACAAAGGTATCGCCAGCGCAAACGGTATTCTTCGCGGTAACCTTGGGTGGGGTGGCTTGCCAGGCACCGTGCGCGTTAACCCACAATACCCCTTCGGCACCCGCTGAAATCAGCGCATTGGCGATGCCGCTTTCATGCAAGCGCTTAGCAGCAGTTAAGCGCGCATCGGAAGACATCATGTCTGCACCCGCCCACGCTGCCAGTTCGTTTTCATTGGGTTTAACGCCAGCGGGTTGAGTCGCTATCGCCGCATTGAGTGCCGCGCCGCTGGTATCCACCCAAAGCGGCACGCCGCTAGCGTTTAAATAGCTTAACAGCTCGCTGAAATCGTCCAGCGATAGCCCAGGGGGCAGGCTACCTGCGACGACCACCGCCTGAGGTGGCGTCGCGCTGGCAAGCTCGGTATTCAGCGTATCGATCAGCGCCTGCAAATGCGTGGCGTCAATGGGCATGCCGGGGCCGTTAATATCGGTAACGCGACCGCTCTGTTCAGCAATTTTGGCATTAATGCGGGTTTCCCCCGGCACGCGTACAAAGGCGTCGGTTAAGGAGTACTTGGCAAATGCCAGCTCGAAGGGAGCGCCGTTATCGGCACCTAAAAAACCGCTGACGGTGACGGCGTGACCAAGGCCTGCCAGTACGCGGGCGACGTTAACGCCTTTCCCCGCTGCTTCTAACTGCGCGCTGGTGGGGCGGTTCACGCTTCCTGGCACGAGCACATCAAGATTAAAGGCGAGATCCAGCGCCGGGTTTAGGGTAATGCATAGCACACGGGCCATTAGTGAGCCTCCAAGACATCGCGCACGGCATCGCTGGTCGCTTGGGAAAGCGCTAGCTGCGCGCTGGCCTGGGCGTCGGCGAAATCAAACTCGCGCAGGCGGGCCTTGACCAAGGGAATTTGCCGGGCGCTGACCGAAAGCTCGTCGACACCCAGCCCCACCAGCACGGGAATAGCCATGGCGTCGGACGCTAGCTCGCCGCACACACCGACCCACTTACCTTGGCTATGCGCTGCGGCCACGGTCATTTGGATTAAACGCAGCACTGCGGGGTGTAACCCATCAGCTTGAGCGGAAAGCTCCGGGTGACCGCGATCAATTGCTAATGTGTACTGGGTCAAGTCGTTGGTGCCGATTGAGAAAAAATCGACTTCGGCGGCAAGGCTGGGTGCTAGCAGCGCGCTAGAGGGTATTTCAATCATCACCCCCAACTGCACATCAGTGGCGCGTTGAGACGTAGGGAGCTCTTGCAGTAGGCGGTCATAAATGTCTTTGACCGCACGGAACTCGGCAATATCTTTGACCATCGGCAGCATAATTCGCAAAGGCTGATTCGTGCCAGCCATTAACAGGGCGCGTAGCTGAGTTTCTAGTACGTCGGGTTGCGTCAGCGCTAAACGAATGCCGCGCAGGCCGAGGAAAGGATTGTCTTCCTGGGGCACTGGCCAGTAGGGCAGGGGCTTATCACCACCGACATCTAATGTGCGCGCGACCAGCGGGCGTCCATTGAGTGCGTCAATTGCCTGCCGGTACTCACTAATCTGGGTGGCTAAATCCGGCGCGCTGGCGTGGGCCATAAATAGGAATTCGGTACGCAGCAGGCCAACGCCCTCGGCGCCGCGCTCTACCGCATCGGCGGCGTGGGCAGTATTGCCCAGGTTGGCGGCGACTTCGACACGGTGGCCATCGCGTGTCTGCGCTACTTCAAAGCGGCTTTCCCAGGCATCGGCTTCGCGTTGCTGATGATCGAGGAGTTGCTGCTCGGCGCGCTGTAGCCTCTGTTCTGAAGGCTGTGATGTTACCCGGCCACGCTCGCCGTCCAGAATCATCATGCTGGCGTTATTAAGCGCCATTACCGATTTACCCGCGCCCACCACGGCGGGAATACCCAATGCGCGGGCCAGAATAGCGCTGTGTGCTGTGGCGCCACCGCGAACGGTCAGCAGGCCGCGGACACGTGATGTATCCAGTCGAGCTACATCGGAAGGACCGATATCGTCCATGACCAGAATGTAAGGGTGATCCGGCGGTTCGGGCAGCGTGACATCGCAGAGTACCCCAAGCACCCGGCGGCCTACATCGCGTAAGTCGGCGGCACGTTCGGCCAGTAGACGGTCGGCAAGCATTTCCTGAGCATGGGCAGCGGTTTCAATTGCCTCCCACCAGCCCGCTTCCGCCGTACGTCCTTCACGGATAGCATCCGTAGCAGCGTGGTGAAGCTCTGGGTCGGCGAGCATCTCTTCGTGCATCGAGAGAATATCGGCCACTTCGCCGCCTGGTGCATTGCGCACCAGCGCCTGTAGCTGGGCCCCGCCCTCCTTGATGGCATGATTCAAGCGAATCAGCTGCTGCTCGGTGTCATCGGCATGCTGCGGATAATTAAACTGCATTGGGCGAATGACGAACACCGGTGCGATCGCTAACCCAGGCGATGCCGCGATGCCAGCATGCGGCGTATCCGCACTCAGCGGAATTACCTCGGCCTCAGGCGCAATGCCTGTTAGGTCAGCGTTCGCTGGGGCCGTGTCGCGTCCACCTTCAAAGGGAGTCACTTTTTCGCCCAGGCCCGCCTCAATTATTTCCGCCACATTCTCCAGCGCTTGCTGCGCACCGTCGCCTTCGGCAGAAAGTACCAGCCACTGGCCACGTCGTGCGCCAAGACCAATCACTTTGGTCAAACTGGCCGCCGATACCGGTGTGGCACTGCCTTCTTCTAAGCGCACATTAATTGACATGGCCTGAGCGCGTGCAATTTGTACTAACTGTTTAGCGGGGCGGGCGTGCAAGCCATGGGGGTTGAGCACGCGTACACGACGGGTTTGGGTATTTGCGGTTTCGCCCGCCAGAGTGGCCAGTAGCTGCGCGCTGGTTTTGCCCACCAAATTGTCGCTTTCTCCACTTTCTAGCACCGCCATCAATTGCTCTAGCAACGGACGGTGGGCATCGCCGTGGGCGGCTAAACAGAAGAGAGCATGTACCGGGTGGCCAGCGCTTTCTAGAGTGTGCTCTGCCGGTGTGGCAACGCCTAGCGCGGGCTGGTTAACGCCCTGAGCACTGCTGGCCAGCCACAGCCCTTTGCCTAACCAGGTCGGCTGTGCTGCGGCGACGGCGGTAATAAAACTGTTATCGACACAGCCGCTTTGGCGTAAGCGGGCAGCGGCAGCCAGGGCCAGCTCTTGCGGGTCACGAGCAGGAAAGTTGACGCACAGGGTGTCGGTATCCAGGCGCGGTGCTAATGCTGGTTTGGAAAGCAGTCGCGCTACCTCAGCAGCGGAACTGGCGCTGGCCAACTGCTCGGAAACGCCTTCGCGATCCAGTACGTGAGTGAGCTGGCGCAGAATATCCAGGTGTTCATCGTTTTGAGCCGCAATGGTCACCAACACATGTACCTGCTGGCCATCGTGCCACTTCACGCCTTGAGGAAACTGCAGCACGCGCACGCCAGTACGTTTTACATGTTGGCGGCTTTCTGGCGTGCCGTGCGGAATCGCAATGGCATTGCCTAAAAACGTTGATGACTGGGCTTCACGCGCGTGCAGACCATCGCGGTACTCGGCCTCAACGAATCCGGCGTCTACCAGCGCTTCAGCGGCTAAGTCTAGCGCTGTTTGCCAGCTATCAGCATGGCGGTCCAGCAAAATGTCATCGGTGCCGAGAGTCAACATAGTATTCTCCTGTATACGCATTCTGCTGACAGCTCTGTAAATTCGTAGCAAGACAGAGGCGTGTACATAAACTGATCATTGAGAGCCATAAGGAAGCTGGGTGAATCGGTTCACCTTATTTTAATGCTATGCTGAATCGATTCACTGAATGACACAAGGTTTGTGTTTTTAGACTTTGGTCTGATATGCGCTGACTTGCTGATAAACTGCTCGGTTACACCAAGGGGGACCTGAATGACACTTGCCGATATTGCCCGGCTAGCCGGCGTCTCGCGTACGACCGCTAGCTACGTGATCAATGGCCAAGCCGAGCAGCGGCGCATTAGCGCGGCAACGATTGAAAAAGTAATGACGGTGGTTCGCCAGCATCGCTATCACATTGATCCGCAGGCGGCAGCGCTACGCCGTGGGGCGAGCCGCTTGCTGGGCCTTATTGTGCCGGATTTGGAGAACATCAGTTATGCCCGGCTGGCTAAACGCCTGGAACGTGGCGCGCGGGAGCAGGGCTATCAGTTGCTGATTGTCAGTTCTGATGACTGTGCAGAAAGCGAACGTACCCTCGCCTTGGCGCTGCGAGCCCAGCGCTGTGAAGTGCTGATCACTGCCAGCTGTTTGCCCAGCAACGATACTTTTTATGCGGACTTGGTCGCCGAGGGTTGGTGTGTGGTGGGCATGGACCGCGGCTTGGACCCAACGCTTTTTTCCAGCGTAGTGAGTAATGACTGCGAAGCGGCAGAGGTGTTGACTCGCTCAGTGATTGATAAGGCAACCAAACGCATTGCGTGGCTGGAAGCGATGCCGGATTTGTCGATTAGCAGTGAGCGTCGGGCGGGTTTTCAGGCGGCACTTAAAGGCACTGATATTGAGCCGCTTATTTTAAGCGGCACGCGCTACGAGCGTAGCGAAGGGGCAAGCTTAGCGGCTCAGTTGCTGGATAAACAAGGTGGTGCTGATGCGCTGGTCACCGCTTCTTACACACTGCTGGAAGGGGTTTTTGACGAATTCTTGGAGCGTGGCGGTTTGCCGGACACGATGCGCCTGGCAACTTTTGGCGATCACCGACTACTGGATTTTCTTCCCCAGCCGGTCAACTCAGCGCTGCAGGATTACGACCGAATCGCCGAGTTAACGTTGAAGTGTGCATTAGCTGCCATGAACGGGCGCTACGAGCTCGGTCTGCAGGTGGTCGCGCGCCATCTGCATAAACGATAGGTATGGCGTGTAGGCTAGGTCGTTCTAGCCTGGGCCCAGGCGTTGGCATCTGGGATCGACATATCGTAGCTTTCACTTAGGTAAGGCGATGAAAGCAGGAAGTCGGCGGTGGCTGCATTACAGGCGACGGGGACATTCCATAGCGCAGCTAAACGTAGCAGTGCTTTGACATCCGGGTCATGGGGCTGAGGCGAGAAGGGGTCCCAAAAGAAAATCAGTACATCTAGTCGCTGTTCAGCTATTCGCGCGCCAATCTGCTGATCGCCACCCAGCGGTCCGCTCATCAACCCTTCCACGCTAAGCCCTAACGCTGTTTTTAGCCGTCCGGCGGTCGTGCCGGTACCAATCAACTCGTGCTGGCTGAGCGCGTTTTGCCAGCGAGTCGCCCACTCGAGCATTTCAGATTTTTTGCCATCATGGGCAATCAGCGCAATGCGTTTGCGCGCTTGCAAGGTGCGAATGGTTTGGCGGGGCGGTTGCGCGTCAGTCATAGCGTCAGTCTCCTTATTGGCCCTACGGCCTTATCAATTTTTCTTATAAAGCTCACAATGTTATTGCCCTGCTATTCGCTATCAAGGACACCGTTATTCAGAGCAAGAATTTTCATAGTATTGGTACCACCATGGGCATTCATATGATCGCCACGAGTGAGGATGGCATGTTCGCCTGGGTGTATAAGACCATGGGCTTGTAACCGTTGCAGAGCTTCTTGATCAAGCTCGGTTGGCGCCATATGCGTCGTGTCGAAAGGAATGGAAACAACGCCGCGATAAAGCGCCATACGCCGTTGGGCGATAGGATTATGAGCCAAACCGACGATAGGCAGCGCTGAACGAATGCGCGACGCAATGAGTGGCGTATAGCCGGTTGCCGTCATGCAGGCAATCGCGCTAACGCCGGCTAGATGGTTGGCGGCATACATCGCCGACAGCGCAATGGTTTCATCGATGCGCTCAAAGCCTTCATGAATGCGGTGGCCCGATTCTTGAGCAAGGCGTTCCCGCTCGGCACCTAAACAGACACGATCCATCGCTTCAATGGTTTCAACCGGATAATCGCCCGCGGCGGTTTCCGCTGAAAGCATGACCGCGTCAGTGGCGTCGAGTACCGCATTGGCCACATCGAAGACTTCGGCGCGGGTCGGCAGCGGCGACTCGATCATCGATTCCATCATTTGGGTAGCGGTAATCACCGCGCGGTTCAAAGTACGTGCATGCTTGATAATACGCTTCTGGGTGCCAATAAGGGCTGCGTCGCCAATCTCTACGCCCAAATCGCCGCGAGCTACCATGACTGCCTCTGAGGCTTCGATAATGCCATCCAGGGTGGTGTCGTCGGCAACGGATTCGGCACGTTCGAGCTTAGCCACCAGACCGATTTCTTTGCCGCTTTCTCCAAGCAATTCTCGTGCTTCCTGCATGTCAGCAGCACTGCGTGGAAAAGAAACGGCCAAGTAATCAACACCGATTTCAATGGCGGTTTTCAGGTCGGCCTTATCTTTATCGGTGAGGGCGGGCGCGGATAGGCCGCCTCCCTGTTTGTTAATACCTTTATTGTTGGAGAGCTTGCCCCCAACGTGAACCCGGGTGTGTACTTCCTGTCCGACTACCTGGGTCACGTCCAATACTAATCGCCCGTCATCGAGCAATAGACGGTCGCCTTCAACCACGTCATCGGGCAAGGTTTTGTAATCACAGCCCACCCGTTCTGCAGTGCCGCTATCGGCATCCAGCGCCATATCCAAGACGAAAGCTTGGCCCGCATTAAGCTTGACAGCGCCCTCGACAAAGCGAGCGATACGAATTTTAGGGCCTTGTAAGTCGCCTAATGCAGCGACACTACGCCCTATGCGCTCAGCAATCTCGCGTACTTCGCTTAACCGGCGACGATGATCGTCGGCTGAGCCATGCGAGAAATTAAGCCGCACAACGTCTACGCCTGCTTTCAGCATGGCTTCCAATACGCCGGGGCGATCACTCGCGGGGCCGAGAGTGGCAACGATTTTGGTACGTCTTAAGGGCATATGGGAACCGAGGGCAGGATAGGAAAGAGGGGGAGTCGCTACCTGGGCTGCTGTGTTCGAAGTCGCTTTCGTCACGTGTGCACTCTCCTAATAACGGGTGTAGTTGTTGGCGATTAAATATTGGACTACGATAGCGCTCATATAGTAATTTTACTACATATCGGATGATTACTAGCCTTTTGGGGCGGTTGTAACGCGATTCATCAGCCTCATGACGCTTAAATACGTATTTTTAGTAAATTTGCTACAAAGTACGCCACTTGCAAACACTGGTTGATTGAGGAGCTATCATGACAATAAGAGTTGCGATTAACGGTTTTGGCCGTATCGGCCGCAATGTGCTGCGCGCCCTTTACGAAAATAACTATCGTGACCGCATTCAGGTGGTTGCTATCAACGACCTGGGCGACCCTTCTTTAAACTCTCACCTGCTGCGTCACGATACCGTGCATGGCCACTTCCCTTTTAAGGTAGAGCATGACGCTGAAAGCATCACGGTGGATGGCGACCGCATTACGATTTCTTCGGAACGCGATCCGGCACAGCTGCCATGGTCGGAACAGAAGATTGATTTGGTGATGGAGTGCACAGGGTTATTTACCAAGCGTGAAGCAGCAGCCAAGCATATTGCTGCTGGCGCCAAGCGTGTTCTGATATCCGCGCCTAGCCCCGATGCTGATGCCACCATTGTTTATGGGGTGAACGACCAAATACTCACCGCGGATCACACGGTTGTCTCCAACGCTTCCTGCACCACCAACTGTTTAGCACCGGTCGCGAAAGCCTTGAACGATGCAGTTGGTATCGAGAATGGCTTGATGACCACGGTGCACGCGTACACCAACGATCAGAACTTGTCGGATGTTTATCACTCCGACCCTTACCGTGCGCGTAGCGCCACCCATTCCATGATTCCTACCAAAACGGGTGCGGCAGCAGCGGTGGGGATCGTGCTGCCAGAGCTTGCTGGCAAGTTTGACGGCCTGGCGGTGCGCGTGCCGGTCATCAACGTTTCACTGGTGGACCTTACTTTCACCGCCAGCCGCGATACGACCAAAGAAGAAATTAACGGCATTATTGAAAAGGCCGCTGCAAATTCACCAGTGCTCGCTGTTAACGCCGAGCCGCTGGTATCTATCGATTTTAACCACGATGCCAACTCATCGACTTTTGACGCCAATCACACGCGTGTGAATGGTCGTCTGGTAAAAATCATGGCGTGGTACGACAACGAGTGGGGTTTCTCCAACCGTATGCTAGATACGGCACTGGCGATGCAGGCGACAGATAAGTAACGTTACTGGCTTAAGGGCAGGTGTCACCTAGTATCAACTCAGCTTTTAGCTGCTGCTGAGCAAGAGGCGTGCGGCCCAGGATCATCTGCGCCGCGACCCGCCCCTTGCCTACGCTATCCTGTCGCACCGTGGTTAAACGCGGTGCTCGGTGTTGCCCTTCGGCAATGCCATCGAAACCAGTAATGCGGAGATCTTCGGGCACTCGGATGCCGCGCTGTTCTGCCAGTGTTAGTGCTGTCAGCGCGATGCGATCTGTCATGCACAGCAATAAATCAGGCCGTTGCGCTGCAGGCTGGTCAAGAATCTCAGCAATCACCCGCGAACTTACTTCAAATGTATTCTCTTCGATATTCCATAGTGGCACCTGCGTTGTATCCATGCCCTGTTCCGTCAGTGCGGTATGAAAACCTGCCAATCGTGCCCGGCTAATCGTGCTGGTCTCGGGTAGCAGGGTGTGAGCAGGCGTAATCTGTCCGTTGTAGTGCTCCTTGGTTAAACGCAAATTAATGATAGCCGGACGCTTGGGTGGAGTTCGAAGTGCATGCATAGCGATTTTGTAGCTGGCAGCGGTGTCATCGATATGCACCGTCGGGCAGCCTTCAATATGAAAATCGACCGATACCAAGGGGCGCTGAGTAGGCAGCTCGTTGAGCAGTTTGTTATTTGTCATTGAGCCGTAAACGATAAAACCGTCGGCGATATTTGCAGCGCCGGGCGGCTGCGAGGCGGGATTGCGGCCGGTAAGTAGTAATAGCGTATGGCCGTGGGCATCGAGAACTTCGGCGACACCCGATAGAAACTCGCTAGACACGGCATCGTTCAAACTGTAGGGAAGGCTCTCAGCAAGAATTACCGCAATAATCCGCGAGCGACCGGTGCGCAGGCTACGCGCTTTGGCGTCGGGGCCGCTATAACCTAACCGTTTGGCTTCCTTTAACACGCGCTCACGCAGCGCCGGTGATAGCTGGTCGGGTCGGTTAAAAGCATTGGAAATTGTTGCGGTGGAGACGCCGAGTTCCTGCGCAAGGTCCTTGAGAGTCATTTGGCGTTGATCAGGCACGATGCCCCCTATAAAAACTAATTATTAATAAGCTATTTAGTTGAATACTGGTCACAAAATAATCCAAACCCCTCTGTGTGCGGCGCCGCCCTGATCATAAACGAAGGGTGCGATAGACAACTATTAAAATGCTCGAATTCTCGCTTGGAAATCTCGCCTTAGACATTGGTCGCTAATCAGCCCTTGGCAGTTGGTAATTAATGACTTAATCGATTAAGTTTTGTCTATCTTCTCTTAACCGTGTCGTCTCAAGTGGGTGGTTATAGATCAGCAGGCTTCGCTTAGCGGTTTTAAAAGCACCATTGGTTACTTGGTAGAACGTACTGTGTAAGGGAAGAGTTTTCGATTTTAACTTAATCGATTCAGATAAAGCGCTATCAAAATATGCACCTGGTGAGGAAACCATCCCTGCTCAGCCAAAGGCAGTGCTACAAGGGGCTGAAAAAAGCGATTGAAAGCGTGGGATTAAAAGATATTAACCAATAACAATAGGTACGAATAACAATGCATAACATGACATTCAAGAAGCCGTTAGCGATTGCCATTGCCGTCGCAAGCATGGTGATGAGTGGTGTCGCTTCGGCACAGATGACGATGGAACAGCGCCTTGCAGAATTGGAAGCGCGCATTGAAGCGGCGGAGCAGCGGGCCGATGCCGCCGAGCGCCGTGCTGAGGTGAGTTAAGCTCAAGTCTGGTGTATGGGAGGAGGTAGGAAGGGTGGCGTATCCTGTTGATTGATCACGACCAAGATCTCAACCAACACGAGTGGATACGCCATGGCCGATTCTACCCTCCGGACTCTTTCACAACCAGAACCCCAGGTCGCTGACCCGCTGCACGAGCTGCTGCGCCAAGGTGCCCGTGACCTGATCGCCAAGGCCGTCGAGGCCGAGTTGGCCACCTTTCTGGCGCAGTATGCCGATCAGCGGCTCGACGATGGACGCCAGGCCGTGGTCCGCAACGGCTACCTGCCCGAGCGCACGGTCCAGACCGGGATCGGGGATGTCAGCGTGCAGGTGCCCAAGGTGCGTGACCGCAGTGGCGGTGGCGCTCGCTTCAACAGCAGCCTGCTGCCGCCCTATCTGAAGCGAGCCCGCAGCATCGAGGAGTTGATCCCTTGGCTCTACCTGAAGGGGATCTCCACTGGCGACTACCAGGAGGCGCTGGCGGCACTGCTGGGCGACCAGGCCAAGGGTCTGTCGGCCAACACTGTGTCACGGCTCAAGAAGCAGTGGGAGGACGAGCATACCGAGTGGCGAAAGCGGGACCTGTCAGACCGTCGCTACGTCTACTGGTGGGCCGACGGGGTGTACAGCAACGTGCGCATGGATGACCGCCTGTGCCTGCTGGTGATCATCGGGGTCACCGAGCAGGGCCGCAAGGAGTTGGTGGCCGTCGAGGACGGCTTCCGCGAGTCGGCGGACAGCTGGAAGACCCTGCTGACAGGCCTGCGAGAACGCGGCCTGACCCAGGCTCCCAAGCTGGCGGTGGGCGACGGCGCCATGGGGTTCTGGGCGGCCCTGAGCAAGATTTACCCGGAGACCGACCATCAGCGCTGCTGGGTTCACAAGACGGCTAACGTGCTGAACAAGCTGCCAAAGTCAGTACAGCCCAAGGTCAAGGCCGACCTGCATGACATCTGGATGGCCGAGACCCGCGACGAGGCGCACAAGGCCTTCGATCGCACGCTGAAACGCTTCGAGGCCAAGTACCCCAAGGCGATGGCGTGCCTGGCCAAGGATCGGGAGGAACTGCTGGCGTTCTACGACTACCCGGCAGAGCACTGGGTGCATATCCGCACCACCAACCCGATTGAGTCGACCTTCGCCACGGTCCGCCTGCGGAGCAAGCGCAGCCGGAACTGCGGCTCCAGAGCGACGACCCTGGCGATGGTCTTCAAGCTGCTCCAGAGCGCCGAGAAGCGCTGGAAGCGCATCAAGGGGTTCAGCAAGCTGGAACTGGTCGTGAACAACGTCCGGTTCCAGGATGGAGAGCAAGTAACCGATCAGTCAGACAGGACTGCCGCCTGACCGCCATCCACCAGATTTGACTATAACTCTGCTGAGGTCGCCGAGCGGTCCCAGGTCGCGCCGGAAAGCGATGCAGAGATCGAAGAACGCCTAGCGCGGGTGGAGCGTTACGCCGATGGCGAAGAGGGGTTTTCGTTTAACGTTTATGCCCGCTCAGGGTTACTGATTGGCGAAGATGGCAAAAGCGAAAATGCTGGCCCCTATTTAACCCCTGCGGGTGGTGAAGGCGGCGCCGTTGGCCGTTTGGGTAATGAGCCTGATACCTACGCTGAAGCTATTTTCAATTACCGTATGCAATTTGATAACGGTGCCAAAGCGCTATATCGCACCATGATTGCTGACGGTACAACTTCCAGCAATGATTGGACTGGCGGTGAATCGGATATCAACGTGCGCCAGGTATTTGCCGAATTCAGTGATCTTCCCAGTTTTACTGGCGCATTTGAAGATGTCTCTATCTGGGCCGGTAAACGCTTTGATCGAGACAACTTCGATATTCACTGGCTCGACAGCGACGTGATCTTCCTCGCCGGTACCGGTGGCGGTATCTACGACATGCAGCTGGCAGACAATTGGAAGTCCAACCTTTCGATTTATGGCCGTAGTTTTGCCGACTTTGAATTGGTAAGCAGTGAAGATCCTGGCCTTGAGGGCGATACGGACAACCTGATTCTGACCTCTAACAACTACTTTGGTAACTGGCAGTGGATGGTTAACGGCATGTCTGCCGCTGACAATGACGAGCGTGATATTGGAGTAGGCCAAACCGCTGCCGATACCGGCTTCCACACCATGATTGCTTATCACGGTGACAGTTTCTTCGGTATGGGGGAAGGTAGCTTCAAGGCGGCAGTACTGCATGGACAAGGGCTCGGCGCCGAGACCAAAAATATTGGTGCGCGCGGTGAGCTAACGGATGACGCTACCGCCACTCGTCTGGCGGTCTACGGCACCACCTATATTGCCCCTCAGTGGCGTATAGCCCCCTCTATTCTGGCTGAAACCAGTGAAGACCGTTATGTCCAGGGCGACAAGTACAACTGGGCAGGCCTTAACGTCCGCCTGGCAAATGAGCTAACGCAAAACTTCGAAATGCAATACGAAGCTGGCTATCAGTGGATGGATCTTGATCCGCAGGGTTATAACGGGCGTAACGCGGTAGACGGTGGCTTCAGCAAGTTCACAATCGCACCTACCTTTAAGCCTGAAGTAGGCGGCTTCTGGCAGCGCCCTGAGATTCGTCTGTTTACTACCTTCAGCGATTGGGATGACGACCTGAACAATTATGGCGCTAGCTCATTAGGTAATGAAGGTTTTGCCGGTGGACAGTGGACCTTCGGCGTTCAGTCAGAGGTGTGGTTCTAAGCCATGAAAGGCTAGCTTGTAGCTGTTTCTCTTCCATTGCTCTTTGCCCGCGACCTGTCGCGGGCTTTTTCTTGAGTTATTAGAAAAGCAAAAGTGTCCGTTTTATTTTTTCAATAAAAGTGCATCCAATTCGTCTCCTCGCGGGTAATCCCTATACCGCTGCTATTGATGGCGGCTGATAAAAATCTTTTAGGAGACTGAAAATGACCATCCAACCTCTTACGCGTGCAACACTCGCCGCTACCTTGATTGCCTCCTTCAGTCACGTCGCGCTGGCCGACATGACGCCCGCGGATGTCCAGGTACCGGACGGTAATACCGTCGCCCTCGAAACCGTGGGTGTTGGCGCTATTACCTACATGTGCGAAACCAAGGACGACGGTAATATGGGCTGGGTGTTCAAAGGCCCCCACGCTGCACTGAACGACAGTGAAGGCACACAAGTGGGAAGCTACTACGGCCCGCCCGCTACCTGGGAGGCGCTGGATGGTTCAAAAATTACCGGCACTCAGCTAGCCACGGCAGCCAATGGTGATGGCAACATTCCGCTACAGCTTGTTGAAGCCAACCCCGCGGAAGGTGAAGGCGCAATGACCGGCGTTAGCTACATTCAAAGGCTGAATACCCAGGGTGGGGTTGCACCTGATGTGGCCTGTGATATGGATCATGAGGGTGCGATCGCCGTAGTGACTTACCAAGCCGATTACCACTTCTGGACGGCTGAATAAGTCCGCAAAATTGCTCATTCAACCGGGGGCTCGTTTGGCGAGTCCCTAGCGGCTATGCTGTTTGCGAGAACGACGACCGGCGTCGGTGCCGTCACCAGGGAGCTGAGGTTTGACTGACGTGTCTTCAGAATTTGATCATGCTGCTGCATTGGCTAACTGTGCTCGTGGCGAGCATGAAGCTTTGCACCAACTTTATGTACATGAGGGTGCCCGACTATTAGGCGTGGTCATAAGAATCGTCAAGGATCGTGGTATGGCCGAGGATATTGTCCACGATGCCTGTCTTAATATTTGGCAGCGTGCCGATAGTTTTGATCCCGCCAAGGGATCCGCGCGAACGTGGATATTTAGCGTGGCGCGTCACCTGGCACTGAACGCCATCCGTTATCGCGACCGTGAAGTCACTTTTGATAGTCACGATTCCACCGAATTAGATCTCGATGAACATTTTCAGCACACCTCTGTTGCCGATGAAGCCTTCGATTGGCAAACCGGCCAGCGGATGGATAGCTGTTTGGAAGCGCTTGAGCCGGAGCGGCGTAACTGCGTACTCCATGCCTATGTTGATGGACTTAGTCACGCGGAAATTGCTGCGCATACCGGCGCGCCGCTGGGAACCGTAAAAGCCTGGATAAAACGCAGTTTGCTGCGCCTACGGGAGTGTATGGCATGACCCGTCCCAGTCAGCACGAACACGAAGACGACCATACTTTAGCGGGTGAATATGTGCTGGGTACGCTGTCGTTAGAGCAGCGTAAAGCGCTAGAGGCCCGGCTACCTAACGAGCCTGAATTGCAACAAGCCGTGATGTCTTGGGAAGAGCGTTTCTTGCCCTATACCGCTATCACCGACCCGGTAACGCCTTCTGACAATTTATGGTCGCGTATTGAGCGCAGCTTAGCGTCACGGGAGGCGGTTGCTAAGCGTGCTCGACCTGCCTCTGCCGTGCCGCCAAGACCCCGCCGTATGCTGCACAGCCTGCCGCTTTGGCGTGGCGCTGCCGGGTTTGGCTTAGCGGCGGCGCTAGTATTGGGCGTGATGCTGGCCAATGAAGTCACTGAACCGACGACCCCCGAGTACATGGTGGTTCTGCTGGCGCCGCAAACACAGTCAGCGGGTTGGGTAGTGCAGGCCTCAACGCGCCAGGAAATTGAGCTGATCCCGTTGGGCACTTTCGAAGTACCCGAAGGTAAAGCGCTAGAGTTTTGGACCAAAGCAGATGAGTGGCAGGCGCCGGTGTCATTGGGGTTGGTGGAGCCAGGGCAGCCGATCCGTTTGCGCTTGGATGAACTGCCACCCCTTGAGGATAACCAGCTATTTGAGCTAACACTGGAAGACGACACCGGTTCGCCCACCGGCCTGCCCACCGGGCCGATTGAGTTTATTGGCCGCGCGGTTGAGATCTAGCCACTCAAAAGCGCCAGTTAAAAGAACGTAAGACCGACTTGGAACAGGCGCTCCACATCGCGGATGCGGCGCTTGTCGATCACAAACAGAATCACATGGTCGCCGCTTTCTACCATGACATTGCCATGGGCGATGATGACCTCTTTACCGCGCACAATCGCGCCGATGGTCGTGCCTTCGGGTAGGTCGATATCGCTGATGGTGCGCCCCACCACTTTGGAGGACTGCTTGTCGCCGTGGGCGATGGCTTCAATCGCCTCGGCGGCGCCCCGGCGCAGCGAATGGACGTTAACGATGTCACCGCGGCGCACGTGGGTGAGCAGGCTGCCGATAGTGGCCTGCTGGGGCGAAATGGCGATATCGATTTCACCGCCTTGTACCAAATCGACGTAAGCGGCGTTGTTGATCAGCGTCAGCACCTTCTTGGCGCCTAAGCGCTTAGCCAGCAGCGACGACATGATATTGACCTCGTCGTCGTTGGTCAGCGCACAGAAAATATCGCACTCTTCGATATTCTCTTCTTCCAACAGGCGTTTGCTGGTGGCACTGCCATGGAGCACCACGGTGCGATCCAGCCGCTCAGAGAGGGTGGTGCAGCGCTCCAGGCTGTGCTCGATGATCTTGACCTGGTGACTATGCTCCAAATGTTCCGCCAGCCGCTCGCCGATATTGCCACCCCCGGCGATCACTACCCGGCGGAAGTCCCGCTCGACCCGGCGCAGTTCACTCATTACCGCACGAATATCCAGACGGGCAGCGAGGAAAAACACCTCGTCGTCAGCCTCGATGACCGTATCGCCGCGGGGAATGATCGGTCGGCTGCGGCGGTAAATAGCCGCCACGCGGGTATCCACGTTGGGCATATGGCGACGTAGAAAAGCCAAATCCTGGCCCACCAGCGGGCCGCCGTAAAATGCTTTTACCGCTACCAGTTGGACCAAGCCGCCGGCAAACTCCAGCACCTGCAGGGCGCCGGGGTGCTCAATCAAACGGCGCACGTGGTCGGTCACCACCTGTTCGGGGCTGATCAGTACATCAATGGGGATGGCTTCGTGGGCGAACAGGCCCTTGCGGGTTAAGTACGCCGTGGCGCGCACGCGAGCAATTTTGGTCGGAGTCCGAAACAGTGTGTGGGCGACCTGACAGGCGATCATATTGATCTCGTCGCTGTTGGTGACGGCGATCAACATATCGGCGTCTTCGCAGCCTGCCTGGCGCAGCACAATGGGGTAAGAACCCGCCCCGGTCACGGTACGGATATCGAGTTTGGTGTGTAGGTCACGCAGTTTTTTGGCGTCGGTATCAACGACAGTAATGTCGTTTTCCTCGCGGGCGAGGTGTTCTGCCAGGGTGCCGCCGACCTGGCCGGCGCCGAGAATGATGATTTTCATACGCTCTTATCCTCACGGTCGGGTTCAGGAGAGAGCCGGTAGCCAATGCCGGGTTCCGTTTGTAATAGGGTAGGTGACTGGGGATCGTCGCCTAATTTGTAACGCAGTTTGCTCACGACAATACGTAAATAGTGGGAGTCATCTTGGTGGGTGGGGCCCCATACCTGACGAAGTAGCTGAGTTTGTGTGACGACTTGCCCAGCGGAGGCGATAAGGTGGGCCAGAACGGCAAACTCTTTAGGGGTTAAATGAACCGCTTCGTTATTCAGACTTACCTGATGGGCTGCAATATCCACTAGTAAGCCGCCATGATGGTAGCGCTGGGTGCTCGAATTGCTGACGCGCCGTCTTAACAGGGCTCGAATACGCGCCAGAAGCTCCTGAATACCAAATGGCTTGGTGACGTAATCACTTGCTCCGTTATCCAGTGCACGAACTTTCTCAGCCTCATGCCCGCGTACCGAGACGATGATGACCGGCACCTCGCAACGCTTTCGGATAGCATCAAGCACCTGCTGGCCATCCATATCGGGTAGACCAAGATCCAGCAAAATGATGTCTACATTAGGGGGGAGGGCTCCGGTATTGAGTTTTTCAAGCCCTTCTCGACCATTGGCTGCCTCAATGACCTGGAAACCTTGTGAGGTTAGGCTGATACGCAGAAAGTGGCGAATGTGGGGTTCGTCATCAATGACTAATATCCGCGCTTGATCAATCGTCATTCTCGGCGTCCTCGCTGGGTGCCGATATAGGCAGCATCATGGTGATTGTGGTGCCAATGCCAGCAGGCCCTGGGATTGCGTAAATATGCCCTGCGTGAGCGCCCAGCATGCCCCGGCAAATCGCTAATCCAAGGCCGCTGCCGTGTAGGCTGCGATCGCCTTCATTGCCTGTCACAAACATATCAAATACCCGCTCGCGTAACGCAGGCGGTATTCCTGGGCCTTGATCGGTGACCGAAAAATACAGGGTGGATGTGCCATCAAAACAGTTCTTAGCTGAGCTTTTTTCAACTGAACGGTGATTACCAGCGCAGTGAGCCTCAATAGTGATGCAACCATTGAATGGTGAGAAGCGGGCTGCATTTTCAAGCACATTGACCAATGCCTGCTCAATCAGAGCGGGGTGAACATAGAGTAATGGTAGATCGTCAGACCACTGTTGCTTTACTTGAAGACCCTCAAGTGTGCTAGCTAGGCGCTTACGAGCCGAGGTCACCAGATCGTCAAAAGCAACCCAATCACGCTCGATTTTCATGTCACCATGGCCGAGACGGGTCATATCCAGCAGATTTTGTATATAACGGTTTAACCGTTCACTTTCGCTAAGCACGCCGTCTAGTAGCTCGAAGCGATCCTGCTGGGTTAGCTGTGCATCCAGTGTACGTAGCGAGCTGGCTGCACCAATAATTGACGCCAGTGGGGTACGCAGGTCGTGGGAAACCGACGAGAGTAGTGCCGAACGCAGCCTTTCTTGCTCTTCTGCCAAGCGCGCGGCGCTAAGTTCTAATAGGCGACGGCGACTATCTCCTGCGAGCTTGCCCACGACCAACGCCACCAGCAGAAAGAATAACAGCGTTAAAAGCTGCTCTTGCTCTTCAACCGCGAGCGAAAAATGCGGGACGGTGAAGCAGAAATTAAAGGTCAGAAAGCCTAGTAGGGCGCTAAGTAATGCTGCGTAGCTGCCCGCCAATACGGCACTGGTGAGCACCGCGGTAAGAAAGATCAGCGAAAGATTGGCTAACGCGAGCCATGCGTAAAGCCCCCAGGCGATCAGCAGGGCGATGCAGGTGCTTGTCAGCGCAATCATAATTTCGCACTGCGTTGGAACACGCAATTGGCGAACAAATTGCGTGAAGTATCGAGTCATCGGTTTGCTAAGCGGCATGACATTATTGCCCTTCATGGTGATTCACTAGCGCCGCCAGAACATCGGCGTTAGTAATACGACCACCGTTAGTATCTCTAGGCGCCCCATCAGCATGCCAATGCATAGCAGCCACTTGGCTGCGTCCGGTAGGGAGGAGAAGTTACCGGCGGGGCCAATGATATCGCCAAGCCCAGGCCCTACGTTGGCCACCGCGGTGGCGGCGCCGGAAAGCGCGGTGACTAAGTCCAGCCCCAGCGCGGATAGGCTGAGTGCCAGGGCGGCGATGGTGATAAAGAAGAAAAATGAGAACGCCACCACGCTGCGCGATATATCGCTAGTTACCGGCTGTTGGTTATAACGAGTGGTAAACACGCCATTGGCATGGATCAAGTAGCGCAACTGGTTTCGCAGCATTAAGGTAGCAATTTGTAGGCGGAAGACCTTCATCCCGCCGCTGGTCGAGCCGCTGCAGCCACCGACAAAGGTCAAATAGAAAAAGGCGGCCACCGGCAGCGCTCCCCACAGCGTATAATCATCAGAGGCGTAGCCGGTGGTGGTCACTACGGAGACCACATTAAAAGTGACATGGGTTAACGACACAAACCAGTTATCGCCGTGCAGGACTCGCCAAGCGCTGAGCACTAAAATCGCAGCCAATAAAAGCTTCAAAAGACCGCGCACCTGCTGGTCTTTCCACAGAGCATCACGTGATGAGCGTATAAAGCGGATATAAAGCACAAACGGTAATGCGCCGCTGAGCATAAATAAGCTCGCCATCCAAAGTAGCCACGGCTGCTCGCTGTAAGCGCCGAAGGAGGCGTCTGAGTTCGCAAAACCGCCGGTAGAAAGAGAACTCATACCATGAACGGTGGCGTCCAACAGCGTCATTCCGCCAAACCAGTAACTGCCAATCGCGAACAAGGTGAGGCTGACATAAATCGTTAACGTCGCTTTAGCAATGCCGCCAGTGCGTGGCATGACTTTATCCGACCAGTCGGATGATTCGGTATGAAACAGCCGCATACCGCCAACTTTCAGAAAAGGCAGAATGGCAATGCCCATCACAATAATGCCAATGCCGCCCATCCACTGCATCAACCCTCGCCACAGCTTCAACCCATCGGAGAAGTGTTCAATGCCGACCAGAATGGTAGAGCCGGTGGTCGTAATCGCCGATACCGATTCAAACACGGCGTTAGTGAAGGTTAATTGAGGAGCACCCAGTATCAACGGTAGGCTGGCAAAGCCGCTAATCGTGACCCAACTTGCCGCGGTCAGGATAAACATCTGCCAGGGCTTGAGTTCCAGCGATGCCCGATAGGTAAGTAGCCAGGTCAGCGCGGCTGCGCTGATGATTATCAGCACGGAAACAGCAAAGGCGGGCGCATCTGGATCATTTTCAAGAAGTAATACAACCAGGGGTACCAGCATAAACGTGGCTAGCACAATCCAGAGAATCGAGATGATTTTAAAGACAGGCGCCCAGTGTCGATAAATATCCCTGCTACGATAAACCCATGGTGTGAACGGTGTCATATGCCCAGCCCGTGATTTAGTATTCTTAACATGCGCTATAACATCATGTTCTTCCATAAAAAATCCGTAAAAAATACAGTTGTATTGAAG
Organism: Vreelandella sulfidaeris Esulfide1; assembly: GCF_054072535.1. Taxonomy (NCBI): domain Bacteria; kingdom Pseudomonadati; phylum Pseudomonadota; class Gammaproteobacteria; order Oceanospirillales; family Halomonadaceae; genus Vreelandella; species Vreelandella sulfidaeris. Next base: position 2,481,085 of record NZ_CM133364.1, on the reverse strand, counting down.
ACGTTTACCGAAAACCACGCGATGCCCATTAGCTTTTATTATCCTGCGAAGGCGTCGGGTGGATTTTAAAATTACCCCATTATCATTACGGATTATTTTTGTAGTAAAATTACACGAATTATTGCGTATAATGCCCACTTTACGGTAGATTTTAGGTAATCTAACTACATTAGATAGCCTAATTATAAATAGGAGCAACGATGAGCCAGTCCAATGCTTCCCAAGGTGCTGTGCTTGGTGATCCGAATCATGCTATTGATTTAGCGCTTTTTGGAGCGCTGGGTGATCTTGCCATGCGCAAGCTATTCCCTGCTTTATACCATCTTGATCGCGAAGGCTTGATGCCTGAAAGCACGCGCATTATGGGACTGGCTCGCCAAGAGCACGATGCGGTGTCTTTTCGACAACGGGTAAATGAAGCGCTGCAGAAGCGGCTGAAAAGCAGCGAACAAGACGAGCAGAGCCTTGAGCGTTTTCTCGCGCGCTTGGATTACTTAAAACTCGATTTCTCCAGTGTCGATGGGTATGACACTATTCGCCAGTGGCGAAAGGGCTCGCCTCGTCCTATGGTGGTTTATCTTTCTGTCGGTGCGCGTATTTATGGCGATATTTGCCGACACCTGCAGACCAGCAAAAGCCTGGATGAAGAGTCTCGCGTCGTGGTTGAAAAACCCATCGGCTACGATCTGCACTCCTCGGTTGAAATTAACGACGCTATTGGCGAGGTGTTTCCCGAGTCGCGTATCTACCGTATCGACCACTATTTAGGTAAAGAAACAGTACAAAACTTGATTGCACTGCGCTTTGCCAATCCGCTGTTTGGCACCCAGTGGAACCAAAACAATATCTCCCATGTGGAGATTACCGTTGCTGAAAAAGTAGGTATCGAAGGGCGCTGGGGCTATTTTGATGAGGCAGGTCAGCTGCGCGATATGGTGCAAAACCACTTATTGCAGCTGCTATGTTTAATCGCAATGGATCCTCCCTCTAATTTGGACGCTGACGCCATTCGCGATGAGAAGGTAAAGGTTTTAAAAGCCCTTAAGCCCTTTGTGGGCGAAGCGCTTGGGCGCGATGTGGTTCGTGGTCAGTACATCGCGGGGACCAGCGATGGCCAGTCAGTGCCTGGGTATTTAGAAGAAGAGGATGCCAATACCCAGAGCCAGACCGAAACGTTTGTGGCCATGAAAACCGAGGTGTCCAACTGGCGCTGGGCGGGCGTGCCCTTCTATTTGCGCACAGGTAAGCGCATGCCGGAGAAACTGTCGCAGATTGTGATTCACTTCCGTCAGCAGCCACACTATATCTTCGACCCGGATCAGCGTGGCATCGCTTCAAATAAACTCATTATTCGCCTACAGCCGGAAGAGGGCATCGCCCTGCAGGTATTAACCAAAGACAGCGGCCTGGACAAAGGCATGCGCCTACGCCCCGGCCCGCTGCACCTGGACTTCAATAGCGCCTTTCCCAAATCGCGGATACCGGATGCCTACGAACGCCTGCTATTGGAGGTGATGAAAGGGCAGCAGTACCTGTTCGTTCGACGCGATGAAATCGAACACGCCTGGCGCTGGTGCGATCAGTTAATCGACGGTTGGAAAAAACGCGATACGCCGCCACGCCGCTATCCTGCAGGTTCCTGGGGGCCCGTTGCGTCTATCGCCATGATCACCCAAGACGGCCGCAGCTGGTACGAGGATTATTAATATGAGCCAAGCACGCCAACAGCTCGCAGAGCAGCTTGCCGAAGCGGTGTTTCAAGCCCTTCAAGAAGATTTAAACCACCAAGAGCGTGTTTTATTAGTTGTCTCTGGCGGCTCAACGCCGGTGCCCTTTTTTAAAGCGCTGGCGGCGAAAACACTACCCTGGGAGCGCATAGTTGTCACTCTTGCCGATGAGCGCTGGGTAGAGGAAGAAAGCAGCGACAGCAACGCCAAATTGGTGCGTGAGCATCTTCTTCAAGGCGAAGCGAAGGCGGCTAATTTTATACCGTTAACTTGTGCGACCCAGACTCCTGAAGAAGGGGTCGAGGAAGTAGCCAAGCGCACGTCTTCCCTGGCATGGCCGGCTAGCGTTGTGGTTTTGGGCATGGGCGGCGATGGTCACACTGCCTCACTATTTCCTGACAGCCGTGAGTTAGATCTGGCGCTAGCCACCGGTGAGTTGCTGGTGGCTGTGCGCACCCCTAGCCAGCCACAGCCGCGGATAACATTTTCAGCCGACCGGCTGCATCAGGCACGTCGCCATATGTTGCATATTACCGGGGATGATAAACGTGCCGTATTGGCCAAAGCATTAAGCGGCGACGACGCGCGCCAACTGCCTATACGCGTTTTCTTAACCTGCCCACTGGCGATTTATTGGGCGCCTTGAGGCCAATTCTTAAAGCTCAGCCCTTAAAACTCAGTCCTTAAAGCTCAGTCCTTAACGCTTGGCCCTTGAAGATTGGCTCTTGAGAAATAGCCGCCTTAGCCAATAATAATTTGCTTGGAGTCTCACTAATGACTATCGAAAAACAGTTACCGTCCACGCGCACCGCAGAGCTTGATAGCATTTGCTCGAAAGCCGAGGTTATTCCTGTCATCACTATTGAGCGCCTGGAAGACGCCGTACCGTTAGGGCGCGCTTTGGTGGAGGGTGGGCTAACTGTGCTGGAAATCACCCTGCGCACCGACTGTGCCCTGGAAGCAGTCAAGCGCATGCGTGAAGCGCTGCCGGGCGCGAGCATTGGCGTGGGGACGGTATTAACCCCAGCGCAGTACCGCCAGGCTGAACAAGTGGGTGCCGATTTCGTTGTTACGCCTGGCGCGACGGAGGCGCTCTATCGATATGGTGTTGAAAGCCCAGTGCCGATGCTGCCGGGCGTATCCACAATTTCTGAACTGATGACCGGCTGGCAGTATGGCTACCGCCGGTTCAAATTCTTCCCTGCGGAATCCAGCGGCGGCGCCAAAGCAATCAAAGCGTTTGGCGCACCCATTCCTGAAGCACGTTTTTGCCCGACGGGCGGCATCACAGTTGACAACGCTGAGGACTATTTATCGTTGCCAAACGTTATATGTGTCGGCGGTTCATGGTTGACGCCTAAAGGGATGGTGGAAGCAGAAGATTGGGAGGGCATTCGTGAACTGGCCCGCCAAGCAGCTGAGCGTTTTCATCATTAAATAAGCGGTAGTTGCCCAACTTCGCACAGTGTTCGACATAGCCCCAGTTTATGTTTTTAAACGTTAGGTTTTAAAAGCATAACTGGGGCTTTTGTTGAGTTTTACGGCTTTTTGAACGCTTCATAAATTGTATAAGACCAAAGGCGTATAACGGGCTAAATTTAGCTCAACTAAAATAGCTAAACGATTTGTCTGACATTTCGCTATACGCGCATACAGTATCGTGCGTGCCACTTATAATGATGATGAGGTGAGTCAAAATGCACGCGTTGACCCTGGCGTCCTTCCTGTTCTTTACAGGACTTGTCGCCTTTATCACTTGGCGTATCACTCGCCGAGATGACCACTCAAGCACCAGTGGCTACTTTCTCGCTGGACGCACTTTAACCTTCCCCTTGATCGCCGGCTCCTTGCTGATGACCAACCTCTCCACCGAGCAAATGGTGGGGCTTAACGGCGCTGCTTTTGCCGATGGCTTGAGCGTCATGGCCTGGGAAGTAGTGGCGGTCATTGCGCTAGTTGCATTGGCGTTATTTTTCCTACCCCGCTTTTTGAAAAGCGGTATTGCTACGCTACCGCAACTGCTCGAAATCCGCTTTGATAAAGATACCCAGCTAATCACGAACATTATCTTTTTGATTGCTTATGCCGTCATTCTTTTGCCGATTATTCTCTATTCGGGAGCTATAGGCTTGCAGGGGATGCTCGACCTCCAAGGGTTAACCGGCATTGAGTCTTCCACGACACTGCTATGGTTAACGGTCTGGATTGTTGGCATTATCGGGTCGGTGTATGCACTGTTTGGTGGACTACGCACGGTAGCGGTTTCCGATACCCTTAACGGTGTTGGTCTATTGATTGGCGGTTTCGTTATTGTCTATTTCGGCTTGCAGGCCGTCAGTGACGGTACTGGCGTTATAGAAGGCTGGAATATCCTTAAAGAGAGCGACCCGGAGAAGCTTAATTCGATTGGCGGCTCCGAGCAGCAAGTGCCATTTTTCACCCTATTTACCGGCGTTTTCCTGATTAACCTTTTCTACTGGAGCACTAACCAGCAGATTATCCAACGCACCTTTGCAGCGAAGAACCTTGCTGAAGGGCAAAAGGGCGTCCTGTTGACCGGTCTCTTCAAGCTGCTGGGGCCACTCTACCTAGTGCTGCCCGGCATCATTGCTTATCACCTTTATGCCGACCAGGGCGTGCGTGCCGATGAGGCCTATGGTCACTTGGTGTTCAACGTACTACCACCTTACCTAACCGGGTTTTTCGCTGCGGTCATGGTTGGTGCGATTTTGTCGTCGTTTAACTCGGCGTTGAACAGTACCACCACGATTTTCAGTCTGGGTATCTATAAAGGCGTACTGAATAAGGACGCTACAGAAGCGCAGGTTGTTAAGTCGGGCAAGGTGTTTGGCTGGATCATGGCTATTATCACCATGATTATTGCGCCGCTGCTGGCAGGCCAGGAGAGCTTGTTTGGCTATCTGCAAAAAATGAACGCTATCTACTTTATTCCAATCCTGGCGGTGGTACTGGTCGGGCTGTTAACGAAGCGCGTTCCTCCCATGGCGGCTAAAATTGGCTTGGTGGGTGGCTGCTTATTGATTGCCGCAGGCTATTTTGTACCGCCGTTTACTCTACTACCGCAGATCATGCATGAGTTCCACTTTGTGGCGCTAGTCTTCGTACTGTTGGTAGTGATGATGCTGATTATTGGCAAGGTTCGCCCAAGGGAAACGGACTGGATTCAGGAGCACAGCGGAGATGTAGATCTAACGCCTTGGAAAGGCGCCGTGCCCGCCGGTATCGTTTTGGTGGTATTGGTAATCGTTATGTACATAAGCTTCGCTGGTTAATTGCCATACTGAGCAGCGACGAAGTGAAGCCGTAACGACAAGGCCCCGCTAGTATTTACTAGCGGGGCCTTTTGTTTAAAACAGCGTCGTTGCAAGGAGCGCAGCGACGCGGCAATCTCAACTTTCGATGCCAGATACCCCGAGATTGCTTCGCCTTGCTTACAATGACAGAGGGTTAGCTTGGAGTAATGGCAACACGTTTATTCTAGACGCAGCAGCGGATCGGCTAGCCCTTTGACACCGGTTTCGACGACATAAAGCGAGCCGGCGGTTGGCTCCTGGGCAAGCTGTTCAGCGCTAAACCCCTCTTGGGCCGTTGTGATATACAGTGTTTTTAGGTCCTGGCCAGCAAAGGCTGAGCAAGAAGGTTGGCTGACGGGAAGCTCAATACGACCGATAACTTGGCCGTTATGGTCCAGACGAACAACCCGGCCCGCGCCCCAAAGGGCCAGCCATAGGCAGCCTTCGCTATCCACTACCGCGCCATCAGGATTGCCTGTTGTTGAGGAAAAGTCTGCCCAGGGCTGCGGTTCGCCTTGGGGCCAACCCTCACTGTCGAGCGACCAGCGCATCACTACGCCCGTCACTGTATCGGTAAACCAGGCAAACTGGCCATCAGCCGAGAAGCAAATGGCGTTGGGTATCGTCAGGTTTGAGCGCAAACGCGTGAGCCTACCGCGATGGAGACGGTAAAGGCTGCCTGCGTTTTTTTCAGCGGATTTTCCCATGGTGGAAAGCCATAGGCTGCCGTAACGATCTACACGGGCATCATTGCTACGGGTGATAGGGTTATCGGCTTCAAAATCACAAAACGTTTCAGTACTGCCGTTGCTTGGGTCGAAGCGGCTCAAGCGGTCTTCACCGACTAGTAGCAGGCCGCCGCTATCGAGTGGAGCGGCCAGCGATACCATATGATCAAGCTGGTAATGACCACTCTCCCCACTGATAGGTGACAACCAGTGCAGCCGCTGTTCGAGAATATCGCACCAACAAAGACGTTCGTTATCAGCGTCCCACTGCGGGCCTTCACCCAGGGTGCAGCGACAATCGACCGCTAATTCGGCCTGCCACGTTGAAACACTCATGTCGGTATTCATTTTAGCTTGTTCTCCTTATTGTTTTCCTTATTGTTCTCCCGCTTGCCAAGCGTCGACCAGGGCCTGCGCCTGTTGACCTACCCGAGAGGCACTTTGGCCGGGTTTGTATAAGGCGCTGCCAAGACCAGCGCCATCGACGCCTGCAGCGCGCCACTGGGCAAAATTGTCGACGCCTACGCCGCCCACTGCATATAAAAGTGTACCTGGCGGTAGTACCGCGCGTACGGCTTTCATACCTTCTAACCCAACCTGTACCGCCGGGAATAATTTAAGCCCGGTAGCGCCTGCATCGAGTGCATCGAAGGCTTCGGAAGGTGTGACAATGCCTGGCCAACTTGCCATGCCAAGCCGGTGCGTTTCTTCAATCACCGCGGGTCGGCAGTTGGGCGAAACGATTAATCGTCCTCCAGCGTCGTACACATCGCGCACTTGAGCAACCGTCAATACTGTGCCTGCGCCAATCAATGCGCGTTCACCAAATGCATTCACCAGCAGACGAATGCTTTCCAGTGGGTTGGGTGAGTTGAGCGGCACTTCAATTTTCGTAATTCCCGCGGCCAGCACCGCTTCTGCGATTTCAACGACTTCTTCGGGGGTAACACCGCGTAAAATACCAATCAGTGGCAGTGACATAGGCAATCTCTCCATTTCATGTACGGCATAACTTATGTACGGCACAACTTATGTACGGCACAACAATGGCGGCAGCCTCAAACCTATAACGCATGGTGGGCTAGCCGTAAGCCCGCAAGCACCGCCTTATCGCCCTCCAAATGCTGCGCCTGGTAGCCGATCGTATTCAGTGCCACGGTATAGCGATGGCAAAGGGCTTGACCGCCAATCAACATGATTGGCTCATCGTTAGAGCGCTGACGACAGGCGCCGGAGAGTTCAAGGCCGATGGCAAGACCTGAGAGCCTTGCAGCAAGTGTTGCACCCCGCATTTTCCCAGCAGGAAGTTGGCTATCGAGTAAATCTTGCGCGCGCAGGCCAAATAGGCGGCTGCTGAATGCTTCTGGCGCTTCATAACTCTCTTTGACTGCTGCAGTAAAAGCGTCAAGACAAACTGCGTCGTTGAGGTCGTCATTGCCAATAGAGTGCTGTAAAACCGATTGGCGTGCTAGCAGTTGGTAAAGCTCACCAGTTAGATAGGTAGTGAACTGAGTAACGGCGCCAGCTTCAAGCGTCGCCCATTTGGCGTGGGTGCCAGGTAGGCAGGCGAGGCCCGAAAAACCTGGCGTCTCGGCGACCAAGCCTGCCAGTTGGGTCTCTTCGCCGCGCATCACATCAAAGTTCGTCGTGGCACTGCGGGTTTGGCTTAATCCCGGGAGCAGATAAACACGTAACTGGCTGCCCGTCAGCATGGGCGTTACCGCACCCAGGCTGAGTTGGTCAAGCCGCGTGGGTACCGGCAAATAGGCGGCTTCCAGCCAGCCCTGGCGGGCACCCGCCATACCGCATACCACTACATCAATCTGGCCAGTGGCGGGCAACCAGTTGCCCACCAGTCGCAGCAGTTCGGCTTCATACTCATTGGCCTTTAGCGACAGCATGCCCTTATCGCTACTGGCTTGGCTAATCACTTGGTCGTCTTTATCCAACCCCCAGGCACGCAGGTTGCTGGAACCCCAGTCCACGGCAATCCACACTAGGCTATTTAATGCCTTGTTTGTACTCATGGGCTTGTACTCATCGGCTTGCTCTCAAGATTGATCGCGTGGCTTACCATTCCGCAACAGAGCCGTCTTCGTGAGCCCAGACCGGATTACGCCAGCGGTGGCCCACTTTGGCGCGTTCTTCAACGAATTCTTCGTTGATCTCAACGCCAAGCCCAGGGCCTTGGGGAATGGCGCAGAAGCCGTCTTCAATGGCGAGTGCTGACTTATCGACCAAGTAGTCGAGTACATCGTTGCCCTGGTTATAGTGAATGCCCATGCTTTGTTCTTGTATAAAAGCGTTGTGGCTGACCGCGTCCAGCTGTAACGAAGCCGCTAAGGTCAATGGGCCAAGCGGGCAGTGAGGCGCCAGGGCGACATCGTAGGCGGATGCCAGGGCAGCGATCTTGAGGCCTTCACTGATACCGCCACAGTGAGAGATATCCGGCTGAATAATATCGATCATGCCGTCGGCTAGCAGGTCGCGAAACTGAAAGCGTGTATGTAGCCGCTCGCCGGTGGCCAGCGGGTAGCCTAAACCACCGGCAATGTCTTTCAAGCAGGGCAAGTGCTCGGGGGCGACCGGCTCTTCTACAAACATCGGGTGGAAGGGTTCTAGCTCGCGCAGCAGCGCTTTGGCCATTGGACGGTGCACACGACCATGAAAGTCGATGCCAATACCCACATCAGGACCCACCGCGTTGCGGGCTTCCGCTACACGAGCCACAGCTTCATCGACCTTACGGTGTGAGTCGACGATTTGCATCTCAGGCGTGCCGTTCATTTTGAAGGCGGTAAAACCTTTCTCGACCAACGCTTTGGCGCCAGCGCCGACGTCGCTTGGGCGGTCGCCACCCGTCCAGGCATACATGCGCATTTTGTCGCGCACGGCACCGCCTAATAGTTGATGAACGGGCACGCCCAGGTCGCGACCTTTAAGATCCCACAGCGCTTGATCGATACCGGCAATGGCGCTCATTAGAATGGGCCCACCGCGATAAAAACCGGCGCGATACATGATGTTCCATAGATGTTCGATGCGGTGAGGATCCTGGCCGATCAGGTAGTCGGAAAGCTCGTGTACGGCAGCTTCAACGGTGGCGGCACGGCCTTCAATGACCGGCTCGCCCCAGCCGTAGCAGCCTTCGTCGGTTTCGATCTTGAGGAACAGCCAACGCGGGGGAACTTGCCAAGTCTTAAGTTGGGTGATTTTCATATTCGGTCATCCTTCTATTATTGACTAACGATGCCAAGGTCGGTGGCGGTGCGGCGCAATACTTCCCGGGCGGCATTTTCAGCTGCGTTGACATCGCGGTTGCGTATGGCTTCAAGCACTTGACGGTGGCGGGCTAGGCTGTCGTCTAATGTGTCGGTGCGGTGCTGCGAACGGTGTACCAGCGCCATGATGGAAGGGCGGAGTAAATGCCCCATTTGCCGCCAGACAAGATTGTGGCTGGCCCGGTAGGCGGCATCATGAAAAGCAACGTCGTACTCAGCATGCTCGGCACGCGAATCAACACTGCCAGCGGTGCTTTGCATGCCCGCAAAAGCATTCTCCAACTGGTCAATGTCCTCAGCTTGAGCTGCCAGTGCCGCCAGCCCCGCCACTACCGGCTCGGCGGAGTAGCGAAAAGCGTAAATCTCCCGTACCAGCTGAGGATCAAGGTTAACCAGGCCCGTCATCCACTCGCTCATGAGTGGGTCGAGCAGGTGCCAGTCTCCTATCTCGCGAACCAACGTGCCGCGGCCCGCCGTACGCTCTAATAATCCCGCGGCGGTGAGGCTGGTCAGTGCGTTACGGACCTGATTGCGGCTAACCGCAAAGTGTCGGCTGATATCCAATTCACGAGGGAAGGTGTCCCCCGGCTGCCAGTGGCCTGCTAGTAGCGCTTGGGCGAGTAAACGCGCTAAATGTTCAGCGCCCCCTTGATGGGGCGGCAGGGCGTCCAATGTCATGGTGTGTCTCGTAATAGACGTTATTGAACTCAGTCTATTAAATGTCTGACATTTGCACAAGCCAACAGCTTTAGACATAAGTACGAATAGAATTCGCGTATAGAAACCCCCCCATGAAGCATAGCAACCCTTAACGGAGACATAAAAAATGGCGTGCCTTTTTGAGGCGCGCCATATTGTTAATACTCTGCTTTCTGTTGGTTAGGTAATATCAGCCCGCGTTGGCAACGCCGCGTACGCGCCGGGCCGGGTGACTGCGTGGGCACCACAGCGGCAAGCAGTATCAACGGCGCGGTGTAGAAAGGCGTTATCGTTTTGCCAGTTTTCATTGATGCCATGGGCCGAGAGCTCAGCCAGCAATCCACCAATAAAGGCGTCGCCCCCGGCCGTGGTGTCTACGGCTTCAACGTTTGGTGGTGCAATGCGCTGGTCGATTCCGACGCCTTTAAGCACGACGTCATTGGGGCCGTCGGTGATCAGAATGACCTTAACCCCCGATGCCAACCGTTCTGAAAGCCAGGCTTCTGCGGGATGATCGGCACGTAAGTAGTCAAGCTCTTCCAGGGAAAGTTTGAGCAGCTCCGCGCTGTCCAGCAGTTGCGTTACCAAGTGGGTATCCGCTTCTCTACTCGGCCAAAGGTTATGACGCAGATTAGCGTCTACGCTGACCAAGCAGCCTGCCCGTTTGGCCATGGTGGCCATCGCCAGGGTAACGTCGGCGATCTCTGGGTCGGTCAGGCTATTGCTGCATAGATGTAAAATGGCAGGATTCTCAAATACGCCCTGGGGTAAATGCTCGAGGCGATAAAGTAAATCAGCCGCGGGTGGCCGGTAAAAGTCAAAGGTGCGCTCACCGTGTGTATCACGGGAAACAAACGCCAGTGCGGTGCGTGATTGCTGAGTGTAGACCACGCCACTGGTATCTACGCCGTGGCTGTCGAGTTCGCGCACGATAAAGTGTCCGAACGTATCGTCGCCCACCATACCAAGGAACTGGCTAGGCACCCCCAAGCGGGCACAGGCGACCGCCACATTGGCAGGCGCCCCGCCCGCATAGGGCGTAAAGGTTTCCTGGTCATTGGTTGCTGCCCCTAAACGGCTGGAGAGCATATCAACCAGTGCCTCCCCAAATGCGATGACTGGAGTCATCCGTCGCTCCTTTATTGATATTGTTAGAAAACTTCTTCGTTATGCAGCGCTTCGGCGGCGCCTAATAAGCCGGTCCAGGGGGCGGTAACCACCCAAATAGGGATGTCGTTGTTGTAGGTGCCCATACGGCCTTTATTGCTAAAAGCGGCGCGCAGTTCGCTTTTTGGCAGCCAGTCCAGTAGGCGCGGTAGTATGCCGCCACATAGGTAAACGCCGCCGCGGGCGCCCATGGTTAAAGTGGCGTCGCCGCACACATCGCCAAGAATTTTTAGAAAGCGTAGTAGGGCAGCAGTGGCTAGTCGGTCGCCTTCGTTAGCTGCTTGTGTGACTTCCGCTGGGTGCGTAAAACGTGGCTCAGTGCCTTCAAAACTGCAGTAGGCTTGGTAAAGCTCTACTATACCCTGACCGCATAATATGCGCTCTACACTGATGCGTGTGTGGCGTTGTTTAAATACATCCACAATCGCCCGCTCGGTATCATCTGTCGGTGCGAAGGTGACATGGCCGCCTTCGGTGGGAAGCGGAATCCAAGCTCGCTGACCGGGAAATACGCCGGCAACGCCTAGCCCCGTGCCAGGCCCGATGACAAGGCGCGTGGCGTGCGCTTGGCTCTTGCCCGGCTGGACTTCGACCAATTCACTGGCAGCAACATGAGGAACGCCCAGCGCCTGGGCGGTGAAGTCATTAATGACCTTAAAAAGCGACAGATTCAGCGTCTGCCGAACATCACTTTTTGAAAACGCCCAGTGGTTGTTGGTCATTTTGACCCGCTCAGCATGAACGGGACAGGCGAAGGCTAAACAAGCCTCTTGGGGCGCGTTTGCGCCCGTGGCGCCTACGCGTTCCAGATAGTCATGAACCGCTTCGATAACGCCGGGATAGTCAGCACAGGGTAGATTAATAATATCGTGCGGCGTGATTTCGCCTGGCGTTACTAGCGCCAGGCGTGCATTGGTGCCGCCAATATCGCCAATGAGGGCCGGTCGGCTCATTGGTCCTCCTGCTCAATTTTTTCGAGCTCCCGCGCTAGCACTTCCGCTTCGAAACCGCCAAATACACCCGCCCCCTCTTCAGCCTTAGTGGCTAAGTGGCGGAAGCCGCCAAAGAGCTCACGCCCCATGCCGAAGTGGTTATGTTCAAGGCTAATATGCGCGCAAGGGCGCGCTTCAAGCGTAGCTGCGTCCATGAGCACGTTAAGTTCGCCGCTCTCGGCATCAAGGCGCACGATATCGCCATCTTGGAGTTTCGATAGTGGTCCGCGATCAACGGCTTCTGGCGTGACGTGGATGGCGGCAGGTACCTTGCCCGATGCGCCGGACATGCGCCCGTCGGTTACCAGGGCAACTTTGTAGCCACGGTCCTGGAGTACGCCCAAAAACGGAGTGAGCTTATGGAGTTCGGGCATGCCGTTGGCCTTGGGGCCTTGGAACCGAACGACAACGATAACATCACGATCAAGCTGGCCGGATTCAAACGCCGCTTTTACCTGATTTTGGTCATCAAACAGTTTAACCGGCGCTTCAACAATCCGATGAGCCTGCTTAACCGCCGAGATTTTGATCACGCCACGGCCAAGGTTGCCGTCAAGCACGGTAAGGCCGCCGGTGGGGGAGAAGGGGTTACTAACCGGACGCAGTACGTCTGAATCGTGACTGGTCGTCGGGCCTTCTTTCCATATGAGCTTACCCTCTTCAAGGAAAGGCTCCTGGGTATAGGCGGTCATATCAGTGCCAAATACGGTAGGAATATCCGCATGCATTAGCCCTGCTTCAAGTAGCTCACGAATGAGCAGGCTCATGCCGCCAGCTGCCTGGAAGTGGTTAACATCCGCTTGGCCATTGGGGTAAATGCGGGTCATGCTGGGCACAACGGCTGAAAGGTCGGTGAAGTCGTCCCAGTTAATGGTAATCCCTGCTGCTGCCGCCATGGCAACCAAGTGCAAGGTATGATTGGTAGAACCGCCTGAGGCCAACAAACCGACAATGGCGTTAACGATCGCACGCTCATCAATCTGTTTGTAGAATGGGCGATAATTGCCACTTTGCTCGGTATTACGAATAGCTTGTTCGGTTGCGTAACGGGTGAGCGCGTCGCGTAGGGGAGTACCGGGGTTCACAAAGGAGGCGCCAGGTAAATGCAGCCCCATCATCTCCATCATCAACTGGTTAGAGTTGGCGGTGCCGTAGAACGTGCAGGTGCCGGGGCTGTGATAAGACTGGGATTCAGCCTCCAGTAGTTCTTCACGACCGGCTTTGCCTTCTGCGTAAAGCTGACGAACACGTGCTTTTTCGTCGTTGGGCAGCCCAGTCGTCATTGGGCCGCCGGGCACAAATATGGCGGGTAGATGGCCGAAGCGGGCCGCGCCAATGAACAGCCCAGGCACGATTTTATCGCAGATACCTAAATACAGAGCGGCATCAAACATATTATGGGAAAGTGCCACTGCTGTCGCCATGGCGATCACATCGCGGGAGAAAAGAGATAGCTCCATGCCCGGCTGGCCTTGAGTCACCCCATCGCACATGGCGGGTACACCACCGGCAAACTGAGCGGTTGAGCCCATGCCGCGTGCGGCTTCTTTAATCGCAGCAGGGTAATCTTCAAAGGGCCGGTGGGCTGAAAGCATATCGTTGTAGGACGATACGATACCCAAGTTCGCGCTATTGGTTAACTTAAGTCGGCCCTTATCGGTAGGCACGTCGCAACCTGCAAAGCCGTGCGCCAGGTTGCCGCAGGAAAGTTCGCCACGATGTACGCCTTGTTTATGCTGGGCAGCCATATGGGCTTCATATAGAGCACGCCGTTGTCTCGAGCGGTCACGAATACGCTGGGTAACCTCAGCAACGGTGGGGTTTAAAGTAGCAGGTGTTGAGCTCGGCATAGGGACCTCTGCATGATAGAGACGGTGTGTGGCATGTAGTTATTTTACATTTTTTAGCGTCGATATAAGAGACTTTACGGCAATAAAAACCGCATTTGTAGTTTTCTTACCCGAATGTGGGCTGGCGAATACGTCACGCAGCTACGAGCGTGAAACCTCAAGACCCCAACAGCTTGGTAGAGCCACCAAGGAAATAGCAAGTATAGCACTCAGGCTTTTGCTACCATTTTGCGCGCCATGTTTAACCTTTATTGTCAATTCACCAAGCCGGAGCCTGCATGCACGCCATTGTTGACCACATTCAGTCAGTTGATTTACATGCGGGTGAAGAAGCGCGTCGTTATTTGGATACATTGACCAAACCGCCAGGTAGCTTGGGCGCATTGGAAGAGTTAGCCGCACAGCTGTGCGCCATTACCGGGGAACTTAAGCCCAGCATTACACCACCGGCCGTGATCGTCTTTGCCGCCGATCATGGGGTTGCCGCTGAGGGCGTTTCTGCCTTTCCGCAAGCGGTGACCGCCCAGATGGTGGCGAACTTTGCTCAGGGTGGCGCGGCGATTAATGTTTTTGCTCGTCAGATTGGCGCGCGTATTGAAGTCGTGGATGTCGGCGTGGCGAGCGATATTACGGCTGCTGGTGTGGTCAATGCCAAGGTATGCCGCGGTACCGCTAATATGGTGGTAGCGGATGCGATGCAGCCTGAGCAAGCGTTAGAGGCTGTTAACGTCGGTGTGGCAGCGGTTGAGCGGGCAAAAAAAACGGGGGCAAAGTGCATCATGGTCGGAGAGATGGGCATTGCCAATACTACCGCCAGTAGCGCAATGCTGGCGGTATTAACCGGCGAGTCGGTGGCGAGCTTAGCGGGCGTGGGAACCGGTATTCATCAGCAGCAATTAACCCACAAAGTGGCAGTAATCGAACGCGCCATAGCCGCACGCAATGCTGACCCACAGGATCCTTTGGAAGTGCTTGCCAAGCTAGGCGGGCTGGAAATTGCCGCCATGACCGGTGCGTATTTAGCCGCTGCCGCGCATCGATTGCCGACCATTGTGGATGGCTTTATTGCCACCGTCGCTGCATTAACCGCCTGTCGAATCTGTCCAGCCGTGCGCGGTTATTTGATTTTTGGCCATCGCTCCCAAGAACCCGGACACGAGGTGGCGCTACGTGCCCTCGATGCGAAGCCGCTGCTGGACCTGGGCATGCGGCTAGGCGAGGGCAGCGGCGCCGTGCTGGCTTATCCCTTGCTTCAATCAGCGGCAGCGATGATAGCGGAAATGGCCACCTTTGATTCAGCAGGCGTTAGTGACAAGGCGAGGGCATGATTGTTGGTGCCACGTTAGGTGGGATAACGCTGATCGCACTGGCGATCGCGATTGATTTAATCGTTGGCGACCCGCGCGCTCTGCCGCACCCGGTGGTGATAATGGGCCGCTTTATCAGCAGTTTTGAACGGCTATGGAATCGCGGTACGGCGCAGCAGCGAAGATGGAGCGGCGCGCTGCTAGCGCTCATCGTGGTCGGTGGCGTATGGGGTATTAGCTGGCTGTTGCTTTTAGTACTGATGCAGTTGCACCCCGGGCTGGCGCTTATTGCAGAACTTTGGCTGCTTTCCACGACACTGGCGATTAAAGGCTTGGGCGATGCGGCCCGTGCTGTGGTAAAGCCGCTGAGCATGGGCGATTTAACCGCTGCGCGAAAAGCGCTGGGAATGATTGTCGGTCGCGACACCCATAGCTTGGACGAAGCAGAAATCACCCGCGGTACGGTGGAAACCGTCGCGGAAAACACCGTGGACGGTATCACTGCGCCGCTGTTTTTTGCCCTGATTGGCGGGGCACCGCTGGCGCTGGCGTATAAAGCAGTGAATACCCTGGATTCGATGGTCGGCTACCAAAACCAACGCTATGCTGATTTTGGTTTTGCCTCCGCCAAGCTGGACGATGTAGCCAACTGGTTACCGGCACGCTTAACCGCGTTGTGTCTATGGCTCGCCGGCCTGCTAATGAATGTTTTAGGTATTCTAAGATTGCGCTGGAAAGGTGCACTGCACGACACCTGCCGCGATGCCCCACGGCATCCCAGCCCCAACGCCGGTTGGCCGGAAGCCATGGTAGCTAGGTTGTTGGGTGTGCAACTAGGCGGGACTAATTTTTATCAGGGCGTGGCTTCTCATCGCGCTACCCTGGGTGAACCATTGGAAATACTTGGGGTTGCCCATATCAACGCCACGATTCGTTTAATGCACGGCGCTTGGGTGTTGTTTATGCTGCTCTCAGTGGGCGTGATAGCTGGGCTACTATTCATTATTTAGGCTTTGTTTGAAAAACCAGTGAGCACAGCTAGTTTTTCAGATACAGCCTCGAGGCGTCTATGATTACACATGCATGGCCTAGCCACGGTGGCCAAGCCAAGGCGCTCCTGGCGCACTTTGGTTTGCCAGCAGATCATCGCTTGGAAGATTTTAGCGCCAACCTGAATCCACTGGGGCCGCCCGCATGGGTTCGCGATTGGTTAACGAAGCAACTGGCGGGCCTTGAGCACTATCCAGCACCAGACTATCACGCTGCCTGTCATGCGATCGCCGCTCAACACCAACTTCAGCCCGAACAGGTGCTACTAACTAACGGTGGTGCTGAGGCGATTTATCTCGCCGCCGCACTGCATGCAGGCCAGCGAGCTGCGATTATCAACCCAAGCTTTGGCGAGTATGCCCGTGCCTGTCACGCCCATCGGCTTTCGATCAGCGAGATTGCGCTGCCCGCACCGCACTTCAGTTTGAATGTTGATGCGCTACTGGCATCACTCAACGACGTTGATGTGCTGTTCCTTTGCCGACCCAATAACCCCACGGCCACGCTCATCGACCTCTCAGCGATGCAGACAATACTGGCGCACACCGCTGCAATTGGTTGCTGCGTTGTGGTCGACGAAGCCTTTGTCGACATGGTGGGTGATACGGTGGGTGAAACGCCACAACAGGGCTCGTTGGCACCGCTGTTGGCGCGCTATCCGCATCTGATGCTGCTGCACTCAATGACCAAGTTTTATACCCTGCCAGGTCTCCGGCTGGGCTACCTGCTGGCGGATGCGGCGACTGTTCAAGCGGCACAGGCCCACCAACCGCCCTGGAGCGTTAATCACCTCGCGGCTGAACTAGTGGCGCCACTACTGGCAGACGCTGTGTTTGTCCGACGCACCCAGCGGTGGCTGGCCACTGAGCGACCGCGTATGGCGCAAGCGCTTACTCAGTTAGGCCTGGAGGTAGTGCCTAGCCAAGCGTGTTTTTTCCTGCTTCGCCCTGGGGGGGAACAGCGAGGGCAGGGCATCACCAGCGACATCCTGTTTGAGCGGCTGCTGCGCCGGGGCGTATTGGTGCGCCATACACATAATTTTGTCGGGCTTAATGGCGAATGGCTGCGGGTGGCGCTGCGCGACGAGCCCGCCAATCGACGCTTGATAAAGGTGCTAAATGATTGTCTTCGTTAGCGGCGGAGCGCGTTCGGGTAAAAGCGACATCGCCGAGCAGCGGGCAGTGAGCGCAGCAGGCGGTTCGTCCTGTTATTACTTAGCCACTGCCGACGTCTACGACGCCGAGATGGCCGAACGAGTGGCCCGCCATCGTCAATCCAGGCATGAGCAGTGGCAGAACGTTCAGTGGAAAACAATTGAAGCCCCGCTGCGTATTGATCAAGCGATAGCCAAGGTGCCGGACGGCAGTGTCGTTCTGCTCGACTGCTTAACCCTGTGGGCCAGTCAAGTCCTGTATGCCAGTGAGTTGAGTGAAGAGGCGGGATTGGCGCTGTTGGCAAACGCACTCTCTGATGCCCGATCGCGTCGCATGCATTTTGTGATTGTCTCCAATGATATCAATGAAGCGTTACCGCCTACGGATGCCGAAACCTGGCGCTACCTGGCGTTTCTTCAGCGCGCCCATCGCTGGCTGGCGGCGGAAGCCGATTCCGTCGTTGAGGTGATCGCGGGCTGTGCCGTGGAATGGAAAGAAGAAGAGAGGAAGCGAGAAAGGGAGATGTGCGTTTGAGAAATGCGTTGTTTGGGCTGGTATTAGCGCTACAGTTTCTGACTCGGATACCCATTCCAATAGTAGCACCCTGGACACCGGAAACCCGGCGCTGGGCGGTGCGCGCCTATCCGTTGGTGGGTTTGTTAATCGGTGGCGTGATAGGGTTATTGGCGATATACATGCAGAACGTTCCTGCACCAATCACCGCACTGGCCATATTAAGCGTATGGGTGGCGCTTTCGGGCGGGCTGCATTTGGATGGCGTGATGGATATTGCCGACGCGTTGGGCAGTAACCAGCCGTTAGCGCGCCGTTGGGAGATCATGAAGGACCCGCAGATCGGTAGCTTTGGTATGTTGGCGCTGGTGTTTCTGCTTGCCTGGAAGGCCGTGCTGCTGTGGGCATTACTAGCTTATCACGCACCCTGGTGGTGGCTGTTAATAGTCCCCGCGCTAGGGCGCTGGACAGGCGTTGCATTACTGGTGCTGACTCCCTGCGCCCGGCCGAAGGGTTTGGCATGGAGCTGGAAGCAATCGCTTAGTGGTCAGGACGTGGCGTTTGCGCTGCTGCCACTGGCGGTGTTTGCGCTGTGGGCGCCCAGCGTCGTGGTAATGGTGCTAATCGCCACTGTTTTCGTGGTACTGATGCGCTGGTTCATGTTGCGACTGTTTAATGGCATTAACGGCGATATGGTAGGCGCCACCATCGAAGGAGGAGAGCTTTGGCTACTGATCTTACTGTGGAGCTGGTGGCAGTTCGCCACGGTATCACCGCTTGGAATTTAGAGCGCCGTTATCAAGGCCAGCGTGATATCCCGCTGCTTTTTCCCGACGCAGAAGCGGGGCTACTGGCGCTACGGGAAGCCTTGGCCAATGAGCATTTCGATGCCATCTACTCAAGTGACCTTGATCGCTGCCAGCAGACCCTGAAATGGGCGGAAGCGGCTAGGGAAGGGTTGCCCCTAGCCCTTGAGCCACGCTTGCGCGAACTCAATTTTGGCGAGTATGAAGGCAAAGTTTACGATGAGCTAAAAGACTTGCCCCACTACCGCGCCTGGATCGATAGCGTGGGCGAACTGCAAATTCCCGGCGGCGAATCGGCGGCCCAACTGCGCGAGCGCTTGGATGCTTGGTTGTATGACCTAGCGGGTAATGCCCGGGCTAACGACCATAAAAAGATTTTGGCCGTCACCCACGGCGGCGTGATTCGTGAGCTGCGCCGACGTTTTGAAACGATCCACTTCTGGGGCAGCACGGTACTTCAAGCCCAGGGAAGACGCTGGCAGCTTATTTATCAGACAGATGAGCATGGAAAAGGGGAATGGCAATGCAGCTCTTCATCGGCGGTGCCTGCGCTGGTAAACGCGACGCCGTAACGTCACGCTTTCCTTCGGCAAGCTGGCACCGACTTGAGGCTGGCCAGCGACTCATTAATAGCCAGCAGGCGCTAGCCGCCAATACACCGCTGGTAATTACCGGTGTGCTTGAGTGGCTTGGCGCTGCCCTTGAGCGTGACGACAACGATGCCCTGCGCCAGCAGTGGCAGCGCGATATGGCAACGCTCTGCCAGCGTGCCGATAAGCTAAACGCGGCGTTAATCATTATTGCCACTGAAGTCGGTCGCGGGATTGTGCCCATGCAGCCAGAACAGCGTCGCTTGCGCGATCTCAACGGCTGGTTCGCCCAAGACGCCACTACCCAGGCCAGCCATGTGTGGTATGTCCGCCATGGGTTGGTGATGGCGGTTAAGTAGCCGCTAAAATTTTATACTGAGCGGCTTAGCGCCGCACTTCAATTGACCTCCCTCAGGCAAGTTGCTAGCTTACGCCCACTCTCAGGTGCTGGCGGTTGAAAAGCCGCTAGTGAAACGGGAAGTTGGTGAACGCCTCGCGTGATTCCAACGCTGCCCCCGCAACGGTGATCGAGATAAGAACGGCTAAAACGCCACTGTGCTCATGCACGGGAAGGTGGTCGTTCGGATAAGGATGGCTCTACTTGTAGAGACGCCTTTCGCTCGTCAGCCCGGAGACCGGCCCGAGAGTAACGGTTCAAGCGAACCGATACATGCCGAGACGCGGTGGGCGCTCTCAGGGCAGTGAACCATAGCGCAATGCTACGGTGACGCCCTTGTTGTGCCCTGCGCTCGGTCAAAAAAACTGCGTTGTGCGGGTGAGCACGACGAGCAAGGGATCTCACATGAACCACCGTTTCCACACTACCGCCAAACGGGTGGCGTTTGTCATGGCTGCGTTACCGCTAGCCATCTCCTTTTCTGCCCAGGCCCAATATGCTGAAGCGACGACCGAATTAGCCGCGCTAGACCCTGTCGTCGTTACTGCTGCGTTGGCCCCTCGTACCGCCAATGAAAGTCTCTCTTCCGTTAGCGTATTGGATGAGGCTACTTTTCGTCGTCAAGACCCCACCAGCCTGACGGATCTTCTGCGCGGCCAGCCGGGCGTTGATATCACTAGCAACGGCAGCTTTGGCAAAAGCAGCAGTGTTTATCTGCGTGGTGCGCCCAGCGATGCCTCCGTGCTCATGATCGATGGTATTCGGCTACGATCCGCCACGGCGGGCGGTGCCGCTTTTCAGTATTTAGACCCACGTATGTTTGATCGCGCGGAAATCGTTCGCGGCCCAAGGGGTAGCCTTTACGGTGCAGATGCGGTCGGCGGTGTTATTCAACTGTTTACGCCTGATGGTGATGAAGAGGGCCCGCAACCCAGAATCTCAGTCGGCGGTGGCTCATTTAATACCCAGCGGTTAAGCGCAGGCATTTCGGGACGTGAAGGAGGCACGCGCTACAGCTTTGCCGGTAGTCATTTCAATACCGACGGCCAGCCCATTCGTCGGGGTGGTGAAGACAAAGGCTACGACAACACTTCTGCGCTGGCCCGTGTTGCGCATACCTTTGAAAGTGGCGCTGAGGTGGGTGTGCTGGCGCTGCGCGCTCGTGGTAACAATGAATATGATGGCGGAGAGAATGACTTCGTCCAGCAGGTGGCGGGTATTTACGGTGAGTTACCGGTTACCGATACTTGGCGCAGTCGTCTAACGCTTAGCGAGGCCCGTGATGAGCTGGATACGGTTGATAATTTCGGCAGTTCAGTGATTGACACCCGCACCCAAACCGCGCGTTGGCAGAACAACTTTCAGTTTGGCGCTCATGAATTGATCGCTGGCGCTGAAATCAGCGAAGACCGCGTTTCAAGTACCAATGATTTTGCTGTCACCAGTCGCGATAACACCGCTGTGTTTACGCAAGGTCTGCTCGACTTCTCTCCGTTCGCCATTCAAGCAAGCCTGCGTTACGACGACAACGAAGCCTATGGCGATGAAGTCACCGGTAGTTTGGCGTTGGGTTACGACCTGGATAATTATCATACGCTGCGCGCTAGTATAGGCACCGCCTTTAAAGCGCCAAGTTTTAATGACCTTTATTGGCCGAATTCGGGCAATCCTGAACTCAATCCAGAAAAGTCTGAAACTGTTGAGGTAGGCGTTCGCGGCCAATATAACCAGTGGTTCTGGGACTGGGCCGCCTTCCAAAACGACTACGATGATCTGATTGCGTGGGCACCGACGCCAAGCGGGTTATGGGCGCCGCAAAACGTTAATAACGCGCGCATTCGCGGTGCCGAGCTTTCCAGTGGTGTCGAAATCAGCGGCTGGACTCTGCAAGCCGCGTTTACCTACCTAGACCCAGAAGACCAGGATACCGGCGATCGGTTAGCCCGCCGCGCCACACAAAGTGTACGCTTGGATGCTGACCGTGCGCTTGGCGATTGGTCGCTGGGTGGCTCATTAATTGCTCAAAATCATCGCTACGATAATGCCGCCAATACTCAACGTTTGAATGGTTATGGGCTGGTTAATTTGCGCGCAGGCTGGCAGTTCGCGCCACTTTGGAACGCTCGTGTTACGCTAGAAAATGCCTTTGATAAAGAGTATGAAACGTCGAGTGACTATATCAACGCAGGCCGAGCAGGATTCTTGAGTGTTCACTTTGGCCAATAAAAAAAGTGTGTTAGCACGTGGGGCCTTGGGCCTCACGCTACTGCTTATGTTGACTTCGGCAAATGCCGATGACCCTGCTCGCTGCGCAGTGGATGATCGTGACCGTGAAGTATGCCTTCACAATGCTGCTCAGCGGATTGCCACGCTCTCGCCGGGTGCAACGGAGCTGACCTACGCGGCGGGTGCAGGGGCTCAAGTGGTTGCCGTTGTCTCTTATAGCGACTATCCACCGGAAGCCAGGCAAGTTGCCTCGGTGGGCAGCCACACCCGCATTGATTTGGAAAAGCTAGTGGGGCTGGCGCCCGATTTGGTGATTGGTTGGGTGACGGGGAATCCGGCAGAGCAACTTGAAACCCTGGAATCCTTGGGCATGCCAGTATTCTATATCGAACCCCGCGACATAGAAGGTGTGGCCAGTGCCATCGAGCGTTTAGCGCGACTGGCGGGCACGGAAACGGACGGGCAAGCGGTAGCCGATAATTTTCACACGACCATGGACGCGCTCGAAGAGCGCTATCGAGACCGCGAGCCGGTAACCACCTTCTATCAGGTGTGGGATGCGCCGCTTATGAGCGTGAATAACGAACACCTAATCGGTCAGGTGATTGAGATTTGTGGCGGTGACAACGTATTTGGCGAACAGCCGCGCCTGGTGCCGCGCATTGATGATGAAGCCGTGCTGGTCGCCAACCCTGAGGCCATTGTGGCCGGTGGTATGGGCGAAGAGAACCGCCACTGGCTGACCCACTGGGAGCAATACCCCAACTTGACGGCGGTGGCGAAAGACAATCTATTCTTTGTGCCACCCTCGTTGATACAGCGGCCAACACCGCGACTGATGGAGGGCACGCGTGTCCTTTGTGAGAAGTTGGATGCCGCCCGCCAAAAACGCCGGGGCGCTTGATGCTGGCGCGCCTGGGGTTGCCGCTTGGCTTACTGCTACTGGCCGCACTGGGTGCCTTGGTCATCGCCCTGGGCGTTGGTAGCGCGCAGATTTCCCCTGCGCAGATTTGGGAAGTGACCCAAGGCAAAGGCGATGCCCTGGCGCGCACCATGGTGATGGAGCTGCGCTTGCCTCGGGCGCTCTCGGCGTTTGCCGTGGGTGGTTTGTTGGCGATAGCGGGCGCGCTAATGCAGGTGCTGCTACGCAACCCCTTGGCAGACCCCTATGTGCTGGGGCTTTCTGGCGGTGCCTCAATTGGCGCACTGGCCGCTATGCTCGGTGGCTTAGGTGGGCTGGCGATTTCGGGCTCGGCCTTTGGTGGCGCGCTACTCTCAACCTTTCTGGTTTTTGGCTTGGCTCACGGCAGCGGCGGGTGGACGCCTTCGCGGCTGCTGCTCACCGGTGTGGTAGTCGCATCGGGGTGGGGCGCAGTGATTACTTTAATGCTGGCGTTGAGTCCCGCCGAGCGCTTGCCGGGCATGCTCTACTGGCTAATGGGCGATCTCTCCTACGCGCGTACACCGTGGCCGCCGCTGCTGCTGTTAGTCATGACCTGCGCAGTGCTGATTCCGCTGGGGCGTAGCCTCAATGTATTGGCCCGTGGCCCACAGCAGGCCGCCGCCCTGGGCGTGGCGGTTCGGCCGTTGGAGTGGTGCATTTATGTTACCGCCAGCTTGCTGACAGCGGCGGCGGTCACTACCGCTGGCAGCATTGGTTTTGTCGGTTTAGTGGTGCCGCATATGCTGCGTTTACTGTTAGGCAATGATCTGCGGCTGATACTGCCCGCCTGCGCACTGGCGGGCGGCACGCTGTTAGTGCTGGCCGATACCCTGGCGCGCACCATGATCGCCCCAGAACAGTTGCCCGTTGGGGTCATCACCGCGCTGCTGGGCGTGCCCACCTTCCTGTTCCTGCTTTACCGGAGCCGCTGATGGGCACTCTTTCGACGCACGACCTTATTATCGATGTGCCTGGCCGCGAAGGCGGAACGCCGCTCAATCTGACCCTTGAGCCTGGGCAGAGTTGGGGCGTGTTGGGCCCCAACGGGGCGGGTAAAACCACACTGATACACACCCTGGCAGGGCTGCAAACCCCACGCTCAGGCGAGGTAAGGCTGATGGGTAAGCCGCTTGGCAAGCTGCGTCGCCGCCATGTGGCCCAGCGCCTGGGGTTGGTGTTTCAAGACCGTCAGGACGGCTTTCCCGCCGCGGTGTTGGAAACCGCGCTGATTGGTCGTCACCCTTATCTTTCGCCCTGGCAAATGGAGGGTGCTGATGACTATGCCCGCGCAGAGGCTGCCCTTGAACGCCTGGATGTGGCGCATCTAAGTGAGCGGCTGGTCAGCACGCTTTCAGGCGGCGAGCGCCAGCGGGTGGCGATTGCCACTCTGCTGACCCAGGCGCCCGACGTATGGCTGGCCGACGAGCCAACCAACCACCTGGATCTTCATCATCAGAGTGCCGTGATGGCGCTAATGGCGGAGCAGGCCGCCGAAGGACATGCCGTCATGATGTGCTTGCACGACCTGAACCTGGCTGCCCGCTGGTGCGATCACGTGCTGTTGATGTACCCCAACGGTGAGGCTTGCTGGGGCCCAAGGGAAACCATGCTGGTGCCCAGCGCGCTGGAAAGCCTATACCGCCAAAAACTAGCGGTGGTGGAGGTGAATGGCGCGCCGGTGTTTGTGCCGATTAAGGCCTAGCTTATAACGCCAGTTCGTCCCGCCACGTATGGCGAGGTTCGAAACCGACCAACCGGCGGGCCTTTTCGATACTGTAGAAGGTTTCGAATTCGCCCATATCGCGCTTGATCGGTACGCCTGCGTAGAAGCGCTCGATCACTTGGGCGTTGGTCAAGCCTACTGAGAGGTCGTGATTGGCGACGTTGAATACCTGGTAACCGAGGCCATCCGTTTTCAGGCAACAATCGACCATCTGGCCCAGGTCGCGGGCGTCGATGTAGGCGAAAATGTTGCGGCGACGCAGGGCGGGGTCATCCAGGTAGGCCGGGAAATCCTGGCGGTACTCGTGAGGCTCGATAACGTTGTTGATGCGCAGGCCGTAGATGTCGATACCCGAACGCGCCTGGAAGGAGCGTGCGGTCACCTCATTGACCACTTTGCTCATGGCGTAGCTATCTTCTGGCACGGTGGGGTGCTCTTCATCGATGGGAAGGTAGTCCGGTTTCCTCTCGCCATCGGCGAAACAGACGCCGTAGGTGGTCTCGCTGGAAGCGAAGATCACCTTAGGAATGCCCAGCTTGGTGGCGGCATCCAGCACGTTGTAGGTGCTTAGCGTATTGATGCGGTAGGTCTCGTTGTCTGGCCTATGCAAAATAGCTGGAATGGCCGCGAAGTGGACAATCGCATCGTAACGCGGCACGCCAGTGCCTGGCTCCAGTTCGTCAAACCCGGCGTAAGCATGGCACGCATTGAACACCTGGCCTGCATCGGTCAGGTCGGTTTTCAGGGTGGTGATGCCGGGCACGTCAGATGTTACCCAATCCAGATTGGTGACGCGGTGCCCCTGATCGCGAAGATAAGCAGTGGCATGACGGCCAGCCTTGCCGCTACCGCCGGTGAACAATATACGCATGCAGACTCCTCACTTAATGGAACAAACCATTCCACCTTAGCAAAGAAAAGTCTTGTCCACCGCGTGCGGTCTAGTTATTAAAACAGTACTTGGTCTAAGAACAGGTTTTAGCTCAATAGAAGTAGCTTAAACTGAATTGCGAAAACGCATGATCTGCTTGCCATCCACCGGGTCGTCGACCACATGGGCGTGCACCCCAAAGGTCTGCCGGAGCCTGGCGGCGGTGAGCACCTCCTGGGGGAGGCCGCTGTCGATCAGGCGGCCGCCGTCCATCACGCCGATGCGGTCACACTCCATGGCGTGATTAAGATCGTGCAGCGAGATCATCACCGTGATGGGCAGTTGCCGGACCAGTTCAAGGATCGACAGCTGGTGGCGAATATCCAGATGGTTGGTGGGTTCATCCAGCAGCAGAATTTTAGGCTGTTGTGCCAGCGCCCTGGCAATATGCACGCGCTGGCGCTCGCCGCCCGACAGGGTATGCCAAAGGCGGTCCGTCATGTGCACCATATCGACGTCGCGCAGCGCCTGGATCACGATGGCGTCGTCCTCCTTCGACCAGGGGCGTAGCGCGGAAAGGAAGGGCGTGCGGCCCAACGAGACCACCTGGCGCACGGTAATACGGTCGGTGGTGTCGGCCTGCTGTTCCACCAGGGCGATAGACTGGGCAATCGCCCGTTGCTTGAGCGTGTGCATCGGCTGGTGATCAATCAGCACCCGGCCTGCCTTGGGTTTGTTCAAACCTGCCAGCAGGCGCAGCAGGGAGGTTTTCCCCGAGCCGTTCGGCCCCACCAGGCCAAAGGTCTGGCCGGGTTCGACGGTGAGATTGACGTCAGTCAGCAGTGACGTGCCGTGAACCGACCAGGCAAGCTGTTCAGCCGATAAGCGCATCAGGACCTCTTGCCGCGAACCAGGATCAGCGCAAACGCGGGCGCGCCGATCAGCGAGGTAATCACCCCGATGGGGAGTACTTGCCCGGATACCAGCACCCGGGAAAGAATATCCGAGCCGATCAGGAACACCGCGCCAGCCAGCGCCGTAGCCGGCACCAGCCTAGTGTGACGGCTCCCCACGATAAAACGCATTGCGTGGGGGATCACCAGGCCGACAAAGCCGATGGCCCCCACGATAGACACCATCACGGCTGTAACCAGCGCCATGGCGATAATCAGCATGCCGCGCACCGGACGTACCGCGATACCCATGGACGCGGCGCTGTCGACGCCGAAGGTAAATGCATCCAGGGAGCGCCGGTGCCACAGGCAAACCAGCAGCCCGAACAGCGCCGCAGGCACCGCCAGGGACACGTCGGCCCAGCGCACTCCGGAAAGATTGCCCATCAGCCAGAACATGATGCCCCGCGCCTGCTCGGCGCTCGCTGACTTGGTGATGATAAAAGCAGTCAGCGCATTGAACAGCTGCGAGCCTGCAATGCCCGCCAGAATAATCGCCCCCGCGGCCTGAACGCCGCGGCCGCCACCTACACCGCTGTTGGCCGCATGGGCGAGCATCACCACAATACCGAAGGCGAGCAGGGCGCCCACAAAGGCACCCAGGGAGAGCGAAAGCGCACCGGCACCTAAGCCTGCCACTGCCACCGCAACGGCACCCGTAGAGGCCCCGGCGGAAATGCCCATCAAGTAGGGATCGGCCAGGGGGTTGCGCAACAGCGCCTGCAGTACGACCCCCGCCAGGGCCAGACTGGTGCCGCAACAGGCGGCGACCACGGCGCGGCTGAGACGATAATTCCAGATAATGCCCGCGTCGATGCGGTCAACTGCGTAATCGGCGCCCAACAGTTGATTGGCGAGCACTTTCAGAATGGTGTCCACCGGAATCGGCGTCTCCCCGATGGCGGTACCCGCGATCAGCGCTGTTACCAGCACTAGTGGCGTTACCCATAGCCAGCGCAATCCCAGTCGACTGGCGGTGGGGCGTGTCAGGGCGATGCTCATTCGTTAAACGACATGGTTGATAGCGCCTCGGCCAGTGACTCAAGGCCGTAAATAGTGCGCATGGTGGCGCTCATTGCATGGGCGTCCATCTCCACGATGCGGTTGTTCTTGACCGCGCTCATTTCCCGGGTGACCGGGTCGCTGCGTAAATACTCACGCTTTGCTTCAATGTCGTCAGCGGGAAAACGGCGACGATCCATACGGGCGATCACCAGCACATCCGGGTCGGCACGGGCGATACTCTCCCAACCGATGGTTGGCCACTCTTCATCTGACTCAATGACATTGCGAATACCGAGTTTCTCCATCATATAGCCCGGTGCGCCCAGCCGGCCGGCCACGAAGGGACTGACGCCCAGATCCGTCGACGAAAACCAGAAGGCCGCGGATAGATCCTCAGTCAACTCAAGGCTGTTCGCCAGTTCGATAGCGCGCTGTTCGCGGTCGTTCAGCTCCGCTACCAGCGCCTCGCCAGCGTCTTGGACGTCATAGATCTCGGCTAACTCGGTGATCCCTTTATAGATGGAATCCGTCGAGAAGGCGGCGGTGCGGGTGCCATCGCCGCCGGTCGAGTTATCCTTGGTGTCGCAATCGGCGGGCATGATGTAAGTGTTGATACCCAGTTCGTGAAACTGATCCCGGCTGGCCACGCTACCGGTAGGGCCCACGTGCCACTCGTATTGTACCGCCACCAGGTCGGGGCGCTTATTGACCACGGCCTCGAAGCTCGGGTCGTCGTCAGCGATTCGTTCGATCTCTTCGTTGGCCTCAGCAAACGGCGTCAAGACCGGGTTGAACCAGACCGAGGTACCGTTCACTCGGTCAGTGAGTCCCAGCGAATAGAGGATCTCCGTGGCTGATTGACCCACCGTCACCGTCCGCTCGGGTGCCACCGCTATGTCTATTTCCATGCCGCAGTTGGTCAAGCTCAAAGGGTAATCGGTGGCATCGGCAGTCGCCTGAGCGGCGGGCAGTAGCGATGCCGCGATCAGCAGGTAAGGTGCGGTCTTCATGTCTGGCTTCCGTCAACGAATCGGGTGACGCCCGTGAGCGCTCTCAATATGTAATGTTATAACATATTATATTTGCTGCTTGTCAAAATCTAGCCGTATCTTACCTTATGCTCATCCGGGCTGTCTCTTGGCTGCGGGCTGGGTGGCAAGCTGGCTTCGCCGCCCTGCCTTCCTCTATACTGCTCCCTCATATTTGCCCACGTCTCCATGAATGGTTTTATCATCTACCAGCCAACTATCATGAATCAGACTCAAGACCGGTGGTCTTCGCACCGGCCAACCAAGATTGGCCGGTGGGCAGGCTTGCCCAGCACGGGAGATGCAGGTGACTGAGTTTCCGTTTGCAGCGGTGGTCGGTCAAGAACCGCTGAAAACCGCCTTGCTGCTGAACGCCATTAATCCGCGCATTGGCGGTGTGTTGATCAGCGGCCCCAGGGGGAGCGCGAAATCCACCTTGGCGCGGGCGCTGGCCGCCGTTTTGCCCAAGGATAGCAACGGCAGAAAACCCCCGTTTGTCACCTTGCCCCTCGGCGCCAGCGAAGACCGCCTGGTGGGCAGCCTGGATCTGAACAAGGTGCTGGCCGATCGCGAAGCCACCTTTCATGTCGGCTTGCTCGCCAAGGCTCACGGCGGGGTGCTGTACGTGGATGAGGTCAATCTGCTGCCGGATATGCTGGTGGATCTGCTGCTGGACGTTGCCGCCAGCGGCGTTAATGTGGTCGAGCGCGATGGCATCAGCCACTCCCACCCGGCGCAGTTCAGCCTGATCGGCACCATGAACCCGGACGAAGGCGAACTGCGCCCTCAACTGCTCGACCGTTTCGGTCTCTGCCTCGAGCAGGCGGGTCCCATGAGCATCGAAGAGCGCATTGCCATCGTCCAGCAGCGCGATGCCTTTGACCGCGACCCCGAGGCCTATAAAGCGCAGTTTGCGAATGAGCAGGCCGCGCTGATGCAGCAGTTGGAAGACGCCCAGCAGGCGCTGGCAACGGTGACGACCGAAAGCTGGGTTTACGCGACGATTGCCCAGCGCTGCGAAGCCGCGGGCGTTGAAGGGCTTCGGGCGGACGTTACCTGGCACCGGGCGGCCCAGGCCCATGCGGCCTGGCGAGGCGCGGCGAGCGTTAGCCAGGCAGATATCGATATGGTTGAGCCCTGGGTGCTGGCTCACCGGCGGACGCGTTCAGCGGACATTGGTTCAGACGCCCAGCCCCCTGAGCAAAGCGGGGGTTCCTCAAGCCCGCCACCTTCCACGCCGCCTCATCGGTCGTCGGGTGGCGGCGAGGAGCATCAAAACAGCGCTGGCCCGTCAGACCCTCAGCGCGGCGGGTCAGGCCAGTGGGGCGCCATGCCGCCCCAAGCTCAGCAGGTGATCAGTTCCACCGCGTCGCCCTGGCCGGATGCGCCTTCGAGCAAGACTTCAAACCGGGCGGCCAGCAGCGCCGACTCGCCAGCGACGTCGGGCAGCGGCCAAACAAAAGGCCGTGGCCGCTCCCAGGTAGAGACCTCGCGACTCGACGGGTTCGCAACGCTGATCGCCAATCGCGGCCAGTGGCCCTGGCGGCAGTTAAAGATGCGCAAGTCCCGCGCCGGGCAGGCAACGGCACACCTGGTGCTGCTGGACACCTCCGGTTCCACCCTGGGGCAACGGCTGTTAGGCCAGGCAAAGGGGCTGGTCGAATCACTGGTCAGCCAAGCTTACGCCGCGCGGGAGCAGGTGGCGGTGCTGGGGTTTGGCAATGGCGGTGTCGTGCCGATACTCTCACGCCGCCGGGCCCCCAAAGACGCGCGGGACACGCTTGAGGCGGCCAACGGCGGTGGCGGCACTCCGCTGCGGGAGGCGATTATTGAAGCCAAAAGGCTGATCCGCCAGTGGCAGCGCCGCGAGCCCGGCCTGAAGGTGCGGACTTATCTGATCACCGATGGCCGCACCCGGGAAACCGTTGACGATCTCGCCCCGCTGGAGGACTGCCTGCTGATCGATACCGAACAGTCGAAAGTCAAACGCGGGCAGGGCGCACGCATCGCCCAGCAGCTGGGCGCGCGTTACTGGCCAGCCTCGTTTGGTAAACCCTCTATGGCGCCTACAGTCTCTGCACATCAACCTGGGAACCTCTCATGAGCGACGCAAGCCATTTAGATCGGATGCAGCGTAAAAAAGGCGTGGTCGACGAGCGCATCAGCAAGGCGACGGAAGAGCGCGGCGTGCTGATTCTGCTCAAAGGCAACGGCAAGGGTAAAAGCAGTTCGGCTTTTGGCACTATGGCGCGCTCACTGGGGCACGGCCAGCAGTGCGCGGTGATCCAGTTCATCAAAGGTCGCCGTGAAACCGGCGAGTACCTGTTCTTTCGCGATCATCCCAAGCTCGACTGGCACATCATGGGCCACGGCTTTTCCTGGGAAACCCAGAACCGCGAGCGGGACATCGAAGCCGCCGAGGCCGCCTGGGAAGTCGCCAAAGGGCTGCTGGAGAACCCCACTTATCATATGATCGTGCTGGACGAGATGAGCTACATGTTCAAGTACGGCTATCTCGACCCCGAGCCGGTGGTGGAAGCGCTTAAGCGCCGCCCGGCACACCAGAACATCATCATTACCGGGCGCACCATGGCCACGCCGCTGCAGGAAATCGCCGATACCATCAGCGTTGTTCAGGACGAGCGCCACGCCTTTCGCGGCGGCGTCAAAGCCCAGGCGGGGATCGAATACTAATGACGACGCCAACCGCTCGCTGCCCCGCGCTGTTTATCGCCGCCCCAGCTTCAGGCCAGGGCAAAACCACCGTCACGGCGGGCCTGGCGCGCCTGCTGCGCAACCAAGGCAAGGTGGTGCGGGTGTTCAAGACCGGCCCGGACTACCTGGATCCGCAGATACTCGCCCAGGCCTCCGGCCAGCCGGTGGATCAGTTGGATCTATGGATGGCCGGCGAAGCCTACTGCCGCCAGCGCTTTTATGACGCCGCCTGTGAAGCGGACTTGATCCTGGTGGAAGGCGCCATGGGGCTGTTCGACGGCGAACCCTCAAGCGCCGATCTGGCGGCCCTGTTCGATATTCCCATGGCGATCGTCATGGATGTAAAAGGCATGGCGCAAACCGCCGCGGCGCTGGTTTCGGGGCTTGCCAGCTTTCGCGACGATATCCATATCGCTGGATTAATCGCCAATGCCTGCGGCTCGCAGCGCCACCGCGAGCTGATCGAAGGCGCGCTACCGCCGACGATTCCTCTGCTGGCCGCCATGCCGCGCGACCCCGCGCTGTCGCTCCCCGAGCGCCACCTGGGCCTCGTGCAGGCGGCGGAAATTCGTGAGGATCTGGAAGCTCGCTTCGAGGCTGGCGCCAAAGCGCTGGAAGCCGCCGGGCTGCTGGACGCGCTCGCGGCGCTTTCACCGGTGACCTTTACCGCCCCCCAGGAACAGCTTGCGGCCGTTAATCCGTTGCTCAAAGGCCACACCATTGGCGTGGCCCGGGACGCCGCCTTTAGCTTCGTCTATCAGGCCAACCTCGATCTGCTGGAGCAGATGGGCGCCACGCTGCGCTTCTTTTCGCCGCTAAGGGATAGTCGCCTGCCAGAATGCAACGCCCTCTGGCTGCCCGGTGGCTACCCGGAGCTTCACGCTCAAACGCTGGCGGATAACGGCGCCATGCGTTCCGCCATTGAGGCGTTCTATAGCGCCGACAAGCCCATTCTGGCCGAGTGTGGTGGGCTGCTGTACTGCCTGGAAAGCCTGACCGACTACGACGATATTACCCACACCATGCTGGGCCTGCTGCCCGGGCAGGGAGCTATGCGCGGGCGCCGTGGCTGCCAGGGGATGCAAACTGCCGAGCTGCCGGAAGGCCCGGTTCGCGGTCACGCGCACCACCGCTCCATGGCGGACGGCACCCCCGAGCCGATTGGCCACGGCCGCCGCCAGCGGCACCCCGCACCGGGGGAGGCGATTTACCGTCAAAAGCGTCTGACGGCGACCTATTTACATCTGTTTTTCCCAAATAATCCTGACGCTGTGGCAAGGCTCTTTTCTGCCAGCCCGGCGTACTGCGAACCGCAACACAGCGAGGCATTTACCCATGCAGCCCAATAACGTACAACTGAATAAGATTCCTGCCACGGTCGTGACCGGTTTTCTGGGCAGCGGCAAAACCACGCTGCTGGCCAATATTCTGCGTCAGGTGACCGGCAAGCGGATCGCCGTGATCGTCAATGAGTTCGGCGAGCAGGATATCGACTCCAGCCTGCTGCGCAGCTGTGCGCTGGGGTGTGAAGAGGGTAGCGAAGGCGGGCAGCTAGACGGGGAAGACGGCAGCATCTATGAGCTGGCCAACGGCTGTATCTGCTGCACGGTGGAAGAGGAGTTTCTGCCGGTCATGAAAAAGCTGGTCGCCCGCCGTGACGATATCGACCATATCCTGATCGAAACCAGCGGCCTAGCGCTGCCCAAGCCGCTGGTGCAGGCGTTCAACTGGCCCGACGTCCGCCAGCACTGCACCGTGGATGCGATTATTACCGTGATCGACGGCCCTGCGGTAGCCGCCGGGCGCTATGCCAGCGACGTAGATAAGGTGGCCGCCCAGCGCCTCGCCGACGAGAGCCTGGATCACGACCCCAGCCTGCGCGAGCTGCTCGATGACCAGCTCAGCGCGGCGGATCTGGTGCTGGTCAGCAAGGCCGACCTGCTCAGCCCGGAAGAGCGCGCTAAGGTGGAAGCGGTGATTCAGGCGCGGGTGAGTGCCTCGGTGAAAACGCTGTTTATCGATCAGACCCTGACCACCGACACCACCCAGCTGGAAGCGCTGATGGGCATCGGCGCAGCAAGCGAAAAAAACATCGATAGCATTACCAATCACCACGACAAGCACCACGCCGAAGGCGCTCACCACGACCACGCCCACGATAATTTTGATTCCTGCGTGATCACCCTGGGCGAAGTCGATGGCGATGTTCTGGCCGACAAGCTCCAGCAGCTGCTGAAAAGCCACGAGATCTACCGCGCCAAAGGCTTTGCAGCGATTCCGGGCAAACCCATGCGTCGGGTCATCCAGGCGGTGGGCGAGCGACTGGAAGGCTACTTCGACCGGCTATGGGCTCAGGACGAACTCCGCCAAACCCAATTAGTGATTATTGGCAAACACCTGGATAGCGCAGCGCTGCGTGACGCGCTGGCTGAAGCAGAGGTTCAAACGGTTACCTAATGCACTTATTTGCCGCCAAGCCCGGAGGCTTTGTCGATGATGAAGGCATCATCGACCTGCAACAGAGCCCCGCCGAGGTCGTGATACTCTCCGCCGCCGATAGCAATCTGTCGGCGCTGGCCCAGGCGGTTGATCGTCTGGGCGAGGCGTACCCCTCGGTGCGGCTGGCCAACTGGATGAACTTGGTAAAACCGGCCGCCTACGATCTCTACGAAGATCGGGTGCTGGAAAAAGCTCAGCTGGTGATTGTCTCGCTGTTGGGCGGCAAAGCCTATTGGCCCTATGGTCATGAACGCCTGCTCGCCTGGGCGGCGGCGAAACCCGGCCGCCAGCTGATTCTGGTGCCGGGCTGCGACGCCCCGGATGATGCGCTGCTGGAAGACTCCACCATCCCCTTTGATGACGCTTACCGCGTATGGCGCTACCTGCGAGAGGGCGGCACCGATAACGCCGAGCAGCTGCTACGCTTTGTCGCTAATGAGTATATGGATAGGCCGTTGGGCGACTGGCAGGAGCCCAAGGTCATTCCGCCAGCGGTGATTTATGCATCCCAGGAGCAGCAGGCATCCAGCCTAAGCGAGTGGCGTAATCGCCAGGTGCCAGGGCGGCCAGTGTGCCTGCTACTGTTTTATCGCAGCCATTTGCAGGGGGCGAATACCGCCGTACCCGACGGCTTGCTGGCGGCGCTTAAAGACCAGGGGCTTGAGCCCTTGGCGGTGGCCGTGGCGTCCCTGAAAGAAGGGCCGTGTATTGATTTTATTAATCACCTGATTGAGCAGACCGGCGCGATGCTGGTGATCAATACCACCAGCTTTGCGGTCAATCGCAACGCCGACGGGCTGAATGCCCAGGGGGAAGAGCTACCTGACAATCTTTTTGTAGGCCGACCCGTGGTGCTCCAGGCGATTCTTGCCAGCAGCACTAGCGAAGACTGGCAGGGCATGGCCGCCGGGCTGCATAGTCGCGATGTGGCGATGCAAGTGGTACTTCCCGAGATGGATGGCCGCATCATCACCCGGGCGGTGGGTTTTAAAGCCGAAGCCCACTACAATCCGCGCTGCCAACTGGCGGTGACCCACCACGTGATCCACCCGGAGCGGGCCGCCTTTGTGGCCGAGCTGGCGCGGCGCATTTGTTCGTTGCGGCTGACCCCCAACGGACAGAAGCGTGTTGCGCTGATCATGGCCAACTACCCCAATCGCGATGGCCGCATTGGTAACGGGGTCGGGCTGGATACGCCTGCATCGACGCTGCAGATTCTCAGCGCCCTGAAAGAGGCGGGTTACCCGCTCAGCGAACTGCCGGAAAACGGCGATGACTTGATCCGCCAGCTTCAGGACGCGGTGACCAACGATCACGGCAGTCTCGACCAGCGCGCCTGCTGGCAGAGCATCAGCGTGGACGATTACCTGGCCTGGTTTCAAACCCTGCCCACCGCGCTTCAGGAAACCGTATGGACGCGCTGGGGCGCGCCTCACGAAGACCCCAAATGCCGCCAGGGTCGGTTGATGATCGCCGGTATTCGACTGGGTGAGACCTTTGTGGGTATCCAGCCGGAACGCGATTTTATCGACGATCTCACTCAGTCCTACCATGATATGGAGCTGGCGCCGCCGCACAGCTACTTGGCGTTTTATTTTTGGCTGCGCGCGCACTACCAGGTCGATGCGGTCATCCACGTCGGTAAACACGGCAACCTGGAGTGGCTGCCGGGCAAAAGCATCGCCTTGAGCGCCGACTGCTGGCCGGATATTGCCCTGGGGCCGCTGCCGCACTTTTATCCGTTTATCGTCAACGACCCCGGCGAGGGCGCCCAGGCCAAGCGCCGCAGTCATGCGGTGATCATCGACCACCTGATGCCGCCGCTGGCCCGGGCTGAACTCTACGGCGCTATGGCCGAGCTTGAAGCGCTCACCGACGAATATTATCAAGCGCTGGATATGGATCCCCGCCGGGAAGCGCTGATTCGCAGTCAGATCCTCGCCCACCTGCGTGATACAGGCATTGAACAGGAACTGGCCCACGTGGCGAGCGGTGAGTGTGAGGCCGAGATTCTCAACGCGCTGGATACCTTTCTGTGCGACATCAAGGAATCACAGATCCGTCACGGCCTGCACATACTCGGCACGCTGCCGCCGGAAGAAAAGCGGGCGGGCACCTTGGTGGCGCTGTTGCGGCTACCCCGGGGCGAATCGGTGGCCAGCCGCGGCCTGCTGCACAACTTGGCCAGCGATTTAGGCTTGGATTTTGACCCGTTAGCCGCGGGCAACGAGCCCTGGCAGGGGACTGAACCGGCCATTCTAAGCCAGCAGCTCGATACCCCCTGGCGCACCGGGGCGGATGCCCGCGAGCGCCTGGAACTGCTGGCCGAGCGCTGGGTGGCCGACTACGTCTTGGCAGACGGCTGCCTGGATGATCTGGCCCAGGATTACCCCGATACGGCAGCGCAGCTGCGCTACGCCCGCGACCAGCTATGGGTCACCATGCAGCGCGGCGTGAAGATGGAGATTCAGTCGCTGCTCGACGGCCTTGAAGGCATCTTCGTGCCCGCCGGGCCCAGCGGCGCCCCCAGCCGTGGGCGGTTGGATACGCTACCCACCGGGCGCAACTTTTTCAGCGTGGATAACCGCTCGATTCCATCGCCCGCCGCCTGGACGCTGGGCGAAAAATCCGCCCAGGCGTTTGTCGAACGCTACCTGCAGGATCACGGCGACTACCCGCGGCGGCTGGGGCTATCCATCTGGGGTACCGCCACTATGCGCACCGGCGGCGATGATATTGCCCAAGCCTTTGCGCTAATGGGCGTGCGGCCCATCTGGTCGCTGGGTTCTCAACGGGTGAGCGACTTTGAAGTCATTCCCTCGATGCTGCTCAATCGGCCACGGGTCGATGTCACGCTGCGGGTCTCCGGGTTCTTCCGCGACGCCTTCCCCAACGTGATTCGCCTGTTTGACGCCGCCGTGCAGGCGGTGGCGCGCTATGAAGAGCCGGGCAACAGCAACACCATCCGCGAGGCGGTGCTTTCCCGCCAGCAGGAACTGGAAGACCAAGGGTTAAGCCCGGAGATGGCCGCCCAGGAGGCGAGCTATAGAATATTTGGCAGCAAGCCCGGCGAATACGGCGCGGGCCTCAACCGGCTGATTGAAAACCGCACCTGGGACAGCGCCGACGATTTGGCCGAGGCCTATATGAAGACAGGCGCCTACGCCTACGGTCAGTTCAAGGCCTCCGGCACTGCCGCGCGCGCCGCGTTCGAGCAGCAGCTCCAGGGGCTGGATGCAGTGATGCAAAACCAGGATAACCGCGAGCACGATATCCTCGATTCCAACAGCTATTACGCCTTTCAGGGCGGCATGGCCAACGCCACCCGATCGCTGAGCGGCAAGGCGCCGGAGATTTACCACGCCGACCACGCCAACCCCGCGATGCCCAAGATCCGCACGCTTAAGGAAGAGCTGGCCAAGGTGATTCGCTCGCGGGTGCTGAACCCCAAGTGGATTAACGCCATGCGAGAGCACGGCTACAAAGGCGCCTTTGAGATGGCCGCCACGGTGGACTACCTGTTTGCCTACGACGCCACCACCGACCTGATTGCCGACTACCAGTACGCCCAGGTGAGCGATGCTCTGGTACTCGACGCCGCCAATCAGCAGTTCCTGCGTGAGCACAACCCGGCCGCCCTGGAAGAGATGGCCGAGCGCTTACTCGAAGCCGCCCAGCGAGGCATGTGGCAAGCCCCCGGTGAGAACGGCCAGGCGCTTCAGGATCTGCTGCTGGAAATGGACGAAGCCAAAGAGACCAGTGGTCATGTCGCCCAGCCCGCGCATTAAAGGCTGGTGCCCCGGCGCGTGGCGGCCCATGGCCACCGGCGACGGTTGGCTTGTGCGCGTGCGCCCGCCGCTGGGCCAACTATCGCGCCAACAGATAATGGCACTTTGCGACGCCGCCGAGACCTACGGCAGCGGTTTGATCGAGCTGACTAGCCGGGCCAATCTGCAGCTGCGTGGAGTAACCGACGAAAGCTGGCCGCCGCTGATGGCGTTTCTGGTCGAAAATCAACTGGTGAGCGACGACCCAGAAGTAGAACGCCAGCCACAGCTGATGCTGGCGCCCGCCTGGCAAAACGGCGATGACACCCCTACCATTGCCCGCTTGTTGCAAGCGCGGGGTAGCGAATTAGCCGCCATGCCTGGCAAGGTCGGCATTGCTATTGACGCGGGAAAAGTACCGGTGCTTGGCGACAGCGCCGCCGATTTTCGTATCGAGCGCTCAACGGAAGGCGGCCTACTGGTACGCGCCGATGGCTACGCGCTAGGCACGGCGGTTAGCGGTACCGATGCCGCCGTCGAGCAGCTGATACGCCTGACCCACTGGTTTGTAGACAGTGGCGGCCGGGCGTCAGGCCGTATGCGGCGGCACACAGCACCGCTGCCCGATTGGGCACCTGCCGATACCGCCCCAGCGTCCCCCGGCGAGAAGCTGGCGCTGGGCGAACATCGCGAGGGCATGGTGGTGGGTCTTCCCTTTGGCCGGTTGGCGGCTGAAACGCTTCGCGAGGCTGTCTCCCAAACAAGTGCCCGCGTCGTGCAGGTCACCCCCTGGCGGCGGCTGTTGTTGAAGGATTGCGATACACTACCCGGGGTTGATGGCTTGATCCACCATAATAGCGACCCGCGGCTAGCGATGGACGCCTGCCCCGGCGCGCCCTATTGCGAACAGGCGAGTGTCGCCACCCACCCGCTTGCCGAGAAGCTAAGCGGCTGGGTGGAAGGAACCGTGCATATATCCGGCTGCGCTAAAGGCTGCGCAAACCAACGACCGGCAGCGCTGTGTCTTACCGGCCGCGATGGTCGCTTTGACGTGATAATCAATGGCCGCGCCGATAGCACGCCGCAGGCCACCGGGCTGAGTGAATCTGAAGTGATACGTTATTTGGAGAGTTTGGGTGCCCTATAAGTACGAAACCAGTGGCCCGGCGATTTACCGGGAGTCGTTTGCGATTATTCGCAGTGAAGCCGAGCTTGGTCGCTTTTCAGTGGAAGAAGAGACCGTGGCGGTGCGCATGATTCACGCCGCCGGGCTGGTGGAATTGGCCGCGCATATTCATTTTCAAAATGACGTGGTCAATAAGGCCCGTGCCGCATTGGAGCAGGGCGCACCGATTCTCTGCGATGCCCGCATGGTCTCGGAAGGCATCACCCGCAAGCGGCTGCCCGCGGATAACCAAGTCATCTGCACCCTCAACGATGAGCGAACGCCCGGCCTCGCCCAGGAAATGGCCAACACCCGCTCGGCGGCGGCGCTGGAACTGTGGCGGCCGCACCTGGAAGGCGCCGTGGTCGCCATTGGTAACGCGCCCACCGCGCTGTTTCATCTGCTCAATATGCTTGAAGACCCAGCGTGCCCGCGCCCGGCGGCGATTATCGGCTGCCCGGTAGGCTTTGTCGGCGCGGCGGAATCCAAGGAAGCGCTGTTGGCTAACCCGACACTGCCCAGCTGTATCGTCCGCGGGCGTTTGGGCGGCAGCGCCGTGACGGTAGCGGCCATCAACGCCATGGCGGATCGCATCGAATGACCCAGGGAACGGTATACGGCGTTGGGCTGGGCCCCGGCAGCCAAGACTTAATGAGCGTGCGCGCCGACCGCCTGATACGCGGGGCGACCCACGTGGCCTATTTCCGTAAAAAGGGCCGCTGTGGCCATGCGCGCACCATCGTGGAGGGCATGATCCCCCCCGGCGCAATCGAGCTGCCTATGGAATACCCGGTCACTACGGAAATTCCCTTCGACGACCCGCGCTACAATGAGCTGCTGGCGGCTTTCTATGAACGCAGCGTGGCCCAGCTGATCGAGATGGCAGAGGCCGGGTGCGATGTGGTGGTGCTGTGTGAAGGCGACCCGTTCTTCTACGGCTCCTTCATGCACCTCTATACGCGGCTGCTAAATCGCGTGCCCGTCTCGGTGGTGCCGGGGATTACCGGCATGTCGGCGGCGTGGACGGCCACCGACCAGCCGATTACCTGGGGCGATGACATCCTGACCGTGCTGATGGCCACGCTACCCGAAGACGCGTTGGCCGAGCGCATCGCCCAGACCGACGCGCTGGTAGTGATGAAGATTGGCCGCAACCTGGCCAAGCTGCGTCGGGCGCTGGTTCACGCTGGCCGCGAAGGCGAAGCGTGGCTGATCGAGTACGCCGCCATGTCGCAACAACGCGTATTGCCGCTGGCGGACGTTGGCGAGAGCGTGCCGTACTTCTCGATTGTGCTGATCCATGGCCACGGGAGGCGGCCATGAGCGGCTGGCTGAAAATCGTCGGTCTAGGGCCGGGCTCCGAGGCCATGATCACCCCCGAGGTAACGGCCGCACTGCAGGAAGCCACCGACGTAGTGGGCTATGTACCCTACGTTAACCGGGTCGCGCCACGGGCTGGCTTGGTGCGTCACGGCTCGGACAACCGCGAAGAGATCCGCCGGGCGGAGCAGGCGCTACAGCTGGCGCTTGAGGGCCACCGGGTAGTGATAGTGTCTTCCGGCGACCCCGGCGTATTCGCCATGGCTGCTGCGGTGTTTGAGGCCCTGGAAGCAGGCGATGCTCAGTGGCGCATGCTTGATATTCAGGTGCTGCCGGGTATTTCCGCCATGCTAGCCGCCAGCGCAAGCGTCGGCGCGCCACTGGGGCACGACTTCTGCTGCATTAATCTTTCCGACAACCTCAAGCCCTGGGCGCTGATTGAAAAGCGCCTGCGCATGGCTGCTGAAGCCGACTTTGCCATGGCGTTTTACAACCCGCGCTCCAAGGCGCGCCCGGTAGGCTTTGAGCGTACGCTAGAGGTACTGCGGGAAGCCTGCGGGCCGGATAGGCTGATCATCTTTGCCCGGGCGGTGTCCACGCCGGAAGAGTCGATTCGCGTCACCACCCTCGGCGAGGCGACGCCGGACATGGCCGATATGCGCACCCTGGTGATCGTCGGTTCCCAGCAGACGCGCATGATAGAGCGAGCAGGGGTACCGCTGGTTTATACGCCGCGCTCGGCTGATTAAGCGTACTGAAGATTAAGAGGGGCTATCGAGCCAGTTAAAGACGTCATCGATGCAATGAACTTCGTGGCGAGGTGGCAGCGCTGGCCGCTCGATCATCACAATGGGTAAGCCGAGCATGCGAGCAGCGGTGAGTTTGGACGCTGCACCATCGCCGCCAGAGTTTTTACACACGATGCGCTGGATGCGCTGATTTTCCAGCAGGGCGAGATCGCCTTCCAGCGTAAAGGGGCCTCTATCAATCACGCTGCTGACATCTGGCAGTGGTAACGGGCTGGTAGGCCGGTCAACCAGACGCAGCACGTAATGGTGCTGAGGTTGGGTGGCAAAGGCAGCAAGGTGCATGCGGCCAATGGCGAGCAGCACACGCTGGGGTGGGCCCGCCAGGGCGCTAACCGCCTCATCGATATTTGCCACGCTTTGCCACTGGTCGCCGTCAACGGGTCGCCAGGCAGGCCGGGTAAGGGCAATGGCCTTTACGCCGCACTGCGCTGCGGCGGCTAATACGTTCGTGCTCATCTGAGCGGCAAAGGGATGGGTGGCATCGACGATATGGGTGATGCGCTCCTGGGCCACAAAGGCAGCAAGGCCGCTAACGCCGCCGAAACCGCCAATGCGGGTCGGCAGCGGCTGGGGTTTAGGCGTGGCAACACGACCCGCATAGCTGAAAATGGCGGGAAGCCCGCGTTTGGCAACCGCACTGGCCAGGGCGCTGGCCTCCGAGGTTCCCCCGAGAATTAGGATCTTCATCATGGTTGAAATTTCTCACGCTCCAGTGGGTCAGGCTCCCTGGCTGACCCTTTTAGGCTGGGGGGAGGGTGGCACACAGGCGCTAACGGCGGCAAGCCGCGCCGCATTGGAAACTGCCGAGGTAGTATTCGGCGCACGGCGCCACCTGCGCCTTTTGCCGCCCCTAAACGCCGAGGTGATTGAGTGGCCGGTACCCTTTGTCGATGGCATTCCTGAACTGCTCAATCAGCGCGGCCGCCGGGTGGTCATGCTGGTCTCAAACGACCCGTTCTGGTTTGGGGCGGGCAGCACCCTGGCGCAGCATCTCAGCGCAAGCGAATGGCTAGCGCTGCCAGCGCCTTCCACCTTTAGCTTGGCGGTCTCCCGGTTGGGCTGGCCGCTAGAGCGCTGCACCTGCCTGGGCCTTCACGCCAAACCGCTGACCCGCATTCGGCCTTACCTGCATGCCGGTAGGCGGTTGCTGGTGCTGGTCAGAGACGGCGCGGCAGTGGCTGAACTCGCCGCTCTGGTCAACCGATTCGGCTTTGCGGATTCCCAGCTAACGGTGCTGGAAGCCCTGGGCGGCGATAACGAGCGCATTCGCCATTGTCGTGTCGATGCCAGCTTACCCCAGAATATCGCCCATCCGGTGGCGGTAGGGCTGGAAGTCGCCGGTAGCGGGCCCGCCTTGCCGCTGACGCCCGGCCTACCGGATCGCTTCTTTGACCACGACGGCCAGATCACCAAACAGACCATTCGCGCCATCACCCTGGCGGCACTGGCCCCCATGCCCGGCGAGCGGCTATGGGATATCGGCACCGGTTCAGGTTCTGTTGCCATTGAGTGGCTGCTCGCTCACCCGGATAATCAGGCGGTAGGCTTTGAGCAAAACGCAGAACGGGCAGCACGAGCGCGCAGCAACGCAGAGAACCTGGGCGTTGATTGGCTTGAGGTAAAAGAGGGCAGCGCGCCGGACGCACTGAACGATACGTCGCTCCCGGATGCGGTATTTATTGGCGGCGGGCTATCCCAAGCGCTTTTGGAAGATTTATGGCAGCGCCTGCCCGAAGGGGGGCGCGTCGTCGCCAATGCGGTGACACTTGAATCCGAAGCGCTGCTGGCGCACTGGCAGCACAAGGCAGGTGGCGAACTGATGCGGCTTGAGCTTGCCAATGCAGCCCCCATCGGCACTCGGCGGGGTTGGAAGGCCAGCTATCCGATTGTTCAGTGGCGGGGCGTTCGATGACAGCACGGGGATTGAGGATAGCTGGATTTGGTTTTCGCAGTGAAGCCACGCTCGAATCCCTCGCCCAGGCACTGGATCAACTGATCGACCAGTACGGGGCTATCGATAAGCTGGCGGCGGCTCACTCGATGCTGCCACTAGTCGAAGAGCTAGGACGACTGCGCAACATCGAAGTCATCACAGTAGCCGACGCCGAGCTACCGACGGTGACAACGCTTACTCACTCCGCACAAAGTTTGCAGGCGCGCGGCACGGGCAGCGTGTCCGAGGCCGTGGCGCTACTGGCGGCAGGCACAGGGGCAACGCTGCTAGGGCCAAGGATAATTTCAGCAGATCGCAAGGCCACCGCCGCCCTGGCGTTGTCAGAAGTACCAGAAGGAACCACAGAATGACCGTACACTTCATTGGCGCAGGCCCCGGCGCACCGGATCTGCTTACCCTGCGCGGGCGCGACCTGATCGCCGCCTGCCCGGTGTGCCTGTATGCGGGCTCATTAGTGCCGGAACAAATCCTCGAACACTGCCCGGCGGGAGCGCGGGTGATTAACACCGCGCCGCTATCGCTGGATGACATCATGCAGGAGATCAGCCGCGCCCACGCCGAAGGCCAGGATGTCGCCCGGCTGCATTCGGGGGATCTATCGGTGTGGTCGGCCATGGGCGAGCAGCTGCGCCGCCTGCGCGAGCTGGCTATCCCCTATAGCATTACCCCCGGCGTGCCAGCCTTCGCGGCAGCCTCGGCCACCTTGGGTCAGGAGCTGACGCTACCCGGTGTCGCCCAGTCGGTAGTGCTCACCCGCACACCCGGTCGGGCCAGCGCCATGCCCAGCGATGAAACGCTGGCAAACTTTGCCCACACCGGCGCCACGCTGGCCATTCATCTTTCCATCCATAATCTTTCCCAAGTGGTCGAAAGCCTGACGCCTTACTACGGCGAGCAGTGCCCGGTCGCGATTGTGTGGCGGGCAAGCTGGCCCGATGAGCGGGTAGTGCGCGGGCGGCTCGCCACTATAGAAGCGTTGATCGATAACACCATGCAGCGCACTGCGCTAATTCTGGTGGGGCCGGTGCTCGAAAGCGACGACTTCCAGGAGAGCAGCCTCTACGCCGTGGGCTACGATCGCCGCTTTCGCCC
Source organism: Vreelandella sulfidaeris Esulfide1 (assembly GCF_054072535.1). Classification (NCBI taxonomy): domain Bacteria; kingdom Pseudomonadati; phylum Pseudomonadota; class Gammaproteobacteria; order Oceanospirillales; family Halomonadaceae; genus Vreelandella; species Vreelandella sulfidaeris. Next base: position 2,437,440 of record NZ_CM133364.1, on the reverse strand, counting down.
CCAGTCGGCGGATTCGCCTTTTGCCACGGCAAGCCAAGACCAAGAGAGCGAATCATGATCACGCTCTCGCTAATAGGCATCGGCACCGGCAACCTTGATCACGTCACCTTGGCCGCCGTGCGCGCCCTCAATAACGCCGACCTGATCCTGCTACCCCGCAAAGGCGAGGCCAAGTCGGATTTAATCGACCTGCGCCGCTTGCTTTGCGAACGGCTGCTGGAAGCGCCGGTGACCACCAAGATCGTCGAGTTCGATCTGCCTAGCCGTGATGGCCGTCATGACTACCTGGGCGCGGTGGACGACTGGCACGCAGCCATCGCCAGCGTCTGGGCGCAGCTAATCGATAAACATCTTCCCAACGGTGGGCGGGTAGGCATGCTGGTGTGGGGCGACCCTTCGCTTTACGACAGCAGCCTGCGCATTACCCAGCGCCTAAGCGCGGCGGGTAAGCAGGTTGATGTAGAGGTAGTGCCAGGCATCACCAGCCTGCAAGTGCTCACCGCTGAGCATAAAATCCCCCTCAACGCCCTCGCCGAGCCGGTGCACATCACCACTGGTCGCCGCCTACGCGAACGCGGCTGGCCAAGCGATGCCGCCACCGTCGCCGTAATGCTGGATAGCGGCGGGGCCTTTACCACGCTGCCGCAAGATGACATCTACATCTGGTGGGGCGCCTACCTGGGCATGGATAAACAGTGCCTGATCAACGGCTGGCTAAGCGACGTCGGCGACCAGATCATCCAACGCCGGGCGGAGTTACGCGACACCCACGGCTGGATAATGGACATTTATCTGCTGGCAAAGCAGCCTCTACTATAACGCCGGTATGAATATGGAATGTTTTTCCATAAAATGTCGCTACTGACAATCTTATCTTTGAGGTTTAGCCATGAGCTTTTACGTTTACCTATCCGGCGAGATCCACACCGATTGGCGCGAAGAAATCCAACGCGGCGCCGAGGCCGCGGGCCTGGATATCGTGTTTACCGCACCGGTCACCGATCACGCCGCCTCTGACGCTGCCGGCGACCACCTGGGCAAACCGGAAAATGGCTTCTGGCGCGACCATCAGTCCTCCAAGGTCAACGCCATCCGCACCCGCACGATGATCGAGCAAGCGGATCTGGTCGTTGTACGCTTTGGCGACCAGTACAAACAGTGGAACGCCGCCTTTGACGCAGGCTACTGCGCAGCACTCGCCAAGCCCTACATCACACTGCACAGCGAAGACATCGTTCACCCGCTGAAAGAAGTGGATGCCGGTGCGAACGCCTGGTGCACCACCACCGACCAAGTGGTTGAAACCCTGCGTTACGTCCTCAAAGCCTAATACGTCCACCCAGCGAAGTGCACGGTGATCTGAGCGCAATTCATTGCGCAAACAGCAACCACCGTGCCTCCAAGCCCGCGGTGAGGGGGCGCGTAGGAGCCCAATTCATTGGGCGGTCAGAATTAAATAAGCAAACAAAAACAATCACTTGTGCAGAGTTCCTTTCCTCCAATTTGCACTCCATCAACACCACACCGTCAAAATTTTAACTTCCCGGCACGTGACCTAAGCCGATTTTATGAATAGAGTATGATTGAACTGAGCAAAACGAGCTGGTACGCGAATTTTGTATATGCTGCAAAGTGATCAAGTTAATGCATTGTAAAACAATAAGTTATGAGAATGCTGTTGGCTTGTTAATGTCAATAAACGCGTCTGCACATTCATTGAGGATATGCAGCCGGGTGTAGATTCACTGTTATGTTCTAGGGTGGTCGATCAGTGCCTGAGATTCCTGAAATCGACAATTGTTGTGAAAAAGAGCCATTCGCATTTTTTGGGCTGGCGGCATACTACGCTCAAGTTCTTGAGGAAGCGGCTTTGAACTTGGCGGTGGTGCTCCGACTACCTGAAGTAAATCTCATCTCACAAGAACTGTGTTTGGATTTGTATGACTCTCTCGGTCGGAGGACTTTTGGGCAACTTCTCAAGGTCGCTAAATCAAACCTGAATTTGTCGGATGAAGATGCAGAATTTCTGGGAACGACGCTGGATCTCAGAAACATGCTCATTCATCGCTATTTTCGAGAACGGGCTGAGGATTTTATCTCTGAAGTGGGGCGCCAAGAGATGCAAAAGGAGCTCCAGACTATCCTCTCAGAATTTAAAAAAGCAGATGAGATTCTGACTGGCCTGTATCTGCCACTCTGGGAGAAATACGGCGTAACCGAAGAATTTTTTCAGTCTGAATTTGCACAGATGGTGGAGGCGGCGGAGCATCGTGACAGAGGAACATAACCATGCCAGTCACGGCGACGGCTTTTACATTGCGGCTTCGCCTCCATTCCAAAGCCGCGCGTGCTGATCGGCGTTATATAGACCTTGTGTCCTTCTAAAGGGGGAGTGAATGGCAAAGCACGAGCCAAAACAAAGGATTAAATTTGCATATAAATTAGAGGGTTGGTCGTATGAGAATGGTAGTCAGTCTGATTTGAAGCGAACTGGCGAAAAGATTCTACCTTCTGAATATACGCAGGACATGGAGGGCCAGATATTTTGCCCTGGTTGCTTCACAAATTTGATTCGGGTGCCGAAGGAAGCTGACTACTTTTCAAATGGGCGCGATGCCTACTTTGGCCATTTGCGGACGTATAAACATGTCAAGTGCGATCTCCGAGTAAAGCGCTCTGAAGGGAAAAAATTTGACACTTATGAAGAGGCTCAAAAGGCTATTGATGACGAAAATTTGGTCATTGTCTCTGGTTTCTTGCAAGAAAAACCTCAAAGTCAACAAGATCCCACTGGAGTTTATGACGAAACCCCTGTGGAGGACATAGATGGTCCTGTATCCGAGGTGCCAATAGCGCGCCACGCTGGTGAGTCATTTTCCTTGCCTAGTAAGATCACTACGGTTGCTGGAATATGCAGGAACTTTGATGAGAATTTATACAAATATTATTTCCTGCCAGGTCGACAAAATGCAGTCAGGTTAATCGATTTGTTGAAAGATGTTCGGCAGGTCATCGAGGAAGATAGCACCCCTCGGCTATACTTCGGGAAAATTATTAGATCCTTCACTCCCGTCAAAGACCCCGCTGATCACAATACTCGAATGACAGAGTTAGCTGGAGCACCCAGTGTGCGCGACTTCTATCTCAAGGAAGAGCATGGGATTTCCAGTAGTAAAGGTATTAATGACAAGACCCGGGAACGATATGTGCTTATGTGGGGAGAAGTTGGGACAAGCGGAATCGGTCTTTGCATTGAGGGGTTGAGTTGGGGTGAATTTGCATTGTTGCCAGCTCAATACAACTACCTTTTGGATACATAACCAGTGGCTATTGTCGGACGCGCCTACGCTGCGCTCCGGCACGCCGCAAAGCCAAGTGTTAGCTTCTTTTGAGGGAGGTTCATGATTCTATACAAGTACATGTCCTTCGGTGCCGCGCGAAAGGTAATCGATACCCTATCACTAGGATTTTCTTGCCTTGAAGATTTGAACGACCCTTTTGAGTGTACAGCCTTTGGCTTTAAGGATAGCGATGAGTCTATAAGCGCGAAAACCGCCACGGGTGCTTGTAGAAACCGTTTCTCGAGAAAATACGGTGTCTTATCGTTGACTCGTCAGCCGTTGAACGCGCTTATGTGGTCGCATTATGGAGACTCTCACCAAGGGGTAGTTCTTGGGTTTGATAGTGATTCGGCCGGCTTTTCAGACCCGCAAAGCAATGTGATTCCAAGCCAGTATGGAGAGATGATTTACTCAGCTACGAAGCCGCACAACGATCTACCCGTGATTGGCGAGCATGAGCTAATGAATATTGGTGGTAGCCTTCGTTTTGACTCGAATGCCTTCAATCTAATGAAGAGAGCTTTTCTGTATAAGTCTCTCGAGTGGGCATACGAAGAAGAGGTCCGTGTTGTAAAAAGTATAGAAAATATCCCCTTTGGTTATCACACGGGTGGTGGTCGCTATCGTGAATGGAATAAGGTGACTGTCTTTGGTCGACCTCTATACTGCTTTGATTTGCCGGAGAACTCGCTTAGAGAAATTTACTTGGGGCGACATTTATATAGAAATGTTACCAAAGGCGGCTCTGTTACCGGTGAAGAGTTGAAAGGTGTGCTTCAGTCCTGGGGGAGGAAAGATGTCAAGATGATGCAATGTGAACCCGATGTTCACTCGTGGAACCTCGTTGCAAAACCATCTATCAACCAAAGCTAACCAGTGGCTGTTGGCGGACGCACCTACGCTGGCGCTCCGGCACGCCGCAAAGCCAGGGCGTTGAGCCTGTAGAAAAAACCGCTGACCCCTAAGTTTTGGTAGGATCGAGAGAACAGACGAACAATGATCAGCATGCCGCACTTCAAGGCTTATAATTACGATCAAACACGCCATAGTGGTGATCAACTACCAAGATCAGCTCCAGCCAGGCACCTTTGAGCAAGCCGTACATTACCTGGTTAAGCTCAAGCAAGACTTGTTTGTCTTCCATCTCAAGTATCGCAACGGCGCGATCAGTCGGCTGTCTATGATACAGCTATTCTACAAATTCAGTGTTTTACCAACCCAGGCTATTCATCAATATTATGACCAGAAAAACACTAGGTTTGAAAACAAAAAGGCAGGTAGACGCCCAGCCAGCCTACAAAATGGAAGATCAATTCCCTAATGATCCCGAAAAACGTTTTTTAAATGGGGTCGCTGTTCATCCTTCCCCCCGCATTTATTTAGAGCCTGGCTCTCAAGAGCGTACTGTGCGAGCGATGGATTTGATTACGCCCATTGGGATGGGGCAACGTGGGTTGATTGTGGCGCCGCCAGGCTCTGGTAAAACGACGATGTTAAAACATATCTGTCAGGCCGTGGCTGAGGCTCATCCGGAAATAAAGCTGTATGCCTTGCTGATTGATGAGCGCCCTGAAGAAGTGACCGATTTTAAGCGCAGTGTGTCGGCCGAAGTACATGCATCGTCTTCAGACGAAAGCTACACGCACCATGTGAATATGGCCGATAAGCTTCTTGAGACGGCGCGTAAGCAAGCAGGCGAAGGTCATAATGTGATGATTGTGATCGATTCTTTGACGAGACTCTCGCGCGTTCATAATGCCGAGCAGCGAGGTAATGGTCGCACTATGTCGGGTGGGCTGGATTCCCGAGCGATGGAAATACCCCGAAAACTTTTTGGCGCCGCGAGAAAGATCGAAAACGGCGGATCGCTCACCATTCTGGCCACCGTGCTGGTGGATACGGGAAGCCGTATGGATCAGGTGATTTTCGAGGAGTTCAAGGGCACCGGTAATATGGAACTCGTGCTATCGCGGGATGTGGCCAATCAGCGGATTTTCCCCGCGATAGATATAGCCAAAAGCAGTACCCGTCGAGAAGAACTGTTAATTGATGAAAAAGATATTGAAAAAGTTAGGACATTGCGCAGAGCGTTGACAAGTCTTAAGCCAGTAGAAGGCGCGCAGAAGTTGCTTGCGTTATTGGATAAATATCCCACTAATGCCGAGCTATTAGATGCGTTTTTACCGGATTCGTGAAATATCGATAATAAAGAAGCCCACCCTTTTAAAAGGTGAGCTTCTTGGGTAAGTTTTAACGATTACTTTTTACTGAAATTCAAGTTTGATTCAGGTACTGCTTTTCGAACTGGAAAGCCAGCAATCTCTTTGCGCTCAATAATGCTTTTTAAGCGTCTTTCAATAGCGCAAAGATTTTTAAAGTCACTCATGTCGACTAAAGAGATGGCTTCACCTGAGGCGCCCGCGCGGCCGGTTCGGCCAATGCGGTGGATGTACTCTTCTGGCTGAAAAGGTAAATCGTAATTCACCACACGACTCAATTCATCAATATCCAAACCACGCGCGGCAACTCCCGTGGCGACCAAGTACTTTAGCTCGCCAGATTTGAACTGAGCCAGAATCTTTTCGCGCATGGCTTGGCTTCTATCGCCATGGATAGAGTCCGCTGTGATGCCGCGTTTTTCCAGTTGAGCAACCAGCTTGGCTGCATTGTGTTTTTTCTCGGTAAAAATGAGCGCCTGATCCCACTGTTGCTCGTTGATTAAGTGGCTCAACAAGGCGGACTTAGTGTCTTTGTCGACGGTGATGAGCCATTGTTTGACATTAGCGGCGGCGCGGACGTTGGGAGAAATGGATATCTCAGCCGCCAGATCGGTCATCTGACGATCCGAAAAATCGTAGGCCAGCGCCCGTACGTCGTCTGTGATGGTGGCCGAAAACAGTAGGTTCTGACGGTTTGCAGGTAGGCGCTCAATGATCTTATGGATATCGTCGGCAAACCCCATGTCGACCATTCTATCCGCTTCGTCCAGCACCATGACTTTTAGTTCATCAAAATGCAGCGCACGCTGATGCGCCAAATCAAGCAATCTGCCCGGCGTGGCGACCAAAATATCTACCCCTTTGATGAGGCGCTCTTTTTGCGCTTCGGTATCCACACCGCCATACATCGCCATAGAGGTTAGGTGCGTGTGTTTAGCGTATTGGGCCACATTGGCTTCGACTTGAACCGCTAACTCACGGGTCGGCACGAGAATCAGCGCACGTATGCGTTTGCCGCGTAACGTTCCCGCGTTGCTGAATCGCTCTAGCAGAGGCAGAACAAAGGCAGCGGTTTTGCCTGTGCCTGTTTGTGCGGTGGCGATTAAGTCGTTACCCGAAAGAATGGCAGGAATCGCTTGTTCCTGAATGGGCGTTGGCGTTTGGTAACCTAGTTCGGTAATCGCTTGAACGAGAGGACTGGATAATCCTAGTTTTGCAAAGGGCATAAGGGGCTCTGACAGATTGTCGTAAGGGGCGTCGAAAATAAAAAGTGGTGCAGTATAGCGTCAATTAATGATGAGGGTTTAGCCTGCGATCTCACTTAACGCAAGGAGACACTTATGTACTTGGAACACGTTAATTTGGTCGTTGATGATATGGATGCCATGCTGGATTTTTACCGCGCCGTATTCCCGCACTGGCGGGTACGCGATGAAGGCCATGGGGAGTGATATGGCAAACCACGTATAAGCAGTTCAGCTCCCTCCGGGGGGCTGAGCCGTGATCGATTTCGATTTTATGCACCTTGAAATATTCTTCTAATAATCTGTTAAAATTCCTGGAACCTACCGTAGGATTAGAAAGCAAAAATCTATTGGAAGTGAAGGAGGCTAATTATTCCTAGGGAAAAAACAGATTTATCCTAAGGAAGGTAAAGCCTTGCTGCCTTATTTTATGAAGCTGTCTAGCCCTGGTACAGGTGCAAGCCTATCCCTTGGCTAGGCAGCTTTTCATTAACGCCTTTGGCTCCGTTGAACATCATTAGGAACATCTAGATGATTCGTAACTACCGGGAGGCAGATATTGAACAAATTTTGGATATCTGGCTTTCAGCATCGATTAAAGCTCACTCTTTTGTTGGATCAGAATTTTGGCAGTCAAAAGTTAGCGAAATGCGTGATATGTACATTCCTGCCTCGGAGACGTTTGTATGTGAAGTTGATGAGCAGATAGCAGGGTTTTATTGCCTCTATGGAAATACGCTGGCAGCCGTTTTTGTGTCGCCAAGCCTGCAGGGGCAAGGAATAGGGTCAGCGTTGATTGATGATGCCAAGAGCAGACGGTCGTGTTTGCAGCTCAGTGTTTACAGCCAGAATGCGCCCAGTATCAATTTTTATAAGAAACATGGATTCATTTCATTAACTGAGCAAATTGATGAACAAACTGGTCACTCCGAATTCATCATGGAGCATTACTGTTAACCATGCATAGCGGTACAGCGTTTGTTTGTTGGACGCTTACATTACGTACCAAAGGAACGTTCGATGAAAGGTGAATGTCTTTGCGGAGAGGTGGCGTTTGAAATTGAGGGTGAGCTACCAAACATCTATCAATGCCATTGTTCCTTGTGTCGCAAAGCGACCGGGTCTACTGCTAACGCTGCCACGTTTGTAGAAGAACAAAACTTTCGTTGGTTGTTTGGCCAGTCCCACATCCGCTCTTTTCAAAAGCCAACAGGCTATCGAAGTGACTTTTGCTCGGTATGCGGTAGCCCGGTGCCTAATAAACTGAGAGATACTGATTTGATATGGGTTCCTGCAGGTTTACTTGATGAAGCGACTGCATCTCAAGTGGCTGTTCATCTCCATGTGTCTTCATCGGCCTCATGGGCGCAAGAGTCAGATTGCTGTGTTCGGTTGGTTGGAGGCCCTGATAGTTTGGAGTCGTTTAACCAAGCATTGCAGCGAAAAACCGCTCCAATTAAATCTCATTAACCTCCTATCCAAAAACCGAAAAATGTTCGCCCGTGGAGCCATCCCCAAGGGGTATAATGTCACCGTCCCTGGTAGTGTGGCTTTGTTAAATGCATTAATTTTCAGCAAGCTTGTTTACTTGTTACTGTTTTTAAATAGAGAAAAGGTAGTCGTTCATGATTAATACCAAAATATACAAGGCGGTTTACGAACTCGCTGAAAAACTCATGAAGGCTGCTGATAAAGAGGATAGAGAGGCTTTCGATGCGCTCTATGCGCAGTTGGAAGCGGTCTGTACCGAGAACGAAAACACCGATAAAGATCACCCCGAGCAGTGGGAAACGTTGGCTGATTTTACTGAAGAGCTAGATGAGGCATTGGCTGTCTACGAAAAAGCTTTTGAGAAAGCCGTCGCGATTAATTCGAAAGATCACATGTCATCGATCGCGTTTTCCATGGCAAAACTGCAAGTTGAGCTGGGCCAGACTGACGCGGCGATCAGCAATCTTAAAAACGCCCAAATCACCGCTAATAAGATTGAAGATAGTGAGCTTAAAGAAGAAATTGACGAGCTGCTTGAGAAGCTGACAGCAGGATAGTTTAGCTGCTGACCTTAATTATTTTCTCGAAAGACGTAGATGCACATTACGCTTGATTGTGCTGGGTTTGCCTAAGACTAGGAACACTATTTTGACCAATAATGATATTTTTCGCCGCATTCGTTACACCTTTGATTTAAAAGACAGCACCATCGTGGATATCTTCGCCTTGGCGGAGGTCAGCGTGACTCAGCAGCAGGTCACTGCTTGGCTGAAAAAGGATGAAGACGACGCTTTTGTCACCATGAAGAACAGAGAGCTGGCGGCATTTTTGAACGGTTTTATTAGCTTTAAGCGTGGTAAGCGCGAAGGGCCGCAGCCCGTGCCAGAGTCGCAGTTGAACAACAATATGGTGTTCCAGAAGCTGCGCATTGCGCTGAATTTAAAAGCTGACGATATTTTGGCTGCTTTTGAGCTGGCTGGCTTCAATCTAAGTAACCATGAATTAAGTGCGTTTTTCCGCAAGCCCAGCCATAAGAATTATCGAGAGTGCAAAGATCAGGTGCTGCGAAATTTCTTACTTGGCATCCAGCTGCAATTACGGCCCAGCCCTAATGATTCAAGCTCAGAGGCTTGAGTTGGAGAGAATAGAAAGTCAGCGCTGATGCTTTGGTAGGCTTTAACGTTTAACGCAAACGAAAATAGCGTTGCCTGAGACGTTATCCCAGGGAATGATTGTCTCGTAGTTATGTTCAAACACATGCACCTCGAAGTAAGGCGTCAGTAGGGCGGTTAGTTCTGCAAAGCTCACCGCTACCATGGGGTGTTCGTCGTTCCATACCTGGGTGGCGTCCGCGTTGGCTTTTTCAATACTCAACCTCAACGACTGTCTCTCTCCCTGGCCGCTATAGTGCCACCCCGAGCGGAAGGTGAATAAATCGCTTTCTTGTCGGGCGGTGTGTTTAACAGATAAGCCATTATCGATTTTATCTTTATCGACCGCGTTAAAACAGAAAACACCATCGGTTGCTAGTGCGCGATGGGCTCTAGCAATGCATGTTGTTAGCTTTTCGATGCCATCGTTGTAGTGGATTGAGTATAAAAAGCAGGTAATTAAATCCAGCGGTTCACTAACGTCGAACGTACTCATATCTTGCAGGGTGAACAGGGCTTCTGGGCAGCGCTTGGCGGCGATATCCAGCATCGGCTGGTTGATGTCCAGCCCGCTGCTGGCATAGCCAGAATCAATAAAATGACGCACGTGGGGGCCAGTGCCACAGGCGAGATCCAGGTGAGCGGTGCCGCCGTTACCAAAAATCTGATGCAACCGACGAATGGCGTTACTTTGTGCTTGATAGTCGATATCCAAACACATCAAATCGTAGTAGCCAGAAAGGTCGGTATAGAGGGCGTTGACGGACATAGTCGCCTAATGGTGAAAGCTGAATCGGTTGGGTGGCGCATGGTAAACGAGTGGGTGTGTTTTGAGAAGCGAAGACCGACACTGGGCGGCCTTTCTACCGTCTATCGCCATTCGAGTAGGATTATTGTTAAAGAAATTACGCGGGCTTCCGATAATTACTTAAGACGCACGAATAATCCTGGTTGCCAAAGAGCTCGCTATGCCAAAAACACTGACGTTTATCATTGCTACCTTGCTCCTCTTTATGTCGACCTATGCTTATCCGCATACTGATGCGGCAGAGGCGGCGGCGTTGGAGTGGTTAAAAGCCATCGACAGTGGGGAGTTCGATCAGGCGTGGGAAAACTCTTCTACACTGCTGCAGGTGCCGCTGTCGTCACATATGTTGGCCCGCACCATCAGCGCTGCTCGCCGTGATTTCGGGGCTGTTGAGTCCAGGCGGCGTGTGCGCGCGATTCGTCAAACCTCTATGCCGGGTGCGCCTGCCGGCGATTATGCGGTGTTTACGTTCCAGACGCGTTTTGAAAATAAGCCGCTGATCACTGAAACCATTACGCCTCACTTAGAAGAGGGCATTTGGAAGGTAAGTGGCTATTATGTGAACTAAGCAACCCTCCAATGTCATCGCACGTTCCTCTATCCTTTAAAGTAGCCTCATTGAAATAGGCTCTTTTTCACTCAAAATCCTCTCACCAACTCGTTCATGACGAAGCTCACTGTGGGTGCTACGTTGAATAGGTACCTTATGTGCCTATTGCCTGCTTAAACTCTGAAGCAGCACGAGTAACCAAAGCAAGGCGACACTCTACCTAGCGCTATGTAATCGTTTCAAGGCGCTAAGCGGGAGATGTGACTATGCAGCCCCTTTCTCATAAATCACACTGGCTGTGGCTTTTACTTGTCGGCTTGCTAATGGCGGTAGTGTCGCTTACGTGGCAGGCCATGGCGCAAACCCCCTCGCCTAACGCTTTGGTGCTCAACATTGAAGGTGCTATTGGTCCCGCCACCAAGGATTATTTTGAGCGTGGGTTAAATAATGCACGTGAGCAGGATAGCGAGGTAGTGATTGTTGAAATCGATACCCCTGGCGGGCTGGTCGATACCACACGCGACATGATCCGAGAAATGCTTAATTCTGACCTCCCGGTGGTGATGTACGTTTCCCCCAGCGGGGCGCGCGCAGCTAGCGCAGGCACCTACTTGCTTTATGGCAGCCATGTAGCAGCCATGGCGCCCTCTACTCATTTAGGCTCTGCTACGCCGGTGCAAATGGGCGGTGGCGGGCTGACTGGCGGCGCTGATGAAGAAGGTGAAGGCGTTGAAGACGGGGATGAAGACGGCGGCAGCGCCATGGAGCGCAAGGTGCTGGAAGACGCAGTGAGCTTTATTCGGAGCTTAGCTGAACGCCATGGCCGCAACGCCGATTGGGCTGAAGAAGCCGTTCGTGATGCGGTAAACCTCACGGCTAACGAGGCGCTGGAACGAAACGTCATTGATGTGGTGGCAAGAGATATTGACGATTTGCTCGCCCAGATTGACGGCATGACGGTGGTCATGGAGCAAGGTGATTACACGCTGTCAACGGCGGATCTTGCCATTGAACGCTACGACCCGGATTGGCGTACCCAGCTATTATCGTTAATTACGAATCCCAACATCGCTTACTTCTTGATGATCATTGGCTTTTACGGGCTGATTTTCGAACTTGCCAGCCCCGGCAGCTTGTTTCCTGGCACTATCGGAGTGATTTGTCTGCTGCTGGCGCTATTTGCATTTCAGGTATTGCCGATTAACTACGCTGGGCTAGCGTTAATCGTAGTGGGATTGGCGTTGATGGTAGGAGAAGCGCTAATGCCCAGCTTTGGCGTGTTGGGGGCGGGAGGCATCATCGCCTTTGTATTGGGGTCGGTGATGCTAATGGATGCCGAATACCTGGCCATTTCGTTACCACTCATTGGCGGGGTGGCGCTGGTATCCGGAGGGTTAATGCTTTGGACATTAATGCGCTTTACAACTCTGCGCCGTCGCCCTGCACACACCGGTGTGGAGCAGTTAATTGGCGCAAGCGCTATTGCGCTGGATGATTTTGATATGACTGGCCATGTGCGGTTGCACGGTGAGCGGTGGAATGCGGTGAGCGATACGCCCGTTAAACGGGGTGATGAGCTTGAGGTGGTGCGTCTCGAAGGCTTGACGGTCTATGTGACGCCCCGTTAGCGCTTAATGCTGTTATGAATTTTTTACATAACTAACCATCTGCAAAACGAGGTGCCTTATGATTATTTCGTATTTAGTTCCTGTCGTGCTGGTGGTGATGTTGATCGCTGCCTCTATTCGCATCCTGCCAGAATACAAGCGCGGCGTAGTGTTCTTTCTGGGCCGCTATCAGAAGGTAAAGGGGCCTGGGTTGGTCATTGTGATCCCCGCCATTCAGAAGATGGAAGTGGTGGATCTGCGCGTGATCACCATGGATGTTCCTGAGCAGGATGTCATCTCTCAAGATAACGTCACTGTTAAGGTTAACGCCGTGCTCTATTTCCGCGTTGTCGACCCTGAAAAGGCGATTATTCAAGTCGAGAATTTCACTCAGGCGACCAGCCAACTGGCGCAGACCACGCTGCGCTCCGTGCTGGGGAAACATGATCTCGATGAGATGCTATCGGAACGCGATAAACTCAACGACGATATCCAGGAAATCATCGATACCCAAACCGAAGCATGGGGTATCAAGGTGGCCAATGTTGAAATCAAGCATGTGGATTTGGATGAAAGCATGATCCGCGCCATTGCGCGCCAAGCCGAAGCGGAGCGTGAGCGTCGCGCCAAGGTCATTCATGCCGAAGGCGAGCTTCAGGCGTCAAAAAAACTGGTTGAGGCGGCCAATGTAATGCAGGAAAATTCGGCGGCATTGCAGCTGCGTTACCTGCAAACCATGAGTGACATGAGCAATAAGAACGCCTCCACGATTGTCTTCCCGTTACCGATGGACATCATGGAGGCATTCAAGGATATGAAGGCTAAACATATGGCGTCAGCGCCGGGTACGAAGCAAGACGATGCATAAGCCAGTTGGTTTGCTCGCTGGCAGTGGGCTGGTTTAGCTTTCGCTACATAACCAGCCCTGCCAAGGCCTGCATTCCCAGCGCCAGTACCAGTACTACTATCCCCGCCACTAAACTGGTCACCAGGGCTTGTTGCTTCCATAACAGAAGTACCTGGCTACCAAAGCGATGAACGAGCCAAGCCAGGCCGAAATAACGCAGTCCGCGGGCAATTAACGCTGCGAGCGCAAAGAGCAGAACCGGATAACCAGAGAGCCCAGCGGTAATCATCGCGACCTGAAAGGGGATAGGTAAAATGCCAATGGAAAGAATGGCGATAAAACCATACTGGTCAAAAAACGTTTGGAACGCCTGATAACTCTCCTGCATCCCCATAAAGTCGATAAACCATACGCCTATCGTCTGAAAAAGCAGCAGGCCGACGCTATAGCCGACCAGCGAAGCAATAAGGCAGCCTACGGTAGTGACCGTCGCTAATAGCCAGATACGGTGTTTATTGGCGGCCATTAGCGGGATGAGTACTAGCTCAAGCGGTATGGGCAGAATTATTGTTTCAAGAAAAGAGAGCGTACCGAGTAGCCACAGCATATTCTTTGAGCCGTTGAGGCGCTCAAACCACTGCTTTGTGCGGTTAGTCGCATTAGCCATGTCAAGTGACTACATGCTGGCATTAATGCGGCGGTAGACAGCTGCTAATAGGCTGTAGAGGCCAAACGCAAACAGACCTATAGCGACAATGGCTAGTAGCCATTGACCGTATACTTGGCTACGCAGCGCGGTAAATACTTCAGCCGTACCACCTGCCTCACTAGGATTGAATTGGTAAGCGGCAATAATAAAGAAGCAACCTACGATGGCAAATACAATCCCGCGAGTCACCAAACCAAAACGGCAGATTGGGTAAGCCCATTTCTGCGTTTGCGTTGGCATAGCGAAGTGTTTATGAAATTTGGCCTTGAAGCCTTTGAACACATGAGAGATGCCAACGCCGATCAAGATTATTCCGACTGCGCCTACCAGCCAGCGGCCGAAAGGCTGTTGCATCAGCCAGCTAGCCATTCCCTGTGAGCCCCCACCCGAGCCCCCAGAAGAGCCGCCAAATTGGAAGATGAGGGTTGCCGCAAAAAAAGCTAATAGGGTATGCGTAACAGCGCTCACCATTAAGCCAGTACGAATGGCAATGCCCTTAGCGTCAGTGCCGTGGTGGTCGGCGTCTTTGATCGCTTGTATCGTGCGCCACAGGGCATAGCAAACCAAGCCCAATGCAATGAGGCCTAATAATATTTTCCCGAAGGGGGCAGCGAGCACCCTCTCTAAAGCACCGCGACTGCCTTCTGTTTGGCCACCTTGACCAAACGCCGCCAGTGCGGCGAGACCGCCAACTAAGAGATAGACGATGCCTCGAGAGGCGTACCCCAGGCGCGCGAAGATTTTAATCGCATCACGGTGATCGGGGTTACTCATATCATTGGCCATGGTGTCCTCCTGACTAATAATGGCATTGTAAAATGTCCGTATCTGGCTAGCTATACTGTGGGACCAACCTACTATTGTCCAGCTTAGGTTAAGTCGACGGAGATGCGTACTTTAATGCCCAAACACTGACCAGCCCGTACGTTGCACAAACATTTCGAGCGCCTGGGTGCCTAGCAGGCTGTTGCCGTAGGCGTCCAATCCCGGGGACCAAACAGCAACGGAACCATGGCCTGGCGCGATGGCGAGTATGCCGCCGCCTACGCCACTTTTGCCGGGCAAGCCAACGCGAAAGGCAAACTCACCGGACGCATCGTAGTGTCCACACATCATCATTAATGAGTTAATGCGCCGTGCCCGCTGGGGCGCCACTACGCGAATGCCGCTGGGTTCGTTCACGCCATCTGAGGCCAGGAACAAACCTGCATGGGCGAGTTGTTCGCAGCTCATGGCGATGGCGCATTGATGGAAGTAGGTACCCAGAACCTTATCGACATCGTGGCGAAGATGGCCAAACGCTTTCATGAAATGCGCGAGTGACGCATTGCGGTCGCGGTGGGCCATTTCGGAAGCGGCCACCGCATGATCAAAGTAAATGCTGTCGTCATCGGCGATATAGCGTACAAAGCTAAGAATCTCGCCCAGGGTCTCTTTGGGCTCGTGGCCCATCATGATCGCATCGACCACCGCAATGGCCCCGGCATTGATAAACGGGTTACGCGGTTTACCGCTTTCGTGTTCAAGCTGCACGATGGAGTTGAAGGGATCACCTGAGGGCTCGCGGCCTACTTTTGACCACAGCGAATCACCCACTTGCCCCAATGCAATGGTCAGCGTAAATACTTTAGAGATACTCTGAATCGAGAAGGGCGTGGTAGCACAACCTGCCGAGTAAACGTTGCCATCCACGGTGGCGAGCGAAATAGCAAACTGCTGTGGGTCAACATGGCCAAGCTCGGGAATATAGTTTGCGACCTTGCCGCGCTCCTCTGCTTTTGCCATGGCTGTCGCAATGTCGTTGATCAAATCTTGCATGGGCTTATCGGATACCCTCTATTGAGGCGGAACTTCACTCTAGCGGGAAATAGGCAATGTGTCTTTTGTACATCACCGTCATCCTAACGCTAAAACAGTGAGTGATTATTCGCTAGTGATTGAGCAAGATTCGGGTCGGCAAGCGCGCCTCGATCCCTTAGGCTATCAGCATAAGCACTTAGAAAACCTATAACAGGGCGCTCAGTGAGGCAAAAATGAACGATTATGCGCGTATCGAAAAAGCCATGGCTTATATGGTAGCTCATGCAGCGACGCAGCCTAACTTGGAAACGGTGTCTGCTCACGTTCATCTGAGCGCTTTTCACTTCCAACGACTGTTTTGCCGTTATGTAGGGATTAGTCCCAAGCGCTTTTTACAGGCGCTCACGTTAGAGCGGGGCAAGCGGCTGATGCAATCTTCCACTTCGCTGTTGGATATTGCTCATTCCCTGGGGCTTAGCGGTGGCTCGCGGCTTTATGATCACTTTGTTCAGCTAGAGGCTGTCACCCCGGGTGAATATAAGCGCCAGGGCGAGGGCGTTGAGATTACTTATGGCGTGCATGAAACGCCCCTTGGTCATATTTTTGTGGCCATAACGCCTCGCGGGATCTGCCGCATGGGCTTTGTCGATGCTACCAGTGCCGACGATTTGCTGGCACGACTTGCCAAGGAGTGGCCGCGCAGTACGTTCCACCATAACCCCGTTGCTACGCGCTACGCGGTGGAGGCGATTTTTGCCAAGTCAGAAGAGTCGCCAGCGTCTTTGTCATTGCACGTGACAGGCACTAACTTTCAAGTGGCGGTTTGGCGGGCATTACTGACGATTCCCGAGGGGCAATGGGTTAGCTATACACATATTGCTCAGGCACTGGGAGCGCCTAACTCCTCCCGAGCGGTAGGCAACGCCGTCGGCGCCAACCCGATTGCTCTTTGGATTCCCTGCCATCGGGTGATTCAACAAAGTGGTGCGCTAGGCGGCTACCGTTGGGGAATAGCTAAAAAGCAAATGGTGCAAGCTTGGGAGTTGGCGCAATTGGATACTACAACATCTGAGGCTGAGCTCTCTTTGTAGCGTGACCGATTGCTTTCC
This sequence comes from Vreelandella sulfidaeris Esulfide1, assembly GCF_054072535.1. Classification (NCBI taxonomy): domain Bacteria; kingdom Pseudomonadati; phylum Pseudomonadota; class Gammaproteobacteria; order Oceanospirillales; family Halomonadaceae; genus Vreelandella; species Vreelandella sulfidaeris. The sequence continues at coordinate 2,420,564 of NZ_CM133364.1, read as the reverse complement.
AACGTAACCTTGTGCTGTTTTCCGCTGATGAGTTGGTGGTTTATCAAGCGTGCCTTAGTCAATTAACCCGTTGGCGTCAAAAAACGGAAAAGGGCCAGGATAGCGCTTGATAAATCCCTGGTGAGTCACCATGCCGTTAGCCGCCGACCACTGATGCAGCAAGTAACCAGGAGGCTCTAACTGAAAGCTGGAGGGGCCGTTTGGCGTGAGATCCAAACTCACCTGATGGGAAACCCCGGGGCAGCTAATCGCCAAGGTGTTGGCAAAGCGGGCCTGAATGCTCCGGTGTAGATGCCCGCAGAGCACACGCTCGACCTGGGCATGTTTGCCAATGGCGTCGGCTAGCGCGTCTGGTCGCTTGAGCGGCTGGCGATCCATATGGTCGATGCCACTAACAAACGGGTGGTGATGCACCATGACCAGCGTCGGTTTTTCGGGTTGCTCTGCCAGCTTAGTGTCTAGCCACTGCAGGCTTTCATCGCTTAGCTCCCCGTAGGGTTTACCCGGCACCGATGAGTCGAGCCCTACAATGCGTACCGGATAGTCATCCACGACCCATTGTAAATAGTCGCGGTGCTGAAATAGATAACGGTGCTCGGTAAAGGCAGCGCGCAGATGTTCGCGGTTATCATGATTGCCAGGGATCAAGTACACGGGCAGCGTTAACTCAGCCAGGATCTGCTTAAAGGTGGCGTACTCGCTAGGGTGGCCAAAATCAACCAAGTCACCGCTAATCAGTACCAGGTCGGGGCGCGGCGCTAGCTGATTGAGCGTGCTGATTGCTTGGCGCAGGGCACTGGCGGTATCTACCTGCCGGTAAGAGAGTTTACCGCCCGCCTTGATATGCGGATCGCTAATCTGGGCGATAAGGCATTGCTGGGCATGAGGGGCTTTCTTAATGTTTAAACCTTGATCAGCCATTGGCCATCTCCTTGGCATTAACAGGGGCAGTGGGCTTATCTGGATGAAAAAGCACGCTAGAAGGGAGTGCCAAACCAATCGCGGTACCATTTGGCCAACGCTGGCGGGAGGGTGCTTCAATCTTGAGTGGCGAAGCGCCGCCAGTGTCTACCATCAGGCGTTGGGTCTGCCCTAGGAAAATGCTCTGTACCACTTTGCCTTTTATATCGGCTTGGCTTAGCGGTACTACCTGGATATCTTCTGGTCGGCAGTAAACCGTAGTGACTCCCTGCAAATGATTAGCGATGAGTTCGCCCCCATGCATTATTAGCCCACCATCAGCTCGTGTACCGATCACTTCCAGGCAATTAACCGCACCAATAAAGTCCGCCACAAAGGCGTTGGCCGGTTGGTGGTAAATCTCCTGCGGTGTGCCTAGCTGCGCAATGCGCCCGGCTTGCATTACCGCGATGCGGTCACCCAAGGCCATCGCCTCATCTTGATCGTGGGTGACGTAAACCGCCGTGGTGCCAAGCTTTCGCAGTAGCTGGCCAATTTCAATTCTCAGGCGATCACGAAGTTTGGCGTCGAGAGCTGCCAATGGCTCATCAAACAGCAGCACCTTGGGGCGAACAGCAATCGCACGGGCAAGCGCCACGCGCTGCTTTTGGCCACCGGAGAGGGCGTCGATTCTCCGCTCGCCAAAGCCTTGTAAGTCAACCATATGCATGACTTCGTCAAGCCTTTGGGCAATCTCGGCACGTGGCAAACGCTGTATTTTCAGGCCATAGGCAATATTGTCGGCAACGCTCATGTTGGGGAAGAGCGCGTAGTTTTGAAACACCATTCCCACGTCGCGCTTCTCAATCGGCAGCGCAGTGATATCACGCTCCCCAAACAGCACTTGTCCGCCTTGGTCGGGGCTTTCCAGACCGCTAATAATGCGCAGAGTGGTGGTTTTGCCGCAGCCGGAAGGGCCCAGCAGTACCAGGGTTTCACCGGCATTAACCTGCAAGTCAAGCGGCTGGAGCGCCGTGTTGCCACCAGCAAAGGTGCGGCTGCATTGGTTTAGCGTAATACTGACAGATGAACTCATAACGGATTCTCAAATAATAAAACTTAGTGGCGCTGCTCGGTGAGTCGGCCCGCCCACTGAATCGCCACCAGCAAGGGCACGACCATGACCAGAAATATCAGCGTGTAAGCCGACCCAACTTCCAGGCGCATGGAGGCGTAGCTGTCGGCCAAGCCGACCGGGAGCGTCTTGGTCAAGGGGGTGTGCAGCATCCAGGTAATGTTGAATTCACCGATCGATAGGGTGACCACCATCAGCGCCCCCGCCAAAATACCGCTCATACAGTTGGGGATGACCACCCCGAAAAAGCGTTGCCTGAAACTGGCGCCTAAGCTGGCGGCGGCTTCTTCCAGTTGGGGAAGCTTGGCGGTCTGCATCACGGAGAGCACCGCGCGCACCATAAAGGGCAAGGTAAACAGCACATGGCCAATCAAAATAAATAGCCAGCTGCCGCGAAATTCACGGTAGCTGCCATAGACGAGCAGTAGGGCAAGCGCGGTGGCCAGCCCAGGCACGGCAACCGGTAGCAGCAGGAGTTCTTCGATCGCGTTGGCCCAGCGGCGGCGGCTGCGCAGCAGGCCATAGGCGGCGGGTACGCCAATCAGGGTCGTGATTAGTAAGCAGGCCAGCGCCAGTTTAATGGAGAGCCAGATGGTATCGGCGTAGAGCTGCCACACCTCATTCACCCAGCGCAGCGTTAAGCCACTCTGCAGGCCAACAAAGTAGTTCTCGGTTAGCCCCGCCATGACTGACATTGCGACAGGCACGATCATGAACAGGCACACCAGCAGGGTGAAGCCCAATTGCAACGTAAAGCGTAGACGCGATTTCATACGGAGGCTCCCAGGTTGCCGCCTGCCAGCCTGCGGGCAAGGCTCAATGCCATCCACGTAATCACGCCCAGCACCACCGAAAGCGCGGCGGCCATGGCAAAATTGGCGTAGTTGGTGAATTCACCGTAGATATTGAGCGGCAGAATGCTTAACCGCGTGCCCAGGGTAAACGCCGTACCAAAGGCGCCCATGCTGGTCGCAAAGCAGATAGCACCGGTTGAGAGCAGCGCGGGCGCAATGCCAGGCACGATAACGTCTTTGGTGACCTGCCAGGTGTTAGCGCCTAACGAGCGGGCGGCTTCTTCAAGACTTTGATCCAGGTTGTCGCAGGCAGCCATCACCGTGGTAATGACACGAGGGATGGAGAAGTAGAGGTAACCAATAAATAGCCCGGCCAGTGAGTAGGCGAACATCCAGCGCTCGCCAAACAGCCACAGGCTAGTCTGCGCCAAGGCGCCTTGACGCCCTCCCAGCATGATGACCAGAAAGCCCACCACCACGCCTGGAAAAGCCAGCGGAAAAGTGAGGATAGCCACTAGTATGGATTTGCCAAAAAATCGCTGACGGGCGAGAAAAAATCCAGCAATGCCCGCAATGGCAACGGCTACCAGTGACACTACCAGCGAGAGACCAACGGTGGTCGCTAGACTAATTAAGTACTGACGATGGGTGAGAATAGTTAAATACGCGCTAATACCGCTGCTTGGGTCAGCCTCGGCGCCCATCATGATCAGACGCGAAAAAGGCAGTAGCCAAAAGGCGCAGAAAATCACCAGGGCAGGCAGTAAAGTAAACATTGCGATAAGGCTTTTTCGACGCGCGGGCCCCACCATGATCTGACGACTATTGACGAAAGAAGCAGCCCCGGAGGGCTGCTTGGATGCCGCTGTCATGATTAACGAACCTCCGACAGATAACGCTCAGAGAAGCTACGTTGAGCAGCCGCCATAGCGGTGTAGTCGAGAGCTTCGGCGCGGGCATACTCGCTATCGGGCAGAAAGACTTCGCGCGCTTCAGGGGAGATGGCGCTGGCGCGCACAGGGCGTAGGTAAGCATCAGCCCATACCGCTTGGCCTTGGTCAGAGAGCACAAAATCAAGCACTTGCTGGCCGTTTTCGGGGTTAGGGCCATCTTTCACCAAGCTCATAACATAAGGCACCACCACGCTACCCTCTTCGGGAATCACAAACTCAACGTTGGCACCATCGCTGTGGCGGGCGCGGTAAGCGTTGAAGTCGTAATCGAGCAGGATGGGTATCTCGCCGGAAAGAACTCGCGCGTAGCTGGTTTGCTTGGGCACAATCGGGTCGTTTTCGGCGAGCTGATTGAAGTAGTCGATCGCTGGGGTGAAGTCGTTAAGATCGCCACCCATGGCTAGGTTGACCGCCACGGCACCGACATAGCCGACAAAGGCACTGGCCGGGTCAAGGTAACCCACCATGCCGCGATACTCAGGCTTGAGCAGGTCTTCCCAGGAAGTGGGCACCGGCGCGCCATCCAAGGCGTCGACGTTGACCATAAAACCGAGGGTGCCGGAGTGGATGGCAAACCAGTTACCTTCGGGGTCTTTCAGGCCTTCGGGTATCTCGTCCCAATGGGCAGGCTGGTAGGGCGTCACTACGTCCTCTTCCATGGCTTGAATGCCGAAGGTCACTCCGTAGTAAACGACATCAGCCACCGGACTACTTTCTTCAGCAACTAATTGTGCTAGGGATTGTCCGGAATTTTTGTTGTCTTGGGGCACGCGAATGCCGGTCTCCTGTTCGATCAAACGCAGCTGAGTACCCCAATCCGCCCACTCTGGCGGGCAGTTGTAGCAGATCGCGTTGTCGCTTGATTGGGCAGTAGCGACCCCTGACGCACTGATAACCGCCGTGGCCAGTAACGCTTGATAAAGATGCTTAAGGTTCATGCGATTAAGACTCATACCGTGTTCCTCTAGGAAGTGCTTAACGTGGACTTACGGGATGTCGGGATTCCGACACTTTCGCCCTGACGCAATGCGTGGGGCAGGGGAGTAGGTGTGCATTCTTCTCCCCGAATCATGGCTAGCAAGGTGTGCACCGCGGTGCGCCCAATGTCGGCGCGTGGTTGCTCAATGGTGCATAGCGACGGGTAGAGGTGTTTGCCTAATGCAATGCCGTCAAAACCCATTACAGAAAGATCGCCAGGCACGCTAAATCCTGCGCGTTGCAGTTCGCCAATCAGGCTGATAGCGAGCAGGTCATTGGTACAGATAACTGCGCTGAGAGCGTCTGGGCCTTGCAGTGCAGGTATTAGGCTTGCGAGGTCAGCTTGGGTATGGCGGGCCATCTCAACGAGCGGACGGGCGATCAGGCCTGCCTCGCGCATAGCGTGGCAGTAACCGTCAAAACGCTGTTGGGCACGGTCTGATTGCAATAGCGGGCCAGCGACCATACCAATCCGTTCATGGCCCAGGGTGATTAAATGGCGGGTGGCATCAGCACTGGCGGCACGGTTATCGACGCCGATGGAGGGAAAGCTGCTGTTGCCGGGTGGGTTGTAGACCAGTAAGCACGGTGTATTTTCTAAACGCAGCTTGTCCAGCACGGCGCTGTTATCGGCTTCTGCCACGGTAAGCACCAAGCCGTCCACGCGCTGGCGCAGCATCTCCTCAACAATGTCACCCTCGCGGCTGGGCGAGTATTCGCTGGTGGTAACGATTAGTGAGTAACCAGACGCACGTGCTGCTACTTCCATGGCTTGTAGCTGTTCGGCAAACACTGGGTTATCGAGACTGGGCACCATCACGCCGATCATCTGCGTCGCTTGAGAGCGAAGCTGTTGGGCGATTTTATTTGGCCTAAACGCAAGCTGCTGGGCAGCGTTAAACACCTTTTGCCGGGTAGCGGGGCGTACCAAATCGGGACTTGAAAAAGCTCGCGCCGCAGTTGCCCTAGACACCCCGGCGAGTTTGGCCACACTGAGTAAATCTGCCATGGGGATACCTGTTATTAATGCAATGAGATCGATCTCATTTGTTAGGTATCAGCCTAGAGATGGCATATGACGAATTGATGGCGATAAAAAGTATTTTTGATTATTAAAGGAATTAGGGTGCTTGAGCGGAGACTGAACACATTGCGCCCCTTAGCGCCTCCCGCTAAAGTCTTGCTCTTGTTCAACTGGGCGAGACCTCTCTATGGCCACACTGATGATTCAAGGCACCACCTCGGATGCGGGTAAAAGCACCGTGGTGGCAGCCCTTTGCCGCGCGTTGGCAAGGCGTGGGATATCAGTGGCGCCGTTTAAACCCCAGAACATGGCGCTTAATAGCGCAGTGACTCAGGACGGCGGCGAGATTGGCCGCTCTACGGCCTTACAAGCACAAGCCTGCTATTTAGCACCCCACAGCGATATGAATCCGGTATTGCTAAAGCCGGAAACCGATCGTGGCGCCCAGGTGATTTTACGCGGCAAAGTTCATGGCCATATGGATGCTCTGGATTACCACGCTTTTAAACGCACCGCTAAAGAGAGCGTAATGGCCGCGTGGCAAGCGTTAGAAAGCCGCTTTGATGTGGTTATCGCCGAAGGGGCGGGCAGCCCGGCCGAAATCAATTTGCGTAAAGGCGATATCGCCAATATGGGCTTTGCCGAAGCGGTAGATTGCCCGGTATTACTGGTGGGTGATATTGACCGTGGCGGAGTATTCGCCCAATTGGTGGGTACGCTGGCGCTATTGAGCGAGAGCGAACAGGCGCGCACCAAGGGCTTTATTATCAATCGCTTTCGGGGTGATATAGCACTGCTAAAACCTGGGCTCGAGTGGTTGGAGGAACGCACTGGAAAACCAGTGTTTGGAACATTGCCTTATCTGCAGGGGCTGGTACTCGATGCAGAAGACAGCATTGGTTTAATCCAAGGCGAAAAAGCCAGCCAGACGCTTAACGTGATCGTTCCCGCGCTACCGCGCATCAGTAACCATACCGACTTTGACCCCTTGAGGTTACATCCCCAGGTCGCGATGACGTTTATCCGGGCCGACCAGCCAATTCCTGCCGCCGATGTGATTATGCTGCCCGGCAGTAAAAGTACCGCTAGCGATCTTGAATGGCTGAAACGCCAGGGCTGGGATAAGGCAATCCAGCGTCACTTGCGTTATGGCGGCAAAGTGCTGGGTATTTGCGGTGGTTTTCAAATGCTGGGCGAATGGGTAGATGACCCTGACGGCCTGGAGGGAAAACATGAAAAAGTAGCGGGTTTAGGGCTTTTACCCCTTACCACCCGCATGGTGGCAGGTAAGCAGCTGCGCAATGTGATTGGTTCAACGGTGGCGGAGGGCGCTACCGTTACCGGCTATGAAATCCATAACGGCGTAAGCGAAGGGGCAGCGCTTAGTTCACCGCTATTTAATATAGAAGGCCGACCAGAGGGGGCGATCAGTGAGGATGGACAAATCTTTGGTACCTATCTCCATGGCTTATTTGATCACCCCGATGCCTGCCACGCGCTGTTAAAGCAACTGGGCCTCGCTGACGGCGAGCAAAGCGATTACCAAGCTCACCGAGAGCGTGAACTTGATCGCCTGGCGGATATGCTGGAAGCCCATGTAGATATTGAGGCTGTTATTGCTCTGATAGGTGTTGGCGTTTCGCCATCACGGTAATTTCAATACTGCTACCGCCGCTGAGATTGGGTGATTCTGTGCAGGTACGGGCGGGGTATCGGCCGGGTTCAAAGTATTCGGCATATACGCTATCCATGTCTTGGATAGCGTGTAAATCAGTCAGATGGATATCCACTCGCACTATATCCGCGACGCTGCCACCTTCCAGCTCAAGCATGCGGGATAGGGCGCGCATTACAAGGCGGGTCTCTTCTTTAACGTTTCCACGTGCAGCATGGCCGTTAGAGAGATCGGCGACAGTTAGCCCAGAAATAAACACATAGTGATCATCGACGACTATATGGCTGCCGGGAAAACTGGGTGTCGGCATGGTAGGGTCATTGGTAAAGGTGGGCATGCTAGCTCCTTCTAAGTCAATGGTCACATTTACAGTTACTTCCGACAGGTACTTCAGAGCTGTGTTCAGTAACAGTGTAAATGAAGAGGCTTATCGTGTTGTACAATGCTCTGTCAAAACCGCTGTGATTGCTCTAGGCTTGCGGCTTTTCAGTCGGCGAGATAATTCAAATGAAGGTCGTACACGTTAACGCAGAGGCCCAGCGCAATGCTTGTCTGGCGCGATTATGCGCTGAAGTATACGGACAAGAAGCGGGTCTAACGCCGCTGGTCGTGTTCACCGGCACCTGCAGTGTATTTTTCCCGCAAGAAGCCGCGCGTCTATTTGCTGCCGTTGATGGCAACGGTAAGCCTCAAGCATTGGCGCTGCTAGTGCTGGACGAAGAGGGCGAGGGCATGACCGTTACGCATGCCTGCGCACTTAACCAGGCCGATGCCCAGCAGCGCTTGATTAGTGAACTTACCTTAAAGGCGCCGTTGCGTGTCGAAGTCAATAACGCTGAGCAAGAAGCATTTTACCAAAAAAGCGGCATTAAGCGTTGGTTTGGTGGGGCGGACGGAAAGCGAATTGGCTTAGGAGCACGACATCCCGCTAAAAATATTAATGAACTGGCACCTACTCTGGCGCTGGATAAAGATCTCATCCTACGCCGTTTCAAACACGACCCTAAGAGTTTTGAGTCGGCCAAACAGGCATTTATAAAAGGCTTAAACGATTTCCCGCAGGTCCTCTAATACTTCTGTAAAACGTTGCGTTCCATTTCTGACAACCATTTTGCACGTTGTTGTCATGATGTTGCTCGTTTGACTGGGTAAACTAGACCTAACATTTGTTAATTATGTTAAGGGAAAATGTATGTCGTTAACTGTTATGGATACCCCTATTCGCTACGGAGCGATAAGCCGTTTGCTGCACTGGGGGATGGCGCTGCTGTTTGCGTGGCAATTTACCAGCGCGACGGCGCACTGGCTGTTCCCAGATACCCCTTTTGAAGATTTTTTTTGGGGTACTCACTACCCTATAGGCGTGTTGCTGCTTACGTTAGCCGTGCTGCGTGCTATGTGGGCATTAGCCAATGTGTCGCGCCGCCCGCCTTCATTGAGCGTGATGGCGAAGCTGGGACACTTTGCGCTCTACGGCTTAATGATCGCTGTACCCACCATTGCGCTTATTCGCCAGTATGGTTCAGGTCGTTCGCTTGACGTCTTTGGCATTAATTTAATGACAGGTTTTGAAGGAGAGGAAATTACCTGGATGACGGATCTGGGTGGTTTATTGCATGGTGAACTGGGTTGGACACTATTGGCATTGATCGCCGGGCACATCGTGATGGCCATCCTACATCGCCAACTGACCCACCACGATGTGCTATCGCGCATGATCCGTTAAGTTCAGCTTACTTCTTTGCCAGTTCGCGCATGGCGGTTTCCAGTCCCTCCATGGTCATGGGGTACATGCGGTCATCGATGATCTCGCGGATCAGTTGGGTCGAGTAGGTGTACTCCCAGGCCCGGGGCGGCATCGGGTTAAGCCACGCCAGACGGGGAAACGTCTCGCATAGACGCTTAAGCCACACGCCGCCCGCTTCGTCGTTAAAGTGCTCTACGCTGCCGCCGGGGTGGGTGACTTCGTAAGGCGACATAGCGGCATCGCCAACAATCACCACCTGGTAATCCGCACCGTAGGTGTGCAGCACGTCCATGGTGGGGATGCGCTCATTACCCCGGCGTAGGTTATTGCGCCAAACCCCTTCGTAAAGGCAATTATGGAAGTAGTAGTGCTCCAGGTGCTTAAACTCTGAGCGGGCGGCAGAGAACAGCTCTTCGCAGACGCGGATATGGTCATCCATCGAGCCGCCCACATCCAAAAACAGCAGCACCTTCACCGCGTTATGGCGCTCTGGGCGCATCTGCACGTTGAGTAGCCCGGCGTCCTTGGCGGTTTCGCGGATAGTGCTATCAACGTCAAACTCCTCTAACGCCCCTTGGCGGGCAAACTTGCGCAGGCGGCGCAGCGCCATTTTGATATTGCGCGTGCCTAATTCCAGAGAATCATCGTAATCGCGGAAGCGTCGCTCGTCCCAGACCTTGGTGGCGCGGCGGTGGCGCGAGCCATCCTGGCCAATACGGATACCTTCTGGATTGTAGCCGTAGGCGCCAAAAGGGCTGGTTCCGCCGGTGCCGATCCATTTATTGCCACCCGCGTGGCGCTCTTTTTGCTCCTCCAGGCGTTTTTTGAACGTCTCAATGAGTTCTTCGAGGCCGCCCAGGGATTCGATTTTGGCTTTCTCTTCATCCGTTAGCTGCTTCTCAAACTCCCGGCGTAGCCAGTCATCGGGAATCAGCGCCTCAATAGCGGCATCCATGTCCTCCAGGCCTTTGAACCAGGCGGCGAAGGCACGATCAAAGCGGTCAAAATGGCGCTCGTCTTTGACCATCACCGTGCGGGCCACTTGATAGAAGGCTTCCATGTCGGCGAACACCACACCGCGCTCCACCACGGCGTGAAGGTCCAGCAGTTCGCGTAGTGATACCGGAACTCCCGCACGCTTTAATGTTTCAAATAGGCCAATAAACATGGCTTAGCGGCCTGTGCCTTTCTGACGACGGATCATAAACGCCAGACGCTCAAGCAGTTGGGTGTCCTGCTCGTTTTTAACCAGTGCGCCCGCCATGGGCGGCAGCGCTTTGGCCGGGTCGCGGTTGTAGAGTGCTTCTTGGGCAATATCGTCAGCCATCATTAGCTTGAGCCAGTCGACGAGTTCAGACGTGGACGGCTTTTTCTTAAGTCCGGGTGCTTTACGCAGATCGAAAAATACCTCTAAGGCTTCGCTGACAAGCCGGGGGGCGATATCCGGAAAGTGAACATCGACAATCGCCTGCATGGTCTCGCGGTCGGGGAACTCAATGTAGTGGAAAAAGCAGCGGCGTAGGAACGCATCCGGCAGCTCTTTTTCGTTGTTTGAGGTGATGATGATAATCGGGCGCTGCTCGGCGCGGATGGTTTCGCCGGTTTCGTAAACGTGAAACTCCATACGATCCAGCTCTTGTAGCAAATCGTTGGGGAATTCGATATCGGCCTTGTCGATCTCGTCGATCAGTAGCACCACCCGTTGATTGGCGGTAAAGGCTTCCCACAGCTTGCCGGGCTTGATGTAGTTGGCGACATTTTCTACACCTTCAACGCCTAGCTGGGAGTCACGCAGGCGGCTGACGGCATCGTACTCGTATAAACCCTGGGCCGCCTTGGTGCTGGATTTGATATGCCAGGTAATCAACTGAGTATTGAGAGATTCAGCCAGCTCTTCGGCCAGCAGGGTTTTGCCGGTGCCCGGCTCGCCTTTGATCAATAGCGGCCGTTCGAGCACCACAGCCGCGTTCACTGCCTGTTTAAGCGCATCGGTTGCGATATAAGAAGAAGTGGATTCAAACGCCATGGGAGAGCCTCGGCTTGTCGGAAGCGGGTTTATAAATGGATAAACGGATTCAAACAAGTGTACGTGAGGGTGCCCAACATGGGCAATGGAGGCGCTATCTAATGCAGCTATCACTCGGCATAGATCATTTTGCGGGTCATGCCACCATCAACCACAAAGTTCTGGCCGGTAATGAAACTAGCTTCCTTAGAGAGAAGATAGTGGGTGAGGGATGCAATATCGTTAGGTGTGCCCACGCGCCCGGCTGGGTGCTGCTCGCGATCAATGGAGCGGTGTTCAACGGGCTGCTGGCGTGCTGGCTTTTGCCAGTCGCCCACTTCTATCCAGCCCGGGCTAATCGCATTCACGCGAATGTCGGGTCCAAGGCTAATCGCTAACGCGTGTGTCAGGGCGATAATGCCGCCTTTACTGGCGGCGTAGGCCTCGGTATCAGGTTCAGACTGAAAGGCGCGTGAAGACGCCATAAGTACCATGCTGCCTTGCTGTTTGCGTAGGTGCTTCGCTGCGTATTTAGCACATAGAAATGCGCCGGTGAGGTTGGTATTTAAATACGCTTGCCAGGCCGCGAGCTCCAGGTTCTCCATCGGCCCGTGAAACGGGTCGGCAATACCTGCGTTATGCACTAAGCCATCCAGTTGACCAAAATGACTCACCGCCTGGGTAATGCTTTTCGATACCTGTTGTTCATTACCTGCGTCCGCGACCAGCGCTAATAAGTATTCGCTGTAAGGCAGCCGAGCTTTTGCTGCGCTAAGCGCTTCTTCATCAATGTCCGTGATTACCACACGGTGTCCGGCGATCAGCAGGTGGTGGGCAATACCTAGGCCAATTCCCTGCGCGCCACCGGTAACGTAAATAGTCTTGGCTTCTTGCATTGGCTACCTTCCTTAGCAGTTGAATCTAGATCCATTGGCGAAGCAATAGTCTTAATATGACTAGAAGATGACGCTATTAAGTTTCAAACGCAATACATCGGCCTCTATGAGGAGACCACATTCTATTCGTGCTGACTCGTTATGAGGCAAAGCGGCCTGAAAATGCGCAGCTTTGGTGCGCTTAGCTTGCTGCCGTTCATCTCAGGGCGAGATTTTTCGATCTGTATATACTTAATTTGTTGTTTCATATTGTAATTATAAGTATTGGCACATGAATCGCAATATATATGGCAAAGGATGAGTGAATAGAGAAGTTAAGGCTAGTGTTGACAGAAAGACGTAACGCTTCTCTCCCTTCTTCATCTAAATCGCTAACCTCTATTAGCGATAAACCGAGTGAGCTGGCGTGCTCCACCTAGGTCCCCTTCGGGGGACCTTTTTTTATGTTCATTAAAAATAAATAAAAAGCTAACAGCGCCAAATTACTTATATTAATATTTCACAGGATATTTGGAAACACTGTTCTTATACTATATACTGTATAGGAAAGTTGTAGAGTAGTACCGTAATCCCAAGCGCAAGGAACTAGCGCTGCCTAGGAGAGGATGACCCTGATGAGTAATATGAAACTGATTTCTGCCACTGTAATCACTGCTGGTTTTGCACTGGCAAGTCAAGCGGCTCTCGCTTATAACGCTGGCGACGTATTTGTTCGTGGTGGCGTTGCCCAAACGGACACGGGTTCAGGTAACGGCAATGTAGACGGTGATTCATTAAGTGTTGATGAAGCGCGCGGATTAACCTATGGCGTGGGCTATCTATTTACAGATAAGGTCGGTGCCGAACTCAACAGCTCCGAAGAATTCGAGCACGACTTGAGCGTAGACGGTTCAGGTGAAGGTAGCATTGATCGTTTACCGGTTAATCTACTGGTTAACTACTACCCGTTGGGCGGCTTGGATTCACGCGTGCAGCCTTACGTCGGTGCTGGTCTTAATTACACACATTTCTCCAGCGAGCCGAGCGGTTTGAGCGTTGATGAAAGCTACGGTGCAATTGGTCAAGTAGGTGTTGATCTGGCCGTGACTGACAACGTCATGCTCAATGGTTACGCAAGCTACGCTGACGTAAGCGCTGATATTAGCGGTGGTGGTGAAGTTGATATGGAACCCGTCACCATTGGCGGCGGTGTTACTTACCGCTTCTAATTTGTTGCTGATACGTTTAGCGGTTATCCAACGCCCGGCCTTGTGTGCCGGGCGTTGTTCATTTTAAAGCTTGGTAATGGCTTTATAAGACGGTTAGCGAGCGCTTAAGGCGTTAAGTTACTGAAACCGCTTTCTGTCACCACCACGTTATCTTCGATACGAATGCCACCGCAAGGCGAGAGCAGATCAACTAGCGCCCAGTTAATAGGCGATGAGGAGTTACGCAGCGGGGCGAGTAGCATGTCTATAAAGTAAAGTCCCGGTTCAATGGTTACTACCATGCCAGGGCGCAGCGTACGTGTAAGGCGTAGCGCTGGATGGTGTTCGGGTGCAGGCGCTGGTGAACCATCGGGGTGACGCAGGCCGGCGACATCGTGCACTTGAAGACCCAACGAATGACCTAATCCATGAGGGCAAAAAGCCCGTGTAACGCCTTCAGCAACGGCTTGCTCGGCGGTGCCTTTATACATATCGTGGGCCACTAATATCTCACCAAGGTGGCGATGCATTTGCTCGTGCAGGGCGATAAAGCTACCCCCTGGAGCTATGCCTCTGACCAGTTCCTCTTTTAAATCGTGCATTGCCGAGACCAGTTCGCCAAACACAGCGGGGGCATCGGGGCCAGCGTAAGTACGGGTAATATCGGCGCAGTATCCGCGGAAGCGACGACCCGCATCCACTAGCAGGCTGTAACGCTGTTTAGGGGCGTTGAGGTCGTAATGTTGGTAATGCAGTACGCCTGCATGGTCGTTTAAGCCAATAATATTTTGATAAGGTACGTTTGACTCGCGCTGACGACTAGCCGCTAAGTACGCCAGTTGAATATCTAACTCACCGGAGGCGCCAATAAAAGCGGCTTGCGCTGCTTGGTGTCCCGCTATTGATAAACGGTTGGCTTCACGGATACAGGCAATCTCATAAGGTGTTTTAAACAGCCGTAACTCATCAAGGACCCTAACAATATGCTCAGGCTGACATTGTGCCTTCAATGCTTGCTGTGTACTGGCAGCGAGTTGCCCGATATCGCCAATAACGGCGGCATTGCCGACCATGGCGGGTATGGTCTTTTCATTGCAAAAATGCACATCGAACTCTGATACCCAAGGTTCTTCCGGCAGATGTGTGGGTAAATGCCAAAAATCGGCGGGCGCATATAAGAACAGTTGGGGGCGTTTTTCCGGCTGAATTATCAGCCAGCTATGCTGCACATCGGCTAAGCCTACCCAGTGCATAAAATGCCCATAGGTCTGAAAAGGAGGCGCATGGTCGTCAGCGAAGTATTCGCTGGCATTACCACTGTAAATAGCCAGACTATCAAACCCGTGGTCATTCAAAATCTCTGCATAAGCGCGCTGTAGGTGTGCTACATGATCGCGCTGCAGGCTAAAAAGGGTGGTTGGCATGCACAGGTGTCCTTTCTTAAGTACGGGCTAATTTTGATTAATAACTGAGGCTTAAGTATCCGGTCAGGCACGTGGCGGAGCGAGCTCACTCCAGAATCCGTCAAGTTCCGCGTGATGATGGCTTTGGTGACGATATAGACGGAGTTCCATGGGTACATCCCAGCGGCTATCACCCGCTCTTACTAATGTCCCCTGGGCAAGTTCAGCAGCGACGTTGCGCTCAGGCAGCCAACTCATACCGTAACCAAGAAGCACCAGCTCTTTAATACCCGCCGCGTAGAGGTTTTCGCTTTGAGCCGTTAGATACGTGCTCTCGGGTAATCTGGCTAAGTGAGCCTTAACCGCAGACCCAAGTAGCCCGCGCTTGGGGTAGGCAAGCCAAGGCGCCGGTTGATGGCGTGACCCTGGCAGCAAAGCACAGGGTTCCCCAGCGGCAGTTAACCCGGTCACGGGAATCAGTCTTTCGTGTCCGATTACACGGTAGGTGCAGGCACTGGTATCGATATCCAGATCGCAGCGCCCTATAGGCCAGTAGCAAATAGCAAGGTCACACTCGGCCCGTGCCAGGGCTTGAAAATAGTCGTTGGCCACCCAGCCAGTGGCCCGCAGGTAGGGATGTACACGCTCTTGCCAACCGGTAGATGCGAGCCACTCGGGCAAAAAGTGAGGCAAAAGACTTTGCGGCGCAGCCACCATAATACGCCGCAGCTGGCCGGCATTAATTTCTCGAACACGGTCACGGGTCAGCCGCACTCGCTCGGTCACCTGTTCACACAGGGTTAAAAACTCCTCCCCGGCGGGGGTTAGCGAGAGTGGCAGCGTTTGACGATTAATTAACGTCACCCCCATTTCCTCCTCCAATAGCTTGATCCGCCGGGAGAAGGTAGGCTGAGTGACGTTTTGGTCATCTGCTGCACGCGAGAAATGGCGTGTCCTGGCCAGGGCGATAAAGTCTTCTAGCCAGCGTATTTCCATGCTTTACCCCTCAGCGTCGTTTTCCGCTGTGTTGTGAAAAGCGCCCGCCTCATAAACGCCCCTCCTCAACAGCGTGACACGCTACACGCGTGCCGTCATCTTGTGTCTGTAATAGGGGGATTTCTTGCTTACAGCGTGCATTAGCGTATGGGCAGCGGCCATGAAATACGCAACCGCTTGGCAGGTTAACCGGCGTCGGCACCTCGCCAGTAAGACGAATATGCTGTGGGCGATCATCCTTTAAGCGTGGAATCGCCGAAAGCAATGCTTGGGTGTAAGGGTGGCGCGGCTTTTCAAACAATGTGGCCGTGGTAGCAATTTCGCATACCGTGCCTAAGTACATGACCGCCACTCGGGTGCCAAAGTGCTCCACTACGGCGAGGTCGTGGGTAATGAACAGATAGGTCAGGTTGCGCTCTTGCTGAGCTTCCATCAGCAGGTTGAGCACCTGGGCTTGAATCGAGACGTCGAGCGCGGAGATAGGTTCATCGGCAACGATAAACTCAGGGTCAACAGCCAATGCCCGGGCAATAGCGATACGCTGGCGCTGACCACCGGAAAACTCGTGGCCAAAGCGCTTACCCCAGTCGGGGTCGATGCCTACCGAACGCATTACCTCTTCAACTTTGTCGAGAATCTGCGGCCGTTTCCAGTTGGGATGGTGCAGGCGAAGCGGCTCTTCCAGGGTCTGCTGTATGGTCATGCGCGGGTTGAGCGACGCATAAGGGTTCTGAAAGATCATCTGCATTCGCTTACGATAAGGCAGCAACTGTCGCGAACTTAAGTTATCAATACGATTGCCGTCGTAGCGAATTTCACCTTCTGACGGCGTCAAGAGCCCCATTACCGTTCGCGCTACAGTGGACTTGCCGCAACCCGACTCGCCTACCACACACAGTGCTTCGCCGCGTTTGATGTCCAGGTTAACGCCGTTAATGGCGTGGACGTGCTCTTGGTGACGAACCAGCTTGCCACCTTTAAAGCGCAGCTGGTCGAGAAAATCGCCCGAGAGAGAAAAGCGTTTTTTCAGATCGCGAATCTGCAGCAGTGAATCAGCGCTCTCTTCGTTCTGACGGGGAGTATGGGTCGGAATACGGTTGTCCGTCATGGCCTCAGCGGGGGCGTTCATGAGGTTTCCTCCTTCAAACGGCGATCTTCAAGCATTTCAGCCACCATATGACATGCCACACGGCAGTTACCGGATTCGACAAAGCCAGGCACTTGCTGCGTGCAGGCAGGGCGGGGCTGACCATCGGCACGATTGATAAAATCGCAGCGCGGATGAAACGCGCAGCCGCTAGGCAGGTTTGAGAGCGAAGGCATGCTGCCGCGAATCTGATTGAGCTTTTCGCCGGGCGTGGCCATCTGCGGTAGGGCGTTGATTAGCCCTTGAGTATAAGGATGTTGCGGGTCATTAATAATTTCCCGGGTGGGGCCTTGCTCAATCACCCGGCCCGCATACATAACCAGCATACGCTGAGTGACCTGGCTTACCACGCCTAGGTCATGGGTGATCAGAATAAGCCCCACATTGTGCTGCTCGCAGAGTTCAAGCAGCAGCGCCATGATCTCGGCCTGGATAGTCACGTCGAGCGCTGTGGTAGGCTCGTCAGCAATGATAATGTCCGGGTCGAGAAGCAGGGCTATTGCGATGATAATGCGCTGGCGCATACCGCCTGAAAGCTCATGGGGATACTGATCCAAGCGCGTATCCGGTGAGGGAATCTGCACCTGACGCAGCTTGTCTAACGCAATCGCGCGGGCCTCTTTAGAAGAGATACGCCGGTGCGCTTTTAAGCACTCAACCATTTGCTCGCCAATAGAAAGCACTGGGTTGAGTGTCATCATCGGATCTTGGAAGATCATCGAAATGCGATTGCCACGCACTTTGCGCAGGCCGCGCTCAGACATGCGGTTAAGCACTTGGCCATCAAAGTTAACCGTACCGCCCGCAATAAAGCCCGGCTTGGATATCAAGTTGAGGAGCGAGAACGCCGCGACCGACTTACCCGCGCCAGATTCTCCGACAATCCCCAGGCGTTCACCACGCTCAAGGGTAAAAGTAATGTCCCGCAGGGCGTGGACTTCGCCTTGGCGCAGCGCGAAGCGGACATCGAGATTGTTGACTTCAAGTAGTGCCATGGTGTCCTCAGCCTTTGTAGAGTCGTGGGTTCATGACATCACGCAGCCAATCGCCAAGTAGATTGATCGACAGCACCAGCACGACCAGCACTGCACCCGGAATCAAGGTGATCCACCAGGAGCCAGACTGGATATAGTCAAAGCCAGACTTAATCAGTGAGCCCAATGAGGGATGCGTTTCGGGCATCCCAAGCCCCAGAAATGACAGTGCCGCTTCAGAAATAATGGCGTTGGCAATCTGTACGGTCGAGATAACGAAGATCGGCGACATGGTGTTAGGCAGCACATGGCGGAACATAATCCGTTTGCTGCGCAGCCCCATCACGCGGGCGGCGTCTACGTACTCTTTATTCTTCTCAGCCAGTACAGAAGCGCGCACCGTACGCGCGTACTGCGGCCATTCGGCCAAGCCGATAATCAGGATCAGCATCATAACCGCGTATTGGCTATAAAAGGCGCTGCCCATGGTGGCCTTAACCAAGGCGCCTACCACGATAGCGACCATGAGGGTCGAAAAGGAGAGTTGTATATCCGCCAAGCGCATCAAAATAGTATCGATACGACCGCCGAGATAGCCCGCCATCAGGCCAAAAGTGACCCCTAGCAGTGCCTGCAAAATAACCGCGCCAAAGCCGATCAGCAATGAAACGCGCGTGCCATATAACACGATTGACCACAGATCCCGCCCTTGGGCGTCGGTGCCTAATGCGTAACGCTCATCGGCACCATCAATCCAGAAAGGTGGCAGCTCTGACGCCATGATATCGATTTGGGCCAGGTCGTAGGGGTTGGTTGGCGCCAGCAGCGGGGAGGCAAACGCGGCGATGACCATACAGATAAACACGGCCAAGCAGAGCTGGGCGGTGCGGTCACGCTTGAAGCTGTACCACATGTAGGAATCGCGCAGGCGCTCCCAGCGGCTGGGTGTGGCGCTCGCTGGGGAGGAGTTAGTTGAGGTGCTCATGCGGGCTTCCCAGTCAGTTTAACGGTGGGGTTCACCATGCCGTAGATGAGATCTACGATGGTGTTGGTGACGACAAAGATCACGCCGACGATCATTAAGTAAGTCACGATTAGCGGAATGTCAGCACGATTGATGGCATCCAAAAACATCAAGCCCATGCCCGGCCATTGGAAAACGGT
This sequence comes from Vreelandella sulfidaeris Esulfide1, assembly GCF_054072535.1. Taxonomy (NCBI): domain Bacteria; kingdom Pseudomonadati; phylum Pseudomonadota; class Gammaproteobacteria; order Oceanospirillales; family Halomonadaceae; genus Vreelandella; species Vreelandella sulfidaeris. The sequence continues at coordinate 2,401,586 of NZ_CM133364.1, read as the reverse complement.
CTCGGTTAAAATGGTATAGGCCACCATGGTGCCGATCTGCACACCACCCACGGTAATCACCGGTAGCATGGTGTTTTTAAGCGCATGAACGAAATAGACACGGCGCATTGAGATACCTTTGGCACGTGCGTATTTCACATATTCTGACTGCAGGACTTCCATCATTTCGGCACGAATCAAGCGAATAAACAGCGGAAGCATAATCGAGGCCAACGAGATAGCCGGTAGCACGAGATGCTGTAAGCCACTCCAGGTCGCAAGATTGGTATCCCACTCACCGGCTACATTGACTAAGTCATTACCGCGGCCAAAGGAGGGCATATTGCCTTCCGTCGAGAAGAAATCATTAAGCCACGCGCCCCAGCCGGTACTTTCGGGGAATAGCGTAACCGTAACGCCTATCGCAAAAATTTGAATAAGCACGATGGCGGTCAAGAATACCGGAATCGAAATACCAATAATGGAGACGCCCATAAACAATCGTGAAATCGGTGAGCGTGGTTTAATCGCGCTGTATACACCGATTGGCACTGAAAAAATCACAATAATCAGCGTGGCGGCAAACACCAGTTCCAGCGTGGCGGGTAAGTGGCGAGCAATGACTTCTAAGGCCGGTTCACGATAAAAATAAGAGTAGCCAAAATCGCCTTGAACGGCATTTTTAGCAAAGCGCGCGTATTGCACCAGGAAGGGATCATTCAGACCTAGGCGCTCACGTATTTCTTCACGCTCGCTTTCCGGCACTGACTGGCCGACCATCTGCTGCACGGGGTCACCCAGGTTATCCTGGATGGCGAAGGCCAGCACGCTGATGACAAACATCACCAAAATCGCGTGCATCAGCCGCTTGATTAAAAAGGCAATCATGGCGTACGCCACCTGTATGAAGGGTTCATCAAAGGGAGTAGAGCTTGTTCTATAGCACTCATTTAGCCGTTTACCGCCAAACAAAAGACTTCGCCCCCTAAGTGCTTAGGGAGCGAAGCATCCATGCAGTAAGTACTGCAGTGATTCGTTTAACGGTATGCCATCAACATACGATGGAGAGGATTACTCGTCGCTGGTGTCAATGACCAAGTCGCCCAGGTAGGGGAAGTCGATCGCATTGACCACCGGCTCAACGTCAACGCCATCCGCTGCGGCATAGGCAAGGTTCTGCCAGTGCAGCATGATGAAACCGACATCTTCGTACAGCATGGCTTCGGCTTCACGCAGCATTTCGTTGCGTTTTTCCAGATCCGTTTCGCTGTCTGCTTCAGTGACCAGGGCATCAATTTCTTCGTTGCAGTAGCTGCCGTAGTTGTACTGACCAGCGCCGGTTTCTTCATCGATGCAGAAGGAGAGGTACTGGAAGAAGTTGGCGCTGTCTTCGGTATCGGCGTGCCAACCGATCATCGCCATATCGGACTCGCGCGTATCGTATTCAGGCCAGTACTGGGCCAGCGGCATGGTACGCAATTCAACGTCGATATTAATTTGCGCCAGCATGTTCGCCACCGCTTGAGCGATTTGCGCATCGTTCACATAGCGGTTGTTGGGCGCGATCATTTCAACGGTGAAGCCATCTTCGTAACCGGCTTCTGCCATTAGTTCTTTCGCGCGTTCAACATCATAGCGTGGCGTTAAGTCTGGGTTATGACCAGAGTAGCCTTCGGGTGAGAACTGACCCGCTGGGTTAGCGAAGCCACGCATTAAACGGTCGGCAATGCCTTCCTGGTTAATGGCTAAGTCGACGGCTTGACGAACGCGGGGGTCCTGGAAGGCTTCGACGCGCTCTTCGTTCATCTGGAAGCCAATAATACGCGTACCGTCAATCTCAATCAGATTGACACCGTCTGCTTCACGGACACGGTCTAAATCGTTAGGCGGCACGGCATCAATGAAGTCAACGCCACCAGAAAGCAGCGCTGCAACGCGAGAAGCGTTTTCGGCAATCGGCGTTAATACGATCTCGGAAACATTGCCTTCGGTTTCGGTATCCCAGTAATCTTCAAAGCGCTCGAAATCGACACGCACGCCCTGGCGACGGTCGGTGACAACGAACGGGCCTGTGCCGGAAACATTGCGTGAAGCGAAGGAGTTACCCGCTTTGACGATTTCAGCTTTATCTTTGCCGTCTTCGGTTTCACCGGTATAGAACTCGCTATCCAGGGGGAAGATATAGGTAGCGAGGTTGAGCAGCAGTGGATAGGGCTCAGTCGTGACGATCTCAACGGTGTAGTCGTCAACGGCTTCGGCGCTGGCCACCGGCTCAAAGATGGCGCGGTAGTCAGGGCTCTCTTTCAGGCGTTCAATGGTCCAAACCACATCTTTGGCGGTGAATTCGTTACCGGAGTGGAAAGTCACGCCTTCACGCAGTGTCATGCGCATGGTGGTTTCGTCGACTTGTTCCCATTCGGTGGCTAAGCGCGGCTCGAACTGAAAGTCTTTTGTCCAGCGCACCAGCGGATCAAACGCCAGGTGGGAGAAGCGCAGCACGCCACCAGAAAGCTGCTCATGTAGGTCGAGGGTTTCAGGGTCAGCAGAGTAACCAATGCGGAGTGTTTCAGCACTTGCGGTCATTGGTAATAAGGTCGTACCCGCAACCACTGCGCCGATAACGGAAGCCAGTAGGGTCTTCTTGAACGTCATATTCGTTCCCTTGGATAGTTGTTTATTGTTCGTTTTACCACTGTTTTCTTGGTTCAAAACATTCGTAAAACCAAGAAAACGTCAGTAAAACAGACACGGTCAGCTCGTAAGCTATTCTTATAACTAGTTTGTTTTCACCACTAGTCTGTTTCTACAACCAAGCTGTTAGTACAACATAAGCTAATAACATAGAGAGTAGCTATCGCGTCATACAATCGAAATAATGACAGGCATCATTCGTCTGATAAATGATCACGCTAATAACGGCATGCTGTTGACTTGGTTTTAGACGAAAGTAGTAGTTAAAAATGCCTTAAAACTTAATGGAATAACTCTATGTGGAAGAAAATTGGAATATTGGCGATAACTCTATGGTGGCCTATCAGCGGTTTCGCCATTGAGCAAACAGCGCCTGAAAAAGTGCTTCCTGGATTATCTGGGTCGCTGGATGGTGAGCCACGCGAGTGGTTTATTTTAAGCTATGGCAATGATTCAAATGCGTCGTTCATTGAGCGGGGCGACGACATCGATATTGATATCACTGGGTTTGTTGATGAAGAGGTTTGGGAAGCCCAGGAAGCCCTCTCGGTTAGCCTGACCATGCGCGAAGAGCAGTTGATCAATACGGTTGTTATTCATCCCCTGGGTACATCGATGGCTCCGCCGCTTTATACGTCTGAAGGAGGGGACGTAGTCGTAACGTTGACGGACTATGAACGTACCAACCAATGGGTGCACGTAGTTGGCAGGATACAAGGAGTGATGGCGCTGCAAATCGAATTAGGGGAGCCGCCGAGCCGGGAGGAGGGTATCGAAATAGATGTGACGTTTGATGTAAAGGCACAAAAAATAGAGTTCTAATCCCCGCGGCCGGCTTCTGCCGACCTCGGTTAAGGTATGCGCGTGTTGCGCCCTACTGGCATTGCTTAGTCAAATTGCTTGTGTAGCCAAGCATTAATCGTATCAGATTCATACATCCACTCTTCCCGCCCGTCGTCGTGGATAATTTTCAGACAGGGTACTTTGACTTTTCCACCGCCTTCCAATAGGGCTTGCTTATGCTCGGGGTCGAGCTGGACATCGCGCAACTCAATGCTCAAACCCAGTCGTGCAATTTCTTTACGTACCTTGATACAAAAGGGGCAGGTACGAAATTGATACAGAGCCAATCGCTGGCATGTTTCATCAATCTTCGCTTGCTCTTCAGGTGAGCGCTCAACCGACTTAGGCGTGGAGAGCTTTTCTGAAATCAGCATAAACGGGGCAAGCACCACGCGAAGGCCACGAAAAAAGTAGCGAATTAAAATGCGCATCGGAAGGCTCCTTTCGCTGAGGTTTAGGCTTACAACAGCGTGACGAGTGAGAAGAGAATAATGGCTAACCTTGATAAACGGTGGTCGCATCCTGCAACAACTGAGCGGATTTGTCACTTGATGGGCGCTCCGCCGATACTAATTGCGGTTAGTAGCGATGAGTAGATGAGCAAATCGAGTCAGCATGCTAGGCTATTTGACTATTTTTACGCCATTTTTTTGGCTTTTTCATGATTTAGTTTACTGGCGATTAACGGGGCGAGAGCCATGCATCTGCACATTATCGGTATCTGCGGCACCTTCATGGGGAGCCTGGCGCTGCTGGCGCGTGAGTTGGGGCATCAGGTAAGTGGCTCTGATCAGCATGTTTATCCGCCCATGAGCACTCAACTTGCTGAGGCAGGCATTACCTTGATGGAAGGTTACCGCGCACAGCATCTTTTGCCAGCGCCGGACCGGGTGCCAGACCTTGTGATAGTTGGTAACGCTATGTCACGAGGCAATCAAGAGGTTGAGGCGCTGCTCAATAGCGGTCTGCCTTATACCTCGGGTGCACAGTGGCTGGCGGAACACGTGCTGCCTGGGCGGCGTGTCATTGCCGTGGCGGGTACCCATGGGAAGACGACAACGGCGAGCATATTGGCTTGGCTATTGGAAAGTGCTGGTTTAGCGCCTGGCTTTTTAATCGGCGGTGTACCCCGTAATTTTGGTGTGTCGGCACGTTTGGGTGCGCATGATGCGCCGTTTGTGGTGGAAGCCGACGAATACGACACGGCCTTTTTCGATAAGCGTTCCAAGTTTGTACACTATCGCCCACATATCGCCATACTCAATAACCTTGAGTTTGATCATGCCGACATTTTCCCCGATCTCGATGCTATTGAGCGCCAGTTCCACCATTTGGTGCGTACCGTGCCAAGCCAAGGCCATCTGTTAGTGGCCGATGAGCAGCCCGCCCTTGAGCGAGTGCTCGGTCAAGGCGCCTGGACACCGGTGGCGCATTTTGGTGACCAAGCCGCGAGCGAATGGCGGTTTATACTAGAGCGTGCCGACGCGAGCCGCTTTCAGGTGATTTATGGCGGTGGCGATGGCCAGGGTAGCGCTCAGGAAGAAGATGGCGTCGTTGAGTGGACGCTGACGGGTGAATATAACGCACGCAATGCCTTGGCAGCGCTGGCGGCGGCGCATTTGTGTGGGGTTGATCTAGCGCGTGGCTGTGCGGCGCTGGCGCGTTTTGAAACCCCTAGGAGGCGCCAGGAAGTGCGTGGTGAGGTTAACGGCATCCAGGTAATTGACGACTTCGCCCATCACCCCACGGCCATAGCGGCCACGCTTAAAGGGCTACGTGCGGCCACCACCAAAGGGCGCCTGTTAGCCGTCATCGAGCCGCGCTCCAATACCATGCGCTTAGGCGCATTACGAGAACGCCTGATCGAAAGTGTAGCTGACGCTGACGGTGTCTTTTGGTTTCAGCCGGTAGGGTTAGATTGGTCAATGGAAGAACTCGTCGCCACACAAGGGGCGCATGCTCAGCTGTATAGCGATATTGATACGTTGGTATCGGCAGTGGTCACTCAAGCGTCACCATTAGACCGTATCGTGGTGATGTCTAACGGCAGTTTTGAGGGTGTTCATGAGCGCTTGCTTGCCGCTTTAACGGCTGCCCAAAAAACCGACGCTGACGAGGGGCGAGTGTGACCAATCAAACTGAACGGGTGTTTAAAAAGCCTATTACCGTCGCCCTTACCGGTGCATCTGGCGCGCAGTACGGGCTGCGCTTGATTGATGTGTTGGTAGCGACAGGTCACGAAGTATGGGTAATGGTTTCAAAAGCCGCGCACATGGTAATTGCCACTGAAACAGAGTGCGAATTGCCCGCACAGCCCCAGCGTTTAGCGCAGGCGTTAAGCGAGCGTAGCGGTGCGCAACCGGGGCAAATACGTTGCTTCGGGCGTGAGGACTGGATGGCGCCGGTAGCGTCAGGCTCTGGTGCGCCATCGGCTATGGTGGTGTGCCCCTGCTCAACAGGAACACTCTCAGCCGTGGCCACAGGGGCCAGCAATAATTTGATTGAGCGAGCGGCGGACGTGGCGATTAAAGAGCGGCGAACGTTGGTACTGGTGCCGCGAGAAAGCCCGTTTTCGCCGATTCACTTGGAGCACATGCTGACATTGAGCCGCTTGGGCGTAGTCATCTTGCCGGCAGCCCCAGGGTTTTATCACTGCCCGCAAAGTATTGAAGACCTGATTGATTTTATTGTGGCGCGCATCCTCAACCAGTTAGGAATCGAGCACTCGCTGATGCCTCGCTGGGGAGAGGTCGGAGATAAGGATGAGTGATCTATGATGTCGTGGGCCACGCTATCGGTTTTTGTGCCAACGTTTCTATTTGTTTCGCTGACACCCGGTATGTGTATGACGCTTGCCATGGTGCTGGGTATGACCCAAGGCGTTAAACGTACGCTGTGGATGATGATGGGTGAGCTGCTGGGCGTTGGCTTAGTGGCGGCAGCCGCTGGCGCGGGGGTGGCTGCATTGATGCTGCGACAGCCAGAGCTGTTTGTGTTGTTTAAATGGGTGGGTGGCGCTTACTTGGGCTATTTAGGCATTATGATGTGGCGCTCCCGTGGGCGCATGGCAATTCCTAGCGAACTGGATGCTGGCCCACCGGCTAGCCGACTGCAACTTGCCATGCAGGGTTTTGTGACCGCTGTCGCCAACCCCAAAGGGTGGGCGTTCTTCATGGTACTACTGCCGCCTTTTTTGGACGGCAACCGTCCCTTACCAGGGCAGCTCAGCCTGCTAATCGCGGTGATTTTAACTATCGAGTTCGCCAGTATGTTGGTGTATGCCACCGGCGGTAAAACGTTACGCAATGCACTTGGCAAGAGTGGCAATGTGCGCTTGCTTAACCGCATCGCAGGAACGCTAATGATAGGCGTCGGCCTTTGGCTTGCCTTCGGCTAATAAAGCGGAAATCTAGCTCTAAACGGGTGGCAGAAAACCCACGCGAGCGCTAATTAACACTAATGACGTAATGCTTAGCAGAAGCCATGGACAGGGGCGTAATGGTGGCCGTGGTTGTTGTTGCCAGTGCAAAAAAGTGAGCGCGCAAACGATCAAGCCTAATAACGCGCCACCCACTAAGTCGCTAAACCAGTGCACGCCAACTACTAGCCGTGATAAAGCCATAGGGAGTGCAAGCGCTAGCGCCATCCAATAGGCCCAAAAACGCTTTTGGCGGGGCATTTCGGCCGCAATAAAGGCTGCTGCTAGGCCAAATAGTACGACAGCGGTTGAAGTATGGGCGCTAGGGTAGGAGAACGATCCCGTAAGGTAGTCGGGGGTGTCGGGGCGGGCACGCCCAAATAGTGCTTTGCCTAAAATGTTTAGCACTGCTACGCCAGCAAAGGCACCACACCAGTGCAAGAGTGCATCCCATCGCTTACCTATTAGCATCCATGCTGCCCAAGGCAGCGTTATAGCGATAATGCCGAGGGTGTCTCCGATTTGTGCAAAAACATTACCGACTATGTAAGAAAAATCACTCTGTAGACTTATAACCAGGCGTTGAACAAACAGGTCAAGTTCCAGTGGCGTATCGTGAGCGATGACCAGCAGTGTCCAGCCAGACAAGCTGCCCAGGGCTAACACCAGAAGCAGCAGGGAGGCTAATGGAACATCGCCAGTTTGACTCATGGCTAGCCAGGACCTGCGTAGCAGCGGCAAACGGCGAATACTGCCAGCTATCATTCGGTAAAGTCGGCCATGCCGTGTCGCTTGATGTCGGCCCCAGGAAAAAATAACGGCGAGCAGGATAATAATGGCGGCGAGCAAGAGTAAAGCTGTCTCTAGGCCGGGCGGTAAATTCAAATGGTGCTGCCAGGTGCGGCCTAATAAGTAGCCAGGCAGTGTGTATGCAGGCGCCCAAAGCGCCGCTGAGGTGATGTTGGCCCAAATGAAAGTGCGCGGTGGCATCCGCATCATACCTGCTACTAATGGGATGATCGGCCGCACGGGACCCACAAAACGGCCGACAAAAACCGACCATATGCCATAGCGCTCGAAGAAACGCGCTCCTCGCCCCAGCCATTCTGGATGCTGTGACAGTGGCCACCGCTGAGTGACCTGCTCGCGATGTTTAAAGCCCAGTGAAAAGCTGATGCCATCGCCTAAAATGGCGCCTATAAACGCTGCACCGAGCAACCACGCCAAAGCGATGTCTTGATGTCCTGCCAAAGAGGCCGCCGTGGTGATTAACACCACACCGGGCACTAGTAATCCCACCAAGGCAAGTGATTCCACTAATGAAATTACCAGCACCAAGCAAAGTAAGAGCGGGGGTGAGGGGGTTAACGAGAGGAGCGTATCGGCTAGCGGCACTGCCTTCTCCGGCAAAAGGTGAAAGTGTTCGTACTGGTAGGCTAAACGTTGGCGAGCGTAGCGCCACGTGCTTCAAGACGCTTAACGTAGTGGTCAAAGCACTCCGTTCGGTTGGGCAAGCAGGCTGCAATACGCGCTTCTAGTTGACCGGTTTCTACCAGTACACACCGTGAGAGTGCTCGCTGTAGTCGCTCGCGTACCAGTAGCGCTCCACTTTCACTCGTATCCGGCAGAACAAGCCAAAAAGTGGCGTTATCCGCACGACCAAGTACGTCATGATCACGACACCGGCTGTTCACTTCGCTGCACAACGCCCCTAGCAGCGCGGTTTGTGCACGATGTCCAAACTGTTCTCCCGCCATGTCCAGCTGTGGTAAGTGTAATACCAGTAACGCGAGTTGCTGATTAAGCATGGCCGCGCGTTGAAACTCGCTCTGTAAGCGCTCTTTTAGCGTATCAATATGATAGGCGTTACAGTCACTGTCATTGGGATCGGTAGCGCGCAATAGCGCACGACGTCGAGCATGTTCCCAGCGTGGAAGAGCGAGCAGCAGCGTAAAGGCAACATAGCCAACAATAAAAGCCGGTGGGGCAGAGGCGACTGAAGAGAACAACCACCACAATGGCCCTGCAGTGATATTAATCAACAGTGCAGCCCACAGCGGCAATAGTAGAAAAGCGGCAGTAATCGGCAGGCCTAGCCAAATCGGCGAAACCTGTTCCTGGTAATGGAAGGTGCTAAGCACCACTAAGTAGGTGCAACACAGCAGAACAATACGTGGCAGGCAGCTTTTAAGCCCAGGCCCGATGTGCATTAGCAGAGCCGACATTAGCAGTAACGTCATAAAGGCGGGGATTAGCAGGTCGCTATAGTCTCCCATGGCATAAAGCCACAACGAATAGCCCGCCATCAGTAAAATACTGCCGCTATAGGCGAGCGTCATCAATCGCTTGGAAATATGGTGCTCGGTCATATAGTCTCCTGCACCTGCTCAGTCGGTAGTTTACTCATCTCAAAAACCGAGAGCGTTGCTGGATCGATATTGATTAATTCAAGATGCTCACTGTGAATATTGTCAGGTAAATCGGCGAGCAGTTGGTTGCGTCGTTGTGCGGCTTCTTTGGGTGAGCGTGAAAGCATTAGTGTGGCCAGCGTTGTGCTATCTAAGCGGTAAACGTTTTCGAAGTCATAGGTTAGTTCGCACAACTTCTGAGCCGTTGGCCAAAGCTGATGGCGTTTTACATGCAGAATAAATACTTCCGCATGAACACCTTCACGCTCACAGCGCGTTTGTTCACGAGAGATATCGCGAACCAGTTGCTCAGCGGCCCATAGATTAAGACCAGGAATTAATCGTAAGCGATGACGAATGGAACCGTTCATATCGATCAGCTGCTGTGCGCTGGATAAAGCGAGTAAGCCAAGTATCAGCAGTGCACAAATCAGTAGAATAAATTCAGAACCGTCCAATAGCGGCGCTATCATTACCGAGCTAATCAGCGCTGCGCTGAGATTAAAGGCGGCCACCCAGCTACTTTGTGGCAACATCATCAACGCGGCCCACGCCCAAATTAAAATACCGTGTCGTTCTGGCGCGGCAGCAATTAAGCTTAGCAGTAGCACGCCGGGCACCATCTGCCATGGCAACCCCCGAGAACGGCGGTGGCTAAAATCGAGCATTAACGCAGTAATGAATAGCCACCCGACTGAAAGCCATAACACGAAAGCCGCCGCAGGGGGCGTGGCGGGGGTCCATAATGCCAAGGCAACGGCAGCGGCTAACAGGTTGGCACGTAGTAGGCGGATTTTGTACTTGCTTTGCATGGTGACTTACTATTCGTCCTGAATAACCAGATGTATCCGAGCAAGTGGGTGCGTGTAGGATGACAAACGTACACAGCACACGTTAGCGCCTTAATCGCCCATAGTATAACGTTGAAATGACATAACTTAAGTATAAACATGTAAACGGCTGTACTTGAGTGCTTGCCAATCGCAGAGGGCCGCCGCCAAAGCTTAATTGGCAGGGCATCGTATAGTTGGAATGCCTTTAAAACGTAATGATTGAACACCTTAAACATTGAACACCCTAACCTTAGTATGCGCGACGACGCACGGAGACAGCATGAGTGTTTCGACACCGTTCCAAGACGAAGCCCATCAGCACTTATCAGCCGGTAATGTGCCCGCCTATATGCAGGCATTGGGACAGGCGGCACGTCGCGCCGCCAGCGAACTGCGCCGAGCAGATACAGGATTGAAAAACCGTACACTGTTGGCCATTGCGCAGCGTTTGGCAGAAGCGCGGGCGCGCATACTGGACGCCAACGACGAAGACTTACAACGTGGTCGCGAGAATGGGTTGGACAGTGCATTGCTCGACCGTTTAGCTCTCAGCGATGCACGTGTGGACGCAATGATTGAAGGCTTGCAGCAGGTAGCCGGCTTGCCGGACCCCGTGGGCGAGATTGGCGATATGCGCTACCGGCCTAGCGGTATTCAAGTAGGTAAAATGCGTGTGCCACTGGGCGTGATCGGCATTATTTATGAGTCGCGTCCGAATGTGACATTGGAAGCTGCCAGTCTGTGTTTGAAATCGGGCAACGCCTGTATTTTACGCGGCGGGTCGGAAGCCAGTGCATCAAACGCAGCCATTAGCAGCTGTATTCAAGCGGGGCTTGCCGATGTGGGGCTGCCTGCCGGTAGTGTCCAAGTGGTGGCCACCACCGACCGAGCGGCGGTGGGGGAATTGATCAGTATGCCTGAATATGTTGATGTCATTATTCCGCGGGGTGGTAAGTCCCTGATAGAGCGTATATCGCGTGACGCACGGGTGCCGGTCATTAAACACCTTGATGGTGTTTGCCATGTTTATATCGATACTACCGCCGACCCTGCCAAAGCGTTAGCCATCGCCGTCAATGCAAAAACGCATCGTTACGGTACCTGTAATACAATGGAAACACTGCTGATCGACGCACCGATTGCGGATCTACTGTTACCTGAACTGGCTCGCGCGTATGCCGTACATAATGTGGAATTGCGTGGCTGTCAGCGCACTCAAGCACTCCTGCCCCAGGTGACGGCAGCGGTAGAGGCGGATTGGTATGCTGAGTATTTAGCGCCTGTGCTGGCGATCAAAGTGGTCGAGGGTGTCGATGAAGCCATTGCCCATATCGAACAATATGGCTCTCATCATACGGATGCGATTGTTACCCAGGATTACTCATTGGCGCGGCGCTTCATGGCGGAAGTCGACTCCAGCTCCGTGATCGTTAATGCATCTACCCGTTTTGCAGATGGTTTTGAGTACGGGCTAGGCGCAGAAATTGGGATTTCAACCGACAAGCTTCACGCCCGTGGGCCTGTAGGGCTTGAGGGACTAACCACTCAAAAGTATGTCGTGTTTGGTGATGGCCAGGTGCGCGAATAAGGTGGTGGTATGAGTCATTCAGGGCAACGTATCGGTATGTTAGGCGGCACTTTTGACCCGGTACATCTAGGCCATTTGCGCAGTGCGCTAGAAGTACATGAAGCGCTGTCGTTAGATCGACTGCATATGATTCCCGCTCAACAGCCCCCATTACGCGGCCAACCTCAGGTCTCAGCACAACAACGATTAGCGCTTTTAAAAGCGGGTATTGGCGACACGCCTGGGCTGTTCGCAGATGATCGTGAACTGAAGCGTGACGGCCCCTCGTATAGCGCCGATACGCTTGCCGAATTGCGGGCTGAATACGGTTGCCAGTCCCGCCTAGTGATGGTTATTGGCTTTGATGCCTTCCTACGCCTAACGCAATGGCACCAGCCTGAGCGCCTGTTTGAACTCGCTCATCTGGTAGTGATTGCCAGGCCTGGCTACAACGATCCGCTACCTGAATCGTTAATGGAACTGGTGGAGCATCGTAGAGTCGATAGTGTAGAAACATTGATGCAGCGGCCCTGTGGGGGCTATTTGCCGCTGCAACTGCCATCGCTAATGACGATTTCTGCAACCTACATTCGTCAGTGTTTGGTAGAGAAGAAAAGTGTGCGCTATTTGGTGCCAGCCCCCGTCGAAGAGGCCATTGAGCAAGGTAGACTCTATCAACAGCGCGATTAGCGCTGGCAGTCATCAAAGAAGCCGTTACAATGGCCGGCTTTATTGACCGATTACCCAATGAGGTTGTCTTTAGGAGTCATGCACATCGATACATTGAAAAATTTAGCGGTTGACGCGCTAGAAGAACTGAAAGCACGTGACATTACCCAATTGGATGTTGCCAAATTAACTGAGGTTACCGACCTCATGCTGATTGCCAGCGGCACTTCGACACGTCATGTGGCCGCGCTGGCACAAAACGTAGTAGAAAAAGCTAAAGCCGCAGGGCTTGGGCCTTTAGGCGTTGAGGGTGGCGATAACGCTGATTGGGTGCTGGTTGACCTAGGTGATGTGGTGGTGCACATCATGATGCCTGAGGCCCGGACTCTCTACGACTTAGAGCGACTATGGGTCGATCTGCCGAGTGATTCGGGTGCTATCGGCGAGTCGCTTGAGCGCTTTCAAGAGCGAGCCAGCATGTCATGAGGATCCGGCTGTTAGCGGTGGGAAGCAAAATGCCATCTTGGGTTGAGGAGGGCATCGAAACTTACCGCAAGCGGCTGCCGAGAGATTTCAACCTTGAGATAGAAGAAATTGCGCTCGGCCAGCGGGGTAAAAATGCAGATATCGCAAAAGCGCGCGCCCAAGAGGCGCAGCGTATTCGCGATAAGCTGCGTGGCGACGAATATGTGGTGGCGTTGGAAGTCAAAGGCAAGCCATGGACAACGGAGCAGCTGGCTGAGGAAGCTGACGCTTGGCGAATGGCTGGGCGAGAGGTCGTGTTGCTTGTAGGCGGGCCCGATGGGCTTGAACCTTCGCTTTCGGCGATGGCCAATATAACATGGTCGATTTCACCGCTGACGCTGCCTCATCCGCTAGTACGAATTATGCTGGCTGAGCAGCTCTACCGCGCCTGGACACTACTGGTAGGTCATCCTTATCACCGCTAATGGCTAAATGGTGAGCAATCACTGTTTGTGGCCTGTCGCGCCCTTTATTTGATTTGATTGTTTGATTTGAGAGTCATCGTTGCCATGCTCAAGCGCCCCAATACGCTAAAAAACTCTGAACAAGAATTGCGTATTTTTCGTGTTAGAGCGCTGCTCGCCGTTTTAGTCGTGTTAACGCTCGCCAGTCTGTTGATGGGGCGCCTCGTTTATTTACAAATCGTCCAACATGATATGTATAGCACGCGCTCCGAAAATAACCGGGTTCGTGTTGAGCCGCTACCCCCTAACCGTGGGTTAATCTATGACCGTAACGGCGTGCTGTTGGCTGAAAACCGCCCAACTTACAATCTGACACTCGTCCGTGAACGTGTCGATAACCTGGATGAAACGTTGGCACTACTGGTAGAGCTGCTTGAACTGCCTGAAGAAGAGATTGAGGCGTTCAATGTTCGATCACGCCAACGCCAGCGCCCCTTTCAGCCTGCTCTGCTGACCAGTGACTTAAGCGAAGACCAGATTGCCCGTCTGGCGGTTAATCGCCATCGCTTGCCTGGTGTTGAGATAGAAGCTCAGCCACTGCGTTTTTATCCCGATGCAGAAATAATGGCACACGCTTTGGGCTATGTTGGTCGTATCAATGCCGAAGAGTTGGAAGAGCTGGATGCGGGACGCTATGCAGGTACCCACTTTATCGGTAAAACGGGGATTGAGCGGTTTTATGAAGAGGAGCTGCACGGTCAGGCAGGCTTGCGTAAAGTAGAAACTAATGCCCGTGGCCGGGTACTGCGTGAGCTTGATCGTACCGATCCTGTGCCAGGGGAGAACTTGACGCTAACGTTGGATAAGTCGCTCCAGATGTTGGCCTACGAGTTACTTGATGACCGTAGGGGCTCTATTGTCGCGATTGTGCCTGAAACAGGTGAGATCCTTGCCATGGTGTCGACACCTGGGTTCGATAGTAACCAGTTTGTCACCGGGATTGACGTTGCTTCTTATCGTGGGTTGCAGGAAGACCTTGACCTTCCACTCTTTAATCGTGCTATTCGCGGCCACTATCCCCCTGGTTCTACGATTAAGCCTTTTCTGGCCCTGGCCGGTTTGGTCGAAGGGGTGATCACGCCTGACAGCACGATTAATGACCCTGGTTATTATCAACTTCCTAACGACTCCCGCCGATACCGCAACTGGTTGCGTTGGGGGCATGGTCGTGTCGATATGGAACGCTCTCTCGCCGTTTCCAATAACACTTACTATTACACCTTGGCGCATGATTTAGGCATTGATAATTTACACGACCGGATGAGCAATTTTGGTTTTGGCCAGCGCGTGGCCCATGACGTGCAAGGCGAGAGCAACGCTTTGATGCCTTCTCGCGATTGGAAACGCGGGCGCTTTAACCAGCCGTGGTACCCTGGCGAAACGCTTTCAGTGGGTATTGGACAGGGGTATTGGCAAGTGACACCTCTTCAGCTTGCTAGTGCCACCGCAACGTTGGCGAATCGCGGCCATTGGGTGAAACCCAGGTTGGCCCGTCAGATTGGCGATACCCCCGTGCCACAAGACCTGCCGGATACGCTGGATGATATTCAGCTAGCCAACGATAACTGGTGGGATAGGGTGTTCAGCGGTATGGAGAAAGTAATCAGCGGTAGTGAAGGCACTGCCCGTAGAACTGGCGTGGGCCTTGAATATCGGATGGGTGGCAAATCAGGCACCGCACAAGTATTTTCATTGGGCCAGGATCAGCGTTACAACGCTGACGAGTTGGCGGAGCGCCTACGCGATCATGCTTTATTTATGGCCTTTGCGCCGTTAGATGACCCTCAAATTGCCGTATCCGTCATTGTCGAGAACGCGGGGGGCGGCAGTACCCATGCTGCCCACTTGGCGCGTGCCATGACCGATGCTTGGCTGCTGAAAGATGACGCCCCCGATGCAGAGGAAGTGCGTGAAGTGCTTGAGGAAGATAATGCCAATGTGGAGGGTAACTAAACCATGCCTTGGCAGTATATAACTCGTTCGATGCGTGGTTATCCTGTACGCCCGCCCGAAAGCGGAATCGCCCGGCGTAAAAGTATCTGGGAAAGAATCCATCTCGACCCCTGGCTGCTTGGCTTGCTTCTACTATTGATGAGTAGCGGTTTGATCGTTCTTTACAGCGCTTCAGGGCAATCCATGGACGCCGTCATTGCTCAAAGCGTGCGTTTTTGCATCGCATTGGTAGGGATGGTGATTATCGCCCAATTTTCACCCTCTACTTTTTTACGTTTCGCTCCGCTGGCCTATGGCGTCGGCGTTGCCATGCTGATTGCCGTTGATGTGGTGGGTGATGTGGGCATGGGGGCCAAACGCTGGTTAGTGATTCCCGGCGTGATACGCTTTCAACCCTCGGAAATGATGAAGCTGGCAGCCCCGTTAATGGTTGCAGCCTATCTTAACCGCTGTGAGCTGCCGCCACGGCTGCGCGATATACTGGTATGCGGCGTCATTATCGGCTTACCTGTCGTCCTTACGGCTATCCAGCCTGATTTGGGAACCTCATTGCTGGTAGCCAGTGCTGCCCTAATTGTGGTTCTGCTAGCGGGTTTATCGTGGCGTTTGATCGGCTTCATTGCGGCACTGGGAGCTGCGGGTGTGCCCGTGCTCTGGATGAATATGCACAATTACCAGCGTCAGCGGGTGTTGACGTTTTTAAACCCTGAAAGCGACCCGCTTGGATCGGGTTGGAACATTATTCAATCCACCACGGCCATTGGCAGTGGTGGGCTATGGGGGAAAGGTTGGCTGCAAGGTACCCAGTCCCAATTAGAGTTCCTGCCGGAGCGGCATACGGATTTCATTATTGCTGTCTTGGGCGAAGAGTTTGGTTTGGTGGGAATGCTGGCGCTGCTCTTTCTGTACCTGTTAATAGTGAGCCGTGGCTTATGGATGGCAAGTACTGCTCAAGATACGTTTGGGCGTTTAGTCGCGGGTAGTATTATTTTAACATTTTTTATCTACGTGTTTGTCAACATGGGGATGGTGAGTGGCATTCTGCCTGTGGTGGGAGTGCCGTTGCCGTTGGTTAGTTTTGGTGGCACCTCCAGCGTGACCTTATTAGCGGGTTTCGGTATTCTCATGTCCATACATGCCCATCGTCGGTTGCTATCCCGCTAGTTGAAATTTGGCCAGTTCGACGCGTGAGCTGCTCATAAATGTAAGCATCCGGAATGAATAATTCCGGAATGGATGGTTTGAGTGTGGATAGTTCTGGAATTTAGAGTTCTGGAATTAATAGTTCTGGAATTTATAGTTCGCCAGTGGAGAGCCAATGAGCAAGGTTCAAGGAAAGACGAGCAGCTTTATGCTAGCAACGTTGATGTGCTGGGTAGCGCCAATGGTATTGGCCGGTGAGACTTCTCAGGGTAATCAACACGCCGCTTCCCAGCACTTTGCGCCCCAGCAGAATGCTGAAAGCCAAGCGTTGATGAAAGAGCTGATGGAAGAAGGGCTGCCACAAGCGTGGTTAGAAGAAGCCTTGGGGCAGGCGAATTATACCCAGAGTGTGCTAGATGCTATGGAAGGGGCTGCTGAGCGGCGTCTAAAGTGGCATGAGTACCGCGCGATTTTCCTAACCCAGCAGCGCATTGAAGAAGGCGTTGAGTTTATCGATGAGCATGCTGATGCCCTGGCGCGAGCCGAAGCCACTTATGGTGTGCCCGCGGAAGTTATTACCGCCATTATTGGCGTAGAAACTTATTATGGTCGGCATAAAGGTCAGCACCGTGTATTGGATTCGCTAGCCACGCTGGCTTTTCATCATCCGGCCAGAGGCACTTTTTTTCGTGGTGAGTTAGCGGCATTTTTACAGATAGCCTACGAGCAGCAAGTTGATCCCACTGAGTTACGCGGTTCTTATGCGGGCGCCATGGGGTATCCGCAATTTATACCCACCAGTTATCAAGCTTATGCCGTGGATTTTGATGACGATGGGCGCCGCGATCTTTGGGAAAATCCGGTCGATGCTATTGGCAGTGTCGCCAATTATTTTGCCGAACACCGCTGGCAGCCGGGCGCTGATATTTACCATCAAGCCAGTGGCCCTGCTGTATTGCCGATAGAGCTAATGCAAGAACTCTCGTTTAACCAAACGTCACCGCCTGAGGTGAGTGTTGCTGAGCTTGAGGCGCACGGGTTTGAGCCGCGCAAGCAGCTCGATGATAATTTATTGGTCGTACCGTTAGCGCTTGAATACGCCGATGGACAGACCCAATACCGGTTTGGTGAGTACAATTTTTACGTGATCACCCGCTACAACCACAGCCACCTTTATGCAATGGCCATAGCTGAGTTGGTAGAAGCGATTGCCGAGCTGAACAAGGACGAGACATGAATAGCAAACTTTCCAAGTCCCGTTTTTCGAAGCCCCGTTTTGCAAAGCCCTGTTTTGCGAAGCCCCGTTTTGCGAAGCTGTGGTTGAAAAGCTCCCCGGTCACAGTGTCCCGGCGGGCAGGTGGCTTGCTCGCCTTGCTTTCGCTGGTCAGCGGCTGTGCCAGTCACGAAACTCAGCGAGTGGATGCGCCCAGTGCTGCCAGCCAATCGGCTCCCGCTTCTGAGGCGGGCACCAGCGGTGGTCGCTATGCCATGAGTGGTGATGCCTATCCAGTTGAGCCGCCGGATGTTACCAAAGTGCCTGACGCGGAACCGCGCATTGAGCAACCATCTCGAGCAGGCAATCGTTCAAGCTATGAAGTGTGGGGTAAAACCTATCACGTGCTGCCTGATGCAACAGGCTATGAGAAGCGCGGTACAGCCTCTTGGTATGGCGAAAAATTTCATGGCTACGCAACGTCTAACGGTGAGATCTACGACATGTATAAAATGTCGGCGGCGCATCGTTCGCTACCGTTGCCTACCTTCGCGCGGATTACTAGTCTTGATAATGGGCGGTCGGTGATTGTCAGGGTAAACGATCGTGGTCCCTTCCATAGTGATCGTGAAATCGACCTCTCCTACGCAGCTGCGGCAAGGCTTGGGTTCCTCGATAATGGTACTGGCTCCGTCAAAGTCGAAGCGATGAATCCCGAGCAGTGGTTGGCTGAGCGCGGCAAGGGCGGTAACGACACCGTGCAGGCAAGCGTACCTGAAAGGGCACCTGAAGCTTCCAGTGATGCGCCAAATGCTTCTCCCGCACTTGCTGGGCAAGCGCAGGATACGCAAGCGCCTGCTTCACAACCATCGCAGTCGCCCAACCAGGATAAGGTAGGCGACGCGGTTTATCTCCAGATTGCGGCATTAGGCAATCCAGAAGGTGCCCAGCAGTTACAGCAGCGTTTGCAAACTGAGCAGCCACACGCAGTGCGCATTACGAGTGACGCTGACGTGTATCGCGTTCAAGTGGGGCCCATTACGCCGGGACAAGAGTCCCAGGCTCGCGAAACACTGCGTCAAGCAGGGTTCCCCCAGGTCTTTGTTGTGCGATAATCCCTCCCCTATTTATTCCTTGTGGCGCGTTTTATGCGCCACCTTGTTTTTAAAATAAGCTTTGCAAGTAAGCTTTCAAGTAAGTGAGACTGACGTTATGAACGTGTTTACATCCATTGGTCGCTCTGCGCGCCTGTGCCTTTTTGCTGCAATGGCGACGGTTGCCGTACCTGCCTCTGCTCAGGTCATTCCGCAGCCGCAGACAATTATTCCTTCTCCTCCCCAGTTAGCGGCGAGTTCTTGGATACTCATGGATGCTAACAGCGGGCGAATTTTGGCAGAGCATAATTCAGATGAGCGTCTTCCGCCTGCGAGCCTGACCAAGCTGATGACCGCCTATTTGGTTGAGCGCGAGCTGGATCGCGGGACGATCAATTTGACCGATATGATCAACATTAGTGAGAACGCATGGCGTACAGGCGGCTCAAAAATGTTTATTGAGGTGGGTGATCAAGTCTCGGTAGATGATCTGCTCCACGGTATCATTATTGTTTCTGGTAACGATGCCAGTGTCGCCATGGCAGAGCATTTGGCGGGTGGTGAAGCGCCGTTTGCAGATCTCATGAATCAACATGCAACGCGTTTGGGCATGAATAATACTAACTTCCAGAACGCCACCGGCTTGCCGGGCGAGAATCATTACTCGACAGCCCATGACATGGCGCGTCTCTCCCAGCACATCATTAATGATTACCCCGATCACTACGAGATATACTCACAGCGTACTTTTTCCTACGGCGGCATTGATCAACCTAACCGTAACCGCCTGCTGTGGCGTGACCCCTCAGTAGATGGTCTGAAAACGGGCTGGACAACAGAAGCGGGTTTCTGCTTGGTATCGTCGGCTAAGCGCGATGATATGCGTTTGATTTCCGTCGTAATGGGCACTAATTCTGACGAGGCACGCGCTCAGGAAACTCAAAAGCTACTCAGCTATGGTTTCCGTTTTTTCGAGACGATGAAACTGTATGAACGGGGTGCCGTATTGGCAACGCCGCGGGTTTGGGGGGGTGATATTAACGAGCTGCGAGTTGGTGTGGACGAAGAGGTCTTTATGACACTGCCACGCAACCGCAATGAAGAGTTGCGCGCTCGTCTTAACCTTAACTCAGACCTACAGGCGCCGATTGCTATTGGCGATGAAGTCGGCACGCTGGAAGTTCACTTAGGTGAAGAAGTGGTCGGTGAGCGTCGTCTAGTGGCATTGGAAAGCATTGAAGAGGGCGGTCTCTTCAAGCGTCTGTTTGATCAGGTGCAGCGTTTCTTTAGTGGTCTGATTAGTCGCTTTACCGATTAAGCTTTGCGTAAAACGAGACCGGCGATTTTGTATCCGTAACGATGGGTTTGCTATGAAAAAAGGTACTCCTCAGGGACTGCGCGATTTACGCCAACCAGCGGCTCAAGAACCCCCTAAAATCACCTTTCCCTGTGATTATTCGTTAAAAGTCGTCGGTGATGCCGCCGAGGACTTTCCGGCCTGTGTGTGTCAGGTGATTGTCCGCCACGCGCCTGACTTTGACGCCACGACAATGCAAGTGGTAGATAGCCGAAAAGGACGTTTCCAGTCGGTTCGTGTGGTGATTAGGGCGACCGGAGAGCAGCATATTAAAGCGCTCTTTGATGACCTCAAGGCCACCGGTCGTGTTCATATGGTGGTGTAATCGTGGACGACACCACGCCAATTAGGCTGCATGATTTGGGGCGCCAAGGGTATTTGCCGGTTTGGGAGGCGATGCGCGCTCTGACCGACACGCGCGATGCGCAAACGCCGGATCAATTCTGGTTGGTAGAGCATGAACCGGTGTTTACCCAAGGGCAGGCTGGCAAGCCAGAACATTTACTGCTGCCTGGTGATATTCCGGTCGTACACACCGATCGGGGCGGGCAGGTTACTTATCACGGACCTGGTCAAGTCGTGCTGTACCCATTGCTGGACGTGCGGCGAGGTAAAATTGGTGTGCGTGATTTGGTCACTGCGCTTGAGAATGCGGTGATTGATGTTTTAAGCAATTATGGCGTTAGCGCTCGTGCGCGTCCTGATGCACCTGGTGTCTACGTTACAACAGCGTCAGGTGAAGCGAAAATTGCCTCCCTTGGACTACGCGTACGGCGTGGTGCGAGCTTTCATGGGGTGGCGTTAAATGTCGATGGTGACTTGGCGCCTTTTTCTCGCATTAACCCTTGCGGCTATGCCGGTATGCCTATAGCAAGGCTGGCCGATTTCGTGTCTCTATCAAGCGGTCATGGGGTAGGGCGGCAATTGGCTGAGGCGTTAGCCATACAGCTAAAACGCGACTTGGTCAGTATTGATAGCTCGCCATTATAAAGATTTAATTGAGCTCTCATAGAGCACAAATTTTTCTTATCTTAATAGCGGCAAGCCATCTGCCGATAAATTTTTTAGCCGACGTTCAACGCGGGAATAAGGTTTGGATCTACAGCTTGTTCCTGTCCTGGAATAGCTGCCGGTGAGGCTAGGCCCAAGTTGTTTTTCTCGAATACACGGTCAGCGCGGTAACTGGAACGCACTAGTGGGCCAGAAGGTACTTCCATAAAGCCTTTGCCCAAGCCAATGACCCGATAGCGATCGAACTCTTCCGGTGTCACCCAGCGCTCTACCGCCAAGTGATTTTTGGTCGGGCGCAGATACTGCCCAAGTGTCACAATATCCACACCAATTTCACGAAGATCATCAAACGTTTGGAGGATCTCTTCATCCGTTTCACCCAATCCCAGCATCAGGCTGGTTTTGGTGATGATATCAGGACGGTAACGTTTCGCATGGGCAAGCACATCAAGTGTTTTGCGATAACCTGCCCGCCGGTCACGAACACGGCCTGTTAGACGCTCGACAGTTTCCACATTTTGGGCAAATACTTCCAGGCCAGAATCGACAACACGCTCAATAGCTGTGAGTTCACCATCAAAGTCGGGCGTTAGAGCCTCAACGACGACTCCCGGCGTGCGGGCTTTAATGGCGCGAATGCAGTTAGCGTAGTGCGTTGCGCCACCATCATCGAGATCGTCACGATCTACCGAGGTGAGCACAATGTAGCGAAGCCCCATTAATTCCACCGATTTAGCGGTGTTTTCAGGCTCTTCATGATCTAGCCAGCCCTTAGGGTTGCCGGTGTCCACCGCGCAGAAACGACAGGCGCGGGTACATACCGAGCCCATCAGCATGATCGTTGCTGTGCCGTTGCTCCAGCATTCGCCCATATTGGGGCAATGGGATTCTGCGCAAACGGTGCTTAGTCGGTGGGTAGCGACGTTTTTCTTGACCGCCTCAAAGCGCTTCCCCCCGGGGATCTGGGCTCGCAGCCATTTGGGCTTGCGTTCAAGTGAAGGGGCTTCTGCCTGCGCTTTGCGCTGCTTCATGCCATCCTTGATCGCCGCCGTGCCATGTTCGTTACGGTATTTTTCACCACTAGACACGCGCTGCGAGGGGTTATTGCTCATAGGGACAGAGCCTCTCTTTTGTGCGGTAGGCCGGGTTCGTAAGCGGGCGGAAACCCCTATAAGGCCTGCCGACTGATAGGTGGTACGACCAATATTTTATCGTGCTGATAATGACTAATATAACATATCTCGCTGTCAACGGGACACACCGTGGGACATCGCAGCACCCTAGGGTAAAAGCATGGGTAGGCAGGCGACACCGTGGCTGGGTAGCGGGCTGGAAGGCGCTTGAAAATGGCGGCGGTAGTCGGGTAAATGCTCACGGATAAAACTCAGGAAGAGTTCAGCAACCGGCGTAGGAAGCCGTTCGCGGGTGTATACCGTGCACCATGAACGGTGGATAGGGAAGTCAGGCAAACCCAGCTCAAAAAGTAACCCTTGTTCAAGTTCAAGCTGTACCGCCAAGCGTGGTAGTACCGCAACACCTAAGTGCGCCATTACACCGCCTTTAATCGCCTCATTGGTCCCTAGTTCAATACAGTGGGATAACGCGACCTGCTGATTGGCAGCCATTTGCTCAAAGGCGTTACGTACTCCAGAACCGGGCTCACGCATAAGGACATAGTGACGGGCGAAGTCTGCCAGCGAGGGTTCGGGCATTGAGAGCAGCGGGTGCTCCGGCCAGACAACAGCGATTAGTTCGTTATCAAGGATCGGCATTACCACTAAGCGGTCGTCTTCAGGGACCATTGCCATAATGACAAGATCGTCTTGCTGTTCAGACAATCTTTCAAGTGCCTGGCTACGGTTACATACCTTCAGTCGAACGTGTACATCTGGATAATGCGCACGGAAACGGGCGAGCAGGTAAGGCACTACATATTGGGCCGAGGATACCGCTGCGATATTAAGTTCGCCGCTCATTTTGCCGTTAATATCGGATAGGTTCATTTGCAGGCGTGACAGTTGCCCAAAAATTTCCCTTGTCGAGTGGGCGAGGGTGTCGGCAGCAGGGAGTGTATGGAGCGTTTTGCCTGCGTATCTAAACAATGGCTGCCCGAGCGCCAGCTCAAGTTGGCGTATCTGTGCACTTACCGCTGGTTGGGTAAGCCCCAATTGCTCAGCTGCGCGTGAGTATGAGCGTTGACGGTGCACCGCCTGGAAAACCTGTAGTTGCCGAAATGTGAGGCGATTAAGCAGGTTAGGGGACGACATAGCAACCTCGTGGTGAGCACTATTTACTGGCGATAGGAGAAATAACAACATCAGGCGTCATCGCCAGGGCAACGCATGCTATCACCGAATTTTTAACACTGCTTAAAACGGATTCTATTAATTGTATATTTTGTAATTTTCAGGGTTAAAGATCGACGCCATGCGCGTAGTGGCCTAAACTATATTGCATTGCAGCATCATTTTGCTGAATCATTGTTTTTCGGGTTTGAGGCCGGTGCATCAACCCAATGGGAGAACCTATGAATTTTCTTGCCAACCCACTCGCCAATAGTATGTTTCCTGCTAGCGCTTTTGCTGGTGAATGGCTGGAGCAACAAAATGGTTCCACAAGCGTACCAGGTAGTGAAGCGCTCGCTTCTTTTTTCGATCCCTTCGGGTTTGGTCGCGCGGCGTTTGGTTACTGGCGCGATAGTGTAGAGAGAAGTGTTTTGTACTGGGACGTTATGCGCGAGCGTGGCAACCAGTACCTTGAACATATGGAGCAAACCAAGCCCAATGTGTTGGGGTTTAATACCGAAGTGCTGGTGGATGGACGAACGCTACCGCGGCCAACCAACTACGAGTTACTACGCGTGCTACCTCACGAAGGGACTGAAATTGATCTTCAAAAACGCCCTTTTGTGGTAGTCGATCCGCGTGCGGGGCATGGGCCAGGGATTGGTGGATTTAAGCCTGACAGCGAGTTGGGTGTGGCTCTTAAAGCAGGGCACCCCTGCTACTTCATTGGCTTTTTGCCATTTCCTGAGCCGGGCCAAACGGTAGAGGATGTGGTTGAGTCGGAAATAGCGTTTCTGCGTCACGTCATTGAGCTACATCCCGAGACCACCGAAAAGCCGATGGTGGTGGGCAATTGCCAGGCGGGTTGGCAACTAATGATGGCCGCAGCCCTAGAGCCTGAAGTGTTTGGTCCTATTCTGATTGCCGGTGCACCGCTCTCTTACTGGGCCGGAGAGCACGGCAAAGCGCCGATGCGTTATACCGGCGGTATGACGGGAGGAAGCTGGGTTACCGCGCTCACTACGGATATTGGTAATGGCCTGTTTGATGGTGCCTGGTTGGTTCAGAACTTTGAGCGTCTTAACCCAGCCAATACGTATTGGAAAAAGCAGTATCACCTTTATGACAATATCGACACAGAAGCGGGCCGCTACCTTGAGTTCGAGCGCTGGTGGGGCGGTCACGTAGTACTAGGTGGTGAAGAGATTCAATATATTGTCGATAACTTATTCATTGGCAATCGTCTCTCTACCGCACAACTGGTGACCAGTGATGGGCGTCGAATTGATCTTCGCAATGTACGTTCCCCAGTAGTGGTGTTCTGCTCGCGTGGTGATGACATTACGCCACCGCCTCAAGCGTTGGGTTGGATCCGTGATTTATACGAAGACGTAGACGATATCATTGCTCATGATCAGACCATCGTCTATTGCCAGCACGATACGACTGGCCATTTAGGTATTTTTGTATCGGGAAGTGTTTCGCGTAAAGAACATACCGAGTTCACCGCGAACATGGATTACATTGATGTGTTACCGCCAGGCTTATACGAAACGGCGATAACGCCTGCCGAAGAAGGCGAAGACCCAGAGCTTTACGAGCGTGACTACCTGCTTGAATTCATGTCACGTGATTTCACTGAGCTGGATAGCGCCGTCAAGCACAAGCCCGAGGATGATCGTCGTTTTGCTACCGTGGCCCGTATTTCAGAAATTAATCTAGGCATGTATCGGTTGTTTATACAGCCCTGGCTAAAAGCCACAATGACTCCCGAAGCGGCTCGCTTGATTCGTCGCATGCACCCGATCCGCCTGGGTTACAAATTGCTCTCTGATCGCAACCCCCTTTCCGTTCCGTTACCGGTCATGGCGGATGCAGTGCGCAAAAATCGCCATCCGGTGTCACAGGACAATCTGTTTAAAGCGTTTGAAAACATGGGGTCAGACCAATTGGTCGCTAGCCTCAATGCGATGCGTGATCTGCGCGATAGCAGTACCGAAAAAATGTTCTTGGATATCTACGGCCAGCCGCTATTACAAGCCGCCGTAGGCCTTTACGGAGATGCACATGTGCACCGTCGTCGTCCGGGGGCTGAACCTGAACATCGTCGCTTTGTTGAGCAGCGTCAAGAAGCGTTACGTGAAAAAATCGCTCATGGCAGTGCCCATGAAGCGGTCATGCGTTCGCTCATTTATGTAATGGGCGGTGCCCCGGCGACAGATGAGCGTAACTTCAAACGTCTGCGCGCCTCGCGTGCTGAGCTTGAGCCAGGCATTGAGCTAAGTGAGTTTAAGCGCTTAGTGCGTGAGCAGTTCTTTATCTTAAAATTGGATCGTGAAGCAGCGCTGAGTTCACTGCCTAATTTGCTGGCTGGAAAAAGCAACGACGATATTGACGGCTATATTAGCCATCTTGAGCATGTATTCGCCGCCAGTGGTGAGCTTTCAGAGCATGCTGCGGAGCGCTTTGCTCAAATTAAAGCACTATTTAACAAGGCAAGGCCCAGAAAAGCCGAGGCGATTGCTAAACCCAAAGACGCCAAGGAAGAAGCAACGGCAGCGGCAGAAGAACCAAAGCCGACACCGGCTAACACGAGCAAATCGGGCTCTGAATCATCTAAATCAACTACTAAGCCCAAGCGTGCTGCTGAGCGTCGAAAGACACCGCGTGACCGCTAAAACAATGCTTTAGCTCACAGCGCCCCTGCCTATTTGGTGGGGGCGTTTTGTTTGTCTTAGTACTTTTTGGGTTGCTGTAATGCTGGTGGCAGTCTAGTGTCTAGCTACTCTTTATCTGAAATATAGGGAATCTCTCTGCTACTTGGTTGCTACTAGCGCTTAGCCAAAGGCTGGGGTAGGGTAGGCGCATTTTTTCATCCGTATCTTTTTATAGGCTGGTTCATCCCAGCGATACGGCACCGAATTCAGAGCACGCGCAGACAGTCCGTGCATTAGGAAAGTGGAGCACTATGGGCAAGTCACTGGTCATCGTCGAGTCGCCAGCTAAAGCGAAGACGATTAATAAATATCTCGGCAACGATTTCATCGTCAAGTCGAGCGTGGGTCACATTCGTGACCTGCCGACCAGCGGCTCAGGTAAGGCAGCCTCCGACCCTAAGGAGCGCGCGCGCCAGGCCGCAGCGACACGCAAGATGTCGGCGGAAGAGAAAGCAGAATATAAAAAGCGTAAAAGCCAAGATCAGCTAATTCGGCGGATGGGGATTGACCCCGATAACGGCTGGGAAGCTCGCTATGAGGTGCTGCCCGGAAAAGAAAAGGTCGTGGCCGAGCTACAAAAGTTGGCTGAGAAAGCCGACGCTGTCTATCTCGCAACGGATTTGGACCGCGAAGGGGAAGCCATTGCCTGGCACCTGCGCGAGACTATCGGTGGTGACGACAGCCGCTACAAGCGCGTGGTGTTTAATGAAATCACCAAAAACGCTATTCAGGATGCGTTCAAGGCGCCTGGCGCGCTGAATATACCCCGTGTAGAAGCACAGCAGGCGCGACGCTTCCTGGATCGTGTCGTGGGCTTTATGCTCTCGCCTCTTTTGTGGGCGAAAGTAGCGCGTGGGCTGTCAGCGGGCCGTGTGCAGTCAGTCGCGGTTCGGCTGATTGTCGAGCGTGAGCGTGAAATTCGTGCCTTTATCCCCGAGGAGTTTTGGGATGTGCACGCAGATTTAGCCTCACCAGAAGGGGAGCTAGTGCGTTTTGCCCTGGTTCGTCAGGATGGCAAGGCCTTTAAGCCTACCTCTGAAAAAGACACTCTGGCGCGTATTGAACAGCTTAGAAAAGCCAAGCTGGCGATTACCTCGCGGGAAGATAAGCCCACCAGTTCAAAGCCCACGGCACCCTTTATCACCTCGACGCTGCAGCAAGCGGCAAGTGGCCGGTTAGGCTTTTCTGTCAAGAAAACCATGACCATGGCCCAGCGCCTTTATGAGGCGGGCTACATCACCTATATGCGTACCGACTCTACCAATCTCTCGAAAGATGCAGTAGAAAGCGTGCGTAGTTACATTGGTGATGAGTTCGGTAAGCGCTATCTGCCAGAAGCGCCTAATCGTTACAGTAGCAAAGAGAGCGCCCAAGAGGCTCACGAAGCCATTCGTCCGTCTAGCGTTGAGCGTAAAGCGTCGGATCTGGCCGGTATGGAACGCGATGCAGAACGCCTTTATGAGCTGATCTGGCGTCAGTTTGTGGCTTGTCAGATGACGCCCGCGGAGTATTTGTCTAGTACGCTCACCGTTGAGGTCGATGGTTATGAGCTGCGCGCGAAAGGCCGCGTGTTGAAATTCGATGGTTATACCCGGGTGATGAAACCCAGCGGTAAAAATGAAGATCAGAGCTTGCCTGATTTGCCTCAAGGCACTTCCATGGCGCTGGAGGCGCTCGATCCTCAACAGCACTTTACTAAGCCCGCACCGCGTTACACTGAAGCAAGCCTGGTTAAAGAACTTGAAAAACAGGGGATTGGTCGCCCCTCCACCTATGCATCAATCATCTCCACGATCCAGGATCGCGGCTATGTGAAGTTAGAAAATCGTCGTTTTTATGCGGAGAAACTGGGCGACATCGTTACTGAGCGGTTGAAGGAGTCCTTCCCTGATTTAATGGACTTTTCGTTCACCGCTCGTATGGAAGATAGTCTGGATGAAGTCGCAGAAGGTGAGCGTAACTGGCAGGCCTTGCTAGATGCTTTCTATGGTGAGTTCCGTGACGAGCTTGCTAAGGCTGAAAGCGACGATGGCATGCGTCCCAACCAGCCGGTGCCCACCAATATCGATTGCCCAAAGTGTGGCCGCCATATGCAAATTCGCACAGCTTCTACAGGCGTGTTCTTGGGCTGTAGTGGCTATAATTTGCCGCCCAAGGAGCGTTGCAAAACCACCATTGACTTGATTCCCGGTGAAGAGTCGGTAGCCGAAGATGCGGGTGAAGAAGCTGAAACCGATGCACTGCGGGCCAAGCGTCGTTGCCCAAAGTGTGGTACAGCGATGGACAACTACCTGATTGATGAAACTCGCAAGCTGCATATTTGTGGTAACAGCCCCGATTGTGACGGCTACGAAGTGGAAAGCGGCAAATTCAAGATTAAGGGCTACGATGGCCCGGTGATTGAATGCGATAAGTGCGGCTCTGAAATGCAGTTGAAATCAGGTCGCTTTGGCAAGTATTTTGGGTGCACCAATAGCGAGTGTAAAAACACACGCAAATTGTTGAGGAGCGGTGAAGTGGCTCCGCCGAAAATGGACCCCATTCCTATGCCGGAGTTGGCCTGTCAAAAAGTGGACGACCATTACGTACTGCGCGATGGGGCAAGCGGCTTATTTTTGGCAGCGAGCAAATTTCCTAAAAATCGCGAAACGCGGCCGCCGTTAGTGAAAGAACTGAAAGCGCATGCTGATGAGCTGCCTGAGAAATATCATTTTATTCTCAAAGCGCCCAGTGAAGATCCAGATGGCCGACCCGCTCAAATCCGTTATTCACGTAAGAGCAAAGAGCAGTACGTGATGACAGATGAAGAGGGTAAAGCTACCGGTTGGAAAGCCATGTTTGAAGCCGGTAAATGGCACGTGGAGGATAAGCGCAAGTGAATGCACGATCTCGAACCAACCAATTGCTCTATCAGGCGGAGCTACTAGCCACTTCCTCAGTGGGAGAAGATGAGCATACTCCATCACGTCAGATGGCGTTGGAGGAAGGTGCTCTGGCTCTCTTTGAGCTGGCATTAGAGTCGCTTTTGCGCGAAGTCACCGAACATGCGCGCTTGTCAGAACACCGCTGGAATGTGTTGTTGGCAAGTGATGGCCCGGCCTTGGCAGAGCTACAGCGCTTGCGTGACTTAAAGGCTGAGCCAGAGAGTTGGTTGAATTGGCTGGCTGGCCAGCTTGAGCGCCTGCATAGTGATGAAGGTGCGGCGCGGCGCGCATCGCATAATCCCGCTATGATTACAGTGGGTGGTCAAGCGAGTTTACGTCAACAATTATTGGGTAAGCTTCAGGATGCCAAGCGAGAAATAGAAGCTTTGCGCGAAACCAGCCTGGAGTGGTAAGAGACTTACTGCTCAATAGTCAAGTAAGCACCACGAAAAGGAGATCATGATGCGCTATAACCAAATTAAAGATTTAGTCGAATGGGCGGCAGGTTTTCACGCGCGGATGGCGCGTCAGTACGGTGAGGCCGCTGATAAGGCAGATAATGAACGCTTAAAAATGGGTTTGGATTACTTGGCTAGTCGCGAATTGCAAATGAAAACGGGGCTTGAAGACCTGTTTAACGACGGTACAGACCATTCGAAGCTATTAGAAACGTGGTTCGATGAGTCAAGTGAATTTCCTGAACCGCCCGAATTGGATCGAATGGCAGAGGAAACTGTTATAGGTTCCCTCGAAGATGCGATGAAAACTGCCACCATCGCTCATGAGCGCTTACAAGCGATGTATGAGCATCGTGCTTTACGGTCGAGAATTAAACCCGAAGCGGAGTTCTTTGATTCGCTAGCCGAAGGACATAATTCAGAAATACGCCATATGATGGCCAGTATGGAAGAGTTGCAAGGCATTTAATGCGAGAGATGACGAAATCACTAACAGCCGGTATGGGAATAGGGTATAACAGCCACCAGATGCGCCTAATCGGACTTGTAACGGCCAATTTGTTTCGAGAAATACCATGATTCCTGTAAATCGCCGTCGTTTTTTAGCCATGGCGCTGAGCTGGCCTGCAGTTGCCAGCGCAGCTGTTAATGCACCTAGCCAAGCTGGCCCTTCTGATCTTATCGAAACAATGCTTACTCGCGCCCATTTACCGCGCCATAGTAACGAGCTTTGGGTATTGGTTGATGATAAAGAGGCAACGCTTAGCGTATTTCGTGGAAGTGCGCTGATTGAGCGTTTTATGCCTATTTCACTAGGGCGTTCTGGGGCGAAGACCCAGCGGGTTCGTGGTGATAACGTGACCCCAAAGGGCGAGTTTCGTATCAATCGTTTTAATTATCAAAGCCAGTGGCGCACCTTCATGGGCATTGATTTTCCAACACCGCCCCATGCACGAATGGCGTTAGAAAAGGGAATTTATTCCCAAGCAGATTATGAAAATTACTTCGACTACTACCGTCGTAACGGATATCCGCCGCAAGACACGGCCCTAGGTGGGGCGATTGGTATCCACGGTCTGGGTAGTGCCGATCCCGATATCCATGGGCGCTTTCATTGGACCCAAGGGTGTGTTGCCGTTACTAACGAGCAAATTGATCGCTTAACGGATTTGGTGGGTGTTGGCACCCGGGTAGTGATCCGTTAAGCTATTGCCGTTGAAGGAAGTTCGAGGTTTTAAACAAGTGGCTATAGACAACCGCTGTGGTCTATTATAAAACGGCGTTTGGCTTGCGTGCTTTATGGCACAAGTCATTGTAAAGAACCTGCACCGCAGGTAGACAAATTTAAGCTAAGCTTTTAGTCTTGCTTTTGTCATACCCTAAACGTAGTACCCAAGGACGACTCAAGGAGAACATTATGACTTTGAAAACTACTCTGAAAATGACTGCTGCTGCCGCTTCACTGGCAATCCTAGCAGGCTGTGCTTCTACCGGCGCACTGGAAGAAGTTCGCATGACTGCAGAATCTGCACAGGCTGACGCAGCAGAAGCACGCAGCATGGCTTCACAAGCTTTGAACACTGCTAACCAAGCCCAGCGCGATGCGCAGGCTGCTCTGCAGATGTCTGAGCAGAACCGTGAAGAAATGAGCCGTCAGTTCCAGCGTTCCATGCAGAAGTAATTCTGCTTGGGCTATCGAGAATGTCGCTAGACTATCTTGGTAGCTGCTGGATGAAGGTGTAGTTAGTATGGCGTTAGCAAATTAAAACGCTGGGCAAGCAGTTTTTGCCGCTAGCTACGCAAAAAACCCCGCCTTGGCGGGGTTTTTTGTTGCAGCTGTTTTTTATGCGTCTTCATTAGTAGTGGATGACTTGCTGAGTTCAATCTCATCAATCAGTTCAACAGGCTCGGGTTCTGGCTCGACAGCTTGCGGCCCATAAAGTGCAACAAATTGGCCGTCCGGCGTTTCGACGGCGCGCTGTATCTGTTCGGCGTCGATTTCAATATCTTCGTCAGTAAGCTCATTGACCCGCTCAATAGCGATGAGCAGTGGCTCAAAGCCTTCCGCGTTTTCTTCCAGTTGAGGAAATGACTGCACGAACAGCGTGCCATCGGCTGCCCAGCCTGCTTTGAATGGCGCGTCTATCAGATTAACTTGAGTGCCACTCGGTAAACGCTCATAAAGTGATTCAATGTCTTCCGGGTACATACGAATGCAGCCGCGGCTTACTCGCATCCCAACGCCGTCAGGGCGATTGGTGCCATGGATCAAGTAGCTCGGCATGGCCAGCAAAATCGCGTGCTCACCCAAGGGGTTGTCTGGTCCGGGCGGTACGACAGAAGGTGCCGGTTCGCCGCGTTCGGCTGCCTCGCGACGCATAGAAGAGGGCGGTGACCAGGCGGGGTCTTTAACTTTGACAGTGGTGCGGGTAATGCCAACAGGCGTTGCAAATTCATCCCGGCCTACGCTTACCGGATAGGTTTCGACAATGCCCGGCTTGTCAGCGGGGTAGTAGTAAAGACGTAGTTCCGAAAGGTTCACAACAACGCCTTCGCGCGGGGCAGGCGGCAATATGTACTGAGCGGGGATCACTACTTCGGTACCTACGCCGGGTACCCATAGGCTGACATCGGGGTTGGCCATGCGGATCTCTTCATAGCCAATATTATGTCGACGGGCGATATCAATCAGTGTTTGCTCGGGGTCTTCGACAACGACGGTATAACGCTTCCCAATCACGTCACCGCTTTCAGGAAGGCGGAAATGGCCACGGGGCAGTTCATTCTGATCAGCCACCTGAGCGGCGCTGTCGACGGCGTCGATGCTGATTTCCTGTGCCTGGCTATCGGCTTTCTCTTCAGTCGGTTGCGCAAAAGCGGGGCTCGCCAAGCTTGCGGCTAATAAAACTGCCAAGCTGGTAGGGCCCCAAAGGGTAAAAGTATCGCGTATATTCATGGTCGTTCCTAATGTGTTAATCACTGCTGATGCGCGTTGTGAACCAATAAGGCATGGCTAGTGGCAAGTTTGCCCCAAGGTTCACGCCGCCGCTACTTTTTGATTAAGCGTGCTGAGTAAGTTTTCGAGCTGCTGGAAGCGCTTGTCGACACTTTCCATAGGCAATTCAAATCTTAACGTGTCAGAACCGTCTAAACGGTAATGCTTAGGCGAGGTCTGAATGAGGGTGACTAGCGTTAAAGGATCGACTTGGGTGCTGCCATCAAACAGCACCCGCCCTCGGGTCTCTCCAGCCTCAATCTTGCTGATACCTAATTGCTCAGCACGATGGCGAAGCTTGGTTTGGCGAATTAGATTTTTTAGCGGTGCGGGTAGCAATCCAAACCGGTCAATCAGCTCAACCTGTAGCTCTTTAAGCTCACTATCGCTTTGCGTATTGGCAATCCGCTTATACATGACGAGCCGTTGTTGCACATCGTGAATATAATCATTCGGAATCAGTGCCGGCAGGTTAAGGCTAATTTCCACGCCGGTATTGAAAGGCGCATCGATATTCGGTGTTTTACCAGCACGTATGGCTTTCACAGCACGATCCAGCATCTCCATGTAGAGTGTGTAACCGATGGTTTCCATCTGGCCGCTCTGCTCATCACCCAACAGCTCGCCAGCCCCGCGGATTTCCATATCGTGGCTGGCCAGGGTGAAGCCAGCGCCTAAATCATCTGAGGCGCTGATCGCTTCCAGGCGTTTGATAGCATCTCGCGTCATGGCTTTGGGAGGTGGCGTTAATAGGTAAGCGTAAGCCTGATGGTGGCTGCGGCCTACGCGACCCCGTAATTGGTGCAGCTGTGCCAGGCCAAACTTATCGGCGCGTTCAATAATGATCGTATTGGCGCTAGGTACGTCAATACCGGTTTCAATAATGGTTGAGCACACCAGCACATTAAAGCGACGGTGGTAGAAGTCTGACATGATCCGTTCCAGGCTGCGCTCAGGGAGCTGGCCATGGGCTACCGCCACCCGGGCTTCGGGAATTAATTCTCGAATCTTTTCCGCACTGTTCTCAATCGTTTTAACCTCGTTATGCAGCACATAGACCTGGCCACCGCGTAGGATTTCACGCAGTAATGCTTCTTTAATAATGCTGGTGTCGTGCTGCTGGACGAAGGTTTTGACTGATAGGCGGCGAGCGGGGGGCGTTGCGATAATGGAAAGGTCGCGGATACCGCTCATGGCCATATTCAGTGTGCGCGGTATGGGCGTTGCCGTTAATGTCAAAATATCGACTTCAGCGCGCAGTGTTTTAAGCTTCTCTTTTTGCGCCACGCCAAAACGGTGCTCTTCATCAATGATTAGTAAGCCCATCTTGGGTAGCTCAACGCTCTTGGAGAGCAGTTTATGGGTGCCAATAACGATATCAGTTTGGCCGCTTTTGATGCTCTCCAGTGTTTGGTTGGCGTCTTTTCCGCTGGTAAAGCGTGAGATCAAACCAATGTTGACGGCGGTATCGGCAAAACGGTCGCGAAAGTTCTCAAAATGCTGGCGTGCCAATAGCGTTGTGGGTACCAGTACTACCACTTGGCGACCGGATTGCACGGCCAGGAAAGCCGCCCGCATGGCGACTTCGGTTTTGCCGAAGCCCACGTCGCCGCAAACAACGCGATCCATTGGCTGTGGCGATGTCATGTCGCTTATAACAGCCTCAATCGCTGCGTGCTGATCGGCGGTCTCTTCAAACGGGAAGTTGCTCGCAAAACGAACATATTCATCGCCTGGCGCTTCGTAGACAACGCCTTGCTGGGCTTCCCTGCGGGCGTAGACATCTAGTAGTTCAGCAGCCGTATCGCGGATCTTCTCCGCAGCTTTGCGGCGGGCTTTTTCCCATTGATCCGAACCAAGCTTGTGTAGCGGCGCCAGTTCGTCATCGGCACCGCTGTAGCGAGAAATGAGGTGCAGGCTATCAACGGGCACATAAAGTTTGGCGCCATCGGCGTAAGAGAGCGCCAGAAACTCACTCGCCTGGCCGCCTGCCTCTAGCGTTTCCAAGCCCAAATAGCGCCCCACACCATGGGCCTGGTGAACGACCGGGGCGCCTTCGCGCAGTTCTGATAGGTGACGAACCGCAAGCTCGTTATCATCGGTAGCTTTTTCGCGCCGTCGGCTTTGGCGTACCACATCGCCAAACAGCTCCGTTTCGCTAATCACCGCAACGCTGGGGTTGTTCAGCCATAGGCCGCTGTCAACCAAGCCTTCAGTAATTGCATAAGTATGCTTGCTGGCTAGAAAATCGTGAAAGCTATTAACGTGGGGCAGGGGAAGCCCAAGAGGCGCTAATATTTCTTCCAGCGCTTCGCGGCGCCCTCTGGACTCCGCCACAAAAAGCATGCGGGTCTGGTCGTGAGATTTCAGAAACGCAGCTAGTTCGCCTAACGGTTGTTTGGCGCGGGCATTGATAGATAGCGTGGGAAGCGGCAAAGCTTCGGGATGTTGGGCGTGGCGCTGTTCGCTATCGTCGGTCAGCTCTATACGCGGCCGGGCCTTAATTGCCGAAAATACATCATTAACAGGAAAAAATGCCCGATGCGGAGGCAGGAGGGGGCGGGTTGGATCAACGCCTAAATTAACGTAGCGGGCATCAATTGACCGCCAGTGCTGCTCGGCCGCATCAAAAACGCCCGGCAGGAGTGCCACCCGGGTATCATCGGTCAGGTGATCAAACAGCGAGGCGGTTTGATCAAAAAACAACGGTAAGTAATGTTCGAGGCCCGGCGATGGAATGCCTTTTAGCGCATCGTTGTAAAGTGGGCACTGGCGCGGATCGACATCAAACAGGGTTTCAAACTGCTCACGAAAACAGGCGATAGCGCTGCGGCTCAGCGAGTATTCGTGGGCAGGCAGTAGTTCCAATGCATCCAGTTTATCTGTCGAGCGCTGACTGCCTGGATCGAAATGGCGCAGCGTGTCAATTTCATCATCAAACAGGTCGATGCGAATCGGCTCATCCATACCCATCGCAAACAGGTCGATCAGCGCGCCACGCATGGCGTATTCGCCGGGTTCGTATACTGTTTCAACGGCGCGGTAGCCCGCCCTGGAAAGTGATTCACGAAATGCTTCCCGATTTAAACGCTCGCCGGTTTTTAGCGTCATTACCCGGCCAGCAATATATTCAACCGGTGGTAATCGTTGCATCAGCGTATTGATGGGGACCAGAACAATACCGCGAACGCCATCTTGTAGTTGACGCAGCGTGCGTAGCCTTGCTGAAACAATATCCTGGTGGGGGGAGAAGCTATCGTAAGGCAGTGTTTCCCAGTCGGGAAAGGGTAAAACCGGCACATCGCTATAAAAGTAGAGATCTTGTTCCAGGCGCTGTGCACTGGCTGTACTGGGGGTGATCACCAAGATGGGAGCATGAGCCGCAACGCGGGAAAGTGCCAGCGCAGTCGCACTGCCCGGCGGCGCTGTCCAGTAAAGTGTGTCGCGTGTCCCTTGAGGCTGGGGCGGTTCGAGCAAAGAGAATGTCGGCATAAGCAAGATATCGTTTTGCGCTGAAACGGAAAACAGATCATACACGATCACCCGTTTCAGTTAGAGTGCCGCGGCTTAAGGTAGCGGCTGAATCTTTTAGAATCGTTCTTTTTTGTAGTGAGATCGACGATTCTGTAATACCCCTACATGTTGTGCGACTATCCATTCATTGCGACCACTGCGCTTGCCCCGGATAATAAGCATCAATTGATTTGTCTACGACCCCGTTCCCACTTCCTGTTTCCACTACCTGATGAGGCCGCACGTGAGTCAGCAAGCGCTCGAAAACGTTTTTCAAGAATGGCAGGGCAACGAAGCCTTGGCGGAGCAAATGATCCCGTTAGTTGGGCAGCTCTATCGTCAGAACAATGTCGTTGCCACCATGTTTGGACGTTCGCTGATCAAACGGTCAGTTATCCGGATTCTTAAAGATCACCGCTTCGTGCGCAAACTGGAGGGAACCGAACTCTCCGTTGAGGATACTTACCCAATTCTCAAAAGTATGGTTGCGCTAAACCTTGGGCCTGCGCACGTGGATGTGGGCAAGTTAGGGGTAATGTTTAAGCGCCAGGGTGGCGGCGATGTTGACGCCTTCCTGCGTAAAGAGCTGGGCGAAATCATTGACGGCTACCAGCCTGGCGCCAGTACCGGCGAGCCGCAAGATGTCGTGCTCTACGGTTTTGGCCGTATCGGT
Source organism: Vreelandella sulfidaeris Esulfide1 (assembly GCF_054072535.1). Classification (NCBI taxonomy): domain Bacteria; kingdom Pseudomonadati; phylum Pseudomonadota; class Gammaproteobacteria; order Oceanospirillales; family Halomonadaceae; genus Vreelandella; species Vreelandella sulfidaeris. The sequence continues at coordinate 2,364,853 of NZ_CM133364.1, read as the reverse complement.
CGTTTGCTGGCGCGGGTGATGGTTGAGAAAGCCGGTGGCGGTAATCTGCTGCGTTTACGCGCTATCGTCGTTCGTGGCCGCGGCGATGTAGCAAAAGACCTTGAGAAACGCGCTAGCCTGCTGCGCCGTGATTCCGTCCATGGTCCGTTTGACGGCACTATCATGGTCGATGCAGAGGCGCGTTCTTTAATAGTGAATGGCAATGTCATTCAGGTCATCTACGCAGATTCACCCAGCGAGATTGATTACACCGAGTACGGTATTCATAACGCGGTGATTGTCGATAACACCGGTATTTGGCGCGATGATGCAGGCCTAGGGCAACATCTGCAGTGCAAGGGTGCTGCCAAGGCGCTGCTGACAGCCCCAGGTAAAGGCGATATTAAAAATATTGTCTATGGCATTAACCATGAGTCCATTGGTGATGACGACCTTATCGTGTCGGCTGCTTCGTGTACCACCAACGCTATCGTGCCTGTACTGAAAGTGCTGAATGATGAGTATGGCGTGGTAAATGGTCACGTGGAAACCGTGCATGCGTACACTAATGACCAGAACCTTATCGATAACTACCATAAAGGCGATCGTCGTGGTCGTAGTGCAGCTCTGAATATGGTGTTGACCGAGACGGGTGCCGCTAAAGCCGTCTCAAAGGCACTGCCTGAGCTTGAGGGAAAGCTGACCGGTAACGCGATTCGTGTGCCCATCCCGAATGTTTCCATGGCCATTCTTAACCTGACCCTGGATAAAACCACCGATGCCGCTGCGCTAAATGACTACCTGCGCCGGATGTCGATTGATTCTGCTTACCAGAAGCAAATTGACTTTGTCGACTCCGCCGAGGTGGTTTCGTCGGACTTCGTGGGTAACCGTCATGCCGGTATTGTTGATGCCAAAGCCACCATCGCCAACGGTCATCATGCTGTTGTTTACATGTGGTACGACAACGAATTTGGCTATAGCTGCCAAGTCGTGAGAATTTTACAGCAGATGTCTAATGTGCGGTTTTTAAAGCTGCCGCGTTAAATAATGGTGCTCGCTTAGCTCGTAGGCGGGCTGTCAGGCTAAATTATGATGCAGCGTCACCTTCGGGTGGCGCTTTTTTGATTTTTGTAAAGCCTTTTAGCCAAAGTATATAGCACCTTTTGCGATCTTAAGGGATGTGGTCATTGGACGCGCTTGTCTTTATAATACGATGGATTTTTCGGGGTGGTTCAAGTGCTACTTGGGCCGGACTGGTAACAATCTGAGCAGAAAATAAGCATTCGCTGAGCAGAAAATAAGCATTCGAACCCCTTACCTTCGTATATCCGATCCAACAACTGGGCGAGACTATGATCGAAGTCAAAAAAGGCCTGGATCTCCCCATCGCGGGAGCGCCCGAGCAGCGTATTGAAGATGCGCGGCCTGTGCGCCACGTGGCAATCCTGGGTACCGACTATGTTGGCATGAAGCCAACAATGGAGGTCCGGGAAGGGGATAAGGTCAAACTAGGCCAATTGCTCTTCACCGATAAGAAAATTGATGGTGTGCGCTATACAGCGCCCGCTGCCGGTGAAGTGCTTGCAATAAACCGTGGCGAAAAACGTCGTTTACTATCTGTCGTGATCAAAGTCGACGAAACTGAGGAAGCGGTTGAATTCGCTGCTCATGATCGTAATGCCTTAGCGCAGCTTGAACGTCAGGTCGTTGTTGACCAACTGGTGGAGTCGGGACTCTGGACGGCGCTACGTACCCGTCCCTTTTCGCGTACTCCGGCCATTGACAGCACCCCGGCCGATATTTTTGTAACTGCTATGGATACCCATCCACTTAGCCCTGATCCTGAACTGATCATTAATGAACAGTCGCAGGCATTCGAGGACGGCCTCAAGGTGTTAGCGCGCCTGACCGAGGGCAACGTCTTCTTATGCACGGGTGAAAATGCCTCAATTCCAGGTGGCGATGTTGACGGCGTCAAGGCAGAAAGCTTTGCTGGGCCGCATCCTGCCGGTCTAGTGGGCACTCATATCCACTTCCTTTCTCCTGTCGCACTGCATAGAAAGGTGTGGCACATCGGCTATCAGGACGTTATCGCGTTCGGTAAGTTCTTTGTAGAAGGTAAGCTGGATATGAGCCGTGTGGTCGCCATTGGGGGGCCGCGTGCTGAAAATCCTCGCCTGGTGCGAACGCGTGTCGGTGCTAGCACAGAGGAACTCCTGGCAGAAGAAGTCATCAAACCCGATGACACTCGCGTGATTTCTGGTTCTGTGTTCTCTGGCTTTACTGCCGAAGGCAAGCTTACCTACCTGGGGCGTTTTAACAATCAAGTTAGTCTGATTGAAGAAGGTAATAAGCGCATCTTAATGGGCTGGCTGTCGTTGGGCGCAGATCGACATTCGGTTCTGGGTATTTACCTTTCCAGATTCAAGGGCTTGCGTAACTACGCACCAACCACATCAACCAATGGCTCAGAGCGCGCCATGGTGCCCGTTGGTTCTTATGAAACGGTGATGCCGTTGGATATTATGCCAACTCAGCTACTGCGTTCGCTGATCGTGGGTGACATTGAGGTTGCCATGCAGCTTGGGTGTTTGGAGCTGGACGAAGAGGATCTGGCGCTATGCACGTATGTTTGCCCAGGCAAATACGAATATGGCCCCATCCTGCGTGACAATCTCACCATGATCGAGAAAGAGGCCTGATGATGGGTATTCAACAGACACTCCAAAATATCGAGCCGCACTTCCACAAAGGCGGAAAGTACGAAAAGTTCTATCCGTTATTTGAAGCGGTCGATACCATTTTTTACACGCCGCCGAGCGTTGCTAAAACCACTGCTCATGTGCGTGATGGTATTGATCTTAAACGCATCATGATCACGGTATGGTTGTGTACTTTCCCGGCCATGTTCTTTGGCATGTGGAATGCTGGCTGGCAAGCTAACACGGCTATCGACGCGGGATACGCGTCTATGGGCGGTTGGCGCGAAGCAATTTTGATGACATTGGCGTCTGGGCACGATCCCAGCAGCTTGTGGGCGAACTTTGTCTTAGGGGCTACCTACTTCTTACCTATCTATTTGGTAACGTTTGTAGTGGGTGGTTTCTGGGAAGTACTGTTTGCCATCAAGCGCGGCCACGAAGTTAATGAAGGCTTTTTCGTCACATCGGTACTGTTCGCGTTAATACTGCCCGCGACGATTCCGCTTTGGCAAGTTGCTTTAGGTATTACCTTCGGTGTTGTCATTGGTAAAGAAATCTTCGGTGGCACGGGTAAGAACTTCCTGAACCCTGCGCTGACCGGACGTGCTTTTCTGTACTTCGCTTACCCCGCGCAAATATCGGGCGATGCCGTATGGGTTGCAGCGGATGGCTATACCGGGGCTACTCCTCTCTCGCTTGCTTTCCAAGAAAGTATGGCAGAAATGACGAGTACCTATAGTTGGTGGGATGCTTTCCTTGGCTTTGTTCCCGGCTCTGTCGGTGAAGTCTCAACCCTGGCGATCTTGATCGGTTTAGCGGTACTGTTGTGGACACGTATTGCTTCATGGCGAATCGTGCTCGGCGTCTTCCTGGGGATGGTGGCGACCAGTGCACTGTTTAACCTGGTAGGTTCTGACACCAACCCGATGTTTGCCATGCCATGGTATTGGCACTTGGTCATTGGTGGTTTTGCCTTCGGTATGGTGTTCATGGCGACCGACCCGGTGTCAGCCTCAATGACCAATCAGGGGCGGCTGCTATTTGGTGCGCTGATTGGTGTAATGACTGTCTTGATTCGCGTTGTAAACCCGGCTTTCCCGGAAGGCATCATGCTGGCGATTCTCTTCGCTAACCTGTTTGCACCGCTGATTGACCATTTCTTCGTCCAGGCCAATATCAAGCGTCGCGTGAAGCGTACCGGCGTTCCGGCCGAGGAGACCGCCTAATGGCACAAGGTAATAACTCCATCAAGAAAGTCCTGATTGTGGCGTTTGCATTGTGTATTGTGTGCTCCGTCATTGTCTCGACTGCAGCAGTCGCTTTGCGACCAATGCAGCAGCTTAATCAGGAGCTCGACCGTAAAACCAATATCTTGAACGTTGCCAAGCTGTATGAGCCGGGCATGGATGTTGAAGAGGTATTTAACGAGGAAATTACCGCTCGGGTCGTTGATCTGGATACCGGTGAGTACTCCGAAGAGTTTGATCCCGATACTTATGACAGTTTTGAGGCTGCGAGTGACCCAGCCTCGGGTCGTACATTATCGGGTGATCAGGACATTGCGGGACTGTCACGGGTTGAAAACTATGCCACAGTGTATTTGATTGGCAATGAAGATGACCCGGAACAGATCGTGCTACCTATTCGGGGCCAAGGTCTTTGGGGACTCATGCGTGGCTTCCTGGCAGTAGAAGGTGATGGCAATACTATTGTCAGTATCACCTACTATGAGCACAGCGAAACGCCAGGTCTGGGTGCTGAAGTTAACAATCCGCGCTGGCAGGCTCAGTGGGAAGGGAAGAAAATTTACGATGAAGAGGGTGACCTCTCACCGGAGATTCACCTGACCAAAGGCGGTGCTAGCGACGAATACGAAGTAGATGCGCTATCTGGCGCGACGCTAACCAGTAACGGCGTAACCAACATGCTGCAGTTCTGGTTAAGCGAAGAGGCTTTCGGTCCCTATTTGGCAAGATTCCGTAGTGGTACTGAGCCGGAAGACGCCGAAGAGACCGATACCAACTTCGAAGACGTTGAGGGGGCCTAATCATGGCGGACGTAAATGCAAAAGGCGTTTTAACGGCGCCGATTTTCCAGAACAACCCCATTGCGCTGCAAATATTGGGGATCTGTTCGGCGCTTGCGGTAACCACCAGCATGAGCGTATCGCTCGTTATGGCACTGGCGGTTATCTTCGTAACGGCATTTTCTAATCTATTCGTATCGTTGATCAGAAATCACATTCCTTCTTCGATTCGTATCATCGTACAGATGACCATTATTGCCTCACTGGTTATCGTGGTAGATCAGATTCTGAAAGCGTACGCATACGAAATGTCTAAACAGCTTTCCGTATTTGTGGGTTTGATCATTACCAACTGTATCGTTATGGGACGTGCAGAAGGCTTTGCGATGTCTAACACGCCTGGCATGTCGTTTTTGGATGGTGTCGGCAATGGCTTAGGCTATGGCTTCGTTCTCATGGTGGTCGGTTTCGTACGTGAATTGCTTGGCTCAGGTAGCGTGTTTGGTTTTACTATCCTTCAGCCCATTCAAGATGGTGGTTGGTACGTCCCCAACGGCTTGCTGTTACTGCCACCTTCTGCGTTCTTCATTATTGGTCTGCTCATCTGGGTGCTACGTTCCGTTAACCCTGAGCAGGTTGAAGATAATGAGTTCAAAATGAAGGAAAATACCCAGCCCAAGGAGGCCGTGTAACATGGAACATTATCTGAGTCTTTTTGTTGCCTCGGTATTTGTTGAAAACATGGCACTGGCCTTCTTTTTGGGGATGTGTACTTTCTTGGCAGTGTCCAAAAAAGTATCGTCAGCGATAGGTTTGGGTATTGCGGTTATCGTTGTATTAACCGTTACCGTGCCGGTAAATAACTTGGTATTCACCTACTTGCTTCAGGAAGGTGCACTGACCTGGACCGGTATTAGTGGTGCTGAAAATATAGATCTGTCTTTCCTTGGCCTGCTCTCATACATTGGCGTTATTGCGGCGCTGGTACAAATCATGGAGATGTTCCTTGATAAGTATGTGCCGTCGCTCTATAACGCGCTGGGGGTATTCCTGCCGCTTATTACCGTTAACTGCGCCATCCTGGGTGGCGTACTGTTCATGGTAGAGCGTAGCTATAACTTCGGTGAGGCCGTTGTCTATGGCTTTGGTGCGGGTACCGGCTGGGCGCTGGCAATTGCCGCGCTGGCAGGTATTCGTGAAAGGCTGAAGTACAGCGATGTGCCAGCTGGCCTTCAAGGACTGGGCATTACTTTCATCACCGTGGGGCTAATGTCGTTGGGCTTTATGTCCTTCTCAGGCATTCAGCTTTAATCGGAGCCGGTTTTTCCCAGCGCTGCTAAACGCAGCGCTGGGTAACAGGAAACCTTCAGCAATAGGAAACCGACATGGTTGATACAGCAGTCATCTTGCTCGGTGTTGTCATGTTCACGGTCATCGTTATTAGCTTAACGGCGATCATTCTGGCAGCGCGCAGTAAGCTTGTGAGTAGCGGGGATGTGACCATTGAGGTCAACAACGACCCCGAACATACTTTGAAGACCCAGGCTGGCGGTAAGCTGCTAAATACGCTTGCTGCTAACGGTATTTTCCTCTCCTCCGCATGTGGTGGCGGTGGTTCTTGTGCCCAGTGTAAGTGCCGGGTAGAAGAGGGTGGTGGCTCAATCCTGCCAACGGAAGAGTCGCACTTCACCATGCGTGAGAAGAAAGAGGGTTGGCGCCTCTCTTGTCAGGTACCTGTGAAGCAGGACATGAAAGTAGAAGTGCCTGAAGAAGTGTTCGGGGTGAAGAAGTGGGAATGTGAGGTGATTGCTAATCCCAATGTTGCCACCTTCATCAAAGAGCTGAACCTGAAACTGCCTGAAGGCGAAGAAGTTGCCTTCCGTGCCGGTGGCTATGTGCAGCTTGTAGCACCCCCTTACGATGTCAAGTTCTCAGACTTCGATATTGAAGAGGAGTACCGGGGTGATTGGGAAAAATTCGATATGTTCAAAATTTCCCACAAGAACAATGAGGAAGTGATTCGTGCTTACTCTATGGCGAACTACCCCGATGAAAAGGGTATTCTCAAGTTCAATATCCGTATCGCGACGCCGCCTCCTGGCACTGACCATCCGCCAGGCTTGATGTCGACTTACGTCTTTAGCTTGAAAGAAGGCGATAAGGTGACGGTTATGGGCCCGTTCGGTGAGTTCTTTGCCCGTGATACTGACGCTGAAATGATCTTTATCGGTGGTGGTGCAGGTATGGCGCCGATGCGTAGCCATATCTTCGATCAGTTGAAGCGCTTGAAGTCTGATCGCAAAATCACCTTCTGGTACGGTGCACGTTCTTGGCGTGAAACGTTCTATAACGAAGAGTACGACCAGTTAGCCGAAGAGTTCCCCAACTTTGAGTGGCACTTGGCGCTTTCTGATCCTCAGCCTGAAGATAACTGGGAAGGGCCGACAGGCTTTATCCATAACGTGCTGTACGAAAACTATCTTAAGGACCATCCGGCGCCTGAAGATTGTGAGTACTACATGTGTGGGCCGCCTATGATGAACGCCTCAGTTATCAAGCTGTTGCTTGATATGGGGGTTGAGCCGGAAAATATCCTGTTGGATGATTTCGGCGGATAAACAATCGGCTTTGTATCGATCGTCTATCAGCAGGGCTGGCCTTTGGGTCAGCCCTGTTTGTTTATAAGCATGTTTGAAGGAGCGTTGTGCAATAGGCCTCATTAATGACCTATCTGTAGCGCTGATAAGAGTATCGTCATGGGTTACAATAGCTTAAGTAAGGAAATCGTGCGGCACGTATCGGACTGAATGTTGTAGGCATAGAGTTGTCTGAAGGTAAGATAAAGAGAGTAACGCTAAACAGTGTATTGCTGGGAGGTTGATATGGCGATTTGGCTACTGGTATTCGGTTTTATGGCACTCATTATGGGCGTAATGGCCGTGGGTGTGATAATGGGCCGTAAACCTATTGCTGGTTCGTGTGGCGGTTTGAACCAAATAGGCATGAAAGACGGCTGTGATATTTGCGGCGGTAAAGATGAGGTTTGCGAAGAAGAGAACCGTAAGCGCGGCAGCGTTCGTCGACGCAGTGATGAAAGCCGCGGTGCCGATTTAGGCTACGATGCCACTCGTCGCTAACACGCCACATTCATAACTACGAAGGCGCATGTTCGGTTGAACTGCGCCTTCTGACGTTTATGAAATCATGCAAGTGCTTGGCTGGAAAGACATGGTGGGGATTGGTTTAGCCATAATGGTTTAAGCATAAACTGTTTAACTATATTAGGAAGGAGATGCAGAGAGTATGGCGGTTCACAATTACGATGTCGTGGTGATCGGTACGGGCCCTGCGGGTGAAAGTGCCGCCATTAACGCTGCAAAGCATGGCAAGCGAGTGGCCATTATTGAAAAGCAGGCTCAGGTAGGTGGCAACTGTACCCACTGGGGTACCATTCCTTCCAAAGCTTTACGCCATCAGGTCAAGCAGATCATGGCGTTCAATACCAACCGTATGTTTCGCGATATTGGTGAGCCACGCTGGTTTTCTTTTCCTAAAGTGATGGAGCGTTCACGCGGCACTATCGACAAGCAGGTAGAGATGCGTACGACGTTTTATGCTCGTAACCGCATCGACCTATTTCATGGCGTTGCTCGCTTTAAAGATGAACATACGTTGCTGGTGCGAGACCGCCAAGAAGGCATGGAAGAACTGGTGGCTAAGAAAATTGTGATTGCCACTGGTTCACGCCCCTATCGTCCGGCTGATATTAACTTTCGACATCCGCGCATTTATTGCTCAGACACGATATTAAGCCTCTCGCACACTCCGCGCACCCTAGTCATTTTCGGGGCTGGCGTCATTGGCTGTGAGTACGCTTCGATCTTCTCGGGATTAGGTGTCAAAGTCGATCTAATTAATAACCGTGACAGTTTGCTGTCCTTCTTGGACGACGAGATTAGCGATGCGCTCTCGTACCACCTGCGCAAGCACGGTGTGTTGGTTCGTCATAACGAAGAGTATGAAAGTGTCGAGGGGGATGAATCAGGCGTTGTCGTGCGTCTAAAATCAGGCAAGAAAATTCGCGCTGACGCCTTTCTGTGGGCCAACGGGCGCACGGGCAATACTGACAGCCTGGGGCTCGAAAACATTGGCTTGAAGGCAAATGGTCGGGGCCAGCTAAGCGTTGATGAGCATTACCGTACCGAAGTGCCCCATGTCTATGCGGCAGGCGATGTTATCGGCTGGCCGAGTTTGGCAAGCGCAGCTTACGATCAAGGCTTGAACTCGTGTAATGAGCTACTCGAAAAAGAGTACCGATTTGTCAGCGATGTGCCCACAGGAATTTATACGATCCCTGAGATCAGCTCCTTCGGCCCAAATGAGCGTGAACTGACGGAAGCAAAAGTACCTTATGAAGTAGGCAAAGCCTTTTTCAAAGATACCGCCCGGGCGCAGATAACCGGTGATACCGTCGGCATGCTTAAAATCCTTTTCCACCAGGACACCCTAGAAATACTGGGCATTCACTGTTTTGGCGACCAAGCGTCTGAGATTTTGCATATCGGCCAAGCTATCATGCAGCAGAAAGGCGAAGCTAATACACTTAATTACTTTGTAAACACCACCTTCAATTACCCCACCATGGCTGAGGCGTACCGAGTGGCTGCACAAAATGGTTTAAACCGTGTTTTTTGACATTGGCTTTCATTCGAGAACAATAAAATAGACACCGGCTTAGCTAATGAGTGATTGTATATATGCTTTATCGGTGTTCTCTGATGAGGAAGTGAGGGGGGGTAACAGGCTTTCTACCCGGTTGCGCCCCAGCGCTTTGGCTTGATAAAGCGCTTTATCGGCAAAGGAATACAGTTGTTCAAACGTAAGCGTACCTCCATTACCCGTCGTCACTCCAATGCTGATGGTCGGGTTGTCGTGCGGATCTAGGTCGCTTAGTTTATTTGCCTCTATCTCTCGGCGCAGCCGATCCGCCACCTGGAGCGCATCATGGGTGGAAGTATTCGGCATCAGTAAACAAAATTCTTCTCCGCCAATTCTCGCTAATGTATCGGATGGGCGACTTAGCTGACGTAGTTTTATACTGACTTGGCGTAGCACCTCATCGCCGCTAGGGTGCCCATATTTGTCGTTGATTTGCTTGAAGTGATCAAGGTCGAGCAATAGCAGGCTCAGCGGTGCTTTATCCCGCTGCGCTTGGGTCAGCGCTGCGAATGCTACTTCCACCAAATGGCGCCGGTTATATAACCCCGTTAATTCATCCGTTAGCATCAGCTGATACATTAAGTTGCGCTGACGGTGAAGATGAATAACCGCCAAGCATAGCGTAATAGCTGCGCTAACCATTAATACCAGGAGCACACTAACGGCGATAGAGAGCCGCTGCATTACCAAGCGTTGTTGTAGGGAAATAGCGTGGATTTCTTCAAGCAGCTGGTTATAAAACCACGCCTGGGAACCACTGATCTCCATAGCATCACGCAGCAACGGCTCAATAAGCTCTGGGCGTTGCTGCGCCTCTAGGGCCTGCTGATTTAATATCGATAGGCGGCTATCAAGCTCAATGAAATGATGAGTAAGGTATTGGACATTTGAGGTGAGATAACGATGGCGTTCAATAGTTGTTTGTATGTTATTGAGATGCTGTTTAGACACTGAAACAAAGTAATCAATATATTCAATAGGCTCGTTGCTAGGTTGGTGGCTTGCTTCTTCCAGTGCGGTTCGCAGCTGTGGCGTTGCTTGCTGAGCCAATATAATGTCACTCACCAGTTTGGTGTAGTCGGCACTGGCTTTTTGGCAAGCGCTGTAAACGTAGCTGCCCATAACTGCCGACATCAAACAGAGGATGATGGCAAAAATGATCGCTAAACGTCCTCGGGACTGGCGGAGAGGGCGATGTATCATCACAATTTAATCAGCGAGATGAAGGGGATAGTGCCCCTCGCTACTAATTCCTGTGGACACGTAGATACATCTGGTGAATAAAGATGATCATCATATGAGTGCTTCCATAGCAAAAGGCAGTTCTGCATGACACCTCTCCCGGTAATGGTCAGGTAGTCCAACGAACAGCTTGAAGATATTATCCTTATGCAACTTAAGCACTCACTTGCAATGTATGCCATCCGACAACTTTACTAATTACAGGACCATACTTTTGCTCGTTATTATTAATGTATATTTTAAATTACTGATTTCTAATGCTTATCTATCCCTTCTAGGGCTAAGCGTGCTTTATCCTGCCAAGCTCCTTCAAGCGAGGCAGCTTGTGCCAAAGCCTCTCGTGCGGCATCAGGTGCATCTTGCTGAAGCAGTATAAGCCCTAGATTTAACCATGCCGCACCCATCGTCTCATCTAGTTCTGTTGCCCGCTTAAAGGCATTACGAGCCTCGTCGGGCTGTTGGTTGGCATAAAGCGCGTTGCCTAATGCGAATTGCCCCATTGCATTGGCTGGGTAGCGCGCTACAAACGCTTGCCAGCTTGAAAGCGCTGCTTTCGGCCCATGGGTTTCCTCGTAGGCGCTAATCGCTTCCAATGCGTTACGGGCGGTTATACCCAGGGGTAGAGTGCCCGGTTCGGCCACCACAAAACCCCACCGCTCCGTGCGGGCCCAGGTCGCATCGAAGCGGCTAAACGGCATCGTATGACGCTCAATTTCGCCACTGCGTAGAATTAATGTCTCATTGGGCAGGTCGTAGCCAATGGCGACGGCGTAGTGCCACATAGGGTAAATCGGCAGCGATAAATTCTGCATCACTACCACTGGGTCACCCGCTGCTAAGTGGCCTAATAGGGTATCCATGGTTCCGCGAATGGGGTAAGCGAGTTGATCATAACGTCGCACCGTCGCAAGCATTTCTGGCTGTACGCTGCCATCGCGCTCAGGCAAGAATACTTGTGGGATCAGTTGCTCAATGTCTGTCTCGACATCCTGATGATTAAGAACCATCGCAAGCGTAGCAGGACCGCACTGAAACTCCGTTTGTGCATAGAAAGGCACGCTGTTTATTTCTGCCTGGGGAGGTAGTGTTTGGTAGCTACTTTGTAGCAGTACCGGATTGCGTGCGCAGCCGCTAAGCAGTAGCAGCATAATAAAAACGCCCGCAAAGCGGGCGTTAGCAAACAGATAGGTCATGAGCAGCCTATATTAGCGAGTAAACGGATAAACGTCGGTCAGGCCGAGGATATCGGTTACCAGCAAAATAATGAAAACGGCGAACAACGCACCGACAACGCCAGCACCGGCAGGCAGCTGTTCAAGTTGCTCGGCCATTTGCTGTGCTTCTGCATCGCTCAACGCCGCAACGCGGGCCTCGACTTCGTCCAGGTCAACACCCTGTTTTAGCAGTTGATCCTGCACATCGGCGCGGGCCAGTATCTCGTTAATGCGCTCACGGTCAGCGCCGGCACGATCAGCTGACAAAACAGATTGGGTAGAGACTAAATCCATTGACTGAGGCGCAGCGGGAGCCGCTGCAACGGGCAAACTGGTAATCACGAGCGCCGCAATCAGCAGGGTAGAGAGGTAGGCACGCAATGTTTTCATCGTCTTCTTCCTTATAGACTAGTCGAGGTAAGACAAGCGTTTTTGGCTTGATCTATAGTTACACGCACAATACTGGCATGAATCTGGAGTATAGAAACAAATGGGTTGTTTTTTAAGTCTAATGTGCAAAGTGCTAATTATTTGCACTAATGCGCTAATTGTTAGCACTAATACGATAGGTCCACGCGGACTCCGAAAGTAACCCACGGCCTCCGGCCATGGTCATCGCCAAATCATGCAGGCCGGGCCATAGCGGCACTGGCGCCGCCCCTTTAACGGCTAAATCAAGCCGCTGTGCCATTAACAGTAATTTATGTAGACGCTTCATTGGCAAGCGGCCAATTGCTTTTTGATAGGCCGGGCGTCGCTTGTCAAAAATCATCGGTTTTTGGCTCTTGCAGGCGTGTTCAAAGCTTTGCCCCTGATCAAGGTGTTGATGAAGCGAGAGCAGGGTGCGCAGCTCTCGGCTTAGCGCCCACAGCACAATGGGCGCCTCGACGCCTTCGCTGCGTAACCCATTCACTATGCGTGAGGCGCGGCTGGTTTCGCCTTTCAAGCAGGCATCGGCCAGATTGAAAACATCAAAGCGTGTGCTGTCCTCTACTCCCTGGGCGATGCCGTCGACATTCAAACGTGTGCCTTGAGGATGAATTAACGCCAGCTTTTGCAACTCCTGATCGGCAGCCAGAAGATTGCCTTCGGTGCGCTCACCCAACAGGCGGGCCGCATCCAAATCAATTTGTAAGCCGTGTAGTGTGGCGCGGTCTCGCAGCCAATAACCCAAGCGGGAGATATCCACTGGCCACACCGGAACGAACAGCCCGTGCTTATCCAATGTTTTGAACCAAGCGCTCTTTTGCTGTTTGGCATCTAGCTTGCCCATACTGATAAGCAAAACGTCTTCGCTGTTATCCAGGGTTTCAGCGTACTGCGCTAACGCTTTGCTGCCTTCCTGGCCTAGCTTGTGATTGCCTAGTCGCAATTCCAGCAGCTTGCTAGTCGCAAATAAGGAAAGGTTGCTGGACATTTCCATCAAGCGACCCCAAGCAAAGTTGGGCTCTACATCCAGCACCTCGCGTTCTTCAACACCTGCTTGGCGGGCAGCGGCTCTCACGGCATCGCAGGCATCGCGATGCTGTAAAGGTTCGTCGCCCGCCACAATCACCACGCGTGGAAGCTTTTTTGCTAACGCAGCGGGTAGCTGATCAGCAAATACCTTCACTGCATGCCCTCAACGTACGCAAGGCGATCAATGATTTGCTGAGACAGTTGCTGAGTAAGTGTCTGTTCGGCTTCCCTCATCAATGTTTCGCGGTTGAGTAGATCATCTTCGCTAACGCGAATCCGCGTGCTTGTTGAAAGCGCTTCGTTATTGATGTGATAGGCATTGTTTGCCCGTTCCTGTACCGAGAACCTTATACTAAGCGTTAGTTCGTGCTCGCGGCTTGCCCTGCCATCACCGCCCAAACGCCGTTCGGTTAACACCGGCGTGCCCAACGTTACGCGCCATGGTGCGCCCGCTGTTACCTCGGTGCCTAACTGTTGAAGACGTGAAGCAACCTGCAGAGCAACCGCGCTATTGGTATCGCCTTCTAAGGTAAGTGCAGGCATCGACGGCAGTGGTCTACTGCCGCGCAGTTGAAACCCACAGGCGCTGAGCAACATTGCCGACGAGGCGGCAATGCTAGCGGTTAGAAATGTGCGTCGATTCATCCGCTCACCACGATGTTGACCAATTTGCCGGGTACCACGATCACTTTACGTACGGTGTTACCTTCAATATAGCGCTGAACATTTTCGTGTTCCATGGCGAGCTTTTCGATTGCTGCCTTATCAGCGTTTGCGGATACCTCAAGGCGTGCGCGCAGTTTACCGTTAACTTGTACCACCAGCTCGATGCTATCGCGGGTAAGGGCGGATTCATCCACCACCGGCCAGGTCGCTTCGATGGCAGGGCCAGAGTGACCAAGCGCTTCCCAGAGGCTATGGCACAGGTGCGGTGTAATCGGTGAGAGCAACAGTACGCAGGCTTCCAGCGCCTCGCGGCTCACTGCCAAACCACGTTCAGAGCTATCGTCGAACTTACCGATAGCGTTAGAGAGCTCCATTACCGCGGCAATCGCCGTATTAAAGGTAGTACGACGACCGATGTCATCGCTGGCTTTCTTAATGGTCTCATGGGTTTTGCGGCGTAGTGCCTTTTGATCGTCGTTGAGTGCATTGACGTCCAGCGTGCCGGGCGTGCCCGTTGCCAAGTGCTCATTCACCTGACGCCACAGGCGCTTCAAGAAGCGGTGGGCACCTTCAACGCCGGAGTCGGACCACTCTAATGACTGTTCGGGCGGTGCGGCGAACATCATAAACAGGCGCACGGTATCGGCACCGAACTTGTCGATCATCGACTGCGGGTCAACGCCGTTGTTTTTCGACTTGGACATCTTCTCGATGCCGCCCATCTCGACCGGCTCGCCGTCACTCATCAGAATGGCGCTGAGCGGGCGACCCTTCTCGTCGCGCTTCACTTCCGCATCGGCAGGGTTGAACCACTGCTTGCCGCCGTTATCGGTAGGGCGGTAGAAGGTTTCCGCGATGACCATGCCTTGGGTCAGTAACTGCTGGAAGGGCTCGTCGGAATCCACCAAGCCAAAGTCGCGCATCAGCTTGTGGAAGAAGCGGGCGTAAAGCAGGTGCAGAATGGCGTGCTCGATACCGCCAATATAAAGATCCACCGGCAGCCAGTAGTTGGCGCGCTCGTCCAGCATGGCGTCAGTATTATCGGCACAGCAGAAGCGCGCGTAATACCAGGACGACTCCATAAAGGTGTCGAAGGTGTCCGTTTCACGGGTCCAGCCATCGCCCAGATCAGAGAACGCCGGCATCTTTTTCAGCGGCGAGCCCGAGGCATCGACGGTGACTTCCATCGGTAGTGAGACCGGCAACTCGTCATCGGTCAGCGGTACGGTTTGACCTTCCGGGCCGTATTTGACCGGAATCGGTGCGCCCCAATAGCGCTGGCGGGCAACACCCCAGTCACGTAGGCGGTAGTTGGTTTTGACTTCGCCACGACCAAGTTCAGCCAGTTTGGCGGCGATGGCATCAAAGGCTTGTTCAAAACCTAAGCCATCAAATTCACCGGAATTCACTACCGTGCCGTATTCGGCATAAGCCGCTTCAGAAACGTCGGCGGGTTGGCCGCTTTCATCGGCGATGACCGGTTTGATCGCGATGTCGTACTTGGTGGCGAACTCCCAGTCGCGCTGGTCGTGGCCGGGTACCGCCATGACGGCACCGGTACCAAACTCCATGAGCACGAAATTTGCCACGTAAACCGGCACTTCATCGCCCGTCAGCGGGTGAACCGCCCTATGGCCGGTGAGCATGCCTTTTTTCTCTTTGGTGGCCATCTCTGCTTCAGAGGTGCCGCCTTTGGCGCACTCATCGCAAAAGGCCGCCAGCTCGCTGTTCTGCTCAGCCGCCTGCTTGGCCAGCGGGTGGCCTGCGGCAACCGCGACATAGGTCACGCCTAGCAGTGTATCCGGGCGAGTGGTATAAACTGCTAACGGGTCGCAGACACTGCCGTCTTTTGCCTTGATATCAAAAGTGAGTTCAACGCCGCGGGATTTGCCAATCCAGTTGCGCTGCATGGTTTTGACCTGTTCCGGCCACTCCACTTTATCCAAATCAGCCAGCAGTTCATCGGCGTAATCGGTAATCTTCAAGAACCACAGTGGGATCTCTTTGCGCTCAACCAACGCACCGGAACGCCAGCCGCGGCCTTCGATAACCTGCTCATTGGCGAGAACGGTTTGGTCCACCGGGTCCCAGTTGACCGTCGACATCTTCTTATACACCAAGCCTTTCTCGACCAGCTTGGTGAAGAACCACTGCTCCCAGCGGTAGTAGCTGGTATCACAGGTGGCGAACTCGCGGCTCCAGTCGTAGGCAAAGCCCAGCGCCTTCAACTGATTACGCATGTAGTCGATGTTTTGATAGGTCCACTTGGCGGGCGGCACCTGGTTCTGAATAGCGGCGTTTTCAGCGGGCATACCAAAGGCATCCCAGCCCATGGGCTGCATGACATTTTTGCCCTGCATACGTTGATAACGCGACACCACGTCCCCGATAGTATAATTACGCACATGGCCCATATGTAGCTTACCGCTGGGGTAGGGGAACATGGAGAGGCAGTAATACTTCTCGCGGTTCGCGTCCTCTACGGCTTTAAAGCACTGATGTTTGTCCCAGTACTGCTGGGCGTCGCGTTCGATATCACGAGGGCTGTAGTGTGCGTCCATCGGTTTATTAATGCCTTGGCGTATTCGCCCAAAAGGGGCGCAAAGTGAATGTGAGATGACATCTGTCAGATAAGTGAGGTCGATTGTATCCTATGCGGGTGTATCCTTGAACGGTAAGCCGATGATAGGTAACTGTACGCGTCGACAAAAGGAGAGGCACGATGAGTGAACAGCAAAATGATAATCGCCTACGCGAAGGCTACGAACGCTTGCTAGAGCGGATGCAGGGGGGCGCCAACGAGCTAACCTGGGAAAACTTGCAGAAGGATTTGGACGACGCGGTCGAATTTGAGTCGGAGCTTGAAGAGTACACCAAGGACGAACTAGCCCTGCTACGCGCCTGGGTTGAGCGCGACCTGAAAGATATGCGCTACTACATGGCAGATACCGGCAAGCAGGTTGCCAGCTGGCTGGGGATTGATATCGACGGGCTTTCTCGCCGAGTGGCGGAGTCGCTGCTTTCAGTTGCCGATCGCAGCATCGTCGATCGGGAGCGTTTTGAGGACGACCTGGAAGCCGCCCGCGCCGACTATTGCGAAGGTGAAATGGCCGCGCCGGGCTTAATGGCGTGTACCCATTGTGATGCCCAGGTGATGCTACCCACCGTGGCGCGTTTAGAACCCTGCCATCAGTGCGGCCATCGTTACTTCTACCGCTTCCCCAGTAAAATCATTGAGACCTGATTCACTAGGACATTAGTAAACTGACGCCTGCGATCGCCCCCAGCGAAAGCAGGCTCATCATCGCCGCATACAGCAGGTTATTTTTCATCATGCGATAACCGCTTACCCCGTAGCGCCCCTGCAGGGAAAGGTTGATCCCCGAAAGCGGACCCACACTAGTGCCTACTGCCCAAGAGCTTAACGCCACAAACGCAAACACGGTCTGTTCACCGCTCTGTAAGTTAAGTATTGAGGCCAACACCGATATACCGATAATGGGGTGCAGGCCCGCTAGGGCGCTCAAGGTAATCGCGACAAAGCTAATCATCGCTTGGGGTGTGCCAAATCGGGTGAACAGCGTCCAGTCGCTGCCTGCCGCGGCTGTTACCAATGTTGAAAGGCCAATCGTCAAAAGACCCGCCGCTAAAAACAGCGAAATCTCCCCACGCATGGCGGGAAGTCGCGTGGTGGAGTGTTGATGAACACGCCGCAGTGTAAAGCGAGGCCCATGGGGTAGGTTGCTCAGCACTGCTACGCTTGGCAGCAGAAAGGTAATAATGCTGACAATGGTAAGGGCAGGGGTCAGCACGAAGTGAAACAACATCACTAACGCTGCCATCGCCACGGGCATCAACAGGCTGCGCGGCGCCAGCGAGTAACCATCCACCTCGCTAAGATCAAACCGGCGACGTAACTCCAGCGTGGTTAACAGCCCCGACAGCATCGCGATGGGAAAGCCCACTACGGCAATTTGCGCGTATTCAACCTCAGGCACCAGCGCGATCACTACGCCCATGGACGCGAAAAACGGCGACCAGAGCGCTGCGCTGGAAAGCCCGCGGTTAAGCGCCAACAGCTGCGGCGTTGTCAATGGCCCGCGCCGGGCCAACTTATCGCCCACCATAAACACGGTGGAGAGATTCAAGATCGTACCCAGAAAGTGAACGCCCAGCCAAGTGCGCAGTACACCGCCAGCCCCAGTGACTCGGGTTCCCGTTGCGCCCTTATTGCCTTGCTTGCCAATTAGCGAAATAAAGCTAACGCCCACCAGCATGGCCGCCACAAACGAATTGCCCTGCAACATCGCGGGCCAATCCACCTCAGCGCCGTAAATAAACCGGGCCACCAGCAGCATGCCCGCGCCCAGCGCAATCAATACGCCCGCTTGAACGCGCGAGCGCTTTGGAATATCCCGCCACAGCAGCACAACCGCCGCCCACAGCAAATAGCTCACCGCATGCGCGGTGCTCAACCAGCCGGTAAACCCAATAATTTGTGCGATCAAACCAAGCAAAATCAGCACGCCCGCCAAGCGCTGCCGAAGAGTCGTCTCTTGCATGCCAAACCCTTAATAGTGAATTAGCAGGCTAATCGGATTTGCGGAGGAAGGCTAGCGGTAAGCTGAGAGTTATGAAGCAAGAAGATTTAGTACACGCGAGAAGACTGGGCACCATTACTTGCGTAGCCACATTTTGTAGCGCGTGGTAACGAGCGAAGCGAGGCACCCGCGAATGCATCGCGCAGCAATGCCAAGACAATGCAACCAAACTAGCTGCTTAGCCCCAGATTAAAAAAACATTTTTTTGCATAGCCGCGTGACCTAAGGCGGACTTATAAATAAAGTAAGGTTAATGTGAAACCAATATCATTTTCAAAGCCCTTTCCTGCGACACGAACGACAGATCAATGGTTACATTCTCGATAACCAGTTCCGCAGCCGAGACCCTAAGTTCGCTGATCAGAAGGCAGCAGGCGGTAGAGGTAGCTCGAAACTGGGTTTTCGAAAGCCTCGTTAGCTGTGATTGCCTCACCGGCAAAGTGATACTATAGTATCACTTTCAATTTGAAGCAGGGTGAGCCCATGAAAGTTGAGCTTGTTACAAACCTTAAGCGTCAAGCTACAAAAATCTTGGCAGACCTGCACCTGTCCAAAGAGCCGGTACTGATCACGGAGCATGGTCAGCCATCCGCTTATCTTGTTGATGTGCAGGATTACGAATTTATGCAGCGACGACTTGAGCTGCTTGAGGGGCTCTCACGGGGAGAGCGCGCTGTGCTTGAGGGAAGAACGTACAGCCAGAGTGAGGCCAGGGAGAAAATGAGTAAATGGCTGAAGTAATCTGGACGGAGCCCGCCCTTCAAGAGTTGAATGCCATCGCCGAGTACATTGCTCTGGATAATCCTGCTGCCGCTAGTCATCTGGTTCAGGAAGTTTTCGATAAGACCGAGCGTTTGGAGGATTTTCCCCAATCCGGACGGATTCCTCCAGAACTTCCTAATTCGGTATATAGGGAGGTAGTGGTTCCACCGTGTCGCATTTTTTATCGTGAGGATGAGCAGCGGGTTCTCGTCCTCTATGTTATGCGGGAGGAGCGGCAGCTTCGTGCTTTCATGCTTGGGAACAGCTAACCAAGCGCGTCACTCGGATGGCTTTGTTTCCGTTTCGCTCCACAAAGCCACCGGTAAATGCCATGGTGGTGATCAACTACCAAGATCAGCTTCATTCAGGCACCGTTGAACATGCATCGTACTAACTGGTCGAGCATAAGCTAGACTTGACGGTTTTCCATCCGCTTATAGCGAAGTGATACCACAGCAGCTTTCACATAATCATGCGCTACCTTGGGAGCGGCTTACATGAATTTCCAAGCCAGTACCCTCGTCACCTTATTCCCCTGCTTCATCTCTATTTCCCTTATCTCTACTGCTCCAAGCTTACGAATCAGCTTCTTTGCAGGCTTAACATTGTCGGCTTTTGAAACCAGGCTGCTAAACCAGCGGCATTGAGTTGAATATACCTGGCTTTCTCTGATTAGCTTCTTCAGAAACAGCTGTTCGCCGCCCTTACACCAGAGCTCTACTCCCAGACCGCCAAAATTAAGCGTAGGCGATTGGGTTGTTGCTTTCTGTTCACCGCGACTATGCGCAAGGTTATTGAGTTTACGCTGACTGCCTTTCAGGGCTTCATCGAGCGAGGCGTGAAAGGGTGGGTTGCATACGCTAACGTCAAAGAACTCCCCAGGTTGAATGATCCCTTCAAAAATATGGTTTTTGTCGTGCTGTGTTCGCAGCGTGAAGCGATCTTTGAGCGTGGGGTTGTTGGTAATAATCGTGGCCACGTTCTCAAGCGACTGAGCGTTAATGTCGCTACCCACACACTGCCAACCGTAAATTTGGCAGGCCAGTAGCGGGTAGATGCCATTGGCTCCCGTCCCGATATCGAGCAACTTGATGCTGCGTTGTTCACGTTCGAGCCCAACTAAGTCCGCCATGTAATGGATATAGTCGGCTCTGCCTGGGATGGGAGGGCAAAGCGCGCCCTCTGGAATATCCCAATCGACAATGTTGTAGTATCTATTTAATAACGCGGCGTTGAGTGTTTTTACGGCCAGTGGGTCTGCGAAATCGATGGAAAGGTCGCCATAAGCGTTCGGTTTCACATAGGGGGCTAGTGCTGGGTGGCTTTTCACAAGCGCTGGGAAATCATAGCCTTGGTTGTGTAGATTCTTCGGATGCAGGCCTTTGCGAACAGGCGTGCCTCGGCTTTTGTCACTTCGATGGTGGGTGTTCACAGTCATAGGCCCGAGGCTTGGCGTTTAAATACTTGGTCTTTAATAGCTGAGTGGGTTTGGCTTAGCCTGTGATTATAACCTTAATGGTCGTTTGGCTGAAAAGTTGGCAAATGCGTTACTAAGGATGTGCTATAGAATGAAAGGCAACATACCGCTCTGGCTCAAAATCAGTTACACCATCATGGTTCTGGTGATCATTCCGGTATATTGGCGTGACCTGGGGCCTGCTAATTTTCTGTGGTTTTCGGACATTGCGCTCTTTTCTTTGGTGGCTGCTTTGTGGTTTGAGAACCGGCTAATCAATAGCACGATGGCGGTGGCGGTGTTCTTTCTCGAGTCAGCTTGGGTGCTTGATTTTCTAACGGGTGGCAACCTGATCCAGATAAGTGCCTACATGTTTGATCCTGACACCGCGATGCATATCCGCATTATTTCAGGGCTTTTTCACATCACACTACCGCCGGTGTTGCTGTACCTGCTGGTAAAGCTGGGATACGACAAGCGAGCACTGTTGCTGCAAACTATTATTGCTCTGGTGGTGTTGCCGGTCACCTATTGGGTAACCGAGCCGGAGAATAATGTTAACTGGGTGTATGGGCCGGCAGGGCAGCAAAACGTACTACCTGATTATCTTTATCTGGTAATACTTGCCACCGTTCTGATCGTGTTTCTTTATATTCCTTCTCACTTGCTTTTTAAGCGTTTATTTAGCCACAAAAAATGTTTTGCCAGTAAAAGCGAGTAAGTCTTCAAGG
Source organism: Vreelandella sulfidaeris Esulfide1 (assembly GCF_054072535.1). NCBI lineage: Bacteria > Pseudomonadati > Pseudomonadota > Gammaproteobacteria > Oceanospirillales > Halomonadaceae > Vreelandella > Vreelandella sulfidaeris. The sequence goes on along the minus strand of NZ_CM133364.1, from coordinate 2,343,294 downwards.
CTGAAAACGTAAGGAAACCGTGTTGGACGAAATGCGTGAAGCCGGGGCGATCATTGATATGTCTTAATAGGTGGAGGTGCAGTGTTTATGAGCAATAAGAGCAAAATTAGCGTGCAGTGCGTGGTGGGCGATATTGCCCAACAGCCCGATGTAGACGCGGTGGTCAATGCCGCCAATGCGCAATTGCGAACCGGCGGTGGTGTTGCCGGGGCGCTTCATCGTGCCGCCGGGCCGGGTCTGGCCGAAGAAGGCCAGTCAATGGCGCCCATCACTCCGGGCCAAGCGGTGCTCACCGGCGGCCATGATTTGCCTAATCGCTGGGTAATTCACTGCCTGGGTCCGGTATACGGCATCGACAAACCAGCAGACCAACTGCTGGCGGACTGTTACCGCAATGCGCTGGCATTGGCCGACGAGCACGGTATTGAGCGGCTGGCTTTCCCGGCACTGTCTACTGGCGCTTTTGGCTACCCGGCGGAAGAGGCTGCCGAAGTGTGTGCGGCTACCCTTGAAGCAATACTGCCGAGCTTGCATAAAGTGCGCCTGATCCGCTTTGTGCTGTTCGACGAAACTGCTCGGGATACCCTTCATCAAGCATTGGCTCAACGCTTCACCATCGACCCGGCAGGTTAACTGCCGGGCCACTTATTGACATGGATAGCGAATTTTAAGCTATCTAGCGGCTTCAAGCTCTTCAATCATCCTGCGCGCTGCATTAGAAAGCGTTCGATTGGTATGCACTAAATAGCCCAGCGGTCGGTAAATAGGTGGGGTGTCTACCCTAAGCTCCACCAGTTCGCTGTCGATCATTTTTTCCGGCAGCAGGCTCCAGCCTAATCCGACGCTGCACATCATTTTTAGCGTTTCTAAATAGTTGGTCGCCATGCTCACCGGTAGTTGCAGGCCAGCTTCGCTAAAACGCTTTGCGATAAGCGATCCTGTGAAGGTTTTTGCTCCCGGCATGACACAGTTGTAGTCGCATAGATCTGCCAACGACAGCAGGCTTTGAGAAGCGGTGGTTTGGGTGGCCAGCGGGTGGTCGTTCGCGCAGGTAAAACAGAGCCGGTCGCGCCAAAGTTCAACAACCTGTAGCTGCTCATGAGGGTGGGGGGCGAGGGTTACCACGGCCATTTCCAGTGTGCCGTCCAACACGCCCTGGTAGGCCAATTCTGAATCCAGAAAGTGCAGGTCTAACTCTACTTCTGGATGACGCTGGGTGTACTGCTTTAACAAGGGTGGTAAGCGGTGCAGGCCAATGTGGTGGCTGGTGGCCAGGGTGAGTTTACCGCCTACTTGGCCAGAAAGATTGGCGAGTGCTCGGCGGCTGTCCTCAACGGTAAACAGAATATGCCGCGCTTGTGGCAGCAGCACATTACCGGCTTCGGTTAGCGCAATGCGCCGCCCTATGCGGTCAAACAAGCGTGCGCCCACCTGAGACTCCAAGGTGGCGATGCGTTTGCTAACGGCGGGCTGGGTAAGATAAAGCTGTTCCGCCGCCCGCGAGAAACTTTGGGTCTCAGCAACGGCCAGAAAGGCTTGTAAGCTCTGGGTATCCATTGACGCATCCTTGAATAGGTATTCCTATATGGAATCCAATCTATGAATAACATGAATTGCTTTTATGTACGAGTCGCGTAACACTCGTGCTATCGAAATATAAGCAGCACGCAGAGGCTGCCATACCGAACTAGCAGGGCAGTCGCCCAGGAGAGCCATATGTCAGGTCAAACCCTTTACGACAAGCTTTGGAACCAGCACTTGGTCAAGCAGCGCGATGACGGCACCGCGTTGATCTACATCGACCGCCAGCTGCTGCACGAAGTGACTTCACCGCAAGCGTTTGAAGGCCTGCGTTTGGCAAACCGCAAACCATGGCGCTTGGATGCCAACTTGGCCACGCCTGATCACAACGTGCCGACGACCATTAAAGAGCGCGCCGAGGGCAATAGCGGTATTAAAGACCCGGTATCGCTGATTCAGGTACAGACCCTGGACGATAACTGCCTTGAGTACGGCATCGAAGAGTTCAAAATCAACGACCCACGCCAGGGCATCGTGCACGTGGTCGGCCCCGAGCAGGGCGCAACGCTTCCGGGCATGACCGTGGTATGTGGCGACTCCCACACCGCGACCCACGGCGCATTCGGCGCCTTGGCTCACGGTATCGGCACGTCAGAGGTCGAGCACGTGATGGCGACCCAGTGTCTGCTGGCGCAAAAAATGAAGAATATGCAGGTGCGCGTGGAAGGCGAGCTGGGTTTGGGCGTCACGGCTAAAGACGTGGTGCTGGCGATTATCGGCAAGATCGGCACCGCTGGCGGCACTGGTTATGCGATTGAGTTTGCCGGTAGTGCGATTGCTTCGCTCTCTATGGAAGGGCGCATGACGGTGTGCAACATGGCCATTGAAGCAGGTGCACGGGTAGGTTTGATCGCGGTCGACGACACCACCATTGATTACCTTGGCAAGCGTCCCTTTGCGCCTACCGCTGAGCAGTGGGAAGCAGCCGTGGCGGATTGGCGCAATCTGGTGTCTGATGACGATGCGCAGTTCGATAAAGTTGTTACTTTGCAGGCTGAAGAGATCGAGCCACAGGTGAGCTGGGGTACCAGCCCGGAAATGGTTACTGGTATATCCGGTCAAGTGCCTGATCCGTTCGCCGCGCTGGATGAAACCGTGCAGCGCAGCCATACCCGCGCACTGGAGTACATGGGGCTTCACGCCAACCAGAAAATTACTGATATCAAGTTGGATAAAATCTTTATCGGGTCTTGCACGAACTCGCGTATCGAAGATTTACGCGAAGCCGCCAAGGTCGCCAAAGGCAACAAAGTCGCTGATTCTATCAAGCTGGCCATGGTGGTGCCGGGGTCTGGCTTGGTGAAACGACAAGCCGAAGCGGAAGGTTTGGATAAGATATTTATTGAAGCGGGCTTCGAGTGGCGTGAGCCCGGCTGCTCCATGTGTTTGGCCATGAATGCGGATAAGCTGGGAGCCGGTGAACACTGCGCCTCTACTTCTAACCGTAATTTTGAAGGGCGCCAAGGCTACGGTGGCCGCACGCACTTGGTTAGCCCTGCGATGGCAGCGGCAGCGGCGATCGCCGGTCACTTTGTTGATGTGCGGACCTTGCCCGCCAACGACGCCACTCACGCGCAGGAGGCCTAAGCCATGAAAAAATTTACTCGTTTTGAAGGCGTAGTAGCGCCCCTTGATCGCGCCAACGTCGATACCGATTTGATTATCCCGAAGCAGTTTTTGAAGTCGATCAAGCGCACCGGCTTCGGCGTTAACCTGTTTGACGAACTGCGCTACTTGGATGAAGGTCAGCCGGGGCAGGATTGCTCACAGCGCCCGCTGAACCCAGACTTCGTCTTAAATCAGCCGCGCTACAGCGGCGCTGAAATACTGTTGACGCGGCGCAACTTTGGCTGCGGCAGCTCTCGTGAGCACGCGCCTTGGGCACTGGAAGATTTCGGTTTCAAAGTGGTGATTGCGCCCAGTTTTGCCGATATTTTCTATAACAACTCATTCAAGAACGGCATATTGCTGATCACTTTCCCGGAAGACGTAATTGATCGCCTGTTTGCCGAGGTAGACGCTAACGAAGGCTACCCGTTGGATGTGGATTTGGAGAATCAGCGGGTTATTACTCCCAGCGGCGAGATTTTAGAATTTGAAGTGGATGAGTTCCGCAAGCACTGCCTGCTGGAAGGGCTTGACGATATTGGTCTGACGTTAAAAGACGAAGACGCCATTCGTGCTTTTGAGCAGAAGCATAAAGCCGCACGCCCCTGGCTATTTCGTCAGTCCGCGTAAGTCAGTCTTCAACTATTAAATGCTAAGGATTCAGCATGACGCATAAGGTTTTATTGCTGCCGGGTGATGGTATTGGCCCTGAGATTGCTGCCCAGGCGGCACGGTTGTTGAAAGCGTGCCAAGAAGCAGGCTTGGATATTGAAGTAGAAGAAGGCTTGGTGGGCGGCTCCGCTTATGATGTTCACGGCGAACCGCTGCCCCCGGAAACACTGGAAAAAGCCAAAGCCGCTAGTGCAATTTTGCTGGGTGCCGTGGGTGGCCCCAAGTGGGACAAAATTGAAGATCTTTCCAAGCGTCCTGAAAAGGGCCTGCTGGGCCTGCGCAAAAACCTGGGTTTGTTCGGCAATTTACGACCGGCAATGCTCTACCCGCAGTTGGCCAGTGCCTCAAGCCTGAAGCCAGAGCTGGTCGCTGGGCTGGACATCATGATCGTTCGCGAACTCACCGGTGGCATCTACTTCGGCCAGCCGCGTGGCATTGAAGTACGTAACGGCGAGCGGGTCGGTTTTAACACCTATATCTACTCCGAGAGCGAAATTGAGCGTATTGGTCGCGTGGCGTTTGACATGGCCCAGAAGCGCGGCAAGAAGCTTTGCTCGGTGGATAAAGCCAACGTACTGGAAGTCACCATTCTGTGGCGTGAAGTGATGGAGCGTTTGGCGCCAGAGTACCCGGACGTCGAGCTAACGCACATGTACGTCGATAACGCCGCCATGCAGCTGGTGCGCGCGCCCAAGCAGTTTGATGTGGTGGTCACCGGCAATATGTTTGGCGATATTCTCTCTGATGCCGCCGCCATGCTGACCGGCTCCATCGGCATGCTGCCTTCTGCCTCGCTGAACGAAAGCGGGCAGGGCATGTACGAGCCGTGCCACGGTAGTGCGCCGGACATCGCCGGTAAAAATGTGGCTAACCCGCTGGCGATGATGCTCTCTGTAGCTATGATGCTGCGCTATTCACTGAATGAAAATGCCATGGCAGAGCGCATTGAAGCTGCCGTAGGCAGCGTATTGGATGAGGGGCTGCGCACCGCGGATATCGCCTCAGAGGGTATGCAAACTATCGGCACCGACGCCATGGGCGATGCAGTGCTGGCAGCCTTTGCTAAGCAGTAAGAGCGGTTTCAAAATCAGCGTAAAGAAGTGTGTATAATAGAGGCACTCATTCTTTACAGGAGGACTTCATATGTTGAAAGTCGGTTTCGTGGGATGGCGCGGTATGGTTGGCTCAGTGCTGATGCAGCGCATGCAGGAAGATGGGGATTTTAACGGTATTGAGCCGGTATTCTTCACCACTTCCCAGGTTGGTCAGCCTGGCCCCGATATCGGTGTGGACGTCCCTCCGCTGAAAGACGCCTATGATATCGAAGCGCTTAAAGCGCTGGATGTCGTCGTCACCTGCCAAGGCGGTGATTACACCAAACCGGTCTATAAAGATCTGCGTAGCGCAGGCTGGAAAGGCTACTGGATCGACGCCGCCAGTACTCTGCGTATGGAAGATGAAGCAACGATCGTGCTGGACCCGGTTAATCGCAAGGTGATCGACGATCAGCTGGCCAAAGGGGCTAAAACGTTTGTCGGTGGCAACTGCACTGTCAGTCTGATGCTAATGGGCTTAGGCGGTCTGTTTGAAGCCGATATGGTCGAGTGGATGACCTCCATGACCTATCAGGCAGCTTCTGGCTCGGGCGCTAAGCACATGCGTGAATTGCTCAACCAAATGGGGCAGCTGCGCGACAGCGTAGGCGAAGAGCTAAAGGATACCTCTAGTGCGATCCTGGATATTGATCGTAAAGTCACCGCCGCTATGCGGGGAGGCGACTTCCCGATTGACAACTTTGCTGCGCCACTTGCCGGTGGCCTGCTGCCATGGATTGATAGCAAGCTCGAAAATGGCCAGAGCCGCGAAGAATGGAAAGGCAGCGTTGAGACCAATAAAATTCTTGGTCTTGGTGATAACCCGATCCCCATTGATGGTCTTTGTGTCCGTATCGGCGCGATGCGCTCACATAGCCAGGCGTTCACGATCAAGCTGAAGCAGGATGTGCCGATAGACGAGATCGAAGAGCGTATTGCCAAGCACAATGAGTGGGTCAAGCTAATCCCGAATGATAAAGATGCCACCATCGCTGGGCTAACGCCGTCTGCCGTAACGGGTACGCTGCAGGTACCGGTTGGCCGCCTGCGTAAGCTGCAAATGGGTGGTGAATATCTATCTGCGTTTAGCGTAGGTGACCAGTTGCTGTGGGGCGCTGCAGAACCGCTCAAGCGGATGCTGAAGATTCTACGCGAACAGTAAAAAGCTTGTGTAGTACGCCAATCGAAAACGGGAAGCTGTATGCAGCTTCCCGTTTTTTTACGTCTTTATTAATCACAGTAGTGGGAAAAGTGGCGCTATTTCGTTAAGTTATAATTAAATTGGAGTAATACAATAAGATTGCTTCATCGGTTAAAGAGTATGTGGCGTCACCAGGGAACATTCATGAAAAATACACTGACATGGATTACATGGCTCTCGCTGAGTGCAGTTAGTCCTTTCGCGCTGGCCGTTGGGTTGGGGCAGGCGAATGTCAGCTCCTATTTGGATGCGCCTTTAGACGCCTCAATACCTCTGCTGGAAAGCAGCGATTACGCGCCTGATGATATTCGTGTCAGCGTTGCCGAACCGTCAGATTTTGCCGCAGCAGGGCTTGAATGGACGCCGTTAGCAGCCAGTGTGCGCGCTCGGGTTCAAGAGCAGCAGGGCCACCTTCAAGTGCGCTTAAGTTCACAGCAGGCGATGGAGGAGCCTTGGCTGGAGCTACTACTAACCATTGAATACCCTGGTGGGCAGCAAGCGCATGATGTGACCCTTCTGTTCGACCCCCAGGGCTATGCGCAAACCGCTTCTACTGTCCAAGTCGCCACTGCCACCGCGCAAAATACCACTGCTGCAATGCCAACGGTTGCAGCCAATCCGACAACCCCACCGCGTGTAAACGAACCTGACAAGGACCGTAGTGCCTATGTGGGTAGTGGCGATACGCTTTGGGGGGTCGCAGAACGCGTCAAACCGCCACAGTCTAGCGTTCAACAGATGATGGTGGCGCTGTTGGAAGCCAATCCCGATATTTTTCCGAGCGGGAATATACATGACATGCGTGCAGGCCAAACGCTGCGTATACCCGATCGTGAGCGTATTCTGGCGCACCCTCATCGCGATGCGGATGCGGCGATTAAAGCGATGAATGAAGCATGGCGCGCCCGCCGCAATGGCACACTGCAGGCGACGCCGTTACCTGAAAATGAAGCTATCGCTGTTTCAGACATCGCTGTAGACGCTACCCAAACCCTTCATGAGGAAGGTGATGAGGCAAGTGTTGAGGAAAGTGGTGAAGCAAGTAGCACGTTTAAGCCCGACAGTGCACTGGTTGCGGGCGGGACTGAACCAAGTGAGCCTGACGCGGACGAGCCCAAAGTAAACGATCAAGCAGTGCTAGAAGAGGCAACCAATGAGCCCGAGGCGCTAACCCGGGCAGAGTTAACCGAGCAACTGCGCTTAAGCCAAACGACACTCCAGCAAGTACTGGAAGAGCGTGCATTAATGCGTGCCGAACTTAACGAGCTTAGGGGCGAAGTCGCCTCGCTGACGCAGGCGTTAAGTGAGGCGTTGACTGCCCGAGAGCAAGAGCCCGCGCCGCTCGCCGCCAGTATGGGGGAGGACCAGAGTGTGTCCGCCTTGATGGCACGCTACCAGTGGCCTCTGGCGTTAGTTGCCATCGCACTTTTGGTGGCGCTGTTGGTATGGTTACGCAAACGCCGGGAAGATACCTGGGAAGATAGCTCATTTGCTGAGCCAGTGGTAAAGCCTGCAGTCACTCCTCGCGCAACAGCCGAGGCAAAAGTTAGGCATGAGGCTGCCCCCGTCATTTATCCCGCGCAATCGAATGATGCTGACGTTAACGCGCAGCAGAATGGGACCGAGAAAAAAACAGCCATTAAGGAAGAGCACGAGTTCGAGACCAAGCCCGAATTCAATAAGCCCGCTACTCAACCAGTTTCGTCGCTCAATCCCGATCAATGGCTGGTCAATGATCAAGAGCAGGCGCTTGAGTATGAAGGCACGCTCAGCTATGAAAAGAGCTATGAAAAGAGCTATGAAAAGAGCTATGAAAAGAGCTATGAAAAGAGCCAGGCAGCCGGTTTGGCGGAGCAGGGGCGCCGGCAGCGTTTAGGGCTGGAGGTTAACAGGTCTGAAAACGTTTCCTTAGCACCGCCGCCCAGCGCTGAGTCCATGCGTCAAATGCTGGCTTCTCTCAATGCGGATTTGGGGGCGACTGAGCGAGTGGCCGCGGTTCAGGTACAGCCAACAGAGAAAGGCTACGAAGCGTCTGACGATGCTAGGCATCGCTCTGTCGATTACCACCCACCTAGCTTGAATGGCGCCGTAAAAAGCAGTGTGGAGCAACGTGGCGAAAACCTACTGCAACCGACGGTGGAGTTTACTACCGAAAGTCCCCCGCCCACGGTTAAAAAGCCACGTCGACCGATTGAAGAAGAGTGGGAAATTGAAGAGGTAGCATTCAAGCCACGAGGGCTGGATAATAGCGAACCTTCAAAATCTTCAAAATGACGTGGCTTGATGACGCTGTTCTATCACTTCGATGAGAAAATTCCGCTCACTGGTCGGCTGGCAATGGGTATTGAGTATGATGGTACCCGTTACTGCGGCTTTCAGCGCCTTAAGCACGCTGCCTCTGTTCAAGCTTCATTGGAGGAAGCGCTGACCAGGGTAGCCAACGAGCCTATCCAGATTCACGCCAGTGGACGCACCGATTCTGGTGTGCACGCGACGCGCCAGATCATCCATTTTGACCCGCCAGTAGGGCGCTCTGAAAAGGCCTGGATCTTTGGCGCCAACACCCATTTGCCAAGAGATGTTGCCGTGCGTTGGGTTAAGCCGGTAGGCGATGACTTTCATTCTCGGCTGTGCGCATTGGGCCGGCGTTATCGCTATGTACTGCTGAATCAAATAAGCCGCCCGGTATTGGAGCGCGCCAATGTGACCTGGTGTCGCGATCCGCTAGACGCCGATGCTATGCATCGAGCCGCCCAGGCGTTGGTAGGCGAGCATGATTTTTCCAGCTTTCGTGCTGCTGGTTGTCAATCGAAAACGCCCTGGCGACATCTGCACTTTATTGATGTCAAACGCTACGGCCAGCTAGTCATGATTGATGTTCAAGGCAACGCCTTCTTACATCATATGATTCGTAACATTGCCGGAGCGCTGGTCAGTGTTGGGCGAGGCGCTCAGGAAGAGTCATATATAGGTGAGTTGCTGGCGCTAAAAAATCGCCGTAAAGGAGACGTGACGGCGCCTGCTTGCGGGCTGCATTTTGTTGACTCGGTTTATGACGAGCGCTTTGACTTACCCAAAGAGCCGCTGGGGCCGCATTTGCTATCATTTACGGGTGAATGGACGGGGGAGCGTGAGCTGCCGGATACGCCTCGCGTCGCGTACCGACGCAGTCGTTCGCTCAGTAAGAAGGCAGCTAACCCTGAACAGGAGGCATCGTCATGAGTCATCTATCGCTAACCCGCACCCGAATTAAATTCTGTGGGCTTACTCGCGCCGAGGATATTGACCTTGCTGTGTCGCTGGGAGTAGACGCATTAGGCTTTGTGATGTGGCCTAACAGTAAACGCGGACTCTCTATTGAGCAGTTGGCGAGCCTGTCTGCCCGGGTTCCTGCGTTTGTGACTCGTGTAGGACTCTTTGTTGATCAACCGGCGGAGTTCATTGAGCGCTGTTTGCCCTATTTGGATATGCTGCAATTTCATGGCAACGAAACGCCCGAGGAGTGTCAGCGCTACTCGCTACCCTGGATGAAGGCGCTTCGCATGCACGAAGAAATAGACTTGGTGCATGAAACTGAACGCTATGGGTTGGCTCAAGCACTACTATTGGATGCTTACCGACCGGGCGTGCCGGGCGGTACAGGGGAAACGTTTGATTGGTCGAGAATCCCCGCAAAACTAGCAAAACCTGTTATCCTCGCCGGTGGGCTGACTGCTGATAACATCGCTGACGCTGTGCGCCAAGTAGGGCCCTATGCGGTGGATGTGTCCGGCGGTATTGAAGCCTCTTACGGCTGTAAAGATGCTAATAAAATGGCCTCTTTCGTCCGTCATGTGGCGCTAGCTAACGCGCGCTAGAGCACGTCCGGTGTTGGCTTGTATGGCTGATAGGTATTTTATCGAGCGACGTTTTTAAGTTAATTCATTTACTGTTTGCCTGTTCTGGCGATCTTGTGAGGTATCTCTGTGACTGATTCTGCGACGCCTACCCCAAAGACGAAGTTCAGCGACCTGACCCGAATGCCGGATGCCCGTGGTCATTTTGGCCCCTATGGCGGCCGGTTTGTGTCAGAAACCCTCAGCTTTGCTTTGGAAGAGCTGGAGAAAACGTACTTAAGCCTGCGTGACGATCCCGATTTTCAGGCTGAATTCGACTATGACTTAGCCCATTATGTAGGTCGTCCATCTCCGCTTTACCATGCTGAGCGTTGGTCGAACAGCCTTGGGGGCGCCCAGATATGGTTAAAACGTGAAGACCTGAACCATACGGGTGCTCACAAGGTTAATAACACTATTGGTCAGGCGCTGCTGGCAAAAAAAGCCGGTAAGCCTCGCATTATTGCCGAGACAGGCGCAGGTCAGCATGGCGTTGCCTCGGCCACCGTGGCTGCTCGCTTGGGTCTTGAATGCGATGTCTATATGGGCGCTGATGACGTTCAACGCCAGAAGCTGAACGTTTACCGAATGCATTTGCTCGGCGCACGTGTAATCCCGGTCGAATCAGGCACGCGTACGCTCAAAGATGCCATGAACGAAGCGCTGCGTGACTGGGTCACCAACGTTGATACCACTTTCTATATCATCGGTACGGTGGCTGGACCGCATCCTTATCCGCTGCTTGTACGTGATTTCAACGCGGTAGTCGGGCGTGAAGCGCGCCGTCAATCGTTGGAGCAGATCGGACGTCTCCCTGACGCGCTGATCGCCTGCGTTGGCGGTGGCTCAAATGCGTTGGGCTTGTTCTACCCCTTTGTGGAAGATGACGACGTCGCTATGTATGGCGTTGAAGCAGGTGGTGATGGCGTTGAAACGGGCCGCCATGCGGCGCCTCTGTCATCTAACGCGCCTCGCGGGGTATTGCATGGCAACCGCACTTATTTAATGTCAGACGACGCTGGCCAAGTGTCGGATACTCACTCCATTTCAGCCGGCCTGGATTATCCCGGGGTAGGGCCTGAGCACTCGCTCTGGAAAGACGTAGGGCGGGTTAGCTATGTGACAGCCAATGATAAAGAAGTGTTGGAAGCGTTCCGCGAGCTGACACGGATGGAAGGCATTATGCCCGCTTTGGAGTCGGCACACGCCCTGGCCCATGCCAAGGTGTTGGCGCCTACGATGCGTCCTGACCAACACATTGTGGTCAACCTTTCGGGACGCGGCGATAAAGATATCATGACGGTGGCCAACATTGATGGCATTGAATTTTAAGGGCAGCTTTTTTAAGGGTAAGCATGAACCGTATTGATCAGCGTTTCAGTGAACTTAAACAGCAGGGCCGCAAGGCTCTGATCCCTTACATCACCGCAGGGGATCCAGCGCCACACTATACAGTGGGCTTTATGCACGCTCTGGTAGACGCCGGTGCCGATGTCATTGAACTCGGTGTCCCTTTTTCCGACCCGATGGCCGATGGTCCCGTTATTCAAAAAGCCTGTGAACGTGCGTTAAAGCAAGGCACACGGCTTGTTGACCTAATGCAGATGGTCAAAGAATTTCGCCAAACCGATACCACGACACCGGTCGTGCTGATGGGGTACTTAAATCCCATTGAGCGCATTGGTTATGAGAACTTTGCCGACCAAGCCGCCAGTGCAGGCGTGGATGGTGTGTTGATCGTGGATATGCCGCCGGAAGAAGCCGATGAGATCGGGCCACTATTGAAATCACGTGATTTAGCGGCAATTTTTCTTGTTGCGCCTACCACTTCCCATCAGCGTGCCGCTACAATATGCGCCCATGGCGAGGGCTATCTATACTATGTTTCGCTGAAAGGCGTGACAGGCGCCGCCACCTTAAATGCAGATGATGTGGCTGAGCACCTAGCACCGCTGCGCGGCATGACCGATTTGCCGCTTTGTGTTGGTTTTGGTATCCGCGATGGCGTGACCGCCGCGGAAGTGGCTAAAGTCGCTGATGGTGTGATCGTAGGCAGCGCTTTGGTTAACCGTATCGCAGAAAGTCTCGATGCACCTGAAACCATCGCGGGCCAGTTGAAAAGTGTATTAGCAGAAATGCGTACGGCGATGGATGCCTAAAGCAAAATGCTTTATCGCCTATTTTTAATAGATTGATATCACTCATCAAGCCTGGTTTTGCCAGGCGTTGACGTATAATGGAAGCCTTTTTGATATGAGCTGGTTAGACAAGATCGTACCCTCCATGGGTCGTATCCAGCGTAAAGACCGTCGCGCTAGCGTGCCCGACGGCCTCTGGCGTAAATGTCCCAAGTGCGAAGCGGTTCTCTATCTCCCTGAGCTAGAAAAACACAACAGCGTCTGCCCCAAGTGCGATCATCACTTGCGCTTGACGGCGCGTAAGCGCTTGGACTGGTTCTTGGATAAACCAGGCCGAGAAGAGATCGCGGCGGAAATCGAACCCAATGATCGATTGAAATTTCGTGACTCTAAAAAATACAAAGACCGCCTGACTGCAGCGCAAAAAGATACCGGCGAAAAGGATGCGTTGGTAGCGATGCGAGGTGAGTTAGACGGTTTGCCGGTGGTCGCTGTTGCTTTTGAGTTTACCTTTATGGGTGGCTCAATGGGGGCGGTCGTCGGCGAGAAATTTGTTCGTGCCGCCACAGTCGCTTTGGAAGAGAATATCCCGCTGGTGTGCTTTGCTGCCTCAGGGGGGGCGCGCATGCAGGAAGCGCTTTTCTCGCTAATGCAGATGGCCAAGACATCCGCCGCACTTGAAAAGCTCAAGCAACATGGCGTGCCGTATATTTCGGTATTGACCGATCCTGTCTTTGGCGGTGTTTCGGCCTCGCTAGCCATGCTGGGCGATCTAAATATTGCCGAGCCCAACGCTCTGATTGGTTTTGCTGGCCCGCGGGTCATCGAGCAAACGGTGCGTGAAACCTTGCCAGAAGGGTTCCAGCGCAGCGAATTTCTGCTTGAACATGGCACTGTCGATATGATTGTTCATCGGCATGAAATGCGTGCCCGCGTGGGCAGTGTGTTGCGTAAGTTAACGCACCACGCCGCAACGCCGGTGAGTTCGAGCAATCCTGATGATGCTGACGTTGTTGAGCCTATCGTTGAGGAAGATAACTTGGCGGAAACCGCTGACGTCACGTTTGAGAAGGTTGAGGAGCCGAAGAAGGACACCACTACCGCTAAGAGTGATGACCATTCACGCAATGCCTGATTCTTTGCCGTCTAACTCCTTGCCCACATTGTCCTTAGACCAATGGCTTCACCATTTGGAAACGCTGCATCCGGTCGGGATCGATATGGGCTTGGAGCGTGTTTCGCAAGTGGCAAGGCGTATGGGGCTGTTATTACGTCCTATCGCCCCCTGCGTTATTACCGTGGCAGGTACAAATGGCAAAGGCTCAACCCTTGCCATGATCGAAAGCGTAGCTCGTGCCCATGGGCAGCGAGTGGGAACCTATACCTCTCCCCATTTGTTGCGCTATAACGAACGCGTCAAAATTGATGGGCAGGAAGCCGACGATCAACTGCTCATAAAAGGGTTTGAGCATGTTGAGCGTGCTCGCTTACAGGATGCCGAAATCAGCCTGACCTATTTTGAGGCAGGCACATTGTGTGGTCTGTGGTGTTTATCCCAGGCCGAGCTTGATATTGCAGTGCTTGAAGTAGGCCTGGGCGGTCGGCTTGATGCGGTCAATATCATTGATGCAGATGTGGCTATTGTCACCACCATCGCTCAGGACCATGCTAACTTTCTGGGCACTGATTTAGCCCAGATTGGGCGTGAAAAAGCTGGCATTTTCCGTTCCGGAAAGCCTGCTGTGTTAGGCAGTCAAACGCTGCCTGCAAGCGTCGCCGAGTACGCCCAGACGCTGGCAGCGCCCACCTGGGTACTGGGTCAGCAATTTTCACATCACATGAAGTCCAACGAGCGTTCTAAATGGTGCTGGCAGGGGCAGCAAGCGAATGGCGAGCATATCGTTATCGACGATCTTCCCGACCCTGGACTCCCAATCGATAATGCGGCTACTGCGCTACAGGCGCTCGTGCTCGCCGGGCTGGCGTTAGAAAAAGCGGCTGTTCAAACGGCGCTAAGTACGGTGCAACTGGCTGGGCGAATGCAGTGGATTGGGCCGTGGTGTCTTGATGTAGGGCATAACCCACATGCCGCTGAGTACGTTGCTCACCATTTGCCGCTTGCGCCACAAGGTGGTCGCCAGTGGGGGCTTATCGGCATGCTGAATGATAAAGATCTGGATGGGGTTATAAAGGCATTAGTGACTCGCATCAGAGATTGGGTCTGTGTGTCACTAACCGGTGAGCGGGGTTGCCCGGCCAGCGAGTTGTCGCAGCGCATTCTGGCTCATGGTGGGCGGGTGCACTTCTGCGCTGATACCCCAGAAGCTGGCGCCGATTGGCTTGCCAATGTATTAGCGCCCAATGATCGTGTCTTGGCCACCGGGTCGTTCTTTACAGTAGCGGCATTGTTAGCTGGGCCACTGCCAACAGGCGTTGCGCTGCTTGAGGGAGACGGAAATGAAATACGGTAAAACGGAACGCATTAGCGGTATTGTTATTTTACTCGCGCTGCTGGCGATCTTTGTGCCGTGGCTAATGAGTGACCCTGCACCTCGGGAAGATCGCCCTCAACCGAATTTTGTGATTGAACAGCCGATTGAAGTGGAGCGCCGGGATGTACCGGCTCCTGAAATGCCTTCCACTATTGACGAACCGTCATTATCGCCAGTACCCCGTGGTGATGATGAGATGGCTATTGACGCCAATCCGCGTTTGCCAGAAACCGATCAAATTGCTACGTCTAACCAATCATCTTCCAACGCAGAAGCCGTGGGCTCTAATGAGCCTGATGAAGCCCCAGACACTCTCGATAGCGACCCCATTGCTGACCTGATTGCCAGCAATAGTGGCAGCGCCCAAAGCCGCAGTGAAGGCTCGTCACAAAGTTCTTCACAAAGTTCATCTCAAAGCTCCTCATCTAGCTCATCCACCCCCTCAGCAAGTGCTCAGGGAGAGTGGGCGGTGCAAGTCGGCAGCTTTGGAGAGCCTGGTAATGCGCAACGGCTTAGTGAGCAGCTTTCTGATCAGGGATTTACGGTGTATCAGCGTGAGCGTGAAAATAATATGACAACCGTGTTTGTTGGCCCTTATGCCACCTCTGAAGATGGGGAGTCTGCCATGTCTTCGATTAAGGAGCGGGCGAACGTGCAAGGCCTGCTCGTTCGAGTAAGAGACTAAAACATGGCGTTAACGTGGATTGATGCGGTTTTTTTAGCCGTGCTGGCGCTATCAATGCTGGCCGGTTTCGTAAGAGGATTTGTGCGCGAAGCGTTGGGGTTGGCTGCCTGGGTGGTCGCGCTAATGGTTGCCCGTGTGCTCGCCGAGCCAGTGGCAGACCTAATGAGCGGGTTCATCGAAAGCTTTGACGCCCGTTTAGTGCTCGCCTTTGTGCTGGTGATATTTGCCGTTATTTTACTCTGTGGCATTGTGATTCGCTTGGTACACGCTGCCGTAGAGTGGGTCGGCATGGGTTTGCTGAACCGGGTAGTAGGGGCCGCTTTCGGTGTAGCACGCGGTGCGGTCATTTTGCTAGTGGCGACGGTGCTGATTACGTTTACGCCGTTGGCGGAGCTTCAGGCGTGGCAGCAAGCTGAGCTGCGACCCACCTTTATGCAGCTGCGTGATTGGGCGGTGAGCCAGTTAAACCAGTGGGACCGCCAACTCCCAGAGGCGCCGTCGTCACTGCGTGACATTTCTTTGCCTGAACTGCGCCTGCCCGGTACGGCAGAGCGTGAAGTAATCCCAACAGGTGATTGACCTGTTACTGAAGTCGATTCTACGAACGTTTGGGCTTGCTTAAAGAGTTAGGTGAGCCATGGCATTAAGCGAGGTAACGTGAATGTGCGGTATAGTGGGCCTTCTGGGCAAACAAGCGGTAAATCAGGGGATCTACGATGCCCTGACCGTACTTCAGCATCGTGGCCAGGACGCTGCCGGCATGATGACATGGAGCGAGGGACGCTTCCTACTGCGCAAGAGTAATGGATTGGTGCGTGACGTCTTCCATACCCGCCATATGGCTCGCCTGAAAGGCAATCTCGGCATTGGGCATGTGCGTTACCCCACGGCAGGTTCTTCAAGTGAAGCCGAATCGCAGCCGTTCTATGTTAACTCACCTTACGGTATTGCTCTGGCGCACAATGGTAACCTGACCAACTCCGAGCAGTTGAAGCAGGAACTGTTTTCTACCGACTTGCGCCACATTAACACCAGCTCCGATTCTGAAGTACTGCTCAACGTGTTTGCACATGAGCTGGGTAAGCAAGGCCTTCATCTGGAAGCGGAAGACATCTTTGACGCTGTTCGTCGTGTTCACCGTCGCTGTAAAGGCGGCTATGCTGCTGTCGCCATCATCAACGGCTTCGGTATGGTAGCGTTTCGCGACCCCTTCGGTATTCGTCCGGTGGTCTTCGGCACTCGCGAAGAGGAAAATGGCCAGGCAGTGATGATCGCTTCTGAATCCGTGGCGTTGGATGTAGGCGGCTTTGAGCTTGAAAGGGATCTATCGCCAGGCGAAGCTATCTTTGTTGATATCGAAGGCAATATCCATACCCAGGTTTGCGCTGACCGCCCACAGCTACGTTCATGCATTTTTGAGCATGTCTATTTAGCGCGCCCTGATTCGCTGCTGGACGGTGCCTATGTCTACGGTACCCGTATGCAGATGGGCCGTAAGTTGGGTGACCGCATTCTCAACGAATGGCCAGATCACGATATCGATGTGGTGATTCCGATCCCCGATACGTCACGCACATCTGCTCTCGAAATGGCGCAGCACCTAGGGGTGACCTACCGTGAAGGGTTCATGAAGAACCGCTATATCGGTCGAACCTTTATTATGCCGGGGCAAACCCAGCGTAAAAAATCGGTACGCCAAAAGCTCAATGCCATCGATGTTGAGTTTAAAGGCAAGAATGTGCTGCTCGTAGACGATTCAATCGTACGCGGTACGACTTGTAAGCAGATTATTCAAATGGCCCGCGATGCCGGTGCTCGTAAGGTCTATTTTGCCTCGGCAGCGCCACCAGTACGTTTTCCCAACGTATATGGCATCGACATGCCCGCTGCGTCTGAGTTGATTGCGCATGGCCGTAGCGAAGAAGAAGTCGGTGATTTAATCGGTGCTGATCGAATCTTCTATCAGAATTTGGAAGATCTAAAGGCGGCGTGTCGTGAAGTAAATCCTGACATGGAAGAGTTTGATTGCTCCGTATTTGATGGCAACTATGTGACCGGTGATATCGACGACGCTTACTTGGCCGCGCTTGAAGCTAGCCGTAATGATTCCGCCAAGGATCAAAGCGCAGGCGACCATGCTCTGGTCGATATGCACAATCAGGACGATGACCTGGACGATTAGGAGAGAGGCCTTATGTATGATGACAATCATCAGGATGCGTGGTCATTAGAGACACTGGCGATTCGTGCGGGCCATCAGCGCACCTTTGAACAAGAGCACTCTGAGCCTATTTTTCCGACTTCAAGCTTTGTCTACGAGAGCGCTGCAGAAGCGGCGCGTAAATTCGGTGGACAGGAACCGGGCAACGTTTATTCACGCTTTACCAACCCGACGGTGCATACCTTTGAGCGTCGCCTAGCGGCGCTTGAAGGCGGTGAGCGCTGTGTGGCGACCAGCTCGGGCATGTCGGCTATTCTATCGACTGCATTGGCGCTCCTTTCAGCCGGGGATGAAATCGTTGCTTCCCGGTCGTTGTTTGGATCCACGGTCAGTCTGTTCGATAAGTACTTGGGCAAATTTGGTATTACCACGCGTTACGTGGAGCTTTCCAATGTCGCTGCGTGGGAAGCTGCTATTACGCCTAAAACGCGTTTGATGTTTGCCGAAACGCCATCGAATCCGCTGTCTGAAATTGCTGATATCCCCGCGCTGGCAGCGTTGGCAAAACGCCATGATGTATTACTGGCTATTGATAACTGTTTCCTCACCCCAGCACTTCAACAGCCACTGGCGTTAGGCGCTGACTTGGTTATCCACTCGGCGACCAAGTACCTGGATGGTCAAGGCCGTGCTATTGGTGGAGCGGTGGTAGGGAGCCATACACTGCTTGAAGAAGTGTTCGGTGTAGTGCGTACCTGCGGACCTTGCCTCAGCCCATTCAACGCGTGGATTTTTACCAAGGGTTTGGAAACCCTGTCGCTGCGTATGAAAGCCCACTGTGAAAACGCCTTGGAGCTAGCTCGCTGGTTGGATGGCCATCCAGCGGTTGAGCAAGTGTTCTACAGCGGCTTGGAAGACCATCCACAGCACACCTTGGCCAAACAGCAACAAAAAGGGTTTGGCGCCGTATTGGGCTTTGAAGTGAAAGGGGGCCAGGCGGGGGCATGGCAGGTCATTGATGCGACCCGTATGCTTTCCATCACGGGTAACCTGGGTGACGTTAAAACCACTATTACTCATCCTGCTACCACTACTCATGGGCGTCTTTCGGATACCCAGAAGGCTGCTGCCGGTATCTCTCCAGGGTTGATTCGTGTCGCGGTGGGTTTAGAGAGCCAGGAAGACATTCAGCGTGACCTAGCCCGTGGCCTGAATACATTGGCTGCACAGTCATAAGCTAGATGTAGAGAACCGCTCATAAGCAAAACCGGCCTAACCATTGGCCGGTTTTTTCTGTATTCCCTGAAGCAGTCTACGTGCTCAAAGATGTCGTACTTCCTAACGGTATCATTACATGCAAACAGTGGCTTTTAGTAAGCAGTGGTTTTTACGAATGATGTGTTCTGCTTTTTTCAGCGGTTCCAAGGGCCATTACGCGATATGCTTTTCGCTATTAACGTGTTCGCTTATAGCGAGCGATAAATAAGGAAAAGAGTGATGTGGCGTAACAGTCGTAGCGGATGGGGATTAATCAGTATTTTATTTCACTGGTTAAGTGCGCTGGTCATTGTCGGTCTGTTTGCTCTGGGCTGGTGGATGACTGACCTTGGCTATTATGATCCTTGGTACAATCAGGGGCCGTGGGTACATCGCTCGATTGGTATCTTGCTATTGTTCGCCACCTTTGCACGTTTGGTATGGCGTTTCGCCCAGCCGACACCACAAGCAGAGGGTAGCCGATTAGAAACTATTGCTGCCCATCTCGGTCATATTGCTCTCTATGTACTTGTTTTAGTGGTCATGGTGAGTGGTTATTTGATCTCTACGGCTGATGGGAGTGGCATTAGTGTGTTTGGTTGGTTTGAGGTACCTGCATTGCTATACGACTTACCCAACCAAGCAAGCCTTGCAGGCGATATTCATTGGTATAGCGCCTTGGCATTGATGTTTTTAGCGGCAGGTCACGCGCTTGCCGCATTTAAGCATCACTGGCTCGACCGGCATTCAACATTGGTACGTATGCTAAACCCAGCCCATAGCCAAGCGGGTGATCACAACGCACCAAGATAATAAAGCTTTCGATTTATATGTTTCACTAAACATCGTGGCTAAGGGGTTTTCCTGTCCGCGGTGCCTATCCAGTAAAGCAAGGAGTTATTGACTATGTCTAAACAGAAAGCGTTCAAAAAGAGTGTATTTGCATCCGCGATTGCCGCTGCGGCTCTGGTGCCGTTAAGCCAAGCACAGGCAGCTGATTATCAAATTGATACCGAAGGTCAGCACGCCTTTGTACAATTCAAAATTTCTCACCTGGGCTTCTCCTACATTCTAGGTAGCTTCGAAGAGTTTGATGGCCAATTCTCTTACGATCCGGAAGATCTCGATGCTTCTTCTGCTGAAATCGAAGTGCAAGTAGATAGCCTGTCCAGCAATCACGCGGAGCGTGATCGTCATATCTTGAGCGATGACTTCCTCAACGCCAGCGAGTTTCCTACCGCTACTTTCACTTCTACAGCGTTTGAATCGACAGGCGACAATGAGGGTGTCCTTACTGGCGAGCTGACACTTCACGGTGAAACCCAAGAGATTGAAATGCCGGTAACACTATTGGGTGAGGGCGATGACCCGTGGGGCAACTACCGTGCCGGTTTCGAGGGTAGCACTACGCTGACACTGGGCGATTATGGTATTGATATGAGTGATTTTCCCGAATCAATGCATGAGTTAGAGCTGTACGTCACGTTTGAAGGTATTCGTCAGTAAACTTTTACTGTTGTAGAGACGCCACCGCCCTTTAAAGGGTGGTGGCGTTTTCGTTGGGTCGATTAATAGTTAAACCATCAATAAGGAGAACGTGCTTGGCAGCCGTCATGCATCAAAAAGAGTTGGCAATAACCTTATGGCGTCAAACATGGCCAATGGCCATTGGTGTATTGGCGCTATTGGGTTTTCAACTTGTCGATAGTGCTTTTATCGCTCGCTTGGGGACTGCACCGTTGGCCGCGCAGTCGTTTACCTTCCCGCTTTCATTTTTGATAATCGGCATTCAGGTAGGGATGGGGATTGCTATCGCTGCGCTTATTTCGCGTGCATTAGGCGCTGGAGAAGAAGAACGAGCAAGGCGTTTAAGTAGCTTAGTATTAATGGCTGGTGGCGGGGTGATCGGCCTATTGGCAATCGCTTTATGGGCGCTCCAAGTGCCTATTTTTGAACTGCTTGGCGCGGATGAAACCACGCTCTCTTATATCCATATCTACTGGGCTCCTCAACTGCTAGCCGCTTGGTTAGGGGCATTACTCTATTTTAGCTACAGCGTTTCTCGCGCCTACGGGGATACCCGGTTGCCGGGCAAAATGATGGTGCTCAGTAGCCTTATTAACCTTGGTCTTGACCCATTACTGATTTTTGGTGTGGGTGATTGGGAAGGCTGGGGACTGCCGGGAGCTGCATGGGCAACCGCCATTGCTTTTTCCGTTGGGCTGCTGATTTCAATGCATAAAATAGTACGGCGCCAGTGGGCATCTCAGCTAGGGCTGTGGCTAGAGGCGAAACAGTCGTGGCGGCCGTTTACAGGCATTGCCGCCCCCGCGATGGTCAGCCAATTAATGCCCCCTTTGGCGGCAATGTTGGCAATCTCCGTGGTGGCGGGCCTGGGTGAAAGTGAAGTGGCAGCCTGGGGTTTGGCGAGCCGTTTGGAAACACTCTCTCTGATGGTCATTCTTGCCATGACCATGTCGCTTCCGCCCTGGCTAGGGCGTTGCTACGGTGCGGGTGACTGGGGGCAGATACATCAGCTTATGGGGTTAGCAATTAAGGTAGCTGTGCTGTGGCAGCTAGGACTAGGCGTGTTATTGGCCCTAGGTGCACCCTGGCTTGCCATGGCCTTAGCGGGTAACCCTGACGTACAAAGCGAGCTGTCGCTGCTGATTCGCTTTCTACTGCCAAGCTATGCGGCACTCGGGGTGTGTATGTTGGTGGTTTCTGCGGGCAATGCCTTAGGTTGGCCACTTCGTGCGATGCTGTTATCCAGCGCTCGGTTGTTCATTTGCTATTTACCCTGCTTATGGTTGGGCTCACAGCTTTTTGGTTGGTGGGGACTGGCGGCGGGCGCGGCATTAGGTAACCTGCTGGCAGGCTTCATGGCGTGGCAAGTCATGCGGCGTATTTTGTCCCGCCCGCATCGGCAGGCGGGATTCGTTAATTAACGCAGGCGCCCAGCTTCCTGAAAGGAGAAGTAGATAAACAGCAGCGCCATCCCTAAGTAGCCCATCACGAACTCTGGGGCAGCATTGAGTGACAGCTCGGGGGCGTGCATTAGCCCGACAAAGGAAAAGCCCGCGGCAATGGCAGCGAAGGCCGCCGCGCGTCGGAACTGATGGTCAATTACCGATACTGTCATTGCGCCCAGCAGAATGGCCATAAACATGGCCCCTTGGCCCATGACAACGATGGCACTGGAGATATCGGTCACTACCTCGCCAGCCCCACGACTAAAGCGCGTCATTACGTAGTTAGCGAAGTAGGGCAGCATCGCAAGTGCAACAGCTGGGTAGTAGCGTGTGTCGTTAGCTTGAAACGCGGTGGCAATCATCGACATGCCGACAAAGACCAAAATGGGTGCGACCACCGAAACGGGAATAATCGCCGCCAGCGCAGCGATTAAACCGAACATGGTGGCCAGCGCATATACCGCGCCGTTGAGAAGGCTGTAGCCTCGGCCTGCGCCCATCCACTTGGCGCCCACGGTAGCAATATAGACCGTGGTAGGAAAGACACCGCCAAACAGCGCGCCAATCATGGTGCCTGCGCCATCAACCGCCTGGCATTCTCGCACATCGTACTTGTCGCCTGCGGCTTCCATCGCCTCGACGTTGTTCATCGTTTCAATGGCGTTATAGAGCGTAATTGGCAGCACCACGGTGAGTACCGCCAGCATACTGGTCAGCAGCAACCCCAGCCCTTCAAACCAGGCAAGATTGGGCAGTAATGGGTAAAAGCCCAAGTGGGTAAACGCATCGCTAAAACGCTCGGTACCGGCGTCGCCAATCAAATAGGCCATAGCGGTGCCGACGATAATGGCGAACAGTGACGTTGGCAGCTTAAAAGGCATGCTGACTCTGGCTACCAAGCCGACGATAATGATCGCTAACACCAGCAATCCAATTACCGGCATTTCCAGCGTTTTAAACAGCATTTCACCGGCGATAAATGTCAGTGCAACACCGGCAACGGCGCCCAGCATGGCAGCGCGGGGTAGGTGATACTGCACCCAGCGGCCAATTACGCTGATCACGGCTTCGATGGCGCCGCTGATAAAGCAAGCGGCGACCGCTACTTTCCAGGCCATTTCTGCATCACCGGTGAGCTGTTTGGCGGGGAGCAGTACGCCGAATAGAAACACAAACATGACCGGCGTTGAGATACCGTAAGAGAGCGCCGTTACATCGGCACGGTTCTCCTTACGGGCCAGTCTTGCCGCGCTCCATGCATAGTAGAAATTACCGACCATTACTGCGACTGCCGCGCCCGGCAACACTTGCCCATAGACAATGGAGGAGGGGAATCCCATGCCCAACATGGTGATCGCGATAATGACAAAGTTGGCAATATTGTTTTGGAACAGGGCGAAGAACGCGTCGGTATCTTCTTTTTTGTACCAGGGGTAGTGGATGCTGGCAGCCGCCATGGTAGGCCTCTTGATTATGGTGTGTTGTATACAAGGCAACGCTGAGTGTGCCGAAGAGTTGACTGATCGGTCAAGTGCTCAGCACACAAAAACGCCCAGGTAGGCCTGGGCGTTTGTAGTACGGCAATGCTTGCTAGCTAGTCGTTAACAGCGGCAATCGCTTTGGCCAGGTAGGGCAGGTTCTCGTGGGAGAATCCTGCTACGTTAGCGCGACCCGAGCGCACCATGTAGATGCCAAACTCGTCGCGCAGACGATCGACCTGTTCCGGCGTTAAGCCGGTATAGGAGAACATACCGCGCTGCTCAGCAACACAGGCATACTTCTCGTCCAGGCCATAAGGTTTCAGTGCTTCAACGAAATCGCGACGCAGCGTATTGATACGATTGCGCATTTCGGTGAGCTCTTCGCGCCATAGCGCAGTCAGTTCTGCGTCGTGGAGAATCTCGCTGACAATTGCGCCACCGTGAGCGGGCGGGTTTGAGTAGTTTTCACGGGCAACAATAGCGACCTGTGAACGGATGTTATCCATCTGCTCGCTGTCTTTTGCCACCATGATCAAGCAGCCGGTACGCTCACAATAAATACCGAAGTTCTTGGAGCAGGAGCTGGTGATGATTGCTTCATCGAGGTTTTCCGCCAGTAGGCGTACACCGTAAGCGTCCTCATCCAGGCCTTCACCAAAGCCCTGATAGGCAAAGTCGATCAGCGGCAGTAGCTTGCGCTCGCGCACAATTTCTAACACTTCCTGCCATTGGTCGTGAGAAAGATCAAACCCGGTCGGGTTGTGGCAGCAGGCGTGGAGTACGACTACATCGCCTTCCGGGATGCTTTTTAGCGCTGCACGCATACCGTCAAAGTCGAGCCGGTTGTCAGGATCAACGTAGGGGTACTTGTGCAGTTCAATCCCTGCCGCGGTGAAAATACCATGATGATTGGGCCATGTCGGGTCACTTACCCAGATACCTTTGCCCGGCAGCTGTGTGGCAATGAAATCCGCAGCCAAGCGCAGTGCGCCGGTACCGCCAGGTGACTGGGTAGCGCTAGCGCGGTTAGCTTTTAGTACTGGGGATTCAGCGCCGAATACCATGGGAAGCACTACTTCGCCATAGCTTGGCGAGCCGTGAGAACCGATATAGGTTTTCGTCGTTTCATTCTTGAGCAGGCGAGCTTCTGCTTCCTTAACGGCGCGCATTACCGGCGTATTGCCTTGGGTATCGCGGTAAACACCAACACCTAAATCCACCTTTTGCGGATTGGTATCTTTCTTGAAAGCTTCGATCAGCCCGAGAATGGCATCTCCTGGGACTCGCTCAATATGCTCAAACATTTATTCGGCTACCTCGTCGGTTCTGGCGGCAAGAATGAAGTCATTTAAGTGCAGGCCTTTAATGGCATGAGACCACCACGTGACGGTGGCTTTGCCCCACTCGGTCACGATAACGGGATGGTGGCCGGCCTGCTCTGCAATATCGCCAACGCCCTGGGTAAACGCCAATGCGCTGGCAAAGTCACGGAATTTAAAACTTCGCGACAGCTTCATGATGCCATCGTGCTCGACAATCTGCCACTGGCTGAGGCTTTTTAGCCGCTCTTTGGCTTCCTTTTCGCTTAGCGGCTGAGCATTTTTACTGCAAGGTTCGCACACTTGTTCGGCGAGCGTTGTCATCGGTATTCTCCTGCTAGTTAGGTATTACTCTCTAGCGTAGAAAGCAAACGCAGTCGCGGCCAACGTCCTTGGCACTATAAAGCGCTTGGTCGGCCCGCTCGATTAAGCTTGTAAGGGGTTCACCGCAGCGGTATTCGGCAACCCCAATACTCAGCGTCACCTGGCCTGGTCCCATACCGAAGTCTCGTACACTGATGGCTTGGCGTAATCGGTCGGCAAGTTTATGGCATTGCTGCAGCGGTGTGAGCGGCAGCACTACCATAAACTCTTCTCCGCCTAAACGGGCAATCATGTCTTCACAGCGTAGTAGCGTTTGAGCTTGCGCCGCTAGTTGCTTGAGCACCTCATCCCCATGCAGGTGGCCCCAGCGGTCATTCAGGCGTTTAAAATGATCAATATCGATCATCATAATAGAGAGTGGCGTGCCGTGACGCGTGCTGAGTGAGGCGACATTCGTCAGATGCACCATTAATTTTCGCCGATTGGGTAACTCAGTTAGGTGGTCTGTATCGCACAGTTTACGAAGCCGCTGCTCTTCGGATACTTGATCGCTTATATCCATCATTATGCCGTTCCACTGGACACCGTCCTGTGCCGACTCTGGCTGTGCGCTAACGGCGATCCATCGAGGCTTTCCGGTGGGGATGGGTAACCTAAAACGTGTTGTAAGAGGCAGCATACAGCGTGCGGAATGTTCAATCGCCGACATTACTTTGGGGTGGTCGTTGCCAGTTAGCTGCTCAACGAGTTGCCCTGCATTACGAGCGAGAACATCACGATCAACATATTTGAGAGCCATGCCACCGCCCTCAAGGTAGGGGAAGTGCATATGCCCGTTATGACTACGGTGGAATTGAAAGATTACGCCAGGAATGCGAGGAACTAAAGTATCTACACTGACTCGCTGTGGTGCGTCTATATCATTCACGGGCATGCGTGAATCTCCAAGCAAATGCCAAGTTAAATTTGACCGTGAAGATTAGCGCTAAATTGGCATTCAAGATGTAAGCCATTGCAGACAAGGTCACCCATGTTTATATTTTTTTAGAATATGTTTGTTCTATTAATATATGCATTTATTTGATTTCTCTGCAATAGATGAGGAGCAGTTGGCATTTAGTGATAAAATTAATTACTTATTGTTTACCAAAATCTTTTATTTCTGGGGTGATTTCTTGGAAGAACGACAAGAGCAAACGTCTCAGCCATATGGCTTGGTCAGTTTAGTGGGGGCAGGCCCGGGCGACCCAGAGTTATTGACGCTGAAAGCTTACAAACGGTTGCAGACAGCCGAAGTAGTGCTCTATGACCGCTTGGTGAGTGATGAGATTATTGCGTATATACCCTCCCATGCGCAGCGATTTTATGTAGGAAAAGCCCGTTCACTGCACAGCGTTCCACAAGATGGCATTAATCAAGCGTTAGTGAAGTGGGCTCAGCAGGGTAAGCGTGTCGTGCGTCTAAAAGGCGGCGATCCATTTATTTTTGGGCGCGGCGGAGAAGAGTTAGAGACATTGGTAGCCGCGCAAGTGAGCGTGGAAGTAATCCCGGGAGTGACAGCTGCGTCGGGGTGTGCTGCTTACGCCGGTATTCCTTTGACCCATCGCGATCATGCGCAATCGGTGCGTTTTGTGACCGGCCATTTACAGCAGGGTGAGTGCGAACTTGATTGGGATGCCTTAGCGCGGCCAGGGCAGACGTTAGTATTTTATATGGGCTTGGGAAGTGTAAAAGTGATTAGCCAGGCGCTTATTAAACACGGCTTAGCGCCTGATACTCCGCTCGCGTTAATTGAACAGGGGACAACCCGCCAACAGCAAACGCATGTTGGTTCGCTTTCGACGTTGCCAGATGCTTTCTTGGCGGGACACATTAAACCGCCTACGCTGCTTATAGTGGGTAGTGTGGTGTCGCTACATACCTCACTTGCATGGTTTGATGCTCTTGATGGACAGGCGTCAGGCTTCAACGAAGGTAAACATCCAACGTCGTCAAAAAATGTTTAGCTTTGCTGATTTTGCAGTTACATTATAGAAACATTTATACACGTTTTTACAAACAGGCTGGCTAGATACAGTGAGCTGTGTATGCTGAGAGGGGAGATCAATCACAGTTAGCGCATTAACAACGTAGTTAATTATGTGCAACTGATCATCGCTAGCTTGGGCAAACGTGTGCTTAGACTATAGAGGAACGCATAATGTCAGACGCAAATAACTCGGATCATCAGTCGCCAGCCAACAAGCCGGAACCGGCAAAAAAACAGAGTATGAAAACCCTCTTTCAAGATAATCGGGTAAAAGCGATTGCTGGCATCGCTGCCATTGCGGTCATCTGGGCGATTATGGCGCAATCTAATGCAGGCTCTCGCCAAGAGCGGGTTGATAGCTTAGAAGAACAGCTTGCCAGCTCTGAGCAAGACAATAGCCAAATGAGCCAGCGTATCGCTGAAATTGAAGAAGCCGAGACCAGCTTAGCCGCGCTGCAGGAAGAAATGGCTTCTTTGCAAGCGCAGCAGGAAGAGGCCCGCTCGTCGCTTGAAAATGCCCAAGGCAATGTCAGTGATGTTCAATCAAGTCTAGAATCGCTTGAGTCCGAGCGGAGTGCATTAGAAGAAGAAGTGGCTTCTCTTAACGAGCAGCTTACAAACGCAGAAGATGAGATGACTGCGTTGCGTGAAGAGCGCGATGAGATAACCAGTACGCTTGACGAGGCTGAAAGTGCCCTTCAGCAAGTAGAAGAAGCACGTCAGAGTGCTGAAGAAGCCCGTCAGGAAGCCGAAGCCGCGCGTCAGGAAGCTGAGCAGCAGCGTCAGCAGGCCGTTGAAGAGTTGAGTAACACTGAAGAAGAGCTGTCCTCGCTTGAAGAGCAGATCAGCCAAGCCAACGAGCAGCTAAGCGGCATAGAAGAGGAAACTTCGACTGTCCAAAGCGAGTTGGATGAGTTAAAAAATGAGCGTGAATCACTTACCAGTGAGCGCGATGAACTTCAAAGTGATGTTGATTCGCTAACAGCGTTACGCGAAGAGGAAGAGGAGAGTTTAAGCCAGGTACGTGGCGAGCTGGATGATGTCATGGTCGCTCTGGACATGGGCCGTGAAGAAGTGTCAAAGGTTGAAAATGACATCGAAGAGCGTGAAAACCAGTTGGAGCGTTTAGAGAGCCAGCTGGGTGAATGGCGCGATGAACTTTCGGCGCTAGATAGCCGCTTGGCTGACGCAGAACAAGACGTGAGTGATACCACCTCATCCACGCAGAGCAGTTCTTCTCAGAGCAGTGCTTCACAGGGCGGTTCTTCACAGGGCAGTGACTCTGTAGAAGACTCAGCAGAAGAGAGCTCTTCAAGTACGGATTCTTCAAATTCGAATTCATCCGATGAAAGTGCCAATGATAGCGATGGTGGCAGTGAGCAAGAGCAGCAAAACGCTGGCTAAGAGCTCAGTCGATAATGCGTTAACGTTGAAATGATGAGGGCGGATGTCAGGGAGCTGGCATCCGCTTTTTTGTCGTTGGTTTATGATTGCAGCCCCGAGGAGTATCATTCACTCAACGTTAATTCAGTCACTAAGCGCTTAAACGAGGAGTGCCGTTAAATGGATGGTGTTAAGCACATAATTGCAGTGGCATCGGGCAAGGGGGGCGTGGGTAAGTCCACCGTCACCGTGAACTTGGCGTTGGCGCTATCGGCACAAGGTTACCGAGTGGGCGTCCTCGATGCAGATATCTATGGGCCTAGCCAGGCACAAATGCTCGGCGTTAAAGAGGGTGTGCGTCCACAAGCGGCAGGGAATGAGAAATTTCTGCCACTTCAGGCCCATGGCATTCAAGCCATGTCGATGGCGTTTATGGTCAATACCCGCGAGCCCATGGTTTGGCGCGGCCCAATGGTGGTGGGGGCTTTCCAGCAAATGCTAACCCAAACCCAGTGGGATAATCTCGATTTCCTGCTGATCGATATGCCCCCAGGCACCGGTGATATTCAACTTACGCTGGCCCAGAAAGTGCCGGTATCAGGTGCCGTGATTGTAACGACGCCACAGGATATTGCGCTATTAGATGCCCGTAAAGGGATCGAAATGTTCCGCAAGGTGAATGTTCCGGTGCTCGGCGTGGTTGAAAATATGAGCCTCTATCACTGCGAGAATTGTGGTCATGAGGCCGCTATTTTTGGCACTGGCGGCGGTGATAGCATTGCGCAAGAATATGAGACACAAGTGCTTGGGCGGTTGCCGTTGACGCTCTCTATTCGCGAGCTGACGGATTCTGGTCGCCCGAGCGTGGTGTCTGAACCTGACAGTGCGGTAAGCCAAACCTTTGCTACGATTGCCCAAAAAGTCGCTGAAGCGGTAAGTGCGAGCCAAGGCGATGGCCCTACTATTTCCTTTAGCGAGTGATAACGAAATAAATGAGTATCAAATCTGATAATTGGATTCGTCGTATGGCTAAAAGCGACGCAATGATTGAGCCTTTTGAAGCCGAGCAAGTGCGCTATGTGAATGATCAGCGTGTTATTTCTTACGGCACTTCAAGTTATGGCTACGACGTGCGCTGCTCGGATGAATTCAAAGTCTTCACCAATATTCACTCGGCGATTGTTGACCCCAAAGCGTTTGATGCAAAAAGTTTCGTCGATATAAAAGGCGATGTATGCATCATTCCACCAAATTCTTTCGCATTGGCGCGAACCGTAGAGTACTTCCGTATTCCACGTAATGTGCTCACTATTTGCCTGGGGAAATCCACCTACGCTCGTTGTGGCATTATTGTTAATGTCACCCCACTAGAGCCGGAGTGGGAAGGGCACGTGACATTGGAATTCTCTAACACCACCAATCTGCCCGCGAAAATCTATGCCCATGAAGGCGTCGCGCAAATGCTGTTTTTAGAATCCGATGAAGTGTGCGAAACCTCTTATAAAGACCGAGGTGGAAAGTACATGGGGCAGCGCGGTGTCACTTTGCCGCGTACCTAAGCCATTAGCTGCTTGTGCTTAATTGAGATCAACTGAGGTTGCGGACAATTGAAAAAGCCTGACGGTATTGTAAACACCGTCAGGCTTTTTTGCTTCAGACTGTCATAGTTACTTATAAAGTGCTGTTAATCTTGAAGTTCGTCATCCAGATCTTCGTCAAGCTCTTCAGCGGCATCGGCGTGAGAAAGGCGCATTCCATATGCAGGCAGCAAATGGCCGTCCATCTTCGCGCCCTCGGCGCTAAACTGCAGCCTTCCTTCTAAAAACCATTGCACAGCAATCGGATAGATCAGGTGTTCGCGAGAGCGAACTTTTTCTTGCAGTGTTTCCACTGTGTCGTCAGGGCTGACCTGCAGCTCAGCTTGCAGCACTACTGGGCCGCCATCCAACTCTTCCGTTACAAAGTGGACGCTGCAACCGTGACTTGTGACTCCCGCTGCCAGAGCACGGGCGTGCGTATTTAGTCCCTGATACTCCGGTAGCAGAGAAGGGTGGATATTCAGCATGCGACCCAAAAAGCGCTGCACAAAGCGAGGCGTCAAAATACGCATAAAGCCTGCCAGGACAATAAGGTCTGGTTCATGACGTTCGATGACCTTGATCAGTGCACCATCATAGGCTTCGCGGCTATCATACTCGTTATGGGGTAAGGCTACTGCCTCAATGCCTGCTTCGTGGGCGCGCTTTAACCCGTAGGCATCAACGACGTTGGAGATAACTGCGACAATTTCACCGCCGCCTAAACGGTCATGTGACTGGGCATCAATTAGCGCTTGTAGATTACTGCCGTTACCTGAAACAAGTACCACGATGCGGCGTGCACCGAGAGGCTCTGGCGTCACGTCCTTAATAGTATCGCTTTGATAGTCCGTATTGGTCATGCCGGGAGGTTCTCCAAAATAACAGATTCCTCTTGGCGCTTGATGATCTGGCCAAGGCGGTAAACAGATTCGCCTTCTGCTTCCAGGTGAGCCATTGCCTGCTCAGCTTGATGTTGCGGCACCACCACCACCATGCCAATACCGCAGTTAAGCACGCGGTGCATTTCGGTTTCATTGACATTGCCATGGGTTTGTAACCAATCAAACACGGCAGGTCGCTGCCAGCTGCTAATATCAATATGGGCAGCGAGATCATCCGGCAGTACGCGGGGTATATTTTCAAGCAAGCCCCCACCGGTAATATGCGATAGTGCGTGTACGGTAATATCGCTTCCGCGCATTAAGGAGAGCAAGGATTTAACATAGATCCGAGTAGGCGCCATGAGTGCATCGCCAAGGGTCTTGCCGGCAATATCCGTCTCCAGAGAGGCATTGCTGACCTCGAGAATTTTACGAATCAACGAATAGCCGTTCGAGTGCGGTCCCGATGATGCAAGCCCCAGTATTACGTCACCTTCGGCTACTTTGCTGCCATCTAAAATATCTGCTTTTTCAACGACTCCAACGCAGAACCCTGCTAAATCATAGTCGCTGCCTTCGTACATACCCGGCATTTCTGCGGTTTCGCCACCGACTAGGGCGCAGCCAGCCAGTTCACAGCCTGTGCCAATGCCAGTGACAACGTCGGCAGCAATATCCACATCGAGCTTACCCGTGGCATAGTAGTCAAGAAACAGCAGCGGTTCGGCGCCGGCCACGATCAAGTCGTTGACACACATAGCGACTAAATCAATACCAATCGTGTCGTGCTTGCCCAGATCCATCGCGAGACGCAGCTTGGTGCCGACGCCATCGGTACCCGAGACAAGAACGGGTTGTCGATAGCCCGCCGGTATTTCACATAGTGCACCGAATCCGCCAAGTCCGCCCATTACTTCCGGGCGAGTCGTGCGTTTGGCAACGTGTTTAATGCGGTCAACCAGGGCGTTACCGGCATCAATATCGACGCCTGCGTCCTTATAGCTGAGGGAAGGAGTAGCCGAAGAAGAGGAGGTCTCGGTCATGACAGATCCTGTGAAGCAAATAGCGGTGCTGATAGTGCTGGCGACATGGCCAGTGCTGGGCGATAACTGAAGCGGATTGTAACACTCAGCGGCGCAGGCCGCATCGCCGTCAAACATGATGTAAAGCTTACGAGCGAATTTTGCTTATATCCGGCATAGTAGGGATAAGTAAAACCAATAGTAATGAGAAAGCCAGCAGCGATAAGTGAAAATAGCCGGGTTAAATCCACGTTTGAGAGAGAACTATGCGTAATTCTTGGTGGGGTGTCCTATTTTTGGTGGTGATTGGCGGTTTAATTTATTTGTTAGACGCGGTACTAATGCCTTTTATTGCCGGGATGATTCTCGCTTATTTAGCCGACCCGCTAACCAACCAGTTTCAGCGCTGGGGTATGAATCGGCCACTTGCGGTGAGTAGCGTGTTTTTAGTACTGCTAATTGTTCTCGTGGTGAGCTTGCTGATACTGATTCCATTGCTCGTCCAGCAACTTAAACAACTGGGAGAGGCCATCCCTGGGATTTTTAATTGGGTAGAAAATACACTCGCTCCCCAGGTGCAAGAGTGGACAGGTTATGATTTGTCCATAGAGTTAACCAATGCACGTGAAACGCTGGTCGAAAACTGGCGCGATGCTGGCGGCTACTTAGCCCAGGCGTTAGGACAAATTGGCCGTTCCGGCATGGCTTTTGTATCCTGGATCACCTACGTGGCGCTGATACCCGTCGTCACCTTTTATTTGTTGTTGGACTGGAATCGTCTGCTCGATAATATTGCCAACTTGGTACCGCGTCAGTGGGCTGACGATACTTTTCGCTTAGCACGCCGCTGCGATGAAGTACTGTCATCGTTTTTGCGCGGGCAATTGTTGGTAATGTTGTGTTTAGGAATTATTTATGCGGTAGGTTTGACGCTCATGGGGCTTAATTTTGGTCTGTTGATTGGTTTTGTATCAGGATTAGTGAGTATTGTCCCTTTCTTAGGCTTTATCGTTGGCTTGGTGATTGCACTTGTTGTGGCCCTGTTCCAATACGCGACTTGGTGGGCAGTGCTAGGGGTCATCGTGGTATTTAGTATTGGTCAAATGGCCGAGAGTGTGATTCTGCAGCCAAAGTTACTGGGCGATAAAATTGGCCTGCACCCGGTCGCGGTCATTTTTGCTGTGCTAGCGGGCGGAAATCTATTTGGATTAACGGGTGTGTTGCTGGCGCTGCCAGTTGCCGCCGTAATCCTCGTGCTGCTTAAAGAAGTAAAAATTCGCTATCAGCACAGTGAGCTGTATAACGACCAAAATAGCGATAAGCAAACGACAATAATTGAAGTCGGTTCTACGTACCGTGATGAGTTAGGTCAGGATGAGCATAGTCGTAGAGATCTAGGGGAGTCATCATGAGCCGAGTACCGGCACAACTTCCATTGGGAATAGGTCTACGTGACGACGCAACCTTCGATAATTACTTTGTTGCACGAACAAATGCGCCACTGTTAGAAAGGATTACCCAGCAATTAAGCGCTGAGGGGGAGCAGTTTATTTACTTATGGGGTGCCCCTGGCGTGGGCCGTAGTCATCTGCTTCAAGCGGCCTGCCACGCAGCGTCAGACGCTGACAAGCGTGCACTTTATTTACCGCTGAATGACTTAGGCCACTTTCCGCCGTTAATGCTGGAAGATATCGAGCGCTTGGATCTGGTCGCCATTGACGATTTAGAGTGCGTCATTGGGCGTAAACGCTGGGAAGAGGCGCTGTTTCACGCTTTTAATCGATTAAGGGATGCGGGCAAAAAACTGGTGATTGCCGCCAGTGCTTCGCCACGCCAATTAAATGTGGTGCTGCCTGACTTAGCGTCGCGCTTGACCTGGGGCGTTACTTTTCATGTTCACCCTTTAGACGATGACGATGAGCGCTTGGCAGCTCTAAAGCTGCGAGCCAGCGTGAGAGGAATGCAACTACCCGATGACGTTGGCCGTTATATCTTGCATCGTGGCCCGCGCGAATTAGGCGAGCTATGCCGCGCAGTGGAAATACTTGATAAAGCGTCACTGTCGGCCAAGCGTAAGCTGACAATTCCTTTTGTGAAATCTGCTCTCAATTGGTAGAGCGCTTGCTAAAACGCCACCGCTGGCAGGGCCAGCGGTGGCGTTTTTTTGCATGCTTACCAGCTTGCTTACTTAATAAGTAATTAAGCTGTTTTGCTCATTTTGTTAGCTGCAGTTTGCGCTTGCTTGACGTTATCTTCAGTGATTTTTTGGCTTTTCTGGATAAAATCCTGCTGCAGAGAAACAACTTTATCTGCATCGCCTTTTGCACGCTCAGCCAATTCCTTCGCTACTTTTTGCTGGCTTTCCATATAGCTGCGTAGGCCTTCTGCATCTTTAACGTTCATTACCTGACGCATCTGGGCAACACCCGTATCGAAATAGGCTTTGCTAGCGTCCATTTGAGCATTGATCATTTTTTCAGTGTAATCAACGCTCAAAGCCATATAGGCACGTGCTGGTGCCATAAACATATTATCAAACTGCTGTGTCATTTCGTTAGTATTTAATGTACGCATTTATATACCCTCCAGGGTTGCATCAATATTGGCAAAAACCGTGTTTTCAAAACCTTATTTTCAAAAACTTATTTTCAAAAAACGTTTGCCAGAAGCAGCTATCCTGTGATGGGTGCTGCTTGTTGAATGAGGAGCTTTTTAAGCCATCTTGCGGTGCAGCATAGCAGCTGTTTTTGTGCAGTGCAACATTCCGCTTTTTTGCTTTTATTGATATATGACTTGGCTGGCTTATGGCGGCTAATAGCTCACAGGCCGAGCGATCACATTTACCCTAGTGTCCGAACCGACTAACTTGAAGGTAGTAACGTTATCGTTAGCGAACGATAGGGCGGCGGTGCGCTCAGAGAAGTAGCACTATTTTTCCTTAATAGGAGTAACAGCAATGGCAACACGGATGGAACGCGACAGTATTGGCGAACTGGAAGTGCCGGCAGATGCCCTTTACGGCGCGCAGACGCAACGGGCAATTAATAATTTCCCTGTCTCGCATTCGCCGATGCCCCCGGCATTTATTCATGCGGTTGCTCGCATCAAACTAGCGGCTGCACGCGCCAACCAGACGTTAGGAGGCCTTGATAGCGAACGCGGCGAAGCAATCCAAAAAGCGGCCCGTGAAGTATTGACGGGTAAGCATGACCATCACTTTCCTATTGACGTATTTCAAACCGGATCGGGCACTTCCACTAACATGAACGTGAATGAGGTGCTGGCAACGTTGGCTAGCCGTGAGGGCGTAGAGGTGACGCCGAATGACCACGTTAATATGGGGCAATCCAGTAATGATGTGATCCCAACGGCGATTCACCTCTCGGCAGCGATTGCGCTACATGAGTCCCTACGTCCGGCTCTGGTGCACCTGCGTGACACTATTGATCAGCGTGCCAGCGAACTTAGTCATGTGGTTAAAACCGGTCGTACCCATTTAATGGATGCTATGCCGCTGCGCATGGATCAAGAGCTAGGCGCTTGGTCGAGCCAGATTAATCAAGCCATAGAGCGTTTTGACAGTGCAATGAAAAGGCTGTGCCGACTAGCGCAGGGCGGAACCGCCGTAGGCACCGGTATTAATGCGCCTAGCGGTTTTGCTGAGCAGGTTGCCCAGGAGTTGAGTGAGCAGACGGGGTTAATGTTTACGCCTAATGATAGCTTCTTTGCCAGTCTTTCTTCCCAAGATGCTGCGGTAGAGCTGTCCGGGCAATTGAAAGGTCTAGCCTGCGTGGTTATGAAAATCGCTAATGACTTGCGCTGGATGAATTCTGGGCCACTGGCTGGGTTAGGAGAAATTGAGCTTGAAGCATTGCAGCCCGGCAGCTCGATTATGCCGGGAAAAGTTAATCCTGTGATTCCTGAGTCAGCGGCCCAAGCGGCTGCACAAGTGATTGGTATGGACACGGCGATTACTATTGCCGGGCAAAGCGGCAATTTTCAGCTGAATGTAATGCTGCCGCTAGTGGCTACCAACCTCCTTAGCTCTATTAGCTTAATGAGCAATACCGCTCGGCTGTTGGCTGATCGCGCAATTGCTACTTTTAAAGTTCGTGAAGAAAATCTGAAAGGGCCGCTAGCTAAGAACCCCATTTTGGTAACGGCATTAAATGGGGTGATTGGTTATAACGCCGCTGCAGCAATTGCTAAAGAGGCGTATCATGCAGGGCGTCCTATTATTGACGTCGCGGAGGAGAAGACCGACCTAGACCGAGAAACGTTAGAGCGATTGTTAGATCCAGCGGTGCTAACTCAAGGAGGAGTCCCTGAGTAGCACGGAGAAGAGATCAGGTCTCTTGCTTTTCAACTTTACCTTCTTGGATCGTTTCACTCGCCTCGCTACGCTCTTCAGCATTGGCTTCGGGCGTTTCATGTTCGTCTTTGCGCGAGGGGCGATAACAAAAGGTTGCCAAGATGGGGAAGTGGTCTGAACCGAAGTAGTTAAGCCGCTGCATGCCGACTAGGGTGAAATGCTCGGTCACGAAAATGTGATCGAGAGGCCAGCGCAACACAGGGTACTTGGCATGAAAAGTACTGAACAAGCCGCGTCCCCGGCGAGGGTCGAGCATGCCGCTGATGCGACAGAATAGCCGCGTGGTGCGTGACCAGGCCACATCATTCAAGTCTCCAGCCACTAACGTCGGCTGGGGATCTTTGTGTATCTTTTTTCCTACCAGCAACAGTTCCGCGTCTCGCCAAAGTGATTTTTCACTTTCGCTGGGCGCTGGTGGGCGAGGGTGAACGGCAAATAGCCGAATTGAGTCGCCATTAGCTAATGTCACTCTAGTGTGAATAGAGGGGATGTCGTCTTGGATCAGCCACTCAACAGAGGTGTTAGTAAGCTCCAAGCGCGAGTAAAGGTGCATACCGTAAAGGTTGTCTAGCGGGATTTTAACGCTATTGGGCCATTGCTCTGCTAGCGCTGGATCCAGTTGGTCTTGCCACCACTGGTCAGACTCAAGGGTTAATACAATATCAGGCTGATGCTTTTTGATCATATCGATCAAGGATTGCGCTTGCCTATTAGGGGTCAACACATTGGCGATAAGCAGCGTAATCGCTTTATCTTCGTCTTTACTTTTTGCCTTCTTCACCTGTAATGGCCACAGCGGCGTAAAGGGCAAGATGTAGTAGCCTTGAACCAAAAAAGTGACACCTGAAGCAAGCAACGCTACCCATTGCCAAGTACCTGCTTCAGCCAATACAGCGGCAAAAAGCCAAGTAATTACTGCCAGGCAAGCAATTTGTAGGCGTGGAAATTCAAAGCTACGGATCCACCACCAATGTAATTCAATGCGTGCAATCAGTGTCGCTAACAATAAACCGATGGCTATGCTTCCTAGCAAAATATCCAGCATGGTTTACTACCTTTATTAAAAATCAGGAATATCTAAGTACCTAGCCTAGCGTCATAAATATTATAAATAAATATATGTTATACAAATGTTTTCTGTTACAGGTTGAAGGTTACGAATACATTCGCCAGCTGCGGTAAAAGAGCTTGCAATTCAGTGATAAACGCGTAAGATACGCATCCGTTGCTCGGCACGTTTTTGTCAAAAAAGAGATAGGACCATAGCTCAGTTGGTTAGAGCGCCACGTTGACATCGTGGAGGTCGGCGGTTCAAATCCGCCTGGTCCTACCAGCCTTACGCCAACATCTTTTTTCAGGACCATAGCTCAGTTGGTTAGAGCGCCACGTTGACATCGTGGAGGTCGGCGGTTCAAATCCGCCTGGTCCTACCAGCTATCGTCAAAAGCACCCCAGGTATTGTTGCCTGGGGTGCTTTTGTATGGACGCTATGCGGCGAGTTCGATCAGGTCGGGTAGATCAGTTTGGCGCATAAACGTTGTTACCAAGGCTTCGATTCCCACTTGATCTTGCTGGGTAAACCGCGCATGAAGTGGACTATCCAGATCGAGTACGCCCCAGAGGCGGCCATCCACTACAATTGGCACCACGAGCTCCGAGCGAGAGTTGGTGTCGCAGGCAATGTGGTCGGCAACCGCATGTACGTCGTCCACTCGCTGAGTCGTTTGCTGGCGAGCGGCCGCACCGCATACGCCTTTGCTGAAGGGGATCGGGTGGCAGGCAGGCTGACCTTGGAAGGGCCCCAAGCCCAAAACATTGGGCTGACGCTGAAGGTAAAAACCGACCCAATTAAGGTCGCTAAGCTGCTGTTGAATGAAAGCGCAGGTTTGTGCGGTGTTAGTGAGCCAATCCCGAGTATCGAGCAGCGCTTCAAGCTGGCGATTGAGTAGGGAGTAGTCGACTGAGGGTTGCATACGGCTTCCTTAGCGATAGGGCATAACTGTTAGCACAATAAGCCAGTGCTTTATTTCGCAGAGCATAAGGCCGGCAGTTATCGACGTTCATGTCGACGTTCAAGCCGGCCTTATTACATCGTTTTAATGCTGCGAACAGCTAACGATAAGAGTGCTGGTCGTTACTCGGTCCAGCCTGGCACCGCTGCACCCTTGAATAGCTCTTCTGCTTTTTCGATCACTTCATCGCGCTGATAAGCATCGACCAGCTGGCGGATCTCTTCACGCTCTTCGTCACCGTCGCGTACAGCGATCAGGTTGACGTAGGGAGACTCAGGGCCTTCTTTGATCAAGGCATCATCCAAACTCAAGCCTGCCGGCTGAGCGAATGTATTGTTGATGAAGGCCATGTCGACATCTGGCAGTACGCGCGGCAGCTGAGCTGCTTCGATTTCGCGGAAACGAAAGTCGCGTGGGTTTTCAGCGATATCAATAGGTGTGGACTCTAGAAACTCCGGGTCGTTAAGAGTGATCAGGCCTTCGTTGTGCATCAGTATCAGCGCCCGGCCCTCATTAGAGGGGTCATTCGGCAATGCGATCTGCGCACCGTCCGGTAAGTCGTCGATGCTGTCGTATTTTTCCGAATAAGCGCCTATCGGGTATACAAAGGTATAGCCGGCAATCGCTAGATCATAGCCACGGTCGTTTACCATCGACTGCAAATAAGGCTCATGCTGATAGGCGTTTGCGTCTAAACTGCCATCGGCCAAGGCAGCATTCGGCGTGACATAATCAGTGAACTCGATGATTTCAACATCCAGATCATATTCTTCTTTGGCGATACGCGCCGCGACTTCCATTACTTCTGTTTCAGGGCCGGCAACCGTGCCCATTTTAATGCTGCGTGTTTCCGCATTGGCGACGTTAACCGCAAGGGCTAGCGCTGTAAGGCTACCAATAATCAATTTTTGCATGAAGTTTCTCCAGTAACGTTGCAAGTAATTATCCAATGATGCGGCAATAAGAATTCGTTGTCTAATGCGATTTGGTTATAACGGATTAATGCGCTGTGATGCTGTTACTTACGATCACTTTTGCGCACGAGGTAGTCACCCATGCTCTGAAAGCCCTGGACCATAACGACCAGAATTACCACCGTAATCAACATGATAGTGGGGTTAAAACGGTTATAGCCATAGCGAATACCCAGATCGCCCAGGCCGCCGCCACCAACAGCACCTGCCATGGCAGAGTAACTAACAAGCGTAACAACGGTGATTGTTAGACCTGTCATGATCCCGCCACGGGCTTCTGGAATCAGCACTTTGCGTATGATTTGCCATGGGGTTGCACCCATGGCCTGGGCAGCTTCAATTAAGCCAGGTGAGATTTCGTTCAGCGCAGCCTCCACGAGCCGAGCGACAAACGGAATGGCAGCAATGGTAAGGGGTACTGAGGCCGCGTTAATGCCAATTGATGTGCCCACTAACATTCGCGTAAAAGGAATGATCGCCACCATTAAAATAATAAACGGGATAGAGCGGCCAATGTTAGTAATAATACTCAGTGCTTGGTTGAGCACTGGCTTCGCTAATATTTGGCGTGGGCGTGTCACATAGAGCATCACCCCTAGTGGTAGGCCCACAAGCGTAGAAATAAGCCCTGAAACGGCCACCATATAAAGGGTGTCCAGCGTCGCCTGTAAAATTAGATCAATCATTGCGCTGGACATGGCCGAGTACCTCTACCTGTAGTTGATGAGATTCAAGATAAGTCATGGCTTGCTGGGTTTGCTCTGGTGTGCCTAGCAACTCTGCAATCATCAGCCCCAGGGTGCGTTCCTGTATCGACTCTACCTTGGCTTGCAGGATGCTAACATCGACCCCGCACTCGCGGGCCAGACGGGAAATCAGTGGCGTAGAGACCGCATCGCCCGAGAACGTCAGGCGTACCACCGGGTGGGTGTTTTCGCCTGGGGCATCGATGAGTCTTTCAGTCAGCTCCTTAGGCGGCGTTAGCTGAAGAAAGTCATTGAGAAACTCACGGCCAAGCTGAGTTCGCGGCGCAGTAAAGAAATCGCCGACTTCTGAATCCTCCACCAGTTCACCGTCAGAGATTAGGCTGACCCGGTGGCAAATGGATTTGACGACTTCCATCTCATGGGTGATCAATAAGATAGTGATGCCCAGTTGATGATTAATATCGCGTAGTAGCTCCAATATTGAGCTAGTGGTTTGTGGGTCTAACGCAGAGGTTGCTTCATCGCACAGCAGCACCTGCGGTTTGCTTGCCAGTGCCCGGGCAATCGCAACACGCTGTTTTTGGCCGCCAGAGAGCTGGGCAGGGTACTGATTGGCTTTGTCTGCCAGGCCGACCATTTCCAGTAGCGGAATAACGCGCTCTCGAATGGTGTGGCGTTTTTGGCCCATTAGCTCTAGCGGGAGGGAAACGTTATCGAATACTGTGCGCGTGGTCAGTAGATTAAAATGTTGAAAAATCATGCCGATGCGATGACGTGCCCGGTTTAGGTCGGCGTTGCTTAAACGCGTCATTTCCTGGCCATCTACCTTGACGCTACCGCTTGTGGGGCGCTCTAGCAGATTGACGCAGCGAATAAGCGTGGACTTACCCGCGCCAGAGAGACCAATGACGCCGTGTATCGTGCCTTTAGGAACGATGAGATTGGCTTCTTTAAGCGCATGGACGGTATTCGAGCCGCTGCCCTTGTTATTACTGAAATAGGTTTTACTGACGTTGCTAAGTTCAATCATAGCGTCTGCCTTAACGGTAGGCCGAAGACGGAGAGCGGGGCGCAACTACCGGGCGGGTCAGTATAGGGCGGGCCAACATCGAATGGGAAACAAAAAAGGCCACCCTAATGGGTGGCCATCAACGCTGGACACACCCGTTTAGCTGCACTTCACCGAGTCAGTGACTCGATGGACGCCCGCAATCTGGGTACAAATCGGCGTCTTTACATTTGCGGCAGAATTCTAGAGATAGACAGTTTCTATGTCAATTATAACGGACTGATTTTATAGTTTAAGTGCTTAAAACAGTATTATTTTCTAAAGTGGGTTGGTATTAAGGTTTTTAAGCCTGTTTGCATGGTTTGGAACGTGTTCGGTTGGGTAAAAATCCATGCTTGTGAACGGCTTTAGAAAAGCGAGTGGCGTAGAATAAACAGCCAAAGGTAGATGACCAAGAGGGCAACCTTGGCGCGCCAAAACATGAGGCGCCAGATGTAGGCTGGCGTCAGTGATTCCGTTATCTTTACCCACTATTTTGAGACACTCGTTTTTCTCACCACTTATTTTCAGTACTAATTTCCATCACTACTTTTCAACACTACTTTTCACCACTAGGAGAATGAGCCCTATGTTTACTGGCATTGTGCAAGGAGTCGCCAGAGTAATTGCGGTGCATGAATTGGATGATTTTCGCGTACATGTGGTGGAAATGCCGCCCAGCATGCGCGAGGGGCTTGAGATTGGGGCGTCTGTTGCGCACAACGGTGTCTGTTTAACGGTGACGGCTATCGACGGTGACAGCGTTAGTTTTGATCTCATGCGTGAAACGTTGAGATTGACTAATCTTGGTGCAATCACGCCAGGGCAGTGCGTCAATATAGAGCGTGCAGCACGCTTTGGTGATGAGATCGGTGGGCATTCCATGTCGGGGCACATTATTGCCATGGCAGAGGTGGTGGCTATTGAAGAGGCACCTAATAACCGTCGATTATGGTTTTCCTTACCCGAAAGACTCGGCCGGTATGTGTTTGAAAAAGGCTATATCGGGGTGGATGGTATTAGCTTGACCATAGGCGATGTGCGGCAGGCTGATAGGGGGGGCGTGGAGTTCAGCGTCAATTTAATTCCTGAAACGTTGTCGCGTACCACCCTCCAGAATCGAGCGCCTGGGGATAGTGTGAACATAGAAATCGATCCGCAAACCCAGGTGATCGTTGAAACCGTTGAGCGTGTATTGGCGCAGCAGCGCCGGTAATGTTATTTATTGGCTGCAGAATTGACCGATCGGTTAGCTCGTGGCCTAAAGATTGCTTGGCATAATCGGCGGGGCTGTTTCCGCGTATATTGGTCGCCATACTTAGGCGCTCGCATCATGGGGAGCGTTTCGGTAGTATGTGCGGCTTTTCTCAGCACCAGAACGCATACTAACCATGCGGCGTTAGCGCTAAGGATAAGAACATTCATGAAACTTCTGGATAACTATTTCAAGCTCACTGAGCATAAAACCAATGTGAAAACAGAAGTTATCGCTGGGATCACCACGTTCCTGACGATGGCCTACATTATTTTCGTTAACCCGAGCATCTTGTCTGAAGCAGGCATGGACTACGGTGCGGTATTTGTTGCGACATGCTTGGCCGCGGCGATTGGTTGTTTTGTGATGGGCTTGTGGGCCAATTATCCTATCGCCCAGGCACCAGGTATGGGTTTAAATGCCTTTTTCACCTACGGTGTGGTACTGGGAATGGGCTACACCTGGGAGGCGGCGTTGGGGGCTGTCTTCTTCTCCGGCTTAACCTTTTTCTTATTAAGCATTTTTAGAATTCGGGAGTGGATTATCAACTCCATTCCTATGACGTTACGGCTCGGTATTGCCGCCGGTATCGGCCTTTTCTTGGCGATGATAGCGCTTAAGAATGCGGGTATCGTGGTCGCTAATCCAGCGACGTTTGTTTCATTGGGAGATCTCTCTCAGCCGCCTGCTATTTATGCACTGCTCGGCTTCTTTGTTATTACCGCGCTCTCATATTTGAGAGTTACCGGGGCGGTCATGATCGGTATTTTGGGCATCACGGTGATGGCCATGGTCCTTGGCCATAATGAGTATGGCGGGCTGATGTCGATGCCCCCGTCGATTGCGCCTACCTTTATGGCGATGGATTTGATGGGCGCGCTGGATGTGGCGATGCTCAGTGTCATTTTTGCTTTCCTATTTGTGGATTTATTCGATACGTCCGGCACGTTAGTGGGGGTTGCACACCGCGGCAAACTGTTAGACAAAGATGGCAAGTTGCCGCGCATTGGCCGCGCTATGATGGCCGACAGTACGGCTTCTATGGCGGGTGCTGCGCTGGGTACTTCCACCACCACTAGCTATATTGAATCAACTGCAGGTATTGCATCCGGTGGACGTACTGGTTTAACGGCGGTAATCGTTGGCGGTTTATTCCTCATTAGTCTGTTCTTTGCCCCGTTGGCAGGCTCTATCCCAGCGTATGCCACGGCCGGTGCATTGCTATATGTGGCCGTATTAATGGCTGGTAGCTTGGCGCACGCTAACTGGGAAGACCCCACGGATGGTGCTCCTGTGTTGATTGCCGCACTGGCCATGCCATTGACGTTCTCAATTGCAGAAGGGATTGCGCTAGGCTTTATCAGCTATGTGGCAATTAAGGCGCTTTCGGGCCGTTTCAGCGACTTGAATCCGGCCGTCATTATTTTGTCGCTGCTGTTTGCAACAAGATACCTATTCTTAATTTGATCGGGCTTTGCATCTGCTTGCCCCTTAACTTTTTTACTATTCGATGAGAGACGCGATGAGCATCTACGG
Organism: Vreelandella sulfidaeris Esulfide1; assembly: GCF_054072535.1. Taxonomy (NCBI): domain Bacteria; kingdom Pseudomonadati; phylum Pseudomonadota; class Gammaproteobacteria; order Oceanospirillales; family Halomonadaceae; genus Vreelandella; species Vreelandella sulfidaeris. The sequence goes on along the minus strand of NZ_CM133364.1, from coordinate 2,299,635 downwards.
CGACTACATTAAGTCCGTTATTCGCACGGTTCCCGATTGGCCTGAGCAGGGCGTGAATTTTCGTGATATTACCCCTTTGCTGCAAAATAGCGCTGCCTTTCGCAAGTTGATCGATAGCTTCGTACACCGCTATCAAGAAATGAACCTGGATGCCATCGCGGCGATTGATGCCCGCGGTTTCATTATCGGCGCGCCACTAGCTTACGAATTGGGATGTAGCTTTGTGCCGGTGCGTAAGAAGGGCAAGCTGCCGTTCAAGACTATTAGCGAGACTTATACGCTGGAATATGGCCATTCTGAAGTTGAGCTACATTCAGATGCTTTCCAGAAAGATGATCGTATCCTGCTAATGGATGACTTGATCGCAACCGGCGGTACTATGCTGGCCGCGGCCAACCTTATCCAGCGCAGCGGTGGTCAGGTAGTGGAAACCGCGACTATTATTGATTTGCCAGAGCTGGGCGGCTCTCAAAAAATTCGCGATGCGGGCTACAGTGTGTTCGCCGTTTGTTCTTTCAACGAAAACGAGTAATCCCTATGAGCAGCGATCGTTATCATCAACATTTCACTGTCTCCTGGGATCAGCTGCACCGTGATGTTCGTACCCTTTGTCATCAAATGATCGAACGCGATTTTAAAGGCATTGTGGCGATTACTCGTGGCGGTTTAATTCCTGCTGCGCTCATCGCACGGGAACTTAATATCCGCCTGATCGATACTGTCTGCATCAAAAGCTATGACCACATGGATCAGGGTGGCCTGGATATTATGAAGGGCGTCGATCATGACGGTGAAGGCTGGTTGCTTGTTGATGATTTGGTGGATACCGGCAAAACGGCTCGTGCGGTACGCAAGATGCTGCCTAAGGCCCATTTTGTCACTATTTATGCCAAGCCGGATGGTCGCCCTTTAGTGGATCAATACCTGACAGAAGTCGCTCAGCAGTGCTGGATTCAATTTCCTTGGGATATGGGTATTGCTTACGTTGAGCCACTTGTCGACCAAATGAAGAGGTAATGATGAATAACCCACTTCCCGAAGATTGGCGTCAGTGGTTGGGTAATGAATTTCAGGCTGATTATATGTTAGCGCTGAAAGAATTTTTAGCGGAGCAGAAAGCCGCTAAAAAAACCATTTATCCGCACTCATCTCATTGGTTTCGTGCCTTTGAATTGACCCCTCTGAAGGAAGTGAAAGTTGTCATTTTGGGGCAAGATCCCTATCACGGCCCCCATCAGGCGCACGGCATCAGCTTTTCCGTGCAACCTGGTGTAAAAGTGCCGCCATCCTTGGTCAATATCTATAAAGAGTTGGCAACTGATGTAGGTTTTAAACCGGTACAGCACGGCCATTTAGAATCATGGGCAAAGCAAGGTGTCCTACTGTTAAACACGTCTTTAACAGTGGAGCAGGGCAACGCTGGCTCTCACCGCGGCAAGGGGTGGGAGACGTTCACCGACCGTGCAATTGAAACCGTCAGCGAACACGCGCCTCCCAGTGTATTTCTCCTTTGGGGAAGCCATGCGCGCCAGAAGAAAGCGCTGATTGACCAAAGGCGCCATTTAATCCTTGAGGCTCCGCACCCGTCACCGCTCTCCGCGCATCGTGGTTTCTTCGGTACACGGCATTTTTCCCAAGCAAATCAATTTCTACAAGCGCAGGGAAGAGCACCCATCGATTGGCAATTGCCGGAAAACCCTTAACCTCGCCAGTGGTTGTGGGTAGAATATGCGCAATTTTGCGCCTAGCGATATACCCCAGGTTGCCATTCTAACGCCCTGCAGTGAGGAAGTCCTATGAGTGTTTACGCCATTAACCATCCGCTTGTTCAACATAAGCTGGGACTGATGCGCGAAGTTGATTTGAGCACCAAGAGCTTTCGTGAGCTGGCAGGTGAAGTCGCCAAGCTGTTGACCTACGAAGCAACCAAAGGCCTGGAGCTAGAGGATCATGAAATCCAGGGGTGGAATGGAGAGCCGATTGCAACGCGGCGACTGAAAGGGAAAAAAGTGACCGTCGTGCCAATTTTGCGCGCTGGGCTTGGCATGCTTGAAGGCGTAACGGACTTGATCCCTAGTGCACGCGTCAGTGTCGTTGGGCTATACCGCGATGAGGAGACGCTTCAGCCGGTTCCTTACTTCGCTAAGTTTGCCAATGATATCGAAGAGCGTATGGCGATCGTGATTGATCCGATGCTGGCAACCGGAGGTTCAATGGTGGCCACGCTAGATATGCTGCGGGAGCGCGGCTGCGAACATATGAAGGTCATTGTCCTGGTTGCCGCTCCTGAAGGAATTAAGCGGGTGCAGGACGCTTACCCCGATATCGAAATTTACACTGCTTCGGTCGATGATCGACTCGATGAAAATGGTTATATCGTCCCTGGGTTAGGGGATGCTGGCGATAAGATCTTCGGAACGCGCTAAGCGTCCTTTTTAATCTTGCCCCTTACGCTTTGCGTTAGGGGCATTTTTTTGCACACCCTTTATCTAAAAATCACTAGGAATTCTCTGATGCGTGAAGCTACCAGCCAGGCTGAGTCGTGGCCAAAAGTAGTGTTAACCGGTGCACAAATGCTGTTTGTAGCGTTTGGGGCTTTGGTATTAGTGCCCCTTTTGACTGGCCTTGACCCCAGTGTCGCCCTCTTCACCGCCGGTGCTGGTACGTTGATATTTCATGCAGTCACTAAGCAGACCGTGCCCGTTTTTTTGGCTTCATCGTTTGCCTTTATTGCGCCTATTCAAGGGTCGGCGGCGAGTTTCGGCGTGTCGGCCACGATGGGGGGCCTAATGGCGGCAGGGTTAGTGTATGTGGCTATCTCGCAAGCGGTGCGATTAAAAGGAACCGCATGGCTGCATCGCTTACTGCCGGCCGTGGTGGTCGGACCGGTCATTATGGTCATTGGCTTGGCGCTTGCGCCTGTAGCGGTCAGCATGGCAACAGGTGAAACCAGTGACAACATAGGTTATGGTTCGGCGATTTTTCTCTCCATGAGCAGCTTGCTAGTCACGCTGGTGCTGGCCGTTTTTGGGCGTGGTCTAATACGCCTAATCCCGATTATGGGCGGTATTGTCACCGGCTACGTTTTAGCACTAGTGATGGGAGTAGTGGACTTTACGCCAGTGCGCGAAGCGGCATGGCTTTCAGTGCCCAGTTTTACCGCACCTAGTTTTCACTGGGCCGCTATCCTATTTATGATCCCGGTCGCCATTGCCCCGGCGGTGGAGCATATTGGTGACATGGTGGCGATAGGGTCGGTGACCCGCAAAAACTATCTGGAGAAACCCGGCTTACATCGCACCCTGTTAGGCGATGGGTTGGCTACCAGCGTGGCTGCGCTGTTCGGCGGGCCGCCCAATACGACTTATTCTGAAGTTACTGGAGCCGTTACGCTGACTCGAGCGTTCAACCCCAAGTACATGGTCGTGGCAGCGATTATTGCGATTGTGCTCGCATTTGTGTCTAAGCTTGGCGCGCTACTGCAAACCATTCCTGGCCCGGTGATGGGGGGTATCATGACGCTGCTATTTGGCTCTATTGCAGTCGTTGGTATGAACACGCTTGTACGCGCAGGGCAATCGCTGACAGCACCCCGCAATTTAGTGGTCGTCTCGCTGATATTGGTATTCGGAATTGGCGGTATGCAGTTTGGTGGCGGTCAGTTTACGCTGCAAGGCGTGAGCTTGGCTGCGCTCGTGGGGATTGTGTTGAACTGGCTGTTGCCTCAGGAAAAAGAGGGCGAGTGACGTCGTCCTCTTTAGCGCTTGTGCATTGTGTGCATGGTATCGTTGACAGGATAGCGCTCAAATAGAATAAGGAGTGCCGGCTGTATGGCTAATGAACTAACCGCATCCTTTCCCATTCTGGGGATTGCCGCCTGGAGTGGTACGGGTAAAACGACGCTACTAGAGCAACTGCTGCCACGCTTGCGCGAGCAAGGTTTAAAAGTGGCTGTCATTAAACATGCGCATCATTCGTTTGATGTCGATCAGCCAGGTAAAGATAGTTATAAGCTGCGCAGTGCCGGCGCGGCACCGGTTTTAATAGCCTCCCGCCAGCGCTTTGCGTTAATGCAGGAGACCCCCGGCCTTGAAGAACCTGATTTAGCCCAGTTAGTGGCCATGATGGCGCCGCATAATCCAGATTTGGTGATTGTCGAAGGCTTTAAAGAGTGGCCGATTGCTAAGCTGGTGCTTTACCGTGAAGGCATTGGGGACCAGGCCATTTTAACCGGCCCATGGGTTAAGGCGGTCGCGCTGAATGCGCCAACGCCTATCAATTTGGCCACTGGGGTGACTCAGTTAAACCTTGACGATAGCGACGCAATAGCGCGCTGGATAGTGGACTGGGTAAGCACGAAAAAGTAACACGCTTGCTTTAAGGGCCGTGCAATTAAGAACTCTGCCCATAAGAACTCTGCGCTCATAAGTACTCTGGCTTCCAAAAGGAAAGGTGACCAACATGCATCTAACCCACCTCAACACACGTGGCGAAGCCAATATGGTGGATGTCGGCGATAAACAAGAGACACGCCGCGAAGCGGTCGCCTCGGGACGTATTGTCATGCAGCCTGAGACGCTGAAGCTGCTTAGTGAAGGTGGCTTGCCCAAAGGGGATGTACTGGCCACTGCGCGTATTGCGGGTATCCAGGCAGCAAAGCGTACCCATGAGCTGATTCCCCTCTGCCATGCATTAGCACTGTCAAAGGTATCGGTTGAATTCGAGATCGACATGGCTGGGTCTTGTGTTCATGTAACCTCTTTGTGCCGCTTGAATGGCCGCACCGGCGTTGAAATGGAAGCGCTTACCGCCGTCTCGGTGGCCTGTTTGACTCTTTATGATATGTGCAAAGCGGTCGATAAAGGCATGTGTATAGAGGCCATTCAACTCGACAGTAAACAGGGCGGCCAGCGCGGTGATTACCAGCGCATGAGTGTGCAGGCGCCAATTGTCACTGGTGATGGTATGTCGGGAGAGGTTAGTTTAGGTGAGCGTTGCCCGTCACCCTGCGTGCGGGTTAAGTTTTTGGCCGAATTACGCGAGCGAGTAGGCGAAAGCGAAGTGATCGTCGGTCTGGATCAGCTTACTAGCCGCGATATCAGTGGTTTAAAAGCAGCGCTGGCTGAGCGCGATGGTCGGTTCAAACTGCTTACCGATCAGCGTACGCTATGCGCCATTAACCAAGTGATGGCAAACGATGATGCACTAGTGACCGACGATGATGAGGTGGCGTTTTTTCCACCGGTCACAGGGGGCTGAGTGTGAATACTAAGATGGATATTAAGGTGGCGATTCAAGCAGCGCCTTTCTCGATGAGTTATGGGTATGACGATGCGCTAGCAGGACGCAGTGATGTTGGCGCAGTGGTGAGTTTTACCGGATTGGTGCGTGATTTTAACGAAACACCTGACGTGACAGGATTAACGCTAGAGCACTATCCAGGAATGACCGAGCGCACCCTGACCGACATAGGTGAACAGGCATGGCAGCGCTGGTCGTTACAGGCAGTGCGTATTATCCACCGGGTGGGTTATCTTGGGCCGGGCGACCCGATTGTGCGCGTACTGGTTGCCAGCGCCCATCGCCGTGAAGCGTTTGAAGCCTGCGATTTTATAATGGACTTCCTAAAAACCCAGGCGCCTTTCTGGAAAAAAGAGCACTCTACTCAAGGCGAGTACTGGGTTAAAGAGCGGCATTCCGACCAGCAGGACGCGGCGCGCTGGGCCTAACGACTGGAGAGCTCAGGCATTTCTGCGGCCATAATTTGTAGGTGCACGCCGGGCAGGTGCTGCATATGTTCTGCTAGCCAGTGAATTAGGCGAGGCTGTAACGCATGGCGCAGATCGGCAAGCGTATCAGCAGCAATTTCATCAAGCTGATCATCTAGCCAGTCGCTAAAGCTATCTTCATCCAGCGGGCTAGCACCTGATGCGTCCAGCATCAAACGACCGATACGCGCCCAGCCTGTGGCTGTGGCTGTTACTGGCAGTGCCAGGTACAAGCTGCCATGGCGAGTCGTACTGGCGTCGCTCACTTCCAAGCCGGGATGAGGCACTACACTGTTTTGGCTGACAATACAGGGCGGCTGTGGGTATCGTGCTTCGCAGCGTAATCCATGACTATCAAAGCAGATTAGATCGCCGTTGACGGGTGTCAACGGAGCACTAATGCCTAGCTGGCCAGCAATCGACTGATGAGCCTGCTGATGGCGGGCTTCGCCATGCACAGGCATAAGATGTTTTGGCCTAACCCACTGATAAAGCTTAATGAGCTCGTCTTGAGCGGGATGTCCGGTGGCGTGCAGCTCAGGGTGATTGAACTCGTCATAGATACTGACACCTAGATGCGTTAAGCGCTTTTTGAGTTGCTCAATAGGACGCTCGTTGCCTGGAATAGCTTTAGCCGAAAATATGACGTTATCGCCTGGTTGAAGATCGACAAAAGGATGACGTCCCTGAGCAAGACGCTGTAGCGCGGCGCGGGGTTCGCCCTGGCTGCCGGTAGCAATAATCACTACTTCATTGGGGGGTAAATACCCAAGGTCATGATTGGGTACCAGCGGCGGTAAATCATCCATATAGCCAAGCCCGCGGGCGACACTGACCATGCGCTCCATAGAGCGGCCCATTAAGCTAATACGGCGACCAGACTGTTGGGCTGCGCGTCCTATTGCAAGCACTCGGGCAAGGTTGCTAGCAAAACAAGAAACTACCACACGGCCCTGGCAGTTGCTGAGGGTCTTTGTGAGTGCTCGAGCAACATCCCCTTCACTGCCAGAGTGACCAGGCATAGGGGCGTTGGTGGAGTCGCCCACGACTAAATCAATGGGGGCAAGCGCTTTGAATTGGGCTGCGTTCATCGGCATGCCAATGAGTGGCTCGGGATCGAGTTTCCAGTCACCGGTATGTAAAATGCGATAGCCACCGGCCATCATCATCAGCGCACAGCTTTCGGGAATTGAATGCGTTAAAAGTAAATAGCGCAGCGTGAACGGGCCACTTTCTAACGCCTCGCCCGGTTCGATGACCTGGATAGCGGCGCTGCTGAGTTGATGTTCAGCAAATTTAAGCCGTAACAGCCCTGCCGCAAGCGGGGTGGCATAAATGGGACAGTTCCACAGCGGCCATAGCCAAGCAACAGCGCCAATGTGATCTTCATGTCCATGAGTGATAAACAGTGCTTTCGGCACGATGCCCAGTGCCTTCGGTGTATCAACATTGGGCACCTGGAGCGGCGAGTCGGGGAGGTCTTGGCGAATCATCATGCCGCAGTCAACGGCAATCCAGTGATCGTCATAGCCGTATAGCGTTAGATTCATACCAATCTCACCGCATCCCCCCAGCGGCAGCATGCGCAGCGGCGGACGACGACGGGGACGAATTTGAACGCGTGGTGAATGCATTAGTTATGAAAAGCCTAAAAAGTAGTGCCTTAACTATACGGGAAGGCAGGGGCGGCTAACAATCATCCATGGCCTTCCGATACACTATGCAGTCTGGTTAACATCCTAAGCCGCTGGTTTGTAATAATTACCTTAGAAGCAGGTCAAGAGTAGCTCACATGTCTCATTATTATCGTTTAGTTGTGTCCTGTCCTGATCGGGTGGGTATTGTTGCGCGAGTATCGAGTTTTATTGCCCAGCAGGGTGGGTCCATCACTGAAGCAAGTCAGCATTCAGATTTAGAAACTGGCTGTTTTTTTATGCGTTACGAAATATTGGCGGATTCCGTGGGCATGTCGATAGAAGCGTTACGTGTTGCATTTGAACCGGTGGCCAGCGAATTCAATATGCAGTGGTCACTGGTCGATACCCAGAAGCGACGGCGAGTGGTGCTAATGGTGTCGCGAGAGTCGCACTGCTTGGTAGATCTGCTTTATCGCTGGCAAGCGGGTGAGCTGGATTGCGATATTGTCGGTGTTATTTCTAACCATGACGATATGCGTTCACTGACTGAATGGTATGGCATTCCCTACCATCATGTTCCGGTTGATCCTGAAAACAAACAGGCGTCGTTTGCGAAGGTACAGGTTGAAATTGACAATGCGCGTGCTGATTGCATCGTGTTGGCGCGTTATATGCAAATTTTGCCACCTGAATTATGCACGCGTTATGCGGGGCGAGTAATTAATATTCATCACAGTTTCTTACCCTCGTTCGCTGGCGCTAAGCCTTATCACCAGGCTTACCAGCGGGGAGTTAAACTGATTGGAGCTACCTGCCACTACGTAACGGAGGAACTCGACGCAGGTCCTATCATCGAACAGGATATTCATCGCGTTAGCCACTGTCATACGCCCACCGATTTAGTACGCTTCGGCCGTGATGTGGAGAAAGCGGTGCTCGCTCGGGGATTGCGGTGGCATTTAGAGGATCGGGTACTGGTCCATGGCAACAAAACTGTGGTGTTTAGTTAATAGTTATTGAACCGAGAGGCCACCATGTCATTTGCGCAAAGTGTATTAGCGCCCTGGATGCTGCTGCTTACCTCGCTCCTCTCGTTAGGAGTTGTTGCTTGGGTAATTAGTCGGCGGCCGTGGCAGGCCTTGAGGGGAGACGTCGCGCTTCAGCACCGTTGGCTAGGCGCGACGCTGGCGGTGGTGTTGATGTGGCAACTGCGTGCTCAGGCGGTTGATTGGCTAACGTTGCACCTGGTCTTTACGGTATTGCTAACACTTGTGTTTAAGGCGCCCCTAGCGCTGATCAGTAACGTACTTATCAATATTGCTATGGTATTGATCGGTCGCAATGAGTGGATGCTGCTGGGAGCTAATATTCTTGTCACCGGAATAGTGCCTGCTGCGATCATTGGCACGGTATGGCGGTTGGTAGATCGGCGCCTACCGGATAACCTGATGGTATTTCTTTTTGTCTGCGGCTTTTTCGGCTCTGCATTGGCAACGCTGGGAGGAGGGTTAGCTGCAGTGTTGCTGATAGTCGTCGCGGGTACTGATCCTGATGCTGTCTATTTGGCTCAGGAGTATGCGCGCTTCCTACCGCTATTAATGCCATCCGAGGCGTTACTAACCGGCATGTTGCTTAGTATTCTGCTAGTTTACCATCCTGATTGGGTGGCCACTTTCAATGACCACCGCTATATCGACCTGCAGTAACGCCTGTTTTAGCCGAGCGCCTGCCCGTTACCACCGCGAATGACACCGACGCCGACGCCTTCGATATCGAGTGACTGGAAGCGCAGATCTATTTCGATTGGCGCAAAGTCGGAATTTTCTGCAAACAGGGTTACCTGATGCCCCTGGCGTTTGAAGCGTTTAACGGTCACTTCATCCTCAAGACGAGCCACCACGATCTGTCCATCACGTACCCGCTCGGTGCGGTGAACTGCCAACAAGTCACCTTCTAAGATGCCGATATCTTTCATTGATAAACCACGTACACGCAGTAGGTAGTCAGCTTTTGGGGTGAAGTATTCTGGTGGTAATGGGCAGTAGCGATCAATATGCTCGGCGGCCAGTATAGGGCTGCCTGCCGCCACTTCTCCAATCACCGGTAGCCCTGTGGGCAGCGGCTCTACATTGGAGGGTACGGTTGTGGTGGCACTATCCAGGGCTTCTTGGGGCTCTTGGTTGGGCAGGCGGATGCCGCGAGAGGTATTGCGGATAATGCGAATAACCCCCTTGCGCTCAAGTGCGCGCAGGTGTTCTTCAGCCGCATTAGGAGAACGGAAGCCAAGCGCTTTAGCAATCTCGGCGCGCGTAGGAGGGTAGCCAAATTCGCCCATGGTCTTAACGATAAAATCAAAAACATGCTGTTGACGAGCGGTTAGCGGACGCGACATACCAGACTCCATAATTTGTAAATTGATAGTGAATTGACAGTAACAAGATAAACGTCGAATTAATCGATAAGTGTTTAAGTATACAGTATGTTCCTCTGTCCAGTATATGGCCTGTCAATCCTCATTTTCTCTACGCGGGCAATTTTAGTCATCGTTTTAAACTAAGTTTTTGCTTATACAAGACGCCATATTTCATTAGTAAATCAAGCGTTGAGCCTGCCAAGTTTATAGAATAGTATTTTGCTATGTTTTAAACACTTGTTTCCCTGGAGAGCGCTATGGCTCAGTCTGATACGGTGACCCGTATACTCGATACCGCTGAAGTGCTGTTTGCAGAGCGTGGTTTTGCTGAAACCTCGCTGCGCAACATCACTAGCAAAGCGCGCGTCAACTTAGCAGCCGTGAACTACCATTTTGGCTCTAAGAAAGCCTTAATACAGGCTGTGTTTTCTCGCTATCTAGATCCTTTTACAGTGCGTTTTCACACCGCGCTTGATGAGCTTGAAGCCCAGCATAAAGGGCACGTTGTGCCGCTTGAAACGTTACTCGAAACAATGGCAACAACCGTCCTGGCTGTGCCGGCTGAACGCAATAGTCTCAAAGTATTCATGCGCTTACTAGGACTGGCCTACAGCCAAGCACAAGGGCATCTTCGACGCCATATTCAGCAAGAGTATGGCGATGTGTTTGCCCGTTTCACGGAGCTTGTGCGTCAGGCGACACCAGACCTGCCTGACGCGGAACGCTTTTGGCGACTACACTTTATGCTTGGTACCGTGATATTTACTCTGTCAGGACTCGATGCATTGCGAGATATCGCGGAAAAGGATTATCACGAGCAGGTCACTGTGCGGGATTTAGTAAGGCGGTTGCGTCCGGTGGTAGTTGCTGCCATGAATGCACCGTTACCTCCTGCCCTCGAAGAAGGAAAACATGCGAACGCCCAAGCTAGCTGAGCTACCTCCAACTGAAAACATCTGGTTGGAGATTGATACCAGTCAACAGCTACTGCGCTGCTGGCGGGGCGCGAAAGTGCTTCATGAATACGCGATCTCTTCCGGTGCCGCCGGTAATGGAGAGCAAAATGGGAGTGGTAAAACACCCCATGGTTGGCACTATGTACGAGCCGCTATTGGTGCTGATAGACCGGAGAATGCCGTTTTTCGGGGCCGACGCTGGAATGGTGAGGTATTTTCACCTGCGCTAGACGAGAGTCATCCAGGACGTGACTGGATTTTAACCCGTATTTTGTGGCTTTGCGGGTTAGAAAGGGGAGTGAACCGCGGAGGCCAGGTAGACTCTCAACGGCGCTATATCTACCTGCACGGTACGCCACCTGATCAGCCGATGGGTGTTGCTGCTTCCCATGGCTGTATCCGTTTACGTAACAGTGATTTGCTGACTATCTTTTCGTTAGCAGTGCCGGGTACCCCGGTTTGGTTGCATGGCGGTCGGCAGTGTTTTGACGAACCAGGCTGTGACTGACAGCAACAACCGTTAATGTGTCTCAGATTTTGACTCTGCTAGACGATCGTCTAGAATCATCGCCCCTTTTAATGGACCTATCACGATGACTCAACCGTTAGGCCCGGTCATGCTGGACCTTGAAGGCCCTAAATTGACGGCTGCAGAAAAGCGCTTACTACTTGAACCGACGGTAGGGGGCGTTATTTTATTTGCCCGTAATGTCGAGAATGGCTATCAGGTTCGCCAACTCTGCAGCGATATTCGCCGTGTGCGTGCTGATTTACTGCTGGCAGTCGATCAAGAGGGCGGACGCGTTCAGCGTATTAAAGAAGGGTTGACCCGTCTTCCTGCCATGGCGCGCATTGGCGAGCGCTATCGCGACAATCCCGAGGATGGCTTGGCGTTAGCAAAAGATGCTGGGTGGTTATTGGGAATGGAAATGGCCGCCTGCGGGTTGGACTTAAGTTTTGCTCCCGTACTGGATGTTGAAAGCGGTGTCTCAAGTGTTATTGGTGATCGCAGTTTTAGCAGTGATCCCCAACACGTAGCGCAATTGGGCAGCGCGTTTATTCAGGGCCTACACGATGCAGGTATGGCGGCGGTGGGTAAGCACTTCCCTGGCCATGGTGGGGTAGCCGCAGACTCTCACATCGCACTGCCGGTGGATGACCGTCCGCTAGAGGATATTAAACGGCATGACCTGATACCCTTTGCCCAGCTAGCCACACAGCTAGAAGGCGTGATGCCTGCGCATGTGATTTACAGTGCTTTCGATAAGCGCCCAGCAGGATTTTCACCTAGTTGGCTCGGTATGTTGCGCGAATCGCTGGGGTTCAAAGGCTGTGTGTTTTCCGATGACTTAAGCATGGCGGGCGCCCACGAAGCGGGCGATCCTAAAGCGCGCGCTCAGGCGGCGCTAGCGGCAGGCTGCGATATGCTGTTGGTATGTAATGATCGTGCTGCCGCGCTAGAAGTGATGCTGGCGTGCCAGGGCATTGAGACCAAACGTCCCGCTAAACTGCGCTATAGTCGTGCGCGCCCTGATTTAGACGCGCTGAGTGCACTGGGCCGTTGGCGTCGTGCTCACGCTAAGCTGGAAGCGCTGGCGAACCAGTCAAAACCCAGCGCTATTTAACCACTGTTGCAGCAAATAAAGTTTATAACCCGCCCTGGAGTTGGTAGATGTCAAAGTTGGATAAAGAGGCGTTAGAGTCGCTAGACTCAATGCGTGAGTTGATGGATAACGCCGACTGTTTAATTTCACAACAAGAGGTAGAACTGGCTCTTGATCGCATGGCGGAAGCAATCACTCGTGATTTAGGCGATAAACTGCCGGTTTTTTATTGTGTGATGAATGGCGGCTTGATTACGACAGGGCATTTGCTCACCCGGTTAGGCTTCCCGCTGGAAGTGGACTATCTACATGCCACCCGTTACCGCAATGAACTCCGTGGAGGTGAGCTTTTTTGGCGTGTTTCCCCAGAAGTACCCATGGCAGGCCGCCATGTGGTAATCGTTGACGATATCTTGGACGAAGGCGCGACACTGGCGGCCATTTTGGCTTACTGTGAAGAAGCCCAAGCCGCCAGTGTCACCACGGCTGTATTGGTCGATAAGCAACACGATCGCAAAGCAGTGCCCGGTTTGAAAGCCGACTATTGCAGCTTGAAAGTCGCCGATCGTTATGTGTTCGGCTTTGGTATGGATTACAAAGGTTACTGGCGCAACGCACCGGGTATTTTTGCGCCGAAAGGCATGTAATCACCCAGTGACTTATCGTATTAGCGGGGCGAAAAGCGCCTCGCTAAACCGGTCTCGGCAATCATTCGCGTAGAGATCTCCTCCACCGAAAAGCGTGTCGCATCGATAAAGGGAATATGCATGGTGCGGTAAAGCGATTCAGCCTGTTCCACTTCTTGAAGGCATTGATCCATCGAACTGTAGCGGCTATTGGGGCGTCTTTCATTGCGAATCGCCGACAAGCGCCGTGCATCAATCGTTAAGCCAAACAGTTTTTGACGATGAGGCACAAGTGCCTTGGGCAGCTTCAGCATTCCGTCTTCATCTAGATCATCTTCCGTCAGCGGATAGTTGGCTGCTCGAATGCCAAACTGTAGTGCCAAATAGAGCGAGGTGGGTGTTTTGCCGCAGCGTGAGACGCCCACCAGGATGATATCTGCTTTATCATATTGATGGGTGCGGGCGCCGTCATCGTTATCAAGCGCGAAGTGAACGGAGTGAATACGGTCCATATAAACGTCATCACTACCAATCGAATGAGTACGCCCCACGCTGTAGGAAGAGTGAGTGTCCAGCTCCTGTTCTAAAGGCTCTAGGAAAGTCGAAAAAATATCGACTTTGAAACCGGATGCCTGACGAATGACGTCGCGAATCTGCTGGTCGACAATGGTGTCAATGATAATAGGACGATGCCCGTCGCGGTCGGCCGTTGATTCAATGATCGCTGCTAACGCCTGAGCTTTTTCCAGCGTATCGATATAGGGCTTGGTCTGCATGTCGATTTCGACATCGCTGAACTGGGCCAGTAGGCTGCGCCCTAAACTTTCCGCCGTGATGCCGGTGCCATCTGAAATAAAAAAAGCCGTACGTTTCATGACAAAATCCAGTGATGATGAATGCGTCTATTGTGGGCCGAGCCTTTTGCCAGCACAACGTGGCATAGCAATTTACTGCGGCAACTTCGTCAGCGCGATACACATTTGATGAAAGGCGCTCGCACCTGACTACATAACCAGCCCAAAAAGCCCTACTGTTGTAAAAATCCTCCACTCTCTTCGCTATTAGACCAATGGCGAATAGTGGGGCGTGGTGCTAGGGTGTCTTGATTAATTATCCATGGCCCATGGTCTTATCGACTATGCATGGTTTTGGTAACTATGTCAGCGGCTGTGCCGGTGTCTATGAGCGAGGGGGTTACGTGGAAGAGTATATTCTGTGGTTCGATCAGTTGGGCATGTCGGACGTCGAACGCGTGGGTGGCAAAAATGCCTCGCTGGGTGAAATGATTTCCAATCTTTCAGGTGCTGGAGTGACGGTTCCTGGCGGCTTTGCCACCACTGCCCACGCTTATCGCGAATTTCTCTCCCATGAAGGGCTAAATGAACGTATCAACGCTACTCTTGCTCGTCTGGATGTAGATGATGTGAAAGCCTTGGCCGAAGCAGGGCGCAACATTCGCCAATGGGTTATCGATACCCCGCTTCCCCCCACGTTTGAAGCAGCCTTGCGTGAAGCGTATGGCCAACTTCAACAACAGCACCCGCAACTGAAAGTAGCCGTGCGCAGCTCAGCCACCGCGGAAGATCTCCCCGACGCCTCCTTCGCGGGACAGCAGGAGACCTTCCTGAATATCGAAGGCTTCGACAACATCAAACGCGCAGTGCACGAAGTTTTTGCCTCGCTGTTTAATGATCGTGCAATCTCTTACCGAGTACACCGGGGCTACGCCCACGAAAATGTCGCCTTGTCGGCAGGCGTGCAAAAAATGGTGCGCTCAGAGACCGGCGCGGCCGGCGTTATGTTTACTCTGGACACGGAATCTGGTTTTAAAGATGCCGTTTTTGTCACTGGCTCTTGGGGGTTGGGTGAAACCGTGGTGCAGGGCGCGGTTAACCCCGATGAGTTTTATGTACATAAACCGACACTCGCGGCAGGTCGTCCGGCGGTATTACGCCGTAACTTGGGGTCTAAGCTGATCAAGATGGTTTATGGCCAAGATGCCAGCGCCGGTAAATCGGTTGAAACCGTCGATGTGCCCCATGCCGACCGCGGCCGCTTCTGTATCAACGATCAGCAAGTGATGGACCTGGCCCGTCAGGCAATGACTATCGAACAGCACTACCAGCGGCCCATGGATATCGAGTGGGCGCTGGATGGTGATGACGGTGAGCTGTATATCGTACAGGCACGTCCTGAAACGGTGGTCTCTCAGCAGGAAGGGGGCAAGCTTGAGCGCTTCCAGCTACGCGAAAAGGGTCGCACATTGATTACCGGACGGGCAATTGGCCAACGCATTGGCCGGGGTACCGTTAAGGTAGTGTTAAGTCCGGATGATATGGACAAGATCCATGACGGCGATATCCTGGTCACTGACATGACCGACCCGGATTGGGAGCCGATCATGAAGCGTGCTTCTGCGATTGTCACTAATCGAGGCGGGCGCACCTGTCATGCGGCGATTATTGCCCGCGAGTTGGGCATTCCTGCGGTAGTGGGGTGTGGGGATGCCACCACTCAACTACAAGATGGGATCGACGTGACGGTGTCTTGCGCTGAAGGCGATGCCGGCAATGTCTATGAAGGCCTTCTGGAGTTTGATTGTAAAGTCTCCAGTGTCGATGCCATGCCAGAAATCCCTTTCAAAATCATGATGAATGTGGGCAACCCTGATCGCGCTTTTGGGTTTGCCAGCTTGCCTCACGCAGGTGTTGGTTTGGCACGCCTTGAGTTTATTATTAACCGCATGATTGGCGTCCACCCAAAGGCGCTGTTGGAGTACGATACGTTGCCTGTGGATTTACAGCAGGTAATCGATTTACGTACCGCAGGTTATACCGATCCAGTCAGTTTTTATGTGGATAAGCTGGTAGAAGGCATCTCTACCCTGGCGGCCGCATTCTACCCTCAGCGTGTGATCGTGCGTTTGTCAGATTTTAAGTCAAACGAATACGAAAATTTGATTGGCGGTAAGCTTTATGAGCCAGGTGAAGAAAATCCAATGCTGGGTTTCCGTGGCGCGTCACGCTACATTTCTGAGGCGTTCCGGCCCTGCTTTGAACTCGAGTGCCGTGCCTTGAAGCGGGTGCGTGAAGAGATGGGCTTCGAGAATATCGAAATTATGGTGCCTTTCGTACGCACAACCGATGAAGCGCGTGAAGTGGTAGAACTGCTGGCGGCGAACGGCCTGGAGCGCGGTGGCCCGACAGGGCTTAAAGTCATAATGATGTGCGAACTGCCTGCTAACGCACTACTGGCCGACGAGTTTCTGGAGTATTTTGACGGTTTCTCGATCGGCTCAAATGATTTGACCCAGTTAACGCTAGGTTTGGATCGTGACTCAGGTATCGTGGCGCATCTATTTGACGAGCGTAATGGGGCGGTTAAAAAACTGCTTGCGATGGCTATTCAGGCGTGTAAAGCAAAAGGTAAATATGTGGGTATTTGCGGGCAGGGCCCGTCAGACCATCCAGATTTAGCGAAATGGCTGATGGAGCAGGGCATTGACTCTGTATCACTGAACCCCGATGCGGTGTTGGAAACGTGGTTTATGCTCGCAGGACAAAAAATCGAGTAATCGCGTTCACCTTCAGTGATCGTTGTGCGCCCGGCCATTGTGCCGGGCGTTGCTGTTTTTATAGGCTACCCTTTGTGAGTGGTTTTTTATTTAAATTAACGTGGAGAGCGTTGAGATGTCCCCAAAAGCGGCTAAGTTCGCGCTACCTGTTCTGCTTGTGGCGCCGTTATATAGTTGGGGGTTTAGCTATGAGACTCCTGCTATTTCCCCAGAAAGTGAATCTGGCTATGAAGAGAAACCCGGTTGGGAGGCTGAGACGTTTGCAGTGGCTGCTGCCAATCCGCTAGCGACCGATGCTGGTTACCAAGTGCTGAAAGCCGGCGGTAACGCCATTGATGCGGCCATTGCAGTGCAAATGGTACTGAATTTGGTAGAGCCCCAGTCTAGCGGTATCGGAGGTGGGGCTTTTTTAATGCACTACGACGGCAGCGAAGTGCGCGCTTATGATGGCCGTGAAACTGCTCCCCAAGGCGTTAGTGGTGAGTTGTTTCTGGAAGATGGCGAGCCGCTTGAGTTTAACCAGGCGGTTGCTAGTGGTCTTTCCGTCGGTGTGCCAGGCACGCTGCGTATGCTTGAAAAAGCTCACGCAGAGCATGGTGAGTTGGCCTGGAAAGAGTTGTTTACGCCTGCCATTACCTTGGCCGAGGAGGGGTTTTCCGTTAGTAATCGGCTGCATACTAGCTTGGAGAGCGATGAGTATCTGCGCCGGGATCCGCTCGCAAGCCAGTTTTATTACAACGATGAAGGTGAGCCGATCGCGGTTGGAGAAACGCTTAAAAACCCGGCCTTGGCAGAAGTCTTTCGCCGCGTGGCAGCCCAAGGCAGTGCAGCTTTCTACGAGGGTTCCGTCGCAGAGGATATTGTCGAGCGGGTTCAGAATCATCCCGAGCGCCCAGGTAGTCTGGCGCTTGAGGATATAAATGGCTACGAGGCGCTTGACCGCGAACCGTTGTGCACCCCTTGGCAACAGTGGGAAGTGTGCGGTTTCCCGCCACCCTCATCAGGTCATCTCACCGTCATGCAGATATTGGGTATGCTTGATCAACAGTCGCTGCTTGAAGCCCCGTTGGATAATGGCGCCCCAAGCAGCACCTGGTTGCACCAGTTTCTTGAAGCCGCGCGCCTGGCATTTGCCGACCGTGGACGTTACATCGCCGATCCCGACTTTGTCGAGGCTCCGGGCGGCGATTGGTCATTGATGCTGGCCCCTGAATACCTTGAAAAGCGTAGCGAACTCATTGGTGAGATGAGCATGGGGGATAGCGCTGAACCGGGCAATCCCGGTGAGCTTGCGGTTAGTTGGGCCAGCCAGCCGAATCAGCCAGAATACGGTACTAGCCATATCAGCATTGTTGATGAAGACGGCAACGCGGTGTCAATGACCACTACTATTGAGCAGGCGTTTGGTTCACGCATTCTCTCGGATGGTGGGACAGGGTTGGCAGGTGGTTTCCTGCTTAATAATGAGCTAACCGACTTTTCATTCGTGCCTGAAGTGGATGGTGACCCCGTGGCGAATCGGGTCGAGCCCGGTAAGCGCCCGCGTTCCAGCATGAGCCCGACCCTCGTGTTCGATCAAGAAAGCGGAGAGCTAGTCGCCAGCTTGGGCTCGCCGGGAGGCGCTGCGATTATTCATTACACGGCTCGTACGCTCGTAGCGATGCGCGATTGGGGTTTGAATGCGCAGGAAGCATTGAACCTTCCCCATGCCATTACGCTGGGCGGAGAAGTATATGTCGAGGAAGACCGTTTTCCTGAGGCAACTCTCGAGGCGCTGCGCGAACGAGGCCACACGGTTAGCGAACGGGAGCTAACCAGTGGACTTCAAGCAATTATGCGCCTTGATGATGGCACTCTGTTTGGTGGCGCTGATCCTCGCCGTGAAGGCGTGGTCATGGGTGACTAGAAATTCGCTTTATTGGCGAAGCCAGTTGCGCAGCTTCACCAGCATTAGTGCCCCGTCGCTTAACTCCCGACGGTCGTGAATAAGCGCTGTTAAACGATCTGGGTAGTCGGTGATGATTGCATCGACACCCAGGTCAATTAACGCCGACATTCTGGCCCGGTCATTGACTGTCCAAGCGTGTATTTCGTAGCCATACAGTCTTGCCAGGCGAATTTCTCCTTGCGTTATTCGATTGTGTCGAAGGCCGAGTGCATCAAAGCCGCGACGATTCAGCGTGCCGGGCAAAATGAGCTGTGCCAGTAGCGTGACACGCAGCTCTGGCGCTCGAGTATTAATATGCTCAAGTAACAATGGCGACATGGTGGCCATGCGGGTGTCTAACAGCGCGTTGGGGAAGCCACAGTTGGCATAGCCATCGAAGGCATTGTGCTGGGTCGCCCAGCAGCGATATCGCACATCGCTTTCGGCATCTAGGGTATCTATTACTGCGTTGGCTAACGTTTGTTCCTGCCCTGGCAACGGTTTGATATCAATCATTAATCCCGCTTTTCCTCTAACGCGTTCGAGCGCTTCATCGAGGCCAGGAATGGCTTCGTTTTGGAAAGCATCGCCAAACCAGCTGCCCACGTCGAACTGGCTGAGTTGTTCTCTGGTTAGCTCGCCAAACTCACGGCTGTCGCCGGTCAGCCGCGCCATGCTGCGGTCGTGGTAAAGCATCACTTGCTGGTCACTGCTCAAGCGAACGTCTATTTCTATGTAGTGAGCACCATCAAGCAGTGACTGCTCCAGCGCGGCAAGGGTGTTTTCTGGAGCCACCATGGAGCTTCCACGGTGGGCGATCACTGCAACGTTGTCACGAATTTCAAAGCTATTCAGAATCCACCACGCTTGTAAGCCGGCGAAAACCAGCACGCTGAGCTCAACCGCCCAGGCAAGTCGTCCTGCGTTAGTATCTTCCGGTGGAGCCGCTGGGCGTGGTTCTTGATGAGCTAGCTGCATATACAAACAGGCAGAAAGCAGGGCATTGGCGGCAATACCAATAAACGTAATGGCGAGTGTTACCAGCACATAGCCCAGTAAATAGCTCAACATCGCCGGAATCAGCACTGCATTATGTTCGGGTAGCCACCACAGTAGGGGCGTGAACAGGCGGTCGAATAGCAGAGTGATCAGCAGTGGAAGGCTGATAATAATCAGCAGCAAGAGTAAAACCGCTGCACCAATAGAGCGCCGCCAGCCGCGCGTTAAACTAACGCTGCGCTTGAGTGCCTGCAATGGGCTGCATCTTTCCAGTGCTACCAAGGGCAGCGCCAGTAGCCAGCGTAGATAGAGCCATGAAGCTGCCCATATCCAGGCGATGACAAGTGGTAAGGCGCAGCCTATGAAATACCATAGGACGGGGGGGCGTACATGCTGTAAATAGTAGGGGTCAATACCCCCTAACCACTCATCATATAACCAGGCGAGCGCTGCCATGAAGGGCGCAAGCAGCAATAAGTGTGTGCCTACCTGAAGAAACACCAAGCCCGCCAGGGCGGGTAGTCGCCGAGTGCTCAACCAGAGTGCTTCAAGGGCTAAGCGATAGTGGTTGTCACGTGGTCTGACGGCGACTTGCAGCATGCCCGCCTGCTGCCAGTAAATAATTACAAATGTGAGTCCAAGCCCTACCAACATGCCCAACAATCCCAATGGGCTGAACAGTAAGGTAATCAGCTCATCATTAGTGACGACGGTACGGTTGAGTTGGGCAAGCAGCCCGCGAACTACCCAGGTGACCGCTGGCAGCAGCAAGGCTGAGGCGAGCAAGGTGAAAAACAGGTGGTAGGCGATCAGGGGTCGAAGATGATCGCGCAGCGTTCGTAGTAAGGCAGAGCCAAGATAGGTCAAAGGCTGCATTGTCATTAAACGGTAAGAGTGAAGCACCAGGGTGGCAGTTACCGCCACACCTGGCAAGGGGCTCTTTTAAGTCAAACTTAATGACTACTGAGGTCGTTGTTAAGAAAGTGGCAGCTCTTGCTCGGCAACAATGATGCCGTTGTTATCGGCATACAACCACTGGCCGGGCCGAAGAGTAACGCCGGCAAAGGTGACGTCAATATCACGCTGCCCTTCGCCGCGTTTTTCACTTTTGCGCGGATGGCTGCCTAGCGCCTGAACGCCAATCGGTAGGGCGGCGAGTATATCAACATCCCGCACGCAGCCGTACATAACGACCCCCGCCCAGCCGTTGGCGACGGCCTGCTCGGCAAGCATATCCCCCAGCATGGCGCAGCGGTGCGAACCACCCGCATCCACCACTAGCACCGCGCCGTTCCCCGGTTCGGCAACGGCTTGTTTCACCATAGAGTTATCTTCAAAGCACTTTATTGTACGAATAGGGCCGTAGAAGGCTTCAAGCCCGCCAAAATTGGCAAACAGCGGGTCAAGTACAGCGACCTCTGGGTGCGCATCGCAGAGATCGGGCGTCACTATATCAATCGAATTCGTCATCACTCGCTTCTAAGGTTAAACGCTGTTGGATTATCGATCAGTTTAGAAAGGTAGAGCATAAAAAACGCCCCGCCCTGTAAAACAGTGGCGGGGCGTTCGGTCATCGACTCAGAAAATGCAACAGGTCGCATTTTCTGCGATGGTGCGAGCATCGGCGATGGGGCGGCCTATCTCAAGTGCTTAACAAGCATTAGGCTTCTTGAGCGACCGGAATCACGTTTGAGGCTATCTTTTGATACTCCTCAATTTCGTGAAAGTTCATATAACGATAAATCTCGCCCGCCATAGCGTCAAATTCACCCATATAGCGTTGATACTCTTCAACGCTGGGTAGGCGTCCTTCTACTGCGGCAACGGCCGCCAGTTCCGCAGAGGCGAGGTACACATTGGCACCATCACCCAAACGGTTCGGGAAGTTACGTGTAGACGTAGACACCACGGTGCTCTTAGCGGCAACGCGGGCCTGGTTACCCATACACAATGAACAACCCGGCATCTCCATACGGGCACCGGCACGGCCGTAAATGCCGTAGTAGCCCTCTTCGGTCAGCTGATGCTGGTCCATTTTCGTCGGTGGTGCCAGCCACAGTCGGGTTTTTAAGCTACCGGCAGGCTGCTTTTCAAGCAACTTACCAGCCGCCCGGAAGTGGCCGATGTTGGTCATGCAAGAGCCGATAAAGACCTCATCGATTTTCTCGCCCGCCACGTCAGACAACAGGCGTGCATCGTCAGGATCATTCGGCGCACAAAGAACCGGCTCTTTAATTTCAGCCAGATCAATTTCGATAACTTCAGTGTACTCGGCATCTTGGTCGGCACGCATCAAGCTGGGGTTGGCCAGCCATGCTTCCATACCTTCGATACGACGGCTGATGGTGCGCTCGTCGCCATAACCGTTGGCCATCATCCACTTCAGCAGGGTGATGTTGGACTTCAAATACTCAGTAACGCTCTCTTCAGACAGCGTGATGGTACAACCAGCGGCGGAGCGCTCGGCGGACGCATCAGAAAGCTCGAAGGCTTGCTCAACGGTTAAGTCTTCCAGACCTTCAATTTCCAACACGCGCCCAGAGAAGGCATTTTTCTTGTTGGATTTATCAACGGTCAGCAAGCCCTGCTTGATGGCGTAGAGCGGAATGGCGTGAACCAGGTCGCGCAGCGTAACGCCCGGCTGACGCTTACCCTTGAAGCGAACCAGTACAGATTCCGGCATGTCCAGCGGCATGACACCGGTGGCAGCGGCAAACGCGACCAGGCCTGAACCGGCTGGGAAAGAGATGCCTAGCGGGAAGCGAGTGTGCGAATCGCCGCCGGTGCCAACGGTATCAGGCAGCAGCATGCGGTTGAGCCAGCTGTGAATAATGCCGTCACCTGGGCGCAGTGAAACGCCGCCACGGTTCATAATGAAGTCGGGCAGAGTGTGGTGAGTATCCACATCTACGGGCTTCGGATAAGCCGCGGTGTGGCAGAACGACTGCATTACCAGGTCGGCTTGGAAGCCAAGACAGGCAAGGTCTTTCAGCTCATCACGGGTCATCGGGCCGGTGGTGTCTTGTGAGCCAACGGTGGTCATTTTGGGCTCGCAGTACATGCCGGGGCGAACGCCCTCTAGGCCACAGGCTTTACCGACCATTTTCTGCGCTAAGGTGAAGCCTTTACCGGTATCTTTAGGTTGATCAGGTAGGCGGAAAACGTCAGAGGTGGGTAGGCCTAGCGACTCACGTGCCTTGCCAGTCAAGCCGCGGCCAATGATCAGGGGAATACGGCCGCCAGCGCGTACTTCATCCAGAATCAGCTGCGTTTTAAGCTCAAAAGTGGTGATTACGTCATCGCTATCGTGTTTGCACACTTTACCTGCATAGGGGTAAACATCGATGACATCGCCCATGTTCAGGTTGGTGACATCCATCTCAACCGGCAGGGCGCCTGAGTCTTCCATGGTGTTAAAGAAGATAGGCGCAATTTTGCTACCAAAGCAGAAACCGCCAGCACGCTTGTTGGGCGCGTAAGGAATATCGTCACCGAAGAACCACAGTACCGAGTTGGTGGCTGACTTACGCGATGAGCCGGTGCCGACTACGTCGCCGACATAGACGACGGGGAAGCCCTTTGCTTTAACGTCTTCGATCTGTTTGAGCGGGCCAGTGGTGCCTGGGACCACTGGCTCAATGCCGTCGCGCTCGTTTTTGAGCATGGCGTTGGCGTGCAGCGGAATATCCGGGCGTGACCAAGCGTCTGGCGCGGGAGACAAGTCATCCGTATTAGTTTCGCCAGGTACCTTAAATACGCTAAGGGTGATCTTTTCAGCCAGCGCGGGCTTAGAGAGGAACCACTCAGCATCTGCCCACGACTGAATAACGTCTTTAGCAACGCTGTTGCCATTTTTGGCACGCATTTCTACGTCGTGGAAAGCGTCAAACATCAGCAGGGTGTGCTTAAGCTGCTCGCCTGCTTCGCGGGCAAGCTCCTCGTTATCGAGTAGCTCCACCATTGAAACGATGTTGTAGCCACCCTGCATGGTGCCCAGCAGCTTGACGGCGTGAATCTTGTCGATCAGCGGAGAGCTCGCTTCACCTTTAGCAATGGCTGTGAGAAAGCCAGCTTTTACATACGCAGCTTCATCAACGCCCGGCGGTACGCGGTGGGTAATTAAATCGAGAATAAACTCTTCTTCACCTGCCGGTGGCGTTTTCAGCAGTTCAACCAGTGAGGCTACTTGCTCAGCGTTTAGGGGTTTGGGCGGGACGCCCTCAGCGGCACGTTCCTCGACATGTTGGCGGTAAGCTTCAAGCACGTTGGGGCCCTCTCATTTTACGTTCTCATTTACTTTATGGTGACGGCATACACGTTGCACGGTGTTGGCCGCGCAGTTGATGTAAAGTGGGGCCGATCACATAGGACATACGCTTGACAAACAGCGTGTGGTTGGATGGCTGGGATTCTACGGCAAACTGTCGACAATGTTAAGCTGGCAAGTCAGGGCGGCTCTTGTACTTTATGTTGATGCCTCGATCTAAACGAATCAAAAAAACGTTTTTTATGAGTCAATTGGCCCAAAAACAGGAAATTTTTTTCCATTTCTTCATTAACCGCTGGCAGTGCAGGTGTGATTGTTGTTACAGCGCGTTACCATAGTCCTCAATTTATATCTTTAGGACCTACCTACTAATCAACGCTTGTGAGCGTCATGTAAACTCATGAGCGAGGGAGGAATAAAGTGCTTCCATCTTTTTTACTGGTTTCACTAAATTAGCATTAGACAATATAAAGTATAAAAAAATAACGCGTAAAGGATTACAAATAATAGGGCTAGGCGCCTTGCGCGCTTATGTGTTGTACAATAGTGAAATACAAGATCGGTGATGGTGTTATGTCGATACAACTTAATGCGTTAAATGCTAATGAATTACACAATAGTGCCTTGCAAATGGCTGATCATGCGCTGAAAGCAGATGATCTGTTGCCGGAGAGTCTGCACCAGTTTTTAGCCTGTTCAACCCCGGTTGCGTGGCTACAGTGGGCGCTTGAAAATCCTGAAACTCTTTTAATTGATCATGCGCAATGTGAAAAAAAAGCCGCTTCAACGGCAATGAGCCTGCTTTATCGTTACGTTGACCAGCCATTCTTGCTAAGCAAAATGTCGCAGCTAGCCCGGGAGGAGCTGCTGCATTTCGAGCAGGTAGTCGCGCTTATGGAGTCGCGCGGAGTGGCTTACCAGCATTTGACAGCTTCACGCTATGCGGAAGGCCTTAGACGGCACTTGCGCAGCAATGACCCCGAACGGCTAATCGATGTATTAATCATCGGTGCCCTTATTGAGGCACGTAGCTGTGAGCGATTTGCTTGTTTAATCCCTTATTTAGACGAAGAACTTGCCAAATTTTATCGTACCCTGGTGAAATCAGAAGGGCGTCATTTTGAGGACTATTTGTTACTGGCTCGCCAGCAAACTCAAAACTCAATTGACGAGCGGATCGCTTTTTTTGTAGCGCGTGAAGCGGAGCTGATTACTTCGCCCGATACGGCTTTTCGTTTTCATAGCGGTGTGCCAGCTTAAGCCGCTTAGCCCGGCAGGATGTTTATCATGCGCGATGCCCGTGAGACAGACCAGTTAACCTTATTCGGCCATTTTTCGCTTACTCAGGGGGAAGATGTACTAACCCACTTTAGTTACGACAAAGTGAAGGCGTTGCTTGTTTATCTTTTGTTGCACCGCCAACCGGTTAATCGTGCCGCATTAGCAGAGTTATTATGGCCCGACCAAGGGCTGTCGTCAGGCAGAACCAACCTGCGTCACGCGCTGCACTGTTTGCGTCAATCATTAGGCGAGAGTGCCGACCAGGTATTAAGTGTCTCCCGGCAAACGATCGCCTTCCAGCTCCCCAGCCATTGGCAAGTAGACCTGCATTCGCTGCAGCAGTTGCTCGAAGGGCCTCGAGATTTAGACACCCTTGAAGCGTTGATGAACTGCTACCAAGGTGATCTGATTGAAGAGCTTCAGCTAGCGAACTGTAGTGAATTTCAGCGCTGGTTAGTCCAGATACGCAACGAGTGGCGTCAGCGTGTTATTCGTTTTGCGGAACATGTACTCGAGGCGCATACCGACGTACCTGACCTAACCCTAGAAACACTTGTTAGTCGTTTTTCAGGTTATGGCCCATTTCATGAACGGCTGGTTCGCCAACTCGCTGAGCAGAACCAAATGGCCGCTGCACATGAGCAATATAATAGCTATTTACAACTATTAGCACTGTCGGGCCAACAGCCAGAGCCGAGTTTCTTGCAACTGGCCAGCTATTGGTCCGATGGGCATCACGACCCTCGCATGATGAGTCCCCAAGGCGCTTTTTCTCGGGCACTAGCGGCAGACAGCAAGCCGTTACGTGAAGATGAAATTGAGTTGCGACAGCTTTCTGTGATGGCTATCCGGTTGCGTTTAAAAGGTGAATGGCAGGATCGCGGGGCGACACGCCACTGCCTTACGCTGCAATTGGAATTGTTGCGCTGGTTAGAGCAGCAGTGTCATCACTTGGGTGGCTTTTGGTTGCCAGGCGCTACTGGCGGCTTAGGATTGGCGTGTTTTGGTACCCATGGCCCCGCGCACCAGTTGGCTGAGTTAGTGGCGCTTTATGAACATTGCCGCCAAGCGCTTCCCCAGGAAAGTTCACGCTATTGGTCTGGCGAAGGCGAGGTGCCGCAATTTGAGCTGGCCGCTGGCCTGCATAGTGGACGTGTCGTCTATCTGCCTGAGCGTCAATTGGCAGATCCGTTGGGCCAAGTCACGCAAACCTCATTAGAATTAATGAGTGCAGCCGAAGGCAGTGAACTGGTTATTTCCCAAGAGGCCAGCCAGCATATGCCGCCCGCGCTTGATCTACAGCCACGGCTGGTGTCCCGCTTGATCGCCAGCGATGGGCGTGTTCGTTTACGTGCGCTGGTGCTGGGTCAGAATGAAGGTGGCCGTGATGCGCTGCCGCCTAGTCTTGTAGGGCGTGAAACCTCGCTACGCACCCTACGCGATGCACTGGCGCGTGCAGGTATTGGCTTGCGTCAAAGCGTCCTGGTGCGTGGAGCATCGGGAATGGGGAAGTCGGCGCTGATGGTGGGTTTCCGTCAGTTGGAGCTTAGCCGAGAAGCCGCTATTTGTTGGCAGCCCACTACACGGCTGTCAGTGCTAGACCCCTACGGAGTCGCCCGTACTCTTGTCAGTTGGTATCTCACGCAAACCCTGACCGTTGACGCTATTCACGAGCTACAAGCATCGCTAGGGTTTGACCAGCTTGAGCCTGACCGCCAGCATTTGCTAGAAGAAGCGCTAGGTGTTCACGAAGTACAAGAGATTACCCAGTTAGCCCAAAGTGGTGAAGCCGTCGAATTGGTAGTGATGCTACTGCACCGACTCATTGAGCGTCAGGCTGCCACGCATACCCTAGTGTTAATGATTGATGACTTGCAGTGGCTTGATGAGCCCTCTTTTAAAGTACTGGCCGGTCTACAAGCGCGCTTACCTATTAATACCGCCTTTATGCTTGTGGCTAGTCATCACGGGCGAGATCAACTACCGGTAAAACTACATTGGGACCAGCAAATTAGTCTGGGAAACCTGGATGCACTTCAGTCCTCGCGGCTATTGTCGCAACTGTCTCGCCGTTACCGTATTCACCTGAGCCCGCGGCTGCGAAATCAGATTATTGAGCGCTGTGATGGCGTACCCCTGTACATGCAGGAGATTTGTCGACGCTTGGATATGGATCGTCGTGAAGGGCGCAGTGTCCAGTTCGATGAACTGCCTAAAGGGTTATTAGGGCTACTGGCAAGCCGCATCGATCAGCTTGAAAGTGACCGCGACATTGCCCACGTAGCGGCAGTGCTGGGGAAGCGCTTCCGGCTGGACTTTCTGTTGGAATGCAGTGGCTGGGAAAAAGGGCGGCTTAACCAAGCGCTCGAACATATGCGTGTACTGGAGATTGTCGAGCCTGTCGATAAAGAGAACGGTGAGCACGAATACCAGTTCAGCCATCAGCTGCTGCAAGAAGCGGCCTACCTTTCCTGTCCTCGGGATGTGCGCGTCAAGCTGCACCAACAAGTGGTGACCTTGATAGAGGAGCGCTTCCCGGTGTGGATTAGCCGCCACCCCGGCGATTTTGCAACGCACTTACGGCGTAGCGGGCATTACGCCCGTGGTGCCCGCTATTTTGAGTTGGCTGCTCGTGAAGCGTTAAAAGTGAGCGCAAATCGAACCGCACTGCGTATGGCAGATTTTGGTTTGGCGAGTCTGCGCCACGTTGAGCATGAGATTGAGCGCGAAGTGAGTCTACTCACCGTGCGCGGTCAGGCGGCGTTCTCATTAGAAGGCCACGGTTCGCCAACCGCACATGAGAGCTTTGTGCGTGCGAGGGAGCTGCTGCGCGAATCGGGTACCGATAGTTTAGAGGATCCAGAAGATCTAGAGCAGATATTCCTGGTCAAATGGGGGCTCTGGGTAGGGCGTAGTCAACGCTATGCCCATGCAGATGCCTTTGCACTGGCTTCGACACTGGCGGATATTGCCTCTCGTTTAGAGGATCCACGCTATCGCCGTTTGGCCGATTATGCCCGCGCCAACTGCGAGTACTGGGCAGGCCGCATTCAGCAGGCTCACGACCATTTAGATGAAATCGATCCCCTCAATGCACCAATGATGATCGAGTGGCTGCCGTTCTCCGATCACCCGCAAGTTTCGGCTGCCTGCTTCCAGGGATGGGCACTCTGTCTGCGCGGTGATTATCAGCGTGCCGAGCGTCAGGTCTCGGCAGCAATTCGTTTGGCAGAGAAAATCGCTCATCCTGGCACCTTGGCGTTAGCACTGCTATTTGCCGCCGCGCTTTATCGTCAGTTAGGACACGTCCATCTGGCTGCCCGGCATGCCGAACGGGCGGCCGCGATGACAGGCACGCCGGATTTACAGTTATGGCAAATTTCGGCGCAAAGCATTCTCGGCTGGCAGCGTGCGCTGGCAGGCGACACCACCGGGTTAGCACAATTGCGTGACAGCTTGGACCAGATGGCAGAGCTGAACGGGCGTGACCGCTATCAGCGGCCAGTGCTCTGGTATTCAGATGCCTGCATTGAGCTGGGTGAGTTAAACGCCGCAGAGGATTACCTAGACCAGTGTTTGGTGATTGCCCGGGAGCGCACCACGCTATTTCTGCCTGAATTAGCCACCCAGCTGGCCAAGGTGCGTGACCTGCTTGGGCATCCTGCCAATGAAGTCAAAGCTCTCGCTGAAATGGCGATAAGCCAGTCTCGGGAGCACGGCAATCGCCACCAGGAGCTAGCGGCACTTGAGCTATGGCTAACCCGTATTGAGCCCAACGACCAGCAGGCGAAAGAGAGCTTTAGGCAGCTGTTGAGCGAGGTTAGCCATAGCGACGCGCCGGTGCTTACCCGCTGGATTAGCTTGTTGGATCGTCGTTTGCCGCGGCCGGTAGGCGCAGAAGGTTGATCAGCTAGAGCAGAACGCTGCTTAGCAAGTGTCCTGCTCCAGCCAGGTCAATGTGGCGAGCGCCTCTTCCCGGTGCTCGCCACACACACTGGCGTCAAAGTTAAAGCGCTCACAAACCCTGGGGCGACTTGGATCGCCAAACAAACGGCACAGATTATTTTCATCTAACTGTACGCAGCGAATGCCCGCGGGCTTGCCTTCCGGCATGCCGGGAATGGCAGAGCTAATAGAAGGCGCTATACAGCAGGCGCCACATCCAGCACGGCAGCCTTCACTCATAACCTGGTACTTGGTAGAGCACTTGGTGAAAACATAGCAATCGCTCCCTTGTTGATACCCTCGAACGCCTGAATGCGTGTGGCTTGGCCGCTTTGCGTGGCAACCTCTTTTGCCAGCCAGGCGGCGATATTTTCTACTGTGGTGGGGCCTGGGAGCACAGCGCATAGCGTCGCTGGTAGCGTAATGGAAAAATCGCCTTGGGCGGCCCGATAGCTGCAGGTAAGGAAGTCTTTTTCCTGCGAGGTGATATCCGCCTCTTCAAGCAGGTAGCGATTATCCAACCATGTGGCCCACTGCTGTTCGAGCTTAGGTTGACGCGCCCCTTGCTGAAAGATATGTAGCCGCGAACGGTGGCCATGGGCAATACGCTGGCAGTTGCCTTGGTGGCGCTTTAGGCCGTGCGTGTAGCCATAGGCAGCGCCTTCAATGGCCTCGTCGCTAAGCGTTAGGGTGACTTGGTGGACATTTTTAGGGCGCTGTTCGGTGAGCTGCTGGCTTAAATGCTCAGCGACCTTATCAAGCGTAATGGCTTGCCAGGGAAGCAGGGTGAATGCCTCTTGTGGCCCGCGCACTTCCATTGGGTAAGGTGTAGTGGTGCGAATGCTTAATCCTTCGGGACACTCGGAGACACTGATACCTGATGCCGCTGTGGGCACCAGCAGAGTATGATCTAAGCCGCTATCAAGGGTGCGCTTGATCCATGGTTTCACTTCACCAAAATCGAATAGCATGCCATCTTCGCCCAGCTCGCCATCCAGTACTGCGTCCACCAGCCAGCTACAGCCCACTAGGCCGCGCTGAGAGCACCACAGGGATACGTCAATGTGGGTCAATTGTTTAACGAATAGGGACATTAATCAAAGCCTGCTAGTTTGTGCATTTGCAGCGACAGTCGCCATTGGGGGTTAGCCATACAGTAAGCGGTCGCTTCTGCGACGGTGGTCTTCTCCTGATTGAGAGGGGTAAGATCCATCGGCTGCAAGAAAAAGTGGCGAAAATCAAGGCTTGAAAACTGCTCTGGCGGAGCATCTGCTTGAGGAAAAACGAGCTTTAACTCGTCGCCTTGCGTAACGGCTAACGAATTGCTGCCCTTAGGACTGACGCATAGCCAGTCAATGCCCGGGGGTGGAGCAAGCGTACCGTTGGTCTCGACCGCCACCTCAAACCCATGGCTGTGCAGTGCGGTAATCAACGTCGCGTCAAGCTGCAGCAAAGGCTCACCGCCGGTAAATACTACATAGGGCGTTGCATCGTTCTTTGTATCGGGCTTTGCGTCACCGCTTTGGCTGGGCCAGAGAGACGCTATATGCTGGGCAAGCGCATTGGCAGTGACAAACTTTCCGCCATTGATACCGTTTGTACCGATAAAGTCGGTATCGCAAAAGGTGCATTTAGCGGTCGCCCGGTCAATTTCGCGGCCCGACCATAGATTGCAGCCGCTAAAGCGGCAGAAAACGCTCGCTCTGCCCGCTTGGGCGCCTTCGCCCTGCAGGGTATAAAACGCTTCTTTAACCTGATACATCAGCCCTGGCCTGCTGTGGTGTCTGGGTTATAGCCTAATGGGTCGGTGACACCGTTGGCAGCAAAGGCAGCTAACCGCTCGCGGCAGCTTCCACACATGCCACAGGCAAGTTCACGGCCTTCGTAGCACGTCCAGGTAAGGCGGTAATCCAAGCCCATGGCCAAGCCTTCGCGAAGAATGTCTGCCTTGCTCGCATAGAGATAAGGGGCGTGTAGCTTCACTGGCTCGAAGTTGGCGATGCCTGCTACGTGATCCATTGCCTCGACGAATTCGGGGCGACAATCGGGATAGAGAACGTGATCACCGCCATGGGCACCGTAGTCGACTCGCTCCGCACCAATGTTCACGGCCTTGGCAATCGCCAGGGAGAGCAGAATCATATTGCGATTGGGTACTACGGTATCGTGTAAATTGTCCGCGGCATAGTTACCCTGGGGCATCGGTTGGTCTGGATTGGTCAGGGCTGAATTATCAATCAGGCTGTGTATTGCTCGAATATCGACCACTTGGTGTGGCAGACCAAGTGCAGCGCAAACCTGACGCGCGGTGTCGAGTTCACGGGCATGTCGCTGGCCATAATCAAAAGACAGCGCGTGTACGTTGAGTCCTTCACGCAATGCGCGGTGAAGCACGGTAAAAGAGTCCATTCCGCCGGAATAGATAACGATGGCCGTGGTCGCTGTATCAGCAGCCACGTAGGGTGTTGAAGACATGATAAAACACTCATTGTCGGAGAATTTGTTAATCGCGTGCAGCGATTAGCTGGCGCGGCGTTCCGGGGTCCGGTCCGGAGGTCGGCAGTTTACGCAATAGCCGTGAATCTGACCAGTTCTAGCGCATATTGAAGTAAACACAGCATTGGCGGGCAGCATTAATTTCGACATGATACGCTAACACTCACGCTGTTAGAGGGAAAACAATGGCTACCATTGAGCACAGTGAAATTGTTAAGGCTCCCCCTGAAAGGGTGTTTGAATTATTGAGACGCGTCGAAGATTTTGCTGATTACTCGGATCTGATTCGCTCCATCGACTCGTTAGGGGAAAACCGCTATCGATGGCATGTACGCGCAGTGGGAATGGATTGGTCGTTTGACGTCATGATCACTGAGATCCAGCCGCCACATGTGCTTGCCTGGGAGTCGTTAGACGGCGTTAAAAACCAGGGGCGATATCGCCTACGCGAAGTGCCCGAAGGTACGGAAGTGGCGCTTACTTTGAGTTATGAAATTCGTAACCGGTTAATGGAAAAGGCGGTTAATAAAGCTGCCAAACCGTTGGTGGGGA
Source organism: Vreelandella sulfidaeris Esulfide1 (assembly GCF_054072535.1). NCBI lineage: Bacteria > Pseudomonadati > Pseudomonadota > Gammaproteobacteria > Oceanospirillales > Halomonadaceae > Vreelandella > Vreelandella sulfidaeris. The sequence goes on along the minus strand of NZ_CM133364.1, from coordinate 2,267,590 downwards.
AAGTCAGTCGTCAAATTCTTGATCGCGTAGAGGCGCGTTTGAATGGTTAGTGCGCCACAATCGGCGGCGCACTAATTAACGCACTAGAGTGCTAGTTTGGCTTATGCATCGAGGCATCCAGGTGGTCGACGACTTCTGCCCAATCGGCATCTTCGTCAACCGCCTCTTTTAGAAACTCTGCTTGGCCTTCGTTCCAACAGGGCGCTTCAGCAAGTGGCATTGTCTCCGGTAGTGGGGCGTTGCGCTGTATAAAGCGCTCAATTGAGTCAGGATCAGAAGCAAGGCCCAGTTGCTCGAATAATTCGCTGAAATGATGCACCGGTTTTTCCATATTCTGTTGCTCCTTCAGTCGATTAGAGTGTTTTCTATAACAGAGTACTTTCTATAACAGAGTGCTTTCTACCACCTTACTTGATTCTCAGCCTACGCTAACATTTATCAGCTTTGACTGGTTAACGTTCTCCGACGAGCGGCGTTAAAAATCGTTGGCGCTGATCCTCTAAAGAGAGAGGCTGGGCCAGTAAGTGGGCAAGCTTTGTGAAAGCTGCCTCCGGTGTCATATCATCGCCCGCGAGTATGCCTGCATCGCTGAGACCATGACCCGCCGCGTAAGCGCCCAACTGAACACTGCCCTGCGGGCACTGGCTAATAGCAGCTAGCAGCTTGCCTTCTCCGCTGGCTTTAGCCAGTACGTTAAGCAAGCTGGGGTCGTCGGGTGTGTTTCCCGCCCCCCAGAGCTGCAGTAATGCGCCCTTAACGCGAGAATCACTCAACCAAGCGTCCAATTGCCAGGCTGAAATTCCTGGCCACAGGACGATGCGTACGACCTCACCTTGATTGACCAAACGGTAATCGGGTAGCTCGAAGCGAGGGGCACCTCGTTGTTGAAGGCCAAGTCCACGACTGGGGTAATAAACGAAATCGTCGCCAACACGCTCGCCGAGCAACGGGTAGTTGGGGCTCGCGAAGGCAATGACCGCTTCGCTATGCTGCTTGATGGCGCGGGTGCCACGTAGCAGTTGCCCGGCAAAGTAAATAGCCACTTCTTGTAGGGCGGGCTTAGAGGCGAACTGCAGCGCGCCGTGTAAATTGCCTACGGCGTCACTGTCGGGTGCTTCCAGCGGTAACATGGAGCCCGTTACGACCACGGGGCGATCCAACCCTTGCAATTGATAGGCTAGGCTGGCGGCGGTCCAGCTAAGGGTGTCGGTGCCATGAATAATGACGAAGCCTGTGTAGGCCGTTAATTGGTCGCTGATATCGCGGGCAAGCTGTTGCCAGGTAAGTGGGGTGGCGGCGCTTGAGTCAATCAGTGTGGTGTAGCTGATGACCTCATATGGCGGCAGAGCATGCTGTTGGGCAATCGGTAACTGGCTAAGGGCGATGGTCATTCGCTTGGCGAAATCGCCACCAGGCGCAAGCCCATTAGCATGCGGCTGCATGCCGATGGTTCCGCCCGTATAAATGACTAAGACGCGCTCTTGATGTGGGTTATTGCTTGCTAGAAGAGAGTAGGGGGGCATCGTCATCTCCAGGGGCTTTGTACGAAACCTGCTAATCAGTTAGTGCGAGTACCGCGCTCTACCAAAAGTCCGCCACTTTGGTCATTCAAGCGCTGATTACGCCCAGCCAGTAACGCAAAGCCACAGCAAACACTGATTAGAGCGATTAATAACCAGGCAATGTGAGTTATGTGGGCGCCTAATTGGAGCATAACCCCTACACCAAAAGGCCCCAATGCTGCCAATGTGTACCCACCGCCCTGGACAAGCCCTGAGAGCTGGCCTGCAAGGCGTGAATTGGCTGTGCGTAAGACTAACAAGCTGAGCGCTAAGCTAAAGCTGCCGCCTTGGCCAATGCCTAGCAGGGCGGCGCCGGGCCATTTCCACTCCAGTGGTGCGATAAGCAGCATCCATAATCCCGCGGCGGTACTCAAAAGTACCAGTAATAAAGCGGGGCGCTGGTCTCGCCCCAAGCGAGCAAGCCAGGGAGCGCCCAGGGCTGAAGCCAGTTGACACATAATCGAAACGGCCATGGTCCAGCCTGCATCGGCTTCGTTATAGCCGCGCTCAACCAGCAGTGTAGGAAGCCATCCAAACACGATATAGGCCATGGAGGACTGAATGCCCATAAATAGCATAACGTGCCAGGTCAGCGGTTGCTTAAGCAGGCGGAATATGCCGCTTTTGGGCGGATTGGGCGTGTTTGGTGTGGTAGAGCGGGGCATTTGATAGTGCCATAAAACAAGCGCTAGCAGCGCCAGTAGTGACCAGCTCATTAAGCTTGCCTGCCAACTACCGAGTAGTTGCGTAAGGGGCACGCTCAAGCCGGCCCCCAGCGCTCCGCCCAGGCAGAGCGCCATGGTGTATAAGCCGGTGAGCAGGTCGGCGCTTTCTGGGAGTTCACGTTTAACCAGGGCAGGTAGCAGCGTGCCGCCGATACCGATTGCGCAGCCTGCCATCGCAGAGCCGATAAATAACACACCGGGAAATGGCAAGCCACGTAATATAAGCCCTGCTGCCAGCAGAATGAGCGCGGCACTCAACGTACGTTCGCTGCCTAGGTGCTTTGCTAACGTTGGAGCGAGCGGGGCGGAAAGGCCTAAAAATAGCACGGGAAGCGTAGTGAGTAGCCCCGCTGCGGCTGCTGAAAGCCCAGCGCTCTCCTGCAGGCGTGTCAATAAAGGGGCAACGGACGACATGGCAGGGCGTAAATTTAGCCCCACCACGACCATCAGCAGAATAAAGGTAATTGAACGACGCGATGCCATATCTATGCTTATTTCACGTTAACGTTTACTTAAGGTGAGGGCGCAAGTCTCCGCGAACAGCATCGAGTAGGGTAATAAAATGGTAGTCTTGAGGGGTGTCCAAGCAGTCCACTTTTACACTTGTTCGCATGCCTTTATCTATCTGTAACTGATCATAGATCTCTAAGGTTAGCTTGCGTGCAGGTTTATCGCCTGCCGCCATGATGCCATCTTCAAGCGTAAACGTTTCAAGCAGGGTGACACGCACGCGCGTGCTATTCCCTTCACTCAGCACGCGGCGTACGAACAGCCACCCTTCACATGGCAGGGAGTGTTTGTCATCGCGTTGGCGCAAGAAAATCGTACGGTAACAAGCGCCCTCGACAGATGCTTTTTCAGCCATGCTGCGGTAGGCCTGAACGACTTGATTAGCTGATGCGCGAGCATCCTCTAGACGTTGAACAATCCCTTGATGTTCACGGCTGAGCTGTTCTTGACGTTGAAATGTCAGCCATTGACGATAGTCGGCCATAAGTTGGGATGAGGCCATAATCACTCCATGAAAAGTAGTTCATGCCTAACGGCTAAAATAGTTGCTAGATACAGCGACTTGGAATATGCAAAGGCGACACCTTCGCATATTCCTGAACTGTGAGCTAGCGCCGAGCGCGTCGTTTGCGTTCACCGCCGTTATTGGCGCTCTGGCCTTCCGGTTTGCGTTTGGCGCGAGGCTGGCGCTGGTTGCGACGACCATTCTCAATGGGCTCAGGTTTGATGCTCGGGTCGGGTTCAAAGCCTGGCACGATATGCTTTGGTAGCGTCTGTTTTATCAGCCGCTCAATATTGCCTAGCAAGGCGTGTTCGTCGACACACACTAATGAAACGGCTTCGCCATTGCTGCCAGCACGCCCGGTACGCCCAATGCGGTGTACATAATCTTCGGCTACGTTGGGCAGGTCGAAATTAACCACGTGGGGCAGTTCATTGATGTCCAAGCCACGGGCAGCGATGTCGGTCGCCACCAACACCTGCAGGTCACCACTCTTAAAAGCCGTTAAAGCGCGCGTGCGGGCTCCCTGACTTTTGTTGCCATGAATAGCCATGGCGGGAATTTCCTGTTTGGAAAGCTGCTCGGCAAGGCGGTTAGCACCATGTTTGGTTCGCGTAAACACCAGTACTTGAAACCAGCCGTTTTGCTGGATTAGGTGGGCCAGTAGTTCACGCTTTTTCTCGCGATCTACCCGGTAAATAGCTTGCTCAATTTTCTCGGCGGTGGCATTGCGCGGCGCAACCTCAATCATAGCCGGGTTATCCAGCAGCTGTTGAGCCAGGGTTTGTATCTCATTGGAGAAGGTTGCAGAGAACAGCAGGTTTTGACGCTTTTTGGGCACCAGACGCAGCAGCCGTTTAATGTCATGGATAAAGCCCATATCCAGCATGCGGTCAGCTTCATCAAGCACTAAAATTTCAACGGCTGAAAGATCAATATGCCCTTGCTGATGAAGGTCTAATAGGCGACCGGGGGTGGCGATAAGCACATCTAAGCCAGCCTTCAGGGCATCGATTTGAGGCTGCTGACCGACACCGCCAAAGATAATATGCGAGCGCAGCGCGAGATGCTGGCCATAAGTCGACACGCTATCGCCTACTTGAGCGGCGAGCTCACGGGTAGGAGTTAACACAAGCGCTCGTACCTGGCGCTTTCCAGGTCGTGGTCCAGCAGTAAGACGTTGTAACATGGGCAGCGTGAATCCAGCTGTTTTGCCAGTGCCGGTTTGGGCGCTGGCCAGCATGTCACGGCCTTCTAGTACGACGGGGATGGCCTGTCGTTGTATCGGGGTAGGCTCGGTGTAACCTTGCGCTGTGACAGCGCGTAACAAATCGGCGTGCAGGCCAAGTTCAGAAAAGCTCATGCGTTCTCCGCAGTCACCTAGTGAGTAAGCCCCGGTAAGTGGTTGTTATCACTAGATGTAATGTTCAAAAAGCGAGGTTGATACACCTTCGCGGCAGCGAAGTGTGCCAGATAATTCAGCGTGCCGCGATGGTCGTTGGTTAGCCGTGGATGACCGTGAAAGGAGACGTGAAGGTGACAGCGCGCAGAGGCGCTCTCATCGGGTGTGCACGGACACACCAGAAAACTTACGTGTCAGTAATAAGCCAAGCAGTATAACACGGTTATGAAACGTCAGCTTGTTTAGCTATCGCTTGTCAGCGCAAGATTGCTGGGCATGTAGGGGAATTAACCGAGCTAAAGTGGCAGGTGGCAGTTGAAGCTGAGCAAGCTCCTTGGGTGTTAATGCGAAAAAGTGCTCCGGGGTAAAAACACCTAGCTGAAAAAGCTGGCGCGCAGTTGCTGGCCCTAAGCCATCCAGGGCGAGTAGCCGTCGCGCAAACAGTGAGATAAAACGATTTTTCTGTTTTTCGTCCAGCTTGGCGATGGCGGTTTGATAGTAAGTTCCCGCGTGCAGGGTGATAAATTGTTCAATACGCTCAAGCGCGGCGAGCGTTGGGGCGTCAAGTGAGTGCATGGCTAGCTGATCAAGAAGGGCGTCATGGCTATTGATAGCAGTTTCATAGGTCGTCAGCGATGCTTCGCCCTCCAGTAGTGTCGTTACCGTCTGTCTCAAAGCATCCACCGCATCGCGCAATTGCTCCGCGGGTAGTACTGCTGTGTTGTTCGAATCATCTGTCATGTGAACATCTCTGAGAAGAAGAGCATTAAGCGTAGTTCAGCAAGCTATGTTTAAAAAACCGATGTTTAAAAAACCGAAGTTTAAAAACCCGAAGTTTAAAAACCGAGGTGTAAAAGCCTAGGCTTAAAAACCTAGGGCTAATCAAAATAGTTGCCTTGGCGTATGTTGTTGGCGATGAGCTCGGCGGCCTGGTCCCAGCTTTCACTCAATGCGCGTACCAGCGCCGGGTAGCCATCTTGTTCAAGGGCTGTATCCGCATAGAAATTTTCCATTGCTAGTAGCTCTCCCTCGCCATTCAGCAATTGCCATTGGCCGCTAGCCACGGCCACGCCATCAAAGCGGCCCTGGAATTGGTCAATGTTTAAGCGCAAAGACAGCGCATTGGGTTGTCTACTTTCGGTACGGACAACTCTAAGCGTTGGTAGCGCTTGCGATAGGTGGGTGCGCATCCTCCGCTCCAGCTGCCTGTCTAACCCTTCTGCCCATTGATGTTCCCGCGCGGCGTTCAGCGTAATGTCATCAAGTTGCATCACGATGCCATCGACGTCCAGGTAGTGGGCAAGCCGAGGAGTGCCCAGCACAAGTGTGCCCTCGGGTTGACTCGGTGTGCTTGCCAACGGTTCGCTCGGTAGCATATAGCGGGCAGGCGGCGTGACACTGCTGGCACAGGCCGATATCACGACGCAGACTGTCAGCAGCAGCAAATACCCAATCCATCTAAACATACTTGTCCATATCAGCATTTTGGCTCCTTAGTCACGTGGTGCACGCGGAATAGGGTCTTGAGCATCCAGGTTGTCAAACAGTAGTGCCCTGGGATTGTCATTGAGCGTGCGCGTAAGCGGCTGTAGATCACGCATTAAGCGATCCAGTCGTTCGATCGCAGTGGTGAGCTCTTGATACGCGGGCGACGAAGGTGATAGCCCTTGTAATGTGCTACGCAATTCCTCAAGTGTTCCGTTGAGATTGCCCCCAATGGCTTGGGTCTCAGGGTCATTCAGTAACTGATTTATCGAAGAGCTTACTTCGCGAATCTCGTTGAGTACGCTTTCAGAAGCCTCTAAATTGCGGTCCAGGCCGGTTAATAGCGGCTCAACCTCAAGCGCGTTTAGCTTATCCAGTAAATCTGTTACCTGGGCTTGTATCTGTGCAAAGCCGCCTGCCACCGTTGGAAAGACGCTGCGGTCAGAAAATTGCTCAGCGGTATACTCATCGGCAAGGTCACGGTGGAAGTTTAGGTCGACAAACAGTGCACCCGTTAGCAGATTGCCACTTTTTAACGATGCACGGAGCCCTAAGCCGAACATGCGCTGGAACCGCTCCTCCCATTCTTCGAGGTCAATATCGCTATTTTCAATACCCAGTCGCTGAGGCTCAATCCTAATCAGTACGGGAATCGCAAAGCGTGCACGTGAGTCGGGCTGCGGCGCAGTAAAGTTCCAGGGCACGGCGGCAACGGTGCCCATGCGCACACCACGAAACTCGACCGGCGCTCCCTTGGACAGGCCACGCACTGTTTCATCTACCAGTAGCACATATTCTAAATAGCGGTTAAAGGTCCCTTCTCGTGCTGCGTCTTCATCAGCATAGAGGGTGAAGCGGGTATTGGCTTCAACCGGTTGTCCCATTGGTAAATCTTCGGGGACGCCGAAGGTGACACCACCACCGAGTAGCGCTTCAATAGATTCAACGTTAACGCGTACACCATCGGCACCTAGGCGAAAGTCGATGCCACTTGAGGTCCAAAAACGCGTACTGTCAGTGACTAAATTGGTATATGGCTCTTCAATGAATACCTGATGTTGCATGGTGCGTGACTCAGGCTCAAAACTGTTCTCTTCAATACGTCCCACGGTGTAGCCTTGATAAGACACCGGATCGCCAACGCGAAGAGAGTTGCCCATTTGGCTGGTTAAGCTAAGACGAAGCCCTGCCTGACCAGCAGGTGCTACAGGGGGGGTATCACTGACTGGAAATTCTCGTCGCGGCGCTTCTTCAGTGCCAGGCTCAAGCTGAATATAAGCCCCTGAGAGCACGGTGCCTAAGCCGCTAATCCCTTCACGACCGATACGTGGCTTGACCACCCAGAAACGGCTGTCTTCGCGCAACATATCCTCTACTTCTGGCTGGATACTGGCGGTCAAAACAGCGTGGGACAGGTCATCTGAGAGTTGTACGTTTTGGACCCTTCCGATCTCAACATTGCGGCTACGAATGAGCGTATTGCCCGCTTCGATGCCTTCTGCATTATCCATGTTAAGCGTTACCAGGATGCCGCGATTGGAGTAATTATCGTATACCAGCCATAACCCAATGGCGATGGCAACGATCGGCACTATCCATATAGGCGAAAGGCGGGTTTGGCGTGATGTTTTAGCTTTATTTAAATCCTGTTCGTTGGTTGAGTTGGTTTTCGTTTGTTCAGAAGTAGGCGGTGTTGTTTCGTTAGCCATCAACAGGTTCCTTGGTGGCCGTTTTACGGCGAAGAAGAGAGTGACGTAGTGAATTTTTAGCAGGGAGAGGCGTATCCCAAATTAAGCGTGGATCAAATGTCATCGCCGCTAGCATGGTCAATACTACCACTGAGCCAAAGGCGAGCGCCGCCGGGCCAGGTGTGATCGACATTAATGATCCGGCGCGAATCAATGCCACTAAAATGGCGACGACGAAGACATCCACCATTGACCAGCGCCCAATAAATTCTGTTAGTCGATAAAGCCGGGTACGGCTTTGGGCATTGAGTACACTGCTGCGCCTGACGACTAAGCAAAGCCAGGTTAACGCGACTAATTTACCTACTGGAACGATAACGCTGGCAATAAAAATGACGGCAGCGATGGGCCAAGAGCCCATTTGGATGAGTTGAACAACCCCGCCAATAATAGTTGAGGGCGTTGAGTGGCCTAGACTGGTGGTTGTCATAATAGGGTACACATTGGCGGGAATATACATGATGGCCGATGCGCAGAGGAGCGCCCAGGTGCGCTGTAAGCTATGTGGCAAGCGTTGATGAAGCTTTTCATGGCAGCGAGTGCAGTAGCCGCGTCCTTGTGGCGATAGGCGGTTGATGAGTCCGCAGGTTGGGCAGCCAGTTAACCCTTGTCCTGCTGCAGGAACGCCCGTTTGAGTACCTTCGGGAGCCAGCGGTTCTCCCTCTAACGAGAACCACATCCAGTCGGCGTCGATAGACTGGGTCGTCATCAATAACAGCAGCGCAAATACACAAAATGCCCAGAACGATATGCCTAGCTCAACATCGGCCAGGCCGGCTATTTTGATCAGGCTGACTAAGGCGCCAATGATGAAGACATCAGCCATCATCCAAGGTGTTAGGTGAGATAGGGAGCGTGCAATATCCCGGCTAAAGGGCAATAGGCGGTCACGCAGAAGGCCAAATTGAAGCCACAGAACGCCGATAAGGTATACCGCTGGCAGCACGACAATCGTCATGATGATGGCGATAGCGACTATGGGTTGATGAAAGCCAATCAGGGTAGTGGCGGTCTGCGTTAGCTCGATACGGTTACTAACACCACTAACTGTGAAGCTAATAAAGGGAAATGACACCGCCACTATGAGGGCAATCAGTGAGGCGATGGCCAGGGCCATACTGCGTTGTGCTGGGTAGCGATGGCGTTTGACCAAGACATGTGTACAGCGCGGACAGCTTGCTTTTTCGCCTGCGCTAAGCGGCGGCAATGCCGACACCCAGTCGCACTCATGACAAGCACGCAAACGCCGCCGCTGAGTTCTAACTTCAGGGGGCGAGCGGTCAACGAGGGGGGTGTTGACCGGTAATGTATGTCGCTTTATTAATCGTTGTGGAGGCAAAAACCAAAACTCTCAGTGCGAATCCTTAGTAAAACTACTAGGATGTGGCGGATTAGGCGGTCAAACGCGCTTTTTAGCAACCCTATGTTGCTGAAATACTACTCAAAAAACATAGACTAGCAGCTTGACTAAGGCGTCAGCTTAGAGAACGATCTGCGGCGCAATGAGAGACAGTTGAATGCGACCTGCAGAGTGGCTGACTCGTTTGCCAGGGATCATTCATAAGCAAAGTGCCGCTAGTAATAGCACCTTAAGGCCGTCTCTATGAAGTAGTTCTTAAAAGTAGCCCTTAGAATGAGTCCCTAGATACAGTTCTTAAATGTGACGCATGGAAACAGTGCCGATCATTATGCCATGAAGGAAATGAAATGTTGCTTCCCATATTAGCGGTTGTGTTTGGATTGGTATTACTGGTTTGGAGTGCCGAGAAGTTTATCGATGGCGCAGCGGCTACATCTCGTTGGCTTGGGCTTTCACCCCTGTTGATTGGTATGTTGGTCATTGGGTTTGGTACTTCAGCGCCGGAAATGATGGTTTCAGTACTGGCTGCGTTGGACGGCAATCCAGGATTGGCAGTAGGCAACGCCTACGGTTCAAATATTGCTAATATTGGTTTAATACTCGGGTTGGTCGCGCTGATTGCTCCCCTTGCTGTTCACTCCAGTGTTATTCGCAAAGAGATGCCAATACTGATGCTCGTCATGTTGGCGACTGGCTTGATTCTTCTCGACGGTTTTGTAGCACGCTGGGAAGCCGTCTGTCTCTTACTGGCATTAGTGGTTTTTATTGTTGTTAGTATCGTTCGTTCACGCAACCAGCCAGACGACGCAATCGTCTCTGAAGTAGCTGAGACCCTGGATAGCAAGCCAATGTCCCGGGGGAAATCCATAATGTGGACGCTGGTAGGGCTGGCGCTGCTGATCGCCAGTTCCCGCTTGCTGGTGTGGGGAGCGGTTGAAATTGCGGTTCGTTTCGGCGTAAGCGACTTGATTGTTGGTTTGACCGTGGTAGCCATCGGTACTTCACTGCCCGAGCTAGCATCCTCTATCACTGCTTTGCGTCGTAAAGAGCATGACCTGGTGATCGGCAATGTGGTCGGTTCAAATTTGTTTAACAGCTTGGCGGTTGTCGGCCTTGCTGGAATTATTGCACCCATTGACGCAGGTCGAGAGGTATTAGTGCGTGACTGGAGTGTGATGACAGGCATGACGTTACTGATGATTCTGTTTGCTTTCTCTTGGCGTGGGCGCCCACGGCGAATCAACCGTTTGGAAGGGGGCATCTTACTGGCGCTATTTATCGCTTATACCGGCTATATGGTGAGCGTGGTAGTGTTATCCCGGTAGTTTGTCAGCGGACTATAGCCCATCTAAATTAGCCTGTGCGTCAATGAGACACATCAAAGACGTTGGGCTGTCTAAGGTAGGATGGTTACTTAGGAAAACAGAAAATTAAAAAATATTAAGAAATAAGCTTAGTGCTTATAACTAAAAGTGCAGTGCCATGAAGGCTCAACTAAGCTTGTGTGAACCCATTGATAGGATATCGATTCAGGTCTTAGGAGAGTGAAATGGAACTTGATCCCCTGGTGCTATCGCGGCTTCAGTTTGCATTCGTCGTATCGTTTCATGCGATCTTCCCCGTGTTTACTATTGGCTTGGCGTCTTACATCGCGCTGCTTCATGGCCTTTTCTACAAGACTGACAATCAAGCTTGGGATCGCCTTGCGCTTTTCTGGACAAAGGTATTTGCCGTTGTTTTTGGAATGGGAGTGGTGTCAGGCATCGTGATGTCGTTTCAATTTGGCACTAACTGGAGCAATTTTTCTCAAGCATCGTCTAATTTTATTGGCCCTATGCTGAGCTATGAAGTTATTACGGCTTTCTTCCTTGAAGCAGCCTTCTTAGGCGTACTGTTATTTGGTCGCGGTAAGGTACCTGAAGGGGTGCATTTATTTGCCGCTATTATGGTAGCGACAGGAACTTTCATTTCGACTTTTTGGATTTTATCAGCCAACAGCTGGCTACATACGCCTGCGGGTGTAGAACTCATTGATTCCCGCTTCCATGTTACCTCTTGGATGGAGGCTATATTTAATCCTTCCTTCCCTTATCGCTTCTTTCACATGGCAGTGGCTTCCTTTTTAACCGGTGGTTTTGTCGTGGCAGGCGTCAGCGCATGGTTTTTATTACGCGACCGTGACCCGGAAGCAAATCGTCGTGCGCTTTCAATGTGCCTTTGGCTGCTTCTTTTTCTCGCGCCGACCCAAGCGGTAATCGGTGACTTCCACGGGCTCAATACTTTAGAGCATCAGCCGACCAAGGTGGCTGCTATGGAGGGGCATTGGGAAACGGCCACGAATGTGCCGTTGCTGTTATTTGCGATACCTGATCAGGAGGCGCAAACCAACCATTTCTCATTTGGCGTTCCTAACTTAGCGAGCCTTATCCTTACCCATTCGGTTGATGGTGAAATACCGGGCATTAGTGAAGCGCCGCCTGAGGAACAGCCGCCTGTATTCATTGTGTTTTGGGCATTTCGCGTAATGGTGGGGATTGGGCTTTTAATGATTGCAGTTTCGTTGACGGGGCTGATATTACGGCGCAAAGGGCGCATCTATACACAACGGCTGTTTTTAAAGACGATGACCAGGATGATTGCGGTGCCGTTTGTGGCGGTCTTGGCTGGGTGGGTTGTTACCGAATCGGGCCGGGCCCCTTGGCTGGTTTACGGCATGATGACCCACGAAGAAGGCCTGACGCCTTCACTAACAGGGCCTATGGCGTTATTTACGCTACTTGGCTACATCCTGGTTTATGCGGTGGTTTTTTACGTAGGCATCTATTACCTCACACGCGTCGTGCGCAATGGTATGTTGCCCGAAGAAAAGCGTGAAACGGAAGCAGATAACTCTAGGCGGCCCATGCGTCCGATGTCAGGGGCGGAGACTTCCTTTGATGATGACCTTGACCCGGTGAGGAACTAAACATGGATATGTTTGATTTAACGTTAATTTGGGCTTTCATCATTGGTTTCGGCATCATCATGTATGTGTTGATGGATGGGTTTGATCTGGGATTGGGGATTATCTATCCCTTTGCTCCCGATGAGGATGCTCGGGATGTAATGATGAACTCGGTCGCACCAATATGGGATGGTAACGAAACGTGGTTGGTGCTGAGTGGGGCAGGGCTTTTAGGAGCCTTCCCATTAGTTTACACGGTATTTTTGCCGGCACTTTACATCGGTGTGTTCTTGATGCTGGCGGGACTGATCTTCAGGGGGGTGGCGTTTGAGCTGCGTTTTAAATCGCGCCGCAACCGGCATTGGTGGAATCGTGCATTTTCCTGGGGGTCGGCCATTGCTGCCTTTGCACAAGGTGCGGTCGTTGGAGCTTACATCCAGGGCTTTCCCGTTGAAAACTTTGCCTATGTAGGCGGTGCATTTGACTGGCTGACGCCATTCTCAGTGTTGACGGGGCTTGGCCTGATGGCAGGCTATGCTTTGCTAGGCGCTACTTGGTTGATACTAAAATCTGAGGGGTATGTGCAGGATTGGGCGTATAAAATCACTCCCTTGTTACTGGCGCTCGTGCTATTTGTTTTCGCCGTGATTAGTCTGTGGACGCCCTTCGTGAACCCGCTCGTATGGGAGCGCTGGTTTGGTAATATTCAGTTAATTTGGATTTTTCCTTTCTTGGCGTTGACCTGCGCATTTACCGTTTTTCGTTCTGTCCAAAAACGTCGTGAGCTAGCACCTTTTCTTGCCACTATTGGCATTTATGTCTTTACCTATCTGGGTCTGATCGTCAGCAAATGGCCCGTTGTCGTTCCACCGAACTACACGCTTTGGGATGCGGCTTCTGCGCCTGAGTCTCAGCTTTTCCTGCTGGTAGGCGTGGCCATTGTTATCCCTATTATATTGACCTATACCGCTTGGACCTATTGGGTGTTTCGCGGCAAGGTGCGAGTAGGCGAGGGATACCACTAATCACATGGGAACTGAGCATGCGCTCTCTCTAACGCCACGCCGTTGGCTAAAAACATTGGCTAAAGGAGAGCGCCATTACCTGTTTGGTTCATCGCTATGTGGCGTGTTGGCAGGTAGCCAAACGATTGTCATGGTAGTTGGCCTGGCGTGGCTTATTGATCAGATAGCAGTACATGATCGTTCTCCCACAGCCTTATTTCCTGTATTCGCTCTGCTGGTAGGTAGCGTTTTGTTACGCGCTGCCTTTCAGTGGGGGCATGAAATACTGGGCCTGGAAGCAAGCCTACGTATTCGGCAGCATGCCAGATCGCAATTATTAAGTAAGCTGTCCGCCTTAGGCCCTGTTTGGCTAACCGGTCAGCACAGCGGCTCCCTAGCCAACCAGGCAGTTGAACATATTGATGCGCTGGAAGGGTATTTTTCCCGGTTTTATCCCCAATTGCGGATCGCACTGTGTTTGCCGCTGCTGATATTGGTGGTGGCGGGTTGGCTGGATTATCTGGTGGCACTGTTTTTACTACTTTCTGCACCGCTTATTCCGATTTTTATGGCGCTGGTAGGGATGGGAGCTGAGCGTCTTAATCACGATCAGTTTGTTGCCGTATCGAGGTTGTCAGCTCATTTCATAGATCGTGTGCGTGGTATGACAACACTGCAGTTATTTGGCCGAACCTCAGCCGCGCAACAAGATGTCTGGTACGCCACTGATGATTACCGACGTCTTAGTATGCGCACTTTGCGCCTAGCGTTTCTTTCCTCGGCGGTGCTGGAGTTTTTTGCCTCCGTAGCCATTGCGGTAGTGGCCATGTATGTTGGTTTTGGCCTGCTGGGGTATATCGAGTACGGTCCTTCATCATCTCTGACACTTTTTTCGGGCCTGGCAGTATTATTGCTGGCGCCTGAATTTTTCCAACCCTTGCGTACGCTTTCTCAGCACTATCATGACCGTGCAGCGGCACTGGGCGCTGCTGAGAGCGTGGTTAATGTGCTCAATGAACCAGCTTTAGTTAGCAGGCATGCCGCTGTGGCTCCGCTATTGAGTACCTCGGTCATTGAATTAACGGCTACTTGCGTTAGTTATCCTGTCCGAGGGCAAGTAATCGGTCCTATCGACCTGACGATAAAAAAGGGTGAAGTAGTGGCGATTAGCGGAGCCTCCGGTAGTGGAAAGTCGACCCTGCTGGCGTTACTGGCAGGTTTTCTCGCGCCTAGTTCCGGCATATATCGTCTACAAGAAAACTACCAGTATGCTTGGTTAGATCAGCAACCCTGTCTTTTACACGGCAGTTTGATTGATAACCTGCGCTTAGCAGCACCACAAGCGTCCCATGAGCAAATGGAAGCTGCGCTGTACCGGGCAGGCTTTGGACCTTTCTTGAAACAGCTGCCTGATGGGCTTGATACCTTAATCGGTGAGAGAGGGGTTGGCTTGTCGGGCGGCCAGGCCCAGCGCCTTGCACTCGCACGTGTGTACCTTAGCAATGCACCGCTGGTGTTATTGGATGAGCCTACCGCCAGCCTGGATCAAGACACTGAGCAGTTTGTGATGTCAGCTTTACTTAAGCTTGCCCAAGAGGGGCGCACCCTGGTAATTGCTACCCACCATCCTGCTGTTATAGCTGCTGCGCAACGCCATTTTTCTTTTGAAAGGGATGAGTTGGTAGAGGTGCTCGCTTGATTGCTATTTTCCGCGACTTTCGCCCTTGGCTGTTGCTTCTAATACAGCGGCGCAGGCGTTTTTTAGTGGGCGCTTTTCTCATTTGGATTACCCAAATGGCTGGGCTTGCCCTGCTAGGACTATCGGGCTGGTTTATTACCGCCAGTGCATTAACCGGTATTGCCTTAACACTGGGTATTGCCGCGCATTTAGATGTTTATGTGCCCGGTGGCGGTATTCGTTTTTTTGCCTTGACGCGTACCGTTGCGCGTTATATTGAGCGGCTTTACAACCATAATACGGTCTTAACGCTGCTGGCTGACTTACGCTATCGTGTATTTGGCTATTTAACGCAATTGGATGATGCTCGCTTGCACGGTGAGCGTGCCAGTGATTGGCTGAGTCGCTTAACGGCTGATATCGACACCCTGGATAATTTTTATTTGCGTATTTTGGTGCCGCCATTTGTAGCACTGCTTGGCATTATGACGGTATCGCTTTTTGTGGCTATTTGGTTGCCCAGTGTTGCCGTGTTGATGGCAGGGACGCTAGGGCTGCTCTGGTTAGTAGTGACGTTGTTCGCCGCTTCGTGGGGATTCTCTCAAAGCTACCAGCAGGTCGTTGACCAACAGTCTCTGCGTCACCTAGTCGTCGACCAAGTTCAGGCTGCCGCTGAGTTAATGAGTTATCAAAGCGCGCAGTGGCACCGTGAAATTATTGCTGGCCATGAGCAGCAAGCGTACATTAATCAACGCCGCTTAGGGCGCAAGGCGGCGTTGATAAACAGCTTGGTGAGTGCCGTTAGCGGTTTGATGGTAGTGGCCGTGCTGTGGCTTGCTAGCTTGGCGTTTACCCAGCAACTGGTAACAGCTCCGATTGTAGTGATGGCCGTATTGATCGCACTGGGGGTGAATGAGATGTTCATTGCGCTACCTGCCAGTTTTATGAAGCTTGGTGCGAGCTACGCGGCTGTTCGGCGGTTAAATCAATTAACCAGTGATTCCAAGCCGGTACATCCAACGGCGACGCTTTCAGAAGAAGCAGGCTTGGCTATCCGTACTAATCACCTCTCTTTGCATTATGCGCAGACATTGCAGCCAGCGCTAAGTAACGTCGATTTTCACCTACCAGCCGGTAAGCGAGCGGTTATTACCGGCAATTCCGGTGCTGGTAAATCTTCCTTAGCCAGTGTGTTGATGGGGCGCTTAAAAGCTACGCAGGGTGAAGTAACGATAGGTGGTGAGCTCCCCTGGCAGCTGTCATCCGAAAGCCGTGCCCACCATTTTGCAATGCTGACCCAACAAGTAGACCTGTTTGATACTTCGTTAGCCGAGAACCTGCGTGTAGCCAATCCATCCGCTAGCGATGCAGCACTCTGGGAGGTGCTTGGTGCTGTTGTGCTGGACGGTTGGGTTCAGCAACTACCGCAAGGCTTAGCAACAGCGGTGGGAGAGAAGGGTCAGCAGCTTTCCGGCGGGCAAGCCAGGCGGTTGGCGCTCGCGCGCTTAATGTTACGGAATCCTCAGGTGGTGTTTCTTGACGAGCCGTTTGCGGGTGTTGACGCTGCGACGGCGAAGCATATTGCAGCTTCTTTGGACCAATGGTTGGTTAATAGAACGGCTATCTATTTTGTTCATCAAGCTAACTCACTCAATCTATTGCCTGGGGTCGAGTACCACTGGCACCTTGATGCCGGTAAACTTAGCCAATGCCTGCTTAACTAATCATTAGTGAGTGACATTGTTTAATTGATACGACAACAAGGGGCCCTCAATGCACGATTTTTTACGCGACCTTCCTAAAGTAGAGCTCCATTTACATATCGAAGGCTCGCTTGAGCCAGAATTAATGTTTTCTTTGGCGCAGCGTAATGGCGTTGAATTGCCCTATGCCACGGTGCAAGAAGCTAAAGATGCTTACCATTTTAGTGATCTGCAAGGGTTCCTGAATCTCTATTTCCAAGGCATGAATGTGCTTCGTAATGAAGAGGACTTTTACGACCTGGCGATGGACTACTTCAAGCGCGCCCGGGGTGAAGGCGTTGTACATATCGACATGCACTTTGACCCCCAGGCACACCTGCAGCGTGGAGTGCCGCTTGAAGTAATAATGGCTGGGCTATTAAAAGCCAAGCAAGAGGCAGAGGACACACTGGATCTTTCCATCGGCATGATTATGGCTTTTTTGCGCGATCGTCCCGCAGAGGAGGCATTGCAGGTGCTTGAACAAGCGGCCCCTTATTGGAAAATGCTGGATGCCATTGGTTTAGACAGCGCTGAGCAGAATAATCCTCCTGCAGCGTTTATTGATGTATTCGAGCGCGCCAAGCAACTTGGGCTTGTTCGCTTGGCGCATGCGGGTGAAGAGGGGCCCGCCGAGTATATTACAGAGGCTCTGGATGTCCTTGGTGTGCAGCGCATAGATCATGGGGTGCGCTGCTTGGAAAGTGATGAAGTGGTGAAGCGCTTGCGCAGTGAACAGGTTGTTCTAACGGTTTGCCCGCTCTCTAATGTCAGTTTAAAAGTAGTAGAAGAACTGCGAGACCATCCTCTTCCCAAACTCTTGGCTGAAGGGCTAAAAGTAACGATTAGCTCAGATGATCCCGCCTATTTTGGTGGTGGCATGCTGACTAATCACATCGCTTGTGCAGAGGCATTTGGATGGGATCAGACGATATTTCGTCAGTTAACGCGTAATGCTATTGAGGAAGCTTTTGCTACCCAGGAGCGACGCGAAGAGCTGTTAGCTCGGTTGGCTGAAGTATAACGTTTAGCCGCCTGGCGATGATGGCCAGGCGGCTGCTTAGCTGAAGCTAGGGAGTGGTTTAAGGCAGGGCAGGTACTTCAAAGTCAGGCATTTCGCCGGTTAATGTATGCAGAAATGCGGTGATATCACTAATCGTGCCATCATCGAACTCGCGCCCCAACATTTCCTGTCCCATGATGGCGACAGCCTCTTCCAGCGTTTCGGTGGCACCGTTATTCATGTACGGATAGGTTACCGCCACATTACGTAGCGTGGGGGTTCTGAAGCGATACTTGTCGCTTTCTTCTTCCGTAACAACATAGCGGCCTAAATCGGTTGATCCCGGCACTTGTATCGCGTGGAATTGGCTGTCGGTAAAATTTGCTCCCCGATGGCAAGCGATACAGCCGTTATCAACAAACGCTACCATGCCATCTTTGGCTTGCTCGCTTATCGCTTCTTGATCGCCGTGTAGGTAACGATCAAATGGTGAGTTGGGAGTGTTGAGTGTGCGTTGGAATGCGGCTAGTGCATGCGCTAAGTTATCATCAGTAATGGGATCTTCTTGACTAGGATAGGCCTCGCTGAATTTTTGCTGATAAAGCTCGAAACCTACTAACCGTTCTAGTGCCTTGTCTAGGTCCATGGCCATTTCTACTGGTGCTTCAATAGGCCCCAGTGCTTGGGCTTCTAAATCAGGCGCGCGACCATCCCAAAATTGTGAGCCTAAGAAGCCACTGTTTAATACAGTCGGTGTATTGCGTTCACCCACTTGTCCATCATGGCCCACTGCACGTGGAATCCGGTCGGCCCAGCCCAGTGCTGGGTTATGGCAGGTGGCGCAGCTGATAACGCCGCTAGAAGATATACGCGGTTCAAAAAACAGCATATTACCAAGTTCGACCTTCTCCTCTGTTAACGAGTTATCGGCTGGTATAGGCGGTAAGTAAGGCAGCGCTTCGAAGCGGTCACGGTAATTTTCCAGCCCATCATCAGCCATGGCTAAACTCGCTGTTAAAAAACTGCTCATCGCCAAAGTAGGTAATAATATAGCTTTTGTGGTCATGATTTTTCTCCCTTGCTTTTACAACCGGCGTCTCGGTTCTGATGAAGTAAAGCGTCAACGGCCGCTATCTATAAGCTTATGGGAGAAGAAATTAGTCGTTTTGTCCTGGATCAAGTCCTGGGTTGTTTTATGGTCTGCTTCTGAGGAACCTTCGTCTTTAATGACTTTTGCTGATGAATCTCCAAATCGCTATTGACCTTATTGGTAAATCGGGTAGTATACGCACACGTCAACGGGGCACAGCCTCAACGACCAGCTCTTTAACAATTTGATCAGGTAATTCATGTGGGCGCTTGCTGACGTTGGTGACAAATCACCAAATGTCAAGGCAAGCGGTCATGAGAACGTAAGTTTGAATGAATTCGTTTGAACCTTGAGCCAAGTTTGATTCGCTTTTGTCACTTTCGAGTGACGAGTAAGAATCACAATGATTTTAAACTGAAGAGTTTGATCATGGCTCAGATTGAACGCTGGCGGCAGGCCTAACACATGCAAGTCGAGCGGTAACAGGTCCTTCGGGATGCTGACGAGCGGCGGACGGGTGAGTAATGCATAGGAATCTGCCTGGTAGTGGGGGATAACCTGGGGAAACCCAGGCTAATACCGCATACGTCCTACGGGAGAAAGGGGGCTTCGGCTCCCGCTATTGGATGAGCCTATGTCGGATTAGCTAGTTGGTGAGGTAATGGCTCACCAAGGCAACGATCCGTAGCTGGTCTGAGAGGATGATCAGCCACATCGGGACTGAGACACGGCCCGAACTCCTACGGGAGGCAGCAGTGGGGAATATTGGACAATGGGGGCAACCCTGATCCAGCCATGCCGCGTGTGTGAAGAAGGCCCTCGGGTTGTAAAGCACTTTCAGCGAGGAAGAACGCCTGGTGGTTAATACCCATCAGGAAAGACATCACTCGCAGAAGAAGCACCGGCTAACTCCGTGCCAGCAGCCGCGGTAATACGGAGGGTGCAAGCGTTAATCGGAATTACTGGGCGTAAAGCGCGCGTAGGTGGCTTGATAAGCCGGTTGTGAAAGCCCCGGGCTCAACCTGGGAACGGCATCCGGAACTGTCAGGCTAGAGTGCAGGAGAGGAAGGTAGAATTCCCGGTGTAGCGGTGAAATGCGTAGAGATCGGGAGGAATACCAGTGGCGAAGGCGGCCTTCTGGACTGACACTGACACTGAGGTGCGAAAGCGTGGGTAGCAAACAGGATTAGATACCCTGGTAGTCCACGCCGTAAACGATGTCGACCAGCCGTTGGGTGCCTAGCGCACTTTGTGGCGAAGTTAACGCGATAAGTCGACCGCCTGGGGAGTACGGCCGCAAGGTTAAAACTCAAATGAATTGACGGGGGCCCGCACAAGCGGTGGAGCATGTGGTTTAATTCGATGCAACGCGAAGAACCTTACCTACCCTTGACATCCTGCGAACCCGGAAGAGATTCCGGGGTGCCTTCGGGAACGCAGAGACAGGTGCTGCATGGCTGTCGTCAGCTCGTGTTGTGAAATGTTGGGTTAAGTCCCGTAACGAGCGCAACCCTTGTCCTTATTTGCCAGCGAGTAATGTCGGGAACTCTAAGGAGACTGCCGGTGACAAACCGGAGGAAGGTGGGGACGACGTCAAGTCATCATGGCCCTTACGGGTAGGGCTACACACGTGCTACAATGGCCGGTACAAAGGGCTGCGAGCTCGCGAGAGTCAGCGAATCCCTTAAAGCCGGTCTCAGTCCGGATCGGAGTCTGCAACTCGACTCCGTGAAGTCGGAATCGCTAGTAATCGTGAATCAGAATGTCACGGTGAATACGTTCCCGGGCCTTGTACACACCGCCCGTCACACCATGGGAGTGGACTGCACCAGAAGTGGTTAGCCTAACGCAAGAGGGCGATCACCACGGTGTGGTTCATGACTGGGGTGAAGTCGTAACAAGGTAGCCGTAGGGGAACCTGCGGCTGGATCACCTCCTTAAACGATGCGTCACAGTCAGTAAGCGTCCACAATGAATTACCTGATCAGATCATAGAGCAAACGGTAGTTTTTCGGCTGTGTTTGAGTGATTAGTTCAAACTGGCAGCGGAATACCCGGGTCTGTAGCTCAGTTGGTTAGAGCGCACCCCTGATAAGGGTGAGGTCGGCAGTTCAAGTCTGCCCAGACCCACCAAATTTTATCCAGCACTGCGTTATTTTATGACTCGCATAGCAGGCTATGTGTCGCCATAAAATATCTTGTTCTGAATAAAATTTCCCGGAAAAGTTATGTATTAATGGGGCCATAGCTCAGCTGGGAGAGCGCCTGCCTTGCACGCAGGAGGTCAGCGGTTCGATCCCGCTTGGCTCCACCATTAAGTCCTTATCTTACATGCCGTTTGTTGATGTTTCGTGACCATTGATAAGTCGTACGCTAAGCGTCGCCTTATCACTGTTCATTGAACAGCTGCTCTTTAACAATGTATATCATGCTGACAAGAACACTTCGCAAGAAGTGGTCTTAAATTGTGATACGTCTCAAGCGTATCCGGCAAATGAAACGTTATCATTGCGAGTCCAGACTCCTTCGGGTTATAGGGTCAAGCAATGAAGCGCACACGGTGGATGCCTAGGCAGCCAGAGGCGATGAAAGACGTGGTAGCCTGCGATAAGGTTCGGTGAGGTGGCAACAACCTGTGACCCGGACATCTCTGAATGGGGAAACCCACTCATCATAAGATGAGTATCGTGCATTGAATACATAGATGTACGAGGCGAACCAGGGGAACTGAAACATCTAAGTACCCTGAGGAAAAGAAATCAACCGAGATTCCCCTAGTAGCGGCGAGCGAACGGGGACCAGCCCTTAAGCATGAGACTGATTAGGCGAACGCGTTGGGAAGCGCGGCCGTAGCGGGTGATAGCCCCGTAGTCGAAAATCTGATCATGTGAAATCGAGTAGGTCGGGGCACGAGAAACCTTGACTGAAGACGGGGGGACCATCCTCCAAGGCTAAATACTCCTGGCTGACCGATAGTGAACCAGTACCGTGAGGGAAAGGCGAAAAGAACCCCGGAGAGGGGAGTGAAATAGATCCTGAAACCGTGTGCGTACAAGCAGTAGGAGCAGACTTGTTCTGTGACTGCGTACCTTTTGTATAATGGGTCAGCGACTTATATTCAGTGGCGAGGTTAACCGTATAGGGGAGCCGTAGGGAAACCGAGTCTTAACTGGGCGACACAGTCGCTGGATATAGACCCGAAACCGAGCGATCTATCCATGAGCAGGGTGAAGATTGAGTAACATCAATTGGAGGCCCGAACCAGGATCTGTTGAAAAAGATTTGGATGACTTGTGGATCGGAGTGAAAGGCTAATCAAGCTCGGAGATAGCTGGTTCTCCTCGAAAGCTATTTAGGTAGCGCCTCATGTAGTACCGCCGGGGGTAGAGCACTGTTTCGGCTAGGGGGTCATCCCGACTTACCAACCCGAGGCAAACTCCGAATACCGGTGAGTAACGCGTGGGAGACACACGGCGGGTGCTAACGTCCGTCGTGAAAAGGGAAACAACCCAGACCGTCAGCTAAGGTCCCGAAATCCTGGTTAAGTGGGAAACGATGTGGGAAGGCTCAGACAGCTAGGAGGTTGGCTTAGAAGCAGCCATCCTTTAAAGAAAGCGTAATAGCTCACTAGTCGAGTCGGCCTGCGCGGAAGATGTAACGGGGCTAAACCAGGTACCGAAGCTACGGGTTCACACTTAGGTGTGAGCGGTAGAGGAGCGTCGTGTAAGCCAATGAAGGTGAATTGAGAAGTTCGCTGGAGGTATCACGAGTGCGAATGCTGACATGAGTAACGATAAAGGGAGTGAAAAACTCCCTCGCCGGAAGACCAAGGGTTTCTGTTCGACGCTAATCGGAGCAGAGTGAGTCGGCCCCTAAGGCGAGGCCGAAAGGCGTAGTCGATGGGAAACGGGTCAATATTCCCGTACCGGACATGGTTGCGATGGGGGGACGAAGAAGGCTAGGTGAGCCAGGCGTTGGTTGTCCTGGTGAAAGCATGTAGGCCGAGATCTTAGGCAAATCCGGGATCTTAAAGCCGAGATGCGAAACGAACTGACCACGGTCAGGAAGTCACTGATGCCACGCTTCCAGGAAAAGCCTCTAAGCTTCAGATCATGTGCGACCGTACCCCAAACCGACACAGGTGGTCAGGGTGAGAATCCCAAGGCGCTTGAGAGAACTCGGGTGAAGGAACTAGGCAAAATGGTGCCGTAACTTCGGGAGAAGGCACGCCGGCGTAGGGTGATGAGACTTGCTCTCTAAGCCCGAACCGGTCGAAGATACCAGGTGGCTGCAACTGTTTATTAAAAACACAGCACTCTGCTAACGCGCAAGCGGACGTATAGGGTGTGACGCCTGCCCGGTGCCGGAAGGTTAAATGATGGTGTTAGCCGTAAGGCGAAGCTCTTGATTGAAGCCCCGGTAAACGGCGGCCGTAACTATAACGGTCCTAAGGTAGCGAAATTCCTTGTCGGGTAAGTTCCGACCTGCACGAATGGCGTAATGATGGCCACGCTGTCTCCACCCGAGACTCAGTGAAATTGAAATCGCCGTGAAGATGCGGTGTACCCGCGGCTAGACGGAAAGACCCCGTGAACCTTTACTATAGCTTCACACTGGACGCTGATGTTGCCTGTGTAGGATAGCTGGGAGGCTTTGAACTTCGGACGCCAGTTCGAAGGGAGCCAACCTTGAAATACCAGCCTGGCATCATTGGCGTTCTCACTCAGGTCCGTTATCCGGATCGAGGACAGTGTGTGGTGGGTAGTTTGACTGGGGCGGTCTCCTCCTAAAGAGTAACGGAGGAGCACGAAGGTACCCTCAGCACGGTCGGACATCGTGCATTGAGTGCAAGAGCATAAGGGTGCTTGACTGCGAGACAGACACGTCGAGCAGGTGCGAAAGCAGGTTCTAGTGATCCGGTGGTTCTGTATGGAAGGGCCATCGCTCAACGGATAAAAGGTACTCCGGGGATAACAGGCTGATACCGCCCAAGAGTTCACATCGACGGCGGTGTTTGGCACCTCGATGTCGGCTCATCACATCCTGGGGCTGAAGTCGGTCCCAAGGGTATGGCTGTTCGCCATTTAAAGTGGTACGCGAGCTGGGTTTAGAACGTCGTGAGACAGTTCGGTCCCTATCTGCCGTGGGCGTTGGATGTTTGAGAAGGGCTGCTCCTAGTACGAGAGGACCGGAGTGGACGACCCTCTGGTGTTCCGGTTGTCACGCCAGTGGCATTGCCGGGTAGCTATGGTCGGACGGGATAACCGCTGAAAGCATCTAAGCGGGAAGCCCCCTTCAAGATGAGACATCCCTGAGGCCTAGAGCCTCCTGAAGGGCCCAGCGAGACCAGCTGGTTGATAGGCACGGTGTGGAAGCGCTGCAAGGCGTTGAGCTAACGTGTACTAATGGCCCGTGAGGCTTGACCCTATAACACCCAAGGGGTCTGGTCGTAGTGATAACGAGACATTAACAACACCGGATACGCAGCGTGTGGCCCAGGAAAAGTAAAGCCAGGGCGGCAGGCGATGAGACGATCACAAGATAGCAAACGCTAGTCAGCATGATGTACATAGCCAGTTACGCCTGACGACCATAGCGAGCGTGAACCACCTGATCCCTTGCCGAACTCAGCAGTGAAACCGCTTAGCGCCGATGGTAGTGTGGGGTCTCCCCATGCGAGAGTAGGTCATCGTCAGGCACTTATTCAACGAAGAACCCAGCCACCCGGCTGGGTTTTTTGTTGCCTGGAAGAAAAGCACGACCATACCTCCTTCCTCTGTCATGGCGAGGAGCGCAGCGACGCGGCCATCTCGTACTGCGGTGGCCAGCCACCCCGAGATCGCTGCGCTTCGCTCGCGATGACATGTGAAAGCGTGATGATAGGTGGAGAGCCGTTTGCTGTGGCTGACTAAATGTCATGGCGAGGAGCGCAGCGACGTGGCCATCTCGACCTGCGGTGGCACCAGCCATCGCGAGCTGAAGCTGCCACCGGTAAACTGTGATTAGATGGTATCTCTACGATGTTGGCATTGCCCGCCTGACCAAGTTTCATAAATCGCGCGATCATCAGCGAGCATCATTAATGCGAACAGGCGCTCTCCAAGCGTTGCACAACGGTTGATACGCCGAGCTAATAACGACGTTGCCTGTGGGTCGATCACTACGAAATCAGCCTCAAGAGAAGGGGCTAGCTGGCCAATATGGCTATCCAGAGAGAGAGCCTTTGCATTACCCATGGTTAAACCGTAAAAGCCTTGCCATGCGGTGAGAGGTTGTCCGTTTAGCTGGCCCACTTGGTACGCTGCTTTAAGCGTTCCGAAGCCCGATAAGTCGGTACCTGCGCCGATATCGCTGGCAAAGGTAAATGCCATGCCGGTCTGTTTGGCCGCTTCTCGGTCAAATAAGCCGCTGCCCAGGAAAAGATTAGAGCTAGGGCAAAAGGCAATATTGGCGCCTCGATCCGCCAAGCGTTTGCGCATGCCGTTATCAAGATGGATGCCATGTGCGAAGGTACTGCGGGGGCCGACTAAACCTGCCTCTTCATAAACGGCCAAGTAGTCACGACTACCGGGAAACAGATCAGCTACCCAGTCCAGCTCACCGCTATTTTCAGCCAAGTGCGTTTGGAGCCAAAGTGTTGGGTCATTGCGTAGAAGAGCACCAGCGGCGTCCATTTGCTTTTTGGTCGAGGTGGGCGCAAATCTAGGGGTTAGGCTGTAGCCCAGACGGCCATTGCCGTGCCAATCCTCAATGAGTCGCTCGCTATCGGCAATGCCCGTCGCTCCGTCTAGTAACGCATCTGGTGCGTTGCGATCCATCAATACCTTGCCGGCCAACATACGCAAACGCCGCTTTTGACAAGCGTTGAAAAAGGCGTCCATGGCACCTGGGTGGCTGGAACCAAATACTTGAGCGGTGGTTGTACCTGCTCGCAACATTTCATCCAAAAAGGCATTGGATAGCGTTTCGGCGTGGGCATGGTCGGCAAAGCGACACTCTTCAGGGAAAGTGTAATCGTTTAGCCAGTCCAATAGTTGACGTCCATAGGAAGCCATAATGTCTAACTGAACATAGTGTACGTGGGTATCGATAAACCCCGGCATAATAAGTTTGTCACGATAATTGAGAACGTCAGCACCTTTGGGTAGTGAAGGTGAGAGTTCGGCGAAATGGCCGATGGCATGAATATGCTGGCCTTTCAGCCAAAGCAATCCGTCGCCGTAATGCTCTAAACTACCCGGTTCAGGCTTATCGCCATCCCCTGGGTCTCGGGCGAAACTAATTAGTTCGGCACGAATAAACGTATCATTGGTAGAATTCATATCAACTCGTGGTCGTCGGAGCGTTAGTAAAGAGTGCTCGCAGTGCTTTGGAATCAAGCCCGCGATTTTCTCGATAAGAGGGTGTGTCCGTTAGCCACAGCAGTTCGGTCACCACCGTTAAAGCAATCGCATAGGGCGTTTTATTATTGAGCTTAGTGGCGTGGATCAGGCCGATGGGGCTTCGCACCCGCGCAATTTGATCGGTGGGGTAACCATCGCGTTTAAGGCGTCCTTCAAAGCTAGCCCATTTGCTGGCAGAACCAATCAGTCCAATCGACGCAAGGTCATCGCGCTCAATCAACGCTTTGATTAGCATGTAGTCTTCTTCATGGTTATGGGTCATAACCAACGCATGTGCGCTAACAGGCAAAGCTGCGACACATTGGCTTGTATTGGAGAGGGAGTGGCAAGCAAGACGTGCCTGCTGCCGATAATTCTCATCAAACGCATCGCTACGGCTGTCGTACCAATGCAATTGCCATGGAAGTGCAGCACTTAGCTTTACAATCTCCTGCCCCACATGACCTGCACCAAATATCGCCAGATGCGCCTCTACACCTGGAAATGCCTCGAGCAGTATATTCACGAAGCCGCCACAACACTGGCCGCTTCGCCCTCCCAGTGAGAAGGCTTCTAAACTCAGTCCATAGCGCTGCGCTGCTAAGCGCTCGCGTGCTGCGGCAATGGTTTGCCACTCAAAAGTACCGCCCCCCAATGTGTCGAAAATCGCATCGTCGGTGATCACCATGCGTGCGCCAGGCTCGCGAGGAGTGGAGCCTGCGCTGGTCACCTGAGTGGCTAATACGTGCGGCGTGCCATCGCGCTGTAGGCGATGCAGCGCTGAATGCCAGGCTTCCGAAGCTGGCGAAATACTCACAGCGCTTTCTCCCTGATCGTATTAGCTGCCAGCATGACACGTTCAGGAGTAGCAGGCGTGTCTAAGTGGGGAGAGACGGTGTAGCCGGTAAGGCTTGAAAGTGCGTCACGTAGTGCAGACCACACACTGATACCGAGCATAAAAGGTGGCTCGCCAACCGCTTTTGAACGGTAAAGACTCGCCATGGAGTTAGGGTGACCTTCCAATAGCGAGACATTGAAGATAGCGGGTAAGTCTCCAAAGGTGGGGATTTTATAAGTGGCTGGGCCATCACTCAGGAGCACGCCTTTATCATTCCACTTGAGTTCTTCGCTTGTTAACCAGCCCATACCTTGGATAAAACCGCCTTCCACCTGACCAATATCAATGGCTGGATTTAGTGAATCTCCCACGTCATGCAAGATATCGACACGGTCTACCTGGTACTCCCCGCTCAATGTATCCACGCTTACCTCCGTCACTGCCGCGCCAAACGCATAGTAGTAGAAGGGACGGCCTTGACCGACCGAGCGGTCATAATGAATCAAAGGTGTGGCGTAGAAGCCTTTCTCCGATAGCGAGATACGATTGAGATAGGCTGTTTGGACTAGTTCACCCCAAGGAACGCGTCGCTCACTCTCACCAAGCCCGGCTACCAACATGCCATCCTCCAGGCGCATGCCTTCACGATCCAATCCCTCAGTAAAATGCTCTGCAGCAAAGTCAAAGAGACGTTCACGTAGTTTGCTGGCTGCGTCGCGTGCTGCCATACCGTTTAAATCAGCACCACTCGAGGCAGCGGTAGGGGAAGTGTTGGGGACTTTGTCGGTTCGCGTCGCGGTAATACGTACCTTATTTAGATCCAGCCCCAGCTCACGGGCTACGACCTGACAAATTTTGGTATGCAGGCCTTGTCCCATCTCGGTACCGCCGTGATTAATCATCACGCTGCCATCGGTATAAACATGCAAAAGGGCGCCTGCCTGATTAAGGTGTTGAGCGGTAAACGAGATGCCAAATTTAACCGGGGTAAGCGCCAATCCTTTCTTAATAACAGGGCTAGCGGCGTTGAAGTCACTGATCGCTTTCCGCCGCGCCCAGTAATCGCTGTCGTTTTCGAGTGTTGCAACAAGTGTATGCAGGAGTTGCCGCTGGTCGACCTGCTGCCCGTAGTGAGTCACCTCGCGGCCATCGCGGTAGAAGTTGCGTTTACGCACAGTCAGCGGGTCTTCACCAATCTGACGGGCAATGTCATCCATGGCCGCTTCGATGATCATCATCCCTTGGG
This sequence comes from Vreelandella sulfidaeris Esulfide1, assembly GCF_054072535.1. Classification (NCBI taxonomy): domain Bacteria; kingdom Pseudomonadati; phylum Pseudomonadota; class Gammaproteobacteria; order Oceanospirillales; family Halomonadaceae; genus Vreelandella; species Vreelandella sulfidaeris. The sequence goes on along the minus strand of NZ_CM133364.1, from coordinate 2,239,369 downwards.
GCCCACCAAAGCCCCGGAAGGCGGTATTAGAAGCGGTATGGGTTTTGGCTCGATGACCGACTACCTGAGCATCCCCCAGCGAGTAGGCGTTGTCGGCGTGGAACATAGCGCGATCAACGATAGCGTCGGAGAGATCCGGCGAGTAGCCGCAGTCACCGATGACGGTAATTTCTCCACCTTGAATAACGCCCTCGGCATCAATGGCGAGTCGATAGCGGTTATGAAAAGGATGGCGCTTGCCCGTAGCGCGCATATCTTCGCTGCGCGGTAGGCGCAAGCTAATCGATTTCCCCGTGCGGCGCGCTATGATCGCGGCAATGCAGGCCCACGGAGACGCCTGCGTCTCTTTGCCTCCAAACCCGCCCCCCATGCGGCGCACTTCTACGGTCACAGCGTGAAAAGGGATATCCAGCACTTCTGCCACTAGCTTTTGCGTTTCGCTCGGGTGTTGGTTAGAGGTATGGACGATAACGCCTTCATCCTCGGTAGGATGAACCACGCACGCCTGGCCTTCCAGATAGAAGTGCTCTTGCCCGCCGATAAATAGCTCACCCTCTATTATCTGCTCCGCTTGAGCCAGCGCCTGTTGCCAATCACCACGGGTTTGAACATGAGTGGGGCGTACAAACTCTTCGCGCTCTGTCGCAGCCACCGGGTCTAGGCTTGCAGGCTGCTCATCTATACTGATAGCCGCTAATCTTACCGCGCGGCGAGCTGCCTGCAGCGATGTTGCCGCCACAGCAAAGAGACATTGCCCTGCGTAGCTTATCTCTTGATCGACAAAAATGGGATCGCCTGGAAACACCGGACCAATATCGGTATGCCCCGGTACGTCATGGAAGGTAATCGCATCGAGCACGCCAGGTGCCTCTTTTACCTTGCTGAGATCAAGCTGCGTCAAGGTGCCATGGGCGACTGGCGATAGGCCTAATGCTACATGCAAGGCATCGGCGGGCAGTACTAAGTCGTCAATATAAGCGGCTTTGCCTGTCACATGTTTTTCGGCGCTCTCGTGAAAACTTGAGCTACCCGCTTGGCGTTGCCCAGTGCTATCGACCGTATGTCGAGCCAAGGGACCAGACCCTTGAATATGATCGTGAAGCTCTTGGCGAGCACGGCTGCTATCGCCATCCAGTTTAGTGAGCGTACGCATGGAGCATCACCTCTTGGTCGGGCGTTAAAAGAGAAAGGTAGAGGCGTTCAAGCAAGTTTTTGGCAGCCTGTTGACGATATTGCTGGCTACCTCGCACATCACTCATCGGCTGGAAATCAACCTCCAGTGCCTGCTGGGCGGCACGAAAAGCTTCTACAGAAATGTTGCTACCTTCGAGCGCTTTTTCGGCAGCTTGCGCGCGTTTGGGTATTGCTGCCATGCCGCCAAAAGCGATCCGTACATCGTGCAAAACACCCTGCTCAACACGGTAACTAAAGGCACCAAGTACCGCAGAAATATCATCTTCTCGACGCTTGGATAGCTTCCAAATACGTAGTTGGCTGTCTTTAGGCGCCTGGGGAATAAAGATTCGCGAAATAACTTCATCAGCCGCCAACGCGGTCTTTTTATAATCCAGAAAGAAGTCTTCAAGCGCTATGCAACGATTACCATAAGTGTTGGCAAGCTCTACATAGGCGCCTAAGACAAGTAGCACAGGCGGCGTATCGCCAATGGGAGAGGCATTTGCAATATTGCCCCCCATCGTTCCACGGTTTCGAATTTGCTGGGAGCCGAGGCGATGCAGAAGGTGAGCAAAGGTGGGGAAATGCTTGTTGAAGAGCGGTTCAAGCTTGGTGTAAGTGACTCCAGCGCCTATCCACCAGCCGGCTTGACGTTCTAATGTGGCCTCTTCGACCGTTAACAGCTCGGCAACACGTGAAATGTCAATTAACTGATCAAGCTGGGCCAAGCGCTGAGTGCTTTCCAGCCAAAGGTCTGTGCCGCCAGCCACAAGACGCGCCTGAGGGGCTGCTTGGCGCAGCTGTGTTAGTTCCACCAGAGACTGCGGCTGGGCAAAAAACGAGCTGGCGTCGGTTGCCGCTGTTAATGAAGGTAGACACTCAGCTTCTGTTAACGCCGCGTCGTACCACTGGGGGCGCTCGAAAGGCAGATCATTCATACGCAGCGCCGCCTCCCGAATAGGACGATAACCTGTGCAGCGGCACAAGTTGCCCCCCAAGGTTGCTTCAAGGCGTTCTGGGGTCAACGGAGCAGGACGCTGGGTAAGCTCGTCATGCAGAGTGAAAAGCGACATAACAATACCCGGCGTACAAAAACCGCACTGGCTACCATGGCACTCGATCATTGCTTCCTGAGCTGGGTGAAGCTGCCCCTCTTTGGCTAACCCTTCAACGGTCACCAGATGCTTGCCCTGAAGTTGGGGGGCAGGCGTAATACAAGCGTTGGCGCTAGCAAACCCTTGAATGTCAGCTGCTAACTCACCAATTGCGACAGTACAGGCACCACAGTCACCTGAGGCACAACCTTCTTTCGTGCCTGTTTCGGCCAAATGCTCGCGTAATAAGGTTAAAATGCTCGTGTCTGGTGAAACCTCACACCTCTGGGGAATACCATTGAGCAGGAACGCAATCGTTGCCATGCCGAACTCCATTGTAATTGTATAGACCGTATTGTGCTGACCGATCGGTCAATGTGGGTTGAGCTTGGGACAAAACGCCGTACCTTGCAAGTATTTGATCGCTGCACGGGAGTGGGGCAAGCTTATGGGAAATGCCACTGTTTGGGGCAATTGCCTAACCACCGATTCTATTAAGGGACACTGTTAATGACCGCCGTACCTGTCACTCAAGAAACCCCAAACCGGGAAAGAATTGAAGCAAGTATTTTAGCGGCCGCTGAGCAGGTGTTCTCGCAGCACGGCTACCGCGGGGCTAGCTTGCAAGTGATCGCCGATCGGGCCGGTCTTCCTAAAGCTAATATTTTGTACTACATGGGAAGCAAGCAAGCACTTTATGGGCGGCTGCTTAACCGCATGATGCACCGCTGGAATGAGGTGCTTGAAGACATTACTGTTGATAGTGACCCAGCGACGGTACTGAGTGACTTTATTCGCACTAAAATGGTGCTTGGTCAACGCTACCCCGAGGGTTCAAAGCTGTTTGCCGCCGAAATTTTAGCGGGTGCCCCCTTCTTGAGTGACTATCTGGCTGGCGAGCTGCGTGATTGGGTAGCTGCTCGCGCCGCGATCATTCGTCAATGGTCTATCCAGGGTAAAATGGATGACGTCGACCCCAGGTGGTTAATTTTCTTGATTTGGTCTGCCACCCAGCACTACACCGAATATAGCGCTCAGGTAAGCGGTATTCTAGGGCGGGATGCGTTGAGCGAAGATGACCTTGAATCAATTTCGGCATTTCTTGAGCACGTCATTTTAAAAGGCTGCGGGGTCAACCGGGTTAGTGTAAATGCTCGCAGAGCGGAAAAATGAACCCCTAATGAGTGTCTTACCGATTGATCAGCATCTTGATCATATTAAGAGCGTTTTAACCAACAGTAATCGTCTTATGCTCGTTGCCCAGCCGGGAGCGGGGAAGACTACCCGCGTGCCGCTTGTGCTGCTAACTGCTGATTGGGCAAGAGGGCAGAAACTGCTTTTGCTGGAACCCCGGCGCGTTGCAGCTCGCTTAGCAGCTAATTTTATAGCGCAGCAGTTAGGCGAACGCGTAGGGCAAACGGTGGGCTACCGCATGCGCGGTGATAGCTGTGTGAGTTCTCAAACCCGCTTAGAAGTCGTAACCCAAGGAGTCCTTACTCGCATGCTGCAGGATGACCCGCTACTGGAGGGCGTGGCCGGGATCATCTTTGACGAGTTTCATGAGCGTAGCGTGGAAGCTGACTTAGGCTTGGCGCTGGCATTGGATGTACAAACCAGTATTCGCGACGATTTACGCCTGCTGGTCATGTCGGCAACGCTGGATGTCGCGGCCCTTAGGCAGGTTCTAGGAGAACAGGTGTCCGTCATCGAATGTCATGGTCGTCAGTATCCTGTGGCGACCATTTACCGTCCTCCCTTGAGCGGCGAAGAGAGCGTTAGCCATGCTCTTCGAGTGATCAATGAAGCGCTAGCAAGTTCTATCACACGGGATATCCTAGTCATCTTGCCAGGCGTGGCCGAGATCAATCGCTTAGTGCAAACGTTGCAGCAGGCCTTGCCCCATCTCGCGATACGGGCACTGCATGGCAGAATGAGTATTACTGAACAGCAAGCGGCTTTGGCAGCGAACACACCACAGCAGCGTATTATTGTTTCCACCGCTATCACCGAATCGAGTATCACCGTAGATGGTATTAATGTGGTAATTGATGGTGGCTTGGAACGAGTGCCACTTTTTCAGCCACGCACCGGCTTGACCCGCTTGACAACTCGACGTATCAATCGCGCCAGTGCTGACCAGCGACGGGGGCGTGCAGGACGACAAGGCAAGGGCATCTGTTTTAGGCTTTGGCCCCAGGAGCAGGTACTTGTACCTTACATTGAGCCAGAAATTCGGCAAGCGGACCTCTCATCAGTGGTGCATGAGCTAGCGTGCTGGGGCGTAACATCGCCGCAGAAGCTGAGTTGGGTTACGTCTCCACCAGAGGGCGCCTGGCGTAGTGGCCAAGCATTACTGATACAGCTTGGTGTACTCGATGAGGATCATCGTCTCACTCCCCTGGGTCGCCGCTGTGCGCAGTGGCCTGTGGAGCCAAGGCTAGCCGTCATGCTGGAGAAGGCGGCCGACTTGAATACTTTGCCCTTAGCCTGCGGGCTAGCAGCATTGCTAGAGAGCCGTGACAGCATCGACTCTTCTCTGCAAGAGGCATTAGCAGAACGGCTTTGCCAGCCTAAACGCTTCCCTAATTGGCGACGTGAGGCGCTTAGGCTGACGAAAAAAGCCGGGGTATCACTGAGTGAGGCAGTGCTAGAGCCGCTTGGGTCGCTTTTGGCAATGGTCTATCCTGAGCGTATTGGTCAGCAGATAAGCCCCGGGAAGTTTCGACTGGCTAATGGCAAAACCGCTACGCTTGCTTTAAACGATACGCTGGCTCATCAGCCTTATATAGTGGCCGTCGCATTAAATAGCACGGCTTATGACGATGCGCGAATTACCGCTGGCGAGCCGCTCCTCATTGCTTCACTGCTTTCTCTCTATCCTGGAATTAGGCAATGGCAGTCGCGTGTAGCGTGGTCGCAAGATCAAGGCCGTTTAATAGGTGAAGAGGTACAAGCGCATGCTAGCCTAATAATTGCTAAACGGCCCTTGACGCAGCTGCCTGAAAAGGCAGTGAAACAGGCCTTACTGGACGCATTGCGTCAGCAGCCCAGCAGGTTATTCGGCGTAAAACTTCAGCAGTTGTGTGGACGTATGGCGCTGCTACGCGAAAAATTGGGTGAGGTATGGCCCGATTGGTCTGAACAGTCGTTATTAGCTTCGCTAGAGGCCTGGCTAGCACCGTACTTAGTCGGTGTAGCTCGGTTGAGCCAAATCGAGGGATTGCCATTAGAAAGCTACTTGATTAATACGCTGCCCTGGGAGGCTCAAAGGGAATTTGAGCGGCTAACCCCAGTGACGATTGAGGTTCCAAGTGGCAAATATGTTGGCTTGGATTACCTGCCATGCCTTTCCCGGCAACCGCCTATTTTAGCATTGAAACTTCAGGAAGCGTTTGGCTGGCGAATAACGCCCACCATTGTTAATGGTACCGTTGCCGTGATGATTCATTTACTTTCACCGGCGCGTAGGCCACTACAAATCACCCAAGATCTGGTCAGCTTTTGGCGAAATGGCTACCCTGAGGTACGCAAGGAAATGCGAGGCCGTTACCCTAAGCATCCTTGGCCAGAGGATCCGCTTACGTCACCCCCAACCGCGCATACCAAGCGGAAAGTGTGACAATTATCGCTGTGCTACCGGCTCTTACTCGCTGCGTTTTTCGGGAATTTCATCGGGAATGCGGTAGCGTACGCCTTCAACTTGTTGTTCTTCGAAGCGTTGATTTTCTTCCTCGGGTACAACGCCAATGACGGTTTCCTGTGAGCCGTCCGGCCATGTGTATGTAGTACACCCAGCTAATAGCAGGGGAAAAGCAATCAATAAAGTTTTGGCTGGTAGCATTGAGCGGCGCTTGAACATGGGCACTCCATAGGGGGACGCTATTTACTTAGGAAAAGCTTAGTATCGCATACCGAGAAACTATAGGTGGTCATTTCCTTAGCTGTAAACGTTAAGATCTTTTCTCTTGACCTGACGCACTGATTGGGTATGTCTATGATAGTAGTAGGATAACCTTGCAGGCCTAAAGGCATGTGAAAGCGACATTCACTTGGAGGTTTTATGTGGTCGGTGGTGAAGTCAGTGTTAGCAGCGCTACTGGGCGTTCAGAGCAACCAACAGCGGGAAAAAGATTTTAGTAGTAACAGGCCAGCTGCCTTCATTGCTGTTGGCGTAGTGATTACGCTGTTATTTGTTTCGCTGCTCTTTTTTCTGGCTATTTTCGCTGCCCGCTGAAAAGCGTTGAGAGCGTTAAATAAGCAAAGCGTGACGAATGGCACATATTTTCTATACTGCTAATATCTCACTTAACCCTGTCCTAATCTAACGAAGAGTAATAACAACAATAATACTGGAGGTTTCTATGCGTTCATGGTCGTGGCTAATAGCCATATCCCTTGCTGTAGGCGGGTCGCAGGCTCAGGCGAACGGCTGGAATATGACCGTTGGTGTAACGGATATAAGCAGCGATATTTTTGGTCTGCACATGACCATTTTTTGGATATGTGTCGTGATTGGCGTAGTGGTCTTTGGGGTAATGTTCTACTCCCTGTTTCGTTATCGCCATTCGAAAGGCGCAAAGGCTGCCAATTTCCATGAACATACCAGTGTGGAAGTATTATGGACTGCCATCCCTGTCCTGATCCTGGTCGGTATGGCTGTTCCCGCCACTGCAACTTTAAAAAATATGTACGACTCTTCAGACGCAGACTTGGATGTCATGATAACCGGCCAGCAATGGCGCTGGCACTACGAATACCTTGGTGAGGATGTGGGGTTTACTTCGAGCATGAGTACGCCAAGAACGCAATTGAGAGGCGAAGAGGAGCGCGGAGAGCACTATTTATTAGAAGTTGATAAGCCGCTCGTCCTCCCCATTAACCGCAAAGTACGCTTTCTCATGACATCTGACGACGTTATCCATTCCTGGTGGGTGCCGGACCTAGCGGTCAAGCAAGATACTATTCCAGGCTTTATTAATGAAAACTGGGTAAAGATTAATGAGCCAGGTATTTATCGTGGGCAGTGCGCTGAGCTCTGTGGCCTTGACCATGGTTTTATGCCGATTGTGGTGCATGCGATGGAAGAAGAGGAGTTTGATGGCTGGCTAGCGGAGCGGAAAGAGGCAGCTGCAGAAGAGGCAATGGGTGTTGATAAGACATGGGAAATGGGAGATTTAGTGGAAGAGGGCCAGTTGATTTACCAAACGATTTGTTCTTCTTGCCATCAGAGCGAAGGCCAGGGGGCGCCACCTGCATTTCCGGCGTTAGCAAATAACGAACAGTTACTCAGCGACCTGGATTGGCACCTTGATAAGGTCATAAATGGCGTGTCAGGTGCAGCAATGCCTGCTTTCCGTAACACCTTAAACCCTGTTGAGATAGCCGCTGTGGTCACCTATACACGTAATGCTTGGGGTAACGATACCGGGGATGTAGTGCAGCCCTCAACGGTGGTTGAAAAAATCTCCCAGTAATACTGGTCTGCCACGCATTTGACTACAACAACAATACTTTAGGAGAGTATGATGGCGCCTAAATTGCCCCCTCAGCCTTCATTACAACACAGCTCAACGGCAGTCGCCGACGGTCAAGCCCATGGCCACTCAGCGCCGCCTAAAGGTATTTTGCGGTGGCTACTGACCACTAACCACAAAGAGATTGGCTCTCTTTATCTGATTTTTTCGCTAACGATGTTTTTCATCGGTGGAATATTTGCTCTTGTGGTGAGGGCTGAGCTCTTTCAGCCCGGACTACAGATGGTAGAGCCCGAGTTTTTTAATCAGATGACCACCATGCATGGTTTGATCATGGTTTTCGCTGCCGTTATGCCCGCTTTTACTGGTTTAGCCAACTGGATGATACCGCTGCAAATTGGAGCGCCAGACATGGCGTTGCCGCGATTAAATAATTTCAGTTTTTGGCTGCTTCCTGTTGCTTTTACGCTGCTCCTTTCAACGCTGCTTATGCCTGGCGGTGGTCCAAATTTTGGTTGGACTTTTTACGCGCCGCTATCAACAAACTATGCGCCGCCATCCACGACGTTTTTTATTCTCGCATTACATATTGCTGGCATTAGCTCCATTCTCGGAGCGATCAACATCGTTGCGACTATTTTGAATATGCGCGCACCGGGCATGCGCTTAATGGATATGCCGCTCTTTGTGTGGACCTGGTTAATTACGGCTTTTCTACTGATCGCGGTTATGCCGGTATTGGCGGCCGTGATTACCATGATGCTCATGGATATTAACTTTGGAACCAGTTTTTTTGATGCGGCAGGAGGGGGGGACCCGGTGCTGTTCCAGCATTTGTTCTGGACCTTTGGACACCCTGAAGTCTACATCATGATCTTACCTGCCTTTGGTATTGTCTCGGCTATCATTCCAACCTTTGCGCGAAAGCCGTTGTTCGGTTATGCCTCAATGGTTTATGCCACGGCAGCTATTGCTCTGCTTTCATTTTTGGTCTGGGCTCATCATATGTTTTTGGTGGGAATGCCCTTAGTGGCAGAACTTTTTTTTATGTATGCGACCATGTTGATTGCCGTTCCTACTGGCGTAAAAGTGTTTAACTGGGTAACTACGCTTTTTCGTGGCTCAATCAGTTTTGAATCACCGATGCTGTTTGCCCTGGCTTTTGTCGTTTTATTCACTATTGGTGGTTTTTCAGGGCTGATGCTGGCGATTGCGCCAGCCGATTTTCAATACCATGATACTTACTTCGTCGTTGCCCACTTTCACTACGTATTAGTGCCTGGGGCAATATTCGCCATCATGGCAGGGGTGTATTACTGGCTGCCGAAATGGACGGGGCATTACCCGAATGAACGGCTTGCCCAGTGGCATTTTTGGTTTTCTATCATCGGTGTCAACTTAACTTTCTTCCCCATGCATTTCGCAGGCTTGGCGGGTATGCCTCGGCGAATCCCTGATTATGCCCTTCAGTTTGCTGACTTTAACCTTCTATCAAGTATCGGAGCCTTCTTCTTCGGTGCGTCACAGCTGCTATTCGTGTTGGGCGTCATACTATGCGTTCGAGGTGGGAAAAAAGCACCCGCGAAAGCATGGGAGGGCGCAATGGACTTAGAGTGGACAGTGCCTAGCCCAGCACCATTGCATACGTTTGAAACGCCGCCAGTGCTTCATCGCGCCTCTCACTAAAAATGACATAGACCACACAGGCCAGTAGGCCAAAGAGGTGTTATGGATAGCCGAGAACAGGTCCATGTAGGGGTTCGTCGCACGGTGATTAGGACGATCGCTGTGCTGGTGGGCATGTTTGCCTTTTCCTTTGCATTAGTGCCGCTTTATGACGTTTTTTGCCGTATTACTGGGCTTAATGGCAAAGTTGATGCCACCGCACAGAGTATCGTGCACGAAGAAGTGGATGAGACGCGCTTTATTAACGTGCAATTTATCACCCGTAGCAGCCCTGGTTTACCGTGGCAGATGAATGTAGAAGTACGCCAAATGAGCGTACATCCAGGGCAAATGGCAGAAGTTGATTTTACTTTTACCAATAACAGCCATAGTGAAAACTGGGGGCGGGCTGTGCCCAGTGTCTCGCCCTCTGAAGCTACACGTCATTTACGCAAAATCAGCTGTTTCTGTTTTCAAGAACAGCAGTTGCAGGCGAATGAGCGTTTAACTATTCCGCTGGTATTCCAATTATCTCGTGACCTGCCTGAAGACATTAACACCATTACTTTGGTGTATACGCTGTATCCAGTTGAACGAGCAATTCGTAATGCCGCACTTATTTATATGCTTAATGGCAGTGCCATTGATGTTTTGAATGAACCTTTCTCTAACAGTCCTCAGCGTAATTTCTATAACAGTTCTCAGGATAACTCCAAAAACAACAAAGCGGCGGGAGAAGTGATATGAGCAGCGGTAGCTATTACGTTCCGGCGAGTAGTCGGTGGCCTATTCTCGGCTCGGTGGCACTTGGTGCCATGATGGTCGGTATCGGTGTCAAACTTGTCTATGACACGGGTTTGCCGCTAGTGTTAATCGGCGTGGCGGGCATTATCTCTGTGATGGGCCTCTGGTTTCGTGATGTGATTAGCGAGTCTCGAGGCGGTTTGTATGACGCTCAGATGGATCGCTCTTTCCGGTGGGGGATGGGATGGTTCATTTTTTCGGAAGTCATGTTTTTCGCAGGGTTTTTCGGTGCGCTGTTTTACGTACGTATGTTTACTATTCCCTGGTTAGGAGGGGAAGGCGCGAAAGGGGTTTCAGCGTTATTGTGGCCTGACTTTGTGGCTGCTTGGCCGCTAATGAATCCGCCGGATGCTTCTGTCGTTGGACCACGGGAAGTGTTTAGTCCGTGGCAATTACCGCTCGTTAATACCCTGATTCTGATTACTTCAAGTATTACGTTGACGGTTGCTCATGAAGCTTTAAAAGTAGGCTATCGAAAAACATGTCGCAACTGGTTAACGGGAACGGTACTGCTAGGGTGCTGCTTTATCATCATTCAGGGCATTGAATATTATGAGGCCTATGCACATTACGGAATCACTTTAGAAGCCGGAATTTTTGGTGCGACTTTCTTTATTTTAACGGGTTTTCATGGTGTTCACGTCATTATCGGTACCCTGATTTTAGCGACTATGCTGGTGCGTATTATTAAAGGGCATTTTGCCGACGAAAATCATTTTGGTTTTGAAGCCTCTTGCTGGTATTGGCACTTTGTTGATGTGGTCTGGGTTGGGCTGTTCATTTTTGTCTATGTTCTATAGCTCTTTAGCCTAGCTAATGCTTTAGCCCAACTGACCCGACCAGAAACCAAAAATAATAAGTGCCATTAGCAGGCAGGCTAATCCAATCCGCCATTTGAGAGAGTTAAGTAGGCGGCGGGAAGAGCCTGTATCACGCAGCAAGAAGCCTGCTCCCATGGCCAGGCTGATAACCATCGCTATGAATACGGCGGCAATGAGTAGTTGTAACCACATGATGAAAACCTCTCGGCAATGGCATTTTTATGGTTGGTATCTATTCTGGATTATGTGGGTAGCGTTAGGCACCTGTTTAGGACTATGGCAGTGGGAGCGGGCAGATGACAAGCGGTTATCCATGGCCATTCGTGAAGCAGCCCCTGCATTGGTGCAACCTACCATGCAGCCAGCCCAAGGCGCTCAGATCACGCTACGAGGTGAGTACTTGGCGGAGCATACACTCTATTTGGATAATCGAATTGTCGACGGAAGTGTTGGCGTGGCAGCACTAACCCCATTACGTGATAGCTATGGACAGCTCTGGTTGGTACAGCGAGGTTTTTTAGCAACAGGACCCCATCGCGAGCCTCCCCAAGCAGCTACTCCCAGTGGCACGATTGAGCTGACTGGCGAGTGGCAGGACGTTCAGGCGGGAGGGCCATTATATGGAGACAATAGAGAAGGCGTGAGGCTGCAGCAGCTGAGTCTTGAGCCGTGGCGGGCTTCGTTAGGAGTGTTTAGCTACTCGGGGTGGGTGCATGCTAGCGAAGGCGATGGGGTGCTGACCCCGTGGTGGCAGCCCAATGTAATGCCGCCTAGTCGACACATGGGCTACGCGTTTCAGTGGTGGGGGTTAGCATTGGCAGCCCTGGTGGTAATGCTTGTCGGCGGTCAACGATTGCGTCGCGATGAAACTCAAGAGCAATCGTTAGGTAATAAAAATAAAGAGGGTTGAGTAAATATGAAGGATGTCAAAAACATTCGCCGCCAACGGCTCAAGTTGATACTTATCTTTATGATATTCGCGGCGCCCGTGGTTGCCGCCTGGGGAATGGTAGAGTTACGAATCGGCATTCCTGACCGCCATACGGCGCATGGTGATATCGACCTTGAATTACCTATGCTCAGTGAGTGGCCTTTAATAAAAAAGCCGACCACAAGTGGACAAAATGAGTGGACATTGGCGTTTGATTGCAGCCAAGAGTGTGTGAAACGTAAAGATGAATTATGGCGACTGCATCGCGCGCTAGGGCGAGATGCGCCAAGGTTAAAGCGATTGCGAATCGGTGGGGATTCTGAGCCCCTCCCTGGAGAGGTGACTAATGAGTGGCAACAGTTACCTTTTTGGCGAGAAGAAAATGCCGTGTGGTTACTTGACCCCCTGGGGCGCCCAGCATTGGCATTTGACGCAGCAGTCGCAACTAAATTCGTGCTCGATGATATCCAGCATTTATTTAAAGTAAACCCTCAATAACGTGCGCTAACGTCTGATGTTAAGGAAACGCCATGCCCGGTTCATTTGATCGCCGCTTGCGGTGGCTAGTGTGGTTAACATTATTAGGCACTGTGTTTACCACGGTGGTGATGTTGGTAGGAGCCTGGACACGTCTGGTTGATGCTGGTTTAGGCTGTCCAGACTGGCCGGGATGCTACGGGAAACTGTTAGTTCCTGACAGTGATCTTGCTACGCTGCGCCATCCCGATGTCCCGCTGGAGCCTTTTAAGGCATGGGTAGAAATGGTTCATCGCTACATTGCCAGCTTACTGGGAATCTTGGTCATGGCCGTTGTAGCACTAGGTTGGCCATTGCGTCATCGCCGCGGTTATCCATGGCGGCTAAGTTTACTGCTGCTTGCGGTGATCATATTACAAGGCGCTTTTGGCGCCTTTACGGTTACGCTTCAGTTATGGCCTCAAGTCGTTACCCTCCATCTGTTAGGTGGGCTGAGCGTATTGTTACTGTTCTTTTGGTTGCATTTACGCTTGCGCCGCTCCGTGATAAGCCAAGCAGACGAACCGCGACGAGGTAATCTGTGGTGGGGTGTTGCTGCGTGTTTGTTGGTAACGCAGTTGGCGCTTGGTGGGTGGGTCTCAAGTAATTATGCCGGTATCGCTTGCCAGGGTTTCCCAACCTGTAACGGCCAGTGGTTGCCCGCCATGGACATCAGTGAAGGCTTTCATCTTACCCAAACCGTCGGCCCAAACTACCTGCATGGGCAGTTGCATGCTGATGCACGCACTGCAATTCAGGTTGTGCACCGCTTAGGCGCTCTCTTGCTGGGAGCTGCGCTAGTAGCGCTTTGGTGGCGTTATTGGCATTGGCAGAACGTTACAAGACCACTAGCGATTGTTGTTTCGTTATTCACTCTCCAGGCTATTTTAGGCATCGCCAATGTGCTGCTATGGCTTCCTTTATGGCTGGCATTGCTACATACGGCAGGCGCCATTGCGTTAACGATTGGACTCGTTTGGGCGTGGTGGTGCTGGCGTTATCATGAGGCTGGCGCTTATTCGGCGAATTCTTTTACGGCTTACAACAACGTCATCGCTGACTGAAGAGGTAGGGCTACCATGCGAAATATAACAATGACACTGCCTACGGCACGGTCTTCTTTGACGTGGAGCTGGAAGGAGCTACTTGGCCTCTGCAAAATAAAAGTAGTGGCTGTGATGTTGGTGTGTACCGCCGTAGGTATGGCATTAGCAACCCCAGGGCTACCGCCGCTGGCTAACGTGGTTATGGGCTTACTGGGTATCGGTTTGGCCTCTTGCGGTGCGGCTGCTTTTAATCACGTCATCGACCGGCATCTGGACGCGGTGATGACGCGTACCTCCCGTCGTCCAGTAGCTAGCAAGCGGCTGCCCGTGGTGGTCGCGCTTGGCTGGGCAACGTTGCTGTCCATCGCTGGTGTTGTGCTGTTAGCGTGGCAGGTTAACCCTTTAACCGCTGCGTTGACCTTTGCATCCTTAATCGGTTATGCGTTGATTTATACGGCTTTCTTAAAGCGAGCTACGCCTCAAAACATCGTCATTGGAGGGCTGGCTGGGGCGGCGCCTCCACTGCTGGGTTGGGTTGCCGTTACAGGGCAAATTTCTCCTGAACCACTGCTGCTGATGCTGATTATTTTTGCCTGGACCCCGCCGCATTTCTGGGCGCTGGCTATTCACAAATGTGATGACTATTCACGTGCGGGTATTCCAATGCTGCCCGTGACGCATGGTGTTCCTTTTACACGGCTGCAAATTTGGTTGTATGGGTGGTTAACCGTGTTGGCCACCTTACTGCCAATAATGATTGGGATGAGTGGCGCCCTCTACTTTTTAGTAGTGTTGTGTCTAAATGCGCGCTTTATGGTTTGGAACTGGCGAGTGTGGCGCGGGCTGGATTCGACTGCACCTATCGGCGCTTTTTGGTTCTCCATTCGTTATCTGTTAGGGGTTTTCGGCGCGTTATTACTCGATCACTATGCAACGTCGCTATCTTGGTAAGCTAGGGAGAAGGTGGCGAAAGAAGTAACTTTCAGTTAGATAGAGCTCAGATATGGAAGCCATTAGGCGAATGGTGGTATAAGGGTGTACAATTTTCGTCAAGTAATTTATACGCTTAATGAGGAGATTCATGAACTCAATAGGAGCGCTGGTATTACTGGCGGTAGCGATTACAGTAATTATAGGGCTATGCCTCTACGCATGGTCTTTACGCAAAGAAGTGAGTCGTCGAGAGGCTTTCCGGCGCGATGAGGATGCTCGCGCCCAACAAAACAGTTTAGAAAATCTTGATTATGTGGCGGGTGCACTGGTTCAAGAGCAAGTGGATATTACTGAAGGTGCCTGGCGTTGTAAGGTGCTTTTAGAAATCATTGATCCTAGTTTAACTGAAAGATCTGAATTTAAGGCGTTTGCCGAACACTATAGCCGCACTCAGCACTTGAAAACGCACTCCGCCCGTCAGCAATTGACCGCTCGTGAGCGTATGCAGGAAGACAAAGAGCGAATAATGGCTGAAAACGAGATGCGTGAAGCTGTATTAGAAGCTGCTCGGGCAGTGCTAAAATGGCGTGCCGAAGGCGGAAAGGCCCTACACTAAGAATTGATTTTGAGCGGTTTTTAACCGCCAAGAAGTATAGCGAGCTAACTTTTAGTGCTCATCTTGGTAGTTTTGCTATGCTGAGTGGTGTCGGTATTGGCAAGAAGTTGATATGTTGGCATTGTTGCCTTCTTGCGCTTAAGCGTTAATGATAGGCACACCGTTTTGTATCGGCTGGGGACATGGTTTTCTAGACATTAACCAGCTATGCAGGACAGGCGAAAAATGGATGCTCTCGCAAATAAGAAGCATTGGATAGATTTGGTCACTTATGGCCATTTCAGCATTGGATCAAGAAGGAGTCTTGCATGAAAAAATCAACGACTGGCTTGCTAATCGGTTCTGCCCTGGTAGTTGGCCTCTCTGGCTGTGCTAGTTCAGCATCACAGTCTTCCGGCCAATCAAGTGCTAGTAGCGACCGTAGCTGGTATCAGCATCCTGCGGTATGTGGTCTGGCAGGCGGTGTTATCGGCGGCAGTATTGGCTATGCCACCAGTGGCGAATCTGATGAAACGAACGGTGCTGCAACAGGTGCTGCAGCAGGCGCTGCTATCGGCGGCCTACTGTGTGCGGATCGCACACCTGAGCCGGTTGCTCCTCAGTGCCCGAGCTATGGCGAAGTGCCTGCTGGTGTTGCAGTTGACGCCGAAGGTTGCCCGCTAGACTCTGACGGTGACGGCGTTCCGGATTACCGTGATCAGTGCCCAGGCACCCCCGCCGGCGTTGAAGTTAACGCTAATGGTTGCCCGCTTGACTCCGATAACGATGGCGTGCCGGATTACCGTGATCAGTGCCCGAACACCCCAGCAGGTGCAGAAGTTAACGCACTGGGTTGCCCAGACAGCGTAATTCTGAAAGAAGTTAACTTTGAGTTTGATTCTGCACAGTTGACATCAACTGCACAGAGCGTGCTCGACGGTGTTGCTGAGCGTCTGGTTAACAACCCTGACGTGCGCGTAAGCATCGAAGGTCATACTGATTCACGCGGTTCCGACGAGTACAACAAAGACTTGTCACAAGAGCGTGCACAGTCTGTTGCTAATTACCTTGCTGAGCAGGGCGTAGCTTCTGACCGTATGCAAGCAGTAGGTTACGGCGAAGAGTTCCCGATCGCGACCAATGAAACCGAAGAAGGTCGCTTCCAGAACCGTCGTGTTGAACTGGATGAGTGGAAATAATTCCACTTATCACTTTGAGATTACTAATTGCCTAACATGAGGTGATAGTAATCGCAGCATAAAGAAGCGGGGGGCCTATGCCTCCCGTTTTTATTTTAAGCAGAGACTAATTCTGCTAGTCTTGCCGCTGTTTTTTTATTGTTAGACTAAGACCCCTAGAACATTGCCCCTAGACCATTGATAGCGAAATGTGATCCTTGGTATGGATCACCACTGCGCTCAAGGAACCTGAATGCCTATTGTTACTCTGCCCGACGGCAGTCAAAGAACGTTTGAAGACCCGCTGACCATTATGCAGCTCGCAGAATCCATTGGCCCTGGTTTGGCTAAGGCCTGTGTCGCTGGGAAAATCGATGGTGTGTTGGTGGATGCCGCTGATCTGATCGAGCAAGATGCCGAAGTGGCTATTATCACCGCGCGCGACGCTGAGGGGTTGGACATTATTCGTCACTCCTGCGCTCACCTAATCGGTCATGCGGTTAAACAGATGTACCCCGAGGCCAAAATGGCGATCGGGCCGGTCATTGATGACGGTTTTTATTATGATATCGAATTTGGTCAACCCGTCACGCCGGAGGATCTAGAGGCGATTGAAGCGCGCATGCAATCATTGATTGAGCGCGAATACGACGTCGTGCGCGAATACGTTGATCGTGACAAGGCAATGTTGACCTTTTTGCACCGTGATGAACCCTACAAGCAGGAGATTGTTCGCGATATTCCCGATAATGCGACGATCCGGCTTTATCATCACGAAGAGTACACCGACATGTGTCGTGGACCGCACGTGCCGAACACCCGACACTTAAAAGCCTTTAAGCTTACTAAATTGGCCGGTGCATATTGGCGTGGTGACGCTGCTAATACCATGCTGACGCGGATCTACGGAACTGCATGGGGCGATAAAAAACAGCTCAAGGCATACATTAAGCGTCTTGAAGAGGCAGAAAAGCGTGATCATCGTAAGTTGGCACGCCGATTAGATCTCTTTCACATGCAGGAAGAAGCGCCGGGAATGATATTTTGGCACCCAAACGGCTGGGCGCTATGGCAGCAGATCGAACAATATATGCGAGGCGTTTATAAAGAGGGCGGCTACCAGGAAATTCGCTGTCCCCAAATAATGGATGTATCGCTTTGGAAGAAGTCAGGGCACTGGGATAACTACGCCGACGGCATGTTCTTTACTGAATCTGAAAAACGTGAATACGCCCTTAAGCCTATGAATTGTCCTGGCCATGTTCAGGTGTTTAATTCTGGTTTGCGCAGCTATCGCGAACTGCCTGTTCGCTTTGGTGAGTTTGGTGGATGCCACCGTAACGAGCCATCAGGGGCTTTACACGGTATTATGCGTGTGCGGGCGTTTACTCAAGACGATGGCCACGTTTTTTGTACGGAAGCTCAAGTTGAGCCAGAAGTGACTGATTTTCATCGCCAAGCGCTAAAGGTGTACAGTGATTTTGGCTTTGAAGATATTGCGATTAAAATAGCGCTTCGCCCAGAAAAACGCATTGGCAGCGATGACGTTTGGGATCGAGCGGAAGATGCACTGCGTAGTGCGTTAAAAACGTGCGGCGTGGAATGGCAGGAACTTCCTGGCGAAGGTGCTTTCTATGGTCCCAAGATTGAATATCATATGAAAGATTGCCTAGGGCGCGAATGGCAAGTGGGTACCATGCAGGTTGACTTTATGATGCCAGAGCGTCTTGGCGCCCAGTATGTGACCGAAGAAGGCCAGCGGAAGCCACCGGTAATGTTGCATCGTGCTATCGTTGGCTCTATGGAGCGTTTCATTGGCATCTTGATTGAACATTATGCGGGCGCTATGCCATTATGGCTTGCCCCACAGCAGGCAGTAGTCATGACAATTACCGATTCACAGCGTGAATATGCAGTTGAATTGGAGAAACGCCTGCAAAAAAGTGGCTTGCGTGTTAAAGCAGACTTGAGGAACGAGAAGATCGGCTTTAAAATCCGTGAGCATACGTTACAGAAAGTTCCCTATCTCCTTGTGGTGGGAGATAAGGAAGTCGAAGCTGACTCAGTGGCCGTGCGAACTCGCAGCGGCGAAAACCTCGGTACAATGACGATCGATGAATTTATTGAACGCCATACTGCCGAGAGAGCAGCCCTGGCGACATCGTCAATTGCCTAAGGAGACGGAACGATCAAGAGAAGCAGCCAGCGAGGGCGTCCAGCAGACAAACGCCCACCAATGAACGAGCGAATTGTCGAAGAAGAAGTACGTCTTATTGGTAGCGACGGTGAACAATTGGGTGTTGTACCCACTACCGAAGCGCTAGAACGTGCTGAATCTGAAAGCTTGGACCTCGTGCAAATTTCGAATGCCGATCCCATCGTCTGTAAGATTATGGATTACGGCAAGTTCGTTTTTGAGACCAAGAAGCAGAAAGCGGCTCAAAAGAAGAAGCAGAAGCAAATCCAGGTTAAGGAAGTTAAATTCCGTCCTGGCACCGATGAAGGCGATTATCAGGTCAAGCTTAAGAACCTGACGCGCTTTCTGGAAGGTGGTGACAAGGGCAAAGTCACACTGCGCTTCCGTGGTCGTGAAATGGCGCACCAGGACATTGGTCGTAAACTAATGGAAAGGATCGCGGCAGACCTGGAAGAGATCGGAGCGGTAGAGTCTTTCCCGAAAATGGAAGGGCGCCAGATGATCATGATTATTGCCCCGAAAAAGAAGTGATCCAACGGCGATGTTAACGGGCCACTGCGAGAGTGGTGGTCGGCCCTGGGTTTTCTAAAAAATATCGAGCGGAGTTTTCCTCATGCCGAAAATCAAAAGCAACAGTGGCGCTGCCAAGCGCTTCAAGAAGACTGCTAATGGCTTTAAGCACAAACAGTCTTTCCGTAGCCACATCTTGACTAAGAAATCGACCAAGCGTAAGCGTCAACTGCGTGGAATGAAGCAAATCCACGCGTCTGATAAAGCGCTCATCCAGCGTATGCTGCCGAATCTATAAGTCGGGTTTTCGTTTTTCTGAGCGCACAAATTTTTTGCCTCAGCCTTAAAGTCAGGAGTGTGTTATGACTCGAGTTAAACGTGGCGTAGTAGCGCGTCGTCGCCATAAAAAAGTATTGAAACTTGCTAAAGGTTACTACGGTGCCCGTTCGCGCGTTTTCCGCGTTGCCAAGCAAGCCGTTATCAAAGCAGGTCAGTATGCGTACCGTGACCGCCGCAACCGTAAGCGCCAGTTCCGCGCGCTGTGGATCCAGCGTATCAACGCTGGTGCACGCGTCAATGGTATGTCTTACAGCCGCTTTGTTGGCGGTCTCAAGAAAGCCGGTATCGAAATCGACCGTAAAGTATTGGCCGATTTGGCAGTACACGAGAAGGCTGCATTTGCTGCCATCGTGGAAAAAGCCAAGGCTGCCCAATAAGGTAGTTTGTGCTGGGCTTTTGCCTGTGCAACGTGCCTGAGGTCATTTAAGAGTGACCCATACAGGGGAAGAGCAGCCGCTCTTCCCCTGTTTTTTTGTCACCTTCAACGTGCTACGCCATCTTCACGGATGGACACCGCTTAATTCGGAGTGAAACGGATGGATCACCTTCCTACTCTGGTATCTGAGGCTCGCGACGCCATTCAGGCTGCGCAGAGTGTCGCCGCACTAGACGAGTTACGAGTACGCTACTTAGGTAAGAAAGGTGAGGTAACTGCCTTGCTGAAAGGCCTGGGAAAACTGTCAGCCGAAGAGCGCCCGGCAGCGGGAGAGCGTATTAATCAGGCCAAGCAAACCCTAGCCTACGAAATTGATGCCAAACGCCAGCAGCTTGAAAGTGCTGCGCTGAATGCCCGTTTGGCCGCTGAGAGTATCGATGTCACGTTGCCGGGGCGTGGCCAGGCCGAAGGCGGTCTTCATCCTGTGACGCGTACGCTTGAGCGCATAGAAGGGCTGTTCACTCGTATCGGTTATGATGTGGCAGTAGGGCCTGAAATTGAAGACGACTATCACAATTTTGAAGCGCTCAATATTCCTGCCCACCACCCCGCCCGTGGTATGGCAGATACCTTCTATTTTGATGCCACACGCCTACTGCGGACGCACACTTCGCCGGTGCAAGTGCGCACCATGAAAAGCAGCGAGCCGCCTATCCGTATTGTTTGTCCAGGACGCGTTTATCGCAGCGACTCGGATTTAACCCATACGCCCATGTTCCATCAAGTGGAAGGGTTGTTGGTTGATGAGGATGTCAGCTTTGCTGACCTTAAAGGCACCATCGAAGATTTTTTGCAGGCATTTTTCGAGCGCGACGATCTATCGGTGCGTTTCCGTCCTTCCTACTTCCCATTCACTGAACCTTCTGCAGAAGTGGATATTCAGTGCGTGATGTGTAGTGGGGCAGGCTGTCGCGTCTGTTCCCATAGCGGTTGGCTGGAAGTGATGGGCTGCGGCATGGTGCATCCTGAAGTGTTCAGGCATTCAGGTATTGATACTGAGCGCTATACCGGTTTTGCTTTCGGAATGGGGGCAGAGCGTTTGGCAATGCTGCGCTACGGCGTAAATGATTTACGCCTGTTCTTTGAAAACGATCTGCGTTTTTTACGTCAATTCGCTTAAGACCGCCGCCGAATACAGGATCAACGATGAAATTTTCAGAACTGTGGCTGCGCGAGTGGGTTTCGCCGCAGCTTGAAACGCAGGCAATGGCCGATCAAATCACCATGGCGGGCTTGGAAGTCGATGCCGTTGAAGCGGTAGCCGCCGAATTCAGCGGTGTCGTCGTGGCTGAGGTGCTGAGTAAAGAGAAGCACCCTGACGCGGACAAGCTCAATGTTTGCACCGTTAATGACGGTACCGGTGAGCCTGTTCAGGTCGTTTGCGGTGCGCCCAATGTCGATATTGGTCAGAAAGTGCCTTTTGCCCAGGTGGGTGGTGTACTCCCAGGTGACTTTAAAATCAAAAAGGCCAAGCTGCGTGGTGTCGAATCGCGCGGCATGATTTGCTCTGCATCCGAACTGGGGCTTGAAGAAGAGACCTCGCCCGGCATTCTGGTGCTATCGTCAGCGGCGCCAGTGGGTATTGATTTCAGAGAGTTCATGCATCTTAACGACATGACGATTGAAGTCGATCTGACGCCCAATCGCGGTGACTGCCTTAGCATTAAGGGGTTGTCCCGTGAAGTGGGTGTGCTTAACCGATTGCCTGTTAACGGGCCAATGATAGAACCGGTGGCTGCTGAGGTTGAGGATAGCTTCACGGTTAGCATTGAAGCACCTGAGCAGTGTCCTCGCTATATTGGTCGTGTTATCAAGGGCGTGAGTGTTAAGGCTGAAACACCGCTTTGGATGGTAGAGCGGTTGCGTCGCAGTGGCGTACGTTCTATTGATCCAGTGGTGGATATTACCAACTACGTCATGCTGGAACTTGGCCAGCCGCTACATGCTTTTGATCGTGACAACTTGCAAGAAGGCATCGTTGTTCGCATGGCCAAGCCGGGCGAGAAGTTAACGCTACTGGATGGTAGCGACGTAGCGCTGCGCCCTGAAACACTGGTTATCGCCGATCACTCTGGACCACTTGCCATGGCAGGGGTGATGGGGGGCGAAAACTCCGGGGTTAATGTAAATACCCAGACTATTTTTCTTGAATCAGCGTTCTTTACGCCACTTGCCATTGCTGGGCAAGCGCGCTCTTACGGGCTGCATACCGATGCATCGCATCGCTTTGAGCGCGGTGTCGACCCGCAGTTAACGCCCGTTGCCGTCGAGCGTGCCACCCAGCTTTTAATTGAAATTTGCGGCGGCCAAGCTGGGCCAGTGGTTGAAGCGCAAAGTGCCGAGCACATGCCCGCAGAGCGTTCGATGCTATTGCGCAGTGCGCGGTTAGAGAAGGCGCTTTCCAAGACGCTCGATAGCGATGATGTGACAGACATTTTGCAGCGCTTAGGGCTTGATGTCAGCGTGCAGGATGCCGGTTGGGCAGTCACCGCGCCAAGCTGGCGTTTTGACCTAGCCATCGAAGAGGATCTCATCGAAGAAGTAGCGCGTATCCATGGCTACAATAATTTGCCGGTTCGCCGCCCGGCGGCACGCTTGGCACTTCGCTCCGCGGACGAGGCAACGCTTACCCAGGCACGACTACGGCGGCAGATGGTTGCTCGTGGCTTCCAGGAGGCGATTACCTACAGCTTTGTTGCGCCTGAGTTGCAAGCGGCGCTGTTGCCCGATGCCGTGACGCCTGTGCTTGCCAATCCTATCTCGGCTGATTTATCGGTAATGCGCGCAAGCTTATTTCCCGGCCTGATTCGCGCCATGGAGCATAACCTCAATCGGCAGCAAACCCGCGTGCGATTATTTGAAACCGGGCTAGTATTTAATGGCGAGTTGGATGCGTTATCGCAGGTGCCGATGCTGGGTGCTTTAGTATGTGGACCACGTGAAGCAGAAGGGTGGAGTGGCGCAAAAGACCGCGTCGACTTTTATGACCTTAAAGGTGATCTAGAAAGCGTGATCGCCTTGGGCGGCGAAGGCGATTCTTGGCGGTTCGAGCCCGCAGAGCACCCCTCGCTTCATCCTGGGCAAAGTGCGCAGCTATTGCATAACGGCGAACCTGCCGGCTGGATTGGCACGCTGCACCCGCAAGTGCGCGCAACGCTGGGTTTGAAAATGGATGCTGTGTTGTTTGAAGTGCGCTTGGATATGCTAAGCCAAGGCAGTGTGCCGGCCTTTGAACCGCTATCTCGCTTTCCCGAGGTGCGTCGTGATTTGGCGTTTATACTCAAGGAAGCCACCCCTGTTCAATCATTGTTGGATTGTGCCAGAGAGCAAGCGGGGGATTACCTGCAGGATATTAAGCTATTTGACGTTTATGCGGGTAAAGGAGTCGCTGAAGGCCATAAGAGTATTGCGTTGGGCTTGACCTGGCAGCATCCATCGCGCACGCTAAACGATGAAGAAATCAATCAGTTGGTTGATTCAATTGTGACACAAGTGCGTGTCAAGCTGGATGCGGAGCTGCGCGGCTAGTCAGTATCTAAATAAGTACTTAGGCCCCGCCACGATGCTTATCACGCTCTTGGCAATGCGTTTGCTACTGTACATTTGATGCAGTGCGTTTGCTGCTGTATTTGCTTCAAGGATAAGGAGAAGCCTTATGGGTGCATTGACCAAAGCAGAGCTTGCTGAGCATTTACATGCTGAGCTAGCGCTGTCTAAGCGGGAAGCAAAAGCCATGGTCGAAGCTTTTTTTGAAGAGATTCGAGCCTGTCTTCGCGAGAACGAACAGGTAAAGCTTTCAGGCTTTGGTAACTTTGATCTGCGTGATAAGCGCGAACGTCCAGGACGTAATCCTAAAACCGGTGAAGAAATCCCCATCTCAGCTCGCAGAGTGGTGACTTTTCGCCCTGGGCAGAAGCTCAAGCAGCAGGTTGAGCACTATGTAGGTGATGAGTAGACCCTGGCTTATTAATTTCGGTCTGCTTAATGGTCGCTCTCTACCCTCATTTATCTAAAGGAGTGCCTTCGGGCGCTCCTTTTCTCATGCTAATGCGGGCGAATGGTCGGTAGGACGGTTATGGATGAGCTTCCCCAAGCCCCTAAATACCGCCTCCTTCGATCAGCCAGGTAATAACTACCTTTAAGACGTAACCCAGCATGCCGGCCCCTAGTACAACGAACAGCATAACGGTGCCAAATTTCCCGGCATTCGATTTTTTGGCTAAATCCCAGATAATAAAACACATAAATATAATTAAGCCGCCAATCATTAGCGGTGTGATCCAAGTCTCGAAGGTTTGCTGCATAATCTCTCCCGTTTGATGTGTCTGCATCGTCTGTTGGCGTAATGTGTTTCAATTTGCCGAGCCATGTTAATATTTGAGCAAATTAATCGGGTATTTGTCGACTTGACGGTTGGCACTGTGACACTTTGACAGGGGGAGTGACGATGCCAAAACTAAATATTTTAGTGGGCACAATGTATGGTGGCGCCCTAGATGTGGCGGAGCAGGTGAAACCCTTATTTGAACAAGCCGGTTACACCGTTGCTATCCTTGAACAGCCTACTATAGATGATATTACCAGTGACGCCGCTGATCTTACGTTGTTCAGTGTATCGACCACGGGTAGCGGTGATTTCCCGGGTGGCTTTGTGCCCTTCGTACGTAATGTGCGTGATCAAAGTCCTTCGCTCACGTCGCTCCGCTACGGAATCATTGCATTGGGCGATAGCTCTTACGGGGACACCTTTTGTGGTGCTGGCAGGACACTCGATTCTCTGCTGGAAGAGCATGGCGCGACCCGTTTAGGTGAGCGTTTAGAAATTGATGCCATGGAGACGTTTATGGCCGATGATGCGGCCATACCATGGGTGGAAGAGTGGATCGTTACTCAGCAACTGGAGGTTGCTTAATCGATGCAACAAGCTGCTTCGTCGCCTGAGCGTGTTAGCGTTGCTATAGGTTTATGTGTCGTTATGCTGGCAGCGCTGCCTCGCTATATAGCGGGTGGGTATGAAACCCGCCAGACGCTTATTGTTATCGCCTTGGCGCTGGTTGCGTTTGTGGCAGCTGTACAGTGGCGCTTGCTGACAGTAGACGCGCGGCAAAGGTTGCCCAAGTTGTTTAAACGGCTATTGGTAATGCTGTTGCTTGGTACGGTGTTAATGGGTCTCTGGCACGTACTGTTCACTGATTGGATCAGTTGGCAGGTTTTTATTTCCCATGGTGCAACCCTCGGTGTGCTCCTCCATGCGCTAAGCCTAGGGTGGACAGATAAACGTCAGGGGTAATCTTTTAGTTTGTGGCATGCGTATACCTAGCTAGCGACCAAGCGACTCATCTGTCGCTAAGGTGCTCAGCAAACTGCCCTTGTGGTTGCGGTTTGGCGATAAGGTATCCTTGGATAAAATCGATGGCGTAGTTGCCGAGTAAATGCCATTGCTGTTCTGTCTCAACACCTTCTGCCACCACTTTCAGGCCTAGTTCACGGGCAAGACTTGAAATGGCTGCCACAATGGTCCGGCTATTGTTTTCTTCATGGTCTAATGCCTCGATAAAGCTACGGTCTATTTTAAGGCTATGGGCAGGTATGTTGTGTAAGTAGCTGAGCGATGAGTAACCGGTTCCAAAGTCGTCCAAGGCAATTCCGCAGCCTAGCTCGCGCAGCTGTTGCAGTAGGGCGGTGCCATCTGCTTGTCGGTTTAGTAAGATACTTTCGGTCAACTCAAATGTGATCAGCGATGCCGGGATATCGTTATCATGTAATTTCTGCTTGATGGTAGCCACAAAATCAGGCTGCCAGAACTGTGCTGCAGATAAATTGATAGCGATAGGCACCAGCTTCTTGCCAGCGCCGCGCCACCGGGCCATATCTTCAAGTACCAGGTCAATGACCCTTTTACCCAGCGGTAAGATCAAGCCTGAGCTTTCAGCCAAGGTAATAAACTTACCAGGTAGGATGGGGCCATGTTCCGGATGATCCCAGCGCGCAAGCGCTTCAGCCGATATTAGTTGCTTGTTGTCACGTCTGACTAACGGCTGGTAAGCCATATATAGCCCTTCCCCCGTCTCAACAGCATTGCGCAAAGCTGTCTCCATGCTCAGCTGGTCACGGGCTTTTCGATCGATATCCGCTTGGTACAGCCGGTAAGTGTTGCGTCCTTCGTGTTTAGCCCGATACATCGCGGCATCGGCGTGTTGGATTAGCACCTCAGGCGTATTTCCATCGTCAGGGTAGAGACTGATGCCCATGCTACAGCCAATGCGAAAGCTATGTCCTTGCAGCGAATAGGGGGCGCTGACGGCCTCTATCAGTCGTCGCGCAACGTTTGTGGCTTCAGAGAAGCCGTTAATGTTAGGGAGTAAGGCAATAAACTCATCGCCCCCCAGGCGGGCTAGCGTGTCGTCTTCACGTAGCTTGGCCGTCATTCGCGCGGCCACGTTCAGCAATAGCTCATCACCCAGCGCATGGCCCAGCGTATCGTTAACTTGCTTGAAATGGTCCAAGTCGATAAACATGATGGCCAACTGTTGCGTCTCGCGGTGGGCGTGGCGAATGGCCAGCTTAATGCGATCTTCCAGCAAGCGCCGGTTGGGCAGGCGGGTTAATACATCGTAATAGGCTAAATGACGAATCTTATCCTCATTCTCGCGCATATGGGTGATATCGGAGAAGAGGCCGGCGTAATGTTGGTTAACGCCTTCATCATTGGTTATCGCTGTAATCGTCAACAGTTCAAGATACAGCTCGCCCGATTTGCGACGGTTCCAAACTTCTCCGCGCCAATAACCGCTGGTTTTGAGAGACTGCCACATTTGGTCATAAAAGGCTGAATCCTGACGCCCTGAAGACAGCACGCTGGGCTTTTTGCCAGCAATATCCTCTAGCGTAAAGCCAGTTAAAGACGTAAAGGCAGGATTTACAAACTCGATGCGTGTATCGGCATCAGTAATAATAATACCTTCTAGCGAGGAGTTTATTACTCGCTCTGCTAGCTGCAGGTTCTGCCTTGAGCGCACGAGTGCCATATCTCGCTGAGCCAGAGCATCGCTTAAGTCAGATAGATACAGGTACTCTGCGCCGACTAGAATATCGCTAAAGCTCAGTAGGCCGGAGATTATACTCTGGTTGTCACGAACGACGAGATGGCGAATATGGTGGTTAATGAGAAGGTCGCGTGCGTTGATCAGCGGGGTCGATTCATCGACACTTAATACTGGCTGACTTGCTATTTCCATCACAGGTATGTCTTCAAGCTGCCGGGCAATGAATGACACGATATCTCGCTCGGTAATGATGCCCATCTGATGGTTGTCTATAATGATGGCTGCATCCTGCTTCAGGATGCGCATTTGATGCGCTGCCTCAGTCACCTTGAGCGAGCCTTGAATGACCAGCGGGTCAGGCCGCATGACGGATTGCACTTCTCGAAGCCGAAGGTAGGGTTCCAGGCCCTGATTCATGACGATGTCGGTTTGCGACAGGATCCCAACTGGATGCCCTGCCTCATTGACAACCACCAGATGTCGCAGCTTATGAGTATTTAGAAATAGCGCGGCTTCGCTTAACAGCATTTGCTGTGGCGCGGTGTGTACCGGTGATGACATAAATTCTGTGATAGGTCGGGCAAGTACCGTCAGTGCGCTAAAGTTAATCGTTAGCGCGTCGTGTTCGGTCCAAAGGCCTACCGCCTGCTGGTTCTCCATAATGACAATCGAACTGCACTGGCGATCTGCCATGTACTTAGCTGCCTCATGCAGAGGTGTGTCTGTTGTGCAGTGCAGGATGCTGGTTTGCATCACGCGAGAAATGGGTAAATCTTGATGATTAGACATGGGTGTCGGTACGATAGGTGGCAAAAAGAAGTCTGAAGGAAGGGAGAATACCTTATCGAGCAAGCTTTGCTTTGATCCAGCGCCTGAAAGTAATAAATAAGTCACTTGTCGCCTTGTATTTAATGGCTACGCCCCCATCATGCGATCATGGCGCTTGCTACTATGCGTTGGGGTTCTTAAAATTGCCCCTTTGATCTTTTTAGATCCAATCAGCACAATTACATGCAATCAACACAACGCCCAGCCGTTAGAGGACAATTCATGCAAGTTTCTGTCGAGACGACCTCCCAGATCGAACGTCGCATTACCATTCAAGTGCCAGCTGCCGAGATTGACGGGGCCGTTAGTGCTCGCTTGAAAGACACCGC
This sequence comes from Vreelandella sulfidaeris Esulfide1, assembly GCF_054072535.1. NCBI lineage: Bacteria > Pseudomonadati > Pseudomonadota > Gammaproteobacteria > Oceanospirillales > Halomonadaceae > Vreelandella > Vreelandella sulfidaeris. The sequence continues at coordinate 2,211,451 of NZ_CM133364.1, read as the reverse complement.
GAAGAACGTTCGCTTGAATGGTTTTCGCCAGGGCCGGGTGCCAATGTCAGTCGTTCAACAGCGCTACGGTCAAGATGTACGTAACGAGGTAGTCAGCGAGGTAATGCGCGAGCGTTACGTACGCGCTATTACCGATGAAGGTCTGAATCCGGCTGGTTTTCCGCAAATTGAACCGTCTGTCAATGAGTCAGGTAAAGATTTAGAATTTGTAGCGGTGATGGAAATCTACCCTCAGGTTGAGCTTACCTCTATCGAAGGAACAGAGATTGAGCGTCCGGTGGTTTCGGTTAGCGATGCTGATGTCGATGAAATGATCGATACGCTGCGTAAGCAAAACGCGGCCTGGGAAGAAGTGGACGCTGCTGCCGCTGACGGTGACCAGGTCACTATCGATTTCCAAGGTTATATAGGTGATGAGCCGTTTGAAGGCGGCAGCGCCGAGGGCCACACGCTTGTCATTGGCTCTAATAGCTTTATTCCTGGCTTTGAAGAGCAGTTAATTGGCGCCAAAGCGGGCGAAGAGAAGACCCTTCACGTCACTTTCCCTGAAGATTACCAAGCCGAGCATTTAGCCGGTAAAGAAGCCACCTTCAAGGTAACCGTCCATAAAGTCAGCAGCCAGAAACTGCCCGAAGTAGATGCTGAGTTTATCGAGCGTTTTGGCGTTGAAGGCGGCGATCAGGAAAAATTCCGCGCTGAAATCAAGAAGAACATGACCCGGGAAGCGTCACAAGCTGTAGATAACCGGGTTAAGCAGCAAGTGCTTGATGCGCTGAAAAAGGTTAACGAAATTCCTGTACCGAGTGCATTGGTTCAGCAGGAAACTGATGGCATGAAGCGTCAAGCGGCCCAGCAGTTTGGCTTAGGTGAAGATTTTGACGTCAGCCAACTGCCCAATGAACTTTTTGAAGAGCAGGCTAAAGGCCGCGTCCAAGTGGGCTTGTTGTTGGCGGAAGTTATCAAGGCAAACGAACTGGATGCTGACGATGATGCCATCAAGGCGAAAGTGGCCGAGCTGGCTGAGCAGTACCAAGACCCTGATGAAGTTGTTAGTTATTACATGGGCAACGAGCAGCTGAAAACCCAGGTAAAATCTGCCATTCTTGAAGAGAAGGCGGTTGCTAAACTTCTTGAGCAAACGAACATTAAAGACGTTGAAATGTCTTATCAGCAAGCCCTTGCCGCTGCCCAGCAGCAGGCAGAGCAAGACGAGGGTGCTGAAGAGGGCGAGCAAGCTAACGCCTAACACCCTGGAACGTGGCGCACCTATATGTCGGTGCGCCTTTCCCTTCCCGGACGCAAGGAATCACCTGAATGAGTGAGTTTGATATTCAAAACGCCGGCGGTTTAGTGCCCATGGTGGTTGAGCAGAGCGCCAAAGGGGAAAGAGCCTACGACATTTACTCACGCCTTTTGAAAGAGCGCGTGATCTTTTTGGTAGGCCCTGTAGAAGACTACATGGCTAATCTGGTTGTCGCTCAGTTACTGTTTCTGGAGTCAGAAAATCCAGATAAAGATATTCACCTGTATATCAACTCGCCTGGTGGTTCGGTCACCGCGGGGATGTCGATTTACGACACGATGCAGTTTGTGAAGCCAGATGTATCGACCGTTTGTATTGGTCAGGCGGCTAGTATGGGCGCGCTGTTATTAACAGCTGGCGCTGCTGGCAAACGCTACTGTTTGCCCAACTCACGTGTAATGATCCATCAGCCGCTGGGTGGTTACCAAGGCCAAGCGTCTGATATCGAAATTCATACCCGTGAAATTCTGGGTATTCGCGAGAAGCTGAATCAGATTCTTGCCCATCATACTGGCCAAGATATTGAAACCGTCTCGCGTGATACTGATCGGGATAATTTCATGAGCGCCAATAAAGCCAAAGAGTATGGCTTGATTGATGCAGTGCTGGATAAGCGGCCTACATCCTGATAGCGTGATAGGATTCTGCTTTTCTAACGAGCTTTTCCGGCGGCGTAAGCCGCCGCAGTGACAGAGGTATGCGAATGGCCGACGGCAAAGGCAAGGACGAAGGTGGCAAACTGCTTTACTGCTCGTTTTGTGGCAAAAACCAAAACGAAGTACGTAAGCTAATTGCGGGCCCGTCCGTCTATATCTGCGATGAGTGTGTCGACTTATGTAATGACATCATTCGCGAGGAAGTTCTCGAAGCCGATGCCGAGAGCGATGAGGAGCGTTTACCTACGCCTCGCGAAATACGTCATACATTGGATGACTACGTCATCGGGCAAGATCGCGCCAAAATGGTGCTGTCTGTAGCGGTGTATAACCACTACAAACGTCTGAAAACTGATGTGCGCGACGGCGATGTTGAATTAGGTAAATCAAACATCCTGCTGATTGGTCCTACCGGTAGCGGTAAAACGCTGTTGGCAGAAACCATGGCACGGTTACTGAATGTACCTTTTACCATTGCGGATGCAACCACGCTGACGGAAGCCGGCTATGTCGGTGAAGATGTAGAAAACATCATCCAGAAGCTGCTGCAGAAATGCGATTACGATGTCGAAAAAGCCGAGCGTGGCATTGTCTATATCGATGAAATAGACAAGATTTCTCGAAAATCAGATAACCCTTCAATCACTCGTGATGTCTCGGGTGAGGGCGTACAGCAAGCATTGCTGAAGCTTATTGAAGGTACGACTGCTTCAGTGCCGCCACAAGGCGGGCGAAAGCACCCACAGCAGGAATTTGTCCAGGTTAATACGGGCAATATACTGTTTATCGTCGGCGGTGCGTTTGCAGGTCTGGATAAAGTAATCCGTGATCGCGCTGAGAAAGGTGGCATTGGTTTTAATGCGGCTGTGAAGAGCAAGGAGTCCTCCCGTGGGGTGGGTGAATTGCTGGCCGATGTTGAACCTGAGGATCTGGTTAAGTTTGGCCTAATTCCCGAGTTTGTTGGTCGTCTGCCGATCATTGCAACCTTGATGGAGCTCACCGAAGATGCGCTGGTGCAAATCCTGACGGAGCCGAAGAATTCGTTGATTAAACAGTATGTCAAGCTGTTTGAGATGGAAGATGTGACGCTTGAATTCAGAGATGAAGCGCTGCGTGCGGTGGCTGAAAAAGCCATGGAGCGTAAAACAGGTGCACGTGGACTGCGCTCTATTCTAGAGTCAGTGCTGCTTGATACCATGTATGAAATTCCATCGCTTGAAGGTGTAAGCAAAGTCGTCATTGACGGCTCCGTGATTGCTGGAGAGAGTGAGCCTCTATTGATTTACTCCCAGCAGGAAGAAGCACGCGTCGATGGCACTGATGGTTAGGCGCTAGTCGAGTATTGAGGCCCAGCTTTAACCGCTTGCGCTAAAACCAGGGGGTCGCTTAGGCGACCCCTTGCTGTTTAAGCGCGTTGATGCGAAGTGTTACTGCCTAGTCCGCTCAACGCTGATGCGTTTATAGCCAGCTTATTGATGACTGTGCAGTACTTTTCCAAGTACTCCTATTTAAGTACTCATCCGATTTGCCGAGGAACGTCTGCGATGCAGCAGAACGCCGAACAGACACAATGTCTACCCCTTTTGCCATTACGCGATGTGGTTGTTTATCCGCAAATGGTCATCCCCCTTTTTGTAGGGCGTGAAAAGTCTATCCAGGCGCTTGAAGCGGCGATGGAGGCTGATAAGCGTGTGTTGCTGGTGGCTCAGCGTGAAGCGTCTCAGGATGAGCCCGATAACGCTGACCTTTATTCGATGGGCACCGTGGCCGACATCATGCAACTGCTTAAGCTGCCCGATGGCACGGTGAAAGTGCTAATCGAAGGCAACTTCCGCGCCGATGTCCTGGATGTCGAAGAGAATGCAGCGGGCTATACCCAGGCGTACTTAACGCCGCGGGAGAGCGAACCGCTCACCAGTCGCGAACAAGAGGCGCTTGTGCGCGTACTGCTTAATCAGTTTGAGCAGTACGTAAAGCTCTCTAAAAAAGTCCCCAACGAAGTGCTTAATTCGCTGTCCGGGATTGAAGACCCAAGCCGCCTAGTGGATACCATTTGTGCCCATCTATCGCTCAAAATTGGCGATAAGCAAGAGCTGCTTGAGATGGATAAGGTGCGGGATCGCATTGAGCACTTGATGGCGTTAATTGAATCTGAAATCGACTTGCTTCAGGTAGAAAAGCGCATCCGCTCACGGGTCAAGGAGCAGATGGAGAAGACCCAGCGCGAGTATTATCTCAATGAGCAGATGAAGGCCATCCAGAAAGAGATGGGTGAGCTGGATAATGTGCCCAACGAAGCAGAAAAGTACGAGAAGGCGATAAAAGAATCGGGAATGCCACAGGAGGCGTTTGAGAAAGCCACCCAAGAGCTTAATAAGCTTAAAATGATGGCTTCAAACTCTGCAGAAGCGACTGTGGTGCGCTCTTATCTCGATTGGCTTGTGGCCGTGCCGTGGAAAAAGCGCACGCGGGTTAAGCATGACCTGGTTAAAGCACAGCAGGTGCTGGATGAGGACCATTACGGCCTCGATGAGGTTAAAGCACGCATTCTTGAATATCTTGCTGTGCAGAAGCGTGTGCGCAAGATGAAGGGGCCTGTGCTGTGCCTGGTAGGACCACCTGGGGTGGGTAAAACCTCGCTTGGTCAATCCATTGCCCGCGCTACCAATCGTAAATATGTGCGTTTGGCGCTGGGTGGGGTGCGCGACGAGTCTGAAATTCGTGGGCATCGGCGCACTTATATCGGCTCGTTACCAGGTAAATTGATGCAGCGTATGAGTCGCGCTGGCGTCAAAAATCCGCTATTCCTGCTGGATGAAGTCGATAAGCTCGGCATGGACCATCGCGGTGACCCTGCTTCTGCGCTACTCGAAGTACTTGACCCTGAGCAGAATAATAGCTTTAGCGATCATTACCTGGAACTCGATTACGATCTCTCAGAAACACTGTTCATTTGTACGGCTAACTCAATGAATATTCCCAGCGCTCTGCTTGATCGCATGGAGATTATTCGTCTGCCGGGTTACACCGAAGATGAGAAATTGGCAATCGCTAAACGCTACTTATTACCTAAGCAACTAGAGGCTAACGGTTTAAAAGGTGATGAGTTAACGCTGGAAGACAGCGCACTTTTAGAGCTTATTCGCTATTACACTCGCGAAGCGGGTGTGCGTGAACTAGAGCGGCAGATTGCCAAAGTGTCGCGCAAAGTACTGCGTGAGCGCCTTGAAAAAGAACGTGATCCTAAATCTGCACAAGACGGACAGAGCTTAACGGCTGAGCAGATTGAGCACTATGCCGGTGTCCGTCGCTATAGCTACGGCTTAGCGGAGCAGGATGACCAAATTGGTCGTGTGACTGGGTTAGCCTGGACCTCTGTGGGCGGAGAGCTACTCAACATTGAGTCAGTGGTGACGCCGGGCAAAGGGCGAATTAACAAGACGGGCTCGCTTGGCGATGTGATGAAAGAGTCGGTAAGCGCCGCCCAAACGGTGGTTCGTGCGAGAGCGGAAGCGTATGGAATTGATCCCGAGCGGTTTGAAAAAGAGGATCTGCATATCCACGTTCCTGAAGGCGCTACGCCGAAGGATGGCCCCAGTGCTGGTATTGCCATGGTCACGGCTATCGTTTCCGCTTACACCCAGCGTGCGGTACGCTGCGACGTGGCGATGACCGGTGAAGTCAATCTACGCGGCGAAGTATTGCCGATAGGTGGACTGAAGGAGAAATTGCTGGCAGCCCGCCGCGGTGGTATAAAGATAGTGCTGATTCCTGAAGAAAACCGCCGTGATCTCAAGGAAGTACCTGACAATATCAAAGGTGCACTTGATATTCGTCCGGTCCGTTGGATAGATGATGTCTTAGCCACGGCGCTCGCAAATGCTGAAGACGGTACGCCGTTGAAAAATACTGATGCATCGTTTAGTAGTACCGTAGTTGCTAGTACTCATTAAGCTGTTAAAGTCCTTTGGGCCTTTAATTCTACTTAATTTTGCCCGCTGCTTTGTGTGGCGGGTACCTCGCGGCATGGTTGCTTGACATATGTTTCAAGGCATTGCTATAAAACGCAGCTATGTTTTGTTCGTAGTATTATCGGTGACCATGCCGTTCAGAGCCATTTTATGAAACAGTCAAGGGGTGAAGAGTGAATAAGTCCGAGCTGATTGAAGCCATTGCCGCGTCTGCAGATATTCCAAAAGCAGCGGCAACTCGCGCATTGGATGCCATGGTGGAGTCTGTCACCGATAGCCTTAAGAAGGGCGAAAGCGTATCACTAGTAGGCTTTGGTACCTTCGCGATTAAAGAGCGTGCCGCGCGCACGGGTCGCAATCCACAAACGGGTCAGCCAATTCAAATCAGTGCTGCAAAAGTACCCAGCTTCAAAGCCGGTAAAGCGCTGAAAGACGCCGTTAACTAATTTGACAGTGTTGCTGTAACCTATTGGGCGCATCGCATTGGCGGTGCGCCCATGTTATTTTCTGGCCCCCTATTTGTTAGGATTTAGCGGGTCGATGTGTTTGGCTGTGACTATCTGAGGCTAGCATGCTGCAAAGTATTCGAGATGGCTCCAGGAGCTGGGGTGCCAAGATTATTATCGGTGTTATGGTCGCGGCCATGGCGCTTTTCGGGATTGAGTCTCTGTTTGGGCTATTTGGCAACGATCCGGATGAAGTAGCGAGTGTCAATGGACAGCCGATTATGCGTCAACAGGTTGAGCTTGAGGTTCAGCGTGCTTTGCGCTCAGGTCAAGTCCCGCCAGAGCAAGAGCGAGCATTGCGCAGCGATATGCTTGATCAGCTTATTACCCAGCAACTGCTATCCCAGTACGCCGAGGAGGGTGGATTCGCCGTTTCTGAAGAGCAGCTGGACCAGTTAATTGTTAGCCTCTCTGAATTTCATGATCAGGATGGTCGTTTCTCTGCTGAGGTATTTCGTAACCGCTTAGCGAGCGCAGGCTATACGCCTTTGTCATTTCGCGAAGAGCTGCGGGTCGATATCCAGCGGCAACATTTACAGCAAGGGTTAGCCTTCAGCGATTTTAGTCTTCCCCAAGAGCAAGAGCGCTTGGCAGAGCTGCAGCGTCAGCAGCGTAGTTTCCGCTACGTAATCCTGGATGAGGACGATGTCGAGGCTGATATCGCTGTCAGCGAGGACGACCTTCAGGCTTATTATGATGCTCATCAGGAGCGCTATGAGCGTCCCGAACAAGTGCGCCTTGAATATGTACTGATTGACCGTCAAAGCATGGCAGAGGAACGCGACGTAGACGAAGAGGCATTGCGTGATGCGTGGCGCGAACAAAACCGTAACGCTGACCGTCGCGTATCGCACATCATGATTACGTTTGGTGATGAGCGCACCCGCGAAGAAGCACAGGAATTGGCCGAGACCGCCCGTGAAGCATTGAATAGCGGTGAGTCGTTTGCAGAGACTGCCCTACGCTACTCTGACGACACGGCTAGCGCAGAAGAGGGGGGCGATCTTGGGGTAATTAGTCGTGGCTTCTTTGGCGAGAACTTTGATGAAGCTGCTTTTAGTCTCGAAGAGGGTGACGTTTCCCAGCCCGTTGAGTTGGATAGTGCTTTCCACATTATTCAAGTGACTGATATTCAAGGCCCTACGTTTGAAGAGCAGCGAGATGAACTGGCGCGGGAAGTGGCACTTGGTGACGTTGAAGATGAATTTAATCAGCGGGTTCAGCAGTTGATTGATGAGAGCTTTGCTGCCGATGATTTGCAGAGCGTTGCCGATGAACTCAATTTGACACTTCAGGAGAGCGATTGGCTTGCCCGTGATGACACGGCTGAAGGCGTGCTATCCGAACCCGGCGTCATGTCGGCGGCTTTCAGCAACGATGTACTTGAAGAGGGTTATAACAGTGAAGTAATCGAGCTGGATCAAGATCGTCGCTTGGTACTACGGGTCGCTGAACATCGCGAAGCGACGTTACTGCCTCTGGATGAAGTGCGCGGAGAAGTCGAGGCTTCAGTGGTTGCCGAGCAGCAGCAGCAAGCGGTGCTTGAAGAAGCGCAGGCGTTAGTCGCCGATTTACGAGAAGAAGAGCAGGTTGATGTCGATTGGCAAGAAGCCAATAACGTCAGTCGCCAAGCCGATACCGTCGTGCCTCAGCTAATTATTCAGGCAGCTTTCCGAATGACACGCCCTGAAGAGGGTGAGAGCGTCTATCGTACGGTTGAACTACCGCAAGGTGCTGCCGTTGTGGCATTAGATAGCGTTAGTGATGGTGAAGTTGACGAGCAGATGGAGACGTTTGTGTCGCAAATGGCCGAGCAATTGCGTGCTCAATCGGTTCTGCAGGGGTTAATTGATGACCTGCGTAGCGATGCAGACATAGAGCGATAGAATCGCTTAACTCTGAGTTATAAAAAGCAAGAGCAAAAAAGCCGATCTTTTGATCGGCTTTTTTGTGCACAGCAGTAAGGTCAAGGGCTTGAGTAAGGTCAGGGGCTTGGTGGTTTCGATAATGCAAACTGACGTAACTGCGGTGCCGTGCGGTCTGAGCGCTCAATGACGATATCCCAGCCGTGCTGTGCATCCCAATCACCGAGTACGTAGCGTTTGGCTGGCACGTCTTCAACTGTCAAGTCATGCACGTGTGGGCGGTGTGTGTGGCCATGTATCATTATCGAGACTCCGTGCCCCTCCATGAGCGAGATCACTTCTTGCTGAGTCACATCCATAATTGCCTCAGCTTTATTGGCATTGGCTTCACCTGACTGCGTGCGCAGGTTTTGCGCTAGTGCTACACGCTGTTCGAGAGGTAAGGCAAGCATCTGTGCTTGCCACTCTGGATTGCGCGACTGCTGTCGAAAGGCCATGTAGGCTTCGTCCTGGGTACACATGCTATCGCCGTGAAGAAGTACTACGGGGACGCCATGAATCTCTACTTCCTCGACATCAGGTAGCAGCAGTGCGTTGCAGGCGGTAATAAAGCGTTCACCCAGCAGGAAATCACGATTGCCATGCATCAAATAGACAGCGGTGCCGTCGCTGCTAAGCTTATGCAAGCGCTCAATGACCTGATGGGCAACGCTGCTGAGTGGATGGTGGGTGGCGTCGAGCAAGTCGTCACCAATCCAGGCATCAAATAGGTCGCCCAGAATATACAGAGCATCGGCTCCTGGGGCAGTGTGCTCAAGGTAGCGGTAAAACCCCTGATTTAGCTCAGGGGTATTGCCACTTAGATGCAGGTCGGCAACAAGCAGTGTGCGCATAAGACTCCCAGCGTTATTCTGCTTCTTTGACGTAAGCACGCTCGATAATGACATCGTCAGCGGGAACATCGGCATGCATACCGCGGCGCGTAGTGGCTACATTTTTAATTTCGTTGACCACGTCCATACCATCAACGACTTCACCAAAGACGGCATAGCCCCAGCCCTGAAGGCTTTTAGCGCTATGATCAAGGAAGCTATTGTCGCCCACATTAATGAAAAACTGCGCAGTAGCAGAGTGCGGGTCCTGGGTACGGGCCATTGCCAGTGTCCCCACGGTGTTTTTCAAACCGTTGTCGGCTTCGTTCTCGATGGGATCACGGGTCGGCTTTTGCTCAAAGTCTTTATCGAAACCGCCGCCTTGGACCATAAATCCGTCGATCACCCGGTGAAATAAGGTGCCGTCATAGAATCCGTCGCGAACGTACTGTTCAAAATTCGCCGCGCTAATCGGCGCTTTTTCGTGGTTAAGAGCGATGGTGATGTCACCATGGTTCGTCTGTAATACGATCATTGATAAATTCCTGTTCAATAAAGGCGATCGCCTTGGCGCTGTGCATCGGCGTCACGTTATAATAGCTGTTTTGCCCTGCACCGCGAAGGGCTATAGGGTTATCCTATGTCCTCACGGCTCAGTACGCCATCCACCACGAGGTTATCAACACCACCATGACCAACGAGACCACCCCAGCGCCGAACTTCATTCGCAACCAAGTACGCGACGAAATCGAGGGCGGCCAGGTCACTAAAATCGTGACACGCTTCCCCCCAGAGCCCAATGGCTTTTTGCATATCGGCCATGCGAAGTCGATCTGTCTCAATTTCGGGTTGGCGGAGCAATTGGGTGGCGAATGTCATCTACGGTTTGATGATACCAACCCGGCTAAAGAAGAGCAGGCCTATATTGATGCCATCAAAGAAGATGTCACTTGGTTAGGCTTTCAATGGGCAGGCCCGGTGCGTTTTGCCTCTGACTACTTCGACCAGCTTTATACCTGGGCGCAGCACTTGATGCAGGAAGGCAAAGCCTACGTCGATGACCTTTCGCCGGATGAGATTCGTGAGTATCGCGGCACTCTTACCGCACCGGGTACACCCAGCCCCTATCGGGATCGCAGCGCCGAAGAGAACCTGGATCTGCTAGCACGTATGCGAAATGGTGAATTCGGCGAAAGTGAAAAAGTCGTGCGCGCTAAAATTGATATGGCCTCACCCAACATCAACTTGCGCGATCCAATCCTTTATCGCATTCGCCACGCAAGCCATCACCAAACGGGCGATAAGTGGAAAATTTACCCTTCGTACGATTTCACCCATGGTCAATCGGATGCCATTGAAGGTGTTACGCATTCGATCTGCACCCTGGAGTTTGAAGATCACCGACCGCTGTACGAGTGGTTTTTAAATAACCTTCCTGTGCCCGCGAAACCGCGGCAAATCGAGTTTGCACGGCTCAATCTCGACTACACCCTAACTTCCAAGCGTAAGCTGAAGCTGCTGGTGGATGAGCAAATTGTCGATGGCTGGGACGACCCGCGGATGCCGACGATTTCCGGCATGCGTCGCCGCGGCTACACGCCGGCGTCTATTCGTAAATTCTGCGAAATGATTGGTGTCACCCGGGCTGACGGTGGTTTGGTCGATATCGCCATGTTGACCCACGCGATTCGTTCGGATCTAGAAGACAATGCGCCGCGCGCCATGTGCGTGTTAAAGCCGCTAAAAGTCGTGCTGACCAATGTGCCGGAAGACCACGAAGAGATTTATGACGTGCCCGGCCATCCAGCACGTGAAGATATGACGGTGCGCAAGGTGCCTTTCACCCGCGAGCTTTATATCGATCAAGAAGACTTTATGGAAGATGCACCTAAGAAGTTCTTCCGCCTGGCGCCGGGCAAAGAAGTGCGTCTGCGCAATAGTTATGTGATTCGCTGTGACGAGGTCATTAAAGACGCCGCTGGAGAAATCAGCGAACTGCATTGCTCGGTCGATTTCGATACGCTGGGTAAAAACCCCGAGGGGCGTAAAGTCAAAGGTGTCATTCATTGGGTCAGTGCGGCCTATGGCGTACCGATGGAAGTACGTCTTTACGATAATCTGTTTACCGTCGAGCAGCCCGATCGTGACAAAGATGTCGATTTCCTGGAGCACTTGAACCCAGAATCGTTGGTGGTTTGCCAGGCAATTGGTGAGCCGAGCCTTGCCTCAGCGACGCCCGAGTCACGCTTCCAGTTCGAGCGCGTCGGCTACTTCTGCGCTGATCGTCACGATTCGACGCCGGAACACCTGGTGTTTAACCGTACCGTGGGATTGAAAGATAGCTGGGCAAAAATCAAGCAGAAGGGCTAGAAAAACATGAGTAGCCAAGTGCATATTTACAATACGCTGACGCGTCGCAAAGAGCCTTTCACCCCGCTTGAAGCGGGTAAAGTGAGCATGTATGTCTGCGGCATGACGGTGTATGACTATTGCCACCTGGGACACGCCCGCGTAATGGTCGCTTTTGACGTTATTACACGCTATTTGCGAGAGCGTGGTTACGACGTGAACTACGTACGCAACATTACCGATATCGACGACAAGATTCTCAAGCGCGCCGACGAAAATGGCGAAAGCATCACCGCACTGACCGAACGCATGATTGACGCCATGCACGAAGACGAGCGGCGTCTGTTTGTTTTGCCACCCAGTCATGAGCCCCGCGCTACGGGCCATATCGACGATATTGTGGCGATGATTGAAACGCTGATTGCAAAAGACTTTGCCTACGCAGCAGAGAACGGCGATGTCTACTACCGAGTACGTAAATTTGCCGATTACGGCAAGCTCAATAATCGTCAACTAGACGATATGCGCTCAGGCGCACGAGTTGATGTGGATATTCATAAAGAAGACCCACTCGATTTTGTACTTTGGAAGGCTGCTAAGCCGGGTGAGGCGCACTGGGTGTCACCTTGGGGAAACGGCAGGCCTGGCTGGCACATTGAGTGCTCGGCAATGTCGACCTGCTGCCTGGGTGAAACCTTCGATATTCATGGGGGCGGACCGGATTTAACCTTTCCGCACCATGAAAATGAAATTGCGCAAAGCGAAGCGGCTACGGGCAAGACCTACGTCAACACCTGGATGCATGCCGGGGCAGTGCGGGTGAACAAGGAGAAGATGTCCAAGTCGCTGGGCAATTTTTTCACCATTCGCGATGTGCTGGCCGAACACGATCCTGAAGTCGTGCGTTTTTTACTGGTCGCTAGTCACTATCGTAGCCCGATCAACTATTCGCTCGATTCACTGACCGAAGCGCGTAAATCACTAGTGCGCTTGTATACGGCTTTAGAAGGGGTTGAGCTGGATACCCCAACCACCGATAGTGGTGTTTCGGCCTACCTTGAGCGCTTTACTCAAGTCATGGACGATGATTTCAACACACCTGAAGCGCTAGCGGTGATGTTTGAGTTGGCCCGTGAACTCAACCGCGCCAAACAAGAGCAGCCAGGCGAAGCCGCTAAGCTTGGGGGTGAGCTCAAACAGCTAGGGGCGATTTTGGGGCTGCTGCAGCAAGCACCGCAAGCGTTCCTAAAAGGCACGCAGCAACAGGGAGCGCCGCTTAGCGAAAGCGAAATAGAAGCTAAAATCGCACAGCGCCAGGAAGCCAAAGCAAATAAACAGTTTGCCCAAGCGGATGCCATTCGCGATGAGCTTGCGGCGCTAGGGATTATTCTTAAAGACTCACGAGAAGGTACTTCCTGGATATTGGAAACACCATAAACGCTGCAGGCTCTGACTTAAACGCTCATGGCTCTTATACTGCTTAAGAGCCTCTGTTAAAAAAGCCCACTTCAAAAGGAATTCAAAGATGCGCTTTTCAGCTAATTCTAACATTGCTAAGTCGTTAATTGCTGCCTGTGCCGTTTCCACTATTTCCCTTTCCCAGGCCAGCGCCAATGAGCCGGTCGTGGTGTCCTCTAAGATCGACACGGAAGGTTCGGTATTAGGTGAACTAATCATTCAAACCCTGGAACGCCACGACATTCCAACCGAAAATCGCTTACAGCTGGGTGGCACCAGCGTAGTTCGCTCTGCCTTGGAGGCTGGCGAGATTGATGTGTACCCGGAATATACGGGCAATGGTGCGTTCTTTTTTGATATGACCGATAGTCCGGTTTGGAACGATGCAGAGGAAGCCTATGCCACCGTACGTGAACGTGATGCAGAACAAGACTTAATCTGGCTAGAACCCGCTAGCGCCAATAACACCTGGGCAATGAGCATTCGAGAAGATGTTGCTGAAGAGCATGAGTTAGTCAGTTTGGAAGATCTCGCTGCCTATTTGGCTGATGGCGGGGAGTTCAAATTCGCAGCGAGTGCTGAGTTTGTCGAATCAGCGCAGGCGCTACCCGCTTTCCAGGAAGCCTACGGCTTTGAACTGAGCGATGAACAGCTACTGGTGCTCTCTGGCGGCAATACCGCCGCCACTATGCGGGCTGCAGCCCAGCAAACGAGCGGTGTAAACGCCGCCATGACCTACGGCACTGATGGTGGGTTAAGCGCATTGGGACTGGTTGTCTTGGAAGATTCTAAAGGTGTGCAGCCTGTTTACCAGCCAGCTCCTGTGGTGCGTGAAAGTGTATTGGAAGCTTATCCTGATATCCAAACACTGCTCAACGACGTCTTTGCCACCCTCGACGAGGACACCCTGCAAACGCTTAATGCAGATGTTGCCGTGAATGGATTGTCCCCGACGCAAGTGGTTAGCGACTACCTCGATTCGCTTAATAATTAATGGTTGTTGCTCTTAATAACCAATGCTGCCTGGGATAACTAATTAATGTCGCTAATGGATGCACTGCCCACCCCACGGCTTCGTTGGGAGGGACGGCACCCTAATATTGTGCTATTAAGCCTTAGCCTTATCATGCTAATCACGTTCTGGGCCTTTGACGTGGTTAGTATGGCGCCTAACCGGATTGTATTAGGGACAGGCTATGGTGCGCTAGAAGCCTTTGGCTGGCCCGGCGCGTTGTTAGCCACCTTATTACTCTCCTCCATTGCTATTCTCGCGTGGCAGCCGAGCATACGTCACTACCGCGCGTTATTAGCGGCGGTACTGTTGTTAATGGCACTCATGCCTGTCGGCTTGATAGCGAGTAGTTATTTACTGATTGATCCTGAGCTTCCCCAGGCACGTTTAGGTTTGGGTGCAGCGTACTGGGTGGTGCTATTTGTACTTCTGTTGTGCTTAATAGAAATACGCTTGCGGTTACATCTTTCACGCCTCTGGCCCACACTGCTGTTATGTGGCGTGGCGCTAGTGTGGTGGCTTTGTGCAGCGTTTTGGCTCGATAGCCTTGCCCTGGTTCAAGAGTTCAGAGCGCGCGATCAACAGTTCCTTCGCGCTATAGGCCAACACATGGCGCTGGTGGGAATCGCCGTCAGTAGCAGTGTGTTAGTCGGTTTGGTACTGGCGATGTTAATGCGACGCTATGCACGGCTACAGAAGGCCGCATTCTCGGTGCTCAATTTTCTTCAGACCATACCCAGCCTAGCGCTCTTTGGTCTGCTGCTGGCGCCGCTAGCTTGGCTTGCTGAGAATGTGCCTTTCTTAGATCAGCTTGGAGTTAGCGGGATCGGCACAACGCCTGCGCTGATCGCCTTAATCGCCTACAGCCTGCTACCCATGGTGCGTAATACCTACATCGCGCTTGAAGAAGTCAGCCCTAACACTTTAGAAGCCGCCAAAGGCATGGGGATGCGCGCCGGTCAGCGCTTTTGGCAGGTGCGCTTGCCGCTGGCGCTGCCGGTGCTGCTGGAAGGGGTGCGAATTACCACTGTTCAGGCCATTGGGCTCACAGCGGTTGCCGCTTTGATTGGCGCGGGTGGGTTGGGCACCTTTATTTTTCAAGGCCTAGGCCAGGCGGCTATGGATATGGTCTTGCTCGGTGCGTTGCCCATTTTAATACTGGCTCTGGTGGTTGATGCGGGCTTAGGTGCCCTAGCTGAAGCACTGCGACCCGAAGGAACAAGATGATTGAGCTTTCCCATGTATCTAAGCGGTTTGGTGATGATATCGCGGTGAATGATATTTCGCTGCGAGTGCCGAAAGGAAAATTCTGTGCGCTAGTGGGTACCTCTGGCTGCGGAAAATCGACCACGCTGCGTATGATCAACCGCTTAATTGAGCACAGCGAAGGTGACATCATTCTTGATGGGCAGGCGATTGAGGCGTATGACCCAGTGAAGCTACGCCGTCGGATTGGCTATGTGATTCAGCACACTGGGCTGTTTCCTCACTGGAACGTGGCGCGCAATATCGGCTTAGTGCCACGTTTATTGAAGTGGTCAGCGGCGGATGTTCAAGCGCGGGTAGAAGAGTTGATGGCTTTACTCGGTTTGCCCGTAGGTGAGTTCGCGCACAAATATCCTCACCAGCTTTCCGGTGGCCAGGCACAACGGGTAGGCGTAGCACGTGCACTCGCAGCAGACCCGGATATTATGTTGATGGACGAGCCTTTTGGCGCTCTCGATCCTATTACCCGTGAAAAGCTTCAAGATGAGTTGGCCAAGCTTCAGGCGCGGCTGCATAAGACCGTGGTATTTGTCACTCACGATATGGACGAAGCCCTAAAGTTGGCGGACCACCTCGTGGTCATGCGGGAAGGGCGAATCGTGCAACAAGGTTCTCCGCTGGCGTTATTGCAACAGCCTGCCGACGCGTTTGTTGAGTCAATGTTGGGAGGGCTCGAGCGGGGTCTCAAGCAGGCGGCATTAACGCGCGTTAAAGATCATATGACCTCGTTGGGTCCTACCTTGCCCGCCCATTCACGCATACCGGCGGTTTTTACGTTACGCCAAGCGTTGTCCATGATGCTGCGTGATCACAGCGATAGGCTTACTGTAGTAGACCAGCATGATGTGCCTATTGGTGAGCTTTCGCTGCGTAGGCTTATTAAGGAGGCTCAACTGGACAAAGGAAGCGCACATGAATAATTCATTCAGCGTTGCGCCGTTACAACAAAAAGCTGCTTTTTGGCGCTGGCCGCTAATATGGGGAGGATTGTTGCTGGTCAGTGTCGTAGGAATGTCCGTAGCCGAGCCGTTATTTCGGTGGGTAGAGCCCGATTCCCGTCAAGTGGTTTATGACCGAGCTGATTTTTATGTGCTGCTCGGGCGACATCTGCTGGTGGTAGGAATAGCAGCGGTCGTGACTATTAGCGTTGGCGTATTAGCAGGCATCGCCGTTACACGTGAGCGTGGCAGTGATTTTTTACCCTTGGTCGGCCAGTTGGCCTCACTTGGACAAACGTTTCCACCAGTGGCCGTACTGGCGTTGGCGGTCCCCGTATTGGGGTTTGGCACCTTGCCAATTATTGTCGCCCTAATACTTTATGGGTTACTGCCGATCGTGCGCAACACACTTACCGGTCTGCAGGAAGTGGAGCAGGACATTAAAACAGCGGCACATGCCATGGGGATGACATCGGCGCAAGTGTTGCGTCAGGTCGAACTCCCGCTGGCGGCTCCGGTAATATTGGCGGGTATACGCACCTCGGTGACCATTAATATTGCTACCGCGGCCCTTGGGGCTACCGTGGGGGCTAGTAATCTGGGCGATCCCATTATTTCCGGTATTGTGAACGGAAACATGGCCTATGTGGTACAGGGCGCATTGACCATTGCATTATTGGCCTTGACGGTCGACAGCTTGTTTGAATTGTTGCAGCGCCAATTACGTTCCCGTCTTTCTGCGGCATAACTTACTTTGTCTTAACCTCTTTCCCTTACCCTCTTCCCTTACCCTCTTCCCTTAATCTCTGCGCCTTAAGTTGTATCCCTAAAGTTGTTGTGCTGCGTTATTGTCCTAAACGTTGTGGTAGCTAGGTGTTGTGTTGGCTTATGACAGATAAATCCACTGGCATAAACGGTCAATACCAACAACACTGCCCTCAAAAGGGGTAAAACAAGGACAATAATGATGACACAGTATGTATATCAGCCGGATTTCATGACCGGCGACGAAATTTCAATTCCTACCTTTAGCCTGCTCAACCCAGAAGGCGAGCTACATAGCGGCGCCACCGAACCAGCACTTGAGCGTGATCATGCCCGGCGCATTTACCAAGCAATGTTGGCTACGCGCATCCTGGATGAACGAATGATGGCTGCCCAGCGCCAGGGGCGGCTTAGTTTCTATATGCAGTGTACGGGTGAGGAAGCAGCTGTGGTAGGCGCTACCGCCGCGCTTGATGATGCCGATATGATCATGGCCCAGTACCGTGAACAGGGTGCCTTGATGTATCGCGGTTTCTCAATTGATGAGTTTATGAACCAGCTATTTGGGAATGAGTTGGACTACGGCAAAGGTCGTCAAATGCCGATCCACTATGGTTCGCGCAAGCTTCACTATATGACCATCTCGTCCCCCCTGGCCACTCAGATTCCTCAGGCGACAGGTTATGCTTATGGGCAGAAACTGGCTGGTAACGGCCACTGCACATTAACCTTTTTTGGTGAAGGCGCTGCCTCCGAAGGCGATTTCCACGCCGCACTGAATATGGCATCAGTACATCAAGTGCCGGTTATTTTTTTCTGCCGCAATAATGGCTATGCCATTTCCACGCCTGCCGTCGAGCAGTTCGCCGCCGATGGTATCGCCCCCCGGGCGTTTGGTTATCACATGCATGTGATACGCGTGGACGGCAACGATGTGCTGGCAGTTTATGAAGCGACCCGTCAAGCGCGCAAAATCGCCGTTGAGCGCAACCAGCCCGTATTGATCGAAGCTATGAGCTACCGCCTTGCCGCACACTCATCCTCTGATGACCCCTCAGGCTACCGTTCAAAAGATGAAGAAGAGATATGGCGCGCCAAAGATCCCTTGCTGCGGCTACAAAAATGGCTATTGAAGAAACAGTGGTGGAGTGAAGAGGAAGAAGCCACCCAGCAAGAAAATCTGCGTCGTGAAGTACTTGAAACCTTGAAGCGGGCCGAAAAGCGTTCATCACCACCGCTTGAGAGCTTGATCAGCGACGTGTATGCCGATATCACACCAGCGCTTCAGCGTCAGTTTGACCAGTTAAAACGCCATATCCGTCGCTACCCAGAGGCTTATCCCCGAGGAGTAAAGTCGTTGGACTTAGACGTAGGCACAGACACTGATCCGCAGGGAGAGGCATAACATGGCCACAATGAATATGCTCCAGGCGATCAATAACGCGCTGGATATCGCCATGGCAGAAGACGAAAAAGTCATTTGCTTTGGTGAGGATGTGGGGATTTTCGGCGGTGTTTTCCGCGCAACAAGCCATTTACAGGAGAAGTACGGCAAGGCTCGCTGCTTCAACACGCCGCTGGTCGAACAGGGCATTATCGGCTTTGCCAACGGCTTGGCGGCGCAAGGCTCGGTACCCGTCGCGGAAATTCAGTTTGCCGACTATATCTTTCCCGCGTTTGACCAAATCGTTAACGAAACGGCCAAGTTCCGCTACCGCTCGGGCGATCTGTTCAATGTGGGTGGGCTGACCATTCGCACCCCTTATGGTGGGGGGATCGCCGGCGGCCTCTATCACTCCCAGTCTCCTGAAGCCTATTTCACCCATACCCCCGGTTTAAAAGTGGTGGTGCCGCGCAATCCCTATCAGGCTAAAGGGCTGTTACTTGCCGCTATTCGCGACCCTGATCCAGTGCTTTTCCTCGAACCTAAACGTCTCTATCGTGCAGCGGTAGGCGAGGTCCCCGAAGACGATTATCAGCTGCCCATTGGCGAGGCCGAAGTCACCAAGGAGGGCACCGACATTACCGTGGTGGGCTGGGGTGCGCAGATGGAAGTCATCGGCAAAGCAGTTGAGTTAGCAGAAGAGCAAGGCATCGCTTGTGAAGTGATCGACCTGCGTTCACTGCTGCCCTGGGATGCTGATACAGTCGCTGAATCAGTGCTGAAGACAGGACGCCTCGTAGTGAGCCATGAAGCACCGTTAACCGGTGGGTTTGCAGGTGAAATTGCCGCGACCATTCAAGAGCGTTGTTTTCTCTACCTGGAATCGCCCATTGCTCGGGTGACAGGGCTGGATACGCCTTTTCCTCTGGTGCTGGAAAAAGAGTATCTGCCTGATCACCTGAAAATTTTTGAAGCGATTCGCGAAAGCGTTAATTTTTAATGGCTTAAATAGCCTAAGAATGCGTGGGGAGAATAACAATGAGCGATTTTTTACTGCCTGATATCGGCGAAGGTATTGTCGAGTGCGAAGTCGTCGAATGGCGCGTCGCAGAAGGCGATCAAATTGAAGAAGACCAGCCTATCGTCGAAGTCATGACCGACAAGGCGCTGGTAGAGATAACCGCACCCGAAGCGGGGGTGGTGACCAAACTCTACGTTGCACAGGGGCAGATTGCTAAAGTACATGCGCCTCTGTATGCCTATCAAGTTGACGGAGAGGGCCAGGCGAGTGCAAGTGAAAGCCAGACAAAAACAGGCGAACCGACACCTGCTGAACTGCCGGTAGAGCTATCCGCAGATTTATCGAAAACAGACTCATCCCAGGCAGAGGCATCGATACATGCATCAACCCAGGCACCGGGAGCTGCTACGGGTGGCTTACTTGGCAAAGTCCCGGCAAGCCCTGCCGTAAGGCGTTTAGTACGTGAACATTCTCTTCTGCTCAAGGATATTGCTGGCAGTGGCAAAGATGGCCGAGTACTGAAAGAAGATGTGCTGGCGCATCTGGACCAAACATCGCAACCAGCGGCCCCAGCCAGTCAATCATTACCCGATACGCAGGCGCCACGGGTAGAACCGCTCCGCGGCATTCGCGCGGTGATGGCCAAGCGAATGGTCGAAGCGGCTAGCACGATTCCCCATTTTCACTATGGAGAAGAGATCGACGTGACCGCGCTGCTGGCTCTGCGCGAACGCTTAAAACCGTTGGCAGAAGCCCAAGGCGAGCGGCTAACGCTAATGCCATTTTTTATGAAAGCCATGGCGTTAGCAGTCGCCGAACAACCTATTGTAAACGCTCAGCTAAATGCGACGGGTGATGAACTGCACTACTACCCTCAGTGCAACATTGGTATGGCAGTGGATAGCAAAGCGGGTCTGATGGTACCCAATGTTAAAAGCGTTGAGCAGCTGACGTTGCTGGAGATTGCCCGCGAAGTTGGACGATTAACCACGGCTGCACGGGAAGGGCGTGTTGATCAAGCGGATCTCAAAGGCGGAACCATCAGTATTTCCAATATTGGTGCGCTCGGCGGCACCTACGCTGCCCCCATCATCAATGCACCGGAAGCCGCGATTGTGGCGATTGGTAAAACGCAATGGCTACCGAGGTTCGATGAGCAGGGCGCGGTGCAGCGACGCGCTATTATGACAATCACCTGGGCGGGGGATCATCGCTTTATCGATGGAGGCACCATTGCCCGCTTCTGCAATGCCTGGAAGGGCTTTCTGGAAGATCCCGAGACCATGTTGCTTCACTTGGGCTAGCAAGGCGACTTATGCCCCAATCAACGCTACAGCAGTTTTATATACCCGAAGAGCAGTCGGTATATCTGCTGAGCCATCACGATGCCCGTAAACTCAAGGATTGGGTGGCGCTGTGCCAGGCACAGCTCACCCAGTTGGGTTATCAGGGCATCGAGTTAATTGGTAAGGGCGCCTATGGTTTTGTATTTGCCGGTAGCACCGTCAACCAAGGCATTACAGCCCATTATGTCTTCAAGTTCTCGCGCATTACCCTCCCCACGCACTTGCAAGAGCGCCTCGAAGAAGAGGCGTTTATGCTCGATCAGGTATCTCATCCACGCATTCCAGGCCTTATTGCCTACCAGCGCTCCAGGGGGCAATCCATCCTGGTGATGGAGCGTGCACCCGGCTGGAATTTAGAGCAGGTATCGCTCAAGCAGGGGCGACTCTCACCACGCCTGATTGTACGTATAGCCGCGCAGTTGGCCGATATCCTCCTCGCATTGCGCCGGGAGTCCGGCCCTCAGGCGCGTCCCGTCGTGCATGGCGATATTAAACCCTCTAACTTGGTGTATGACATCGTGCATGAGTCTATTGCGCTAATCGACTGGGGCTCATCGGTGTTTGCCCAGTTGGATGCCCAGCTGCAGTTTGTGGGCGCTAATGTGATGGAGCTAATGTCGGATAACCTGCAGCAAACCAATGCTCGCCTGGGCGATGTTTATTTTATCGGTGAAGAGCAGTTGAACGGTGCGCTGTCATCGCCGCGCTTTGATGAGCAGGGCACTGCGGGCACCTTGTACGCACTGGCCTCGGCACAATCCTGTCGTTTTGGGCATCGCGCTATTCCAGCCAGCTCGCTGGGTTTGCCTATGGAATTTGCCCGCACGCTGGATGGTATGCTCGACCCCGACCCTCAGGTTCGGCGTACAGCAGGCGACTATTTTTTAGCCAACATGGCGAGAATGGCCAGGGTCGTGATGATTGATCTCCCCGAATCTGTAAAGGTGCCGCTAGTGCCGGTTTGGGCACGTCCTGCCCGGCAGGAGATCGATACCGTGGTGTATAGCTCGCGCAAAGCCTTTCTGCGTGAAGCGACAGCGCAGGAAACGCTTAATGACGTCAACGATGTGCAGCTCGACCGCTATTACAAACAGTTCATGCAGGGGATGGGAGAAACCGAGAAAGCCTTTCTGGCATCGGTCAGCCGGTTGGGCAAATATCCGGTGGTAGGTGGGTTGGCGGTACGCTGGGAGCGTGAAGGGGTATACATTGACTCGTCGCTCAACCTTCATGACCCGGCGCTGAAGCCCGCCTTTATTGAAGCGGTGAATAATATGGTGCACCTGGCGCGCGCCATTCACCGCCAGGGGGTGTTCAAGAGCTGCCTGTTCAATGCCCGCCAAACTCTTCATCTGGAGCGCGCTTCCGCCGAGGAGACGTTTGTCAGCGAGCCAAGCATGGCTATTAGCTACGAGCTGAGTGCAGTGCCGGAGCTTGAAGATCGCACCCGTCAGCATAGCTACTTTGAAGATGGTCCCGATCCCGAAGAGCTGTTAGCACTGCCGGAGGCGATCATGCAGGTACTGCAGCAGCTGAATGATATCCACCATACCGGCATGATCATTTTTGAAGCATTACCCCAGCACCTCAAAATACATAGCTATTACCGCCTGCTCGATCCCGCCAGGGAAAGGGAGTTTCGGATACTGCTGGCCCGCATCCTTGCGTCGGTCAACCAAATTGAGGGGTTGGGTGTATCGGGCTACATGAAGATGCCGTACAAAGACACCCGCTATTTCACCCATCTAGAAAGCCAGCCTGAACGCTACTACCCCCGCGACCCGCGGGAGTATGTCAAACGGTTATCACTCGACGACGCTACCTAGCAGAGCGGTAACGGGGCGCCAATTCTTGCTTGATCTGCTCTGCTACCTCTTTCAGGCGCGGCCCCAGGTTATTAACGAGGCGGTCATGATCCAACCGCAGGCTGGAGCCACCGCAGTTGATGGCCATAACCTCGGCGCCATCTTCCAGAATGAGCGGCATGGCCACGGCGCTGATATCGCGCTGCCAATCCTGCTCTGATAGGCAGAAACCATACTCGGCATAGTCGTTCAAGCTCTGCTGGATACCGGCTTCCAGCGCTGGCCAGTCGCTGCCATGAAAATCAGCCAGCTCATGCATTAACTGCTGGCGTCGGGCGGTAGGCAAGCCGCAAAGCCAGGCGCGACCAATAGCAGAAGTGGCAATGGGCAGCCGCGAACCCACATCCAGACGAATGATCAGTGGTCCGCTGCCATGGCAGGTTTCCAGATAAACCATGTCGCTACGGTCAGCGCTGCCTAGGCTGACATTACAGTCGGTGGCATCGGCAAATTTCTGCAAATGCGGTCGGGCAACTTCGCGAATCCCCATATTAGCCAGGAAACGATAGCCCAGCGCCAGCACACCGGGGCCAAGACGGTATTTTTCCAGATGCGTATTGTGCTGCAGGTAACCCAGTTGGGTCAGCGTATAGGTCAGCCGTGACACCGTAGGCCGGGGAATATTAGTTCGATTGGAGAGTTCGGCATTGCCTAGATACTCTTCACCCGTACCAAAAGCACGTAGCAGTTCTAGACCGCGCGCCAGCGCGGTCACAAAATTACGATCTTTCCCAGGCAGTTGCGGCTCGTCAGCATCTGTGTCAGTGGGTTGCATTCAGTGTCCCAACAATAGGTGGCTTATGGCGTCCATTATCGCATATCTACATAGGGGCAGTTTTCGTGCCCATCAACGAAAAGGCCTTCCTTGTTAAATCGATTCAGCCATCCAGGCGTTCGATGACCGTGGCAATGCCCTGGCCTACGCCGATACACATGGTCACCAGCGCATAACGACCGCCGGTCACTTCTAGCTGGCGCAGCGCCGTTAGCGCCAAGCGGGCACCTGAGGCACCCAGTGGGTGGCCAATAGCAATCGCACCGCCGTTGGCATTCAAACGCGGATCGTCGGCCGAGAGTCCCAGTTGCTGAACGCAACCGAGTACCTGAACCGCGAAGGCTTCGTTAATTTCAATCACGTCCATCTGGTCAAGGGTCAGACCCGCTCGGGCTAATGCCTTTTGCGAAGCGGGCACTGGACCCAGCCCCATCACGCGTGGCGGGACGCCTGCCACGGCGCTAGCTACAATACGCGCCCGCGGAGCGAGCCCGGCGCGCTCACCTGCTGAAAGAGAACCGACAATCATTGCCGCCGCGCCGTCGTTCAGCCCGGAGGCGTTACCTGCCGTTACCACACCGCCCTCAAACAGAGGCCCTAGCTTGGCCAGTTTATCTTCTGTGCTTCCGGGGCGAGGATGCTCATCTTTATCCACTAACAGAGGTGGCTGTTTGCGTCCCTGTGGCACCTCGACGCCAAACATCTCGCCATCGTAAAAGCCTGCGGCCAACGCCTGGGCATAGCGTGCCTGGGAACGGGCGGCAAAGGCGTCACTGGCATCGCGGCCGATGTTGAGGTCGTGGGCGATGTTATCTGCGGTTTCCGGCATGCTGTGGCTGCCGTACTCTTTAGCAATCCACGGGTTAGGGAAGCGTGAGCCAATGACGGTATCGTACATTGGCTGGTTTCGGGCGTAGGGCGAGTCTGCTTTGCCTAGTACGTAAGGCGCACGTGACATGGATTCAACACCGCCCGCCAAAAACAGCTTGCCTTCACCTAAACGTGCGGCGCGGGCAGCATCCATCATAGCGGCTAAGCCGCTACCGCACAGACGGTTGACGGTCTGGCCTGCTACCTCGATAGGCAGGCCCGCCAAGAGAGCACCGTGCCGTGCCACGTTACGCGAATCTTCACCCGCCTGGTTGGTACAACCTGCCAGCACTTCTTCATAGCTTTCTGGAGCAAAAGGGTTACGCGCCACCAGTGCTTTTAAGGTCAGGCCTAGCAGCTCGTCCGGGCGAATGGCCGCCAAACTGCCGCCATGGCGGCCAAAAGGGGTACGTAATCCGTCGTAAATATAGGCATCTTGCATCGTTATTCTCCTTTATTTGTGTAAACCCAAGCTGTGTTAGCTTGTTGGCCCGTCAGTGAGTGACATACCGAGCGCGGCGCGGCGGCGCAGCCACGGGCTGGGGCGGTAGCGGGGATCACCGGTGGCTTCCAGCAGATTATTAAGGATGGTCATGATGCGCGAAGCGCCGTAGTGGTCGCCCATGCGCAGCGGGCCAAACGGGTAGCCCAGGCCGAGCTCTACCGCACGGTTGATGGTGGCGGGTTCAGCGACCCCTTGCTGCGCGATATCGGCGCCGACGTTGACGATGCATGCCACCACCCGTTGCAGCACAAAACCGTTGCTGTCGTGAAGCTTGCTAACCGGCGTGCCATCGGCATTGAGCAGGCTAGCGGCGGCGTTAACCATTTCAGGAAGGGTAATCGGCGAGGCCATCAGGCTGCGGCGTTTATCTAGCCCGGCCAGCATATCAACCGCCACACACTGCTCTGCATTCAAGCCTTGGCGCAGGGCGCACGAAGTCGTGTCTTCACCCAACGGTGTGAGCAGGCAGAGCGCCTGCGAGGACGGCTGATCGGTACTTTCTAGCGGCCAGCCCGCGGTGTTAACCAATTCAGCTAGCTGGGCGGCGCTGTCAGGGTCGTCTTGGCTGATCCACACCGGACATGGGGAGGCCTGTGCAATGGCGGGCTCATCCGGCAGTTGCTGCTGGCCGTCTACATAGCGGTAAAAGCCTTCCCCGGTTTTGCGTCCCAATAAACCCGCCGTGAGGCGCTGGCGAGTGAGTGGGGAAGGGCGAAAGCGTGGCTCTTCATAGTATTGGTGATACACCGACTCCATCACCGCATGGGAAACATCCAGGCCGGTAAGGTCAAGCAGGGTAAAAGGGCCCATTCGGAAACCGCCCTGATCAACCATAATGCGGTCTATTGTGGCAGGGTCGGTCACGCTTTCGCTGAGAATTCGCAGCGCTTCGGTGCCAAAGGCGCGCCCGGCGTGATTCACGAGAAATCCCGGTGTGTCGGTGGCTTGCGCGGTAAAGTGGCCCATAGCGGCGCCCAGCGCATTGACTCGCTGGGTAACCTCGTCGTCAGTGCGCAGCCCAGGGATCACCTCTACGATTTTCATCAGAGGCACAGGATTAAAGAAATGAAAGCCAATCACTCGCTCTGGGTGCTGACAGGCAGCAGCAATTGCGGTTACCGAGAGGGAGGAGGTATTGGTCGCTAGCACGGCATCCTGGCTGACAATGCCTTCTAAATCGCTAAACAGCCCCTGTTTGGCTTCGAGTTTCTCGACGATCGCTTCGACCACGATATCGCAGGTAGCGAGGGCGTGTAGTTCTTGGGCTTCGACCAATCGCTCACTATATTGCTGTGCCTGTTCGCTAGTGATGCGCTGCTTTTCAGCACTTCTATGCCAAAGCCCATTAATAAAGCGCTGTGCCTCGCTGACCGCTCCCTCCTTGACGTCAAAAAGCATCACGTTAAGACCTGCCTGAGCGGCTAATTGGGCAATGCCGCGGCCCATGGCCCCGGTGCCCACAATGCCCAGTGTGGTAAAGGGAGACGGTGTTGATTCACTAGCCATATGCCAAATCCTCTCGGTTATTGGGCTTGTTATGCCTGCTTATTTGTTAGTTGTATTCTGCAGTGCAAAATACTGTTTCAATTATTGACTGCCATCCTAGGCTATGCAAAAGTGCCTGACAAGCAACGCGAGCGTTAATTTCGCATGGTGAAATAACGCCAGTTACGTTCGACTTTCACACGTACTCACGTGCTATTCCAACGATAAAAGCAGTCCTTTGCCACCAGGAGCCGTCATGATTCGTGATCCCGAATTGATCAATCAACTTGTAGATACTATCTCCCGCTTTGTCCGCGAGCGTTTGATTCCCAACGAAGCACGACTCGCCGAAGAGGATGCGGTGCCCCCCGAGATTCTGGCGGAAATGAAGGAGATGGGGCTATTCGGGCTATCGATTCCTGAAGAGTACGGCGGTCTCGGTCTCACTATGGAAGAGGAAGCCCTGGTGGCGATGGAAATCGGCAAGACCTCCCCGGCATTTCGTTCGGTGTTCGGTACCAATAACGGCATTGGGGCCCAGGGCATTCTGATTGATGGCACCGAGGAGCAGAAAGCCAAATATGTGCCGCGCCTGGCCACTGGCGAGATACTCAGCTCATTCTGCCTGACCGAACCGGATTCAGGCTCCGATGCGGCCAGCCTACGCACCACGGCCGTACGCGATGGCGATCACTACATTTTGAACGGCACCAAGCGTTATATCACCAACGGGCCCGAAGCCGACCTGTTTACCGTGATGGCGCGTACCGACCCTGAGAATAAAGGGGCGGGGGGTATTTCTGCGTTTATTGTTGAGGGCAATACGCCCGGCTTGGTGCGCGGCCCGGCGGATAACAAGATGGGTCAGAAAGGAGCGCATACCTGCGACATTATTTTTGATAACTGCCGCGTGCCCGCTGAAAACATCATTGGCGGCAAAGAAGGACAGGGTTTCAAGACGGCCATGAAAGTACTCGACCGCGGGCGTCTGCATATTTCGGCGGTCTGTGTGGGGGTGGCGGAACGCCTGGTGGATGAATCATTACGCTACACCATGGAGCGCAAGCAGTTCGGTGCTGCGTTGTCTGAGCATCAGTTGATTCAGGCGATGTTGGCGGACAGCAAAACTGAAGCCTACGCTGGCAAAACCATGGTGATGGACGCCGCGCGGCGCAAGGATGACGGTGAAAATGTTTCTACACTGGCCTCCTGCTGCAAGCTGTTCTGCGCCGAAATGGTGGGCCGGGTGGCCGACCGCGCGGTGCAGGTTCACGGTGGCGCGGGCTATATGTCTGAATATGCCGTTGAGCGCTTTTATCGCGATGTTCGACTGTTCCGTATTTATGAAGGAACGACCCAAATTCAGCAGTTGGTAATCGCCCGGAATATGGTGCGGGAGGCGTCCTGATGGCTTTGTCGGTTTCCTATCAAGCACCGGACGAGAATATTTTTGGGCGCCTCGCCAGTGAACTGGTGGCGGAACTACCCGAGCGGTTAAGTACCCGCGTGCTGGAAAATGCCAAGCGTCTAGCGGACCAGCCCGCCCTGGTGGATGGCACCGTTCGCTGGAATTACGCCGAGCTGGGGCAAGAGATCCATGCCGCCTGTCAGTGGTTAACCTCTCTGAACGTGCGTCCCGGCGACCGTATTATGACGGTCAGTGAAAACTGCCGTGCGCTGGTGGTGCTGCTGTTGGCTGCCAGTGAAATGGATGTTTGGGTCGCGATTGTGAATTCGCGCCTCTCCGCCCAGGAAGTGGATTTGATCCAGGACAACTGCCTGCCGCGCCGGGTTTTTTATACCTGCGAAGCCTCCCAAGAGGCGGCCCAGCATGCCGAGCGACATGTCGCCGACCGCTATCAGCATCCGCAGTTGGGCGGTTTGGCGATCTCACCGCTATTTGATAGCGAGCCAGAGCCTGTCCATGCCAGCGGTGCTGAGCAGGTCGCGGCAATGATCTACACATCAGGCACCACCGGCACCCCCAAAGGTGTCATGCTCACCCACCGCGGCATTCTGTATATCGCGTCGATTTCCGGCGGCATGCGCCACCTAAGCGAAGGGCAACGGGTGTATGGCGTGCTGCCCATGTCCCACGTGTTTGGCCTCTCATCTGTCTGCATGGGGTCGCTGTATAATGGTGCTTGCCTGTATACCGTACCGCGCTTTGAAGCAGCCCATCTGCTGGCAACGCTGAAAGAGGAGCGCATTACCGTACTGCAGGGTGTGCCTGCCATGTATGCACGTGCTTTGGAGTATCTGAAGCGCGAACAGCGCGCGTTGGAAGCGCCTGCGCTTATCTATATCTCTGCAGGCGGTTCGCCCCTGGACAGTGATACCAAAATTCGCGTGGAAGCCGCCTTCGGCTTAACGCTGCACAATGGCTACGGGCTCACCGAAGCCAGCCCCACTATTAGCCAAACGCGTATCGAAGATCGCCACACCAGCAGCACCGTTGGCCGTGTGCTGCCGCTGTTGGAGTATCGATTAGAGCCGCTGGGTAGTAGCGGTACCGCCGAAAACGCGGGCGAAGAAATCGGTGAGTTGTGGGTGCGTGGCCCCAATATTATGAAGGGTTACTTCCGCCAGCCTGAGGCCACCCGCGCCAGCTTAACTGAGGATGGCTGGCTCAATACCGGCGATATCGCCAAGCTGGATCATGACGATCAGCTCTACATCGTCGGGCGCAGTAAAGAGCTGATTATTCGCTCAGGCTTTAATATCTACCCGCCGGATGTGGAAGCGGTGATCAATGAGCATCCGGCGGTGACCTTAACCGCGGTGGTGGGGCGTCAAGTAGCAGGCAATGAAGAAGTCGTTGCTTTTGTGCAGTGTGAGCCGGGTTTTGAGGTCGATATGGCTGAGCTTAAAGCGTTTATCGCCGAGCGTTTGGCGCCTTACAAAAGACCTACCCAAATCGTATTAATGGATGCTCTGCCTTCTACTGCCAGCGGCAAGATTCTCAAGGGGCGGCTGCGCGATTTGGCGCAGCAGGAGAGCGCTTTATGAGCGAAACAGACAGCGCTAACGCCACCAACCCCCAGGCACTGATGGGCTACCACGAATTGCTGGGCATGCACATGGTGGAGTGGGAGGAAGGGCGTGCAGTAGTGGAGTTGACCATTGAGTCGAAGCACCTTAACCGTAGCGGCAATGTGCACGGTGGCGTGTTGGCCTCGATGCTGGATAGCGCGCTGAGTCTGGCGGGGCTGCATTGTGAAGTGCCGGGTAATATTCGCCGGGGCATGACGCTATCACTCACCACTACGTTTGTTGGGCCTGCCAAGCAAGGCGTGTTGCGGGCAACGGGCACGCTGCGCGGAGGTGGCCAAAAAACCTACATGTCCAACGGTGAGATCGTTGATGAGCAGGGCAATCTAGTGGCCATGGGAGAAGGTTCGTTTCGCCGCCGCAGCGCCAGCGAATCATCGCAAGGCGTTCCCGACCCTCAGTTGAGAGAGCTTACCGAGTGAGCCAAGCCCGCCTGCGGGTTTCCTGCTTATTGCTGGTTACGCTGGCCACGCTGATTCATTTGGTGGGTGGCAGCGTGGCGTGGCAAGCCGCGGGTATTGGAGCGCTGCTGCTCTACTTGATTACGCTAAAAGGGCAACTTACCCGGATGGCCAAAGGGTTGCTGCTCGCTGCGGGCGCACTAACGCTATTAGCCCTTTGGCGTTCACCATCGCCGGGTCTGCTGCTGTTTGAGGCGAGCGGGCGTTTCGCCTTTTTTGCCACCTTTGTGGTGGCGCTTAGTATGCTGCGCTTGCCTGCCTATCGCTCACGCTTAGTGCGCCGCTGTGGGCAGAGCATGCTGCTTCAGCCCCCCAGCCGCCGCTACCCCATTTTATCGTTGGGCTCTGCACTGTTTGGCATCATTCTCAATATTGGCGTGTTGAATTTGTTTGCCGGCATGATCGAGAAGAGCAACACCCTAAGTGCGGCCCAGGGGCGCGCCTGGGTGCAAACGGCCCGCCAGCGCCGCATGATGCTGGCGCTACTGCGTGGATTCTCTCTGGCGCCGCTGATTTCCCCCATGGGCATCGGGGTGGCCGTGGTGCTATCTAGCCTTCCCCAAGTCACTTGGCTACAGCTGGCACCCTATATTCTAGGGGCTGCCGGGCTGATTTTTATGGCGGGGTGGGCGGTAGATTTTCTCACCGGACCGCACCCTCCTGCTCATAAAGCCCGGATAGCCGCGCCCTCGCTACGCCCGTTGGCCCACTTCAGCGTGCTGCTGCTTGCGATTGTGGCGCTGGTATTTAGCATTGCCTGGATTTTGCAGCTGCGCTTGCCGATTGCCGCGCTGTTAGGCGCCCCCACAGGGGCGTTGATATGGCTTGCCTGGCAGCGTCGCAGGCTGGGCTATGGTGGAGTGCCCGCAGCGGTGACGACCATGCATCGCCAACTGCCCTGGCTGCTTTTGCCCAGTGCCAATGAAATCGTGGTGCTGGGGGCAGCAGGCTATCTGGGGCATTTATGCGTGGGCTTGGTGGATACCCAGCAGCTCGCGCCGCTGCTTGTGGTGTTAAACCCGTGGGGCGCTTTTAATGCCGTGCTGGCTATGCTGATGGTGGTGGGGCTTGCCCAGGTAGGCATCAATCCTATCGTTACGGTAACCTTGCTGGTGGGGTTGCTGCCAACGCTAGGTATTGAAGGGCTCTCGCCTGCGCTAATCGGTGCATCCTTAATGGTGGGTTGGGCGCTGGCGCTGATGTCCTCGCCTATGACTGCCTCAATGTTGATTTTGTCGCGCTTTACCGGTGTGCCTGCCCAACAGATTGGTTACCGCTGGAATGGTAGATTTCTGTTAGCCTCAATCCCCTTACTGGCAGCATGGTTTGCTTGGTCACCGTTTTAATAGACCGCAACAAAAGGAAGCCTTGACCTTTGCATGACGTTTTTTTATTGTATCGATCATAAAATGAAATAATATTTTGCTATGCGAAATAAAGAGCGGGCTAGTTTATTAGAGATGTTTAAGTACTCGGAGCATGCCTTATGAAAATTCTCGTCGCGGTAAAACGCGTCATCGACTACAACGTCAAAATCCGTGTTAAAGCGGACCACTCGGACGTTGACCTGACCAATGTCAAAATGGCCATGAACCCCTTCTGCGAAATTGCTGTGGAAGAAGCGGTGCGCCTGAAAGAGAAGAGTGCCGCCACGGAAGTGGTCGCCGTCACGGTCGGGCCCAAAGCCGCCCAAGAGCAGCTGCGTACCGCGTTGGCGCTGGGCGCGGACCGCGCGATCCATATCGAAACCGACGAACGCGTGGAATCGCTGGCGGTCGCCAAGCTGTTGGCCAAGGTCGTCGAAGAAGAACAGCCCGGCCTGGTGATCCTGGGTAAACAGGCGATCGACACTGACAACAACCAAACGGGCCAGATGCTCGCTGCGCTGACCAACCTGCCCCAGGGCACCTTTGCCTCGGAAGTAGCGGTCGATGGAGACACGGTTAACGTCACCCGAGAAATCGACGGCGGCCTGCAAACCGTGGCACTCACGCTGCCCGCGATCGTCACCACCGACCTACGCCTTAACGAGCCGCGCTACGCCAAACTGCCGGACATTATGAAGGCCAAGAAAAAGCCGCTGGACGTTAAAACCCCCGCCGATTACGGCGTCGAGGTAGCGTCCAAGGTCACGTTGCTCAAGGTGGAATCGCCCGCCGAGCGTAAAGGCGGTATCAAAGTGGCCTCGGTAGACGAGCTGATCGACAAACTGAAAAACGAAGCCAAGGTGCTTTAATAGGAGCTGATCTCATGAGCATTCTGGTACTTGCCGACCTCCATGAAGGCCAACTGGCCGGCGCCACCGCCCACGTGGTCGCCGCCGCTCAGGCCATCGGTGGTGAAATTGATATTCTGGTCGCCGGCGACGGCGTCCAGGCAGCGGCAGACGCCGCCGCAAAACTCGACGGCGTCAACAAAGTACGCGTTGCCGATAACGCCGTATACGCCCACCAGCTCGCTGAGCCCATGGGCGCGCTGTTGGTCGAACTGGCCGATGGCTATACCCACGTGCTGGCCAGCGCCTCCACCACCGGCAAAAACGTCCTGCCGCGCCTCGCCGCGTTGAAAGACGTCAGCCAACTGTCGGACGTGCTGGGCGTCGAAAGTGCCGACACCTTCCTGCGCCCGATCTACGCCGGCAACGCCATTGCCACGGTCAAAAGCGACGACACGCTGAAAGTGATCACCGTGCGGACCACCGGCTTCGATGCGGTGGGTACCAGTGGTAGCGCTACGATTGAAGCGGTGGATTTCGTCGCTGACAACAGCCAGTCCCGCTTCGTCAAAGAAGAGCTGGCCCAGAGCGATCGTCCGGAACTTGGCGGTGCCAAGGTGGTGATCTCCGGTGGACGCGGCATGGGTAACGGCGACAACTTCAAACTGCTCGACGGCATTGCCGACAAGCTGGGCGCCGCCATCGGTGCTTCCCGCGCGGCGGTCGACGCAGGCTTTGTGCCCAACGACATGCAGGTCGGTCAGACCGGTAAGATCGTCGCACCCGACCTGTACATTGCGGTAGGCATCAGCGGGGCGATTCAGCACCTGGCGGGCATGAAGGATTCAAAAGTGATCGTCGCCATCAACAAAGACGACGAAGCGCCCATCTTCCAAGTCGCCGACTATGGCCTGGTGGGGGATTTGTTCGAGATTCTGCCGGAGCTTGAAAGTAAGTTGTAAAAGCTCCCTAAAAGCCCCGAAAGGGGCTTTTTTCGCTTATAGCTTTTAAAAATAATTAGCGAACCACCTATGCTAACCCAACTGACTGCCTCAACGACGCTGCCGGTCATCGGCTCTCCGATGTTTATTGTCTCTGGGCCTGAGCTGGTGATTGCCCAGTGTCAGGCGGGCATTATTGGCGCTTTTCCCGCGCTAAACGCTCGGCCTGCAGAAGTGCTTCGGGAGTGGCTGCAGCAGATTACCAATACGCTGGCCGACTATAACGCTCGGCATCCGCAGCAGCCAGCCGCACCGTTTGCGGTGAACCAGATCGTGCACCCGACCAATGACCGTCTTGACCATGATGTGGCGCTATGCGCCGAATTTAAGGTGCCGTTGATCATCACCAGCTTGCACGCGCCCAACCGGGTGGTCGAGCAGGTACACGCCTATGGCGGCCTAGTGTTTCACGACGTGACCACGCTAAGGCACGCTAAAAAAGCCATCGATGCCGGGGTGGATGGGCTGATTTTGGTGTGCCAAGGGGCTGGCGGCCATGCGGGACGGCTCAACCCCTTCGCTTTTGTGGCAGAGGTTCGGCAATTTTACGATGGCCCGCTGGTGCTGGCGGGGGCGATTACCAAAGGCGAGCAGATCGCCGCCGCTCAGGCGCTGGGCGCAGACATGGTGTATATGGGCACGCGCTTTATTGCCACCCAGGAAGCCAATGCCCAGACTGCTTACAAGCAGATGGTGCTGGAAGCCGCTGCGGGGGATATCGTCTATACCAACCTGTTTACCGGTGTGCACGGTAACTACCTGCGCCAAAGTATTGAGCTGGCAGGGCTGGACCCGGAGGCACTGCCTGAGGGCGACAAAAGCGCCATGCGCTATGGCTCAGGCGGAAGCAGCAAGGCAAAAGCATGGCGGGATATTTGGGGTGCAGGGCAGGGCGTCGGTGGCATTACCACGCTCAACAGCGTGGCCGATGAAGTCGCCACGCTGCGCGCCGATTATCAAAAATCGTTGGATCAGTTACGGCGGCGGTGACGAAAGGCGGCTACGCGGGCGTGAAAATCATCCGTGGCCTTGCACTCATCCTGCAGCGCGCCTTCAAGCGTTAGGGTGTCTTCAAGCGACAGGTTCGCCGCTTGCCGCATGGCCCGTTTCGTCGACCCCAGCGCCTGGGGGGATTGAGCTACCAGGGCCTGTGCCAGCGCTCGTGCTTCCGCTAACACCTGATCATCTTCCACCGCCCGGTTGGCCAAGCCCAGTGCCACGCAACGCTCGGCGTCGATGGGGGTGGCCAGCGCTGCCATCTCAAAGGCTTGGGCATGACCAAGCTTGCGTACCAAATGCCAGCAAGCGCCGCCGTCGGGAATCAAGCCAATATTGATAAAGGCCAGTTTCAAGTAAGCCGAGCGGCCCATGACCACCATATCGCTGGCCAGCACATAAGAAACGCCCATCCCCGCTGCAGCACCGCTAACCGCGGCGATCACAGGCTTTTCCATGGTCATCATGCTGCGGAGTGCTGGGAGGAAAAGGGTAGCCAGCCGCTCGCTGGCGGGCTGCGTGGAGGCCTTTTCGAACTCCGCTAAATCGGCACCGGCACAAAAAGCGCTACCTTCCCCGCTGAGGATCACGCAGCGAACCTGCGGGTCAGCCGCCACGGTGGCTAATGCTTCGTTCAGTGCAAGAGCTGTGGGCTCGTTGAGCGCATTGCGCACCGCTGGGCGCGCAATGATTATTTCGGCAACACCCTCCTCGGTGTGTTCAGCCCGCACTAACGGCGTTGCTTCACTTGGCATGCTCTGCTCCTTAGGCGGCGTCTAGCTGATCACTCACCGTCTCAAGGTGATAATCGCTATCGCCCAGATAGTGATCAAACATCACCAGATGTTTGGCGTAGTGGGCCACGTAGCACTCTTCGGTCATACCCATGCCGCCATGAAGCTGAATGGCCTGTTCCGCAATAAAACGTGCGGACTCGCCGCAGTAAGCCTTGGCCGCGGCGATTTTATAGTCCCGCTCGTCAGCAGGCAGCGAGACGCTGGTGGCGGCGAGAATCGCCATGGAGCGCGACTGCTCCAGGTGAAGGTGCATATCCACCATGCGGTGTTGGAGTGCTTGGAACGTGGCCAGCGGAAGGCCAAATTGCTTACGCTCTTTTAAATACGCTAAGGTTTGGTCGCAGGCGGTTTCCATAGCCCCGATTGCCTCGGCGCACAGCGCGGCACGGCCAAGGGCTAGTACTTGTGCAAGGGCATCGCTTACGTCTTCACTTAGGCAGTGATCTAGCGGCAGGGGCACATTATTCAGCGTTAGGTCACCGGCGGGCTGGTCATCCATGGTGCGATATGTCCGTAATGCAACGCCTTGGGTATCTGCAGGTACGATAAATAGACCTAACTTGCCGCTGGGCAGTTGGGCGGACACTAACGTGGCGGCGGCATTGCTCAGGTTCATCACCACATCTTTGCGGCCGTTAAGCTGCCATTGGCCATCTTGCTGGCGCGCTTGGGTCGAAATATCGAAAGCGTCATAGCGGGCGCTATGCTCTTGCCAAGCCAGAGCGAGCTGATGCTCTCCCTCTAACAAAGGGGCCAGCCAGCGTTCCTGCTGTGCTGGATTGGCGCATATTGCAAGCAGTTGACCCGGCATGACCAAACCATATAAGTAGGCTTCCGGCACTAAGCCGCGTCCCAACGCCTGCATAATGATCATTAAGTCAGTGCCGTCGCCGCCCAGCCCGCCTACGTCTTCGCTAAACGGCATGTGTAGCAGGCCCAGCTCGGCAAAGGTGCGCCATAGTGGGCTGGCCTCTTGGGCCGACGCTTCCAGCATGGCGCGACGCTGCTCGGGAGAAACCTGGTCGGCCACCAAGCGGGTAAGCGTTTCTTCGAGCATGCGCTGCTCGTCGGTGAGTGCAAAATCCATGGTGACTCCCTTACATACCTAAAATAGTTTTGGCGACGATGCTCTTCTGGATTTCGTTGGCGCCGCCATAAATCGACAGCTTGCGACGATTAAAATATTGGGCGCTGGCGGCAGCCCCTTGGGCGTAGTCATCATCCAGTGCTTCATCACCATGGAGAAACTCGGGGAAGAACGGCAGGGCAGCAGGCCCAAGCGCACGGCGAGTGAGCTCGCTGATCTCCTGGCGAAGCTCTGAGCCACGTACTTTTAGCAGAGAGCTTTCAGCGCCGGGTACACCGCCATCCCGCGCTGCGGCAATAACACGTAGGTTGGTGACCTCCAGCGCCATCAGCTCAAGCTCGGCTTTGACCACCCGTTGGCGAAAGCTGGGTAGCGATAAAAGCGGTTTGCCGCGATGCTGTGCGCGGGAAGCGAGGGACTTCAAATGGCGCAGCGCCTGTTTGGCGTGGCCAAGCCCGGCAATGCCGGTACGCTCGTGGGTGAGCAGGAATTTGGCACAGGTCCACCCTTGTCCCTCTTCACCAACGCGGTTTTCTACCGGTACGCGCACATTATCAAGAAACACCTCGTTGACTTCATGGGCACCGTCGAGGGTGATAATCGGCCGTACGGTAATGCCGGGTGTCTGCATATCAATCAGCAAAAAGCTGATACCCGCCTGCTTTTTCGCGTGGGGGTCGGTGCGCACCAAACAGAACATCATGTTGGCGTGCTGGCCCAGGGTGGTCCAAGTTTTCTGCCCGTTGACGATGTAGTGGTCGCCATCGCGAACGGCGCGGGTAGATAAACCGGCCAAATCCGAGCCAGCACCCGGTTCGGAATAGCCTTGGCACCACCAATCCTGGTTATTAAGAATGCGCGGCAGGTAGTGCTGTTGTTGCTCTATACTGCCAAATTTCATGATGACCGGCGCGACCATATTCACGCCAAAGGGCACTACCGTGGGGGCGTGAGCGGCAGCGCACTCTTCATCGAAGATATGTCGCTGCACGGGCCCCCAGCCTGGGCCACCATGTTCGGTAGGCCAGTTGGCGGCGAGCCACCCTTGTTCGCTGAGAATATTCTGCCAGCGCAGGTGGTCATCGGCGCGTAGATGTCGGCCAAGACGCACTTGCTCACGGATATCGCTGGGCAAGGCGTCGGCTAAAAATCGGCGGACTTCCTCGCGGAATGCCTGCTCTTCAGGGCTAAACGTCAGGTTCATGAATGGGCATCCTTGGAGGGCGTCGTTTCGTGAGTGGATGACAGGGTGGCTTGGCGGTGCGGCCCGCCCAGGTGGCGGGGGTAGCCCAGTGCTTCAACCGCCAGCAGATCAATATCGCTCTCGCGGTAGCAGGCACCTTGCTGCACTAATGTCAGACTCGCTTGTTCCAGGGCTGACTGAACGTCGTTAGCGGACGCTTGCTCGGTGGCGTTATAAAGCGTGTTCAGCACACCATGAGACTGAGTCACCACGACATTGGCCCGCAGGCCTTTAAGCGTTAGTGCTACCCGCTGCTGATCGGTTGCGCTGGCGCTGTGATTGACCAGCTCATGGAAGGGGCCACGCTCGGCAAGTACGAGGCTGAGGGGCGTGGTTGGCGGGCTTTCGGTCAATGTCTGCAGCGCTACGGTCATGGCTTGAGATGGACTGGCGCTGGCATCTTCGCCAGGGGCAAGCAAGCACAGCTCGGTGTTAGCGGCCGGCGTTTGGGTCAGCGTTAGTTCGGCGCGCTGGGCAGCCTGCTGCCACTTGTCGAAGAGCGGGTGTTCACCGATGAGGGCGATATTCTTAAAAGGCTCAGCGTTGTCTACGCCGGGCACCACGTGTGGATTTCTGGCGGCAAAAAAGAGGTGAATCAGCCCAGCGCGCTGCGGGGAGTCCATGCAGGCCAGAAAGAGTTCACGCTCACGGCGTAAACCCTCTTCCAGCGATGCCGCTTTTGTGCAGGCCTCAATGGCTTCCACAATGCGAAACGGTGAAAACAGTTCGGGTGCGTTGGTTTCAAGCTGTTCTTGCATGAAGGCAATGGCTTGGGGATTAGACTCTGGGGCAGGTATCCGTCCGGTGATACGTGTCTGCTGTTGTCCCGCTAAGACCGCTTGAGCCGCTGCTAACCCTGCCTCCAGGGGCGTTTGCTCATCGCTGATCGCATCGATAATGCCGATCTCAAGCGCTTCATCGGCTTCTACAAAGCGCCCGCTGGTAATGATTTCTAAAGATCTTTCTACACCTACCAAACGGGGTAGTCGCTGGGTGCCGCCTGCGCCAGGCAGTAAGCCAAGCTTTACTTCCGGCAAGCCGACGCGGGTGCCTGTCAGCGCGACGCGATAGTGGCAACCCAGCGCAACTTCCAGGCCGCCGCCAAGCGCGGTGCCATGTAGCGATGCAATTAACGGTTTAGAGCACGCCTCTAGCTGTGAAATCACGTCGGGCAGTAGCGGCGCTTGGGGAGGCTTACCAAACTCTCGTATGTCGGCGCCGGCAATAAACGTTCGCCCCTCAGCCATCACTACCAGTGCTTTGGCCTGCTGATCGGCTAACCCCTCTTCTAGGGCACTGACTAAGCCGCTACGTACCGCTTGGCCCAGCGCATTGACGGGCGGATTAGCGATGCTGATGACGCCGACTTCACCATGTCGCTGGTAGTGAACACTCATAGTGGCTCCCAAGATTCGCAATATGAAATGATAATTTGTTGTTTGGAATAGGCCGATGATGGCGAAAGTTACCAATAGAGTCAATAATTCAAAACGGCATTCTGCAATGCGAAACTAGCTGGCTAAACAAAAGGCCGCACTAAGGCGGCCTTTACCGGTTGGGCGCTCTATCGTTTGGCCAAGTGTTTTAAAAAACGGGGTTAAGCCCCGCGTCTTCCAGCGCAGCCCGTCGCGTTTCCATCCAGCCGTCGACAAATGCTGCTTCATCATCGGGTGCATCCGCTTGATAGGCGTCCCAAGTAGCCTTGAGCAATGCCTGGCGATCAATCAGATCACTTTGATGCGCGTCCATGGCTTCAGTCCAAATTCCTTTGTCGCGGTAATAGTCGACAACCTCATCATGGAAAGGAACGACCCAGGTCATGTCCTGATTTTCCAAAGCATACCCCTTGGCACCAGGTGCGTTGTCCTTATAAGCATCGAAGGACTCGACCAATGTGGTGATTAACCCGCGTACCGTGTCGGGTGCCAAGTCAGCGTTGCTGACCATAATGGGGTAAGGGTAGCTAGCGCTGGCAAGCGGCTGGTCTGCGTCAATCCCCGCCCCGGACGTGACGTCATGGGGCTGAAAGTAGGGGGCTGTCTCAAGCATGCGTGCCCAGCCTGCTTCATCATCAGAGGGCAGCTCTGGCCACTGCAGGCCGCGGGGGCTGGCGGCCAATCGTTGGGCGGCGGGAGTGACTGTGGTGGTAATCGCTGCGTCGGCGCGGCCGCTGATAATCCCGTCGAAGGCGGCGTTGTAGCCGGGGAAATCGACGCGCTCCACGTCATCCCAGGTCAAACCTGCAAATGCCAGGTAGGCTTCGGCGGCTTTATTCAGCGCATCGTCGCCACGCAAGTAGGCCAGTCGTTTGCCCTCCAGGTCGGCGATGCCATCAAGTTCGACATCCCCCGCCACGGCCATGCCCAAGCCAAAGCTGGCCAAGGAGGTTGATATAACGCGAATGGGTTGCGGCCCCCAATCAGGGCGGGCAAACATCATCACACCTTCTGAGCCGTAGTAACTGGCGATGCCGCAGGCGCATAGATCCACGCGGCCTGTCTTAAGAGGCGTCATGCGCATGGTGTCATTTTCACCCGGGATGACTCGGGACTGCGTGCCATGCTCGGCTTGTAGCAATTGGCTGATCGCCATGATTTGCGCATTGCCGCTGGTGCCGGTGCCGTAAGCGGTCCAATTCAGCGTGGGTGGCATAGCGCTGGCCTGACTGGTGATGAGCAGGCCAGCCGCTAAGCTGCTTATGACGAGGGAGGGTGTTGTTTTTGTACGCATAGATTCCTCGGTATTTGAATTAAGCGTTGGCCGTTAGCGAACGCCGATGGTGACGTTGGCTTAAACGCGCCAATAAAACGCCCGGCACCAGTGCTACTGCAGCGAGGCCGATCAACTCCCACTGGCTCAATGGCACCATGCCGCCGCCAGGCAGGGCCAACAATAGGCCCGCGATCAATACGAGGGCACGAATAACGATCTCCTGCAGAGCGCCATAGCCCAGCCGGCCTACGCCCATCAGGTAGCCTTGCATCGCTGAGGCAAACAGAATGATGCCGATGATTGCCTGAATAAATACGGCGATGATCATCAGCGGTGCGCCCTGCATAATTAAGGCTGGATTCAAGACGAACAGGAAAGGGATGAAATATATAACGCTGCCCAGGCGCATGGCCTGTAGGCCGGTTTCCATGGGGCGGGCGCCGGCCACAGTAGCAGCGGCAAAAGCACCCAGTGCCACCGGTGGGGTAATAAAGCTCAGCATGCCCCAGTAGAGAATGAACATGTGCACGGCCATGGGATCCAG
The DNA here is from genome assembly GCF_054072535.1 of Vreelandella sulfidaeris Esulfide1. Classification (NCBI taxonomy): domain Bacteria; kingdom Pseudomonadati; phylum Pseudomonadota; class Gammaproteobacteria; order Oceanospirillales; family Halomonadaceae; genus Vreelandella; species Vreelandella sulfidaeris. The sequence continues at coordinate 2,171,132 of NZ_CM133364.1, read as the reverse complement.
GCCGCCGCCTTGAATCAGGGCGGGTGCCAACGCCACTGCCAGGAAGATATAGGCAGCGGTTACGGTCATGCCAATGCCTAGTACGAAACTGGTCACCGCCCCCATGATCAGCAGCAGGGGCACGCTACCACCGGCGATATTGATAAAGTCGTTGGCGATGGTGCCGGAAAGGCCAGTCATGGAGAGTGCGCCTACCAACATGCCCACACCTGCCAAAATCGCGATGAGTTCGGCGAACAGTTTGGCTGCTGAAGAGAGCGTATCGGATACGTCCTTCCAGCCCCAGCGGTTATGCTTGGAAAGTTGGTTGAGCACCAATAGCAAGGCGGTAGCATAGAAGGGCGCCACCGCTTCGCGTTGCATAATTAGCAGCATCCACACCAGTAGTGCGAAGACAAAGATAAAGTACCAGCCTTCTTTCAGGGTTTGCTTCAGCGAGGGCAACTCAATAGCCGGTAGGCCTTTAATATCATGACGTGCTGCGTAAGCATCTATTTGGATAAACAGACCTAAGAAATACAGGATCGAGGGAATCACCGCGGCAAGGGCGACCGCCGAATAAGGAATATCCAGGAACATTGCCATTACAAAGGCGGTGGCCCCCATCACAGGGGGCATTAACACACCGCCCGTCGAGGCACAGGCTTCCACACCGCCCGCAAAAGAGCGGCTCATGCCAATGCGGCGCATGGCGGGGATGGATAGAACACCGGTAGTCAACACGTTACTGATGACACTGCCGCTCATGGAGCCCATCAGGCCGCTGGAGAAAATTGATACCTTGGCTGGGCCGCCGCGTACATGACCAAGCAATGCAAAAGCGAGATTAATAAAAAACTTGCCGCCGCCGCTTTTTTGCAGCACGACACCAAAAACCAAAAAGCCGATGACCAAGCCTGCAAACGCCTGTAGGGGTACCCCCATGATGCTTTCAGTGCTCATGGTGTGGTACATGGCCGTTTGTTCCAGGGTGGAAGGAAACGCCTGGATTGGGCCGGGGACGATGTCGGCCACCAGCGGATAAAGGGAGAATACACCGGCAATGATCGCAATCGGTAAACCACCTGCCCGTCGCGCTGCTTCGATAATCAGCAGCCAATAGGCATAGCTGGCATAAATAGCTATCTCCGGGGCAGAAAAAGCCCAGCCGCGCTCCAGAATGGGCACTGCGTTGTAGACGAAGTAACCGCCCACGAGCAAGGTGGCCGCGCTGAGCAGATAGTCATACCAGGGAATAGGCTGCTCTTGCTGGCGACTGCGCATCGGCCAGAGCAGAAAAACCAACGGGAGTAGCAGTGCGACAACCGCGTAGTAGAACTGCGTTTCCAGACCCGTTACAAAGGTTAACAAGCCCATATTGAACAAGTAATCCAGCGTCATCAGCATCAAAATGACGGTGACAGTGGCTGGAACCCAGCGCAGCGCAGCCGGTAGCTCACGAATTTGGCTGATTTTTTCTTTAACCTGCTGATTATTGGCAGGTGGGGTATCGGTTGTCATAGGGCGTTCCGTCAATCAGCAGGGGCGGCGGACGCCGCCCCGTGGCGTGTTACTCAAAGATTGGTTCGAAGTCGGCGTTGGCTAACGCGGTGGCACGAGCTTCCATCCATTCGGCAGTAAAGGCCTCATCATCGCTGGGTGCGTCTTGCATAAAGCTCTCCCAGGCAGTTAACAGCACGTTCTGGCGTTCGACGAGATTGTCCTGATGTGCCTGCATGTCGTCAGTCCATACGCCGATCTCTTTGTAGTACTCCACGACTGCATCGTGAAACGGCACTACCCATTGCAGGTCTTGTTGTTCTAATGCATAGCCTAATGCGCCGGGGGCATTGTCTTTATAGTCGTCAAAGTTCTCTTGCATCGCTTTGATCAGACCATAGGCCACGTTGTCATCCAGGTCTTGATTGGCGACTACGATAGGGTACGGATAGCTGGCGCTGGGAACTGGGTTATCGGCGCTGATACCGCCCGCGCCCGCGGTGACTTCGTGGGGGCGGAAGTAGGGCGCAACGGCGGCCATACGCTCCCAGCCTGCCTCGTCGTTAGGGTCCAGCACTGGCCAACTAATGCCCCGTGGGCTGCTGGCAAGCTGTTGGGCGGGTGGGGTGACGGTGGTGGTAAAGGAGGCATCTACATCGCCTGCGATAATGCCGTCAAAAGAGCGTCCGTAGCCGGGGTAATCAACCCGCTCGACGTCGTCCCAAGTGAGGCCACCAAAGGCAAGATACGCTTCGGTGCCCTTATTGAGCGCATCGTCGCCGCGAATATAGGCAATGCGTTTGCCCGCTAAATCGGCGGGGGTTTCAACGTCTAAATCGCCCGCTACCGCAAGCGATAAACCAAAAGAAGCGGTGGACGTGGTAATGACGCGTAGTGGCTGAGGGCCCCAGTCACGGTCAGCAAACATCATCACACCTTCAGCACCGTAGTAGCTCGCAATGCCACAAGCGCAAAGGTCGACACGGCCCTGCTTAAGCGGTGTCATGCGGGATACATCGTTATCACCTGGAAGAATTCGTACCGATGAATCGTATTTGTTCTGCAACATATTACCGATGGCCACAGCCTGAGCGTAGCCGCTCGAGTTGGTGCCGTAGGCTGTCCAAGCCATGGTATTAGGTAGTTCAACCTCACTGGCGTGACTAACCGCTGCGCCAAGTAATGATAGAGGCAGGGCGGCAATCAGTAGTCGATGAGCAAATGGGCGCATTGTGATGCTCCTTTATTGTGGTTGTGATTAGATTGGTAGTTAAGTTCTGTATTGATAGTTACGTTCTGTTACTTTGTGTTTTGCTATGCGGTATGCCGTTTTGCTAAGTGGTCGGTTGATAGTAGAGAAGCCGTTGGGTAGCTGTCAATGCTGTTATTAGTGCCTGCTCTTTTTAGTCAGCGATAGGCACAAAAAAGCCAGGCAATTGCCTGGCTTTTCAAACGTTTGCTGATTTATTCCGCTAGGAAAATTCGCGCCAGGCGGCGTAGGTGCTGAGAAAAACACGCCCGGTTAGCGCATCCAAAAAATCGCTCTTTTTGAGCTGATCCATTACTGGCCCTTTTACTTCGGATAAATGAAGCTTTACTTCAGAGTCCTTTAAACGGGCGTTGATGGCATCCAGGCTTTCTAGCGCTGAAGCATCGATCAGATTGACCGCCGAGCAGATCAACACAACGTGCTCAAGCTCAGGGTGGCTCGCGACTAGGTTATAAACGGTGTCTTCTAAATAGCGGGCATTGGCAAAATAAAGGCTTTCATCAATCCGCAGTAGTGCCACAGTACTGACCGTTTCGACATCGTGCCGGGTAGTGTTTCTAAAGTGCTCGGTACCAGGGACGCGTCCCACCAAGGCACTATGGGGTCGGCTGGTGCGGTATAAAAACAGCGCAATCGAGAGAGTGACACCGCTGAGGATGCCTGCTTCTACGCCTTCGATCAGTGTGAGCAGAATCGTCACTGCCATGGCAGCAAAATCACTACGTGAATAGCGCCAGGTTTGGCGCAGCATGGGGATATCGACGAGCGTCAAAATCGACACAGTAATCGTCGCGGCCAGCGTTGCGATAGGCAAATAGTAAAGCCAACCGGTGAAAGACATTGTCACCAACGCGATTCCCAATGCCGCAAAGGCACCGGCAGCTGGCGTTTGTGCCCCCGCGTCGTAATTGATGACCGTGCGTGATAAACCGCCAGTTACCGGCATGCCGCTAGAAAAACCGGCTGCCAAGTTGCTGACGCCTAAGCCAACTAATTCTTGATTGGGGGAGATGCGCTGACGCCTTTTTGCGGCCAGCATTTGACCCATGGAGACCGACTCTACAAAGCCTACCAAGCTAATCAATAGCGCTGGGATCAATAGTGATCGCCATAGTGAATAGTCTCCCCAGGGCAAGCTCAGCGCGGGGAGACCGCCAGGTATCTGACCCACCACATCGACGCCCTTATCAGCCAGTTGCCAGTGCCAGGTCACCAGAGACGTAATGACCACCGCAAAGACAGGGCCGGCTTTTGCAACCAAGTCAGCCAGGGGCAAGGGAAAGCCCACTTTGTTTAGGGTGGCTTTGCCATGGCGACGCAGCGCAATTAAAAACACCAGAGTGCCACCGCCGATCGATAAGGTGGCGATATTGAAGGACGCTAAGTTAGGCACCAAAGTGACAAGGCGCTCAATTAAAGTAAAGCCACTACTTTCGACCCCCAGCAAACTACCCAGCTGACTGGCCGCAATCAAAATACCTGAAGCCGTCAAGAATCCAGAGATAACCGGATGGCTTAAAAAGTTGCTGAAAAAGCCCATTTTCAGCAAGCCCATTGCCACTAACATCCCGCCGGAAAGCAGTGAAAGAATGAGCGCTGCCTGTAAATACGTCTCCGTCCCGGTTGCTGCGATCGACGATAATGCCGCACCCGTCATCAACGCGATAATGGCCACCGGTCCGACCGCCAGCGTTTTGCTGGTGCCAAACAGGGTATAAACCAGTTGTGGCAATATGCTGGCGTACAAGCCAACCACCGCCGGTAGCCCGGCTAACAGCGCATAGGCGAGCGATTGGGGGATGACCATCACGGTGACGATCAGCCCCGCCAAGAGATCGGCCCCCAGCAGTCGCTTATGGTAGTGGGGGAGCCATGTCAGGATTGGCAAATAGCGCTTAAGCATGAATACCAGGTAGTTTGGAGGTAGCAGATAAAAGAGGGTAAGGGATATTTCATTTAGTGTCAGTGCTTATATTCATTTGTTCTTCAGCAACCCAACGAAAGCTAAACGATTATAAGCTTTTTCTCTCCCCCCAAAGTGTTACTTCTTTCATTAGCGTAACCCGGTAAGCTTAGGCACAAAGGAGAGTTAAAACTCCTTATGTAGGGTGTTGGATACTCAATAACGTTAATAAAAGAGTACTGCTCATGCGCTTACTGCGATTGTTGGTACCAGTGCTACTCATGGCGCTGTCAATAGGGCTTGCCGCTCAAGGCGGCATTTGGGGTTACCTAGCGCTTCTTTTTGCCTTATTAGCAGGGGGGGCTTTTTTACTATCTGCGCTGGAGGGCGTCTACCGCGCCGATCAACGCCAGTTAGAACAGCGTAACCGCGGAGTAAAACCACTGCGGGATTATCGCTCATTACGCGCCATGGCCTACCGTTTGATGAATCGGGCCAGCAGCACCGCGATTGCCTCTGCCGAAGTCTCCCACTATGCCGATCTGATGGATCAGCGCCTGACCCATCAAGAAACCATGGCCCGCGAGGCAGCATCGAGTATGACCGCCATTAATGCCGCGATTATGCAGGTCAGTGCCAGTGCCAGTCAGGTAGCTGCGCTCGCAGAAAGCGCACGGGAAGCCAGCCATCATAACCATGCCGAACTGGACGATATCATTCAGGATATGACCGATGTGGCCGAGCGCTCCAACCAAGCGCTGGATATGTTGACCGCGTTGAACGATAAAATTGAACGCGTGCGTAGCGTCACCTCAATGATTGAAGACATCGCTGAGCAGACGCACTTGCTATCGCTCAATGCGTCAATTGAAGCGGCGCGCGCAGGTGAGCATGGCCGAGGATTTGCGGTTGTTGCAGGTGAAGTGCGCAACCTGGCGCTAAAAACCTCTACAGCGACGCAGAGCGTTGATGAGTTGGTGAAGGACATGCATGAGAGCGGTCAGTCGGTGGCCGATACCATGGGACATTTAATGTCCCGTATCAGCGAGCGTTCCAAGGGGTTGCAGCGGGTAGGCAGCAGCCTGGGTACGATGACCCAGGAGTTTGACCAAGTACAAAGTGAAATAACACGCGTCGCCGATGCCATGCAGAATACCCGTCAACATAGTCAAACTGTGGCGGACAGTCTCAGCCAGTTGGAAGATGACGTTGATGAAGGCAACCGTAATATGCATGATTTGGCCGGGCAGGCTAGGGCGCTAATGGAAGCGGCTGAAGGGGTTGATGGCGAACTTGCCCAGCAGCATTTGGAGGGACGTCACCAGCAGGTATTCCGTGCCGCGCGGTCAACCGCAGACAGGTTGAGCAAGTTGCTGGAAAAAGCTATTGCCAGCGGTGAGCTTTCAGAAACCAAGCTATTCCAGCCCCATTATGAGCAGATACCAGGTACCCAGCCACCGCTCTATAAAACCGGGTTCGATACCTTCACTGACAAACATTTGCCTAATTTGCAGGAGCCGTTGCTGAAACAACTGGGGTTAAGTTACGCCATTGCCTGTGATCGTAAAGGCTATGTGCCGACGCATAACCAGGCGGTGAGCCGGGCGCCTATCGGTGAGTATGAGCACGACTTGAAATTTTGCCGTAGCAAACGGATTTTCGATGACCCAACCGGCAGCCGCTGTGGCGCTCACGAAAAACCGCTGTTATTGCAAACCTATAAACGCGATACCGGCGAAATCATGCACGATCTTTCTGTGCCCGTATATGTACTGGGTAAGCATTGGGGTGGCTTTCGTGTTGGTTACCAGCCCGAACGGGATACTACCTCGGCGCCTAAACTGAAATCAGCCGCCGTTGTTGAGACTAATGCGAATACATTACCACCGCTTGCATTAACTAGCCGTCGTGTAGCGGGGGCGTGACTGCCACGTTGACCAAGAGTAGAGCGCGAGCCCGCTCCAGATAAGTACAAAGGTTGCCAGCTGGATAACCCCCAAGGGCTCGCCGAATACGGTTAACGCAATCAGAAACTGAATACTGGGATTGATGTACATCAAAAAACCCAAGGTCGCCAAACGCAACCGGCGGGCGGCGCCTGCAAAGGCCATCAGAGGTAACGCCGTCAAAGCGCCACTGGCGATGAGCAGGCTAGTGGTTGATGCGCTTTGTAAAAATTGTGAGCTGTTATTCCAGCTTAGCCAGGTTAAGGCGATTAGAGCGAGAGGCAGTAAGAGCAGTGTTTCCACAAATAGCCCTGATAAGCCGTCTAACGGCACCTGCTTACGAAATAGGCCATAACTGCCGAAACTAAGTGCTAGCAATAAACTAATCCAGGGCAGTTCGCCCAGCATTACAAACTGAGCGGCAATGGCGATACTGGCCAAACCTAGCGCTACCAATTGAAGCTTTGCCATCACTTCGCGAAGAACGAGCATGCCGAGCGCAACGTTTACCAACGGGGTTAAGAAGTAACCCAAACTTGCCTGTAATACCTGTTTAGACTCCACCGCATAAATATACAGTCCCCAGTTAAAGGCAATTAATAGCGCACAGGCCAACACCCGGCCAAGCCGCTTGGGCTCGCCCAGCGCCGCCACAACCGGTGACCAACGGCGCAACAGGGTGATTAAACCCACTAAAAAAAGGCACGCCCAGATAATACGGTGAATTAATATTTCAAAAGCGGGAACGCCGTCAAACAACGCGAAAAAGAGGGGGAAACACCCCCACATGGTATAGGCGGTAAGCCCAAACATAACGCCTTTGACTGCTTCAGGATCGCGTGTTGGAGTAGGAAGCATAGCAGCCTCATTATTTAAAGATGCTAATCTAGCATAAACGTTGCCATGAGACTGACGAAATGGAGGTGTTAAATGAGTCAACTCAGAAGCACTCTAGTGCAGTGCGATCTGCGCTGGGAGGATCCGTCGGCCAATCACGCTCATCTTGAGCAGTTGCTGGGTGAGTTGGACAGCCGCGATACGGATCTCATTGTATTGCCAGAAATGTTTGCCACTGGTTTTACCATGAATTCCCGTGAAATGGCTCAGCCGATGGCAGAGAGCCAAAGCGTCGCTTGGCTGCTGGCCCAGGCGAAGGCGCGTAACTGCGTGATGACCGGCAGTGTGGCGATCGAAGAAAACGGAGAGTTCTACAACCGCTTGATCTGGGCGACACCAGAGGGGGAGTTAACCCACTACGATAAGCGCCATCTATTCCGTATGGCCGGTGAGCACGAGCGCTACGGAATGGGCAGCGAGCGCAAAATTGTTGAGCTTAACGGCATTAAGCTGCTGCTGAGTGTTTGCTATGATCTGCGTTTCCCAGTGTGGATGCGTCAGCAGCCAGCAGAAGGTGAGCATTTCGAGTATGATGCGCTGCTATGTATCGCCAATTGGCCAGCACCGCGGCGCCACCCTTGGCGCACGTTGTTGCAAGCTCGCGCGGTAGAAAACCTAAGCTATGTGATTGGTGTTAACCGCGTTGGAGAGGATGCCAAAGGACTTGCCTATAGCGGTGACTCCTTATTGGTCGACTTCAAAGGCGAACCGCTGATTGATCAACCTGCCCATACCCCGTTTATAGAAACGGGCACGCTGGATAAAACTGCCCTTGATGCTTTTCGTGAAAAATTTCCTGCCTGGCAAGATGCCGACCATTTTAAGCTATTGCCAGGAGTGGGTTAATGATGCGCCTTGATCGCTTTCTAAGTGAAACCTCACCGTTAACCCGCAGCCTCGCTAAGCGAGCGCTAAAAAACGGCGAAGTTACTCTCAATGGAGAGCCGATCAAGCAGTCGGCGACCCAAATCGATACTGATAATGATGTGGTCGTTCTCAACGGCGAACGGTTGGCGTTGGTAGGGTTGCGCTACATTATGCTGCATAAGCCTGTTGACGTTGAATGCAACGCTCGCCGCGGGCTCTACCAGCGGGCGATTGATCTTATCGACCTGCCGAAAGCCGATCGACTACAGCCGGTAGGGCGTTTAGATGTGGATACCACAGGACTGTTGCTGTTAACCGATGACGGACAGTGGTCGCATCGCGTTACGTCACCACGCCACCGCTGCGCCAAGGTTTATATCGCTGAACTTGCGGAGCCGATGGAAGGCGCATCGGCAGAGTGGGCGATTGGCCAAGTGGCCGATGGCCTGATGTTGGATGGGGAGGAGACTCCGACACAGCCTGCCACGCTGCGGCTGCTGTCGCCTACCCAGGCGGAGCTGACGATTACCGAAGGGCGCTACCACCAAGTGAAGCGTATGTTTGCCGCCTTAGGTAATCACGTGAACTCATTGCACCGCAGCTCCATCGGTGAGTTAGCGCTGGATGAAAACCTGGCCCCCGGCGAGTGGCGCGAGCTGACTGCCGACGAAATCGCGCTTTTCTGAGTCCTAGCCTAAGTTCTTTATTAGCCGCTTCCCAAAAGGTAAGCGGCTTTGTTTTTTCAGAACATTTATACCGTTATCTTAGTTTTGTCAGCAACAATATCCAGTATCGTGGCTTAATAAAGTTAGTAAATCAGAGCTAATGAGTCCGAGTCAGTGAGTCAGGTGTGCAGCGGAAATCAGCGCTTGGGTATAAGCGTGTTTGGGCGCAGAAAGCACATCCAGGCAGGCGCCTTGTTCGACCACTTCGCCATCTTTGAGCACCATAATGCGATGTGCCATGGCGCGAATAACGGCTAAATCATGGCTAATGAACAGATAGCTCAGTTGCCTGCGGGCCTGAAGGTCACGTAGCAGAGTAACAAGCTGCTTCTGCACTGTACGGTCTAACGCTGAAGTGGGTTCATCAAGTACCAGTAGCTCTGGCTCTAGAATGATCGCCCTGGCCACGGCTATACGCTGGCGCTGACCGCCGGAAAACTCATGCGGGTAGCGCGCAGCGCAGCTCTCGGGTAAACCGACTTCGTGTAACGTTTGATTGACCCGCTGGATGACTTCGTCATTCGTTAGGTGCGGATAATGAAAGCGCAGCCCCTCGCTGACAATATCGAATACCGGCATACGTGGTGAAAGGGCGCCGTAGGGGTCCTGAAACACCATCTGCAAACGGTGTCGCTGGCGACGTAAATCATCGCCTTTTAGGTTGCTTAACGTGTCACTGCCCAGGGTGATATCGCCTTGGCTGCTAACCAGTCGCATGACGGCCGAGGCCAGCGTGGTTTTTCCAGACCCGGATTCACCCACAATACCAAGCGTTTCCCCAGGTGCGATATGAAAATCGGTGGGGTGAACCGCCACAAAGGCGGGCGGTTGGCGCTTGAACAAGCCGGTCTTGGGGCGCTTGAAGCTTACACTTAACTGGCGGGCCGTTAACAACGGCGGCGCTTGTTCGATCGCCTGAGGCCTGCCCTCCGGTTCGGCGGCAAGCAGCGCTTTAGTGTAATCGCTTTGCGGGTTCTGAAAGACCTGCTCCACTGGGCCGATTTCCTGAATTCGGCCCTGATACATGACACAAATGCGATCGGCATGCCGACGTACCAGGTTTAAATCATGGCTGATAAACAGCATACCCATGCCATGGTGATCGCGTAGTTCACGCAGCAGGGCGAGAATCTCTTGCTGTACCGTGACGTCCAGCGCGGTGGTGGGTTCATCGGCAATAAGCAGTGACGGGTTGTTGGCAATCGCCATGGCAATCATCACCCGTTGGCGCTGCCCACCCGATAGCTGATGGGGCCAGGCATTAAGTAGCTCGTCTGCACGCGGCAGTTTTACCTGCTCAAGCAGGGCCTTGCTGCGTTGACGGGCGGCTTGGCCGCGCAAACCCTGATGTAAGCGCAATGCCTCACCGATCTGCTTACCAACTCGATGGAGCGGGTTGAGCGAGGTCATTGGTTCTTGAAAAATAAACCCAACCCTGTTGCCGCGTATCCCGTTCCACTGGGCCTGGGTTAAGCTCGCCAGATTGGTATCTCCCAGCCAGCGTTCGCCTTGAATAGAAGCATTGCTGGGCAGCAGGTTGACCATGCCCAACGCGGATACTGATTTGCCCGAGCCCGACTCACCAACGATCGCCAGGGTTTCACCTGCATGGAGGGTGAGTGAGAGTGAGTGCACCACTGGGGTACCATCAAAGGAGACGTTCAGGTTTTCAATGTGCAAAAGCGGTTCAGGCATGCTGGGCCTCCTGGGCAGGGTCTGCTTGGCGCTGTTGCACGTGGCGGGGGTCAAAGGCATCGCGCAGCCCTTCGCCAATGAACACTAACAGCGAAAGCATGATCGCCAGGGTCATAAACGCCGTGATGCCCAGCCAAGGGGCATGAAGATTGTTTTTACCTTGTGCCGCAAGCTCACCCAGTGAGGGGGCGCCGGGAGGCAGGCCGAAACCGAGGAAGTCCAGCGCGGTCAGGGTGCCAATAGCGCCGGTAAACAGAAACGGAATAAACGTCAGCGTCGCGACCATCGCGTTAGGCAGCACGTGGCGCCACATGATCAGGCGCGAGGGCAAGCCCATCGCTTTGGCGGCACGCACATACTCAAGGTTGCGCGCGCGCAGGAATTCGGCGCGCACGATATCGACTAGGCCAAGCCAGGAGAAGAGCAGCATAATGCCTAGCAGCCACCAAAAGCCTGGCTGAACAAAGCTGGCTAAAATAATTAGCAGGAACAGTACCGGCAGACCCGACCAGATTTCGGTAATCCGTTGGCCGATCAGATCAATCTTACCGCCGAAGTAACCCTGTATACCGCCGACTACGACTCCGATCACCAACGATCCAGCAGTGAGCACTAGCGCAAAAGCGACCGAGAGGCGAAACCCATAAATCACCCGTGCTAACACATCCCGTCCCTGGTCATCGGTGCCCAGCCAATGGCGGCTATCCGGTGGCGCTGGCGAAGGGCGCGTCATGTTCATATCCAATGTTTGGTATGAAAACGGAATGGCGGGCCAGAGTGCCCAGCCGTGCTCTTTGATCTGCTGCTGAATAAAGGGGTCCAGATAATCGGTACGCGTAGGTAGAAAACCATCGAACTCAGTTTCGGGGTAATCCACCAGCATCGGGATGTACCATTGACCGTCGTACTGCATGATGATGGGCTTATCGTTGGCGATCAGTTCGGCAAATAGGCTGACGATAAACAGCGTGGCAAATAGCCAAAGTGAGACGCGAGCCCGTCGGTTGGCTTTAAAGGCTGCCAGTCGACGGCGAGTAATAGGCGATAAACGGGAGGAAAGAGAGACCATTATCAAGACTCCCGGGTCGAAAAGTCGATACGTGGGTCAACCCACACATAGGTCAAATCGGAAATAAGTTTGAGGATTAAGCCGATCACGGTATACAGGAAGAGGGTGCCGAATATCACCGGATAATCCCGCTGCATGACCGCCTCAAAGCCGAGTAGACCCAGCCCATCGAGGGAGAAGATAACTTCTATCAACAGCGCGCCGGTAAAGAAAATACCGATCATGGCGGCAGGCAGGCCAGCGATGATAATCAGCATGGCGTTACGGAACACATGGCCATAGAGCACGCGCCGCTCGTCGGCGCCTTTGGCGCGAGCGGTAATGACATACTGCTTGTGAATCTCATCAAGAAAGCTGTTTTTGGTCAGCATGGTGAGTGTTGCAAAGCTGCCAATCGCGGCGGCGATGACCGGCAGCGTGATATGCCAGAAGTAGTCCTTGACCTTGCCCCAGCTCGAAAGCTGATCGAAGTCAGGCGACGTTAAGCCGCGAAGTGGGAACAGATCCCAGTAGGTTCCCCCGGCAAATAGCACGATCAGCAAAATCGCAAACAAAAAGCCAGGAATGGCGTAGCCAACGATGACTAACCCCGACGACCAGACGTCAAAGCGAGAGCCGTGGCGCAGCGCTTTCTTGATACCTAACGGGATCGAGATTAAATAGACCAGAAGCGTGGTCCATAAGCCAAGCGAAATAGAAACGGGCAACCGCTCAATCATTAATTCAGTTACCGGGCGGTCACGAAAAAAACTGGTGCCGAAATCGAGAGTTAGATAGTCAGCCATCATGCCGATGAAGCGCTCGTGTGCAGGCTTATCAAAGCCAAACTGCTGTTCCAACTGTTCGATAAAGCGCGGATCGACACCTCGGGCTCCACGCGAATCATCACTGACCTGAACGTCGGCGCCCCCCATATCCAAGCGGGTGCTGGCCATGGCATCGGCGCCTTCAAAACGCGCTAACATCTGATCAATCGGCCCGCCAGGCGCCGCTTGAACAATAATGAAATTGAGTAGCATGATCCCGAATAGGGTAGGAATCATGAGCAGCAATCGGCGTAGGGTATAGCGTGCCACAGAGCACTCCATAGTTCTTGTGGTTTAAGCCGTTGAGAATAAACCGTTGCGATTAAGCCAGTGAAATAGAGCAGATTTAGCGGCGTCGAAGACGGCGCTGCAGCTCAGCTTCGCGTTCGGTATCGACCCACCATGCATCCAGATCCATGGCGTACTCTGGAAAGGGCTCGGGGTAACCAAATTTATCCCAGATAGCAATACGCGTTTCCCCAGAGTGGTAGTGGGGGATGACATAAAATCCCCAGCGCAACACCCGATCCAGCGCGCGCGTCGCAGTATCCAGTTCTTCGCGGTCACCGGCACTGATGATCTCTTCGACCAATGCATCAACCGCTGGGTGGGCGAGTGACATGCGATTACGGCTTTGCGGCGCCTCGGCAGCGGCACTGGTCCAGAAGTCGCGCTGCTCATTTCCTGGATTATTCGATTGAGGGAAATGACTAATCACTATGTCATAGTCATAATTTCGCTGTCGGTTTAAATACTGGTTGATATCAACGATACGCAGCGATGTCTGTACCCCCAGCCGGGCCATGTTGCGTAACATCGGCTGAACTACACGTTCAAGACCCGAGTCGTAAAGCAGTACCTCTAGGCTTAGCGGCTGGCCGGTTTGTTGATTAACCAGTATGCCGTCCTCAACGCGATAACCCGCTTCGCGCAGAAGATCCAGCGCCTTGCGCAGCCGCTCGCGCAGGTTGGTGGGCTGGTCAATGGGCAGTGGCTCGGTGAACAGCCGATCAGAACCGTGGGAGGCAACTAATTCATCTCTAAATGGCTCAAGCAGCGCCAACTCTTCCTCTGAAGGTAGCCCCGTGGCTTCCATTTCTGAGTTTTGAAAAAAGCTATCAGTGCGTTGGTAAGTATCGTAAAAAATATTGGTATTTAGCCAGGGGAAGTCGAAGGTAAGACTTAACGCTTCGCGTACTCGTGGGTCCTGGAACTTCTCTTTACGCAAGTTGAAGACAAATGCCTGCATCATGGAAGGGTTTACATCGGGTACCGTTAAGCGCTTCACTAAGCCCTCTTCATACGCGGGAAAATCATAGCCAATCGCCCAGGTCGCGGCGCGGGCGTCAGTACGAAAATCCGTTAGGCCAGCTTTAAACGCTTCCCAGGCAATATCGCGGTCACGATAGTAATCATAAATAACGCGATCAATATTGTAGCGGCCTACATTGACCGGTAAATTTTTCCCCCAATAATTCTCATCGCGTTGATAAACGATTCGTCGTCCTGGGTCTACTTCGCTGATCCGGTAAGGTCCGGAGCCCGGATGGGCTACTAGCGTGGGTGAGGTGAAGTCACGAGGTTCCCAGTAGTGGCGCGGGAGTATCGGCAATTGCGTAACAATTAACGGCAGCTCCCGTGACTCTGTGTCGTTAAAGGTAAAGCGGACTTGATGTTCATTGAGTGCAATAGCTTCATCTACGCCAGCGTAGTAGCTGGCATAAAAAGGGTTGCCTTCTTCGCGCAGTAGGTCAAGTGAAAACACGACGTCATAAGCGGTGACGGGTTCACCATCTTGAAAACGTGCTTCAGGACGCAAGTCGAACTCGATCCATTGGCGGTCAGGGTCTAGGCGCACTCCCTCCGCAAGCAACCCGTAGAGGCTGAATGGCTCATTGGGATTACTGGCCATTAAGGTGTCATAAATCTGCGAAATACCGGTGGCTGGCGTGCCGCGAATAATAAACGGGTTAGTTGAGTCATAGCTGCCACCCACGGCGGTATGAGTAATGGAGCCGCCTTTGGGAGCTTGGGGGTTTACATGAGGGAAATAGGGGAAGTCTTCAGGTAGCTCTGGGGTATCGTAAAGTGAGAGCCCGTGAACTGTCTCAACAGGCACTACGTTGTGAGCGTCGGTATTTAAATCACCCACAACGTTGTTGCTGGACGTACTGTTTGGCAAACCACTGTTAGTCGTTACCTCTGCAGCCAGTATGGGTACATATACTAGCAAGCTGCCAATGAGTAGAAGCGCTTTCGCAACAAACAGACCACGCGACATTGGTGACATCCCATGTGAACAAAGCCATCTAATTAATGAACAAAAAATTGTATAAACACTGCTTCAATGGCTGAAAGTGCCAGCAGTTCTCAACGCCCCGAAAGGGTCAAAAGTTGGCCCGGCTGTATTGCGCTAGGACGGTCAATCGCATTCCAGCGTATTAGATCCTGTTGATCGATATTATAACGAGCTGCAATCGCGGAGAGGCTATCACCTCTTTCAACGCGGTGGGTGTCTGCGCTGTTATTCTGCGCAAGCGTTTGGCGATTGCCTTGTGACAGTTGCGCTAGCACTTGTGTATCAACTTGCTCAGGCACCAGCAGTGTCTGGGCACTGCGCGGATCGATACTACCATTTAGCAACCCAGGATTCAGTTCAACCAGCGCCGCTTTGCTGACATCCAGCAACTGTGAAGCTTCTGATAGGCTAACTGCTTGGGCCAACTGAACTTTCGCAAAGGCCGGGTCGATATTTATTTCGGGCAAGTTAACCCCGTACTGATCAGGGTTATTGATGATTGTCGCGATGGCTTTTAGCTTGGGTACGTACTGCATGGTTTCATAGGGTAGCGAGAGGTCCCAGTAGTCACCGTTTAACCCTTGGCCCTGGGCCTGACGTTGTGCGCGATTGACAGTACCAGCCCCTGCATTGTAGGCGGCTAAGGAAAGCATGAGGTCGCCTTCATACCACTGGTCAGCCTGCATTTCCAAATAGTCCAACGCGGCGCCAGTGGAGGTCACTACATCAAGGCGACCATCGTAGTTACCGTTGCGTACCAGCCCCAATGCATCACCTGTGCCCGGCATAAACTGCCATAAGCCGGCAGCGCCGCGGTGGCTTCGCGCACCTGGGTCGAAAGAGCTTTCGACAAAAGGAATTAAGGCGACTTCGCCAGGCAGGCCACGCTCACTTACTTGCTGGGTAATCCAGGCAAGCCACGGGGTCGCGCGTTCAGTAATGGTAGCAATGTTCTCGGGGCTTGAACGGTAGTGCTCAATCCACTTGTCAACTCGCGCTTGAGCTTCCACTGGCAATGTTTTTTCTTGCCACTGAAAGCTTGTACGCAGCGTCGTCCAGGCGTCTTGAGGTTCTAACTCAAGAGATTCCCAAAAATGGGTTTGGAAAGGAGAGGGGTAAAGCGGTGTAGTGGACGACGAGGTAGTGGAACCAGGTGATGCCCCATACGTCTGGGCAGAGGCTTGAGAGCTTGCCGCAGCGGCTAACATTAGGCCCATAATTACGCTACTGCCAGCGCTCAGCATCAAGCGCTGGCGAATCGTTCGATAGGTCATAGTTGCATTCGTTTGGTTTCGATAGCGTTCTTAAAAACGGTTTTTCCACTCGCGCAGAGTGGTAAACGTAGCGAGATCATTATCATTAACGCCCTGTGTACCTGCCGCCTGACGCACGCTATCTGTACCCACGCGAAGGTAGGGATTAATTTTCAGCTCGCGTCCTATTGTGCTGGGTAAGGTGGGGCGATCCAACGCCCGCGCCTTTTCACACTCCTGCAAGGCGTGTTTAACGTCTTCATTTTCTGGGTCCGCAGCACGGGCAAACGCGAGGTTTGCCTGAGTATATTCATGTGCTGCAAAGACCAATGTATCTTCAGGGAGTTCCGCAAATTTTTTCAGCGCGGTAAACATTTGTTCTGGCGTGCCTTCAAATAATCGACCGCAACCCGCACAAAACAGTGTGTCGCCACAAAACAGAAGCGCCGGAATTCCCGCTGTAAAATAGCTAATATGGTCCAACGTATGGCCAGGTGTCGCCATAACGTCAAACAGGCGGCCCATAATACGGACCTGATCGCCATCACCCACTGTTTCATCGATGCCTTCTATCTTTGGATTGGCGGGCCCGATGACATAAGGGGAATAGCGTTTGATTAATTCCGCTAACCCACCGGTATGATCGTGATGGTGGTGCGTAATCAGAATGCTTTCCAGGGTCAGCGACTCACGCTCAAGAAATTCGATTACGGGGGCCGCTTCACCGGGATCCACCACGCAAACGCTTTGACTGGTATCTTGTCTTAATAGCCAAATATAGTTGTCGCTAAGGGCAGGGATCGGTGTCACGCTCATCATCGGCGAGATCCTTTAAAATTCAATAAACAGGGTACGAAAACAACAAGTAGCTAGTGAGCAAAATGCGTAAACACGCTAAACATTGCGCTTATATTGACGCTTAATCGGTGAAAATAAAGCGTTGAAAAGCCGTTACTGTGGAGGGAAGCGCTGTTCATGTCAAATTCGACGACGGCCACGATACTCGCTAAGCGCTTAACCAATAGCCAGCCTTATTGGCAAACAGAGGCGGGGCGATCGCTGTGGGAAACACAACGTGCCTGCTTAGGCCCCGTGGTAGAAGCGCGGGCGGGCGGTCATAGCTTGGAAATAAGCATGGGACCGGCATTAATGACCATGTCGGCAATTTCCCATCCCATACGCTGGTCACCTACGCGCCAGTTAGCCTGCACCGATAGCACCTTAATATGTCCACCGGATCAGCTAGCGCTGCCGGATCATTGCTTGGATGTGATGGTTATTCACCACTGGCTTGAGCATTTAAACGATGCTCATTTCACTCTTCAAGAGGCCGCACGGGTAACCGCTGATAATGGCATTTTGGTACTGTTTGGTTTTAACCCTATCGGTTTAGGGGGGGTTGTACGCCAGTGGCGTCAACGTCAGCAGCAGTTCCCTTGGAATGGCACATGGCGCTCTGTTAGCCGCTTGAGGGACTGGTTGGCGTTTGTCGACTTTGAGGTGGAACGCGTAGACTATTGCTGTTTTCGTGGACGGACAAATGCTAAATGTGGTGAATATTGGGAGTCATTGGGGCGTAGGCATAACCTGCCTCTAGGGGAAAGTTATATGATCCAAGCCTATAGGCGGCAGCGACAGGCGCCTGTTCAACGTTTAAAGTTTGGCTTAGAAGTGCCCGCATCTCCTGCTTCGTTGGGTGTTACCCGTTCAGGCTCATCGGCTCACTGCCAAACGCAAACGCCTTTAGCTCACCCGCAGTCAGAAAAAACATTAAGCGAAGACTCTTAAAGCAAATATGCATAAAGCAATGGTTTATAAAGTAATGATTTATAAAACAATGGTTCATAAACTAAAGGATCAAGAGATTGACGAATGAGGCTGACGGACCTTTACCCCGTGTAACGGTGTATACCGATGGGGCTTGTCGGGGTAATCCTGGCCCCGGTGGGTGGGGTGTGGTGTTGGCGAGCGGTCAGCACGAGAAAACCCTGAAGGGCTATGAGGCAGAAACCACGAATAATCGCATGGAATTGATGGCCGCTATCATGGCGTTGCGCACCCTTAATACCCCTTGTGAAGTGGCGCTATGGACCGATTCGCAGTATGTGCGCCAGGGTATTACTCAGTGGATTCATAACTGGTTAAAACGTGGTTGGAAAACTGCCGCCAAGCAACCAGTAAAAAACGCTGAACTCTGGAAAACGCTGCACGAAGAGGCCCAGCGCCATAAAATTGAATGGCACTGGGTTAAAGGGCACAGCGGGCATCCAGGAAACGAGCGCGCCGACTTACTGGCCAACGAAGCCATCGATGAGCATCAAAAGAGGAGGGCATGATGCGCCAGGTAATCTTAGATACTGAAACCACGGGTATCGACCCGAAAGATGGCCATCGCCTGGTTGAAATTGGCGCGATCGAGATGGTTAACCGTCGTTTCACTGGCCGCACCTACCATCAGTACATCAATCCTGAGCGCCATATCGACGCTGAAGTAGTCGCTGTTCACGGGATTGACGATGCTAGAGTCGCTAACGAGCCAGTGTTCGCAAAAATAGCCGACGAGTTTTGGGCTTTCATTGAAGGCGCTGAGTTAGTGATTCATAACGCCCCGTTCGATGTGGGTTTTATAGATCACGAACTGGGTATGCTCAATCAGCAGCGCAAAGCGCCCGTTTTGGGGCCGGTACGTGACCACTGTGCTGTATTAGATACACTCACTATGGCCAGGGCTATGCACCCCGGTCAACGCAACAGCCTTGATGCATTGTGCAAACGTTACGATATCGATAACGGCCACCGCGTATTGCACGGCGCTCTATTAGACTCTGAAATTCTCGCTGAAGTTTATTTGGCGATGACGGGGGGGCAAACAGCGCTGACCTTGGATGCGGCCTCTGCGGCTGAGCAAGAACAGGCCGATACTTCCACCGAAGGACTCTCAATTCAACGTTTGGCGCTTACGCCTGGTCAGTTACGTGTCGTGCGTCCCACTGAAGCTGAGCAGGTGGCTCATAAAGCCAAGTGTGAAGCACATCAGTTGAAATGGTTTGAAGGTGCAGCAAGCGATGCTTAGGCGAGAAATCCCTCATCATGAGCAGGCGGGGCGTGTTATTCGCCTGTCGCGAAGCTTGTTGGCGCCCGCCCCGTTGAGCGGCAGCGAAGAGCTAACACCGCTGCTGCCTTATCAGCCATGGACCGAGCAGATGCAGCCGCTGTGTTATTGGCATGATGAGCCGGTCGCACTGCTGGTTGAACCACAGGCTGAAAGTGGTTGGATTGATGGCCGCCAGTGGATGAGTGAACTTTCCACCGCTTGGTTTAGTTTGCTCTCTACGGCGTTGCAGGTCGGTGCCTGGTTAGAGAACCACCGTTTCTGCGGTCGTTGTGGCACACCAGCCACCAAGCTTACCGCAGAATTCGCTATGCATTGTAACGCCTGCGGTCATCGCAACTATCCGCGTATTTCGCCGTGCATTATTACGCTGGTAACCAGTGGAGAGGCAATGCTGTTGGCGCGTAGCCCGCGCTTTCCACCGGGACGTTACTCCACCCTGGCGGGTTTTATCGAGCCGGGGGAGTCGGCGGAAGAGGCCGTCCACCGTGAAGTGTTCGAGGAAGTGGGCGTACATATTGACCAGTTGCGTTACCACCAGAGCCAGGCATGGCCATTCCCCCATTCGCTGATGTTTGGCTATTTCGCCGAGGCAACCACTCGGCGTATTCGCATCGATGGGGTAGAGATTAGTGATGCGGCGTGGTTTTCACCTCGACAACTGCCATCTCTACCACCGCCTTACTCGATATCACGCGAGCTGATCGAAACCCATTTGGCACGCTGGCGCTAAGCGGCGCTGCGTGCCCAATGCACGCTAACGATGGCTTTACTCACTGGGGAAGAGGCTAGTCAGCTTAGTGGCCAACATGACATTACCGGTTGCTTTCAGTTTGCCTGTCATGAACGCCGTCATGCCATTAATGTCGCCACTCATAATCCCTTTTAGTGTGTCAGTCGTTAGGCTTAAGCTAACGGAAGGATCATCATGCTCACCTTCTTGAATATCTAGCGTGCCATCCTGGATATTCAAGTAGTAGCTGCCCGCATCTGAGAAGTGGAACTGAAATACTTCATTCATGCCCTCGGCCGCTTCTGGGTTGAAGCGTGCTTTTAGCTTCTCAAGGGTGTTGTTAGACATAACATATCTCTCAATTAGGTAAATTAGACCGAGGCTAGCGATAATAGCCTCAAGAAACCATCATAGTGGCAAGCGAGATTATTTCATACATGCGTTTCAATCAAGCGCGGTGGTAATACCCTGCAACGTTTAGGCTGAGTGCTCAACCTATAGGAATCAACCTTTTCAATGGAGAACGTGAATGAATGAATGGATAGCGGAAATGGGTACGTTTTTAGTTCAGACCACCATTGTAATGGCGCTGATAGGGCTTGGCTTGCTTCTTGTCGCGCGAACGAAGCAAGAAAAAGAGAGCGACTTAAAACTTTATATTGAGCCGCTTAATGACCAGCGTCGTCGTCGCGTGCGGCGTTTACGCCTGACCGCTGCGTTGCCTGGTGGTCGCAAAAAGCTGCTAAAAGCATTTCGTAGCGAGGACAAAAAGCGACATAAAGCCCACAAACATGATCAGAACGCAGCTCAGGAAGCAAGGGTTTGGGTGCTCGATTTTCATGGTGACCTGAAGGCATCGCAAACCGAGCGCTTTGCCCAAGAGGTGTCAGCTATCATCGATGTTGCTGCCGAAAACGATGAGGTAGTCGTTCGTCTTGAGTCTGCCGGTGGCCTTGTTCATGCCTATGGCTTGGCGGCGGCACAATTAGACCGCCTGCGTACGGCAGGGCTAACAACAACTGTATGTATTGATAAGGTGGCTGCGAGTGGGGGCTATTTAATGGCCTGTACCGCACAACATATTAAAGCCGCGCCTTTTGCAGTGATTGGTTCCATCGGTGTGGTGGCACAAGTGCCTAATATTCATCGCTTGTTAAAACGCCATGATGTGGACGTTGAGCTCCTGACCGCTGGCAAATACAAGCGCACGTTAACCGTGCTTGGCGAAAATACTGAAGAGGGTAAGGCTAAGTTTTTAGAGGATTTAGAGAATACTCACCGGTTATTTAAAGGTTATGTGGCAGAACGGCGGCCTGCGATGGATATCGATAAGCTGGCGACAGGTGAGATCTGGTACGGCAGTGAAGCGTTGTCCAATCTGCTTGTAGACAGTGTCGGTACCAGTGAAGCCTATCTGGTTGAGCGCATGGTCGAGGCGCAGGTCTTTGCCGTCAAACTTGAGCCTCAAAAAACAATGACTCGGAAGCTGGGGCTGGCGGTATCGGCAGGTGTGGAAAGTGCCACTCTTAAGGTGCTTGGCTTGATCGACGCCGCTGGGTGGCAGCGTCGCTGAGTATGCCGCAAACTGAAGTTTATGCTGTGTAATGATGTGCCAAGGTATTAATGACTGCCTTGGCACTTTCACTGCTCAATGAGTAATAGATAGTTTGTGACTCCCGCCGAGTATCAACGAGTTCATCACGCCTTAAAATAGCTAAATGCTGTGATAGTGCCGACTGACTTAAGGCGAGCTGTTGGTTTATTTGAGTAACTGACAGCTCTTTCTCTGCAAGTAGGCAAAGTATTTGCAGCCGTTTTTCGTTGGCCAGCGCTTTGAGCAGGTTAGTGCCTGCCTCAATCGCACGACAATTGTGTTCAAGCAGGCGTGTAGCGGCGCTTGTAGAAGCAGACATAATGATCTCCTTGCCTACGCTGTTACAGTGCGTTTTTTATAAGCAGCGTTTTTATAAGCATTGTTATTTGTTTTTCGAAGCATCATCGCGTCGCGAGGATCAAGTTAATTAATGATCAGTAATTTAGCGAGTTTTGTCCAAATTGCTGTTTAACGCTTAATCAATGGTAGGCAGACAGCGACCCACTTGTCGACAATGCTGCTAGAACAGTTGCTGCTTTGGTCGCTATTTAGCCCATAGTATGAGGGTGTGAGGTCGATTTCCTTTATACAGTGTCAACAATCCTTCTATACCACCACTACAATAAAGATAGAGACACTATGACTCGCTACCAACCTACCTATCAACACTCGATTGAGCACCCGGAAGCGTTCTGGGCCGAACAAGCCAAGCGCATACCCTGGTACACACCGCCTCAAACCATCCTCAGCTACGATGAGCAACAGCATGCGCGCTGGTTTAGCGATGGTGAAATGAATCTTTGCTACGCCGCGCTGGATTACCACGTTGAAAACGGGCGCGGTGATCAGGCGGCGATTTTCTGGGACTCTCCCGCAGCACAATCCAAGCGAACTATTAGCTACCGCGAAATGCGTGATCAAGTCGCTTACTTTGCGGGGACGTTGACTCAGTTAGGGGTTGAGAAGGGCGATCGTGTGGTGATCTATATGCCCATGATTCCTGAGGCGCTGGTGGCTATGTACGCCTGCGCCCGCCTAGGCGCCATTCACTCCGTGGTGTTTGGCGGTTTTGCGCCTTACGAACTGGCAGCCCGTATAGAAGACGCCGAGCCCAAAGTCGTGGTGGCGGCTTCCTGCGGTATCGAACTGGGCAAGGTGCTGCCGTATAAGCCCATGGTAGATCAAGCGATTGAACTAAGCGCCTATAAGCCGGATGCCTGCATCGTTTACCAGCGTGAAGTGCACCGGGCTGAGCTGGGTACTCACGAAAGTACCACGGATTACGATTGGGAGGCGCTCGTCGCCAAGGCGCCTTTTGCCGACTGCGTGCCGGTGAAGGGGACCGATCCGCTGTATATTCTCTACACCTCCGGCACTACCGGTAAACCCAAAGGTGTCATGCGCGATACGGGGGGCTATGCAGTTGCCTTGGCCTATTCGATGCAAGCGATTTACGCCATGGAGCCGGGCGAAGTGTTCTTTACCGCCTCGGATGTCGGCTGGGTGGTAGGGCACTCCTATATTGTTTACGCTCCCTTGTTGCTCGGTTGTACCAGCGTGGTTTATGAGGGAAAACCGGTAAAAACACCGGATGCAGGTAGCTTTTGGCGTTTAATTGAGGAGTACCGGGTTAAGAGCTTTTTCACTGCCCCCACCGCCTTCCGCGCGATTAAGAAAGAGGACCCTGACGCCAAGCAACTGCAGAAATACGATATCAGTAGCCTCAAACATCTCTATGTAGCCGGAGAGCGGCTAGACCCACCGACATTCCACTGGCTGGATGATCTGCTTGATGTGCCGGTGATTGATCACTGGTGGCAAACCGAAACCGGCTGGCCGATTGCGGCTAACTTGCCAGGTATTGAACCGATGCCAACCAAAGCGGGGTCTGCCACATTTCCCGTTCCCGGCTTTAATGTTCAAGTGCTCAATCGTGATGGAGAGCAGGCACAGCCGATGGAGCAGGGCAGTGTGGTCATCAAACAGCCGATGCCGCCTGGTTGTTTGACCGGTGTTTGGCGCGATCCACAGCGTTTTCATAGCGCTTATATGGCAGCATTTCCTGGCTACTACTTAACGGGCGATGGTGGATATTTTGATGAGCAGGGTTATCTGTTCATTATGGGACGTACCGATGATGTGATTAACGTCGCGGGTCACCGACTCTCGACTGGCGAAATGGAAGAAGTGGTGGGTGCGCATCCTGCGGTGGCCGAGTGTGCGGTGATTGGGATTCACGACAATTTGAAGGGGCAGATGCCGATCGGCCTAGTGATTCCTAAAGATGGCTTTGATGGCGATGAGGCGACACTGGAGGCCGAGCTGATTGCGCGTGTGCGTGAGCATATTGGGCCGATTGCCTGTTTCAAGCAGGTGCTAGTCGTTGATCGGCTACCCAAAACGCGCTCGGGTAAGATTTTACGTAAGCTGCTGCGTACGATTGCCGATGGTAAAGACTTCGGTATCCCTTCCACCATAGACGACCCCACTAGCTTGGCAGACGTTCATGCTGCCATGCGTGAGCGCTCAGTGGGGGCTGCCGACAAAGCCAAGCCACTCGATTAAGCGCTCACAAGCCGCCCCGTATGCGGGCGGCTTTCATTGCCTTACGTTCCTTGTCTTACTATTTCCTTGTCTTACTATTTCACTGACTTACTAACTAGCAGTGCCCGACTTTTATTACGCTGTAGAAAACGTATAATACCGCTCCCCAGAACGCACGGGTTGTCTAAAGCGACTTAGGTTGGTCTAAAGTGACTTGCTGGTGGCGTTTCTTATCTTCGAGGGTTCCCTAACCCCTCTTCTCGTTTAAAAAAAGGTCTATCCATGTTTGCATTGAGTGAGACTCAGCACCGCCGCTGCCTAATGGTAATGGTGGCTTTCCATATCGGTATTATTGCCGCCAGTAATTATTTGGTTCAACTGCCGTTTACGCTATTTGGCTTCCATACCACTTGGGGCGCGTTTAGTTTTCCGTTTATCTTTCTAGCCACCGACCTCACGGTGCGTCTGTTTGGTAAAGGGCCGGCTCGTTCGATCATCCTGCGCGTTATGCTGCCTGCACTGTTGGTTTCCTATGTGGTATCGGTGGTTTTCCCCCGTGGCAGTTTCGCCGGGATTGAAGCACTGTCGGAATGGAACCTGTTTGTCGCCCGTATCGCGCTTGCCAGTTTTCTGGCCTACGTGATTGGTCAATTGCTGGATGTACAGGTATTTGATCGCTTACGCCAGTGGGCATGGTGGGTGGCTCCCGTATGCTCAACGGTGCTAGGTAACCTCGCCGATACCTTTGCATTCTTCTCGGCAGCGTTCTATAACAGCCCAGACCCGTTTATGGCTGCCAATTGGATAGAAATTGCCGCTGTTGACTACGCGATAAAACTCGCCATCAGTCTGCTGTTTTTCCTACCGCTGTATGGCTTGTTACTCGCTTGGCTAACACGCCGGTTGGTTGTCTGGACAGGCCAAGTGGATGCCGCACCACGCACCGCCTAATGTGTTAACACACTCCCATGACTATCACTGCTTAGGAGCAAGGATGACAGACGTCGCCACTGTTGATCTTCATTTTATTGATATGCCCGCCGAAGATGCCTCCGCGGACACTGCTCCGCTAGTGGTGATTCATGGCTTGCTGGGAAGTGCCGATAACTGGCGTTCGCATGTAAAAGTATGGCAGCGCACCCGACGTGTCATTGCGCTGGATCTGCGTAATCATGGCCGTTCACCCCATGCAGAAGGTATGCGTTACGCCACCATGGTGGATGATGTCATTGCACTGCTCGATAAGCTCGCGATTGAGCGCGCTCACGTGCTCGGCCACTCGATGGGCGGGAAGGTGGCCATTAGTTTGGCGCGCATGGCGCCTGAGCGAGTGGCATCATTGATTGTTGCCGATATAGCCCCGGTGGCTTATGAGCACGGTCATGATGATGTGTTTGCAGCGCTGGAGAACGTGCGTGAAGGACAGCCAAAAAATCGCCGCGAAGCCGATGAATTGCTAGGTGAACACGTCGATTCTCGACCCACTCGGTTGTTCTTAGCCACCAATCTGGTGCGTAATGAGGATAACGTGATGGCGCTTCGAGTAGGATTAGACCAGATTAAGCGTGGTTACAATGACATCATAGGCGTGCCGGATGGGCAGCAGCCCTACGATGGCCCCGTGTTGGTGCTGCGGGGCGGCGAATCCCATTATGTGGCTGATGATATGCTTCCCGCGCTACGCGAGGTGTTGCCCCGCGCCCGCGTGGTAACGCTGAAAAACGCCGGGCATTGGCTTCACGCCGACCAGCCAGAGGCCTTCCAGCAGGCAGTGGTGGCGTTCATTGATGCCCAGTAGAAGCACGCTCAGTCGTTGCATGCTGAGTCGTTGCAAAAGAGGCGTAGTTTCAAAAGAACATAGTTGCAAAAGAAGCATAGTTGCAAGAGTACATAGCTGCGTCACAGCGGCGTGACCGTTAGCCCATGCTGTTCTGGGTAACGCAAAAAACGGTTCAGTATGCGGTAACTGTCGACGTCGAAGCTTGCTGGTGTGTCTGCAAGCGCTTGCGCTTTTTTAAGGCTTGGCGCACTGCCTAAATAACACCATTGGCGGACAACATGCCACGCAGGGGCCGCTTTGCCCATCGACTTTTCTGCAATTGCAATGCTACCTGGCCAGGGCCACACATTTACCTGGAGCTGTTGTAATGCCGCCTTTGCCCGTTGGGTATGCGCGGCGATTGTTTCCTGGCCACAACAGGCCCCGCGGCACTTACCCACCTGATTGGCAAAACAGCGTCCCTTGCCTTTCTCAAGCCCCAATACTTGAGGGCAGAGCTGCTGTTCTTCAGCAAGGGCACGTAGCACGTTCTTCGCCTCTCGTGCACTACGAAACAAACCATACAGCGTACCGCCCAATGACTGGCTTAGAGCCTGGTTTAGGGCGCTGCCGCTGAGTAACTCAGGGTGGGCTGCTTCTTCTTGCCAGTGCCAAGTAGTCAACTTGCGCTGTTTACGCAGCTGTCGATTCATAATCGGCATTAACGTTTTAACCAGCTGCGCCTCACGCAACTGAGCGCCTAAATCACCCGCGGTTTCTTCCCATTCGACATGTTGCACCTGCTGGGCTAAGCGCATCTCTTTATCGTCCTGATGGTCACGTTGAAAATGCCCCAGGACGCGACTGCGTAGATTGACACTCTTGCCAACATACAAGGGCAACCGATTGTGGCCGTAAAACAGGTAAACACCGGGGCCTGCGGGCAACCCTTCCAACTGAGCGCTATCCAGATGGGCGGGCAGCGTTCGGTGGCGGCGCTCATCGCCTAACAGGCTCTGCCATGCTTCATCGCTGTGCTCAACCTGCCAGGCTTGCCAGAGCGACCACAGGGCATCCACATCATCGCCAGCCCGGTGGTGTCGGATAGGGGCAATGCCGTAGCGGTTTAGAAGGGCTTTTAAATTGTGTTGTCGTTCCTGGGGCGCTATCCGCCGCGATAAACGCAGCGTGCATATCAACGACGCCCGGAAATCCTGCCCTGCGCGCTTAAACTCATTGCGCAGAAAACTGTAATCAAAGCGCGCATTGTGAGCCACCAATTGCCCGTCGCCCAGCCACTCTCTAAGCGACTCGGCGATGTGAACAAAGCGAGGCGCGTCGCTGAGCATTTCATCACGAATCCCGGTTAACTGGGTGATTTGCGCGGGCACTTTGCATTCTGGGTAAATCAAACTCGACCAGCGATCAACCAGCTCACCGTTGATGACTTTCAAGGCGGCTATTTCGGTAATTCGGTCACGTGTAGCGCGGGTGCCTGTGGTTTCAATATCTACAAAAATTAAAGCTGTTTCGCTCATGCGCCGCCATGGTCGTAGGTAAAAACATATAAATACGTTGCTATAAAGCGTGAGGGTCTATCGCGAGACGCGATACGGGTAAAGTGTCGTCGATAAGTCCCTGTTGCTGCAAATAGGTTTCAAATGCAGTGTAGCGTCGGCTATCTAATGCCGCAGGATTCAGCGCCATACGGCGTAGGATATCCTCCCAGGCGCTAGCGTTGATGTCATTCTCGAGCACAGGATAGGCACTAATTAGCAATTCCCAGGCAGCGTCGGGGTTATCGATAATCCAGTGACTCGCCTGTTCAAGAGCAAGCACAAAGCGGGACCATGTATCGGCACGGCGAACAAGGGTATCGCTATTAGCCAGCACTACTAAGCCGTCAGTACGCGGTATATCCAGCTCATCGAAACGAATGGTGTGAGTATTAATGCCTTCAGTCGCCAGTTGCTGGGGAAGGGTGTGGTAGTAACCATCCGCTACTGCGTCAATTTGGCCTTCCCTCATTGCTCGAATTGGATCGAAGTGTAGATTGATCGGCGCAGTGAAATCATCCGTTTGCTGCACGGAGCGAGGTAGCAAACGAGGAATGCTCAGGTCGCGTCCTTCTCCCGTCGTATAACCATAGTGTAACTCTGCCAGGGTATTTTCGGTTTCCAACTGCTCCTCACCCAGCACTATGACCGCCGTGAGCGAGGTTTCAATCAGTGTCGCGATTCGAACGATTGGTGCGCCATTATGAGCATGTAAATGAAGCAGTGGCTGTCGCGTTAATGCCAGGTCAACCTCGCCAGCCGTTAACAGTTTGATGGCGATGGATGGGTCGGCTGGCGACAGAAGATTAACTTCAAGTCCTTGAGCAGCATACAGGCCTCTTTCTTGAGCAATGACTAAGGCTGCGTGCTGTGGGCTCAAGTACCAATCAAGCATCAGGGTCACACTTTTAACCGGCGGTGGCTCGAGAGGCGGGGGCGGGGTGACTGCCATGGTGGGCACTGCCTCTACGCTTTCGTTGCCAGCGGGTTGCCACAAGGAATCAGGCACTTCAACCGCTGTATCCAGTGTTAGCGGAGCCGTTTCTGAGCTATTTTCTTCAATGTCTGCGCTTTCTTCGTTTGCGTAAGATGATGAATTAAAAAACAATAAAGTAAAAATTAGACTAAATAGGATAGGGTGCCAATAGCGGGATAGGCAACGCAACATAGTCAGTAACTCCAGATGTCGTAACGGCGAAGTGTAGCCGCCTTGGAAAGCTTCTGACCAGCCCTTTAACCATAAGGGAGTGCGGAGAAGACACAGTAAATTCAACGCTTACATGCAATAATAGCGCTGTATTGATGTAGAGACGGAGAGTCATGGACGCAATTTATATGTTCTTTTTGGTAGGCGGTTCGCTGATGGCACTCAGCATTCTGGCCAGCCGTTTATCATCAATGATGGGTGTGCCGCTGCTCTTAATCTTCCTTGGGTTAGGCATGTTGGCAGGTGAAGAGGGCGTGCTGGGTGTCGAGTTTGATGACTACTCCATGGCTTTTGCAATCGGGCACCTCGCGCTTGCCATGATCTTGTTAGACGGTGGTTTACGCACGCGTCTTAAAACGTTCCGGGTTGGTTTTAAACCCGCACTCTCCCTGGCGACCTTCGGGGTGTTTATTACCAGCGCCCTTGTGGGCGTTATCGCCATGTTGATTTTTGACCTCACCGTGGTGCAAGGCATGCTGGTAGGCGCCATCGTTGGGTCTACCGATGCCGCTGCGGTTTTCTCTATGCTCAGTGGTCGGGGTGTCAATCTCAATGAGCGGGTAGGCGCCACGCTTGAAATTGAATCGGGTACCAACGACCCGATGGCCATTTTCCTGACGTTGATGTTGGTCGAGCTGTTAGTCGGAGATATTGGCGGTCCCGTTGAAACGCTGCTGTTTTTCCTTTCTCAATTTGGTATTGGTTTGATTGTCGGGCTGGGGGGCGGTTGGTTAAGTGCCAAGTTGCTGCGCTGGCTCGATTTAGCCCCGGGCCTTTACGCCATGTTGGCATTGGCGCTGGGGTTCAGCGTGTTCGGTTTAACCAGCGTGCTGGGCGGTAGTGGCTTTTTGGCGATTTACCTTGCGGGATTGATGATTGGTAACCAGCCGGGGCGCCACCTTAACTTTATTCTTCCGGTTCACGATGGCCTGGCGTGGCTGAGCCAAATTGGGCTGTTCCTGGTGCTTGGCCTGCTGGTGACACCCAGTGAACTTTGGGACGTAGCACTGCCCGCTGCGTTGGTGGCACTGGCGCTGATTTTTATCGCACGCCCCTTGGCCGTGCTGATTAGCATTAAGCCATTTTTTAAATTTCGCTGGCGGGAAATCTTCTTTATTGCTTGGGTTGGGTTAAGAGGGGCGGTACCGATCGTACTGGCGATTTTTCCTGTCATCGGCGGGGTCGAAAATTCCTCGCTTTACTTCAATGTCGCGTTTGCAGTGGTATTGATGTCGCTGTTAATTCAGGGCGGTACGCTGACGCTGATGGCCAAGTGGTTGAAAGTAGAAGTGCCGATAGGCACCGTGCCTAACCGACGCGGTCCGCTGGGTATTCTGCCGGAAAACGACTTTGAGCTATTTGTATATGGCGTAGAGAACCAGGATTTGGATGATGTGCCCATTCGGCTGTTGCGCTTTCCTTCGGGGGCATTGATTTCAGCGCTTTTCCGCAATCACGCCATGCTTCACCCGAAGGGCAGTACACGCCTAAAGCTGGGTGACGTCATTTGTGTTATCGGCCGATCCGAAGATTTGTATTCTCTTAACCGGCTTTTTAATGGCGACGCCAAGCTTAAGCAGGAACGTGCCTTCTTTGGTACCTTTACACTGGATGGCAGTGCGCTCATGCAAGATATTGCCCAAGCCTATGGTCTAACGCTAAGCCCCGGTGAGCAGAGCATGACGCTGGCTGAGTTTATTGCCTTACGTGTGGGTGGCCACCCGGTAATAGGGGACGACGTTGATTGGCACGGTATTCATTGGGTGGTGAGTGATATGGAAGGCGGAAAGATTACCCGTGTTGGGTTACGTTTGTACTAAAGGCGTTGACTTCCAAGGGAAAGCTGATAGTATATGCACCCGTAAGCCGGAGGGATGGCAGAGCGGTTGAATGCACCGGTCTTGAAAACCGGCATAGGTTAATAGCCTATCCAGGGTTCGAATCCCTGTCCCTCCGCCACTTATTTCGAAAAGCCCCTGATTCGTCAGGGGCTTTTTTGTTGCCTGAAGATTTTTGACTCACATTTTAACCCACACCTTGCAATTGGCTTTCTTCGAAGCGACTGGGATGCCTATGGAAAGCTCTTCTATCCCTGCAGCGTTCACAGGCATGCCACTGAGTATCCTTTCCCAAAGCTTTACCCGCATGACAGCCCTAAGCTGCTATTCCAAAGATGACACAGGCTACATACATCGCTATTGTGGTCTAAGAATTTTGAATACCTGTCATAGACAGATTTCGACCCTGAGCAGACATGCCGGGAAGTGCAGCAGGCGATCGAGTTTTTAATATGTAGCCTAATGGAAATTAATTTCTAGCAAGGTCATGAGATTGGGATAATTGAAAGGCTGCATTTTCCGGACAAGTATGTCTGCACGTTCATCAAATTATAGTACGCGCCGTCTGATTCGCAGATTGCGGAAGTTTGCACTATGCTGCTTAGTCAGGAAAGAATTTTTATGATTCAAAACTAAGAATATAATGGCCTAACTTAATCCATGTAACACAGTAATGTAGTAAGGTGATTTCTTCCGCTATCCCTTAATTTATCTTTATTAAATTAGTTTCTTTGATTTTAGCGATGCTGTGTGGAAAGATTACTAGATAAGTACTTCCTTGTATTTAATGCTAATAAAGGAAATACGCATGAATGCTACTTCAGAGCAAAGCCTACGATGGGTGTGGTTTATTGATGTAGTGTTTGGCGCAATTGTTGCTCTTGGTATCCAACGTTATGAGCCTGTAGTTCTTGATGCTTGGTCGCAAGGTTTTAATGAATTCGTATTAACGATATTTGTTGGAGTTTCAATATTCTCATTTGTTGTTTACGACATTGCTGTGTATCACGCGCTGGTTAAAAAATTCCCTTTTAATACTTCTTCGCTTAGTTTTTTGCGATTTTATCTAGATTTGGTGATGGCGTTTACTCTCTATCTTGTTCTAGCTAATGCTTTCCAACTTCGCCCAAGCTGGGTAAGTATCATTGCAGCAATTTCATTTTGGCATTTGTCCGCTTCAGCTTGGCACTTATTGGCACAATGCGAGTGTGGAGTTTTTGACGGAATGGCTAGGACGGTTTTACCTCATATATACTTTATTGCTATTTACTGGATAGTAGCTTTTTTCACTATCCAAATAGGTGAAAGGCTGCTTCGTCTTGAAGACGTTGTGTTGACTAATTTATTGTTGATCGTTGTATCTACAACAGTTTTAATTATTTCTTTATTTCGATGGAACCAAGTCATTCGAAAAATTGCTGTAGACGTGGCCTAAGTATGGAGCTCAGCCATGCACCGGGAAAAGGCGAGTGGCGAGGTTATCAAAGTGCCGATTATCTTTTGTCATTTTAGCATCCGCTCCTGGTAGGACGACGACGGCCCGAAATAGGCCGTCGTTTATCCTTCTCAAACTTCTGTCTGTTCTGCCATTTCCAAAGCATCATCTACTTCAATCCCAAGATATCTGACGGTGCTTTCCAGCTTCGTATGACCCAGGAGCAGCTGCACTGCCCTTAAGTTTTTCGTGCGACGATATATCAGCGAAGCTTTTGTACGACGCACCGTGTGCGTGCCATAAATTGACGCATCTAGACCTATTTCGGTGACTCAGGCTTTCACGATACGAGCATATTGGCGTGTTGAAAGATGCTTTGCGCTATTGATGCGGCTGGGAAACAAGAAGTCTTCGTTTCTAAGTTGAGCAAGCTGTATCCAGTCCATTATAGCAATACGCGTTTGCTCGGTTATTTCGAGCTGGACAGGTCGATGCGTTTTTTGCTGCATCACGATGGCTCGTGGGGATATGCACGCACCATGGGCTATATCCCGGACTCGTAAATTGACAAGGTCGCAGCCCCGTAATTTGCTATCGATGGCTAAATTGAAGAGGGCTAGGTCTCTCGTCTTTTTGGCAAGCTGTAGGCGCACACGTATAGCCCAGATATCTCGAAGGCGCAGAGGCGACTTCTGACCAACTAACTTACCTTTATTCCAAGGTGTAGGTGTACAGGAGATTTCAGTCACAACGTTCATGGCATGTTCCTCCATCAGGTGGAGGTCAAAGAATGGCTCAATTCATGCTCGTCATGTGCTAAGGTTAATTTATAGTCGGGGCTCGACCCAAAGAGGTCATTCCTGCAAATGCAGAAGGAGCTCGAATTTAGGCTATACAGCCTAATGATAATTAATAGTCTCAAGGATCATAGGCTTGGGAGAATCTGGCAGGCTGCATTTGCCGGGAAAAAGTGCCAGCGCGTTCATACAATCATAAGAAAAGCAGTTTAATACCTAGCAAACGGGCCCCACTCTCGATCAGGAGGTTGATCTTGTGGAAGGTAATGAGTTAATTGATAAATTGCCGCTTTCAAAGACTTGGTTGGAAGACATCGTCGACGTTCTGATGAACAGGTCGAATGGGGAAGGGGAAATCGAAGCGATCATTCTAGCATTAAGTAAGACTGATCGAGATATTGGTGCCGAAGCAGCATCTACTGTTACAAGAACGATAAACAATTACTGTCGAAATTCCGGTGATACTGAGAAGAAAGCCAAACATGAGATATTTGAGCGAGTCGGCCCTGGGCGATACAAGCTTTTGAACTATCCGTCTCGACCTGATTTTATTGGAATTCAAAAAATTCAGTTTGATGATAGTGGATACCAACAGGCTTGGGACTTTTTTTACAAACTGACTGCGAGCAAAGATAAGAGGTGGAAAAACGTTCCTAAACGTAAAAAGCTTGAAGTGTTTGCAAAAAACCTGCTCACGAACGAAAACCTGCGAAACCTATTGAAAGCTTATGGGGCAGAGCCGCCAGCTATCGTTTAACAACACTCGGACGGGCTTTTCTCCGCTTCGCTTCAAAAAGGCCGCCGGTGCGCTCGGCATTAGGGTGATGCGTGATCCACAAAGGAGGAAGAATGGAAGAACAATCGCAATGCGTAGTGGTTTTTGAAACTGACGGCGGGCCGATAGACGTCGAAACGCTCACTGATTTTCTTTATCACTTCAGGTCGGTTTATGCCGCTGCTGCAATTTCGTTACCCGAGGGTGGGTACGCGCAAGACATTGATGAAGCAAAGCGACTAGCAATGACGCTTCGCACTGATATCCATGGCATTGACTGGCGAGAGATTGCGAAATATGCGCATGCCGGACTCGGTGACAGGACTCTCGGCATAACGGATATACACCGTGAGAATCCTCTGACCATTGTTTTTGCCGGTATATCTATCGCGTTGACCGTCGCAGTTATCCTTTCAGGTGGGCGAGTTGAATTCGGTCCAATCAAGGCTGAGCTTCCCCCTTTGGGAGAAGGGGTTCGTAATCTTCGTGCAGCCTTTGGCCGTCCGCCCCGGCCGGGGAACCGACCTGACCCTAGGGATAGCGGCGGTCCTAGCCCCTAACAAGTTGCTGCACCCGGGGAAATTACTCGCTGCGCTCCCAATTTTCCGGTGAGCAAGGCTTTAGGCAACGGAATTGAGTATGGATCTGACCAGTACCGAGCGAGAAGCCATAGGGTTATGCATCTGCACAGAGGCGGTTAACGAAATAGTTAATCATGCCTTGCTTGACGTCAGAAAAAGCTCGAGATCCGCTGGCGAAGCGCTTGTTTATTTTAAGGATATTGTTCATCGGTCGTTGTTCATTATTCGATTCCTTGATTTCGCCAAAGAAGCTGGAGACAGTCGATTAACCGGCGTTTCTGGATCTTGTGTTGATATTCTCGATGCGGTTTGCACCAATAAGTACCTTGGTATTGATGGCAGCGGTTGCAAACTCGAAGATGCGGTTCAAGAATTGAAAGATTGGTTAAATCAAAAGGCCTCTGTAAAACTTTGGTTGCCCACACTGGATGTGAATGCAGAAATAGAAGTATCAAGAATTGAGTTTTTAAAAATTTCCGGAAACAGTTCAAAGCATAATATTTCAAGATTAACTGGTGTTTCCAAAGGCATTCATAGGATTCTCTCTGATCACGGCTACGACGTTCCTGTTGAGTTGATTCCTCTTGCGTTAGAAGATTTTCAGGAGCATCTGGAACAAAACTATTTTATCTATTATGCAACCTGGATGGCGGAATTGTTAAACGAGGTACGGTGGGGTATTCAGAGATACTTGGAGCCCTTGTTCGCAGTTTCGTACAAATCCGGAAATGATGGGCTGTCCTATCGGTTCGATTATCCAGATGGGATCACTCAGGAGATTGCTAAACAATGGTTTTGGCGCTTGATGAATCACATCAGGTCTGGCCCATATGTAGATCGTTTTCACACTCCCAATAGCCTTAAAGAGCAGAGCTCGCTTGAATGGGAGTTATGAGTCCAGTGCCTAACAAGAACATTCACGGCGACGTCTACTACATTGCTGCTTCGCCTTCATTCCGCAGCCGCGCGTGCTGTTGGTGTTATATCAGCTTCGTCTGAATGACAGCTCTTGGCCGATTTCGGCCAGAAGCGGCAGGACGAGATTGAGCCTGCGCATCGTGGATTCGACCTCGCCGCGAGCGCGAACGTGGGCGAGACTGTAGAGATACTTCGTGCTCAGGAACGGTTGCAGATGTTCGTCGGTGCGTGCCTTTAATTACTCCCCGATATCAGCCTAGCGATTGCCAACGTCCACGCTGACAAGCTCAAGCCACACCAGAAGCGATACCGCGCCGACATGCTTCTGTGAGCATTCCTTCCAGAGGGCCCAGATATTGAGTTGTAGAAGCCAAGGATCGCCTAGCTGTCGCCCTGGTTGATTATCACCAGCACCAAGTGCCACCTGTTATGGCTGAACATGATAGAGTTCAAATCAGTCCAGGTCGCCTCAATGATATGGGTCAGAAATAGGAAAGAGCCTGGCGATTGCGTGTGAGGTGAGGATGTGATCGACCACGATTTTCTTTCCGAAATGCTGCGTAGCGTCCGTCCGTCTGTCCGTCTGTCCGGCGCGGTGTTCTTCGAGGTGGACGCGGCAGCGCCCTGGGTGGCGGCAGCGCCGCCCAAAGAAACAATTTCGCAGACAGTGGTATCTGGCGCGCAGCACGTGATCGACTTCCACGTCATTGTCGAAGGTAGCTGCTGGACAAGGCTGACCAATCCCGACAGCCTGCCGATCAAGCTGGGGCCCGGAAGCGTGGTGGTTTTTCCGCACGGCGACACGCATGTCCTTGCCAGTGAGCCGGGCCTTGATGCGGAGCCGAACCTCGCTGCATTCGATGAGGTCGCGCGCGGGCGCTCGCTGCCGTTCCACATTGACTTCCGGGACGGTGAAGTTGGTACCACTCGGCTTCTGTGTGGCTTCCTCGGCTGTGACGGGGCACCTTTCAATCCGCTGATCTCGGCGCTCCCTCGGGTCATTCATGTACCTAATGGCTACGACGGCTGCGGCGACGGATTCCTTGGACATCTGATCAGCGCCGCTGCGCGTGAGACGGAAGCGACCGACGCTGGCAGCGGCGGGGTTCTGGTCAAGCTGAGTGAGCTCATCTTCATAGAGGTGATCCGGAGGTACGCGGCTTCCCTGCCTTCTAATGCGGATGGCTGGCTCGCCGGTCTGCGCGATCCCGCTGTAGGCAGAGCGCTGCGCCTGTTGCACCGCGATTGCGCCCGCCACTGGACGGTTGCAGAACTCGCGCGCGAGGCGGGAATGTCGCGCACCATTCTTTCAGAGCGATTCACAGCGCTTCTGGGCATACCGCCCATGAGCTATCTCACGAGTTGGCGGATGCAGCGAGCGGCAAGTCTGCTTAGTGCAGGGACGGCAACGCTCGCCCAGATTACGGACGAGATCGGTTATGAGTCCGAGGCCTCGTTCAGCCGTGCCTTCAAGCGGATGACGGGCCTATCACCAGCGCACTGGCGGCAAAGCGCGCGGCATCGCTGACTGCCCCGGAAGAACGCGCCGCCGAGGCTATCTCCAGCGGCACATTATGACCATCACCCGGCCAGCTGTACCTCAGCGTCGGGTATGATGTTCTGGTTGAGACGGAACCGGTTCTCCGGGTCGTAGCAGGCTTTGATTGTTGTGAGTCGGGCATAGTTTGCGCCGTAGGCCTCAGCCACCCGGGCGCTTTCCTCGGCCGGCATGAAGTTGACGTAGACGCCCGCTGAGTAAGGAGCAAGTGCCTCGAAAAGCCCTCGCGCCCAGCCACGGGCTGCGTCGTCCTTTGCCGGATCCTGCCAGCGAGTGTGGATGTTGACCACGTAATGGGGGCGGCGCTGAACGAAGGCGGTCTCATGCGGGGGGACGCGAGACATTGCGCCGCCTATGTGAGCGACAAAAATCTCCGTTTCCGCGTCGGGCAAGCGATCGACGGCCTCGATAAGCGCTTCGACAGCGGTGTCGGGTAATTCAAGCAGGTCGTGGGACTTCCAATAGTTGCGCGCACCGGGTATCAGGAGCGGATCAAAGATCTGCTGGAACTCGACAAAAGGCTGAATGCCCGCCAGAAGCGCGAGTGGGTTTTTGATCGCTCGGAGCGGAGCAATTAAGGCTTCGCCCTCTTCGGGTTCTCCGGCGCAGCAAAACGCCATCAACGCGATACCGGTGCCGTGCGATTCCTCGGGCAGGAAAGGCATCGGCGGCGCATTGCGCACCACCATCCACGTCGTCAACTCCTCCGAACCGCCTTCCATCAGCTCCCGTTGGAGCGCAAAGAGCTCCCGTGCCCGTTCGAGCGGCAGGAAGAGTAGACCGCAAAGCAGGTTGGACCGGACAACCCTTGCCTGGAATTCGAAACGGGTGATAACACCAAAGTTGCCACCTCCACCGCGGATCGCCCAGAAGAGGTCGGGGTTCTCTTCCGCTGTAGCACACAGCCGCGCGCCATCAGCGGTGATGACATCGGCTGCAATCAAGCTATCGATCGTGAGGCCGTGCGCACGCGTTAGCCAACCAAAGCCGCCGCCGAGCGTGAGGCCTGCAATGCCGGTCGTCGAGTTTATGCCGACGGGTACAGCAAGTCCGTAGGGCATGGTCGCCGCATCAAGAGCGGCTAGCGTGGCGCCGGGCCCCACCTGGACGCGGTGTGTCGCAGGATTCACGTCGACGTTGTTCATCGCGGAGAGGTCAATCATCAGGCCGCCCTCCGTAACCGCATTCCCCGCAATATTGTGCCCGCCACCTTTGATGGAGATGAGCGCATCGGTCTGGCGTGCGAAGTTCACTACTGCTGCGACATCATTGGCATCGTCGCAACACGCGATCAGAGCGGGCCGATTGTCAATCATCGCATTCCAGACGCAGCGGGCCGTGTCGTAGCCCTCATCGCCAGGCAGCAGCAGTGGGCCGGTCATATCAGCGCGCAGCGCCGAAATCATCTTGGCCGGAAGGCTTCGTGTTCCGCCGTCGAGTGTCTTCAAAATAAAATCGGTCATGGCTTTGATCCTTTTGGAGAGTATGAACCGGCTGCCGCGCTGCCCGCCGTAAGGGCGGGGAGCCACCGTAGATCCCTCTTTCGAGGGCACGCCATAAGCATACGAGCCGGCCGCATTACCAGGAATTGCCATGCGTCCGGATGAAACTGCCGTTCGTCCGGAATAGCAGGAATTGAGAGTCAACCTGCTCAGGTTGGTCACTATCAGAAGGGCCAAATCACTCTGTCCGAACGATACGCGCTGCAGGCAATAAGTCAGGTCAAGTCCACGGTCGGTATGAAAGCTGTTCTGCGGGGCTGAGGTAACGGTGGAAGAGGGTTAAAGTAACAAATAGTTTATTTGTTATATGAAAATATCTTGAGTATTTAGAGTAATTCAAATATTTACTGCGGGCAGGTGGGGGCATCTTTTGTGCTAGAGAAACCTAAATGGGTAAACCAGGCTGTTGCATTACCTCCGGTATTATCGCCATCGCTCATTAAAGCAATGCCATCAATATGGCTAGGACCGCTTCCAAAGAGTTCAGCGAAGTCAGCACGTACATCGCGAACTTCAGCTACCCAATCGCCCATACGATTTTCACCGCTTTGTAGAGCGATTAGCTGTGCTCGTTGCGTAAACGCATTGGGCCAGGTAGCGCCCTGGGGTTGGGTGGAAGCCCACACATAGTTCACCGACTCCACCTGCCAAGGCAAAAGTCCCGTTTTACGTGCAACATAAACGCGAGCAGGGTAGTCATCGCCAGCTTTAGTAGTTTCGTCCAACCCTGGGTAGGTAGTGCTTATTTGCCAGCACCAATGCAGATAAGGCGTTTTATTTAAGTCGATTTCACGTTCAAGGTAGCGGGCAGATGCTTGGCCTTGGGATTTGGCTTCTAATACACGACGGCCTGATTTTTCAACGATAGCGTATCGGGTTTCACCCTCAAAGCTGCGGGTGGGCCAAGTCATGATCTGGTTAGGGCTGAAATACACTTCCTGGGCGAGTGCCGCCCCTATAAACGGTGAACCGCATATACTAGCCACTAGTATCAAAACCGCATTGCTACGATTAATACGGGGCATGATGATCGCCTTTATCGTTTGATGTCCGAGGTATATCGGGGTGGTGGTCGCCGATCTTGTGTAGCAAATTAAACTGGCGGGCACAGGTGCGACAGGCCCTGCACATTGAGAGATGAAACCGTAGCGCGGTGCTTTCTCGAAAGGTGAGCGCTCTATCCTGTTTGAATGACATTAAGCGCGTTGCTTCACGACACATCATCATATGCGTAACCCTTTCAACAAGTTCAGTGTCATTCAATGCACGCCTATGAAAGTAAGGCCAATAGATGTTTAAACGCCTAACATTCTATGCCTTGTAAGCTAATTTCCTTACAAAATGAGGCGTTAACTTTGTCTAGCGGTAGGATAGATAGCTTTTCTTCGCATCTTTGCCATTACGTTAACCAGCCCTTTTCAATACAGCCACGTAGTCTCAAGCGAGCACGATGCAATATCACCCAACAGTTTGCATCGCTAAGCGTTAATGCTTCACAAATCTCTTGGGTGGTCATCCCCATTAATTCTCGCATGGTGAAAACCTGGGCAATATTAGCCGGTAGCACCATTAAACAGGTGTCGAGTAATCGCCAAAACGCCGCATTTTCGAGCATCTGGTCGGGCTCGCCCCAAGGAAAGGGTTTGCTGACAGCTTGCCAGCGCCCATTCTCTTTAAATAGATTTTCAAACGAATCCTCATCGCTTAGTTCTTCGTCTTGCCAAGCGAGGTAACGCCGCTCATGACGGAATCGTTCCAGTATTTTATTTTTTAAAATACCAAACACCCACGTTTCAAACGCTGAACGCCCCGAAAAGGTCTGATGCTTCTCTAATGCGGTGACCAGTGTATCCTGCACCGCATCTTCGGCGGCGGTATTATCGCGCAACTGCAAGCGTGCGAAGGCGACAAGCTTGGGCCGCAGCGTAGCAATGTGCTCTTCAGTCGAGTGCGTGGCAGTCATCACAGCAAAGTCCTTGGGTAAAGGTGGGGGCGATGTCGGCAAGCAGCTAATCAGTCTGTGGCCGCCAGGCGACCACATATACACACGTGCCTTATGACGCCGGAGCTTCCCAAGCTAATGGCTTAAGTTCTTCATTAAGCGGTGTACCAGCAACATGGTTGGTGTAGTTGGAAAGTGTTTTCAGAGCACAGCCAATCACCAGCTCAAGCACATGTTGTTGAGTAAAGCCTGCCTCAATAAATGCATCCAGCTCGGTTTGCTCAGCCCAGCCCCGCTGTGCGTTTAAATGGCGGGCAAAGCGCGTTACAGCAGCCAGTTTGGCATCGTTAGGTGTATTCCGAGCGCGTAAATCTTTGATGATCTCGTCATCGGCACCGGCTTTCTTAATTCCTCCGGTATGCGCTGCAACACAAAATTCGCAGTGGTTATCAGCGCTAATAGCGAGCAAAGCGGCTTGCTGTTCAACAGGGCTGAGGCTGGTTTTGGCATAAATACCATCAAGCGCTAGATAGGCTTCGAGTAGCATCGGTGCTTCCGCCATTTTGGCGAAGATATTAGGCAAAAAGCCCATCTTCTTTTCTGCAGCTTGAAGGTTCGCTTGAGCCTCTTTAGGTGCACTTTCAGCGGTATGTAGTGGAAAATCAGCCACATCCAACTCCTTCTGAGTAATAAGTGATTGTCTAAGTTACGTATTTAACTGACCTAAATGATTATGGAACAATCGGTTCATAAATGGCAATGGTGATGACAAAAAAAGCAAAAAGAAGCGTAAGGAGAACGTGAGGACGTTCTCTCATATAGCGAAACAACAAATAAAAACCTTTAGATACTGAGGTGAACCTCATGTCGCTAACTAAACAAAAACGCTGTGATTTGCTGAATAGGCTTCGTCGCCAGGTTCGTTACACCGCACCCGTATTGGCGCTTTTGGCAGGCGGTGTCGCGCTGGGCGTTTCGGCCAATGAGCAAAACGTATTTGCAAACGATCAATCGGCTACAAGTGGACTAAACCACGATCGACGTTAAGTAAAAGATGCGGGCGCTGCAGTCGCAAATCGAAGGGCTTGAAGCCGAAAGCTAGGCCGGTCAGCGCAGCGTAGTTAATTTCGATCTCCTGAAGTCTTTTTGCCTCTTAGTCCCGCTTAGAGATTGCAAAGACACTTTCTTCTATAGGAGTGATTAGCGCAGTTATATTGAATGCTCTAGTGTTACTGACAAGCTGGCGTAAAACATGGCCTTCATTCTCATGATGGATATAGGTGTACCGAAATGTCCCTACAAACGCTAAAAGCAGAACCGCGCATTATTTTCTTTGATGTCATTGAAACTGTTTTTTCTCTGGCACCGCTTGGAGATAAACTGACTGAGTTAAACCTGCCCGCCGGTACGGATCGACTTTTTTTCGCACAGCTGCTGAGAGATGCTTTCGCTCTCTCGGCCAGCGGCGTCTTCCAGCCCTTTCCAGACATCGCCAAAGGGACACTAACGGTACTGCTGCACAGCCTTGGTCGCGAAGCCGATGAAACCACGTTGAAGGAAATTTTGGGAATTTTCTCCCAGCTCCCCGCCCATCAAGATGTCAAACCCGCGCTTGAAAGGGCGAAAAACTCAGAGTGCCAGGCCGTCCTGCTCACTAATGGCTCCCGCGCCAATACAGAGAAGTTAGTACGCGACAACGGCATAGAACATCTGGTTGACGATATTGTATCGGTGGAGGATTTCAGCATCTGGAAGCCGCAAACAGAACTTTACCGCCTGGCAGCATTGAAATACTCATGCGCCCCAGCGAATGCTCTGCTGGTAGCTGCCCATGCCTGGGATGTCCACGGCGCGATCCAGGCCGGGTTTCATGGCATTTGGATTCAACGTCATGAGTCGTTCTATCATCCCTTAATGGGTAACCCTGATGGGCAGGTTACCAGCTTGGTCGATGCAGTGGATCTTGGGGTTCAACGGCTCCAGTGAACATCGGCACGCAGCAACGGTTTATTGTCACTCGGCGCGGCACACCAAACAATCCCAAGGGCGGCAAACAGCCAGTCTAACGTGAGATATTTAAGCTCCGGCCACTCGCCCGGAGCTTGATTTAAATCTGCCTGGGAATAGGTTAACCCAAATTTTTTTTGATAATTTATTATTTTCGAAATCGGCCTGGATGGTTTGCATCGCCACGGTGACGCCTAATTAAAAAGTTCTAGCCGATGCCGCGAGGCGGGTAATTCTTGTCCTGGATAGTCGCAATACCCATCTTGATCATTTCCAAATTGGGACGGCAGAAAGGCGCGCTAGAGATTTCCGCAAAATGTAGTCCACCATCCGGGCGAATGAAAAACAGCCCCGGTTCGGCAAAAGGTTGATCGGTCTCTGTACTATCCAAGGGGGTAGAGATATATAGACCTAAGTCACGCGCCTGATCAATACCAAGGCCGTACGCGACGTCGAAATTTAAGCCTACTTCATCGGCAAATTTTTTGGCTTTTTCCTCAGGGTCGGTAGAGACCGCAACGATCTGCACATTCATATTGTCGAAGTCGGCTTTCATATCATTGATCTGGCCAAGGTATTTTTTGCAGATGGGGCAGTGAAGACCCCGGTACATAACCAGCATCTGCCATTGGCCTTGCGGTGGCTGTCCTAGCGTCACCGTCTCACCAGTAACGGTCTTTAAAGCAATAGCCGGAAAGGTTGCGTCGATTTTAGCGTGTGCTGACATCGTGTAACTCCTTTTAACGTGTGGCCCCTAACAGATTGTTTGTAAAAGGGACATTGAGTGGACACCTCAATACGTGGAAGATTCCGGTTCACGTACAGTAGCTATAGTCGATACGTTGCTACTCGTCGAAAGATTAAGTACCAGGCCCGCATTCCAAGCAGGGATCGACGTCGGTGTCGGCCTTTATCATTTTTCCGTACAAGTCTCTTAGCGCAGTACGCACCCCTTCCTCTATCACCGGGTGGTAGAACGGCATCGCCAGCATAGTGGAGACTGTAAGGCGTTGCTGAGCGGCCCAGGCCAAGAGGTGGCCAATATGTTCAGCGGCGGGGCCAAACATCTCGGCGCCCACGAACAAACCGCTATTGCGCTCTGCATAGACTTTTAATATTCCTCGGTTTTTTCCTAACACCTTGCTTCGCCCCTGATCTTCAAACGAGCTTTTGCCCACAACATAGTTCTCGCGTTCGGCTGCCGACATGCGGCCAATGGAGAGGCCCACGCTGGTTATCTGTGGGTTGCAGAAGACTACGGAAAAGGGCACCTTCCTTTCAGCGGGGATCACGTCAGGGTAACGGCCCGCATTGTCCCCGGCGATTCGGCCTTCATGAGCCGCTTCGTGAAGAACGGGTGCCTGTTGATTAGCATCACCTACCAAGAAAACCGGGCTGTTTCCACACTGTAGGGTCGATGACTCGTTCAGTGGCACCCCATTGTCATCAAGAGCTAGCCCGCTGTTGTGCAGCGCCAGCGCGTTAAGATTAGGCGAACGACCGGTCGCCACCAGGACATAGTCAAATAGCTCCGTCAGCGCGCCCTTGTCGCGATCAACAAAGCTAATGGAAACTCCATCCTCAACTGAGGAAACATCGGTCACCTCTGAGCGAGTGTCGAGATAGAACTCCTCGTTAAAACATTGTTCGGCATAATCGCGTATTTCCTGGTCAGCTAAGCCGCCAAGAGACCCACTTCGGCCAAACATGCGCACGCGAACACCTAGGCGACTCAGTGCCTGTCCCAATTCCAAGCCGACTATGCCGGTTCCAAACACTGCCACCGATGCGGGCAGATTAGGCAATTCGAACAGGCTGTCATTCACCAGCAGCCGTTTGCCCAACCCCTGAAACATATCGGGAATAGTAGGACTCGACCCGGTGGCAATCACGATTCGACCCGCCTTGATTTCAATACCTTCACCGACCGCCAGCCTGCCCGGTGAGATGAAGCGGACACGACCTACCAGTTTGTGGGCGGAGGGGATAGCGTCAACTGTTGCCAGTACCGATTCGACAA
Organism: Vreelandella sulfidaeris Esulfide1; assembly: GCF_054072535.1. Classification (NCBI taxonomy): domain Bacteria; kingdom Pseudomonadati; phylum Pseudomonadota; class Gammaproteobacteria; order Oceanospirillales; family Halomonadaceae; genus Vreelandella; species Vreelandella sulfidaeris. Next base: position 2,127,045 of record NZ_CM133364.1, on the reverse strand, counting down.
ATTTATTCCTTTCCTTGCGCACGCGCTCAAGGACTTTCTCGCCATTGACCACGATCTTCCCGACCTGAATCCCAAACAGTCCTGTGTTAGCTGCATCATGGGCACTCTCCGCCGCTGCGATCAGCAACTTGCTGGGCATGCAACCTACCCGGGCGCACGTCGTCCCATAGTGGCTGCCTTCGATCAGCAACAGATTGTCGGTATGCTTGCGCGCGGCGTTATAGGCGGTGAGACCCGCTGTACCGGCCCCTATAATGGCAACATCTACTTTTCTTGTAGCCATCTCATCGTCTCCCAATATAGCCATTCAACAGGTGTTATGTATTTAACAGTAGAACGTCTGGCCACATTGAAACGCCAACGTTAAATTATTTTATGCTGACTAAAATCGGGGGAGACCACATCACAACGGATTAAGCGTGCTGCAAACCGTTAACCGGCTTCGGCACCGCCTTCTCCTTCGCCTTCCATCTCTTCTTCATCCTCACCTTCAGCGCCGCCTTCCGCCAGCATCATGGGTGTTTCATGCAACGAGGTGATTCCTTCGGTGGGCTCGTCTGCTTGGGCTTGAAAAGCAAGACCGCATGAGGCGGCTTGTGACCGTGAGCGCGGCGTTGCCGGGAATATGGTTCATCATCCGGCTGGGGGAGGTCGACTTGAACGTTGCTCTGGGCGGCATACCGGCGACCCAGGCCGCCTGCCAGTCCCGTTCATTTCCCTCTTTCTACCCCTTAGATTGCAGCGTCTGGCGGAAAAAAAGATCCTGCTCGGCATGGCGCTGACCGCTTAACCAGAAGGTTGGCGCTGGCTCAGACGAGTGTGGTGTGGAAGGGGGCATGAAAGAGCTCCTGCTTTATTGTTCTCACGTTCAGTGTGACTGCTTTCAAAATACTTACAGTGTCACGAAGATTATTCATTTTGGACGTTCGTTCATCCATCGATAACGGCGTGAATGAAGACAGCTTCCGAGAAGCACGCATTCCTGGCAGCCGCTATACCCGTTACACCGATGATGCAGGCTGGCAGCAACAGGGCTATGACGTTGCCACGGGCGACCCTGATGCCTTTGATGCGACGAATTTCGAAGCTTCTTTACGTGACCAGCTAGTGGCAAGCACGGAAGAGGTAGACGCAGCACGAGAAGAACAAGCGCAGTTGGTCGACGTGCGTCCGTCTGACTATTTTTCTGGTGAGAATAAATCACCCGCCGCGCGAGTGGCAGGAACGATTCCAGGGGCGCGAAGTCTACCGCACCAAAGCCACTTAAATGTTCAAAACGGTGCGTACTACCTGGATGTCGATGGTCTGCAGTCACGCATTAACCAAGCCGACCTAGACAGACGTGAGCGCACCATCGCTTTTTGCAATACCGGGCATTGGGCAGCGACCGACTGGTTTGTACTTAGCGAGGTGGCCGGATTTGAGAATATCGCCATGTACGATGGTCCAATGGCGGCCTGGACCATCAGCGATTCCCGCCCGGTACAGCTTGCCCGTGAAGGCATTAAGCAGGTGCGTGAGCTGCTTAATTAAGCGTTCCTCTCCAATGCCCGGTGGATCAATGCAGGTATTTTTTGGGTGAAGGAAAAGCGCATACAGCAAGCGGTACAGTCAATATGATACATTAGGCAGCTAATCAGTTAGATAGGTAGTGGGGTGAATACATGAGCGTTGGAAGACCGATGCAGCATCAACCAGAGGCGGCATTAAGTGCTGCCATGCATTCGTTTTGGCGTTCGGGATATCACCATACATCGCTACGTGATCTGTTAGAGGCCATGAGTATTTCGCGCAGTAGCCTTTATCATCTCTATGGTAATAAAGAGACGCTATTCACGAAGGCGCTTGCACGTTATCGTGAACAGTTGCTGGCTCAACTTACTTCCTCACTGGCACAAGAAAAGAGTGCTTGGTGTTTTATAGAACGCCTTCTGATGCGCACTGCCGAGCAGGCGGAAAGCGAGCAAGCCGCCTTGGGCTGCTTGATTTTTAACTCCGCGACCGAGTTGGGAAGTCAAAGCTCGCCAGAAGCCGAGGCCAGCAAGCAGAGCGTACAAGCGATTACCGCATTTTTTGTGACGGTCATTGAAAAAGCACAGGAGGAAGGTTCTATTCCTGCCCAGCGTGACCCTCAAAGCTCAGCACATTTCTTAACGCTTTCAATCTCTGGGCTGCGGATGTTGCTAAAAAGTGGCGCTAGCCAGCAGCAGGCAACGCTTCAGGTGTCACATATTTTGCGCGGCTTAGTTTGATTTTTATTAAGTAAGTGTTCGCTTTATTGAATCTTATACAAAATGTTATTGTGCAATGACGGTTAAATGCTATTTATGTGCTGTTAAATAAATCATTTGATAATGATAATTTCAGTGGATTATTTATCGTTTTACATAACTTGCCCAGTCCTGCATCACATCCCGCCTTTCTTCGAAAAGATCGCCACACCGATAGGCGGCTTCGACTAGGTTTTCAATAGTTTGAGCAAGTGCCATTTCTGCTACGTCCCTAGGATAAGAACCTTCAAAGCTTTAGAAGAATTGCCCAGCTAACGCTAGTATGTATCGAGTCATACAAAGAAGCTTGAAAGGACACAAATGCAGAACTTAGTTGATATTCCCGCAACACTCCAAGCGACCACCGAGCTAACACAGCGAACGCCTGCTAAACAGGGCAACAGCTCAGGCATTGCTGTTGTCGACAGCGCTGCACAGCTAGAGCAGCTTAACGGCCCAAAGATGGCCATGCTGCTGGGTTATCGAGAAGGATCAACTAAAGGCGGTGGCACGTTCATTTATCAGCCGGAAGGAGCGGGGCTACGCATCGGTGAATGGCTATTACAGCCTGGCCAAACGGTAACACCCTACCATTTTGGTGCTTTAGAGAGCGGATTGGATAACGATAGCGGTGAAGCGCTGCAACGGTTCTTTGATTTCTGTGCCGCTCCATCGGCGCGAGACTATCAGATACACGGAAGCGGTTCCTTTGGCACATCTCTCCCGTTAATCGCAGCGAACATGGGCTACGTATATGGTTTTGATATGTCTATCCAGGGGCTCGCACCGATGGATGATGTACTCACAATTAAAACGTGTCGCGGCAGTATTTGGGTAGGAAAGCTAAATATTAAAGTTTCTCACGATCAATGGCTAAGTAAACGCGTCGGCGTGAATGGTGTGCGCATTGAGGATAGTCGTGGTGCCAAGCTCTGCAACTTTCATGTAAGCCGTGGTTCTGGCTGGGGTGTTTACTTTGGTGCAGGTAACAACAACATGTGTACGGTAGGGGATGTGTTCGCTACTGACATGGGGGCTACAGGTAAGACGAGTCGATCTCATTTAGTCAGGTCGATGAGTTTTTCTGACAACGACAAAAACACGATCCATCAATATACCGACATCATGTTGTCGCCGGAGTCGGTTATACCAAGTGATGCCCACCTGATACGCTTTGCATTTTGGGTTTCTGCTATCGGCGAGGTGTATAAAATTAGGGAAGTGGATCGAGAAACAAACGCGATTCGCGTTTACCCAAGAGTACCGGATGCTGAAAAAGCGGTAGGGGATAATCACCTAGTATTCGGTGGGGCGGTTTGTTGCTACTCCGGTGGGCATACAGCGAAGGCTAAGTTGGGGCATGTATCAGCGATGCGAAGCGGTATTGGCCTATGGTTGACGGGCCAATCTTCCGCTAATGTTGAAGGCTACACAGGCCAATTCTGTGGCATTGACATGGTGCTAGGCTCAAATCCCGAGAATTCCTTCGGTGGCAGCTTTATTGGCTCCGTTTATTTTGAAGCGTCTGAGTTTGCTGATCTTATCCATGCAAACCAAACACGGTCTTTCTCGAATGGGACCATATTTGGATCGTCCGCTGGACTGGATACCCGCGGATGGCGCAGCCTAAGCCCTAAAGGCTCTGACTGGACGCCAGGTAATACAGAGAAGCAATACCTGCCCATTTCGTTTATGGATGGTGGCTATTTATGGGGCCAAGGCAGCGGCGATGAGCTTAGCCGTGACTCTGGCAGATATACGGTAACAGCATCCAGTCGCAGCGGCGTAACGACAGCCATTCAACCCACACGTCATACCACCGAGCTTCATCTCAGGACTAGCGACGATGCTGAGAAGTTCGTGGGCATACTGCCTATTACGGTTCATCTGTATGGGCGACAAGGATTGAAAGGATCCTATCACCGTTCCATGCCCGTCACCTGCGAGGAAGGATACACGATCAATGGTGAACCTGGACCGCTGCACGTACCCAACTACGATGCACCTATTACGCTGCATGCCCTTCTTGAGCGCGGCAAAAACTGGATCGTGACATTCACCGAGCATCAAACGCTTTAAAACAAGACGACTTCGAAAAGTTTTTCGTTGGGTATCCCGGATAGAGCAAGACCGAGAAAGAAGAACCTAACTTTCTAGTAGTCGTCATCTAGGCTCAGTTTTTGAGCCTAGATGACGGTCTAGCGTTACTCCACCTCGCCGACTCCCTTGGTCACATCGGCCATGCTGCCATACTCCTGGTCGGGCATGTCGCGGATAACATCAAGGACATCTTCTTCTGCTCCGTTTTCCTTGGCATGTCTCTCAAGGTCGGAGCGGCTAGCGGGAAAGTCTATACCGCTAAGATGATGCGTCACATTAGCGGGGGATTGACCACCAAGGCCACGTGTCATGATTCGCCTCCTTTGCTGAAGTTTCCTTTCACAAATCGAGCAGGTCCGAATGTCTCAATAATCAACCTGTCTTAGTGAAGGTAGAAGATGCCAAAAGGGGGGAGCAAGGAATTTACTGAATTTACGTTTATTTAACTTTTTTAAAGTTATGACGATGTCTTTTTATGCAGTCTTTCAGGATACAGAGAGTGCCATTGAAAGGAGGCATTTGGTCAGGTTTCATTTCCCTTGCAAAGGTATTCGTATTGGCTATCTTGGAAAATACTAGGCAGCTTATTTATTGTATTAACGGTATAGATCTGTCTTGGGTTATTCGTCAGAGTAAAAAGCCACCTCATGGAGAAGAGGCGCATGGTGTTTTAGCTAGGCGAAGCAATTAATTGAGAGGACAAGGAAGTCGATGTCAAATCAAAGACGAGGGAGCGTGGTGGTTTACCCTGGCCCCGATCAAGAAGCCGAGCACGAGCGAGCCACACATCACGAGATTGCTAGACGACTCGCCAAGCTTCAAGGGCTGGATTTCGCCGGTGAGTACGACCCGGCGAAGGATTACCCCGAGCCACTTTATTTCGTACCGGTTGACGTATTTGTGGGGGTGGAAAAAGCCCAGCGATTAGGCATGCGGAACGAATATGATCTGTTCGGTGGTGTCGTGCCCGAGCCCTTCATGGCCACAAAATCGATTACGCACCCTTTGGTCAGCCCCGAGTCGAGTGCACCGTTAGCTTGGCCCGAGGAATTTTGTCGACGTGTGCATGATGTTGTCCTCACCGGATACTCGGCATTTTCATTGGAAGATGCGCAGGTGGCGGGATTGCGTCTACTTGAGTTTGGTCCGGTTCGCATGAAGTCGGTAAGGGCCACTGCAGGGCGAGGCCAAGCCCTCATCACGTCTGCTGATGAACTCACTGAAATGCTGAATAAGCTGGATGCCGACGAAGTGGAGAGACACGGCCTTGTGCTCGAAGAACACCTTGCTGATATAACCACCCATAGTGTCGGACAAGTGCAAGTTAGTGACTCCCTGATTTCCTACTATGGTACACAGCACCTCACCACCGATAATCAGGGCGCCGTCGTCTATGGTGGAACGGATCTTGTCGTCGTTGAAGGTAGTTGGGAGGCGCTGCTTGCGTTGGAACTCTCTGACGAGGTCCGCAATGCGATAGCGAAAGCACGTGTTTTCGACACGGCGGCAATAGAGTGCCTTCCTGGCTTTTTCGCCTCACGCCGCAATTACGACGTAGCATGCGGGGTGGATGCGAGCGGGGCGCGACGCATTGGCGTACTGGAGCAGTCATGGCGTATCGGTGGCGCAAGCAGCGCGGAAGTCGTGGCGCTGGAAGCCTTTCAAACAAAATCCGCTCCGAAAGTCGTGCACGCTTCATCGATTGAAATCTACGGTACACAGAGACATCCACCTCAAGATGCAACCATTCTCTTTAGCGGGGTTGATGCAGACGTGGGAGCGATAACGAAATGCGTCATGTTGGGCTGTTATGACTACAAGTAGTGAAGCGATCGAGATCGCGGTCGAAAAGGGTAAGGTGGCTGGCACCGTACTGTCTCCTGAAGCCAGGAAACCAGGCGTATTGTTTGTGCATGGGTGGGGTGGCAGCCAGGAGAGTGATCTTATACGCGCCAAGCGCATTGCCGCACTTGGCTGTATTTGCCTCACTTTTGACCTTCGTGGACATGGCGATACGCTGGCGCAGCAGCAAACTGTCAGCCGAGCCGATAATCTTCGTGACGTGATCGCAGCTTACGATGTGCTTGCTAACAATCCCGATATCGATCGCTCGGCGATTGCCGTGATGGGCAACAGTTATGGTGCGTACTTGGCTTCTATACTGAGTACGCAACGCCCAGTAAAGTGGTTGGCGTTGAGCGTTCCTGCGCTTTATCGGGATGCGGAGTGGGACGTGCCCAAGCGGCAGTTGGATCGCGAGGATTTGGCCGAGTACCGCAGCATGCAGGTGATCTCGAGTGAGAACAGGGCGCTAGCTGCCTGCGCGCAATTTGAAGGCGATGTGCTTCTCGTCGAAGCCGAGCACGATCACTTGGTCCCTCATGAAACCATCATGAACTACCGCAGGGCCTTCGAGAAGGCACATTCGATGACCCATCGCATCGTGGATGGTGCGGATCACGCAATGACTAGTGAAATCTGCCAGCAGGCGTATACCTCTGTGCTTTCCGCCTGGGCGATAGAAATGATCGTCGGGCGCCGTGTTGGTTTCATGGAATCTAGTATGCTGCGCGCACCTTAAGATGAGCGGTCTTATGTGTTGATTGGTCGTTGGTCGAGTCGAAGGAGGAGATATGACCCCCCGAGAGTTACGGTACGAAGTAATGCGCGAGCAATATCAGACTCAGAGGGATCGTCGTGAGCAAATAAGGGGTAGCGTGGCAACACCCGTTTCAGCAATGGCTTTTACAGTTTTTAATTTGTCCACGCTTGCTAAGCATATAAATTCTCAAAGTATGAATGAGCCGTTGGGGCTTCTACTGGTAGTGATATTCATTGTCAGTATCGTTTTACTTCTTATTGGCGCTACGTACATTATCATGGTCGAAAGAGGGTTTATTTATGTCGATCCTCCTGATTTGAGAGAAATGCTTCTAGCCGAGGAAAAATTTAGAGGGCGAGAGGAAAGAACCAGTGATGAAGAGGTCGGAGAAGACTTAAAGGAACTGCTTACTGGGAGTTTTGATATAGTTTATCGATGGTATTTTACAGCCAATGAAAAGGCGGCGAGGGAAAGAACTCGTGGCCTGCACCTCATCCTCTTAGCTCTTATTATGATTGTTCTCGGTTATTCTATTCTCCCTTTTACGGTTGAGTAAAATGTTTAAAATTTTTAAACGAAATTTAAAGCGAAAGCATATCCATCGCAAACCCGAAGAGGTGCCGCCCTGGGTGAGGAAAAGGCTCTATTTTAGCCTGCTGCATCTTCTTGAAGAGGAGCAGCACGAAAAAGAGTTATTAAACTTGCCCATTAAGCCAAGGCTCTGTGTGGTCGATGAGGAGCAGGTAGTGATGATAAGGCCTGTAGACCGCAAGGAAATACATGTGGATGACCAAATGCGTCAGGCCAGGGCAGAAAAGCGAGAGGAAACCGAATCAAGAAAGGAAAGCCGATGATTATAAAAGCCGTTTAGTGATAACCTAGTAACTTATTGCCAAGAAATCTAAGCCTTATTAACTGCTTTTTAGATGAAAGGTGCGCCTGTAAAATGGTAACAGTTAACTTTTTTAGATTGACAGGTAGATAGGTGATAGGTGATAGGTGATAGATAGGTAGCTATGTAATGTAATCTCTAACTTTTGAATATTGGCATAGCCAAGCTTCTTTAGATTTGCTTTTTGTTAATAAAATCATAGAAAGGCTTCGTAATTTCACTAAACACTCTGTTTAGGGCTATGGTTCTACTATTAGGCATTTTGGATGCACTAGTCATTCAGTTCTACCGTCGGTTAATGGCATCGGTAATTTAATGAATCACTGGAATGGGGGGTATAACGACTCCCGTTTGACAATCCCACCTGCCAATAAGTGCGCTGGTCAGTGAGTTTTTTACTTGTTAATACAATAGTAATAAGTGCATCGTCTGCGGTTCTTAGCGTATCTGGAGTACTCCCTGTAACACTTGGGCTGATGTGCAAAATTCAGGATGGGCTGGGTCTCTCCTTACAGAGTCATCTATGAATACTGACACAACGGATAAGCCTGACGTAGTAAGGAGCAGTGAAATGAAACCGGTCTTTATAAATTGCATTGCCACAGCGGTCCCTGACTTTGATATACATAGCAAATTTATCGAATACTGCCCGCGGCTTATGCCGGACAAGCGGTCAATCAAACTGTTCCAACGGATGGCGGAACGGGCGCAGATAGAACATCGATACTCGTTTCTACAACCCCATCCTGATGAGGGTAAGTTGGATGTGGAGGAGTTCTACAAGAATGACGCTTTTCCTGACACGCAGGCACGCATGCAATATTACGAGCGTTTTGCGTTCACGTTAGCGAAGCGTGCACTGGACCAACTTGACCTCACCGGCACAACCCACCTAATAACCACCACCTGCACTGGGTTTTATGCACCGGGGTTGGACCACCAATTGATTCGCCATTACGGGCTGCCAGGCAGTATCGAACGCACTAACGTCGGTTTTATGGGCTGTTACGCGGCGATTAACGCACTGAAGTTGGCTCGGCATATTGTCCGTTCCGAGCCACAGGCGAAGGTACTGGTGCTAAACCTTGAACTCTGCACTCTCCATCTCAAACCCACAGGAACACTCGAAGAAATTTTATCGTTCGCCATTTTTGCCGACGGTTGCGCGGCAAGCATTGTGTCAGCGCAGCCCGCCGGCATCGAGATAGAGAGTTTCCACTCGGATGTGTTACCGGAAACGGAAGACCTGATTACTTGGCGTGTTGGCAACCAGGGTTTCGACATGCATTTGTCAGGCAAGGTGCCTGGCGCCATTGCCAACAATCTACCGCTTGTAATGAACACCCTGCTGGGCGGCTATACGCGAAGTGATATTGCGCATTGGGCCATTCACCCAGGCGGGCGTACGGTGTTGGATGCTGTGAGAACGGGCGCGGAACTTGAAGAGCACCAGCTGACCGAGTCACGGGAGGTACTTAGAAAGTTTGGCAATATGTCGTCGGCCACCATTATGTTTGTACTCCAAACCATGTTGAGCAACGCCAAAAAGCCGGGGCCAGGCCTAGCCATGGCATTTGGGCCTGGCTTAACGGTCGAAAGTATGCGCTTCGTACTTTAGGGATACATCGAGTCATGCCGGACTTCAGTCAACGCAGTGAAGAAAAGGAACTGATGGATGAAGAAGATATTTCATTTGAAGAATTTCACGATTGCCTCGTCGGCCTTGAACGTATCAATCATCTAACGCTGGCCTATCGGCCAACTTTGCAATGGCTTCATCCTTGGTTAGAAAATAAAGAACGTCTTGTCGTACTTGATGTCGCCAGCGGCGGTGGGGACATGTTACGTCAGATTGCCAAGAAATGGCCTAATCGTGCTGCGACGGAGATGGGTTGGGATCTGGTAGGGGTTGACTTGAACCCGTGGTCGAAAAAGTCTGCTGAAACTCGGCCGATGTCTTCCGCCATCAGTTACAAAACGGCGAATGTGTTTGAGTTCGAGCCGGACCAGCCCATTGATATTGTTATATCGTCGCTATTTACGCACCACCTTACCGATAAGCAGATAGTGGAGTTTGTGCGCTGGATGCACAGGCGTGCACACAAGGGCTGGTTTATCAATGATCTGCATCGGCATCCCATTCCTTATTATTTTATCAAGGGAGCCACTGCACTATTTAGCCGTAATCGGCTGATCCGTAACGACGCCGCTGTATCGGTGGCGCGCGCATTAACGATGGCCGATTGGCAGCGGCTGATTAAAGAAGCGGGGCTTGATGGCCATGTGCGTGTTCAGTGGTTTTTTCCTTTCCGTATCTGCGTTTCCTGCAATAAAGAATCACCAACCCAATGAGCGACGAGACGATCATCATAGGCGGTGGGCCAGCGGGGTCTGCGGCGGCAATTAAATTAGCCAAGCAAGGCATGCCGGTGCGCCTTCTAGAGCGCAAACTGCGCCCGCATCATAAAGTTTGCGGCGAGTTCATCAGCTATGAAGCTGCGCAATACCTTGATGAACTGGGTTTGGACCTAGCGGCGTTAGGTGCTGAGCCTATCCGTCACGCTCGATTTTATAACGGTGAAAGCGAACTTATATTCAACCTGCCTTTCACTGCGTGGAGCCTTTCTCGATGTAAGTTGGATTCGGCTCTGCTTGAGCAGGCTGCATCTGCGGGGGCGAAAGTAGAGCTTGGCACGACGGTCAGACACTTATCTCGCGCAGGCGATGAGTGGGCGTTGTTTACCAGGAATCGATCTAGCACCGGGCAAACCGGCACAGAACTTTCAGCAAACACGGTCTTTCTTGCTAATGGTAAGCATGAACTGCGTGGCTGGAAGCGTCGTACACATGCGTCCCGTCAGCCGTCCCATCACAACGTCATTGGCCTAAAGATGCACTTTAGCCCCAGCGCATTGCAGCAGGTCGCATGGCCCGGTACCGTTGAGATTCATTTATTCAAAGGGGGCTATGCTGGCCTGGAGCCGATAGAAAAGGGAGGGATTAATCTTAGCTTTTTGATTCAGCAGGAGATCTATAAAGCATGTGGTGGCCATTGGGCCGGGGTGCTTGACTGGCTTAGACGGACGTCTTCCCACATGGAGCAACGCCTCGCCAATTTAGTGCCACGTTGGGATGAACCCTTGGCCGTTTCCGGTGTTCCTTATGGCTATATTCATACACCCGATGATTCGATACCAGGCCTATTCCCGCTGGGGGATCAAGCAGCGGTTATTCCTTCATTTGCAGGCGATGGAATTGCCATCGCATTGCATACGGCGTCACTGGCTACCCGCGTTCACGCTTCAGGTGGCGATTCCAAAACGTACCAACGCATGGCCTACAAAGATCTAACGCCTCCTGTACGTAATGCGGAGCTACTTGCCAGCGTGTTAGCCCATCGCCTAGGGCGAAAGGCGGCTTTCATTTGCGCGCGGCAATGGCCAGTGTTGCTGAGGACAATGATACTCCGCACGCGGGTTGGCCATCATTAGCCAATACAGCTAGTTGCACGAATTGGCGTTGGCTCCTATCTTGGTAATTATTAGCTTGGGCATTAATGGGCTGATAGCGCTTTTTGCTTGTTAACGCATATTGATCTTAATGATTCGATAAAGGAGAAGTCGAATGCTGAAATTTTTAGCTAGCACCGTAGGGATAATTTTCATGATAGGCCTGTTAGTGGTCATTGGTCTTTTGATGTTGATCTTCTAACTAATTGCTCGTTCTTTCACGTTGTGGCCCGGCTCTACCTGGCTTTTGAAAAAGCGGGTCTAACGGTCTTAGCTTCTTAACCTTCAAGTTGCCACCTGGGTGTAAGCAGATCTAATGCTCAGGTTGGCTCCCCCTTAAGAAAATCCTAATAAAACCTTAAGACAACGAGTTGAATTCATTTAGCACCCTTCCGTAAAACATAAATTCTCGCTAACAGTTTGGCGTGATCGGTAAATTACTCCTATGTTGTCGAAAAGACGCGGGGGTAATGATGATGGAAGCACTAGCGAGAAAGCTGCGACTTAAGACAGATCCCACCATTTTTTTTACCTCTGCAGGGATAATGATCCTTTTTCTAGTGGTGCTGCTGATTGCGCCTGAGGCAATAGGTGAGGCCTTTGGTGCTGGGCGTGAATGGATCGTTACCAACCTTGGCTGGTTCTTTATTTTTGGGGTGACGAGTTGGGTGGCCTTTCTACTATGGGTCGCGATCAGCCGTTTCGGGTCGATCCGCCTAGGTGGTAATGATGCGAAGCCGGCCTATGATAACGTCTCCTGGTTCACCATGCTGTTCGCGGGCGGTATCGGTACGGTGTTGATGTTCTGGGGTGTGGCCGAACCTATTTCACACTTTGCTACCCCTCCAAGGCCGAATGTCGAGCCCTTCTCGGTGGAAGCCGCCGACGATGCGATGAGTTTTTCGATCTATCATCTGGGACTTCATACATGGTCGATTTTCACCATGCCAGGCTTGGCGTTTGCCTACTTTATTTATCGTTATAACCTGCCGATGCGTTTCAGCTCGGTATTTTATCCGTTGATAGGCGACCGCATTTATGGGCCCCTCGGTAAAACGCTTGATGTCTTTGCCATTCTCGGCACCCTCTTTGGTGTATCGGTTTCTCTTGGTTTGGGCACCCAGCAAATTAATGCGGGGCTGACGGAATTGTTTGGTATTCCTGATGCCGTGGTGACCAAGGTGCTTATCATCGCCATCCTGACAGCTGTTGCCGTGGGTTCGATTGTGGCAGGGTTGGATTCAGGCGTGAAACGGCTCTCCAACATCAATATCGGCATGGCCGTCGGCTTGATGCTGTTTGTGCTCTTTACCGGGTCTACTGTTTTCCTTTTACGTGCGGTTGTAGAAACCTTTGGCCTCTACATATCCAACCTGCTGCCCATGGCGTTTTGGAATGACACCCTAGCGAGTTATACCAGTGATGATGGAAGTGGTTGGGGGTGGCAGGGCAGTTGGACAGTGTTCTATTGGGCCTGGACAGTGACGTGGTCACCTTTCATCGGGATATTCGTCGCACGAATTTCCCGTGGCCGGACCATCCGTGAGTTCGTCCTAGGCGTGCTGTTTGCTCCCTCTATCTTTACGCTGGTCTGGTTTGCAGTATTTGGCTGGTCTGCCATGGAAATTGACGGAATAGGGGCCGACGCAAGAGCGGCAATGGGGGCACAAGCCGGTGTTTTATCTGATGCCGTCGGTGAAAGCATCCCTCTTGCTATGTTCGCTTTTTTCGAAAATTTCCCCGCGGCTACCTTAATCCAGGGCCTGGCAGTAGTGGTCGTTGCCATCTTTTTTGCCACGTCATCGGACTCCGCTTCCTTGGTCGTCGATATGCTATGTACCGGCAATGCGGATCCGGGCCCCTGGCATCAACGTGTATTCTGGGGCGTCTCTGAGGGTATGCTGGCTGCCATGCTCATCGTGCTGGCAGGTGATGCTGGGCTTACTGCACTGCAAGAGGTGATCACCGTTGTCGGCCTGCCGATGTTTATATTGGTATTTGCAATGATGATTGCATTGTACCGCGGCTTGACCCATGAGGATCTCAGCGAAGTGAAGGTAGGTGCCCCACCCAAGCCCGAAGAGCTGGCACCGGATGACTAATTTAAGAAGGAACTTGAGACATCAGCTTGAGGTGCGGTCATCCTTTGGCTGTGACTCGCTACCCTCTTGGAGACGTTCGATAGACGCTTTTCCCTGCTGCGATAAAGCCGCCAAGCGGTCGATCTGCTCATCTAACCGGGGCAGGGCATCCTGACGATAGGTCGAGAGATCATTGATTGCGCCCATCACCTCGCTGAAGGCCTCCTCAAGCACTTGCATGTCGAGCATCGCAGAGGAGGCCCGTTTTTGGATGTCCACACCTTGCTGGCGCAGAGCTTTCGCGGTCCCGCCAATCATCTGCGAAGTGGTCGTATTGAGCGCTTCGATACGGTCCAGCACCAAGCGCTGATTGGCCATCGCCATGGCCACGGTCACCGCAACGGTAAGGGCCGAGACGGTGACATTAATGGCCCTGTCAACGCCGCGCATCAATTCTCGGTTGTTGCGGATAATGACCTCTAGCGCCAACACGCCTTGTTGACTCACCGCCAGCTGCTGCTGAAGGTCGACAATGCGTTGGCGTAGAGGAAAAAGCAGCTCTTCTTCAAGGAAGTGACGCCTTGGGTCATCGGGATCGCGAGCGGCGATCTCCTCTTGCAGGCGGTGGTCGATCAAACGGCCCAGCGCAATTTGGCGGTCCAACTCGGCAAGAATTTTATTTAACGCCTGCTGGTCATCGCTCAGGGTAAGGTTGTCGCGATACAGCATATCGCGACCGCCTGTTAAATCATCGATGATGGCGTCCAGTGCCTGCTGGGCATTTTCGAACTTTTGGAAATAGCGCTGCAGGCGGCTGTCAATGCCGGGAATGATCGTCAGAATGCGGTCCAGGGCATTCGGTGCCAAGCGGTGACGAGCGGGGTCAAGCCCTTCCATACGCCCACGCAGATCGGTCAGTGCCTTGGCTACCGGACCGCCTTCGTCGCTCTGGTGGGCCAACTGGCGTAGCGGCGTCTGTAACATTGCACTACGGTGGGCGGCTTGCTGCTGTAGTTCAAGCCCCATCTCATCGACGGCTCGGCGCTGGCGCCCCCTTGATACGTCTTCACCCTCAGCGAGGATATCCTCGATAAAGCGGTCGGCCTTTGCTTCTAGCTCGGCGTCGGATGAGTTAGCCTGGCCATTGCCCAGTTGGCTAGCGATGTCGTCTACCGGGGGGAGGGCGAGAGGTTTATCACCGGATGGCTGCGTCATGTAAATCTCCTGATTACTCTTTGCGGGCATAACGATCTGCGCCTTCGACAAAACGGCGCAGGTCCTCCAGTGCCTTCTCTGTGGTGACTGAAGCCTGAGGGCGAGCCGTTTCGATGCGCGCCATGGAAACAGCGGTATCATCGAGCACGGTCAGGGCAGACTCGATGCGTGCGGTAAGCCCATTCAGCCGGTGTTCCGTTTCCACCAACAGATCCAGACGTCGAACCAGAGCGGCGCGCTCTTCCTCGCTTAATTGCCTACCCTTCTGAGAAAGGCGATGGCGCACGTAATTGCCGTCCACACTGACCACCCCGCGGGCCTGGGACGCCATTGTGGTCAGCGTATCCACTGCGCCGAGACAGACCTGAGTCACCAAACCGCGCGAACGCTCGAAAGCCAGCTCGCCAGTGTGGAAACGGCTACCCAGGACATCTAGCAAATGACGATAACGGCTATATAGCCGGTCCGCCTGAATTGCCAGATCGGGGCGATGTACGTCTAGCAGGTGCTGCTTAGCCCGGCACATGGCGAGCACCAGTTCATCTGCTCCTTCGGGCGGTCGTGCCGGGTCGAGCACTGACACGCCCGCTTCATAGGCCTTGTGCTCCTCCTGAACACGTTGTTTATGTGCTTTGGCCACTCTTTGCGCCTCCGCGCGACGTTCACGTCTGCGGGCCAGCCAGCCACGCAGTGTTCGTTCGATTGGCAACGCCACAGGAATAGCAACGAGACCCGCCAACCAACCAAACAGGCTGGGGCTGAAACCACCCCACAGGGAGGTTAGCCATAGCAGCACACTGAGGGAGGGAACCACCAAGCAATAGCGCAATATCACCTGCAGTCGGCTAGGCGCCAACGCCGGATGCGCCAAGCCAGGGTTGAAAAGGCCAACCAAGAGCCAGGGCAGGCAGGTCATAAAAAGACCATAGGAAAATCCCTGTAGGAATCCCAACATTGATTCGACCATCCTTCATTCGTGAATCGCAAACACCAAGTGTAGAGTAACTGAGATAGGGCGCTAAGCACCATTGGTCAGCTACGATCTGGCAACGATGCCTGACCTCCCTCGCCACGCTTATGACCTCCTGCCTTCACGCACTTAGATGGCTTTAAAGCACTAACTTTATACGCTGCTTGAGCATTTATGCTGGTGTATCGAAAAGCGAGAAGAAATTTAGAAGGCTTTATTTATATGGCGTAGGTTAGATGACGAAACTTAAGGACAAAGCTTTATCGTTTTTTAAATTTAACTTTTAATATGGTTAAGGCTTATAAATTATTAATAAAGATCAAACTATTGGCCCGTTATGCTGCCTTGTAACCATTAAGTTTGGTTTTTTTTGGTTAATATAAAGTTATCCCTCTCAGTGGCTCTTCTAACGTCTCGACAATACTAAAGGCGTTTACTACGGTTAGTAGAATCACGATTCCAACAGGGATAGAGGGCGTCTTATGGACAAGGAGAATGACTGCACAATTGTCTATGATGGGAAACAGTTGTCGGGTAGGGCGGGCATGCCGCTGATCGACTTTCTTGAACTTAATAGTATCGACTTGCCACATGTTTGTTATCACCCCTCGCTGGGTCCGCTAGAGACTTGCGATTCTTGTTGGGTGGAAGTAGAGGGTGAGTTAAAGCGTGGTTGTACGCTGAAAGCCCAAGAAGGATTGACGATTACCAGCCAGAACGAATTTGCTGTGGCTGCACGCCATGAGGGCATGGATCGCCTACTCAGCAAGCACGAGCTCTATTGCACCGTGTGTGAAAACAATACCGGTGACTGCACTTTACATAACACCATGGCAGAGATGGATATTCCCATCCAGCGCTACGAGTTCCAGCGCAAGCCCTACGAAAAAGATACCTCAAGTCCGTTTTATACGTACGACCCCGACCAATGCATTCTATGTGGACGCTGTGTAGAAGCCTGCCAGAACGTCGAAGTTAACGAAACGCTAAGCATTGACTATTCGATGGAAAACCCGCGTGTGCTGTGGGACGGCGGCAAAAAGATCGACGAGTCTAGCTGTGTGCAGTGCGGCCATTGTGTCACTGTTTGTCCTTGTAACGCGCTGATGGAGCAAACCATGCAGCCCGATGCGGGGCCTTTCACCTCAATGCCGCAGTCGCTAAAGCGGCCAATGATCGACATTATCAAAACTGTCGAGACCACCACAGGCGCGACAGCTGTTACCGGCCTGTCCAAAATGGATATGCATTGGCGCCAGCCCGAAATCAAGCGCACCAAAACAGTATGCACCTACTGCGGCGTGGGTTGTTCCTTCGAGATGTGGACCCGGGATCGGCATATCTTGAAGGTGCAGCCTGTGGTTGACGCACCGGCCAATGGGATCTCGACATGTATCAAAGGTAAGTTCGCCTGGGACTTCGTTAATAGCGAAAAGCGCCTGACCACGCCGCTGATTCGTGACAACGGTCGTTTTCGCGAAGCCAGCTGGGACGAGGCGCTTGACCTGGTTGCCCGCCGCTTGATTGAGGCGCGCGACCGTTACGGCGCGGATAGCTTAGGGTTCATTGGTTCGAGCAAGGCGAGTAATGAAGAAGCCTACCTGACGCAAAAAATTGCCCGCTTGATCATCGGTACCAACAGTGTCGATAACTCCTCACGTTACTGCCAAAACCCGGCCACCAAAGGCCTGTTCCGCACCGTTGGTTACGGTGGTGATGCGGGATCCATCGAAGATATCGAGAAAGCTGAGGTGGTGGTTATCGTGGGTAGCAATACCGCCGAGAACCATCCGGTGATTGCTTCGCGTATTAAAGCAGCACAGAAACTGCACGGGCAAAAAGTCATCGTCATTGATCCGCGCAAACATGAAATGGCCGAGCGTGCTGATCTGTTCTTGCGCACTAACGCCAGCACCGATCTGATATTGGCGTCGGCATTGTCGCGCTATATGTTCGACCACGGCTATGCGGATCAGGAATTTCTCGATAAATGGGTCAACAATGTCGATGAATACCGTGCCTCGCTGGAGCCGTTTACGCTGGAGTTTGCCGAGCAAAAAACCGGCGTCTCCAAGCAAGAGTTGGTTGAAGCGGCGGAGATGATTGGTAAGGCGAGCAGTGTTTGCCTGCTGTGGGCTATGGGGATTACGCAGCATAGCCATGGCTCGGATACCAGCACGGCGCTTTCCAACCTATTGGTAGTGACGGGTAATTATGGCAAGCCAGGCACAGGCGGCTACCCGATGCGTGGGCATAACAATGTTCAGGGAGCCAGTGATTTTGGCTGTCTGCGTAATATGTATCCAGGTTATGAGAAGGTCTCAGACGACTCGGCGCGCGAACGCTGGGCGAAGGGGTGGGGCGTTCCTAAGGAGCAACTTTCCGACAAGGTCGGCGAAGGTAACTTCTTGATGGTTCAGGCGGCCTCTGAGAATAAACTCAAGGCCATGTACGTGATCGGCGAGGAAACCGCCTTCTCCGACGCCGACTCGCACAATGTGCACTCGGCGTTTACTGACCTGGATTTTCTAGTCGTGCAGGATATCTTCTTGAGCCGCACCGCCGAATTCGCCGATGTGGTGCTTCCGGGGGCGCCCAGCGTCGAGAAAGAGGGGACCTTCGTCAATACTGAACGGCGTATCCAGCGTTTTTACGAAGTACTACCGCCCCTTGGCGATTGCCGGCCAGACTGGCGAATTCTTACCGACCTGGCGGCACGTATGGGACACGATTGGGGCTACACGCATCCCTCGCAGATCATGGAAGAATGCGCCAGTATTTCACCAATGTTTGCTGGCGTGACCTACGAACGCCTCGCCGGTTGGAAATCTCTCCAGTGGCCGGTCAACGCGGATGGCACTGATACCCCTCTTCTCTATACCGAGGGTTTCCCCAACGAGGATGGTAAAGCCAATCTGTATCCGCTGGAGTGGAAGGAGCCAGCAGAAGCTCCGGATGCAGAATATCCATTCTCGATGGATAACGGGCGAATGCTCGAACACTTCCAAGCGACGAATCAGACCGGACGCGGACCACGTGTTTGGTACGAAGCACCCGGCTGGTTTGTCGAAGTTAGCCCGGAGCTGGCCGACGAATATGGCATTGAAGACGGTACCTGGGTGAAGCTCACATCGCGTCGTGACAGTATCGAAGTCCGAGCGTTGGTCACCGATCGTGTTAGCGGGCACACGTTGTTCCTGCCGATACATCAGGGCAAACCTGGGGTTAACGGGCTTACCGGCGAGCACCACGACCCCGATGTTGATACGCCTGCCTATAAGGAAACGGCAGTCAATCTCGAAGTATTACCTCGAGAAAAAGGCGCGCCGCCATTGAGGAGCAATAACTTCCGGTTTGGCCATCGCACTCCTAAAAAAGGTGTTGAGGTCGAGGTTAAGTGGGACAGAAGCGATTACGAGTTACCGCCTGCTCAGCTATCCAACCCGAGGAAAATGTAATGGCAGAACGAATATCACATACCGTCACGCCGCCTAACATCGGGCCGGATGCGCACGAAGAGCTGGAGCGGTTGCTGCAAACTTTGCACGAGCACGGCGTGCTGCGCTTTGCCAACGACTTGGTCGGCGCCAATACGGAGGTTGCCCAGGTGCTGGTCAATGGGCTTGGTAAGCCGGGTACACTCAATGCTATTCAGAACATTTCAATCCTAGGAATGATGTTGTCTCGTATCGAGCCCAGCGACTTCTACCGAGTTACCTTTGCCCTGCGCGATGCAATGGAAACGATCAGTCAGCATCAACCAGGGAAGGACGGAGACAAGGAAGGACACGATGCACCAGGGGTGACCGGTGCTTATAAGATGCTTCATGATGACCAGCTCTGGCACGCTATCCTGCCTATCGTTGACGGGCTTAAAGCCTTCGCTGAACGCCTTGATACACCCGTTGATAAACCCGTGTCGGATTACACGGGAAAACCCACCAGCGGGCCATGATTGGTCGAGAGAAAACGGCTAGTAAAAAACTGCTTGCTAGCCGTACCGTCATGTCTTATTTGCTTCTTTGGTGCAGGCTGACGATGTAGGCAAATGCTGAGTATTACAGCGCAATCCGCCGGTTGAGTGCGGAAAAATAACTGTCGGGCTTGGCCAATAGCGCCTGTGGCGTCCCCATTTCCTGGAGACGCCCAGCATCGAGGACGGCAATCCGGTCCAGTCGAACAAGGCCTATAGGACGATGAGTCACCAGTAACAGTGTCCGTCCTTGGCAGCGTTGCCTTATCTCGTCCAGCACTTGAAGCGCCGTGGTTTCATCAAGCCCTTCGGTGGGTTCATCAAGCAGCACGATCGGCGCTGAAGATAGCAGGGCGCGGGCAACCCCAAAGCGGCGAAGTTGCCCGCCTGACAGCGAGCTGCCGCCTTCATCCGGGTAACTATCGAGCCCGGCGGGTTGCTCGGCCAGCCAATGCCCCAGGCCTAATGCCTCTAGTAGCTCGATCATTTCGTCATCACTGGTCTCTGGATTGGCCAGTTGTAGATTCTCGCGGTAGCTCGCCACGAACAGGTGAATGTCCTGCGGTGCGACGGTGAATGCTTCCCGTAGGGTTTGCTCGCTTAGGTCGTGTAGCGCGACTTGACCCAACGACAAGCTGCCTCTTTGTGGCTCGACGAAGCGTACCAGCGCATTGAGTAGCGTGGTCTTACCACTTCCGGAAGGCCCCAACAGTGCAATGTGTTCGCCTGCGTTGATAGTTAGCGAAACGTCAGTTAGCGCCTGAGTACCATCGGTAAAGCCAACGTGAAGATTCTCAATATTGAGGCTGGCATCGCGGGGTTGAGCATGATCATTAAGAGGATAAACCACTGACGGTACATGAGTACGGACTGCCTCAAGTCGCCTAGCCGCGTGAAGCACCCTGCCTAGCGTTTGCCAGGCCTGGGGCAGTAGTGAGATGGCCTCGAAGCCAGCAAGCACCGTCAGGCCCATCAGGGCAATCAGGGTCGAATCGAGTGACCCTAGACTGGTTAGCCAAGCGGCCAGGGCCAGCGTGATAGCCAGCGTCAGGCCCAGTAACGTTTGGGACAACCACTGCGATAATCCCCATACCCTTGCTGTGTGGCATTCGGCAGCATCGCGCTGACGTTGCGCTTTGGTGAGTGTCGCGGTCTCAGCGTGCCAACGGCCGTAAAGCAGTAGTTCAGGTAGAGCATCCAGCCTTTCGATTAACTGCGCGCGCAGGCGGCTATTGAGAGCTTGCCATTGCGACGTAGGGTAATGGCTCAAACGCCAGGCAAGCCAAGGGCCGAGGGTGCCTGAAAAGAGTAGGGCTAAGGCGGCAAACAAGCCGATACCGGGAGAGAACACGCCAATGATAATTCCACAGCCGATAATGGCCAGCAGGGCGACGATCGACGGCGCCACGACCCGCAAATAAAGGCTATCCAGGGCATCGATATCGGCTGTCAGTCGGCTCAACAGCTCGCCACTACCGTAGCGTTGCAGAGCAGTAGGCGATAGCGGCTCGATGGCGTCGTAGACTTTTCTGCGAAGCTGCGATAAAAGGCGTAACGTTCCTTCATGGGAGGCGACACGTTCACCGTAACGACCGGCCGTGCGAGTGAGCACAAACAGACGAATGCCCGCCGAAGGTAGAAAATAATTAAACGTTGCCGCCGAGGTGGCCGCGAGTCCGGCCAGCGCAGAGGCGCTTAAGAACCAACCCGATAGCGCGATCATGCCGATGCTGGAAAGCAAGGTAACCAGACTAAACAACATGCCAAAGCTCAGCCAGAGGGAGAACGGCAGCATCTCTTTAAGGTAGGGCCAAAGTAGGCTGGCAGAAGGTGTCTGCTTCGTATGATCAGACATACTTATCCTCCGCTGTGTCCTCAGCCCTGTTTAAAACCTTACCCTCCGAGAACCGGGAAGAAGCGTTGAATAACGCCGGGTGGGTTGCGCGCAGCTCATCGAGGGTACCCATGGCACGAACCTGGCCGTGTTCGAGCACCAGAATGCGGTCGGCTAACGCCAAGAGGTCGAGACGGTGCGTCAATATCACTAGGGTGCGGGCCTGCTTGAGCTTGGCAAGCGCATCGATAACGTGTGCTTCGCTAGCGCGGTCCAGGCTGGCGGTGGGTTCATCAAGCAACAGCAGCGGCGAGCGGCGCAAAAAAACGCGAGCCAGGGCAATACGCCTCGCCTGACCGCCGGCTACCGGCTGGCCTCCGTCACCCAATAATGTTTCCAACCCTTGGGGCAATGAGTCAACCCAGTCGATCAGATCGACCTCGCGAAGTGCTTGGCGAAGGGACTCATTGTCAGCATCAGCGTCGGCCAACCGCAGGTTATCGGCCAGGGTGCCGGTGAGAATCGTAGGTCGCTGTCCCAGCCAGCCAATGGCACGTTGCCATGCAGCTGGCGCCAGTGAATCGACCTCTATTCCGTCGTGCGTTGTCAGCGCCCCTGACACAGGCGGCAAAAAGCCCATCAGTAGATTGAGCAAGGTCGATTTGCCTGCGCCGCTCGGGCCGATGACGGCTAACGTCTCACCTGGGCGAATGGTAAGGCTGACCTTGTCGAGGGCAGGAGAGTGCTGATCGGCGTAGCGGCAGGTGACATTCTCAAGGGTAACTCCCAATCGCTCGGGCACTCGCCAATCGTGGTTATGCGTTGCGTCAGGCACCGGCGGGGCAAGTAAGGGTATCAACTCTTCCGCTGCGGCCTCCGCTTCGGCTTTGGCATGGTAATGCGTTCCAAGGTCACGCAAAGGTTGATAAAAATCAGGGGCAAGTATCAGGATAAACATACCCGCGAACAGCGTTAGCTCACGTCCCCAAACGCCGAACTCGAAGTGGCCTAGGTAAATAAAGCCAATATAAATAGCTAGTAGCGCAATCGAGAGCGAGCTAAAAAACTCCAGCAGAGTAGAGGATAGGAATGCCAGCCGTAGTACACGCATGGAGCGTGCACGAAAATTTTCAGAAACTTCATACACGACCTCGGTTTGGGCACGGCTGACCCCAAACAGCTTAAGTGTCGGCAGGCCACGCAACGCCTCCAGAAAATGGCGGCTCATGCGTGTCATTTCCTGAAACTGTGCCTGATGCCGCTGCTTGGCACCAATGCCGACCATGGCCATGTTGAGCGGTATAAAGGGCGCAGTGACCAGCAGGATCAGTCCCGCAGCCCAGTTCAATGGGAACACGGCGATCAGAATGAGCAAGGGTGTGATCAGGCAAAGCACTCGCTGAGGGCGGTAGTCAGCATAATAACCGTGAAGTGAATCGACCTGATCCCACACCCGATTACCCAGGGTTGCACTGTGTTGTCGGCGTGCCCATAGCGGGCCGAGTTCGCCTATGCGATGGAAAAGTTGGCTGCGGATGGCCTGACGAACTTGCACTGAGCCGCGAGTGGCGGCTTCGGTCTTCACCCAAGCCAGTGCACCACGACCACAAAAGGCCAAGGGTAGTATCAACAGGGGAACAGTCAAATCGTCGAATGCCGTCTTATCAATTACCATGCGCTGGGTAATGCTGGCAATCGCCCAAGCCTGCACGAAGAGCAATAGCGTGGAGGCGCTGCCTGATACGACGGTAATGTAGGGCCAGCAACCACCATGCCGGGCTTGGCTTGCCAACCATCGCCGCAACGCCAGTTTATCCTGTGTCATTCTTCGCTCTCGCGTACCTTGCCACGGAACAACCAATAGCTGTAGGCGGTGTAACCGAGGGTAATAGGTAGCAGGGCAGCGTAACCCACTAGTAGGAATTGCTGGCTAGAACGGCTTGATGCCGCATCCCAGAGCGTGATATCCGGTGGCAGCATCACGGGGTAAAGACTAGCAACCAAACCGACCAGGCCCAGCACGAACATGACCCCAATTTGTATGAAAATACGTTTCTCGTGGCGGCGAGTGGCGCTGCGAACAGTCATAATGGCTAAGATCATCATTATTACCGCGGTTATCCCTAGCCACAGCAGGTTGGGCCACTTAGCCCAGCGCACGGCAATCATTTCATTAACCAAGGGGGTGATGGCTACCACGGCTAGCATGGCGAGGAAAAAAAGAATCATCAGTGGCCGGATCAGTCGGTAAAACTTTTTTTGCAGCTGGCCCTCGGTTTTGATAACTAGCCAGGCAGCCCCCAGCAGCGCGTAGCCGATTACCAGGGCGATGCCAGTGCATAATCCAAACCAAGAGAAGGCACTCAATACATTTTCGGCGAAGTTGCCGTCATCGGTGCCCAGCCCGGCAATCACGCTACCCACAATCATGCCTTGAAGAAAGGCGACGGCAGTCGTCACGATGCAGAAGCCGATATCGAAACTCCTACGCGAGCTTGCTTTGGAGCGAAATTCAAACGTCATGCCGCGAAAGAACAGACACATCAACATTAAAATCAATGGCAAGTACATGGCAGGCAGTAATGAGGAATAGACCAGGGGGAACGTGCCATAAAGGCCTGCGACGCTGAGAACGAGCCAGGTCTGGTTGCCATCCCAAAATGGCGAAGCGGTCGTCAGCATAATACCGCGTTGTTCAGCGCCTTTGATAAAGGGAAACAGGATGCCTATACCCAGACTATAGCCATCTAGAATGACATAAATAACCAGTGCAAACCCGATTAACCCGAACCAGATGATGGGGAAGAGTTCATTATCCATAGAGGCTTCCTATTTCATTGGCTCATGCGAGGATGTATCCCTACAGGCAAGCTCATGGGTTGCGATGAGAGCGTCGGCTGAACGGGTGCCTAGGGAGGTTTTGCTCACGAGCTTCGTCATAATCTTCTTTATCTGACAATATACTTTCGGGTGTGGGACGCACCAATTTGACGAAAAAGTAGGCACCTATAAAGAAAATCAAGGTATAGATTCCCCATAGTCCTACCAAGCTGGTGACCAAGGTGGCTACACTAAACGGCGAAACGCCATCGGCAGTGCGCAATAAGCCATAAATAATCCAGGGCTGCCTTCCTGCTTCAGTGGTGACCCAACCGGCTTCGATGGCGACTACGCCTATGGGCGTTGCCAGCATCATCAGAATTAAGAACCAGCGTGACTCATAAAGCTGCTTCCGCTTGCGCATCCATAGTGACAATGCGACAAGACCGAGCATGGTGAAGCCCAGATAAACCATCAGCCTGAAAGCGTAAAATACCAGTGGCACGTAAGGTCGCTCGTCTTCTGCCCATTGCTCCAACCCCTGGATTTTGCCTGTCAATGAATGGGTTAAATAGAGACTGCTTAGCCGGGGGATTTCCAAACTAAACAGGTTTTTCTCCAGATGGGGATCAGGCCAGGCAAGTACGACCATGGGCATTCCTTCACGCTCAGGCTCGTTCTTCCAATAGGCTTCCATGGCGGCCACTTTGGCGGGCTGATGTTCGAGGGTATTCAGGCCATGCACGTCTCCCGCAACGATCTGCAACGGGACGACGAAGGTCAGCATCCAGAGTGCCATTGAGAACATTCTTCTGGCGACCGCATCTTGGTGGTTACGATACAAATGCCAAGCGGCAACGCCAGCTACCACAAAGGCCGTCGCGATAAGGGCAGCCAACGACATATGCACAAAACGAAAGGGCTGGGAGGGATTAAAGATGACTTCCCACCAGTCTTCGGGAATGATTCGGCCATTCTCGAAGGCATAACCTGCCGGTGTTTGCATCCAGCTGTTCGAGGCGAGTATCCAGAATGTCGAGATATAGGCGCCAAGCGCGACCATGCAAGTGGCGAAGTAGTGAACCTTTCGGCTAACACGCCCTTCACCAAACATCATGATGCCAAAGAACCCAGCCTCCAGGAAAAAAGCCGTCACTACTTCATAAGTCAGCAGCACGCCACTAATGCCGCCCGCTTTTGATGAGAACACACTCCAGTTGGTGCCGAACTCGAAGGCCATAATGACTCCGGACACTACGCCCGCAGCGTAATTCACGGCGAAATGAGGCAGCCAATAATGGTAGATACCCAAGTAGATGCGATTACCCGTCTTTAGCCACATCCCTTCGAGAAAGGCCAGATAGGTGGCCAAACCGATACTCAGCGCCAGAAAAATGATGTGGTACATCACGGTGGTAGCAAACTGAAGACGGGCCAAGTCAACGGTATCTAACCCCAGCATGGCTGGACTCTCCTTGTCCGAACATGAAACGAAGATGACGAGGCTGAACCGAGCCCCTAGTAGAACAGTTATATAGGCTAGCGGTGAGTTATAGAGATTAGTGAGCTTAGCCAGGGTAAACGTTTAGCCAGGGAAACGATTAAAGTTGCTTAAACCTTGAAAGCAGAAGTGGTTTATAACAAATTTTAAAATAATTTTGGGGGTGCAAATAAAACGCTACTAGCGAAAGGGGAAATCACTAGTAGCGTTTAAACTTCCTTGCTTTGTTCTTTCCCTTCTCGGGAAGAACTTTCAAGACTTAGCGGCCGCCGCTATGGCTATTCTGTCCGCCTTTTTTTCCAGCCTCGGATGCTTTTTCTGGATCATTGGCGAAGTTGCCACCGCTGTTGTGGCCTCCTTTCTGGCCAGCTTCCGAGGCCTTCTCAGGGTCGTTGGCGAAGTTACCGCCGCTGTTTTGGCCACCTTTATGACCGGCTTCAGCGGCTCTCTCCGGGTCATTGGCGAAGTTGCCGCTGCTGTTCTGGCCACCTTTATGACCAATATCTTCGTAGAATTCTTTATCGTGGGTTTTAGCAGTGGTATCACCGCCTTTTTTACCCGCTTCACTGCGTGACATTTTATCGTTATCAGCCATTACATTCTCCTTTCAGTCAATTACCAAAGAAATGTATACCTTGGCGAAGTTGCCTAGTGTACTCATTCCTTATCCTTCACTGGCTGATCCAGTGAACTCAGCAATCCTGCGCTGGTGCATTCAACATAGGGTTGAATGATGGTCTACACAAGGTGGAGAAAGTTTTTTTAATGTTTATTAACTACCCTATGGCGGTCTGTGTGATTGGCTAAAAGTTACTAGCTTAATCAACGTTTAATAGCAAACAGGTAAACAAACCTTATACGTTTTAATAGCTAATGTGTAAGCCATTAACGCGCAAGCTTTTACCAACCTTTCTCCTGATAAGAAGGCATTATGTGCAAACTAACATGAGCCTCAAGTGGTCTTCTTAAGAGGGCTGATCGCGTTTTGCCAAAGGATGAAAAGAAGGCCCTTCAATCACTTCGCCTTCTAAATCAAAGCGACTTCCATGACAGGGACAATCCCAGCTCGCTTCAGCCCCGTTCCAATGCACCAGACACTTCATATGCGGACAGACGGCAGAGAGGACGGAGAGCTTACCGGTTTCGTCGCGGTGGATAGCAAGCTTTTCACCCTCAGCGGTCACCACCTTGCCTTGACCTAGCCCAATCTCTTCAATTTCCTTCAGTTTTTCAGTGCCGAGATAATCCTTGAAGAAGCTCTTGCTAACGGAGGCGTTTTCTTCAACCCATTTCATGGCCGATTTCGCCGGGGTGAAACGTCGCGCATCGAAGGGTTCATGCCAGGGATTCTCACGCCCGATGATAAGATCGCCAATGATGTGTCCCGCGAGTGTTCCCCACACTAAACCATCGCCGGAAAACCCGGTAGCGAGATAGGCACGGTCTTGGCCATGAAGTTTCCCAATATAGGGCAAGCTATCGGCAGGGCTGTACTGTTGGTTGGACCATTGATGGCAGTAGTCTGTCACCTCAAAATGGCTGCCCATATAATCACGCAGATTGTTAAAATGGGCGTTGTTTGAATCGCCTTCTCCTGTCTTGTGCTGTTCACCGATTACCATCACGTATTGTTCATTTTCATGCTGGTAGCTGCGTATCGAGTGAAAGGGGTCGTGCACGAAAAATATGCCGTTAGGGTATGCATCGCTGTTGATTTTAGCGCTTACACCGTATTCGCGAGAGGGCAGTAACATCGTCTGCAGTAGGCTAATTCCCTTGGGTGTATGCGTCGCATGAACAATATGCTTTGCACTAACGTGCGCTGTATCCGTCTCGATAAGCCCTTGATCGTAATCTATGTTTCGTACAGGACTATGTTCATAAATTTCAACACCCCGTTGGCTAATCGCCTTAGCGAGCCCATGAACATAACTCAACGGGTTAAACTGAGCTTGTCCTTCTATTTTTAATCCTTGCTCCATTGAGAAAGGCAGCGGAGAGTTCTCAATGGTGTCTACCTTTAATCCTGCGACGACCATGGCTTCATGTTCGGCATCAAGTGTCTTGATGGTTTTCTTGTCTTGGGTTGTTGCGATTCGATACAAGGGGCGACGATGAAACTGACAATCAATACCGAAGCGCTCCACGGCCTCTTCTATGTAGTCGATTGCCTGGGCACGTGATGTGACTACTTTTCGAACCATATCGTCGCCCCATTTCTTACGAAGGGGCGCTAATCCTGTGGCCATGATACTATAAAGGTTACCCGTCGACCCGCCTGTGCAACCATTACCGACGGTGAGCGCTTCGATCACAACCACACGCAGTCCGGTGTCGGCTAACCGCTCCGCGGTGGTAAGCCCGGTAATACCTCCACCAATGATGGCAACGTCCGCATCAATAGGACGGTTTAAGGTTGGATAATGATCTGCTTTATTGCAGCCTATCTTCCAGATAGCGTCCATACTAACTCCTTAACTACGATTAAAATGGCAAGTTCCTATCTGCTCTTAATACCTGTCTGCGCTTAATATCTGTACTACCCTGGATGAATCCTGTACACAGTGTGTCGAACCTTCTTAATATTCAATCGCTATGTACGAGTATAGTTAAACATTTAATAAAAATTCTTTTAATTAACTATGGCCCATCACCGCGAGGCCTGCTAGCGCCAGAGACGCGGAGTTGTGGCGCCAGCGGTTATTTTGAATGCGAATGTAGCCCGACAAGGGGTGCCTAGGAACCCTGGGTTGATTCAAGCTTTATTAACTACTTTGCTAAAGATGTTATATACATAATGGCATGTCATTCTTTTTAACTTTAATCAAATTATCCTCTATGGCTCTAGCATTCACCGCAAATGGTAAGTAGAAATGGCAACAAGGAAGCAAGTTAGCGCAGCTAGGCGCTTGGAGAACGCATGGAGGCAGTAGAATGAAACGGAATATATTTATCCCCGCATTGGAAGAGCAACAGCGTACTGAACTCGAAACCGTTCGTAATGCTGAAGAATTTTCTTTTCACAGTCTGTTGGATGTTAAAACACTGGTTGAGGCTGAGTCCTTTTCATTCAACGACCTTTTGGATAAAGCGCGTCAGGAACTAAAGCAAACTGTCGATTCTGTCGGCTCCGTCGATGCCATCATTGCTCATTGGGATTTCCCGACCAGTGTCATGGTTCCGATTCTATGCAAGGAGAATAACCTTCCGGCGCCGCCTCTTGAGAGCGTGCTGAAGTGTGAGCATAAATACTGGAGCCGGTTAGAACAAAAGAAAGTGATTCCCGAGCTTGTGCCTGATTTTTGCTCTATCGATCCTTTCGCTTCGGACCCTTTAGCACAGGTGACCCTCGAATATCCGTTCTGGCTCAAGCCGGTCAAGGCGTTTTCTTCTCAACTTGGCTTTAAGATCGAGAATGAGGAGCAATTTCACGCCGCTATAAAAGAGACGCGTGAGGCGATTCGTCAATTCGGCGAACCCTTCAACGAAGCGCTAGAGTATGTCGACTTACCTGCAGAGATAAAAGAAGCCAACGGCAATACCTGTATTGCCGAACAAATTATTTCGGGCATGCAAGGTGCGCCTGAGGGCACCATGTTTAAAGGTGAGTTCAATGTTCATGGGGTGTTCGATCAGCCCGTGGATGAAGGTGCGATGCTGTTTGACCGGTTGGAATATCCATCTAGCATGCCGGAGCGGGTTCAGCGACGTATGATTGATGCGAGTAAGCGCTTCCTAGAGCATATCGGTTTTGATAACGGCTGCTTCAATGCCGAGTTTATGTGGGACGAGGAAAGCGATCAGCTGTGGTTGGTTGAGTTCAATACACGTATCTCACAATCGCACAGCGAAATGTTCATCATGGTCGATGGCATGTCCAACCACGAGGTGGCCATCGATATTGCCCTGGGTGAGCGACCTTCGATGGCCAATCGGCAAGGTCAGTTCCCCGTGGCCGCTAAATGCCTTATTCCTCAAAAGCGAGAAGATGCCATTGTTAAGCGCATCCCTAGCCAGCAGGAGCTAGCTGAGCTGAGAGAGCGATTTCCGGGAACCTTGGTCAGGCTGGATATTGAGCCGGGCATGCGGCTGAGTGACTTGGCTAACCAGGACAGCTTCTCTTACCACATTGGTACCATTTACCTTGGCGCAGATACTCACGAGGAGTTGCGACAGCGGTATCAAGCCTGCTTGGATACGCTGCATTTCGAATTCGATTACGTGTAACGGGTCGGGCGGGCTTAGGGCGTTAAGCCCGCCCGACATAACGCACTACATCGGTGTTAGTCCTGTCTTCTTTGGATTACGCCGCACTGGCGACAGGGCGCACAACAATATCGGTGGTGTCGACGTCCGCTGGCTGCCCAACGGCATGAGCGATAGCGTTAGCGATCGCCTCGGGCTTGAGTGCAATTTGGCGGAAATGTCGCATGGCTTCTGCCGCTGACGCATCGGTAATCGTGTCAGCTAGTTCAGATTCGACCACGCCGGGGTAAACACAGGTCACACGAATATCGCTGTGTTCCTGGCGCAGTCCGTCCGAAATCGCGCGTACGGCATACTTGGTCGCGCAATAGACGGCACCGGTGGGGACGACATATAGGCCGCCGATCGAAGAAATACTGATCACATTCCCGCTACCTTGGTGCTGCATGGTGGGCAGCACTGCGGCGATTCCGTGCAGCACGCCGCGAATATTGACATCAATCATGCGATCCCACTCATCGACCTTGAGAGCCGCGACCGGTGATAGAGGCATTACGCCAGCGTTATTAACGATGACGTCGATGCGGCCGAACTTTTCTAGCGCGTGATCGGCGAAGGCCTGCAAGTCCTCGCGGTTAGTTACATCAACCGCTTGTCCGATTGCCTTGCCACCAGTAGCGTTGATATCTGCAACTATCTCTATTTTCCCAGTCGACGTAACCAACCCCCGAAATTACGGGCATTGATTACGCATATAAGGGCCTATCGAGAAGCGGTAGAGCCTTCTTGATTGGATGATCCAGGCAAGCTATCCAGGTACGTTCTGACAATGCAGGTAGGCCGGGTCGAATTGAGAAAGTTGCTTTAACCGATCCCAGTCAAGTATCGCCAAGCGCTTTTTTTCCAGTTTCACTAGGCCATCGTGTCGTAGCTTCTGAAGAACGCGGTTGGTATGCACTTGTGTCAGCCCCATCGACTCACTGATCTCCGCCTGGGTCAGTGGAAATTCGATATCATCATCTTCTGCACAGCCGGCCATCCGGGTCCGTATTAGCATCTCACAAAAAACATGTGCCAAACGCGCGTCGGCCGGCCGGGTGCCCATATTCACCAGCCACTCTCGTAAAACGGCTTCATCCACCAGTGTTGACCAGAAAAGCGCTCGCGCCAGACGAGGATGATTTTCCATGATATTGCGTATCTCATCCGCTGGAAACTTGCGCAATGTCACCGGGGTAAGCGCACGTATCGAGTGATCCATTTTTTTGAGGATCGTGATATGGACATCACATAGGTCGCCTGGAATCAGGAAGGCCATAATGTGGTTATCACCATTTTCCAGAAGTTTATAGCGACACGCCCACCCCTTTTCTATGAGGTAGACGTGTTCAGGCCGCTCGCCTTCATTGATAATAATGTCGCCTTTCTCTACAAGAATACTTCGGTTACCTGCTGCTTCCAGTAACTGCTTTTCATCTTGAGAGAGAGTCATGTAGTAGCTCAATTTACTAAACAAGGGGGTAATCATTGCCTCTCTCCTTTATGAGATCGTCTCGTTTACAAATAATTCTTTTATAGATCAAGAGATTATGACAGGCATTGGGGAGAGGAAAAGAGGAATTTCCTAGATAATATTGATTAGGGTTTACTGCTATAAAGTCGAATTTAAAATCGAAAATTCCCTCTAAAAAGGGACTGTAAATCTACTGTCAGTTTTGGGCAGCTTGGTTTCGTTTCATAATAGGATGTAATCACCGATTACACCGTCATATCAATAGCCCACCCTGGCATTATGGGTAATGCCCACCTCAAAGAGCTGAGGTTCACAATTAACAAACTTGAGAGATATTATGGTCCTGAAATCTTTTTTAAACATAAGTTTAGGTTTTCTATGCTGTTAAATTTCCTTCTTTGGATCATCAGATTAATTATGCTCGTAATGCTCGTTGTGAGCATATTGCCATTAATACCCAGCGGTCAGTGGTGGGTCAGGTTATGGGATTTCCCACGCCTGCAGTTGACTGGGTTACTGGGCGTGCCGGTACTTATGTTGGGGTTGCACGCATGGCTAAAACGGCCACAAAAAGAGCACGCAGCGTGGATAGCGGTGATCCTCGCGATAGCGGGGTGGCACCTGTATCACATCCTGCCGTTCACTTCCGTTTGGCCAACCGAAGTGCCCACTGCTGAGGTTCAGTCGGGCGAAACACAAACGCACTTAAGCGTGCTGACGGCGAATGTTACCTTCAAGAATGATCGTTTCGACGAGATATTGGCGATGGTACGTCGTGAGGACCCTGATTTAGTGCTGCTGATCGAAGTCGACCATAATTTGGCTGAGGGGTTAGCATCGCTTGATGATGATTACGCTTATCGCGTTGGAGAGGTTCGCGACGAAGGGCTTGGTATAGTGCTGTGGTCACGGATTCCGTTGTTGGAGAAAGAGGTTAAGCACTTGGTTTCGGAGCGTCGGCCTTCGATCTTCGCGACCCTTGATGTTCCCGAAATCGGTCCAGTGCGGTTCGTTGGCGCCCATCCTGTTCCGCCAGGATTGCACGAAAGAAACGCTAGTAAAGGCGATACGGAAGAACGACGTGACAGTCGGGAACGCGATGCAGAGCTCATGCTAATTGCCCGTCATGTACAAGAGGACCCGGACAATCGCTGGATCGTCACAGGCGACTTTAATGACGTCGGATGGTCAGACACCACTCGACTTTTCGCCGACTTGAGTGATTTAAAAGATCCACGCCGTGGCCGACGCTTACTGAGCACCTATCATGCGGAGTATCCTTTGTGGCGATACCCAATCGATCACCTGTTCGTCTCCGACGGCTTCCACCTAGTTGATCTTGATCGGGTAGAAGTGCTTGGGTCTGATCATTTTGGCATTTTTACAACGTTAGCCGTTGATCGAAAAGACCAAGCGAAGCCCGAAGCGTCAGCGGAAGAAGAGGAGGAAGCACAGGAAATGGTAGAGGAGGGGGCTGAAGACGCCGCTGAACACGACATCAGTGCATCAGAAACGGGGCAAGGGGGATCATAGCCCCCATCCCGATCTAACGTTGCGGGCTTGAGTATAGAAAAGCAGGCCCCCAGCGTTGATAAAAAACATATATTATGAGGACATAGGAATACTCAATATTATCCGTACGAGATTAACGCATGTCCCCACCGCACGATCAACACGCTATGGACGCCCTGCCTATTGTAGGCATCGGAGGATCGGTGGGATCACTCCGTTCTCTTAAATCCTTCCTGGCCAATCTGCCTGCCGATACCGGCGCGGTATACGTGATTGTTACCCACCATCCCAAAGGCGAGCGCAGCCTGCTACCTGAAATTTTGGGGCCACATGCGTCGCTGCCCGTACAAATGGTCGAGGAGGGCGAAGCCCTAGCACCGAACAGGGTTTATGTGGCATTGCCGGACGAGGGTTGGATCCTTAGTCGAGGACAGCTAGTTCGCTCCGGCGGAACCAACAAACGCTCGGAGGCAAGCTCATCGACGGAAGTGGATCGTCGAGCTGGCCCTCCTCATCCGATCGATACGTTGTTTTACTCGCTGGCGGAGGAGGCGGGACACCGAGCTCTCGCGGTTGTTCTTGCTGGAACAGGCAGTGACGGTACCCTTGGCGTTCAGGCTATTAAATACCAAGCCGGCATGGTCATGGTCGAAGACCCGGATACTGCCGAGTTTGGTGATATGCCGGCGAACGCTATTGCCACTGGCCAAGTGGACTATGTGCTGACCCCCACTGAAATGCCGGCCACCTTGGCCAGCTATCTG
Organism: Vreelandella sulfidaeris Esulfide1; assembly: GCF_054072535.1. NCBI lineage: Bacteria > Pseudomonadati > Pseudomonadota > Gammaproteobacteria > Oceanospirillales > Halomonadaceae > Vreelandella > Vreelandella sulfidaeris. Next base: position 2,093,283 of record NZ_CM133364.1, on the reverse strand, counting down.
GCATCCCAAAACCACCGTCAGGCGGCCCTGAAAAGCAACGAGACCGCGATTTCGCAAGGGCTGCTTAAAAAGATATTGCAACAGGTGAGAAACCGTACCGGTCACGATTTCTCAGGCTACAAAATCAGCACGATTAATCGCCGCCTGGAACGCCGCATGGACTTGCAACGTATCCACGAACCCCAGGCGTACTTGGTCTATTTGCAGGATCATCCCGAGGAGATTGACCTGCTGTTCCAAGAGTTCATTATCAGCGTCACCAATTTCTTTCGGGATCCCCACGCCTGGCTCTCGCTGAGCGAGCAACTACCGGCGCTGCTAAAGCAAGCGGCCCAAACAGGGCAGGAGTTCCGCGCCTGGGTGCCGGGGTGTGCTACCGGCGAGGAGGCTTACACATTGGCCATTCTCATCCAAGAATGCATAGCGGACTGGGAGCAGCCTCCTGCGGTAAGAATATTCGCCACTGATGTGGATCAAACGGCTATTGAGAAAGCCCGGGTGGGGCGTTATCCAAGAAGCATCAGCCAATTTATGAGCGAAACGTTCATGCGGCGATATTTCTCAGCAGAAAACGACACCGTGAGAATTGGTCGTGAGGTTCGCGATATTGTGGTATTTGCCGAACACAACGTCCTTCAAGACCCGCCGTTTACCAACTTGGACCTTATTACCTGCCGCAATCTTATGATTTATTTGGAACGCGACCGTCAGGAGCGGCTCCTGGCACTGTTCCGCTATGCTTTGCGTAGCCAGGGGCTTTTGTTATTAGGACCTTCGGAAAGTTTGGATCATCAGAGCGAGGCTTTCTCGGTGGTGGACAAGGAAAGCCGAATCTATCAGGTTGCCGAAGGATCCTTACCACCGCGCCTGCTGGAGATGCCTGGGCCTAGCCGCCGCCGACGCTCACCACCCTATCAAGAAGCCGATAGAAACCCGGCAGTGGGGACCAACGATAACCTTACTCGCAATGTAGAATGTCTACTTGCTTTGCAGTTCGCCCCACCATCGGTGATCGTCAACGACCGTGGAGAGGTTGTGTACGTCCATGGTCGAACCGGCCTCTTTCTGGAGCCAGCCAGCGGCCCCGCCCGCAATCAGTTGCTGGAAATGGCACGTCCTGGCCTGCGGGAGCCGCTTAATCAGGCGCTGCAGAAGGTGGCCAACGGTGATACAGATCTAGTAAGTCGGCAGGTACAAGTTCTGGCCCATGGCAGTACCGAGGGGGCCCGGTTGGAAGTGCAACTGATCCGGACACCAAAGGCGCTGGCGGGGTTTCGCTTGGTGGCCTTACATCATGAGCCAATGTCAGAGGCAGCTAAGACCGCAAGTGAGACTATTGGCCCAAAAACCGACCCCCACCGCACAAGTAACGGTGGCACTGAAGCCGAAGCTCACCTTATTGAGAAGCTCGAGGCCCTCCGGCAAGAAAAGCAGATTGCGGTCAAGGAGATGCAGGCCGCCAACCAGGAGTTACAGTCCTTGAATGAGGAGCTCCAGTCAATGAACGAGGAGCTCCAGAGCAGCAACGAAGAACTAGAAGCCGCCAAAGAGGAAGTGGAATCCCTCAATCAAGAGCTGCGCAGCGTCAATGCCGAACTCAATATACGCGTCGACGACCTTACCGAGGTCAACGATGACCTAAAAAATCTTTTAGACAGCACACACCTCGCCACTCTATTTCTCGACGAAGCCCTTAATATCAAACGCTTCACTACCCCTGTACAAAAACTGATCGCAGTGCGCTCTTCCGATATAGGCCGACCTCTGAGCGAGCTGACCACTAAACTGCGTTATAACGGGTTACTGGAAGATGCCGACGCTGTATTGGATAACCTGGTTACCAAAGAGATAAAAGTACAAACAACGACAGGCCACTGGTACCTACTACGCATCCAGCCTTATCGCAGCACACGGAATGTCATCCGCGGCGTGGTTTGCACCTTTCAGGACATCCAGATCGCCCAGGGAGTGATACGGAACGAGGCTTTTTTTAGAGCAGTCGTCGACACCGTCCCCGAGCCTCTGTTAGTGCTCGACGCTGCTTTTCGAGTGGTCTCCGTTAATGATGGCTTCTATCGTATTTTCCCCCGTACTCCAGAAGAAGTGGAAGGCAAAAGCCTATTTAGCCTAGAGGCCGGGCAATGGGATCATCCGGAATTGAGAGCCTTATTAGCAGAAGTACTGCCGCAGCGACAGGCTTTTTATGACTTTGAATTAAGCATGGATCTTGGCGATGCGGTACCGACTTGCTTGCGCATGAACGGGCGCCGCCTAGAATTGGAAGCAGATTCAGCGATGATTTTGCTCTCTATTGGTATTCACAGGCTAACGTCCAAGCCTTCGGAAAGTATCGGAAGGAATCCCAGTCATGGATCAGAAATATCCTCAGCCACTCTCACCGGAGGCACTAAGGAAAGCGGCTCGCGATAGCCTATGTCATGAACTCACTGACGTCTCCAACTGGACCGGGGAGGATATTCAATCCCTGGTCTCTGAGTTGGAGCTGCATCAGGAAGAGCTTCGCATCCAGAATGAGGAGCTATTGCAGACGCGGGACCGGCTCGATAACGCGCGGGAAATGGCCCAGAAATCCTACCGTGACCTCTTCGAGTTGGCGCCGATGGGGATTCTACTCCTGGACGCCAAAGGACGCATCCAGGAGGCCAACCGAGCCGCTGTCCAACTGCTTGACTCGGGCACCAACCTGGCTGGCTGTTTATTATCTAGCTTCGTAGCTGCCGAGTCACAAGATGCGTTACACCTCCACTGGCGTTCACTTGCCTCTACGAGACGCCAAAAAGCCGTCGATTTGACGCTAGCTGTGGACGCAGAGGCCATGCGCACGGTGCGTATGGAAAGCGTGGTTGAGTCTTCCGCTGACTCAGCCACTGCTCGGTTTCGTTGCGCTCTGATAGACATAACGGAGCGACGGCGTACAGAGGATAAACTGCGCATTGCTGCCAGGGTATATGAGGAAATCGGTGAAGCCATCGTAGTGATGGATCCCTCCGGCTGCATCCAATCTATCAATAACGCTTTCACCGCTATTACCGGCTATACAGAGAGCGACGCTTTGGGCGTTACCATGAGCGGTTTAGTCAAATCTGAACGCCAGGGACAGGTTTTTTACAAAAAATTATGGGAAAGCCTTAACAAGCGAGGCTGCTGGCAGGGGGAGATATGGGACCGTCGCAAGAATGGAGAAATCTTCCCGGAATGGCTCACTATTAATCGCATCAATGACGATGAGGGGCAGCCTCGCAATTTAGTGGCCGTATTTTCCGATATCAGCCAGATCAAGGAATCGCAGCGCAAGATTGAGTACCTGGCTAGCCACGACGCGCTGACGGGGCTACCTAACCGCAGCCTGTTTCGGGACCGGGTTCAACAGGCCATCGCTCAGGCTCAGAACAACGGTGGGCATGTGGCCCTTTTGTTCCTGGATTTGGACCATTTTAAAGATGTCAATGACACGCTTGGCCATGAGATGGGGGACGAGCTGCTGGTGAGGGTGGCCGGCCAACTTAGGGAGTCGGTGCGGGAGTTGGATACGGTCGCACGGATTGGCGGTGACGAATTCACAATAGTGCTGAACGTATGCGATGCCGAGGAGGCTGGTTTCATCGCACAGCGCCTGATAACGAGACTCGCGGGAACCTTCAAGGTTCGTGGTCGTAACCTGCGTGTCACGGCCAGCGCCGGGTTGGCTTTATATCCTCAAGACGGCGAGGACGTGGATAGCTTATCCCAGGCGGCTGACATGGCTATGTACCGAGCCAAGGAGGAGGGGCGCAACCGGCTGCGGCTTTATAAATCGGAACTGCACCAGCAACTGCTTGATGATAGTGCGCTTGAGGAGGCCTTGCGCCGCGCGCTTTCCAATGGGGAGTTACGCCTCCTGTATCATCCGCAATTTGACGCGAGCGACCCTAAACGGCTCTTGGGCGCCGAGGCTTTGCTGCGCTGGGATAACCGCGAGAAGGGACCCATCAGCCCAGAGCGTTTCATTCCCATCGCGGAAAGGTCTGACTTGATCACAGAGCTGGGTTGGCAGGTGCAAGAGTTAATGTGCAAAGATATTCATGAGTGGCAATCGGCAGGGCTCAAACCACCGGTCATTTCCTTCAATGTGAGCCCTAAAACCTTTCGTGAAGGCAAATTTGCTTCTCGTTTACGCGAAATCATGGCGCGATACGGGATATCACCGGGCCAGCTCCAGGTGGAGTTCACCGAGGGCACGCTCACCGAACACTCCGATACTGTCTACCAAGAAATCCGTGAGCTTCATGAAGGCGGCATTGAACTGGCTATCGATGATTTCGGGACCGGCTATTCATGCTTGGTCAACCTAAAGCGGCTACCTCTGGCCGAACTCAAAATTGATAAAACTTTTGTCGACGGCCTGGGTAAAAACGAGCACGACGAGGCCATTGCCCGGGCTACTCTCTCCATGGCCCAGGCATTCGGGCTAAGGACGGTAGCCGAGGGGGTAGAGACGCAGTCACAGCTGGCTTGGCTGCAAGCACACGGCTGCAATCGTATCCAGGGGTTTCTGCTCGCTTATCCCCTTGAAACAGAGGCTTTCCAGAGCATGTTGCAGAGTGCCTAACGCTCATTGATTTCCTCTGGCCACATCACAACGCGCAGCGATGAGCTACGCTGACTAATCACTATGCTGACTTGTACTGATGCGAAAAGGAGAAGGGCATGAACAAGGACGTCATCGATGCTATCCGTGCAAAAGAGCAGCTACCCGACAGCATGACTGATAGTGAGATAGCAAAGGAATATAAGGGAACGTATACCGCCGCCAGGGCGGCTATTAGCCTGGATCACAAACCGCTCGATCAAGTGATGGCGGATAGCATGGCGAAGGTATTTCCTTTCATGCGTAAGAAGAAGTGATCGCAGGATACGTCGATTGCCATTTCTCGTGTTGGTTGCTAGCTTTAATCAATACTCTGCAAACGTAGCAAAGCGAGGGATTCGCTTGGCGTCACGCCAACTATGTAGCTTTAATTGCAATACGTAGCTTTAATTGCAATACGTAGCATTAATTGCAAATAGATAGCACTAGCCGCCAATAGAGAGGGACCTCTATGCCTCATAACCCGCATCACCACAAAGCGATGCCCATGACATCAATGAAGAGCGGTGACCTCTTCGAGGTACTGCCCGATGTGGTTGGGCTAACGGTTAAGATCGTCAACGTCTGTTTCGTTGGCCTACCTAAGAGCGGCGACTGGGTGTTGGTTGATGCCGGCATGCCCAAAAGCAAGAACTTGATAGCAGAAGCAGCGGCATCACGCTTTGGTGAGAGTTCTCGTCCTAAAGCCATCATACTCACCCATGGCCACTTCGATCACGTTGGTTCGGTTGTTGAGCTGGCCGAACATTGGGATGTGCCGGTTTACGCCCACGCCTTAGAGATGCCCTACCTGACGGGTGAGAAGGATTATCCTTATCCGGATACTCAGGTGGAGGGCGGCATCATTGCCAAGCTATCAAGCCTCTTTCCCAACACACCGGTGGACCTGCGGCCACGCATCCAGACCTTGCCTGAAGACGGTAGCGTGCCCGGCATGCCGGGTTGGCGTTGGATAGCAACACCCGGCCATACTCAAGGGCATGTCTCTTTTTTTCGTGACTCGGATCGCGCCATGATCGTCGGTGACGCTTTCGTTACCGTCCGACAAGATGAACTCTATCAAGTGCTGACTCAGCATGAAGAGCTTAGCGGACCACCGCGTTATTTCACTCCTGATTGGGACGCGGCGCGCGACTCAGTGCAACGTCTGGCGGCGCTGAAGCCTAGCGTGGTGTTAACCGGTCATGGGCGGCCGATGGCAGGTGAGGCTTTGAATCATGATTTAGAGACGCTAGCTCGGGATTTTGACCACATTGCTCGGCCCTCGCACGGTAAGAGCGTTAAGTAGAGATAGTAATTGAAATAGCAATTGAAGTGTTTTTTCACATGGAGGTAGAACATGGCACTTACGGCATTCGCAATTAACTGCACTCTTACACCTTCACCTGACGAGTCGTCTTGTGAGCGGCTTATAGCCGAAACACTAGCAGAGCTTGAACGACACGGTGTTACCGGTGAGCAGGTTCGTGCTGTTGATTATAATATCAAGCCCGGTGTGACCTCAGACGAGGGTGAAGGGGATGACTGGCCTCAGCTTCGTCAGAAAATTCTTGATGCTGATATCTTCATTCTCGGCAGTCCCGTGTGGTTAGGGCACCATTCCAGTCTTTGTCAGCGTGTCCTAGAACGGCTTGATGCCTTTCTTGGTGAGACAGACGACCAAGGCCGGCTCGTATCATATGGCACCGTAGCGGGAGTGGTCGTGGTGGGTAATGAAGATGGCGCCCATCACATTATTGCCGAGCTGTTCCAGGGCTTGAATGATGTGGGGTTCACCATTCCAGCGAATGCTTCTACCTACTGGGTGGGCGAAGCAATGCAGTCAACTGACTTCAAGGATTTGAACCAGACGCCTGAGATGATTCAAACCGCTACGGCTGGGCTTGCGCGCAATTGCGTTCACCTTGCAAAGCTATTGAAGCAAACGCCTTACCCTAATCAAGAAAGCTGACGCTATATGTGATTTGCCGGAATGGGATCTCTGTAGGCGGCGTATCCATCGTTTGGGTACGGCGTCTAACTAGCGAGCCTCGCTGAGCAGTTCACCTAGCTGGTGCTGCGAAAGCCGCGTGTTGGCCATGTAATAAACGATGTCTCCATCCTGTAACGGGCGATCTGTGGCGGGATTTAACATGCTTCCGTCGACATCGTCCTGGCTGCTGGCAAGTCCTAGTACAGTAGCGTTGCAGACATTTTTCGCTTGTATAAATAGATCGCCAAAGGTGGCGCCAGCAGGCGGGTGACTTAATCTGGTTTGGTACTGTGTAGCACCGCGATCGACGGCCAGCAGTTCGTTGACTACTCGAGATATTCCTGCATCTGAAGCGGATCGAACCAACATTTCTAGTGCGAGTGCTTGAGTGCATTCGATACCCGGCAAGGTTCTCCGTAACATCGCTGCCGTATCAGGATTAGCGCAGTGCGCAACGATATGAGCATTTTTCCCTTTAAGGCTATAGGCACTCAGTGCGACCGTGGCAACGCGATCATCGCTTGTGTCGTATATGATGATGCGGCTGGCGCTTTCAATACCTGCCCGCTTGAGAAGCTCGGCATTGGAAAAACTCTCGCCTTTAATGAATTTCAAATCGGCCGGGCGCGGATTGCTCATTTCTTTGGTCACGCAAAGCACTACTTCATCAGGCAGGCCTTTATCGGCCTTGAGAATATCCAATATGCGTTCTGTGGTTTCGCCATGCCAGCCAATGACGAGGGTATGGCCGGATAGATGACGAAAATCGCCTTTCCCTTGCATTTGAATTCTCCAAAAATTTGAAATTGTGACAGTGGCTTTACCGATCAATGCTGCAAATAACGCAATACCGCCTGGAATGAGAAAGAGGGTAGCGATCCATTTGCCAGCGACTGTTTGAGGGCTGAAATCACCGAAGCCCACGGTGCTTGATACGACAACGTAAAAATAGAGCCAATCGGTAAAGGTGTTGGCCATCTTTTCGCCAACCATTGCAAAAAGTGCCCAGGAGGAACCCATATGCGCGAGCACAACAAGTAGAAGAAAAGACCACGAGATTTGAAGCGTAGACGCTTTAAGTACGCGGAGTAATCGCTGAATAACGGGCATATCGCTCACTTACTGTGATGTTTTGGAGCCTAATTTGACTGGCGCAGGCACCGAGGGGGCACTATGTATGCATAGTACGTTATTTTCGTACGTTGTTTTCGCACGTGGACTTCGTACGCTGTCTGCGGGCTTTAAATAAACAAAAAGGGCCGCTATTGGCGACCCTTTTATATTTTGAGCAGCATTATGAACGCTGACCTTGTTTAAGCGAAACGCTTAGCGATCCAAGAAAACGCACTGTCGGATAACGATTTTTTACCGTGGTGCTCTCTATGCTGACTCCAAACCATGCCGCCTGACACAACCGCAAGGCTCATCAACATCCCGGCAAGAATTAATTCATTCATGGCTTATTTTCCTCATCTGAGGTTTTGTCTCGCTCTACATAACCATAGCCGAAAGACCCTACAAAGATCAAGAGTATACCTAGCCCCACGCCTAGCCAAACATTATCGGTATTTAGGCTAGGATTGGTGACTACCCAGCCTGCTGTAAAACAGGTTGCTACCACAATAACGCCCACGTTTCGAGTCGCTTCCAAGAACTGCTGTCGCGTTGCTCGCGCACCAATTCTACGGCGGGGCGCGGAAGCTCTACGTTCTTCCAGGCTCTTCTTAAACCTGGCGCGCAGGGCGTCCCGTCGTCCTTTCTTATGGTGAGTTTCCTTCAAGGCAGGCTCCTCTCATCAACATAGCAAAAAAGGAAGATAGGTAGCGTAGCTGATACGGAACATTGTGTGGAAAGTCGCGGTCATATTCGAGGGTTTCTTTCTTAGGAATAAGCATATGGATCGTGTATTTGCATGGGATCATCATCACAATCAAGTGGTTTATCGAATCCCTGGTCATCAGTTCGAGGACGGCAGAGAAGATAGTGACCTTTCACCGGTATGGCTCCCCGCAGATGAGTCGGATTTGCCAGAGGGGGTGACGGTTGAGGATTTGCGAACAGTCTCTTCTAAAGATGAATGACTGCCATCTTCCTAACGCATCGCTCATTTATATTACAACGGCGAGTTATTACGAGTTATTAAAAGGGGAGGCCTGCGCCTCCCTTCTGTAAGTTAGAAAATGACTAAATAAGTAAGGCCTAAACAGATGATATTTCAAAGAACTGGCGCTTTATTCACGCTCAGCCAGCATCGTACTGTTCATTAAGCTGTTGCACTTCTTGGTCAGCCTCGGGTTTTGTTGCGCAGCGATGTCTAACAAGTTCCCCATCCCTGTCACTCTCATCACGGGTATCTACTACCCACCATTCGGGCTGTGAATCGATTTCGGCACCTTCCTTGACTGCTCTGTAGACGATAAATGTCGACATCTTCCTCTCCTTGGTTTTGGAACATCTTTCACTGTAGACCATCTGTGAGAAGGGCGACGAACGGCGCTCTTACAAATGTCGTTTCTTGCGCAATTAAGTGGTTACTTAATGCACTGTTCAAGTCCCTCAAATAGAGAGTTTTCTAGCGCATAAATAGATTGTGTTTGGCTAGCTATCGACTACTATGCGTTTAATACTCACCCCTCTGGATATGCCGCCATGTTGAAAGGTTTGCTCGTCTGTTTTGCGGTTTTGTTTGCGCAATTGGCGGTGCTGCATGTGATAGACGTTCGTCTCTATAATTCACCACAAGATGCCCGTAACACGGCGGTGACAACCGTTACCCCGCATAAAGATGAAGACGACAAAGACCTAAAAAGTTAAACAGAGGCTTTTTTTGTAAATGCGGTGAATGATAACCGCATGACGAATAAAACCATGATGAATAAAACCTAGCAGCGGATCACGCTGCTAGGACGTTAGCCATTTAAAGCATCTCCTCCAGCCAGACGTTAAAGGTATCCCATGAGCGCTGATCGGCGCGTTCGTGGTAAGCATCGCTGCCAAATACGCTAAAGGCATGCGGTGCACCCGAATAAATGCCAATCTCATAGGTCACCCCTGAGGTTTCCAGCTCCTCGGCCAGGGTGGCTACATCATCTAAGCTCACGGAGCTGTCAGCGCCGCCATGGGCGATGAATATTGGCGCTGTTTCACTTGAATAGCTCTGACCGTCAGGTGTCGTTAGTCCACCATGGAAGCTGGTATAAGCGGCAATGCTGTCTGCCTCACCCGAACGAGCAATTTCCAACGCTACTGCGCCGCCAAAACAGTAGCCCATAATCACTGTTTGTTCGGCCGCGCCTTGTTCTCGTGCTTGCGCTAAACCACCCAGCGTTAGCGCGCGCATACGCTCTCTATCTTGGTACAGTCGATTCGTGGCGGCTCGTTTCTCCTCCATAGCCTGGGGGCGATTACCTTCACCGTAAAGATCGACAGCAAACACGTCGTAGCCTTCACTGGCCAGCATGTCTGCTCGTTGCCGCTCATAATCATCCAGCCCATCCCAGTCATGGATAATAAGCACGCTGCCCTTTGCGTTTTCACCGCCAGTAATGAAATAGCCCAGAAAGTCTTCACCGTTGACGTTGTAAGCAATATCTTCCCCCACGGGGGAGAATGCTAAAGCCGGCAGCGCTAAAAAAAAGAGCGTTAAAGCGCTGCCTGGGAGTAGAATTTTTTTCATGTTTTTATGTCCAATCGAGTGTTGATGAAGCATAGCCGATGCTGATTGAACTGGTTCAACGTTGAATAACCATTTATTCGGTAGACTGTGTAAGATAGACAAAGACTTGCGTCTGGAACTTAGCAACGGCATTCTTGTCAGTTGTTGGAAATACCATTAGGGAGCATGAACACATGGCTTACAATGATTCACGTATGGCACGTCCCGAGTCGGGCGGCGTTGCCAACAGTGTCAGTACTAACAAGGTGTTGCGAAACACTTATGCGCTACTGGCAATGACGCTGCTGTTCTCAGCAGTCACTGCAGGCGCCGCTGTCGCTCTTGGCATCCAACAAATGAACATCTTCGTGTTCTTTATTGGCGCCTATGGCCTAATGTTCCTGGTTCATAAAACAGCGAACTCTGCGGCTGGCTTGTTGGCAACGTTTGCGTTTACGGGCTTTATGGGCTTTACGTTAGGGCCGATTCTTTCTGCCTACCTGACCCTGCCTAATGGCGGTGCGTTGATCATGAATGCACTGGCTATGACAGGTTTGACGTTCGTTGGCCTATCAGCCATTGCGCTAACCACCAAGAAAGATTTTAGCTTTCTAAGCAACTTCTTGATGGCAGGTGCCATCGTGCTGATTCTGGCGATGGTGGCAGGAATCTTCTTTAACATCCCTGCGCTATCACTGATGGTGTCAGCTGGCTTTGTGCTGTTTGCTTCAGCCGCCATCCTGTATCAGACCAGTGAAATTATTCACCGGGCTGGCGAAACTAACTACATTCTCGCCACCGTGACGCTCTACGTATCCATCTACAACTTGTTTGTTAGCCTGTTGTCGATTCTGGGTATTATGAGCAACGACTGATATCAGGCAGCGCTAGACGATAATATGACAGGCCCTATTTTTAGGGTCTGTCTTTTTTTTAGGGTAACCGTCACTAGGTATTAAAATGATGCAGTACGGTTTATTAGTGATGGGGGCGCCATATAGCAGCCCGGCACCGCACTCTGCATTGCGTTTTGCCCATGCCGTTATAGCGCGTGGCCATCAAATAGCGGGGGTGTTTTTCTACCACGACGGCGTTCACAATGCCTCTTCGTTGATGGCGCCTCCTCAGGATGAGCTCAATCTACATGACGCCTGGGTAGAGCTGCATCAACAGCATGGGATGCAATTAGATGTCTGTATCGCCGCAGCACTGCGGCGCGGTTTGATGAGTGAGACCGAAGCGCAGCGACATGGAAAGCAGGCTTTTAATATCACGCCTCCCTTTGAATTAACCGGTCTTGGTCAATTGCTTGAGTTACAGCAGCGCTCCGATCGATTCATTACCTTTGCTTGAAAGGAGGGCCCATGGCGGCACCAGAGGCGCTATTAGTTATTATTCGCCACGCACCGCACAGTTCAAACTGGCTACGTGAAGGGCTGGATGCTGCTTTGGTCGCTGCGGCTTTCGGCCAGCCTGTGCATTTATTGTTTATGGGGCAGGGTATAATGGCGCTAGTTAAAGAGCAGGGCAGTGGCGCGCCGGGCCAAAAAGCGACCCTCCCCACCATCGATATGCTTGAAATGTACGATATTGATCAGCTTTGGGTTGCGAAAGAGTCGCTGCAAAGCATGCATTTAAGCGCCGATTCATTAGTGGCGGGAGTCACCCTGATAGCGGCCCAACAAGTTCCTGGGCTATTGCAGCAACACGCCAACATACTCAACTTTTAGTGAGGTAATGATGATTCTACACATCCTCACCAAAGCGCCTAAAAGCACCGCATCCATTCAAATGCAGCAAGCGGTAGGAGAACAGGACGCCGTGTTATTGATTGAAGAAGGAGTCAGCGCTGCGCTTGACCCAACATGGGCAGCCTGGCAGCAATTTCAATCGCGTATTTACTTGCTGTCAGAAGATTTAGCCGCGCGTGGGCTTTGCCACATTGCCATTGATAATGTACTACCCACGCTAGAGATGGAAGGTTTTGTAGTACTTACCGAGCAGTACGATAAAACAGTTACCTGGTATTAATCATGTCGATTCAAAAAATATACCGTTATCTTGATTCAGAAAAACAATGGGAACTAGATCCTGAAGGATATTTAGTTAACCAAGCTGAGTGGAGCGAAACCATCGCTCAGCTGATGGCTGAAGAAGAGGGCTTAACGCTTACTCAAGCCCACTGGGAAATCATTGATGTCGTAAGGGCATTTTACCAGCGCTACGAAATGGCACCGGCCATGCGGCCTCTTGTTAAGGCAACGAAAAACGCATTGGGCGAAGAGAAGGGGCGCTCGATTTATCTGATGCAACTGTTTCCCGGCAGCCCGGCAAAGCGAATTGCTCGCCTAGCCGGACTACCCAAGCCTACTAACTGTCTGTAACAAGCGAAATGGGCAACGACTAGGCAACGTCACCGCGAGTACACACCGACAGCACAATCGCATCGTCCTGACTGGTGGAAACGAGCGCATGGCCCATGTCGCTATCAAAATAGATGCTGTCACCTTCTTCTAGCACAAGCGGTGCGTAGAATTCGGTATAAAGCATAACATCGCCATGCAACACCATTAAAAACTCTTCGCCATCGTGGCGCACCCATTGGTGATACTCATCAAAACTCCGTGCTCGTACGATGGTTTTGAATGGGATCATGCGCTTTTGCGCTAGCTGGTGTCCCAGCAGCTCATGTTCGTAGGTAGGTGTGGGGTGCAGTTGCCCTTTGCCCTTACGGGTTAAATCGCGCCGCCCCATGGTATAACGCTCCCGCTTAGGGGGCGTAAGTAGTTGGGGAAGGTCAATGTTAAGACCGGTGGTCAGCTTTTGTACCACGCTGAAAGTAGGGGACACCTGGTCATTTTCGATTTTGGAAAGCGTCGAGCGGGCAAGCCCGGTACGCTGGCTAACGTCTTCCAGTGTCCACTGATTAGCAAGGCGAATTTGCTTGAGCCGCTCGCCGAGGCGCAACGGCTCGACAAACGGTTTACTTCCCGATGCGATACGCAGCGCGGCATGCTCTTCAGAAGTAGCGGTCATAGATCGTCACGTTGGCTGCGTTAGCTTAGGTTGGGGCTGGTGTAAAAACGCGCATTATAGCACAGCCCACAACTTGCTAAGAGTGACAATTGAGGAGAAGAAACAAGCAACTATCTCTCACTAAGGCACTTCCGCAAAGGGTAATCCCAAAAGCGCTTTAAGATGCGCCTCTGCACCACTGGCCAGTGACTTGGGGTTATAGCCACCCTCAAGCACCGAAACAACGCGGTTATCTGCATAGAGTGTGGCAATCTCCATCGCCAGGTGGGTGACCCAGTAGAAGTCTTCATCTTCCAGACAGATATCCCCCATAGGGTCTTCACGATGAGCATCAAAGCCAGCGGATATCATCACCAAATCAGGTTTGAAAGCGTGCAGAGCAGGAAGCCAATGATTTTCGACAATACGGCGAAACTCGGGCCCGTCGGTACCTACTTCTAGTGGCGTGTTGACTACATTTTGCCACTCACTGCGCAAGTAGCGCCATGGGTAGAAGGGGTACTGGAAACTTGTACAGATCAAGATTTCGGGATCATTTTTGAAGATATCGATGGTGCCATTACACTGATGCACATCAAAATCTAATATGGCGATACGCCTAGCGCCATATTTAGCCCGAGCATGCGCTGCGCCAACGGCGATATTGTTGTAAAAACAGAACCCCATGGCATCAGAGGCTTCAGCGTGGTGGCCAGGCGGTCTCACCGCGCAAAAAACATTATCTGCTTGGCGCCTAAACACCTGGTCCACCCCGCGAATCACCGCTCCTGCAGCCATCCGTGCGGCTTGCAGGCTGTCAGGATTCATCATGGTGTCGCTATCCAGTGTGATAATACCTTCTTTGGGCAAGCACTTTTCAAGGGCGCGTAGATGGCGTAAGGGGTGTACCCTGGCTAATGCCTCTTCACAGGCTTCTTTGGCATCTGCCTGCATGGTTTGCTGTAATAAGCCAGCAAGCGATAGGCGAGCGCGAATAGCCTCCAGACGTTGAGGACATTCAGGGTGCTCTGGCCCCATATGGTGCAATGAGCAGTCTGGGTGGGTAAGGTAGGCGGTAATCATTCAAACGCTCCATTATTATTGATGCCACCTTAATCGCCTCCAGGCCCTACGCGACAGTGTCAATAAGTCGTACAGCCGCTATTTATTTCAGAGGAGACTCATTTGTGAGCACGCGCTTTTTACACCATTTTTTCGAACCTCGTACACTAGCGGTGTTTGGCGCCTCTGAAAAGCCCGCATCGCTGGGCGGTTTAGTGCTGAGAAATATTCAAGAGGGTGGCTTTAAGGGACCGGTTTGGGCTGTCAACCTTAAAAGTTATTCCCAGGTCTTCGGCGTACCGTGTGTGAGCAAGGTGAGTGAGCTCCCTGAAGTCCCTGATTTGGCAGTGGTCTGCACGCCTATTGAAGGCGTGCCGAGTCTCATTAAAAAACTTGGGCAGCACGGGGTGAAAGCAGCCCTGGTATTGTCTGGTGGTGCTTATCTGGACCGCGATAAAGGCGACAAAGGTTCAATTCGCGAACGTATGCTGAGTGCGGCTCGTGTTTCGGGTATTCGTGTACTTGGCCCGGAGTGCATGGGATTGATTGTGCCGGGTAAAAAGCTCAACGTTTCTTATGCCAGCCAGCCGGTGAAAGCTGGCCGCGTCGCTTACCTTGGGCAGTCCGGCATGCTTGCCAATGCAATGATCGATTGGGCGGCGGGACGTGATGTTGGTTTTTCGCATCTTATTACCGTTGGTGACAGCGTCGACGTGCTGTTGCCGGACCTGATTGATTACGTTAATCAGTTCTCGCCCGCGCAGGCCATTTTGTTACATCTGGAGCGGATTAGCGATGCTCAGCATTTTATGACCGCTGTACGTGACGCATCACGCAATCGCCTGGTACTGGCTATTAAAAGCGGTCGTACGCCCGAGTCAGATATTTCCGGCATGGCACCGACACCCGGTATTGCCAACCGCGATGTGGTATTTGATGCCGCGTTTGCCCGGGCAGGGGTTGTACGAGTTGATGACTCCGATGAACTGCTCGATGCGTTGGAAACCCTGTCTCGGATGAAACCTCTTAAGGGGGACCGTCTGGCCATCGTTTCGAATGGGTTGGGGCCTGCCATGCTGGCCATCGATAAATTAATTAGTGCAGGTGGCAAATTGGCCGAATTTAGCGCCGAAACCCAGGCGGCGCTACACCGTAGCGAGGTCGATATGAGTAAGCCGGGCGAGAACCCGGTCGATCTGGGCGGCAACGCCTCGCCGGAACGGTTTGTCCAAGCACTGGAAATCGTCGCTGCGGACACGAATGTAGATGCCGTATTGGTTGTCCACGCCCCCACACGAATGGCCCCTTCTTTGGTGACAGCCCAGGCCTTGATCGATAACCGTAAGAAATTTCGCCGCAATCTGCTGACCAGTTGGATGGGCTTAAAAGAGGCGCTTAATGCCCGTCACGCCTGCAATTTAGCTGGGATTCCGACCTATATTTCGCCAGAAAAAGCCGTTAAGGCCTTTATGCATATGGTGATTTACCAGCGGGTTCAAGCGCTACTGCAAGAGATCCCACCCAGCCTGCCGTTTTCCACCAGTCCAGAGATACGTGCCCAGTGCCGCACGTTGATTAAACAGGCTAAAGAGCGGGGCAGACAAACCTTAACCCATTCTGAAACCGCTCAGGTACTGGAAGCGTATGGTATTCCAACGGCGCCGAGCGTGTATTTGACCAATCCTGATGAAGCACTTGCCCGTGCGATGGAAATTCCCGGCACTAAGGCACTCAAAGTTGTTCATGAAGGCAACTGCCGCCCTTATCGTTACCGTAAGCACCCTCATAAGATTTCAGCGGGGTTGCTTCAGGATTTGGAAACACCCGAACAAGTAGCTGAGGGCGTTCGTCAGCTAGGCGAAAAAGTGGCAGAAAAATTCCCGGAGTACGCAATTCGCGAATACTGCCTGCAACCCATGCAGCGCGGCAAACACTCGATGCAGATTTGCGCGGGCATAACCCGTGATCCAGTCTTTGGGCCACTGATTGTATTCGGCATTGGCGGTTACAAGGTCAACGTACTGGCTGACCGCCAGGTAGCCCTGCCTCCACTCAACATGAGCCTAGCCGCCGACGTGGTGGGCAGAACCCATGCCGCATCGTTAATTCGTGAGCATTCAGCCGACCCTGAACGTGACGTACAGCACCTGTGCCAAATGCTGGTTAAGCTATCGCAAATGGCGTCTGATTTAGGCGACTTGCGCGGGCTGGAAGTAAACCCACTGTTACTTAATCGAGACGGCATGGTCGCTGTCGACTTTGCAATGGATCTCGGCACCCCGTCACGCTTTGCCATCATGCCGTATCCGGAAGAGCTGCGAGAATTGGTGACACTTAAAAACGGCTGGCAGGTGGAAGTAAGGCCTATTCGAGCTGAAGATGCTCACCTGATTACTCCTTTCCATCGTCAGCTGTCGGAAGAGAGTATTCGTTTCCGCTACTTCCATAATAAATCTAACTTAACCCAGCGCGATTTATCGATTCTTTCACATATCAATTATGATCGCCAAATGGCCTTCATTGCTGAACATTTAAGCGAAGATGGCAGTAAAGAGATGCTTGGGGTCGTGCGGGTGTGGAACGACCCAGACAATATTCGCACCGAGTTTTCAGTCATCATCCGTGATGACCTGCAGGGGTTAGGTATTGGCAGTCTGCTGATGAAGAAGATGATCGATTACTGTACCAACATCGGCACGCTGGAAATGATTGGTAAAATCATGGTCGATAACCACCCGATGCGGGCACTAATGAAACACTTAGGATTTAAAAGTCGTTACAACATGGAAGAACAGGTCATTGATGCTGTGTTGCGTCTCAACGAACCCGAAAGTGAGTGGCAACGGCATCGCCTTGAAAGCCTGCCAGACTAGCGAGTTAGCGACAAGGCCTGCTACTCTCAGCAGGCCTTCAAGTACACAGGCGCAGAGTATATTACACATACAGTTACGGTGCCAAGCGGAAGCGGCTCCACTCACCTCCGTCGCGCCGTTCAAAGCGTAGCCGATCATGTAGGCGGCTGGGCTGACCCTGCCAGAATTCAATCATTTCCGGCGCGAGACGATACCCACCCCAGTGAATCGGACGGGGGATGTCCTGACCATCGTAGGCTTTTTCAAATCGCTTTTGACGCTCCTCGATCCAGTTACGATTAGGAATCACAACGCTCTGGGTGGCAATCCACGCACCTAACTGGCTGCCACGAGGGCGGCTGGCAAAGTACTCATCCGACTCATCGGCAGATACTTGCTCAACCGGGCCTTCAATACGCACCTGACGGGAGAGGGAAGGCCACCAAAAGGTCATGGCTGCATAGGGCACATTGCTCAACTCGCTACCCTTATGGCTATGATAGTTAGTAAAAAAGACCATACCGCGCTCATCGAATCCCTTTAGCAGCACGACGCGGGCATGGGGTCTGCCCTGGCTGTCAACGCTGGAGAGTGTCATGGCATTACCATCTTTCCCCTCTTTTTCCAACGCAAGGGTAAACCACTCATTGAATAGCACGAATGGATCATCGGATGCCTGGGACTCGTCTAGCCTACCGCCTTCATAATCACGCCTGATATCGGCTATATTACGTGTCATTAAGTGCTTCTCCCTTGAATTTCACCCATGTTCGCTGGTCTATCTTTAAAGCTCAAGTGACCGCTATCAATGAATGCCTAACGCCTTCTCTTATTGCTGTCATTTTAGCCAGTGCTGCGACCAGCTGTCCCACAATCTATGAGAAAGCCAGCATACATGCGAAGGTGCCTCACCAATACGGGGTCATCAACTGCTATTAGCTCACCACTGCTGGGTCACCCTTGCTAAGAGAGTAAAAAGTTATGCGCAAGACCAGTGTAACAATAGATGTATGGGATAAATGGATTCGTGTTTTTCATTGGGGTTTAGTGGCGGTAATACTGCTTTCATTTTATACCACCAAGACCCGTGGAGCGCCTTTTCTATTTCCCATTGAAGTGCACGCACAGGCAGGCTATCTATTGCTAGGGTTGCTCGTCTTTCGTTGGTTATGGGGTGTGATGGGTAGCGTGTATGCGCGTTTCAAGACGTTTTTATACCCACCCGGTGAAACGATCGCTTATTCCAAGGCACTTTTAAAGCGGCAGCCCAGCACTTATGCCAGCCATAATCCTTTGGGTGGCTGGATGACGTTGGTTATGCTGCTTTCGCTTAGTTTCCAAGCGGTCAGTGGCCTTTTCTTGAGTGACGACATCTTTTTTCAGGCACCGCTTTATGGCTTATTTGGCGATGGGGTAAGCAGCCAACTGAGAAGCATGCATCAGTTAAATAGTGATCTTTTGATCATTCTTATCGGGCTGCACTTGGTCGGACTGGTCGTCCATCGGCTAATGGGTGAGCCTTTGGTGGCGGCAATGTTGGCGGGTACCAAGCATTTCCGCCAGCTGCCTGTCGATGCTCGTAACGAGCCGTTAAACGCGGCTACGCTGCGTTTACGTGCGTTAGGTACTTTACTTATTGCCGCTGGCGTAGCGCTATGGCTTTGGTTTTATTGAGCTGGTCTTTATAGGCCTAGCTATTATTGTCTTAGCTGTCGGCTGCGAAAGCGTGCATAGCCCATACAGCCAGCAAACAGGGCCAATGAAATAATGGCCTCTAAAAGCCCGCGCACGCTTTGCCCAGGCAACGTTGCCAGCATTACCCCCTGAGTAAAGTAGAGCAGGCTAACAAACGCAAGCCAAGCATGACCACGGGCTCGCTGGCCAATGATGGAGGGCAAGAACAGCACTAGGGGAAGCACAAAGGCCACCACAGGTCGCCAGTTAAACGCATCGCCCTGAACTAAAAAGCCGCGATAAATAACCATCACCAACAAGAGAGCAAAGCTCGCTAGTACCAGTTGCCGGCTTCTTAGCGTGAGCTTATCAAGCCCATGTCGTGCTTCTACCTCTTCCAACCACTGTCTCATGATGCCTCCTGACGCATAGCGTGCAGGGCGAGAGCGAGACGCGCCAGCCGTTTGCCTTGAGTGACGCACAGTGCGCGCTCATGCTCATCAACCGATCGATCGCTACGCGTGCCTGCCAAATGACTGGCACCATAAGGCGTGCCGCCTGTGCGGGTTTCCAGCAACGTGGTTTCACTATAAGGCACCCCTGCATAGACCATGCCGTGATGCAGCAGTGGCACCAGCATGGTCAGTAAGGTGCTCTCTTGCCCACCGTGCAAGCTTGATGTCGAGGTAAACGCAGACGCGGGTTTATCTATCAAAGCACCGTTCATCCAGAGGCTGCTCGTGGAGTCGATAAAGTATTTAAGCGGTGCCGCCATGTTGCCAAACCGCGTTGGGCTGCCGATTGCCAGTGCGCTGCAATTGCGCAAGTCGTCCAGATCAGCGTACACCGCTCCCTGTTCAGGAATTTCTGGGTCTACGGCTTCACACGTGGTCGAAACTGGCGCCACAGTACGCAGACGTGCCTGGATACCGGGTACACTTTCTACGCCGGCCGCAATTTGTTGTGCCATGGTGGCGGTTGCGCCTGAGCGCGAGTAGTAAAGAACCAAAACGTACGGTGTCATTTCACGCATTGTCATTCCTGAATGGGTCATTAAAGCTGTCTTGGCAGAGATTGTAATGCTTGTTGCCTATGGTACCAGAGCTATCGGTAAGCCTGGGTTCCGGGCAAACGCATTTTGCAATTTCGACAGACGCAAGTAGACCCAGGCGCGTGAGCCATCCTCTAGCGTTATCTCCACCCGTTCATAGCGGACACCGAGTCGTTCATAGCGGTCAAGGCGGGCCAGCTCATCGGCATCCACGCGTAACAGCAGGCCTTCCACCTTACTCCCTGGCTGGGGTGAAAGGTCGAGACCATTGCGCTGGTAGCCCTCAAGCACCGCTTTTTCAGGATTGCCAAAGCTGCCCATGACAACCAAGCGCACTGGGGCGTAGCGTAGCGTGCCGTAAACGAAGACCTGATGGGTGCGCTGTTCGATATCGGCTAAATCATCGGGGCGTTCATAAAACCATGGGCTGAGCATCGTTAACCATATCCACCCGGCTATACCGAGCAACCCCGCTGCGCTGATGATAACAAGGCGTTTAAACCAAACCATTTTAGCCAAACCAAGGCGCCTCTTGCTGAGGGAACAACGAATGGCTGCTTAGCTTGGCTGGCCAAATTGGCAATGACAAGCTTATGTTATCGATTTATCTAAGCAGCTTAAGCAAAGTACTTGAGCAAAGTACTTATGCAAAGCACACGGGTTTGCTAGGTTATGTATGTAAAATAGGTGGTCATAAGACCCAGCCGGAGGAGCTTGCAATGAATCAGCCACTTCGTGATGATATGGATTTTGGTGCTCTCATAGGCGATGTAGAGCCACTTCCGCCCAATAATCGTGCAGACCCAGGCGCTAACCGGAAAAGCCCTTCTGAGGCGCAGCTGGCCCGGCGTGAATGGGCAGAGGAAGAGATGGGCGCTCGCAATTTTCTGTCCGATGACTTTGTCGATCTCCTGCCGCCGTTCGACCCGATGGAGTATCGCCGGGAGGGCATTCAGCAAGGCGTGGTCGATAAATTAAAACACGGTGGCTATAGCGTTCAATCCCAACTCCACCTGCTTCGGCGCCCGCTGAGTGAGTGCCGTCGGATGCTATTTCCCTTTATTCAGGAAGCTTACGCCCACGATTTACGCTCGGTACTCATCGTGCACGGCCGCGGGCGTGAAATAGATAGTCCTGCCAATGTGCTGCGTTCTTATCTTGCCAAATGGCTGAGTCAATTTGAGGAAGTTCAAGCCTACGTATCCGCGCAACCCTCGGAAGGGGGGCTGGGGGCCACTTGGGTGATGCTGCGTAAGAGCGACCGCGCTAAAGCCAATAACCGTGAACGACAGCAGAAGCGGCGAGGTTAATCTGCCCGCTTGATCATGAAAAAGGGCAGCCGAAGCTGCCCTTTGATGCCTGTTTATTACACTACTTACTCGCGGCTAAGCGACGCTCAAACAGCGCCTGCCGCTCTTCTACATCAGGCTGGTAACGCACGCTGATAAAGCTCAGTGCGCGTAGGGCGTCCTCCGGATCTTGATCATCGCGCAGTGCCATGGAAGAAAACCCACAACGGCGCATGTAGTCCAATTGATCTACCAGAACATCACCCACCGCACGAACTTCACCTGCGTAACCGTAACGCTCGCGCAATAAGCGGGCCAAGGTGTAGCCACGGCCATCGGTAAAGGCCGGGAAATCGACGGCGATCGCTGCAGCTTTACCAATTTGCTGCGCCAATTCTGGCGTCAGTTCGGTATCACTGGTGAGCAACGGCGATAGCTCTTCGTCATCTTGATTATCTTGCCACAGCGCCAACGGCACAAACGCCGGACGTTGCTCGGGTAGCGCATCTTCATCGTAGGAGACGCACCAAGCGTTCTCTGCCGCTAGCTCACCGTTAGCAATCAGATGATCAACATGCACTGGTGTCTGCTCAACTGCTTCAGTTTGCGTCTCATCTGTTTTATTAGGCATAAACACGCTCCTTGAAGGGTTTTAAGCCAATACGGCGGTAAGTGTCCAGGAAGCGCTCGTCTTCATGGCGCTGCGCCACATAGACTTCCAACACTTTTTCGACCACATCCGGCACGTCAGAGCGGAAAAATGAGGGGCCGAGAATTTTACCCAGAGACGCATCATCGGTGGAGTTACCGCCAATGGAGATCTGGTAGAACTCTTCGCCTTTTTTATCGACACCCAGGATACCGATATGGCCGACATGGTGGTGGCCACAGGCATTCATGCAGCCGGAAATGTTCAAATCCAGCGGCCCCAAGTCGTAAAGGAAATCCAGGTCTTCAAAGCGCTCCTGCAGCGCCTGGGCAATGGGAATAGACACCGCATTAGCCAAGCTGCAGTAATCGCCGCCAGGGCAGCAGATAATATCGTTGAGCGTACCCACCGTCGGATTGGCCATGCCCAGCGATTCGAGCTCTTGCCACAGCGCTTCCAACTCATCGACCGGCACGTCTGAAAGTACCAGGTTCTGCTCGTGGGTAACCCGCACTTCACCAAAGCTGTAGCGATCGGCCAGATCAGCAACGGCCTCCATCTGATCGGCGGTCACATCGCCAGGGGCATGTTCACGACGTTTCAGGGAAAGCGTCACTGCTTTGTATCCAGGCACTTTGTGATCAGTAACGTTATTGGTTACAAAGCGCGCAAAGCTACGGTTTTCAGCGCGCAGCTGATCAAACACTTCAGTGGCGTTTTCTGCCACCGGGCGGCGATCCGGCTCTGGGAAGTGGCCTTTTGCGGCATCGACCGCGGCTTGGTTGAGTGTTTGCGGGCCGTCTTTCAAGTGCGCCCACTCTTCATCGACGCGGCGGCGGAATTCATCAATGCCTAACGCTTTAACAAGAATTTTAATCCGCGCCTTGAACTTGTTGTCACGACGGCCGAACTGGTTATAAACCCTCACACAGGCTTCCAGATAGGTCAGCAGATGCTGCCAAGGCAGATCTTCGCGCACGACATCCGCAATCATGGGGGTGCGGCCCAGGCCACCTCCGGCTAACACTTTGACGCGCAGCTCGCCATCGGCGTTATACCAGAGACGCAGACCAATATCGTGGACCTGAATCGCGGCACGATCTTGGGCTGCACCGCTAACCGCGATTTTGAACTTACGCGGCAGATAGGCAAACTCAGGGTGCAGGGTAGACCACTGGCGAATTAGTTCGCACCAGGGGCGCGGGTCTTCTACTTCATCGTTGGCGATGCCTGCAAACTGGTCGCTGGTCGTATTCCTGATGCAGTTACCGCTAGTCTGAATCGCGTGCATCTGCACCTTGGCTAAATCGGCCAGAATATCCGGCACGTCTTCAAGCGCAGGCCAGTTCAGCTGTAAATTCTGCCGTGTCGTAAAGTGGCCATAGCCACGGTCGTAGCGACGGGTAATCTCAGCCAGCGCACGCAGCTGGTTACCCGCCAGCATGCCGTAGGGTATCGCAATACGCAGCATAGGCGCATGGCGTTGAATATAGAGGCCGTTCTGCAACCTTAGTGGGCGGAACTCTTCTTCACCCAAACGCCCAGCGCGGTAGCGTTCCATTTGGTCGCGGAACTGAGCGACACGCTCATCAACCAGTGTTTGGTCGTGAATATCATAACGGTACATGTGGCACGATCCTGCTAAAAAGCGAAATGGTCACGTTGAGACGGACGTTAATGTAGCGTCACCTTAACGCGGGCGTCATATTCTACAAAAGAATATATAATTATCTTTTTATCTCTAAAAGCTATTTAGAAACCACAGTATGAGTTTAGCAGCCAGTTAGAAGGCTGGGGCTAGCCAGCGGCGGCGCTGCCACACCCATAAAAATCCGGCCGAGTTTATCAATCGGTAGAGTAGTTGCATAAGCCAGATGCCTAATAAGCCCTGGTCTAAACCGATCCCTACCCACCAAGCCAAGGGAAGGAAAAGTAGCCATTGCATGCTTAGGGTTAGCATCATCACCGTGCGTTGAGCGCCCGCGCCCATTAAAGCCTGGGCGAGTACTAAAGCGGCCGCATCCAGCACAATCATCACGCCGGTCAGTTGCAGTGGAAGTTTACCCAGCGCCACTAGCTCACTGTTAGTAAAAAAGATGGTGAGTACTTGCTCGGGCACTATCAGCATGGGTAGCGCCAGCACCAACAGTACCAGCCAGGCGACACGGAGTGCATCCAGCCCCCAGCGGTGGGCTTCGTGTTGAGCATCTCGGCCTAATGCCTCACCCACTAAACTCATTACAGCAACGCCAATGCCCACCCCCGGCAAAATAAGCAGCAATGAAAGATTAATCAACACATGGCCAACCGCGACACTGGCCGTACCCAATTGGCTAAGTAACCAAATAAGTACCGCATAACCCGCTGCAAATAAAAGCTGCTGCAAAGAATGGGGGGCAGCAAGTAGCAGGGTCGTACTTAGGCTGGCTAAGCAAGGTGTACGGGGTAACAAATGTTGAATAGCAGGGCTTTTAATACTCACCCAACACCAAACAAGCAAGCCAATAAACAGCGACAGTGTAGTCCCCGCACCTGCACCGCTTGCGCCCATTTTGGGGAGCCCGGCAAATCCATAGATTAACCCCGCGCTGACCACCACATTAATCAAGTGAACCGCCACGATGATACGCAAGTAGAGATGCGTTTGCTGGCGACCATTCCAGTAGCCACGAAAGCAGAGCGTAAGTGCGATGGCCACTAGTGACAACACCCGCCAACGAAAGTAGTCCACAGCGACGCTTTGGACATCATCAGCTTGGCTAATCAAGCCAATCAGCAGTGGCGCTTGCCACCAAGCCAAGAGTGACAGCGGCAAAGCAACACCAAACCCGATCACCAGCCCCGAGTTAAGTGGATGGGCTATCTCCGTATGGGCAGCCCCCATGCGCTGAGCAGTTTGTGACTGCACGCTGGAAGAGAGGCCAAACACAATTGCGCTAAGCATAAACATGGCGTAACCGCCCACGCCTACCCCGGCAAGAGCCACTTCGCCTAAATGCCCCACCAGGGCGGCATCGATCAAGTTGAGCATGCTTTGCGAGAGCATGCCCAGCATGATAGGCAAGGCAAGGCGAATAACCTTGCCATGACGGCGAGCGACAAACAGCATTGGTCAGCTCGGGTCGTAAGAGAGCACCGGTGAGAGCCAGCGCTCCATTTCCTCCAGGGGCATCTGTTTACGCGCGGCGATAGCTTCGACTTGATCCCGCGTGATTTTGCCCGTCGAGAAGTACTTCGACTGCGGATGCGCAAAGTACCATCCAGAAACGGCGGCCGCTGGCCACATGGCGAAGTTTTCAGTCAATGCCAAACCGGTATTTTCGGTGGCATCGAGCAGCCGGAAGAGCGTCGCTTTTTCGGTATGATCCGGACAGGCGGGGTAGCCAGGGGCAGGGCGGATGCCCTGATATTTCTCGGCAATCAGAGCATCGTTGTCCAACGTTTCATCCGGCACATAGCCCCAGAACTCTTTGCGCACGCGTTCGTGCATACGTTCGGCAAAGGCTTCCGCCAGGCGATCCGTTAATGCCTGCACCATGATTGCATTGTAGTCATCACCGGCCGCCTCGTACGCTTTGGAGAGCTCATCGACACCGTGGCCAGTAGTGACTGCGAAACCGCCGATCCAGTCGGCTTTGCCGCTCTCTTTGGGCGCAATGAAATCGGCCAGGCTGTAGCAAATGCCATCGCGGCCTTTCGTAGTCTGCTGGCGAATGTGGTGTAGCCGCTCTATCACTTCGCTGCGCGACTCGTCGGCATACACTTCAATCACATCATCATCGACGCTGTTGGCGGGCCATAGGCCAATAACGCCACGCGCTTGAACACGTTTCTCATCAACCAATTTGCGCAGCATAACCTTGGCGTCTTCAAACAGATTGCGGGCAGCTTCACCTACCACCTTATCTTCAAGAATCTTGGGGTACTTGCCCGCTAGCTGCCAACTCATAAAGAAGGGCGTCCAGTCGATGCGCTCGATCAACTCTTCGAGGTCGTAGTCATCGAACGTTTTTAGCCCCAGCATATTGGGCTCGGCTGGGGTATGGGCGTTCCAGTCGGTACGGAAGCGACGCTTGCGAGCTTGGGTGTAGTCCAGATCCGCTGCTTTGGGGCGGCGCTTGGCATTACGCTCACGAACTTTTTCGTACTCTTCTCGGATCTCGGTCACGTAGGGTGTTTTTAAAGCAGGCGTGAGTAATTTACCCGCTACACCAACCGCGCGAGAGGCATCGGTAACGTAGATCACCGGGTGCTCGTACTGAGGCTCGATTTTCACTGCAGTATGCGCTTTAGAGGTGGTTGCACCACCGATTAACAAGGGGAGGTCCATACCCCGGCGCTGCATCTCTTTGGCCACGTGCACCATTTCATCCAGCGACGGGGTGATCAGCCCGGAAAGTCCGATAATATCGGCGTTATGCTCTTTGGCGGCTTGCAGGATTTTATCTGCCGCGACCATGACACCAAGGTCGATCACTTCGTAGTTATTACACTGCAGCACGACGCCCACGATATTTTTACCGATATCGTGAACATCGCCTTTTACCGTCGCCATGACGATTTTGCCCTTGGCCTTGGTCTCTTCGCTCTTTTCTGCTTCGATATAAGGAATGAGATAAGCAACGGCTTGCTTCATCACTCGCGCCGATTTGACGACCTGAGGCAGGAACATCTTGCCGTCACCAAACAGATCGCCGACCACGTTCATGCCATCCATTAGCGGGCCTTCGATCACTTCGATAGGGCGCTCCGCCTGGGCACGGGCCTGTTCGGTATCATCTTCGATATAGGCGGTAATGCCTTTCACCAGCGCATGCTCGATACGCTTATTGACCGGCCAGCTGCGCCACTCAAGGTCTTCTTTCTTGGCCGCGCCGCTGCCATCGCCTTTATATTTATCGGCAATATCCAGCAATCGTTCGGTGCCATCGCTGCGGCGGTTGAGCACCACGTCTTCGACGGCTTCGCGCAGCTCGGCGGGAAGATCGTCATAAACCGCGAGTTGGCCCGCGTTGACGATGCCCATGGTAAGGCCCGCGCGAATGGCGTGATAAAGAAACGCCGAGTGAATCGCTTCGCGCACCGGGTTGTTGCCACGGAACGAGAACGACACGTTGGAAACACCGCCAGATACCATGGCGTGGGGCAGGTTGTCGCGAATCCACTGGGTCGCCTCGATAAAGTCGACCGCGTAATTGTTGTGCTCTTCGATCCCCGTGGCGATGGCAAAAATATTCGGGTCAAAGATGATGTCTTCGGCAGGGAAGCCGATTTCATCGACAAGCAAGCGGTAGGCGCGCTGGCAAATCTCGGTTTTACGCGCGAAGGTGTCTGCCTGACCTTCTTCATCAAAGGCCATGACGACAATGGCAGCACCAAAGCGGCGGCATTTGGTCGCCTGCTCACGGAAGGCGGCTTCACCTTCTTTGAGTGAAATGGAGTTCACTACCGCTTTGCCTTGAACGCACTTTAGCCCCGCTTCGATGATCTCCCATTTGGAGGAGTCGATCATGATCGGAACGCGCGCAATATCGGGTTCACCGGCAATCAGGTTAAGAAAGCGCTCCATGGCTTCCTTGGACTCGAGCATCCCCTCGTCCATATTAATGTCGATGACCTGGGCACCGTTCTCCACTTGCTCAAGGGCGACTTCCAGCGCCGTGGTGAAGTCCTCTTCTACGATCAAGCGCTTGAAACGCGCCGAACCGGTAACGTTGGTACGCTCACCGACGTTAACGAAGAGCGAATCCGCCTCAATGTTGAACGGCTCTAACCCGGATAAGCGGCAGGCGCGGCTGCGCTCAGGAATAACCCGCGGTGCCATATCACGCACGGAATCGGCAATGGCGCGAATGTGCTCAGGCGTGGAGCCGCAGCAACCGCCGATAATGTTGACCAAGCCGCTTGAAGCGAACTCGCTGACGATGTCGGACATCTCTTCGGGTGTTTGGTCGTACTCACCGAATTCGTTGGGTAACCCCGCGTTGGGGTGCGCAGAGACGAAGGTGTCGGCCTTGGTGGAGAGCTCTTCGAGGTAAGGGCGTAGCTCTTCGGCGCCCAAGGCACAGTTCAAGCCGACGGATAGCGGCTGAGCGTGGCGCACCGAGTTCCAGAAGGCCTCGGTGGTTTGGCCAGAGAGCGTACGCCCCGATGCATCGGTGATCGTGCCAGAGATCATGACCGGCAAGCGCTCGCCGCGATCGTCGAACAGCTCTTCAAGGGCGTAAATCGCCGCCTTGGCGTTGAGCGTATCGAAGATCGTTTCGATCATGATCAAATCGGCGCCGCCAGCGATTAGCGCTTCGGCGGCTTCATAGTAGTTCTCACGCAGCTCATCAAAGGTGACGTTACGCTTGGCGGGATCATTGACATCCGGCGACAGCGAAGCAGTGCGCGACGTGGGGCCTAACACGCCAGCAACATAGCGTGGCACGCCGGTTTCGGCGGCGACGGCATCGCACACTTCACGGGCAAGACGCGCTGACTCACGGTTGAGTTCGACTACCAGCGTTTCCATACCATAATCAGACTGCGACAGCTGGGTGCTATTAAAGGTGTTGGTCTCGATGATATCTGCGCCGGCCTCTAAATAGTCGCGGTGTATACGCGCAACTAAATCAGGGCAGGTGAGCGCAAGCAGGTCGTTGTTGCCTTTGAGATCCGACGGCCAGTCGCTGAATCGTTCGCCACGAAAATCCTCTTCGCTCAACTGGGCATTCTGCAGCATGGTTCCCATGCCGCCATCCAGAATCAAGATACGGTCAGCGAGGCGTTGGGTGAGGGTTGCGGTCAAAGCACTATCAGCCATGGCAGGGGGAGTTCTCCAGCGTCACAGTCGTCAAAGGGGATGTTGTTATCGTCGGAAAAGCAGCATCTGTCGTAAAGAGGCGCACAATGATAACAAAAGGGACAGCAAAAGGCGCCCCTGCAGGTCGCTATACGATGCATATAGAAAGACAATCAACACGTATTCTTGATAAGTTATGATAAAAATAGCCGACTAAAACAGTCGGGATTGTGTCAGCGCGCCGTTTTGCTTACCATGGTGTCAAACGACATGTGAAGTGGCCGAGCCACTACCACGGGAGGAAGACAGCCCTCATGACCACGATTAGCGAAAAAGACACCAATGTCGATACTCAAGGTATTGATATTACCGATAGTGCCCAAGCGTACCTCGCGGAATTGCTGGAAAAGCAGAACGTTGAAGGCATCGCCGTGCGTATCTTTATTACCCAGCCGGGCACACCTTACGCAGAGACTTGCCTAGCCTATTGCCGCCCCGGCGAGGAAGAGCCGACGGATGTGCTGTTGGAACTTGAGAAGATCAACGTCTATCTCGACAAAAACAGTTTGGCCTTTTTGGAAGAAGCGGTAGTCGACTTCAATGCAGACCGGATGGGCGGTCAACTGACGATCAAAGCACCTAACGCTAAGATGCCGAAGGTAAACGCTAATAGCCCGCTTGAGGACCGCATTAACTACGTGCTCTACAGCGAGATCAATCCTGGGCTGGCGGCCCACGGCGGCGAAATTAAACTGGTTGAGCTAACTGAGCAGCAATACGCTGTCTTAGCTTTTGGCGGAGGTTGCCAAGGCTGCGCGGCGGTTGATTTAACCCTGAAAGATGGCGTTGAGAAAACCCTGATGGAGCGCATTCCAGAGCTTGCCGGTATTCGCGACGTTACCGATCACAGCGATACCACTAACGCCTACTACCGCTAAATTAGCGAGGGTAAGGCAAAAGCCCAGCTTCAATCGCTGGGCTTTTTTTCGTCTCCAGGTTGATTACTGGCCTGGCTCACTGTTCTTTTTTGAAAGCGCATCGGGGAGTGCCGTTAGCTGTGTTTGCAGCGCTTCCATGCGGCTCCAAAGCTTCTCTTGCCACGCTTGCTGTAGCGCAGCTTCGCGCTCGGCATGCTGCTGGGCTTGGCTGTTTAGCGCGGCTTCAGCCTCATTTAGCTGCTGGGTCAGCGCTTTCTCATGCGTCTCCAATACCGTCATATGCTGCTTCTGCTCACTTAGCTGTTGCTCGCGTTCACTGGCTTCAAGCTGTAGTTGATGCAGGGCCTGCTGCTTTGCCTTTAGCTCCTGACTCAATGTCTCAATACGCTGCTCAGACTGCTGCAGACGTTTTTGGAAATTCTTCTCTTCCTGGGCGCGTGCCTGCTGAGTGCTATCCAGCATCGCCATCAGCCTTCCTTCAGCTGCTTCATGGCGCTGCTCCTCTTGGGCTAAACGCTGCTCCCACGCTACCTGTTGCTCGCTGAGGGCGTTGCTATGTGCCTTGCGCTGTTCGCCTGCCTGGCTTTCTAACTGCTGTTGTACCTGCTTCAATTGAGTTACTTCTTCTTGCGCTGCTTCGGCTTTTTGATGCCAGTGATGTTCGCTGGTTTGGCTAGCGGCCAATTCTCGATTTAACGCCTCCATGCGCTGCTCCATATGACGCAAGTGCTCAGCGAGGGCGCTTTCACGCTGCTCGGCATTTGCCGCCTGCTGTTTAGCGTCTTCTGCGAGCTGCTGAGCGTTTTCCACTTGGCGATTGGCATCTTCGCGATAATGGAGCAGCGCTTGATTTGCTACCTCCTGAGCCTCGCGCCACAGCTCGCTGGCCATTGACACCACCGCTTCGGGCACCCCCTTTGGCGGCGGCACATCACGATTTTGCTCACGCTCGCTGCGCCATAAGCGGAAGTGGTCGCTAATCGTCGTGAAGCTGCCTGTGCCCAGCACGTCACGAATACGCTGCACGCTGGGTGTATCACCACGCTCCAAGAGCGCATCTATGGCGTGTTGAACATCACTGTATTGGATGCCGCTGCGGGCCATGTTGCCTTCCTTCCTTGTGTTCTTACTAGCGAGTTGTACTGCTGCGCTTGAGCAACCCTTTTTAAAGCCACCATTGTGGGTAGTTAAGCTATAAAAGGCAATTATTACGTATTACATATTACGTAATTATATTTATCCTACCGGTGATAAATTCAAGATTACTCGTCTTATCTTGAATTTATACAGCTATAAAGGCACACTTAAGGCCAGGTAATGTACAAACTGCTAAAAGAAGACTGCTAAAAAAAGAGAGCAGGGACGGGCGAGCATGGCGAACGAAGTTATTACACCTATTGATCAACTACTAATATTGCAAGAGTCGCCGAGAGGTGGGCTTATTAGCGCCCAAAGCGATGCCCAGGCAGTGACCGCGTGGCTTGAAGAGTACGTGGATAGCCCACAAACCTGGAAAGCCTACCGTCGCGAGTCGGAGCGACTGCTGCTCTGGCTGACTAGCCAAGGGCTTACGCTGAGGAATATAAATCGAGAAACACTGCGTCGGTTTGAGCTATTTCTTTCCGATCCTAACCCCAGTGACCAATGGGTGGGGCCATCCAAGCCACGTGCACATCCGGAATGGCGGCCGTTTCGTGGGCCCTTATCGCCCGCTAGCCGACGCCAGAGCTTGGTGATCCTGCAGGGTATGTTTGCCTGGCTGGTGGAAGCAGGGTGGGTTAGCCATAATCCGTTTCGCTTGATGCGCGACAAATCTCGGCGCTTAAATAATCAAACGCCGCGCGTTGAGCGCTATTTAGAAAGTGATTTGTGGGCGTGGCTGTGGGAGTGGTTGAATAGCCCGTTAGAGCCCGGGAAGGGCAGTCGTGCTTGTTTTGAACATGCTCGACGACGCTTTATCTTTGGTTTTGCCTATTTGCTGGCACCGCGCATTAGCGAGATGGCCGATGCGCGTATGGGAGATTTCCAGCGCAGCGAAGGGCGCTGGTGGTGGAGCGTAGTAGGCAAGGGCAGCAAGACGGCACGCATTCCGCTGCCTGACGATATGCTTGATTGTCTGCGACAGTGGCGCCATGCGTTGGAATTGCCTGAATATCCTGGTCAGTTTGACGCTGAAGCACCGGTGCTTCGCGCGCTGGATGGTCAGCGTGGTCTGGGCCATAACCAGCTTTATCGACTTATTCGCGCTACGTTTCTGCAGGCTGCGCAAGCACTTGAAGATAGCGACGGCGCACCGGAATATGTGACCGCACTTAAATTGGCAACACCACATTGGTTACGGCATACATCGATTACCCACCAGGCTCAATCAGGTATTAGTTTACGCCATCTGGCCGAAAGCGCTCGACACGCGCGCCTCGACACCACCTCACGCTATCTCCATAGCGAAGACGATGAGTGGCATCGCGAGCAGCAGCGCCACCGATTGACTGTTTCCTACGCAACTTCCCTCAAGACTCCTTCGAACCGTTATAATGGGCATAGTGAATAATCCTATGACTCAAAATGTCAGTCGCCAGTACAAGCCAATTTCAATTGAGAAGGAAATAGCATGAGCACTTCCGGCGCCGAACAGGCCCAGCAAGAGCTAATCGAAGATTTTGAGATATTCGATAACTGGATGGACCGTTATCAATACATTATCGATATGGGCAAACAGCTGCCTGATTTCCCCGATGCATGGAAAACCGAAGAGCTCAAAATTCAGGGCTGCCAGTCAAACGTTTGGATGCAGTGTGAAGAGGAGGGCGATAAGCTGGTTTTTAAAGCAACGTCCGATGCCGCTATCGTGTCCGGCCTGATTGCCATATTGCTGCGTATCTACAGTGACCGCACGGCAGGTGAAATCCTTGCCACCGAACCGCACTTTCTGGCTGATTTGGGATTAGACAAGCACCTCTCGCCGACGCGCAGCAATGGCTTACATGCCATGCTTGAGAAGATTTATCAGGTTGCTCAACAACACTAGCGGGAATGGTGATCGCGACAACAGGGCGATGGGAGATCCTCGTCTTCGCGGCAAAGCTGCTCGCTTCGACCGCCGGGTACCGGGTCCATACCACCTGGGTTGCCCGGGTGGCATTTGACGATGCGCTTCGCCGCCATCCAGCCACCTTTTAGCGGTCCATGCACCTGGATCGCTTCAATGGTGTAAGACGAACAGCTGGGCCAGAAACGACAGCGCGGGCCTAACAGTGGGCTGAGCGTATATTGATAGATTTTTACGCCGCCGATCATCACTTTCGTTAGTACCCATCGCGAGCGGGCTTGCAGTATTGATAGCCAGCGCCGCATGCTTAAGCGTTTCATGCTAGGACGAGGCTTTGTTGCCGTAGAGTTCATCGGGATCGATCAGCGGCGTACTGGTAATTGATGCCTGCTCTTGATCCACACCAATATAAAAACAGCTACGACGCCCGGTGTGACAAGCGGGGCCCGTTTGTTCGACTTGCAGCAGTAACGTGTCGCCATCGCAATCAAGCGCGGCGGAAACGAGTTGCTGCTGCTGACCCGATGACTCGCCTTTACGCCATAGCTTTCCCCGCGAACGTGAGTAGTAACAAACACGCTGCGTGGCTAACGTTTCATCCAGCGCTTGACGATTCATCCACGCCATCATCAACACTTCTTTTGAATCGTGCTGCTGGGCAATCGCAGGGATCAAGCCATCGGCATTAAAACGTACGGCCGCAAGCAGGGTTGCGACATTAGGCAGGTTATCTTCCGGGGTGGCACGTTCAAGCTGCTTAAATAGGGCGTCTGGAGCTACTTGGTCAAACCGGGACATACAATTTACTCGCTAGCTGGTTGGCAATTTAGCCTGCTCGACAATCCTGGCAAAGGCCTTGAAGCTCGATGGTTTGGCGTTCAACGTTAAACCCTTGGCTTTTTGCCAGTGCCGCCAACTGATCACTGATCTCATCCAAATGCAGCTCTTCTACATAACCGCAATGACGGCAAATAAGCAGCTGAAAACCATGCGCATGCTCAGGACAAGCACAGGCTACATAGGAGTTCTGCGACTCAATACGATGTACCAAGCCTTGATCGATTAAGAATTCGAGTGCTCGATAAACCGTCGGGGGCCGAGCGGCTGCGTGTTCGGTCGACAGCTTATCCAGCAGATCATACGCCTTCAGCCCGCCACCATTTTCGGCAATCAGCTCTAACACGCGTCGGCGAATGGGGGTAAAACGAACGCCGCGGATGTGACACTGAGACTCCGCCTGCTGCAAGAGGGTATTCGCTTGGGTCATGGGCAACTCGTTGAACGTTGTTAGCCTGGGCTCTCGTTTTTTGCAAACATCAGTCTACGCGTTGGCAGAGGTGGTGTCAGGGTTTTCTACCAACTCACTTTGCCGAGCAAAATGGTGCTGGGCGAAAGCGACACGCTGTTTTGGCGGTACGCCATCTGGCTGTCGTTCAATGAGGTCAAGGCGCCGACGGAGGCCTTCACCATTGGTCATTTGAATGGCGAGGCCTGGGCGTGCGTTGAGCTCAAGCAGCATCGGACCATACTTGCGATCCAACACCATATCGGTACCGAGATAACCCAGGCCAGTCATCTCGTAACAGCCCGCAGCCAAGTTGAGCAGCGTTTCCCACTGCGGCACTACCAGGCTTGCTAGGTCGTGTCCGGTATCAGGGTGGCTAAAGCAGGGCCGGTCAAACTGAACGGCGCGCAGCGCAGCACCTGTCGCAATGTTTAAGCCCACACCTACCGCGCCTTGGTGCAAGTTGGCCTTGCCGTCAGAGGCAGCGGTGGAAAGACGCATCATGGCCATGACGGGATACCCTTTGAAGACGATAACCCGAATATCAGGAACCCCTTCATAGGTGTAATCCATCAGGCTTTCATCGAAATTAATCAGCGTTTCAATCACTGCGACATCGGGCGAGCCGCCCAACGAATAGAGGCCCGAAAGGATATTCGATACGTGTCGCTCAATATCGGGAAGCGTTAGCTTGGCGCCACTGGGCTTGATAAAGGCATTATCTTCCACCTTTTCAATCACCAAAATGCCCTTACCACCGCTCCCCTTGGCAGGCTTAATCACAAAACCCGCGTGGCCAGTGAGCATTGCCCCAATGTGTTTAACCCCGAACTGCGTTGTCACGGTGCCGATCAATTCTGGCGACGTTATCCCATACTGCTGGGCCAGCAGCTTGGTTTTAAGTTTGTCATCCACTAAAGGGTAAAGGCGGCGTTTATTATAGCGTCCAATATAGCGAATATTACGCCGGTTCATGCCGATGATGCCCTTATCGCGCAAGCGCGTTGGCCAGGTCCAGTTTTTCAACCAGCTCATGAGAGTTTCTCATCATCAGTAATGGGCTTGAAACGACGCAGTTCCAATAAGCGGTAGCCGGTGTAATTACCTAATAGCAATATCAACGCCATTAGTATCAACTGAACGCCTAGGAAGTTGAACGTGATATGGCGCACCCACGGGTTATTCATCGCCAGGTAAGCAAGTACAGCGGTGATCAAGCTGCCACCACCTTGTATTAATACCTGCTTCGGACCCTCTTCCTCCCACAGGATCGACATCCTTTCAATCGTCCAGGCAAGAATAATCATCGGGAAGAACGTGATCGTTAAACCGGCACTTAGCCCCATACGGTAGGCTAAAACCGTAAAAATCGAGATAATGGCAATCACCGTTATGATTACCGCCGAGACCCTGGCGACCAGTAGCAAGTTCAAATAAGAGAGGTAGTTCCGAATAATCAAACCGATAGCGACGATAAGCAGAAAGCCAATCAAGCCGGTAGGTAGAGTGGTTTGAATGAAGGCGAGGGCGATCAATACCGGCATAAAGGTACCGGACGTTTTAATACCCACCAGTACGCGCAAAAACACCACCATTAACGCACCAATCGGAATCAGCAGGATGGTTTGGAACAGTGCTTGCTCTTCCAAAGGCAGGCTGTGAATCGAGAAATTCAACAGCGTATCTTCAGAGTAGTGATTGCGCACGGCCGCCGATGCTGGCTGTTCATGAGTCATCATCGAGAAAGTCACACGGGAATTAGTACCCCCTTGGACTTCTAGAACGGCTCGACCGCCTGTTTCCCACAACAACAAGTTATCTGGTTTGCCTTGTTCGCCAGTCAATGGATGGAAAATTGACCACTGCTCGCCAGACTCGTCAAACACCTGAATCCAGCTACTCAGTGTTTGGCGACGACGGCCATCTTCCAATAATAGACCGCTTACTTCACGCGCTAGTACGCCGGCTTGATTTAGCAAGCGTACTACCAGAGCGGCAGGATTCTCTTGAGATAGAAGTAGGCGGGCGTTCTCAGATTGCCCCTCGCCATTGATATCTCGGATCAGCTCTCGGGCGAAGGTAGCGTTATTCGCGCTGCGCGCCCAGGCTTGTTCAATGAGTTGGCTAGCCGCTGTATCGTAGGGGCTTTCCCAAGGTGTTGAGGGAGGCATCTCAGGCGGCGTTTGAGCAGGAGAACGGGCATCTTGTGATACCAGCATTTGTACGGAATAGTAAAGCGTTTGGCTGCCTGCCGCCTCGCGAATAGTCCACTGTGCGGTACGGCCGAATTCATCCGCCTGGTAGGCAAGACCATACCCTGATGATGCTGTATTTTCAGTTAATACACGGTAGCCTGCCTGATGAGAAGGCAGCGCCAGATCGACCTGAACAGGGCCATCCTGGGCATTAAAAGTAATGCCCGCTTCAATCTCCCATACTTGGCGCTGCTCACCGGGCAGCCAAGGAATTTCAAACTGCACATGGCGATGAACGCTGGTAGCAATACCGGCAACCATCAAAAGGCCGACAATAATATAAAACATTAACCGTGACATGGAGATTCCTTTCTGCGTAAAGCGCCAGGGGAGAGCAGTTATTCTTCAGTATCGTCTTCGTCTACTGCTTCATCTTCAGCAGCTTGATCGGCTGGCTCGCCACCAGGAAACTCGGGGCGGTCATGTAAATAGGTGTCTGCAACGTCAATGACCGCGATATCCATTAAGAAGCGCCGCCCAAGTAAAACCGGGTACTCTAAATGTGAGCGGTCATTAAGAGTGAACTCGACGTTTTCACGGATGGGGCCTAACGTCATTAATAGCGAAATTACTGGGCGCGATTCCTCACCGGAGGCCTGAAGAATGCGAACTCTGCGCACAATAGGCGCCTCAACCCATTCATCACGCTGCGACTCAACGGCCACATCGTCATCATTGAGGGCTAGCTTAAAACGCACCCAGTCTTCACCATCACGTTCAAAGCGGGTGATTTCGGCGGCTGACAGTGATGACGTATTAGCCCCGGAATCGACGCGCGCTTTTAGATAAGTCCCCAAACTCGGCAGGCCTACCCATTCACTACGACCAAGGAGTGTTTTGGTGCTTAGCGTTTCATCAACTTCACACTCTTCACGAATGATGACAGGTTCTGCACCACGGGCTTCTAACTGCTGGACATTTTGGCGTAGTGAGCGCAATAAACTGCCGACCTCACGTATGTCCGCAGTGAGTACTTGTTGTTGATCAAGCTGGCGTGCCTGCTGATCAGAA
Source organism: Vreelandella sulfidaeris Esulfide1 (assembly GCF_054072535.1). Classification (NCBI taxonomy): domain Bacteria; kingdom Pseudomonadati; phylum Pseudomonadota; class Gammaproteobacteria; order Oceanospirillales; family Halomonadaceae; genus Vreelandella; species Vreelandella sulfidaeris. The sequence goes on along the minus strand of NZ_CM133364.1, from coordinate 2,056,091 downwards.
TGAACAGTGCATTGATGCGCTAGCTGGCTTTCTAGCTCTAGGATACGGGAGTTGAATGAGGCTTCGCTGAGAGGTGGCGGTTGATTAGTTTCCGGCTGGGTTGCTGCGCAACCTGCGATTGAAAGCGACAAGCCAGCTATTAGCCACAAAACACCTGGGCGCATAACGAGAGATATCCTTGGAAATAGGTGGGGGAATGATAAGGAGAAGGGAGACTAGTGTCCAACGCCATCACAGATTTTCGTTGAACAATTACAATCACATAGTTTAATTATTATCTTATTTAACATAATATATATTAAGCGAACCCAGGGAATCCGAAACAGCGAAGGTATCGAGCCTGTGTGCTTCCACACAAAGCGCTTAATTTCCACAAAAACTACTTAACAGGCGTATTGCCACCTAAGGTTCTAAATTTTATGTGATTAAGTACTTTGTATGGTCCTACATTTATGAAATGCTAAAACAAGTGCCGTCTTGGATTGGCTTTAGCCCAAGTTTATTCGTAAACCTAACTTCCCAAGCCCGCTGAGACGAAAGTGAACAGTACGAACCCACCAATAAACGCCACGATGGATCCATGTGTGTCGCCCGCGGTCTCGTGCGCTTCATTAAGCATGTCTTCTACGGCGGCAACAGTGAGTAGGCCTGCCGCAAAGACAAGCCCCGTCATTTGTAATGCTTCGCTCTGATTCCGAAGGAGATAATAAGCAACTATCGCTGCACTAAGCACGGGGATGAAGAACAGAGCCGAGAGCATCATCCGCTGCGTCCGCGGAACCCCCTTTTCTTTCATATTCGCAATGGTCGCGTATCCTTCCGGGGCATCTGCCAGAACTTGCCCCAACGCGAGCACAACTGCCATCGACAAAGCAACCGCTGAACCAGTACCTATCAACAGACCGTCACTGAACAGGTCGATGGACACTGCGATATAGATCATCCATATGCCTCGGCTGGCATTGCTCGTCTGGCCTTGAGATTGTTGCACTCTGTCCACGGCTGCTTCGATAACGATATACGCGATCCCACCCAGCCCAAACGCCACTCCTACGGCCCAACCTGAGAGAACAGACAGGGCCCCCGGCATGATTTCAATGGAAACAACCGCGAGGACTATTCCGGATGCAGCATGTAATGCTTTGTTTAGTCGAGCCTTTGGCGTCCCGGTAAATTCTGCTATTAGACCGCCGGCTAGGTTCCCTACCGCAGGGAGTAACGCCAGGCCGAGCACTGTCCATATTTCTTGCATCAGCCTCTCCAGGTCATCACCAGATCGTCGTCACTCCAAACGACGACAAGGAGTGATATCAGAACAAGTATTACAAGCCCAACGGCTGCTCCCAGCGCCGAAGTGACACCGCGAGCTGGCGTGCCCCCTTATGTGTGTAGCGGAATTGGCCTGTCCTCGGCCTTCCCTATCAGCGCTTGATGCGGAGTTGTAGTGGCCGCGCTATTAGTGTCCCTTATGCACGCGTCAGGTAGTGGACGCTAAACAAACTATTCGCATCGGTCCAGGACGAGAGCGCCTCAAATCCCGCACGACCCGCCAACGCCTGAAACCCCTCGACCGTGTATTTGTAAGAGTTTTCAGTGTGAATCGTTTCCCCTTCCAGAAAACTGAAGCGCTCCCCTTCAATAGTGACGACTTGAGGCAACTGACTGACCAGATGCATCTCGATACGGGAATGCTCTTCGTTGAAGAACGCCTGATGGGCAAAATTTGCGGGATCTATTTTAGCGTGCAGCTCATGCCGCACCCTTTCCAGTAGATTCAGGTTGAATGCTGCCGTCACACCTGCTGCATCGTTGTAGGCGGCTTCAAGAGTCGCCTTGTCTTTGACCAGGTCGATTCCTACCAACAATCCACTGCCGGTGGGCAATAAAGAATGCAGCCCGCGCAGGAAATCTTCAGCGGCTTGTGGGTCGAAGTTGCCGATACTGGAGCCAGGAAAGAAGCCGACCGGTCGTTCACAGCATAGTCCGTCCGGTAACTCCATGTTGCAGGAGAAATCGGCACAGGCTGCATGCACTTCAAGCCATGGGTAGTCAGCAGCCAGCCGTCGTGTGCTGTCGAGCAGGAAATCCCGTGAGATATCGATTCCCAGATAACTGGTAGGACGCATGGCTTCCAATAGAAGCCGTACTTTACGGCTCGCCCCGCTGCCAAGCTCGATCAACGTCGCCTCATGCCCGGCTATCGTCGCTATCTCATCGGCGGCCTCAGCGAGTATCGTCTCCTCGGTCCGTGTCGGATAGTACTCCGGTTGCTTACAAATGCGATCGAATAACTCAGAACCACGCTGATCATAGAAGAACTTTGGCGAGGCGAATTTCTGATCGGCTCTGAATCCCGTCAGTATCTCATCGCGAAGCGATGTCGAGGCTGGGGTCGGGTGCAAGTCGTGGAATTGTACGGCCAGGCTCATGATCAGCTCTCCTTAGCAAGACGAAAACCGGAAAATGCCCAACGGGCATGAGGTGGGAAAAAATTACGATAGGTAGCGCGGATGTGATCTTCCGGGGTGGCACAACAGCCTCCTCGAAGTACCATCTGCCCCGACATGAACTTGCCGTTGTATTCACCTAAGCTGCCCGGCAACTTGCGAAACCCTGGATAGGGCCGATAGGCACTGCCGGTCCACTCCCAAACATCACCGAACATCTGTCTCGGCCCCTCGCTGGATCCGACCGGGGAAGCCGCGACCGGCTGAAGATGGCCTTGTTCGACGAAGTTGCCTTGCAGGGGGACTTGTCGAGCGACCGTCTCCCACTCGGCCTCGGTAGGCAGGCGTGCTCCGGCCCATTGGGCATAGGCATCGGCCTCGTAGAAGCTGACATGGCAAACCGGCGCATTCACGTCCACTGGCACCAGCCCGCCTAACGTATAATGATGCCAGACGCCGTCCCGCTCGACCCAGTAAAGTGGCGCCTTCCAGCCTTCCGCCTTGACCGTGGCCCAGCCATCCGACAGCCAATAGTCAGGTTTGTCGTATCCCCCCGCCTGTATGAACGTGAGGAATTCGCCATTGGTAACTGGACGGTCAGCGATCTGGAAAGCCTCAATGAATTGACGATGACGCCCCATTTCGTTGTCGTAGGCAAAATTGCTATCGGCGGCGTCATGGCCTATCTGCCGCACGCCGGCTGGATAGGCGTGCCAACCGAGCTCACCGACCTCATCGGCGGGTGCCGACACAAGATCACCTCGATAGACTGGGCAGAGCGGGTTCTGGGCCAGAATATGCTTGATATCCATGAACAGCAGTTCCTGATGTTGCTGCTCGTGAGGCAACCCCAGTTGCAGACGATGTAGGATTTCCTGCACGTGTTCCTGCGGAGGGTCATTGAGCAACTCTTCGATAGCCCGGTCAATATGCGCACGATAGCGATAGACGTCATCCACCGTGGGCCGCGAAATCATGCCGCGTTCTGGACGAGGAAACGGCGTACCGTGGGTCTCATAATAAGAGTTGAAAAGATAATCGTATGCGGGGTCGAGGGTTTGGTAGGTGGGATGAAACGGCTTCAGGATGAATGCTTCGAAGAACCAACTAACATGAGCAATGTGCCATTTGGGGGGACTGACGTCTGGCATGCTCTGCACCATGTAGTCTTCCTTATACAGAGGCTCACATATTGCCTCGGTGGCGGCACGGACCCGCTGGTACGCACGCAGCCACTCCTTGGTATGAATACTATCGGCTGTTTCGATAGCTAAATCTTGAATACCTGACATAGCTGACTCCCTCCAAGTTTTACTCCGGTTAGCTTGATTAGCAGGCCGGCACCTAGGCTCAGTAATAAAACAAAAAGCAGAGTCAACAGCTTCATGCGAATCCCTCGCCTCATTGGCCAGCAAATCCTTGCCGTAAATTACAACGTAGTAGGCTTGACCAGCACATTTATACGAGCGTAGATATCAAACCTGAATGTAGACTGAATATGCTGCCTAAAACATGGTACAAAAAGTAACAAACTGCAAGGTGGGTGCTGTCTCTGAGTGCAACACTACATAATAGACGGCGGCTGGGTTTCATGGTGCTTCACCAATAACACTTATTAGATCAGTCAATTAGCTCAACAATCTCATTTAGGATACTAACGATCTGTGACTCGCTTTAGAGTGAATTCTTTATGTCGTTTTACGGTTATCCTGTTTCCAGCCCTATAACCCTAACTACGCCTGCATCTATTTAAGCGTATTGCTATATGCCGAATTAAGTATTTTGCGTGGGTAATTCAGTGGGAGCCCTCGATGAAAGTCTTTTTTGAATTAATTAAGTACTTTGTGTGAACTTGCGACTGTAAGATATTGATATACGTTGTGCGATAATCATTCTTTTGAGTGGTCATCTAGGCCTCCAGCCTGAATTCGTTCAGCTATAAAAAAAGCAGCCTCTGTTTTCAGGCTGCTTTCCCATGTCAAGCTGTCGAGTTTTAAATGCTTTATTATTCTGAAGCTGCGTAGGAGCCATCTTCCTGGTGAACTTCGTTACCGGTAATCGGCGGTGTAAACACACATGCTAGGTGCATGGTTTTATGCGCACGCAGCAGATGTTCATCATGCTGGTCGAGGATATAGATATCACCCGGTTTGATAGGCCAAATCTTGCCATCAGCGAGTGTTTCTACCTCGCCTTCGCCTTCAATGCAGTACACAGACTCATAGTGATGTTTGTAATGAATATGTGTCTCAGTGCCTTCGAAAATTCGAGTGATATGGAAAGAAAACTGTCCACCGTCGTTGGCCAACACCAGGCGCGTGCTGTCCCAGTTACCATTTTCAGCGGTAACGAGACGTTCTGTTTTGCGCGCTTCTTCAAGATTACGAACGATCATAGAAGTACTCCGTATCAGAGCGGCTGGCGACTACCAGCCGCTGTATCCCTAATTTAAAACATTAAGGGCTTACCCTTTATCCTAGCCTCAAATTACTCGCTAGCAACTGCTTTCACGCACATTTCAAGAATATCCAGGCCTTCCAGCAAGTCTTCATCGCTGATAGTAAGCGGGCAAAGACACTTAACCACCTCGCCATCCTGACCACTGGTCTCGATCACTAGGCCATGCTCAAAGGCTTTGCTGGTAATTTTATCAGCGATATCGCCAGACACTACGTCAATGCCGCGCATTAGACCACGGCCACGCTCAGTGGCAGGCTTACCACTTTCCGTCAATAGCGCCGCCAGTTTCTGGAATCGCTCTTCTACAATATGCCCTTTACGCTGAACATCACGCTCAAAAGTGTCATTGGACCAGTATTTTTTTAACGCTGCGGTCGCTGTCACCATTGCTAGGCTGAAACCACGGAAGGTGCCGTTATATTGACCGGGTTTCCATTTATCCAACTCTGGGCGCATCAGCACATGCGCAAACGGCAGGCCAAAACCGGAGAGTGACTTCGAGTTAGTAATAATGTCGGGCGTAATACCGGCATGTTCGAAGCTAAAGAATTTACCTGTTCGACCACAGCCAGCTTGGATATCATCAATAATCAGCAAAATATCGTGGGCACGGCAAATGCTTTCCAGGCGCTTAAGCCAATCCAGCCCTGCCACATTGATGCCGCCCTCGCCTTGCACGGTTTCAATGATGACACCAGCTGGAATATCCAGCCCACCAGACTTGTCGCTCAGCAGTTTTTCAAAGTAATCCAGCGTGTCGGTATGCTCGCCCATATAGCCATCATAAGGCAGGAAGCTCGCGCCTTGAGTAAGTATGCCACCAGTGGCTTCACGGAACTTACGGTTACCGGTAGTCGCCAGCGCACCCATAGTGACGCCATGGAACCCATTGGTAAACGTCACGATATTGTGGCGGCCTTTAGCAACACGGGCGAGACGGATAGCGGCCTCTACCGCATTGGTGCCTGTTGGCCCAGGCAGATGCACTTTGTAGTCAAGGCCGCGTGGCTTGAAGATAACTTCTTCGAGCGTTTCCAAATAATCACGCTTGGCATTGGTCCACATGTCTAGGCCGTGCACCACACCATCCGTTGACAGGTAATCAATCATTGCCTGCTTCATGTGCGGGTTATTGTGACCGTAGTTAAGAGTGCCCGCGCCGGCGAGGAAATCAATGTACTCACGGCCGTTCTCATCGGTTAAGCGCGCATTTTGCGCTTTGGTAAACACCACCGGAAATGAACGAGAATAAGTACGTACATTGGATTCCATGCGTTCAAGCGTCTGGGTCTGCATTAGCGACCTCCTTAGTTGATCATATTGCCATTAAGCGTTGCTAGCCGGGAGCAACATGAGCGGGAAAAACAGTACGTTCAAAGCGCGTACTCAAAAATCAGCGCATTAGATACGGTCAGTTTGGAACGGACCAATACGAACTAGGTTTTCCGGGTCATGCTCTCCACCCAGCTGTTCGGTAGAAAAGTATTCGCGGCTATTGAGCGGTGCATGCCAGCGTGCAGCCAAGCGACGAAATAAGCCCCATGAGGCTAGATTGTCAGGCGTAATGGTGGTTTCTAGGTGATGCACATCGTCAAGTTCTGGACGAGACATGATCGCCTCGACCAACCGGCGCGCTAGCCCTGTACCGCGGGCCTTCTCGCCTACTGCCACCTGCCATAGGAAGTAGGTATCTGGCGCATTGTCCTTAACGTAGCCAGACACAAAACCAACGACCTCGCCTTCTTCATTGGTGGCTACTGCACAGGTGTCACGAAATTGTGTCGCAAGCAGCAGGTAAGCATAGGCGGAATTCACATCCAGAGGTGGGCAGGCTTTAATAAGCTCATAGACTCCCCAGCCATCATCCGCATTGGGTTTGCGAATAAACAGCGGCGTCTCTGCATGGCCCACAACAGCATCAGCCACTGTGGGTCGTGCCAAGTCAGCAGAAGGAGTAAAAGGTTGTGTCGGCGTACTCATAGTTATGCTTCGCTGTAGCGAATTTGATGATCATTATAACAGCTGATTATGAGCAATTCAAAAGCCATATTATTCACCACCCTGATTTCCATAATTTTTCGTTATAATGAGGCGAAGCAAAATCGCTGCATACATAGCTGGTTACATCGCTTCTGCTTTAAGAATAGCGCAAGTAGACGACAAAAAAAGGCGTGCCAAAGGCACGCCTAAAACAGTCTCAAGGAAAACCCTGAGGGCCTTGAACGACAAATGGGATTCAAGTGCGCGTGAGCGTACGTAGCGTCACAAATTCCTCTGCCCCCGTAGGGTGAATGCCTACGGTACGGTCAAAATCATGTTTGGTAAGACCCGCTCTCACCGCAATGGCAATGCCCTGAATAATTTCACCTGCGTCCTCTCCAACCATATGAGCCCCCACCACCACATCAGTGGCATCGTCTACCACCAATTTCATCAATGTGCGCTCTTGGCTACCTGACAATGTGTGTTTCATAGCACGGAAATTGGTGCTATAGACACGGATGTTAGTAAACTTTTCCCTGGCAGCTTCTTCGGAAAGTCCCACTGTCCCGATGTTGGGGTGGCAAAAAACGGCGGTTGGAATCGTGGCGTAATCCAACGGTTGGGGAATGGTATTGGTAAAATGAATATCAACAAGTTGCATGGCTTCTGCTAACGCCACTGGCGTTAGTTCAGGACCAGCGATTAAGTCACCCAGGGCAAGGACTGACGGTATCGCCGTTTCAAAGCGCTCATTAACAGGGATTTTGCCCTGTTCGTTCAGATCCAGACCCAGCGCCTCTAAGCCTAAATCTTTAATATTGGCTTTACGCCCAGTGGCCGCTAAGACCACATCAACCTCAAGCACCTCGCCATTGGTGAGGTGAACATTGTAGGCCTCTGGGGTAGCTTCAATGCGCTCAATGTTCTTGTTGAAGTGGAGGTTCACCCCCTTCCTCTCCATTTCAGCACAGGTGAACTCGCGAACCTGTTGATCAAACCCTTTCAAAAACAGCTCGCCGCGGTAGATAAGGTGTGTCTCGCTGCCCAACCCATTAAAAATACTGGAAAATTCTACGGCAATATAACCACCACCGAGCACTAAAAACCGCTTGGGGAAGGTATCTAAATCAAAAATCTGGTTGGAATCTAATGCGAATTCACTGCCGGGAAAATCGGGAACCCAGGGCCAACCACCCGTGGCAAGTACGATTTTTCGGGCTGTCAGCAATATATTGCCATGCTCACCACTTAACGCCACCGTGTTAGCGTCAACGAGTCGTGCACGAGCGTTAAACAACGTGACCCCCGCACCCTCAAGCATGCGCTGATAAATGCCGTTTAGGCGCTTTATTTCGCTGATTTTGTTGTCTCGTAGCGTGGCCCAATCAAAGCTGGCCGGGCCAGGCAATTGCCAGCCAAAACCTGCCGAATCGTCAAAGCTGTCGTGAAAATGGGCCGCGTACGAGTAAAGTTTTTTTGGGACACAGCCGACGTTGACACAGGTTCCGCCCAAGTAACGATCTTCGGCAATCGCCACCCTGGCACCGGTGGCTGCTGCCGTACGAGCAACACGGACGCCACCAGAGCCTGCTCCAATGACCAAGAGGTCATATTCGTATTCAGAAATGTCTGCCATCGCTTGCTCCTGTGGAGTTAAATATTCGTGTACCTTGACGGCCAAACATGGATATTGACCTGACTGTCGGAGGAGGTTAAAACCTTTTGTTGTTATTTTATACTGCCTGATAATTTATACTGACTAAAATTCGACATTCCGCTTTCTGATCAGCAATTTACCTCTATCCAACCTGTCTGGAGAATTTATGTCTGACGCTATTGCGACGCTGCTTGATAACAATCGCGCCTGGGCTGAACGTATGTGCGAAGAGGACCCCGATTACTTTAAACGCCTCTCGAATCAGCAAAACCCGGATTATTTATGGATTGGCTGTTCCGATAGCCGCGTACCAGCCAATCAAATTATTGCTCTCCCTCCCGGAGAGGTGTTCGTACATCGCAACGTCGCTAACTTACTCCACCATACGGATATGAATGCGCTATCGGTAGTACAGTTCGCCGTGGACGTACTGAAAGTTAGCCATATCATGATTGTCGGTCATTACGGTTGCGGTGGTATCAAAGCCGCTATGATGGGAGGTGAATGCGGCGTCGTTGATTACTGGCTGCATTCGGTACGTGAGCAATATAATCATCACCGAAGTTCTCTAGAGCATCTCCCGCTAGAAGATCAAATTGATCGTATGTGTGAGCTCAACGTCAAAGCACAGGTTAATAGTTTGTGCCGTACCAAAATTTTGCAGCGCGCTTGGCAACGTGGCCAACAAATTTCAGTACATGGCTGGGTTTATGGTTTAAGTGATGGTCGCGTTAAAGACCTAAATTGCACCATTAGTGGTTTAGAGCAAGTGGAGACGCTTTACCGCATTGATCGTGTCCAACAAGGCGATTAAGCGCCCTTCCCCGCGCCTGCTGATACGCTAGTCATAGCGGTAGGCGCGATGACAACTTTTACAGCTTTTGCCTACTTCCGAAAGTGCGCGAGCTGTATTACGAGGGTTTTCTTGCTCTGCCACATCAATCAAATTGGCGATTTTATCTTCAAGGTCGTCAAAACCGCCGGCAAACTTATCCCACTCCTCCCAAATAGAGGCCCGCGCATCGGAGCCACCACCATGCGTGCCCGCGATAAATGCAGGGAGTAAGCGTTGGGCGCTGGCACGTTCTTGCAGTTCCGTTAAGCGCGGTGCGGCAGCCTCCAGATCTTGGTTATTAACTAAGTCAAAGCGCAACTGACGAACCAGGCTTTCTATATCTTTAAGCTCTTGCTGACGCCACATCACTGCTTCACGTTCGCTTGCGAATGATGTGTCGTCAACGGTTTGAGGCATCGCCAGTTCGGTAACGGTTTCTTCACCTGCCCAGGCGGGCGATACACAGAGCATGAGCGTCAAGGCACTGCCTATCGCGCCATGCTGGAAAGCCAGCATTCGCTGAGAACGCTGCGGTTGACCGATTAGATTACTTAACCAATGGGACATGTAACACCCGTGCCTTTCAAGCCGCAGTAGCCGTTAGGGTTTTTATCAAGATACTGCTGGTGGTAAGCCTCCGCATAATAAAACGTTTCCAGCGGTTTTATTTCGGTGGTGATTGGCCCTCTACCTGCCTTATCGAGCGCTTGTTGATACGCTGCGGCGCTCTGCTCGGCTACAGCTTGTTGAGTTTGGCTTGTTGTAAAAATGGCAGAACGATACTGTGAGCCAATGTCATTACCCTGACGGTTACCCTGGGTGGGATCGTGCTGTTCCCAAAAAACTTGTAACAGGGTTTCCAGATCAACTTGCTGGGGATCATAAATCACTCTCACCACCTCAGTATGACCGGTACGTCCCGTGCAAGTCTCCTCATAGGTTGGGTTGGGTGTTTCACCACCAGCGTAACCAGCCGCGGTGACATAAACCCCAGGCAGCTGCCAAAAAAGGCGTTCCACACCCCAGAAGCAGCCCATCCCTAGCACGATCTCTTCGTGGCCTTTGGGAAAGGGTGGATGTATCGAATGCCCATTGATGGTATGCACCTGGCTTGTTTCTATGGGCGTATCTCGCCCAGGCAGCACACGCCCTGAACTTGAGTTAGCTTTTGAAAATAGTGACATATCGCCCTCACTTATTGCTGCTGAATGATTTCTGGATCACCGGAACGAGTAAACGTATAGATTAAATCCACGGCTTGGTTAGTTCCCGATACGGCTTGAACGTAGAGGTTGCGCCACAGAGTGTAGCGCAGTGTTAACTCTGCAATGGGGGAGAAAATCCCCACGCCATAACTAATCCTCAGATCATCGGTCAATTGGCCGCTGACGGCGACTTGACTGTCATCACCTGCACCCGAGGTATCCAGCGTTAAATCGTCAATGCCGAAAGCTTCTCCAATCGAACCGACTGCGCCACCGGTGCGCCCTAGCGACATACCAATCAGCGCGGTTGTCAGGGCGTTATCCACTCCACCACCTGAAGCATCTGGAGCACGGCCTCGCAATAAATAAGAGAGCGCGCGGGATTCATTCATAGGCGGTTCAGAAAAGATCAGTACGTTTGGCGCTTCGGCACTGCCAGTGACACGTAGGCCCGCAATAACGTCATCTTCAGTAACCTCTGGGTTGCGGATAGCTTCGAAGTCAAGGGTGGGCAGATCGGGAGGACCGCTAAACAGAAGTTCACCCCGGCGAATGATAAGGTCTTGACCAAATGCCTGGAAGCGACCATCCACTAAATTAACATCTCCAAACAACTGTAACGCACCGCTGCTTTGCCGAACTTCCAACGAGCCCCCCAGTCCAGACTCTAAGCCATAGGCGGATAGCTGCATATCACTGCCCAACGTTAGGGTCACCAGCACATCAAGCGCCATACCGGTGGCAGCAAGTTCATCCGCCGCACTGGGCCCATCATTGGTAGCAGCACGCTGCGCCTCGATTTCAGCCTGCCGGTCATCGCGCTCGGTGATAATCACCTCATCACCACTCGGTGTGATGGCCGATGACGGCATGTCGCCAATCTCAAGCCGTGCCCAGGGTAAATTAACATCACCTCGCACTTGCAGCATTTCCGGGGTTACCCGAATACGGAGATCAGGCGCCACCTCAAGACGGCCAAACTGGGGTAATACGACTAAGATTGGCTCTTGAACTGCGTTCAGGTCGACGCCAATGCGCCAATCGTCACCGCTTGGCCAGTAAGCATCACCGGTGATTTCCAAACGCCCACGTTCGGCGGCTAGATAACCAACGATATCACCCTGCTCACCATCGAAAGAGACAACCAATTCACCATCTTGAACATCGACTGGAATATCCGGCCCATTAACACGAATATTGCGAAGCGCAAGCTGGCCCTGTAAATCAGGCTGCGAGGTCGTGCCGTTAATTTGTACACTGCCGGTTAGCTCACCTTCCAGTTGGTCCATACCTACCAACATAGGCCGGTAGGGTTGCAGCGATACATTTTCTGCGCGTAGCTCTCCTGACAACGCGCCCGCCCCTAATGGGTCATTGACCGACAAGGCTAGGTTGAGATCTCCTGCCTCAGCAAGCGAGAGCGACACATTGGCTTCCGCCTGGGCTTGAGTGGCCTCAATCTGTGCGTCTAAACTGATCTCTGGCAATTGGACGGGCTGACCATAATCATTAACAGCCGTAATCTCGAGATCGCTTAATATCTGTAGATTGGTCTGCCACTGCGTGCCCCCCTGCCGCCAATTGGCATCAAGGTCCGCTGTCGTATCGCCCGTTAACTGCCAGTTTTCTGGCAGAAATGGCTCCAACATTTCCATGGGGACTTCACGTAGCGAGAGCACGGCATTACCCTGCTGAGCAGAGGCGCTAATTTCCTGTTCAGAGCAGACTACTCCCCCCTGTTCTCGCCGCAGGCAGAACGACGACAGGCTCGCCTGACCATTGGCCAAGTTGTAGCGTAAGTCCAGGGGCGCTTCAAGACGGATATCACCCGCGTCAGAATCAATTTCCAGCGGCGTGACGCGCGCCTGATATAGCTGGCCCTGCTGATCAAAACGACCATCAAGGGCGATTAATGCTCGACTTAAAACGCTGTTATTTTCACCTTGTGCGGTAAGCTCAAGGCGATGGTCTGAGAGGCGCCCGGTCAGGTTCGCATTCATGGTGGAAAGCGCCTGACCGCCAGCATTGACGTTCTGCAGCGCCAGTTGCACGTCAAGGGCGGGATCGTCAATGCCCTGAATATCGGCATCTAGAACGAGCTGTTCGATGCGGTTTTCGCCAAATCGCACGCCATTGCCTTGCAAGTTAGCGAGTAACTGCGGCTGACTAAAACTACCGCTGGCCTCTAGCGTGCCAACGATATTACCCGCCAAGTCCGGCGAGAGGGTTTGCAACTGACGTAGCGCAATGTCTGCATTTAACGACATGGCTTCTTCGCTGATTTGCCCCACTGCTTCTAAGCGATTATCCCCCTGCGTGAACAGCATCTCCTCAATATCCAGCTCCAAGTCGCTGTTAGCATCAAAGGCCGCTTGTAGGGTTAAGGGATAATCGCGCAATTCTCCGTCAATCGCTAAATTGGGCACGCTAATCGCCCACTGCTCCTCTTGCTGACGCAACGTAAGCTCAATGTCGCCGTTTAAATTACCCTCTAGCTGGTCAACGAAATGGGCAGGGTTAAACTGATCCAGACGAATAGACGTATTGACCTGTAGCGGGGCTACCCAGCTAATGCTGCCTTCGCTGCGCAAGGAGCTTTCGTCGACCGCGAGGGTGAGCGGTTGCCAGCTAAACTGCTCAAGATCACCCTCGCCGCTTACATTTATCTGAGTGAGCGGCAAGCTAGGCCCTTCGACCGCCATCGCCAGTTGAGCGTTATAATCACTAAGGCTTCCCGTTACCTGCAAATCAAGATCATCGACCACGTAAGGGTCGGAGGCAGCATCACCATTGGCTTGCGCCGTCTTTTCTTCTGGGTTGTCCGCTTCGCTTTCGGGCAGCGGCCACTGAATTTGATCGCTTTGTAGCTCTAGTTGAAACGGCAGCGTGGGGGCTAGCGCGTCTACTTGAGCGTTTAATGACGCATTTACTGCCCCTGACGCTTCAAGCTGGGCTTCCAGTGCATCGAGTGGGCCAGACAGCGTTAACGTCAAGGTCTCGCCATCGAGCTCAGGAAACCTCTCAGCTAAAAAAAGTTCTACGTTCAAACGAGCTTCAAGTGGGTAACTGCCGCTTAAGGTCGCCTTTGCGGTTAATTCAGCCTCAGCGTCTGGCGTAACGACAGCAAGCTCGGTTAACTCAACGCGGTCGCCCTCGGTTATCAGTCCAAGGTGTAGACGTTCCACTCGATACTCAGTGGCGCCTTCCAGGCGAAAATCGTTAAGCGTAAATTCGGGTATTTGAATATCCACCGGCAAGGTGATGTCAGGCAATTCCAGCCGTTCTCGTGCTTCTAACTGCTCTTCTGGAGACTCTACTGCCAGTACGGCTTCGTCTTGCGGTTCACGGAGCAATATAGCGGCATCGATAGCCTCAGCAGAAAGAGGTGTTTCAGTGGCTTGCGTTAGCAGTACACCTGCTGATGGCGGCAAATAAAGGCGAGGTTGCTCCAAGTGAGTCGGCGCAAGCCGCACGTCATTGCCTTCCGCAACGACCGCGGAGCTTAAAGAACGCCATGCCACTTCGGTGCCGTCAGCAAGGCGTAAGTTAACATCATCGAGCTGAAGTGACCGTACCTCAATGGGAAAGGGAAAACGAATCTCCAGCGGTGCTCCGCCCTCTTCGGGTGGAGGTTCCTCCTCACTTGATGTGCCCAGGCGGATATCGGCGCCCACGGCACGGAGTGTGTCGATACATAAACGCCCCGATAAAACACAGTCATCCGACCACTGAAGCTCAAATTCATCCACGCCGATTCGTGTTTCTCCTAACTGCAATTGGAAGTCTTCAATCAGGAAATCATCAAGAAGGCCGCCTTCATGATGGGCATAGGAGAAAAAATCACGTTGTTCGCCCTGCGAAAGCAACACCCCAGTGCCCCAAGGAGATAGTGCTACCCCGGCAACTAACGCCACAAGCGCAAACAGCCAAATTGGCAGTACGATAATAAGGCGTAAAAGGCTCCAAATTAGGAGCCAAGCGCGATATTTAGGAGACAATATCTGGCGGTTATCAGACGTAGATGGTTCAGCTTGAGGCAAGTCTCTCTCCTAGAATTCCGGCCCTATGGAAAAGTGCAAACGCCAATCGTCTTCGTGATCGAAAGGGTGCGCGATGTCTAAGCTAATTGGCCCCACCGGTGAAACCCACCTTACTCCTGCCCCGGCACCGGTTTTCAAATCATTTGGCCCCCAATTGTCAAACGCATCGCCACTGTCCATAAAAGTGGCTGCCCACCAATCCCCTGTCACGCGGCGTTGATACTCAATAGATGAAGTCAACATTTGCTGGCCACCACGTAGCCGGCCTTCTTCGTTACGCGGCGAAAGACTTTCATAGGAGTAGCCGCGCACACTGCGGTCACCGCCCGCAAAAAAGCGCAGCGATGGCGGTATTTTGTCAAAGTCATCGGTTTCAATAGCGCCTAAACCAAGGCGTGCCAAGAACCGGTTATCATTGCCGATAGTACGGATCCATTCGGTATCTGCCGTGACGCGGGCAAACTGAGCATCTGATCCCCACATTTTATCCGAGTACTCTAGGGAGAGCTGCTGACGGTCGCCCCACAAGGGAAAGCGCTGAGGGCGTGTGCGCGTGCGAGACCACTGAATTCCCGGGTAGAACAGCCATACCTGATCCGCCTCTCCCCCTTGTTCAAAATCCTCATAGGTAGTGCGGAAATAGACCGTTTGGACCCAATCGTTATCGAACTCCCAACGCCGAGCGATCTCAACGGTGCCTTCTAGCGACTGGGTATCGCTATCGTCGACATTACGAACGCCGTATTGAAGCCTATAACTATTGCGAAGGGGGTCTTCGAGAGGCACGTTATAGACCCCCGTAAAGCGCTGCTCGGGAGCGGATAAATAAAGATCATGGTCAAGGCTGTGGCCATAGCGATTGATCCATGGCTGCTCCCAGCCAAAGCGCAGTCGTGGGCCCACATCAGTGGCATAACCAATACCTACTTCGAATTGATGTCGATCAGCCGGTTCGACGCTGACATCAATAGGTAACTGCGTATCACTGGATTTATTAAGACTCAGTGCGCTGCTCAAAGCGGCACTAGTGACTCGGGGGCGCTCTGGTTGCGAAGCGGTAGCTTCACTCCACCACGGGTCTCCGCCTCCTGAAGGCGCAATCGTGAGTTCTTGGGCGGTTTCTAAACGCGGGCGCACTGAGACAGAACTAAACCAGCCTGTTTCCGCCAGTGATTGACTATATTCTGCTAGCGTTTGCGCTAAGTAAGGATCGCCCGTCTCAAATGGCTGCATGCGGCGCAAGCGGTCTAATTCAATATGACTACCGGTGATGAATGCTTTACCAAATTTGTAGCGGGGGCCGCTGTCAAAATCCATGTAGAGACGCGCACTTTGCAAATACGGGCGTACCTCCATACGTCGATCGGTAAATCCCCAATCAAAATAGCCGCGCTCGATAGCCAACCCCGAGAACTGGCCACGCAGCTGCTCCCACGGGGCATGTCGCAATGCATCCCCTTCTTCCAGGGGAAAGTTTTCTATTGCCTGTTGAAACGGCGGGTCGTTACTCGCATCGCCGTCCACATTAATCGACAAAATTTCAATCTCAACTTGAGGCCCCGGCTCGATATCAAGCCTTACGCGCTCATCGGTGACGCGCTCAATGCTTACTTCAGGTTCGTAATAGCCATAAACACGCATTGCTTCCTGAGTCCGGCTGCGTATTTCGCCTTCCAGTCGTACCTTGGTGTATTGCTCGGCATCGATGTTTTGTAAGTAGTCTTGGATATTACCTTCGACCTCATCGGGGACACCTGTAATGGACGCCTCTAGCGCCCATGCCCCCGGTGCTACGCATAACAAGGGCAGCATTACAAAAAGCGTGCCGCCGGTTGCGGATGTCCATCTCCGTTGTCTTCCCATACATTTTTATCCCACCCTGAATCAGCGGCTTTATCACTTAAGTATTCATTTGACGTAACTTGTTAACGCAACATTTCTAATTGGGCACTGAAGGCAAGCTGTGCTTGGCGCACTTGACGTACATCACTCTCCAACGCATTAAGACGTTGAGACCACTCTTGCTCTAATGCCTCCAGGGCTTCTTGTTCTGCTGGCGTATCAGCCTCTGCAATGGCTGACTCCAGTTCATCAACGCGGCTCTCAATCGCTTCTCTTTGCTCTGCTAACTGCTCCTCCCATGCACTGCTAACGTTACTTATCTGGTTATCCAGTACGGCGAGACGCTGCTCGGTCAGTTGCTCCAGGTGGGAAACTTCCTCAATGAGGTTTTGACGTCCAGACGTTCCCGTTTGTTCCAGTGCATCAAGGGATTCACGCATCGCCATTAGTTGGCTGTCGCGCAACTCAGCTTGCTCGCTGAGCTGCTCCAACTGCTGCAGCAGTGTATTAATCGAATCGCTAGAGGCCATATCCTCATTCATAGTGAGTAAGCTGTATAACTCTTCTCGAGTATTAGCCAGCGAAATAGATAGCTGCTCTTGCTCTTGGAAAAGTGTCGCCATCTGAGCTTGTACAAAGGTTATCGCATCTTGTACGCCACTGTCACCCGAATCCAAACGGGCATGTACATTGGACACTTCACCGCTCACTCGATGAAGCTCACTCAACAGTCGTTCACGTTCGTACCAAAGTCCAGCTGCCGCCGCTCCCAATAGCGCAATAACGAATAGTAAGCATAGCCATATTGGCCATAGTTTAGTCCTTTTTCGGTGGCGCAAATGTTGCGCCGTCAGGCTTTGATCCACATCAGGCACAATACGAGAGGATGCGGTGGCGTCTGGCATAACATTTCCTCAAAGAGTCTTCGGGTCGGCACGACGGCCTATACCTCGGTACATTAATCCACAGCTGGCAACGAACTCCGGGTCATAAATATTGCGCCCATCTAATACGAGCTTAGCGTTTAATAACGAACCAAGTCGGTGCCAGTCAGGGTTCCAATAGGTCTTCCATTCCGTGACCAGCATCAATACATCAGCGCCTTCGCAGGCCAAATAGGGGTCATGCGTGTATGTTTTCAGATCGTCATGCTCGCCTACCAAGGCGTGGAGCGCAGGCACCGCGGCTGGGTCGTGTAATTGCACCCTGGCCCCCTGCGCCCAAAGCGCTTCAAGTAATGTCAATACAGGCGCATGGTCAATGCGTGCTGTGCCGGGTTTAAACGCGGCGCCCCAAATCGCCACGGTTTTACCGGCCAGTTCGCCATCAAAATGCGACCATAATTTGCGAAACAGAGTCTCTTTTTTCTGTTCATTAATATCCATCACTTGCTCAAGCAGCGCGGAATAACGGCCACTTTGCAGCTGTACATCGGCCAAGCGTATCAAGTCGCGGGAGAAGTTAGGTCCACCAAATCCACATCCTGGGTATAGATATTCAAACCCTATACGCGAATCGCCCCCCATACCCTGTCGAACATGCTCTACATCGACGCCTAGCGTGTCAGCCAAACCGGCAATTTCATTCATATAGCTGATACGGGTGGCCAGCATGCCGTTAATGGCCAGCTTGGTGAGTTCTGCAGCACGGCGTGGCATACATTGAAACACTTCACTGCGCCGATTAAAGGCGCGTAGCAGCTCACGGGTTATCTGCTCTCCAGGCGCATCATCGCACCCTAATAACCGCCGGGCTGGGCGTGTAAAAGAGTCCCATGCCCGGCCCTCTTCCAACGTATCTGGAAGCGCCACACTAGTATGCTGAGTGCCCATCAGCGCATGCAGGCGCTCGGTCTCCCCTACTGGAAACGTCGAATTATTAATGAGCACAATACCGCGCTGATCCGCGAGCAATGGATCTTCAAGCAATTTACTGGCCGAGCTACGCTGTGCCGGCGATAACGCCAGCCAGATCACTTCAGGAATATCGGCATTTTCCAATCGTTCCAGGATCTGCAGTGTTCCGTCAGCTAAGCCTTGCTCAAGATGGGTTATTAACTGAGGTTCACTGCGTAACCAGTCTACCTTGGAGAGAACTGACCAAGGCGCATCGGAATGAGGTAACCATTGCACATGATGGCCAACCCAGGCCAGTGCAGCAGCGGCCGTCGCTGCACTTAACTCGCTACCGTAAACTAACACCCTCATCCGTTACTCTCCCAGCTGGTAGCGTGACAACATCGCTTGGAAAGCGTCTGCCGTTTGCTGCTGGCCAAAACCAGCGACACGAAGTAATGCCTTACAAATCATAGCGAGGTCCTTTTCATGCGTTCCGACACAGGAGTGGTTAGAATGTCCATAATACTGAAGGCGTGAGTGGATGCCACCTCGCTAACGGATGAAACCGAGTGTAATAGACAATAAATAGTGATTAGGCGCCGACATTTTATTTAATGCTCACTGACAACGGGAGTCACGACATGCAAGCGATACCACAGGATAGCACTGCTAATCACAATCAAGGCAACGTCGATGCAGCGGAAGTCGCTAAATTTGAAGCACTCGCTAGCCGCTGGTGGGACCCGCGGGGTGAATTTAAACCGCTCCATGACATCAACCCCTTGCGCCTTGATTTTATTGATGCACGGGCAGGCCTAGCGGGCAAAAAAGTGCTTGATGTAGGTTGTGGAGGCGGTATTTTGAGCGAGTCAATGACGCACCGCGGGGCTACGGTGACGGGCATTGATCTCGGTGAAGCCCCCTTAGCGGTGGCTCGGCTGCACGCAGAGGAGCGCGGCGTTAAGGTTGATTACCAACACATCAGCGTAGAAGCCATGGCGGTTCAAAAGCCCGGCTTTTACGATGTGGTGACCTGCATGGAAATGCTTGAACACGTCCCCGATCCAGCCTCTGTCATTCGTGCCTGCAGTGCCCTTGTTCGGCCAGGTGGTTATGTTTTTTTCTCTACCCTAAACCGCACCGCTAAATCCTATGCGTTTGCCATTTTAGGCGCTGAGTACGTGCTTAAGTTACTACCACGGGGTACCCATAACTATGCGAAATTTATTCGTCCTTCTGAAATGGCAGCTTGGTCGCGTAACAGTGGTTTAGAAGTGCGCGAACAAACAGGGCTTACTTATAACCCGTTAACGCGTCATTACCGTTTAGTCAGCCATGATGTCTCGGTCAATTACATGATGTACTGCCGCAAGGTGAGCGATTAAATGTCGATGCAAGCCCCCCAAGCAATACTCTTCGACCTGGATGGAACGCTGGTAGATACGGCACCGGACTTGGCCAAGGCAACCAATGCACTGCGAGCCCACCATGGGCTGTCGCCGCTACCCTATGAGGTAATTCGCGGTCAAGTCTCTAACGGCGGTAGTGCGCTGGTTACTCTGGCGCTAGGGCTAGAAGTTAACTCTGCCGAGCATACGCTGGCGCGGCAGTTTCTGCTCGATGCCTATGAGCAAGCGGTAGCCGTTCATAGCCGGGTATTCCCCCCCCTGGATAGGTGGCTAAAAGAGTGGCATGGCGACCAGCGACTTTGGGGGATAGTGACCAATAAGCCACGGCGCTATACGCTTCCCTTACTGGAAGCATTGGCTCTACAGCCTGGGGCACTGTTGTGCGCTGATGATCTAAGCGTAAAAAAGCCTGCCCCTGAGCCGCTCTGGGAAGCAGCCCGACGCCTCGGCGTTAAGCCCGAGCAATGCTGGTATATCGGTGATCATGTACGTGATATAGAAGCAGCAGTGGCCGCTGGAATGACCGCAGTTGCCGTTGGCTATGGCTATATTAGTGAAGCGGACAATTACCAGCAGTGGCCTGCTGATCTTTGGTTTGAAGAGTGTGAAGCACTCGTCGATGCCCTGGGCGCGTTCAAGCGTTAGGTCCTTACCGTTTCGGGCATCGACAAACCCGGCAGCGTTATAGAAACAAGCGCTTATACGCGAGGCGGCTGAGCATCAAGCTTTTGACCGTTGGTGCCTGCACTATCTGGGCCCATTAACCATAAATAGGTAGGCATAATGTCTTCCGGTGTACGCAGCGTAAAGGGGTCTTCCCCAGGAAACGCCGTACGCCGCATTTGCGTACGAGTGGCACCTGGATTAAGCGAATTGACACGGATATTCGATTGGTTATCCAGCTCATCGGCTAACACGTCAACAAAACCTTCAGTGGCAAACTTAGAAACCGAATACGCGCCCCAATACGCACGTCCTTTACGGCCCACACTTGAAGATGTGAAAATTATCGAGGCATCCTCAGACGCCTGTAATAGAGGTAACAGCGCCTGGGTCATCCAGATGGGGCCGTTGATATTAACCTGCATCACCTGCTGCCAGAGCTCTGGATTATACTGCTCAAAAGGCGTAATCCGGCCTAACAATCCTGCGTTATGCAGCAGGCCATCCAAGCGGCCAAACTCTTTATCCAACGTTTCGGCCATATCATGAAAATCTTTTAGCGTGGCGCCTTCAAAGTTAAGCGGAAAAATCGCTGGCTGGGGACCACCAGCCGCTTCGATTTCATCGTAAACACGCTCTAACTTAGCAATGGTCCGCCCTAATAGAATCACGGTTGCCCCGTGATTGGCATAGCTCAATGCTGCCGCGCGGCCAATCCCGTCGCCTGCGCCGGTTACCAACACGACGCGATTTTCCAATAGGTTGGGCGCTGGTTGATAGTCGATCTTGCAGCTCATGCTGATTCCCTGAAGCAAAAATAGATCAAAAAATATTAACCCGCTGATTGGCGCAAAAAGTCATTGGCAAGGCCTGCGGCACTGCTTTGCGGGTAGTCGTCACGCACACGTTCGAGTAACTCACGGCTGAGCTCCGCTTCACCTTTGCGCGCCTTCACCAACCCTAACTTATAGATCGCATCAGGTACTTTACTGCTACCGCTATAATCGTCAATTACCCGGCTAAAGGCTTGATCAGCTGCATCCAACTCGCCTTCTGCCGCGTACAACTCGCCCAGCCAGTAGTGGCCATTGGCGGTTAGACTGGTATCAGGGTGATCGGTAACAAAGGCATCAAATGCCGCAATCGCTTCATCAAAGCGGCGTGCTTGGACATGCGCAAAAGCCGCTTGGTAGTCGGCTTGGGCATCTTCGCTGACATTGCTCCTTGAGGGAGCATTCACGACTTCCTCGGCAGCTTCTGGCTCAACCGCTGGAGTTGACTGTTCAATCTGCGTTGGCCCACTGCTCATCAGGCGATCTTCAATATCAAGGTACTGCTGCTGTGATTGGCGACGCAGCTGTTCCAACTGATGACGTAACTCTTCAATCTGTCCGCGCAGCTGTTGTATTTCCTGCTGATGCTCCTGCACCTGATTAAAGAGTACCAGGTTACCGCTGGATGCTTCCTGGCGCTGCGTCTGCTGATAGAAGCTACTATTGCTATTGGAAGAATCAGAAAGATCTTGAACGAGCGGCTGTTGAGCGGCGGCCGTGAGAGGCAATACGGACAGCGGGAGCACTAAGGCTCCCGCACCGCACAGCCTCTCAACGTAACGCTTGAGACTGTGATTCATGATGACTCCGTAGATAAAAACGGCGTGCGGTTAGCACGCCACCTTCATCAATAGTTAAACACAACACGACGGTTCTGTGCATAGGCGCTCTCGTCTTGGCCACTGGCTGCCGGACGCTCCTCACCATAGCTAACAACACTCATTTGTGAAGGAGATACACCTTGAATGTTCAGGAAGCGCTCTACCGCATCGGCACGACGCTCACCCAGTGCCATGTTGTATTCACGGGTACCGCGCTCATCCGTATGCCCGTGTAGAACCACCTGAGCATTCGGGTTGGCACGCAAATAACGCGCATGAGCCATCACAACAGACTCATAGTCGCTCTTGATTGTATCGCGATCGTAATCGAAATAAATGGTGCGCACTTCAGGGATACGTGAATCAGCCTGCTGACCAGCGCCTGAGCCAGAAGTAGAACCATACTGACTACCTGTGCCAGTACCTGAGGTGCTAGAACCGGTAGTACTGCCATCCTGGCTACCGTACGAGTCACCGTCTTGGGTTCCGCCGGTGCTGGAACAGCCAGCGATTACCACGATAGATAGCGCTGCTGCTAATGAGCGAGCCAACGGCTTAAGTTGCATAATCAGACTCCTTGCCTGAAAACAAAAAATTCAATATTAATCAATGGTGTTGATCAATTTAAGAAGGGTGACCATGCTGGATCACGTACATCGCCTTGTGCGGATGGGAGCCTAAATGAAGAGCGGCCATCGGCAGAAACAGCACTAAGCACCCCGCTATTACCCTGTTGGGTAGCGAAGATTACCATGGTCCCGTTCGGCGCAACACTAGGAGATTCATCTCTTGTTGATTCACTTAGTACTACTAAGCGATCGCCGCTTAGATCCTGCCTTGCTACTTGATAACCACGGCTAGAGCGGTGGATCAAAAAGATCTGCTCACCGTCCGGCGAATAGCGTCCCCGGGCATTGTAGTTGCCCGTAAACGTTAGACGCTCGGCTTCACCGCCGCCCATTGAATATTGATAAAGCTGGGGGCCTCCACTGCGGTCAGAGGTAAACAGTAAACTTTGTCCATCCGGCGACCAAGCGGGCTCCGTATCAATGCTGTTATTGTTGGTAATGCGTTCTAATGAGCGGCTGCCGACATCCATAATATAAATTTCAGGCTGGCCATCTTTGGACAACGACATCGCGATACGCCGGCCATCCGGCGACCAGACGGGTGCGCCATTGATGCCTTCGAACGAGGTCGCTTGGACACGCTGCCCTGTCGCCACATCCTGGATATAGATCGCCGGACGCTCTGTCTCAAACGAGACATAGGCAAGTTTGGTGCCATCAGGCGACCACGCTGGCGACATGATCGGCTCGTCGGAGGTCAATACCTGCTCGCTGCGGCGCCCATCGGCGTCTGCAACATACAAGCCAAACTGCATGTCGTCACCGATACCTTGTGCCGTTACGTAAGCGATTTTAGTAGAGAAGGCACCACGAATATCAGTGATCTCTTCGAAAATTTGATCGCTAATATAATGGGCGGCACCGCGTAGGTCGTTGCCTCTCACTGTCACGGTTTCGCCGATCATGCGGCGCTGGCCGCTAATATCCATCAGCTCGAACTGTAGCTGGAAACCACCCTCAGTTTGCTCTGCCTTACCTACAACCAGATAGCGGACATCCAGCGATCGCCAAGTACCAAACTGCACATCGTCAGACTGGCTAGGCTGTTCAAACATAGCACTGCGTTCTAACGGGTCGAAGTAGCCACTGCGCTCAAGGTCATCTTGCACTATCTGCGCTACATCTTCTGGTAACCCTTCTGATCCTTCGAAGGGCACTACGCCAATGGGCAGCGCCTGGTCGCTGCCACGCGTGATTTCAATGGTTAAGTTGGCACTCGCCACGCTGCTGATTAGCAGCAGCACACAGAACAGCCATACTTTGCTCAAGCTTTGCATCAGCGAACATCTCCCGGAGTAAATCGCAGATTAAACTGACGTAAATTACGTTGCTGGTCGGCTGGTAAATCTCGCAATTCACCAAACGGTGCAGCATGTTCCACGGCCTGCATCACAGACCTATCAAAAGCACTATCGCCACTTGAAGTCACAATCGACGTTGCCAGTACTTCTCCTGATGGTCCTAGCCTTACTTGCAGGGTAGCACTCATCGAATCACTTGCACCGGGCGGAATCACCCATGCCTGCTCAACGGCACGGCGAACAATATTGATAAAGCTATTGGCCGCCTGCTCAGCCTGCTGGGCATTGGCAGCCGCTTCGGCCTCACCTGCCAACTGGCGCTGCATGGCCGCCTCAGCAGCTTCCGCAGCTTGGCGTTGGCTCTCGGCTTCCGCTTCACGGCGCTGCTGCTCTTCCGCTTCACGTTGGCGTTGTGCTTCGGCTTCCCGCTGTCGTTGGGCTTCCTCTTGCTCACGAAGACGTTGCTCTTCGGCTTCACGCTGACGCTCGGCTTCGGCTTCTTCACGGCGTTGCTGTTCTTCGGCTTCGCGCTGGCGTTCAGCCTCTTCCTCTTCGCGACGCTGCTGTTCCTCTGCTTCACGCTGGCGCTCAGCTTCAGCTTCCTCACGGCGTTGTTGTTCGGCAGCTTCTTGCTGGCGACGCGCTTCTTCTACTTCACGCTGACGCTCAGCAACGGCTTGCGCTTCTGCCTCACGTTCAGCCGCCTCGGCAGCCTGCTGCTCCGCCTGCTCTGCCGCTTCTTGCGCACGGCGCTGTGCGTCTGCTTCCGCTGCCTCACGCGCAGCTTCTAGTGCTTGCGCCTCTGCTTCCGCTGCCTGCTGAGCAGCCTCTTCAGCAGCTTGTTGCTCAGCGGCAGCTTGCGCTTCACTGGCCGACGGTTCGTCTGGCGCATCGGGCTCGACAGGCGCTTCAGCAGGTGCATTCATCGCCGCCTGCTCTTCCGTTGACTGTTGGGCCTGATTGGTAAACGTCTCGGTACTTACCAAGGTGGCTTGGACAATCGAAGAGCTATCCGGTTCTGCAACTCGACTAGGCAGGCTAATCAAGCTGAACGCTACAATCGCGACGTGTACGGCTATGGCCAGAACCGTCGGCCACTTATAGCCAACATCCTGAGGATCGCGAGAGGATTTTACTGCCATGTTCGCGTTGCCCTTACCCATCTTGCGGCGGCTCAGAAAGCAGCCCTACGTTAGCTACACCGGCGCCTTGTAGTGTGCTCATCAAGACGACAATCTGACCATAGGCCACATTGCGGTCGCCACGTACCATGACCGGAGTGCCAGGACGCCGTTGCAAAATGGTCATGACGCGATCGGACATCTCTTCCAGCGTGACAGATGAAGAATCTTCCCCGAGCGTGATGAAGTAGCCCCCTTCGCTGTCAACCGAGATGACAATAGGATCATTATCTTCCTGAGTCTCAATGGGCTCGGAGGTTACCTGCGGTAACTCAACTTGTACGCCCTGAGTCAACATAGGCGCGGTGATCATAAAAACCACCAGCAGCACTAGCATAACGTCAATGAAAGGAACGACGTTAATTTCCGCCATCGGTTTGCTTTTACCACTACGATTGAACGGTCCTTGCATGGTTCTCTCCCTTAACTCACGCTCGATTTGCCGTCACGACCTTGCAGATTTCGATGCAAGATAGCGTGAAACTCTTCGGCAAAATCCTCATATTTCCCGAGCAAGCGAGAAGATGCATTGGACAGGCGGTTATAAAAAATAACCGCCGGAATGGCTGCAAATAAGCCCATCGCTGTTGCAATTAATGCTTCTGCAATCCAAGGAGCGACCGTAGCAAGCGTGGCTTGCTGCGTCAGCGAGAGAGCCTGAAACGAACCCATAATGCCCCACACCGTGCCGAAGAGACCGATATATGGGCTAGCGGATGCCACGGTAGCAAGAAATATTAAATGTTGGGTTAAGCGATCTTCTTCCCGTGACCATGCAACACGCATGCTGCGCTGGACACCCTCCAAAACGGTGCCTGGATCGCGGGTCTTGGGCATCAAACGATTAAATTCGCGAAAACCCGCTTGAAAAATGTGCTCAGCGCCATGGCGCGGATCATCGGCTGGGATCTCGCGGTAAAGCTCGTTTAAGTCGACACCTGACCAAAAAGATTCTTCAAATTGGTTGTACTCTTGCTTGGCATTTCGCAGTGCAATACTACGTTGGAAAATCACTACCCAAGAGAGGATCGACCCCACCAACAGTAGCAACATCACCAGCTGCACCACGGTGCTGGCATTCATTATTAGGTGGGGAATGGACATGGCGTTATCGTTCACAGGTGCCCTCATCAATCTATTAGAGTCGGCATTGCCGACGCAATGGGTGACCTCTTGGCTAAGAGGCCCGTGTCAAACTATTAAGCGATGCTGGCCATGCTTTAGGCCGCATATGCTCGGCGCTCAAGCAGGCTATCTCGACTGTAGCGGAGCAGAGGAGTTCCTCATCACGCCAAACTTGCTGTTCAAATGTCATCCGGCAGCGCCCCACATCTGTAACATGCGCACTAATTTCCAACGCATCATCCAGACAGGCCGGTTTCGCGTAATGACAGGCCAAGCGGTATACCACTAGCTGCGTGCCTTCGTCTAGCAGCGTTTGTTGGTCAAAGCCCAGCTGGCGTAGCCATTCGCTGCGCGCACGCTCCATAAACTTCAAATAGTTAACGTAGTAAACAATACCACCTGCGTCAGTATCTTCCATATAAACGCGCAGCGGCAGACGATAACCATTATTAATCGAATCACTCAAGGACGGCGCTCTCCTTCCATGTCGGTTGCCTGTTCGTGGGGTACACGTTCAAAGTGCAGCCACGCCTGGCGAGTGACGACGCGCCCACGTGGCGTGCGCATTATCAAGCCCTGCTGAATCAGATAGGGCTCAATGACATCCTCGATCGTGTCGCGCTCTTCACTGATGGCAGCTGATAGCGAATCAATCCCCACCGGCCCGCCATCGAATTTATCGATCATGGCCAGCAGTAACCGCCGATCCATGTGATCCAGGCCGTGGTGATCAACATTGAGCATATTGAGTGCGGCGTCGGCCATGGCGACATCCACAACGCCGTTACCTTTCATTTCCGCATAATCACGTACGCGCCGTAGCAGCCGGTTAGCGATTCGTGGCGTACCGCGTGAACGTCGGGCGACTTCAATCGCCCCTTCTTGGCTGGTTTCTACACCCAACAATCGCGCCGAGCGGGAAACAATTTCGGTCAGCTCTTCAAGGTTATAGAACTCGAGCCGCTGAACGATCCCAAACCGGTCTCGCAATGGCGAGGTCAATAAACCGGCCCGGGTGGTTGCCCCCACCAGCGTAAAGCGGGGAAGATCCAGCTTAATAGAACGTGCCGCGGGCCCTTCGCCAATCATAATATCCAGTTGGAAATCTTCCATGGCGGGGTAAAGCACTTCCTCGACCACCGGTGACAGGCGATGAATCTCGTCGATAAAAAGTACATCTCCCGGCTCGAGATTGGTCAGCATGGCGGCTAAGTCGCCCGCGCGCTCAAGCACCGGCCCAGAGGTAGATTTCATCCCTACCCCCATCTCGGTGGCAATGATATGTGCAAGGGTCGTTTTACCCAGCCCCGGAGGGCCGAATACCAGGGTGTGATCCAGGCTCTCATCGCGCAGTCGTGCGGCGCCAATAAAGATTTCCAACTGTTCGCGGACACGCGGCTGGCCAATATAATCGTCCAGCCGCTTAGGGCGAATCGCGTAATCAAAGCGCCCCTCTCCTTGTTCAGGCTCAGCGGCGATCAGCCGATCGTGTTCTAACATAGGTGCTCTTCTTTATGGCGATTCAAATGGGCGATTTACAAAGGTCTGTTTACCAAGGTCTATCCGCTACCAGCAATTGCGTACTTATCCCGCTCGGCTTAGCCACTCATACGTTGGGTGAGCGCGGCTTTAATAAGCGCTTCGGTAGACTGATTGGGATCGATATCGGCAAGCATTTTCGACGCCTCAGTCAGTTTATACCCCAAACTAACTAGCGCGGCTTCCGCATCGGCAAGGCTATCGCGGGCAGGCACGCGGCCATTGGCGGCCTCAAGGGGCAGTAGCGCGTTGCTGCCATCTTCCCACTCGGGAAAACGATCACGCATTTCAATAATCAGCCGCTCGGCGGTTTTCTTACCCACCCCGGGTAGTTTAGTGAGTGCTTTACTGTCGTCGTCACGCACGCAGCGCATAAAGGCGTCTTCATCCATGCCGGACAGTATCGCAAGTGCAAGCTTAGGTCCGACGCCGTTTACTTTTATCAACGCACGAAAAAGAGCACGCTCATGCTCTCTACCAAATCCATACAGTAGGTGCGCATCGTCACGAATGGTGAGGTGTGTGAATAACGAAACTTGTTCGCCGACATTGGGTAATGCCACCAGCGTATTCATCGAGGTTTCCAGCTCATAACCAACACCATGGACGTCGATCACAATCCAGGGAGGTTGCTTTGCCATTATCTGGCCACTTAGCCGTCCAATCATAAATACGCTCATGCTGAGGTGAAAAACAATAGGGTGTAAAACAGACGTTTACTATAAAGCTACTCTGTACATGTGACCAGTTGTGTAGCGGCCGGAACAGAGGGAATTAAAGACGCCAGCGTCCGGTGGAACGTCGCCGTGCCCGTGAAGGCGTAGCCAGCAGCCCATTGCCGCTATAGGCATGGCCGCTATAAGCATGAGTTAGCGCAATGGCTAACGCATCAGCGGCATCGGCTTGAGGGGCGGCAGAAAGCAGCAGAATAGCCGTCACCATATGCTGGACCTGTTCTTTATCCGCCCCACCTTGACCAGTCACCGCTTGTTTGATTTGCCGCGCGGCGTACTCGGCAAGGGTTAAACCATGGTTGGCCATGCACACCAGCGCCGCCCCACGAGCTTGTCCCAGTTTCAGTGCAGAGTCAGGGTTCTTGGCCATAAATACCCGCTCGATAGCCACCTGAGAAGGACGATGCAAACCGACAACTTCGCTAAGTCCTGCATAGATTTGTGCCAATCGCTGTTCTAACGCTCCTTCAGCCGTCCGAATACAGCCACTTGCCACATAGCAGGGTTTAACACCAACCATATCAATGACGCCATAGCCCGTTATCCGGGACCCTGGGTCAATGCCCAAAATACGAATGGGTGCGGCAGGCTTTTTTTTATCCATCTCGATGGGGCTCTTGTAGGCTTAGTCTTATAGGCTTAGAACGGAGTAACATACAAAAACACCGACGCCGTGGCGTCGGTGTTGGCTAAACGATCAAGCGTCTTATTCGGCTGCTGTTTCCGGCTTGGCTTTCTGACGTAGACGGATATTCAAATCCTTCAACTGCTCGGGGCTTACTTCGCCCGGTGCATTGGTCATTAAGCAGGCGGCACTTTGGGTTTTCGGGAAGGCGATGACTTCACGAATGGTCTTAGCACCGACCATCAACATGACCAGACGATCCAAACCGAAGGCTAAACCGCCATGGGGCGGCGCGCCGTACTGAAGCGCATCCAGCAAGAAGCCGAATTTTTCCTGGGCTTCCTCTTCGCCAATACCCAATATCTCAAACACAGTGCTCTGCATGGTCTGATCGTGGATACGAATGGAGCCTCCGCCCAATTCGGTACCGTTGAGCACCATATCGTAAGCGCGTGACAATGCGTTCGCAGGGTCCGCTTTCAGCTCTTCCGGTGTGCAAGAAGGCGCAGTGAACGGGTGGTGAAGCGGGCTAAGGCGGCCGTTGTCGTCAGCTTCAAACATCGGGAAATCGACGACCCAAAGCGGCGCCCATTCCTGGGTGTAAAGCTCCAGATCTGCGCCTAGCTTGACGCGTAGCGCACCAATGGCTTCGTTGACGATACGGGTTTTATCCGCACCGAAGAAAATAATGTCGCCATCTTTAGCGCCCACCCGATCGAGCAACTCTTCAACGATATTTTCCATGAACTTAACGATCGGCGACTGCAGGCCCTCAAGCCCTTTAGCACGCTCGTTGACCTTGATCCACGCCAAGCCCTTGGCACCATAAATGCCGACAAACTTGGTGTATTCGTCGATCTCTTTACGCGACAGCTTGGCGCCACCGGGTACTTTCAATGCCGCGACACGACCATCATCAGCACTGGCCGGGCCAGAGAAGACTTTGAAATCGACTTGCTGCATCAGGTCGTCGACATCGGTCAATTCGAGCGGAATGCGCAGATCCGGCTTATCAGAGCCGAAACGGTCCATCGCTTCCTGCCAAGTCATGCGTGGGAATTCAGGCAATTCAGCGTTAAGCACATCTTGGAACAACTGACGAATCATGGATTCCGTAATGCCCATGATGTCGCTCTCTTCCACGAAAGACGCTTCGATATCAATCTGAGTAAACTCAGGCTGGCGATCGGCGCGCAGGTCTTCATCGCGGAAACACTTGGCAATTTGGTAATAGCGGTCAAAACCGGCCACCATCAACAGTTGCTTAAACAGCTGCGGCGACTGGGGCAGTGCAAAGAAACTGCCCGCGTGAGTACGGCTAGGTACCAGGTAATCACGGGCGCCTTCTGGGGTGGCGCGCGTGAGTACCGGTGTTTCGATATCGAGGAAGCCCTGGCTTTCCAGGTAAGCACGCACGTTGTGAGAAATGCTCGAACGCAAGCGCAGCTTCTCGATCATATCGGGACGACGAAGGTCGATGTAACGGTGCTTTAAGCGTACCTCTTCACCTACCTTGCCATGTTCATCCAGCTGGAAAGGCGGTGTAATCGCCGTATTGAGGACTTCCACCTCTTTCGCCAGCACTTCAATCATACCCGTGGGCATGTTGGGATTTTGTGTACCTTCAGGACGCAGCCGTACGCGACCAGTGATACGCAGGACATACTCACTGCGGGCACGGTCGGCATTAGCGAACGCCTCGGCGGTATCAGGGTCGACCACGAATTGAGCGATGCCGTCGCGATCGCGCATGTCGAGGAAAATAACCCCACCGTGATCACGGCGACGGTGAACCCACCCGCATACCGTCACTGTTTGATCCACCAAAGTTTCGTTAAGCTGGCCGCAATAATGGCTGCGCATGTCAAATCCTGTTCTGTTACGTGGCAATTAAAATGTCGCGGGCGTCCCGACCCTGACTGCCGCAGTTATGCTGCGGCGCCTTTGTCACTGGGAGTAACGCTCTTGGGAGTAGCACTGGAATCACTTGATTTAGCAGTATCTGCAGAGGCAGTCTTACCGTCAGCGACCAAGTTCTTTTTGCTACCCGTTTTGAAATCGGTTTCGTACCAACCGCCGCCAGCCAGGCGGAAACCCGCCGCCGAGACTAGCCTTTCCAAGCCTTCGCTCTGGCAGGCGGGACAATCCTTCAACGGATCGGCGCTAATTTTTTGCAATTTTTCTAGGCGATGGCCACAGGCCTTGCACTCATATTCATAGATGGGCATGTTATTGGCTCCTAAAAAGCTCAACCCTGACAGATTCAGTACTGACAGACACAGTCCTAGACACAATCCTGGAAAACCAAGTGCTGAAAGAAAAGAACAATGGCGAACACAAACGCTGCCAGGCAACCAATATGTGGCCAGTTGGAATAAATTCCAAGGCTGCGGTTGATAAAGCGCCGCCATTATACCCTTTTGTGACCCCTGCCGAGCAAGGTTATGCAGCCTTCGGCAGTTAATGGAGAGAATAAAATGTCGCATGCCGTCATACTGGACGCCCAAAGCTTAGGCCCTGGGATAGATTTAAGCGCTATTAGGGCGTCGGTCACACACCTAGAGGTGTTTGAGCAAAGCACCACCCAGCAGGCGCTTGAGCGCTTAACACAGGCAGACATTGCGATTGTTAACAAGGTAGTGCTAGACGCTGAAACGTTGCAGCAACTGCCTAATCTCAAACTGATATGCGTGCTCGCCACGGGGCTCAATAATATCGATCTCGAAACGGCTAAAGCACAAAACATCGAGGTTAAAAACGTGGCGGCTTACGGTACCGCCAGCGTGTCACAGCATACATTGATGCTGATACTCGCCTTAGCCAACCGCCTACCCCGCTATCAACGCGATGTCGCGGCTGGCGAATGGCAGCGCAGCGACTTTTTTTGTTTGCAGGATTACCCCACGCTGCAACTGTCCGACAAACATTTGGTTATGGTGGGGCAAGGCGAGCTGGGCACTGAAGTGGCACGGCTGGCGGAAGCGTTCGGCATGCGCGTGACGTTTGCGGCTAGGCCGGGCAATGAAGCCAACGACCAGCGCCCCGCACTGGACGACCTGCTAGCCGACGCTGACGTGATTAGTTTGCACTGCCCCCTCAGTGATGCCACCAAACATTTGATTAATCGAGAGCGCTTGGCCAGGGCCAAGCCGTCCTTACTGTTGGTTAACTGCGCTCGCGGCGGGGTTATCGACGAGGTCGCTGCGCTTGAAGCGCTGCGCAGCGGCCAATTGGGCGGCTTGGGTGTTGATGTATTACCCTCAGAACCGCCTAAAGAAGGCCACCCGCTATTAGAAGCGCTCAGTGAGCCGCTCAATCTAATTGTCACGCCTCACAACGCCTGGATTACCCCCGAAGCACGTCAGAATATTGTCAGCCTAACGGCTACTAATATCCGCGAATGGAAAAGCGCTTAAGTAGGAGATTTACCCTATCTCATGCTACCACTAGGGCTTGACCAGGCCCTAGTGAGTAGCGAAATGGCTGGGGGGACGGCAGTTATCCAGTACATCAAGTTCGACGTGGGTTACCTGCGCCCCTTCTGAGCCTTGCCATAGCCATTCGCTTAGTCGTTTGACGGCCTCAGGATGCCCGCACATTAAGACCTCAACGCGCCCATCGGGAAGGTTCTTAGCGTAGCCGGTAACACCCTGCTGAAGTGCCTTTTCATGGGTAGCGCGGCGATAACAAACACCCTGTACTTTACCGGTAACCAGGGCACGCACACAGCAATCGGTCATCTCTTTCTCCTCGCACCAGAATGTTAAACAAACTCGCGCTTTACTATCACTGCACTGTTGCGCGGTATCAGCGGGCGACCACGACGCAACAACAACGATCGTGTAAACGCTGCACCAAACAGCAGGATCAATGAACTGTAGTAAACCCACAGCAAGATCATCACGACCGACCCAGCAGCACCATAGGTAGACGCCGTAGCCGTATAAGCCAGATAAATCGCGATCACACTGCGGCCAATGGTAAACAGCACGGCAGTTACAACGGCACCAATCAGCACATCTTGCCAGCGAAGCATGACGTCGGGAAGCACCTTAAAAATGGTCGCAAACAGTAAGGTGACGACACCCAGCGAGATCAGCGACTCAACCGACGTCGTTAACAAACTGGCATAAGGCACTAGGTTATCGGCAGCTTGCAGCATTCCCCGCAGCACCACCCCCATCACTAATGAGACCAACAATATAAATCCAATGGAGAGCACGACCGTTAGCGACAACAGCCGGCTTTGAATAAAGCGTAATACGCTGTTAGAGGTTGGCTTCGCCGTTACCCCCCAAATGGTATTAAGTGAAAACTGCATTTGAGCGAACACAGTCGTCGCACCGATCACCAGCGCTCCGACACCTAACAGCGTGGGCAATAGGCCTGACTCTTCAATTCTCGACTGAGCAACGGCTTCTTGAATGGCGATAGCGGCATCCATGCCTAAGGTGCCCTGCAGTTGAGCGACGATTTGCCCCTGAGCTGCTTCTTCACCCATAACAACACCGATCACCGTGACCGCAATAATAATCGTAGGAGCCAGTGAGAAAAGCGTATAAAACGCAAGTGAGCCTGCATAACTAAAGGCATTTCGCTCCAACCATAGTGACGTGGCGTCTTGCACGACATTCCACCAAAAGATAGCTGTGCGTTTAATCATATTCACGTCCTGTGCCGTAGGTATGGAGGCCTTTTATAAACATTATCAATCTTCTATTTTTCTAGCATACCGAACCACAGCGTTGAGCGCAGTTTTCTGGTACGTTGCATCATTAACACGACCAAACAAAGGAAGCTTGGATGGTCATCGACGTTTCGCGCTCCGCTGCTGCCTGCGATTTCGACTGTTTGGTGTTTATTGGGCGCTTTCAGCCTCCTCACCTAGGTCACTTGGCGATCATTCGTGAGGCATTGAAGCGCGCTCGGCAAGTGATTGTATTGGTAGGTTCATCTTGGCAAGCGCGTTCATTGCGAAATCCTTGGCAATTTGATGAGCGTCAGGCAATGCTCCGTGCAGGGTTTGGCGACGCGGATAATCAGCGCTTAGAAATTACCCCGTTATTGGACGCTCTCTACAATGATGATGTTTGGGTACGCGACGTTCAGCGCAAAGTACGCGATTTGGCCGCCCCGGCCAATGCACGCCTGCCCCGCATTGGTTTGATTGGTGCCAGCCGAGGTCAGTCAAGCTACTATCTTTCGCTGTTTCCTCAGTGGGAGTCGGTCAGTGTGCCGCCGGTGGAAGGGATTTCAGCGAGCCAAATTCGAGAGCGCCTATTTCGCTCCCCCAGTTCAACAGATGACTACCTGAGCACTGGCGCCTACCACGATTTACCGCCCGGCGTTGTCGAGAGGGTTAAAAAATTCTGCCACGCAGGCGCCTACCAGCGACTGCTCGAAGAACAACAGCTATTGGAACAATACCGCCAGGCGTGGGCTCAAGCCCCCTACCCACCTATTTTTGTAACGGTTAATGCGGTAGTGGTTCAGTCGGGGCACGTCTTGCTAGTGCGGCGCACAGCGGCACCGGGTGAAGGGCTTTATGCCTTGCCGGGAGGATTCATTAACCCCCACGAGCGGTTACTAGATGCTTGTTTGCGTGAGCTTCGTGAACGCATACGCCTAAAGGTTCCCGAGCCTGTGCTCAAAGGCTCTCTGCGTGGCCAGCGCTTATTCGATGAGCCTCACCGCAGTTGGCGCGGTCGCACATTGGCGGAAGCCTTCTATTTTGCACTACGCCCGGATCAACAATTACCCCGTTTAAAGCCTATCAAAGGCGGCGACCATGCACGCTGGGTGGCGTTGGCTGATCTAGAGCCTGACAGCCTGTTTGAAGATCATTTTTTTATTATCCAAAACTTTTTGGGTTTGCCCGCCGATTTTGGCAGTAGCTAAACGGAGTAAGCGGTCGACAATATTTATCTTTGTGACCGATAGACCTGTGAATATTAGGCTTGAAGAAAGTCACGTGGCAGCTTCATCATTTGCCGCCACAAACGCTCTACTCCGGGTTTATGCACCATCGCGCAACGATATAAGCGAATTTCCAAGGGTATATCCCAACTCTGGTCACCCGCTCTCACCAGTCGCCCACTCTTCAACTCTTCACGAATGCAAAAATCAGGTATCCACGCCACTCCAACGCCTTGCAGTACCATTCCCTTCAGTCCTTCGGCCATGGCCGTTTCATACACGGTACGCAATTTCATACGCAACGGATCATTCTTTAGCAACATACGCACACTGCGCCCTAAGAAAGCCCCCTGCGTATAGGAAAGATACGGTATGGAAGTGTCATGCTGGAGTGAAAACTTTGCTTTTCCCTGCGCATCTGGCAACGAGACGGGCAGCATATTGACCTTACCAATGGAAAAAGAGGGAAACACCTCGGCATCCAGTTGCATAGTGGCAAACGGGTCGTAATAGGCGAGCATAAGATCACAGTTGCCCTCGCGGAGCACATGTATCGCTTCGCCCACGTTCATGGCCACTAAGCGAGTTGGCAGTTCCCCCAAACCTTGCTGCAGGCGTGAAATCCATGGCGGGTAAAAACTCAACGCCAGGGAGTGAGCTGCAACGATGTCCAATGCCTCATTGGCAATAGAAAGACCGCGTAAATGGCTAAGCGATTCATTTAATTGTTCGACCAAATTGCGCGCAGTCACCAAAAATAACTGCCCTTCCGGCGTTAACCCAATGGGGGTGGTTGAACGGTCTACCAAGGTAACATCAACAGCTTGCTCTAATGCCCGGATACGTCGACTAAACGCCGGCTGTGTGACATGTCGCTGGCGTGCAGAGGCAGAAAAGCTACGCGTATTGGCGAGCGCGACAAAATCTTCCAGCCATTTTGTTTCAAGATTCACCCCAAGGCTCCTTGTTTTACCCATCGTGCACGCATATTGGTTCCCTTATTACGCTTTCTTTACTATTGAACTGGAGCCAGTAAATAGGCAGCCCGTGAGATCACTTTCTTCCACATTGGACGCTGGTTAATTTCATCAATATTCAAACGACGGCACTGTGCAAAATCATTTTCCAGCATAACCTGCACGCTGGCTGCAAAATCTCGACTAGGAATAAACGCGGTAATTTCAAAATTTAATCGAAACGAGCGATTATCTAAGTTTACTGTGCCAACAGTGGCTGTTTCGTTGTCTACAAGAATTACTTTTTGATGTAAGAAACCTGGAAGATAACGGTATATTTTAACACCAGCTCTTAACATATCGGGTAAGAATGAGAATGCTGACAGAAAAACCAGCAAATGATCTGGACGTTCAGGGATCATCACTCGAACATCTACCCCACGCATTGCCGCAAGGCGCAGTGCATCTTGAACCCCCTGGTCGGGGACAAAATAAGGGCTGGTTACCCATAATCGATGCTTGGCACTATGGATAACCTGTTGAACTAACAGGCTAGCGGTGTCCTGCCGATCAGCAGGCCCCGAGGGCACAATAACAACATGATGGTTTTTTGAGGAAGAAGCCTTTGCCATCCAATTCAGGCTAATCACCTCATCGGTAGCCCAGTGCCAATCTTCCCAAAACGCTTCCTGCAAGCCCAATACACTGGGGCCTTCAAGCTTCAGATGAGTATCTCGCCAAGGTCCATGTCGAGCGTCCTCCCCCAAGTATTCGACGCCAACATTAAAACCGCCTATCCAGCCCTCTTTGCCATCAATTACCGTTACTTTGCGGTGGTTGCGAAAATTAAGCTGAAAGCGATGTTTTAGGCCACGCGAGGAGCGAAAGGCGCTGACGGCCACACCATCATTGGTTAAATCATTAAGGTAACTATCGGGTAATTTACGACTCCCCACTTCATCGTAGAGAAAATAAACGCGGACGCCGCGCTGGGCAGCGCGCTGTAAGTGATCCTTTAATTGTTGTCCAAGCGCATCATCGCGAACAATAAAAAACTGCAGCAGAACATAATCTTCAGCGCGAGCAATACCCTCAAACAGACTTTCAAACGTCTCGGGGCCATCAATTAACAGCTTCGCATGGTTGCCAAGGGTTAAGGGCATCATGGCAAGTTGCTCAACCGCCTGTACATCTGCATTACCAGAGGGCGCAACATGCGGTTCTACATTGGCACGGTAACGAACCAGCACCCGGCGCAGTACGTTGTCACGTTGTCCTCGGGCAGATACATAACCATAAAATCGCGGGCGACCAAAGAACCAGTAAGCGGGTACCGCAGCATAGGGGAACGTAAGCAGGGATATAATCCACGCCACGGCCCCCTGTGAGGTGCGACTAGACATCAATGCCATAATGGCTGAAACAACACCCAACAGGTGTATCAATAAGATACTGGTCCCCAGCAACCAGGAGGTCATAGCTACACCCTCATAAAGCCCTCACAAAGAACAAGGCCTCGCCGTTAGCGAGGCCCTTATGCGCTTAAAAACCTATGCGCTTAAAGCCTAATCAATCTTACCATTCCCGCTATGCCGACTGAGCAATAATCTCTTTCCATTTGGCAGGCCCAGTTTGATGGACTGAAGTCCCCTGGCTATCAACGGCAACGGTCACCGGCATATCTTCCACTTCAAACTCGTAGATCGCCTCCATGCCCAGGTCTTCAAAACCCACTACTCGCGATTTCTTAATTGCTTGGGCGACCAGATAGGCTGACCCACCTACAGCCATTAAGTAAACTGCTTCATTGTCACGGATAGCATCAATGGCGGCTTGACCACGTTCTGCCTTGCCTACCATGCCTAGCAGGCCGGTCTCTTCTAACATCGTGCGGGTAAACTTATCCATCCGTGTGGCGGTGGTCGGGCCAGCAGGGCCAACAACTTCATCTCTGATAGGATCAACCGGGCCGACGTAGTAAATAAATCGACCTCTCATGTCGACTGGCAACGGCTCACCCTTAGCCAGCATATCGACCATACGCTTGTGCGCAGCATCGCGGCCGGTTAGTAACTTACCGTTCAATAGCAGCGTATCACCGGGCTGCCAGGTTTTAACTTCAGCAGGCGTCACGGTGTCGAGATTGACACGTTTAACGTTGTCACCTGCTTCGCGGGTGATTTCCGGCCAGTCTTCAAGCTTCGGCGCTTTTAATGACGCAGGCCCTGACCCATCAAGGGTAAAGTGGGCGTGACGCGTCGCCGCACAGTTGGGAATAATTGCGACGGGCTTGTTGGCCGCATGGGTAGGATAATCTTTAACTTTAATATCCAGCACGGTGGTTAAACCGCCTAACCCTTGCGCGCCAATACCGCTCTTATTGACTTTATCAAACAGTTCCAAGCGTATCTCTTCGGCGCGATTACTGGGGCCTCGCGCCTGTAAATCCTGGATATCGATAGGATCAAGCAGCGCCTCTTTGGCAATCATCATGGCTTTTTCAGCAGTGCCACCGATACCAATACCCAGCATCCCAGGCGGACACCAGCCTGCGCCCATCTTCGGCAGTTGTTCCATTACCCAATCGACGACACTGTCGGAAGGGTTAAGCATGGCAAATTTAGACTTGGCTTCACTCCCCCCGCCTTTTGCGGCTACGTGAATATCCACGCTGTCGCCAGGCACAATCTGGTGATGAATAATCGCGGGGGTGTTGTCTTTGGTGTTAGCCCGTTTACCGTCAGGATCTGCCAGTACTGAGGCACGAAGGACATTGTCAGGCAATAGATAAGCGCGACGAACACCTTCGTTGATCATGTCGTCCAGGCTCATGTCCGCTTCCCAGGTAACGTTCATACCCACGTGAACAAACACGGTGACGATACCGGTGTCCTGGCAAATCGGGCGGTGCCCTGTGGCACACATGCGCGAATTAATCAGAATTTGCGCAATAGCGTCTTTAGCAGCGGGGTTCTCTTCACGCTCGTAGGCGGCCGCCATGGCGTCAATAAAATCTTTAGGATGATAGTAAGAGATGTACTGCAGAGCATCGGCAACGCTTTGAATAACGTCGTCCTGGCGAATCACGGTCATGGACTAACAGCTCCTAGGTTATCGTCTAGTCAGCGACATTTTTGCGCATCGGCGCAAGTGCCGTCTTAGCGTGTGGCCAAGTATACCGTATTGCCCTGCCGCCGGCAGCATTCCTCGCTGGCTAACTATTTTATAAGTTTAGTGTTTTAGTGGTTGTTTTATAATAATCAAGATAACGGTATAAAATCTAAAAAAACATGATCGACTGCTCGTCAGAAATCTAACCATTGGCTTGGCAGTGGGGGCAATAATAGAGCCTTCGTGATCCGACCATTTTGCGCTCGATCACCGAATTACAGCGGTGGCACCCAAGCACTGCCCCAGCGATTGTTGCTGATTAGGAGTGAGATCTAACGATCGAGCGCTAGAGGACAACTGAGTACAAAAAAAGAATTTCAGAGCCAAGATAATTGCCCAGCCCTGCCACCAACGCTTGTTCA
The DNA here is from genome assembly GCF_054072535.1 of Vreelandella sulfidaeris Esulfide1. Lineage (NCBI taxonomy): Bacteria > Pseudomonadati > Pseudomonadota > Gammaproteobacteria > Oceanospirillales > Halomonadaceae > Vreelandella > Vreelandella sulfidaeris. The sequence goes on along the minus strand of NZ_CM133364.1, from coordinate 2,016,519 downwards.
ATTACCCGCCCGTCTATCTGCTCCTGAATAAGGTCTGCTGCGCGATGTTTTTCTGGCCCTTCTGGCATCCGTTAGCCCAGCGCCAGCTGTTTTTCTTTCATTTGATGGAGTTGATCGCGAAGTCGGGCCGCTTCCTCAAACTCCAGGTTTTGCGCTGCTTCAAACATGGCATCTTCAAGCTTGCTGATCGCGCCCAGCAGGTCCTGTTTGTTCATGGTCGACACATCATACTCGGCGCCACTTTCCGCCACTTTACGTTCACTACCACGCCGACGACTGCTTTTCTTACCCGGCGCCTGGGCAGCTTCAAGGATATCAGCCACCGAGCGGGTAACCGTTGTTGGCGTAATACCATGTTCTTCATTATGAGCGGTCTGCTTGGCCCGTCGACGTTCGGTTTCATCGATGGCTTTACGCATCGAGTCGGTAATCCGGTCGCCGTACAGAATCGCCTTACCATGCGCGTTACGAGCAGCGCGGCCAATGGTCTGTATTAACGAGCGCTCCGCGCGCAGAAAGCCCTCTTTATCGGCATCCAAAATGGCCACCAGCGAGACTTCGGGAATATCCAACCCTTCACGCAGCAAGTTAATGCCTACCAGCACATCAAACTTGCCCAGTCGTAAATCACGAATGATCTCGACACGCTCGACGGTATCGATATCCGAGTGTAGGTAGCGAACCCGTATGCCGTGCTCGTCAAAATACTCGGTCAAGTCTTCCGCCATACGCTTGGTGAGCGTGGTCACCAGCACCCGCTCACCTACCGCGGTGCGTAGGCCAATCTCCGAAAGCAGATCATCGACCTGAGTACTGGCCGGACGCACCTCAATTTCAGGATCCAGTAGACCTGTGGGACGCACCACCTGCTCGACGGTTTGGCTAGCGTGCTCGCCTTCATAACGGCCTGGGGTGGCAGAGACAAAGATGGTTTGCGGGGAAATCGCCTCCCACTCTTCAAATTTCATTGGCCGGTTATCCAGTGCTGAGGGCAACCGGAAACCGTACTCGACCAGCGTCTCTTTACGCGACCGGTCGCCTTTATACATACCGCCTACCTGGGGCACACTAACGTGAGACTCATCGATAAATAGCAGTGCGTCATCGGGTAAGTAGTCGAAAAACGTGGGCGGCGGCTCGCCGGGTGTCCGCCCCGAGAGATAGCGTGAATAGTTTTCAATACCGTTGCAGTAACCCAGCTCCAGCATCATCTCGATATCATAAAGCGTACGCTGCTCCAGACGCTGCGCTTCTACCAGCCGTTCGTGCTTGCGCATCCACTCAAGGCGACCTTTTAGCTCTTCTTTGATCGCATCAATGGCCCCTAGGATGGTTTCCCGCGGCGTAACGTAATGCGATTTGGGGTAGATGGTCATACGCGGGACTTCCCCACGAACGGCACCGGTCAACGGATCAAATAGGCGGATCGTATCGATTTCGCTGTCAAATAGCTCGACGCGTACCGCTTCCTCGTCGGAGTCAGCGGGGAAGATGTCGATCACATCACCGCGCACTCGATAGGTACCGCGCCGAAAATCCATATCATTGCGGGTATACTGTAGCTCGGCCAAGCGTCGTAGAAAGGCGCGCTGATCAATTAGCTCACCGCGGGTGAAGTGAAGACGCATTTTAAGATATTGATCGGGATCACCCAGGCCATAAATGGCCGAGACTGATACGACGATCAGCGCATCGCGCCGTTCTAATAATGCTTTTGTGGCCGAAAGGCGCATCTGCTCTATATGATCATTTATCGAGGCATCTTTCTCGATGAAGGTATCTGACGAAGGCACATAGGCTTCCGGCTGATAGTAATCGTAGTAGGAGACAAAATACTCAACTGCGTTATCAGGGAAAAACGACTTGAACTCCCCGTAAAGCTGAGCAGCAAGAGTCTTGTTCGGCGCCATGACAATAGTCGGGCGCTGCTGCTGCTCAACCACATTAGCCATGGTGAAGGTTTTGCCCGACCCGGTTACGCCCAACAACGTTTGATGGGCAAGCCCTGATTCCAGCCCACTAATCAGTCCTTTAATGGCGGCAGGCTGATCGCCTGCAGGCTGAAATTTTGACTGTAAGCGAAAGGCTTTGCTCATCGGTGCTCCAAAAAGAGAAACTAGATAAGGGATAACTAAACAAATAATAACTAAACAAGAAGTGTGGCGATCTCGACCGTGGATACCGTCATCAAACGTTGGATGGGGCAGCGATGACTAATCTCTTCAAGCCTAGCGCGCTGAGCAGGGTCATCAATACCATGCAATGCCAATACGACGGTTAGCTTGTATACCCCCTTTTTTTCCTGACTATCATCGCGCTGCACCGTGACGGTCACACCCTCAAGCGGCCACGCCTTGCGCTTTGCGTACATCTGTACCGTAATGGCTTTGCAAGTACCTAAGGCAATATCGAAATAGTCATGCGGGTCAGGAGCACTGCCATCCCCACCGACGATCGGCGGCACATCGGCATACAGCGCCTCTAAGCCATCAACATCTACACGCTGCCTAAATACGCGGTTGCGTTCACTGATGACAGTAATAGGTATGTGCATTAAGAGATTTTCACACCTAATTTGAGTTTTTCGATGGCATTAATCAGCGTTTCGCGCTTTGCTCGACCGTCTATATCTGCACCATGGCGGCCCACTTCAGCACTATCGACGCCATCAAGCATCATGAGCGCTGTGGTAATTTTGTTGACTTGCTCGACCGTTTTTACACCTTGAAATGTTAACGACTGCTGCGCCATGACGTTTCCCTGCTTATTGACCTGTGCAAGACTTCCTGCAAAGCAACGAGTCTAGCACGCTAATGGTGCCTTGCAATTAATGCCTGCTGCCCGCACTTAATGGCAATATTCGTCGATTATTTTCTAGCAGATTCTCTACTGCTACCTATACCAGGAGTTTTTTATGGCGACCGTTCCCACTAGCAACCCCGACCTTGGCAGCGTCCGCCTTAGCCATTTAGCCGCGCTTGATGTAAAAGGTGCGGACGCTGAAAAGTTTCTTCAAGGGCAGACCAGCGCCCAAGTCAGCTTAGCCGATGGCAATTTCGCACCGCTAACCTGCTTTTGCACGCCCAAGGGCCGTATGTTAGCCAACGCCTATCTACTCCGCATGGGTGAAAACCATTTCCGGCTGCTACTGAGCAGTACCCTATTGGATAGCTTAGCCAACCATCTTAAAAAATTCGCCGCTTTCTATAAGACCGAGTTGATCGCCCTGCCCAACCTCACCTTTATCGGCGCCAGCGATAAAGCCCAAGCGATTGCTGATCAGATGGCCCTGCGGCTCCCTGAGCAAATAGGCACCCACACCACTAATGGCCACACCTGTGCACTGCGCTACCCCAGTGAGACACCACGTTGGCTATTATGTTTCGACGACGGTTTCGACGACGGTTTCGACAACCATAGTGATAGCGATGCTGCCGAGATCAAGGACGACGAAGCGAGTCGCAACGCTTGGCAGCTTGAAGATATTCGCAGCGGCCTGGCATGGCTTACCGATGCGCAGCAGGATCACTTTTTGCCTCAAATGCTTAACTGGGAAGCATTGGGCGGCATTAGTTTTAAAAAGGGCTGCTATACCGGCCAAGAAGTGGTCGCACGGGCGCACTTCCGGGGGCAAGTTAAAAAGCGCTTGATGCGCGTCAGCGTAGACACAAAAGCGCTACCCGAAGTGGGCGCCAGCCTCGTCAGTAATGACGATAAAACGGTGGGCGAAGTGGTCGTCAGCGCTTTTGATGAACAAGGTCATGTCGAGTTATTGGCGGTGATGAATACCAAGGTAACAGAAGAAGCAATGCCCGTTTTTCTCGCGGGAGAACCCGCTACCCTTCTATCGTTACCCTACGCTATTGAGCGCGTTGATCCAGAACAGCTAGCGGTTAGCCTTAACGCATAACGCATAACGGCTAATGGCTCCGAGGGTAATAATTCAGAGGCAAATGCCTTAGTCGCTATTATAGGCCAAATAGTTTTGCGGCGGCATTACTGCTCTGAGCCGCAACTTGCTCAGTTGTTTGACCACGCAGGGTAGCCACGACGTCACAAACCTCGGCTACCCTGCACGGTTCATTTCGCTTCCCTTGATAGCCGCTAAGCGGCATGTCAGGGCTGTCGGTTTCCAGCACAAAAGCATCGTTAGGTAACGCCTCAACGGTTCGCTGTAACCGCTTGGCACGCTCATAGGTGACTGCGCCGCCCAGGCCTAGCTTGAACCCCAGGTCAAGAAACTTCGTTGCTTGTTCAATGGAACCTGAAAAAGCATGAATGAGTCCGGCTTGAGGAAGCTCAAGCTGACGAAGACGCTTTGCGACCTTATCGTTAGCGTGGACGCAGTGCACTACCACCGGCAGAGAGTGGCGCTTCGCGAGTTTCAGTTGAGCATCAAAATAGCGCCACTGCGCGTCAAGCGTGTCTGTAAACCGGGCATCAATGCCACACTCACCCAACGCCACGAGCTCAGGGTGTTCGCTGAGTTGCTGATCAAGTGCCTCAACATCCGATTCCTGATGCTGATCAATAAAGTAAGGATGAAGGCCCAGGCATACTGACGTATCCTCCCGCCCACCTAACGTCAGTACATGCTGCCATCGGTCACGGGTCGTGCCAGGCACAATAAAATGCCCGACGCCCACTGCCTTAGCGGCCTCAAAGACCTCAGGCCGATCATCATCGAACTGCGTAAAATCGAGATGGCAATGTGCGTCAATTAACATGGGAATACTTAGTGCTCGCGGGTGGGTTGGAAGCGTATTTCCGGCCAGCGCTCCTGGGTCATCTGTAAGTTAACCCGGGTAGGTGCAATATAGGTGAGATAGCCACCGCCATCAATCGCCAGGTTAGCGCTGGCCTTGCGCTTAAACTCTTCCAGCTTTTTGGCATCTTCACAGTAAACCCAGCGGGCGGTCTGGACATTGACACCTTCGTACAGGCAGTCGACCTTGTACTCTTCTTTGAGACGGTGGGCGACAACGTCAAACTGCAGAGTACCCACGGCGCCGAGAATCAGGTCGTTATTATCCATGGGCATAAAGACCTGGGTTGCGCCTTCTTCAGAAAGTTGCTGCAGCCCCTTTTGTAGCGCCTTCATTTTTAACGGGTCTTTTAAGCGTACGCGTTTAAATAACTCGGGCGCAAAGTGCGGTATGCCGGTAAAGCGCATATCCTCACCCACGGTAAAGGTATCGCCGATCTGAATCGTACCGTGGTTGTGCAAACCGATAATATCGCCGGGCCAAGCCTCTTCGACTTGTGAGCGGTCGGAGGCCATAAAGGTCAATGCATCGGCAATTTTAACGTCCTTGCCAATACGCACATGGCGCATCTTCATGTTCTTTTCGTACTTGCCTGAACAGACCCGCAAAAAGGCGATACGGTCGCGGTGATTGGGATCCATATTGGCCTGGATTTTAAACACAAAGCCGGTGAAGCGATCATCATCGGAAGTGACTACCCGAGTATCAGTTTCGTGGGCCTGGGGCGGCGGCGCATATTCGACAAAGCCGTCCATCATCTCGCGCACACCAAAGTTGCCCATGGCGGTACCGAAATAGACCGGCGAAAGCTCACCCCGGCGGTAAGCCTCCAGATCGAATTCATGCGATGCACCACGCACCAGCTCTACTTCCATACGCAGCTCTTCAGCCTGATCTTCCCCAAGCACGGCATCCACTTCGGGGCTATCTAACCCCTCAATACGCTTATCCTCGGGAATGCGGCTACCCTGCCCCTGGGTGTAAAGATGAATCACGTCATTATAGAGGTGATAAACGCCCTTAAAGTGACGACCCATACCAATCGGCCAGGTCATCGGCGCGCACTGGATATTCAGCACCGTCTCAACTTCATCCATGACTTCAATCGGGTCGCGGATATCGCGGTCCATTTTATTGATGAAGGTGAGAATCGGCGTGGTGCGCAGACGACACACTTCCATCAACTTAATGGTGCGATCCTCAACACCTTTGGCGCCGTCGATCACCATCAAGGCAGAGTCAACCGCCGTGAGCGTGCGGTAGGTATCTTCAGAAAAGTCTTCGTGACCGGGTGTATCCAGCAGGTTGACGATACGGCCACCGTAGGGGAACTGCATGACCGAAGTGGTGACAGAGATACCCCGCTCCTGCTCCATCTTCATCCAATCCGACGTGGCATGACGGTCATTACGCTTACTTTTAACCGACCCCGCCAACTGAATAGCGTTACCAAACAGCAGCATCTTTTCGGTAATAGTGGTTTTACCGGCGTCGGGGTGCGAAATAATAGCAAAGGTGCGTCTAAGCCCTGCTTCATGGGCCAGCTGTGTCTCTTTCATTGTGCCTCTTCAAATATAGGGTCTCAGCGCAGCACCCAATCAGCAGCTCTCGCTAACTAGCCTCTACGCAATGAGCAATGTTCATTGCGGCAATTGTAACGCTTGGAGACGGCTGTTGTCGCGGGTGTCGTCAAACGTGACGCCCTTGAAAAAGACCAAAAAAAAACGCTGAGCAAGTCAGCGTTTTATCGTACTAACGGTTATGACCGTTGCCAGTCAGCCGCTATTGGTACTGGACTCTAGGCGTAGGTATTAACCTGCGTACCTACATTGCCCTCTTTGGCCAAATCCGGCTGAGCGCCAGTGTCTGCAGAGGCCATGATTTCGGTCACTTGCTGCGCCTGTGTATCTAGCGCTTGTTTAAACACCTGCATTTGTGCTTGCTCAGGCGTTTGCGCTTGGTTCATGTAAAGCGACGCGCTAACTGAACTGCTGATGCCTACATCCATATATCCACCTCATGGTGTGCAAATGTGCTTTTAAACTAGCAAAGCATTAGATTACGCGCAAAGATATCGTTCCCTATTACTAGTACCAGCATCTACCACTATCGGCTTATTTTACCTGATCATTAATGGATATAGCGCTAGCTAGAACCTGTCAGCGCGAAATGGTGCCATATCAATGCTCGTAGGTTGCCCTTCCATCATCTCCGCCATCAGATGACCGGTGGCCGGACCTAGAGTAAAGCCTTGATGGCCATGGCCAAAGGCAAGCCATAGCCCGGGATGCCTCGGCGCAGGCCCAATCACAGGCTTCATATCGGGCAAACAGGGCCGTGCGCCTTTCCAAGGGACTTCATCACGGCGCTCCCCTAATGGAAAGACACTGCGTGCGACCTTCTCTGCAGCGCCCAACTGGTTAACGTCAGCGGGAGCATCCAAGCGATCCAACTCTGCCCCAGTGGTCAATCGGATGCCGGCATTCATCGGCGCCAGCAAATAGCCAACTTCTGCATCCATCACCCAAAAATTGAGTTTTGCTGAGGCCTGAGAAGCGTAGTGCATGTGGTAGCCACGCTTTACAAAAGTCGGAAAGTGATAGCCAAGCTCTTTCAGCCAGCTACCCGCCCAGGGCCCCAGAGCCACCACCACCTCGTCCGCCTCAACCGTTTCAGAGGCTGTATTTACCTGCCATCGGTCACGCACCTGCTGAACCGACTTAATGTCGGCCTGCAAAATGCGTCCACCACTCTCACTAAATGATTGTGCGTAAGCCGCGACCAGTGCGCCTGGGTCAGCTACAGTCCAGGGATCTAGCCAGTGAATTGCACCTATAATGGCGTCACTCAGAGAAGGCTCTTTCTCTGCAAGTGCCGCTCGGTCCAATTGCTCAAACTGAACGCCATAAAGGCGCCGGGCCTCTTCGGCATCTTTTAACCGCGCCGCAAGTTTTTCAGATGTTCTGTAGAGTTCAAGCCATCCCTGCCGGCGCACAAGGTGTTCTGCACCGGCGGCCTCAATCATGGGCCCATGGGTCTTCAGTGAAAGTTGGATCAACGACGCGTATTCCGGCACGATTTTCTGGTAAGCCTTGGGTGCCGAATTCATCCAATAGCGCAGTAGCGGAGAGGCGGCATTAACCATACCCGCTGGGCGATAGCGAATATCGACGCGGCGGTTAGGCAAAACGCTTAACAGCGTTTTGACATCACGTGGAAAAGGGTAAGGTCTAACTGCCTCACGCTGAATAATGCCCGCATTGCCAAACGACGTTTCGCGACCAGGTTGTTGGCGGTCCACGATTGTGACGTCATGACCGCGCTGGCGTAGATGCCAAGCAATGCTGACACCCACCATGCCTGCTCCCAAAACTACCGTTTGACGTGCCATTTTGATGCACTCCCTTTGATCGATTCGCAAACACAATGGATGATAATAACTATTTGAAAAATATCACCAAATATACTGCATTTATAGAGTGGAAAGCGCTATTTTAGAGCATTAAAACAGTAATTTATGTCGCTGAAAACGAAGAATGTTAAGAACATTACTACAAATGATAGAGCCATTACTTACTAGTAATTTATTACAAATAGCCGGGAACGCTAGCTGCATGCCTTTAGCTACATATCTACCATGCAACGTTAGCGCTAACGCATCAGAAATTGAAAACGAAAAAAACCCAATTAAGGGCATAAATTACTGATCAATAAATAGTAGAGATTAAAGCAAAGAAAAGAAATATAAAGAAGGGGTAGGTAATGGGGTGGATGATGGGACTTGAACCCACGACCACCGGAGTCACAATCCGGGGCTCTACCACTGAGCTACACCCACCACAACCTAAAAACTGGAAACGCAAATATTGTCACTGGGGTGGATGATGGGATTTGAACCCACGACCACCGGAGTCACAATCCGGGGCTCTACCCCTGAGCTACACCCACCATAGACAATCTTACGAAAAAACAAGCAGTACGTGCTTGAAGATAGGATTCTGACAGGTTGTTACCACTGAATTAGATGGCACGCCCAGCAGGAATCGAACCCGCAACCTACGGCTTAGAAGGCCGTTGCTCTATCCGGTTGAGCTATGGGCGCACAAAAAGCATTCAGAAGATACGAATACTGATGAGCACTAGACCACAACCAAAGCTTGGAAAAGCAAACTACTACCTTTCGCGTTAGGTGTGGTCGGGATGGAGGGATTCGAACCCCCGACATCCTGCTCCCAAAGCAGGCGCGCTACCAGGCTGCGCTACATCCCGATTTTATCACCCTAGACGCTACCGCATGGCCCGTCTCAAGCGAGGCATATATTACTATTTTTAATTTTAAAGTCAACCATTAAAGTGATTGTTAGTGAAGGCACTTTGCCTGGATGCCCTAGCGTGCGAAAATTACTGCTATTAAAGTGCTTTAGATGAACGTCTGGCACTGCCCTTTCAACGTCCACAGGGATTCCAGTAAATGACCGCCCAACTAATCGATGGCAAAGCCATCGCTGCTACTGTCCGCCAACAGGTTGCCGAAAAGATCGTCGCACGCCGTCAAGCAGGCGGACGGGCACCGGGACTAGCCGTGGTTGTGGTCGGGGACGATCCCGCCTCTCAAGTCTATGTCAATAATAAGCACCGTGCCTGCGAGCAGGCAGGCATTCTTTCCTTTCAGCATGCCCTGCCGACAACAACCTCACAGCATGATCTGGAGGCACTTGTTGACCAGCTCAATAGCGATCCTGCCGTCGATGGCATATTGGTTCAACTGCCATTGCCTAAACACCTGGATGCAGAGCCCATTTTAGAACGCATCCGCCCCGACAAGGATGTGGATGGCTTTCACCCTTATAACATCGGGCGCTTAGCGCAACGCATGCCCGCCCTGCGGCCCTGTACCCCTAAAGGGATTATGACGCTACTAGAACAGAGCGATATAGCGCTACGGGGCTTGGACGCCACCGTGGTGGGCGCTTCTAACATTGTCGGCCGCCCTATGGCGCTTGAACTGATGCTGGCCGGGTGCACAACCACCGTATGCCACCGCTTCACCCATAACCTCAAAGACCACGTTAGCCGCGCCGACATTCTGGTCGTGGCTGTCGGCAAGCCGGGCATCGTCCAAGGGGAATGGATTAAGCCAGGGGCTATCGTGATTGATGTCGGCATCAACCGCCAAGAGGATGGCACATTAAAAGGTGACCTTGATTTTGCCATCGCTGCCGAACGCGCCAGCTTTATCACTCCCGTCCCAGGAGGCGTTGGCCCGATGACCGTTGCCACTCTGTTGGAAAACACCCTGGAAGCCGCTGAGCAGCACGATTTAGCGCCTATGGATCACGCCTGATTCATATATTTTTATTCTTTTATGCAGGAGCATGGCGCAGTGAAGCGTATTGGTATTATTGGCGCAATGGCGCAGGAAGTAAGCACCTTAGTGGAACAGCTAGACACTCCCCAGCGCTATGAGCATGCGGGGTTTGTATTCCATACCGGCACACGCTATGGCCTTGAGGTCATTGTGCTGCAGTCAGGAATCGGTAAAGTCAACGCAGCGGTGGGCACTGCTATTTTATTAGAGCGCCATCAGCCAGACGCCATTATCAACACCGGATCAGCCGGTGGGTTTGCCACCGATTTAACCATTGGCGATGTGATCATCTCTGATGAAGTGCGCCATCACGATGTTGACGCCGTGGTGTTTGGTTATGAGTTAGGCCAGGTGCCAGGAATGCCTGCCGCCTATCTGGCCGACCCAGCACTGCGAGACATCGCGCGTAAGGCAATTGCTACATTAGGGGAAGTCCAGGTGCGCGAAGGGCTGATCGCCACGGGAGACGCCTTTATGGCTGACCCAGCGCGAGTAGAAGCAACTCGGGCGCAATTTCCCACCATGCTTGCCGTGGAAATGGAAGGCGCCGCGATTGCTCAGGCCTGCTATCTCTACCAGTGCCCGTTCGTGGTTATCCGCGCACTCTCGGATATCCCAGGCAGCGGCGACAATCACCTTTCCTTTGATGAGTTTTTGGAAGTGGCTGCCGATCACTCGTCGCGAATGGTCGATCAAATGCTTAAACAGCTTAGCCATGGTTAGCAGTTGAACGTTTGTTTTCCCGTATTAACAATACCCGCTGACAACGTATGTCAGCGGGTTCGATCAAGCTATCAACCCATACGCGAGAGCTATGCCTTAATGGCCCAGCCTAGCGACTCCCCCGCCAATAGCGGAACAATTTTCTCTCCCTGAGCATAGGGATAGCTTTCCGGTAGCCGCCATTCACGTCGTTCCAACGTTATGCTTTCTGTATTAGGCGGGAGCCCATAAAAACGCGGCCCGTTAAGACTGGCAAACGCTTCCAGTTTGTCCAGGGCATTCATTTCATCGAAAGCAGTCGCGTAAAGCTCAATGGCCGCAGGCGCTGTATAAGCACCGGCACAGCCACAGCTTGACTCTTTCGCACCTTGCGAGTGAGGGGCGCTGTCGGTACCTAAAAAGAACTTGTGACTACCGCTAGTAGCCGCTTTTAGTAACGCCTGACGATGCTGCTCGCGCTTAAGAACAGGCAGGCAGTAATAGTGCGGGCGAATGCCCCCGACCAGCATTTTATTGCGATTAAACAGCAAATGATGGGCGGTAATGGTGGCTGCCACATTGTCCGGTGCTTGCGCGACAAACTCCGCCGCTTGCTGGGTAGTGATATGTTCAAATACCACTTTCAGGCCGGGGTGGCGCGCCAGCAACGGCTTCATCACTTTTTCGATAAACACCGCTTCGCGGTCGAAAATATCGATCTCGGCATGGGTAACCTCCCCATGGACCAACAGGGGCATACCCACCTTCACCATCATGGCAATGGTGGCATCGCAATGGGCCAAGTCAGTGACACCTGAGTCAGAATTCGTTGTGGCCCCGGCTGGGTAAAGCTTCACCGCTTTCACAATGCCACTCTGTGCTGCGCGCTCAATTTCTTCCGGCGGAGTGGTATCGGTAAGGTATAAAACCATCAAAGGCTCAAAAGCACTTCCCGCTGGTAAGGCATCAAGAATACGCTGACGATATTCAAGCGCCTGGGCCGTTGTGGTAATCGGCGGGGTGAGATTGGGCATAATAATGGCGCGCCCCATTTGAGCGGCGGTATGGCCTACCACCGCTTTTAGCGCTTCATCGTCGCGTAAGTGAAGATGCCAATCATCGGGGCGTATCAGTGTCACAGTGTCCACGGCAATTCCTGTACTGAAGTTAAGTCGGATCCAAAACAGTGTGCACAGTATACGCAATTGCGTGATTGGATAAATCCGCTACGTGAGCCACCACAGCATTGTCCAATTGTCGTATCATGGCGGCACTTTTTACATTGTTATTCTTTTTGCGGTAAGGGTCCGGTCATTTATGCAGAACGTGCGACGCTATGCGGATATTATTGCCAGCTTGGAAGGGCTGATGTGGCTAAGCCTCGCTTGGTCGATTTCACTTTCCGTCCACATCGGTAGCACGGAACCCTCTCTCGCCAGCCTATTGGCCATTGGCGCCTTGGTGGTTTTCTGTTGGGCACATCGGCCACTGCGTTATTTACTGGCGCGCTACCATATCCGCAAACGGCGAACCGATATGTGGATTCATATTCTCGCCCTGCCGTTGCTCCTGGCGATGTTCTTTCACATCATGCTTGAAGCCCTACTGGGCAGCGCGTGGCTTCCACCCAAGATGCTGCTGTTCAATATTCTGGCTACCGCGGGTTGGACGACTTACGTTATGACCCTGTTTATCAAGTTTGTCATTCACGGCTTTAAAGCCAAAACGAAGTAAGCTCATTATGGCAACCGCTTTGCCCCTTCCTCTCTCCACGCCCAACCGCAACTTAGTGCGGCTCACTATCGTGCGCGGCATCACTTGGACAGGTTTTTTACTGGCCATTATTGTTGGTATTGAGCTGCTTGCCTTCGATTTGCCGGTCATTGCCGTGGTAAGCGTTGTGATAGCGATGGGCGTGCTTAATATTGCTACCTGGTGGCGGCTGGGGCGGCCACGCGCCGTTACCCACCTTGAGTACTTGCTGCATTTACTCGCCGACATTACCGGTTTAACGCTGCTATTTTATTTTTCGGGCGGCTCTACCAACCCGTTTATTACTTACTACTTGGTGCCGGTGACTATCGCTGCCGCCACCCTGCCCTGGCGCCACGCCTGGATCATTGCCGCGTGCTCTATGGCGGGATATACCTTTTTAATGTTTGCCTATTACCCCATCCCACAGCTGGGCCATATCAATAGCGATAGCCCCTTAAGCCTACACATATTAGGGATGTGGCTAAACTTCGGTCTTTCAGCAGGCCTGGTAACGTTTTTTATCTACAAAATGGCCCACGCGCTACGTAGCCGTGACCAGGCGCTATCTCGAACAAGGGAAGCCGCGTTACGCAATGAACAGGTGTTGGCGGTGGCTACCCAAGCTGCGGGCACTGCTCACGAATTGGGCACTCCCCTTTCGACCATGGCGGTGCTACTCAAGGAAATGCAGGCCGACGCACCTGCTGACTCACCGCTTGACCAGGACATTAATTTACTGCGCCAGCAGGTAGATGTATGCAAATCTCGCCTGCAAAATTTAGTTTCTAACGCTGATCGAAGGCGAATGGCCGAGCCTGAAGTGCTTGATGCAGAAGTATGGCTAGCAGGGGTTGTCCAGCGCTGGCTAGTGCTACGACCTGATGTGAGCCATCGTTTTGACGTGGCGGAAAAACGTGGAAAACCATGGCTGGCAGTAGACGCCACACTTGACCAAGCATTGACCAATCTGCTCAACAACGCAGCCGACGCTAATCCTGAACAGATTGCCATTCGCTTAGACTGGCAAGATGAAAGCGTAGTCATTGATATTCGAGATCACGGCCCAGGTGTCGCCATGTCAATTGCTGATCAGCTTGGTGAAACCTTTATCTCCACTAAAAGCAAAGGTATGGGGATCGGCCTGTTTTTAACGCATGCCACCATCAATCGCTTAGGAGGCGGTGTAAGCCTGTATAATCACCCCGAAGGAGGTACGCTAACAGAAGTTAAGCTACCTCGCTGCGCGGCGCCTATTTAAACGCGGCCGTCCTAAGCACCTCCAGCAATAGATTGAGGACATCATGCAAACGCGAGAAGAACGCCTGCTGATCATTGATGACGACGAAGTTTTTTGCCATGTGCTGAGTCGTGCCCTAACGCGTCGCGGGTATGAAGTGATCGTCGCCCATGATGCAGAGCAAGCCCTGACGATGGCCGCGCAGTATTCACCTTCCATGGCGACCCTTGACCTGAAACTGGAGAACAGCTCAGGTTTAAAGCTGCTTCCTGAGTTGCTGACCACCTCGCCGCACTGTCGCATCGTGGTGTTAACAGGCTACTCCAGCATTGCCACAGCGGTTGAGGCGATTAAACTCGGCGCCGTCAATTACCTGTGTAAACCGGTGGATGCAGACGATGTATTAATCGCGTTTGAGCGCCAGAGTGGCGATCCGGATATCGAGCTGGCTGATAACCCGCCTTCGATTAACCGCATTACCTGGGAACATATTCAGAAAGTCCTTCAGGAACACGATGGCAATATATCGGCGACTGCTCGGGCATTGGGCATGCATCGCCGGACCCTGCAGCGCAAATTACAAAAACGCCCCGTACGCCGCTAGGCCGTTTGTTAAGGTCTCGGTTAGTCACCCCCCACCAAACTAATAAATGTTCATGGTGGGGGATAGAGGCTGGCTTAATGCGCTGTCCAGCCTAGATCAATATTAAAGCTTGACCCGGTCACGGCACCGGCGGCATCGGAGGCTAGATAAACGACTAATTGTGCGACCTCATCAGGCTCGATTAAGCGCTTGATTGCTGCCTGCTTGAGCATGACTTTTTCGATTACTTCCTGCTCATCCATGCCGTGCAATTTAGCCTGATCGGCAATTTGGTTATCCACCAGCGGGGTTTTCACATAAGCAGGGCAGACCGCATTAGCCGTAATGCCTTGTTCCCCACCCTCTAACGCCGCCGTTTTGGTCAATCCAATCATGCCATGCTTGGCACTGATGTAAGCCGCTTTACCCGGTGAAGCCACTTGAGCATGTATCGAAGCCACATTAACAATCCGACCCCAGCCCTTTTTACGCATATGGGGCCATGCCGCTTGAGAAAGCAAAAATGGGGCCGTGAGCATCAGGTCCATAATTTGACGCCATTTCTCTTCAGGAAACGTCTCAATCGAAGCAACATGTTGAATGCCAGCATTATTTACCAATATATCGACGCCGCCAAAGCGCTTAACCGCATCGGCCACCGCCGCGCGACAGGCG
The DNA here is from genome assembly GCF_054072535.1 of Vreelandella sulfidaeris Esulfide1. NCBI lineage: Bacteria > Pseudomonadati > Pseudomonadota > Gammaproteobacteria > Oceanospirillales > Halomonadaceae > Vreelandella > Vreelandella sulfidaeris. The sequence continues at coordinate 2,001,433 of NZ_CM133364.1, read as the reverse complement.
TCAGGGTCAGTCAAGTCAGCTTCAAAAAAGGCGGCGCCAGCCTGCTCAGCAATGGCTTTGCCGGCCGGATTGAAATCGACAGCAAGCACTTGGTAGCCTAATGCGCAAAAGTGCTTAACGACAGCAGCACCGATGCCACTGCTAGTTCCGGTAACCAGCGCGACTCGCGGGGTTGTAACGGCTTGGGTGGTCATAAGCAGTTCCTTTTTACTGTTGTAGGGAAGATAGTGTCTTAAAAATAATGTCAGCTAAAAATAATGTTAGCTAAAAACAATGTTAGCTAAAAACAATGTCAGCCTGATTCATAATGCCTAGATATTGGACTCTTCGGCAGGCTGCATTAAACGCCCCATCATTTGCTGCGCGAGCCTAGCGGCCTCCTGCAAACTTCCAAGATCACTTAAATCGCGCAAAATTGCGCGTTTATAAAACTCATATCCGCCAGGCAGCCGCTCAAGGGATAGCCGATAGGCGCCTGAAGGGAGTGATAGCGTAAGCGAATCTGCCAACGGTTCAGTCACACGGTGCTGCTCAGGCACCAGGACTAACCAAAGCTCGCAAGGCGTAATCAACGCACCCACCATGCATTTAGCGCTGTGGTGTTGAAAGCATAGCGCATCGACCCCTAAACGCGGGTTCCAATTCCCGCTCTGTTTCAAAGAAGGCAGATGAACATCACGGTATGCCTTCGCCAGTTCAGCGAGAAAATTATATTCGTCAGCAGTGAGCGTTTGCATAGGCTTATAGATTTACCCTAGGTCATAACAGGCTTTAATGGGCCAAGTAGTGAGCTGCTATTGGCGAAACGTGCACTGCTCAGCCACAATAATTTGTAAGCTATCGTCTAGCTAACTACTATTTAGCTCTCAGTTACTCGCCACTCTGTAACTTATTTTGCTTATCGTAAAGGAGTGCCACCTATGTTCGTGGTTATTTTTGGCCGGATGTCATGCCCATTCTGCGTGCGTGCGAAACACCTTGCCGACCAGTTGGAAAAAGCCGGAAAAATTGAAGGTTATCGCTATATTGATATGCCTTCTGAGGGCGTTACTAAAGAAGATATCGCCAAAACAGCAGGCAAACCCATTCATACCGTACCGCAGGTGTTTGTTGACCAAACCCATGTAGGCGGCTTTACCGAGTTTGATCAATTTGTCCGCAGTAAGCAGCTACTCGGCGCTTAATCTCCAGGCCATTAAATAGGCGCGCCGTTAAAACGCTCGTGCCGTTAAAAAGGTCGTTAATCGCCGTTGAACCCTTGTCGTCCTCGCTTGCCTATACTGAGCACTTACTCAACGGCTCACGCCAGGTGTGCCAGTTTTTAGGCAAGGAGTTCACCATGCAGCGCCAGGAGTTTGTTCAGCAGCTGTGGCTTGATTATGTACACACACATCCCGATATCGGCGCACTGAGGTTGTGGCCGCTTTCGACCGCGGCCGAGTATTTAACGCTAGTGACGCTGAATTACGGCCCCTTTTCGGCTACCGCTCTTAACGGTAATTTAGCCCACATGGGCTATCGTTCAATGGGCCATTACGCCATGGCAGACAAGGGCCTACTTGTGCACCTACTAGCACCCAGCGACGGCAGTAGCTGGCTGGTGTTAGCAGAATTGCAAATAGGTACGTTATCCAAGGCACCCCGAGAAGCCATTGAAGGGCTTGTGCAGCAATCACATCCCCAAGACTGTAAAGGCCATAACCTACTCTGCCGCGGTCGGCCTTGGCCGATGCCGTCATGGGCGCTTTACCAACAGCTGCAGCATGCCCACCCTCTGGCGGCTTGGCTGGCGGTGATGGGACCCCGCTTGCACCATGTTGGCTATGATTGTGGCCAGCTAGGCGATTGCTTGGCTGACCTGGATCATCGCTTAGAGGAAGTGGGAATGCCCTGCCTTCAGGGGCATCAAAACGGTGTCTTTACCGTCTCATCGTTGCTGGATCATCGTTTCTATCCTTCAACGCCACAGAAAACAGTTTTCGCTGATGGTGACGAACATCGTCTCTGCTTCGGCGGCTTGGCACTCGTCCAAAAGCAGTTTGAGGATAACCATGAGCGCATTGCCGAAGTCCTACTACCCCAACATACACGCTGCGAAATGGCGTGAGACGCTAGCAGCAAATTAGCTAGCGTCTCACTGCAGGGTTTGTCTACTCGTTTGTTAGGAGCAGTCAGGGCTTATACGGCATCAAACGTCATCTCTGGAACATGATCGGGCACTATCAGTTTACCCGCTGTTTTTTCGATGATTTCTTCTACGCTAACGCCTGGGGCGCACTCCTTGAGGATAAAGGCACCGTCTTTGATTTCAAGGTACGCCAAATCCGTCAATACACGGTTGATGCAGCCAGCACCGGTCAACGGCAACTCGCACTTCTCCAATAGTTTGGATTCACCATGCTTAGAAGCGTGGGTCATAGTGCAGATAATATTTTCAGCGCCAGCGACTAGATCCATCGCCCCGCCCATACCCTTAATTAACTTGCCAGGGATCATCCACGAAGCAATGTTGCCCTCTTGATCTACTTCAAAAGCACCCAATACAGTCAGGTCGACATGGCCGCCTCGGATCATCGCAAAGGATTCTGCTGAAGAGAAAATAGCCGCACCTGGGCGAGCCGTGACGGTTTGTTTACCCGCATTAATCATATCGGGATCAAGCTCATCTTCCGTAGGAAAGCGCCCCATCCCGAGCAATCCATTTTCAGATTGCAACATGACATCAATGCCATCAGGAATGTAGTTGGCCACCAGCGTGGGGATGCCAATGCCCAAGTTGACGTAAAATCCATCTTCGAGTTCGCGGGCGACTCGTTGAGCCATTTGTTCGCGTGTTAAAGCCATGGTGACTACCTCTTGTTGAATCGTTGAGTAAGCAAGTAAGACGTTTGAAATAGGTGCCTGTTAGCTGTGCACCGTGCGTTTTTCAATACGTTTTTCAAACGTGCCTTGAATCACCCGATCCACATAAATACCCGGCGTATGGATCTGGCTAGGCTCAAGCTCACCCGGCTCAACGATCTCCTCAACTTCCACCACCGTGATTTTCCCAGCGGTGGCGGCCATGGGATTAAAATTTTGTGCCGTATGGCGATACATCACATTGCCATAGCGATCTGCTTTCCAGCCCTTCACAATAGCGAAGTCACCAATGATCGCTTCTTCTAGAATATAGTGCCGGTCATTAAACACGCGCACTTCTTTGCCCTCGCCAATCGGCGTGCCGTAACCCGTAGCGGTGTAAAAGGCGGGAATACCCGCGCCACCAGCGCGCATTTTTTCGGCCAGGGTACCCTGTGGGGTCAATACGACATCAATTTCGTTATTAAGCATTTGCTGCTCAAACAGCGCATTCTCACCGACATACGAAGCGAGAATTTTACTAATTTGACGGTCTTCAAGAAGCAACCCGAGGCCGAAGCCATCAACACCGCAGTTATTGGACACCACGGTCAAGTCCTTAACACCTCGTCGTTTGATTTCAGCAATCAGGTTCTCGGGAATACCGCATAGGCCGAAGCCGCCGGCAATTACGGTCATACCGCTCTCGATACCTTCCATTGCTTCTTCATAGGAAGCTACACGCTTATCGAATCCTGCCATTGTTATGCCTCGCATTGTTGTCGGTGATAAGTGCTATTCGTAATAAGTGCTGTCGGTAAAAGATGAACCGCATGTTGCGATAGTGCCAGTGTTGTGCGAGAAGATATATTTGTTAAGTTTGTTTTTCTTATCAATTTATTTTTAAAACTTATAAAAGGCTTTCCATGACCGTCAAACAGCTACGCGCCTTTCTGGCAGTCGCTCAAACGCTTAGTTTTACACAGGCCTGTGAGCGGCTACACCTATCGCAACCGGCGCTGAGTCTGGCGATAAAAGGCCTGGAAGAGTCTCTGGGTGGCAAATTATTGATTCGCAGCACCCGCAGCGTCAGATTAACCCCAGAAGGCGAGTCGCTGCTACCGTTAGCCAAACATCTACTCGCCCAGTGGGACAATACCGAAGAGCGTTTGCGCCAGCGCTTTACACTTCAGTTGGGGCGGCTCAGTGTCGCGGCAATGCCCGCTTTTGCATGCAACCTGTTGCCTGCAGCATTGGTTAAATTTCGCCAGCAGTATCCTAAAATCAACATTACCGTGCACGATGTTATCAATGAGGAAGTCACCGAAATGGTGCGCTCCCGCCAAGTGGAAATGGGCATTGCTTTTTCCCCAGAAGGTACCGGCAGCCTACTGTTTACGCCACTGTTTGAAGATCATTTCGTCGCAGTCGTCCCGCCGACATCCAAATTAATTCAGTCCACGCAACTCGCTTGGTCGACACTGCTCAGTCACGATTTTATTACATTGCAACGTCCTTCCATGGTCCGCCGCCTACTTGAGCAAGAACTGCGTAAACAGCATATGGAACTGCCTGTCGCTTTTGAAAGCCACCAGCTTTCCACCGTAGGGAGGATGGTGGCGGACGGCCTAGGCGTGAGCGCGGTACCTTCCATGTGCATTCGCCAGATGCATGAGCTAGGGGCACGCTGCATACCACTGACAGCGCCCGCCATTTCTTGCCGAGTGGGCATTTTGACTCATCAAGAGCTTTCCGTAGCCGCCCACGCACTACGCACCGTTCTACTTAAGACCGTGCAAGCGCCCTCATTGACTTAGGACTAACGCCATAAAACATCCTCACGCTTGTTAGGTTTATACTGGGCAGCGTGGCTATGATCCTTTAGCATTCACTCCTAAGCTATTGGCCTGACAGTAAGGAAAAGCGGTATGCCTATTTTAAAGGGGCTGGTTAGCGCGCTACTGCTGACGCTCAATACGCTATTCTGGGGCGTCCCCCTTATTATGCTGACCCTACTTAAAATTATTGCCCCAGGGCAACGTTTAAAGCAGGTCGTATTACGCGGGCTTAACGGCGTCGCGCTCAACTGGATAGGCGTCAATCTGTGGTGGATGCGTCACTGGCTTAAGCCAGAACTGCATGCCAGTGTGCCTGATAATTTAAGCCCGCAGCAGTGGTGGCTGGTGATATCTAATCACCGTAGTTGGACTGATATTTTTATGCTGTTAATGGCTTTGCATCGTCGAATTCCCATGCCGCGGTTTTTCCTAAAGCGGCAATTAATCTGGATTCCCATTGTAGGGTTGGCTTTCTGGGCACTTGAGTTCCCGTTTATGCGCCGCTTTAGCCGTGAACAAATTGCCAAAAATCCTCGCTTAGTCACCATTGATCGCACCGCTACCCAGCGGATGTGTCGACAGGCACAACATTCGCCGATTGCGATTTTTAACTTTGTCGAGGGCACCCGCTTTACGATTGATAAGCGCAATGCGCAGCAGAGCCCTTACCGTCACTTATTACGCCCTAAAGCGGGGGGTGTTGCCCAAGTACTTAGCCTGCTTGGAAGCCAACTAAATGGTATCCTGGATGTGACAATCAGCTATGCCAACCCGTCCCCGACATTTTGGGGCTTTTTGTGCGGCAAGGAAGCGCCCGTTACGTTGCAGGTACGGCAACTCAGCATTCCTGAGTGGATGTATGCACCAGATAACCACGAAGAAAAGCAGCATAAGGAACGCTTCCACACATGGATCAATTCGCTCTGGCTGGAAAAAGATGGTTTGTTGGACAATCGAACCGATCACGACTAATCGGCTGGTTAACCAACTGCTTGCTAGTAGGCGTTGTGGCCATAATGACCGGCTGTTCCAGCGCCCCCCACTCACCCTCTCAACGTGCGGTGGTACCTAGTGCCAACCAGATTAGCGGTAGTTGGGTGCAGGTTCAGCGTGGCGATACACTAGGCAAGCTGGCGACCCGGGCTAACGTCCCGTTAGAACGTTTGCAACGTTTTAACCCAGGAGTGGATGCACGCAAGCTTAAAGTGGGACAACGCTTGTTGATTCCCAGCCAACAAGAGCGCGCGCCTTCCGGGGGCCCTTATCGCTACCAAATTCGCCCTGGCGATACATTTTCAAGCGTCGCGCGCCATTTCGGTACAACGAGCGGCCGCATTCAGAGCGCCAACCCCAGTGCCTCACCCACCCATTTGAGAATAGGCCAAGTGATTAGTCTTCCGCTGGGGAGTTCGGGGGCGCGCAGTTCAGCGACGCGAACCGCTGCTAGCACTAGTGGCTCATCGAGTGCTAATCGCCCTGCCGCTGCTCCCACGAGTAGCGCACCTAGCCAGCCACTGCCTTCGTCAGCTCGGCGCTGGCAATGGCCGTTGGATGATTACCGCGTGGTACGTCGTTTTGGACCAGACAGTCGTGGCACACTGCAGCCCATGCTGCTTGCAACGCAGGCTGGTGCACAGGCTAAGTCCGTCGCCCCCGGCGAGGTACGCTTTGCCGATGGCATGCGCCAGCTAGGCGAAGTTGTGATCGTGCACCATGCCGATAACCTGCAAACCGTGTACGCCCTTTGCGAGCGCATTTTAGTCGCGGTAGGAAAGCAGGTAAGCGCGGGAGATCCACTTTGTGAGGTAGGAAAAAGCAGTGCCACCCAGCGTTATGATCTGCTTTTTGATCTGCGCCAAGGCGGCAAACCCATCGATCCCAAGCAGGTTCTGCGCTAGAACGCTTCGCTTATTAACCTCGCGGCCCCTATAAGTGCAGGGGCCGCTGTGGTTTGACAGTACGCATTAAGAACGCTGCTTAAGCGCCCTTTTAACCACGGAAATAGCCAGGTTTCACGAAGGGCATGGGGGTGACTACCATGGGTAACTGTTTACCGCGAACGACGGCGAACACATTGGTTTGCGGTGCTTCCAGTTCGCGACTCACGTAACCCATGGCCACCGGCTTACCCACACTTGGGCCAAAGCTCCCGGAAGTAACCACCCCAACATCATTGCCCGCTTCATCCACTAATGGCGCGCCTTCGCGCACCGGCGCACGGCCTTCAGCCAACAGCCCAACGCGCTTACGGGTATGATCTTTGGCATCGACTTGATGAAGAATTACATCAGCGCCAGGAAAACCACCGGCGCGATCACCGCCATGGCGCCGAGGTTTGCCAATCGCCCATATAAGGCCAGCTTCTACAGGGGTAGTCTGCATATCCATATCGTGCCCGTAGAGGCATAAACCGGCTTCTAAACGTAGTGAGTCACGCGCGCCCAAACCGATCGCCTCTACCTCTGGCTCGGCTAACAACTGCTGGGCGAACGCTTCACAGGCATCAGCAGCAACTGAAATCTCAAACCCGTCTTCGCCCGTATAGCCACTGCGACTTACCCACACTTCCTGGCCTGCAATGGTGAAGCGGCCATGTTGCATAAACACAAGCTCACAGGCTTCTGGGCACAGCCGCTGCATCACATCCTTGGCCTGCGGTCCCTGCAGCGCCAACAAGCCACGATCCAACGGCTCAATGGTATGCGTTGCCGCCAAGTTAAGGCGCAAGTGAGCCAAGTCTTGGTCTTTGCAGGCCGCGTTTACCACTAAATAGAAATGATCACCCGCGTTAACCACCATTAGATCGTCAATAATGCCGCCTTCGGTGCTGGTGAATAGCCCGTATCGCTGCGCGCCTTTCTCCAGCCCTACCAAATCTGCAGGTATCAGCGTTTCCAGGGCTTCGGCAACGTTGTCACCAGAAACACAGATTTGCCCCATATGAGACACATCAAACAACCCGCACTGCTGGCGGGTGTGCTCATGCTCTTTTTTGACCCCCAACGGATACTGCACCGGCATATCGTAGCCTGCAAAAGGGACCATCTTGGCGCCCAGCTTGAGGTGCAGCGCGTGCAGCGGCGTTTGCTTTAATTCAGTCATGGGGGCTTTCCTCACTTAAAAATTCGTCACTAAAAAGAGAACGGGAAGCCACCTGCGTGTCTTCCCGACTCTATTTGTCTTCAAATCAATTATTCACTTACAACGCACATAACAAGCGGAGAAGTTTTATTGATCATGTTCCAGTTCTTCACCCGGCAATACGTCTTTACCGTCGAAATAGTCCTTGGTTAGCTTAAAGACTACCGGCGAAAGCAGTGCCAGGGCAATCAGGTTTGGGATCGCCATCATAGCGTTGAAGGTATCCGCCATGAGCCAGATAAAGCCCAGTTGAGCGATAGCGCCCAGCGGGATAGCCAGTACGAACAGCACCCGATAGATCATAATAGAGCGAGTACCAAACAGGAACTGGCAGCACTTCTCACCGTAAAATGACCAACCTAGGATGGTGGTAAAAGCGAAAATCGCCAAGGCGACCGCTACGATTTGATTACCAAAGCCAGGCAGCGCGGCGTCAAAAGAGAGCGCGGTCAGCGATGCCCCCGCTTCGCCCTCTATCCAAACGGTGGAGGTCAAAATGACCAACGCAGTAATCGTGCAGACAATGATGGTATCGATAAAGGTGCCCAGCATCGCGATTAAGCCTTGGCGCACCGGATTTTTGGTTTTCGCCGCTGCGTGTGCGATCGGCGCGCTCCCCAAGCCCGCTTCGTTGGAGAAGATACCGCGTGCAACACCAAAACGAATCGCCGCCATCACCGCAGCGCCGGCGAATCCACCGGCAGCGGCCATGGGGTTAAAGGCGTAGTAGAAGATCAACCCAAAGGCTTCACCGATCTGTCCGGCATTTATAATCAATACCAGCAGGCCTGCCACTACATAAGCAATGCCCATGATGGGAACCAGCTTACCCGCCACCTTGGCAATACGCTTAATGCCGCCGAGTATCACCGCCCCGGCCAGCACCATAATGACGACGCCACTCAACCATGTGGGGATACCAAAAGTAGCGTCCATAGCATCAGCAACCGAGTTTGACTGTACGGTATTACCAATACCGAAGGCGGCTACCGCACCAAAGAAAGCAAACACACCCCCTAGCCAAAGCCACTTTTTGCCCAAGCCGTTTTTGATATAAAACATCGGCCCACCGACGTGAAAGCCAGTACTATCTGTTTCGCGATAGCGCACGGCCAGCACCGCTTCGGCAAACTTAGTTGCCATCCCCACCAGCGCGGTAATCCACATCCAAAACACAGCGCCAGGCCCACCAAGGGCAATGGCCGTAGCGACACCGGCGATATTACCGGTACCGATGGTCGCAGAGAGTGCGGTCATCAAAGCGTCGAAGGGAGATATTTCCCCTTCATCTCCCTCTTTAGCAACGGCCGCTTTGCCCACCCCAGGCTTGGCTTCTCGCCCTGCCCACATTAGCTTGAAACCCATGCCGAGCTTTCTAATCGGCATCAGTTTCAAGCCAAGCTGCAGGTAAATCCCCACACCGAGTAGCAGAATCAACATGACGGGGCCCCAGACCACGCCATTGATCGCCCCTAACAGGCTGGTTAATGTTTCCACGACTATCTCCTCGCTTTGTTGGTAACTAATGGTGTGTATTGTTGGTTTATTGCGATTACGGTTAGTTCTGACGTCGCTACTAGTGGCTAGCGTACGATTCGAATGTTTTACACCATAAACTTAGTAAGCATCTACGGTGATGTCGCTTGTGCATAGAGGATGCCGCTTTTCTCATAACCAAATTCTATGCGCTACATTACCAAAACAGTTTACGGCATTGGCGCACCAATGGAGTAATCAAGAAATTTGTTTCCGATCGGAAACACGTTAACATGCGCTATCATTTACTCGGCTCGGTACCCAGCTAAGCAACAGACATTGCATCAACTGCTAGTCGCCAAGCCAAGCGACAACCGCTAGTATGCTCGGGTCCAGAAAACTGTTTCATATAGGAAAACATCATGAGCAATCTTCCCGCCAATCTCCATTACGCTGAAAGCCACGAATGGGTGCTCGATAATAAAGATGGCACCGTTACTGTCGGTATCACTGATCATGCCCAGCAAGCGCTAGGCGATGTGGTGTTTGTTGAGTTACCTGAAGTGGGTACAGAACTGAGCAAAGGCCAAGAGTTTGGCGTTATAGAATCCGTTAAGGCCGCTTCGGACCTTTACTCGCCCGTTAATGGTGAAGTCATCGAAGTCAACGAATCGCTTGAAGATGCCCCTGAAACAGTCAATGAAGCGCCTTATCAAGGCGGCTGGATCATGAAAGTACGCCTAGATGGCAATTCCCTTGACGGCTTGCTAGATGCAGATGCCTATCAAGCGACTCTTAGCGCTGACGAATAAAACGTATACAGGTGCCTGCCTTTTCAGGCAGGCGCTTCGCTTATTACCCTGCACGGTTCTCTCTTAACGTTCGGAATCTTCTTCATGCCTCTTGAAACACGCCGCCTGGCCGAGCTGGCCGACCACGATGCTTTTATCAAACGTCATAACGGCCCTAGCCGCGATGATATAGCCACGATGTTAAAAGCGCTCAACATGCAGCACATGGAAGATCTGATCGAGCAGACCGTGCCGAGCGATATCCGCCTTGGCCGAGAACTGGCACTTGAAGAACCTCGGAGTGAGGCAGAAGCGTTAGAATACCTAGCACAGCTGGCCCGACAAAACCGTATCGCTAAAAGCTATATCGGCCAGGGCTATTACGGCACCCATATGCCGGCGGTGATCCAGCGCAACGTATTAGAGAATCCCGGTTGGTATACGGCTTACACGCCCTACCAACCGGAGATTTCTCAAGGGCGCTTGGAAGGCTTGCTTAACTTCCAGCAAGTCATCATGGACCTGACCGGTATGGAGCTTGCGAACGCCTCACTGCTCGACGAAGCCACCGCCGCCGCCGAAGCGATGGCGTTGTGCAAGCGTGGCAATAAAAAAAGCAAATCCAACGCTTTCTTCGTTGCTGACGACGTTTTCCCGCAAACGCTGGATGTGGTCAAAACCCGCGCCGAATTTTTTGGTTTTGATTTGATCACAGGCCCTGCCGAAGAGTTGGCCAACCACGATGTTTTTGGTGCTCTTGTCCAGTACCCGTCTGCCAGCGGCGAAGTACGTGACTTAGCACCGCTATTAAGCGCTGCGTCTGAACGCAATATCATGACCTGCGTGGCTACCGACCTATTGAGCCTGGTGTTACTAAAGGAACCCGGCACACTGGGCGCTGACATTGTGGTCGGTAACTCCCAACGTTTTGGGGTGCCGATGGGTTTTGGTGGCCCGCATGCTGCATTCTTTGCGACATCCGATAAGCTCAAGCGCTCTATTCCTGGTCGCATTATCGGTGTATCTAAAGATAGCCGTGGCAATACCGCCCTGCGCATGGCGATGCAAACGCGTGAACAGCATATTCGCCGCGAGAAAGCGACGTCCAACATCTGCACGGCTCAGGCGCTACTGGCCAATATCGCAGGCTTTTATGCTACGTATCATGGGGCTGAAGGGTTACGTAAAATCGCTGGGCGCGTACACCGCTTGGCAACCCTGCTCGCTCAGGGCCTTAAACAGGCAGGCGTAACACTCGCGCATGATAGCTGGTTTGATACGCTTTGTTTAACGGGCGTGGATGCAGGTAAGATTCATGGCCGCGCCATGACGCATGATATTAACCTGCACTACTTCGCCAATGGTGATGTAAGCATCAGCCTGGATGAAACCACCACCGCCCACGACGTAGCAACGCTGTTTGACGTGCTGCTAGGCAATGAGCACGGCCTTTCCGTTGCGGTATTGGACGAACAGGTGGTTGCTGACGGCGTTTCTGGTATTCCTGCCGCCTGCCAGCGCGAAAGTGACTTTTTGAGCCACCCCACCTTTAGCCGCTACCGCAGCGAAACCGAAATGCTGCGTTACTTGAAACGGCTGGAGAATAAGGATCTGTCGCTTGCTCATGCAATGATCCCGCTCGGCTCCTGCACCATGAAGCTCAACGCCACTAGCGAAATGATCCCTGTTTCCTGGCCCTCGTTTGCGCACCTGCATCCCTTCGCGCCTCGCGACCAAGTTGCCGGCTATCAACAGATGATCGACGAACTCTCGGCCTTTTTGGTCGAAGTCACCGGCTATGATCACCTTTCTATGCAGCCCAACTCGGGCGCGCAGGGGGAATATGCGGGATTAGTGGCGATTCGCCGTTACCAAGCTGCCCAAGGTGAGGGGCATCGTGATGTCTGCTTGATTCCCAGCTCCGCTCACGGCACCAATCCTGCCTCAGCGGCCATGGTGCAAATGAAGGTGGTCGTCGTTGAGTGCGATCATAACGGCAACATTGATATGGCGGATTTGCGTGCTAAAGCCGAGCAACACCGTGATCAGCTGTCGGCCATTATGCTGACCTACCCATCCACCCATGGTGTGTTTGAAACCAGCGTGCGTGAAGCGTGCAAAGTCGTGCATGACAATGGTGGTCAGGTCTACATCGATGGCGCCAACATGAATGCCCAGGTTGGATTAACCCGGCCCGGCGATTTTGGCGGTGATGTGTCTCACCTTAACCTGCACAAAACGTTCTGCATCCCCCATGGTGGCGGCGGCCCAGGCATGGGCCCTATCGGCGTTAAAGCGCACCTTGCGCCCTACGTTTCTAACCATGTGGTAACGCCGATCAACGGTGTGAATAGCGACAGCGGCGCGGTGTCCGCGGCAGCCTTTGGCAGTGCCTCTATTCTGCCCATTTCATGGGCCTATATTAAAATGATGGGCGCACGCGGGCTGCGGGAAGCCACAGAGCTTGCCATCCTCAACGCTAATTATATTGCCAAGCGTTTGGAAGCATCATTCCCGATCCTCTATCGAGGCCAGAACGGCACCGTCGCCCACGAATGCATTATCGATATTCGTCCGCTCAAAGCTGCTTCAGGGATCAGTGAAGAAGATATTGCCAAGCGTTTAATGGATTACGGCTTCCATGCGCCTACCATGTCGTTCCCCGTACCAGGCACACTGATGATCGAGCCGACAGAATCTGAGTCGCTGTATGAAATAGATCGGTTTTGCGATGCCATGATTGCGATTCGGAAGGAGATCGCACGAGTCGAAAGTGGTGAATGGCCGCTGGATAATAATCCGCTGGTGAATGCACCCCATACGCAAGCAGACCTGATGGATAGCGACTGGAAGCGACCTTATGATCGCCAATTAGCAGCGTTCCCCTCTGCTGCCGTGCAAGCTGCTAAATACTGGCCTGCCGTTAACCGCGTCGATAACGTGTTTGGCGACCGACAGCTGATTTGCTCGTGCCCAAGTATTGATGAGTATCGTGATTAATCTCGCTGAAAAATAGAGTAACGCCCCTGCTGCCTTAACCGTTCGATAGCATCAGGGGCGTTTTTTCTTGCATACGCTGCGCGTGAAAACCGTCTAACAGCTTCTCGTAGCGCTTCGGTAATACAGAGTCACGACGGCGCAGTAGGTAAAGCACTTCGTTGACGGCGTTGGGTAAGTTCAGTTCTTTTACTTGTCGCTGCCAAGGGGATGTTTCCAGTACGAGCCTCGATACCACGGTAAACCCTAACCCCCTGGCTACCGCATCCAACACCATGCTGACCTCATTGGTAAACCCCTGGTGACGGAAATGCGTCATGGAACGAAACTCGTCGGGATAATTTGCGCGCAATAACGCGTTGGCGTGGTTGATGCCGTCGTAATAGTTGAGAAAGCCGATGCCCATTAAATCTGACAGCGTACCGCCCGCAAAATCCGCAGGGACAACCAAGCAAAGCGGTTCCTGATGCCAAATACTGCAATGTAGCTCTGGATGGCTCATTGCCTCGGTCACTATGCCGATATCGTAGCGCCCTTCAAGCAGATCATTCACAATCTCGTGATTAAACGCAAAACTATAGTTGACCGTTAAATTAGGATGCATTTGCTGCTGTCCCAATATGAACGGATAGAACATCAAGCCGACGCTGCCCGGAGAAGCAATACGACAGTCGCCACTGTCTAACGAGTCATCATCTAGCCCGTGTCGAAACTGCTCATGCTCAGCAAATAGCTTTAAGGCGTAATCATAAGCACGTCGGCCCGATTCAGTTAAGGTAAAACTGCGTCCCTTTCGCTCCAGCAGCTCTTTGCTTAAATAATGCTCTAACTTGCGTACATGTTGGCTTACGCCGGGCTGGGTCATTTCTAAACGTTGCGCGGTACGTGTAAAACTCCCTGTTTCTACAAGCGTAATAAACGTACGAAAATAATGGGCATTGAACATAATTAAGCGCCGTAGTCTTGAGAAACTGATTTTAGAGGCAGTCTTTAGAAACAGTCTTTGGAAACAAATTCCCTCAACTGCCTTTGAGGACATTCTGTGAAGACAGCGCTTGAGAACAGCCTTTAGTAAACAATAGGTTGTTTAGTCGCCGTCATGTGAAATACAGCTAATCATAGCACAGCCAAGCTGGGCAGCCGTTGCGCTGTACCCACCGCGTCGGCGTGGTAGTATGCAAAAAGCCATCTAACGATTAGGGACAGCCCCGCTAATGACCGAAAATGTTCAACCTCGCGCTACTCTTTCCAGCATTATTTCCCCCGAGGGTAGCCTCGAAGTACTGTCTCAGCATGAAGTTAATCGGCTACACAAAACGTCTCAAAGCGGTCTGCATGATCTGCTGCGGCGATGTGCGTTGGCGGTACTCAATTGTGGTAACCCCAGCGACGATAGCCTGGCTATTTTAGAAGCTTATAAAGATTTTGATATTGAAGTACTACAGCAAGACCGCGGCATACGCTTAAAGCTAACTAACGCGCCAGCCGAAGCGTTTGTAGATGGCCGCATGATACGCGGTATCCGCGAACATTTATCGTCGATAATTCGTGACATTGTTTATGTCTACAATGAAATTCAACATCATAATCGCTTCGACCTTAGCACCGGCGAAGGCACCACCAATGCCGTCTTTCACATTTTGCGTAAAGCAGGTACGTTAAAACCCGGCCGCGACCCTAGCCTTGTGGTGTGTTGGGGCGGTCATTCCATTTCCCGAGAAGAGTACGAATATACCAAAGATGTGGGTTACCACTTAGGACTTCGTGATTTAGATATCTGTACCGGTTGTGGGCCCGGCGCAATGAAAGGCCCCATGAAAGGCGCTAACGTTGCGCATGCCAAGCAACGGCGCAAGGAAAGTCGCTACTTAGGCATTTCCGAGCCAGGCATTATCGCCGCCGAAGCGCCTAATCCCATCGTTAATGAACTGGTCGTCATGCCGGACATCGAAAAGCGCCTCGAAGCTTTTGTCCGCCTAGGCCATGGCATTATTGTTTTTCCCGGTGGCGTCGGCACCGCAGAAGAGATTCTCTATCTGCTGGGCATTTTGCTACACCCAAGTAACCAAGATATTCCCTTTCCATTAATTTTCACCGGCCCAGCCGATTCTGCAGCCTACTTCCAGAAAATCGATGAATTCCTCGTTTATACCTTAGGTGAGGAGATTCGCCGCTATTACACCATCATCACCGGTGACCCCGTGGCCGTTGCTCGGACCATGCGCCAGGGTATTGATGAAATCGCTGAATTCAGGCGCACCCATCAGGACGCTTTTTATTACAACTGGCGGATGACCATTGCGCGTGATTTCCAGGCCACGTTTGAGCCGAGCCATGAAGCGATGCGTTCACTAGCGCTTCACCGCCAACAACCCACCCATGAGCTTGCTGCCAATCTTCGCCGCGCGTTCTCTGGCATTGTAGCGGGCAACGTCAAAGAGGCCGGCATTCGCGCCATCGAAGCTCACGGCCCCTTCGTACTGACAGCCGAACCCGAACTGATGCAGCGTTTGGATGAGCTTTTGACTTCCTTTGTCGCACAAGGGCGGATGAAACTCGACGGCCAACATTATACGCCCTGCTACGTCCTCAAATAAGCGTGCTAAAACGAGCTAGAGCTGCCCCTATTAGGGGGCGGCTGTGGGCTATCGACATGGGCATTCCCAAACAATGGGAACCATAAAAGAAAAGAATGGCCTGAATAGCTGCACTTAAAAGCTACTCTTGAAAACTATACTTAATAGCTACGCTTAAAAATTACGCATAGAGAATGCTACCTCACTATGCTCCATTGAAAGGAACTCAGCATGTCGATGATAAATCAGTTAAAAGATGGAAATATGAAAGATTTTGCCAAGCACTGCTATGAGTCCAGCAGTGTCGAGAAACTTCGCGATGCGGCTGAAGGCAGCGCCGATCAAGCAGAAATGGAGCACTGGGGGTTAACCGAAGGGCAGTGGGAAGAGGCAATTGCTGCCGCTTTAGCCGATCATGAAGCTAACGAATAAATAACCCAGACTATGCAAACCAGCAGCGCCCTATCAGAAAGCTGACAGGGCGCTTGCGTTTCGCCACTCTTATAGCTCAATCCACACGAGAGAAAGCAATACCGCCGTATTCTTCCCGAAGACGCTCAAGCCTGGCCTGTTCACGCTCAGTTAGCTCAGGGGAGTCCCATAATGGCTGCTTATCAATCCCCTTTAGCCCTTCCAACGTTAACGTCAATACTGCGTCATTGGGTATTTGAGCATTTCCCCACGGACCAAAGCGGTTGGGTGCAAGGCTCCATTGCAGTGTTTCTTCCGGCTCAATGCCACCTTCGATAACATAGTAGAAAGTCTCATCCACCCAGGGCACGGTACGATCTGGGCTGGTGACAACGCCCCTTAAAATCAGTTCGGAAATGGCCTGATCGGTACCGTTCGTTACTTTAAGATCAATTACCGGCTCAGGAGCACCGAAAGGACTCATCCCCATATAATAGCGTGCGCTATCAATGATAAACCGCGTTAATTGCTGCTGGTCGCTTTCAGCTTTGGTTTGTTTATCTTCTAAACGCTTTAACGTACGAATTGCGTGTTCTCGCTCGCGTGACCGACGCTCGCGCAAAATCTCATCAGCACGCTGAATAATTTGATTACCCGTCAATCCATGCATTTGAACATTCGCTGCTTCGGCGATCTCAGCTGCATTCATACGATGAGGATTTAGAAGATCGACCCCGCCAAAGGTTGACGTCGTCGCAATGATAATCAGCCCTTGATCGAAATCGTTGCGCTTATAACTAGGCAGCGAGTTGCGCACCTTCTCGATAGATACAATCGACGCTGGCATTGAGCTGGTATCAATTTTAGGATCTGAACAACCCGCTATCATTAAAACTGATAGCGTTAACGCAAACAGCCGTAGAAGGCTCCCCATACAATCACCTTAGGTAGGTGGCCAGTAAATTTGCTGAGGAGCTTAATCGAAACAGTCATCAACCTCTACTGTTAGTGTTGCAAAAAAACCACTTTAGCCGTTGCAAGCTATGGGTTCAATACGGCATTACAGGCCGGTGGCAAGCTACGTCCTGGGCTTGGATAGACCTCTGGGCGCGGTGTGGGTGCGAAAGTATCGCAACCCTCCCCTGGCGGCGGTTCGGGCTGGTCAACACACTCGGAGGCACCCGGTGGGCAGCGAAGGCGTACATGTAGGTGTTCGTCATGAGAGTGCCAGGGGCGGACCCGGCGCAGCCAGGAGCGATCATCCCATTCTCGCTCACACAAATCGCGCTTGACCGCGCTATCAACAAAGATACGCGCGACTCGTTGATCATCCGCAGCAAGACGAATCAGCATGGCATGATGTTTATTCCAACGCTCATCAACCCGATGAGTGACAGGGTCGACTAGAATTGGCTGTTCAAGCCCTTCGCGCTCGCTGCGCTCCAGTGGTGGCAGATCGAGCCGGAACCAGATATCGACATCCAGCCCACTCTGATGGCTCACATGCCCATACGGCATTGGGCCACCACGTGGCTGGGCCATATCACCCACCAGCATAGGACCGAAGCCGGATGCATCGACGCGCTGGCCGAGCCTTTGGATATAATCGATCAAGGTAGGATGACCGTAGTGGCGATTGCGGCCCAGATCCACCGCTTGGTAGCCGTCTCCTTCGGGAGGAAGTTGCTCGGCCCCCACCAAGCAAGCTCCGCCATGATGGCCGATGATACGTGGCTCACCGGGCAGCGGCTCGGTGATATCGGCCCAATCGTCAGCAGCGATGGCGCTTACACTCCAAAAGCCGCAGACGGCGGTCAAGGCAAGCAGCATGACGGTTATGCGTAATAGATATCTCGTGGAGCAAAAACGGGGCATAACGAAAGCATCCTTGTTAATGACGTTGTTTCACTCAGCGCTGTTGGCGAGCAAGCCACTCAAGCCCAGGGCGATAAAGCATTTCATGCTCGCCCTCGAAGAGCACTAGCTCGGCAGGACCCGACTGAAGATAGAGCTGCACCGAGGCATCGGCTTCATCGAAATACTTGAAATTGCGCTCTTCATGCGTCGAGCGCTCGGCCAGTGCTTCAGGCACTTCACGGTGCTCCATAAGCTGATCGATTTGTTCCTGAGGAATTTGATCCTCTTCGGCGGCCAAATCATTAAAAGCATGAAGTGCTTGCTCGGGCGGCACGGTATTATCGTTGATACCGTGTGCCAGGAGCACTCGAAGCTCTCCCGCCACCTCAGGCAGGTGGGCGCTAACACTTCGCTGGGCACACTCTTCCCTGGCTTCGCTGTCTTCGGTAGGGACCCCACCACAAGCACCGGTGATCTCGTCAGCGTACGGCTCACCGCGTTCAGCATTCCATTGGTACCACGTCACCAGATCATAGACCGGCACCCATGCGGCAACCCCCGCAAATGTCTCTGGGTGACGGCTGGCAAAGTGCAGCGCATTCATGGCGCCACCCGAATAGCCGAGTAGATAAATGCGTGACTCGTCGATGTTGGCGTTTTCACGCGCGTACTCAAGCGCATCTTCCATGTCGGATATCACCAGCTCCGAGGCCGTCGACTCGGGGCGACCATCATTCTGACCACGGAAATCAGGGTGTATGAACACCCAATCATTGGCGACGGCGAACTCACCCAAAGGAATATCAATATTTTGCAGGTAACCGATACTCCAGCTGTGTAGCACCATCAGCAGCGGCTTCTCTTCATCAGAGCCGGAGTTATAGTAGAGGGCTGGCTGACTCGACTCATCAGCCGAAGACGTAATTTCGATATCCTGAATATCGGGTATATATTCCTGCCAGGTAGATAGATCGGCATCGATGAGGGAGCCTGGGAAATCGCTGACGAGAAGATACTCGCTGGGATGTTCGAACGTTACCTCTACGGGATCCACGGCACCTGCCAAAGTGCCTGACTCTGGCTGTTCAGCCTGAGCGGCACTGGGGTACGGAATACCCATGGCCGCAACGCCGAGCAAAAGCGCCATTAGCGCTTGCCAATCAGTGCGCCTGGGCAGCTGTTCAGTGTTAGGGAATGGGTAACAAGGTGAAATGGCTTCCGTTTTCGTTGTCTTTTCCATGACAGCTTCTCCTGAGTATGTCTTTGTTCTTTGCCCCGTATTCTATGCCCCGTGACGACCATTGCTCATGGCGCCGAGGTCATGATTTATTGCCTCTCGAAAAAATATATTCAACACCTTGCTAACAAGGTAGTAGAAAGCGCAGGGGTTGGCCTATCTTGTAATGATCACCATATTGATTACCTGCAAGACATCCTTAAAAAGATAGGAGCCACGAATGAGTCACTGGGAGCTAGCGGACTTTTCCGTCAATGTTATGAGTCATGGCGGTTTTGTAGAGGGCAGATACATCAATGAAGAGAAGCAAGCGAGCCTATCGGTATCTTTTGAAAGGCCTCGCGACCTTGAGGACATTACCGTGGCAGAACTGTTTAGGCGTTTAGACGAGGCACGCGATAACGCCCTTTTAAAAAGCTAGCGCGCCTACATCGGCACAGCAGGAAACGTCTTTTAAGCAGCGAACTGGCTGATGGGGTAATAAGGATAGATGCCCCCTTCTTTGACATCGGTTGCTGTCATAATAATGTATTTATAGATGTCGGCAATGATTTATAGGTCGTGGGTAGCCATCATCAAGGTATCTGCATCATTTGTTCAATAAAGAGGCTTTAAAAAATCCACAAAACCTTGTGTTAGGGTCTAGGCTGTAGAGTGAAGATTGTTTGTAGACTCAGCATCTTCCCCTGTCTTTCTATCAAGGAGCGCATTATGTGGAAAAAACCTGCTTACCAGGATATTCGTCTCGGGTTTGAAGTAACCCTGTACATCTCAAACCGTTAAGATCGTCTTAATGCCTGCCTTATATGGCAGGCATTTGTTTTTCTCGCTGAATATTTTTTGATGTAAAGGCTGCGTCATGGATATACGTGAGCCGCAAGACATGGAGCGTTACGCTTATGCAGGTATTAGTGCTTGGTTCGGCAGCCGGCGGCGGTTTTCCTCAGTGGAACTGCAACTGCACCAACTGCGAAAGCGTTCGCCAGAATCGTGAAGGGTATACGGCCCGCACCCAATCATCGATTGCCATCAGCAGCGACGGCAAACGCTGGCTACTTTGCAACGCTTCCCCGGATATTCGCAGCCAGCTAAACGCCACACCTGAACTGTGGCCCAATACGCTTCGCGGCAGCGGTATCGCCGAAGTGCTGCTGGTAGATGCCCAGGTAGACCACGTGACAGGGCTTTTATCGCTACGTGAAGGCTGCCCGCTGGATATCTGGTGCACCCCCAACGCCCATAGCGATTTAACCAGCGGGTTTCCGCTTTTCAATATGCTAAGTCACTGGAACGGTGGTCTTCAATGGCGCGCCCTCGGGCTCGATGAAACCGCTTCGACCATCGATTTTGATGTACCCAGCTGCGAGGGCCTTCACTTTACCGCCTTTGCCCTGGCGAGTAATGCCCCCCCCTATTCGCCCCGTCGCGGCCAGCCCTCTAACGGCGACAACCTGGGGCTTTTCATTACCGATGAAACCACCGGCAAGTCGCTTTGCTACGCGCCGGGGCTGGGCCAGCCCACCGAAGAGGTCATGGGCTATTTAAAAAAGGCCGATGTTGTCATGGTGGACGGCACCGTTTGGGAAGATGACGAGCTAATACGCACCGGGGTGGGTACCTCAACCGGCCAGCAAATGGGGCACTTGGCGTTGAACGGCCTGGGCGGGATGCGCGAATATTTAGCCACGCTGCCCGCTGCTACACGAAAGATTCTTATCCATATCAACAACACCAACCCCATTCTTGATGAGGCAAGCGAGGAGCGCGCGCTCTTGACCCAAGAGCATATCGAAGTGGCGTTCGATGGAATGCGTCTGACGCTTTGATGCTTACGCCCTGTTTTGAAATCCTGTGAACAAGCTCGCGCTGCCAAGGCACGTTTGCCGCAGGTGAACACCATCACGAAGCCGCTTTTCAAGAGGCCTACCATGTTATCGAACACTTCCACCCTTGAGCCCGCAGCGCCGCTTACTCAGCAGGCGTTTAAAGAGGCGCTGATGGCTAAAGGGCAGTTTTATCATCTTCACCACCCTTTTCAGCAAGCCATGGCCAAGGGTGAGCTTTCCAAAACGCAGCTTCAAGGCTGGGTCGCCAACCGCTTTTACTACCAGCTCATGATTCCGCAAAAAGACGCGGCGCTGCTGGCCAACTGTCCCGACGCGGCAGTGCGCAGGCAGTGGGTGCAGCGTTTACTCGACCACGATGGCGACCAGGATGATGAAGGCGGCATTGAAGCCTGGATAGCGCTTGGCCAGGCAGTGGGCCTTACGCGTGAAGAGCTTGTGGCCCAGGAGCATGTGCTCCCCGGCGTGCGTTTTGCCGTTGATGCCTACCTCAATTTTGTACGTCAGGCGAGCTGGGAAGAGGCGGCGATCTCATCGTTGACCGAGCTTTTTGCCCCCGAGGCGCACCAGAGCCGGCTCGATACATGGCCTACCCACTACCCCTGGATTGACGAGCAGGGGTACCGCTATTTTCGCAAGCGCTTGGGCGAAGCCCGGCGGGATGTGGACCACGGCCTGGAGATCGCCTTGGAGGTATGCACAACCGCCGCGCGTCAGGCGCGCGCCCTCGAGATCCTCCAGTTCAAGCTGGATGTGCTGTGGAGTATGCTCGATGCCATGACATTGGCCTACCAGCTCGACCGCCCGCCCTACCATACCGTCACGAACGAGCGGGTCTACCATCGCGGCCTTGGCACCCGCTCGCTGAAGGGAGCGTTAAATGAAGCTTGAGACGATTCCCCAATGGCGGCGAGGCTGGCGGTTCCAGTGGGAGCCCACCCAGGACTGTTTCGTACTGCTCTACCCTGAAGGCATGGTCAAGCTCAACGAAACCGCCGGGGCGATCCTGAATCAAATCGACGGTGAACGCAGCGTGTCATCGATCATCAAAAACCTTGAAGCGCTCTACCCCGAGGCAGGTGCGCTTGAAGGCGATGTGCTCGAATTTCTTAGCGAGGCGCAGCAAAATGGCTGGCTAACCAAGGAGGCGTAACGTATGCCGACGGCGAAATTTCCCTCCCACGGGCCGCTCTGGCTACTCGCAGAGCTTACCTACCTGTGCCCGCTGCAGTGCGCTTACTGCTCCAATCCGCTGGATTTTAGCAAGTACCGCAACGAGCTGAATACCGATGAGTGGTTGAGTGTGCTGCGCCAGGCCCGCGAAATGGGGGCCGCCCAACTTGGCTTCTCCGGGGGCGAACCGCTGGTCAGGCGTGACCTGGAGACCCTGGTCAGCCACGCCCGTGAGCTGGGTTTTTATACCAACCTTCTGACCTCCGGAGTGGGCTTGACCGAAAAGCGCGTCAACACCCTGGCAGAAGCAGGGCTGGATCATATCCAGATCAGCCTGCAAGCCGCCGACCCTGAGCTTTCGGCGATTCTGGCGGGCTCGCAAAAGGCCCACGCCAACAAGCTTGCCATGGCGCGTGCGGTCAAGGCGGCCGGCTACCCCATGGTGCTCAACGTGGTATTGCACCGCCACAACATCGACCAGATCGATGAACTTATCGCCCTGTGTGACGAGCTTGGCGCAGACGCGGTGGAACTGGCCAACTGCCAGTACTACGGCTGGGCGTTTCTCAATCGCCATGCGCTGCTGCCCACCC
Source organism: Vreelandella sulfidaeris Esulfide1 (assembly GCF_054072535.1). Classification (NCBI taxonomy): domain Bacteria; kingdom Pseudomonadati; phylum Pseudomonadota; class Gammaproteobacteria; order Oceanospirillales; family Halomonadaceae; genus Vreelandella; species Vreelandella sulfidaeris. The sequence goes on along the minus strand of NZ_CM133364.1, from coordinate 1,978,658 downwards.
AGGAGCAGCTCATTCATGCCGAAGCCGTTACCGAACGCTGGCGCGATAAGCTCGCCCGGCAGGGCCGCCAGATGTCGTTGCTGTTTGTGGTGCCCGATTATTTCGAAAATAAACCCAAGCCGTGCATGGGCGGTTGGGGCAGCATCTTCATGGCCGTGGCGCCGGACGGCACGGCACTGCCCTGTCATAGCGCCCGCGAGCTGCCGCTCAATTTCCCCAATACACGAGATACGCCGCTTGCCGACATCTGGCGATCAAGCGATGCGTTCAACGCGTTTCGCGGCGAAGACTGGATGTCGCCGCTCTGCCAATCCTGCGACGAGCGCCATACCGACCACGGCGGCTGCCGCTGCCAGGCGTACCTTCTCACCGGCGACCCGGCCGCCACCGATCCGGTGTGCCAATACTCGGCGCAACACGAGGCGCTGGTCGCCAGCCTGAAGAGTACCCAGACCGACGAGCAGGCGCTCATACCGCGCCAGCATCGCCAGTCGCAAATCATTTGTCGTCAAACCTGAGCATAAGGAGCGCCCATGCTGACTCCCTCGCTTGAAGAGGCGGCAACACCGCCAGAGCGGATGGCCGAACTACACTGCACTGAATCGGCACTTTTCTGGCTGGAACGCCATGCCGAAAGCGGTACCACTCACCTGTGGCGCTGCCCGGCGGGCGATATGGCGAAGGCCCACTGCTTGAGCAGTGAAGAGAGCGTGGGTAGCCGGGTCAACCAATACGGTGGCGGCAGCCACGTACCTCTTGATGAGGGCGCGGCCTGGGTACGCCAGGGCGATCAGTCGCTTCGCTATTGGCAGGGCCTGGATTCAAATGGCGCTGCCCTAGAAACCCACACCTGGTACACCCCCGCACAGGGCAGCCTGGGCGGGCTGTGCGCCGACCCGCTGCGTCAGCGCATCATCGCCGTGGAGGATCGACGCGTAGCGGTCACCCAGCAGCGCCTGGTCGCCATCGACCAAACCCGCCAGCAGGTGCTTGCCGAAGGCGCCGACTTTTACGGCGCCCCGGCTATTTCGCCTAACGGCGCCTTGATGGCCTGGGTCGAATGGTCTCTGCCTGACATGCCCTGGCAACTCAGTCGGCTAACGCTTGCCGCTATCACCGGTGACGGCTCGCTTGACATCATCGATACCTTCGATTTCGGGGCCGCCGTCAGCCAACCTACCTTCACCGCGGATAACGCGCTTATCGTGATGAGCGACCACGCGGGCTGGTGGCAGCCCTGGCGTGTTGCTCAAGACAGCCTGCACTGTCTGAGCGACGCGCCCTTTGACCACATCACCACCCCCTGGCAGCTAGGCGAGCGGCAGCACACGTGGGGCAACCAGGCAGGGCTTTGCCTGCACGTTGAGCAAGGTGCCGCCCGGCTTTACCGCATCACTCCCACCCAAAGCGACCCCGTTGCGCTGAATACCGGCCGCGTGGTGAGCCTTGCCCAGGCTTCGCACGGGCAGTACGTGTTGGCCCAAAGTCAGGCGACCACGACGCAGCTGATCAAACTGGGAAAGCACGGCAAGCCCAATGAAGTATTAAGGGGTGCCGCCCCCATCGACAATCCACCCCAACCCGAAACCCTCAGCATTGCGCTGGGTGATGGCGAGCAACGCGTGCAGGGGTTTTTATATTCTGCAAGCCAAACGGCGCAAGATGCCCCTGCCCCGATGATCATGCGCGTACACGGTGGCCCTACCTCGGCCTGCTACCCGGTGTATGACCCGCTGATTCACTACTGGGTGGCGCAAGGCTTCAACGTGGTGGATATCAACCCGCGTGGCAGCGGCAATTTTGGGCGGGCCTATCGTCAGGCGCTGCACCAGCAGTGGGGCGTGCTGGATACCGAGGATGTCGAGACGCTTGCCGACGCGCTGATTGCCCAGGGGCGTATCTGCCCGCGGTGCTGCTTTATTCGCGGCCAAAGCGCCGGTGGTTTTACGGTGCTCAATGCACTCGCCAGCTCCAGGCGGTTTTTGGCAGGCACCAGCCTTTACGGCGTTACCGATGCGGTCAGCCTGGCACAGCAGACCCACCGCTTTGAATCCGGCTACCTGGACTGGCTCCTCGGCGATGAAACGCAAAAGCAGCAGCGCAGCCCCATGCATGCGCTTGCCCAGAGCGCTCATCAAGTCAATGTGCTGCTGATTCAGGGCGAGCTTGATAAAGTCGTGGTGCCTGAGCAAGCCCATCGGCTGGCTCGCCAGCTCGAAAAGAGCGGCGGACGCGCCGAGGTGCTGATTTTTGATAACGAGAGTCACGGTATGCAAAATCCTCAGAACCGCATGACGATGATTAAGCAAGAACTCGCCTTCTACCAAACGCTTTCACCCTAGGCCATGGCCCCTCTCACGCTCACTTCCCCCTACACGCTGGCCGCCTTGAAAGGCGGTGCCCAGGGCCTTTTTCATACCCGCCAGTCAACGCCGCTTGTCCATATCATCATCGTGGTTGGCGCGGGGTATCTTGATGAGCCTGAATCGATCCCTGGCCTTGCCCATCTGCTGGAGCACGTACTGCTCACCCAGCCCGTTGAGCAAGGCAGCTCGCTGCTCACGTTGACCGAGCAGTTGGGGGGCAAACTAAATGCGCGCACCGATGACCTGATGACCGATATTCACGCTAGCTTGCCTGCCGGGTCGCTTTCACAGTTTCTGACCTACCTACACCAAGCGCTTTTTGCGCCAAGATTCGATGAAGACACCATTGCCAGCGAAAGCGCCGCGATTGACGCCGAGTACCAGGCCCGCCTGGGCACACCCGCCATGCGCCGCCTGGCTGGCCTTCAAACGCTCTCCGAGGCTACCCACCCCGGTGCGTTCTGCCACCACGGATCATGCCGTAGCCTGGGGCGCCCGCCTGAAACACTCAAAGACGAACTCAAGCACTTCCACAGTCGTTGCTATACGCCTTCACGCATCAGCGTGGGCCTTTCGGCACCGCTACCCCGGGTGCAACAGCAGGCACTGATCGACGCCTTTCTGCCCAGTGATGACCCTTCAACGTCGCCTGACACCAAGCCCCTGAGCAGGCGCTGGCGCCCTATCGCGCAACCGGTAGAGATCGAGGGTCCGGCGTCTTCAGTAGAGCTGCTCTGGCCGCTTGCTGCTGCAGGCCTTGCCCACAACATGGAGGTGTTGAAAGCAAGCGAGCAAGCTCTCAATGCAGGCGCCCTGACAGAGCTGTTGGTCGACGTAGCCGACGACTACGAAGTAACGCTTTGCCCAAGCGGCGCCACCGATACGCTTGCCGTGACGGTTCACCTACCGGCAGATAAACAGCGTGAGCTTTTAACGCGCAGCGCGGGCATTACCCAAGTGATTAACCGCGTGCTAGAAGCGCATACCGACCGCGCCCTGGTCACCGTTGACCGGCCCTCGCTTGCCGAGTGGCTATTTACCCAGACGCGCCAGCAGGCCCTAGCCCAGCGATTTGGCGCTACCGGATCAGAAATAAGCGGCCCGGGGCTGCTGGCCAACCAGTTCCCTTACGCACTTTTAACCATGCCCCTGGATGCCAAGGCCCATAAGGTGGCAACTCAAAACCCCACCACGCCTTCAGCCAGTGTCATCAGTAAAGTGGGCGATAGCGGCGGCACTGGCCTGCCCGCGCACTGGCTTGCCTGTTTTTATCCTGAAAGAAAAATAGCGCTACCAGCACTTGCCCAAAAGCACTTGGCCGCTCAGGGTATCGGGCTTTTACAGCACACCACCGCGCATGGAAGCTGGCTGTGTGCCCATGGGGAACAGCCGCTTGCCAATGCGCTAAGCCAGATAATGCTGAAAGCCTGGCTGACGCCACTGCCTGCGCCAACGGGCTTGCAAGCGCACCGCCTGCTTGCCGAGCTTACGCCCAGCCCCGCCATGCCACTTCTCTGGACAGACAGCACCGAAGCAGCACGCGCCCTTTCACCGCTACTGGCAGCGCTTCCCGAAGTACCCACTCCCTGTACAGCTGAAGGCCCGGCCACGCCGTCACAACGTGTAACGTTGATGCGCACGCTAACGCTACCGGGCAGCACTACCCATCGCCAGGTAATGGCATTCGCGGCCAAACGCCATAGCGCGCCTTTCTTTCACACCATGCGGCAAACCCACCAACTGGGCTATATCGCCGCTGTCCGCTTTATCGATGGCGACCCGGCAAGCGTGGCATACATTGTGCAGTGCTCGCAGGCCGACATCGCACAAGCCAAATTGCTGATTCAGGAAGAGATCGACCGTTTATGGGCGCAACTGCTGACAGACCTGGCCGCCGAGTGGCCGCTATCCCGTCAGGAGTTTACGGGGCTCGATATCCCCGAGACACCTACCGCGGTGCTGGTCGCCCACTGGCACGCCCACCTTAACGCAAGCCATACACCGCTTTACCAGCTCTCACGCCCTGCTCCTTCAAGCTTTTTGGTTGACGATTGGCGAAGATGGCTTGCCGACCCCGACCTATGGACGTGGTGGCAGCGAGCTGGGTAAAGGCTTGAATCAGTAATAGAGATTGCGGAGTATTACTGATGGGGCTGATTAGTGGGCTGGGTATTGGGGAGATTTAGGCCTAGAACATGGAATTGTGGCTTGAGAGGGGTAAAAGAAGTGAAATGGGCCTGACAGGATCATAAAAAATCTTTAGCTATTCATTTTAGTAATTAAAATATACCAGCTAGTATGCCATTACCCATATTTGCAATTAATTCGCAGTTTCCGGCTAGAAGTCATTCAACCTTGGTTATCTTGTGCGACACACACATGGAATACTTAAGGCCAAAAGCAGTGACCAGTCGACTGCGGATTTAAAGCCAGCAATAAGTATTTTCCGCCTAAGCCTCAAGATGCTCAAAGGTAAGGAAGATCAAGTGGGCTAGGTTCTCTAAGCCCGAGCCATACCTCAAGAGAAGTATGCAATGTCCTCAGGATTTCTTCGTGCTCAGGATATTCGGCTGGGTTAATCGCATCACATCTAGTTTTCGCCACATCAATACCGATGAAGTCAGCTATCGTTTCTCTGTTGAACTTGTTAAGGGGTGTGGCGACCCGATCACCTGCTGAGTGACTAGTGCCCCGGCTTACCATACGTGCAACCATGCTGACAAAATCTTCGTCGTTCTTGATCGCTTGCGACACCCAAGCCCTCGGTTCCTCCAGTGAACCTGAATATTTCCTCCATCCATAGAGTAGGGACACGATATCTGGCTTAACCTTTAGTGAGTCATCGTTTTCAGCAAGGCCTCTGATTAATCGCAACCATTCGCTCTTAATCTTCTCAATATCTTCAACACTCAATGACGGATTAAATGTGCCGGTCCTGTTCTCTGGTTGATCTGATGGATCGTTAAGATGGATCAAAATTACAGCAACGGTTAGCGCTCTAGTTTCAAGAAGAGCCTTTAAAAAAAGATCTCTATTTTGCTCCCGGGGAATTTTTGCCAAGAACCAACTAGTAGAGCGCCATGCAGATAGCCAAGGCGAACTAAATGGATCTGCTTCTCCTAAACCTGCTAGTTTCTCAGCAATTCGGAACATTCCCGGAAGTAACACGGCGGCGTTATCAACAGGGAGGCGATCAACAGACTCATCGAGTCTTGCGGCGAGCGAGGGCAGCAAGCAGTCTGCCTCTATACCATTAATAGATTCTGAAAGTGAGCGCTCATCCGCAGTAGCACCGAGGAATTCGACGAACCGACGTTCTGACATTTCGCCTACGGCTGTTTGGAGTTCGAAATACCTTGGAAAGTATCTTGAAGTGCAAATCCGCTTTTGGGCTAACCATATGGAACGAAAACCGCTATCGTAAGTTACTCTCCCATAGGCTTGCTCGAAAGACGGGAAAAGATCCTTGAGAATGTCCTGAATGATGGTACGACGGCTCTCAGATACGATTTCAAGAAGCTGACCGGCCGCGATCTTATCTGCATCGTGTTTACCGTCACCTTGGAACCGTCGCTCCTGTAAAAGCAGCTCTCTCTCTTGAAACAATATCTCATGCAGCCTTGGCTCAAAAACTCGAAGTGTTTCCAATACAAGGAAGTCGACAATGTTCACTTCAAAAACGTCGTCAGCTAAATGCATCGGCAGGTGCGCAGCAATTGAAGAAATTAGTCGCCGAGAGTCGCGCAAGTTACGAACTAGAGGCTGGATACATCCGGCGAAAGCGTTTCCCCATCGCTGGTGCGAGAACCCGTTAGCCTCTGTTGCATAAGCTCCCGCTACCTTGCTGAGCTCCATCCCCAAGATATTATGTACAGTCGCCACAGGAACTGCAGGTAAGTCGAAGCTAATTTGTACAATTTTCTCAAGAAAGGCGCGACCATCTCCATTTGCGATCGGTTCGAGTGCTTGCTCAACAATGCTCGGTTGGAACAACAACACAAATATGATGTTCGGTAAGTTAGCATTTGCCTTCACTTGTCGAAGAAGCATTCGAATCTGGTCAGGCTCAAGCCGATCTATATCATCTACAAAGACGATAAGCGGCCGTTCGAGTTCTTGAAGTCGAGACTCTAATGCTTCGCGAATTTTATCGAGCGAATCACCACTACGATCACGCCCGAGATATGACAGCATGCTACCCAGCAAATATACGCTTACTGAAAGTAAAGCAAGAAATGCTGCTACTTTAGCTACGGTAGGGATATCTAAACTAATGGCTGATGCGATTGCAATCACCGAGCCATTAGTCAGTATTGCAGAGATAGCGCCGGACTTGTTCCCGGCTTTCTTGAGAGGTGCACTGCTTCCCGTTAGAGCCGCGCCGTAACGTCGTAATGCTCTGGCTCGGGCGAGAGCTGCTTTCGAATGTTCGCTCCCAAGACGATCTGCGATCTGACTAAAGAGCGCGCGGGCAATGGCATCGCTGTCACCCCATTGCCAAGGATTGAAATCAAGCCAGTCCGCTCCATCACTTTCAGCGTCAAGTTTTTCGGTGATTAGATTTTTAAGAGAGGACTTTCCAAATCCCCATCCCCCGCGGATTGCGAACACTCTGCCCTCACTTAGATTGGTTTCCGAGAGCACGTTCGCTATTCGCTCAGCGAAGTTTACCCTTCTTAAGCAATCTTGAGACGCAGCACGAATAGGCGCTTCTGCTCCAATTCCGCTATCATTCAGTTCGATCTTTATATCCTTCACGCAGTACTTTTTAGCGCGATGGGCTAACCACTCCGATATACACTTTAACAAACTGACCACCGTAAAATTACTGACGACTATACTGGCATCACTGGACCGTTAGATACTATCTTTGCAGCTGAATACCCTGCCTCATTAAAAAACTAAATGCGGGAACTTCAGCAACTTAACCAGATAAATTATATTTTTTCTATTTTTCATAAAATACAGCCCAAAGTTATTAAATATTCATTTTTATTAACTATATCTTTGATAATTTACTGCCTAATATTTTAAATCTTTAGATCAATTGATACCTACTCATTGTGGAACACTTTAGCACTACAAGGTTTTATCAGGAATGCCTTTCTTGGCTGTCAGGAGATTAAAATTTTCGCTTTGTGGCTTAGCCTTTCTATCGCACATGAAAAACACATAAATCTGCATGATTTAGCATTACTCCCATTCAGCAAAAACCCACCTAAAGCCCAGTAATGGCGGGCTTTGGCAAATTTTTCAGCGTGTATGAAGAACTGCCCGACAAGCGAACATCGCAGGCGAGGGGGCAACGCGCGCTGGGCGAGGGTCTTGTGGATTGCCAATGGAAGACTCTCAGAATACCTTTGAATGCCGCCATAAGCACTGCCCCTACTCCATGACAACAAAGCCTCATAAAGAGACATTCCCCACACTTAATTACTAGCATTTCCTATGAAATGTGCAGTAAGGCTTTGCGAGGACTGCTCAAGAACGCTCTTTTTCGCTATCAGTAAGGTAAGAGCGAGCTTCCAAGCCTGATTAGTCACACGTACCGTACTACAGTGCGTAAACCCGCATGATTGTCATGCACCTATTTTTCACCAGCCAGCCCAGCAATAGCGTAGCTTGGCGGCGTGTGCAGGGATGCATAAAAACCAACACATTTAGCGCGTTGGTGAGCTGTCGAGTGCGTGCCGTGAGTCGCTGCGGGTATGAGGTTGGCAACATCGTTCTTTGGTCGCGTTCAGCAGCTGCCCTTCTCTCGCTAAGCCCTAACCTATGAACGCCCCACAGCGCTGGAGTGGATGTCATAAACCGCAAGCCAAGCAAGCTGGTGCGAGCGATCATCTTCGTTGTGGAGCTTTCTGCCTTTAGATCGTACATCGCATGTTCCAGCACGCTTACAAATGCAATGCCAAAGCCCATTGGTCCCAAGTATCTGTTAATGCACTATCTAGATGGGCATGACGCCAGGTGGCAGCAGACAAATCTATATACGATGGGGTGTTGCTTAGGTAGTAATTGAGTGACGTGTTTATCTAACATCTTCTTACGTCATCGCTAAGTGCAGAATCGTAATAGTTTTACCCTTAACACCTAAGGACTGTTGACGTTTCACATCGCTAACCATAGCTAATTACAGGCTAAAGCGTCCCTGCTCTCGTCATTTCGCTTGCGTTTACCGAAGTTCGTCATGATAGCTCGGTCAGCGTTGATAGCTGCGTTTCACGCTTTTCGTACCGATTCCAGCCCCATGCCCGTTGCGTCAACGCATGTTGCAATCCTTGCAGAGCGTCTATTCTGAGAGAACGGTTCGAACTGACAAGCTGAGTTCAACAGTTCTTAACCGAAAACCGCAGACACAAGCAAGGAGCGCGAAATGGCACTGCATTTGAAAAACTTGGAAAACCAGAGGGTGATCATCACAGGCGCAACCTCGGGCATTGGCCTGGCAACGGCGCGCATGGCCGCCGAGCATGGGGCACGCCTAGTTCTGGTGGCACGTGACGAGAAGTCGTTGCGTGAGCTTTGTGACGAGATCAACAACGCCGGAGGTTCGGCCGTCCACGTTGCGGTGGATGTCGGCGATAACGCGCAAGTTCACAGGATAACGCAAACCGCCATCAATACGTTCGGCGGCTTCGATACCTGGATCAACAATGCCGGCGTATCCCTTTATGGCAACATGCTCGATATCGACGAGGAGGATTACCACCGCTTGTTCGATACGACTTACTGGGGCGTCGTGTATGGTTCGCTGGAAGCGGCACGCTACCTGAGCAAACGCCGCGATGGTTACGCCGGTGCAATCATCAATATCGGTTCGGTCGCCTCGGACCAAGCCATTCCCTATCAGGGCATGTATTCGGCCGCCAAGCATGCCGTCAAGGGCTTCACCGATGCCCTGCGCATGGAACTTGAACATGCTGGCGCGCCCATTTCGGTCACGTTAATCAAGCCAGCCAGCATCGCTACACCCTACCCCGAACATGCTGGCAACGTGATGGACACGGAACCGACACTCCCGCCACCCCTCTATGAACCCCGCATCGTGGCGCGCAGCATCCTTTACTGCGCCGAACACCCGCGACGTGACATGTATGTCGGTGGCGGCGGAAGGCTCATGGCCGCGATGGGACACTGCGCACCACGGTTGATGGACAAGATCATGTCAGCGAAGGTCATAGGACAGCAGCAGACCGACAACCCCGAGCATCGCCGCCACTTCGCGCTGCAAGAGCCATCCACCGATATGCGCGAACGCACCCGCTACTCCCGCCACGTTTCCAAGACCAGCTTATACACCAATGCCTCGATGCACCCGGTACTGACCACGACCGTATTGGCTGGAGCATTGATCGGCGCCGTTGCCCTGGCCGGGCGGGGTTCGAAGAACTGACGCACGATAGCGCATCGTTCATTACGCAGGCAGCCGCCACGGTTTTATCAGTGGGCAGTTAAAACAGCACAGCAAGACTAGGCGGCTGCATTTTCCGTGCACCGATCTGCCTGCGGGTGAATAAAAAACCCCGCCAATGAACTGACTCCATGAGTTTGAACACTGTAATTCCTCACCTAAGTGCGATACGTTCCCTGCTGGCGTGACTTAAAGGGGAATTTGTTGTGACTGACTACTGCCGAGAATATTCAATCCACTGCTTGGGCCCTGAAAAGGCCAAGTACGCAGGGGGGTTGAAGTGGAGCGCAATGATGAAGAAAAAGTTAATAATGGGCTTGTGTCTCGTTTTATTGCCCTCTATAGCTTTCGGCCAAACAATTAGCGAATGCAGGGATCGCCAGAAACTTACCGAAATGGCAATTGAGGTTAGAGATAGAGTTAGTGAAGGCGAATCAGAGGATAGTCTATTAATGTGGGCTGGCAATGTTGCAGCGCCAGGATTACAGGCAGCTGCGTATAAAGCCGTTGAAGCCTTTACCTTTAGGCCACCCTCCAAAAGCGTTCCCCGAGTCGTGACGATTATGGGCTTTCTGTGCAGTAAAACGTACAGACCATGATCCGATTTTTTAGTAAATGATGAAGTGACTTCATCAAAAAACTCCGCCCGAGGAGTGTCACCTATATCTCAGCTAGAACTTTTCCAAACAAAAACGGCCACTGTAGCAATTAGCTAAGTGGCCGTTTTATATGTATTTTTTGGTCGGAGCGACAGGATTCGAACCTGCGACCTTTGCAACCCCATTGCAACGCGCTACCAAGCTGCGCCACGCTCCGCTGTCTTTCTTGGCCGCTCTTCTCACCACAAAACAATGGTAATCAATAGTTTACGTGATTTAACTAAATAAGTTGTCAAAGCGCCCTACACTCATATTACCGGATTCACGATGGATTCACAGCCCTGAAACAGGGGGTTTTCAGTGATTTTGGATTCAGGAGGGATTCACGACTTTGACCGTAAGCTATTGATTTAAATGTTCAAAAACGTAAATACTGGATTCATCCAACCCCCCCTTTATTTGGCCCTTGCAACGATGAATTTCTGGGTAATTAGCCGCGACTTCTTCCTCAGATTTCGCGTATAGCCGTCAAAGCGATACACTATTTAGAATAGCGTCCATAAAAGAAAGGCGGCTCAAGGGCCGCCTTTTATATATACGTCGACTTATTCGGTGACTGATTGATCTGCCATTGTCTGGACGAAGCCAGCACGTAAGCCGCGAATTTTATGTTCAGGGATTGAGGGGTCTTCGTGGTTAGTAGCATCACGCCATATTTCCAGAAGAGCCAATTCGTTTTTAGTTACGGTAGCGCCTAAGCAACGCTCGATGACTTTCAAGGTGTCGGGCATGTATTCATTCAATGCCATTCGCATCAGCTTACTTTCATCTACTGAAAGCACGCGGGCCAACTTCTCTACTTTGTCGATCGGGAGCTTGGTGCGTCCCTTCTTGATCATGCTGATAACATTCTGGTTAGCGTAACCGATACCTGTCGCTATATCTTGATTGGTGAGTCCAAGGTCTAGCTGTCGCTCGGTGATGAACTCTTCGATCTTCTTGCGAGCTGCCATAGCTCTTCTCCCGTAGGTTTGATAGGCCGGGTTCTCGTGACACCCTGCTTGTTATCTATTCTTATAGTAACGACTTACTGAGTCAAGAAGCCGTTACTTATTTTTTCATATATTTATTAAAATTAATTATGATGATTAGAAATCTAGTCTCGGGAGCTGCGTTTCAAGTGGAATTTGTTTGTGCGCTAACAAAGGGGTCTAAGTTTTTGAGCCCGAAAGCCATTTATACATACAGCTAATCGCCTCAATTGAATGTATTTTCTTGCTAAGAAAATCGTTGCAAGCGTTGCCTAAAACGTCTTACTATAAGTGACATGAGTAAGTCATTGCTTACTCTGTTTTTCCATAGGTCTACTGGAGTTGGCCGCAAGAATGGCGAAAGATACAACAAGCATCAACCATGAGCAGTTCATTGACTTTCTGGAAGAAGCCGAGCAGATGGTATTCTTGTCAGACGGTGGTCAGATCGCCATTCTGAGCGAGGGTCGCGTGGCTCATTTCAGTGCTATATCAGGTGAGGGATGCCTTATCTACTCCTCCTAAGAGGCGCAGGATAGGATAGACAAAAGGACTGAGCGTATTCCGCCAGTCCTTTTTCTATATAATCGATAGTAAGTAACAAATTACTTAATTATCTAAAACGGGAAAAGACATGGCCAAGAAGCACACAAATATCGGTGAGCTACGTAGTTCACTTGCGCTGGTCGTTAAGATGCTCGCTAACAAGGGCATCAAAGTGACTCAGGTTGGCATCCAGGCATTTGTTGAATACGACGAACGCACCCTCGAAGCCAAGCGCGTCAATATCCCCTCTATCAGCGATCAGTCTCCCCCTGAATTGGTGACAGCGATCAAGGGTTTTGTCGATCACGAGGTCGCTCACCTACTCTTCACTGACGCCAAAATTATCGAACGTGCCCACAAAGAGCGCATCGCCAATCTCCACAATATCGTAGAAGACACCTTCATTGAACGGAAGATGAAGAACGCCTTTGCTGGCTCCACTCGTAACATCGACAAGACCCTGGAATTCGCCATTAAGCATTTCTTTCAGCGGTCTTTCGACAAGCACATTAAGGGCTACGACACGGAGGCTGATGATAGCTCACAGGCTCGGTTCTTCGTTCGTGCGCTTGCTACACCGGGCATTCGCGCATTGTCTGGACAGGAAGCCGCTCAAGAGTTTATGGCTGACAAATGGGAGCTGATTCCAGAGGTGTATGAGGGTCTTGCTCCGCTCGCTGAAAGCCTGGAGAGCATCAATTCATCACTGCAATCCCTCAAGTTGGCCAACACGATCCGCGAGATTCTGGCAGACGTTGAAACCAACGAGCGTAAGGCTAAGAAAGAGAAAGCCAAGAAAGCTGATCCGATGGAGAAGCCATCCAAGCCTAGCGAGTCTGATGATGGCGAAGAAGGCGACGAGGGTGATGACGCCCCTGGTGCTACTACTGGTGAATCGAAGTCTGAAGAATCAGAAGGCTACTCCGGCGACAGTATTTTTGATGAGCCTGAGAAAGAGAGCGAGGAAAAGCCTGAGAAGTCCGACGGTAGTGATTGTGAAGAATCCACCGAGAAGTCCGACCATTCTGGCGGCAGTGGGTCTTCAAGTGATTCTGACGATGAGCCTGAAGAAAGTGAAGACGATGGTGACTCGGACGGCGAATCTGATTCCGAAGAGGAAGGCGACGAGGAAGCTGATGCGTCAGGCTCAAGTTCAAGCGGCGACAGTGATGAAGAAGGCGAAGCAGAAGACTCCGAGTCTGATGGCGATGATGACGCTGAGGGTGAGCCTGACGATGACGATAGCGATTGGGGCTCATTCGATGATGAAGATGGCGATGATGACGACGACTTCGAAGGTGATGATGACGAAGACGAAAGCCGCGACAAGAAATCCACCACGGATAAACACGAGCGCGCCGACAGCTCTCCCCCACCCACGCCCGACTTTGTTACCAATGATGGAACCGAAGGCGAGCATGAAAAGCTGTTAGAGGAAATCGAGAAGGTTGAGACCTACGACTCGGCACTAGAAAGCGTAATCAGCGACGGGGCCGCATCCTCACTGGAACAAGCTGGCTATATGCCCTTTTCGAGTGAGAAGGATGTAATCGAAACCTTCAAAATCCCTACCGCTCGCACAGAATACGCCAAGAACCGCCAGCGGAGACTACGCGAGGAAAACAGCGACCGTATCGGGGTAATGTCGAAGTCCCTGGAGCGACTGCTGGTCGCCCGTAACCGCTCGATGTTTGTGCCTGGTTTCCGCAGTGGACGCCTGCACAGCGCGGGGCTTTACAAGCTCCAGACAGGAGACACCCGGGTTTTTCGCCGCAAGGAAGAGATTCGCACCAAGAACACCGCTGTCATGCTGTTGGTGGACTGCTCAGGCTCGATGAACTCGCGTGACCGAATCGTCAAAGCGGGAGACGCCGCCTACGCCCTATGCCACGCCCTGGAACGCATTAATATCAAGACACAGGTAATGGGCTTCACCACCGGCACAGACGGCGATATGCACCGTGACGCTTACAATCAACTGGAAGCCGTGCTGAAGAAGAACCCCAAGTTTGCTGGTGGCTTTGATCGTGTCGAACCGCTATTCATGCCCATCTTCAAATCTTTTGATGAACGCCTAACGCCCACAGCGGAAATGCGTGTAGCCGCCATCCCCTACGTCTCGATGCGTAACAACGCCGACGGTGAGAGCGTGGAGATTGCCGGTAATATCCTTCGTGGACGCCAGGAAGAACGCAAGATCATGATTGTGCTTTCAGATGGTCAGCCCGCAATGGCTTCCGCTTACACTTCCTATGGCCATGACGGACGCGCAGATGAACACCTGAAGAACGTGGTAACTGAGCTTGAAAGCGTGGGTATTGAGACACTGGGTATCGGCATCGAGACCCACGATGTTAAGCAGTATTACCCAAAACATATCGTGATCGATAACGTGTCCGAGCTGCCCACGAAGATCATCACCGAACTCTCGGCAATGCTGCTGAATTGAGTAACCGTGACACGTAGCGTTTTACACCAGCGCTGCGTGTCGTATCATTCACTTGTAACGCGACATAAGTCACCCATTACTTATTTGAGACCCGCACAATGACCACTACTGCTACTGCTGCTACTTCTGAAGCCTTTCCTTACCCTCTGACTTCTGAGGATGGCCGGCCGATCTGTCAGTTGGACGGCACTGCTGTTCACATCATCCAGACTTACCTGAAGAAGAATCACCCTTCAGTGAGCCTGTCGGAATACCAAGAGCGCTTCCCAGGCGCCCCTATGCTCTCTGAGCAAGCTAAGAAGGCACTGGAGAAGAAGAAGGCTGAAGAAGCGGCCAGCGGTGAGGGTATCAAAGCCCACATGGCAGGCGTTTCACCAGCTTCTCCCCGTGTTGTGCCGCTCAAGAAGCGCGGTGCTGACTACGGTATCCGCACAGCGGACGTTGTGAAGCTGATCCCCAATATCCAGGGCTTGCCCTCTTCTGTTTCGATCCCAGTTGCGGTGTTCGAGACTCACGATGCCCAGGATATGGTGCCGGAGGTTGATGAAGAGTTTATCTGGATGCCGGAACTACTACGTGACTGTATCGCCGCGCTAGATCACAACATTCCTGCGATGTTCTGGGGTCACGCTGGCACGGGTAAGTCGACTGCTTGGGAACAGTATGCAGCCTACACCAACCGCCCCTTCATCCGTATTCAGCACACCGCGAACACGGAAGAGGCACACATCATTGGCCAGATGCTTGCTAACGAATCGGGCACCTACTTCGAGCCGGGTCCACTGGCAATGGCCATGCGCTTTGGTTGGGTTTACTTGGCTGACGAATACGACTTCGCTTTCCCACAAGTATTGGGCGTTTATCAGCCCGTTCTCGAAGGTAAGCCGTTAATCATCAAAGAAGCGCCCCATGACTGGCGTCGTGTTGATCCGCACCCGCAGTTCCGCTTTGTTGCCACTGGAAACACGAACGGCGCTGGCGATGAGACGGGTCTGTATCAAGGCACCAACCTCCAGAACGCCGCTAACTACTCGCGTTTCGGCATCGTCACTAAGACCAGCTACATGGACAAGGACGACGAGGCTCAAATGCTGGAGCGTAAAGCCAAGATTCCAGAGGCGAAAGCTAAAGAGCTGGTGACGTTCGCCGACCGTGTGCGTCAGTCCTATGACCGCGGAGAGATCACCAACACCATCGGCCCCCGCGAACTGCTCTACGCAGCCAAGTTGGGTGCCCTGTTCGGTGGTGATTTTAAAGCAGGCATCATGCGGGCGTTCATCAACAAGATGCCTTCCACGTCATCAGTGGCCGTAAGTGAAATTGCTGATCGTATCTTCGGTTCTTAACAGTAAGTAATAGGTGACTTATTATGCTCGGTTGTCACACAAGCGCTGTCGTTTATTCGCCTGAATCGAGCACCTGTCGCAACTGCCCCCGTCAAGGGGGCTGTCATACCGCCGCTCAGACCAGGACAAAGTTATTACGTCCAAAGGCTCGAGCGGCGTTTTTGTCAGTCAGTTTTGCGACGGTCAATCCCGATCAGGATGACCAGATTCACATTGCATTGGCCGATGTCAGTGATCGCATCAAAGACCAAGCCCTACTTCTCAATCGGAAGGGGTTCACCTTCGCCAATGCTCGCGAGCAACTACGCGCTGGCAAAAATCCTTTCGAAGAGTTCCGCACCCAAGCCGCCTATGCCGACGTATTCCGAGACCTGTTACAGCAAGGCTCCGCTCGTAAGCGAGACCTCGTGGAAAACGTCATGCAGAAGCACCGTTGCAGCCGTTCCACCGCATCAGGGCTCGTCTCCGATGCCCTCGGAATTGGCGTGCTTCTAGGCGTCGTAACCCTTACCCGCTTTATCGCCACACTAACCATCAAGGAAAGCCATGATTCTGTTCGGTAGAAGCCATTTCAGTGTCGGTGAGTCGACATTGAAGCCCAAAGACATCGTCGACCGGGCCGTAGCACTCGGCTATGACGCCGCCTGCTTAATCGACACCATGAATATCAGCGGCATGATTGCCTTTTCCAAGGCCGCCAAAGACGCTGGAATCAAGCCGATGATCGGTATTCGAGTGCGCATTGTGCCTGATCCACGGCATCGTAAGCCCAAGAAGGGTGATACCCACGAAGACAAGCCGAATCCAGAGAGCTACCACGACCTGATCATCAAGAATGACAAGGGCTTGGTTGACGTTTTCGATATGCTGTCGCAAGCCTACAGCCAGGAGTTCTTCTACTACAAAGCACGCACCGGATTTGCAGAGCTGAACGCAGTGATTGGTCGGGGCAACGTGGTATCGCTCAATAGCGACTCTTACAGCGTGTTTCACGCTCCGAACTATGCGGAAGTAGTCTCACAAATTCCCAACGCTCAGAACGCAGATTTGAGCGTTTTAGCACTGCACCCAATCCATACTCCGTATTACGATAGCGTCAATCGGCGTGTGATGGAGTTAGCAGCGACAACGGGGCAGCGCGTTATCGCGTATTTGCCCAGCTACTACAAGGATGGCGAGGCGGACGCACGCGATGTTTACCGCGTTGTCACTGAAAACACGCAAGTTGACCACTGGGCGGCCAAGAAGCCCTACGTGCGTGATCATCACCCTAAAACCCTTCGTGACCTAGCAGGCGCTCTCAAGAGCTTTTCAGAGCGCACCGACTGCACGATCAACAGCGCCCTGTTACGTGATCATGAGTGGCTGAAGGAACAAGTCACCTATGAGTGGCACAAGCTGCCGATTTCGCTACCCACACTGGCTGAAGATGAGAACGCCGAGCTGGTTCGTCTCAGCAAAGAAGGCTGGAAAGAGCGCTTCTCGATGCCCGTCATGGGCCATCGCCCTACTGGAGCTGAAGTCGCGGTCTATCGTGATCGCCTCAAGTTCGAACTGAACGTTCTCAGTAGCATGGGCTTTGCCGGTTACTTCCTACTGGTGCGACAGATCGTGGCTTGGTCAAAAGATAATGGCATCGCTGTTGGGCCAGGACGGGGTTCTGTGGGCGGTTCGCTGGTCGCTTATCTCGTGGGCATCACCGACGTCGACCCGATCCGCTTTGGCCTGATCTTCGAACGATTCATTAACCCCGACCGTCTGGACTTGCCCGACGCTGACCTCGACTTTATGAGTTCTCGCCGTGATGAAGTGATCCGCTACTTGCGTGAGACGTTCGGCATGGATCGTGTCGCTGGTATCAGTAACTACTCCCAGCTTGGTGCGGCGTCTGCATTGCGTGACGTTGGCCGTGTCCATGGGCTTTCGTCGATGGAGATTGCGGTTTCAAAGCATATCCCCGCTGACGCCACGCTCGAATCCGCTTACGAAGCAGTTGCCGAAGTTCAAGCGTATGCCAAAGCTCATCCTGCTCTGTTCGACCATAGCGTCAAGTTACAAGGAGCAATGCGCTCTTACGGCAAACACGCTGCGGGTGTCATTGTCGGTGGCCGGCCCCTACGTGAAATGGCAGTGGTTGAATCCCGCGACGGTGAGCCAGTCATTAACTGGGACAAGCGCGTCTGTGAGGACATGGGCATGGTGAAGCTGGATATTCTGGGTCTCTCGAACCTGGACATCATTCAGCAGACCGTCGAGCGGGTGAAAACACGGCACGGGGTTGAGATTAACCTACTGCGTGAACCGCTGGATCAGCCGGACGTGCTGGATGCGTTCTCCGCTGGCCAGACAACCGCCATCTTCCAGTTCGAATCGGCAGGTATGAAGGGGTTGCTGACCAGCCTTGCTTACGCTGGGCGCCTCACGTTCGACAATCTGGTCGCAGCGACCGCTCTGTATCGCCCTGGCCCAATGGAATCAGGCATGTTGGAGCAATATGTCTCGGTCACAAAGGGGTTCGAAGCGCCCTCTTACCCTCACCCCAGCCTGATCCCAGTGCTTGAAAGCACAAAGGGGGTATTTGTTTACCAGGAGCAGGTCATGAAGGCCGCTCAGGAGCTTGCCGGGTTCACGATGGCTCAAGCCGACGGGTTGCGGAAAGCGATGGGTAAGAAAGACGCCGATATGATGGCCAAAGTGCGTCAACAGTGGGTCGATGGCTGCCGTGACCACTCAGGAATGATCGCGGTGGACTCTGAGGCGCTGTTCGACAAGATCGAGAAGTTCGCTGGCTACGGCTTTAACGCCAGTCACTCCGTTGCCTACACCCTGCTTTCCTACTGGACGATGCTGCTCAAGGTGCGCTACCCAGCGGAGTTCTTCGCTTCCTGTATGTCGGTGCTGGATAGCGACCGTATGCCTGCTCTGGTAGGTGACGCGGCTAAATACAATCTGCGCATTGGCCCACCTGACGTCAACACATCGACCCACCGCTACGAAGTCCGCCGTGATGCTGTTTCCGGTAAGGATATGTTGGTTGCCCCGTTCAACTCCGTGGCCAACATTAGCGAGAAGGGAGCGGCAGCGATTGTCGAGGGTCGTGACAAAGCTGGCGGCCACTTCACTGATATGACGCAGTTCAGCCTCTCGGTTAATCGTCGCATCGTAAACAAGCGCGTTATCGACCATTTGGAGCGCGTAGGAGCCTTTGCAACGATCACCCCTGGCTCACCCCCTGCTACTGATAAATCACGCCTTAAAGACCAACTAACGCTAATGCCAGGTGTAATCCAGAAGGTGGCCACGATCGACCGCGATATGATCGTGGATAAAGGGACTCATGCGCGGCTGCTGAGCATCGTGAACGAATATGCCGACCTGTTCGACGACCGCTGGACCTGCGTTCCCCGCATCGGCAAGAAGTCAAAGATCATGGTGGTTTTCGATGCGCCCTCTTGGTCGGACGAGAACGATGGCAAGCTGGTGTCGGGCAAGCCCTACACTTCATGGAACGAGGCAATCAAGGCTGCCGGGCTGACGCACGAGAATTTCTACTACACCACGTTGATGAAGTTCGTGAAGCCGAAAGCGCAAGAAGAAGGTGACGTCGATGGCTTTAGTAATGACGAAATCAGCGCGTGTGCCGAGTTTCTTGACCGCGAAGTCGCCGAACTCGATCCGCCAGTGATCCTGTCGATGGGTTCGCTTGCGACTCGCCACTTCAATGACGACCAGAAGAAGAAAGCAGGTGATTTGATTGGCAAGAGTCGCTATGACGCCGGAGCTGACCGCACGATTGTCTACGGCTTCAGCCAGGGGCGCATCTACTTTAACCCAGAAATGGCCGCCGATCTGAAAGCCTGTCTCAGCAAGGTGATCGAGGCGGCAGGCATCTAAAGTTCCAATGGCAGGCGATCCAGTGGCTTTGGTAAGCCTGCCCTCTTCGTTTATTGGCTAACCGGCTACACTGTGGCAGTCTCAAGGCAATTAAACTTTCCGGTCGGCCGATATGTCTAAAGACCCAATGAAGACTCACAGGAGAAACGAACGCCTATGGCTATTGGCGAGAGTCTTTTTGGATGGTCTCGACAGAGTTGGCGCCACGATTGTTGCAGTAAGCGTGATAGGTGGCCTACTAGCCCCTGTAACCAACGCCATGACGTCAACAGCGGCTTGGACAGGCGTAAGCATAGGTCTGTTTGCAATATTGGTAGGCGGTTATCTAAAAGATAGAGTCGACGCTATACTGAAAAATGTCCGAGAGGTGTTAAGCGGAAAGGCTGAAGAGACTGAGACCGAAGCCAGCAAGGCCAAACCCAAAGAGGACGGATCATGACTGCTCAAAATTGGCTGATGATTTCACCCATGCTACTACTGCTATTGGTCGCAGTGGCTCTAATTCCGGTTGTCACTAAGGCCAATAAAAAATACGCGAAACTTGTCGCCGTTCAAAGGCGCAAGAGGAACGAGGCCGCTCATGGCATAAATGCCGAAAGCATCGGTGAATCAGTATCACCTTATTTCTACACGGCGGCGACTTACAAACCCGCCCAAACCACAAGCGATGAGGAAGCCATTAATCCCGGCCTCCCACCCGTTGGTATATTTACTGGTGCATTTGAGCTTTTAGAGACCGAAACCGAAAGAATGAGATCGACCGTCGGTCATCGACCATCGACGAAGGAAAACACATAGCTTATCTATAAGCCCCAGAAGCCCGCTACCATGCGGGCTTTTTCATGCCTGCTCGAAAAACCTTACCGTCTCTGCAACTTTTCAATATGCAGCCCATTAAGTAACAGCTTACTATAAGCACTGTGTGATTTTTAAGAGCTAGAAGGAAGGCTTTATGGCAACACAAATCTCATATCTTGGCTTTTGCTCACTAGGGGCGCTAACCAATCCACGCCTCTTTACTCGCAACGTGTATCTGGGATAACACTACATGCACACCACCTATTGGATGCTCGACTAATGGACGAATACACCGAACGCGACATCATGGGTCTGGATCGCCAGGGTAACTACTACAGCCGCCACTTGAGCGCGATGACCGGCGAGCAGCTCCATGATAAATCCGACATAGCTGCTGAATTGGCATGGCGTGACGCCCGAATTGATGAACTTAGTGGCGCGATAGACCAGTTGCTATCGAAGCCCTACGTCACTGAAGCGGACATTCAAAGAGCGCGGGCTGCTCAGAATGGCAACAGTAAAAGTAAAGCAAAGGCTAAAGATAAATGAGCGAAACCACTCTCAATGTGAGCATCAGCCGGTCAAATCATGGCGATATTAGCATTCGTATTGCCGATGAAGCCTCGCGTCTTCAAATCGTGGAAGTGTCGATGACGCCGGAAATGTTCGGTGACTGCGTGACCGGCCTTTCCTTTTGCAAGGGCAATCTGCGTCAAGTCATAGATGGCGAAAATGTCGAATATATCGGCAGAGCGCGCCGTGTAGAGCATGTGAGCTGTGAGTGCGTGAAGTCCCTCAACAAAGAAGATCAGCGCAAGGCGGTTCACGACCACTTCAATGAAAAGTTCGGTGACACCCACTGGAAACTCCATAGCGACGGCATTGGCACCAAACAGTCAGGTGATTGGCATCGCTACTCGATCTACTGCTATGAGGCTTGATAGAGAGGCTGCGGATATTTTTTTCATCAATTATATAAGTAAGTGATGACTTACCCAATAGCGTAAGTATAAGATTGCAGCGCTGGAACAAGACAGCATCCAGCCTGCTCTTTAACAAGGAGACCTATATGAGTGAGGTGAAAAACCTACTCGACGCGGTGCAGCTCAAGGCTGACGTGGCATTTAACGCTACCGACCTTGACGGCATGTGGTCGACCCAGGCCGGACTTTACGTCCGTTATGGGGTGATCGCTGCACGCGCCGAGCACCAAGCGAACGCTTTCAAGAACCGACTCAGCATCATCGAGGCGGAACTGGGCAAGTTAGCTCGCGAAGAACTGCCTAAGACTGGTGTCAAAGTCACCGAAGGCACAGTAAAAGAGTTCGTCGCCAGTCACCCCCGTATGTTGGAAGCGTTCGAGAACCACAACAAGGCTGTGCTGATACTGAACCTCGCCAAGACGTCGCTGGAAGCGTTACGTCAACGCCGAGATATGATCGTGCAGGCTTCGAAGCACCACCTTGAACAAATGGTGATGCGGGATAGTTTCAAAGGCGGTGCTGCTACCGGCGCTGCCCGTGACGAGCAACGCTCTCAACTGGCCGATGCAATGCGTCAACAGAAGCGAGAAGACGCCGTCGCAACGGAATAAATTTGCGCTTTTATACCAGTAAGCGCTGACTTATTATTGTCACTCCGCTGAAGCGGAAATAAAAAAAACGAAATACCACACTGAAATAGAGGTAAATGCAATGTCACTGGCTGATCTTAAAAACCGCCTGAACAACCGTAAAGCTGAGCAGGCTGCTAAGAAAGCGCAATACATCAAACCCGTCCGTTTCCAGGCTGGTAAGAACCGCATCCGTGTTCTGCCGGGTTGGAAGGAGCCTGACGTGTTCTACCACGACTTTGGCATGCACTACGTCAAAGACAAGGAAAGCAAACTGGCTGCGGTCTACGTTTGCACCGATAAGACTTACGGTAAGGAATGCCCTGTCTGCTCGGCGATTTACGAAGGCATCAAGGTTGCCAAAGACACCGGCAACTTGGGCATGGAGAAGCTGCTGGGTCAGGCGAAAGCCTCCGGTCGTGTTCTGGTTAACGCGCTGATGCGTGATAGCGCTGAACCCAACAAGCCTGTGGTCGTTGAGTTGCCCGCTGGCGTGTTTGACTCCATGGTCGATCAGATGATGGTCTATCTGGACGAAGGCGAAGAAATCACCAACCCTGCGTCTGGCTACGACTTCATCGTCACCAAGACTGGCTCTGGTATCGATACCGAATACTCGGTTGCTGTCTCCCCGAAATCTACGGCTGTCGAATACGATAAGTCAGCGGTGACTGATCTTGCTGCTTACTGCTCTCAGGAATCCGAGCAAGGCTTGCTGAAGGCAGTTCGTGCAACAACTGCGGTCACTGGTCTGCCCGCCCCTGCAATGGCACGTCTTAGCGCACCTGCTGTAGCGGCGACCGGAACTGATGGCCCTGCTGGGTTCTTCACTCCGCCAGAAGGTGCCGCTGCTTCTGCCCCTGCTGCTGTGGGTGTTGCTGCGACCGTTACTACCGCCGCTGCTACTGGCGGCGCTGCCCTTCTGAATACTGCTGCCACTGCTGCTGATACCGCAGAAGCAGAACTGGAAGCACTGGAAGGCGAGCTGATGGAAGAGGCGCCCTGGGAAGAAGACCCGGCTCCTGTAGCTGCTGCGACTCCTGCCCCTGCCGCTACCCCAGCTCCGGCTGTTGATCTTGCTGCTGAGATTGCCGCCTCCGACGATGACCTAGACGACATCCTGAACGGTTTGGACGACCTCTAAGCGCGACACGAAAGGGGGCCAATCGGCCCCCTTCTTTCGTTGGGAGATACCCTATGAGATACGTTTTGTTCGATAGCCACGCTATCGGATACGCCGCCCAGGATGGAACCAAGCTGACAGTCGGTGATCGCGAGATTCAATCGATCTTTGGCTCGATCCGCAGTGTCCGCCGCCACATCGTTGAGCTAAAGGCTCGCCCCCTGATGCTGTGGGATGGCAAGGCCAAGTGGCGTTACGACCTGTTCCCTGACTACAAAGCCAAGCGCGGTAAAGAGCCTGATCCCCGCGTTCAGCACATGCGCAAATGCTTCCGTGAATGCCGCGAAGACATTAAGCGCGGGCTGGGTCTGCTTGGCGTGCCATCGATCTACGCCGAAGACTTTGAAGCGGACGATTTGGCCGGCCATTTAGTGAAGGTTTACACCAATCAAGGTCACGAAGTTTTCATGATCACAGGCGACCACGACTGGAAGCAATTGATCAAGGAAAACGCGACCTGGGTAAATCACAAAGATGGCCGGATGGTGCATAGCGTCACCTTCGCGGAAAACACCGGCTACCTATCACCAGTGGCGTTTGTTCAAGGCAAAGCGCTTCACGGCGACAATTCTGACGAAATACCTGGCGTTGGTCGTATCGGTGAAAAGTCAGCACCGGAAATCCTCGCCCAGTATGGCGACGTAAAGAACTTCATCACCCGTATTCGTGCGGACGTAGAAGCCAAGCGGAAAGTGCCGAAAGCCTACCGCGACTTTGCGATGGGCGAACCTTCGCCTAAAGAGCCTGATTTGACACGCATCGAGGTCTTCAAGCGCAACGTCAAGCTGATGAACCTACTCAGCGGGCCAACCCCTGAAAACGTTCAGGTGCTTTATCGCAACAGCCTTGACCTTGATGGGTTCCGAGAGTTTTGCCGCGAGTTCGCCTTTAACTCAATCCTGGCGGACTTCGACGCTTTCGTTGAGCCGTTCCTTGACCACAACCCCCGTTCACACATGAGAAAAGCATCATGAGCAAAACACCCGACTTAGCCAAAGAAATCATGGCCGCTATTGGCGCAAACGACGCAGTGTCCACCGTCTCCGTATGGCTCGACACTGGCTTCCCTCCCCTCAACCGCAACGTGAGCGGACGTTACGACGGCGGAATGCCTTGCGGCCGTGTTGTCGAGCTGTCAGGCCCAGAGTCTTCGGGTAAGACTGCGATCGCCAATGAGTGCATGAAGTCTGCTCAGAAGACTGGCGGTATCGCTGCGTTCTTCGACCATGAGCGTAGCTTCGACACCGAACAGGCCGAGAAGAGTGGTCTTGATCTAACACCCGGGCGCTTCGTCTACAAAAAGGGTGTGACCTACGAGCAGACGGTGGTCGAAACGATCAACCTGCTGCGCGTGGTTCGTGAGAAGAAATTGATCGATGCGAAGGCACCCATCGTCGTGGTTTGGGACTCGCTAGCGTCCATGGTGCCCAAGCAGATCGCCGATAAGTCTGCCGACGCCATGAACATGAACGACAACACGGCGCTTGCTCGGGCAACGTCGGCGTCATTCAAGCTGATCGCTCAGGCGTGTGACGACTACAACTGCCTTTTGATCGTGTTGAACCAGACCCGCACCAAAATTGGCGTGATGTTCGGTGATCCGACTACCACCCCTGGCGGTGACGCGGTGAAGTTCTACGCCTCAGTGCGTATTCGCCTGGGTCGCACCATGATCAAGAAGTCGGCCAGCGATAGCACGAAAGTCGGCCAGCAGATTGGCGCCGAGTGCATCAAGAACAAGGTCTCTGCGCCCTTCCGTAAGTGCAAGTGGAACTTCATGTTCAACGACGACGGCACCGGCAACTTCGATGTTGAAGGCTCCCTGGTCGAGTATATGTGCGAGCATGAAATCCTACAGGGTGGCGGCAAGAAGTCGGCGTATTGCTACTGGGAAGGCGAGAAGATCACCAAGAAGAAACTCGCTGGCATGATCAAGAGTGATCCCGCCGTAGCGGCTGCGATAAAAGCGTTGTTAGACGGCGCATCGGTCGATGACATCAACATCGATTTGACCGCTGACGAAGACGATACAGCCGCCTGAAATAACTGGATGCCTTATCAGTAGGGCGTTTATAGTCATGCCAGGATCAATCAAAACGGGATTTTGGCATGGCAATCAACTTGAAGCGTTCTCGCTGGGTGAAGCGCACCGAATCAGGTCGCTTTACCATTGAAACCGCCTCAGAGAAGAAGCGTGAGGTTCTTCTTTGCGACACCTGCGGTATCAACGATCAGTGTCCCGTGAGGCAAATGATGGATAAGGCTGATCACTTCGTCACCCTGTCAGTCCGCCACTGTGAGAAATACATTCCTTCCGTTGGTTTTATGCCCCCTATCGTTGGTCTTGAGCGTCAGTTCAACACTCTCCGAGTAGGCAAAGGGTGGTATGAGCGACTGAAGGTAGGTGACAAAGTGGCAATGGTGAATACCAAGACGGCGGAAATCGAAGGCTATGCCGAAGTCACTCGTCTGCATCACGGTGTCTACGGTGAAATGCTCGAACGGCACGCAGCGTTCAATCACTGCGCTCCCTTCCGCGACACCAATCAGTCTGCGGTCGACTACGTCGGGCATATCATGCAGAAGGCACACGGCCACTTTCTCAGCGAGAACTCCACTCTAACCGCTATCTACTTGCGGAGACTGGAACATGGCTTACGTGTTATGCCCAGAGAAGCATCTGGAGCTGGTCAAGAAGGATAAGCGTCTCTATGGCGCAATAGTAACGCTCGATACCGGCCAGAAGGTCTATATGGCGTATCGCAAGCGAAGCGAGATATACCGGGCTGGTGAGGTAAGAGTCGGGGAAGCCATTAAGAAGGGAGTGGCAGCCTGGGCAATGGACGATGACACCCTCAGCATGATGCGCGCTCACGGCATTACTGTCGTGGGCGTTTTTGTGCGTGATACGGGTGATCGTTACGTCACTAAAATTGATAACTACTTTGATAAAACCAAGATTAGAATTCTCAACTACAGCGCTCGCGGGGGGTCGCTTCAGCGATTTTTGCCCCTTCAACATTTCAAATATCGTAGAGCTGTAGTCAAAAAATTCTAACGGGGATCACTTCATGAAGATCAAGACCATCGTGCTGATTGCGGGACTTACTTTGTCCACTGCTGCCGCTGGCTTCGCAATACATAACGACCGCTATAAGGCGTATATCGATCCACACGGCGCGCAGTGCTGGAATGCAGCCAAGTAAGTGATGCGGGAAGGTAAGGTGGGAATGGTCCAGAAGGTCGGCACCAACTACTTCGGCGACCTGAGTATCGAGTTTGGCTATACAGACAAAGATGGCGTCAAAACCAGCACCTACGCTGATTGCGACTTCGGCGAAGAGGAACAATGGGTGGGCGACAGACCCATGCTGGAATTTTTGGAGGTATACGGAAAAACCTGGGCAGGCGATGACCTGAACGTCATTAACGAGATGGCTCAACAGTAGCGATAAGCGGCGCGTAGAGCCCCTGTATCGCTCGCGTTAGCATGACTACATCAAGCAACAAGATCGATTCCACACAGGGGCTTTCCGATGAAACTAAAGACACCACTGATCGTTACCGCTGCTGCCGTAGGACTCGCGTTCGGTAGCTACTTTGCCAATGGCGATCGTTACCTTGCCTACTTCGATAGTCAGATTAAAACGTGCTGGCATACAGCACATCGAACCGTGAACGAAAGTGACTCACTTCGATTGATCCGGGCAGGAAAGCGGTTCACAGACAGCGGCATGCGCGTAGACCTGACCTATAACATCAAGGACTCACGCGGACTCACCCGCCCTTCTTATATTCATTGCACCTTCTCCAGACGCGCCCTTCCCACGTTTTTGAGTGACCTGCGGGTCAACGCTAATCAATACGCTGCCGATGAGGTGCGTTTGATTCGAGACTATGGGCTTACAATTTTGCCTGTAGTAGTAAGTAACAACTGACTTAGGTATTAACATGAAATTTGGAATAATTTCCGACACGCACTACCACCCTTTCACTGCCTTTGCGAAACAGGACGGGTTGATCAACTCCCGTCTTCAGATCGCCATGGATGAAACGCGCAAAGCAGCGGTTCACATGAAGGACGCCGGATGCACCGCACTCTATCACTGCGGCGACATCTTCCATGTCCGCGGTCGTGTGGCTCCGTCAGTGCTTAATCCGGTTGCTGACCTCTTCAAAGAAATCGCTGAAGAGTTAGGCATGCCGATCTTTGCCCTGGCCGGAAACCACGACCTTGAATTCGAAAACTCCAATCGTATCGGCAACTCGGGCACTGCCCTGACTGGCGATGGCATCACTGTTGTTTCGGATGAGCCCTTCTTTCAGCCAGTCCACAACGTTTTGATGATCCCCTGGCACGCGAAGCAGAAAGACCTGCTGGCGACCATCGAAGCGTGGCTAAAGGAGGCACCTGCTCGCTTTGGGGTTAAGGCGGAGGAAGTGACGCTGATGATCCACGCCCCCGTCAACGAGATCATCCCTGGCTTACCGGATCACGGTATCGATCCAGACGTGCTGGCTTGCTTTGGCTTCAAGAACGTCTTCGTTGGTCACTACCACAACTTCAAGCGCGTTCGTCCTGGCGTGTTCTCTGTAGGCGCGCTGACGCATCAAAACTGGGGCGACGTTAATAGCAAGGCGGGCTACCTGATCGTCCAAGACAAGGGCACCGTCAGCGACGTTCAGCATTTCGAGACCGACGCACCGAAGTTCATTGATATGGAAGACATAGAGGTCGATGACGCCGACCGTGTCGCGGGCAACTACGTTCGGGCTCGGATTGAAATCGACGAAGACAAAGAGGTCGTGGCTTACCGCGAGCTGTTAGTCGACGAGCTTGGTGCTGCCGCTGCGTTGATCCTGCCAGTTCGTAAGGAAAAGGCAGTCACCCGCAAGGGCGCAGCGAAGACCAGCCTGGATCGCCTCGAAGACAGCGTTACCCATTTCATTTCCGCAAGCAGCTCCATTGATGCCGACCTCAAGGCCGATGTGAACGCCGCCGTGCTTACAACTTTAGCGGAGGTCGACCATGCAGTTTGATCACCTACAGATCGAAAACTTCCTTTCCATTGGTGAAGCGGAAGTCTCCCTGGCCAATCGCGGCTTGATGCTGATTCAGGGAAAGAATTTAGAGAATGGCGGGGCCAGTTCCAACGGTGCCGGTAAGTCTTCCCTGGTGGACGCCGTGTTCTGGTGCCTCTACGGCAAAACAGCGCGTGGCGTGGGCACCGACGATGTGATCAATGACGCTGCTGGCAAAGAGTGCCGTGTCATATTGACCATCAAGGATGACGCAGACGTTTACCTCGTCACCCGGCACCGTAAGCACAGCAAGGGCAAGAATCGCCTGACCGTTGAGCATAACGGCACGGACATTACGCTTGGCACCGATAAGCAGACCCAAGAGCTGGTCAATAAGATCGTCGGATCGTCTGAGTCGGTGTTCGCCAACTCGGTTTACGCGGGACAGGAGGCCATGCCCGACCTTCCGATGCGCACTGACAAGGAACTGAAAGCGCTGGTTGAGGAAGCGGCGGGCATCGATCGACTCAATGAGGCGTATAAACTTCAGCGCGAAAAAGCCAACTTGGTAAAACGCGAAGCGGAATTGCAGCAAACCGCCATCGAGAAGCTAGATATTCGCCTTCAGGGACAGCGTGAACAGCTCACCCGCTACGAAGAGGCCAATAAGCAGTGGCATGTTGACCAGAAAGCCAAAGCTGAGACGGTGAAAAAAGACGCCGTTGATCTAAAGGGTCAGTTTGATGCCCTCGATGTGAAGTCTATTCAGGATCGCAAGAAGGAACTGGATAAGCGCCTTGCTGAAGTGCGTAAGCGCATCGATGCCACTGGCAAAGAGCGCGACGTTCAGAAAGACCTACAAGCCAAAGTCGCCACGATAGATCGCCAAATCGCCAGTCTCGATACGGATATTCGTTATTCCGGTGAGCGAGTCAAGGCTGGTAAGAAAGCCTATCAGGAAGTGGGTGAATTGGCTGGCAAGCCGTGTGGCGAATGTGGCAAGCCTTATCACGAGAACGACCTGGAAGACGCTCGCGCTCTCCGCAAAAAGTCGCTCACGGAAGCCGTCGCTGAATACAAGTCTTTGCAGACGAAGATGGAAGATACGCGGGAACGCTTAAAAATCGCTCAGGAGACGCTTACCAACTTCGAAGATGCGATGACTAGCATTGCAGACGAAACGAGCTTAGAACGCGAAATTCGAAGTCTGATGGCTGCTGTTGATAGCGATTTAGCACGCGCATCGGGGCTCAAGCGACAAGTCGAGTCAGCAATCGCAGAGTTTAAGCGTATCCAGGCTGAAACCAGCCCCTACGCCAAGATGCTGGCTGAGACGCAAGAGGCAATCGAGAAGCTGGTGGCTGATCGCACTGGCGAAGTGGCCAAAATGAGCGAAGTCGAGCGTCGCCTTAGTGTCGCTAACCTGGCTGTCGAGGTGCTGGGAACGTCCGGGGTGCGAGCGCATATCCTCGACCACGTCACCCCCATTCTCAATGACCGCACCGGTCACTACCTGGGGCAGTTATCCGAAGGCGAGATCACCGCTACGTGGCAAACGATCAGTGCGACTAAAGCCGGTGAGCTGCGCGATAAGTTTGCGATCCACGTCACCAACACCAAAGGAGCCAAGTCGTTCGGCGGTCTGTCTGGCGGCGAGAAGCGCAAAGTGCGAATCGCGACAGCAATGGCTTTGCAAGACCTTGTGGCTACCCGTTCGGCCAAGTCTCTGCCGCTATTCATCTTCGACGAGATTGACCACGCCCTGGATTCAAATGGTCTTGAGCGTCTGATGTCGATCATGAAGGAAAAGGCAACGAAGTCCGGCACCGTGTTGGTCATCAGCCATAACGATCTTAATCATTACATTTCCGACGCCATCACCGTCGTCAAAGAACACGGCCTGAGCCGTATTGAGGATTAATACCATGAGCAAAACAAAACAGCTCACCGCATCGCAGCTCGCCGGGCTTCAGAGAATGAAAGACGGCCCATGTGACTACTTTGACCTGATTAAGGTGGGAGCCAACGGATCAACCATTAAGTCGCTGTGCAATAACGGGCTGGCCAACGTGTGTTACCCGGAGACGGGCAAAGCATGGCAGATCACTCATCTAGGCAAGAAGGCGCTGGAGGCGGGACATTTCGACCTTGATGGGGAAGCCACGCAGGGAACCGAATCTTGTGTTGCGGCGATCAAGTTCGCCCTCGAAACCGACGACGGTCTGGCCTTCTTGCGCTGCTGGTATGAGGCTGACTTTGACGACATTCGCAGAGATTGGCCGGAGGCACCCGAAGAAGTGTTCATTGGCGCCGACCCTCTGTATCGGTCGGCCTAGCAAAAGATGCGTGCGTAGCCTCTACGTGCGCGTCATAATGTAAGTAACAGCTTACTTCTGGTAAAGATATGCCCTATACACCAACCCGTGAATCACAGCGTCGACATGTGGATGCAAACGGCTTTCTCAAATGGATGCTGATGCTAGGCGTTAAGCTCGACGAATACCCGTTCTTCAACGACCAGTTCCGAAACCTTCTCTTAGATCGGCACATGATCTATCGCTTGCCTGGAGTCGACGCCTCGACATACAGCCCCTCGATGGAAGGGTCGACTCCTTGGCTGGAGTCAGTTACCGAAAAGACCATTATGGTTTCCGACATCGAGCGGTTTGAGTTCATTACTGCCAACTTGCGCGTAGGGGATTCACCGCAATTGGCTTTTGGAGTCAGAACAAGAGGTAACGAGTTGATCTACCTGACCGAGTATGACGCAGAGCGCATCTACTCGGGTCGCATGGGTGACGGTCGGAATTTGGAAGACTTTCTGACCTATATCAGCCGGGTCCAGCAGGATAAGTATCGGAAATCTGGCTTCATCTGGCCGCAGGCGATAAGTCGTGACCTCTCGGACTCTCTGCACCCAATGAATGTCAACTTCAACAACCATAGCCCTTCGATTATCGCCGAAAGTATTCTCACTGAACTGAAGCTACCGTTCTTGGTGGACGGTTGCGTGGTCAACGTAAACACGAGCCAAGAGGACGTTAGCATTCCCGAACTCGACGACTCAATTGCTGCTGAGGTTGCCGAGTTTCGCAACATCAACCCCAACTACGGCGTTCTGAAATTTTAGGAGAAGCCATGAGTATCATCCGAGTGGTGGGCCAAGACCCATCGTTGCGCAATTGGGGATTGGCCGTTGGGCTACTGAACCTCAACACGGGCGCACTGACGATCGACCACCTCGACGTCATTCAGCCCAACAAGTTGGAAGGTAAACAGGTGCGTCAGAACTCTACTGATGTTGACGTGGCACGCCAGCTTTATGAAGGCGCTATAACGGCTGGATTAGGCGCTAAGGCGTGTTTTGTCGAAGTCCCTGTCGGTAGCAAGAGCGCACGAGCAATGGCGTCCTACGGCGTCTGTGTGGGCGTTCTGGGCGGACTTCGAGCATCAGGCACTCCGTTCTTCGAAGTGACCCCGACGGAAGTCAAAGTGACCTCTGTAGGCAAGAAGACGGCCACCAAAGAGGAAATGATCGCCTGGGCAATGGCCAAGCACCCCGAAGCCCCCTGGCCCATGCAGAAGAAAAAAGGCGTCTCCACGGTGATCGAGGGCAAGGCTGAGCACATGGCTGACGCAATCGCAGCCATCTATGCTGGTATGGCCACCGCAGAGTTCCAGCGCATTGCCTCCTTCCTAAAGGCTGCTGCATGAGGTAGCCGCACCACCCTTCTTACACAAGATATTGGGCTTGATGGCATATTTCTATGCTGTCAAGCCTAGCTAGTAAGTAACAACTTACTTATCATTGACGCACCACCCATCATCAGGAAGTATTTTCATGCACGTTATTAAACGCGACGGCGCCCGTCTGCCATTCAATCGAGAAAAGATCGAGCGTGTCGTTTTTTGGGCAGTTGGTGAGCTGAAAAATGCCAGCGTCCAGGCGATCGTTAATATCGCCGAAGCCAATCTCTTTGACGGTATCACTACCGCTCAACTGCACACCGTTGTTACACAGGCCGCTGCCCAACTTATCGGGGTAGAAGCTGGCCAATCGCCAAGCTACTCGCTCGTGGCTGGTCGGTTAGAAATGTTCCGGGCGCGCAAAGAAGCCTACGGTCAATACGACTACCCGCACCTCGCCCATCACACGCGAAAGCTGATTGAAGCGGGCATCTACGACAAGCAATTGCTTGAGCCCTTCACCGACGACCAGCTCGAAGAACTCAACGCCTACGTGCGCTCTGACCGCGATATGAACTTCCATTACGCGGGTTCAATGCAGATGACCACCAAATACCTGATCAAGAATCGGGTAACTGGTCGCATCTACGACGCCCCTCAGCACGCCGCTATGTTGATTGGCATGGCTGTTTTGCCGACGCGCTACCAGGGCGACGATTTAATCCAACAGGTGAAAGACTTCTACGACGTGGTGTCGACGTTCGAAGGCTCTTTGCCAACGCCTATCTGGGGTGGTGTTCGCACGCCGCTTCGTCAGTTCTCAAGCTGTGTGGTCGTCGAGGCCGGTGATTCCTTGGCTGAAATCAATGCCGCTTGTGACGTGGCCAGTTTGTATGGCGCCGCCCGTGCTGGCTTAGGTGGCAACCTGGGAATGATCCGCGCTGAAGGCTCAGAAGTGCGCGGTGGTTTGGCGTATCACACTGGCGTAGTGCCCTTTGCCAAGAAGTTCGAAGCATCGGTGAAAGCGTGTTCACAGGGCGGCATCCGCGGTGCATCTGCGACCATGTTCTGGCCAATCTGGCACCTGGAGTTTGAGAACCTAGTGGTTCTGAAGAACAACAAGGGGCTTGAGCTGAACCGAGTCCGCCGCATGGATCACTGTTTCCAGATCAACGGCTACCTGTGGCAGCGTCTTCAGAACGGCGAGCAAATCACCCTGTTCAGTCCGCATGAAGTGCCAGGGCTTTACGACGCCTTCTTTGCTGACACCGCACAGTGGATCAAGCTCTACGAAAACGCCGAGAAGAGCACCACGATCCGCAAGAAGACCATGAGCGCGGTTGAGGTCTTCACACAGTTGCTCTTAGAGCGCACCGAGACGTCTCGGCTTTACCTGATGAACGTCGACCACTGCAACACGCACAGTTCATTCTTGCCAGAGATCGCCCCGATCCGTCAGTCGAACCTTTGCGTGGAGATAACCCTTCCCACCAAGCCGCTGCTGACTGTTGACGATCCCAATGGTGAAGTGTCGCTCTGCACCTTGGCGGGCGTAAACATGGGCAAAATCACATCCCTGGCGCAGCTTCGCCGTGTCGTTCGTGTGCTGGTCAACTTCCTCGACGCCCTGCTCGACTATCAAGATTACGTGGTGCCTGCGGCTCGCAACGCTACCAAGAAATATCGTCCGCTTGGAATTGGCATCACCAACTTCGCCAACTGGCTGGCCAAGAACAACGCTCGCTACAGCGATGGCTCCGGCAACAACATCACTCACGCGTTTATGGAGGCATTCCAGTATTACTTGATCGAGGCTTCCGTCGACTTAGCACGGCGTTTCGGTGTCGCCCCTGGATTCCACGCGACCAAGTATTCACGCGGTCTGATGCCCATCGATCATTACAAGAAAGCCGTTGACGAGCTGCACGACGAACCCCTGCACATGGACTGGGAAACCCTTCGTCACAACGTCCTGCGCTTTGGTATGCGTAACTGCACCCTATCCGCATTGATGCCTTGTGAGTCATCCAGCCAGGTGTCCAACAGCACCAACGGTATCGAGCCGCCTCGTGAGCTGGTGTCCGTTAAAGGCAATGCCGAGATCACCATCAGTCAGATCGTGCCGGATTACGAAGAGCTGGCGGGTGTCTACGAAACGTTGTGGGAGTTACCCAACAATCGTGGCTACTTGGGTCTGGTGGGAATCATGCAGAAGTTCGTCGACCAATCGATTTCTGCCAATACCAATTACAACCCCGATTCCTACGCTGACGGTCAGATTCCGCTTCAGGTCATCACTGAAGAGCTTCTGCTTGCCTATCGCTGGGGTGTGAAAACGGCCTACTACTCAAACCTTCGCGATGGCCAGGGTGATGAGGAAAAAACTGAGAAAGGGGCTCAATCCCATTCTGTAGAGAACACCGAGGCATCCGCCAGGGAAGAGCTGGAAAGCCTCAAACAACAGCAGTGGGAAGCAATCGCCAATGACGAAGTTGGCTGTGATAGCGGCGCCTGTGCCCTTTAATTTTCTCCCAAGGAGTAAGTAAGCGATGAGTTATACCACCTTTAACGCCAAACAAGTCGATGCAACCACTGAGCCGATGTTCCTCGGTTCAGGTCTCAACGTGGCCCGGTATGACCGGGTCAAGTATCGCTTCTTGGATAAGGCAACTGACCAGCAGTTCGCCCAGTTCTGGCGTCCTGAAGAGGTCGATCTGAGCCGGGACAAGCTGGAGTTTTGGAACACCCTTACAGAAGACCAGCGCTATATCTTCTTGGCCAACCTGAAGTATCAGTCGCTACTCGACTCGGTCCAGGCTCGCGCTCCGATGCTTGCGTTTGGACACCTGATCTCAATCCCTGAGCTTGAGACGTTTACCGTCGTCTGGCCGGCATTCGAGGCGATTCACGATAAGTCTTACACCCACATTATCCGCAACGTCTTCCCTGACCCTGCGGCAGTGTTTGACTCCATCGTGGTCGACGAGAACATCATCAATCGCGCTCAAGCATTAACCCAAGCCTACGACGAGCTGATCGAGATCGGCATGATCTACTCGGTTTATGGCTACGGCTACCATGTGGTTCCTTCGCGCAATGAGCGGGTCATGATCGACCCCAGCTTGATGCGTCGACTGATCATCAAGGCGCTGGCAGCGGTCAATGCACTGGAAGGCGTGCGGTTCTATGTGTCTTTCCTGTGTTCTTTCGCCTTTACGGAAAAGCTGAACGTGATGGCGGGCAACTCAAAGATCATCCGCTTTATTGCCCGTGACGAAGCGCTCCACCGTAAGGCGATCGGAGACGTTCTGAAGACCATTGCCACCGGCAAGGAAGGCGCTGAGTGGAAGGCGGACTTTGATGCGGTGCTGCCGGAAGTGACGCAGATTTACCAAGAGTGCTTCGATCAGGAGGTGGCTTGGGCGGAACATTTGTTTGCCAATGGACGCACGTTACCGGGCTTGAACGTCTCTCACATCAAAGGCTTCCTGGCTAACGTCACCAACCAAACGATGTTGGGCGGCGGCATCCCTGCCCTGTTCCCGACTGCTGAGCCTCATCAAGTTCAGTGGGTGAATAAATACCTCTACAGCGGCAACGTTCAGGTAGCCCCGCAGGAGGCCGAGATTAGCTCGTATCTGCTTGGTCGAGTGAACCCCACCCTTGACTTGGAAAAACTTCGCAAAGTGGCTCTCGACATACAGGTATAAGTAACGGCATACTTACTAAAGGGCGTAGCCTCAGAGCTTCGCCCTTTTTTTATGCGCTGTTATGCCTACACAGCGCAGCGGAAAATGACAGTGTCAGCAATACGACTGACAGCACACTGAAATGAGGTCACTGGTTTACATGATCACCAAACAATCCATCGTTGATACCATCGTTCGTTCTGCTGAGATGGTGCGCGAGTTCCACGAAGTCTATGGCCATCCGGTGGGCGTAGAACCTTCTATGACGCTGCCTGAGCGTCGTGGCGTTGAACGCTACACTTACCTACTCGAAGAGCTTTTGGAAGGCACGAAAGCAAGTCTGGCGACCGACAAGGTAGAGGTCGTCGATGCGCTGGGCGATTCAATTTACTTCTCCCTGGGAAACATCGTGGAATGCGGCGTGACCAGCGAAAGTTTAGGTGAGGTCGTTAGTGAGATTATCGCCTCTATGGCCATCGAAGAAGACATCGCTTACACATTGAGCGAGGTTGAAAGTGCTGGTGGCTGGGCGCGCTGGATGCGCAACGTCTTCATCCAGGCGAACTTTGAAATCACAAGCGTAATTGCCAAAGACGCCACTCACGAGCTGCCAGAAAGTGAAGTTAGTTTTACAACCGTCGAGCCAAGCGTCGGTTTGATTTTGTCGTTCATTTTCTCGATGAAAGTGGTTACTGGCGCCGATCCTTTGGCGGTCATGTCTGAGATTCACCGCTCCAACATGAGCAAGCTGCTTCCCGATACTCTTCCAAACGAAGACGCCTGCCATGAATACATGAAGAGTGCAGGTTTCACCGGCTCGCTGGATGGCTTGATGTTCCGCCGCATGGACGATATGCGCTGGGTGGTGAAGAACATCGACAACGGCAAGGTGGTGAAGAACCCCAACTACAGCAAAGCCGACCTCACCTCTCTGGTTCCCGCCCACTAACCCTTTAAAGAACGTGGAGTGCCTTAGTGCGCTCCACGATAATAGTCACACGTTACTTATATTTTTAACGAGGATAAGGAATTGGTGACTTTACTCAAAGGCGTTGTGTTCTTGGTGATGTTGACGCTTACCGCTGCTGATATTTCTCCGATCATCAACCTAATAGTAGGAATTTAACATGCAACTGCCAGACGATATTTACCTCAACACGGCTGAGCAAATACTGGAATTCGGCGCTTCCAAGGGCGACCGCACCGGAACGGGCACTGTTTCCCTGTTTGGCCAGCAAATGGTCTTCGATATTACCGCTGACAAGCTGCCATTGCTGACCACCAAAGAGCTGAAGCTGCGGTCGATCATCCATGAGCTGATCTGGTTCCTTCGTGGTGAAGGCAATATCGCTTACCTGAAAGAGAACAAGGTCGGTATTTGGGACTCATGGGCGGATGAGAATGGTGATCTAGGGCCGGTATACGGCGTGCAATGGCGTAAGTGGGACGACACCCGGGTAATGAACGTTGACCAGTGGACGCTGAGCGACTTTGCCGCCAAAAACCCTGGCTTTGAGGTAGTCGCCTTCGATCCAGCAAAAGGTTTAGTGACGATACAGCGGAAGATCGACCAGATCGCCGACCTGCTTCATCAACTTCGCACCAATCCCGACTCGCGTCGACTGATCCTGACTGCCTGGAATCCGTCGGTGGTCGAAGAGCAAGCGCTACCGCCCTGCCACTCTTTTGTCCAGTTCTACAGCCGTGAGCTGACCTACGCCGAGCGTTGTGAGATTGCCCGTGAGCGTGCCTTCCAGATAGACCGCGACGACTCTCGCGAGCTGACAGAAGCCGAAGTCGAGCTGTTTATCTCTGGGCACCTGACCAACAAAGACTCGATACCGCCTGAACTGCTGGATCGCTTGGTTCCAGCGACTCGCGGCTTGTCCTGTCACCTGTATCAGCGCAGCGGAGACTTCTTCCTGGGTGTGCCGTTCAACATCGCCAGCTACTCGCTGCTGACTCACATGATTGCCAAGTGCGTTGGCATGGAGTCGCTGGAGTTTATTCACACCATCGGCGATGCGCACCTCTACTCCAACCACATTGACCAGATCGCTGAGCAGTTGCCACGCGAGGTTGTCGAGTGTTCGCCCTACGTGGTGCTTCATCGTCAGGTAAATGACCCAAGCGAATACACCTTCCACGACATCAGCGTTTTCGACTACAGCTTTCAACCCGCTATTAAGGCACCCATCGCCGTTTAGTGATCAGCAGCGCGGCCGCAACGTCGCGCTGTCTCCCCTCTGCTATTTGATCGAAAATATCTTTGCAGCAAAAGCGCTGCTAATTCAGGAGTTTACCAATGGATAACCCTTCATGGGGTGCGCTCGCCGGATTTACTAAGCAACCGGTGATTCCCACTACTGCCGCACCGTCTTTCGCGTCGATCGATAAAAAGGCTGCCAGGAGTTCCGACGCGGAACGCCGCTTGGAGCTTGCCAAGCAGTTAAAGCACGACAGCGCTGGCTACATCAAGGCCGTCGAACTCCGCTGCTGGCTATCCAAGTCGAAGAGTGGCGGTGCAATGCTGGTCGAGGAAATGGACAGCGTATACATCCTTAACGTGATGAAGATGATCGCCGACGGTCGCCATTCTTTCGTTAAACCCAATATCCAATTGGGTGTAATGTGGGCATCCGTTTTTACAAGTGAGATTGCTATTCGTAAGGAGGCTGAGAACAACAATGACAATTAATGAACTTGAAGCCTGCGGTATTGACTGGTTCGGCAGGCCGCTGTGTCGGCATAAGACGACCGGCATCTACTACTGCGTTCTTGAAGAGGGCATCACGTTCCACGACGTTCTGAAAGGTGACGCTGAGCTGTATTACAAAGGTCGTGACCGCGAAGACGAGCCCAGCCATCCTGTGGAGCTTATGAAATGACCATGTATCAGAATCTTGCTGAGCGCCGGGCCAAGTTCGTGACAGTGTTCTGCGATGCCTCTCATTGCCCCAATACGCTCGCTACAGGCTGGGCAGTTTGGATGAAACTTGGAAGTCCACCTGAAACCAAACGCCTCTCTGGAGCGCTCCCTGGGGTCAAGGATTCGCAAAACGCCGAGATCATCGCATTGGAGGAAGCGCTGGCTCACTTAGAGACTCGTTTAGACCTCAAAGATCAAATCGTGGTGATCGAGTCGGACTGTCTTGGGGCAATTGACGCTATCCGCGACCGCGCATTGCGACTGACTGCCCTGGGTGCCAAGTATGTGAAGCTGAAGTGGGTCAAGGGTCATCAGGGCGTGAAGTGTGCCCGATCTGCTGTGAATACCTGGTGTGACTCTGAGGCTAAGCGAAATATGCGAGCGCTTCGCGACGCCATCATTAAGCGTTCCGGGGAATGCCAATCGGAATACGCACCCAAGGAAACTGCGTGATGACCACCGTTGTTATCCGTGAGCGATTCCCACCGTCACTCGCTTCAACTCAATAAGCGGCCACTCGTGGAGTGAGCGTGGGTAACAAGCACTCGTATAACAGCCAAAGCCATATACCGAGTGCAAAATGAAACAAAGCTACAGCAAGCGAAAAGACGTAAATACCGCCTTTATGAGCAAGCTGTAGCTGGTTCATTGGTTTATTTCCGCCTGCATTAAAGTGTTTCCACTACCCGCGGTATCTAATTTCTTTGTAAGAAAGTAACCTATCTGGGCATCGCTGAAATTCATCGTCTATGTAGTAAATATTCCCTGAAGGTATTTTAAATGGAGCGAAAGAACCTCCGCAAACTTCTCCCATTGTTTCAGCCCCTACGCCAGTTACCCAACCCCCATAATTTGTCAGGCTCCATTTCTCAGCAAAAAGGACGTAATTTCGACCAGCTTGACTAATGCTCTCATGAGAAGTATCTAAAGAATATTTCTTTTCTTTCTCCCCCTCTTCTGAAGAAGTTGGTATATCTTTCAATAATTCTTTAATTCGCTCTTCTAAAGAAGTTGGTATATCTTTCAATATTTCTTGAATTCGCTCTTCTTCCTCGATAAAGCCTTCAGGACAATCTCTTCCTGTGTCTGACCACGCCCCCCCTATGCACCTCATAACACGACCTTGCTGGCAAATTTCTGTCCCTTCGGAGTAACGGTTGTCACCATAAAAACAAGTATTCATAACCCCCCCCGCTTAAATGACAAACATCATTCATTATAGCAACAACACCTTCACTTAAAGGTAAATTATCCCTATTTACTATACTTTTAATACGAAATGTATTATTTCAACATATAAATTAAATATTAATAAAACTAATGATTTCTAACCGTATTAACTAGAAATAAACTTCACCTCGTTACCATAATTACTGGGACGAGCTATTTGCCTACACTAAAAAAACGGCATAGGTGCTTGGATCAACCACGTCACTCCGGCGGAAGAGGATTCGCGTAGCCAGGAAGAGTCGATTACACTTAGCTAAGTTACTTAGCTAGTTTGGAGGTTATGGTGGACGTCAACATTCACGACGCCAAGTCACAACTCTCAAAGCTGATCGAGAAGGCAATGGCAGGTGATGAAGTGATAATTGCGAAACGCGGCAAGCCAATGGTGCGTCTGGTGCCTATCGAGCAGGAGTCGAATGCTCTGAAGCTACTGGGGTGCATGAAAGATGAAATCGAATACGCCGAAGGCTGGGACGCTCCCCTGGAAGGCGACGAATTGGCCAGCTTTCACGAGGATAACCTGGGATGAGACTACTGCTCGACACCAACATTATCATTTGGCTATTGGCCGGTGATGAACGTATTAACTCCAAGGTTAGCATGACACTCGATGACGCCGAAGAGGTTCGGTATAGCGCAGTCTCGCTGTGGGAAATCGCTATCAAATCTGGCAACGGCAAGCTAAGAATTAATGCCAGTGGCGTGATGAAGAATCTGGAAGGCACGTTCATCAAAACAATGCCCATACTGCCTCAGCACACGCTGCCTGTTCAGAACATGCCAAAGCATCATGCAGACCCCTTCGACCGTTTGCTGATAGCGCAGGCGACCGTTGAGGGAATGACGCTGCTGACCGGCGACAGAGCGCTCAAGCGGTATGACTCTACTGGCCGGGTCGTGAGGCTTATTTCGGACTTGTGAAGGCAGTAACCAATTACTTATACTTGTAACGTTAAGGGGCTTTGAGCCCCT
Organism: Vreelandella sulfidaeris Esulfide1; assembly: GCF_054072535.1. Taxonomy (NCBI): domain Bacteria; kingdom Pseudomonadati; phylum Pseudomonadota; class Gammaproteobacteria; order Oceanospirillales; family Halomonadaceae; genus Vreelandella; species Vreelandella sulfidaeris. The sequence goes on along the minus strand of NZ_CM133364.1, from coordinate 1,937,891 downwards.
TTTCTTATGCGCTGATAATGACAATTCAACACACACACTAAGAAGCAAACATGCCATCTACCATTCATAAGTTCTCAATGACTGCTGAACAGTCGGAGTTCCAAATACCAGCAGACGCCACTGTGCTGCATGTGGGCCATCAACATGGCGTCACCTGTCTCTGGATTCAGCTCGACCTGGAAGCTCCGGCTGTGACTCGTCGGTTTCGTATCTATGCCACTGGGCAACTCATCACAGAGCCGAACGATAAATTGACCTACTTGGGCAGCGTGCAGACGCCCGCTGGCTTTGTCTGGCATCTTTTTGTAGTGCTGTCATGAACCAATATATCCCTAAGAGGATTTAAAATGAGCAGCTTAATCGAAGAAGCGCGGTTCTTTCCCTACATGCCGGAGTCTTTCATGCAGTGCTGCCCTCACTGCGGCGGTGACTGGCTGGTGGATACTTTCAATTGCGAGCAAAGTCGCGGTAAGCAGCGAGCAAAGTGCCCACCCTGTTGGAGTCGAGGCTTCGCAAGTGGCGGCTGGTGGGCGTCAACCAGCATTTATCGCAGTCCGCGTGATATGGCCGAGCGTCAATGGCCGATGTTGTGGCGTAACTACGTTCAACTCGATGGCCTGGGTTACGCCCTTGAGCGAACCAATCGGGCTGACAAACGACTACAGCTTTTCGAGGTGCGTAATTCTTCACGTAGGATTGCTCATTTTGCAGCGGTAGATGATAGGGAAGCCACACTGCTGGCTGCCTACGATGGCCATCTTCGCAGCAGCAAGACAAAAGGCATTCGTATTCGGCACCTGAACGCAATCGAGGGCGTGGCGCCTGGTATTATTCAACTGGAAACCGCAGAGGAAGTGGCATGAACATCGTCTCCCGCGCAGCGATATTTGCTAAGGCGGCTCACCTGGCTATCAACCAGCGTCGGAAATATACCGACGAGCCCTATCACACCCACCCTTTCCGTGTAGCCGAGATTGTCCAAGAGGCAGGTGGCACGCCGGAAATGATAGCCGCCGCCTATCTGCATGACGTCGTGGAAGACACGCACGTTACTATCGAGGCGATTAGTGAAGAGTTCGGCTTTGAAGTTGCAGCGCTGGTCGAATGGGTGTCGGATTTTCAAACCTCAGCCGATGGCAACCGGGCAGCTCGCAAGAGCGTGGAGCGTGAGAAGCTGGCCAGCGCCTCCCCTTCTGCTCAAACGATCAAGCTGGCTGACCTGATCGACAACACCAAGTCTATCGTCGAACACGACCTGGACTTCGCCACGATCTACCTCCAAGAGAAACAGCAGTTGCTTCGGGTGATGGATAAAGGTGACGCGGTTCTTTATGCCGAAGCCATGCAGATTTGCATGGACAGCATCGACAAGGTCAAAGAGGAAAAAGAGCGCCGTCGCCCCATGACTCACCGGGTTTACATTAACGGTCGGCGGAAGGTAACGGTATATTCAGCAAAAGAAGCGTGGGACTTTATCGGCAAACAGCCAATGGGTGTCTGTTACGAGGTTCGAAATGCCGATGATGAGATACTTCGCGATTTCATTCCCTACTGAAAGGCGCGATTATTTACCTTCGTGCGTCTTGCTATGGCAGTAACCAATTACTTATACTTGATTCAAGAAGGGGCTATCGTGCCCCTTTTGAGTATCCGCAATAATGCTTGAACACAAAGCAGCGCAGGATAATCGGGGATGAGTAGACGAAAGTGTGGCTGCGTTATAGCAACGTCCAAGAACACACCCTCCGTCCGTCATGGGTTCGAAATGGCTGGCTACGTTAAGGCTTACTGCGAGCTTCATGGCCGTCGCGATCCCAAGCTAACTATCAGAAGGAACGTGGCAAAGATGACTAACGAACAGATTCGCGATCTGGCCCTGGCCAACGGATTTAAGCTCAAGGCACAGCCGGACGGCAGCGAAGACCTCAACCCCTATGTATTCGACTTCGCACGCGCTTTGATAGCCGCTACCGATCGCACCGATGAAGTCGACGCGCTTTGGGAGACCTTGATTAAAGTGAGCGACGCGCTGGACATTGACCCAGAAGAGGCGCGCACCGAAGAGGGTAAACCTTCAGACATATTTATCCGTCAAATTAAGAGCATGGAACAAACCATTGCCAGTTTAGAAAAGCAGGTTGAAAGCCTTGGAGACATCATCCGTGATGACCGACATGAATAGCGTATTAACTCGGGATATTCAGAAATTTGGGCACCCTTCCCCGATGGTTCACTTATCAATACCCGGCTTTTCGATGCACATTGGTTCGCACGGAAGGTTTTTTGAGCAGAATGGGCAGTTGTGTTTTGAGGGCAATGCTTCGGAGGCGGCTGAAGAGTTTGTCACCTACCTCAAGCACCACTGTCAATGCGAACTCTCTCGCCTTCGGTTGGAGTTGGACCGGGCGTTGAGTAATGAACGCGAAGCCTTACGCCAGCTAGGCATTGATCGCGGCTTTTAGTTGGTCTAATACAGTAAGTAACAACTTACTGACTGCCATATTTTAATGCTCAATAATGAGCAAACACACTGAAACGAGGAAACACAACATGACCACAATGATCATCTCCCATCGCGCCTGCGGTCTTCAAGAGAGCCGCTTACGCCTCCAGTTACTCAAAGCCAACAACGAGCTGGCCAAAAAGAATGCGGAATTCAACGAGCTGGCCAAGTGTCATGACGAGCTGGTTCAGTCCTTCATTGATGAAGCCGGTGTGCAGCGTCAGCTCACCAATGAGAAAGCTGAGCTGGCCAGCAAGGTTGAGCGCTTGGAAGGTATGGAGAAGGTGCTAGCTGAGAAAATTGCTCCGCAACTAGGCGCCGCATTCATGCTGCTAAACAAACTCAACGGCCACATCGAGAAGTGGAGCGAAGGTAGCAAAGGCGGCGTTCCCTACATGCCCATCGAGCCGGGGATGGCAGAGGCCGTTAAGAGCCTGGTTGAAGACCTCAGCAACCACATTGTTGTGGTCGACCGTGAGTCGATCGCTAAAGCGATGGCTGAAATTTTGGGGCACGCCTGATGGATATTCGCACATTAGGCAAGCCCCTATACACCAGCGACTTTTATGCCAATTGGCGCGGCAAAATATCCGCCATCGCTCGTGAAAATAGGGAGGCAATGGAAGCCTCTGAAAATGAAATTAAGCTGTCTATCCTTGCTCGGAAGCATCTGCATAAACTTTCGGCCGCAAGTGGCATGGTGGCACGGGATGCGGTTGTTGCTCGCGAACGCGCCCTGGACCAGCGCTTAGCGGATCGTGGATTGCTGAACTAGACCGCAGCTTTTAATGCGCGGGGCTATTACGCCCCGCTTAGTAAGTCACCGATTACTTAGGTAACAATATGAAAATCACCGCTATTGCCGCTGTAGGTCGTAACTGGGAACTGGGTCGTAACAACGACCTGATCTGGAAAATGCCGGAGGACATGCGTCACTTCAAGCAAACCACTGAGCACCACGCTGTTTTGATGGGCCGCAAGACCTACGAGTCAATCGGCAAACCGTTACCAAACCGTCGCAACTACATCTTAGCTAGCGGCGGATCGATCTTCACAACTGAGTGGAACCGTGTCGGCAGCATCGAGGTGGCGTTGGAGAACGCTGAGCGTTCGATGGTTGATCATCTTTTCGTGATTGGCGGCGCTCAGGTCTATAAGCAGGTGATCGAAAGCGCTCTGTGCCACGAAATCATCCTGACCTATATCCACGACACGGCGGCCGATGCCGACACGTTCTTCCCTAACATGGACAGCCAGTCCAATTACGTCAATGTCGACTGCAAACCGCTGAATCACATGGCCGACATTCGCACCTTCATTCGCACCGACCTTCTCTGAGGAAACTATATGAATCGCTTCGGCATTTCTGGTGCCCACAAGTCCGGCAAAACCACCCTGGCCAAAGCCGTTGCGACGAAGTGGAACATGACCTATATCGACGTCAAGCTCTCTGATGTTAATCGGGCTTTCGGCGTCTCCCCCAATGAGATCATTCCCTTTGCTCGCCGTTTAGAAGTGCAACAGAACATGGTGTCTCACTGCATCAACCTGTTTAGCGAGCATGAGGATAACTTCATCGCTGACCGCACCTTCCTCGACGTGGCCGCCTATACCCTCTCCTACATGCCCCATGTGGTATCTAACATCGAGAGCGAAACGGTAAAAACTATCGTGGATCAGTGCTATCGCGCCCAGGCAGCCTTCTTCGACAAGACGATCATCGTAGGCAACAGTTTCGAGACCTCTGCCGACCCTGATAATCCAGGCAAAGGGGCTTTTTCGTGGTCGTGGAATTTCCAACTGCAAACCCTCATTCGCGGACTGGTTCTGAGTTCCGGTATGAAGTGCCCGGTTAATTTCATGCCCGACACGCATAGCACCTTGGCGCAACGCATCGACAAGATCGAACTGATCATTGGTGAAGCGCAGCGTCAGAAGTGCCTCGAATCCACCCTTCACTGAGCGCCCATCATGAAAATCTTCCAAATGCACAGTGGCAAGGGCAAAAGCCGCATCATCATCGATGGCCGTGACTTTGTTGGTAGCAGTGTCAGCATTGATGCGCGGGGCAAGGTCGTCGTCGATGGCGTATCGCAGTCAGACACTTTGATTGGTGACATACAAATCACGGTCAATGGTGACGTTGAACGTCTCGATACTGCCAGCGGCGATGTCGAGGTGACTGGCAATGTAGGTCAAGTGACGACGGTCAGCGGTGATGTCGAGGTGTCTGAGAACGTGCTAGGCAATGTGAAGACAGTCAGCGGTGATGTCGATTGCAACGCGATAGGCGGCTCAGTTTCAACCGTATCAGGCGACGTTAGTGGTCGCTAAACACGTCCGATTTGAACGCAGCGGGGACACTGATCCCCGCTTCTTTTCGTCTGAAAATAGCTCTCACAGAGACACGCAGGAGAGCACCAATGCTTCCCGAATTACCTACTGTCGAAGACGAACTGGAGCGCAAGGCCATGGATGAAATGACCCGCATACTCCACCACTACGACACCGGCCGCATCACGCACCGCGAAATGAACCTGATGCTCGACACCCTTTGGGCCTGTGTATCAGGGCTGGCGGGTGAGGATTGGCGTGAAATGCTGGAAGAGGCTCGGCGCATCGAAGATGACCGTGTGCCGTTCGAGTATCACGCTATTCGCAAACACCCTTACACGCTGGTTTCGATACACCGCAACGACGACAGCCTCAGCGTGATCATGCGCACCGCCACTGGTGACATTAAGCGCGAAAGGCGTATCGATCTGACTGACAAAGTGCTGCCGGCCAAAATTGCGCGTGACCGAATGAAAGCCACGATTAAAGAAATCACCGACGGGGGCTTTGAGCCCCTATGAGAAAAGGAGTTTGTCATGCCGACAGTGCTCGGATTTGACCTTGAAACCACTGGCCTGTCTGCGGAAAAGGGCCACCGCATCATTGAGTTTGGCTGCATCGTTCATGATTTCCATACGGGCAAGGCGCTAGGCAAGTTTGAACAGCGCATTGACCCCAAGCGCAGCATCGATGCGAAGGCTCAAGAGGTGCATGGCATCAGCCTGGATGAACTGAAAGGCATGCCCACCTGGGAAGAAGTAGCTCCGAAGATCGCCAAGCTGTTTGGTCGTGTGGATATGGTCATTGCCCACAACGGTATCGGGTTCGATCTGCCCTTTTTGCTGACGGAAATGGATCGCGTTGGTATTGACCTGCCGGACGTCGAGATTTACGACACGATGATTGGTTGTAACTGGGCAACGCCTGACGGCAAACCACCCAGTCTTAAAGAGTTGGCCCAGTCACTCGGCTTCACTTACGACCTCAGCAAAGCTCACGCGGCAATCTACGATGTAGCCTTGATGATGCAGTGCTTCTTTACGGCTCGTAACAAGTATCCGGGCTTTATTGTTACCCCACTTGATAAGTAATTGGTGACTTATGAAAAAGAAAGACATGCCAAACCAGCTCACCTTCCGGGCCTTCCCGGTTGAAATGGGTAGCAACTACCGCGTCTCTGCTGTGAATGCCATCAAGCTGCTATTTAGCATTCCTCTCGGCATTATCCGTGCCGTCCAGGTCTCGTGGCTAATGTTACGAGAACACTTGGCTGACTCCGATCTAGTTACCGCTCTGCTGGCGTTATACGGCATGTTTATCGTTGGCCCAGTCGCGGTATTGGTGCTGGTCTTTGACGGGCTGCTCTGTGCTGCGAAAGGTCGATTGAGTTCTGTGACGTTCGAACAAAGTGCCGCTAAATAACTAGAAAATAGCGTATTACGCCACGATCATGCGCGTAAAATTCAACTTGTAAGAAATATTTAATTAGCACACAAAACCACTAGGAGAACGATCATGGCTAACGTAGCAACTCAGATGGACGACCTGGATGCTCTCTTCGCTGACGTTGAAGGTCTTGGTTCACTCGAAGACCTGGAATTCGAAGCTGTTGAGGTAGAGGCTGAAGCGGAACACGATGCCGACGCCATTTTGGAAGCTGCTCAGGAAGAGCTGATTGCCGAGCTGGATGAGGTTGAGGCTGAAGAAGCTGACGAGGTTGAGGCGGCACCTGCTGAAGTAGCTCAGGAAGAGGTGTCCATGGATGACCTCGAAGCTGAACTCAAGACAGTTGAGCGGGAAAAGCGCTTGGAAGAGGCCACTATTCCCGAGGATGAAGTGGAGAAAGCCAAGCAAACGATGGCCTCAGAAGCCAAGAAACAGGCGAAGGCAAAGAAGGAATCCAGCGACGAACCCTCTGCGCCTCGCGAAGCGATCGATGTCGCAGCGGTAGTCAGCGGCAAGATCAGCCCCACCATCGAACATTGGAAGCTAACCAGCGGCATGAGCGAGGCGGATGCTGAATCACTGCGCGACGAGATACTGGCGGACTGCGCGGAATTACCCAAGAAGACTCGCGAGAAAGTCGTGAACCTCATGGACTGGTGGGTTCGCGGCACCTCACTGAGCGTCTACACCCGCCTAGCATTCGACTTCCTGGTCGAGAACGAGCGAATCAGTTCTGTCGATCTACGCAACGCCTATATGTCCAACCCTGGCAAGGCATACACGCAGGGCACGGCCAACGCGCAGACGGGTCAGGTGATGGCGATCCTGAAAGCCTTCCGCTTGATCGATTCGATGGGCGATCTGTCTACCGGCGATCACGCCATGATCAAACGCTACAAGGAAATTACCAGCAAGTGAGAGACGCACTAATGACGGGGGTTCTGCCCCCGTCTGCTGAGTTCATCTTTATGCTAGGGTGAAGCCAGGAGGCAGGCTACTGGCCGTCAGAATACAGCGTAAAGTGGCTGTGTGTGCGAGGGCACCTTCGGGTGCCCATTTTTACGGCAAAATGTTAAGAGAATGCAATGGAAGCAACCGATGATTTTCTCTTCCCAGAGGGCGAGCAAGATGACTTCACCCGGGTCATGCGGAACGAGCATGAATACGTAGGTGCAAGACGGCTGCCGGACGGCACCTACATTGGATTACAGCGCCTCATGTTTACGCTGGCTATCTGTGTCGGCGTGACAGAAACCTCGCCATTCAAGCGGCGTTACTGCTTTGAAGACGCCCCTTCTTGCATCACCCAATTCTTATTGCTGTCCAGCCCCAGTGACGAAATCACTGGATGGATCGCGACACGCCCCAAGCATGAAGTTGACGAATAATAACAACGCTGATGAATCGACTGGGAAGCGCTCAGAAATCACGCAGGAGACGTTTCCCAGTTCGAAGTAAGTCGTCGTATACGTCAGACTTCCAAGCGCTTACACGCGAAAATAGAGCATGATGATTTATGCACCTGGAAGCGAGATCAGCTTCACTGGCTCAACGCCATAAGGTAGTAGCGTTTGCGGCTCATGCTCTTCGGTGACAAGGCGGCGAATGTAGTGATCAGTGCGGGGACGAGTTCGCTCGCGCATCATCCGACCCAGGGGTTTGGTCTCTCCGCGTGACGTAACCAGATCGACCCTGGCGTCGAGCATCCGAGTAATCTCGCTGGTCGAGATACCCACGTTGTTGCGATCAGGCACACCGAAGGCCATCACCATTGCAGCGTAGGGTCGCGACTGGTAAATCTTGTTCTTAAACTCCAGCTTCAACGCCTGTGCTCGTCGATATGACATGCCGTCACTCTTGCGGCTCCACAGCATCCGGTTCTCGAACGTGTAACCGAGCCGCTTCATGTCCTCCAACTCCATCTTGCTCTTGGGCGCGTCACGGTCGATGCGTAAGGCATTGAACTCGGCGTAGTGGAACGGGCAGTCGGGATCGGTGAGCCATTCCAGGGTGCGATACATCGAGTCCTCATCCTCTTCCGGCAAGCCGAGGATGAAGTTGGCCCGCATCACGACCTTATTGCCCCACACCTCACGCACCTGCGCAGCGGTTTCCTTGACGCGCTCTTCACCCATGCCCTTGCCGATCAGTCGTCCGGCCTTCTTGTTCAGCGTCTCGATGCCCAGATTGCCGCCACGTATGCCCATCTCCAGCAGCAGCTTGGCCATGTCCGGGTTGCGCATGAACAGGTCGAGGCGAATGTAGGTGCCAAACTCGATCTGGAAGGGTAGCGAGGTGAAGACCTTGTGCAGCATCCGCACCTTCTCGATCGAGTCGTTGAAGGTGTCGTCTGGGATCATGTAGTGGGTGGTGCCCCACATTTCATAGTTGCGCATCAGCTCCCGACGCAGCACGCCAGGGTCTTTGACCATGTCACCCCAGGACTTGCCGATCAGGTCGTAGGTGCAGTAGGAACACTTGAACACACAGCCGCGTGCCACCTCGACGACAGCACCCTCGCCATACTCCATCAGGTCTTCAGGCAGCCACACGATGTCTGAGGTTTTAAAGTTATGGTTAGGGTAGGACTCCTGCGTCACGAACGGCACATCATGAGCCCGGGTGATCTTGAGGTCGGTGCCGTCGTAGAGATGCCGGATGATCGCCTTGATCGGCCCCTCGCCCTGCCCGCTGATGAACAGGTCGAAGATGCCGATGTAGTCCGTCAGCGTGGCAGCAGTCTCTATCCCAACCTGACTGCCGCCAACGACAATCAGCGCATTCGGAGCACGACGGCGGATCATGGCAATGCGTTCACGAAATATTTCATAAGGCATTCCCCAGAAGTAAACCTCACGCTCCAGGTCGTCACCTGTGAAGTAGGTCGACAGCAGCGTGGTGGAGATACCAATCAAGCGGGTGTCTTTATCCACATATTTGTCGATTAGGATTTCCCACGCCTTGTCGTTCAGCTTGGTGAACAAGTCGATCACTTTGCAGGTGCGACCCATGCGCCTGATCTCGGTGGCCAGACGCATCGGGGCGCCATGCTTCAGGTATCCGTTGCTAGCGTTGGCATCGTTACAGCTACTCAATAGAACAGTGTCCATGTCGGCCCTCGGTGTGACACAGAAGCTCTTGGGGTTTCGCGGTTGAGTGGGCGATCGCCAACCTTTGCAGTGACTCGCCCTTTAAGCGCCCTCCCTGGCGCTTTTTGGTAGGACTAAGCGAGCGCTAGAACGACGGCTCGGAAGATGAAGTCTTTGGCTTGTTGCTCACGCGGTAATGCACTGAAAGGCACCATGCACGGATGCTGTTTTAACACCGGGTCTTTAACGGGGCCGTATACCCACCCTTCTGCCAATTTCTGACGCATCCAGCTTTCATGACCAGCTTGAGGGCCGCCATTGGGGTTAGCTAGGTGCATGCAGACACCCATCCGAGCTGAGTCCTTTTGCCAATCGGGCGCCTCTTCCCAGGTAGGCTGACTGTCATCGCCCAGAGCTTGGCAATACGCTCGATTCACTTCATGGGTAACGCGGGCAATAGCGTCTAATTCAAACGCTGGCTTTGGTAGCTGTTTTTCCATTGCGACGCCTCTATGTGTAAGAGATAATCAGTAAGTTGTTACTTACTATACCACGAGACACCCATGACCGACATCGACAACCTTTTCATTCGGCGACCCCGCGCTATTCGGATTACCCCTTTCACGCCCAAATTGGCCGACATTGTGGCGGGCAACGAACAGCAGCCGATCTACTACATCAAGACCCGCGAAGGAAAACGACACATCACCGCTGGCATGTTGATTGCTGAGAAGAGCGAGACCTACCGACACCCCATGGACCCAGATGTTTTCGCCCGCGAATACATCAATCTACTGGGTTACGAAAGTGCCTTCGCCGCTGAGCTGAAAGACCAGATCGCCCAGCAGTTACGTCGGGCACTGGATAGCGATGACCTGCACGCCGAGATCGATCGCATTGCCGGTTTTCTGTCCAGTAACGCAACGCAAGCCTCTCTACACCAAGAACATGAAGAGGCGTGAGGAAATAAAACCATGCCAAGACGTAAGAAACCAAAGCACAACGAGAGCCAGGCGCTGCTGAATAACAGCGTTTATGCAGTCAAGGGCTCGAAGCGGCGCCGTGGAAGCAAGAAGGCTGAAATCCGTGGCAACGCTAAGCAGACCAAGCAGACGCGTGTGGCTATCGAGAACGGGCTCAAGATGGCTCAGATCGAGGCATACGCCAAAGAACACAACGTCACCATCGCTCAGGCGATGATCCACTTCATGTAACCGGAGAGCTGCTATGTTTATCACCATTTACGGCAGAGCGAACTGCCCTTTCTGCGATAAAGCGAAAGCCCTGGCCAACTCACTGCCATCGGTAGAGTGCTGCTACATCGATATAGTCGAGAAAGGGATCACAAAGGCTGATCTTCAGAAAGCAATTGGCAAACCGGTTGAGACGGTGCCCCAGGTGTTTATCGATGGCATTCATATTGGCGGCTTTTCTGAGTTTGAAGCTCATTTGAGCGCACAGCCATGAGTCAGAAGAGTGATATTGCCAAGCAATACGAGCAGGAAATGAAGAAATACCCCTGGATCGACACTGATACCACCGAAGCGCTGTTCAATCACGTCAATGAGCTTGAGGCTCAGAACGGCCGGCTACGCCATCAACTGCAATCCGCCGTCTATCGCATAGACGATATGCTGATGGGCGACGATGGTCAGGCGTGGAAGGAGGCGGAGAAGGCTCGCCCCGCCATGCAGCAGGTCTTGGATGAGACCACAGCCGCCAGTCTGGCCAATGTTAAAGCTCAGGCAATCCGCCAAGCGGTGATCGCTACCCGCGAATCCATGACCCCGGAGGGAGTTAAGTGGTTTTGTCGCGTAGAAGACCTTGAGCGTTACGCCCATGTTTTGGAGACAAGCCCATGAGTGCCGACATTGACCAACTCGCTCTCGTGGCAGCTCGTGAAGTCATCAATCTACCCGCCGCCCGCAGCTTCAAAGGTGGTTGGCCACAGAAGCAGGCTCGAATCAGTTGTATCGTCGCTGAGGCGATCCAGAAGGCAGTCGAGGACACCGATCGGCGCAACGAAGTCACCCGGCAGGAACTCAAGGCGGTCGAGGAACAGCTCGCCGAGACCCGAGCCGATGAACGCCAGATAATGCGCTACCTCGAAGACATCCGCATGGTGCTCAGTCCCGATCGCGACTTCCCTACCATGATCAGCGAGGCGCGCAAGACGGTGAAGACCGCGGAACTCGCCGTCCGCTTTGCCAAAGCCAAAGGACGGTTTCATTCACAGCAGACTATGTGCGACCTCATGGAGCATCTAGGCTTACCCTGCGTTCGTCCCACGTCAGGAAAGTAGACAGCCAGCGTCGGGGCAGTTGTCCGCCCTGCTACGCTCGTTTATCATACGCAACATCAAGCGATCTTTCGTTTGATATTCCGATATTAGGCGGCTCTTTACGAGTCGCTATTTTTTTGCCTGCATGACTGGTAAGTAAGTGCTTACTTAGTATAAGATAGAGGTAAGAATTCACCATCGGAGTTACCCGCACCATGTCCCAAGACCGCGTCTATCGCGTTACATTGTCAGGCGCCGTTCAGGCCCGTAACCCCATCGAAGCCTCACACCTGTTCTGTCAGCAAGTTGGCAAGCAAGGCTTTGACCAGTTCCAAGTCACTGATGATCAGGGTCGCACCAATATCGTCGATTTAGGTCTGCTGTTTGAAACCGGTATTTTGCGCATGGAAGCTCCTGGTGTGCAGGGTGAAGACGCCATTGTCGGGCCAGATGTCGTTGATGTTCCAGAGGCCGATACCGGTTCTCCAGCATGATTCCTTTGTAGTTCCATGTTCGATCTCTACGCCCCTCTTTCGAGGGGCATTTTTGTTTATAGAGTGCCTGTTAAGCGTGTCGCATCATGACGTTACGCACACAACAGCAAGAGACGCAGACAATGAACCTAGCACCCCACCGAGCCGAGGACGTCATGATTGGAGAGCCTGTTCAAACGCAGAAATGGCTGAAGCTGTTCTTCGAGGAAAAGGCGTTGCAGTCACGCCTCTATGAAGTCCAGGCCGCCGACGGTGTTCACTTGATCGGAACCGAGACGGTGATTGAGCTGATCCATCAAGCGCCTCCCAATGAGCAGCTTACCGTGATGAACGTTCTTACTCAGATCGACTTCCACAACGGGAACGTTCACCACTTTCTGAATCACTTGGCTGCCTGTTACGTCAGGACAATGGCCGCTTTTGATTGACTAAGAGCCCAGCACGAAGAGAGGCGTCTATGACGTCTCTTTTTTTGGCAAAAAAATAGCCCCACGGGGAGAGGGGCTTTTGTTACTTAGGAACAGCATGGCAAGAACAGGGGGTCATGGCAAACCCTCAAGATGATTTACGATACCACCCCTGCTAGTGTAAGTCAATGCTTACTTACCATTATTGGCCAAAATAAGCCCAGAGGTAGTGATCAGTCGCCGAGTCCGTGGCAGCCGATGCTATGCTCCAGGCAAAATACACACTGAAATAGAGGCTCTTACCTTCCGAAAGTGTTGATCTCCCTACTCGGTCTTCCCCTCTAATGCCCCAAGTATAAGAGTCCTTCCCAAAAAATAGCAACGATCACATCTTGTCTGCCTATATTGTCTTGATAGACAATAAGTCACCGCTTACTATCGCCCGAATCATAGAAAGCGGCATCGGCCAAGCGCTGGCCAGTCTTTCAGGACAGTTTCGGAGCGGCCCCTACCGCCGCGCACCACAGGGGAAGGATTCGGAAAATCGTATGACCGCTGCAAGCATCAGGTTGGAAACGATCGGGTGCGACCCTTCCGAGGGTGACGATGGGGCGGTGACACCTTGGCAACTGGAGTCTGTCATGGGGTCGATAAACGGGGTAATGCTGACGCTGATGCGTAGGGTGGTCTGGCCAGCCACAGGTAAGGATAAGCTCTTACTGAAATCGGTCCCGATAAACGGTCATGCGATATTACCGACTCCCTCCGTTCTTACTTACTAGAACAGTGTCATATGAAGACGACCATGATGGATAGGTCAGCAACCCCATCTTGACCTTCGTGTATCTAAATCACGGTGAATGGTCATCAAGCAGAGAAAAACCGCATTTTCGCCAACAACAGGAGATACCGATGTCGACAGGCATTCCTCATGAAGTAGTAAACCGGCTCCGCCGCCAGCTTCTCATCACCCGCCGTCACCAAGATCGTATGAACAGTGCTGATGAGGCGACCGATGCTGATGAGGCAAAACGTGCGCTGCGCGCCCAGCAGTTAATCCTTAACCAGATCAAGGGCGAGCTGAAAGAGCGCTACATGACCGACGAGGCGATCGCTGAGCTTTTCGAGCGAGAAAACAGCCGCACCAGTTCCGAACTTCAGTGGCTCACCGCCGAACGCTAAGCCGGTAAATTCTAATCTGATCTAAAAGGCGGTTCGTATTGTTTATCGCCTCTGCATGACTTACGCAAAGCGCCTAAAGGTATGTAATTCTGACAAGTAGCCGCCCCTGGCGGCTTTTTCTTGATCTTTTTATTGGGTAACTGAATAGTGTAGAAAATATAAATTGAGTGAGGTGGTTATGCCCAATGTCAGCATTAGCGCAACAATCGTTGAGGACGACACAGGTCGCGCAACTGAGGTTTCCGATGTCGATCTTAGGGAGTTTTCAAAGCAGATCGGTTTGGAGCAAGTGGCCCCTGGCCGTTACAGTATCTTGCTGGCTGTAAACCTATTAGGAGGCGCCCTTTCTGGTGTCCAAAACCCCGCTCAGGTAGTCCATGAAATTGCGCTGTTAGAAAACAACGAACTAGGTAAGTTCAAGGCTCCAATTAAGAACCGCCACCCACCGCTAAGAGGTCTCTGGCACAAGCACTATCAGCAAAGTGGATTGGCTTCTTTGGCAATGAACGTAAACAAAGGGCTCAATCAGTGCGGCATCCCTCTTTTTGAACAGAAAATGCAGGAAGCAAATGAAGCCGGTGAATTGCGATACCTGACACCTGAAGACATTCCTGCGCTTGTTGAGGATGCTATCAACGGAAACCGACAACGACTTGCCAAAAGACAGGCGCTAACTGGCGAGTGGATCATTTTTGCCAAGCATGAGGGTAAGAACTACTACCTGACAGTCGCAACCCATGACAGCGCCGCTCATGGTAACGTCAGAAGGGAGATTGACGAGGTCTGCTGCAAAGAATTCCCTTTCTTAGTGCAAATTCTCAATGAGGACTGAACACAACCAGTCAGAGGCGTATTTCGGCACCGTTTATTTGGGTGGCTACGGAGCCCCATCTCTGCGCATGCGGTCAACGTCAAAAACGAGTAGGCTTAATGCCAACTTAGGAATCTGACCTCAAGGGAAATTCTGCATGCTCAAGAAAACCGCCTGCCTGCTGTCACTCTGCCTGCTACCTGCCTTTGCACATGCCGAATTAACTAAGAACGACCTGATGGCACGAATGGCTTCTTCTCTATACACAACAGGCGTTAGGATCGAAAACCTGAAGCAAGAGTGCCGAGAGGTGTTTGAAATTATGCCCGTCGCCACTGACAACTTCGAAGTAAAGGCTCAGGACTTAATTCGAAATAACACCAACACTTTGGTTTACAGCATGTTCGAGCGTCACCGGGAGCTGCTAAGAGAACGCGCTAACCTAAATAGCTGGCTGAATTCTGATTATTTGCCCTATTTTCAAGGCACAACCGATAGGTGCGTTGGCATTATTTACACCCTCACCTACTCCTTTCATGTGACGCAAAATATTCTAAAGGAAGAAATGTAATGTGACGTTTCGGCATGCAAGTATAAGCACTCAGGTGATCAAACTATAAGGAGCGTCACATACCCCACCAAGCAGCGTCACCTGGGGCTTTTCCCACCGTCACACCCCGATCAAACGCTGATTTCCGACAGTCACGGAAACGTCACGCAATCTGTGCTTTTGGGAAACGCTCTATATGCGCTTCTGAGACGCTTCCCGATCAAATCCTCGTCATCGTATAACTCGACAACGAAAACAGCGCAGAGAGAAAATCTGACGCGATCCCGATGATATTGACGCGCTGACTCCAACCCCGGATTCCGAGAACAGCACGATAAAGGGTGAAACTTTTCCAGAGAGAAGCAAAGCTGGATAGCAGCTCGGACCACACCCAGAGAGACGGTCTCCCCCACTCCAGGCAGCCGCCGACTCCGCATTTCCGATAGCAGCTCATTCAAGGCGTTTCTGTGCAGTAATGTTATTTATGTTTATTCTCGGATGAGTATTTATATAGAGGGAATGAGGCATTCAATACAACAACTTCGCCTCAGCTTCCACTGATCCTCGGATGAAGGGTTTAACCCCTCGCAGGCCCGGTAACAGACCAGACAAGGCTTCCCGCAGATAACGGTCTCCCCGCTCCCAGGCTACCTGATCTGGCCACGACCTCTGCCATCCAGGCTTCCCCAGAAATCCGGTAACGCCACGAAACAAAGAAAGACTTTTCACAAGGCTCAGCCGCAAACCTGCCAAATCCCGAAACACCATGAAAAAGAGGAAAACTTTTCCAAGCCACTCGAACTCGGTAAGGAGAAACCAGAGAGAAGAAATCCCCGGATCAGGAGAGAAACAACCCGGATCGGTAAGAGAGAACGAAATCCCTAAGAGACAAACCAGAGAGACCATTACCTGACCTGAGAGAGATCAGCCTGTAGAGGATAAGGAATCACCGGAGTAGTAATCACAGAGAGAAATAAACCAGTAGAGAGACCATTAGCCTGTAGATCAGTCGGAGAGGTAGAGAAACCGGAGAGAGCAGTAGGTAGAAGGGAGAGGGAAAGTGGGGCCGAGTGCCGCCATTGCCATCGCCTCCCCTAACCGTCTGACCTTGGGTCTTCTGCCCACTGCCACTGAGCCTCGGTGTGATACGGCCCTAGATCGATTTATCAAGACGCCGCGGTATCGAGGTCTCGGCAATTGAGAAAGGCTCTGCCTAGATTTATACAGCAGCCACGGGATTACTAGCCACGGCTGAGACCACGGGTTAGAAATCAAACCGCGGCTCCGCTATGTCAGCGCCTAACAGTTGCAGCCACGCATCGATCGCCTCGGTCAGCTCTTGTTCTCTGCCCCGGAATTCCGCCTCGGTCATGACGTCTTCGAACGTGGCTGGGTATTCCCCGCGGCTCCATATTGCCGTGGCTTCGGCCAGAGTGACCGACCGCGATTGCTTACCGTGTTTTGTCTTGCGAGTAATCAATAGCCGTGGCGGTTGCTCGGCCTTTCGGCTGAGCTTTGTGCTGAGTTCGTCCGGCACTTTTTACCTCTCTCTACTGAGCAGAAAATTTTCTTCTCTCTTACAACCATGGTTTGAGACTACCACGGCTCTCGGCTTGTCGTGACCTTAAACGCTGGTTGTATCAACTACCACTTACTGATAAAAGCCATTCTTTTTGGCATTACAAACTTGAACACCACGAGGCTTTTTGCCACTGTAGTTTTTATCAGTGTGTGCCTGAGTGCGTTCCAGCACTATGTCGTCATTGTTATCCACTAATGCACACACATGAGGGAGTTGCCTTGTGAACATGATCAATCGATTTATGACCGACTTCGACCCGGCTCAACTCGATATGGAAACGGTCGAGCAGATGGCCTGGATGATGGGTGTTGACCTGGACAAGATACGCGCGGACATCGAGCGTCGCCAGGAGCTACACCGGATCGCCTGGACGCAGAGAGAAGACAAAAACTGGGAAAAGAGCAAGGCGTTCCACCGTTACGAAGAGGTGTTCTCTCATGCAGGCAAGCAAGTGTTTTATAACGACTGGCACGATGTTTACGCTGTATTCGGCTTAAAAAAAGGCACGAAAGACGTCAAAACACTCGATGAGGCGGTCATGTTGGTTTATAACGATTAAGCGCTATAAAACTAATGAAAAAGTAGGGACAGCCAGGTGAACGATAAAATTGAAAAGATACTGACCTCAACCGGCTGGACACGGCTTTGGGTGGCAATAAGCATCGTGTGGGCTGGATTTTGGGCGTTTATTGCCATTGGTGGAGTTTTGCAGGGATACGGCAACTTATTCGAGCTTGTGCAGGTGGTTTTGCTGGCTGTGCTTGTTCCCGTCGCCGTTCTGTTCGCCGGACGTGTTGTTCGCTGGATCATCCGAGGCTTTATTAGCTAACCGAGTAACGGCCATTCTGTCTAACGTGGTCCCAGCTCATGAGCGCTCTCCCAGAGCGCTTTTTTTGTTTCTCTTTCGTGCCATGGCGAATCAAGAAAGGCTCTATTTAGGTTTATATCGCGAAGCCGTTTTATACAGCGCTCTGTGAGTCCACCACGGCGTTTTCTCAGCCGAGGCAATACATCGCCATGGGTCTTTCTTACCGAGGCTCATAGCGCGTTATAGGCAGCCGCGGTCTAACGGTCTCCAGGCTGCCAGGCTTTCTGGTAAGAGCAGTCTTTCTAGTCCAGGCTGCCCGCATGCCTTTGTCAGTCACGACATACTGACAAAACGCACACAGTGAGAGAGCCACCCATGACCGCCTTCGTTGTTGTTCCGCCCGAATATCACACCAGCTTCCGGCCCGTGTCGTTTCCGGTCGTCCGGGTTAATACACCCGACGGGGAAGCCTATTCGGTGTGCTGCTATCACAATCATAGGTTATACAAAGTGATCATTATCGGCGACTCCATGATTGACGCTGCGTTTGTGGCTGATCTTATCCGTAACCGTGAGTCGATGAATACGCCGGAAGCGTTCGCCATGTGGATCGATAGGCAGTTCCCGCGGCCAATTAACCGCCCTGACCCGTCAGCGATCCAGCGGCTTACGCATTGATCACCGGAACGTTCTTCGGTGCGCATTGACGTTGGTTAACGGACTGCCACGGAAAAACTGAGAAAGGCTCTACCTACATTTAGCGCTTAATAGCCGTGGCAAATTGAGAAAGGCTCTATCTACATTTCGGTATACCGAGCCATGGCACGCGTGAACGCGGGTGCGCCGCGCCCACGGTTGCGGGTAAACCTCAGCCGCATGTGTGGTTGAGGCTTAACCACGGTTGCGGGCTTACCTCACCCTCATTTGCGGTTGAGCCTTAACCTTGTTTGCGGGCTTACCTCATTTGCGGTTGCGGGACTCCCTCATCAAAATGCCTCACGCTGCCTTGCGGTCGTCAACACAAATCCCGCTATCAATTTCCGCTCTCCCATATAAATTTCCTAAACATGAAAATAGCGCTTGTCGGCCCTTCTGCGGTCTGCTATTCGCGCACGCTCACGCGCTCTTATGTAAGTAACAGCTTACTGATAGTGAGGGTTTATCGCGTGACGCGTCACGTATTGAAAATTACAATTATGCAGCGTGACGCGTCACGTTTAATATTCACTACATGGAAAGCAAGACAGCGCACGGAAGCGCAAACGCTCTTTAACAATCAAGTCAATAAGCGCAATAAGCGCATAAAAACCAAATACACTATCGGAGTATTAAAAATGAAAGATTTAGTAAACATCGCCAAATCAGTTGTTGCCATTATCAATCCTAAAAAAGAAGCGCTGCAAACTAACGCTAAACAATTAAGCGAAAAGCTAGCAAGCGTTAAAATCGAATCGAAAAATGAAACTATTAAAGCAACAAAAGATAATATCTTGTTAGCTGCAAATAGTCGTTTAGCAAACTTTGAGCATAAACGCGAAAAGCAAGAAATTGACTATAAAGATTTAAGCGTAGAAGTAACCCACGCTAAATATAACGCTAGTCTTTTGGAGTTAGACACCAAAGCGATGCAATACGTTATTAAGCGCGAGATTAATTTTTCGGATGCGGTAAATCAGTCACGCGAATATAAAAAACGTATTAAAATGACATTGACCGCAATCGCCCATAAAGATGCTAGCAAGTTAGATAAAGCGCTCGCTTCACTACAAACCGCTTTAAAGACTTACGACAAGGATGAAATAACCGTCGATCAAGTAGCGCGCATTATGCAACATAGCACGACTACCCAAGCGAACTACTTCAAAAAGTTTGGGGCTGAATTGGGCATGGTAAGCGCATCACGTTCTAACCAAGTGCCCATGACGCTAAACAAGGAAAGCGCCATTTATAAAGACTTCATTGCTTTATAATAAGCCTTAAACAAATAAGCGAGCTTAACAGCTCGCTTTTTTTTGGAGTGTTTAAAGTGACCCGCTGCCAAATTAAATCAGGAATATGGTGTTTATTTAACAACGTATCTTTTGTAGAAATAGATGGCGACAACGTTATCAAGTTTGGCTATTTAATGTTTGATAATGATATAAGCCACAAGTCAAAAGAATATATCTGCAATAGCTTTAAATGCCAGTCACGTTTAGATGCTTTAAAGTTTGCCCTTATTTATAATTATAAATGCGCAAATTTAAGCGCTAACTTTGCCGACGTGGAAAGCTATATTTATGACACTGCGCGCACGCTGGAGAACGTGCAAAGCATAACAGCATAACAAGCACTCAAAACAGCGCTACACGCTGCGCAAGCGTTCAAGCTAGCACAATGTAGCGCTGTTACTCTTCCGCGTCCTACGCGAGCAAATAGAGCGATATAAGACGCGACGCTAAAACGCTGCGCAGTGCTTGCGAGTGATTAAGACAGCGGATGCGAATCGACCGCAGATAAGGGAACCCCTAGAAATAATTGCCGGACGCCTGGGCATAGCCGCCACTGTGCCGACCCTCCCATCGTTCCCCCTTATACAGGTGGCCCAGACGTCCAGAGCAGCCCCCTTATACAGGTGATCCCGAAGCCATGAAGGGTTGTGTTACGTCACCCCTAAAGCGTAAGCGATAAGCTGCACCAAGCTTCGATTCCCATACCTACGGTGATCCTTGGTAAGCCTATAGCGTGCGGAGACCCAGCAAAAGGGTAACGCTCTGATTTATATAGGAATGGAAGAAAAGAATAAAAAAAACAGCCTCATATACAGGGAGGGCAAGGTTATACTTCATGAGCAAGACGAGCATTATGCTCATTCAATCGGCAAAAGGAGATAAACATTCAGCAGCCTAAAACTAAAAACGTGAACCTCGATGATACCTAGACTTTGCTCGCGAACGTAGATCATGTTGAGAACGGATTTAATATCGTGATTGAGATTGGTAAGACGATTTGGCTCAATATTTTATCGTGACTGTTTTTGGTAGGTTGGGATACTGCTGGGTAATAGCTGTCAATATCCTGTGGATGAAAAATACCACATATGCTTGAATTGATTTTCTTATGGTCCATATATAGTATGCGTTATGTCTGAGGGAAGTTACTCTGAGCGTATCGGGCGCATTAAAAAAGCGCTGCTCTGAAAGAACAGCGCTCTTAGATAGCTTCAGGCAGTGAGATGCCGTCAGACTGGGTTGGTATCAGGCAGTGAGATGCCTTCAACCCTTCACTTCTTCAACTAATAAGGAATTAGCTCATGGCTAAATTACCCCCTTTGATTTATTTCTTCAATAGTAATAGCGAAGAAATCAACATTTTTTGCCGCATGTTTGGTTCAAAGTCATCACTCCATATTGGGGAGGCTGCGCTATGAACAGAGCCGAAATAGTCTTCCAATACATAGACTTGGTGTTTAGACTTGCAGAGTTTGCCCTCCTCATTTGGAGACAATGGCCACTGTCCATGTAACACCGAAGCCCGCTCTGGCGGGCTTTTTCATACCTCCGAACTCGTATGACGCCGAATTATTACCTTCTCAAATAGCACATTTGAAGACCGAACAGCTATCGACACCTCTTGCCTCCCCTCTCCCATATACTGGCAATGAAAATCGTATATATGAAAGATACATCGGCCCTTACTCACCCTGTCTACCGTGAGCGACGCAAAAGTAGCTCTTTTGCATCATTGCAAGCCGCCTCACCTGATCCTTTCAGCCATACTTCTTGACTAGGGCTACAAAGAAGAAATCGGTTAAGATTAATAGTATATAAATTAAACGTAGGGGAAGGTTGTGCCGCTAAGTTGGAACGAAATCCGCAACAGAGCCATTGAGTTTTCTTCGGAATGGGCTGACGAGACCTCGGAGAGCGCTGAAGCGAAGACGTTTTGGGATCAATTTTTTAAAGTTTTTGGTGTCAGTCGTAAGCGAATAGCCACCTTCGAGAAGCGAGTTGAAAAGCTCGATGGAGCAAACGGCTATATCGATCTATTTTGGCCAGGAATACTGGTCGCAGAGCACAAATCACGAGGCAAAGACCTTGATCGCGCCTACACTCAGGCGATTGACTACTTTCATGGCCTGAAAGATGAGGAGCTGCCTCGCTACGTGATCGTCTCGGATTTTGAGAAATTCAGGGTCCATGATTTAGAAGAAAGCACTGAAACGGAATTTTCTCTCTCTGAGCTACCCGATAGGATCAACGACTTTGGTTTCATAGCAGGATACGAAAAGCGCAAATTCCGCGAACAAGACCCCGTAAACATCAAGGCTGCTGACAAACTTGCAAAGCTGCACGACGGTCTTTTAGAGATAGGGTATGGCGGTCACGACTTGGAAGTATATCTAGTTCGTATCCTCTTCTGCTTGTTCGCTGAAGATACAGGCATCTTCAGTCCTCGTGGAGCTTTCTATGACTTCATCGATCAACGCACAAGCGAGGATGGCTCTGACCTAGCGGCTAGACTCAATGAGCTTTTTGATGTCTTAAATACGCCGGAAGAACAGCGTCTCAAGACCCGAGACGACCAGGTCAACTCGTTCCCGTATATTAACGGGGGCTTATTTAAAGAACGGCTGCGCACAGCCGCTTTTGACACTAATCTTCGACGTCTATTAATTGAATGCTGTGAGATAGATTGGGGGCGAGTCAGCCCAGCGATCTTCGGTAGTCTTTTTCAAGGCATTATGGATAAGGATGCAAGACGCAACCTTGGAGCGCACTACACCTCTGAGCAGAACATCATGAAGGTTATTAGCCCACTGTTCCTTGATGACCTTAAAGAAGAGCTGGAGAAGTGCGGAAAGAATAAGACCAAATTGAATGCGTTACATGAAAAGCTAGCTAGCCTGAATTTTTTCGATCCAGCTTGTGGCTGCGGCAACTTCCTAGTTATCACCTACAGAGAAATTCGGCTACTTGAGCTGGAAGTGATTCGTCGACTCTACGGAAAGGAGATCAAGACGCTTCACCTTCTCGACGTCATCGACAACTATGTCAAAGTCAATGTCGATCAATTCCATGGCATTGAGATAGAAGAGTGGCCCTCGCAGATCGCACGGGTGGCGATGTGGCTGATTGACCACCAAATGAACGAAATGGTTAGTGTCGAGTTTGGCAACGTTTTTGTGAGAATACCGCTGATAAAGTCTGCGAACATCGTTCATGACAACGCATTGAAGATCGACTGGGCGGAAATAATTCACCCGAACAACTGCCACTATGTTTTCGGCAACCCCCCGTTCCTGGGGCATCACTATCAGTCTGCGGAACAGAAGCAGGACCATGCTCGTAACATGGAAGAGGCATGCATCAAGGGCGCAGGAGTGATTGACTTTGTTGCCAACTGGCATGTTCGGGCAACCGCCTACATGAAGCAAAATCCAACTATAAAGACGGCCCTGGTATCGACAAACTCCATCACACAGGGCGAGCAGGCTGGCATTCTTTGGTCTCGGCTTATCGAAGAAGGTGTCAAGATCAACTTCGCCCACCGCACGTTCCAGTGGTCTAGTGAGGCCAAGGGCATTGCGGCAGTGCATTGCGTTATCGTAGGGTTTGCACTTTCAAGTTCAAGCTCAGCTAAGAAAGTTATATTTGAATACGAAACGCCCAAGAGCGACCCATTCCCGGTTCCTGCAAGCAATATCAATCCTTACTTAGCCAATGGGCCTGATATTGTTGTTCGAAATCTCAGCAAGCCCATAAGTGATGTCCCTGCAATGAAATGGGGAAATAAGCCAACCGACGGAGGCAACTTCATTTTTTCTCCCCTTGAAAAAGAAGAACTGCTTCAAAAGGAACCTCAGTCAGAGAAATTTGTAAAACGATATACCGGCGGGGGCGACTTTATAAATGGAAAGGAGAGGTATTGCCTTTGGCTGAAAGACGCTAGCCCTAGCGATCTCCGGTCAATGCCAACAGTCAAAAAGCGCGTCGAAAAAGTTAGAGACTTCCGCCTTCAAAGCAAAGCCAAGTCTACTCGCGACTTTGCCGATTACCCAATGCTTTTCCGTCAGACCGCGCAGCCGGATTCTAGCTATCTTGCAATCCCAGAGGTTTCCTCTGAAAGAAGACCATATATACCCGTGGCATTCTTTGATAAAGATGTAATTTGCAGCAATACAGTCCAATTTGTCCCTAACGCCACGACTTTTCATTTTGGCGTCTTATGCTCACACATGCACATGGCTTGGGTTCGCACAGTGTGCGGAAGACTGAAAAGTGATTATCGGTATTCAAGCTCTATCGTTTACAACAACTTCGTCTGGCCAGAGCCTACAGAGGCTCAACGTTCCAAGGTAGAACAAACGGCACAGCAAATACTCGACGCTAGACTGAATCATCCAGAAGCCACGCTGGCTGATCTTTATGATCCGTTAGCAATGCCCTCTGATCTCCGCAAAGCACACCAAGCCAATGACAAAGCTGTTGATGCGGCTTACGGCAAGCGGAAGTTCAAAACGGAAGCTGAGCGAGTCGGCTATTTATTTGAGCTTTACAAGGATAAAATTTCCTAACAAAAAACGGGGCGTTTGCCCCGTTTCCTTACCAATACTCAGATTTTTATAATTACAATCAACTTTGGATCATTAATACCTTATAAAACTATGTTGCATATTAAGCAACTGCCAAAGCGTGCAGTTATATACCAAGTCTGACAAGTCGTTGTTTTTAAATTATACCTACCGTCCCTCCTTTGTGGCCGCTAATTCCCTCACTCAAATACCCCTGCTTCAATAATTGTTTCTGAAGCTCATTGAACGTTGAGTGAATCCCTCTCCTGCGCTTGTCATCTTTTGTTAACATCTCATAGTCCTCAAGCAGGTCTTTAAGAATCATGATTTTATTACTCACCTCTCTCATTTTGTATCGTTGATGCCTTTTATTCCCAGGAATAACCAACTTTTTATTATTTGCAATCTCATTGATATTCATAGTCTTAGTTATGAACGCATCATAAGCGCTACCCATTTTACGGCGAAATGAAACCGCCTCGTAGCCTTCTAGTTCGGTCTCCTTAAGCGCCTGTAGGATTTCGACCTCTATCCTTTCGATATGAGCAATCAGCCAAACGATTGAGTTGGCATTTTTGGCTTCGTGTATCTGTTGGTTCTGCGTTTTTAACGTCCAGGCCAAAACGCAAAGCGATAAAAAGGCCAACAAAGGTGTCAGCATGTTAGTCATGAAATCTGCCATATTCAGCCAGTCCTTCTCCCCCATCTCATCTACGCTCAGGCCCGTCACATGTTTCATCCAGAACCTAGCCGTAAATGCGATAGCCAAAATAGCGACAACGACCAGCCAACCCAGAGCCTTATTCATACTCTCTTCCCTTTGATTAATTGATTCAGCGCTTTAACCCAATAATGTGGATGGTCGCACAAAAATTAAGACCGGTCTCTGTTGCCCGTCTCCCTTATAACGGGTAACATAATAAGTAATTGCTTACTTATGATGGATTCACGATGCCTATATTCACCACAAAACGCCAATCTTGTGAACTTCTGGCCGACAAAGCCTTCCGTGATGCCGACGCCACCCTACAGCAACTCAACAATGCCCGTGACCAAGCCGACGATACCGTCGACTTACTCACTGCTGAAATTGAGAAGTTAATGGCACGCAAGCAGATCGTAGTTGCCCGTCGCGATAAACTAAGCGATACCGCTGATAAGATTGCCGCAGCGCTTTACCATATCGAAGAGAGCCACGACTATGTCCTCTAAAACTCTGACAGTGCTTCGCGCTTTAAACTTGATCGCAATGGTGGTGGTCATATTTTTTTTGCTTGTAGTCATGTTAGCCGCCCCGCCTTTTGTGTTGAGCAACGTGTTCGGTATTCCGGTGGTGAATTGGACATATTGGTTCGTCGGTTTGATTGTTATGGCGATCGTAACGTTTGGCTTGCGCTGGCTCTTTAAAACGCTGGCGATAATTAACTTAACGCTGCGTTTAATGCAGCGAAGGCGATTCGGATAACAGTTATTAGACAGCACGAAAAGGGCGCTATTATGCGCCCTTTTCTATGTTCTATGGTTTAACTAGCGATTGTCTTCTTTTTTGAGCAACGAAAGAATGCGTTTAACATCTTCTGGGTCGAGTGCTTCGACTTGTTTTTTGAGCTTCCGGCGTTCTAATTTAGCGGCTTTCTTTTTCTCTACTGTCGAATTCAACATTTCTTGGGCGGTTTGAAATTCTAATTGTTCTACCAATGCATTTACCACCTCGCTGTTAGTTAGACCACTCTTGCTTACCAGCAGTCTAAGTTTCCGGTGTGTATCTGCGTCAAAGTTGACATTTACAGAAATGGTTTTGCGATTCACGATTGAAGCCTCTATGCAGCAAGAATGCCCATGCCCACTAAATCAAAGTCGCTGGGTCCGTAAATTATATTTTCAGCAAATCCTGGTGTGTTTTGAACGATAGCAAGCCTCTCTAAAGAGTGAGTTCTTAAATGGAAGTTGGCGTTGTCGATAAAATCGATAACTAGCGCAACATTCGGTCCATTCTTTTTAGCCCGAAGTCCACGTCCAATTCTTTGGCGAAGCGCAACTTCAGCTTTCCCACCTCCGGCCAGTATCACACACCCAACTGCCGGGACGTCCACACCGACGTCCATGATGGTCGATCCAATTAGCACTTGAATTACACCATCACGTAATTCATCAAGTGCCTTCTGACGCTCATCTTTGTTAGAGTCGCCAAATACAAATTTGGCTCTAACTCCAACACTCTCCAGCCGTTTCTGCAACAGTCGGCCGTGATTCTTCTGCAACACCAGCAACATAACCGGCAGACCAAGACTCACTGAGCGAACAACTTCCTGCACGATCAGGTTATTTCGCTGCTGGTTATAAATGATTCCTAGTTTATACGCACGCTGCCACCCTGTAGAGCGACCAAGGCGGGTATTACTAATTGCCGCGTCCTTCATTTCCGTCAGGCCAGCCCGATCAGGAGCGTAGTTGACTGCGTGGTATCGGAAATATGGCCTTGCTAATACTCCGCGGTCAATTAACATCTTTTCAGTGACGCGAATTAACACTGGGCCGGTGCAGGCCAGCAAGCGCATATTCGCTTCCTGATCATCCCGCATAAACGGCGTAGCGGTTAATGCCATCCGGTAATGCGCATTCTTGCAGTGATCCATGATCCGGTAATAGCTGTCGCCTCCTGCCTCATGCGCCTCTTCAGCAATCACGAACTCTACCAGAGACAAATACTTCAACGTCTGCTCGCGAATCCTGGCTTGTTTGACCTGCTCTTCCTTCGACTTCGAACGATCCGGCTCCTTTAACCGCGCAGCCAATGTTTGAACCATGCCGACGGTGATCGCTCGACGTGGATTCCACTCGCCATCACCAATCACCCCAACGCTCTTACCTTCCCAAAACTTGTCGCCATTTGCGATTTGGTAATTCAACGCACCTTCGAACGCTCGCTTCATTTGATACATCAACACTGAGCGAGTGGTGAGAAAAAGAGTCGGGCGGCGAATGCGTGACACCGCGATATTACACACCCGGGATTTACCGCCCCCTGTGGCAATCTGCATGATCCCCTGCCCTTCACGAACCAGCGTATCAACAGCCCGAGGCTGGTAATCGTATTCTGGGGTATAGCCGAAGGGGTCGATCTCGGGCAACTCAGGGCCAAGCGGTGCAGGCAAGGGCTTCTGAATAAGCTGGGCGTTATAACCGCGCTTGTTTAGCTCAGTGACCACGGGTTTTGTAAAGCCAGCGGGAAAGCGACCGGTGCCCCACTCGAAGAACGTGCTGGTTCCATCCCATGCACCGCTCTTTCCAGCTTCGGTGTATTGAGACCCCGCCACCGCATACGACAACATCGATTGCAAAATGGTCTTCACGTCCTGGTCGGCATCAACGAGCTGAGCAACCCTGGCGTTCCTAGCGATTCGAATTACTGAGCCCATTAAGCTGGCCTCCAAGCAGAAATTGCCTTATATTTCGTAAGTAAGCGGTTACTTACCTAGTTAGCGATAAAACGTGACTCGGCACGATTTATTACAAGAGAGTTTATCACAATGAGCGCAGTAACAGAAATTGATCCTAAGCTGCTTCGGAAAAATCCCTGGAACACCAACAAGGTGTCTTCGGAGAACGAAGCAAAGCTGCGTAACAGCATACGCCGTAACGGTTTGCTAGGGGCAATTGTTGCTCGCGAGCTGAACGACGGCAGCCTGGAGATCATCGGTGGCGAACACCGCGTAGAGATCGCCATTGAGGAAGGTATCGAGAAGGTGGCCGTCCATAACCTGGGCTTCCTCCCTGACGACAAGGCCAAAGAGCTGATGCTGCTCGATAACGGTCGCTACGGTCAGGATGACGCCTTTGAGCTGGCTGCCCTGCTCGATGAGTTGTCGGTGGACGTCGATCTGGCGTCATTCATGCCCTACTCCAGTGAGGACATGGACAAGCTGCTGACCACCACCAATATCGACCTCGATGCTCTCGACGATGAGCTGAACAGCGACCTCGAAGATGTAGCGGTGACCAGTGAGAAGCGCGAAACACCGACTCAGACTCATCAAGTGCTGCGGTTCAAAGTCGGTATGGATGACGTCGACCGGGTTCAGCGCGTGATGAATCGAATTATGGCCGAGCAAGGTTTCAGCGAGTCCGACTCGATGACCAATGCCGGTGACGCTTTGGTTCACCTTGTGGGGGAATACGACGATGAGTGAGCGTGGCGATGGCGGTCAGGAGATTGTTTACCTGCCACCGAAAGACCTTATTCCCTACGAAAAGAACGTTAAGAAGCACCCGCAAAAGCACATCGACACCCTCAAGGCGTTGATCCGCAAATACGGCTTCTCCAACGGCAACGCCATTCAGGTTGACCGCAACATGGTGATCATCGCCGGTCACGGTCGTCGTGAAGCTGCGATGCAACTGGGTCTTGAGCGCGTGCCAGTCGTCGTCCGTGGTGATCTCGATGATGACCAAGTGCGCCGCTGGCGTATTGAGGAAAACAAGAGCGTTGGCCTCGACTACGACGTGGTCATGATGAAGGAAGAGCTGGCGGAGCTGATGAATTTCAGCGACGACCCGCTGGTGGGCTTCGACGACAAAGAGTGGTCGGTGCTGACGGAAGACCTGACCGCTGGCTTCGACGCCGACACGGTGATCGCCGATCTCGAAGAGGAAATGGCCGAGTCACACCGTAAGCACGAAGAGGCTGTTGAGACCGCCAAGACCAACGAAGTGCTTGTCACTGAGCTGCTGGGCTTCAAGAAAGTGCCGGCGGATAAGCAGCGCTTGTTCGCTGAATTTATGGCCGAGGTGGAATACCGCACTAAGCGTTCTGGTCTCGATGCTTTCGTGGCCTTCATTGAGCGCTGTGACATCGACTTGGCATGCCCGGAGGCGTAAGTAAGCGATGATGGATAAGTCTGAAACCATTGTGGTGGATAAGCGGTTCAGTTCACGCGTTATGCAGACCGAGCGAGTGCTTGAAGTGGCGGAAGCCTTTGGCCTGGGCCTGGAAGAGCGCGATTTTGTGATTTACGACAACCTGGCCATCGACGTTACGCCAGGTGATGTCGTTTACATCAATGGTCAATCCGGTTCGGGCAAATCGCTGGTTCTGCGTGAGTTGGCATCGGCGCTTAAAGAGCGTGGCTACAAAGTCGTCAGCATCGATGACGTGGAGCTGCTGGATAAACCCCTGGTGGATCAGATCGGCACCGACACCAACGACGCTGTTCGTCTGCTGTCGCTGGCGGGCCTCAACGACGCCTATCTTCTGGTGCGTAACCCAAGCCAGCTATCTGACGGCCAGAAATACCGGTTCAAGCTCGCCAAGATCATCGAATCCAACGCTGATGTATGGGTAGCCGATGAGTTCTGCGCGGTGCTGGATCGGGAGACCGCCAGTGTCGTGTCGTTCAACGTCCAGCGCACCGCCCGCAAGCTGGGTGCCACTGTCATTGTCGCTACGACCCACACCGATCTTGTGAATGATCTCAAGCCTAGCTTGGTGATCGAGAAATACTACAAGGCGAAAGTGGCCATGCGGAGAGACGAAGAATGAAAACGACGCTCACCCCCGCTCACTTGCGGCGCATTAAAAAGGTTAAGGGCGTGGTTATCCGCGTAGAGCCCTATGGTCGAGACGTCGTGATTTTCACCAACATGAAGACATTGGTGGAGGATTCCGCCTTTGTTTTCGGTGTCGACGTGCTTGAACCCCATAGCGTTGATGAAAACACCTTGGGTCTAGCCTTTGTCGCGTCAGTCGAAGAAGACGCGACTTACTGCATCGGCTTTAACGGCGACAAATACCGTGAAGAGACGATTTGGCACGAGGCGCTGCACACGACCGTGGATGTCCTCAATTATCACGGTGTGCAGTTTACCTCTGATAACCATGAGCCGTTCGCTTACACGCAAGGGTATTTGGTCAGTCAGATTCGTAACAAGGTCTACGGTCTGCCGGAGTTTGGCTATGACGACTGAGACGCGAATCCGCCGACCTGAAGCCGGGGAATACCCGGCCCACTTCTCTGCACTTGAACGGATGGTGGTAGAGCCAGGTGATCGCGAGGATTGGCTGTCGCTGCATGATCTTCACTACAAAACCGAATCGGATTCGTTCGGGCAAAAGTATTACCGCTGCACGCTCGATGGAAAGCTGATTGGCGTGGTGGTGATGGCTTATCCAAAGCTGCTGTTGGAGCCTCGTCACCGCATGTTCCCGAAGATCAAACCTACCGGGGGCACGAAACTGACGAATACCGCACGCGGCAAGTTCGTAAACGACCTGTTTGCCATCGTTAATCGCTCAGTGGTGGATACGCTGTATCGCGGTGTGGGCGTGAGTTACCGGATGATCAATCTGGCAGCCCGCATGCACCCTCGCCAGATCATTGAGATTCAATCGGCCATGTCGAAATTCTCGCCTTTTGCCATGAAAGCGGGCTTCCAGTTCGCCAAGCCGGTGCAAAACAAGAATTACGGCAAAGGCGTCCAGATGATCGGTCGCTACCTCGACAGCCACCCCTACGATACCGAAGGGTTGATCGCCGAGATCGAGGCTATGAAGCCGGCCATTCGTAACAAAGCCATGCGCGAGCTGACGGCGTTTTATTACGCCTGTTCATCGCTGGAAAAAACCGGGCGCAACCTGGGTCGAACGCTGGAAGACCTGGATTACACACCGCGGGAACTGATCGCCAAGATTCAAGGCTTAATTTTTACCAGCCCTCTCTACGGCGCTTACAAAAACCCCGATTTCGGGCGGGTGCTACCGACACGCATCCCGCTGATCGCCTTCGACCTACAGAAGACCGATGAACCTTTGAATCTGGCCCGACTCGCTGAAGTCACCGGAGAGAGCTACCTGCCATGAGCATTTATCGCCTTACCGCTAAGCAAACGCAGATCATCACCACCATTCATGCTCATCAGCAGGCCAAGGAAGAAGACATCGACTTCGACCAACTGCTTGCCGAGCTGCCCTACGAGACCAGCAAGGAGTCGATGCAATTCAGCATCCGCGCCTTGATCAAGAAGGGCATGGTCTCGAAGGGGAATTCCGTTACTCGCCGCGGGCGTAGTCGGCGGACATTCTCAATCACGGTATTCGGAAAAACCATGCTGGGGTTAGAGGCATAGTTTTTGTATTGAATGCCTCACTCCCTCTAAATAAAACACTCATCCGAGAGATATACATAAACAGTAATACAGAGATATAGGGAAACCGCGTCAACAAGTCCAAGGATAGGACTTCGGAAAATCCGCGACGCGGCCCGCCCACCAACTACTCCCATCACTGCGCCTTGTTGCTCATCAGAAACGCTGCCTGAGCGCTTTTCGCGTGCGACGCATTCAAAGGCTACGTCTGCACTCGGGAACGCGCTTAGAACGCAAACCAGAGCGATATGGAGCGCGTTATATACATGAGTGAAGTAAAGAAACGGATGACCCCTGCGCAATGGGCGGAAGCGCGTGCAATGTGGGCCACCGGAGAGTTCACCCTGGACGAGATCGCCGAGAAATACGGCGTGGCCAGGGAAACGTTGTCACGTCGGTTCGCAAAAGACGGCGTGAAGAAGGGCCAGAGTGCCATCGACAAGAAGGTCGAGGCTGAGATTATCGAGAAGGCGACCAAGAACGTCGACAAGTGGGCTGAACGCTCAGAGCAGGCGCGTGAATCTTATTTCAAAAGCCTGGAAATGCTGCACAAGCTGACCGTTGCGACGATCGGTAAGGCGCATCAGGACAAGAAGCTGTTCAGCGCTCAGGCAGACCTGAAGGCGATACAGATGGCAGCCATTGCCATCGACAAGATTCGCTCTAATCAATGGTCGGTATTGGGTCTCGATAAGCAAGGCATCGAAGACGAAGAGATTCCTGAGCTTTTGGTTCGCAGCTTAACGCCCGATGAGGTCGCTAAAATCCGCGAATCGCAGCTAAAAAGCAACAACCTAGACGATGAGATCGAGATCGGTGACGCCGCTCAGTATTTGGAAGACCCCGAATTAGACCTGGAAGAAGACCTGGATGACCTCGTGGTCGAAGGGGAGGAAGACTGATGGCTGCTGTGGTCGACATCTCTCTGCACGAAAAGCAGATGGATGTGTATGCCTCGCCTCACCGCTTCAAGGTTGTCGTGGCAGGTCGTCGTTGGGGAAAGACTCAGCTATCGCGCTCAATGATCTTGCGTGCAGCCAAGCGCAATAGGTCACGCGTCTGGTATATCGCGCCGACCTTTCGCATGGCCAAGCAGATCATGTGGGACGAAATACTCGAATCGATTCCCAAGAAGTGGATCAAGAAGATCAACCACTCTTCGCTGACGATCACCCTTCGGAACAAGACCGAGATCGCCCTGAAAGGCGCTGATCGCCCCGATACGTTGCGTGGTGTTGCCCTGGACTTCGTGGTGCTGGACGAATTTCAGGATATGAAGGCGGACGTCTGGGTGAAGGTTATCCGCCCTACTCTGTCGTCTACGGGCGGTGGGGCCATGATCATCGGCACCCCAAAGGCGTTCAACTATCTCTACGAGCTGTGGAAGATCGGTCAGCGCCCCGAAATGCAGTTGGCTGGCCAGTGGAAGTCATGGCAGTTCAAGACGTCCACTTCGCCGTTCATCCCAGAGGAAGAGATCGAAGCGGCGAGGGCCGATATGGACCCGAAGTCTTTCGAGCAGGAATACGAAGCCTCGTTCAATACCATGAGCGGCCGAGTTTATTACCCGTTCGATCGAAACAAGCACGTCGGGCGTTACGAGTTCAATCCCCTACTGCCGATTTGGGTAGGTCAGGACTTCAACATCGACCCGATGTCTTCGGTGATCATGCAGCCGCAGCCTAACGGTGATATTTGGGTAGTCGACGAGATCATTCTGCCGTCTTCAAACACCGCTGAAGTCTGTGACGCGTTGGAGAAGAAACTGTGGCGATGGCAGCACGCTATCACCATTTACCCCGACCCTGCGGGCGGCCAACGTCAGCATGCCAGGGGTGAAACGGATATTGATATTTTCCGTGACCGTGGTTTCAAGCGCATCAAGTTCAAGCGTAAGCACCCACCAATCGCGGATCGCGTGAACGCAGTCAACTCAATGCTGATGTCGGCATCGGGTCAGATTCGTTTATTCGTCAACGAGACGTGTCGCGAAACCATCGCCGGTTTCGAGCAGACCCTCTACAAGCCAGGCGGCCGTGACATCGACAAAGCAGCAGGCGTCGAACACCCCACTGACGCAGCGGGATATTGCATCGAAATTGAGCGTCCGGTTCGCAAGCGTCAGATAATAGGAGTTTCCATTTGACCATTCTAGTAAGTAAGTGTTTACTTATTTCTGTGCCTATGCTTGAATACGGCACTAAGGCCATTGGGTGGATAGCATGAAATACCACGAAGCGATTAAGCGTCGTCACCCTGAATACGACGACCTTATCAAACACTGGAAATTCCTTGAGGCAACCTACAACGGTGGCCGGAAGTGGTTTGGCGATAATATTTTTCGCTACCACAAAGAAGGCAACAAGGAATTTAAGGATCGCCTCGAACGTGCCTACCGCTTTAACCATACTCGCGAGATCGTCAACCTCGTCAACAAGTATGTCTTCCGTGGCGAAGTGAAACGCCAGGAAGAGCCGCCCCAGGCGCTCGGTGAGTTCTGGAAGCGGACTACTCGCGACGGGCAGACGATCCAGCAGTTTATGCGGCAGGCAGACATCAAAGCCTCCACCTTTGGCCGTATTTGGTTAATCGTTGATAGCACCTTGAAGGAAGGCGATGCGGTATCGATCGCTGACCAGAAGAAACAGGGTGGCCAGGTTTACGCTTATATCGTCCCACCTACTCACATGCTCGATATGGGCTATGGAGAAGACGGTGAGTTGTTATGGGTGTTGATCTACGAGCCGGTGCGTGACGATGACGACCCGTTTAACTCAAGCGGCTGCATTCGCAAACGCTGGAGAGTCTGGACTAAGACCGAGTGGTTCTTGATCGAGGAAAAGGCGTCGGGCACCAAAATCGAACACGCCCTGCACTCCACAGGCGTAAACCGTCTGGGCATCGTTCCGGCCATTCCGCTCGACGCACTGGGAAACCACGAGTCACAGTATTCTTCTCCGGCGCTGATTAACGACGTGGCGTATCTGGATCGAGCGGTAGCTAACTACCTGTCGAACCTGGACGCCATTATCCAAGACCAGACTTTCTCGCAGCTCGCGATCCCGGCGCAGAATCTTATGCCCGGTGATGACGACTACAAGAAAGTGGTCGCAATGGGCACTAAGCGCGTGTTCGTGTTTGACGGTGAAAATGGCGGCCAGCCCTTCTTCCTGTCACCGGATGTCAAGCAGGCCAACCTGATCATTCAGGTGATCTCGAAGATTATTAACGAGATTTACCATTCGGTCGGTGTGGCGGGCGAACGCACCAAAGAGGACAACAGCCAGGGTATCGACAACAGCTCAGGTGTGGCGAAAGCCTACGACTTTGAGCGGGTCAACTCCCTGCTGGCGGCGAAGTCTCGCTCTCTGGAGCAGGCTGAGAATGAACTGGCACGCCTTGCCCTGCTTTACGCAGGTCTTGACGCGGAAGTAAGCGATGACTTCCAGCCAGTGAAATACCCCGAGTCCTATGACGTGCGTGGCCTGATGGATGAATTCTCTATCTGCGAACGCCTAGTCCTGATGAGCGCACCTAAAACCGTTCTGCGTGAGCAGATGCGGACACTGGTAGACAAGCTCTTCCCTCAACTCAAAGCCGATCTTCGTGAAGAGATTGAGAAGGAACTTGAAACCTTTGGTGCTGATGACGCTTTACCGACGACTCCCCCGCTGGGCAAGTCAGAAGGTAAAGAAAATTCCACCAACCCTCAGTGGGTCGCCAAGTGATAGGCGATTCGCAAAAACCGATTGGCCAAGAGATAGGCCATTAAGGAGTAAGCAATGCCCTGGTATCTGAAGTTGTTAGCCGATGCACGAATCCATCAAGCCGCTGGTAACGAAGGCGAAGGTGGTGGCGGTGGTGCCGCTACTGGTGGTGAAGGCGCAGGTAGTAATTCCGGCGAAGGCGATAAGCCCGCAGGTGGCGAAGGTGAGAAACCAGCCGCAGGTGGCGAAGGCGAGAAGCCCGCTGAAGGCGACAAACCGAAGGAAGGTGGTGAAAAACCCACTGACCGAGAAGCCGAGTTACTGAAAGAGACCATGAAGCGCAAAGAGCGCATCAAGGAACTCGAAACCCAGCTACAGGCGTTCGGTGAAGTCACACCCGACCAGATTAAGACCCTTCTCGAAGCCGAGAACGCTCGCAAAGCGGAAGCCGCTCAGCGCGAGAAAGACGATCTGGAGAAACGCGGCGAGTGGGATCGCCTGAAAGACATGATGGCGACTGAGCACCAAACCGTGCTGAGCGCTAAAGACACCGAAATTGCAGAGCTGCGTGAAGCCAACGCCGCGATGGTCAAGAGCCTGGAAGACATGACCGTCGGT
Source organism: Vreelandella sulfidaeris Esulfide1 (assembly GCF_054072535.1). NCBI lineage: Bacteria > Pseudomonadati > Pseudomonadota > Gammaproteobacteria > Oceanospirillales > Halomonadaceae > Vreelandella > Vreelandella sulfidaeris. Next base: position 1,902,386 of record NZ_CM133364.1, on the reverse strand, counting down.
GCTGACTTCGGCAACTCAAAGTTCATCAGCGAAGAGCTGCTACTGACTTCGAGCAAGGCTCGCGTCATTTACGGCAGTCACTTCGAGGTGAAAGACGGGAAGGTTGTCGGCTACGACAAGCCTGCCGGTGCCAAGGAGCGAACCATGCTGGTTGACGGCAATGGTAGTCCGATGAGCTTCGACACGGCGCTTCGCAAGCTGGTTGATGCCGACCCTGAGCGTGATTCGCTGATCCGTTCCAAAGCCAAGCCTGGAACTGGTTCTGCAAAGCCCGAGGCAGGGGCGCCCGAGAAAACCGTCTCCCCAGGAGTCGGACGTATTTCGGCTGGTCTTGCCTCATTCAATTTAGATTCTGAATGAGTAAGAGGTAACTGATATGCCTTTGCTAGTCGAAGAAGCCGCCAAGCTGTCTGAAGCCGATCTTCAGCGCGGTATTATCGAAGAAATCATCGACAAGGAAGACCTGCTTGCAGTTCTCCCCTTCGTGGGAACCAGCGGCAAGTCTTACGACTACAACCGCGAAAAAGGTCTGAGCGAAGCTGAATTCCTCAGCCCCTATGATCCGGTGCCAGAAGGTGCAGCAACCTTCGAAGAAGTGTCAACCAAGCTGCGCATTCTTGCTGGCGACGTGGACATCGACAAGTTCCTGGCGGAAACCCAGTCTGATCTGCAAGATCAGGTGGCTATTCAGCTCCAGGGCAAGGCGAAGGCTATCACCCGCAAGTTCCGCCGTTCTCTGGCTCAAGGCGACTCCGCCTTAAACGCCAAAGAGTTCGACGGTGTGCTGAAGCTGGCTCACGCTGACCAGAAGATCGACACAGGCGAAAACGCCCTGTCCTTCTCTATGCTGGATGAGCTGTTGGACGCGGTGCCGAATGGTGCTGATGCGATCTTCATGACCTCCGCACACATTCGCGCTCTTCGTGCGTTGCTGCGTGCCACTGGCGGTCTTGAGCCCGCGCACATCATGATGAGCAACTTCGGTCGCCCGATGCTGACTCATAACGGCGTGCCGATCCTGACCAACGACTTCTTCCCGATTCTGGATAATGCCGGTGTGAAGTCTTCTTCTATCGTCGCCGCTCGTCTGAACGAGACTGATGGTCTGCACGGTATCTTCGGTGGCGCCTCTGCGGGTGTTCGCATGGAGAAGATCGGCACCATCCAGAACAAAGACGCCATCCGCTACCGCGTGAAGTGGTATACCGGTTTGGCTCTGAAGTCTACTAAGTCCCTGGCTACCCTGGACAAAGTTCGCGTAGGTTAATTGCGTCCAAAGTAGTAAGTAACAAGTGACTTACAGGGGCAGCGGGGAAACTCGTTGCCCCTTTTCCAATGGAGAATGCTATGAAAGTTCGTATCGTTGAGCCGTCGCTTACCACCTATACCGGCCTGCTCTATCAAATCAACTTTACCAATGGCGTGAGTGATCGCGAATTGACCAGTCAGGAAGTCTCTATGATTGGTGCCGCAATGCGTGTTGTGAGCTTAGAAGGCAATCAAGTCGGCGCCGCTGTCGACCATATCAACGCCAAGAACATGACCGTTGCTCGGGCCACAGTTCAAAACGACGCGTTTGCTGAAAGCGTCAGCAAAGGCACTGAGTCGGTTGTCGCTAAGACGGCGACCAAGCCAATCCCCACTGAGCGTTATACCCACGATCAACTTGCCGACATTGCCGACAAGGAAGGAATCGCGGGTCTGCGACTGGTAGGTGATTCGTTTGGCATCAAGGGTCGCTCAATCAATGAGCTGATCCGCGAGATCATGGCTGCTCAAGGGGAGTAAGGCATGCAAACCTATGACGCCGGACAATCATTTTCGCTAACTCTCGACCTTTCGCTGGTGACATCACCCACCAGTGCAACCTATGGGATTACTGATCAGGCTGGCGTCATCCTCGTAACGGATACGACCCTGCCTGTCACCCCGACAGACACCAGCGTCAGTATCCCTATCGACGCAACACTTACGAACCTAGAAGCGGGCGCTCGCCGCAAGATGCTGGTTATCACCCTGGTCGTTACCAATGATGAGGTTCTACGGGAGAAGATCGTCGAGCGGGTTGTTGTCCAAGACCTGTCGACCCTGACTATCCCCGGTGAGTCTTTTCAGTCGGTCAATGAAGCGGCGCTTCGCTCCATGGACATTCCCCAGGTAAGTAACTGGGAATCAGCAAGCTATGAAGAGCGTCACAAGGCATTAATCGAGGCGGCTTACCGCATCAAGAAAATACGCTTCGACCTGGATCGTGACGTGGAGGCTTCTTTCCCCGAATTCGACCTCGAAGAAGGCGAGCATCTGTTTGACGATATGACCCAGGCTGATTTTGCCCTGTTGCCAGCCAAGTTTATCGACGACCTAACCGCAGCTCAGATTCTCGAAGCCGACGACATTCTCGGTTACGGCAGCTCAGCAGCGAGCAAACGTCAGGAAGGCATCTTGTCGGATTCCGTTGGCGAAACATCGCAAATGTTCCGCACAGGCAAACCCGTCACTACCGAAGTCTGCTCACGCGCCTACCGGCAGTTAAATCGCTGGATGAGCGCTCGATGGAGTATTTGCCGTGGATGAGCGCTTTGATTTTCTGGATGAGTGGTCCAACTACTCGGTCAGTTTTGAGCGCATGTTCGCCGATGCACTGCTTGGCTCCAGGGATGAAGCCTTCAGTCAGGCCAAAGCGAGACATACAGCGCTGAAGACAATGGTCGAAGAGGCAGATAGTCACTTCGATAACGCCCTGACCGTTCGCCAAAACGCCATGTTGATGGTGTGTCGTAGCATTGCCGCCCTTTCCGTTGGCTTGGCAGAAGAAATTCTCAAGGCGCCCATCAGTGAAGAGGCTCGACAGCTTGTTGATCGACATATCGCCTTCACCGCAGATCGCCTTCACCGCGACGCTGAGTCCCGTGTAGAGCAGTTCCGACTCGATATGAAGCGAATCGCGTTAGTTGCTCGATCAATGCGCGATGAAAACGCTTGGGATGCGTCAGCAGCACTCCTGAGAGCGCGTGAGAGCGTCGAAATCACATCGTCTATATCTCGCGATGCACTCGGAAGAAGACAGCACACAGAGCGTTTTACGAAGCTCTTAGTGCGTGGACTGGGAATCGCGATACTGACAGACACAGTCTTGGTTAGCTCAGATGCAGAAGCTTTTGCGGTCATCGATTTTGATGGCAATGCGGTTCGGGTAATTGAGCGAGCTGATTACGAAATTGGACGCGTTAGTCTGTTTCACCCGCAGGCGACAAGGTATTTGCTTCCTCAAGGTAAGTAAGTGCTTACTTTATTACGTGATATAGGTAGAATGAGTCATGTTTCGACCAAACACCTTTTGTTTCGTCAGTAAGCGGGTTGGGTTTGATGACTGGGGAAGAGAAAAACATACCCAGCGAAAACGCCACCCTTGCAGTGTCGTCCGGCTCAAGGTGATCAGTGAGCAAACCTCGGTTCGCGCTGACAGCTCAGCCTCCCGAGGACGCGGCCAAGAAGTTGAGGCAAATAGCATTGTGCTACTTCCCCCAACGCTGCCTATCGCCATGGGCGATTTGGTCGAGGTGATGGGTTACAGCTTCGAAGTCGAGAGCATTCAGCCCAGGTTGAACATTATGGGTCGTCATGACCACAACGAGGTGGGACTGAAAATATGGGTCTCGAAATCAGAGGCATAAATGCCACCAAAATTCGCCTGGATAACATCGTTAACCGGACGAATCGCAGCGTTTACGCCCTTATGGAACAAGCGGCGAAGGAAATGAAGCGTCGTGTTGAGCTGCAAACGCACCTCCAAACCGGCGCTTTGGAGCGATCCATTCGCATTCGTCGCCTGTCTCGGGCCGGTATCAATGGCAGAACCTCGTATGAAGTCTATGTCGACCCCAATGCGCGTCGCAATGTAAGGACACGCACCGGCATTAAGCGTCAGCGAGTTCAAACCTACGCCAAGCGCCTCGAAACAGGTGAATTTTCTGGCCTGGGCAAGCGATCTCAGGAGAAGAACAGTTCGGTTCGCTCAATGGGTGCTTCCTTGTCGGTTGGACCTGGGTTCTTTAGCCGGTCTGCCGCCTTCGTTAAGGCGATCTACAGGCGAAAGATTGAGCTTGCAGCGCGGGAAGCCGCTAGGCGTGGATGATGGAGATCAGGCGTGATTGAGAAGGCGATTATCGATTGCATTAAAGCGAGCCCCATCGCTGTCAATGGGATACCTACCTTTTTCAACTTCATACCCGACACCGCGCATATAGCAATCATGATCGATACGCCAATCCCTGGCTTTGAGATCGATCATGAGCTGCCGGGTTACTACAAAGACGTGATTGAAGTCGTCGTCCGCCACAGCGACCCAAAAGCAGGGTTCGACTTGTGTCGCGAGGCGATGCAGGTATTGAACGTGGTCAATCGCGTGCTTGGCGATTACCACTTCAATTACGTTCGGCCAACCAATGAGCCTACCGCGTATCCCGTTTCGAAGGGTGGATTGCGGGAGTTCGCGGTGAGGTTCGAGTTTAGCTGTTACCGAGTAGACCAAACGATCTAAGGAGATCAAGAATGTCTCGTGAAAACATCAAACTGGGTGCCTGTGACGTCACCTTCAAGTCCGTCGCTCTTGGTCTAACCAAAGGCGGTGTCGAGGTGTCTGTGGAAACCAGCACCTACCCCATCACTGTCGACCAACACGGCGAAACTGCTGTCGATGAGTTTATTACCAAGCGTCAGTTCAAAGTGACGGTGCCTTTGGCCGAAACCAAGCTCGACTTGCTGGGTCTGGCCCTGCCGGGCTCTACCGTAGAAAACGGACAGCTTATCGTCAAAGACGGTATCGGCTTGTCGCTGATCGATAGCGCAGGTGCCCTGCAATTGATCCCGACGACTGGTGGAAGCGCTGAAGAGCCGATCACCTTCTTGAAGGCGAACACGGCGGGTAACTTTAGCTTTGCATACCGCCATAACGAAGAGCGGGTCTACAACGTCGAATTCACCGTCTACCCGGATGAATTGGGTGTATTGGGCACCTTCGGAAGTCCTGCACCGACTCCGACTCCTACGCCTGATCCTGATCCCGTCACTACACCTTAATTTTTCGCTGGTAAGTAAGTCATCACTTACTTATTATAGGGGGCTACTAAGCCCCCTTTTTCATTTCACAACGGAAGACAACGTGATGGCTGAAATTCTCAATCTCGACGACCTAAATAATGTCCTGAAGCAGTTCAAGTTTCAGGGGTCAGTTTACGACATCTGCGAGATCAGTTTGGGTGACTTCATTGCCCTGACCGCTGAGCAAAAGACGATGGAAGCCAAGAGCAAAGCTGGCGGCATCACTGAAGCTGAGCTGGTCGAATCCTATCGCCGGAACGTTATGCGGATGATCCCCACGATCACTGCCGATGTCCTCGACAAAATGACCATGCGTCAGGTCAAGACACTGCTCGACTTCATCAATGCCGCTGCGTTGGAAGAACAGCTCGACGAAGATCAGGCAAAAAAGTAAAGCGGGCAGGTCAGGAAGACGATGGAGAGCCGGGGATCGAGGCCATTGACCTCGGCTTTTTCATATCCCGCGTGATGCGCTTCTACTCAATGAGCCATCCGGGCGTCTTGGGCCTGCCCCTTAAAACGTTCTGGATGCTCGATCGAAATATCTCCCGAGTCCACGCCGAAGAAGACCGGCGACAACTGCGCCTCCTACTCGTCGCCCAGTCCTCTGATGCGGACGCAGTGAAGGGGCTTATTGCTGACCTCGAAAGCGAGATCGGCCAGCCACTTCGCCACGCCGCTGAGATGGATAAGGGCGCCATTGATCGCCTGAAGGCGCTTGGGAGTTTCAGATGAGAAGCGGTGACGATATTACGTTAGTCCTGTCGCTGGACGGGCAAGAGTTCGAGCTAGGCATGAAGGGTGCCGGTCGAATTCTTGATCGTTTCGAGCGTCAGGCAAAATCTGCTAAGGGCGGTGTTGGGGAACTCGACACATCAATCGAGGGAATTCTCGGCACTACCCGCGACTTCACTATTATTCTGGCCACTGCCGAGCAAGCTATTGGCACGCTCGTAAGAGCTACTTTCGGCTGGCAAAAGACCATCATGGATGCCGCAGGCGAAATTGAGCGCCTGGAAGTCATGATGCGTGGTATGTCGACCGCGACAACACAAGCTGGGCGTGACCTGGATGCGCTAAACGCCTCCAAGTTCATCACCGACTTTGCTCAAAACGCCCCCTTCAGAATGGAAGCGCTGACCGACACCTTCGTTAAGTTCCGCACCGTCGGTATGGACCCGATGAACGGCAGCATGAAGGCGTTGACGGATGCAGTCGCCCACTTCGGCGGCAACTCTGACATTCTCCACCGGGCTTCAGTAGCCATCCAGCAGATGACGGGTAAAGGCGTTATCTCAATGGAAGAGCTACGCCAACAGCTCGGTGAGGCCGTCCCGTCAGCCATGCAGATCATGGCGCGTTCAATGGGAATGACTGTCGCTGAACTGGTCGGCAAAATTGAAACCGGCACCGTCCAGTCCCAGACCGCCATTCGTAAGATGCTGGCTGAAATGGCACAGACCTTCGACGGCTCGGGCGTCCGTATGATGACGACCTGGAACGGTATCGTTCAGTCGATGGAAACCCGCTGGAAGCTGTTCCTGAAAGACATCGCGGGTGATACCGGCGATGGAACCAGCTACTTCAACACCATGAAGCAAATGATGGACGAGCTATCCCAATGGATGGTTGGTTCAGAGGCCAAGCAATTCGCTTCGGAAATCAGCAACGCCTTGTCTGAGCTGTCTCAAGGCTTAAAGACAATGGCGATATTCCTATATGAAAATCGATCGCTGATTCTGCAAGTCGGCAAGTTGATGGTTTTCTACTTCGTGACCAGCCGTGTCGCGATGGGTATTGCTGCCATTACCACCGCCATGAGTCGCATGGGCACATCGACTGGCATCCTGGGTATGGCCCTGGGTGACTACCGCAGTCACATGGATAAGGTCGGCCAGCGCAACGAGCAATTCCGTAACCAGCTCAGCAGCCTGGATGGCTCTTTCACGCGGACAACGGCACGCGCAGGCAACCTGATCTCCAATCTGCCGCGGCTAGGCATGGCGTTCATGAGCCTTGCTGGCCCCATCGGCATGGGTATCTCAATCATTGCATCGGCTGGCTATGCCCTACTCGGCCTGGCTGGTGATCTCGATGGCTTGGCTGACAGCATCATCCGCACGCGGGGCATGATCGCCTCCAATGCTGACCTCGATAAGCTGCGCGATTCATCCGAAGAGCTACAGGCAGAATACGCCTCTAACCATGATGCAATGACCAGGGCAATCCACACCGCCAGAAGAACCACCTCTGACGCCATTCGCCAAGAGGCACAGTCTACCGTCGAAGCCATGATGGCTCGAAATGGCGTGATCAAGAATCAGTTGAACGAATACGGCGTTGCCATCGAGGAAGGTCAGCGAGGTATTCAGTTCCGTTTGGTGGAAGGCTCGAAGGCCACCACTGACCGTATGATTCAAGGGTTCTTCGACCCCATCAGCGCTCAATACAACGCTACACGCATTCAGCTTGAGCAGATGCGCGTGGAAGCCAATGGCGACGCCTCCAAGCTGCAAGATATTCACAATCAGGTCGTTCAGGCGATTGAGACCGCCTACAACCAGAAGCGTGAAATTATCGACCGTGAAGAGCGGCTGCTAGAAGAGCGTCGCAGAAGTTTAGGCAATGTCTCTACCGAGATCGGCCAACAAAAACTCGCTGAAATTGAAGCCGCCCTCTTAGCGCTTGAGTCAAAACGCACCGAGATCGAGAGCATCAAGGCGGAGTCGATCGTCACCACGAACATGGCCAACGAATTCATCGTTAAGCCCCCTCGTGGCGTGCCTCAAGCGGTCAAGGAGTCAAAGCGCGCCCTTGAGGCCATGCAGAGCTTGGTCAATGGCTTTGCGATTCGTATGGAGCAGGTTCAGGCCAAAGCAGACGAAGCAAACCCGCACCTTGAGGGCTTGGAAGAGCGCATCAGCCAGCTTCGCGAATCCATTAAGCCCAGTGAAGCCAGTATGTTCGACCAACTGGCAAACCAAGCGCGTGAGACTGCTACTGAACTTGGCAACCTGGAGCGTCTGAAAAGAGCTGAGCGTAGTGGCGAGCAGGCTTACATGCAGATGCTTAGTCAGACAGCCAGCGCACTTGGCCAGACTGAAGAAGGTCGTCTTGCTCGTATGCGCGTTCAGAAGTTGGAACTGGCCGAGCAGGTTCGGGAATACGAAGAGCTGCTGGAAAAAATGAAGGTGGCTGGCGTTGACCCCGCACAGGTTCAGCAATACGCCGCTGCTTTGCAGGAATACCATGCCGAGTCGATGAACCAGATCGTGATCGATGCCGAATCTAGCTGGGCGTCGATGATGCGTGAAATGCGCGAGTTCAAAGCTGATTGGGCCTCCATGTGGAAAGGCGCCTCGGACACGGCGATCGATGAGATCGTGCGGTTTGCCAAAGAAGGCAAGTTCGAGTTTGGCAATCTGGTTGATTATGTGCTTGAGCAGATGCTTCGGATAGAGCTGCAAAAGTCACTGGTTCAGCCTATGAGCGAGGTGATGAACATGGGTAAGTTTGCGCTTTCCGGCATGTTTGGCTCCACGTCGGGCTATACCCAGGGGTTTGCCTCGCAAATTTCCACCACCCTACCCACTACTGCCAGTGCCAACGGCAACATCATGACTCAGTGGGGGCCGGCTGCTCTCAACCGCTACGAAAAGGGCGGCATTGCCAACTCTCCGCAGATTTCCATCTTCGGTGAAGGTCGCACGCCAGAAGCCTACGTCCCACTGCCAGACGGTCGGTCAATCCCGGTCACTATGCAGGGTGGTGGCGGTGGTGCGCCCAACATCCAATTCAACCTGATTAACCAATCCGGCCAGCCCGTTGAGGCTGAACAGGCCGGTGGTCGCTTTGATGGCGAATCCTACGTTCTTGATGTGGTGCTAAAGGCGGTTAATCGCCCCGGCAGCTTCCGTGACTCAATGAAGGGAGCGTTCAAATAATGAGTCAGTATCCAACCATGCCGAACTTCGGCGTCAACGCGATTCTTACCAAGGAAGACTCTGCTCACTTCAAAGAGTCGAAGGAAGACAACACGGTAGGCAATAAAAGCGAGGCGGGTTACACGATCTCTCGGCCTCGCAATAAGCAAAAGCGGCGTCGGCTGTTTGATACCGCGTTTACCAACCTCAAAGACAGCCAGAAACAGCAACTTCAGGAGTTCGAGGAAGACGTCGGCGGAACACTATTGCCCTTCTTCTACGTTCATCCCCAGACGCACGAGTTGATCCTAGTGCAGTTCAAGGAACCGCTGTCCTTTGTCTACAAAGGCAACGGCCTGAACAAGCGGTGGGACGTCCACGGCATCAAGTTGAGAGAGGTGTAAGTGAAGCACTTATCCATCGCCACCGTTATCGATAAAAACCGAATCGCCTCCCTGGAGGCGTTCGTTCCTATGCTTGCGATTGACGTCATTGATCACCGCACCGGGAATCATATCGAAACAATCCACCTTTGCCGTAATGGCAACGAAGACATCAACTACAAAGGTCAAATCTACGTCACTACTGACTTCAACATCGATACCAAGAGTGAAATTGACCGCCCTTCCGAGGCGTCGCTGTCATTCTTTGATCGCACTGGGGTCATTATCCGCTACATGCAGATGTATCGAGGTGGCGTGGGCTTCAAGGTGAAGCTGTTCTTCCTCAACACCGGCAATATGAACCAGCCGCCTGAGTTCGCAGAGACCTTTTCTGTGCGCACCGCCAGCGCTGACACGGGTGGCTATACCGTTTCATTCACGCTCGGCATGGAAAACCCGCTTGCTCAGCGAATACCGCGGCGGACTCAGCGTAAAGATCGCTGTCAGTGGCGCTACAAGGGACCGGAGTGTAAATACACCGGGAGCCTTGCTGGCTGTGATTACACCCTCCAAGGGAATAACGGCTGCTCTGTTCATCGCAACGAACAGAACTTTGGCGGATTCCCAGGGATTAACTCTCGGTGATATAGTAAGTAATTGGTGACTTATACTGATTTACTAACCTCTCGCTTCGAATATGACGCTCGTGGTGAAGACGGCGCTTTCGACTGCTACGGGCTTTGCATGGAAGTTTCCAGGCGGCTCGGTAAAGAGCTGCCGGATGTCACTACGCCCGAGGGCTTCATCAACATGGAAGCCCTGTTATCACGCGAAGCTGAGAGTGGCGAAAGCTGGCTCCCCGTTCCCCCTGAAGACGCTATGTGGGGAACGATGGAGGGTGTCAGTCGAAACGGCACTGTGACCACCTACGGCATTAAGGAAGGGGCTATCGCCTACTTCCGCGTCAAGTCTTACATGGCGCACGTCGGCATCATCATCGGCCCGGACAGGTTCATTCATGCCTGGGAAATGGCCGGTGGTGTAGCCGTAGAGCGTCTTTCACTTTGGAGAAATCGTCTGGTGGGCATCTATGAGCACAAATCTGATTCCCGTTAAGCAGTTGGAAATTGGTCAGCACCTCAACCTGCTGATCATTTACAACGCGCTTGATATGTCGGATCGCGAAGCCGCGAAGTTGAATTACGACCGCAATAAGACGCTGGCTGACTACATGGTCGGCTTGCCAGACCCGCACCTGTGGTCAGTAAGTGTTAATGCGGAACCTTACGCCCCTGAAGAATGGGCGGATATTTACCCGCAGCCCAATGACTTCATTGTCGTCATACCGATCCCCTACGGCGGCAAGGGCTCTAAGAACGTGCTTCGTATGGTGGCTATGATCGCCGTAGCGGTCGCTGCGCCCTATGCCGCTGGAATGATGTTCGCTACTGGCACGGCGGCCTTCGCTGCCACCACAGCGGCTTTCACGATGGCTGGTGGATTATTGGTCAACGCCCTGCTGCCACCACCGAAACCCTCGTCGAACAATATCGGTGATGCCAGCGAGTCGCCCACCTACGGTCTCGACGGTGCCAAAAACACTCAGGCAGAAGACACAATTATCCCGCTGATCTATGGCGAATATCGCTATGCGGGTAACTACGTCAACGTGCGCACCGAAAATCGTGGCCGGGATCAGCTTGTCTATGCCCAGGCGGTCGTTTCTGAAGGTGAAATCGAGAGCATTACCGACTTCGAAATCGAAGATCAACCGATTGAAAACTACGAAGACGTGTCGACGGCAGTTCGCCGCGGAACCGACAACCAGACAATCGTTGGCTGGTTCGCCGCGTCGATGGCGATGAAGAACAAAAGTGTCACCCTCGATACCGGATGGACGACTCACACAACAGTCGGTGAAGTTGACGGCTTCCGTATCGATCTTGTGTGGCCAAATGGCCTAAGCGTGATCAACAACAAAGGTAAGCGAGAAAGTCGCTCTGTCTCGTTTGAAATCCAATACCGCAAGGTCAATACAACCGCCTGGACCAACCTGTTCGTCAATCAGTTTCGCGAACTGACCACGACTGCGATTCCCCAGCACTCAGACCATCTGAAAGTCGAGTATCGTCAGAGCTTCACTGGCACCGGTCAGCGTAACGTCACTGGGCGTCTCTACGTGCGTAACGTCGGCAAAAGCTGGAAATTGATGCAGACTGTAAAAGCCAGTGTTGCGCTGCACTCTGGAAAGGGGTTCCTGTCGGGCTCATTCTCGGTCGGTCTCAGTTCCGAGTTTTCCAGCGGCAGTATGGAATACAAAATCGATTGGGAAGGCGCAAGCCCGACGATATTGGCTTCTGCTCGCTATCCACTGTCGCCAAAGGTCACGGATAAAACAGCGCAGCCGCTACGTAAGTCCTACCAGTCCGGCCTCTTATCAGAGGGCGTCTACGAGATTCGGATTCGTCGAACCAGCGCAGAGTCGACCGCTGACAATATCCTCGACCGCGTCACCCTGACGGATGTCGGCGAAATCATCAGTGAGCGAGTTCGCTACAACTTCACGGCTTACTATGGCGTGATGGTTCGTTTGTCCGATCAGCTCAGCGGACTTCCGAAGATCACCGCGAAAATCAAAGGCATTAAGGTTCCGCATTTCGACTGGTCAGGCAAGCTGGTGAAGCGTGCATGGTCAGCAAACCCCGCCTGGATCACGCTGGATATGCTGACGAACACTCGCTACGGTGCTGGTAAGTCTGTTTCGAGCATCGACATTCGCATGTTCGTTGATTGGGCTGAGTTCTGCGATAAGAACAAGTTCTATTTCAATGGCGTCATCGACTCCATGACGAACATTTGGGATGCCTGCCAACTGGTGCTGCGTGTGGGTCATGCACGCTTTGTCACAATCGGCAACATGACCAGTGTATCGATCTATCGCAAATCCGATCCGGTCATGATGTTTGGCTCGGGCAATATTCTCGAAGGCTCTCTCAAGCTCGAATGGCAAAACCTGGAAGACCGAGCGAACGAATTTGAGATAGAGTTCTACGACCGAGAAAATCGCAATAAGCAAAATACCGTTCGAGTAGTCAACGAAGCGGCTATCGCTCGCGGTGAAATGCAGCGTATCTCCACTACGCGCATGGTGGGTATCGATAACCAGCGTCAAGCGTTGTTCGAAGCGCACTTCCAGAAGGCACTCAACGAAGCGTTGGTAATGTCCGGCTCTTTCGAGACAACTATCGAGGCGCTGGCGTGTGGTGTTGGCGACGTTGTTCTGCTGCAACACGATATGCCGGAATGGGGAGAGTCTGGCCGTATTCAGCCAGGTTCAACGCGCACAAAGATCAAGATTGATCGGCCGCTTTCGATCCCTACCAACCCTAGTAACTTCTCGCTACTGATTATGCACCCTGCCGTTAAACGCGGTCAGGCAACGATCAGTAGTGTGGTGGCCAGTTCCAAAACAGTCTACCTCACCGGCATCGCCACTAGCATCCGCGCCAAACGCTTCAAATCGGGCGATAAAGACCTGCTAATTTTGGGCATGAATGCGTCAGGGGGGTATCTTGAAGTCGCCGTAGAAGACGCCGCTGGCCTTGTGGTGGGCGCGTCTGTCGAGCTATGGGACGTTGATGTCATCGAAGCCCGTAAGATTCACGCTTACAATGACGAAACCGATGAGCTAACCCTAGCTGGCCCCTTCTCCACCGATCCGCAGGACTTCGCCAATTACATGGTCGGCGAGTCTAATCGTGAAGCTAAGCCGGTATCCGTCACTTCTGTTGCTGGAAGTGGTGACTACAAGCGCACCCTCAGTTTCATCGAATACAACGAGACTATCTTCGACCCGGTCAACGTGCAGGAAACGCCGCTCTACACTGATCCAGTGCGCAGAATTGGCCACGTTCAAGACCTACGGGTTTACGAAGAGCTGTCGATGCGGTCTGGCTCGCTGACCAGCAACATCATTGCCGCCTGGAACGCTCCAACGGAAGGTGATTATGCGGGCGCCCGGGTGTTTATCGCTCGCAATGGCGGTGCTATGGAATTCCACGGCACAACCACTGCCGGAGCGGTGTTCTACAACATTAACGCCAACATGGGAGAAACGCTTGAATTCAAGGTGGTGGCGTATGACGGTGCGGGCCGCACGGCCTCCTATAACACTGCGCCCTACTGGGAATATCTCGTCGAAGGTGCCAGCGCCCTGCCCGCCCAGGTGAAAGGGTTCAAGGTCGAAAAGGGGATGAACGGTATCGAGTTCTCGTGGGATAAGTCACCTGAGCTTGACGTGACTGGCTACGAGATTCGAGAGGGCTCTTTCTGGGAAGGTGCCACCACGGTCGTTGAGAACTATGCAGGAACGCGTTTCTTCACCACGAAGAAGAACAGCGGCTTGTATATGTATCACATCAAGGCCATCGATATGCTCGGCAACGTGTCTGAGCAGGCGGCTACCGCGACCTTGATGCTGATCGCTCCCAGTATCGTTATGGGCTTCTCGTCGGTGCAGAACGGAGATCATGCGGTTCTTGAATGGCGTAAGAACCCTGAAGTCGACGTCATCGGTTATGAAATCCGCTCTGGCATTAGCTGGGCGAACTCTCAGCATGTGGTGTATGTCTCGGGCACGTCGTATTCGATCCCAGTGGGTGCAACCGCGATCGACTCCTACTTGATCAAGGCTTACGACACCGCAGGCGTGGAATCACTGGTCGCAGCACGGGTTAACCAACAGGTAACGCGCAGCCAATCCTACAACGCGGTGCATGTGGTCGACGCGACAGCGCTGGGCTATCCAGGGGCCATGATGGGCTTCTCTCGGGTGAGCAGTCGTCTGGAAGGTGAAGATGCCACTGAGACCGAGTATGCCGAGTATGTCCAAGAAATGGATATGCAAAAGCGCTACAACGCCATGGTTACGACGCAGGAAATCGTTACCGCCAAGTCCGACGAAGTGCGCACCTGGAAAGATATGCGCTTCGGCTGGAACTCAAGCAAGGCGTCAGCCCCCTGGTTCCCAACGGTGGATGCCGATGACATCAGCTTGCTCAAGGAAATCTCGCTCTATGTGGGTAAACGGGACGAGGACATCGTCGCTTGGCCGCTGAAAGACACGTCAGGGGCTAAGGAATACGGCACCGGAACTATCAAGATCGAAAACGCATCCGATACGCCCAATGGTCGCTTCGGTCATGGACTCTTGGTTAGCCCGTCTTCGACGTTACAGGCCCACTTTAGCGGTGCCAACTTTGTTAGCTGGTGGATGCGGCCAACAACGATCGTTACCGACATTTGTGAAGTCATCGGATCAACCGACAGGGTATTAGTGCGAGTAGAGGGTAACGATCTGGTAATGAGTGCTGCTAGTAAAACCGAACGGGCTTCAACCCTCATGACTCTCCAAGACGGTAACAACTACAACGTGTCGGTGTTTTATGCCAGCGGCAACACGAAGGTTTACATTCGATGCCTAGAATCGAAAGATGAAGCCTTCGTTGAGCTGTCGGCAGACATTGGCTCCTTGAGTGGTATTAAGTATGTCTGATAGAATAAGTAACCACTTACTTATGGGTATTTGTCATGCGTGTTAACGCCGTCATCTCGGACATTGCCGTTAAGAATTTGGCAGATAGCCCTAGTTTGGCAGAACTGCGCACGATGGCCGAGCGAAACGCCCCTCCTGGTTTCGAGGGGTTCCGCCCTTTCACGCCGGGTTACTACAACTTCCAGCGTGCGCTAATCAAGCACATCGTCCGGTCAAAAATAAGCACCCCGATTCTGTCGGGGCTTGTCTATACCGCCGATATGCCTGACGTCCTCGATAAGGGACGCGCATCGGTTGCCGCTGGGGGAGTCAAAGAAGTTCTCTTCAACAAGCGATATGTGGTGACGCCAGAAGTTGGGCATACCGTCGTCGCAATGTCGGAATACGCCGTGGTGAATATCACGAGTCTGACCGAAGAGGGCTTTGTGTTCTGTTTTCTGAACGCGGCCAACCAAAAAGTGGCCGGCACGATCTCTTGGACTTCGACAGGCTACTAACCACATGCAGAAATACACCCCGATTACCGAGAACCACAACATTGACGCCAGCCGTCAGTTGCTTCTCGACAATGATATGTCGGCGCTCACCCTGAATTCTGGGCTCGATTTTCCGTCGTATGCCGATGTTGGAACGCCGTGCTACCGCATCGACCAAGAGCGCCTATTTGTTCTTCGGTCGAATGGCTCTTGGCGGATGATCGCTGACGCCAGTAAAACCGCAATATCGCTCGAAGAGGCTCAGCAGAAGTTCGCCTCTATCAGTCATACCCATACCAGCGACTTCGCTCCACGGCAGAGTAACGCTCGCCCTGGAGTCACCAAGCTATACCGGCGTGACTCTGACAACGGCTATAACGTTCAAACCAACTGGACGGGCACCTACTGGCGTCTGTTTGGCTACAACGGTGATGTCGAGCATGCCGGTGTTCAGGTAGAGCACGCTTCAACGGCGGACAATGCGACTAATGCCACCAAGTTGAACGGCCTTGCTGCGAGTAACTATCTGCGCTCTAACGTCAGCTCAACCTTCAATGGCGCCCTCACCATCACTAGCAACCTTGTGGTGCAGGGTAACGCTACCGTCTCAGGTGACGTCACCTCATCTTCAGATGCTCGTCTGAAGGAAAACGTCGCTCCCCTAGAAAACGCGCTGGAGACGGTGAATAAGCTCCAGGGCGTTTCCTATCACCACAAAATAACCAATCGACCCGGTATCGGATTCATCGCGCAGGATTTGATGAAAGTGGTGCCTGTTCTGGTCTCCAAAGGGCCGGATAAGAAACTCTCGGTTGCCTACGGAAACGTGACCGCCCTTCTCGTGGAAGCAGTTAAAGAACTCACCAATCGGGTTCAAAAATTGGAGGCTGTCAATGGCATTTAAGATAGGTTCTACGACTGTAATCAATAACAGCTCGCAAGTAGATTGGGGAAGGTTAATCAATGTCCCGAGCTATGTCGCCTCTGCCGTAAATACCGTATCCGTAACGAACTGCGGCTCTGGTAGCGCTCTTCAGGTAACTCGATCTGGACGAAGCGTTACGCTGAAATTGGCTAACACGAACTGCAACTGCAACTGTAACTGCGATTGCGGTAACAGCTAATTGGTGATCGAACACATAGCGCCGGGAAAATTGAACATGAAGAATCCGCTTCATACCATCTGCGATATACCTTTTACTTTGACAGAGGTCTTAGTCTCTCCTGACTCTATCAAATTCAGCATCGATGGCGTCGCACACGTCATTGATCAGAAAATTCTTAATGACTTCGTCCCTGATAGCGCCGCTTCAGAGAAAAACAATCTCTATATGTTCGCTACAGAATGGGGATTGTTGTTGAAAAACAAGACGATGGACACTGGCCTATCAAAATACGGCGGCAAGCTATATCTTCGAGAAATGGGGTGGCTGTATACCAGTGGAGCCATGAAAAATGTTGGTCAGATACAAATCCCATTTTCTGACAGAAAAATAGAAAATGCCGTAGTTCGCTTCAATGTCAGAGAAGAAGACTTTCATAACAGTGGTCTTCTAGGCACCGAACGCATAGAGAATACCTCGGAGGCATACGATGATGTGGCTGGCCGCTTCCTCCCGTCACTAAAAGTCATCGAGTCTCTGCACCAATCGGATCATGTTGTTGTGCGGGTCCAGGCGATGCTCGGCGGAGTGCCAATCCAAAGAGAAGGTATGCGCATCGAGGTGAAATCCGACGCTGGATACCTCAATAGGCGCTATGGATTTACCAATCATGATGGTATCGCAGAATTCAAATTTACCGGCATGTTGATGGATAAAGGAGAGGTGGCGACGCTTAAATTCGGCTATCGCCACTACTCCAATATCGATTCTGTGAGTGTCACCGTATGATCACGTATGCCGAAGTGCCTGACGATAGAATAACCAGTGATTATCTTGGTGAGCGATACAATATCGCCGAAGCTAAGGCTCGTGTAGGAATCCATGATCGTTTTATTCAGTTTACCAAGCACAATGCGATAGACGCACCTGCACTTTTCGATGAGGTTTGGGAATTTTATCGCAACGTAGGGGTTACGAGCTGGCAGTCCCGTGGGAGGCTGTCGCTCTATGGCGCCTCGCTCTACTACAATCCAGCGCATGACCCCAGCATGTGGCATCTGGGATCATTCGGCACGCCGCGCTTTTCCAATCTGCCAGAGAGCGAGTATTACAATGCCCCGGTGCAAGTAGAGAAATATGGCGGTGGCAAGGCAGACTACATAGACCCCTATGCTTTTCGAAAGCAACACCCTTTTATTGCCGAACGGCTGCCAAATTTAAGAGCATTCTTTGAGTCGTTTAACTTCCCTGTCACCAGAGTGACGGCAAGGACTCTCAACGGACTCTTTAATATCGGCGGTGGTTATCACATTGACTCAAAAGATACCTTCAGCATCCGGTTAAATTTCTGTCTTTCAACCAATGGCAAATTTGGACTCTCATATCAGAACGGGCCGGTCGTCATGTTCGAGCCGGGGGACGCGCATATGGTTTGCACGGCGCGTCACCACTCCGCGTATGCCAGCGAGCGATGTAATTTTCAACGCACAAACCTAATAGTCGATGTTATTCCTTGGTATGACTACGATCCGATTCTCGATGGATGGAAGCCAAACCAATACTTCGGAAAGATTCACCCTTACGACATGGTGGAGCAAGGCATCGTTACCTTTGGGTAGGTTGGCGATGTAAGTAAGAGCTGCGATATTTTTATGATATTGCGAACGCTTAATGTCAACTCTGACCGCTCCCAACACGACCACTAAGAGACTTGCGATGTTTGAGATTCGCTTTAGGCACCCTGATAACGAAGAGTTCAGTTTGTTCTATGACCAGACTGCCAGCTCTCTCGTCACCGAAGACGGAATTCCGGCTCTACCGCACTATTCTGGCAAGTCGGGATGGAAGGTCTTCGAGAGCTTCAACCCAATGAATCCTGTTGGAAAAAGCCGCGAAGTCAAGAAACTGAAAATTCAGCTTGGGTTAAGTTGCAACTATTCCTGCTCTTACTGTAATCAGGCCATCCACGTCGGGAGTGAAACGCACACGCGCCTTGATGACGTTCAGGGATTTTTGGATGGTCTGAATGACTGGTTGGTCGGCCAACCGCAGCGTATCGAGTTCTGGGGTGGGGAGCCGCTGGTCTACTGGAAGAAGCTGAAGCTACTGGTCCCGGCATTGCGTGAGCGCTTTCCCGACTCCCTGTTTATGATGATCACCAATGGTTCACTTCTGGATGACGAGAAGTTCGCCTTTATCGAGCAGCACAACATTATTATCGGCATGTCGCACGACGGCCCAGGTCAGCATCTACGTGGCCCAGACCCTTTTGAAGAGCCAGGTATTCTCGACGTGGTTCGCCGATTCATCGAAGAGCGCCCGCATGCCTTCTCGATCAACTCGGTTATAACTGCGGATAACGCCGACATCAATGCAATTATCGACTGGTTCCATGAGCGAGTGCATCCCAACGCTCCGGTAAATTTCGAAGGCGTAGTGAATCACTACGAAGAGGGCGATCTAGGCGTCTCCAGGCGCTTCACAGAGAGCGATTACAATCTTCTGGTGACATCGGTTAAGAGCAATCTTAACGACGCTCAGAAGCGCTCTCCGGGGCTTGAAAGTCGGGTATACAGTTTTCTACAGTCTATGGTCGACGAGCGCCCTGCGACGGTGTTGGGCCAGAAATGCGGAATGGATAAGCCCAGTCATTTGGCAGTCGATCTTCAAGGTAACGCGATGACATGCCAAAACACCGGCGTAAAAGGCAAACATGGTATCGGCACCGTGTTTGATATGGAGAACGTTAAGCTGGATACCGCATGGCACTGGAAAGAGCGTCCTGACTGCGGCGGCTGCCCTTACCTGCAAATTTGCGGCGGCGGCTGCATGTATTTGACCGATAAAAACTGGGTGGATACCTGCAACAATGAGTATTACTACGCAAAGGGAATCTTCGAAGGTGCTCTGGAAATGCTCACAGGTGCCAAAGTGATCGGCTTCTATGGCGAACACACCCGCCCTTCCGCACCCTCATCAATACAACGAATAGCCGCCATTGAAATTGCTTGACTAGGCAAAAAATAGTAAGTAAGCGCTTACCTACTGTGATACCATCGCCCTCGTAGACAACTCACCCTATGAGGGCGCTTTCGTGAGAAACGAAATCAACGAGATCGCCGAAGCCTCAGCGACAATCAATTGGGAAGACCGTGTTCTTTGGATTCTCGTCGGCTTCGTGATGCTTGGGCACCTGGCTCGAAACCTGGTGAAAGATGAACCCTTCAACCTAAAGAAATTCCTGGGTGAAATGATCCTCTCTGGCCTCGGCGCGGTTGCCATTTACACGATGGGCCTGCTCCAAGGCTTATCGGAAGTGGAGATCATGCTGGTCGGTGTATTCGCCAGTCTTGGCGGTATCCGAGCCTTGGAGTGGGTCGCGAAAATCTACAAAGCCGTCAAGAACCTCAACTGATAGGAGACTGTCATGACGCAGTTCGCACCTAACTTCCCACGCCATGAATTCGAAGCCTCACAAACGGCTACCCGTCGTGGCATCGACAATACTATTCCTGATGATCTGCTTGGCGACGCCGCCAAGTTATCGTGGTTTCTTCAGGAGCTTCGCAACAAGATCAACCGCATTCATCGCTCTGAAACTCGCGCCCGCGAGCTGCCGGTGATTATCAGCTCTGGCTATCGCTGTTTGGAGCTGAACAAAGCCATCGGCGGTGCCACCAAGTCTCAGCATAGTGCCGCACAAGCTGCCGACATCAGTGTGCCCGGAATGACCTCGCAAGAGCTGGTCGAATTTATCGCCAAACACATGCCCAATTACGATCAACTTATTGAAGAGTTTGGTCGCTGGGTGCATGTAAGCATTGCTGATAAACCGCGTGGTTCGGTGCTAGCTGCCCGTAAGGTAAACGGCAAGACGGTTTACTCCCCTCTCGCGGTCGTCTGATCGCATAACGGCCTTCCACTGAAGTAGTTTCGCCTATAGAATAAGTAAGCACTTACTTTTATAGAGACAGTGGATGGCCGAGCGAATTTACCAACTGAGCTGTAACAAAGGAAAGGCATATTCGTTCGTCATTTACATGGCTAACGACGCCTTTTTAAACATCGATTTAGGCAGGTTTGAGGTGAGCATGAAGGTCAGGATGACCCGCGCTACCACCTCGCGTTTGATTGCCACGTTCAACGAGAGCAACGGCAGATTAAATGTAGATCGAGCTGCCAGAACAATCACTGTAACGCTGACGTCCGCCTACACCCTCACTTTGCCTGAGAGCAAAAACTACTACGCGATCGAGCTGGCGGAGATATACGACCTGCATACCGGCGCTACCAAAGAGGCGTTCCGCGTTATCGAGGGTCGTTTCGACATTCTGCCGCAGATCATCGTGTGAATTGGAGTAAGCCATGACCGAAGCGGAGCAAATTGCATACGCCAATAGGGCCATCATCAGTATTTCTCTGGCTCTGACGTTGATCATCAAGAGGACGCGGTAAATGACCATCGAAACGACTTTGGTTGCTCTTGAGGCGACCAACAGACAACTGGTCGAAGAGGTTGTTCTGGTCAAGACTACTTCGACGGAAGCCCAAAATGTCGCGGTCGCTGCGAGAGATCGAGCTGAAACGGCAGCAGTCACCACAGAAGAAACCCGTGATCTGATGTTGGCGAGGTTCAGGGACTTCTCGGAGATCGAAGCGGCTGTCGCTACCTCCGATGATAACGCCCAAACTACCACAGCCAATCGAACGCATATTGAAGAGCTGGTTATTCACGTTGATGATCAGCGTGCGCACTTAGACCAGCAGCGGGCTCACCTCGATGCTCAACGTGCGCATGAGGATAGCCAACGTGCGCATGTCGATTCTCAACGCAGTGTCGTGGACGCCCAGACGACCCAGGTGCGGGAAGACGCCACGCAGGTTGCCGCTGATCTCTTGACTGTGACTGCCGATCGAGAGCGTGCAGAGATAGCGAGACAAGAAGCTGAGGCGCTATACGAAGACCTGTCTGCCGTTAATCAGGCGGCGTTGAGCGCGCAGGCATCTTCGGCTTCAGCTTCGGCATCAGAGTCGGTCACGTCTAACAACAGAATTTACATCGATGAGCAGAAAGCGCACGTCGATGAGCAGAAAGCGCACGTCGATTCGCAGGTCGTCCATGTTGGCGAGCAAGTGACTCACGTCGACGCCCAGGCTGAACACATCAATGCGCAGCGAGCGCACATCGACCAGAGAGCTTCTGAAGTCAACACCAGTGCCGACAATGTCGCCACCAATGTCGTCACGGTAAACGAACATAAAAACATCACGCTTACGGCCAAAGCTGCGTCTGAAGCAGCTCGCGATGAGTCACGCGAATGGGCAACTGGCGATGGTGTGGTGGGTGTGGTCAACGCTGAGAACCGCTACAGCGCTCGTAAAGAGGCTGATCGTTCACTCGCTGAGCGTCAAACCGCTGAGGCTGCGGCAACTGCGTCTAAAAATAGCGCTGATAATTCTGCCGCTAGCGCTGCCAACGCATCCGCGTCAGAAGCCAACACCAACATTGCCCGTATTGAGGCAATGATGTGGGCAGCCCAAGACGAAGATATTGAGATCGCACCGGGCCTTTTCAGCGCCAAGCACTATATGCTGAAGACGCGCACGATTGCTACCGGCACACTGATTTATGTTGGCTCCTGGGATGCCTCTACAGGGGTCTATCCCAGTGCAATTGCTCCCTCTATCGGGCACTTCTACAAGGTATCAGTCGCTGGCACCATCAACGGCGAAGAGTTTCTGACCGGCGATCAGATCATCTTTAACGGCACGGATTGGGACCACGTCGACAACACTGAGCGCGTGACGTCCGTTGGTGGCTTTATTGGTGATGTATCTGACTCCCAATTGATGGCATCGATTAAGCGCGTTCACGGTGAAAGTTCCGGCCTTAATGCCGATCTGCTTGATGGTAAACACGCCTCTGATTTTCACTTAAAGACCGACTTTGCATTTGAGGCAACCGGCAGCGCCCCGATGATTCGCGACGCGAGTGGCGATACTTGGTGTCGTTTGTTCCGCTCTACATACGCCTCCACAAACGCAGATATTGCTGGCATCTACACCACCAAGACTATTGGTGGCGATTATATGCGCCCTTCTACCCCCGATCAGGTGAAAACTGCGCTGGGTATTGTTTGGGCCGACGTCGGCTCGAAACCCGCATCGTTCACCCCTGCGGCTCATACGCATGATCAACATGAAGTAAAGACGCTGGGAAATCGGCTGACCGTAGAAAGTGACGGCAAGCTAGTGGTCAACAATACAGACTTCCGTCAGGCGGGCTTGTATGGCACCTACGACGCTACTCGCACCGGTCATATATGGTCGATGGGGTCTGGCTACGCTATTCCTGCCACTGGGGAGGATTTCGGCAACTTATATGGCCTCGCCTATAAGCATACCAATAACGCCACGGGCGGCACGATGGGCGGTGGCCATCAAATGGTGTGGTGTGCCAACGGCGTTCCGCGATGCTCACTTGGCGATAGTATTTGGACGTCGGGAAATATTACGGCTTACTCCGACGCTCGCGTAAAGACCAATATCGAACCGATTCGCAACGCGCTAGATAAAGTCTCTCGACTTGGCGGTTACACTTTTGAGCGAACCGATATTACCTACGACGAACAGGGAAATCGCTCCACCCCATTTAGACAGACCGGTGTTATTGCTCAGGAGGTTATCAAGGTTTTGCCGGAAGCGGTTACTGGTGGGCCTACCAAAACCAGCCCTAATGGTCATTACTCCGTCGCATACGGCAACCTTGTCGGTCTACTCATCGAAGCCATCAAAGAAGAGAAAGCTATGCGAGAGGTGCTGGAATCTCGTATTGCCACTCTTGAGCATGGGGGTGTTCGTTAATGGCGACTCGCACGACGTCCAGGTCGACTACCAAGACGAAGACGACGTCCAGGTCGACAGCCAAGTCGCATACGACATCCAGGTCGACCACCACGACGAAGGCGACAAGCAAGTCGACATCAACCAAGATCGGCGGCACGCTCCCCTCAACGGGAGCCATGGAAATGAGTGCCATAAGGACGGCATTCATCATGTCGGGAACGGTGTCGCTGAGTGACTTCCGCGGGAAAGGCAGCCCTGTCCTTCCCTCTGCTGGTGAAATCAGCTTCAGTCAATTCCGGGGTGTTTCGGTCTTCCGCAACACCACCACCAGCTATTCGACCAGCTTGACTACCACCACCAGCTATTCGACCAGCTACAGTGCCTCAACCAGCTTTTCGACCAGCTACAGTGCCACAACGTCGTGGTCGACCTACTACGTCTCTAACTGTAACTGTGACTGCACCTGCTTCCATGCCGATACTCTGGTCTGGATGGCGGATGGCACTAAGAAGCGCATCGCTGACGTTAAGATCGGCGATAAGTTGATGGACGGCTACGGCGGCATCTCCGAGGTGCTGTTCTACGACCGGCCAACGCTCAGCGGTCGCCCGATGTATCGCATCAACGGCGACTACATGAATACCGCCGATCACCTTACCTGGACGGAGAACGGCTGGGCGGTCATCGACAAGCAGGCGTATTGCCAGCACGAATACGGCGCGATGGTCGAGTGCATCGACGCAGACGGTAACGTCCTCAAGAAGAAATACGTTGGCGTCAGGCCCGAGAAGGTCGGCGAGTATTGGGTCGGAACACGTCTCGGCTATCGCGGCGGCTACAAGAAAATCACTTCCATCGAGAAGATCGACACCTTCAGCTACGACCACTTGGTCTATGCACTCGTTACCAACGGCAACCGCACCTTTATGGTCGGCGACGGCTATGTCGTGTCCGGCTGGGCCAATGACGAAGAGGTTGACTACTCAAAGTTCGGCAGACCCATAACTCTCATGGGCCGCATCACCCACCGCATCAGAAAAGCGCTGCGCTTATCAGGAGACAACACATGACCGAGAAAGACGTCAAGAACGCCGCAGAACGCGTTGCTGTCCTTAGCGACATTCTGCTGGAGCATATCACCAACTTCGATGACAAGGTGTCAGAGGTAATCGCTCTGATCGAGAAGCGGATCGATGTTTTGGTCGAGCAGCGCGTGATCGAGTGTCTGAAGGAGCGTGGCCATGTTGAATCCGACTGACGATCGGATTGACGACTCGTTCACCTTGCTTAGCAAGACCGGGGATGTGGTGCGCGGCCATCGATTGGCCGCCCTTTCCCCACTCGCTGATCATCTCTACGAGGCGTTCGAAGACGAGGTGCTGTTCGACATCTACTACAGCGGCGACACGCTGAAGAGCCTGTCTTACACGGAAATATTCAGCCAGGGTCTCATGATCTCGCCGTGCCACGACAAGCTCAGATATAGGCTTGCCGAGATGGCTCTGGAAGATGACGACGCGCCCGTGACCGCCGACATGATCCTTAGCGGCGAACGGCTCGACAAGTATCGGCTGCTGCCTGGCTTCGAAACCCACGAGCTTGATGTAGTGGTCTTCCTGCCCGGCACCAACATCATCGATATGTATGTCGACTTCGAAAGGCTCAGGGAGCTGGTCTACAACGAAAATGCGATCGTCAAGCCACACCCGATCTCAAGTGCCGGCCTGATGCACCGACTTGAAAGCATGTTCCCTGGTCGCGTGGCCAGTCGCCGTGAAAGCGGCTACGACATGCTGTGCCGAGCGAAGCGCGTCTGTGTGACCACCAACAGTGAAATGGGCCTCATGGCGATCCTCATGAACAAAGACGTCGAGGTGATCGATCGCTCCAACGCTCAACGTCCCATCTACAAGCAGATTTACGATGCCGTGATGCACCAGTCTGATCGCAAGATTGCCCTGGAGAAAGTCCTTGGCAGCCGTCACGCCGGTTTCTACTGGACATGGCAGGACAAGGGCCGTGCCGAGCAAATCGTGACTGCCATAAGGAATGCCGCGAATGCTTAATGTTATGTTCTGCGCGAAAAGCTACAACCTGCCGCAACTGACCGTTGCTATGTCCAGTTTCCTGCACCACAACCCGAACTGCCGCGTCCATTTGTTCTGCGACGACCTAGTAGACCCAAAGGCCGTAGAGCGACTGGTGGAAAAACTGAACATTGATGCCTCGATCCGCGTGATGCGTCACAAACATATAGAGCTGGCTGCCCTCGACTACATGATCTGCGAGACGGAACTTGAGCGGGTGCTGTTTATGGGTGAAGACACCCTGACGCAAGGCTCGGTGGCAGACCTTGGGGACATCGAGCTGGGTGCAGACTCGGCGATGGCCCTGGTGTCGAGCATCTGGCCGTTCTGGAATAACGATGTTCGTGCGCTCATCTACCGCGAAGCTAACTTCCACCTGGATGAGATGCGCGAAAAGGTAAGCACCAACTACTTCTCTACCTCGATGTTCATGCTCTCCCTGGATGGCATGCGCAAGCGGGACAAGTCTTCGTTCTGCATCTGGGCCGCGGTCATGTCTGATCGAGGCTACGACGACGTGATCAACCATGTCATCGGTCCCAATAGTTTGATGTATATGCCGACCTGGATGACCGCGGCGGTGGAGGTTGAGATTCAGGATCACCTCGGTATCGAGAAGATCGTCAAATACGCCAGCGCCGTGAAGGGCTCGAGAGTGGTTCAGTTTCCAAACTGGTCAAGACCTTGGGGCGTGGTGGAGAGCATGGATCGCGTGTGCCTTCAAATCCCGATGCCAGCGTATCTAGAGGCTGCCGAGCGCGTCAAAGATTTGCTGCCTGACGATTTTTTCTCGACGGTTAAAGGCAACTCTGCCCTGCACAAGCAGTATTTCGGCAGTGTCGTCGACGCCATCGTCGAACTTCATTCCATTTCTGAAACAATGGGGCAGTGATATGTTCGTCATCGATATGCAGAGAGACAGCGGTGAGGTGTTCTCACTCCACTATGACCACCACACCAATCGGCTGACTGACGCCGACGGCAATAACATGATCAACGGCGTCTACAACAGGGATCACACCCCTGCGACCGTGTTCAGCCCCGAAAATCCGGTCGGCAAGTCAGGCGACTTGGAGACCCTGAAGATTCAGCTTGGCCTAAAGTGCAACTACTCCTGCTCCTACTGCTCTCAGGCGTCTTTCACCGAGAGCGATGTGAAGACCGGAGTGGGTGACGTGCAGCAATTCATCAGCGACCTCGACAAGTGGGTCACGACCGCGCCAAAACGGATCGAGTTCTGGGGTGGTGAACCCCTGCTCTACTGGCGTCGCATTGAGGCGCTAATCCCTCTGCTGGTCAACAAATGGCCTGCGGCCGAACTCTCGATCGTCACTAACGGCTCGCTGCTGACCGAGGATAAAGTTGACGTCATCATAAGCAACGGCATCAACATCGCCATCTCTCACGACGGCCCGGCACAGTCCATGCGTGGCGAAGACCCCTTCGACAAGCCGGGCGTTCTTGATCAGATAAGACGGCTACTGATCGAACGGATTGAAAACGGCTCCAAGGCTCACATCTGCATCAGCTCGGTGATCACCCCCAGAAACACCGATATTGATGAACTGGTGAAGTGGTTCCAGTCCCGCGTGCATCCAGCGGTCTTCGTCAACATCGAAGGCGTGGTCAGTCACTACGAATTCGACGGTTCGGGTGAGATCAGACACTTCACCGCCGAGGACTACCAGCGACTTGAGCACTCGATCAAAAAGAATCTAACCTCCACCCGTCACCGCTCGTTCAGTCTGTCGGCGCGGGTGTATGAGTTTATGAGAACGCTGGCTGCCCGCAAGCCAAGCGTGGCACTCGGCCAGAAGTGCGGCATGGACCGTCCTGGGGACATCGCGGTTGACCTGAAAGGCAACGTCGTGACCTGCCAGAACACCGGCCCGAAGTCGGGGCACGGCATCGGCACCATCCATGACATCGCCAACGTGAAGCTAAACACCAGTTGGCACTGGAGCCAGCGCGAGCATTGCAGTCAGTGTCCCTACCTCCAGATTTGTAAGGGCGCCTGTATGTATCTGGAAGGCGATAACTGGGTCGAAACCTGCCACAACCACTATCACTTCTCGAAGGCCATCTTCGAGGGCGCACTTGAGTCGATCACCGGAGCCAAAGTCGTCGGCTTCCACGGTGACCATCCGCGTCCCAAACGGAAGGAAACCAGCATCATCCCTGCGTTCAACATCGGGTAACGAAGCGTAGCAGCAATAATGTCATGTGCTTATATGGTCTATTTAATTACCGCCTGATATAGTAAGTAATCGCTTACTTACTAGCGGAGAGAGATCGATGAACATCATCCCTGTTCTTTTGGTTGGCATGCTGAAGACCCTTCTGACCCAGAAGCTAGTGACCGTCGTCACGATTGCTCTGGTGGAAGAAATCTCAACCCACACGACCAATAAGGTCGATGACAAACTTGTCGCTGCTATGAAAGAAGCGGCTGGCGTTAAGTGATCTAGGGCGGCCTCGGCCGCCTTTTTCATAGGACTTTCAAATGTCTCGATCAAACCGCAAGCAACAGAAGAACCACCAGCGCCAAGCTGACCGTCGCGACAAGCACAATTGCCGCAATAGTCAGCCGACTGAGCAATACGCCAGCCATCACCGCACCCAAGCCGGAGCTGTAGTTACCGAAGACGTCGCCCGCTATCTGGCTCAAGCGCAGACCCGTCGTGTGCGCGAGCCCATTGAAGCCCGCACCGAAGCACAAGGTCACTACGCTTGCTCCATCAGCGGCAATGACATCACGTTCGGTATTGGCCCAGCCGGAACCGGAAAGACGTTTGTGTCCACGGCAATGGCTTGTGACGCTCTTCTCGCTAAAGAGGTCGATAAGATCGTCATCACTCGCCCGGTGGTAGAGGCCGACGAAAACATGGGCTTCCTGCCCGGTGACGTTGGAGAGAAATTTGCGCCCTTCTTCGTGCCGGTTCGTGAGGTGCTTGAAGAGCGTCTGGGTAAGTCGTTCGTTCAATACCTGATTGGCACCGGAAAGATCGAGATTGCGCCTTTCGCTTACATGCGGGGCCGCACCTTCAAGAACGCTTTCGTGATTCTGGACGAAGCGCAGAACACCACCACCAAGCAGATGAAGCTGTTCCTCACCCGCTTAGGTGAAAACGTGCGAGTCGTGATTAACGGCGACAGCACGCAGCAGGACATTCGCGCCGCTCGTAACGGTCTCGATGATGCTTATCAACGGTTCAGCCGCTCCCCAGGCTTTGGGGCAGTCGTCTTTGAGGCAAGCGACTCGGTTCGCTCTGACCTAACACGACGCATTGTGGAGAACTACGAGACGTATCCCGAGCTGTTAAGCGTCGCAGTGTAAAAGCGCTATCTAAATAGCGCTAGATCGAGCAGATAAGCGTCCCTGAGCGCGTTCGTATCCGACATAGTGCGATGACTTAGGGGTATACGGAACGGAGCTTATACGCGATTTCTCAAACGATCACCCAACAGACCCCGGCAAAGCGTCCGGGGTCTTCTATTTGGGCGCCGACTCTTCGTTTATCGCAATAAGCCGCTTGAGGTAATTAATGCTTTTCATGTAATCGGGGATGTTCCCGGTCTCCAGATGATCGCGACCATCCGAAGCAGCCCAGCCTTCGAAGACACTCACAAGCTCAGTCGGATTCAAATCGCTTTTGTCGAAGGGCGGCGCTGAATTTGCATTACTACTCAGTTTCATATAGATCGATGCAATCAAGGCGTTGGTATGCAGGTATATATCTGGCGACAGGTCAGCAAAAAGCCCCTCCTGGCGAATTACCTCAACAGCATCCAGAAACCCCTCGGCACGATCATCCAAATACAAACGACCGAGTCCACCACTAAATCGCATCTTTAAACCAAGGATGGTGCGGTAAAGATTGATTCGCCCGCGCTCAAGATTTTTGATCGCATCCTCCGCACTGTTGGTTAAGTCTCTCAGCTTCACCCGACTGCCAAGTAGACTCAACTCGGATAGCCGATTCCACAGAAGGATGACGGTGCAAACGATCAGTGTAAGACCCACGAAACTGACAAAAGCGCCGTCTCCGAGTAGCCCTAAGCCAAAAGCACGGATGCCGAACGTGATCATGAAAGACGTAACCGCTGCCGCCGCTCCGATCCGCGCAATTTCTGCTAAATGTTCCTTAAACATAATTACTCTATTCTTCGGATAAGGGGTTTATATACAGGGAATAAGGCATTCAATACAACAACTTTGCCTCAGCTCTACTAATCCTCGGATGAGGGTCAGCCTCGCCTTCGGCTCGACGTCAAAAAACAAGATTTTCAGCTTCCGCTACCTAACGATTGAATGCTAGTGTAAGATCATTCCAGTAAGTAACAACTTACTTTCATAAGGTGAGAATCATGGCAGCCACAAAACCTCGTAGAGATCATGCCGTTCATGACATGAATAGCCGTCCGGTAAAGCATATTCCGCTTGCTGAGCTGCCTGAGAATCTACGTGACAGGTATCGGGGACGCAAAGGCGTTGAACTCTACGAAGACCTCTCCACTTCGGATATGGATGAGGTTGTCATGAGTGAAATTAAGCGTGACCTGCTGTTGCGGGAAGCGGACTTAATGGCATCCAAGTGGTTCGACTATCGCATCCTGCACCCCTGGCAGGCGACAGCCCTGTTTCTAGAAGCCTACCGCTCGGAACACGCCTGGGTGATGCGAAAACGTGAAGATGTGAACTCTCACTGGTTCCACAAGGGAATTAAGGCCACCTCATTGTGTCGCTCTACTCCTACACAAATGACGTCGCTCTGGAAAGCGCGACAGGCCGCAGACAGCATCGGTGTCACTTACGACTACTACTGCCGCACGATCATGGACTGGGCAGAAGCACGTAACTGGACGCAGCTACCCCGCGTTAGCCAGCTCTATCACGAAGACCACATTCAGGTTGCCCTGACTGCCTGGAACGACAGCCTCCGCACTCGGATTCGCACTGCTTACGAGCCTTGTTACCACCGGGACGCGGGAGACGAATGGCATCAGGTCGAATACCGCAATTATCTACTCGATCAGGTTGAGACGAAGGCTCACAAAGAGTTCGCCCTGGCCACGCTCATTCACCGTTACGAACACCTCTCTGAAGAACTGGCTGCACAGCGCTTCGGCAAGGCAGTCGTGGAGAAGGCTCTCCGCGTCGCAAAAGAACTGTATGGGGCTGATTAACCCCTGTCAGTCGTTACTTATTATTGAGTTGCAGCACTCAACACACTGAAATCAAGGAAGCACCAATGAAAAGCACCGCCAGTCGCCCAATCCTTTCCACTAGCGTCGCTCGCCGTGTGGACGCTCACAGCCAGAGCAAGCCTAGCTTCAAAGATGCGAAGAAGGCCAAGCCGCCCGCTCGTCGCCAGCTTGAGCAACACGAATCCGCCCTTGTGGGGATGATCCGCAATCAGACCCCGATTGCCATCGTATTGCTAGATGGCACCGTGCTGAGCGCAGTCAAACCGATCGGCTTCGATCGATACTCCGTCGCCATCGAGCACTGCGGGGATCGCGAGATTATCTTCAAGTCAGCCATCGCTCGAATCGTGATGCCGGTTGAGGGTTAAACCGTAATGAGCAGCGCTGCTTCCGTAATCGCTTCCATTGGAACCGCCGGCACGTCCGGCAGTTCTACCTCACCCTTTTCGCCTGAATTCGAGGTAAAAGTGGTGAGTCACACGCTGCGAGACACCTCGTTTCTTCAGCAGTGTGAGGATTTGGTCGACAAGGACTTCTTCACCGATGCGGCCTCCCGCTTCCTTGTTGCCGTTGCCAAAAATCACTTCAAAAAGTATGAAAGCGCACCCAGCACACGGACGTTGGCGTCATATATTCAAGGGGCTATCAAGACTGGCCGCCTGAAGAAAGAACTGATCCCCGACATCAAGCGCGTCATGAAAGAAGTCTATGACGAGCCGCTGGGGGATTTGAAATACCTCGTCGAGCAGGTCACGACGTTTGCACGCCATCGGGCTCTGCAAGCGGCGTTGTTCAAGGTCGTCGAGGATATGGAGCGTGCAGAGAAAGCAGGTGTCGATTTAGACTATGGTCAAGTCGAACAAGTGTTTCAAAAAGCCATAATGGTAGGTGCTAACGACGCCAATCAAGGTTACGATTATTTCGAGCGCTTGGCTTCTCGGACGGAAGTTCGTGAAGATCGTAAGAGTGGCAAGATAAGCGCCTCTGATGTGAGCATTACCACCGGCTACCCTGGGATCGATTCGCTTTTATATCACGGTGGATGGGCCAGGAAAGAAATGGTGCTGCTCATGGGTGGCCCGAAAGCGGGCAAATCCACCGGCTTAGCTCAGTTTGGCACGAACGCCTGTGTGGCGGGATACGATGTGCTTTACGTATCGCTGGAAGTCAGTGATTTGGTATTGGCGGATCGTATCGATGCCTCGCTCTCCAGCGTGGCAATGGCTGAGTTGACCGATAAGTCTGATGAAGTCAGGGATGAGATTGAGAAATTAGCTGGCAAGGCTGGCAAGTTTATCCTTCATCAGTTCCCTACTGGCTCTTTCACACCTAAGCAGCTCGCTCGCCTTATTGAGCATTACAAGGCGCGCGGGATCGTTTTTGATATGGTTATTGTGGACTACGGTGACATA
Organism: Vreelandella sulfidaeris Esulfide1; assembly: GCF_054072535.1. Lineage (NCBI taxonomy): Bacteria > Pseudomonadati > Pseudomonadota > Gammaproteobacteria > Oceanospirillales > Halomonadaceae > Vreelandella > Vreelandella sulfidaeris. The sequence goes on along the minus strand of NZ_CM133364.1, from coordinate 1,870,294 downwards.
ATGGCGCCCGATTTCCGCACTCAAGACCCCATCGAAAACAGCAAGAGTATCTATGTCGGTCTGCGGGCGATTGCCATGCAGTATGACGTAGCTTTGCTCACCGCCACCCAGACCAATCGCGAGGGTGCTCGTTCTTCAGTGGCCACGATGACCGACGTCGCTGAGGACTTTAACAAAATACGTATTGCCGACTTAGTTATCTCGATCAACAAGACCGAGGAAGAGAAGGCTAATCAAGAAGCGAGGTTGTATTTTGCCGCGTCTCGTAACCAGCGCAGCGACATTACCATTCGCATCAAGCAAGACTTAGAGCGCATGCAGTTCTTAACCAAGATACTTGACGTAACGTAAAAGTCAGGGAGACCTTATGACTGAGGATAAATTAACCCGTCAACGCGAGCAGGCGAGGCTCCGAAGGGCAAGGTATCGCGAGGGCAAGGTCAATGTTGCTTTTGCTACCAGTGTTGAAAATCGCGACGCTTTATTGGAAATCGCCGAAGATTACGGCTACCCCAGTATTAAGGAGTTACTAGAAGCGCTGGCAAAAGGTTATATAGAACTCAAAGATAAGCTGTAAATCTTGGGGGCATTTGCCCCCTATTTTTTTCATAGCATAGTGACTCATCGCTTACTTACTAATAGGATAGTCATGGCAAAAGATCACCCTTTTAGGCTAAAGAAACCGTGTGCAAACTGCCCGTTCCGCAACGACGACCAGGCTATCGATCTGATGCCGGGACGTATCGAGCAGATCGCCAACGATCTGATACAGGACGACGGTAAAGCCTTCTACTGCCACAAGACGTTAAGCGGCAGTAGAGACCACGATGAAGATGGGGAGGAAGGTGAACATTATCAGCCAGGGTCGAAAGATTCTGTCTGTGCCGGTTCTCTGATCTTCCAGCTCAAAGTGGGCCGCGTGCCTATCATTGCTCGACTCGCTTTCTCGGCAGGCTTGATTGATTACAAAGGACTCCAAGCCCAGTTCAGCGACGTCATCGACCCCGACGACGTCCTGTAAGCCAACGTAGTTTGTGATCAGAGCGAATCATGACGAACGATCTTGCCGCTATTGAGCGTGAGAAGTATGAAAGGGTGTGGGGGTTTGATGTTTACCGCGACTACTCGCCTGCCGAGAAGTTCGTAAAACGAAACCCCTCGTTTGTCCGAGGCTTATTCACTGGCACCACCGTCGCAGAGTATGGCTCGGGAACGGGTCGAGGATCGCTTCTGCTGCACGATATGGGCTATGTGGTGACGATGGTTGATCACTGCGATAACGCGCTTGATGAGGCTGTTAGAGGACGTCTGAGCGAGCAGCTTACGTTCTCCCATCAGAATCTTTGGCTAATGGAAGGGATCGAGACAGACCACTTCATTTGCATCGATGTGATGGAGCATATACCGCCTGAAAAAGTTGAAGCTGTCTTGGCTGCCATTGCTAGCCAAACACGCGATAACGGCGTGTTCGAAATCTGCGTGGTGCCCGATAACCTGGGCAGAGTCACGATTGGTCAACCGCTACACCTATCGGTGCTGTCGCCAGACGTGTGGATCGCGCTGGTTGAGGCTCACTTTGTCGTCGAGAAATACAGTCAGCCTAGCCCTACCAGTCTAACCATTGTTGTCAAAAAACGTCTGCATTGAGCAGATGAACCCCAATGATCGTTAGCGAATAATTAGCAAATAGAACAAACACTCAATGGCGGACAAAGGTCGTGGCGAACCCCAAGATAAAGCGTGAGGCGGGAAAATACTGGGTTAAGGATCAAGGACGATGGATTACATCGAAATGGGACGGTCACTGTTGGGAGGATGACGACCACTTCGGCTTCAACGACAGCGACTATGAAGAAATTGGTGAACAACTGATAAACCCGGACGGAAAGCCAGGTTAATTAGCGATACTCCCAACGATTCTTCGTGCATCCTTGCATCCAGTTATATCAGTAACGAGTTACTATCATGGCAAATTTGAAGCAGATGCTCGAAGACCTTGATCTTCGAGACTACCTGGACACCCAGGGCATCACCTACAAAACGTCGCGCTCACGGAAAGGCACCCAACTCATCCTTAAAGAGTGCCCTGTTTGTGGTAGCGATAGCTGGAAGGTTTATCTTAACGAACAATCAGGGCTTGGGAACTGCTTTGCAGGTGACCATCCGCCTGGAGAGAACTTCAACAAGTGGTCGTTTGTAAAAGCGACCATTGACGCCCCCAGCGGTAAGCAGGTCATCGATCACCTTGAGGGCTACTTCGATGCAATGGGGTATGTCGTTGAGCGCGAACATCGGGAGACCACGTTTAAAGCGCTTAGCGGCCTGCCCGACCCCATCATCACCCTGCCCGCTGAAGGCGGCTCCATTCCCACGTATCTATGGGAGCGTGGAGTCACAGCGAAAACCTGCGCCAAGTTCAAGCTCCACTTCTCGGATACCGGCGTGTTCCGTTACGAGCTGAACGGCTACGAGAGTCAGCAGGACTTTTATCAGCGCGTGATCATTCCGGTCTTTGACATAACCGGCGACCTGAAGACGTTTCAGGGCCGTGACATAACCGGCACTCAGGAGGACAAATATCGCTTCGCGTTGGGCATGCCAGCGTCCGGGGCTTATCTCTACAACGGTCATAACGCACTGGGCAAGCAGCACGTTATCGTCGGTGAAGGCGCATTCGACGTCTGGTCACTCAGCCAATATCTGTGGGATCAGGGTATGGATGATGTCGAGGCAGTCGGCACCTTCGGCAAGCACTTGTCGCAAACAAGTGACGATGGCGAGGATCAGCTATCCGCTTTTCTGATGCTCAAAGAAGCGGGCCTCAAAACCGTTACCTTCATGTGGGACTCCGAACCGGCAGCGATCCGCGACGCTCTCAAAGCCTGCGATCTGCTGACTCAGCACGGTTTCAGTTGTCGTATGGCTCTTCTGCCAACCGGACTCGACCCCAATGAAGCCACGCCAGCCGAAGTCGGACGGGCAATTTCACAGGCGCAGCCTTACTCAAAGGCATTGCAGATGAAAATGCGCTTGCAAATGCTATGACACCAGTGTTCTTATAGTTAGAATATAGTAAGTAATTCGTTACTTCCCAAATACACACGAGGAACAACATGGAAGCTGCACAGATAAAACCTGAATACACCAACGAGGATAGCTACGTCGTGCCGTTCGTGACTGCACGCCTGCTAGGTGAATTTCCAGATTCAACGGGCAAGTCGCCCATCATGGATGGCATCTTTCTTGGCGCACTTGCCATTCATAACGAGCTGGGTTCTAACAAGTCCGCCCTACTGCCGCTTTATCAGGATCAGGACAGTTCGAACACGCTGAAAGCCGTCTATCACGCAAACATACCGACCTTCTTGCCAGAATGGTTCCGTATTTTCAGTGCCAACTTCAGTCGACCCGAGTCGCCGAAGAAAGTGCGTGAATATACCGAAGAGATTGCCACGTCTTTTGGTGATCGACTGGCCATCAATCGCAGCTTGCAGGTCAATATTTTGGTGCCGCGAGACGCAACCAATTTCATTTCGTTGCCGCTGAGCGACAAGTTGAAGCAGATGCGCTACGAAATACTCATTGGCAATCCACAAGATGACGTTGCTGAGACCCGCCAAGTGGTCGATGCCAAAGGCTTTTACCAAAACGGCCACGTTATCGAGGCAATGCTTAAAAACTCGCTGATGACCGTGTGGAATTCTGACGATCTGGATATTCCCACTGGCTACCACCGGGATATGCGCTGGCTGTCGGCTCAGTATCTCTCCAAGAACACCCGCGGAAATCTGTTCCCGCAGCTAGTGCCCACCATCCAAGACTTGGTGATGCGTCATGAGAGCGCTCTGATGGCTGAAACCAATAACACTTGGGGCGCTCTGGCAGGGCTCACCGCTGTCATTCGGAGATAGTCATGACGCGAGCCAAGATTCCGCTCTCGATGACCGGAGATAACCTTTACGGCTTCTCTTGCGAATGCACTAACCGTCACCCGACTTATGCGGTATGCCAGCGCACTGTCTACGCCTATAAGGAAGACAGACTAAGAGGTTTCGATGATTGCCGAGCGGCCATTGATGCTCGCACCTGCCCTGCCATCAAGATGATGCTCGCAGAGAAAAAGGCCGGCAAGGCGCTGTTCTTTGAATCGTATACGGCACTGGTCGAGGCCCGTGAGAAACGGGATCAAGATCGTATAGAGAGCGAGCGGCTAAGTCGTCGTCGTCGCACTGCGATCATCGCCACCAGCCGCACCGCGATGAACGAGGAACAGATAGCCAACGCAACGCAAGCGGCGGCTAGCAAGACGTCGATTGAGAAGCCCAAAAGGGTCGAGTCTGAGACGTTTGAACCCACCGGCAATATGTTCGCCGATGTGATCAACGAAATGATGAAGGACGGGGCGGCATAGCGCTTTAATGCCAGTCATTGAGACGCTTTCAACCCTCAACGACTCAAGCGATACTTACTTTAGACACTAACTGGAGTAGGCAGCGATGATTGAGTTAATGGTGGGATTTGATCGCTTGATGAAAGGTATTTTTTGGACAGCCGTTAAGTTGCTGCTGATGGCCCCGGTCATCGTGATCGGCTACGTAGCATTCCATTTGTTATATGGGTGAGAAATGAACGACATAACCTGGAAGAGTATCTGGCGCAGCGTGAGGTTGATCCTCCTTCGCCGTAAAGCCAAGCGCTTGGTTTCAGCGGTATATGCGGAGTTCGACTCCTGCGGTGGTGATGGCGGCAATCGCATGAAGTTAGTGATGCGTCCGCATATCGCGAAGATGGCCAAAGACGCCGACAAAGTGTTGGATGAGCTGTCTCGGTTAGACCCGGAACGCGCACCGAAAGACCGCGTGTATCCACGTATCCAGGCGATCATGCAATGACCGACTTCGAACGTAAAATCGACAGCATGATGCGTGGTCGCAAGGAGCAGGCGCGAATGGCTTTTTGGATTATCGGGGCCATTTTAGCGGTGGTAACCCTCGTCGGGTTTTTCATCGCTGGCTTAGCAATTATCGCGCTTCTTCAACTTATTGGAATGCTGTAACACCAGTGCTTAACGCGCTATTTTTGTAACTGTAGTAGTAAGTAACAACTGACTTAATACCCAAACGCAAGGAACGAAATCATGAGCACACGCCTAAACAAAGCCGCTAAGGGCGCAATTCTGTCATCGGTAATCAAAAAGACCCTATGGCCGCGTCGTAAGGAATTACTTGAAGAGTCAGCGCGATTGGCAGAGGCAGCCCGCCTGGAGTCACTGAATGGTCGTGAAGCGGAAGCCCGAGCGGCGATCGATTCCGTCAAAGCAGCCAGTAAGGTGTTGAGCAGCATTCTCGGCCCCAATGCAACAGCAAAGACAAACTACTGCACCGATACCAGCGCTAATCTGAATTGCAACGGCATGGCTATCTGCCTCAGCTTCACCACCTCTCACAGCTTTTCCTGCATGGATTACGACAACTTGTTTCTCCATGTGAAGACCGAGACCGAGTATCGCATTGTTCGCTACAACCATCGCAGCGACCAAATCATCGTGAAGAACCCGGTGTTGGCTGAAGCCATCCTGAACAACCACACCGCATTGGAAGAGCTTACCAAAGAAGCCGAGGAAATCGGCGGGACTATCCGCGGCATCCTCAACAACTGCACCTCGATCAAGAAGCTGCGCGAATTGTGGCCGGAATGTGACGCCTATCTGCCAGAAGGCATCGAGAACGCCAATATTCAGGCATCGATCAACCTGCCGGTCTCTATCGACACGTTGAACGCAAAACTCACCAAGTATTCCGCAGCAGCATAACCAAACGATGCCGCGTGCTTCCGAGTGCGCGGTAGTTGGAGCCACCCATGAAACGAAGTTTGAAGAAGGTTGGGCTTTTCTCACTGCTCGCACTCTTTGCGCTGGTCTTTTTCAGCGTGATGTTTGCGGCAGTCATTAAGAAGACCGTTATGGCGTTGATAGCAATCGGTTTGCTGATCGTCATAGCTCACTACCTGGTCAAGTTGGCCAAAAACCTGGATGAAAGGAAAGTATCGTGAAAAAAACCGTTATCGCTCTCACAGTCTCACTCGCTCTGGCTGCTTCTTTAAGCGCTCACGCTGAGCCATTAGTGATCAGTTCCGGTGTGGCCGGTGGCACCTACCACAACGTGTTCGGGGCAAACCTCAGCAAAATTCTTCATGAGCAGCGCGTCGAGAACAATCTGGTCGCTTCACGCGGGTCGGTCGAGAACCTGGATCGTCTGGGCGCCGGAGAAGTAGACGTGGGTTTTACTCAAGCCGACGCCCTCGCCGCTTGGTTGAATCACAACCCCGGTGCGGCCGTAGAGACTATCGGTGCGCTGGGCCAGGAGTGCGTTTACATCGCAACAGCGGTCGATGGCCCGATTGACGATGAAGATGACCTGGGTAAAGAAGGCGTGAAGATCGCGGTGGGTGAGCAAGGCACCGGATCGGCGGAAACGTGGGATTACCTACGCACGCTGGAAAGCGACTACATGAAAGCCAGCACTTTCTACCAGGGCGGCATTCGCACGCTTGCCCAAGTAAAAACTGGCCAAATGGACGCCTTTTTGTGGGTAACGTCACCGCTCAACCTAAACCACAAGTTCCTAGAGGCGGTTAATGCCAAAGACAGCGGTTTGCGCATTATCAACGTCAACGATTGGAGCCTTAACGACAAGCTGCCCAACGGCGATTCGGTCTACACCTTCCAAGACGTGGTGATCGAGGACAAGTTTATCGACACCACCGTGGAAGTGCCCTGCACCGACGTCCTGGTTCAAGCTCGCAGTGATGCAGATGCAGCCAGTCTGGAAGCGGTGGCCACCGCCGTCATGATGAACAGCAACCGCATCGCCGGTCGCTAATCCCAGATACGAGAGCCGTCTACGGGCGGCTCTCTTCTCCCCAGAGGTAAAGACAATGACTTCAGTTGGTCAGCGGGTAGGCGCATTGATAAGCGCGAATGGCGGTGTCGTGAAGTTCTTAGGATTCGGCACCCGGATCGAAGACAAAGTCCCACCCGCCAACGCAGGCGGTTTCGGGCAAATGCTGAATGAAATGGGTCACACGAACATCTGCCTGAAGATGGACGATGGCACTGAGGTCTTCGGCTGCGAGTGCTGGTGGGGGCCGGAAGAGAGTATCAAGACCAAGTTTGAGGGGTGGGAATTCGAGAAGATCAGCATCAACGATCACCGTTCAGGCAAAGACGCTTAGCGAGGGCGAGACGCCATGGACCTTATCGAAAATCATCCGATGTTAGGCACCGAAGTTGAATACGAAACTGTCGTTAAAGCCAAGCACCGTCGGATTGTAGGGAAAGTGACCGGTGTTCTTCGCGGTAGACCCCTGACGAATATCCATACCCGCGAAGTGAACAGCGACACCTATCAGCTCCGCATTAAGCCGAATGACGGTAGTCGAGCAATCTGGACGGACAGCCTAAGCGAGACAGCCAAACCATGACCATGATCATGCTTCAGCCTCGCAGAATGGGTAAGTCCTACCTGGCTAGAAATTCGGACAAGCTGGACTCGATGATGAAAGACCTCGACCTGATCATTCGCATACTCGACACCATGCAAGATCGGCCCTATCTGACCAACCCTGTGAAGATTGCCGACAGAGAAGACGAACTGCGCCGGGAACGGGGTGAATATGCGTTAGAGGTCATTCGCCAATGGGTCACCAACATCGATGCAAATCTATATCCAGAAGCCGCGATTCGCTTGGCCATGATGGTCAGGGTTCCGGTTGATCGCATTGAGTTTGTCGTGGATGAGCTGGCTCATGTGTATGAACGCCGTTATCAAGAGTTGGCCGTGCGAGCTATCGCCAAACAACAGCAGATACAGGCGCATGCCCGTAACGCGCTGAATGCCCAATTTACTAAAAAGACATTCTCGCCAGGAGGATGAACCGATGTTCCCGCTGTTTGCACTCAGCTTTGTCTATGGGCTTTTCGCCTTCAACCATATCAACGTCGATAACCCAAATGACGTCAGTCTGGCGGTGATTTACTACACGTTTATCACACTGAGCCTCCCCTACTTCATTTGGTCGGTCTTCCGCAAGCACCCAGGGGGAATGCCCCTACGCTATCGGATGAATACTGTTTGTTTACTGGGGGCGATGCTCGCCATTAGCTTTCCAGTCATCATAAAGACGACATCAGCGATGCTGTCGGTAATGCTCTCTTCTATTATCTAAAACAGTAAGTAATAGGTGACTTATATGAACGCACCCGTCCAAATTGCAATGACCCCCGCTCAGCGCGTTTACCGCCTTATTGTGGCAGCGAAGCCTGCAAACCTAGCGACACGTAAAGACTTAATCCGGCGCAACCTCTGTGACGATGCTGGAACCGTTTGTGAAGCTGCCAAGGAGATCATGCACTGCCTCTATTCGCCGCTGCGCGTGTTCAATGTAAAGCCGAAGAAAGGCTGGGTTGTCGGCACTGATGAGCCTACCCAAAGCTGGGACGAAGCCTTCGAACTACTGCTCAAGCTGGAGTCTCGGGAGATCACTGGTAATGCCGCCAAACAGGCCGCAGAAGACATGGCAGCGTCATTGCCTACTTGGGCCGCTGATCTGTTCCTGCGTTGCCTGAACAAGCGCCCTGACGCTGGAATGGGGGCCACCATCATCAACAAGGAACTCAAACACTACATACCCAAGTTTGACTGTTCCCTGGCTGAGCCAGTGGACTTCGCTCGCTGTGAGTGGCCGATGATCATTCAGCCGAAACTTGATGGCGTGCGAACCCTTGCACACGTTGAGTTGGCAACCAACAAGGTGACGTATTACAGCCGAGCGGGGCTTCTTTTTACGTCCAATGGTCACTTGGACGAGAGCATATTGGCATTTGCCAAAACGCTATGTCACGACCTGCTTGAACACAGCGGTATCTTCTTAGATGGCGAAGTTTTCGGTAAAGACTTTAAAGAGACCATTAGTGCAGCTCGCAAAAAGGACGCCGCAACAAGTAATACCGACTTCCATATTTACGATTACATTCCCGCGAAAGCGTTCTTTGATGGCGACTTCCCGGTTAATCAAGCTATTCGAACACGAACGCTATTACATACCCACACTGCTCATATTAAACAGCACCCAGATAGTCGCATTAAGTTGGTGCCGACGGTTGTGGTGTATGATGAAAACTCGGCTAAAAATGAATTCGCCTCTTATCAAGAAGAAGGCTTCGAGGGCGCAGTATTAAAGAACCCTAAAGCCTCTTATTCATTCCGCCGCAGTTATAACTGGATGAAAATGAAGTCAGAGGAAAGTGCTGACCTGAAGATCGTCGGTTATGAGGAAGGGACAGGCAAATACGAGGGGCAAATGGGCGCACTGATCGTCGACTTCAATGGGGTTGAGGTCAACGTAGGGTCTGGTCTTACCGACGCTCTACGACGCTCCATGTGGGAGGACAAGGAGACTAGCTTGATCGGCCGACTGGTCGAGGTGGAGTATATGGAAGTAACCCCGGACGGCTCGCTGCGTCATCCTCGGTTCGTTTGCTTCCGTGACTTGCCGGAAAGCCCAGGGATAAAGATTTAACAGCTATAACGAAAGGAGCCGCATAAGCGGCTCTTTTTATTTCTATAGGGTTGAAAACATCGCCTGCCGGAAGGGGTCAATATTGGTATAAATGAGAAGTGCGATTGACCAATACAGCGTGACATTCAAAATGGAGGTTACGTTTCTTTTATTTTTGAATGCCAGCATCACGCATAGATGAATGACGACAACAAAAAAGGCGGAATTCGTCAAACTGCTGATCAGGACGGTATCAAAGTCACCCATTTCCCAGATGCGCTCAACATGCTCCCACTTAAACTCCCCTAAGATCACCTCTACAGTATTTCTAATAGATGATGCGCATAAAACAAACAAAGCAACTAACGCAGCAACAGCCCTTGACCGCACGCCGTTACTAGCAATTGAGCGATAGAGTGCAAAAAGGGTGAAGCCTAAATACACGACCAACATGCCCAAAAAGCTCAGTGTCGATAAAAGCATAGGCAGCCCTGAAGACGCGGATGCTTGCAATAAAAAACCCATCACACACAAAACAGCTAAAATCGCGGGCAGTTTATAAGCCAGTTGCTTGAAACCCCCATCGGCCACTTTCTCTTCATGATCTACCGTTTCATTCCCACTGACTGAATTTTCCACCACGCTTCCCTTATTAATTTTTAGACACCACTATTATTGAGCGTAAGGTGCTCATGATTGCCAACATGCAATTGATCAAAGAGCGCTTTGCCCCTCACCGCCAGGAGAGTTTCTATTAAAGCCAAGTGTAAGACAAGGAAAATAAAAGGCCACAATGTAAGTAAGCACTTGCTTACTAATAAAGCGCCGACTATTATAGGCAAAGCAACAGTAGGCGCAGTCGCGTGTTGTGATTTGGGAGACAGAGGCACTAGGACAGTGCCTCTATTTTTTTGCCTGCGTTATTGAGGGTTAAACAGACGCTCTGCTCTCTTCAGGGTCTCCGCAAGGTGGCTTTGTGTCAAATGGCTGTAATGGGACATGGTGGTCTGAATGTCCGAGTGGCCCATTAATTTACTGACCATTTGCACGTCCGATCCTGCCATAAGGTGCTGAGACGCGAAATTGTGCCTAAGCGTATAAAGATCAAGCGACTCGTCTAAGCCCCCGAACTCTTTAACCTTTTTCCACGCCTTACGCATAGCGCTTTCCGATAACCGACGTCGTTGGTCGCGGTGCCTCGGGGAGCAAAATACCCACCCTTCAGTCGGCTTGCCCTCTTGCTCCCACCACACTCTGATCATTTCCTGGCAGGGCGTTACTAATGGGAAATACATTTTGCCCTTACCGTGATGTGCGATCTTTTCGATCACTTTGCCCACCTGACTGAAGTCGGCGTTTAAATGTTCCCATCGCAAACCCAACACGTCGCCATTTCGAAACCCGGTGTAATAAATAAACAGGATAATGGGAACGACATGGTCGACATAAGTAACTTCATCCCAATTGGGCAAATGTCTATTTGACTTTTTAAGCCGTGAACGCCGACGCATATCTTTCATGCTTTCGGTATAGCCGTCTAAGCCACGGAAAAGACCCACAACCTCCTGTTCGCTTAACGCCCTTCTTTCGCCGAGTTCAAAATCATTGCGCATTAAATCGTCGGCAACTGACTTAGGCCGCTTTAACGAAACACCGCTGATTGGATTGGTTTTGATCACTTCCATTTCTACGGCGTAATTTAAAGTGCCCTGTAGCACTGCGTAATCACGTTTGAAGGTGTGGAAGCTGACACTTTTCTCGGCTTTATCCTGAGCCTCATATACATGCACCTTGGTCAGCTCGTTCATATCCATCGACAGGAAATTTGCGAACCGTCGCTTAAGCCGACTCACGTCCTGATCGCCCCGCTTGTTGCGGCTCATGTGAGCTTCATAGTGGGTATCGATAAACGTGCCAAGGATGCTGGCTTTTTTAAGCGCCTTTTGTTTACGCTTGGCGGTCTCTTCCTGCCGCTGGCGTTCTATCTCGAACTTGGGCTCAATGCCATTGGACAGACGCTCTACCCACTTTACCGCTGTCTTCCGGGCCATATCCGCGCTGAGCGTTGGCCACACGCCTATTTTGATCACCGGCCTGCGATTGGCGATGACCTTTGAGCGGTAGCGAAAATTAAGGGTGGCGGTGCCATCGACATTAAAGCGCGCAAAGAAGCCCTTAATCTCGGTATCGTAGAGACGATCGATCTGGCTGCGTTTAGCGTTGGTTAGCGAGGTGGTGGTAATTTTTTTGGTAAGCGACGTAAGACTACCCATTGCACTCTTCCCCGGACAGAGCAGTTATATTGGCCATGGGTAAATAATGCTACGTTTTTCACGCGCACACAAAAAACCAGCCCGTTTGAGGCTGGTTTAGTGTCTGAATTTCAAAATCAGGGCACCCCGTGGAGGTGTTGATTTTGGATTCAATAGGGATTCACGAGTGGATCATCAGAGCTTTTTTCGAACTTCCAATTCCCGTAAGTCCTTGAATTCCTTGGTCGGAGCGACAGGATTCGAACCTGCGACCTTTGCAACCCCATTGCAACGCGCTACCAAGCTGCGCCACGCTCCGCTGTCTTTCTTGGCCGCTACATCTTTGCCTCAAGACGGTGCGTATACTAGCGGTTTCTTGCTTAAATGAAAAGCCCCTATAGCGCTTTCTTATCAAGTATTTGTCGCCCTTCCTTTTAAATGGAAAATGCTTGTTGCTAGTGTTGATCAGCGTCGAGCAACAGATAAGCCATGGCGTCATAGACGCTAGGGGCTGCGACTAACAAATGCTCTGGGTAGAGATCTTCTGGCACCGATTGGGGGGCTTCATACAAGTGTCCAACGCGCGCACCGGCTTCTCGGGCAATGACCCAACCCGCGACAAAATCCCAGGGTGAGACGCTTTCGTAGTACGCATCCAAACGGCCACAGGCAACATCGCACAGATCAAGCGCCGCAGCACCGTTACGGCGAATATCCTGACACTCAATAAGCACAGCCTCTAAACGCTTTAAAAGATGCTTCCGCCCTTCTTTTCGATAGGGAAAACCGGTGCCTACCAGGGTGTGCGCCAACGAATCCGCGTTGCTGGGATGGATAGGCTGACCATTGCAAAAAGCGCCAGTGCCTTCAGCAGCGCTGAAGGTTTCGCCTAAAAATGGCGCATGGACAACCCCCACTTTTGCCACGCCTGCTTCCATCCAGCCAATGGAGACCGCGACATGGCGTAAACCTTGGGCGAAATTAACCGTTCCATCAATAGGGTCTACTACCCATAGCCTTGGGGCTTCCACCTGCAAGGCACTTTCAGGAGCCAGTTCCTCGCTTAGCCGCGCCTCACCAGGGAAGTGTTCTTCCAAACGTTGACGAATAAGCTCATCCACGGCCACATCGACATCGGTAACCAATTCATTATCTTTTTTTAAGCGCTTGGCAAAGTCTTGCTGTTCCCGCGCTTTGATAATCATCTGCCCCGCTTCTTCGGCGATGGAAATAGCCCGTTCAAGACGTGCGGCTAATGTGTAATCGCTCATTGAATCTCCCTTTAGAACGCGATGATGCCAAGAGCTTCTACCATAAGCCGCCGAGCGGTAATTTTCGAGTCATGTCGACTTCCAGTCACGGCCGTTAGCGCAATACGTCTACCAGTACATCCACCACAATGCGCGTAGCAGCTTCGATTAACACTACATCAGCACCGACACGCTCCCACTCGTAGCCTGGGTAGCGGGGCAATTGTGATGCTAACTGGGCGTCAAACCGCTTGGCGATGCCCGGAGGCAAAGGCTTACCACGCTCTAAATTGCGCTGAATACCCGGCGGCAATGCTTCAGCTCGCGGTGCGTCATGCTGGCGCAATAGTTGGCGAAGCTCACGCTCATTGATGCGTGGTAAATCGACCCGCTCATCGCGAGAATGACCAGCTTGGTTAGATTCGTGTTGCTGGCCTTTGTCACGGGCGCCATGGGCCTGGGCATGGTCAGGCTGAGCGAAGGCAGCATTATTAAGTAGCAGTACGCCAAATGCACTCAGAGCAACTAGCTTGATAGGATTCACTGTAAGCTCCTCACTTTGGTTCAGAACTCACAGTGTAAAGAGCAAATGCGTAGGGATTAAGGAAGGAAGAAGGAGTTTACGAGCGACAGCTGCCAGGCAAGTATTTTGGGTCAATAGGCTGCTGTTGAGCAGGCATACATTCCCATGTAATGGAACCTTCGTTTGCTCTTACTTCAATGCGAAAACGGTTGTTACGAATTGCTTGAGAGACCGGCGCAGCGTTTTTCATTCGAATACCAATATCGACACCACGCCCACCATCAGTAGTGTAATAGTCAATAGAATCGATGTATTGGGTTTGGCTGACTAGCTCAGACTGGTTGAGGAGATTGCCAGAGCCAAAGCTACCTTCCATGGCGTAGCGCTCGCCGAGTTCGCTTTTAACACCGCTAAGCACGTTCAAAGCCTCAGAAACCTGAGCCCGAGCAGTGTAGTTTTGGTATTGGGGTACCGCAATGGCAGCCAGAACACCGATAATTGCAACGACAATCATTAGCTCTATCAGAGTAAAACCCTTCTGAAACTTCGGCATTTCATTTACTCCGCACAGAACATATAAAAAAGGGCTAATAAAGCCCTCAACTATTAATTTTCAGTTTTTTAATCATCATCTCGGCAACCGGCGGGCAACCAATTTGCTTGAGCATCATCGCTATCATTACCCCAAGAACACGTCCAGCCATTACCCGGGTTGCGGGAAGGCTCACCCTCTCCCTCGGCAGCATCGCTGTTAGGAGCAATAATCATGATGGCTCCGTTAAGAGCGCTATCATTGTTGAAAGTTACTTGCAATTCTTCACTTTCATAACTAACACCCGACACATAGCGACCTGTAATATCATCATCATCGATTGTAGAAGGCATTCCACCTGTAAGAGAGTATTGCTCAGCTATATCAGCCCGCAGACCGCCAGTAATTGTCAGTCCTTCACTCGCCTGAGCTCGGGCGGTGTAATTCTGATACTGGGGCACGGCTAGAGAAGCTAGCACACCAATAATCGCGACGACGATCATCAGTTCAATCAGCGTAAAACCGCTTTGCTTCGTATTACGAGTGATAGGCTGGGCAGAGTCCTGCATGAAGGCATCTCCTGGGAAAAGGCAAGCCTTTGTAAGGGAATGAATCCCTTAAAAAGAATTAGAATTAATAGACGCTACATTAGCTTGCACGATCTATTTTTACAACACGCGTTCTTAATCCTATCGGCCCAGCTTCGCACTACTTTAGCTGCTTTTAATAACCAGTCATTTAGTGCCTGTAAACGCTAATGTGTGGTACAAGTAGTTCGCCTATGCTGATGTAAAACAGGTTTTTTTGATGAGCCAGCCCCCTTTTGAGTCAACCTTAAGCCACGCAGCTTCTCGCGGTGGACTGCGCGGCATTGCGCAGCGCTTGGTTAAGCACGGGTTATTGACTGATGCCCAGGCCTCAACAGCGGGCACAACGGCGTCGGATTTGGAAATATCGTTACTTCAGCATGTGATTGAAAGCGGCTTGGTCGACCCTATTCAAGCCACCTTGGCGGCAGGCTGGGAGTACGGGCTTCCGGTCGTTGATTTAGAAGCGTTACGCCTGAACACTCTGCCGCCCGCCTCTGACTACCCCATTAAAGTGTTGCAGAACCTTAACGTATTGCCATTAGCACGCCACGGCCATCGCCTCACGGTAGCAGTGCCCTACCCCGCGACACTGACTCAACTGGATGAGCTACAGTTTGCCACTGGGCTTAGTGTTGAAGGCGTCCTCGCGCCCGTGGACCAAATTACCGTTGCACTGAATAACTACCTTGCTCAAAACGAACGCGGCATGCTGGATGAGCTAGACGATATTGATGATGCTGTCAGCTCGCTCAATATCGTTAACAACAATGATAACGAAGTACCGCTAGAAGAGTCCTCTCAAAACAGTGAGGACGCGCCTATCGTTAAATTTGTGAATAAAATCCTGCTAGATGCCATCCGTCGTGGCGCGTCCGATATTCATTTTGAGCCTTACGAAACACTCTACCGGGTGCGTTTTCGTGTTGATGGCATGCTAATTGAAGTCGCACGTCCCCCCTTTGCCATGCGCAGCCGCATCGCGGCGCGCCTAAAAATCATGGCGCGCCTCGATATTTCTGAACGTCGTTTACCTCAGGACGGGGCGATCAAACTTAAACTTTCACGCATACGCTCACTCGATTTTCGTGTTAACTCACTTCCCACGGTGTATGGCGAAAAAATAGTGCTACGTATTTTAGACCCTACCGCTGCGCAGTTAGGGATTGAACAATTGGGTTTTACCGATGAGCAGCGTGGCCACTATGAGCAAGCATTAAAACAGCCCCAGGGTATGATTCTGGTAACCGGGCCGACCGGTAGCGGTAAAACCGTTTCGCTGTATACCGGCATTAACATCCTGAATAAAGTTGAACGAAATATTTGTACAGCCGAAGACCCGGTTGAAATCAAAGTAGCCGGCATCAACCAGGTAAACGTATTGCCCAAAATAGGGCTAGATTTTGCCAGTGCCTTGCGTGCGTTTCTTCGCCAAGACCCTGACGTCGTGATGGTGGGCGAGATTCGCGACCTTGAAACGGCAGAAATTGCAGTTAAGGCTGCGCAAACGGGTCACTTGGTGCTCTCTACCGTGCACACCAACTCAGCGGCTGAAACGCTCACTCGCTTGGCTAACATGGGCGTGTCCTCATTCAACATTGCTAGCGCCGTTAGTTTGATTATCGCCCAACGTCTCGCTCGTAAACTTTGCATGCATTGTAAAGAGCCTATTGATATTCCTCACGAAGCACTGCGCAAAGAGGGTTTCAGCAGTGAGGAAATTCACCAAGCCACTATTTACAAGCCAGTTGGCTGTAAACACTGTACCCATGGCTACAAAGGCCGTATTGGCATTTATGAAGTCGTACCTATTACGGAAGCAATGCGTCAATTGATCATGCGTGATGCTAATGCGTTAGATATCGACCATCAGACGCGTAAAGAGGGTTATCCCAGCCTTCACCGCAGCGGCTTGTTAAAAGTCATGCAAGGTATTACCAGCCTAGAAGAGATTAACCGAGTGAGTAAGGAGTAAGGCATGGCGAAAACAGCACGTAGACGCCAATCGCCTCCCATCAAGTTAGCCCGCTGGAAATGGAGTGGTAAAGGCCCGCAGGATAGGCCGCTAAGCGGTGAGATGATTGGTCGGAGCAAAACTGAAGTAGCCGCTGAGCTTACGAAACAAAATATCGTTATCCGCCGTATAAACAAAAAAGGCAACCTGGGCGGTAACGGTCGTATTAATCCCAACGACGTTATGGTTTTTGCGCGCCAAATGGCCACCATGATTCGAGCGGGCATCCCCTTGCTGCAGGCGTTGCAGGTAGTTGCCGAGAGTCTTAAAAAACCAGCGATGGTCGCGCTTGTCCAGCATATGATGAGCGATGTGTCATCTGGCGCTAGCTTTTCCGATGCATTACGCCGCCACCCTAAGCATTTTGATCGTCTGTTCGTTAATTTAGTCGACGCTGGCGAACAATCAGGTGCGTTGGATCAGATGCTGGACCGGATTGCGACTTACAAAGAGAAGGTAGAGTCGCTTAAAGCGCGGGTAAAGAAAGCGCTTTGGTATCCGTGTGCCGTTATGACGATTGGCATCGCCGTTACCATGCTGCTGTTAATTAAAGTGGTGCCTGAATTTGAAAATATGTTTCAAAGTTTTGGTGCGGAGCTTCCTGCATTAACCCAAATGACCGTGAGTTTGTCCGAGTTTGCCCAGCGTTATTGGCTAATCGCGCTTGGTACCGTGATTGCCGCCGTACTCCTGCTCAAAATAAGTATGCAGCGTTCACCCAACATCGCCTATCGTATGCACGCCTTATTGCTGCGCTTACCGGTGATTGGCGATATTATGCACAAATCTGCTATTGCTCGGTTCTCACGTACATTAGCAACTACCTTTGCCTCCGGCGTGCCGCTAGTCGAAGGCTTAGACACTGCCGCCGGCGCCACGGGCAATAAAGTGTACGAACGTGCGGTGGTGCAAACACGCCAGGATGTTGCGACTGGGCAGCAATTACACTTCGCTATGCGGATGACCAACCGCTTCCCTCCATTGGCGATCCAGATGGTCAGCATTGGTGAAGAGGCGGGCTCGTTGGATGCTATGCTGAACCGTGTCGCTGATTACTATGAAGAAGAAGTGGATAATAAAGTCGATGCGCTCACGTCGCTGATGGAACCCATCATCATTGTGGTACTGGGCGTATTAGTCGGCGGTGTTGTCGTCTCCATGTATTTACCTATCTTTGACTTGGGCGCTGCCCTCTAAGTTTTCTAACGCATTAAATTCCCAAGGAGCTACATGCATCACCCTCCGCTCATCGCGTGGCTAATCATTTTTTTAATCGGGTTGTGCCTAGGCAGTTTTCTCAACGTGGTAATTACACGCTTGCCTGTGATGCTAATGCGTCGCTGGCGCCACGAGGCACGCGCAGCGCTTGAGCTAGGTGACGAACACGCTCCACGCTTTAACTTGGCAACCCCTGGCTCCATGTGCCCGCGCTGTGAAACGCCTATCGCATGGCACGACAACCTACCGCTTATTGGCTGGATAAAGCGCCGCGGTCACTGTGCTGCCTGCCAAAAAACCATTAGCATTCAATATCCATTAGTAGAGATGGCGGCTGGACTACTTGCCTTGGTTGTTCTGGCGCTCCATGGACTTACCCCTGAGTCATTGTTCATTTACGGTGCTTGCTTGACGCTGTTAGCGCTCGCCGTTATCGATTTTCGTACCCAGCTATTGCCTGATGTTCTTACCCTTCCGCTGTTGTGGGCAGGCTTACTTTTTCAGCTTTTCTTCCAGCCATTCATGCTGTCCGATGCGGTGATTGGCGTCATGGTGGGTTATCTTTCGTTATGGAGTTTTTATTGGTTATTCAAACTGATCACTGGCAAAGAGGGCATGGGCTTTGGGGACTTTAAACTGCTGGCAGCGCTGGGAGCTTGGCTAGGGTGGAGCTTTTTACCGTTAGTGTTGGTACTTTCCGCTGGGCTTGGAACAATTGTTGGCCTGATGGCCCAAGCCTGCTCACCCCGCTTACGCGGCGCACCGTTTCCCTTTGGCCCTTTTCTCGCTCTCGCTGGTTGGATAGCGTTATTAGTCGGTGACGAGCTAATGGCGTTGTACCTCAGCCTACTTATTTAAAATTTAACCATTGATAACCTAGCTATTATTAAGCTAACGGCAGATAACTTAGCTATGTGGGGCAGCAGATGATTATCGGATTAACCGGCGGCATAGGCTCGGGTAAATCGACGGTGGCTCGCGCCTTTGAAACACTCGGTGTCGCCTGGGTTGATGCCGACGATGTCTCCAGAGAGATTGTCTTACCTGGGGAACCCGCGCTAATAGCCATCAAAAAGCGCTTCGGTGACCAGATCATTCATCTGGATGGTACGCTTAATCGCGCGGCCTTACGCGACATTGTATTTAAGCATCCCGAACACCGGCAGTGGTTAGAATCACTAACACATCCCAAAATAAGAGAGCGGCTATTGCAGCATTTGGAGCGACTTAAAACTCAAGGGGCGCCCTATGTATTGCTAGTGTCACCCCTATTATTTGAGTCGGGGCAAGATGCACTGGTTAGCCGCAGCCTAGTGGTGGATGTGCCGCAAGCGGTACAATTATCGAGAACCTTACAGCGTGATGGAGTGAGTGAAAGCCAAGTGCATGCTATTCTCGCCGCCCAACTTTCTCGTGAACAACGGCTGGCAAAGGCAGATGACGTGATAGATAACAGCGGTGACCATGCCAGCATGCTGAAACAAGTGGTTCGGCTTGATGAACGTTATCGCCAGCTGCTTAACGACTAAGATATCGCGCTTGACAACCTATTGGAGTTTTTATGACTCGCCCTGCAAACGATTCCCCACTTGAAGTTAATTGCCCGCAGTGTGCTAAGCAAGTGCCTTGGTTGCCCGAAAGTACTTACCGCCCTTTCTGCAGTAAGCGCTGCCAACTGTTAGATTTGGGCGCGTGGGCCGATGAGTCACACCGTATCTCAGGCGAATCCGCGATGGATGAAGCCGATATAGACACGCTTCTGGCGCAAGCTGACAAGGATGCGCCTCTCTCTTAGTGCGCAGCTCTCTTAGTAAGCCATATAGCTGACTTCCCAAACCCGTAACCGATCAGGGCGGAGACAATGTCTGACCAACCATCGCCTTCGGCCTATCGTCTGCTGCTTCAGTTGGAGCAGCAATTTGACTATTTACTTGAAACAATTGAGGCCGCCGTCTCGCTATACGAACAGCAGCAACCGCCTACGTGGGTTTTTCATCAAACGACACCCACTACCCATTGGCTGCGGGAAGCACTGTTCGATATGTGGCATGAGCAAGATCAAGATGGGCGTGAAACGCGCAATTACATCGCGATAGTGGCTGCCAACGAGGAACTGCTGACGGCGATAGACGCTATCAACCAAGCTAAAGCCAACTTTAGCGAACTATTGCAGGATATTAAAAAGAGCTTCCCAGGGGCACTCAGCGATGCAAAAAGCCGTCTGCCCAAGCGCCACCCCCATGTCGATGAGGTGCTACGTCGTAATGGGCTAGCGCGCCTGCACCTTAAACAGAGCTGGCGGCAATTACCTATCGCGCAGGCGCCAGTCTCACGTGTTCGCTTCGCCTGGTATAGCAGTGGTCGTTCAATTAAGCGGTTAACCGTGCAAGAAGCCGAACGTAAGCTTATTCAACTTGATACTGATGCGCCGCATATCCGGATTCAACTGCGTAAATTAGCCAGTATTCCCAGCGGTGAAATCCTGGCCCAAGTGCAAACCCAGGCTCCGCTTATGCGGGCAAATCTATTTTTTACCGAGCCGCTCGCCGATGGACATACGAGACGGGCGCTGAATGCTGCCATGCCAATTTTCGTGCCCGCCAATGGTCAACGGCTACCTCATATTAACCTGCCTGCTTTGCAGCCACCGACCACTCGCACAAGAGCGCGACGGCGCGATGAAAAGTTAGAACATGAAGTGTTCCTGCCGAGCCTCCGTGTTTACCGTTACCGCTAGCACGTATAGCCATCAGTAAATTCAAAGGCGCTAACTACCAGGCACTATATCCTGCTGCCATAGACCATAACCAAGTAACGTTTCAACCAATTCGGCCAGATCGTAATGGCCCACATCATATTCACTCAACAAAGCTTCAAAGCGCTGTTTGAAAATACGCTCCTGCTCTTGTTGCTGTTCCTTATGTTGAGTTTCTACGTCTTCTTTTTCCAATGCCGCAAGCGAGCGTACCGGCGGACCTGTCGGTATATCAAAATCGCTATTCGGATCATCTAATTGACGTAAAGCCTGCGCAAAGGCGTCATCCAACTCACGAAACTTCCGCAGCTTCTCACGCTCATCTACTGGCTTTTGAACCTTTTGATATTTCATCGATGTTTCATTTACACCTTGCTTTAAATGGTCGAAATGACTGCTAACGTAGCGTTTTTACCCACAAAAAATTGCGCACAAACGCGTATAAAATCAGAAAATTTACTTTACCACTCAGTTGCCTGCATAAAGTCCGAACGCTTCTCTCTATTCAGGCAAGCTACTCAGGCAAGTCACCAACAATAAAGCGCTTAGCAGAGTCACGACAGGTGGGATAATGACGACCTGTACGAATCACTCACGAAGGCCAGATAAAGTTTAAAGCGATGACTCAAGCTAAGTTCTGGCTGAGAAAAACAATTAATAAGCCGCTAGGAATCGAAAGCCTTGCTATCCACGAAGACTTTGCTGCCCATGAAAACCCTGCTACCCACATAGGATATTGACTTCTCAACTTCGACGCTAGTCTGCCAAAGCTTTCCTATCTCACCAAATGCCTATCTTAAAGGGCTCCGTGAAGGGCTTAGTGAAGAAAGCGATTTAGAACGCGCGGCGAAGGCGACTAGCGTCCTCCCCTCAATATAGCTCAAATTGCGATACCTTGCGGAAAGCCCCTAACAGCTCTTCTTTTTTTAAGGCGTTTCGGCGTTACTATCACTTAAAGCCCCGCAATTTTCGGCGAACGAGGAGACCGCCTTCTATCACTTGTTGGCTCTTTGTGGTTTTAACAATAGTACGACATGCGTATTGGAAAACCCAGCATCCGACAAACAGGCCTAAAAGGCTTCAATAAAGCGTCAGAACGTATCAAAACGTTAGGGTATGTCAGGATATCACAACAAGCAATAACCGTGTTATAGGCGCTACTACGCCTATCTAAGACCATCATCGCACTGCCTGACATATTTTCAGCAAGCAAATGTGCTTGTTAACTATTCCTGGGATTCTTGTCGTACCGCCAATGTCCTTTCACCCGAACATACAGACAAATACAAAAAGCATTACTTTGCCAGCTCCTCATCGACATGGCTACATGCCAACCTATGACGATGCAAGCATGCGGTTGGCGATTTAGCTGATCTTTATGGGGATCTGAAGCCTACCAACTAAACTACTATGCAATTTAAATCACTATGCAGATAGGGTAGCTGTCATGTTAGCGGCCATCTCAATCGCCGTTATGGCGAACAAACCGATTAGAGCTTCGTAACCCACACCAGCAGGCATTTATCAGTGGTAATGTCTTTGATAATTAGCTGAGCATAGGGTGAACAATAAAAAACGGCATTTCTGAATAGAAATGCCGGTCATTAATTACTTAGTCTTCCATGCGCACCAGCCATGATTCAACGGCCTCATCGCCATGCTCGTCTTTCCAGCTGCGTAGACCTTTATGGTTGCCGCCGCGGGTTTCGATTACTTCCCCTGTTTTAGGGTTTTTGTAAATCTTAAGACGACGCTTACGGCGAGCATTACCACTTGCTGTCGTTTTAGCACTGCGCTGGTCAGCTGCAGGGTCTAATAAAGCAATGACGTCGCTAGGACGCTTGCCGAACTCAGTCATAAGCGCTTCAAGCTTGGCCTTAAATTCTAACTCGCTTTTTAGGCGCTGGTCGCCTTCTAAACGCTGAAGGTCTTCTTGAAGCTGCTTTAGCTGCTGCTCTTTTTGAATATATTCGTTAAGTAATGACATTGGGGTTCCTTTAGTAACGTATCCAACTGAACGGGGTCCAACTGGTTTAGGTGCATACTTGGCACCCACTAGTTCAGAATGCTGTGACATTATTCCTGTAAAAAGGCTAACTGACAATAGTCTAGTTGATATTTACTCAATTACTAATCGTTTTAAAAACACAATTGTTATTTAAAGTGTTTCGAACCGAATAAAATATGCACTCTATGGGAACTATCTATACGGCTATTACAGGCACTCTACTATACAAACAAAAGCGCCGCCCATAAGGGCGGCGCTTTTTACAAACCAATAACTAATAAGGTATTAGTCTTGGCCCATCTGCTGCTTGATCAGATCACCGATGGTGGTCGGACCACCTGCTGTTTCCGGCTCTTGCTCACGCATCTTCTTCAGGTTCTGACGCGTATCATCTTGATCTTTCGCTTTTACCGACAGGTTAATCTGACGGCTCTTGCGATCAACACTGACAATACGAGCTTCTACACTGTCGCCTTCATTCAGTACGTTGCGCGCGTCTTCTACGCGGTCAGCACTGATTTCGGAAGCTTTCAGCACAGCAACAACGTCAGTCGCCAATTCAACTTGCGCTTCTTTAGCATCAACTTCAATGACGCGACCCGTTACGATGCTGCCCTTATCGTTAACTGACAGGTACTCAGCAACGGGGTCAGAATCCATCTGTTTGATACCCAGCGAGATGCGCTCGCGCTCTGGATCAATAGACAGGATAACGGCTTCAGCTTCGTCACCTTTCTTAAAGTTGCGTACGGCTTCTTCGCCAGTATCAGACCAAGAAATGTCAGACAGGTGAACCAGACCGTCAATACCACCTTCAAGGCCGATAAAGATACCGAAGTCAGTAATCGACTTGATGGTGCCTGAAACGCGGTCGCCCTTGTTGTAATCAGTGTTGAAGGTTTCCCATGGGTTAGCAGTGCACTGCTTGATACCCAGAGAAATACGACGACGTTCTTCGTCGATATCCAACACCATGACGTCAACATCATCGCCCACTTGAACGACTTTAGACGGATGGATGTTCTTGTTAGTCCAGTCCATTTCAGACACGTGAACCAAACCTTCAACACCCTCTTCCAGCTCGGCAAAGCAACCGTAGTCAGTCAGATTTGTGACGACAGCGTGTACTTTCATGCCTTCCGGATAACGCTCTTTAATGTTGACCCACGGATCTTCGCCCAATTGCTTCAGACCCAGTGAAACGCGATTACGCTCACGGTCAAACTTCAGAACCTTGACGTTGATCTCGTCGCCAACAGCAACGATTTCAGACGGATGCTTAATACGCTTCCACGCCATGTCTGTGATGTGCAGCAGGCCGTCAACACCACCCAGGTCTACGAAAGCGCCGTAGTCTGTCAGGTTCTTAACAATACCCTTGATTTGCTGACCTTCTTGCAGAGTGGCCAACAGCGCTTCGCGCTCTGCACTGTTTTCTGCTTCCAGAACCGCACGACGTGATACCACAACGTTGTTGCGCTTCGGATCGAGCTTGATGACTTTAAAGTCCAGCTCTTTGTTTTCCAGGTGTGCAGTATCGCGAACGGGACGAACGTCAACCAAGGAGCCTGGCAGGAAGGCGCGGATAGAGTCAACTTCAACCGTGAAGCCACCTTTAACCTTACCGTTAATAACGCCCTTGATGATTTCGTCTTTCTCGAAGGCTGCTTCCAGAATCTTCCAAGCTTCTGCGCGCTTGGCTTTTTCACGGGACAGACGCGTCTCACCAAAGCCATCTTCAACGGCTTCAAGTGCAACGTGCACATCGTCACCGATAGCGATGTTCAGATTACCGTGCTCATCGCGGAATTGTGACGCAGGGATCTGACCTTCAGATTTCAGACCAGCGTTGACAGTAACCCAGTCACCGTCAATGTCGACAACCTGGGCCGCGACGATAGCGCCTGGCTCCATGTTGATGTCGTTAAGAGACTGTTCAAACAGCTCAGCAAAGCTTTCGCTCATGGTGTTCCTACGTAATTACGTTGTTGAGGCATAAATGCCTTCTCCGCACCACCAGCAAGTGCGGGCCTAATGTCACTCAGCCTTTGGGGGTGTTAACGCTGGTTAGACCTGACCGGGCTCACCGATGTGAGTTTAGTGCCCTGCCACGTCGTGACACCTATCCAAAAGCGCCGCAAGGGAGAATCACACGCCGCTTACCAGCCCTCTTTGGGCGAGCAGTTCGGTCAATCGATCTACCACTTCCGGTATGCTCAGGCGCGTGGTATCAAGCGTAATGGCATCATCTGCCGGCTTGAGAGGAGCCACACTGCGCTGCGTGTCGCGTGCATCGCGTGCCTGAATCTCCTTTAAAAGACTCGAAAGACTAGCATCCACCCCGGCTTCCTGCAACTGCAGATAACGTCGACGTGCCCGTTCGTCGGCACTCGCCGTTAAAAAAATCTTGAGCGATGCATCAGGAAAGACCACCGTTCCCATGTCACGACCGTCAGCCACCAACCCGGGAGATTGGCAAAAATCGCGTTGACGCTGCAGCAGTGCTTGGCGCACGGCGGGTAACGCCGCCACTTGGGAAGCCCGCTCTCCGGCCTGTTCGGTGCGAATGATCTGGCCGACATCTTCACCTTCTAGCAGCGTACGTGGCTGGCCATCTTCAACCGGAAACGACACATCAAGCTGTTCGGCCAAGCGTGCCAACTCCAATTCATCATCAACGGCAACATTGTGCTTAACCGCCGCCTGAGCCGTCAGCCGATAAAGTGCACCGCTATCGAGAAGATGCCAGCCCAGGCGCTCCGCGACCAAACCACTGATGGTACCTTTACCTGCGCCACCGGGGCCATCAATAGTAAGAACAGGAACGACAAGCGTGGCAGCGTGATCATTCATGCGCACCCTCCACACTCACGGCCATACCAATGCGTGTCGCTAGCGCAACGAAATCAGGGAAAGAAGTGGCCACATTGGCACAGTCTTCAATGACAACTTCTTCGCTAGCACGGAGCGATGCAATCGCAAACGCCATGGCAATACGGTGATCGCCCAGGCTGTCGATACGCCCGCCACCATAGCTTGGTACGCTGTCGTCACCGTTACCGACAATATCGATACCGTCTTCAACGACCGTATGCTTGACGCCTAGAATGGCCAGGCCGTCAGCCATCGCCTGAATACGATCAGACTCCTTCACTCGCAGCTCTTCGGCGCCGCGCAGACGCGTCGTACCCTGGGCGTTAGCGGCCGCGATGAACAGTGCAGGAAACTCATCAATCGCTAGCGGCACTTGATCGACGGGAA
The DNA here is from genome assembly GCF_054072535.1 of Vreelandella sulfidaeris Esulfide1. Lineage (NCBI taxonomy): Bacteria > Pseudomonadati > Pseudomonadota > Gammaproteobacteria > Oceanospirillales > Halomonadaceae > Vreelandella > Vreelandella sulfidaeris. The sequence goes on along the minus strand of NZ_CM133364.1, from coordinate 1,844,336 downwards.
TATCAATGCCCTTCAGCGGCGCGTAACGAATACGAATATCGGCCACTGGCTCGCCACCTACTTCGTGCTCGTTCTCTAATGCTAAATCAGCCCCCATCAGGGTAAGGATATTGATCACGCCAATCCGGGTAGGGTTAATACCCACGTGCTCAAGGGTAATATCAGCGCCTGGGGTAATCGCGGCGGCAACTAAAAAGAACGTCGCCGAAGAGATATCCGAAGGCACATCAATGGGGCCTGCGGTAAGTTTGCCGCCACCCTGTAGCCAGCAGGTATCACCTTCACGAGCAACCGCGTAGCCAAAACCATTGAGCATACGCTCGGTGTGGTCACGCGTAGGCGCGGGTTCACGTACCCGAGTTTCGCCTTCAGCGTACAGCCCGGCTAGTAACAAACAGGATTTAACCTGGGCACTGGCCATAGGCATATCGTAATGAATGCCTTTAAGGTTAGCGCCGCCGTGAATTTTGAGCGGTGGGCGCCCACCATCAGCGGTATCGATCGTGGCCCCCATCAAGCGTAGCGGGTCAGCCACACGCCCCATTGGCCGCTTGGTCAATGACTCGTCGCCGGTTAATTCACTATCAAATGCCTGACCAGCCAGCAATCCAGAGAAAAGCCGCATGGCGGTACCCGAGTTACCCACATAAAGTGGACCGGCGGGGGCTTTCAAGCCATGCATACCGACACCATGGATCGTCACTCGCCCTTGGTGCGGCCCTTCAATCGCCACGCCCATTTCGCGGAATGCCTGCAGCGTCGCCAGGCTATCTTCGCCTTCAAGAAAACCTTTTACTTCGGTGACACCTTCCGCCAGTGCACCCAACATAATGGAACGATGCGACATGGATTTATCGCCGGGAACGCGCAAACGCCCCTTGGCTTGACCGCCCGGCTGCACACGGTAGGTGACCTCACCTTGTGGTTGCATATGATATTCCGCCTGATAACTGGTTTTGTTCAATAAAGAGTCGAAATAGTGCCGGGCATGGCTCGCCCGATCAAAGGTAGCAATCAGCGCATCACTGTCATCTGTCTCTACCGCATAGCGCAAGCGCTTAAGCCCTGCCTCAAAATCATCCAGCGATGCCAGCACCGCTTGTTTATTGGCGATAAAAATATCCCGCCACATGACAGGATCGCTGCCTGCAATGCGGGTAAAGTCACGAAAACCGCCTGCCGCGTAACGAAAAATTTCTAACCGCTCATCCTGACGCGCCAGCGTATCCACTAATGAAAAGGCTAGCAGATGCGGCAAATGGCTGGTACGCGCCAATACTTGGTCATGTCGCTCTACGTCCATTTCCAACACATCGGCGCCACAGGCTTGCCATAAAAGGCGGACACGCTCTAATGCGTTGCGGTCCACGTTGGGCTCAGGCGTCAGGATGACCTTGTGATCTACATAAAGACGAGGATTAGCCGCCGCCACGCCGCTTTTTTCAGAACCAGCAATGGGATGCCCCAGCACCATATTAGTGGGTACTTGGCCAAATACTTTCTCAGCGTAGGCACGGATGGTCGCTTTAGTACTACCGACATCGGTCAATACGACGTTCCGGGCGGCATAAGGCAGTGCCTCAGCTAGCGTAGCCATGACGCTTTCCATAGCGAGCACCGGCACCGCCAGCACTACCATGGATGCGTCACGCAACTGTTCGTACAGATGCGTACCTCCAGTATCGATTAAGCCCATCTCGATACCGAGAGCGATCTCATTACCATCAGGGTCGCAGGCTGCAATTTGCCCCTTAAACCCTGACTCGCGCAGTGCTGCGGCTAGCGAACCACCAATTAATCCCAGACCAACAATTAGAAGACGTGATTCATGGCAGATAGGGGTTTTTAGGTTTTCGTCGGCCATTAATGTCACAGCACGCCTATCGGATAGGAACCCAGCACACGTAAATCCGCCGCTCTCAGCTGTACTTCTTCAAGCACAGCGGCGACTCGCGGATCATCGCGATGGCCCTTAAAATCAATAAAAAAGACATAGTTCCATACACCGGTGCGCGAAGGGCGCGTTTCCAGGCGCGTTAAATCAACCTGGTGGCGATGAAACGGCTCAAGCAACGCATGCAGCGTACCCGGTTGATTACGCATGGCGACCACAATCGAGGTCTTATCCTCGCCTGCCATGGGCACATCCTGATTACCAATAATCAAAAACCGCGTGGAGTTATCTGGCCGATCTTCAATTTTATCGGCGATATAGTCCAAACCATAAAGCTTAGCCGCCATATCGCCAGCAATCGCTGCGCTATGCCACTCGGTTTTGACTAGTTTAGCCGCTTCGGCATTGGAAGAGACCGGCACTCGCTCGGCATGGGGATAATGCGCATCCAGCCATTTGCGGCACTGGCCGAATGACTGAGGATGAGAATAGATTCGCGAAACCTTATCGCGACGGGTCGTTTCACTGACCAATAGATGGTGGTGAATACGCAGCACTACTTCGCCACATATTTTGATCGAGGAGTCCATAAAGGTATCAAGGGTGTGATTGACGACACCTTCGGTGGAGTTTTCCACTGGCACAACGCCGTAGTGCACGGCGCCTGCCTCCACTTCACGAAACACCTCATCGATAGCTGCCATGGGCATACTAATAGCACTTTCGCCAAAATGCTTAAGTGCCGCCTGTTGAGTAAAGGTGCCTTCAGGGCCCAGATAAGCAACTTTGACAGGCTGTTCAAGTGCCAAACACGCCGACATGATTTCACGAAACAAGCGCGCCATTTCTTCTGAATCGAGCGGCCCTTTGTTCAACGCCATAATGCGACGCAGAACCTGTGCTTCTCGCTCAGGACGGTAAAACACCGCATCCTTATCTTCATTCAGCTTAACGTGGGCCACCTGCTGGGCACAGCTGGCGCGCTCACTAATCAGGTTAAGGATATCACTATCGAGCTGATCGATACGCTGGCGCAGCTCATCCAGTTTGATCGACGTGTCGGACATGGTGGTTTAGCCCCTTGTTTGTTCAAAATCGGCCATAAATGCTATCAACGCATCGACTGCCGACTCAGGCACCGCGTTATATAGGCTGGCCCGCATACCGCCCACGCTGCGGTGGCCTTTCAAATTAAGCAGCCCCGCCGCATCGGCCTGCTGTAAAAACAACTTATCCAGCGCCGCATCGGCTAACACAAAAGGCACATTCATCCGAGAGCGATTGTGCTTAGCGATGGGGTTGCTATAAAAATCGCTGGCATCAATCGCCGCGTAAAGTTTATCGGCTTTACGCTGATTAATGGCATCCATGGCAGCTACACCACCGACATCTTCTTTTAGCCACTGAAACACCAAGCCGGCCAAATACCAGGCGTAAGTGGGCGGCGTATTCACCATCGAGCCGGCGTCAGCCAGCATTTGATAATCAAACAGTGAAGGAATGCCCGGCTGCGCTTTACCTAATAGGTCATCACGCACAACCACCAACGTCAGACCGGCGGGGCCTATATTTTTTTGTGCACCGGCATAAATCACACCAAACTCATTGACATCGATCGGCCCGGAAAGGATGTTCGACGACATGTCGCAAACAAGTGGCACGTTAGCGCCATCAGCACGCTGCACATGGGGCGTATAATCAAACTCCAATCCGCCAATCGTCTCGTTAGAGGTGTAGTGCAAATAGGCAGCATCATCACTTATCTCAATGCTATCCAGTGCGGGCACTTCCCTATGGCCGTTAGGCTCACTACTGGCCGCCACATGGCAACCAAAACCAAGACGCTTGGCTTCACTAAGCGCTTTTTTGCCCCAAATACCGGTCTGGATAAAGTTACCACTGCCACCCTGCCCCAACAGGTTCATGGGCAGCATGGCGAACTGCATGCTGGCCCCGCCCTGCAAAAACAGCACTCGATAATTATCAGGCACGCCTAACAGATGGCGAAAATCCGCTTCGGCACGCTCAGCAATGGCGACAAATTCATCGCTGCGGTGGCTCATTTCCATCACGGAAAGGCCACGACCCTGGAAGTCCAACAGCTCTGCCTGGGCACGTTCTAGCACGGCGACTGGCAGGGCCGCCGGCCCTGCGCAGAAATTATAGTGACGTGTCATCGGACCCTGTTTCCTGTGCGTCATCGGATGATTCACTGGGCTGGGTGCCGTCAGGGCTGACTTCCTCAAGAACGCTTATTTCATCGCTCTCTTCCGGCTCATCAACACGCACCGTCTTGACCAGCTTCTCCTCTTTACCAAGTCGAATCAGCATCACACCCTGAGTATTACGCGACGTTGTCGAGACCTCTTCAACACGCGTACGCACAAGCGTGCCACGGTCAGTGATCAGCATCATTTCATCGCTGTCATAAACCTGCATCGCCGCCACTAGGGAACCATTACGCTCACTGGTCTGCATGGCAATAACACCCTGGCCACCCCGGCCACGCAGCGGAAACTCTTCCAGACGGGTGCGCTTGCCGTAACCGTTCTCACTGGCTGTCATAATGTAGATTTGACCTTCAGCGGTTTCAGAGACAGCGCCTTCTGGCATTTCACTGTCAATATCCGCTTCGGCGTCAATCTGCTGGCTCTTCGGAATAATCAAGCTGATGACTTCCGCGTCACCGGCCAAACGCATACCGCGCACGCCGCGAGCAGTCCGGCCCATGGCGCGGGCGTTGCCCTCTTCAAAGCGAATCGCCTTGCCGTTTGAGGACAACAGCATGGCATGGTCGTTACCGGTGGTAATGGCAGCGCCAACTAAGCGGTCACCCTCTTCCAGATCAATCGCAATCAGGCCAACACTGCGTGGGCGCGAGAACTGTTCAAGACTGGTCCGCTTCACGGTGCCCTTGGCCGTCGCGAAGAAAATATAGTGCTCAGGGTCGTAGTCGCGTACCGGCAAGATAGCGTTAACGGCCTCACCCTCTTCAAGCGGCAACATATTAACCAGAGGCTTACCCCGCGAACCGCGGCTGGCGTTGGGCATTTCGTACACTTTCAGCCAGTACACCTTGCCGCGATTAGAGAACAGCAACACGGTATCGTGAGTAGACGCGACCAGCAGGTGCTCAATGACGTCTTCATCTTTCATTGCGGTGGCAGACTTACCACGGCCGCCACGACGCTGAGCCTGATAATCGGACAGCGGCTGAGTTTTGGCATAGCCTGAGCGCGACACGGTCACGACCATGTCTTCTTCGGCGATCAAGTCTTCAATGGAAAGATCTAAATGGCTGGCCTGAATTTCAGTGCGGCGATCATCACCAAACTGATCACGTACGGCGTGCAGCTCTTCACGAATCACTTCCATCAAGCGGTCCGCAGACGCCAAAATCTCGGTGAGCTCGGCAATTTTTTCAAGAATATTTAAGTATTCGTCGAGCAGCTTCTCGGTCTCAAGCCCCGTCAAGCGGTGCAGACGTAGCTCAAGAATCGCCTGCGCCTGAGCAGGCGAAAGCCGATAAGAAGTAGCTGCGGTGTTTAAACCAAACCCTTCATCCAACTCTTCCGGCTTGCAAGAGGTAGCCCCTGCCCGCTCCAACATGGCGGTTACTTGGCCCGGCTGCCACGTCTTGGCGAGCAGTTTTTCACGCGCTTCTGCCGCGTTGGGCGAGGCTTTAATCAACTCAATGACTTCGTCGATATTAGAGATCGCGACAGCCAAACCTTCCAACAAATGCCCACGCTCACGGGCTTTTTTCAGCTCATACAGTGTACGCCGGGTCACCACTTCGCGCCGGTGGCGAATAAAGGCTTCCAGCATTTCTTTCAGATTGAGCGTGCGCGGCTGACCATTTTCCAGCGCCACCATGTTAATGCCGAACACATTCTGCAGCTGTGTTTGAGCAAACAGGTTATTGACCACGACTTCACCGGACTCGCCGCGCTTGATTTCAATTACTACGCGCAGGCCATCTTTATCCGACTCATCGCGCAATTCGGCGATGCCTTCGATCTTCTTCTCTTTCACCAGCTCGGCGATCTTCTCGATCAACCGCGCCTTGTTCACCTGGTAAGGTAGCTCGGTAATGATGATGTGATCACGACCGGTTTTATCGTGGTGCTCGATGGTATGACAAGCACGCACATAAATGCGCCCACGGCCTGTTCTGTAGGCGGACAAAATGCCCGCACGGCCATTGATGATCGCGCCGGTAGGAAAGTCAGGACCGGGGATGTATTCCATTAAATCATCCACCGACAGCGTATAGTCATCGATTAACGCCAAACAGCCGTCAATCACTTCACGCATATTATGCGGCGGTATATTGGTCGCCATGCCGACGGCGATACCCGACGAGCCGTTGATCAGCAGGTTGGGTACTTTAGTAGGTAATACGGCGGGGATACGCTCGGTGCCGTCGTAGTTATCCACCCAATCGACGGTATCTTTTTCCAGGTCAGCGAGCAGCTCATGGGCAAGGCGCGACATACGCACCTCGGTGTAACGCATGGCGGCTGCGTTATCCCCATCAATTGAACCGAAGTTACCCTGGCCGTCGACCAGCACATGGCGCATCGAAAAGTGCTGCGCCATCCGTACGATGGTGTCGTATACCGCGCTATCGCCGTGCGGATGGTATTTACCGATGACATCGCCGACGACACGCGCCGACTTCTTGTACGGTTTATTCCAATCATTACCCAGTTCATGCATGGCAAACAGCACACGCCGGTGAACCGGTTTAAGGCCATCCCGCACATCAGGAAGCGCGCGACCGATAATGACGCTCATCGCATAGTCGAGATACGACTGTTTGAGCTCGTCTTCAATATTGACGGGCAAGATTTCTCTGGCGATGTCACCCATGAAAGTTAGATCCTTTGCACTGCATTGGCACTGCGAGAGTTGAAAGCGCTTAAAAACACCGCCCTATTAAAACAATAGAACAGCGCGCAAATACGACGCCATCATACCACCGCAAAAGCGGCAAGGGCAGCCAGGGAGCTCACCAAAGCCATTTAGGGGGTAAATGCCTCTTTCGCCAACGTTAATGCAGCTAATGCCTCACGCACCTCTCCCTCAATGGCAGCGGCCTTATTAGCCCGCATATCCAACAGAACGAAGGTTAAATCCGCCTGGGCTATTACGGTGCCATCCTTGCGCACAATACGGTGATGACAGAGCCCGCTGCGCTCACCGACCTCAACAATCCCCGTCATTATCTCTAAATCATCCCCGTGACGTGCAGCGGCCAAATAATCAATATTCAAATTGACGACGACGAACGCTCGCCCGGCTTGATGAAGCTCTTTGATCATCTCAGGGTGATGATCAAAAAAGTCCCAACGCCCTTCTTCCATAAACTCCAGGTAACGAGCGTTATTAACATGGCCATAGCCATCCAGGTGATAGCCTCGGACGCGCAATTGCACTCTAGAGAGTGATGCAGTCATAACAGCTCCTTTGTTTAGATTGGAGAGAAAATAAAGGTTAGAAAAAAGCAGTGATTACCAAAACCATAATCAAACATAAGTTTTAAACACACGCAACAAAACCGATTGGCGCCAGCCGCTGGTAGGAATGCCTCGCTTTCGCCATAATGTGCCACCTTTTGAACAGGATTGGCTCCATGTGGTTTAAGCACTTGCATTTATACCGGCTACACGACGCGCCCGAGATAACCAGCGATGCGCTCGCTAGCGCCTTACAAGAGCATGCCGCCAAACCACTTGGCAACGCCGATGCGCGCCGCCTAGGTTGGACGGCGCCAGCAGGACGTTTAGGCGGTGGTCAGCTCGTTCACGAAATTCAAGCACATCGCCTGCTTTCCGCGCTGCGCCAAGAGCGTCTATTGCCTGCTTCCGTGGTAAAAGAAGAAGTTGACGAGCTAGTCGCCGATATTGAAGCCAGCGAAAGCCGCAAAGTGACCCGCAAAGAGAAGACCGCATTAAAAGAGCAGGTCACCGAAAACTTACTGCCGCGTGCCTTTGTCCGCAGTCAGAAAATCGACCTATGGTGGGATACCCGCAGCCAGCTGATTGGCATTAACGCCAGCTCGCGCACCCGCGCTGAAGATATTTTGGATCTATTAAGAGAAACACTGGGTAGTTTAAAAGTCACGCCGCTCAGCTCGCAAACACTGCCTATTCGCGCAATGACCACCTGGCTTGGCGACACTGCAAGCCGCCCTGCGGACTTGCAGCTTGGCGACCAGGTCGAGCTAAAAGCCAAAGGTGACGACGGCGTATTGCGCGCGCGCCAAGTTGATTTAGACAGCGATGAGATCCAGCAATTGCTGGAGAGCGGTCGTCAAGCCAGCAAGCTCGCGATTAGCCTGGAAGGACGTTTAAGCTTTATTCTGCATGATGATCTTGCGTTGAAATCATTACGCTTTGGCGATGCCCTCATCGAAGAAGCCGACCATGCTGACGATGGCGATGATGCCCTTGCTCGTTTGGAAACGGACTTTATTTTAATGGCACAGGCGCTATCCGATGACATTCCTCGCTTGATAGAGTGGCTCGGCGGTGAAACGCAGCGGGAACCCGCGGCGCAGTAATGCCTTTATAGTCTTTTCGCCTTTATGGTATTAATCGGCACCTATTCCTAATCACCAACGGTTTATCATCCAACGGTTCGCATGACTCATCATAACAACGCTCCCAACGCCTCTATCGAGACAGACCCGTGGGCCGATATTCGGCCGTTCATGGATCACGAAGTAGCCGATGTTCTTGCTAGGCTCTCACGGGACAATGAGCTGCTAGATGCGCTCACCCGCTTTCGACTGCCACGCTTAGCACGCTGGGCACCATCGTTGGCACGTGGTTTTGCCAGCCGCGCGGTACGCCGCGAAGTCAAAGATGTTTCGACGGTTTACGAATTTCAAATGCGCATTGCTCACTATATGGAGCGCATGATTCGCACCACCACCGATGCATTTGAAGTGACTGGCCTTGATAAGCTTGATCCTAATGGTGCTTACCTATTTATTGGTAATCATCGCGACATCTCGCTGGACCCAGCCTTCGTTAACTACGCGCTGTATCAGGCAAAGCGGGACACCGTGCGTATCGCTATTGGCGATAATTTGCTCAAAAAACCTTATGTCACCGACCTGATGCGGCTTAATAAAAGCTTTATTGTACCGCGTAGCGCGCGCGGCAAACGGGCTATGCTGGCGGCATATCAGCAGCTTTCCGCCTATATTCGCCACACCATTACCGAAGATCAACACTCGATATGGATGGCGCAGCGCGAAGGGCGGGCCAAAAACGGCATTGATCACACCGAGCCCGCCATCATCAAAATGCTGATCATGGCGAGGCGTGCTTCAGAGCGCGATATGGTATTCGGCGATGCGATTGCCGAGCTGAAGCTTGTGCCCGTATCGATTAGCTATGAGTACGATCCCTGCGATGTACAAAAGGCCCAAGAGCTGCACGACATTGATACCCAGGGTAGTTACGCCAAAGAGGAGTTTGAAGACATTCGCTCCATTGTCGCAGGCATTACCGGCTCCAAAGGACGCGTACGACTACACTTTGGCACCCCTGTTGGGTCTGACATGGCAACGCCTGATGAAGTAGCGGCTGAAATAGATCGCCAGGTAATTGGTGGTTATCGTCTATTCCCCAGCCACTATTTAGCGCTGGAAGCACAGGGTGAAGCGCCTGAACTGGTAGCGCGAAAAGCCATTACGCGCCAAGACAGGGAGCGCTTTAATGCGCGGCTTGCTGAGGTACCTGAGCCACTGCGCCCTTACTGGCTCGCCCAGTACGCAAACCCTGTTAAGCATAAAGCAGGTAGACTGACGCTTTAACCTGACGTTTTGAGCTGGTGCCTTTAAGTTGGCGTTTTAATACCAGGCAACTCATGCCCGTTGGCAGAAAAAATGCTATGGTCAAAGCAGTGATTGGTCCCGCTTGGCGCTGCCGTCAACCGCGATCCTAAGGAGACTTCCATGTCCGGTTCAGAAATTCAGAAAACACGTGTCATCAATGAGCTACGTGGTTTTATTCGCAAGTTATTACAAGACCCCAAAATTCTTGAGCAATCTCTGACGATTGCTCGTCAACAATTGACCGAAGGCAGTAGTGCTGCGGCGATGGCACGCATTGCTAACGAAATATCCGACACCACCAGCGTGCATATCCCGGAAGACCCGGCTGAGCACTCTGAAGCTGATAAACTCTTTTTAGAATTACTGCGCGAAGTGGTTCAAGAAGAGCAAGCACTCTATTAAGCGTTGTTAAGCGCCCGGTTATCGGCGAAGCGCCTTTTAGCGACTTCGCCGTCTTTATTTGTTAACGCTCGAACGATCCTTATATCCACTCGGAATTAACCTTCACCATGCCTACTACCGCCACGCGCAACATTTTGGTGACAAGCGCGCTCCCTTATGCCAACGGAGCCATTCACCTCGGTCACTTACTTGAGTATATCCAGACTGATATCTGGGTACGTTTCCAGAAAAGCCGTGGCCAGCAGTGCTACTACGTATGTGCCGATGATGCCCATGGCACCGCTATCATGTTGCGTGCTGAGCAGGAAAACATTACGGCGGAAGCACTGATTGAACGGGTTTCTCAGGATCATCAAACAGACTTTGCTCGTTTTGGCGTTGGTTTCGACAACTACCACTCAACCCACTCCGCTGAAAACCGTTATTTCAGTGAAATGATTTATAAGCGCTTGCGGGATAAAGGCCATATTGCCACGCGCGATATAGAGCAAATGTTTGACCCGCAAAAAGGCTTGTTCTTAGCTGATCGCTTTATTAAAGGCACCTGCCCAAAATGCGGGGCAGACGACCAGTACGGCGATAACTGTGAAAAGTGTGGTGCTACCTATACGCCCGCTGACTTGATCAATCCTGTCTCGGCGATCTCAGGCGCCACGCCCGAAGTGCGCACCTCGACCCATTACTTCTTTAAGCTGCCCGACTTTGCCGACTTCTTGCAGCGCTGGATTGACGACGGCCACGTTCAGCCGCAAATCCGTAACAAGCTGATGGAGTGGTTTGAGTCCGGCTTTAATGAATGGGACATTTCCCGCGACGCGCCTTACTTTGGCTTTGAAATACCTGACGCGCCGGGCAAATACTTTTATGTATGGCTAGATGCGCCAATTGGCTATTTGGCCAGTTTTAAAAACCTATGCGATCGCCAAGGTATCGACTTCGACAGCTTCTGGAAAAAGGGCTCCGACGCCGAGGTATATCACTTTATCGGTAAAGATATCGTCTACTTCCACGCGCTGTTCTGGCCCGCTATGCTGCATGGCGCCGACCTTCGTACGCCAACGGCCGTCAACTGCCATGGCTTCCTAACGGTAGACGGCGCCAAGATGTCGAAATCTCGCGGAACGTTCATTAAAGCTGCGACCTACGCCGATCATCTTAACCCGGAATACTTGCGCTATTATTTTGCGGCCAAGCTCACCTCCAAAGTTGATGATTTAGATTTAAACTTGGAAGACTTTGCTGCACGGGTAAACTCCGATCTGGTTGGCAAAGTGATCAACATTGCCAGCCGGTGCGCTGGCTTTGTTAAAAAGCTGGGCGGTGGCACACTCTCGACACATTGCGCTGAGCCGCAAATGGTCGCCCGCTTTATTGCCGCCGGTGACGATATTGCCGACGACTTTGAATTGCGTGAATTTAGTCGGGCAATGCGCAAAATTATGGAACTGGCGGATGAGGCCAACACCTACATAGCAGATAAAGAACCCTGGGCACTTGCAAAACAGGATGGGCGCGATGCAGAAGTCTTGGAGATATGTTCGGTAGGTATTAATTTATTCCGCCAGTTAATGGTGTATCTTGCCCCCGTGGTCCCCGCCATGGCTGAGGATGCCCGTGAGTTTTTGAATATCGAATCACTCGACTGGCACACTCGACAAAGCGTCCTGACAGATCATTCAATCAACAAATTCAAGCCGCTCATGACGCGCGTTGAGCGCGATAAAATCGATGCGATGATTGAAGCATCCAAGGAAGATCTTGTGGAAGAGCAGAAACTGAAAGAGGCACCAAAAAGCCCGTTGGCAGATGAACCCATCGCCGCTGAAATCGATTTTGCAGCGTTTGCGAAGGTCGACCTCAGGATTGCACGCATCACTCAGGCCCAGTACGTAGAAGGCGCCGACAAGCTATTACAGCTGACCCTCGATCTGGGCGGCGAAACGCGCAATGTCTTCTCCGGCATTCGCTCCGCTTACGCCCCCGAAGCATTAGAAGGACGATTGACCGTGATGGTCGCTAACCTGGCACCGCGCAAAATGCGTTTTGGGATGTCTGAAGGCATGGTATTAGCCTCTGCCAATGAAGAAGGCATTTATCTGCTTTCCCCAGACACTGGTGCCGAACCGGGCCAGCGGGTAACGTAATCAAGAGAGTAGGTTATTAAGGGGCAGAGGCTAACCGCCTTTGCCCTTTTTGTTTTTAAGTACTGTTTTAGTCGCACATTTTTAGTCGCACATCATCACCGCTTTGCTCAGGCACTTTTTATGGTTCGAATCTTCTCGCGATCTTTACGCTTTCGTTTTTTAGCTGCCTTAGGAGGCGTCTTGCTCCTTGCTCTCATTTCTTTAGGGGCATTGAGTCAATGGGTGATATTCCCAGCGCTTCACAAGGAAGAGCGTGCGGTAGTGATGCAAGAGCTTGAGCAAATTGAGCGCAGCCTTCAGATCAGTCAGAAAGAACTATTAGCCCAAGTTCGAGATTGGGCTATTTGGGACGATACTTACGAATTTATCCAAGGCTATTATCCCGGCTATACCGATACAAATTTTAGCCAGCAAATGTTTGAAGAAATGCGCTACCAGCTGATGGTGTTTTTTAACGCAGAGGGCCAAGTCCATTTTATAGCAGGCATTAACCCTGCTACTGACCTTTACACTACCTGCCATACCATGGAGCGGGAGTGCGGTTGGGCGGAAGGGTTAATCCGAACTATGAAGGCCTCTATTGAGGAAGACCCGCAGCAAGGAAAAAGCAACCTCTATGCTGGCTCACCTCCCTTGATGGTGGCTTCTAATCCCATTTTGCGTACTGACGAAAGTGGCCCACCACAAGGCTGGTTATTTAAAGTGAGGCCAATGGATGGTGCATGGCGTGACATCATAGAAGACTATACGGGGTTACCAACCACACTTTCGATGGTTGATGCGCCTATAGACAAAGAGGTTGCCGTTACTATTACGGGTAATACTATCCAGGCGCAGCGCTATATACCTACCTATCCACACAACGAGCAAATCGAGCTAGGAACCCACCTTAATCGCACCAGCTATTTAGCCAGTTTAGAGACCTTTCGATACGTACTTTTGTGGACAGCATGCTTAATGCTTTTGGTCATTGCCCTTGTCCTGTTTCTACTCGAGCGTATTATCCTGAAGCCACTGAGAACCCTTACCCAATTTACCCAGCAAGTCAGTGTCGACTCGGCCGAATCGGCCAACCTGATAAAGCGCACCGATGAAATCGGTGTGTTAGCGCGTACCTTTCAGCAGCAGTTTAAACATCAAAAGCAGCTTAATGCCGAGCTAATCGAGCTTTCTACCCATGACGCATTGACTGGCTTACCCAATCGCCGTTTATTCGACCAGCGGCTACAAGAAGTGATTAATATCGCCTTGGTCACCGGCCAACCCCTGTCGGTGATGATGCTCGATATTGACCATTTTAAATTATTTAATGACCATTACGGCCATCCTGAGGGCGATACATGCTTGCAACGAGTAGCGCAGACAATGCATGACGTCGCCACTAACCAGGGGTTTTTTATCGCACGCACGGGCGGTGAAGAGTTTAGTGCCATGCTGCCTGCCACTTCAGCTACCCAAGCGATTGAAAAAAGCGAGGCTTTGAGTCATGCCATTGATCAATTAAAGTACCCGCACCAGTTGTCGCCTGTGGCGCCGCATGTCACCGTCAGCATTGGGATTTGTCAGTTTGACAGCACGGCACTTATGACCCCCACCGCTTTAATGACAGCTGCAGACCAAGCATTGTACGCTGCCAAAGCCGCTGGACGACATTGCTCCGTGGTTTATACACCTTCGCTAGCCAATACCCCATTTTCTTCTCATAATACGCCGCCATGAGTGAGCTATTTATTATTTTGATCAGCACAGCACTGGTCAACAATTTCGTGCTGGTTCAGTTTTTGGGCTTGTGTCCCTTTATGGGGGTCTCTAATAAATTAGAGTCGGCTATGGGTATGTCCCTGGCCACCACCTTTGTACTGACCCTGGCGTCAGCGGCCAGCTTCGTGGTCTACCACGGACTGCTTGTGCCGCTGGATGTCGCTTATCTTCGCACCATCAGTTTTATTGTGGTCATCGCCGCCGTGGTGCAGTTCACTGAAATCATGGTGCGCCAGCTAAGCCCTCTGTTGCATCAAGTACTGGGCATTTTCCTACCGCTCATCACGACTAACTGCGCAGTGCTGGGGGTCGCTTTGCTGTCGCTAAATCGCGAGTTAAGTTTTTTTCATACCCTCCTTTATGGGTTGGGCGCCGCACTGGGGTTCTCGCTTATTTTGGTTTTGTTTGCAGCCATGCGCGAACGCATAGCCGGGGCAGATATCCCCAAACCGTTCCAAGGTGCCGCTATTGCCATGGTGACCGCTAGCCTGATGTCGCTGGCATTTCTCGGCTTTTCTGGGTTAGTACAAGGGTGAAGGCAGCGCGTAATGAGTAATACATTCGATGCTATCAGCATTCTAAGCGCCATCGCGGTACTCACCGGCTTGGGCATCAGTTTCGGTGCTCTTCTGGGGGTCGTTAATGAACGCTTCAAGCGTGAAGATAACCCACTGGTAGAGCAAATTGATGCGTTATTGCCGCAAACCCAATGTGGCCAGTGCGGCTACCCTGGCTGCCGACCGTATGCAGAAGCCATTAACCAAGGTGACTCACTTAATAAATGCCCACCAGGGGGTGAAGCGACTATCCAGGGGCTTGCCGATTTATTAGGTCGCGCACCCGAGCCTCTCGACGGTGAAGCCCAAAGCGAAGCGAAGGTGGCTTTTATTCGCGAAGCAGAGTGCATTGGCTGTACAAAATGCATTCAAGCCTGCCCGGTCGACGCGATAATTGGCGCTGCCAAATTAATGCATACCGTGATTGAAGATGAATGCACCGGCTGCGATTTGTGTCTGGACCCCTGCCCCGTCGACTGTATTGATATGCTGCCGCGAACGGCGCCACTCAGCCGCTGGCAGCCGGTTATCAAACCGCCATCCAATGTTATTGCCAGTGACCGACAAGCTACGCCAGGAGGTGTTCATGTCGAGCGCCTTTGATTTTCCGGGTGGCATTTACCCTCCCGAGCGCAAGCTGCGCTCAAATCAGGCTGCACTGATTGAGGCGCCACTGCCGAACCGAGTGGTTCTCCCACTGCAACAACATAGCGGTCAGCCCGCCACCCCCTGTGTCGCGCCAGGTGACTTGGTGAAGGTGGGCAGCGTGATTGCTAAGCGCGAAGGGATGATTTCCAGCCACTTGCATGCCAGCATCAGCGGCACGATAGCCGACGTTAGCACCATCCAAATCATTATAGAGGGTGATGGGCGAGATGAATGGCAGCGCCTGCCTGGCCTCGACTGGCGCTATTCCGCTCCCGTTGAGCTGCTTGAGCGCTTAAACGAGAGCGGCCTTGTCGGCCTAGGCGGGGCCGGCTTTCCTACCCACATTAAAGCGCTTGCGGTGGAACAGCATCCGATTCACACCCTCGTGATCAATGCTGCTGAGTGCGAGCCTTATATTACTGCCGACGATATCACCTTGCGCCATTACGCTAGTGAAGTACTCGAAGGCGCGCAGATAATGGCCAAACTGTGTAACGCACGGCAGATCATAATTGGCATCGAGGATAATAAGCCCGCGGCCATTGAAGCCCTGAGAAGTGCACTACCGTTTAGCCAGCCGGCTCTGGTTGAGCTAAAAGTGATTCCCACTCGCTACCCCAGCGGTGGCGAGCGTCAACTGATAAAAAAATTACTTGATCTGACAGTACCCAGTGGCGGTTTGCCAGTCGATGTGGGGGTGCTTTGCCATAACCCCGGCACGCTTCTCGCGGTACTCCAGGCCATTCGCGACGGACAACCGCTGGTATCCAGAGTGGTGACCTTGACGGGAGAAGCGGTTGCCAGCCCCGGCAACCGCTGGGTTCGCATAGGCACCTCCATAAACGAACTGCTGACGCACGCGGGTCTAAACCAGGCAACATTAAGTCAAGTGATTCAGGGCGGTCCCATGATGGGAACGCCGCTGCTGACACTGGATGCGCCGGTCACCAAACTCACCAACTGCCTGATCGCCGCAACCACTGATGAACTTCCACAGGCACCAGAGGAGTCGCCCTGCATTCGTTGTGGCGAATGTGAAAGCGTTTGCCCGGTAGCACTGTTGCCTCAGCAGCTTCACTGGTACGCACGCGCTAAAGACGACACCAAGATGGAGCACTACCACCTGTTCGATTGTATTGAATGCGGTGCCTGTAGTTACGTTTGTCCAAGCCATATTCCGCTGGTTGATGATTATCGCGAGGCGAAAAGCCGTCTACGCCTGCAGCGTATTGAGGCGGAAAAAGCAGAGCACGCCAAGCACCGCTTTGAATTTCGGCAAGCGCGGCTTGCTCGCGAAGAGGCCGAAAAACAGGCGCGCAAGGCAGCTCGCCAAGCACAGCAACAGCGTCCTGCCAGCAACACCACGGCAAGCAGTGAGAAAGTGGATTTACGCGGACTGCGAATTGCCCATGCAGCTGCCAAAGCGTCGGTTAAAAAAGCCGAAAAAAACCTTTCACGTGTGGCCCAGGAAGACCCTAAACAGCCCCTTGATGATCTGGAAACGCAGCTTGCAACCGCGCAGGAGAACTTACGAGCAGCCGAGTTGCAGCTTGCTAAAGCACGCGAGCAGCAGCCCAGCAAGGAATCGCCATGAGTATGATGCACGCTTCACAGGTAAACGGTGGTAACGCCGCTTCTACCGTGCCCCCCACGGCGAGCTTAATGCGTTGGGTATTTGCAGCAACCCTGCCGGGCATCGCCACGATGAGCTATTTCTTTGGCCTTGGCGTTCTCAGCAACGTGCTGTTAGCAGCAACGCTGGGGGTTGCGCTTGAAGCAGCCGTGTTACGAGTGCGCAAACGACCAATACGAATAACGATCAATGACTCAAGCGCCCTACTCACAGGTGTTCTGCTTGGCGTTTCGCTACCACCAGCCAGCCCCTGGTGGCTGATTTGCGTGGGCATGGTTGCTGCGATTGTAGTCGCCAAACAGTTGTATGGAGGTTTAGGTCATAATCCCTTCAATCCTGCCATGGTGGGTTATGCGCTGCTATTGGTGTCTTTTCCTACCTATATGACGCTATGGACACCACCCCAAAACATTGTGCCCACCGAGTTATGGTCTCAAATCACTGGCACGCTGCCAGCCGCTCAGTTGGATAGCCTGAGCGGTGCCACACCGCTCGATGCTTTTAAGCACAAAGGTGAAGCGGTGCTTGCCAGCGAGTTCTGGGCAGCCAAACCATTGCCTGAAGGTACGCTCGGTGCATGGCAAATCATCAGCTTAGCCTGGCTGCTGGGCGGTACGTTCTTATTGTACAAACGGATTATCAGTTGGCACATTCCTGCCGCCATGCTGGGTAGTGTCGTGGTACTTGCGACGCTGTTTTATCTCAGCGACCCAAGCCACTTTGCTTCTCCGTTGTTTCACCTGCTCACCGGGGCAACCTTGTTTGGGGCGTTCTTTATCGCCACCGACCCTGTTTCTGCAGCCACTAGCCGACGCGGTAAACTTATTTATGGCGCTGGCATTGGCGTGTTAGTCATCATCATTCGTACCTTTGGTGGCTACCCCGATGCAGTGGCGTTTGCGGTATTACTGATGAATCTGTGCGTACCGCTGTTAGACCTTTATAGCGTGCCGCGCCCCACCGGCATACCAAAAACCTCGCCAGGAAAGCAGCTATGACGCTACGCCAGGCCATGCTACGAGGGGCACTCGCGCTGGGGGCCTTTGCACTGGTAACGGCGGGCAGCATCGCATTAACGCGCGCCTTAACCGCCGAGCGAATAGCGACGCACCAGTTGGCTTATCAGCACCGCCAACTTCAAGAAGTATTGCCCGAAACGTTAGCCAATATTCCCATTACCGACGTTTTGGAAAGCACCTTTACCCTTCCCAACGCAGAGGTGCTGGGGCTAGAAAAAGATACCCAGGGCTGGTCGGTAAGCGACCAGGATAGCGGTGCGGTGATTTTTCCAGTGGTGACACGGCAGGGATACAACGGCGAAATTCAGCTACTAATAGGCATTGATGAGCAGCAGCGTATTAGCGGAGTACGCGTCACCCAACATCAGGAAACACCTGGACTGGGTGATGATATAGAACGCAGACGCAGCGACTGGATTACCGGTTTTGATGGCCTGGGATTAGATAGCTTGTCACCGTCAGGCTGGACAGTGGCTAAAGACGGCGGCCATTTTGACGCTTTTACCGGTGCGACGATTACGCCTAGGGCCGTGGTAAACGCCGTATATAAAGCCTTACAGTACGCCGCCGAAACACCGCTACCGATTTCTTCTCAGGAGCCTACATCATGAGCCAGTGGCGCGAACTCGCCCGAAGCGGTCTTTGGTCGAATAACCCAGCTCTGGTGCAATTGCTAGGGCTCTGCCCCCTGTTGGCTGTCAGCGGCAGCATCGTCAATGCGCTAGGGCTAGCGCTTGCCACGCTGATGGTAATGGTGGGTGCCAGTACGGCTATTTCATTGATCCGTCATCAGGTGCCCACCGCCGTACGCCTGCCCGCTTTCGTGATGGTCATTGCTGCCTTTGTTACTTGCGCTGAATTGCTAATGGCCGCCTACGCCTACCCGCTCTACCAGGTACTGGGCATTTTTATTCCGCTAATTGTCACCAACTGCGCCATCCTCGGCCGCGCGGATGCCTTTGCCTCTCGTCAACCAGTGCTGCCTGCCGCCATCGATGGCTTGATGATGGGATTAGGGTTTGGCGCAGTTCTGGTATTGCTGGGCGCCCTGCGAGAGTTGCTCGGCCAAGGCACGCTGTTTAGCGATATGGCACTGCTGTTTGGGCCGCAGGCCGCTAATTGGCAGCTCACCATTGCTGACGATTATCAGTTTCTATTTTTCATACTGCCGCCAGGGGCTTTCTTTGTGGCTGGCATGCTAATCGCCCTAAAAAATGTCATTGATCAACACAGCGTTGCTCGCGCTCGCCCTGTTACAGCTGCACCTCGCATTGAACGCCGCGTGCGAGTTACCGGCACGATTAAATAACGGCTTTTAAATAACGGTTTTTAAATTACTGCATTTAAATAACTGCATCTAAAAAAGAGACAAACCATGAATGCCCAAAAGCGTCATGAAATTTTTGCTCGCCTTCAGGCAGAGACTCCCCAACCCACTACCGAGCTCAACTGGAACACCCCCTTTGAGTTGCTGGCTGCCGTGCTGCTTTCGGCTCAAGCCACCGATGTAGGGGTCAATAAAGCCACAGCACGCCTTTATCCTGTCGCGAATACGCCTCAAGCGATCATTGATTTGGGTATCGACCAGCTTAAAGCGCATATCAAAACCATCGGCCTTTACAATACCAAGGCCGAAAATTTGATGAAAACCTGTCACATTCTAGTCGACCAGCACGGTGGCGAAGTGCCCGATACCCGGCAAGCGTTAGAAGCCTTGCCGGGTGTAGGCCGCAAAACCGCCAACGTCATTCTCAATACGGCCTTTGGTCACCCCACTATGGCAGTGGATACGCATATTTTCCGAGTTTCTAACCGCACCGGCATCGCTAAAGGCAAGAATGTGGTCGAGGTGGAGCAAAAACTGCTACGTCATGTGCCCAAAGGGTTTCTCCAGGATGCTCACCACTGGCTGATACTCCACGGGCGTTATACGTGTATAGCGCGCAAGCCACGCTGCGGCAGCTGTATCATTGAAGATCTTTGCGAATATAAAGAAAAAACAGAGATCGCTTAGCGGGCAAGTAGCAATTTTCTATATTCTTCGCGCCAAGCTGGCCACTCCCATGGCTTGGTATCTAGCGGTTCAGGACGCGCTGCAGGATCGGTTAGCCACCGATGCAGCCGCTCATACAGCCCTGCTTGAGTGCCGTCATAGCGATAAGTAGGCGGGTAAAGCGCCGGGAAGCAGAGCCGATTGGGCACCAGCGGCAGTGCGCCACGCTGGGCCGCTTCCATAATCGCCAAGCCCTGAAATTCATGCCATGTGGTTGAGACCACGATACCCGCGCTATCCAACAATTCTCGATACGCGTCTTCAGGCTGCGGCCCCCACGCAACGATATGCCTAGATAAACGTTGTTTAGCCTCAGCAAAAATAGCAGGGACTTGGCGAAAGCGCTGCCCGAGCACCGCAAGTTCAAACGCTACACCGGCTTCGCTTAACGCAAACAGTACCGCGAAGAAATCGTCAGGGTTTTTGTCGTACTCCCAACGATGATTCCAAACAATACGCTGAGGCACTGTTTTTTGAATAGCCGTTTGCTGGCGAGATGTTGAGCTCTCAGAAATGGGTACTGGTAAAACCTGAGACCGCTCGCGCAGCGCTTCAAGTGGCTTCGCCGCAGGCAGGTTCTCAGGCATCTTTTTCAAGAAGCCACGCGCGCCATCAATAAAGGAGTCACGGTTGTAAGCGCTGTTAAACACCACATTATCCGCCGCTAGCGCCGTATAGAGATTGACCATTTTGGCTTCCACTTGCGACATCTGGTCGCTCGACTCAGGATAGGCGAACTGGTTTTCATGAAAATAAACGACCTTCTTCGCTCGACCAAGATGTGGAAAAAGCCCAATCAGTGTCGCTAGGTCGACCATTGAGGTAGCTAGCACGACATCATACGACTGGTTGAGGATGGCATGCTCTTTTAACATCCAGCTCAACGGATTGCCGCGAATACGCCAAGAAAAATGCCGTGGTGGCAGGGCCAATAGTGTCCATGACACCTCATCCAATTGCTCCATTAAACTTTGCGCCCAATAGCGATGGCTTACCGCTTCATAGGCTGATAATAGTAATACGCGCACTAAGAGCCCTACCTTGCTAATCAGTGAACCGCCATAACACCGTCAGCCATGGCAAAGTGGCGAGTAGTGTAACAAAGCAAGTCGGTTTGCTCGCTGATGGCTGTCTCACTGCCGAGCATTCGGCCAAGGTCGTCTTGGCTGACTGTCTCGATCTATCTAGACTGCAGGCATGTATCGCTAAAACAAATAAAAGCAGGAGAGTGTCATGGCTAAAGTGCTCGTCGTCGATGACGAACCTAATATTGTTTTATCGTTAGAGTTTTTGATGGAACAAGCAGGGTTTGAGGTCGTCACTGCCGAAGATGGTGAACAGGCACTGGCACGAGTGAAGGATGCCCAGCCGGATCTACTCCTACTCGACATCAGCCTACCGGGCATTAGCGGTTTTGATGTGTTAGAGCGACTACGCAGCGAAGAAGCCACTGCACAACTACCCATTATTATGTTGACCGCACACGGACGTGACGTAGAGCGCGAAAAAGGTATGGCACTAGGCGCAGATGACTACATCACCAAACCCTTTTCTACGCAATCGCTGGTGGAGAAAGTCAAAACACTGCTCATTAAGGAGCAGCCATGACACGAGGCGGGTTGCCCAAGCGCCAGCGCCTGATCGGCCTTTGGCTGTTGCTTAGCGGCGTCAGCCTACTGGGCGGTGCTGTTTTTGCCGCCTGGCTGGATACTCAGCTTACCCCGACAGGCGCCACCCGAATAGCGCTGTGGATAGGCAGCTTCTCTGGCGGTGCAACGATATTTCTGGTGGGTTTGTTGCTTGAGCGCATGTTGTTTACACCGCTGCGCCATTTACAGGTGCAATTAGCGCGTTTAGTCGCCAATCCCGATGCCCGTGATGAACACCCACCCGAAGGTTGGCTAAAAGGTCTGGGACCCGACTTACGTCGAGTGCGTGAAAGCTGGCGCGAGGATCGCAGCCGCCTAGCCACTGCCCACGCTGACGGTGCTCGTAGCGCGGCACGCATACGCCAGGAGCTCGAAACGCTGCTGCAAGTGCTCGAAACCCCGCTGCTACTCTGTGATCATCACCGCCGTGTGATGCTATTTAACCAGGCCGCAGAAGACTTTTTTGTCGGCAATACCGGGCTTGGCTTAGGGAAACGCCTGGAAGCCCTACTGCCCGTAGCCAGCTTGCAGCAAGCACTCAGCCAGCTGCCTAACGACGGCTCGCCTAGAGAACTTCTCGCTCCTTGTGATAACCGTTGGCTAAAAGTCATCCTGCGTCGAGTGCCAGGTAGCGACCGCGAAACGTTGTTGACCTTTAGCGACGCAACGGCGTCGTGGTCGAGCGAAATGGGCGTCAGAGCAGAGCTTGCCGATATGCTGACCCCGCTTCGCCAGCATACCGCCAGTTTGACCAGCGCCGCCGATGCGCTCATCCAGCTACGCGATCAAAACGACGCCAGCACGTCTTCGCTGCGCCAACGCTTTGAGCGCGTCATCCATGAAGAAGGCGTCACATTAGGCGACAACGTAGCCAAAATTGGCCAACTGCTCGATGATATGCAGCACCAGGGCGAGCGCCTAACGCCCATGTGGTCCAACGACTTCTGGCAAGCACTGGATGAGCGCCTTGATCCCGAACACCGGTTAATCACACCGGTGGGCATGCCTGCTTGGTTTAAAGGCGACGCCCCGGCCTTGATTGCGCTATTTGATTCGTTGGTTAAGCATCTCAATGCCTATCTTCCTGACAATGGGTTTGAAGGAGAGTTATGCCTGGGTAATAAACGCGTTTATCTCGACCTTATTTGGCGCGGTAAAGCGATACCCGAGCATGAACTCGCCGAGTGGCGCCAGCAGCCACTAACCTCGCTGCCGTTAACACCCAGCGTTGCCGATGTACTACGCCAACACGCCAGCGACATCTGGAGCCTAGCCGACGATGATGGCGTGCATGCCCGACTGCGCCTTCCGCTTCCCGCAGTGGAGCGCGTCGGTGCCCCGCGGGAAACCGCACCACCACGGCCTGAATTTCATGACTTCGGCATTGCCGATCTCCCGCCGCCGGACGAAGCGCTCGCCAGCCGTTCCCTGCGCAGCTTGGAGGTTGTGGCGTTTGATACCGAAACTACCGGCCTTGAGCTACGCCGCGGTGACACGGTCATTAGCCTTGGCGCCTGCCGCGTGGTCAACGGGCGACTCCTGGCAAGCGAAGCCTTCGATCAAAAGGTAGACCCTCAACGGCCGATCCCGCCTGCCAGCACTGCGATTCATGGTCTTACCGATGCCGATGTGATCGGTGCACCACCGCTGGATATCGTGCTGACCCGCTTTCGCGACTATATAGGAGAAGCCGTATTACTCGCTCATAATGCCGCCTTTGACCTACTCGCCATCAGCCATAAAGGAGTCGCCTTTGACATTCCCGTCATCGATACTCTCCTGATTTCTCGTGCGTTGGACGAAGCCCTTGATGGCCATGATCTGGATAGCCTAGCCCAACGCTACGATCTGGCATTCCCGCCTGGCACCCGTCACACTGCACTGGGTGATGCCCGAGTGACCGCCGAGCTCTGGCTTGCTCTGCTGCCACGTTTAGAGGCCCGCGGCGTAGATACCCTGGAACAGCTGCTGACGCTGCAGGCCAATGCCTTTGACCGCCAGGATGCCAGTGCCTTATGAAAAGCTCAGGTCAAAAATCGCGACAAACCGAACGCTTAATGGCCTTGGTAGCGATTGCCTTACTGCTTTTCTGTCCACCACTAATTATCGTGGTAGACCGTCTTCCCTCATTTAACATGAGCTGGCTACCCCTTTATCTATTTTGCGCTTGGGCCGTTGTCATCGGCCTAACGGCTTGGTTAATGGAACACCGGGCGGGCCGCTAAGCATGCGTACTGACGCTATTATCCTGGGCACCGCCTTTGGCTATTTAGCGCTACTGTTTGTAGTGGCCGCCTGGGGTGATCGGCGGGCGGAGCAAGGTCGATCACTGATTGGCTCGCCCACGGTGTATGCGCTTTCCATTGCCGTTTACTGCACCGCCTGGACGTTCTACGGCAGCGTCGGACGAGCTGCCGAGTATGGCCCCAGTTTTTTGTTAATCTACCTGGGGCCCACCCTGGCGATGCTGTTGGCTCCCTTTGTGGTTCGCAAGATGGTCCGCATCGCCGCACGCCAGAGAATCACCTCTATTGCTGACTTTATCAGTGCCCGCTACGGTAAAAGCACCGGCCTTGGGGCGCTCGTCGCCTTAATGGCTCTAATTAGCATTACCCCTTATATTGCCCTGCAATTAAAAGCCATCACCGTTAGCCACGCAGTGCTGATTAACTATCCGCGTGCTGCCGACACCACCTTGGTCGACGAACACTTCTGGATGGATAAGTCTCTTTGGGTCGCCCTGGTACTAGCAGTCTTTATTATCCTGTTCGGCACCCGCCATCTAGATGCCAGTGAACGTCACGAAGGGATGGTGGCGGCTATAGCGGTGGAATCCATCGTTAAGTTAGTGGCTTTTATGGCCGTTGGCCTATTTGTGGTCTTTGTGATGTTTGAAGGCCCCACCGCGCTGTTTGCTCAAGTAGCGGCTACCCCCGCGCTAGTCGACAGCATGCGGTTGGAAAGTGTCCCTGGTGGCGTCACCGGCTGGGTGGGCATGCTGGTGCTGGCCTTTTTAGCGTTTTTAACTCTGCCCCGCCAATTCCAGGTATTGGTGGTCGAGAATGTCGATGAACAGCACTTAGCCCGAGCGAGCTGGCTCTTCCCTCTCTACATGCTATTAATCAATCTGTTCGTTATTCCCATTGCGCTGGCCGGCTTGCTGCTAGGGGCAAGCGCGGGCGATCCGGACAGTTTTGTCCTGACGCTGCCACTCTCAGCAGGCCTGGAAGGATTACCCCTTTTAGTATTTATTGGCGGCCTCTCAGCGGCAACAGGAATGGTAATTGTCGAAACGATCGCACTCTCTACCATGGTGAGCAACCAACTGATAATGCCGCTGCTGCTACGCTCCAAGCGGCTGCACCTGAGCACCAAAGGGGAACTAGCAGGCTGGCTATTGGGCATCAGACGCATCGCTATCGTGCTGATTTTACTCCTTGGCTATCTTTACCATGCATTAATCGGCGACTCCTACAGCCTAGTGACCATTGGGCTGGTTTCCTTTGCCGGGGCGGCACAGTTTGCCCCAGCGCTACTGATTGGCCTTTACTGGCGTGGTGCCACGCGCCAGGGCGCCACTACCGGCTTAATCGCTGGCTTCTTAATCTGGTGTTATACCTTGCTGTTACCCGGGTTTGCCCAATCGGGTTGGCTGGATGCGTCACTGTTGACAGAGGGCCCATGGGGAATTACCTGGCTGATACCCTATGGCTTATTCGGGCTTGCAGAGTGGGATATTTATACTCATTCACTGTTATGGAGCATGTTAGCCAACGTAGGACTCCTAGTAGGCGTCTCGCTGTTTACGCGCCCCACACGGCTTGAGCAGACCCAGGCGGCGCTGTTCACCGAAGCGATGCACCCCAACCTGCAAACCACGTCGCTATCGACATCACTATGGCGCGGGCAAACGACTCAGGGGGCGCTAAAAGAACTACTTATTCGTTATTTAGGCAGTCAAACTACCCGCCGAGTGTTTAGCCATAGCAACAAAAGTACTTATTCTGCTGATGAGCCCGCTACCGCCGAGCTGATTACACGTGCCGAGCAGGCACTCGCGGGTTCGCTGGGCAGTGCGTCAGCACGTGTATTGATTAACTCGGTTGTCCGCGGTGAGGCGCTGGATATCGAGTCGATTCTTAGCATCCTGGATACCACCTCGCAAACGTTGGAATACAATCGTCGTTTGGAGCAGAAGTCCCAAGAATTGGTGCAAATCGGGGAGGAGTTACGCAGTGCTAATGAGCGCCTGCGCGAGCTAGACCGTCTCAAGGATGAGTTTGTGGCCATGGTGAGCCATGAGCTGCGCACCCCGCTCACGTCCATCCGTGCTTTTGCTGAAATTTTACGCGATAGCGGGCAACTACCAGAGGATAAACGCCAGCATTTTCTTGGCGTCATTGTTCATGAAAGCCAGCGGCTATCCCGTTTAATAGAAGAAATCCTGGATCTTGCCCGCTTGGAAAGCGGTCGTTTAACGCTAAACCCACTCCCCCTCGATCTTGCTGCACTCACCCGTCACAGCATTGATGCCATTGCGCATCTCCATGAAGAGCAAGGAATCGAGTTAATCGTCAGCTTAGAAGCGGACCCAGCAATGGTGATTGGCGACCAAGACCGCTTGGAGCAAGTAATCATCAACCTGCTTGATAACGCCGGCAAGTTTGCCGATCGCCATCAGCCAAAAGTGTACGTCACCCTTTATCGCCATCGTCACCACTTCCGTTTAAGCGTAGAGGATAACGGCGCTGGCATTAGCCAGGAAGAGCGTGAACGCGTGTTTGAGAAATTCCATCAAATACAACAAGACGACGATATTCCAAGGGGGCGGCCAAGAGGCAGTGGTTTAGGGCTGCCGATTAGCCGGGGTATCATCGCCCACTTGGGCGGAAGGCTATGGGTGGAAGATGCCAAAACGCTGGGGGGCGCCTGCCTGACACTGGAGTTGCCCGATGCGCCGACTGAGGCAATTTCTGCTTAATCAGCCATGGCTTTCACAGCCACCTCTAGGCTTTTATTACTTGCTGAACAAACGCTCTAATCTGCTGAAGATCAAATTTAAGCAACAGGCGCTGGTCTTCGCGCAAGCGGCGCAGATCAACCCAGCCATCGGCTGCTTGGCCACAAGCTTTGTTATATCGTTGCTGATCCAGAATGTGCTGTTGCAGGCGTTCAAATGCCACGATGAGTAGCTCTGCTTGAGCAACCGGGAGCACCTTCTCCTCCCGGCTAAGCATCACCAAACGCTCTCGAGTCGCTATAGTGCGCAGACCTTGTCGAACGCAGAGCAAACGCGCGGCGCTAATCAACGGCATCAAGCCTTGATGCTTTAGGTTAATAGCGTGGCCATGGGGTGCATCGAACTGTGGGCTCGAAGCGACTCGTCCAAAGCGATCCAGCGCTACCGGCAACTCCTCTAATAGCGCCGCCATTTCAGCCATAAACAGTGATGCTTTCGGGAGGATGGAAGCGATGTGCTCGCCCAGTTGCACCGCAAGCGCTGAACTACCAGCGACCGGCGAAAAATCGAGCAGTATATTGGTCTGCTGAACGCGTTTCACCCGACGATCACCACTCCATATTTCTAGTTGTGCTTGCCACTCACTTAACCGTTTTCGCCACATAGGCCAGCGCGCCATGACATGCCCATGGCAGAGCGGAATACCGGCCTTATCCAGCCGCTGGGTAAATCGCTCGCCTAGTGACTGAAAAAAGCCATCGATCTCGACGTGACGATGGTCAGGGTAGTCATCAATGATCAGTGCATTATCCTGGTCGGGGCCAAGCAGGCTTTCAAAGCGCGCCGCCGAGCCTAATAGCAGCACACAATAATCCACGGGAGGTTTCCCCCACCCCTGCGCCTCCATCTCGCTTAACGATAGCGCAATTGCCAGGCGATAAAGCAACGCGTTGTGGTCACTGATAATTTGCGCAATACGCCAAGCAGGCAGATCGTAATGCGCCAGTGTTTCAACCAACGGCAGTTGCCACGCATAAGCGTCGGTTAATGAGATCTGAGAAGAAGACAGCTTTGAGAAAAGATGCTGTAACGGCGCGTTGAGTGCCTGAGTATCTAGGTAGCCATGCTCGTTAAAGAGAGCACGCCAGGGTGAGGCTTGGTGTACAACACGCATGCGCCTCTCCTTCATTCAATATTGCATTGTTCAATATTGTATTGGCTTTACTGCCCTTTTTCGCTATCGCTTTCGCTGGCGCGACGCGGGTCAGGCGCAAACATTGCCTCACCCACTTCATCAATATAGCGCTGGGATTTAGTGACCATCATGGTATCGCAAGCTTCGCGTGCGGGCAGCATGTCGGAACGCTCAAAGCGATGTTCGAGCATTTCACCAGAAGCGTCAGGCTTGCGGATCCAGCCGCTTACACGGTACTGGCCGCTCTTATCGTCCGGCTGAGAGACAATCTCGTAGCCCTTATATTCCACAGGTTCAGCAGCCTTAGTGGTCGCGCCTGAAGGGGCTTGTCGCTCGCTACCAAAGAGACCGGAAAATAGTTTTTTTAACATAGTGGCTCCTCTGCTTGTAGGGCGGCGATTCGTACTCGCCGCCCTAGCAAGATGTGCGCTTTTTATCAGCTAATGTTACTAGCTTTGTTTACGCCCTTTACCTGCAGCAATACGCAAACGCAGCGCGTTCAGCTTGATAAAGCCTTCGGCATCTTTCTGATTGTAAGCGCCGGCATCATCCTCAAACGTAGCGATTGATTCATCAAACAGCGATTCATCAGACTTGCGGCCGACCACGGTAGCGTTACCTTTATAGAGCTTCATGCGTACGACACCCGCGACATTCTTTTGGGTTTCGTCAATCGCTGCCTGCAGCATACGACGCTCAGGGCTCCACCAATAGCCGTTGTAGATCACTTCTGCGTATTTCGGCATTAGCTGATCTTTCAAATGGGCCTCTTCGCGGTCCAGGGTCAGTGACTCAATGGCGCGGTGAGCACGCAACATAATGGTGCCCCCTGGCGTTTCGTAGCAGCCACGGGACTTCATACCCACATAGCGGTTTTCAACAATATCCAACCGACCAATGCCGTTGTCGCCACCTAGCTTATTGAGTTTTTCGAGCACTTCATGGGCTTTCAGCGGTTCGCCGTCGATGGCGACGATATCACCCTTTTCAAACGTCAGCTCGACATAAGTCGGCTGGTCGGGCGCGGCTTCAGGCGAAACGCTCCAACGCCACATATCGTCTTCTGCTTCGGCCCACGGATCTTCCAAAATACCGCCCTCGTAAGAGATATGCAGTAAGTTGGCATCCATGGAGTATGGCGATTTTTTCTTTTTATTAGAAAAATCGACCGGAATCTTATGCTCTTCGCAGTACGCCATCAGCTTTTCACGCGAGGTTAAGTCCCACTCACGCCAAGGGGCGATCACTTTTACGCCCGGCTTAAGCGCATAGCCGCCAAGCTCAAAGCGTACTTGGTCGTTACCTTTACCCGTCGCACCGTGAGAAATAGCATCGGCACCGGTTTCATTGGCGATTTCGATCAAGCGCTTGGCGATCAATGGCCGGGCGATAGACGTACCCAGCAGGTACTCACCTTCATAAATAGTGTTAGCGCGGAACATCGGATAAACGTAGTCACGTACGAACTCTTCGCGCAGATCTTCGATATAGATCTCTTTTACGCCAAGGGCTTGTGCCTTGGTACGCGCTGGTTCGACTTCTTCGCCCTGACCGATGTCGGCAGTAAAAGTCACTACCTCGCAGTTGTAGGTTTCTTGCAACCACTTAACGATAACGGATGTGTCCAGGCCGCCTGAATATGCCAGCACAACCTTTTTGACATCGGACATTCTTTGCTCCTCTTTGATCATAAAACGTTCATTTGTAAAAACACACTCACCACTTGCGCTAGGCTGGTGCGATAGCGCTTTGAAATCGCTCTTTGATACAGAGCTTGAGTATAGCGTTCTCATTGCTCAGCGAACACCGTCAACGACGCCTGGGGGCTAAAGCTGCTAGAATCACACCATTCAAAGCGGTGGCTTACCGCTTCTGTCGATTGATTACCCGCGTTACTATTACTCGCTTTAAACAAGGAGAGCTGCATGAGCGAGGCAATTGCCCGCGAATTAATGGCCCAACGTTTTCGCAGTTACCTGCCGGTGGTCGTTGATTTAGAAACAGGGGGATTTAATGCCCAAGGTGATGCCGTACTCGAGATTGCCGCCGTTACGCTGACCATGGACCCGGAAGGCAACCTGCTTCCAGATGCCACCTATGCTTACCATATTGTCCCCTTTGAGGGAGCAAACGTTGAGCAGTCGGCACTCGATTTTACGGGTATTAATCTAGACGATCCGCTGCGCAGCCAGGTAGCGCTAAGCGAAGCTGAAGCACTGGGTGAAATTTTTCGGCCCATACGGAAATCCATCAAAGCCCACGACTGCACGCGCGCCATTTTAGTCGGCCATAATGCAGCATTCGATCAAGGCTTCTTAAACGCAGCCGTCAATCGGTGCGGCATTAAGCGAAACCCTTTTCACCCTTTTTCAAGTTTTGATACGGCCTCGCTTGCAGGCCTGGTATATGGTCAAACGGTACTTGCGCGCGCCTGTCGTGCCGCTGGCATTGAATTTGATAACAAAGCGGCCCACTCCGCCCGTTACGACACCGAGCGCACCGCTGAGCTGTTTTGTGCCATGGTCAATCGTTATAAAGATTTAGGTGGCTGGCAGCTTGCCCAGCGCGAACAAGAAATGGACGGCACCGAATGAGTCAATAAGGCAACGAGTGTGCTACAGGTGCAGCCCTCTTGGCTTTACGCTACACTTCGTTACCTTGCGCTAACACACGTCGGAGCATCCTGCCAAGCAATTTGCACTTATGCTTGGCTAACACTTATTGCGACCCTTTTACTCTACCCATTTTCAGGAGATGAGACGTTTCCATGGCCCAGCATAATGCCTTTTACGCCCAATCCGGTGGCGTCACCGCCGTGATCAACGCCAGCGCCTGCGGCGTTATCGAAGCCTGCCGTCAAGCACCCGATCAAATTGGCAAGGTTTACGCCGGTCACAACGGCATTATCGGCGCTTTAACGGAAGACCTGATTGATGTTACCCAGGAGAGCGATGAGTCAATTGCAGCACTGCGACACACGCCGGGCGGTGCTTTCGGTTCCTGCCGCTATAAGCTGAAAGACATTGACACCCACCGCGCGCAGTACGAGCGTTTAATTGAAGTATTCAAAGCGCACGATATTCGCTACTTTTTTTATAACGGTGGCGGCGACAGTGCCGATACCTGCTTAAAGGTTTCTCAACTCTCCGAAAAACTTGGCTACCCACTCACCGCGATTCACGTGCCAAAAACCGTGGATAACGATCTGCCCATTACGGACAACAGTCCTGGCTTTGGCAGCGTTGCCAAGTACATTGCTACTTCTACATTGGAAGCGTCGTTAGATATTGCATCCATGTGTGCCACCTCTACCAAGGTGTTTGTGCTTGAGGTAATGGGCCGACACGCGGGTTGGATTGCTGCTGCCGGTGGCTTAGCGGGCCAAGCGGAGGGCGAGCCCCCGCATATGATTATCTTCCCAGAAATTCCGTTTAACCGTAAAGCGGCCATGGCGCGGGTTGAAGAGAGCGTTAAACAATTTGGCTACTGCGTCATTGTGGTGTCTGAAGGTGCACGCTACGAAGATGGCACTTTTTTGGCCGATGCAGGTAATACCGACGCCTTTGGTCACCGACAGTTGGGGGGCGTCGCGCCAACGTTAGCGGGGATGATCAAGCAGGATTTAGGTTACAAGTACCACTGGGCGGTCGCTGATTATCTCCAGCGCGCTGCGCGCCACCTTGCCTCCAAGACTGACGTTGAACAAGCTTATGCTGTTGGCCGTGAAGCGGTAACGTTAGCACTGGCGGGCAAAAACGCCATGATGCCAGCCATTCGTCGTATTTCTCAGTCGCCCTACCAGTGGGACGTTATTTCCGCCCCGCTTTCTCAGGTAGCCAACCAAGAGAAGTTTATGCCTCGCGACTTTATCAGTGAAAATGGGTTTGGCATTACCCAGCCTTGCCGGGACTACCTCTCCCCGCTCATTCAGGGCGAAGATTTCCCGCCGTTTGAAAACGGGCTACCTAAAGTGGCTAAGCTAAAATTAGCCAAGGTCGAACGCAAGCTGCCTACGTTTACGCTATAAGCCGCTAACGCAGCAAGGTCATTGCGAGAGAGATTGCTTCGTCGCTGCGCTCCTCGCAATGACCCATTCTCTGTCATTGCGAACGAAGTGAAGCAATCTCGGGGTTGTCTGCCACAGAGCATGCTCAGATTGCCTTACTTTATGTGCCTTTACTGCTTGGGCTCACCGAAGCAGCCAGGAAAGCACGAGCAGCAGCAACAAAATCCCCGCCACCCCCTGCCAAAAACGCCGCGGTTCCTGACGACTTTCTTCCCCTCGGTTTGTCGCTCGCCCAAGCGGCACCCTAAGTGCATGCAAGAATTCGGACATACGCCTAAACCGCAGTGCCCGCTGAGGGTCCAGGGCGCGACGTAAAGCATCATCTAATGCCGGTGAAATTTCTGGATTAGTGGTACGCGCACTTCGATAGGTCAACTCTTCGAGATCGGTATGACTACGCAGCCGATTAGGGGTCAGCGTATAGGGCAAAGCGCCCGTTAGTAGCCAGTAGGTAGTAGAAGCAAGCGAGTATTGATCACTGCGCCGGCTAACGCTATCGGCCAACGCATACTCAGGAGCGGTGTGCTCATTAAAACCAATCTGCCGGAGCAACTCGCCTGAGTGCCGATGCCCTTCGCCATCACGCATATGGCAGGCACTAAAATCGGTAAGCACCAGCTTGCCGTGTGGGTCGATTAAAATGTTATCGGGATTGATCTGTTGATGAATGATTTCCCGGTGATGCAGCGCCTGCACCGCCTTGCCGAGTTGATTCGCGATATCCAGGCGCTGAGTTAAGCTCGCTTGGGGATGCCGTTCCGCCCACTGGCGCAACGTCTCGCCTTCAATATGTTGCATTAGATAATAGAGGTAACGGCGCGGCCTTGACGGCTCCATCACCTTGACGACAAACGGTGAATTGACCCGCTCTACCACCCACTGCTGAAGTAGGAAGTGCTCCAGGTAGGCGTTGCGCAACGAAAGCTCTGGGCTGGGCGCCTTCATCACCATTTCACGTTCGCTATGCACATCGCGAACACGATATACACGCGACTGCGCCGTTCGCGATAGAACAGCGAGAACTTCCAGACCATCTAAACGCTCACCCGGCGAGAGCTCAGGCGGAATAGGCAAGTCACCATAGAGCTGCCCTGGATGCTCGGTAACCTCTTCAGGTAACTCATCGATTCTTACCAATTGAAAGCAGAACTGATCACCGCCGTAGCCCCGCTCTTGAGCACGCTGCTTCGCCTCATTAGCTAAGCGCTCACAGGCGGCGTCCAGATCACTGGCGTCTTGGCGAATCAAACGTACATAATCGGAGGGAAGCAGCGTGCCGCGCACGCCCTGTGTGGTGAACAGAAATAGGTCGCCCTGCTTAAGGGGGATATGGGTGTAATCGATATCAACACTGCCGTCCATACCCAGGGCCCGCGACGGGTAACGGTAGCCACCCAGATCGGTGACATGGTCGCGACTTAATTGCTCAAACTCAGCGCCGCGCAAACGAAACACTAGCGTATCGCCCATATGAAACAGATGCGCTTCGCGGCCACGAAATACCATCGCCGACATAGATGAAACGAAACTACCCTCTTTCACATGCTGGCTTTGGCTGTAGCACCAGCTATTAAGCGCACGCAGTACACGTGTGGCTGACGTTTTAACATCCCAATGATCAGGGGTTGAGAAGTAATCGGCCAGGAAACCCCGTACGCTTAAATCACCGGCTTGCTTGGCCATTGTATTCCGTGAAATGGAGTCGCTGATAATTGCACAACCCCCTTTGGCGCTTAGTAGCGGTGCTTCTGGAAAGCGAACCGACATAGAACTTCGGTGCAGACGCCTGTCGGGTGCGACAAACGCTTGACCATAACTGATGAGCAACTGGGCGTGCGACAAGTCATCCTCCTAGGCTGCCGACTCGATCGAAAGACATCTCTTTCCTCCACTACTTTCCTCCAACAGCGCTTATGATACACGCAGCCGGGTAGATAGGATGCTCACCAAACGTCTCTATCGTTTTCTTAGTCTTTTAAAGCGGCCCGGTTTACCACTGTCGGCCAACCTATGTCGCATTGGTAATCGGGCAGTCATGTTCGTATAATTCTTCGCCATCAATGACTCTAAATCGATTGCCTAATCACTGCACGACTCTAGCCACAGCACTATCAAGGAATCAACAATGAACTTCGATAATATCCCCGCTGGAAAGGATCTCCCTAACGACGTTTACGTGGTGATCGAAATTCCAGCCAACCACGATCCAATCAAATACGAAATTGATAAAGACATGGGCGCATTACTGGTTGACCGCTTTATGGCCACCCCCATGTTCTACCCTGCCAACTATGGCTTTATCCCGCACACCCTGGCAGATGATGGCGACGCTCTAGACGCGCTGGTCGTTACCCCGCACCCGGTTCAAGCTGGCAGCATTATTCGCGCTCGTCCGGTAGGTATTTTGAACATGACCGACGAAGCCGGTGAAGATGCAAAACTGATCTGCGTGCCCCACGCGAAACTTAGCTCGCTCTACGACGACATCCAGGAGGTCACTGACCTGCCTGAACTGCTGCGCCAGCAGATCGCCCACTTCTTTGAGAACTACAAAGATCTTGAAAAAGGCAAATGGGTGAAAGTCGAGTCTTGGGAAGGTGCCGACGCGGCGCGCAAGGCAATCGAAAAGTCCGTTATCGCCTACGAAAAAGCGTAACAGTTCTGGATTTGCCGTTTTGCAGCTAATGAGGCCGCCTATATAGGCGGCTTTTTTTGTCACCAGGTTTTGTTACCAGGATTAACACACCATTAGCGACCGCGTCACCTCACCGCAGCTTATACGCGTAGGGTCTAAGGTTGCGGTATGCTACTTGCCTTTGCTTGCGATGCCATTGATTAAGGACGCACCGTGTTACTTCTTAAACGTCTGAGCCTGTTTCCTTTACTTGTTTTTATTCTTGGCTGGCTACCGCTGAATGCGCACGCTCAGTGGTTTGGTTCCTCCAGTAGTCAAGACGAATTTTTACCGGTCATGGAAGCCTTCCAGCCTACCGCTTGGCACGATGGGGAGAGGCTCTTTATTGGCATCGATATTGCTGATCAATACTACCTTTATCGTCATCAGCTTGCGGTTACCAGCCAAACTGAACGCGCCTCGCTGGGCGAGCCCAGCCTCCCCAAAGGCACCTTCACTAATGACGAGTTCATGGGCGATGTCTACATCTTCCGGGATCAGGTGGTGTTCGAAGTTCCGCTGAAAGCGCCTTATTCCGGCCCTCTTAACATTACGCTAACCTTTCAAGGCTGTGCGGATGCCGGACTCTGCTACCCGCCGGAACAAACGAACCTACAGGCCAGCGAAACACAGCCCCCCAGCCAATTTGCCAATTGGGACACCGCAAACAGCACAGCCACCGACGAGGATGCTAACGCGACACAAAGTGCTTTCACCGCGCCCCAAAGTGAAGACAGCCGTTTTAGCGCGTTAATCAGCGATACCAGCCTGCCACTGGCGTTAGGGCTGTTTTTTATCGCGGGTTTAGGATTAACCTTCACCCCCTGCGTATTACCGATGATACCCATTCTCTCATCGATGGTAGTAGGCCAGAACCCCACACGCCCGCGCGCCTTTGCACTCTCTCTAAGTTATGTACTGGGC
The DNA here is from genome assembly GCF_054072535.1 of Vreelandella sulfidaeris Esulfide1. NCBI lineage: Bacteria > Pseudomonadati > Pseudomonadota > Gammaproteobacteria > Oceanospirillales > Halomonadaceae > Vreelandella > Vreelandella sulfidaeris. The sequence goes on along the minus strand of NZ_CM133364.1, from coordinate 1,808,905 downwards.
ATGGCGCTAACCTACGCATTGGTCGGTGTATTGATGGGGCTGTTTGGCGCCGGCCTTAACCTTCAGGCCCGCTTGCAGTCGGCGCCGGTCTTATTCACCTTTGCTGTGCTATTCACGCTCTTTGCACTGGCGATGTTCGGGGTCTTTAACCTTAACCTTTCGCCTCGCTTGGCCAACCGCATCGATGCTTGGCAAGCTCGGGCGCAGCGCAGTGGCCCGGCGGGATTAGCCGTAGCGGGTGCCCTTTCAGTGTTGGTCGTATCGCCCTGCGTGACTGCGCCTCTAGCGGGGGCGCTGGTGTTTATCTCCTCGACCGGCGATGCGGTCATAGGCGGTACGGCGCTGTTGGCACTGGCGCTTGGTATGGGCGTTCCCCTGCTCTTAGTCGGCACCTTTGGTGCTACGTTATTGCCACGTTCAGGCGCTTGGATGAATGGCGTAAAAATCGCCTTTGGATTGCTGCTCTTGGGCGTGGCGATTTGGATGATAGAGCGCTTGGTGGCCGCCCCCGTCGCACTTTTATTATGGGCAGCGCTGGCGATTGGCACGGCCCTTGTCTTGGGAGCGTTGAATTTCAATCAGCCCCAAGGGTGGCCACGGGCACGCCAAACGCTTGGCATCATGCTGTTAGCGTGGGGGGTAGTGCTGGTGATTGGGGCCGCGCAAGGGAATAACAATCCTTTGCGCCCCCTGGCTGCCACGGCCAGTTTTTCTGGCCAATCCCAGCCGGAAGCACTCGATTTCATTGAAATAGATAACCTAATCGCACTCGAAAAGGCAATTGCTGAAGCCGATAGCGTTAACCAGCCGGTATTTGTTCACTTTACTGCCGACTGGTGTATTTCATGCAAGCTTCTGGAGCGAGACGTCTATCCCGACCCGCGTGTCACTGCTACGCTAAATGATTACACGCTGATTGCCGCCGATGTCACCCATACGGATTCGCAAAGCCGTCAGCTGCTTGAAAAATTCAACCTGTTTGGCCCTCCCAGCCTCCTCTTTTTTAGCCAGGGAGAAGAAATTCGCAATGCGCGTATACAGGGCGAAGTAACAGCCGATCAGTTACTTGAACACCTCGAATCGGTTAGCCAGTGGCTAGCAAGCAGCTAAGCTCTCACAGACTATCTTAAAGGCAATCTTAAAAAAATCTTAAAGACTATTTTAAAGACTATCTCAAAAGCACTTTGCAGCACAGGAGTAGCCTAATGCCGCGAATATCGTCAAACAGTTGTTTAATTTTCATCTACACACTGTTTTTTGCGCTGGTTCAGGCTGTTGCTGGACATCCTCGCACTTTTTCGGCAAACTTCGCTCCCATATTAGCTAAAAACTTCCTTTTTTGGGGGTGAGAACAGGGTAACGTTCGCTAACATGCAGCGTTCTCTTCGTTTTTAATTCAGGTTTACTGCGCTTTTTATAATTACTGCGCAGCGTCGCATAAGCCCGCCGTTAGGCTGGGTTCGCTCTGTGACTATTTCTCACAACCTACTTTTACGACATTGATAGGGCCACGCCATGGATATCCGCAAAGTTAAGAAACTGATTGAGCTGCTCGAAGAATCTAATATTAGCGAGATTGAAATTCAGGAAGGCGAAGAGTCAGTCCGTATCAGCCGCCACCCTAACGGCGCGACTTGGCAGCCACAACCGATGCCACACTATGCGCAGCAGCCCAGCTATGCACCTTCAGCAGGCGCTCCAGTAGTGTCCTCTTCTACTGAAGCAGAGCCTCAAGGCGCCAGCTACCGTGGCGAAGCGGTCAATTCTCCGATGGTAGGCACCTTTTACCGCAGCCCAGCGCCAGGTGCCAAGTCGTTTGTGGAAGTCGGTGATAGCGTCAAGCAAGGCGACACTATATGTATCATTGAAGCCATGAAAATGATGAACCAAATCGAAGCTGACCGTGACGGTGTGGTGGAAGCCATCCTAGTGGAAGATGGCGAACCAGTAGAGTTCGATCAACCCATGATCGTTATCGCTTAATCTTTCATTTTCAACACGGGTGGATTCTCCCATGCTGGACAAGGTACTTATCGCGAACCGCGGCGAGATTGCCCTTCGTATTCTACGGGCCTGCAAAGAACTGGGCATTAAAACCGTAGCGGTACATTCCAAAGCTGATCGCGAACTCATGCATGTTCGCCTGGCGGATGAAGCCGTGTGTATTGGACCGGCATCGTCAGCGCAGTCTTACTTAAATATCCCGGCATTGATCAGTGCAGCCGAAGTCACTGACTCTTCCGCTATTCACCCGGGCTATGGCTTTCTGTCTGAAAACGCCAACTTTGCTGAACAGGTAGAGCGCTCTGGATTTACCTTTATTGGCCCACGCGCCGAGACGATCCGCCTAATGGGCGATAAAGTCAGTGCGATTCAATCAATGAAGGAAGCCGGTGTTCCCACGGTGCCCGGCTCTGATGGCCCTTTGGGCGATGATGACGCCACTAATTTAGACACCGCACGTCGCATTGGTTATCCAGTGATCATTAAAGCAGCCTCTGGTGGCGGTGGCCGCGGGATGCGCGTAGTGCACTCTGAAGGCCATCTGCTATCGGCAATTACAGTTACCCGTACCGAAGCGCACGCCGCCTTTGGTGATGGCACGGTTTATATGGAGAAATTCCTTGAAAAGCCGCGCCACGTAGAAGTGCAAGTGCTTGCTGATGGACAGGGCAACGCTATTCATCTCTATGACCGTGACTGCTCGCTGCAACGCCGTCACCAAAAAGTGCTTGAAGAAGCCCCGGCTCCTGGACTTGATCCTGACGCCCGCGCCCAAGTCCTTGAGGCTTGCCGCCAAGCGTGCATTAAGATCAATTATCGTGGTGCTGGCACCTTTGAGTTTCTGTACGAAGACGGCGAGTATTTCTTCATTGAAATGAATACCCGCGTTCAAGTTGAGCACCCTGTGACGGAAATGGTGACCGGCGTAGATATCGTCAAAGAGCAGCTACGCATTGCCTCTGGTCTGCCGCTGTCGATTCGCCAGGAAGATGTGCAACTTAATGGCCACGCCTTTGAGTGCCGGATTAACGCCGAAGACTCACGTACTTTTATGCCTTCCCCTGGCAAAGTAACGTTGTTTCACGCACCGGGTGGCCTAGGTGTTCGTATGGATTCACATCTCTATACCGGCTACACCGTACCGCCTCACTACGACTCTCTGATTGGTAAGCTAATCACTTGGGGCGCCGATCGTGAAATAGCCTTGACCCGGATGCGCAATGCGCTTGACGAGTTACTGGTGGAAGGCATTAAAACCAATATTGACCTACAAAAAGATTTGGTTCGTGACAGCTACTTCCGTCAAGGCGGCGTCAATATTCACTACTTGGAAAAGAAACTCAGCGCTTAATACCGCTCTGACGCCTTTTTCAGCCCTCATTCAAGTGTAATGCCCAGCGGGGTGGCCATGCCCACCCCGCGCTTGTCTTTACTGTTCTTATATCTACTGTACTTGCCTCTACTGTACTGTCTTTAATTCGTCTTGCGGAGAACCTTCATGCCCTGGCTTCAACTCAAAGCTCATGTCGCCCCCGAGCAGGCAGAGTTCCTCGAAGAGCTGTTGCTTGACGAAGGTGCAACAGCAATCGGCCTTCAGGATGCCCACGATGATCCGGTATTTGAGCCCGAGCGCGGCACGACACCGCTGTGGGAAGATACTATCCTTACCGGCCTCTACGACGACCTAGAGGGCATCGCAAGCATGCTGGAGCGTATTGAGGCAGCGTGGTCTGAGCAGATGCCAGGCGAACCCTGCCCGGCCATCGAGTATGAGCTGCTAGCAGACCGCGACTGGGAGCGCGAGTGGATGGATGATTTTACGCCACTACGCATGGGGCAACGCCTTTGGATCGTCCCCAGCTGGCATGAGCCCCCTGAAGCCGATGCGGTGAACTTGATTCTCGACCCTGGCCTTGCCTTTGGTACCGGCACGCACCCGACCACAGCGCTGTGCCTGGAATGGTTGGATGAAGTGGCAGTTGCAGGCCACCTAGCACAGCAAACTATTTTAGACGTCGGCTGCGGCTCAGGCATTCTTGCCATTGCTGCGCTTAAGTTGGGCGCGGACCATGCCGACGCGACAGATATTGACCCTCAAGCACTGCAGGCCAGCCGCGACAATGCGGAGCGTAACGGCATTGCCGAAGAAGATTTAAATCTATATTACCCTGAACAGTTAAGCGATGGTGGCGGCTATCCCATCGTGACTGCCAACATTTTGGCTGGCCCATTGGTCGAATTAGCACCGATGATTGCAGGGCACGTGGCCCCAGGCGGTCGTATCGCACTATCGGGTATTTTAGCCAACCAAGCCGAGGATGTTCATCAGGCCTATGCGGCGCAGGGAATCATGATGGATGAACCGTTGATCCGTGAAGGCTGGGTGCGGCTAAGTGGCCAACGTCCGCGTTAAAGCGGCAATCCGCCTTCACCCTGTCGCCGAGTAGGCGTATCATACGCCTCCTTGAACGCGCCTACTCGCCGCCAGCACAGCATACAAAGCCCGACACCATGACTTTAACCGCACTACCGGCCACCCCAGGCCCAGCCACTATTGGTCCGTTTACATTACCTAATCGGGTAATTCTCGCGCCCATGGCCGGCGTTACCGACCGCCCTTTTCGTCAGCTATGTCGACGGCTGGGTGCTGGCTGGGTGGTGGGCGAAATGGTGACGGCGGATCCTAGCCTCTGGCATACACGTAAATCTCAGCTGCGCATGGATCACCGCGGTGAGCCTGACCCGCGTGTGGTGCAAATTGCCGGAGGCGACGCTGAGATGCTCGCTCAGGCAGCACGCTTGAATGCCGAGCTAGGCGCACAGATTATTGATATAAATATGGGCTGCCCCGCCAAGAAAGTGTGCAATAAAGCCGCTGGGTCTGCGCTGCTTCGCGATGAAGCCCTGGTCGCCGACATTCTCGACGCAGTGGTGTCAGCGGTCGATATTCCAGTAACGTTGAAAATTCGCACGGGCTGGTGCGCTGAATCGAACAATGCACTACGCATTGCAAGGCTTGCCGAGTCAGCAGGCATTCAAGCGTTAGCCATACATGGCCGTCATCGCCAGCAGCGCTATACTGGACAGGCAGAGTACGACACGATTGCCGAGATCAAATCTCGCCTCTCGATACCCGTAATTGCCAATGGCGACATAACAAGCCCCGAAAAAGCCGCCGAGGTACTCGCGTATACAGGTGCTGATGCAGTAATGGTTGGCCGTGGCGCTCAAGGCAACCCATGGATCTTTCAACAGATTAGCCATTATCTTCACTATGGAGAAAAGATGGCTTTGCCCACGCTGACGGAGCGTCAGCAGGTACTTCTCGGGCACGTGGAAGCGTTACATGAGTTTTACGGTACGACCATGGGAGTGCGCATCGCGCGTAAGCATGTTGGCTGGTACATCAATGATGACCTCCGCTTTACGCAGCCTCAGCAGCGCACGCTTAAGCAGCAGTTCAATGCGTTAGCGTCACCTGAAACGCAATTTGATTGGATCAACGACGTGATGGCCCCTGGCGCCGCCATGCGTCTGCTAGCCAAAGGAAGCTATGCTGCATGACTGAACGCGATCTTCTCTCTAGCGACGACTACCCCAGCGACGCCTATCCCAGCGAGAGCTATACCCCTCTAGCGGGCACGCTAGCTGACCCTGCTATTGCTAGCTCGCCGCCACAGCCGCTTCGCGAGGCAGTAGAAATGGCTATGCGCCGCTATTTTGAGCATCTAGACGGCAGTCAGGCTACCGATCTTTATGCCATGGTGATGGCCGAAGTCGAGGCACCTCTACTCGCCTGCGTTCTAGAGCACACCGACGGCAACCAGACCCGGGCTGCTGATGTCCTTGGCCTGAACCGCGGTACCCTGCGTAAAAAACTCAAGCTGTACGGACTTATCGAAGGTGACGCCCCGTAACCCTGGGGCGTCGTTGTTTTTAATTCTCGACTCTGCACAAGAGCACTCTAATGGCTGATAACCCTCTAATGTCTGATAATCCTTCTCAGACTGATAGCAATACCGCTCCCGTTCGCCGTGCGCTTTTGAGCGTTTCTGATAAAACCGGCATTGTGGAGTTCGCCCGTGGACTCACTGAGCACGGTGTTGAACTTCTCTCCACTGGAGGCACCTTTCGTCTATTGCAGGAAAACGCCATTGCGGTGAAAGAAGTCTCTGAGCACACCGGCTTTCCAGAAATTATGGATGGTCGTGTTAAAACGTTACATCCGAAAATACACGGCGGCATTCTGGCCCGTCGTGGCCAAGACGACGCGGTCATGGCCGAAAACGACATCACCCCGATTGATATGGTAGTCGTCAATCTCTATCCCTTTGCTGCCACCGTTGCCAAGCCAGATTGCACGCTTGAAGAAGCCATCGAGAATATCGATATTGGTGGCCCTACCATGGTACGCGCCTGCGCCAAAAATCACGCCTACACCACTATTGTGGTCAATAGCAGTGATTACGCCCGGGTACTTGGCGAGCTGGCCGCCCAGGATGGCCACGTTAGTCGCGCCACACGTTTTGACTTGGCGGTTAAAGCATTTGAGCACACCGCGGGCTACGATGGTGCGATTGCTGACTACCTAGGAAGCAAGGTAAACACTGCCGATGAGGCATTCCCACGCACCTTCAATCTGCAACTAGATAAGAAGCAGGACATGCGTTATGGCGAAAATCCGCATCAGCAGGCAGCCTTCTACGTCGACCCCCAGGCAAACGAACCCAGCGTTGCCACGGCAAAAATGCTTCAGGGCAAACCACTCTCATATAACAATGTGGCCGATACTGACGCCGCCTTTGAATGTGTGAAAGCCTTTAGTGAGACGGCCTGCGTTATTGTTAAGCACGCCAATCCCTGCGGCGTGGCCATAGGCGCGACCGCCTTAGCCGCTTACGACAAAGCCTTTGCCACCGACCCTACTAGCGCGTTTGGTGGCATTATCGCTTTCAATACGCCACTGGACGCCGAAACCGCCCAGGCGATTATTGACCGCCAGTTCGTCGAGGTGATTATTGCCCCAGGCGTCAGCGACGAAGCCACCGCCATCGTGGCAAATAAGCAAAACGTTCGCTTGCTGGATGTCAGCGCTCACTGGCCCGGCGAACAGCAGCCTGCGTTGGACTTTAAGCGCGTCAATGGCGGCTTGCTGGTACAAGAGCGCGACGACGGCATGGTGACCCGCGATGACCTGACCGTGGTCAGCCAGCGCGCCCCCAGCGAACAAGAACTACGCGACCTTGCTTTTGCTTGGCGGGTGGCCAAATTTGTTAAATCCAACGCCATTGTGTATGCCAAAGAGGGCCAAACCGTGGGTGTGGGCGCAGGGCAAATGAGCCGAGTTTATTCCGCTAAAATAGCCGGTATTAAAGCCGCTGACGAAGGACTTTCTGTTCCCGGCTCAGTGATGGCGTCTGATGCGTTCTTCCCCTTCCGCGATGGCATCGATGCTGCCGCAGCGGCAGGTATTACTGCGGTTATACAGCCAGGCGGCTCCATGCGTGATCAGGAAGTCATCGACGCCGCCAATGAAGCTGGCATTGCCATGGTATTTACCGGCATGCGCCACTTCCGCCACTAAACGTAAAATTTCAACATATTACTAAACGGTAATAAAAAAGCCCCACCGACACTCTTTGGGTAAGAGCAGTCGATGGGGCTTTTTACATTATTATTTCAATAAAAGAGAGGGAAAGGCTTAGCCAAGATCAATACACAGATACTTGGTTTCCAGATATTCTTCCAAGCCCTGGTGGCCACCCTCGCGACCCAAACCTGAAGCTTTTACGCCCCCAAACGGCGCAGTGGCATTGGAAATAGCCCCTGTATTGATACCCACCATACCGTACTCCAGCGCCTCGGCTACGCGCCATACCCGGGCAAGATCGCGGGAATAGAAATAGGATGCCAATCCATACTGGGTGTCATTGGCCATTTCAATCGCGGTTTCCTCATCGTCAAACGGGAAGACAGCGGCTAACGGGCCAAACGTCTCTTCGTGAGCCACTTTCATCTTATCGGTTGCAAAACTGATCAGTGTTGGTGTGAAAAAATTACCGCCCAACGGATGCGGATGGCCGCCTAATAGTAGTTCAGCACCATGATCAATGGCATCCTGTACATGCTCACTGACTTTTTTAACGCCATTTTCATCGATCAGCGGGCCGATATTAATATTCGGCTTGGTGCCATCGCCTACATGCAGCTCGCTATTCATGGCGACTGCCAGCTTTTCACAAAAAGCGTTAATCACGCTGGACTGCACTAAAAAGCGGTTAGTACAAATACACGTTTGCCCGGCATTACGGAATTTGGCGGCCATAGCCCCTTCTACCGCAGCATCTAAATCGGCATCTTCAAAGACGATAAAGGGGGCGTTGCCACCCAACTCCAACGAAATCTTCTGCACGTGCTCAGCCGCTTGCGCCATCAGTTTCCGGCCCACTTCGGTAGACCCGGTAAAAGTGATTTTGCGCACTTTCGGTGATTGAGTCATGGCTTGTGCAATATCGCTCGCGCTGCCTGGCACCACGTTAAATACGCCGCGCGGAATGCCGGCACGCTCGGCCAACAACGCCAGGGCGGTGGCTGAAAAGGGTGTTTGGCTAGCGGGCTTAACCACGAAGGTACATCCTGCCGCTAGCGCAGCCCCGGCTTTACGCGTAATCATAGCAGCGGGGAAATTCCAAGGGGTAATTGCGCCAACAACACCGACAGGCTGTTTAGTCACGACGATACGTTGATTGGCTTTACCCGCAGGAATCGTTTCACCATAAACGCGCCGCGCCTCTTCGGCAAACCAGCGTATAAAGCTGGCCGCATAGGCAATTTCGCCCGCCGCTTCTTTGAGTGGTTTGCCCTGTTCGTAGGTCATCAGCATCGCAAGATCCTGCTGATGCTCTAGCATTAGGTCGTGCCACTTCAGCAGTAAATCGGCGCGCTCTTGGGCGGTAAGGGCCCGCCATGCGGGTAGCGCAGCATCCGCCGCATCAATCGCCCGCTCGGTCTCGGCTTTCCCCAACCGCGGAATATCGCCAATCGGCTCACCGGTTGCCGGGTTCAATACCGTAATCTGCTCGCCGCTATCCGCTGCAACCCAGCTGCCGTCTATGTAGGCAAACGGGCAATACAGCTGTGTTTCTTTAAGCGCTTCCATGTCAGACTCCTGACCACAGTGATGGTCTTATAGGCTCATTAACATCTTCATGCTAAGACGAAACACCCCGTTAGACCAAATATGCAGCGTACTTTACTAGCCAATTACCCAGTGTAGATTCAGCTGATGAGCATTAAAAATTCATGTCGGGTCGCTTGGTTGCTACGAAACCCACCCAGCATTACCGATGATGTCATGCTGGAATTTTGTTTTTCTACTCCGCGCATCATCATGCATAAATGACGTGCCTCAATAACCACAGCAACCCCTTTAGCCTGGGTGACTTCCTGGACTGCTTCAGCGATTTCACGCGTTAGGTTCTCTTGAATTTGCATGCGGCGAGCATACATATCGACGATGCGAGCAAACTTGGATAGCCCTAGCACTTTGCCGTTTGGCAGATAAGCAATATGGCATTTACCAATGAAGGGCAAAAGATGATGCTCGCACATTGAGTAGAGCTCGATATCTTTTACCAGCACCATTTCATCCGTTTCGGATTCAAACACCGCACCGTTAATAATGGTTTCTAGCGACTGTGAATAGCCGGCATTTAAAAACTGCATGGCCTTGGCCGCACGTTTTGGTGTATCTCGCAGCCCTTCACGATTAGGGTCTTCGCCAAGTGCTGAAATTATCTGGCGATAGTGCTCGGCGATATCATCGGACATATTTAGCCTCATCAATAGCTATCTCAAAAACGATGCGCAATCGCACTCAAGCGGCCACTTCAGTCTATAGCCCTTTGCGCATAAAAATCATTATTAGGGCGACGTTAAGCAACGTCTCCTCTACTCATGTTATACAAAAGGTATATCTTACAAAATTACCGCACAAGAGTTTATAAATAATGAGCGTATTTTACCGCAAATAGCCCGCCAATGGGTCACTACCTGCGGCAGAGCGACGCGTAGCTCACTTTGCAACACTGGAGCCTGTGCTATGATAAATTGTTTTAGTTTACCGCCTTTATTGCAGGCGCCAACATTGAGAGTTCACCATGTCATTTAAGCCAACAACATTTTGGTTAACCGCTATCGTGGCCCCTTTTCTTGCTACGCCCCTATATGCTGAGGAAGCGGAAGCCACGTTTTCTCTGCCTAATGAAGCGACCGTAGGTGTTGAGGTTGTTGAGGAGCTTGCCTTTGAGTCAAGCCAGGCACGCCTTAATGAGATTTTGCTACATCCCACTCAAGCAGCAGGAGCTTCGCACTCACTACCTGAATATTGCGTCATTGTCGGTAATGCGCAATTAGTGGATGAACGAATTCGCGTTACCACCCAAGAAGCCACATGCATTGAAACCCATGACGATGACAGCGATATATTCACTGGCGAGTTTAGTGCCAGCGCGTATGCAGAGGATGGCCAGTACGGCATCGCTTGCGAAGATACCCCATGTAAGCTCTCGCCTGGGCAAACGTTCCTCCTAACCCTGGATGAACCCGTTGAAATTAAAGAGTTAGACAATCCTTCCGCAGAGCTCAATGAGCAACGCCGCCAGGTTAACGGAGAAGGCATCGACAACCCAGTGCCTCGCGAAGAAGCCGTGCCTGATCCAGGTTTAGAAGAATGAACCAGGGCCAACTAACGCTGCAATAAAGCTGGCTTATGCCAGCCAGCGTGGTTGTTCTAATTGAAGGCATTGCTGTTCTAATTGGCGGATATGCTGATCCCAATAGCCACTATCCGCCAACCAGGGAAATGCACGTGGAAAAGCGGGATCATCCCAACGCGATACCAGCCACGCTGAGTGACTAATCAAGCGATAACTTCGTAGCGGCTCGATCAACGACATCTGCTCAGTAGGAAATGGGCATGCTTCTTCATACCCTTCGGTAATTTCACTCAGGTAAGATCGCCATCCCTGAGGATCGTCAGTGGGAAGTAGCATCCAGATATCCTGTATGGCAGGCGCTGTGAGGCAGTCGTCAAAATCGACAAGAGTGAATTGCTCGTCACGACCCAGCACATTGCCCAAATGACAATCTCCGTGGCAACGAATCATCTTGCTGGCGGGCACGTTATGTTGGGTAAGGTGCTGATGCACTTTATCAATCACTCTGTCATAGGCTCTGCGCTGATGAGGAGTCATCCAGTTGCTAGCTAGCACGCGTTGCTGTGCATCCAGGATGCCATCCACCATTTCTAAACGAGGACGATGCTGAAAGGCTTTTTTAGCCGACACTTTATGTAGCCGCCCTAGCACCTCCCCCATTGCAAATAAGTGTGATGGATTATCTAACTCAGGCGCCTGACCGGGGCAATGAGGAAACAGCGCAAATCGATAAGTCTTATAATAGTGTAATGAATCACCAGCCTGATCACGCCAAGGCGCCACTACCGGCACTTGATGATCAGCAAGCTCCTGTAGAAAATCGTGCTCCTCCTGTATCGCCATATCCGACCAGCGATCAGGGCGATAAAACTTAACGATCCAATTCTTGCCCTCGTCATCGCGAAACATCAGCACACGATTTTCGTAACTATTCAGTGCAAAGGGCTCGCCTGCTGGCCAAACATTGAGCGACTCTACTGCAGACATTACTAAATCGGGCGAAAGAGAGCTAAACGGGTGTGACATAGGTCACTCCTGGATTGGCAAAAAGGCTTTTGAATATGCTAAAGGGCTATTCTAGCAACCCTAACCTAAAGGTGTTCGTGCAGCCGCCCAAATATCAACACGCTGCGCACCTGCCTCTAGAGCAGCATTTGCTAATGCATGCCCTGTGGCGCCCGTGGTGACTACATCATCGACTATCACTAAATGCGCCGGCGGCGGCGATTCAAATACAAAAGCACCCGCCAGGTTGGCAGCCCGTTGTTGGCGATTCAGCGTTCGCTGAGAGTGAGAATCTTTTATTCGTCTCCCATTAACGACAGGCATACCAAGCTGTTGGCTGAGCTGCTCGGCTAACCAGTGCGATTGATTAAATCCTCGCGTGCGGGCATGCGAAGGGTGCATAGGCACCGACACTAGAGCGTCACCCATGGCTGTCGGCGGGGTTAATAACATTAAATTGCATAACAGTGTGCCCGCCCGCGGAGATGCATGGAACTTAAAATCATGCACCAGCGCTTTAATCCCCCCTTGGTACAACAGCCCAGCCCGCGTGGCCGAAAACGCTGGCAATTCTATTAAGCAGTGCCCGCATAACGGGGTTTCATTCGCCACTGGTTCGCCGCATTGGCGGCAGGCATGAATGTTCCACGGCAGCTCATCCAAACAGGTCGCGCACCACCCTCGCCCTGCTAGCGCCGGCGCTAAACAAAAGGCGCAATAACCTGGCATGGCTTGCTTGATCCAATGACTTCCCCGCTGCAGCCATTGTTTTAAAACCATGCTTCCTCCTCGCGGTTATGGGTGTAATTAACGATGCATAAAAATGGAAAACTATGATTGACTTCTACCACAAAATTGATAGTATACGCATCGTCTTAGCGGATGTGGTGGAATTGGTAGACACGCTAGATTTAGGTTCTAGTGCCGTAAGGTGTGGGAGTTCGAGTCTCCCCATCCGCACCAATTTGAATGCTTTAGATTGCTCTATAAAGTCTAAAGCCAAGCAGATCAAGCGTTTCATATCCCCTTCTTTGGTCTGCTTTCCCCAGAACTACCCCCTTTAAGTCATCGTTTTTATGTATGCCCTCTTGCAAGCTTAAGTCTTTGTATAATGACAGCAATCATGCATGAAAAGCATTCACCTCAAGCTTATTAATCTCAGAATTTATTGCATTACCATATTACTGCTCGTTGAAATATCGCCTCGTTCGTACTGTACTGGTATAAGCTGCGCCGTCAGGAGATGGTTTGTTGCTGAAGAAGCAAACCAGCAGGAACTGAGGGTAGCATGGCGCGTCTAATAACGTCACCAGTACTAGCCAACCCTGAAGGGTTAGGCTATAGGCTTAGGGGTAAGACGCAATACACCTCTCAACAAGGAATCAGGAGGTTCGCATGAGAAAGTGGATTATGATGGCAGCTGCAAATTGGTTGCGTAAGCCTGAAAACCGACAGAAAGCCAAATCCGCCTGGAGCAAGTTTCGTAATCGCGATTCTGGAAAGCGTCCACCGCAACAGCCGCAAGCTACGCCGCGCCATACGACAGAGCGACGGCCTAGCGACAATGGCGACAATCGTCCTTAATCCCTAAAGCACTTGATCGTTTGGGCCATTAACATAGAAATGTGCTGCATACTCAATCGTTGTTACCAAGAAGCCCCGCTGGAAGACGAACCAGCGGGGCTTTCATGTTTGGCGGTTACTTATCAACACAGCGCCACATAATGATAATAGCTAGATCTAACTGACTTGCCCCCGCTTTTCCGTTAGGCTCTGTCTGAAATACTCGCTATATTTTCCGGCAATGACTAGCTCCAAAGACTGTCTCAAAGGACTTTCGCAAAGAGCTATCCCAAAAGACTATGAGAAGGATCTCGCCTAATGGAATGGCTTAACGATAACGCTCAAGCAATTTCCGCTGTGGCCAGCATTTGCACCCTCTTTGTCTGGGTGTTTTATGCCCAATTGCTTTATAACGGCTATGTACGCCAGCGTCGCCCGCGTGTAATTATTAATCGCGGCAAAGGCATTGGTGTGGAGGCGATCTGCCTAATCAGCAATATGAGCAGTGAAGCCATCTATATACAACACTTGATAACGGTGCTGCATACTCAAAAACGCAGTTATTCCCTAGACGTTGTCGAGTACCAACAGCGCGGCAGCGAGCAGGAAGAAAATAGCTATCACACCTTTCAAGGCCCGCTTGCTTCTGGTGGCTATTTGAACATTCAATCCTTTGGCGACATTGTGAGCCAGATCAAAGCCTACTGGGAAATTGAAGATAATTTGCTGCATGAGCAAAATATCCAACTTGAAATTCGTGTCATCGCTATTTATGGTTCTGAAGATATGCCCACTGGCGCTACGCGCACCTTTAACCTTGATTTAGATGCATCGCCTAACCACCAGTTGATTCCGGTAAACGTCGATACAGATCGACTTAATAGCCGCAGTCAGCGAAAGCGTGTATTAGAATGGGCGAAAGAGATTGAAACCCATAAAGCACGCTGATCCAACACCTTCGTCACGCTGTTTTTGGACAACAAGAACCCTAGATTGAGACGCCTCGATGCATAAATTCCTAACCTTCTGCTGGCTCGGCATAATGACCACGGTAGCGGCTAACGCTTATGCTGAAGAGGAAGATAGTGACCTACCTGATTGGGCGGAAGAACGCATTGAGCCATTTCGCGAAAGCGTAGGCAACTGGGTAGATAACACCTCGCGCCGTATTGATGGTTTCTTTGGCACAGACGACCATATGCAGGCGAAGAATGAGTCTTACCTAAGGTTTGGTCAGGAAATTGACTGGATGGAGGGAGATGGTACCCGCGGTGATACAACGCTTCGTTATCGTATTGATCTGCCCACCTCCGAAGAGCGCTTACGTTTGGTCCTAGAGAGCGATCCGGAAGAGTCGCAAGGCACCCTAGAAGAGCAAGGCTCAGGACGACTTGCTAATGACCAACGTGATCGACGCAGCTCTACGTTAGGCTTGGATTGGTTAGAAACCCGCGACAAGCGTGAAAACTGGAGCAACCGTGTAGGGGCGGGGATTCGCCTACGCCTCCCCCTCGATCCTTACGTACGTTTTACCAGCGAGCGTCTGTGGCAGCTTGGCGAAGGGCCTTGGCAGCTTGAGTCGAACAATCGCGTTTCTTGGTTTAATAATGAAGGGTACTCTGCCCGAACGCGCTGGGATGTTGGCCGTCCTTTAAGTGAGCGCCGCCATTTACGGTTTATTACCAACGTTCAGTGGCGCGAAGAAGAAGACAAGCTGGAATACAGTGAGATTGCCGAAATCAATCACCGTATTAACCGACGCAGCGCCTTACGTTATTCCGCTATTGCTATCGGTGAAAGCGCATCAAATCCCCGCATGACCAATTACTACTTACAAACGCGCTATCGCCGCGACATTCACAAAGGTATTTTATTTGCCGATGTCATTCCGGAGTTACATTTTCAACGCGACGTTAGCTACGACCCACGCTGGGCCATGACGCTGCGCCTGGAAATGTATTTTCAACGCGAGATTAGCCGCGATTATTTTTAAACCAATATAAATATATGCTATGGACGGTCTTATAGGGTCGCCCATTTTATCGAGCAAATCTCTGGGTTGTCACAGCGGAAAATTACAGCCGCAATCCACCATCGCACTCAATGATGCGCCCAGTGAAGTAATCATTTTCAAAGACAAACGCAACGCTTTGGGCAATGTTATCCGGCTCACCCAACTGTTTTAGCGGCACGCTCGACGAGATGCGCTCCAACATATCGGGCCGCATCGCCGCAGTCATTTCGGTAGCAATAAACCCAGGTGCAACGGTACCGGTACGAATACCATAGCGCGCCAGCTCTTGACTCCAGGTCACCGTCAGCGCATGCACGCCCGCTTTAGCGGCTGCGTAGTTACTTTGCCCCCTATTACCCGCACGGGAAATGCTGGAAATATTAACGATCACGCCTTCGTGCCCCGCTTCAATCATCTGTGTGGCGGCCTCGCGTCCACATAGAAAAACGCCGGTTAAATTGACATTAATAACGTTTTGCCAAGCTTCTAAGGACATGCGTTTTTCTACTTGGCCTTCTTTGGCCTTTACCAGCAGCGCATCTTGGGTAATACCGGCATTATTGACGCAGCCGCTGACCGGCCCCATGCGCTGCGCGATATCGGCAAACGCCTGAGTCACGGAGGCCTCTTCGGCGACATTCACTACAAACGCCTGGGCATCGACACCTTCAGCAGAAAGTTGTGACACTGCCTGATCAAGCGCTTCAGCGCTCATATCCAATAGCGCCATGCGCGCGCCTTGTTTGCCCAAACGCAGCGCCATGGCATAACCCAACCCACGCGCACCACCCGTGACTGCAATTACTTTATCGTTAAGTACCATTCGTGACTCCCAACAATAGATTGAACCAGCCGCATTGTGCATTGCAGCATAGAAGAATTATTGACATAAATCGAGCGACATCACCGCTGGAACACGCCATGTTAGCTGCTTGCTATTTATATTTATGTCACCATATTACGCAATTAAGACTGTCATCGAGTCGTTTTTCCTGGAGTTAGCCATGCCTATTCTTGTTTTTATATCGCTCTTTACTCTACTTGATTTTGTGGTTCTGTTTTCGATTGGCAGCCAGATCGGCCTACTCACCACCCTACTCTTAGTGCTCGGCACAGGCTTTGTCGGGCTACACTTGATTCGCAAAGAAGGTGTGTCCACCTTTGCGCGGGCGCGCCAACGCATGCAAGCGGGTGAATTGCCCTCTAGTGAGCTCCTAACCGGGGCGGCGCTGATTTTTGGCGGTGCCTTGTTAATGGCCCCAGGCTTTTTGTCGGATGCATTAGGTTTGGCATGCTTGATCCCCAGCGCGCGGCAGCTAATGTTCAAAGCACTTACCTGGCTAGGGCTTAAAAAAGTTACTGGGCAACAACAAGACCCCAGCGCATCATCAGCTCGGCCCAAGGAACACCAAAACAGCCAGTCTTCACAACAAGATGGCCCGATTGAGGGGGATTTTATTAGTCGGGATGAGCCCCCGCGCCGTCGTTGAGGTTTGCTTCGGAAGAAAATCAGCGAAAAAGCAATTTTTTATTACCCGCCCCCTTGAAAGGCTATCCGCAGCCCCCATTTTTCAACCAGCATACAAATTCGGCAGCAATCTAAGTGGTAGCTGCCATTAACAATGAAGACCGTCAGGCCTTCACTTCTCGCGGGGCACTCCCTCGAGAACACTTTTAGCTAACCGCCCTCATCGGGGCTTCAACCCTACTCAGGAGAACGTGAATGAATATCCGTCCTTTGCACGATCGTGTCATCGTCCGTCGCGTTGAAGAAGAGCAGAAAACCGCAGGCGGCATCGTGCTTCCGGGCAATGCACAAGAAAAACCGACGCGTGGTGAAATTCTTGCTGTCGGTAATGGCCGCATTCTGGAAAATGGCGATGTCCGTCCGCTAGACGTCAAAGTTGGCGACAACGTGATCTTTAAAGATGGCTACGGCGTTGAGAAGCAGAAAATCGACGGCGAAGAAGTCTTGATCATGAGTGAAGCCGATATTCTTGCGGTTGTTGAAGGCTAACCATCGTCGCAGCTCATCCCTTCTTTCATGAGCGCCTCGATCAATTACTTTCACGTTTTGCATTCAATTTAGGAAGTAGCAGATATGTCAGCTAAACAAGTTAAATTTTCAGATGATGCACGTAAGCGCATGGCGCGCGGTGTTGACGTTCTCGCCAACGCTGTAAAAGTTACCCTCGGCCCGAAAGGCCGTAACGTGGTGCTGGAAAAATCTTTCGGCTCACCGACCGTCACTAAAGACGGTGTTTCTGTTGCTAAAGAGATCGAACTGAAAGACAAGTTTGAGAACATGGGCGCCCAGATGGTTAAAGAAGTCGCTTCACAGACTTCTGACGCTGCTGGTGACGGCACCACGACTGCTACTGTACTGGCTCAGGCAATTATTGCTGAAGGCCTGAAGGGCGTGACTGCGGGTATGAACCCGATGGACCTTAAGCGCGGCATCGACCAAGCCGTTGCAGCTGCGGTTAAAGAAATCCAAGCAATGTCTGTCCCCTGCACCGACACCAAGTCGATTGCTCAGGTAGGCACCATCTCTGCTAATGGTGACAAGCGCATCGGTGAAATCATTGCCGAAGCGATGGAAAAAGTCGGCAAAGAAGGCGTCATCACTGTTGATGAAGGCCGTGGCTTTGAAGACGAATTGGAAGTTGTCGAAGGTATGCAGTTCGATCGCGGCTACCTCTCTCCCTACTTCGTCACCAACCAGGACACCATGACGGTTGAACTGGAAGATCCTTACATCCTGTTAGTGGATAAAAAGATCTCCAACATCCGTGAATTGTTACCGGTGCTGGAAGCCGTTGCCAAGCAAGGCAAGCCGCTAGCTATTATCGCTGAAGATATCGAAGGCGAAGCACTGGCAACATTGGTCGTCAACAACATGCGGGGTATCGTTAAAGTAGCCGCTGCTAAAGCGCCTGGCTTTGGCGATCGTCGTAAGTCCATGCTGCAGGATATCGCTATCCTGACTAACGGCACGGTCATCTCTGAAGAAGTCGGCCTGACGCTTGAGCAAGCGAACCTGGATCACCTGGGTACAGCTAAGCGCATGACGATGTCGAAAGAGAACACCACTATCATTGATGGTGCCGGTGCAGAAGGCGATATCGAAGCACGCGTTAACCAGATCCGCACGCAAATCGAAGACACCTCCTCTGACTACGACAAAGAGAAGCTGCAAGAGCGCGTTGCCAAATTGGCAGGCGGTGTTGCCGTTATCCGCGTCGGTGCTGCCACCGAAGTGGAAATGAAAGAGAAGAAAGCCCGCGTTGAAGACGCGTTGCACTCTACTCGTGCCGCTGTTGAAGAAGGCGTCGTACCTGGTGGTGGTACTGCCCTGGTTCGCGTCATGGCCAAAGTACAAGGCTTGACCGGCGAAAACGAAGACCAGAACCACGGTATTAATATGGCGCTTCGCGCTATGCAGTCACCGCTGCGTCAAATCGTTTCCAACGCTGGTGAAGAGCCTGCAGTCGTTATCAACCGCGTAAAAGACGGTGAAGGTAACTTCGGCTACAACGCTCAGACTGGCGAGTACGGCGACCTGTTCGAAATGGGTGTTCTGGACCCGGCTAAAGTAACCCGTACTGCACTGCAGTCCGCTGGTTCTGTTGCTGGTCTGATGATCACCACCGAGTGCATGATCGCTGAAGACCCTGAAGAGAAAGACGCTGCCCCCGATATGGGTGGCATGGGCGGAATGGGCGGCATGGGCGGCATGATGTAGTGCGACGAGAGTCGCGCAGGTAGCTAGCCTGGCTGGGTTACGTCCTTTGGGAGCACTTACTTTAAATAAGTAAGTGCCCCTTTTCCAGCAGAAAATAGCCTCTATAAACCCGATATCCGGGCTGAACACCAGCTCGGGTATCGGCACTCCTTAATGGAGTATCCGGTCGCGAGTATTGGCTTAAGCCTGTACCCCTCCTATGAAGGATACACGTTGAAGCAGCTTTAAATTCCAAGCTGTGATGCAACGGGGATATCTACGTTTAAAGAAAGCTAAGCACCTGCCGGTGTGAAGCTGTGTCTGATGATTGTTCCACGTTGTCTAGTCCAAAAGTAACTTGGTCGAGATAGCGAGAGGAACCCGTTGTGCAACCAACGGTAGTCTAGGGATAGTGCGTCGCTGGCAACAGCGGGGTTCGAAGCTTCCTGACAATGTACTCCCCATTCGGGCTTGAATTTCATCGTGAGGTGGATCAAGGATACCGCCAGTAGCAGGCGGTTGAGAGGCTAGACTGAGTCATATGGTTAACTTATGTGAACTGCTAAAAAGCACCGTCAGCCGCAATGAGCGCAAGCTACTGATGCGCTTTGACCAAAAGGTATAAGGCTAGCTATCCCTCTTACATCTGGGGATACGTTGCTATTCAGCCTTCGGTGTATTGGCAGAACCTAAGTGACTCATGTCATCGACACGGAACTCGGAAACCCTGTATCTCCGCCCTTCTTGGGCAGGCAAAGAGCAATCGATGCTGTAGGAGGTGCAGGCTTAGGATGTTGGAAAAAGCGAATGCCATCCTGTAATGGGATGGATAAGAGGTTAAACGTTCCTCTACCGGAAACGGGGCCCACGTCCAACTGGTCTTTAATCGTGTGATAGTGCTGTAAAGCGCTCTTCATGCAGACATGACGATAAAAGTATAGGCTCTTCCAGAGCCTTACCAATACCCTTGCGGGAGCAAATACACTCCCGCAAGGGACTAATGTATTTGTTCTCCGAGGGTCGTCCTATCGGCATTCGGAGGATAGCAAGATGAGTACTGACTTTAACCAAGTACCTGCGTTCTCCCACCCGCCCGAAAGCTGGCATACCATTGATTGGTCTGTCATTAATAGGCAGGTGAGAGGGCTACAAGTGCGGATCGCGAAGGCGACTAGGGAAAAACGTTGGCGCAAGGTGAAAGCCCTGCAACGACTACTTACCCACTCGTTTGCGGCCAGAACATTGGCCGTTAGACGTGTCACTGAAAACCGGGGCAAGAAAACGCCCGGTGTTGATGGTGAATTGTGGAGCACTCCACAAGCCAAGTGGTTGGCGTTAGGCAGGCTAAAAAGGAAGGGCTATCGCCCTGCCCCATTACGCCGTGTCTATATTCCCAAAACGGACGGCTCACGCCGCCCACTAGGGATACCTACGATGCGGGATCGAGCCATGCAAGCACTATATTTGCTGGCGCTCGAACCAGTTTCAGAAACGGTAGCTGATCGTAATAGCTATGGATTTCGTCCCTGGCGTTCAACGGCCGATGCGATAGAGCAATGCTTTGTCAATTTGAGCCGTAAGCACTCTGCTGAATGGGTGCTGGAAGGCGATATCAAGGGGTGCTTTGACAATATCAGTCACGATTGGCTGCTGGCTAACGTCCCTATGGACAAGCAAGTGCTCAAAATGTGGTTGAAAGCGGGATTCATGGAGTCCAGAAAACTGTATCCGTCAGAGGCAGGAACACCTCAGGGAGGGATTATCTCTCCGGTATTAGCCAACTTGGCGCTTGATGGGCTGGAAAAAGTGTTGGAATCCCATTTTGGGAGGAAAAATACCAAAGCCAGCTACAAGACCAAAGTTAACTATGTGCGATACGCCGATGATTTCATTATTACTGCCATCTCAAAAGAGCTGTTAGAAAATGATGTTCTACCTGTCGTTACTGCCTTCATGGGAGAGCGCGGGCTAACATTGTCGACCAGTAAAACCTTGGTCACGCACATTACAGAAGGGTTTGATTTTCTTGGGCAGAACCTGCGGAAGTACAACGGCAAGCTGTTGATTAAGCCCAGCCGTAAGAACCTGCAAACACACCTGAGAAAAATCAAGGACATCGTCAATGTGAACCGTACGTCACGACAAGACATTTTGATAAAGCAGCTTAATCCAGTACTACTCGGATGGGCCAACTATCATCGTCACGTGGTGGCTAAGGAAACGTTTGGCTATGTTGACTACCGTGTTTGGAAACTTTTGTGGCGCTGGAGCTGTCGGCGTCACGGTAATCGTCAAAAACGTTGGGTGAAAAAGAAATATTTTCACTCAGTCAAAAGCGAGAACTGGGTTTTCCAAAGTACCTTATTGCCCGGCAAGCCAGTGAGGTTGTTGAGCAGTAAGGACATCCCGATTGTGCGACATACTAAGATCAGGGCGGAGGCGAACCCTTATGACCCTAGAGACGAGCAGTATTTTGAGGACAGGTTGGAGCGTTCTTGGAAGGCGTCGACGAAAGGTCGTAAGAAACTGCAAAAGCTCTGGACTCGGCAAAACAAACGCTGTCCGATGTGCCGTGGTTTTATCACCTGGGAAACTGGGTGGAATGTCCATCATGTGGTGGAACGGCATAAAGGCGGTAGTAACAAGTCGAGTAACTTGGTAATGCTGCATCCGAATTGCCATCGACAATTGCACAGTGAATTAGACATAATACACAATATGTAGCATCACTACTGACAATAGTAAGCACATGCTGTATTCGAGCATTCTTTCTGCTAAGTTAAGGTTGGTTATTAAATAACCAAATCATTTCACCGCGAAAGAGGTATCGAATATGTCTAAGCCATCACCACTGTACTACTACAAGGAAACTGGTAGCGATACATACCATTGGGAGAAAAGTTGTTCTTTGAACAATTACCCTGCCTCTGGTTGGGTTGCGAAGCAGAGTAAGCCGCCTGGTAGAGAACAGTGCAACCAGTGCCAATCAAAATAGTCGTCGGCCTTATCATCTTTGGGCTTATAAAGGCTTGAGCCGTATGCGGGGAAACTCGCACGTACGGTTCTTAGGGGGCGGCGGTGCAGTAACGCACTGCTGCTACCCGACATGCACCCCTGAGCTCTCTGCTCTCTCGATTGCTTAACGTATAGCAATTACCAACAACCCCGCCTTGTGCGGGGTTGTTGCGTTTTGGATGTTTGATTAATCGTAGACACTGCCAACCACGTTTCAACCACCTTGCTACCCATTACGCGGAGCTAACGTGCTACTATCGGCGCGATTTTTATTAGGCTATAGGGCGAAATCAGCGCATGTTGCAGCATATCCGTATCGTACTCGTTCAGACGTTTCATCCAGGCAATATCGGTGCTGCGGCACGCGCAATGAAAACCATGGGCTTAACCGAGCTGGTACTGGTTAATCCACGCATGTTTCCTGACGAAGAAGCGACTCGTTTAGCGGCAGGCGCCACTGATGTACTGGAGAGTGCACGGGTGGTTAGCTCGCTGGAAGAAGCCGTTAACGATTGCGTTCAGGTCGTCGGGGCCAGTGCGCGCTTACGTAGCCTGCCGTTGCCGCACTTCGACGAACCCGATGATATGGCGGAAGATGTCATTCAAAACGCTCAAACGGCACCGGTTGCGCTGGTGTTTGGCCGTGAGCGTTCGGGACTCACTAACGGTGAAATACGCTGCTGCACGCACCAAGTCAGCATTCCCGCCAATCCTGATTACGGCATTCTGAATTTATCCCAAGCGGTGCAAATTCTTGCGTATGAAGTACATCGCGCTTGGCGTAAGGGTGACGATAGCGGCTTTAGTTACCAGCGCCCACTGGAGGCAACGCCACCCAGCCGCGAGCAGTTTCTACATTTCCAAGCGCATCTAGGCCGCTTAATGCAAGAGAGCGGTTTTTTAACTCAGCCTCACGCCCGCACTGAAGAACAACTACAGGCGCTTTTTGCCCGCGCCCAACCTAGTCGTAAAGAGCTTTCGTTACTGCGCGGTCTGTTGAGTGCTTTTGAAAGCCATCTACCTGAAAAGTAATGGGCTAACTGACAGAAAAAAGAGCAACCAAGGGTTGCTCTTTTTTTCTGTCCACTGAATGCTTACAGCATCATTGCCGCTAGCCACCCAAAGCCTACTAACGGGATGTTGTAGTGCAGAAACGTCGGCACTACGCTATCCCACATGTGGTCATGCTGACGGTCCACATTAAGGCCTGAGGTCGGGCCCAACGTAGAATCAGACGCGGGAGAGCCGGCATCTCCCAACGCCGCCGCGGTGCCAACAAGCACGACAGTTGCCATTGGCGAGAACCCAAACTGGACGGCTAACGGAACAAAAATAGCAGCAATAATGGGGATAGTAGAAAACGACGAGCCGATACCCAGGGTAATAAACAGTCCTACCAACAGCATTACCAGGGCAGCCAGCCCGCGATTATCGCCGAATAATGCAAACGCACCTGATACTAACGCATCAATTTCACCGGTGGTTTTCATCACTTCAGCGAAGCCCGCAGCGGAAATCATGATAAAGCCGATCAGCGCCATCATCCGCATACCGCTGGTAAACAGGTCATCTGCTTCACGCCATTTGAATATTCCACCCATGGATAACAGACCAATACCGACCAACCCGCCCAATATCATTGAGCCACTATAAAGCTGGAGGCCCAATGCCGCGACAATGGCCACCCCTGACATCACAAGACCCAGCATATGCGGCTTTGCCGGCGCACTCGCTTCGGCCACGTTGGCAGCAATGTCTTGCGCCTGGTACTCACGAGCTCCCCGGTAACTCCATAACAGCGCCACGATAAGCCCTAACGCCATGCCACCGACAGGAATAGCCATTGCCATCGGCACCATGCCGCGGGTGATCTCCAGCCCCAGCGGCTCACCTGCACTGTTGAGATTAGCCAACAGTATGTCATTCAAGAAGATTGCCCCAAACCCTACCGGCAACAGCATATAGGGAGCCGTTAAACCAAAGGTGAGCGCACACGCCACCGCACGACGATCTAACTTCAGGCGGTTCATCACTGTTAACAGCGGCGGTATCAGTACCGGTATAAACGCAATATGCACGGGGATGGCATTTTGCGAAGAGATCGCCACCAGTAGGACCGCTGTTAGCAACAACATTTTGACACGTGCCTGATGCGTGGCAGTGGTCTCTTTACCTAGCAGGGTTATCAGGCGATTCGCCAGCATATCCGGCAGGCCAGAGCGGGAAATGGCGACCGCAAACGCCCCTAGCGTCGCATACGCCAACGCAACCTGTGCACCACCCCCCACCCCTTCATTGAAGGCCTCCAACGTTTGATCAAGAGATAAACCACCGACTAGACCACCGACTAAAGCGCCCACGACCAGCGCAAATACCACAGAGACACGCGCCAGTGACAGTGCCACCATCACCAGCACCGCAAGAATTACTGCATTCATGAAAATCCCTAGAGCTATTGAGAGGTTATTAACGGCAAAGGGAGCGAATGTTAGCAGATTAAAAGTACAAACCTAAGCCTGGGATACTTATCTAAAGCCCTGCCACTTTAGTCGACAATCTATTGCTGCACCGCATCATGCTGCCTACCATCTTTTCTTTTACCTTAATTAAGCCACGCAAGATTTTCCTAGGAGCTCACATGAGCATACTTGCCATTGTCATTTCTCTGCTTTTATTGATGTTCCTGGCTTACCGAGGTATCTCGGTCTTGTTGCTGGCACCTCTTATGGCATGTTTAGCAGTACTTCTTTCAGGCGATATGGCTTTTTTATTGCCTATCTATACCGATACCTTTATGCGTGCGCTGGGGAACTACGTTATTCAGTTTTTCCCGCTGTTTTTATTAGGCGCTCTTTTTGGACAGTTAATGGCAGATTCGGGCGCAGCCCAATCGATTGCTAACGGGATTGTTAAAAAACTGGGCACTCATCACGTGGTACTCACTGTGGTGATGGCCTGTGCGGTACTCACTTATGGTGGTGTATCACTGTTTGTGGTCGCCTTTGCGATTTATCCTATCAGCCGTGAACTGTTCCGCAGTGCTAATGTTCCCAAGCGTCTTATTCCCGCCTCGATTGCGCTTGGCTCTTTCACGTTTACGATGACTGCGCTGCCAGGCACCCCTGCGATTCAAAATGCGATTCCTATTCCTTACTTTGAAACCAACAGTTTTGCTGCCCCAGGTTTAGGCATCATTGCCGGGCTTATCATGCTCGGTTTGGGAACGTTTTATCTACAATCGCGCGTCAACAAAGCAGCGTCTAAAGGCGAAGGCTATGGGCATCATACCGAACGCGAAGTGACCACCGGTGAAGATGAAACGCCGACTGCGCAGATGCCTCTTTCGCTAGCGCTGATACCACTGGTCATGGTGATTGGATTAAATGCATTGTTTACCTACGGTGTATTTCCCGCGATGGATTTAAGCTTTATCAGCGACGCGTTTGAGAATGTTTCCCCCTCGGGCCAAACCGGACTGTGGGCTATCTTAATCGCGCTACTGAGTGCGTCGGCTTGGCTGATCATTACCCGCTGGAAGCAATGGCAGGACCTAAAAGCTACCGTTAACCAAGGCTGTTTGGGCTCACTTTTACCCATTTTTAATACCGCCTCTGAAGTCGGTTACGGCGCAGTCATTGCAAGCCTTGCGGGGTTTGCAATTATCCGCGATACAGTACTCTCCGCATCACCCGGAAATCCGTTAATTTCTGAAGCCATGGCGATGAGTGTACTCGCAGGGATTACCGGTTCTTCCTCCGGCGGGTTGTCTATTGCACTAGAAACCCTGGGCAGCGAATACCTGGCAATGGCACAGGAAGCAGGTATTGATCCGGAACTGATGCACCGAGTCGCAACGCTAGCGGCAGGTGGCATGGATACCCTCCCCCACTCGGGTGCAGTGATTACATTGCTGGCTATTTGCGGTTTAACCCACCGTCAGTCTTATGCGAATGTCGCTATCGTGACCATCGCATTACCGGTTGTGGCATTGATCAGTGTCATTACCCTAGGCACCTTATTTGGCAGCTTCTAAAACCCTGCAACGCATGCGATAGTCAACTATCCGTAAGCCTGCCAATAAAGAGAACGCCATGGCTCTCATCCGTCGCCATTCATTGCTGTTGATCATCTTGGGAAGTTTGGTTATTTCCACTGCCATGGGGTTACGCCATGGGTTTGGGCTCTTTATGGAACCTCTCAGCAGTGAGCTAGGCTGGGGACGCGGCGTGTTTGCCTTTGCGCTGGCTTTACAGAATCTCGTTTGGGGCCTATCGCAACCTTTCACCGGCGCGCTGGCGGATCGTTTCGGGGCCGCGAGGATTATCGTGGTGGGCGGCTTGCTATATGCCTTGGGATTGCTATTTATGAGCCTCTCGACCTCGGCACTAGGCATGACGGTTAGCGCCGGGCTATTGATAGGTCTTGGTCTTTCCGGCACGACATTCTCAGTCATTTTGGGCGCAGTTGGCCGCGCGGTAGCGCCTGAAAAACGCAGTATGGCCATGGGCATTGTTAGCGCAGCGGGTTCGTTCGGGCAATTCGCCATGCTGCCCGGAACGCTTGGCTTGCTAGAGTGGCTTGGCTGGGCGGCGGCGCTGATGGCAATGGCGGCTATCGCGACCATTATCATTCCGCTGGGCGCCATGTTACGCGATAAACCTTCGGCCAAAACCACCGCTGATTTAAGCCTAAAAGAGGCGCTCAACGAAGCAGCAGGCCAAAAAGGCTTCTGGCTACTCTGTTTAGGCTTCTTTGTTTGCGGCTTTCAGGTGGTTTTCATCGCTGTCCACCTCCCTGGCTACTTATTCGATAACGGCTTAGCGGTGCAGGTAGGAACAACGGTATTGGCATTGGTGGGGCTGTTTAACATTGTCGGCACCTATACCGCAGGTTGGATGGGCGGCATCTGGTCCAAACCCAAGCTACTGACTTGGCTTTATTTAATTCGTGGTGTAGTGATTACGGCGTTTGTCTATTTACCGCTTAGCCCCATGAGTGCTTATGTTTTTGGGATTGCGATGGGATTGCTATGGCTCTCTAGTGTGCCACTGACGAATGGCATTGTGGCGTCAGTGTTTGGTGTACGCCATCTTTCCATGCTCGGAGGCATCGTGTTTCTGTTTCACCAGTTAGGGTCTTTTATGGGCGTTTGGCTGGGCGGTTACCTTTACGACCTGACGGGGCATTACAATACGGTATGGCAAATAGCCATCGTACTTTCTGTCGTGGCGGCTGCATTACATTGGTTTATCAATGAAAAGCCGCTTGAGCGCAGTGTACTAACCGAGATAACCCCATGAACATCACTCTCGTTTTCAGCTCCCTATTATTAGCAGCTGCCTTGATAGGCGGTTTGGCATTAGCATGGTGGGGCTGGCAAAACCTCGACGCCTCGTTATTGATGTTTGGTAGTCGCCTCTGCTAAAACCTACGGCTTAAGACAGCTATCAGTGGTTGATAAGGCTTATCTTGAGCAGCGTCATTTTTTTGTATGCCACGCCTCTGTACACTCATATCTCAAATAGATAACGCCTAAGCGTTACTTTTTATGCCCCCCTGACATGCGGAAGCTCCAATGGAACTTGTGGCATCGCTTGCCCGTCAATTCAAAGATAGCCTGCGCGATCTTGCGCCGGTGGTATTGGTAATAGCTTTTTTTCAATTAGTGGTTATACGCCAACCACTCCCTGACACCCTTGCTTTGATTGATCTAGGACTCGGTCTGGTATTCGTTCTCGTGGGACTCACACTATTTATTAAAGGCCTTGAGCTGGGGCTTTTTCCCGTCGGTGAGAACTTAGCGCGCGCTTTTGTAAAAAAAGGCTCTGGCACTTGGTTATTGGTGTTTGCTTTCGCCCTGGGATTTGGTTCCACAGTAGCCGAGCCTGCGCTCATCGCCATTGCCTCGCGAGCAGCTGAAGTCGTTGCGCAAGGCGGCCTCATTGTTGACACCAGCAGTTCACAAAATGCCTTCGCGCTTGCGCTACGCTTGGTGGTCGCTGTTTCTGTTGGCACTGCAGTCGTAGTAGGTGTGGTACGTATTTTTAAAGGCTGGCCGCTGCACTTAATTATAATTGCTGGCTACGTAGTGGTGTTGCTGCTGACCCTCATTGCCCCGGCTGAAATGGTAGGCATTGCGTATGATTCTGGTGGCGTAACCACCTCGACCATTACCGTGCCCCTGGTAACGGCGCTGGGTGTTGGGTTGGCCTCCTCGATCAAAGGTCGCAGCCCTATGCTTGATGGCTTTGGATTAATAGCGCTTGCTTCTGTCATGCCGATTATTTTTGTACTGCTGTTTGGCATTATTGGCCTTCACTTCGTGCCCGGAGTCGCACCATGACGCTTATTGCTACTTTCTGGGGAACGCTACTCGATATCCTACCCATTGCCGCGATTATTTTCGGCTTTCAGTATCTGGTGATTCGCCGACCCGTAAAACGCCTGTCCCAAGTATTGACTGGCTTTTTCATGGTATGGATTGGGCTCTCATTTTTCCTGGTTGGTTTGGAACAAGCGCTGTTTCCCATGGGTGAGTTAATGGCTACCCAACTTACCAGCCAAGCGTTTTTACCAGCCCTAGCAGCAGGAGCAGAGCGCCACTGGAGCGACTACTACTGGGTATATATCTTTGCATTTGCTATTGGGGCCAGTACTACTATTGCCGAACCCTCGCTGATTGCGGTGTCGTTAAAGGCAGGCGAAATTTCCGGCGGCACGATCGACCCCCTAATGTTACGCATTGCCGTTGCCCTGGGCATGGCTTTTGGTATTACGCTGGGAAGCTGGCGCATTGTAATGGGCTGGCCTTTACAGTGGTTCGTATTCGCCGCTTACGTACTGGTAATAATTCAAACCCTGCGTTCGCCCCGCGCCATCATACCGTTGGCGTTCGACTCGGGGGGCGTCACAACGTCGACAATCACCGTTCCTATTATTGCTGCATTAGGCTTAGGGCTGGCATCAGAAATTCCCGGCCGAAGCCCCATAATGGATGGCTTCGGTATGATCGCTCTCGCCTGCCTATTCCCGATAATCACCGTAATGGGTTACGCCCAACTTGCTCAATGGCGAGCTACGCGGAAACGCTCCGCTAATAACTTAACGACTCAGAACAGCAACTAATTAGGAAAAGGAGATCACGATGCGCTTTAAACTAATTGTCGCGATGGTTGAAGACACACTAACGGACGCCATTCTTGAGGCGGCTCGCCAAGCTGGCTCTACCGGCGCCACGGTGATCAATAACGCTCGCGGCGAAGGGCTTAATAAAGCGCACGGCATTTTTGGCATGGAGATTACCGCGCAGCGGGATATGCTGCTGTTCCTGGCCGAGGAGCACCGCAGCCGCCATATTCTCGAGGCGATTGCCCAGGTAGGCGAATTTGATGAAACTCCCGGTACAGGGATCGCCTTTCAGTTGGATGTCGAAGACGCTGTGGGTATTAAAAATCAGATCAGATCGCTTTCTGATTCAGCGGATTTATAGGTTCGCTACTCTGAGGCTTCAACCCATAGACCTGCGACGCCACTGACGCACCAGCACACCTTGCTTGGGCGAGAACAGCAACGCCATAAAGAACCAACTTGTCGCCACCAATACAATGGAGCCACCAGAAGCAACATCTAACATCACAGAAAGCCACAGCCCTATGACTGCCGAGCTAACCCCCACCCCCACTGATATCAGCATCATGGTTTTAAAGCGATCCGTGAGTAGATGTGCCGTTGCACCTGGGGTTATCAGCATCGCCACCACTAAAATGATACCCACCGTTTCCAAACTCGCCACGATGGTAAGGGTTAACAGTAGGATCAATCCGTAGTGAATGATACTGGTATTGAAGCCCAGTGCCTGAGCCTGCAGTGGGTCAAAGGCATAAAGCAGCAATGGCCGATAGGCGAGCCACACTACCAAGAGGGCAATCATGCTGGCCACCAATGTCAGCAGCAACGCCGAGGGTTGAACACCCAACACGTTGCCAAACAGGATATGCATTAGATGAGTACTGGAGGCTATTTTGCTGATAATCACAATACCCAGCGCAAAGGCGCTAGTGAACATCAAGCCCATGGCCGCGTCAGATTTAATGCGTGTATGACGCTCAATCGCACCAATGCCTACCGAGGTCAGCGCACCGGTAATAAATGCGCCGATAAAAAACGGCCAGCCTAATAAGTAGGCAATCGCAACACCAGGCAATACCGCATGTGAGATAGCATCACCCAGAAGCGACCAGCGCTTGAGCACTACGTAGCAGGATAAAATGCCGCAAATGGCCCCTACCAGTACCGAGGTCAATAAGGCGCGCTGCATAAAAGCGTATTGAAATGAATCCGAAACACTATCGGGCAATAGATTGACCACCACCATCAGAGCCGAGGTGAGCCAAGCTATCAAGGCATCGCCGAACAGGCCAAATGCCATCATTAGTTCTGCCACGTTGTTTACCCCTGGGCTGCCTTATAAACTGATGCGTTATCGATAGGCATATCATCCGCTGACTGCTCGGTTGAACTCACTGCCAGCTCGGCCAATTTTCCATCGCTGAGCATCTCCTCCGGCGTTCCAACCCCGCGAATAAAGCGATTGATCAACACGACGTGATCAACGTGACGACGGGCGCCGGGCATATCATGAGTTACCATTATCACCGTACGCCCCGCCTCCCGCTCACGGGCAAGCACGTCTAAAATCAATTGTTCGCTGGGTGGGTCTACGCCCGCCAATGGTTCATCAAGGAGTAAAATATTGGCCTGCTGGGCAAGTGTACGCGCCAGTAGTACGCGTTTTTTCTGCCCCCCGGAAAGCGCGCCAATCGGGCGTTCAGCCAGTCCCAGCATATCCACGGACTGCAACGCGTTATAGACGGCCTCGCCATGTCGGCTATCGTACCAGCGCGAAGGAAGCAAACGGCGCCACAAGGGATCATGGCGCATATGCCCATAACGGCCGCCCATCACGGTTTCCCACACCGAAACAGGAAAATCCCATTCAATCGCTTCACGCTGAGCCATATAGGCGATGTGCCCCGCTTTACGGTGCGTCGAAATTGGCTCACCAAATGCCTGCACCTTGCCGCGCAGTGCTTTCATACTGCCGGTAAGCACATGAAACAATGTTGATTTCCCTGCCCCATTCGGGCCCACAATGGCCGTCCATTTATTGGCGGGAAACTGAAGATTAATATTTTCCAGCACGGGTTGGCGCTGGTAGGCCGCATATAGGCCCTTGATGTCAATCGCCACAGGGGCATCGCCTAATGTCGTTGCCATGATCGTTTACTCGGTTGCCAAGGTTTGGCGTAACAGCTCAACGTTATGACGCATCATGGTGAAATAATCACCTGCTTCGCCACTGGGCTCACTGAGTGAATCCACATACAAGGGCCCTGCCACCTTTACGCCTGTATCGCGTGCCAAACTGGTCACGTGGCGG
This sequence comes from Vreelandella sulfidaeris Esulfide1, assembly GCF_054072535.1. Lineage (NCBI taxonomy): Bacteria > Pseudomonadati > Pseudomonadota > Gammaproteobacteria > Oceanospirillales > Halomonadaceae > Vreelandella > Vreelandella sulfidaeris. Next base: position 1,777,424 of record NZ_CM133364.1, on the reverse strand, counting down.
TCAGAAATAGTGCTTTCCCAGAACAGCGCCGCCGGTTGGCGTTCATTAATCATATCCACCACACGCATCAGCTGGCGGGGGGAGCCTTCAGTTTCGGCATTGGTGCCCCAGATACCATCGTGCTCAAAGTGGTAAGCATCTGAGAAATATAAAAAAGCGGCTTCACTACTAAGCAGTACACGGTGTTCTTCGGGTATCACCTCTAAGCGCTCTTGTAGTTCCACATGAAGGGCATCAAGCTCATCAGCAAGAACGCTGCCACGCTCCTGAAAATCTTCGCTTTCATGAGGCAAGGCCCTGGCTAACTCATCAGCAATAACGCTGATGTACGCCGAGACTGCCCGTGGATCCATCCACAAATGCGGGTCGGTATCGCCAGCCAAGTCGCCAGTGACAATAGACTGAGTGGGGTAATCGGAAGCTTCCGCCACTGCCACGAGCGGCACACCTTCAAGCAACGTGGCTTCTACTTGCGGCATCCACTGTTCTAACTGGTAGCCGTTGTAAAACACTATATCTGCCGTTTCCAACGCTGCGAAGTTACTCGGGGTCAATTCCCATTCGTGCACTTCTGCACCGATTGGGGTTAATACAGAGACATTGGCATCATCCCCTGCGACGCGTGAGACTAAGTCACCTAGTACCGAAAAAGTCACGGCAACATTCAGAGGAGACGATGCACTCTCTTCCGTCTCAGCACTAGCCATTACGGCGCTCAGCAATAACGGTAAGCTTAACGCGATACCCAGATTGCGCTTATTCATTGTCGCTCCCTTATGCCTTACCTAGTCAGTAGACTGTAGCTCAACAATACAGCTTTAGGCAAATAATTTAGCCTTGGCTAACAATGTTGCACAAAAACACGTTACAATTCCATCGACTATCGTAAGAGCTATTCAAAGGGCCATTTCAAAAGCTATCTCAAGTACTATTCCAAGGGCTATTTCAAAAGCTATCTCAAGAACTATCCAATGATTGTTACCACTGTCTCCGATATAATTTGCCAATGACTGATTCTAATCCGAACGATTCGTTGACCGCCTCAAGCATTCCAAGTGATGCCCTGCCTCCCGTGGAGCAGCATGCGCAGCAGTATGCAACGGTACGCAATGCGCATGAAACAGAGCTAATTGAAGACTACGTTGAACTCATTGGTGACCTATTAAAGCACCGCGGCGAAGCGCGAGCAGCAGACATTGCCAATCGTATGGCAGTCAGTCAGGCGACAGTATCGAAAATGATTCGTCGATTAAATGAGTTGGAATTAGTTACCAGCAAACCCTACCGCTCTTTATTTCTGACCGAAGCAGGCCAAAAAATGGCGGAAACCTCACGCACTCGCCATGATATCGTGCTGCATTTTTTACGGGCTCTTGGGGTTAAAGACGCCACGGCGCGTATTGATGCCGAAGGCATGGAGCACCATGTCAGTGATGAAACGCTGGCCATCATGCAGCGTTTTACTGAGCAGCAGAAATAGCAGCGTTGAAACCGATAGCATTAACGTCAGCGTCTCCTTTGACACTACCGATATATAGAATCCAAGAGACAGTAAAACTGTTGGTGTTAACGCTAGGCCGTACGAGATAAAGTTCGGTCATGTGATACTGATCGCTGACCAAGTCTGCTTGCTCAATGAGCGTAACAATGAGTTGAAAACCCTTTTAAATAGGCTAATCTCAGAAAATAAAACAATATTTTTACAGCCAATTCCCAAGAGGTTGTATGCTCAAAAACATTCATTTTCCTCATGCAGCGCTTGCCACGTCGATGCTTGCTCTGTCTGGCTGCACCGGCATGGGAGAGACCCGTTCGAGCGTTGATGTACCTGGTGAACCTGAGAGCGCAAAAGCCCAACTATTAGAAGCAGGCGCAAGCGTGATGCAGACAGACACGCCCCCATCACAACTCGATGTTTACCTGGTAGGTTTTCATCCGCTTAAAAAAGACCCACTACATCAATTTGAAGCCCACCATTTCTGTGATCAGGTAAATGAAGACTTCTTGCAATGCGCTCTTTATGACGGTAATACGGAGGATGCAAAGCTAAATGGTATTGAATATATCATTTCTGAAGAACTCTTCGAGCAGCTTCCAGAGGAAGAGAAACAGTTCTGGCATCCTCATAACGGAGAAATCCTTTCAGGCCAGTTAGTAGCTCCTAATTTACCTGTTGCTGCCGAACATGAACTGATGAAAAGTAAAATAAACAGCTACGGTAAAACATGGCATACGTGGGATACCGCACATGGCGCGCAGAGCGAAGGAGGCGAAGCGTCATTGCCCCTTGGAGAGCCATCTTTGGCATGGTCATTCAATCGTAATAGTGAAGCGAATCCAGACCTGATCGAGGAACGCGACCAGCGTATGGGAATCGACACAGAACAGCGCCGAAAAGCGCGGCAAGATTTAGTGCCACTAGCCAAACCGCAGTCTGGCATAGATACCTTGCAAGGCGAATTTCCAAGACCAACACAGCCCATACCAGGCGTCGAGGCTAAATCTTCTAATTAAGATTAAAAAATCAACACCTGATTGCGGTTGGCCACGCCCTGCTTTCAGACTCGCAACTTACTCCCCCCAGCCTTTAATTTATGAGTGTCAGGGAAGCACTTTCAATTCGATTACGGCCATTGCGCTTAGCATTCAATAACAACCGGTCGGCACGGTTAATCAAATCATCAATCATTTGGTCATTACGTTCCAGTGTAGTGAGGCCGACGCTGACGGATAGATTAGCGTCTTTTAGCTTGCTACTTAGCCGTTCAGCAATCGCGCGAGCACCTTGGATATCCGTTTCGGGAAACACGATGATAAATTCATCACCGCCATAACGACCGAGTAGATCACAATCACGAATCGTCTCTCGCATTGCGCGCGCAACCGTTTTCAGCGCTTGGTCGCCTGCGCTGTGTCCTTGTTCATCGTTAAGTGACTTGAAATGGTCAATATCGAGCATTAACAGGCCGAGCGATAGGCCATAGCGAGAAGCCCGCTTGAACTCAGTCGTCGCCAGTTCAAGGAGGTGACGGCGATTGTACGCGTCAGTCAACCAATCGTGTGTGGCTAGGTAAGTTAATTGTCGATTGATGGACGTTAATTCGTTGGTGCGCTCCATCACACGGCGTTCTAATTCCTGTTCAGAATGGTTACCGATTTCCGAACAGCCGCCTAGGCTAGAGGGATGGACAATGCAGAGCAAATGGGTCGCTATGCCTTGATAGTTATTAATAGGCATTAAAAGAACCTGACAAGCGCTTTGATAGCGCTCGCTATTAATGCACCCACCACCCACTTCATACCGAACGGGCACCTTTTCTTTCATACAGCGAGCACAATTTTCAATTAGTTCAGCACGAAACGATGTTGGAAACATATCAGCAAGGTGATTGCCCACATAAACGTGTCGACCGCTCAACGCAGCCTGCTGAGAGGGATTGATGGACTCAACAACGAAATTATCCTGCCCTTCAAAGCGCACAACCATCATTGGGGTAGGAAAAAAATCCCAGAGAATCTGCAGCATAGAACCTGCATCATCGCTAAAATAACTTAAAAAATCTGGGCTGTGCTGCATAGGCATGATCATAGACACGCTCTCCTAGCAGGGAGTATTGACCAGTAAAAAAGCTTTAATTTTTCTTAAGAAGCGAAACTTAGCTCGGAAAAACCCACCTTCCACTGCTCACGGCACTCCTGAAGTACACGATATTCGCTGTTTTTCTGCGTTACAAAGGTGGTCAATAATTGATGTAACTCAGGCGTGGCATTCGTTTCCAGCAACCAACTAAAGAATATATACGTCGCTTCAGCGGCTTCCTCAGCATTTACAAGAAGCTGCCTCCCCATATTTTCATCTACTACAAAAAAATGCTGACTGTTTTTATTAAAAAACGGCGTTTCTTTTAGCTGGCTAACGTTAGCAAACACATCAAGCCTCATCTGACTAGCGACTGCTTGCAAACTATGAAGCCTGTGATCGCACTCCATACCGATTGCATTCATCAAACGACTAATAGAGGAATCAAAAGGCAGGAAGCTCAACGACAAGCCGCGATAGCGATTCAGCTCTTTTGCCTCTTGTAAGCAGGCTAAGTTCAGCTGTTCCTGAGGCAAAAAATTATATTCTTTTGAGGTGACCATACATAAACCCCTTTAGTGCTATAACCAAAACCCACTGATAAATGGGTTCATAAAGGGCAATCCTAGGGCGAAGCAAAGCTCACTTACTATAATATATGTTAGCTATTCAATAGCCATTACGAAGTTAATATATATTAAAGCTATTTTTACCATTTAAAATTAATTTTAATGCTAACTAGAGTCCTATTTGCAAATATTTAATTATCATAAACATTGGATACCTCATCTATTATTGTTAATAAAAAGCACCAAACTAAAAAATATGATATTAAAAAAATAATCTTAAATTACCCAAAGGAACTGAATGGTGGGGCAAAAGCTGATAAATCAGGGTGAGTACCAGTGAGTCGTTGCTAGAGGAGCAAATGCTCAAGCGTATCGCGTCTACTTCGGCTACCCCCATTACCTAGTCAGGCGCAGGGGGCTTTTTGAAAAAATAGTTTTAAATAGACTAGATGTGTAAAGACTAGATTTGGAAAGGCATACGGAAATCAAGGGTTAAGTCGGGGGCATCGTCAGTCAATCCGATACCGACACTCGTAACAATCGACGTGGTGTCCGACAGGCCATAGGTAGCACCAAAATTGACAGAGGCCGCATTGGCACTGCTACCGATGACAGTCTGTTCAGGCCCCCCATCGGTGGTGACTTTTGTTTCGAAAGCGTGCTGATGCGTAAACGACATGGACAGACTGAAGCGCTCATTCAAGGCAAAAGCGGTACCGAAGCCCAGACGAATACTGTCGCCAAGATTCACTTCACCTGGTACATCCTCTTCGCTTGAGCCTATATCGTCAAAGCTTCGCTTGATGTTATGGGTATAACCAATATTGGCGAAAATAATGGCTGGGTCCACGGTTTTAAGAAACGACAAGCCAGAGCTCACGCCCCATACACCATTTCCCGTTGGAAGGCTGGTCGGTACTGTCAAATTCTCGAATCCACCCTCACCATCATCTACAATCCTGCTATTCGTTCTAATATCGTAAGGATGCTTGCCGGTCGGTGCCCGAACGGAGAAATTCCAAACAACATCTGGCCTAACTTCGGCTTCGGGTAAAAGTCGATAATATATACCAGCACTGATGTCTCCAAGGTCGCCCTGGCTAACGCTTTCTTCGACTAACCCACCCGTTGACGCACCGGCACCAATGGTCTCGTACTGGCTGCTACGGTAGACGTAGGGAATCATCAGCTCTACTTCCAGCCGATTTGTTATCCCGTAGCGTGTGCTTAAATCGAAAGTGGTAGTGTGGCTCTCTACGGTATCGACATTTATATTGCCCAGAAAGATCGCATCCAGCGCTAGAAATCCACTTAGGGCTAGATTGCTGCGGTCGGAATATGAGTAGCTGATGCCAGGCTCGATCGTCAAGCGATCTGAGAACAGCGCATGCTCCTCACGTAAAACATTCTGGACACTTTGACTGGGCTGGGCTTCTCGAACCACCTCATCGTTTGCTCCTTGAGCCATAGCCTCTGGTGATACATACACCGCAGCGAGAAAAAGTAGCGACATCGATAGTGGGTAGCCGACAGACTGCACCTGTTTTTTCGTTTTGTTATACAGCATCATTGATTCCCTTAAATGTAAACTCGGTACGACCATTTCGCCTCCACTCCTTCGCCCAAGAAGGATGGCGTAACTTATTGATACCCTCCGTCAATCCATCAGGCAATAGCGTTGGCAATATAAGCATGAAAAAGGCCGATAATTATCGGCCTGTTATACATGAAGCAGGTTAAAACTAGGTTTCACTGGAGATGTTCTAATGCGCGAACTGAGTTCAGTAAATGTTTGAAATCTTCGTTAATACTGGCGCTTGAACTCTTCCCCAACTGTACGTGTAAGCGAGTCATGTTGCTGATCTGCTGATGGTCACTGGTGAGCTGAATAGTCTGATGCAACCCTTGCCGTGAGCGTATTTCCTGGCTTACCACGCCTGCGCCGGGTACGGATAGCGACATACCCAGCCCCCCGCTGTGCTTGCCAATGGTTACCTGGGCACCGCCCGGTGTGGTCTCTGTTAATTTATTATTAGCTGGCTGAACGTTGCCCCTCCCCACTTCGTGCCCCACATCAACCCAGAAAGCGTTGTTGGCGCTATTGAAGTTACCACCCGCCTGTACCAGTTGCACGACCCCCTCGGCATTTAAACCGCCAGTGTTAATGACCGGCGCTGTATCGCTCATTGCCTGCTGATAGGCAGCATACTCCGCATGCGTAGTAGCGGTAATATGCGTTGAGAACTGAGGAGATGGCTGACCTCCCCTCAAGTCGATACCTAGATTCGCCCGCGCATGAAGGTCTTCCCCTGTCGAGGTTTGCCAACGCGTTGACATTTCTACGCCGAAAAAGAGTATTTCCCGGCTATTGACCGCCTTGCCACGCAGCTGCGCTAGCTCATGATCCGCCAACTGCCTCCCCTGCTGGAAAGCCGGATCGTTGAAGTCAGTAGCCAAAGTTGCCCCCTGCGCCCGCGGTGAAACTACTACTATTATGGAGACAACCATCAGCGATAAGGTAAACACGTTAAACCAATATTGCTTTTTTGCATGCCCGTTCATGCTTTTATCCTTTTAATTATTGCGACAAACGGTTAGAACACCTCTGCATGGCGGAACCCAAAATCCAGTAGTTGCTGCTTGGGTACCGGGGAAAAGACATCCGTTAGCCGGTGTGCCGTCAACGGCTGAGACGGATCGAGCAGGACTGTATGCGTATCAAAATCCTCACCGATGACAGCAAAGATGATGTTGTTCCAGGCTTCCATAAAATCGGAACGCGGCATGATAGTGTTGCCCAGAGAGGGATCACCGATATAGACGCGGTCTCCCACGACCTTCTTCATCACGACGAAGTGCTGGTAGCCGGCTAGGTCGAGTAACACAATGACGGGAATAGATACGGCATCCAGGGCGTCCTCCTCGATTTCGTACCCCCTGGCCCGCATGCCAATGGATTCCACATAGTTACGTAAATCGAGTAGCGAAAACCCCATGCGCTGCGCTAGCTCAGGGTCACTAACGGCAAACATTCCCTCAAGAACATCTACCTCGGTCACATCTGACCAGCCGTAGGCATACTTGAGAATGGTTGCCAGGGATGCCGCGCCACAGGAGAAGTCTGTTTCCTGCGCTATGAGGTTCTCAAAGCGAAGCTCACGAATCGACTGCACTTCTTTGGTTACCAAGGTGCCAGGCACGATATTGCCGAGCCGAATCGGCGAGGCTTCCGCCCGTTTTGTGGGTAGAGTGGTACCGGCTATCAAGGTCAAGCTGAGCAGCGATATCGCCACGGTTTTCATAGACTCTCCTGCAAAGCATGCAGATTTGAAAAAACCCGGCCCGTTTCGCGGGCCGGGTTCAATCACCCCACGCGGCTTACTGCGCGCTAGCGATAGACAAGGTATTGCTTTGCATATTGCCGTTGCCAGAGGCGATGTTAACGCCCACATTGCCTTTGGCCCCGTTCAATGAACCGCTTAGCGACGCATTATTTGTGTTGTTACGTACATATACTGTGCGATATGGAGCATTGACTGTGTAAAGGTCATTATCTGACACATTATTGTAGGACACCTGAACACCACCGGTGGTAGCCTCAGCAGAGCTACCCTGACCTACCGCAAGCGTCATAGCATTGTTTTGAATATTACCTGCCCCAGCGGTAATGTTGGCGCCAATATTACCCGAAGACTCGTTCAGCGAACCGCTAAGCGACGCATTGTTTGTGGTGCCATCGTTATCGTATCTATTGTTGGAGGAGGACTGAATCGCGAAAGTCGCTGCCTTGGCAAAGACCATGTCTTCATCACTGCCGGGACGATCGCGGCGGTCGCTCCCTGTTAGGTCCTTAAAAGCATCCCCGTCGTTAGCGATGGCCGTATCGTTGGCCTGCTTGTTGAGGTCACCGGACGCTACGTTAATACCAATATTGCCGGTCGCACCGTTTCCAGAACCAGTGACAGTGGCATTGTTTACATTCTTGTCAGAATATACTGCATTATCGTCGGTGAACTGCTTGCGGTCGATGGTGGCCGCAGCGAAATGATCCGCGTCATCGGCAGTTATGTCCAAATCAATTTCCACATCGATGTTGTTATAAACTTCGTGCGTTAGACTTACTTTGATATCGTTTTCAACATCAACGTCTAGATAGGCGTCGGTGTCGAAATCATTGCTGCCATTGAACTCGGCCAGCGCATAGGGAGCCGCTAGAAGAGCAGCGATAGCCACTGCAAGAGGTGCTTTTGTGAATGTTTTCATTGTCTTTCTCCTGAATGGAACTACGAGCCTTGCTATTAGTTTACAAAGGCGCTGCTACCTAAAAGCCCCAGATGTCATGCGGATACCGACATGGTTCCCTGTAGCATTGCCCACTCCAGCCGACTGATTCACTTGAATGACACCACGTGCCCCAGCAAAGGCCGATTCCTCAATCTCGACCCGCCGCGACTGAGCATTACCCTCAGAATCTTCCATCGACTCCTGCTTGTTGGACAGGACTTGGCTCAGCGATTCGCTGGTCAGAGAGCTGCCCCTTATGCCCAAAGCGACACTCAGCGTGTTGCTCTGTACATTCGATTGCCCCGCCGCCTGATTGACGGATATCCAGCCCACCGCTTGGCTCAGTGCCTGATCTTTAATCACGGCATTGGCCAGTTCGGGCTCGAGGCGATTGTTTGAAGTGGCGATCTGCACCACGATGTTATTGGCCAAGGCGTTGTCTCCCATGGCAATAACACCAGAATTGCTCTGCAGATTGCCGTGGCCTGAGGCCATATTAATGTTGATGGCCCCCTGCACATGGCTGAGGGAGTACCCATCAATGAAGGATGAGGCCCGGTAGGTAGTGGTGAAAACCCGATGAAAACTGTCATCCGAGGAGCTTTCTTGTCCCCAGACACTAGCAATGGAACTCGTCATAACCAGAGCCAACACTCCTTTTGCTAGCGGAGACCCCGTCTTTAGCACCCCTTTGCGTTTGGTGCGTTTAGCCGGGCATGCATGGCTCTTAAATCCAAGACAACTACCAATCTCTTGATCACGCTTCAGCTTGGCAGTCACCTGTTTCGAAATCATCGCTATTTACCTGCAGCCCGAATATTTACCGTTACAAAATTGTTACTATAAATAACCTAAAAACACTATCCGACATGTGCTGAAACCTGTTTTAACAATACTAAGAAGATATCAGAAAGTTAGACACCTGATATTCACCGAAAAGCTAGGTGGTTTTGATCATGCAGGAAAGAAGGAAAACAGATGAAGCGGCGCTACTGCGCTAGCATTATTCATTTAATTTAGAAATTTAAAAAACTAAACATATATTAAGAGGCTGAAATTAATATTAACTAAAACTAAACATAAGCTCGCTAACGATTAAGGTGAACGAACTGACGAGCATCATTGATGGACATCAGCATTCTTTATTAAATAGTAGCGGCCAGGCCACATATGCCCTACCAGCTTGATCGGCCATCGAAAAACACCCGTTTAGCACCTCACACCCATAAGGGTTATTTATCATCAATTGCGTAGACATTAATATATTTTTATTTCAGCTACAGTATCAGAGCACTTTTAAGCTAATGACTAATTAAGATTTAATACCAAAGCTGCTTACTTAAGAGGCTATTTAGTCAGCTCTATATAATTAAGTATTGTTAAAACAGCATTATCTTGTGTAGACCGGTAGCATGAGCGCTATCACAATGGTGAATTTACTTTAAATCTTAAAGCCAGTTATTTTGATAAGATTAGGTTCAGTGACTATAAAACAATTGTTAAACAGCTAACATTTTCTGCTCCCTCTTCCATTTGACCAGCCTCGCTTGTTGGGACATAACGCCCTACATGGCCTACAGATAACCTTTCAATAATATTGTGCTATCAGGATCGCGGCACGACATTCTCGGGGATAAACTTTTCATGTTGCAGCAACGCATTGCCTTTGGCCCGATGGCCAACTGATCAATACGTACGTTGGTGAGTTTTCCAGCGCAAACTTGCAACGGCGCCTGGAACGTTTGTACTGCCCCGTACGCTTATCATTTACCCTTTATGAGCTAATTGGCAAAGTTCCACTTAAACAGGATGTAGTAATGCGCTTGAATCGATACGCTTTTATTAGCAGTTCTCTCCTACTGACGGGGCTTGTGGGCATTTCTACTAGCTACGCCGATGACTTGCCCGCCCCGGTGCAAGCCCTCGCCAACCAAGGGTTAGAAATTCACGGACAGTTTGATGCCCCTGGCGGGCTACGCGGCTATGGCGCCAGCGCCCAGGGCCGTGACATGGCGATCTACCTAACGCCGGATAAAGAGCATGCCATTATCGGCACATTAATGGATAGCCAAGGCAATGATCTTACTGAAGCGCAGCTGGATGAGCATGTACGAGCGCCCTTGGAAGCTGAAACCTGGCAGACATTGGAGGCCAGCCACTGGATTCAAGATGGCGACGTGGATGCACCGCGGACTATTTACACCTTTACGGATCCAAACTGCCCCTACTGTCGTCAGCTCTGGCATGCCGTTCGTCCTTGGGTCGAAGCCGGTGAGGTACAGCTACGTCATATCATGGTGGGTATTTTAGCCCCTGACAGCCCCGGCAAAGCAGCCGCTCTCTTAGGTGCCGATGATCCTTCCGCAACGTTACATGCACATGAAAGCGGCGACCAAGAGATAGAGGCCAGCGCTCAATCTCGTGAGATCGAAGAGCAGGTATACGCCAATAATCAGCTATTTGAAGAGTTGGGGTTATACGCTACGCCGACAAGCGCCTTCCAACGTGAGACAGACAACGGCACTCTTCGAATCGACCGAATAGAAGGCATGCCCAGCGAGTCGCGCTTAATAGAAATGATGGGCAGTGAAGCGCCCTAACGCGTCAAATGAAAACTCCACCGCATACTATTTTAACTCTGCGGTGGAGTAGAGCCAGTATCAATCCTCGCTTAAAGCCTCAAACCCTGTCCCCCTACGTTCCATGGCTGTGCCTCGCCTTTAAGGCTATCGAGGTTGCAAGAAAGTCGAACAAAACTTCTTGCCGCATTAGCTCCCTTTCCTCATTTGCCGTTCAACTGAGCGGTTAGTCCCATGCGGCGTCAGTCAGCGCATTGAGTGGGATTTTCAGATAACGCTGGCCGTTATCCTCCGGCTTAGGCAATGCACCACCATTGATATTGATCTGCAACGATGGGAGAAGCAGCTTAGGCATGGGTAATCCCGCATCTCGTTCGTTGCGCATAGAAACGTAGTCCTCGACTGTCTGGCCATTACTCAGATGGATATTGGTTTCACGCTGTTGACGTACGGTGCTTTCCCACACCGGTTCACGCCCATCGGGCCTGTAGTCGTGACCGGTAAAGAGCCGGGTCTCATCCGGTAGAGATAAAATTGCTTGAATAGAATCCCAAAGGCTATGGGCATTACCGCCGGGGAAGTCGGCGCGAGCAGTGCCGCCATCCGGTTGGAATAACGTGTCGTGGACGAAGGCCGCATCGCCGATGACATAAGTGATTGAAGCCTGCGTGTGTCCAGGCGAGAACATGACGCGGCCTTCTATCTCTCCAATCCGAAGCGGATCACCTTCGGCAAAAAGATGATCCCACTGACGGCCGTCAGCCGGGAAGTCCGGCCAATTGTATATCTCCTTCCATAGCGCCTGCACTTTCGTAACGTACGCTCCTATGGCCGTTGGTGCCCCTGTCTTTTCCTTAAGATACTGTGCTGCCGAAAAATGATCGGCGTGTGGATGCGTATCGAGAATCCAGTCAACAAAGAGCCCCTCCCGTGCGACGTAATCTAATAACTCATCGACATGGTGGGTAGCAGTTGCCCCCGACTTCTCATCAAAGTCTAAGACAGGGTCAAGGATGGCACAGCGGCGTGTGGCAGGGTCGCTGATGACATATTGAACGCTTGAGGTTCTTGGATCATAAAAGCCGGCTACGTCCGGCCTGCCTGGTGAGTGTCGGAAATTAGACATAGCCTTCCTCGTTCTCCATTTTAGTCACAAACCTAGACCCTATTGGAATAACAAGAAAACAATGAAATACCTATCGATAAACAGCAAGTAAAAATCTGCCGAAGACGATCCGAGCGTGCTAACACCCAGGATGTTACGACCCGACGACAAGTTGATCGGATTTTAAGCCAAACAGAAGGGAAAACAGCCGAAATGGAGGCGGCCCCAAAAGCCACATCCCGGCACACGCAGCCACCACTACCGTTGCTCCCTTCCGGGCCTGGCGGGGTTCGCAGTTTAGCGTTGCGGGAGGACCTAAGGGGCCACCATAACGGCACACTCGGTTATTAAGTAAGTGTGCTAATGCTGATGTGGTGGCTACGCCCTGATTTGAACAGGGGACCCCATCATTATGAGTGATGTGCTCTAACCAGCTGAGCTACGTAGCCTTTGCCTCATCAACGGGTGCAGATTATGCCTATCTTAATGACGAAAGGCAAGCCGGAACCCGGCTTGCCTTTCGCGTCTAAATGGTTTTATTGAATAGCGGCACGTACAGCCTCTGCACCAGGCTCACCGTCGCGTGTGGTCACCCCTTCTAACCACTCGTCCAGCACATCATCATGGGCCTTCAGGTAGTCACGAGCCGCGTCACGGGGCGCTTCACCATCATCCATGATTGAACTCATGAGTTGGTTTTCCATTTCCAGTGTAAACGTCATATTGCGCAATAACGCCCCCACATTAGGGCACTCTTCCACAAATCCCGCACGGGTGTTGGTGTGCACCGTCGCACCGCCCAAATCGGGGCCAAAGTAGTCATCGGCATCAGAGAGATAAGCCATCTCGAAGTTGGAATTCATGGGGTGCGGCTCCCAGCCCAAAAATACCATCCACTGTTCGTTGGGCACCCGGGCGCGCAGTTCTGCCAGCATTCCGGCTTCACTTGAGTCAATCACCTGCCAATCGCCTAACCCATAGGCATCGTCATCGATCATTTGCTCAATTAGCTCATTACCGTCATTACCTGCCTCAATGCCATGCACGCTGCGCTCAAACTGGTCCGCATGCTCCGCCAGATCATTAACCGAGGTCACGCCCGCATCGTAAACGTATTGGGGCACTGCCAGGGTGTATTTTGCCCCCTCCAAATTGGCCACCAAGCGCTCGACTTCTCCACGCTCAATATAAGGGTCGCTAATAGAAGCCATTGAAGGCATCCAGTTACCCAGGAAGACATCAAAATCATTGTTCTTCATACCAGCATAGGCAATCGGCACGGAAACCGTGTCCACGCTAGGCTCGTAACCAAGCCCTTCGAGTACTTCACTGGCCAGTGCTGTCGTCGCGGTAATATCGGTCCAACCCACTTCGGCAAAGCGCACAGTGCTGCACTCATCGGCATAAACCGCCGTAGGTAAACCAGCCGCTAACAATAAAGCACCTGCGTAACGCGTAGAAAATCTGCTCATGATCATGCTCCCCTTAAAGCGTCCGCTGCGAACACTCCATTGCTGTAGTGGTCGCAAGCAGTGGAAATAATCGGCGCCTTTTTATTGATTGAACGTTCAATAAAAAAATGCCATCATGGATAGGTAACCATGCCTACGCCTGGGTTTCAAGCATCTACCCACGTATGGCATTCAACGGATTAGGAGAACGCTGTGCCAAAGGTGGGAATGGAACCGATACGCCGCCAGCAATTAATTAACGCAACGATGGTAGCGATTGATGAAGTCGGCCTAGCCGAAACCACGGTGATGCGCATTGCACGCCATGCGGGTGTTTCAGCAGGTATTATCAGTCACTATTTTGGCGGCAAAGATGGCCTACTTGAAGCCACTATGCGGCAAATCCTGACTGACCTTACGGATGCTGTTGCGGTTCGCCGCCAAGCGTTGGAAGACGACTCTCCCCGTGCGCATATCGGTGCCATTATCGAGGGCAACTTTGACCGCACGCAGGTCACCGGCCCTGCCGCCAAAACCTGGCTAGCATTTTGGGCCAGCAGTATGCATAAACCCATGCTGCAACGGCTGCAAAACGTCAATGACCGACGCCTCTATGCCAATTTATGCCACCAATTTCGGCGAGTAATGCCTCGCGCCGAGGCACGCAATGCCGCCCGAGGATTAGCCGCCATGATCGATGGCCTATGGCTGCGCGGCGCGTTAACGCCAGAAGGCCTTAACGCGGAAGAAGCGCGCCATCTTGCACACACCTATCTCGATCAACTTTTTGCTCATTATGGATGCACCCAGACAGCATCCAACACGCACCCTTAAATTTACGTATTCATGGAGACTGACATGGCCGCTCAAGATGTACAGCCGCTTTATATTGATGGTCGCCAGGTGAACGCCACGTCAGGCGAGACCTTTACCGTTACCAACCCGTTTGATGGCAGCTTGCTGGCCACTATTGGCCAAGCCAGCCAAGCGGATATCGACACCGCCGTCGACGCCGCACAGCGGGGCCAGCGTGAATGGGCCGCCATGACAGGCATGGAGCGTTCGCGCATTCTATTGCGCGCCGTGGCGCTGTTAAGAGAGCGTAATGATGAGCTCGCTGAGCTTGAAACCCGCAACACCGGCAAGCCGATCAGTGAAACCGCCAGCGTCGATATTGTCACCGGCGCTGATGCGTTGGAGTACTACGCGGGTTTAGCACCTGCCATTGAGGGAAGCCAGATACCCCTGCGCGATAGCTCTTTTGTATATACCCGCCGCGAGCCATTAGGCGTGATTGGTGCGATTGGTGCGTGGAACTACCCGATTCAGATTGCCTGTTGGAAAGCCGCGCCCGCGCTAGCCGCAGGTAACGCAGTGGTGTTCAAGCCCAGCGAAGTGACCCCGCTCACCGTGATGAAACTGGCAGAGATCTTCACCGAGGCAGGCTTGCCTAACGGCGTCTTTAATGTTGTGCAGGGTGATGGCAGCGTGGGTGCCATGCTCACCGAGCATCCCGGTATCGCCAAGGTGTCGTTCACAGGGGAAGCAGGCACGGGCAAAAAAGTCATGGCTGCGGCGGCCAGCTCTTCCTTAAAAGACGTCACCATGGAACTGGGCGGCAAATCACCCCTGCTGGTTTTCGCGGATGCCGATCTCGACCGTGCCGCCGACGCCGCCATGATGGCCAACTTCTACTCCAGCGGCCAAATCTGTACCAACGGCACACGGGTATTTGTTGAACGCAGCGTAAAAGATGACTTTGAAGCCAAGCTGGTCGAGCGCGTCAAGCGCATCAAGGCGGGCGACCCGATGGATCCGAGCGTCAACTTTGGCCCGCTGGTTAGCTTTGAACACCAAGAAAAAGTGCTTTCATATATTGCCCTGGGCAAAGAGCAAGGCGCTCGCTTGCTAGTGGGTGGCGACAATTGGGACAGCGGCAGCTTTGCAGAGGGTGCATGGGCCGCCCCCACCGTGTTTACCGACTGCACCGACGATATGCGTATCGTGCGCGAAGAGATCTTCGGCCCAGTGATGTCAGTACTTGCTTTTGATGACGAGGCGGAAGTGATTCGTCGCGCAAACGATACAAACTATGGCCTGGCTGCCGGCGTCTTCAGCGAAAGCCTGAACCGTGCCCACCGCGTGATTCATCAGTTGGAAGCAGGTATCTGCTGGATCAACACCTGGGGTGAATCACCCTCCGAGATGCCGGTAGGTGGCTATAAAGAGTCGGGCATTGGGCGCGAGAACGGTATCGAGACACTCAATCACTACACCCAGACCAAGTCGGTACAGATCGAGATGGGGCCGTTTGAGTCGGTGTTTTAAGGAGTTTTTATGTCTCAACCACGCGAATTTGATTACATCATTATCGGTGCTGGCTCGGCAGGTAATGTGCTCGCTACCCGCCTCACCGAAGACAGTAGCGTCAGCGTACTGCTGTTAGAAGCGGGCGGGCCAGACTATCGCTTTGATTTCCGCACTCAAATGCCCGCTGCTTTGGCCTACCCGCTGCAGGGTAAGCGCTACAACTGGGCATTTGAAACCGATCCCGAACCCTACATGGATGGCCGCAGGATGGAGTGTGGCCGCGGCAAAGGGCTAGGCGGCTCCTCACTGATTAACGGCATGTGCTACATCCGCGGCAATGCTCTGGATTACGACAACTGGGCCAAACAGCCTGGCCTCGAAGATTGGGATTACCTGAGCTGTCTGCCCTACTTCAAAAAAAGCGAGAGCCGCGATATTGGTGCCAATAGTTACCATGGCGGTGACGGCCCGGTCAGCGTGACCACGCCGAAAAGCAGCAACAACCCGCTATATCGCACCTTTATCGAAGCCGGTAAACAGGCAGGCTACCCGGAAACCAAAGACGTCAACGGCTACCAGCAAGAGGGCTTCGGCCCGATGGACCGCTTCGTCACGCCCAAGGGACGCCGGTCTTCTACTGCCCGTGGTTATCTGGATATCGCTAAGAAGCGTCATAACCTGACCATCGAAACTCATGCCGTTACCGACATTATTGAGTTTGAAGGGAAGCGTGCCGTGGGTGTTCGTTATGAACAGAAAGGCGAAAAACAGCAGGCCTACGCACGTCGTGAAGTGCTTTTGTGCGGTGGTGCCATCGCCTCCCCGCAGATTCTTCAACGCTCAGGTATCGGCAACCCTGAACTGCTGAAAGAGCTGGATATCGAGATGGTACATGCCCTGCCAGGCGTGGGCGAAAACCTCCAGGATCACCTGGAAATGTATATTCAGTACGAGTGCAAAGAGCCCATCTCGCTCTACCCGGCGCTGAAGTGGTTCAATCAGCCGAAAATTGGTGCTGAATGGTTGTTCAATGGTACCGGCGTGGGCGCCAGCAACCAGTTTGAATCGTGTGGCTTTATTCGCAGCGGCGATGAGGAAGAGTGGCCTAACCTGCAGTACCACTTTCTGCCCATCGCGATTAGCTATAACGGTAAAAGCGCGGTGCAGGCCCATGGCTTCCAGGCCCACGTTGGGTCTATGCGTTCAGAAAGCCGTGGCCGTATTCGGCTAACCTCGAAGGACCCCAAAGCCGCGCCTAGCATCCTGTTTAACTACATGGCTAAAGAGAAAGACTGGCAAGAGTTTCGCGATGCCATTCGGCTCACTCGCAATATCATCGCCCAGCCAGCGTTTGATAAGTATCGCGGTCGTGAGATAGCCCCGGGGCCCGACGTACAGTCGGATGCTGAGCTTGATGCCTTCGTCAAACAACATGCCGAAACTGCCTACCACCCCTGCGGTAGCTGCCGCATGGGAAATGATGAAATGGCGGTCACCGATGGCCAGGGCCGTGTTCATGGCATTGAGGGTCTACGCGTCGTCGATGCCTCGCTCTTCCCGGTGATTCCCACCGGCAACCTGAACGCACCCACCATTATGCTGGCGGAAAAAATCGCCGATCGTATCAAAGGTCACGAGCCCCTTCCCCGCGCCAGCGTCGACTACTACGTTGCTAACGGAACACCGGCCAAATGCGCCTGAACATTTAGTCGCTTTGTCACTCCAAACGCCATGGCTTATCGCCATGGCGTTTTTTTTGGTGGCGCTAACAACATCGAGCGGTCTCAAACACACCTAAAAACTTGCGTGAGGCGACCCCCATCTGCCAATATTCAAACAAGTGTTCGACTGTCTTTCCAACAGCGATTTTAGAAACGCGTTACCAACAACAGCTGGGCAGTTATAAAGGCCCGCAACAGAGAGAGATATTATGCTCACCCTACTCCTGATCGTGCTCGCCATTGCCGGCTTGCTCGTGGTTATGCGTCGCGAAGCAGGTGCACCTGCGGCGCTAGCAGTGCTTGGCGTACTGGGCCTTGTTGGCCTGCTGCTTGACGCCGAAGTGATTGGCGTACTACTGCTGATTGGCGCTGCCGCCGTTGCAGTGGCTGGCCTGCCCGCTCTACGCCGTAAATGGTTAACGCCGCGCCTGTTCGCCACCTTTAAAAAAGTGGCGCCCAAAGTGTCGGCTACCGAGCGCACGGCACTGGAAGCCGGCAGTGTTTCCTGGGATGGCGAACTATTTTCAGGCAAACCTCAGTGGGAAAAGCTGCTGGCCTTTAAAGACGATGGCCTGCGCGACGATGAAAAAGCCTTCTTGGCCAATCAGTGTGCTAAAGCAGCGGGTATGTGCAACGCCTGGGACATTGCCCAGGAACGCGCTGACCTCCCCCAGCAGCTTTGGGACTATCTAAAAAAAGAAGGCTTCTTCGGCATGATCATTCCGAAGGAGTACGGCGGCCTTGGCTTCTCAGCCAAAGCTCAGTCAATGGTGCTGCAAAAGCTCTCCGCCAATGAAACTCTGATGGTCACCGTGGGCGTGCCTAACTCGCTCGGCCCTGGCGAGCTGCTGTTGAAATACGGTACCCAAGAGCAGAAAGATCACTACCTGCCGCGCTTGTCCGATGGTCGCGAGATCCCCTGCTTTGGCTTGACCGGCCCCCGCGCTGGTTCTGATGCCACTTCACTGCCCGATACCGGCGTAGTGTGCAAGCAAACCATTAATGGCGAAGAAGTGCTTGGCCTGCGCCTTAACTTCGAAAAACGCTGGATCACCCTGGCGCCCATCGCCACTGTGGTGGGTCTTGCCTTCCGTCTGTTTGACCCTGAAAAACTGCTGGGTGACGAAGAAGACCGTGGCATTACCCTGGCGCTGATTCCCCGTGACACCGACGGCATGGAAATCGGCCGCCGCCATCACCCGATCGGCAGCCCGTTTATGAACGGCCCGATTATCGGTAAAGATGTCTTTGTACCGCTGGATACCATCATTGGCGGTCCGGACATGATCGGTCAGGGCTGGCGGATGCTGGTGGAGTGCTTGTCGATTGGCCGCTGTATCACGCTGCCGTCTGGCGCTACCGGCACCGCGCGTTACGCCCTGGGCTGGAGCGGCGGCTTCACCCGCGTTCGTCGCCAGTTCAACGTGCCGGTCGCCGAAATGGAAGGCGTGCAAGAGCCCCTCGCCCGCATGGCGGCGCTGGCCTATATATCCCAGGCCACCGTGTATCAAACCGCCAATATGATCGACCACGGTGAAAAACCCGCCGTGCCCTCGGCCATCCTGAAAAGCCAGTTGACCGAGTTCCAGCGTGTGCTGCTCAGCGATGCCATGGATGTTCACGGCGGCAAGGCAGTTACTCTTGGCCCACGCAATTACCTGGGTATCGGCTATAGCGCCAACCCGGTGGCGATCACCGTGGAAGGCGCCAACATCATGACCCGCAACCTGATGATCTTTGGTCAGGGCGCTATTCGCTGCCATCCATACGTGCTTGAAGAGCTGGCTGCCAAAGACGCCAACGACATGAAGGCTTTCGATAAAGCCTTCTTCGGTCACGCGGGCTTAATCTTCGGTAACGCAGCCCGTGCCTTTACTCTCGGCTTTGGCATCGGTAAAGCCAGTGTGCCTTTTGATGGCCCCGCCACCGCTTACGCCCAGGACATTACTCGCCTCTCGGCTGGCTTTGGCCTGTGCGCCGACGCCGCCATGGCAAGCCTAGGTTCTGCGCTTAAGAAGCGTGAAATGATCTCGGCGAGGTTGGGGGATGTGCTCTCCAATCTCTACCTTGCCTCCATGGTACTCAAGCAGTGGCAAGCAGGCAGCAAGGTAGAAGGTGAAGAAGCGCTGCTCCACTACAGCTGCCGTTTCCTACTCCAGCGTGCCGAGCAGGCGTTTGTGGAAATTTTCGACAATCTTCCCAACCGCGCCCTGGGCAAAACGCTTAATGCCGTCGTAATGCCCACCGGTCGTCGCTGGAACAAGCCCCACGACGACTTGGCACGCGACATCGCCAAGCGTATTTCCACCCATAGCGCCCTACGTTCGAAGCTACTGGAAAATACCTGGGATGCGGACGATGGCGAACAGCGCAACCCGCTGGCGCGCTATAACGCCCTGCTGGTGGATTATGACCGCGCTGAAGCGATCTACCGTACGCTGAATAAAGCCTATGCCAAAGGCGAGCTACCGCAAACGGCGCTACACCCCGAAGCACGCGTTGAGGCTGGCTTAGAAAAAGGCCTGATCAGCGAAGAGGATGCCGCATTCATGCGCACCTTTGAAGCCGAGGTTCTGGAAATGCTCACCGTGGATGATTTCGCTTACGATGCATTCGCCAAGAACAAATCCACACTAATCGACCATAACGGCAAAGCAACAGCGTCGCCGAAGCAGGAAGAAGCAAACATTAAATAACCATTGCTTTGCAGGTCATCAGCCGGCTCCTGTTTATCAGGGGCCGGTTTTTTTTATAGTTGCCAATTGATAGTTGGTAATTGATAGTTGGCAATTTTTCGACCTTCACTTTCTACGCCTAAATGTGTAGTCCAACGAACAACAAACGCGTTGCAAGTTCGCAAACGATCAACTAGCCTTTCGTAATCGAAAGCGATCAGTTTTAATTATTCATATTTCCAACAGCATTACCCAAACGCTATTTCCAATAACGCTATTTCCAATAACAATGACGCTAGCGAGATCGGCATGTCCTTACATCTGCAAAATATCGATCACATCGTTAACGGTGTGCCTCATATCAGTGGGATAGACCTTGCGCTTGAGCCGGGCTCTTTTAATGTACTGCTTGGGCGTACGCTGGCCGGGAAAACCACTCTCATGCGTCTGATGGCAGG
This sequence comes from Vreelandella sulfidaeris Esulfide1, assembly GCF_054072535.1. NCBI lineage: Bacteria > Pseudomonadati > Pseudomonadota > Gammaproteobacteria > Oceanospirillales > Halomonadaceae > Vreelandella > Vreelandella sulfidaeris. The sequence goes on along the minus strand of NZ_CM133364.1, from coordinate 1,756,692 downwards.
GCTTGAGCCCCCTACCCGCGGCAAAATCATCATGGATGGTAAAGACGTCACCAACGTCTCCGTGCGTAAACGCAATGTCTCAATGGTGTATCAGCAGTTTATCAATTACCCCAGCCTCACCGTTTATGACAATATTGCGTCACCTTTGAAACTGGCCAAGCATCCCAAAAGTGACATTGATAGACGCGTTGGCGAAATTGCCGAAATGCTGCATATCGAGCATTTGCTGAAACGCTACCCTCAAGAATTATCGGGCGGTCAACAGCAGCGCACCGCTATGGGCCGTGCATTGATCAAAGATGCCGACTTAATCTTGTTTGATGAGCCGCTGGTCAACTTGGATTACAAACTCCGCGAAGAGCTACGCGATGAGCTGCGCGACCTGTTTAAAGCGCGCAACTGCATTGCCGTTTACGCCACGACGGAACCTAATGAGGCGTTAGCACTGGGCGGCAATACAGCGGTACTTCATGAGGGCAAGTTGCTTCAGTACGGCCCTACCGAACAGGTTTATCGGGAACCTAACGGTCGCTTCAGCGCTGAAATGTTTTCCGAACCGCCCATTAATATCGTTCCAGGCCAACTGACCGACACCGAGATCACCTTCGATCAAACGCTGCACTTCCCCTGCGACGAAAAGCTGAAACGCCTGGAACCGGGAGACTATGACTTCGGCGTACGGGCATCGCATCTAACGCTGCAGCCGCAACAGGCCGATGATTTGGCGCTGGATGTCCATGTGGACGTGGCGGAAATTAGCGGCTCTGAAACCTTTCTGCATGTCCACCACGAGCGCTTTCCGCTAGTGCTACATTTAGCCGGCATTCACCAGTTTAATGTTAACGAACCTCTGAAAGTTTACTTCCCCACCCATCAACTTTACGCCTTCGACAAGCAGGGACATACGGTACATATTCCTGCCCGTCAGGGAGGAGCTGCCCATGGCTGAGATCACTTTAAAGGGCCTGGCGCACTCCTATGAAAAGACACCCAAGGGTGCAGCAGATTACGCCATTCGCCAGATGGACCACGTGTGGCACCAGGGCGGCGCCTATGCGTTATTGGGCCCATCGGGATGTGGTAAATCGACCCTTCTGAATATTATTTCCGGCCTGCTTGAACCCTCGGAGGGTGACGTTCTTTTTGACGGCCACCGCGTTAACGAGCTACCGCCTGAAGAGCGCAATATTGCCCAGGTTTTTCAGTTTCCGGTGATCTACGACACCATGACGGTGTTCGACAACCTCGCCTTCCCGCTGCGCAATATGAACACCCCCGAGTACCGGGTAAAGCCCAAGGTACTCGAAGTTGCCGACATTCTTGAGCTAACCCCTCTATTAGACCGCAAAGCGAAAAACCTCACCGCCGATGAGAAGCAGAAAGTCTCCATGGGGCGTGGCCTGGTACGTGATGACGTAACGGCCATCCTATTTGATGAACCACTGACCGTTATCGATCCCCAGCTCAAGTGGAAATTACGCCGTAAGCTCAAAGAGATCCACGAGCGCTTCAACATCACCATGATCTACGTGACTCACGATCAGTTGGAGGCCTCTACCTTCGCGGATAAAATTGCCGTGATGTATGACGGTCAAGTGGTTCAATTCGGCACGCCTCGGGAGCTGTTCGAACGGCCTGCGCATACCTTTGTGGGTTACTTTATTGGCAGCCCCGGTATGAATTTTATGGCCGTGGAGCACCAGGCCGACCAGGTAATGTTTGGTGCACAACCCCTACCGATTAACGCTCAGCTAAGAAGAGCAGTTGCTTCAGCGACGTCCAGCAATATTAAGCTGGGCATCCGCCCGGAATTTATTGCGATCTCCACGAGCCCGACTGCCGAAAGCGTGCCGATCCAGGTCATCAGCGTGCAAGACCTAGGTACATACTCCCTGGTGACTTTCTCACTTAATGAACAAACCTTTAAGGCTCGACTCCCTGAGGGACATCCGCCCGTGGGCGAAGCGGCGTTTGCTGAGTTCGATAATGCAAAGTTAGCGCTCTATATCGATGAATATTTAGTGGAGACCAGCCATGAATAACAAAGTACCCAACAACAGAGCGTGGCTGCTGGTACTTCCCATGCTGGTATTGGTGGCTTTCTCTGCCGTTATCCCATTAATGACAGTAGTCAACTATTCAGTGCAGGACGTACTCGGTCCCAACGCGAGCTTTTTTACCGGTACCGAGTGGTTTAAAACCATGCTCAACGATGAGGCGCTGCAAGCAGCGTTTCTACGTCAAATTTCGTTCTCGCTGATTATTCTCGCTATCCAGATTCCGCTGGGAATCGGTATTGCCCTGATCATGCCCAAACGTGGCTGGCAGGCCTCGGCGGTGCTGATATTAATCACGCTGCCGCTGCTGATTCCGTGGAACGTCGTTGGCAGCATCTGGCAAATCTTTACCCGTGGCGATATAGGCTTAATGGGCTGGGGACTTCGCGAGTTAGGCATTGATTACAACATCACAGGCAATGCCAGCGACGCCTGGGTAACGATCGTACTCATGGATGTGTGGCACTGGACTCCGCTGGTCGCAATGCTTTGTTACAGTGGCCTGCGCTCGATTCCTGAAGCTTACTATCAGGCTGCGCTTATCGACCGTGCCTCAAAGTGGGCGGTGTTTCGCTATATCCAATTGCCCAAGCTTACCAACGTACTCGTTATCGCCGTACTGCTGCGCTTTATGCACTCCTTTATGATCTACGCCGAGCCCTTTGTACTGACGGGCGGCGGCCCCGGCAGCTCTACGACCTTTTTAAGTCAATCGCTGGCCACCATGGCAATCGGCCAGCAGGATTTAGGCCCTTCTGCAGCGTTTTCGCTTATCTACTTCCTCGTCATTTTGCTGGTGAGTTGGGTGTTCTATACCACCATCATGAACATGCAGAAAGACAAGCCCCCGCACGGAGGTGCCTAACATGAGCTATCAACTCGAAAACACCCAGCGTGGCGAGAAATACAATTCGATTTTTAGCAATATTTCTCCCGCTAAACGGCGCAACCGCACTGCCCGTGCCCACTGGCGCTCGCGCATCCTGCTTGGCCTTTATCTGGCGCTAATGATTCTGCCCATTTACTGGCTGATCAATATGTCGTTACAAACCAATAGCGAAATTCTAGGCTCCATGACGCTGTGGCCACAGAACCTTACTTTTGATAACTACATCGGCATTTTCACCAATTCAAGTTGGTACATGGGCTACGTCAATTCGATGCTTTACGTAGCCATGAATATGCTGATTACCATCTGCGTGGCGCTACCGGCCGCGTACGCCTTCAGCCGCTATACCTTTATCGGCGACAAGCACCTGTTCTTCTGGCTGCTGACTAACTTAATGGCGCCCCCCGCGGTCTTTCTTCTGCCCTACTTTCAGCTCTACTACTCGGTAGGCCTTTTCGATACCCACATTGCCGTCGCACTGGCGCACTGCCTGTTTAATATTCCGCTGGCGATTTGGATTTTAGAAGGCTTCATGAGCAGCGTCCCCAAAGAAATTGATGAAACGGCCTATATCGACGGCTATAGCTTTCCGCGCTTTTTCGTCAAGATTTTCATCCCGATGATCCGCTCGGGGATCGGCGTCACGTTATTCTTCCTGTTCATGTTCTCGTGGGTGGAGCTGTTGCTGGCACGCACCTTGACAGCTACCGATGCCCAACCTATCGGCATGATCATGACCCGCACTTCGACGGCTTCTGGAATTGATTGGGGTACCTTGGCCGCCGCCGGTGTACTGACCATTATTCCCGGCATCCTGGTGGTTTATTTCGTCCGTAACCATATCGCCAAGGGTTTTGCCCTGGGCCGTACCTGAGGAGAGCACACTATGTCTTGGATGGTATGGACAATGCCCACCGCCATATTCTTTTCATCCATTGCCGCCATGCTGGCAGGTATGACGATATGGGAGATTTTGTCGCCCACTATTGAGCGCAAAGGGTTTTTACCCATTGCCACCACCCGCGGAGATCGGCTGTTTATCGGCCTACTCTCGGCGGCCTTTATCCACCTGGGAGTGATTGGTTTCACTTCATTATCCATTTGGATAGCACTAGCGGTATCAGCCGTATGGCTGCTGGTTTTAATGCGCTGGGGCTAGCTCGTAAGGGGCTTTAAAAAATCTCACCAGCGATTAATCGGTATCAAGGACGGCCAAGCCATCATGGAAGAACACAACAAAACGAGGTCACCATGCAAAAGCACGACAATAAATCCAAACTGATTAAATTCAAACTGACAACCCTCGCTGCTGGCTTGTTGCTGGCATCGGGTACGCTGTCAGCGCAGGAGCAGGACACCCGAGCCATCGCTGAACGGCTGGTGGACGAGCACTTCCAAAACTCCACCCTGAGCCGTGAAGAGCAGATCGAAGAGCTGATGTGGTTTGCCAAGGCCGCCGAGCCCTTTCGAGGTATGGATATCCAAACCGTCGCCGAAGGCTTAACGACTCACGTGTATGAAAGTGAAGTGCTGGCGGAAGCCTTCAGTGAGCTTACCGGTATCAACCTGACCCACAACATCATTGGTGAAGGCGATGTCGTGGACACCATGCAAAACCAGATGCAGTCGGGAAACAGTATCTACGACGGTTTCGTCAACGATACCGACTCGATCGGCACGCATATCCGTTATGGCACCACGATCAACCTTTCCGAGGCGATGGAGAACGAATGGGCCGACTACACACTGCCCACTCTCGATTTGGATGACTTTATCGGCCTGCAATACGGCACCGGGCCGGATGGCAGCATCTATCAATTGCCCACCCAGCAATTCGCTAACCTTTACTGGTTCCGCCATGACTGGTTCCAGCGCGAAGACCTCCAGGAACAGTTCCGTGAAATTTACGGCTACGACCTAGGGGTTCCCACTAACTGGACGGCATATGAAGATATCGCCGAGTTCTTCACCGAGCACGTAGGTGAAATCGACGGCACCAAAGTTTACGGCCATATGGATTATGGACGTCGTGACCCATCGTTGGGTTGGCGCTTCCATGACTCCTGGCTCTCTATGGCGGGCATGGGTAGCCAAGGCGTACCGTCCGGCAACCCGGTGGATGATTGGGGTATTCGCGTTAACGAAGACAGCCAGCCGGTAGGCGCTAGCGTTAGCCGTGGCGGTGCCACTAACTCGCCAGCCTCTGTGTTTGCGATGCAAAAAGCAGTGGATTGGCTAAGCAACTACGCACCTGAAGAAGCTCAGGGCATGACCTTTGGTGAAGCAGGCCCCGTGCCCGCGCAAGGCCATATCGCTCAACAAATCTTCTGGTACACCGCCTTTACCGCTGACATGACCGACCCCGCCGTTGCAGTGACCGACGATGAAGGCAATCCGCTATGGCGCATGGCGCCTTCGCCCACCGGCCCTTACTGGGAAGAGGGCATGAAGGTTGGCTACCAGGACGTAGGGGCATGGACATTCTTTGACTCGACGCCGGAGGATCGTCGCACTGCGGCATGGCTGTTCGGTCAGTTCACCGTGTCTAAAACGGTATCGCTGGAAAAACTAATGCACGGTCTAACGCCGATTCGTGAGTCTGACATCTTCTCTGAACAGATGACCGAAATGGCGCCTAAGCTTGGCGGCTTAGTAGAGTTCTATCGTAGCCCCAACGAGTCTAACTGGACCCCCACCGGTACCAACGTACCTGATTACCCACGTATGGCCCCACTGTGGTGGCAGAACCTGGCACCGGTCATGAGTGGTGAAGTAACGCCACAAGAAGGTCTCGATAAGCTGGCGGCAGACTTAGACAGCACGATGAATCGTCTGGCCCGTGCCAATGTCTTCGATAGTTACGCTCCAGTACTTAACGAAGAGCGCGACCCTCAGTACTGGCTGGACCAGGAAGGCGCGCCAAAAGCCAAACTGGATAACGAAATGCCGCAAGGCACCACCGTTCCTTACGATGAAATGATGGAAGCCTGGATGGAAGCTGGTTCGCGCCAATAGTAACCATTAGACAAGCTTGCAGGGCGGGCAACCGCCTGCCCTGCCAAGGGTTTCATTGGCGGTATGCCAAAGCAAAAAAGACAACACCCACTGCAGCCGGGCTATTTATTGGTTAATTGGATCCGCTATGAAACTGCGAAATCGAAACATTGAAAAACTACCTACCGATACCTTTGATGCGCTTATTATCGGGGGCGGCATTAATGGCGCAGCCACAGCAGCGGCATTGGCAGGAAAAGGCGCAAAAGTCGCATTGATTGATCGTGGCGACTTCGCTGGCAGCACTAGCATGCACTCCTCCAACCTAGTGTGGGGAGGCATTAAATACATGGAAAGCAAGGATTTTTCACTGGTTCGCAAGCTCTGCAAAAGCCGCAACCACCTGATAAAGAGTTACCCTTCCACGGTACAGGAAATTCGCTTCCTGACCACTATTTCAAAAGGTTTCCGTCACTCGCCACGTTATCTATGGGCGGGCACCTGGCTTTACTGGCTGATGGGCAACGGCTTCACCAAACTGCCGCGTTTGCTCTCGCCGTTAAAAATTAAGCAAGAAGAACCGATTATTGATGTTGAGGGGGCTGTCGGCGGTTTCGAGTATTCCGACGCCTATCTCCACGATAATGACGCACGATTTGTATTTAACTTTGTGCGCCAAGCGCTTAACTATGGGGCGATTGCCGCTAACTACGTCGAATCGCTCGGCGCTGAGCGCAAGGGTGACCTATGGGTAACCAAGGCACGCAACGTGATGGACGGAAGTACTTTCGATATCAAAGCCAAGGTACTTATCAATGCTGCGGGGCCTTGGGTCGATCAACATAATGAGCTAACCGGCCAAAAAACCACCCATCATCATCTTTATTCCAAAGGCATTCACCTCATCGTCCCTCAACTAACTGACTCTCAGCGGGTGCTGGCATTTTTTGCCGACGATGGCCGTCTGTTTTTTGTTATTCCCATGGGTAATCGAACCTGCATCGGCACCACTGATACCCATATGGAGAACCCCGAGGTCGACGTTACCGCCGATGATATCGCCTTTGTACTGGAGAACATCAATAAACGCCTGACATTGGATAAACCACTCACTCAGGGGGACATTATTTCAACCCGTTGCGGCGTACGTCCGTTAGCGATCAAAGATGACCAGGGCAATGACCGCGACTTTCTTCAGCTCTCGCGCAAGCACGTGGTCGATACCAATACCGAAAGTGCCCATATCAGTATCTTTGGCGGCAAGCTAACCGACTGTTTGAATGTTGGCGATGAGATTGCTGAAGAAGTTAGCCGTTTGGGCGTTACCCTATCAGATCCCAATTTTCACTGGTACGGAGAACCTGCTAAGCCCGTGAAACAGCAGTTTATGGATCAGGCCAAGCGTATGAACCTGGATGCCATGACAGCCTCTACCTCATCGGAGCTGCTTTCCACTCGGCTATGGCGGCGCTACGCCGATCAAGCCTTACCGATGCTTGAGAAAATACGTCAGGACCCTGCGCAAGGCGAAATCTTAATTGAAGGCACCGAATATATTCGCTGCGAGCTTGAGCATGCCCGCGACCACGAGATGATCACCCAGCTTGAAGACTTTCTACGCCGCCGTGCCAAAGTCTCGTTGGTGGTTCATCATGAGCAGTTACGCCAATCAAAGGGTTTAAAAGAGGCTTGTCGAGTGTTATTTGGCGACGATGCGGATGAGCACTTTAACAATTACTTTAAACAAAACAGGGACACATCACAGCCTTTTACACCGGCGGCAAATGCTTAATCGTTTATAAAACGAAAAAGCCCCCTTAACTCAACGAGGGGGCTAATAGTGGCTTTATTCACTTAACCAGTTTCTAATTAAGTAGTTTCTTGCTTTATTCTTCGTCTTCAATGCGTAACTGAGAATCCCCAGCCAGCACTTCGTCCCACGCTTCTTCCAATGTGTAGCCTGAGCGGCTATCTACGGTATCGATAACTTCGACCGCATGTTGTAACGACTCACGATTGCCTTTCAGTGCCACAACCAGCCTGGCGAGATCTTGCTTGCTGAAAGAGCTGGCGATACTGTTGGCTTGTTGGCTCAGTTCGATGCAGTTCATTAGTAATACCTCATGGTATGGTCATCCGCTGCCTAACCGACCATCGGTTTTAAAGCAGCCATCTTAATTAACGACGAATGGTGACGTTGCTACTCATGCTGGGCCGGATAAGTGCCCAGTTCGGTAACTGCGAAACGGTCACAAGCGTTACAAGACCTTCGCCTTTAGCACTTGGGTAATACTGAAGTGCTAGGGTTCTGTAGCAGGGATCAGTTCAGTGGCTCGGGATAACGAAACACCCTCCTGATCCATGACTTCACTATGGGTCACAGCGGGAAAGCTCACAATGCGTCATTGGCAGCACGGGTGGTTGTAACTCGACTACATAAGCGCTTATTAAGCACTAAAGATGTTAAAGACTTTCATAAGGGGCGCTAAAAGCGCAAATATGGCGACCAATCGTTAAATTGGCCGCCATAGAGTAAGAAGAAGTTGCGTAACTTACTAGTGGGCTTAAGTCGAGTAACCTGGCTGTGTACGAAAAGCCTAGGGCTGGGAACGGACTCTGGAAACCGCATCCAACCAGCCCTGATAAAGCTGCTCACGAGTGGCTTCCTCCATTGCTGGTATAAAGCTTTTCTCACAGCGCCACAGTTGTTCGATCTCTTCCAGGGTTTGATACCAACCTAAACGCAGCCCCGCCAGATAGGCAGCGCCTAGCGCAGTGGTTTCCAAAATAGTGGGACGATCCACCTGCACACCCAACATGTCGGCAAGAAACTGCATCAACCAGCTGTTTTTCACCATACCCCCGTCGACCCTTAAATTACCCGGCGGCGCTTCCATATCATCGTTCATACAGTGCTGTAGATCGCGGGTTTGGTAGCACACCGCCTGCAGTCCAGCCGCGACTATTTCCGCAATCCCCGTATCGCGGGTTAAACCAAAAATAGCGCCACGTGCTTTCGGATCCCAGTGCGGCGCGCCTAAGCCAGTAAAGGCGGGTACGAGATAAACACTATGGCCGCTGCGCGTTTCCTGGGCTAACGCTTCGGTTTCTGACGCATCGGCAAACAGGTTTAACCCATCGCGCAACCACTGTACCGTCGCCCCCGCCACGAAAATGCTGCCTTCCATTGCGTAGGTTGGCTTGCCGTTTAGCCGGTAACCAATCGTGGTCAGTAATCGATTTCGCGAGAGCGACGGCGTTTCACCGGTATTCACGATCATAAAGCAGCCGGTGCCGTAGGTGCTCTTACCCATGCCCGGCTGAAAACACGCCTGTCCGACTAACGCGGCCTGCTGATCCCCGGCTACCCCAGCAATCGGCAACGCAGCGCCCAGCCAGTGTGCTTCGGTGGTACCAAAATCGTCGCTGGAGTCTTTCACCTCGGGCAGCAGGTTCGCGGGTATGTTAAAAAGCGTCAGTAGCTCTTCATCCCACTCTTGGGTATGGATATTGAACAGCGCCGTACGAGACGCATTGGTCGCATCGGTCACGTGCTGCTGGCTACCGGTTAACCGCCAGATTAAAAAGCTATCTACCGTGCCGAAAGCGAGTTCGCCTTGTTCGGCTCGCTCACGTGCGCCCGGTACGTTCTCTAACATCCAGGCAAGCTTAGTCGCCGAGAAATAGGGGTCAATCAGTAGGCCTGTTTTTGCTTGAACAATATCGGTATGCCCCTCGTCTCTCAGCGCTTGGCACAAATCCGACGTGCGACGATCCTGCCAGACGATGGCGTTATAAAGTGGCTTCCCCGTTTTTCTATCCCACAGAAGCGTGGTTTCACGCTGGTTGGTGATACCAATACCGGTAATTTGATCAGCGCTAATTTCAGCTTTATGCATGACGTCCCGACAGGTCGCCACCACCGTTTCCCAAATATCCTCTGGGTCGTGTTCAATCCAGCCATCGTGGGGGAAGTGCTGGGTAAATTCTTGCTGGGCTACCGCAGTAACCTGGCCTTGGCGGTTAAAGAGAATGGCCCGCGAGCTGGTGGTACCTTGATCAATGGCGAGTATAAAAGAGGACATAACAAGTTCGCTTTGTTGTTTGAGCTTTCGGTTTTATATACTTGCTTTCGCTTTATTATGATCCAAGGCTACTCCAGCTGCCCACAATGCTCAAGGATGAAACTGCTACCCAACCTATTGAGGGCTTGGCTGAGTTATTGAACGACATTGAGACTAGGCGATATAGAGCGCCACATCGTGCTGATTGAGCAAGCGCTGAATCGCTTCTGGAGGTTTGCGATCGGTAAATAGCGCATCCAACTGTTCCAGATTGCCTTGTCGGACGACCGGATTACGGTGAAATTTAGAATAGTCGGCTGCCAAATAAATGCGCCGTGAATTAGCAATAATCGCTTGGGCGACGCGTACTTCCTGGTAATCAAACTCCAGCAGCGACCCATCCTCGTCAATACCGCTGATACCGATAATGCCATAGTCCACTTTGAACTGGTTGATAAAGTCGATAGTGGCCTCTCCTATGATCCCCCCGTCTCGAGAGCGCACCTGACCACCGGCGATGATCACCGTAAAGTCCTCTTTATGCTGCAAGATGGCCGCAACATTAAGGTTATTAGTAATGATCTCAAGGCCCTGATGTTCTAATAACGCCTGGGCAATCACTTCATTACTGGTACCGATGTTAATAAACAGCGAGGAGTGGTTAGGTATGTGCTGAGCCAAACAGCGGGCAATGCGTTCTTTCTCTTCCAAATGGAGCGACTTGCGCGTGCTGTAGGCAGTATTCACCGTACTCGACTCAATCCCCACACCGCCATGCACCCGGCGAACTCGCCCTTCATCGGCCAGGGTGTTCAAATCGCGACGAATGGTTTGGGGCGTTACCGCAAAATGATCAGTGAGCTGCTCGATGCTCATATAGCCATGCTGACGGACTAGCTCGACAATGGCATCCTGACGAAATTGTTGATTCATAAGCACGGCCTGTTCGATTTTTATTGATATCTCAACATAATCTAGCAAAATTTTCGAAACCTAATAGCACTTATCAACTAATACGTCAGATATCAAACGCACAGGCCAAGCCGTGTCATTCTGTTTTAAAGCGGCCATACCGTAAGAATGAGAGGGATAGCGACAGCTAGCACCACCAGTGAAAGCGGCAGTCCCAACTTCCAATAATCGCCGAACCGATAACCACCAGGCCCTAATACCAGCGTATTCGATTGGTGACCGATTGGGGTTAAAAACGCACAGGAAGCGCTAACAGCGACCACCATCAAGAACGGATCAAGCGAGACATCAAAACCATTGGCTAAGCTTGACGCAATCGGCGCCATTAGTAGCGCCGCCGCTGCGTTGTTGACCACGTTAGAAAGCAGCATGGAAAGTAGAAACAGCCCGACCATGGTGACCACCACTGGCCAGTCGCTGCCAAACCGTAGCAGCACATTGGCGATCAAATCCGCACCGCCGCTCGTTTCCAGCGCCTCACCGACGGGTATCATTGCAGCTAACAGCACAAGCACGGGGCCATCAATGGCTTGATAACCTTCGCGCAATGGCAACACGCCAATCAGTAGCGAAATCAATGCGGCGGTGCTCATAGCCACTGCGGCCGGGAGGAAATCAAACAGCATGGCCATGATCGCTAATGCAAAAATGGCGATAGACAACACCAGTTTACGCGGCTGTCCCAGATGCAACTCACGGTTAGCCAGCGGTAGGCACCCCAGTGAGGCCAAACTCTCTGAAATTTCTTTTTCATTGCCCTGAAGCAACAAAACGTCACCGTTTTTAAAGCGGATATCGCGCAAGCGTTGTTTCAAACGCCCACCATCCCGGGCAACCGCTACCAAGTGCAGCCCAAACTGATGGTTTAAGCGTAACTGTCGCACGCTGCGGTTGATCATCATGGAATCATTACGGACCACGGCCTCTATCAGTTGCAGGCCCTCAGTATCCACCGGCTGGTGCTCTTGTGCGGCGACTTCCTTTTTCGCCTTATCGGCGTCGTCACTGACGGGATTTTCGGCATCTTCCGGCGCTTCTTCTAATTCTGCAACTGCGCTAAGCCCCACTTTGTCTTCCAGCATTTGGAGCTCGTCGGGTCCTGCTTCTAACAGCAGGATATCGCCCTCTTCCAAGGCCCCATGGAAGTTATAGCCAGCGCGACGGTTGTCATCGCGCACTACCGCTAATACGGGAATCGTTTCGTCCAGCTCATCGCGCAGTTGCTGAAGCGTCAAGCCTTTGGCTTTCGACTCTTCACCCACTTTCAATTCGACTAAATAGTTGGCGGTATCGAACATTTCGTCAGCCGATGCTTGGCCGCTTCGCTTTGGCGTGAAGCGCCAGCCCACCAGCACAATAAACGCTAATCCCGCCAGCGCTACCGCAATGCCGACCGGAGCAAAGCTAAACATGCTAAATGCTTCATCGGTCACATCACGGCGATAACTGGAAATAATGATATTGGGCGGGGTACCTATTAAGGTCGTCAAACCACCCAGCAAGGAACCAAATGCTAGTGGCATCAGCAGTAAAGAAGGCGAGGTGTTATGTTCACGGGCAAGCCGCATGGCCACCGGCAGCAGCAACGCCAAAGCCCCGACATTGTTCATAATACCCGAGAGCAATACGACGGTACCCACCAACACTAGTAACTGAAGCAGCAGGTTCTCACCCACTTTGAGTACTTGTTTGGCGATAATATCGACCACACCGGAACGCTCAAAGCCACGGCTGAGTACCAGTACTGCGGCAACGGTAATCACCGCCGGGTGGCCAAAACCGGTGAAGGCCTCTTCGGCTGGCACCAGCCCCAACATGACTGATCCCAGAAGCGCTGACAATGCGACTAAATCGTAGCGAAACCTGCCCCAGACAAAGGCGACGAGTGTTAATCCAAGCACAATAAACACTAATGTACTTGGTGTTAGCGCTAACCATCCGAGATCTATCGTTTCGATATTCAGTGTCTCAACACCTGTGCCATCGGCGCCTGAACTTTCAACACTTAAGCCCTCAGCAGACATCCTTTTCCTACTCCCTGGCCGCCGCTTTATAGGGGCAACATATTATTGGTGCACACCACACTCACAACATGATCATTGCCCTGCACATTAGACGATTACTATACACACGTATAGCCCCTGAATACCCTTAACCCCTGCATGCCCTTAAACTCGATATTTCTATAGCCTTTACCAACAAAAAGCCCGGCATTGCCGAGCTATTAAAGAGCCTAAGCGAGTGAGAAATTTCGGATACAACTCACTGACTATGGCAAGAGAATGGTGGAGCCGGTGGTTTTGCGGCTTTGCACCGCGTCTTGGGCTTTGCCTGCTTCTGCTAACGGGTAACGGTTGGCGATATCTATTTTGATTTTGCCGCTTTCAAGCATGGAGAAAAAGTCATTGCTCATCATTTCCAAGCGCTCGCGGGTATCAGCGTAGCCGTTAAGGCTCGGGCGGGTTACAAAAAGAGAGCCTTTCTGGTTGAGAATGCCGATATTGACGCCCTCGACCGGGCCAGAGGCGTTACCAAAACTGACCATAAGCCCGCGGGTCTTTAGGCAATCCAGCGACATTTCCCAGGTGTCTTTACCTACTGAGTCATACACGACATCGCACATTTCGCCGTTAGTTAGCTCACGCACACGCTCGACCACGCTCTCTTCACTATAGTTGATCGTTGCCCAAGCGCCGTTAGCCATCGCGAGGTCTGCTTTCTCCTGCGAACTAACGGTACCAATCAGCTTAACGCCCAACGACTTCGCCCACTGACAGGCAATCGACCCCACCCCACCCGCAGCCGCGTGGAACAGAATGGTTTCTCCGCCTTTCAGTTCACAAGTTTGGCGCAGCAAATACTGCACGGTCAGGCCCTTGAGCATACTGGCTGCCGCCGTCTCGAAATCGACGAAGTCAGGGAGCTTGACCACTTTAGCCGCAGGCAGCGTGTGAAGTGCTGCATAGGCGCCCAACGGTCCTTGGGCATAGGCCACTCGATCACCAACGTTTAAGTGCGTGACACCCGCACCAACGGCATCGACCACCCCGGCGCCTTCGGTGCCTAGCCCGGAAGGCATAGAGGGCGCAGGATAAAGTCCGGTACGGACATAAATATCAATAAAATTAAGGCCAACGGCCTTATTGGTAATACGCACCTCACCCTGGCCGGGTTCAGCGGGCGTAACATCGGCCAGTTCGAGAACATCAGAACCGCCGGTACGAGCAAACTGGATACGCTGAGACATTAAGGTTTCCTCTCTTTATTCGGCTTGTTAATGCTAGCCATGACAATAGGTGCTGCTATACAAGCGCGTCAGGGGCTATAAATCAAGCTAGCACGCTAGCGTCTGTTGTTGGACTTGAATATTGGACTTGGATATTGGTCTAAGATTCAGGAGTGGATGAAATCCCGCTGTCATGCACCCATGCTAGAATTATGTCTCTTTTATCGTCTAAGGCTTAGAGATTTGTCATGACGCATCCCGCTATTCAAGTTCCTGCGCTGATCGCCCACCGCGGCTACTCTGCCGCTGCCCCTGAAAACACCTTGGCAGCGGTGCGCGCCGCCCACCAGGCGGGAGCCACATGGGTAGAATTGGATGTTCAACTACTGGGGGACGGCACGCCGGTCATTTGGCACGACGCCGATGTGGCGCGTTGTTCAAACGGGCGAGGCAATCTCGCTTCCCTGAATTGGGCAACGGCAAAAACGCTGGATGCAGGCAGCTGGTTTGGCGATAGCTTTGCGGGTGAAAAAATGCCCAGCTTAGAGGCCATGCTGGCGCTGCTTAACGAGTTGGAAATGGGCGTCAACATGGAGATCAAAGTCAATAAAGGTCGCGACCCTATTGCGCTGGTTGAGCGCGCCCTGCCAGAGATGTTGGATACGCTGCCTCCCGAGCGGCTGATTATCTCCTCCTTCAATGCCAGCGCTCTTGCCCACTGCCGTCAGTTTGCAGGCAAAGAGCGCTTGGCACTAGGGGTGCTGTTTGGCAGCGTACCCAAAAACTGGCGAGCGCAGTGTGAAGCCATTGAGGCTTTCAGCGTGCACCCCGACTGGCCACGCTTGAAGCGCGCTCAAGCCGATGCCATGCAGCGCGATGGCTACCAAATATTGTGCTACACCGCCAATGACCCCAGCGCATTCCATAGCCGCTGGGCGTGGGGCATTGCCGGTGTGATCACCGACGAGCCCGCCGCGTTCAAACGCTTTTTAGATAGCCATTGATCGATGCAAATGCTCAATATGTTCAAATAAATGACAAGGAATAATCTACCGTGAAGTACCTAGGAGCCCATGTGAGCGCTGCGGGTGGCGCAGACCAAGCCGTTCAAAGGGCGGTAGAAATCGGCGCCAATGCCTTTGCACTGTTCACTAAAAATCAGCGCCAGTGGCAGGGTAAACCACTCACCGATGAGGCTATTCAAGCGTTTCGCGACGCCTGCGCTGAGCATAACTTCGCGCCGGCGCAGATCCTGCCCCACGATAGTTATCTGATCAACCTTGGCCACCCTGAACAGGAAGGCCTGCACAAGTCTCGGGCGGCATTTCTGGATGAAATGCAGCGCTGCGAACAGCTCGGCCTGACGCTGCTCAACTTTCACCCTGGTAGCCACCTGAACAAAATCAGCGAAAGCGACTGCCTGAAGCGTATTGCCGAGTCCGTTAATGAAGCGCTTACGCATACCCAGGGTGTTACCGCAGTGATTGAGAATACCGCTGGGCAAGGCACTAACCTAGGCTGGCGCTTCGAGCATTTAGCCGAGATCATTGAGCACGTAGACGATAAAACCCGCGTGGGCGTATGCATTGATACCTGCCACGCCTTTGCAGCAGGCTATGATTTGCGCAGCGCCCACGTTACACAAGCAACGCTTGATGAGTTCGCTAGTGTGGTGGGGTTTGAGTACTTACGCGGCATGCACTTAAATGACGCCAAGAGCGACTTTGCCAGCCGGGTTGACCGCCATCATAGCCTTGGGAAAGGCAACATCGGCCTGCCTGCTTTTACTACTATCATGCAAGATGCGCGGATTAGCGGCATTCCCATGATTTTAGAAACCATCGAACCCGACATATGGGCTGAGGAAATTAGCTGGCTGCGCGCTCAAGCGCCCGAAGCAGATCCCAACCACCTAAGGAGTGTGCAATGAGCGATACCGATCTCGGTAGTTTGGATGCCCAGTCCTTAGCCCGCCTGTTTAAAAGTCGAGACGCCTCCCCGATTGAAGCAACCCGCGCAGCGCTTGAGCGAATTGCGCGCTTCAATCCAGCGGTTAATGCCTATGTCTATGTAGATACTGACGGCGCAGAGGCCGCGGCAAGCGCTTCAACCCGGCGCTGGAGCGAAGGAAAACCGCTAAGTCCCATTGATGGCATTCCGGTATCACTTAAAGATTTGACCCAAGTGGCGGGCATGCCCTGTCGCGAGGGGTCGCTTACTTCGTCTGACGCATTATGTGATACCGATTCGCCCCCAGCACGTATGCTACGCGAAGCAGGTGCAATGATACTGGGCAAAACCAACACGCCCGAATTCGGCTGGAAAGCGGTCACCGATAATCGTCTCTTTGGCGCTACGGCCAATCCCTGGGATACGCGCCTAACGCCGGGCGGTTCTTCCGGCGGTGCCGCTGTGGCTGCAGCGCTCAACATGGGAGTACTCCACCAGGGAGGCGACTCAGGTGGTTCCATTCGTATTCCTGCCGCTTTCACCGGTGTATTTGGCTTTAAGCCTACCTATGGCTGGACGCCCCAGTGGCCGCCCGCGAAAGAACCCAGCCTTTCACATCTAGGGCCATTAACCCGCACCGTGCGCGATGCCGTCAGTATGCTGAACGTGATAGGCCGCTACGACTACCGTGACCCCTACGCCACACGTGGGCAGCCCGATTGCTGGGGAGTGGACCTCGATAAAGGTCTAGCCGGGTTAAGGATTGGTTACTCCGCCGATCTTGGTTATGCCAAGGTAGATCCGCAGATCGCTGAACGCGTGCGCGTAGCGGCAGATAGGCTAGAGGCATTGGGCGCTGAAATAATCGAAGTGAGCCCAGGTTTTTTGTCCCCATTGGAGACTTTCCGTAAGCTTTGGTTTACCGCCTCGTTAGAGCAGTGGTCACAAATGAATCAACATCAGCGCACGCTTCTGGACCCAGGCATGGTCACCAATGCCCGTGAAGCGGAACCCTGGAAAGCGGTTGAGCTGTTTCGTGCCTGGGCGGATCGCGCAGAACTAACGCAGCGCCTGGAGCATTTCAATCAAGAGTATCATTTGCTAATGACACCCTCGGTGGCTATCTCACCGTTTGAAATCAACCACGAAGTCCCCCCAGGCAGTGACATGCGGGATTGGGAAGAGTGGGCACCCTTTAGCTACCCCTTTAACCTTAGCCAGCAACCCGCCGCATCGGTGCCCTGTGGATTCACCGAAAACGGTTTGCCGGTAGGCTTTCAGCTCGCAGGTGGTAAGTACGATGATGTTCGTGTTCTGCGCGCCTGTCACGCCTATATGGAAGCACACCCACCGCGGTTTCCCAGCGCGCCTAATGCCGCCTAGCCTGCTTAATGCTTGCTCAGGATGAAAAAAACCAGCCAAGCTTTACACTTGGCTGGTTTTTTGTGATCAATACTGTTTTTTGCGAGTACTGTTTTAAGAACGATGCTATTTTTGAAATTAATACCGACATTACATTGCTGAAAGCTTCTCTTCATCCCATATGCCTGACATACGCACCATGGCAAGCGCTTCATCGAGACTGTCCATTTCTTCGATCATGACCAATTCGCTTTCAAGGCTCACTGGCTGACCGGCCTTCTCAGATAACAGTTTTTCCAGGGAAGCTACATCCATAGCGTCGTCTAACTGGTGAACATCTACTGAGGCGCTATCCCGGCCGGGCAGATAGATGGTGCCATTAGAGAAATCCACGGCGTAGGCGATCACGCCAGGTACAATAAAAAACAGTAACCCCACCCCGTTGGCGATGGCGATAACCGGATCGATATCACCGCTCAATTGGCCTTTGCGCTCAGGATGAAAAAGCGTACCGCAACCACTCAGTGACACAATGGAGACGCCCACTACGGCGCCTGTCAACCAGCGACGAACGGCATGGTGCATGAAGGTTCCCTCAAGATGAAAAAACGGTCGTCAGCCTATTTTTTTGTTCCGACCAATCCTGCTATTGGCTAACGCGCCTTAAAGCGCATTTAGTTTAACACAGTCATCCAAAAGCGCAGGTAGTTTACAGACCACTCTATTTTGCCGCTTTAGCCACGAGGCCGTACAATGGCATCATTCAACGCTACGGGGCATCGCCCTGATGGTAAGCATCGCTATTTAGCTATGATGTAAAACGATGATTTAAAAACGATTCTTAAAAACTTATTAAACTAACACGCACCCAGGAATACTCGCCCCATGCGCGCCAGCCAATTATTGATTGCCACTCTGAAAGAAACCCCGGCCGACGCCGAAGTCATTAGCCATCAGCTAATGCTCCGCGCCGGGATGATCCGTCGTTTAACATCAGGGCTTTACACGTGGCTGCCGCTTGGCCTGCGCACATTGCGCAAAGTAGAAGCCATTGTACGCGAAGAGATGAACCGTGCCGGCGCGCAAGAGGTATTGATGCCCGCTGTGCAGCCGGCTGAACTTTGGCAGGAGTCTGGCCGTTGGGAGCAGTACGGCCCTGAGCTTTTGCGCTTAACAGATCGTCACGACCGTGATTACTGTGTCGGCCCGACCCACGAAGAAGTCATTACCGACCTGGTGCGCAAAGAGATCGCCAGTTACAAGCAATTACCGGTCAATTTCTATCAGATTCAGACGAAATTTCGCGACGAAATTCGCCCGCGTTTTGGGGTCATGCGTTCACGTGAGTTCATTATGAAGGACGCTTACTCCTTCCACCTTGATGAAGCCTCGCTGAAGCAGACTTACCAAGATATGTATGACGCCTACACGCGTATTTTCACGCGTTTAGGACTCGACTTCCGCCCGGTTATTGCCGACAACGGCTCCATCGGAGGCACCGGCTCGCATGAATTCCATGTACTTGCGGACTCGGGCGAAGACGATATTGTGTTCTCCACCTCTTCCGGCTACGCGGCCAATATGGAAAAAGCCGAGGCGTTGCCTGCCCCCCTTGGCAGCCAGGCTACCCGCGCCGAACCCAGCGAAGAGCTGCGTTTGGTCGATACCCCCGATGCCAAAACCATCGCCACCTTGGTTGAGCAATTCAAGCTGCCGATTGAAAAAACCGTTAAAACATTGATGGTTCACGCAGCGGAGGGTGGCTTAATCGCATTACTGGTCCGCGGTGACCATGAGCTGAACGAAGTGAAAGCAGAAAACCTGCCCCAAGTTGCCAAGCCGCTAACCATGGCCAGCGAAGAAGAGATTCGCGCGGCGGTAGGCGCCGGTCCTGGATCGCTTGGCCCGGTAGGCCTGAAGATGCCTGTGATTATCGACCGCGGCGTGGCGCTGATGAGCGACTTCGGCGCTGGTGCCAATGTGGATGACAAGCACTACTTCGGCATTAACTGGGAGCGCGATGTTGCCCTGCCAGACGTAGCTGATCTACGCAATGTCGTTGAAGGTGATCCGTCCCCAGATGGCCAAGGCACGCTCTCTATCAAGCGTGGGATTGAGGTTGGCCACGTATTCCAGCTTGGCCAGAAATATTCCCAGGCCATGAACGCTAACGTACTAGGCGATAATGGCAAGACCAGCCACCCGTGGATGGGCTGCTATGGCATCGGTGTGACCCGTGTGGTTGCCGCCGCCATTGAGCAGAATCACGACGAATCGGGCATTATCTGGCCCAACGCTATTGCGCCATTCCAAGTGGCCCTGGTACCCATGAATGCGCATAAATCCCAGCGTGTTCGCGAAGAGTCTGAGCGACTTTACCAAGCATTAACCGCCGCTGGCCTAGACGTATTGCTGGATGACCGTGACACCCGCCCCGGTGTTAAATTTGCCGACTTGGAACTAATGGGCGTTCCGCATCGCTTGGTGATCGGCGACCGAGGTTTAGACAACGGTGAGCTGGAATATAAAGGTCGCCGGGATAGCGAAGCGACGATGGTGTCTGCAGATCAAATTATCGACTTCCTACTTGAGAAGGCCCGCTAAACTCGCCAAGGCAGCCGCTGCGTCTATTATCATGGCGCGGCGCTGGCTAAGCGTTGCAATGACGCTTAGCGTGCTCTTGCTGGGACACGCAGGACTGGCGGCAGCAGCACAACCGCTACCACCGGGCCTGCGCCCAACCCTAGGAGCCGTTAATCAGCATCATCAAACAGCTCAACAGCAATGGCTAGCGCGCCAATGGCGTTTACGCATGGACACAGCGCTAGCGCGTTTTATGGATGACGCAGCAGAGCGCCAGACGCTACTGACGCACCTCTACCAAGAAGCCAGGCTGGCAGGCTTACCTCCCGAACTGATATTAGCCTTAATTCAAGTGGAAAGTGCCTTTAAAGCGGATGCGATTTCCTCGGCAGGCGCTGTCGGCTTAATGCAAATCATGCCCTTCTGGGTCAGCGAGTTAGGGCTTCCGATAGATGACTTAACCCATCCGCCACGCAATTTGCGCTATGGCTGTACGATTTTGGCGCACTACCTTGCGATCGAAAACGGCGACTTTACCCGTGCATTAGCGCGTTATAACGGCAGCTTGGGGGAAACGTGGTACCCGGAGCGAGTCATGCGGGCCTGGCGAGATACCTGGCGCCAACCATAGCGCCAAACAATACTGCGTTAAGCTTCCCTGTCTAACACAGCTCCTATCGTAGGCACTCTTTATACTGATGGTTTTACGGTAATGATTCCCGTGAGCAGATAAGTGTTGGCGCATCGTTAAAGTATCAGCATGACTTTTTTGATTAATCCCTACATTATCATTCCCATTATTTATCACGCTTCTCGTAGGGTATAAATGGTAATGCTAAAAAAACAATGTCGCCCTTATTTTGATTATCAAGCTAAGCGAGCTGCCCTGACATTTGCCCTGCTATTGACGCTGTTCAGCCCAATGATTCATGCCGCCCAAGTGATGGTTAGCAGCATCGAAGGACAGCCTCTTGAAAATGCGGTTGTTGAGATTTACTACGATACAGCGGTACCCGCTAATCAACCTCAAGAGCAAAACGTGTACCAACGCGATGCAGCCTTTTATCCTAAGGTATTAACAGTTCCCACCGGCAGCTATGTGGCTTTCCCCAACCAGGACACAACGCGCCACCATGTCTACTCCTTCTCGCCAGCCAAAACCTTCGATTTAAACCTTTACCTTAAGGAAACCCCACCGCCCGTTCATTTTGACCAGCCGGGCATTGTCGTTTTGGGGTGCAATATTCACGATCATATGCAGGCGTTTATTGTTGTCAGTGATGCTCACTATACGGCAACAACGAAGGCTGATGGCACGCTTAATCTTGCCAATTTACCGCCGGGCCAACATCGTATACGTGTATGGCATCCTCGCCTCGACGACAGCCAGCAAGTCTGGTGGGAAGGTAGCATTAGCGGCGCTGACCAACTGGACGTCCGTCTGGAGTTAAATGCGCTGCCCCCTTCAACGCAGCCGCTTTCCCCCCTTCAGCAGCGTTTTAGAGATGCCACGTAAGTGCAGACAGGTGCGCAGGATTTTTCGATCCGCTACTCGGTGAGGTTGCTATGCGCTTTCGAACGCGCCTGATGCTAGTACTGCTTACGTTGGTGATTGTCTCGCAAATCGCCACGGGTGCGGCTTTTTTACACGCCACCCAAAACGACGCTCTTGCCAAAGGCGCTCAGCGTTTAGATGTGGGCGCCAAAGTATTCAGCCAGTTACTAGATGCTCGTGGTGAACAATTAAGCGATAACGTCGCCATCCTCGCTGATGATTTCGGTTTTAAAAGCGCCGTCTCCACTCAAAATACCGACACGCTCAACTCCGTGCTGGCCAACCACGGTGATCGTGCCAAAGCCGATATCGTGTTACTTAATGACTTGGAGGGCCGTATTTTAGCCAGTAGCCATCACGCTCAAAATAGCCCTATGCCGTTCCCACAATTGTTCGAAAACGCTCGTAACAATGGCTCTGCGGCAAGCGTGGTGATTGTTGAAGGTCAGCCATACGAGTTTGCCCTACTGCCCGTACGAGCTCCTAACCTCATTGGCTGGGTGGGCATGGGATTTTTAATCAATGAAACCGTGACCAGGGAGATTAATGCACTCACCGGGCTAAACATTAGCGTGATCAACTACCAAGATAATGGCGAAATAAGCTACCTCGCCAGTACCCATCACGAACAATTAGCCCAACAATTAATAAGCGGTAGTATCGACGAATTATTGAAAGGCGAATACGCATCGAATAGTCAAATGACACCTGATGCAGAGTATCTCTCTTATGCCAGTGCACTTTACGCCGATGACTCGAATCACACTTACGCGCTGCTGCAAATTTCCCGTGACGAACTGCTGGGTGCTTACCGCTCACTACAGTGGCAACTGCTAGGGATAATAGCCCTAATTTTACTATTTACCGTGCTACTTGCCACGTGGTTAGCGCGGAGCATAAGCAAACCCTTAATGGAACTAGCCACAGCGGCACAGCGGATTGGCCGGGGAGAGCGTTTCACCGAGCTACCGAAAGGTAATGAACGCAGCGAAACGGGGCTACTGGCGTCTACATTGCATGCAATGCAAGAAGCAATCGCTCAGCGCGAAGCCACCCTACATCACCAGTCACGCCACGACTTACTCACCGATTTACCCAACCGTATCAGCGCCCATGAGGATATTACTCTCCTGATTCAACGCGGCGAGCCGTTCACTCTGTTGCGCCTTGCGATTAATAACTTCCGCGATATTAACGACACCTTCGGCTACGCGCTGGGGGATCATATGTTGGTGACGCTAGCTAAACGTTTGCAGCATTTAGACGTCCCGGAAAGCACTGCCTACCGGTTAGATGGCGACGAACTCTTGCTACTCGTCAAGCAATCAAAAAGCGACTTTGCTTGGCGCGCACGTCTTTTCACCACCTTGCACCTTCTTATAGATCTTGATAAATCACCCATTACGCCATCATTGTCGGCAGGCGAGACTAATTATCCCGACCATGGTGATAGTCCGCAATTGCTGCTACGTCGCGCCGATATAGCGCTTGATATGGCGCGCCGCCACCGCTACACCCACCAACGTTATCTTGAAGGGCAAGATGAACACCACTTGCGACAGCTCACGCTGATTCGTGATTTACAGGATGCGGTTAGCAACGGTGAACTATGGATGGCGTATCAACCCAAAGTAAATGCAATGACGGGTCGTGTTAATCAGTGCGAGGCCTTAATGCGCTGGCGCCATCCTTCGCTGGGCTTTATACCGCCGGATGAGTTTATTGGTTTAGCCGAACGTTCAGGCAGTATCCGCATGCTTAGCCAGTGGATGCTGGCTAATGTCTGTGCCCAGCTGCACGCTTGGAAGCAGCAAGGTTATCACCTATCGATAGCGGTAAACCTCTCTGCCAGTGATGTAGTCGACCGCCAGTTATCCGTTCACCTGACGAGCTTATTTGAGCGCTATCAGCTCAATCCGGCGCAATTGAGCATAGAAGTCACCGAGAGCGCAGTCATGCAAGATGTTGATGCGGCCATGTCTACGCTACTTGAGCTTAATCAACTGGGACTGAGCATCGCGATTGATGATTACGGCACGGGCTACTCGTCATTGGCGCAAATCAAACGTCTGCCCGTCAGTGAACTCAAGATTGATAAATCCTTCGTGCTGGCCATCGACTCACAAAAAGATGATTTAACAATTGTCCGCTCAACGATCGAGATGGGCCACAGCTTAGGACTGCGCCTTGTTGCTGAAGGCGTTGAGAATCGAGCCAGCGCCGAGCTTTTAAGCAAGCTTGGCTGTGATTTTTTACAAGGTTACTGGATTGCTAAACCCATGCCGGCTGATGAACTCCCCGGCTGGCTGGATAACTTTACGCCGCTTTTATTACCACACCCAACATCGTCTTTACTTGAGACGGCTCAGAGAAAGCTATGACGGTATTTCAACTTACGTTAACAACGATCAGCCCCCTCTTCCGACACTCCCTGGCTGTCTATCTTGCACTCTGTCTAGCGGTTTGCTCTGTACTTATTGCCACACCCACCTTAGCCGGTAGTCGCATCCTCGGCACGGGGGCAGTTAGTGCCATTGAAGGAGCCGCAGGTGGTGGTTTATCCCCCTGGGCTGTACTTTCAAGCACGGCCAGCGAACAGGAAGTGGGCATCACCGCCGCGGCTTCCCGCGCCTGGGTTGATGATTACCAACTAACAGTGACCGGCGCCAGCGTGAACATTTACGACCGCTTAGAATTGTCGGTGGCACGCCAAACGCTAGACCTAGAAACCTTGGGTGGCGAATTAAGCCAAGACATTTATGGTGTGAAACTACGCTTACTCGGCGATGTGCTCTATCACCCTTGGGGGATTTGGAGTGTCGGCGTACAGCATAAACGTCTAGTCGATGGCGCTATTCCGACGGCTTTAGGCGCCGATAACACACGCGGCAACGATATGTATTTCAGTGCCAGTAAATTGTTGTTTGGCGCTTTGGCAGGTCGTAATGTGCTGCTCAACGCCACCCTACGTAATACCGATGCCAACCAGGGCGGCCTACTAGGCTTTGGCGGTGACCAAGGTAATCACTCCTGGGTAGCTGAGGGCAGCGTGGGCGTTTTTGTAACCCCACAATGGATCATTGGCACTGAATATCGCCAGAAGCCCGATAACTTAAGCGCAGCCAGAGAAGACGATTGGCAAAGTCTCTACAGTGCCTATTTCTTCAATAAGCACCTATCGCTAACGGGCGCGTGGTTGGACTTAGGCAATATTGCCGGCCTGCCTTCCCAGCGCGGCGGTTACCTTTCACTTCAGGCAGCTTTTTAAGCGGGGCGCTATGATCTATCCACGCAAACACCGTCGTACACGCCGGTATTTAAGAGCGTTAACGTTTGTAGCGGCAGCGTTTTCGCTTGCAGGCTGCGCTCATCAATCAGCAACTCATTCAATAACGCTGTACGAGCGACTTGGCGGGGCGGTCAAGATTGATGCAGTCGTTGAGAACCTTTTATACCGAATTGCGGATGATCCCGAAGTGGTCGTGTTTTTTGCTAACACGAATATCGATTTATTTGCAGATTCTCTGGCCAGCCAGCTATGCGATGTAAGCGACGGCCCCTGCCGCTATGAAGGCCCGCCGATGGATCGTGCTCATCAACATATGGGGCTGACAGATGTGCATTTTAATCGTTTAGTTGAACATCTCGACGCAGCTATGCAAGAG
Organism: Vreelandella sulfidaeris Esulfide1; assembly: GCF_054072535.1. NCBI lineage: Bacteria > Pseudomonadati > Pseudomonadota > Gammaproteobacteria > Oceanospirillales > Halomonadaceae > Vreelandella > Vreelandella sulfidaeris. Next base: position 1,731,375 of record NZ_CM133364.1, on the reverse strand, counting down.
GAAGGCATTGCCCTTGGGGCCCGTAATGAACTGCTTGGCAGGCTAGCGCCTATGTATGCGGATGTTATGCGACGCCAATAGGCTGGCTCTGTTTATCAGCTATTAAAATGCATACCGCCTCTATAAAGCAGCCAAAAAAAAGCCAGCCCAAAAAGGGCTGGCAACAGGAGGTTTACTAAGCTCGCAAACCCCCTCCCCTGACAAGGTTTACATGAACTGGGAAGCTACTTCTTGCGCCCACCTTTACGTAGATGATCGCGAATCACGAAGCCCACCCAACCCACCATAAATGCGATTACCAACGCGACGGTGGCTAAGCCAAAGATAATTGTGTCATCCCAATACATGGTCAATCCTCCCGCCGTGATGTATGCGTTCATACTAGTCACTCAATGGCGGAAGAATGCTGACCTGGGTCAAGTAACGGAAGGCGGGGGAAAGCGGTTAAACAGGAAATTGATACCGATCAATTTTTAGGGGTTATTAGCGCTACAGCACCTTGCGGTCTTCGACCTTACTGTGTTCAGTCCCTGGCGGCAACGGGTGGCCTTTTGCCAATTCGGCGCGGGTGGCGTCACGCACGTCTAGAATCGTTACCTGGTAATTAAGTGTTCGCCCAGCAAGGGGGTGATTGGTATCAACGGTGACACGGTCACCTTCCACTTCCAGTACCGTCACGATTTGTGGCCCGGCTTCGCCTTCGGTTTGAAAGCGACTGCCCGGCGCCAACTCAGCGTTGCCAAACGATCCGCGGCTCACTTCTTGGACCAGCGCCTCGTTGCGTACACCGTAGGCATCGGCGGGCATTAGTTGAACACTTAGCTCGGCCCCGGCCGTTTGGCCCGCAAGTGCACGCTCTAGCCCCGGCACGATATTGTCGTGCCCATGAAGATACTCCAGTGGCTTATTACGTGCATGGGAATCATCGAGTACTTGCCTGCTGCCATCGTTGAGCACATCGCTGAGGACATAGTGCAAGGTAACTACCTGATGCGCCGTAATCGACATGGAAAACTCCTCTCCGGTAAGCTGTCGGTTTTGTGATAGAACTTTGTGATAGAACTTAGTAATAGAACTTTGTAATAGAACATCTCCTCAGTTTATCACTTGGTTATCGCTAACGTCTTTCCAGGAGTCTTGTTTAATGCCCAGCCCCACCCCCCAGCGCAGTTGGCTTGCTGCACTGGCGATTTATTGTCGTGCGCCCGTTATCACCATGCTTTTTTTGGGGTTTTCTGCAGGCCTGCCATTTCTACTGGTATTTTCAACCCTCTCAGCCTGGCTGCGCAGCGATGGGGTGGAAGTCGCTGCGATTGGCTTTTTTGCCTGGATTGGCATGCTCTATTCGATCAAGTTTTTCTGGGCGCCGGTGGTTGACCGATTAGCGCTACCACTGCTGACCCGTGCCTTTGGCCAGCGTCGTGGCTGGATGCTGTTAGCGCAAGGGATGATTGCCGCTGGGTTGGTAGGGCTGGCGGGCTTAAGCCCCGTCGGGAATCTTGGCTGGGTGGCCCTGTTTGCACTGCTCGTGGCCTTTGGCTCGGCGACGCAAGATATTGCTATCGACGCTTATCGCATCGAGTCCGCTGATGACAACGTCCAGGCCGCTATGGCCTCCACTTATATCATTGGCTATCGCGGTGGCTTGCTCGCCGCCGGGGCGGGGGCGCTGTATATCGCGGCATCCGCCTCTTGGGACGTGGCTTATCTTTGCATGGCGGCGTTAATGAGCGTTGGTGTACTTACCGTACTGCTGCGCCCAGAACCCAAACGTGCATCACTCTCCATTCAACTGATTCACGAACCCAAGGTGCGTGCCTTTATTCGTGCCAGCCGCGGTAAACCCAAAATTTTACGCCGTTTGGGTGCCTGGAGCATTGGTGCACTGGTATGCCCGTTTACCGATTTCTTTCGCCGTTTCGGGGTCAAGGCGCTGTGGATTTTGGTCTTTATTGCAGTGTTTAGAATTAGTGACCTGGCCATGGCGTCCATGGCCAATCCGCTGTATATCGACCTGGGATTTTCGCTGGCAGAAATAGCTAACGTGACCAATATATTTGGCATCGCGATGAGCATTGCGGGGGGAATCTTAGGTGGGCTGTTAGTGGCGCGTTACGGTATCGGCCCTTTACTCATCTTCGGTGCAGGGTTGGTGATGTTGACCAACCTGCTGTTTGCGGCCCTTGCCGTCATGGGCAATCAGCTTCCCATGCTGGTGGTCACAATTATTGGTGACAATCTCGCCAATGGCTTAGCCAGCGCGGTGTTTATCGCCTTTCTTTCCAGCCTAACATCCCGCGCTTATACCGCGACGCAGTACGCGCTGTTCTCATCATTGATGACGTTGCCGGGAAAATTCTTAAGCGGTTTTGGCGGGCTGGTCGTCACTGCTCAGGGCTACCCGAGCTTTTTTGTCATTGCGACGCTACTGGGCATCCCCGCCATTGTCTTAGCCATCTGGATCAGCCGAGACCAGCAGTTAGTGCCGACCCCCAAGCCTGCTTAAGCAGGCTTGAAGAGATAACTTAGCGATGAGCTTCTAACCAGTCCAAGGCCCCTGGTGTCGTACGCCACTGGTCGCGCATCAACGTACGATACTGCCACGCTTCAGCCCGGGAGCCGGGATCTACCTGACCATCGGGATGGGGCATGGAGGGCCTTGGGTTCTCGGCACAAATCAGCTCTAACGCATAGCGATTATGACCCACTGCATCGCCAAGCGCCGTTTCAGCAGCCTCATACTGTTCTAACCGATAGAGCGCTAGGGTTTTGCCCATTAACAACCCAAGCACCAGCGAACCGTCGTCGTCATTCTCTTCGGCCAAGGCGAGCGCTTCTTCATTACGGTCGTCCCGCAGCAGTTGGTCCAACACCAGCTCGCGAAGCCCCAAGCTGTCTTCCTGATCGATCAACAGCAACTCTTCGGCCAACTCGCGGGAGTGCTGGCGCGCACCTCGCTCCATACCGACCACCAGCGCCAAGCCAGTGCGTAGCAATATGGCATTGTCAGCATCGTCCCAGCAAAGATTGCCATCGCCTTCTGCGCGGGCCTGTTCCAACCAGCGTGAAAGGCGTAATGCCAGCGGCTCCAGCAGGCTGGGTGCCATCCACGGCAAGCTACCAAAGCGGCTAGTAAGCGCCAAAGTTAAATCCTGCACCACCTGCGGGGCATCCAGCCACTCGGGATGCGCGCAGAGCGCCGACATCCATTCAATCGCGTTGCCCCAAGGGTCATCGCGGAAGCCCAGCGCTACGTCTTCGTCAACCAGTACCTGAAACTGCTCATGCCAAGCGGCAAATAGCGTCGCTTCACGCGCACTGGTGTTATAAAGCAACCGGCCACTGTCAGGGTCGGCTTGAATATCGATTTTGGGGGCGGTGGGCAACGCAGCCAGCAGCGCCTGAAGCGACACCAGGGGTGTGGCAAGATCCTCTTCCGCACTGAGCAGCTGATCGGCAAGCGTTGCGCCGGGGTTTTCCGCCAGGGCAGCTAAGAAATCGAGTTGGTCTTCGTCCAGTTCTCCTTGACGAACCAAGCGGCGATACCAGAAGTTGGCACGCTCTTTAGCTTCCTGCTCATGGCCTTCATGAAGCAGCAACATGGCCTCGATATAAGCCAAGGTGGGCGAATCGGGCAGCGCCTGCTGAGCTTTTACAAAGGCACCGCGGGCGCTATCCAAGTCATCATTATCAAGATGCATCAAGCACAGGCGTTCAAGGGCGACGCCGCGCAAAAACATCGGCCCGCGCTCCATCACCTCATCGAGCAGGTCGGCGCGCTTGCGGGTAAAGCCACGCTCTTGGTAAATATCCAGCAGAATTTCAAAGGCTGGCTCGGCCTGTTCGGGCAATCGTGACCAATCGCTGCCATCAAACAGCGATTCAAGGATTTGCATAGCACGCCCCGTCTGGCCACTTTCAGCCGCGATTAAGCCAGCTTCCAACAATGCTTGCGGCGGCGCTTGCTGACTATCCAGGGCCGCTTTTAGGGTGGCACCCTTCCACTCACGCAGCGAGAGCATCCACATCATCTGGTCGGGAATGTCGGTGGGAAACTCAACCTTATAGCAGCACTGCTTAAATTTACGCCCCGAGTCACACCAGCATGGTTCATTACGCCCCGGCGTCGCCAGCGGCTCACAGGCAAAACTTAGCCGTTCCAGCGGCGTTTGTGACCACAGCACCGGCGCCAGCGCTTGGGCCATTGCCACATCACCTTCGAATGCGTCTGCGCCTTTGGCACGCACCCAGGTCATGAAATCCGGATAATGTTCTTGCTGCCTGATTGCCGAGAGTGCCCCGGAGGCAAATCCCAGCAGCTGATCGACCCATACCGCCAGCATTGCCGTCTCCACTGTGTTTAAAGGCGACATAGTTTATCACGAAGGCCGACAACACCGCAGTGGCAATCAATTTATCGTTTATGCGCCCACTGAAGCAGTGGTAGCGTGCGCTTATGCATATCGAGTCGTGCCCCCAAACGCACCAGATTCCAATAATGGCCGTTCAACGCCCGCGAGAGTAGCAGCGTATCCGCCGGGGGCTGCAAACGGTCCATCGCTGCCCACACTTTGGGGGTTAGTTCGCGTAACCGGCGGTGCACCCGCACATCAATGAAATCCTGCTCACCTGGCGCAAACAGCGGCGCGATACACTCTGCCGATTCGCGATACAACGCCAACGGCGCGCCCTGGCCCTGGCGACCGCCCATTTGCATCAGTGCTTCATCCATCCCCATGGCGTCGTGTTTTAACGTCGCATCGAGCAGTTGCATCATGGCGTTAATACGTCCCTCCGGCACACTGATGACCGCCCCTAAATCGTAAATCACCAGCCGCCCTTCGGCATCGGCAGCAAAGTTGCCCGCATGGGGGTCGGCGTGCAGTTCGCCGTAAGTAAACAGCTCTTCTGTAATCCAGTCCGCCAATGCCTGAGCGATCCCCTGACGCGTCGTATCATCGGCTTCCGCTAACTCACGCAGCGGCGTACCAGCGACATAGCGCATGGCCAACACATGCTGGCCGGAAAGCGCGGGCAGCGGCTCGGGGATCACCAGCCGCGGGTCATCCTGATAGCGTTCACGATAGCGCGCAAGCGCAGCGGCCTCGGCGTGATAATCCAACTCCCCACGCAGGCTTTCGGCAAGCTCCTCAAATAGCGCATCCAGTCGTGCTTGCGGAACTTTAAACCAGCGACCCAGGCGCATGATGCGCCGCACCTGTATCAGGTCGCTTTCTAACACGTCGGCCAGACCTGGATATTGCACCTTAAGAACGATCGTTTCGCCTTCGTGGGTCGTCGCCCGGTGAACTTGGCCCATGGAGGCGCTGGCGAATGGTCGCTCTTCAAACTGACTAAAATAGTGGTCAATATCGCCATATTGTAATACCAATGCTTCACGTATACGCGGCCACGGCATGGGCTCAGCCTGGCGCTGCAGGCGGGCAAGCTCCTCAGCGAGATCAGGGGGCAGCAAGTCATCCCACTGCGACATGATCTGCGCCAGCTTCATGGCGGGCCCTTTCAATTCTGATAGCCCTTCGAATAACGCTTCGCCAAGCGCGCGCCAATCCGCCTGCCCGCCTAGACGTGTTTTTAGCATCGCCCCACCGGTGCGTGCGCCTAATCCCATTAAACGCCGTGTTCTGCCTCGATCGCGCATTGTAGACGCCCCTTAACTAGCAACGCGTTTATCAAGCACATCGCTATCAAACTGGTTGCTATCAATAAAAATATTTATACATAATCTATACAACTTAACAGCAATAGCCATCTACCGCATCACTCTATTGCTCTGCTCCCGCTGGCGCCAATGCTGGGCGCCGTCTGCTACCATAAGCGCCATCAACGGATACGATAAAGGCTTCGCTGCTATGCGCCTGATAATTGCCGAAAAACCCAGCCTCGCCCAAGCCATTGCCGAGGCATTACCGGGCTATAGCAAACGCCAGGATGGCGCCATGGTTTGTGGCGACACCACGGTTACCTGGTGCCTCGGCCACTTACTGGAGCAAGCACCGCCAGAGGCTTACGACCCCGCCGATAAACAGTGGCGGTTGGATCGGCTTCCCATCGTGCCGCAGCAGTGGAAACTGATGCCGCGCCCCAAGGCACGGGGCCAGCTAGCGGTGATTCGCAAGCTGATAAAACAAGCCACCGATGTGGTACACGCAGGTGACCCTGACCGCGAGGGTCAACTGTTGGTGCAAGAAGTCATCGAGTACATGAAGTATCGTGGCCCGGTGCAGCGGCTACTGATTAGCGATCTCAACAAACCTGCGGTCAGCCGGGCACTGGCAAAACTGAACCCCAACGCCGACTATCAACCGCTTTTTCAGGCGGCCCAGGCGCGCTCGCGCGCTGACTGGTTGTACGGCATTAACTTAACTCGCGCCTGGACACTCACTGGCCGCCAGGCTGGTCATGACGGCGTGCTTTCTGTGGGCCGCGTGCAAACGCCAGTACTCGGGCTGATTGTGCGCCGCGATAACGCCATCCGAGATTTCAAGCCGCATCCCTTCTACCCGCTATGGGTGGACCTTAAGGTAGCCCAGGGCCAACTGCGCGCCTGGTGGGCGCCCAAAGAGCACCAACCACTTGATGACCAAGGCCGCTTGATTGATCGCACCCCTGCCGACGCGCTAGCGGCTCAGTTGCCCGGCGCTTCAGGTCACCTAACCAAGCTCGACCAGCAAGAAAAAAGCCAAGCGCCGCCGCTGCCCTACTCGCTTTCCGCACTTCAGGTAGATGCCGCCCGCCGCCATGGGCTTTCCGCACAGATGGTGTTGGATATTTGCCAGCGGCTCTACGAGCGCCACAAGTTGATCACCTACCCGCGCTCAGACTGCCGCTACCTGCCCGAAGAGCACCTTCAATTAGCCCAGCGCAGCTTAACCGGTGCCTGCGAAAACGATCCAGCGCTACAGCAGTGGCTAAATGGGGCGGACTTCACGCTGCGCTCAAAAGCCTGGAACGACAAGCAGGTAGGCGCACACCATGCGATCGCACCCACCGGCAAACCGGCGGATTTCAGTCAGCTTTCCGACACCGAAGGCCACGTGTTCCGCTTAATTGTGCGCAACGTCATGGCGCAGTTTTATCGCCCGCTGCGCACCTTCGAAGTCAAAGCCGAGTTTACGCTGCTAGACGAAGCCTTCCGCGCCCGTGGTCAAAGTATTCTCGACCCCGGCTGGAAGCCACTCTTTACCACCCGCGATGAAACTCCACCGCTGCCGCCGCTCACCCAAGGGGAGCCCTGCCAAGCAGTAGACGCAGGCGTTGAAGAGAAGGAAACCCGCCCGCCGGAACCCTTCACCGACGCCAGCCTGATTAAAGCCATGATGAACATTGGCCGTTATGTGGACGACCCGGAAGTGCGCCGCACCCTACGCGACACCGACGGCCTGGGCACCGAAGCCACCCGGGCGGGCATTATCGAAACCCTGGTACAGCGCGGTTACTTAGTGCGCCAGCAGAAAGCCCTACGCGCCACCAAACTCGGTAGCGCCCTGATTACCGCCCTGCCCAGCGCCGTCAGCACGCCAGAACGAACCGCCCTTTGGGAGCAGCGCCTGCGGGCGATTTCCGAACAACAAGACGACCCCGGCGCTTTTCAGCAAGCGCTGCTGGACGACTTACGCGGCCTGCTCACCCATAGCGATGCAGCTAAGCTTCGGCAGAGTTTGCAGACCGCCCAAGGCGAAGCCGGTGGCCATATAAAAAAAGGGGGTAAGACAAGAAAGCGGTACAGCAAGCCGAAAAGCAGCGGGGGAAGAAGGAAGACAGCCAGTAAAGATTGAACCTCTTCACTTGACTACTTAAAGGATGTCGAAAAAGACTGACCTATAACCTTGAGCTAAGCCTTCACTCCATTGCGCCATTTAATATTTTGCAAGTGGAAATCAACTATCGGTGATATCGTCATCATCCTCTAAGTGCGAAGCCTTTTTCTTACTGATAGGGCGTGAAAAGAAAGGCACTAAATAAAGCACCATCCAGGCCAGCACCGTACACAGTACCGCTGTCTGTTCACGCCCTAGACCAACGGCTATTCCAATAGCAGCCGTTAACCAAACCCCCGCCGCCGTGGTCAGCCCTGACGTACCTTTTTCATCTTTACGGGTGATGATAGTGCCAGCACACAGAAAACCGATGCCCGCAATGACACCTTGAATAACCCGACTCATCTCTGAATCAGAAATGCCTGTTTGCTCGGGAATAAAGATAAATACAGCGGCGCCCATGCAGACCAGCATGTGGGTTCGTATTCCGGCCGCCTTGCCTCGCTGCTCTCGTTCGAGACCCAACAGCCCCCCTAGAACAGCCGCCAGCAGTAACCGGATTACTACAACGATGAACTCACTTAAGTCGTTAAAATCCGAAAACTCGGCGACGAGAACATCTTTGACCACTTCCATTGCATCGTTCCTGTAGGTGTATTGATGAAAAGCGCTCGCTGCCAAGGCTGGGCAGCTTTCCCTGCCTATGCTTACCTTTTGCCACCACAAGCTCGCTCTGAACGGGGCTGGTGGCATGAGGTTATCTGGTTATAGTGATAAATAAGATAACGGTATAAATACTGCTGCAAATTATCACTATGATAATGGGCCCAAGCCACCCGGCACCGCCAGCACCCACTCACGAATGGCCAAAATCGTTGGATCATGCCGGCGGCTTTCCGGATAGACCAAAAAGAATGGTTTACCTTCCATTTCGGGGCCAAAAGGTTGTACCAAGCGCTCCTCCTCCAGCTCATCTTTGATCAACTGGCGGCTCATCAGGGCTACACCTTGCTCACCAATGGCGGCCGAAATGGCGTGGGTCTCGTCAGAAAACACCAATCCGGCACTCACATCGAGCCCAGGGACCTTTGCCCATTTCTGCCAAACAGCCCAATCCAAAGGCGATGAGACAGCTCCTTGATTGCGGAAGTGGATCAGCGGATGCGTAGGCAACTGGGTTGCATCGTGCAATCCAAGGCGAGGGCTGCAGGTGGGGATAAACGTGTTATCAAACAGTTTCTCTGCTGCCAATCCGGGCCAGCGACCATCGCCATAACGGATGGCCACGTCTGCGGTTATCCCGTCCAATGCTACCGGCTCATGAGAGGCATGTATGCGTAGATCGATATCGGGATGAGAGTCCCGCAGCATACACACCCATGGCAGCAACCAACGCACCGCGACAGCCGGTGTGGTGGAGAGCGTAACGGTTTGGCGAACTGGTATAGCACTTAGCCGTGCGACGACATTGTTGATGCTATTAAAGGCGGTTTCCAACACCTGCTGTAGCTCGCGCCCCTGAGAAGTCAGCTCTAACTGACGGGTTTTTCTCAGAAACAGAGAAAAACCAAGCGTCTCCTCAAGCCCACGAATTTGATGGCTAATCGCGGTGGGTGTCACCGAAAGCTCCAATGCCGCCTGTTTGGCACTTTCATGGCGAGCAGCCGCTTCAAAGGCACGGAGTGCAGAAAGTGAGGGTAATCGTCGCGTGCTCATGGATGAATTTCACTCATCTATAACAGCAAAAAAAGATCGTTTGTTCTGCCTATTAACAGAGCCCTACGCTAAGTCTGTTGTTAATCATAGATGAGTTCATTTCAGAACGGGAGTTCACCATGTCACATATACTGCAGATAGACACTAGCGCTCGCCCCGGTATTGCCGGAGTCGACAACCACGGTTCGCACAGCCGCCACCTAACTCATCAGTTTGCCAGCCAGTGGCGAGCACGCCGGCCCCAAGACACGCTCACCTATCGCGATATTGGCCAACACTCGCCTTCTATCATCAATCACGATTGGATTGCGTCATCGTTTACGCCAGACGCTCAACGAGAAGGTTGGATGAAGGAGGTTCTGAAGGAAAGCGATCAATTGATTGATGAGTTGATCGCCGCGGATATTGTGGTGATCGGCACGCCACTCTACAACTTCGGAATGCCAGCCGCCCTTAAAGCATGGATCGACCAAATAGTGCGCCCCGAACGAACAGTGGAGTTCGATGACAGCAACCCGATTGACCCATACGTTCCTATGCTTACGGACCGAGAAAGGCACGCCGTTGTGCTCACCGCTCGAGGCGGCGTGAATATGGCGCCAGGTGAAGAAATGGCCCATATGAACCACCTGGAACCACACCTGGCCACGGCACTGGCATTTATCGGCATCACTCGTATTCACTACATTGCCATCGAAGGTCAGGAAGTGGGTGGCGAGGTATTGGCCAAGTCGGTGACTGAAGCGATACGGAAAGTCGACATTCTTATTGATGAATTGCAGATGGCGTTAGGTGCGGAGATTGCTAAATCAGGATCTCCGTCCCTTTTGTAGCACGAGCAGCCATGAATTGACCTTTCCCCACCGGTACAGTGCAGTTTGTGAAATCAGGATCTGACGATACCCGCGTTATGAAAGGCGCCATTTCGCTGGCGTGCGAAATGACATTATCCACGACAAGAACCCCGCCCTTTCGAAGGACACGCTTAAGGGTGGGCCACCACTGAAAATACTCAGAGCGTTTAGAATCGAGGAAAATAAGATCGAAATTGGCGTCTGGCATATCTTGAAGCAGGCCACCCGCCTCCCCACGAAGCTGCGTGATGAATTCAGAGAGACCCGAACGTTCGAAATTTTTGGCAGCTAACTCAAGCTTGAGTTCAGATTGCTCAATCGTCGTGACATGCCCATTAACCTGCTTTGCTGCCTGGGCAAGCCATAAAGTGGAATAACCGTTGGAGGTACCAATCTCCAGCACACGCTGGGCGTTGGTCGCCTGGATAAGCACTAAAAGAAACTCCCCCGTATCGCGTGTGATATTTAACATGCGACGTGGACGGTCAGAAATGGCGGCATCATTTTCCTGGCCAAACGTCTCTAACTCGGTTAGCAATGCTTGTAACGATTCGCTCACCCTCTACTCCTCCTAACCACAGAATAGCTTCGCCCTGGATCGCCCTTTTGATTGTTTTGCCGGCCCAATTACCAGGTTTCGTCGGCGCCTGGCGGTCCTATATCAATCTGCCTATCAGGCGAAATATCCACCACACCATTGACCTTTTTCAACCGCTCAGCCGTGGCATCATCTGCCGATCCGGTAATACAGCCAATCTCCTCAAGCACATCCCTGATGGTTAACCCTTCTGCACTAAGACGTGTGGCGATGTCATTGATCGATTGATCGCCAGAAATCGTAATGATCCATAGCGCAATATTCGGCATTGATGTTATCTCCTAGCATGCCCTAAGGCGCTTGTACCAGCCCCGCCCCAACGCGTGACTCAGGCGATGGAAGCCTTTGCGCTGACGCCACCAGTTGTTGCCACAATTTCATTCCACGCAAAGAGGCGTCAGATTCCGCCCAAAGAGCAGCGCAGCCTGCCACATGTGGTGCCGCCATACTGGTGCCGCTAATCGATTTGTAATGCGTTGGCCGAGGCCATGACGAAAAGACATCGCGCCCGGGCGCTGCAATATCAACTTTACCAAAGTTCGAAAAACGAGAGGGTTTCAAGTTCGCATCAAGAGAAGCAACGGATATAATGGTTGGCGAGTTGGCGGGAGCCCCCGTGTTCAACGATGCATTTCCTGCGGCGGCGATAATGAGGCACCCATTACGCAGGGCCGCAGCGCCAGCATGGGTGTAAGCTGCTTGTGCAGGGCTCTGACTACCCAGCGACATCGAGATAACCTCGCATCGATTGGCGATAGCCCAGTTCAACCCGGCGAGCACGCCCGCCCCTGAACTGCTGCCTGAATTTGTCAGCACCTTCCCCGCGAATACGTGAGAGCCAAACGCAATGCCGTAGCGCGAAGTGCTGCCGATAGGCGCCTTTGGGCCACAGGCCGTGCCAATACAATGGGTACCGTGCCCGTTGAGGTCTTGAACCGGCTCGCCTACGAATGAGCGCGTCTCAAATTGCCGATCGGCGAAATCCGGGTGCCCAAGGTCCATCCCAGTATCCAGCACGGCCACCTTAATGCCAGCACCACTCCATCTGCTTTGCGGTACCTTGCATCGGGCTAATCCCCACGTCACCCCTAGAACGTCAGCGTCAGTATCCTCTTCCTCCTCGCTAATGCCGCGGTCAGCGCCTAGATCGTGAGCTATCGTACTCGCAGCCCGCAAAAAGCCCCGCAGATACTCCGAGCTTTCTGCAAATGCAAAATACTCGGGCTCAATGATCTCTATCGGACTGTCCGCTGAGATGCTGTCTTTAACGTTCATTCCATGCTGCTGCAAAGCGTCGCCACCAACGAGGGCTACACCGAGCTCTGGGAACACCATCGCCTCAGCATCCCCGGCATCTTCCAGACTGACGGCCTGATCGGTAAAGTCACGTGCATCAGCGACCCGAAAGTTCTGGGCTTTTAACGACTTGATACCCTCTTCTACCCGTCCTTCACGGTAGCTAATAAGAAAACGCCCTGTTTCCAGGCAACTGCCACCCCGCGCCAAGGCCGCAAGCAAAAGCTTTTCGATACCGCACGAAACGGTAGCAAGCGTTCCATTTCCACCAGAAGGTGTGCCGCCGCTTCCGCTACCTGTCGGTTTTTTAGCCATCGTTGGCCTCCTTTTCGACTGGCTTCAAGGGTTACTGCTCAAGCGCTTAACCATAGAAAGCCAGCGTCTTCAGGCAGAAACGTGTGGCTTCAGCTTAACGCACCTAATGATCTTCGCCAGACGAATTGAATTAAGCGGGAATATGCTCATCTTCCCGGAGCGTGAGAACGTCGAAACCGGAAGCTGTGACAGCCACCGTATGCTCCCACTGCGCCGACAATTTCTTATCACTCGTCACGACCGTCCAGCCATCCCGCTTGGTTTTAATTTTGGCCCGGCCCTGGTTAATCATGGGCTCAATGGTAAACACCATGCCCTCCTGTAAAACCAGTCCCATTCCTTTCTGGCCATAATGCAACACCTGGGGCTCTTCGTGCATTTCCCGGCCAATCCCGTGGCCGCAATACTCACGAACCATCGAGTAGCCATGCTGCTCAGCATGTTGCTGGATCGCGTAACCAACATCCCCTAGCGTTGCACCGGGCTTAACCGCCTGTATCCCTTGCCACATGGCTTCGTAGGTTTTATCGACCAGCCGTTTTGCATAAGGATTAACATCACCTATTAGGTACATCTTGCTAGAGTCAGCAATAAAACCGTTTTTCTCCAGGGTAATATCGACATTGACGATGTCGCCCGACTTGAGGGTTTGCGTATCGGAGGGAATACCGTGACACACCACATAGTTCACGGAGGCATTCAATACATACTGGTAATCGTACTGGCCCTTGCTCGCAGGGCGAGCCTGCAAATGATCGACGATGTAACGCTCGGCCCAATTATTAACCTCCATGGTGGACACGCCCGGCACTATTTGCTTATCGAGATGCTGGAAAACTAATGCGAGTAGCCGCCCGGCTTCACGCATTACGCTCAACTCCTCTACGCTTTTAAGTATTACCTTAGCCACCAATCACCTTCCTGACATCAACGTCGGCTTGCTTCATTTGCTCGCGCATAATGTCAGAGAAGGTCATGCTCGGATTGGCCTCAGCCAGCATACCTATCTTTATCCAATACTCCGCCTGGGCATTGATTGAGCGCACCATCACCGAGCTCGCCTTGCGGATATCTTCATGTAACTGATCATCGATTTTCACTATACCCATCACAGCACCTAATATATGAAACGAATATGATACATATACGAATCATATATCCGACATGTGCTGACAGCAAGGCTAGCCTATTACGTTAAGCTGCCACGTCGACGAGGCTTCACCACAAACCAGCTCGCCAGCACCAAACTACCAAAAAGGGTATAAACCACCACAAACACCCACTCTGGCAAAGCGAAATAGAGCAGGCTATGTAGCCAGTATTGTATAAACGAGCCCGAATAGGTGTCTGCGCCCGCCTCAGCCCGCAACGCCATTTCCCAAGTAGTTAACGGGCAGACGACCCCCAACCATGCTTGCACCACCACATAACCAATGGCGCATAGATGAATAATCCGAAAGGCGCGGTTACGAACCCAACGCCAGTTTAAAAAATAGCCCAAGTACACAGCGAATAGACCCAGCACCACGAAGGCCACAAACAGCACGTGGATGATCAGAATGGCGTCGGCGAACAGGCGTAGCAGCGTGGAGGACATCGGACATTATTTCCTGCCGATAAAGTAAGAATGGCCCTGCTTCGACAGCAAGTATGGGCGCGTACGTGATAGAAGAAAACGCCCCCATCGAAGGCATTAAAAAAGCTATTCGAAGAAGCTGCCAACGTAAAGGGCATTAGGATAAAACCAGAAAAGCGTGAGTCCCGTTCGGTATGGGGCTCACGCGCTGGGTGCTGCCTATATGAACCGATTAGTGGCCAGAGTTGGGGTCGTGGGCCTCTTCAGTGTGGAACACGTCGGCATTCGCCTCGCCATTGACATGGAGGAAGCCAGCCAATCCCTTCTCCAAGCGCGATAGTGCATGGTCCACCACGATGAACTTGCCGGGATAATCGACCTCGAACTCAACCATGGTCGCACCGCCCGGGGGTACCAAGGTGGTTTGCACATCGGTCAAGGGCGGGCTGGTCAACGAGGCCTGGTCATAGACCTTGTCGAAGATCTCGCCGATCACGTGGAAGCTGGAGGTGGCATTAGGGCCGCCCACACCGAAGAAGATACGGACATCGTCGCCTACATCGGCTTCCATCTTGTACGTCTGGGTCAGGGCATCCATATTACCGTTGAACATGAAGTGCTCGGCTTGCTCATCGAGCAGCTTGTCGAGCGAGAACTCCTGCAGCCCTTGACTACCGTGACGTTCGGCGGTGTAGAGCTCGCCCTGCATGATGTAGAACTCGCGCTCCACCGGCGAGAGCCCACCTTCGGGTTCGACCAGGATCATGCCATACATTCCGTTGGAGATGTGCTGTGCAACCATCGGCGTAGCGCAGTGATAGACGTAGAGCCCTGGTGCCAGCGCCTTGAACGAGAAGCTCTTGTTCTGGCCGGGCGCTACCTGGGTCACCGCGGCACCACCACCGGGGCCAGTCACGGCGTGAAAATCGACTGAGTGAATGTGTGCACTATCCTCGGCATTGCTCAGGTTGACGTTGACGGTATCACCTACGCGGACTCGTACGAGGGGGCCAGGCACCGTGTTGTTGAAGGTCCAGTACTTGTAGCTGGAGCCGTCCGCCAGGTAGCCTTCCACTTCCGTGCTCTCGAGATCGACAGTGACTTCCTGCGGGCCGCGATCACCGACCGGCTCGCCCACGTCATGGGGGTCTTTAGCCAGATCCTGGGCGGCTTCAGCCTGCTCTTCCGGCTCAGGGTCGCCGACGATGAAATTACCCACCATGCCGGCCGCCTTGTGCCCGGGAAGGCTACATAGGTACTCGAAGTTACCTTCTTCATCGACCCGGAATGCCACGGCGGTGGCCGAGCCCTGGCCGCCGATATCGTCGGAGTCGACCTCGAACTCGGGCAGCGCGATATCATGCAGAGCGCCATCGCCGTTGATCAGGTTGATCTGTACCACGGCACCGACCGGCGCGTGCAGGTCGGGGTTGACGATGTCCTTGATCCTGCCCTTGTCGCCAATGAACACCAGCTTGCCATCCTGCACGGCGGTACGCAGTGTATAAGTCACATCCGGCGTGATCTCGGCAGGACTGAGTACTTCGCCGTGTGCTGCCATAACGGGAGTGGCGAGCGCTGCGCTGGAGATCAATGCCGCAGCGGTTTTGAGAAAAATGCTACCTTTAGCTTTCATCTTTGTATCCCCTCGTGAGGATTAATGTTTTCCCTTGCTTACAAGGATAAAGTAGCATCAAAAATGAATGTTTAATTTGACCCCTATCAAGAAACTGTTTAGCAGAGAAATTTACAAAAACTGTATCGTTACCGCCAAATTCCGACAGCCCGGCCCGTACGCATTATGTTTCGGACATCTGCTACGATAAAAAAGCGGGCACCGCTTTCATCGGCTGTACCGGTATCTGTATAGGGGGCAAACCGGCCATTCCAGTCGCCCCTAAACTGAGAGGAAAAAGCGTCTCTAAATCGACCAGCGCTCCGCTGGCATCCTTTAAATCGCTGCGTTGCGAGGTGATATTCGTTAAGGCGTTTGTACTTCGTTGCGCATCACTCTAAGCGCAGTGATTTCAATAGAGAGCGCTTCACGCGTTTCTTCTAACGCCCTTACCTCTTCAACGACTGCGTCAAGTTGGCTATTGGCCTCATCACGTTGGTTATTGACTTCAGCAAGCTGGTTATTGACCTCGTCAAGGTCAGCGTTTAGCGCTTCAAGCTCTGATGCGGCCTGGTTCCGGGCCTCTTCTGCCTCTTGGCGCGACTGTTGAGCGGCATCGCGGGCGGCTTCAGCCTCTTCTTTCTCTTCTTTTACCTCAGCGTATGTCTCATTCAGTTCCTCAAGGCGGTTCTGTCTTTCGTCTATCTGCTCGTTGAGGGTCTCTATTTCTTCTTCGCGGGTTTCACGCTCACCCCGTAAAGCGGTCAACTCTTGCTCGGCATTGGCAATGTCGGCTCGCGTTGAAGCAAGCTCAGCTTCAGCTTCGCTTTGCTCAACCTCTAGGTCGCTCATTCGCTGTTGCAGGGTTGCTAAGTCAAGCTCTGCTGCCTCAACCTCAGACATCTGCGCCTGAATCAGTTGGTGCTCACGTTCAGTTTCAGCTAACCGAGCTTCAAGCGCTTCCATGGTGTCTTCTCGTGAATCGGCAATAATGTGTGCCACCACGGCCCAGACCACTGCAATAAGCGCGATGACCAAGAGTACCTTTACCCGGTTATCGCCCAAAAATGTCGTTGATGGTTTATTTGTCCCTGTCATTGGTGCAATCCTCTCGCTTAAGCGCTATCGCTAATGAAGTAGCTAACGTATGGTCATCAACGGGTCTTCGTCTGACCCATTGTTAATATGGAGGAAAGTTCTTGGTTCGGCTAGGTGCGCTTATTTACACTTGCCATATAGCGTTTGAATTAACCGGCCATGCGGTTTAGCGTCATCGTTCTCGGGATATTAGAAAGAGATAACTTCGCCGTCGGCGGGAATCAAGGCATGACCCTGGACCCCTTCTTCCTGCATGTATTCGGCAAGCGGGCGGCAGCTCATTGGATGGCAGAGCAAGGCTTCAGCCGTCGTTTTCCCGCTATTGATAACATAGCGCAATAGGACCGCCTGAACCGACGTTGTGTATCATTTATTAGTTGAATTCAGGAACAAAGCAAAGGAGTTGCAAATGAAGCACTATAAAAAAATTGGACACGTTGGACGCCATAGCTTTTCTCTGCTGGCTCGGCTCGGCCGCTACGAACTTACAATGCTGTTATGCGTCGCGGTACTTTCCGGCGGAATATGGGGGTTCATCGCGCTGGCCGACGAAGTTATTGAGGGGGACACCCACAGCATCGATGAGAGCCTGCTGCTGGCCCTTCGCAATCCAGCAGATCTTAGCGACCCGATCGGGCCGGGTTGGGTCGAAGAAATGGGCCGGGACTTTACCGCGCTTGGCGGTGTCGGCGTGTTGGTACTCATCACGCTGGGCGCCCTGGGCTATCTGTTACTTGCCAGACGCTATCGCGCGGCCCTCTTTGCCTCGATTGCAGTGCCTGGCGGCATACTCCTCAGCACTGTGATGAAGATAGGCTTTGATCGCCCTCGCCCGGATCTCGTGCCTCATGAAGCCATGGTCTACACCGCGAGCTTTCCCAGCGGGCACTCAATGATGTCTGCCGTGACCTACCTCACCCTGGCCGCTCTACTCATTCGCGTTCAGCCTGCGCTGAGGCTGAAGGCTTACCTTCTGATACTGGCGATATTGCTGACCTTGCTGGTAGGCATGAGCCGCGTCTATCTCGGGGTGCATTGGCCGACCGATGTGCTTGCCGGTTGGACGGCCGGGGCGAGTTGGGCAGCGCTTTGCTGGATCGTGATGCGCTGGATGCAGCGGCGCGGGCAGGTAGAGCCGGAAAAGAACTTGTCGGACACGAAATAATTAGCTCAAGCAGAGCTGGACAACACCAATGAGTATTGTCCAGCTACCCCAAAATTCGGCTGACTCCCCCTCTTGTCCTCGCGTCACCACTGCTGCATAGGAAATGGAGGATATTTTCTGATCCAGTTCAAAGGGTAAATTCTGCACCTGTCGATATCTAAGTCATTAATGCCCCTTTAATTCAAAAAGCATAAAAAAGTGTATTTTATTAATTAATTACATCCACATTTGACTAGTATAATCATTACCCAAGGATCAATATTCTCCACAGGGTAGTGCAACGCATAATGAACACCCAAGAACAAGACCGTTTGTTCGCGCTCCGCCAGCTAAACTTGCTGGATACCTCTCCCAGTGAAAGTTTTGACCGGATCACACGGATGGCCAGCCAGCTTTTCGGTTTGCCGATCGCAGCCGTGTCGCTTACTGATGAGAACCGCCAATGGTTTAAATCTAGAGTAGGTGTTGATCAGTGGGAGATACCTCGTGGAACGGCGCCCTGCGCGGATGTCTGTGACTCATCTCAAATCCTTATTATCCCGGATCTTCTTGCCTCGAACTGCTACCGGAATAGCTATTTAGCGAACTCGGGCATTCGTTTCTACGCGGGCGCACCGCTAGTGACGCGAGAGGGGTATACCTTGGGCGCGATGTGCGTCCTGGGCACTCAACCACGGGAGGTGTCCGAACAAGAGCAGGCGACGCTTTACGATCTGGCTGCCATGGTAATGGCACAGATTGAATTACAGCATGCTTTCGGCCGGATCGACCCGTTGACGGGCCTTTCCAACCGCCATCAGTTTGCCGAAGACTTGCAGGACATGGAGCGAGATACACCGAAAGGACAAAGAGTTGCCATCTTTACCGAGGTGGTCCATGCCAGTGAGTTAAGTACGCTTCACCGCACCATGGGACCCGCTTTTCTTGATGAGCTGGCACGGATTGCTGCTCATTGCCTGCAGCAGGCCATCGGTTCGAAATCGAAGCTCTATCACCTGGGCGGATGTCAATTTGTGCACCTGGTGAACCAAACGAGTGATGCCGATCTGCTGGAAGAAGCGACTCGTTTACGCCAAGCGCTGCTCATGCTTGAATCCACTCGAGCCGTCCCAGTATTGGTACGTCCCACCATGGGCATCGCTCCATTTTGCCTGAGCGACGTCACGGCAGAGGATGTCTTGCGAACCGCTCACGCCGCGTGCCTCGATGCTCGCCAGGCAGGAAAAGTTGCCGGGCTCTTTTCATTGGACCTTGATGCCCATTATCAACGGCGCTTTACCCTACTGGGCGACATCAGCCGGGCACTTGAAAACGAGCACGAGCTTTATCTGGTCTTCCAGCCACGCGTCTCCCTGACGAACGGAGAGTGCTTGGGGGCGGAAGCACTGTTGCGCTGGCAACACCCAACCCTGGGTGACGTATCGCCTGGCGAATTTATTCCATTGATCGAAAATACGCCCATGGCAAAACCACTAACGCAGTGGGTGTTGCGTCATGCCGTTCGACAAGCGGCAGCTTGGCATCGGCAGGGAAAAACGCTTCAGATTTCGGTTAATGTATCAGCAACCAATCTTGAGGAGGAGGATTTTGCCATACGGCTTTTGGATGAAATGGCGTATGCGGCACTACCGAGCACCGCTATAGAAGTGGAACTTACCGAAAGCGCTCTGATTGGCCAGGGGGAGATGGCGGCTAACCAGCTTAAGGCGCTAATCGCGGCTGGCCTGCAGATCGCTATCGACGATTTTGGTACCGGTTATAGCAGCCTCTCCTATCTGCATGAGATTCCTGCCCACACCGTAAAAATAGACCGCCGCTTTATTACCGAGCTTGGTCAGGACGCGCGCACCGAGACGCTGGTTAATTCGATGATCTCAATGGCCCATGACCTAGGCTACCGAGTGGTGGCCGAAGGAATAGAAAACGATATCTCCTACCGCCGCCTTATGGAACTAGGCTGCGACGAGGCCCAGGGATACTTTATCGCTAAGCCACTATTGCCCCTGGTATTCGAAAATTGGCTGCATGACAGAACAGTCCAATAATGCTAATTGCCTGCGTCTCTCCAGTGGATTTGGGCTAGCTCATGTATCTTCGTTATTGCTGCGGCTCCCTTCTCAAGTGGCCGCTTTGAGATGAAAGCGCCTGCCCAACAGCGAAACCGCTGCCAGCCCCGGCACGATGACCAAAGTCGAACCCGTCATATAGTCGCGAAACTTGATGTTTGAGATGATGCTGGCCGAGCGCGAGGCGTATCGTCTTGCCATGGTGTTAGTTTTGGAGGAAAGGTCACTTTTGCTGCCAAGGCCACCGCCCAGACAGCTCAACTTCCAGTGTAAAGCTAAGAAAGGTGCGTATAAGGACAACAATTGCCAATACACCAACCGTTTTAAATGTTAGTTCAACTGCAACAGTATGAACGATGTCTGCCGCAACGAGAAACTCTAAGCCGAGTAGAATACCACGCCCGAGACGGTGACGGATCTGGCGAAATATGGGTTCATTTTTATTCTTCTTTAAAAGAATAATCGGCTCAATAATTAAAGCATAAAATGCGAACCCGACAATAACGAAGATACCAAGCAACTCCAGAATTGCCACTACCAATTCCGCAACTGGCTTTATAATTTCGATCACTTTTCCTCCAGCATAGTTTGAACTTCCTACACACATTCATATTACCCTAGTAACCGTTCTTGGAGGGGTAAAGCGTTATCACGTTTCTTTAATCTTTATTGTGCAAGGGTAACAGTTTCTTACGAAACATTAGCTAGCAGGGGCTGTTGACGTTTTGTAAGTACCTAGGCATAGAAGATACGCCAACATTCCTAGCAACATATTGTTTCCCTTGATTTAAAAATATTTGCAGCAGCCCCCAACACGCCTCCTTTACAACTAGGGGGTTAGCTTCTAACTTGCAGATAAGTAAAAAGTGAGGAGAGTTGGCATGTTAATCAAACGTAATATTTATGTCACCACGCTAGCCATCGCCACTACTACTGTTGGGCTCCAAGCCCACGCGCAAGATAAAGAAATAACGCCTTTAAGCGACTGGAATTATGAAGATATTTATGAAGCTGGTGGCATAAGAGCTGATAAATTAATGGATGCCGAGGTCTTTGGGGATAATGAGGAAGAAATCGGTAGCGTCGAAAATGTGCTTCTTACCCAGGACAATAATATAGCTGCCATCATCGCCCAGGTAGGCGGGCTCTGGGATATTGGGGATACGCATGTCCTGGTTCCATGGGAAAACATTGAACTGCATGAAGGCGGTGTAAAGCTTCCAGTAACAGAAGATAATGTCGATGAATACGGCCTCTTTGCTTCTGATGAATACATTACCGAACAAAGTCTCAGCCAGACCCAGCAAGTTGACGATGACATCGGCACTGGCTCGGATATTTGGAAGCTCACTGATGTGCTCGACGACTATGCATCGGTTGGAGAAGGTGTCGGCTATGGTTATATCGACAATATATTGTTCTCGCGTAATGGCGAGATTCAAGGCGTAGTCGTCGATACTGATAGCCGTGGACCTTACGCTTTTCCTTTTTACGGTTATGGGCATGGATGGGCCCCCAGCTACGCCACTTACTCTTTGCAATATGATGAAGATGAAATTGGCGAAATGCAGCCCTTCGACTACGAAAGATATGAGAGCCTTCTTGAGTAACAAGAGGCGTCAGTTGCTGGCCTAAGAGTTAAGAAAGATCTTAAGTAACAGTGCCAAAAATGCTCATTTTGGCCATTGGATAAAAACGTAAGCTACGTATGGTAATAAAAGCCTCCCTCAAATCAGATTAAAATTTTTACCTGTATAGAGTAAAGGGATAAGAGTTAATGTGAAAATTATCATAGTGGCGCAATTAAACATCGATATGCCCGGCGTATTTATCGGCGAGACGACAGAGGCTAACCCTAATGGCCAAGAAGCCTTGGTTTATTTACATACTAACAAGCAACTCCAAGGCGCCTCAGCAACGAAAGGCGTATACGTAAGCTTCGGCGCCCCCCTTTCTGTACGACCGTGATTCGGCGGGAGGCAGCATTGCCACCATTAACAGAAATCCGCTCACCATAACGGGTATTTGCCTTAATCAGACTGCCAGCACAGTGTTGACCAGCCAGCCGTTGTAGACGACTAACCCCAGCAGTAGCACGCTTGCCTCAATGCGATTGATGCGCCCCTCGCCGCGAACCCCGTAGCCCATGATAAATAGGCCCACTACCATGGCCATCATCACCGGCCAGTCTCGGAGCATGATCTCCGCTGAAAGCGCCTCCATCGGTGCGATAACGCCGGCAATACCTACCACCGCTAATAGGTTGAACATACAGGAGCCAACGACATTGCCAATGGCAATATCGTGCTCCCCCTTGCGCACCGCGGCGATTGAAGACGCCAACTCTGGCAGCGAGGTACCAAGAGCCACGATCGTGAGTCCGATGATGAGATCGCTTACACCCAAGGCACTTGCCACGGACACAGCACCCCAGACCAGCATCCGCGAGCTTACCAACAGCAGCGTCAACCCAACCAAGAGCCAAAAGATAGCTCGGCCAAGCGTCATGGCAGGCGAGGAAAGCTCTTGTTCAGTTTCTTCGGCTGACGGGTCTCCCTTGCTACGCAGCGCTGCCCAGGTCGTCCAGCCCATCAGACCGAAGAACCCCAGCAGCAGCATCAGCGACTCCCACCGGCCAAGTTGGTCGTTCCAGAAAAATCCCCCTGCCAAGACTCCAAACAGCAATAACAGCGGCAACTCACGGCGGATGATTTTCGAATGCACCGCGATCGGCACGATTAGAGCCGTCACTCCGATGATCAGGCCAATGTTGTAAATATTGGATCCCAGCGCATTGCCGAGGGCCAGCTCGGGATTTCCATCCAGGGCCGCCATGATGGACACGACGATCTCCGGGGCTGAGGTGCCGAACCCGACGATTACCATGCCAATCACCAGAGTGGGTAACCCGATGTGCCCGGCTACAGCCGAGGCACCATCGATGAAGCGGTCAGCACTCCACAGGAGCAGAACAAACCCCAGCATAATGGCCAGAATCGGTATGGGCACGATGTCTCCTCAATAGTTGCGAGCGGCACTTGATCAATCGATGTAACAGTAAGCGCAGACGCATGGATGGGATGGCATGGAGTCAGGAAGCCTGTAACAAGGTATAGGGTGCCTCGCAGGCGTGCCGTTCGTCGCGCTCGTCGACGCTCCCTAGTCCGAGGTGGCGATCGTTGTCGTAAACAACAAACAGTCGATCATGGTCCAGCACGGCAAGCCCCTCTGCCTTATGCTCAAATTCCAGCGGCTGCCCCGAGGGAGTGGTCACCAGCGTTGGACTGCTTCCAGCATGGAAATCACCCAGGCTGACTTCCCAGAGATAGCCACCGATGCGTTCCTCCCCCGCTTCTTCAACCTCGAAGCTATTTAGCAAGTAAAGGCGCCCATGGTAAGGGTCATACTCCAGACTCGACAGGCCGCAGTCGTAACGAACCGCCGGATGGTTGCCCGGGTCGAAGGCATAGTGCACGCGCATTTTATCGATGAACACCAGGTTGCCACTTTCACTAATTTCGTAATGGGCACCCACGATACGGCTTACGTAGGTGAAGTCATCATGTGCCTGCCCCTGTTCGCGAATACCGAACAGTAACAAGCCATCGCCGCGCTCTCCAGGTACCGCGGCAAGCCCCTCAACTTTGTAGTAAGGGTAGCCAACAGCTTCATCGAGCTTAGTGCGTAGCTCCAAGGAACCCTCAACACCATCGCGTGGGTCGGGATCTACTACCTGCACTTTTTCAGGTTCGCCCAACGGCCAAATCAGCAAATGGTTGTAGTCGTTCAGGGAATGGCTCTCGTTGTCGATTCGATCAAAGCCAGTGGTCGCCAGTACATAACGACCATCCGCCGTAAGGGAAAGGTCCTCGTACTTGACGGCTTGTTTGATGAGCGGCGTTGTGAAGTACTCTAGCTGGCTGTCATCCGGCCCCTGCTCAGTCATCGGCATGGCAAACACCGCCGAGCGGCCCTCACCAGGGACCGGCTTATCACTGGCCAAGATAAGCCGCTTGCCGTCATAGAGCACCGCGGATACCTCGGCATTGACCAGCCTTCCTTGCTCATCGCGTAACCCAGCAGGAAAGCAGTGGATAGTTCCTTGCTGCAGAATTCTCGCGTGCGTCATGGTGATAGATCCTCACGACTGTCAAAAGTAAAACAAAGCTTACTAGACCTTAGCGTCAAGCGTCGAACAGAGGCTTGCTCTTTCAACGGGACTCGACCTCAAGCGAACAAACAGGCATGGTAGGTATTATTATTAACCATTAGCGAACCAACGGGAGATTACGCCAATGCCACACTGTCTTACGCGAAGCCTATGCATGATGGGGCTATTATCTATCTCAATGTTTTCACCCAACGCCTTCAGTCAACAACAACCGGGGGCAGCTTCCGGTGAGGGTGTCACCACCGAGTCGTTCCAGGACTGGGAGGTTCGTTGTCAGCGTAATGCCGAGGGTCCGACCCCTTGTGCGATGGTGCAAATGGTCACTCAACCTGACAGCGACCAGCCCTTGATGCAGGTAATTCTCGACTATCCGCCCCAGATCGATGACCCGGTGATGAGCTTCTTCGTGCCGCTGGGGGTACGTCTGGCCGCGGGCCTGCAATTGAGTGTGGATAACGGTGAACCAGTCCAGTTCCCCTATCAGGTCTGCCTGGAGCAAGGGTGCCGTGCTGACGTGCCCATTGAGCCGTCGATGTTGCAACAACTCCGCAGTGGCAGTACGGCAACCCTCAGCATGATTGGTCCACGCGGTGACCGCATAGACCTGGATATTTCACTGATCGGCTTTACCGACGCCAGTACCCGCATCGCTCCCTAGTCTCAGGGACCTTCCCCGACTAAGCCGGCTCACAAGGGCCGGCAAGCCTACCCAGCCGCTGTCGCAGGCTTGCGTTTCCACCTGCTGCCGCAGCGTCAATACACAAACGATACGTTAGCTTTAAAGCACTGTTAGATGCCTTGGGATAGAAGTGGATGACAAATCACCCACTATACTACCCTTTGCTCACATGGCTTTTTCAGAGGGCTTTTCAGGAAAAACGACCCGGAAGTGACAACAAGGATTTTTCATGGCCCATCACTTCACGAATCGAAGACGTAGCTATAAGACTGGAACGAAGAGTTTTTTCTGGGAGGGGTTAAATGCCTCCACCTACATCGCCGGCGCGCTTTGCTTCGTCGTGGGCAGCATCTTTTTTCTGCCCATGTTTGAGAAGTATTCCGCGGCAGCCGCTTGGCTGTTCATCATCGGTTCGCTGATATACCTAGGGGTGACGCTGCAGGACCTGGCAGAGACAATCAATTATTACCGGCATAACAGGCAATCTAGCCGTAAGACTATATTTGAGTTCCTGACTTCGACAGGCTACGTGATTGCTAGCCTGCTGTTCTTGCTCGGTAGCATCTGTTTCCTGCCCGGCGTGCTCAAGGAAGCCTGGGGAGCTTGGTGTTTTATCATCGGCAGTACTCTGTTTGCCGCCTGCGCGACGATAAGTGTGACTCAGATTACCGAGGCCGGCACACTGGTTGGCCTGCAACTTTTAAATGCCACTGCCATCTGTTTCGTTATAGGCTCAATCTTGTTTCTGGTCCCATCGATTCCCTACCTCTGGCCCGCCAAGCAATCAAGCCTCACGCAGACATTGTTTACCTACTCGGCTAGCCAGTTTATTTTCGCCAGCCTTTTGTTCCTTGCTGGCGGGGTCGCCAATTTCTATCGCGCCTATCGAATGCATCAACATCGAGAGGACGTCTAGAAATAGGGCTAATCTTGCTCACTATTTTTTGCAAGCTATGCTAACGGGCATGTTCTCAATACTACCCGAGCCATGTTCCTTGGCCTTTAGCAAGCCTCATCCTGTGAATGGGCATATTACTGGCGGTACGCAGGCTTGACCCATTACGGTGCCCAACAAGTGCTTGCGTGGCCGGCAAGACAAGGTGGTTTCATCGCGATCGTTGGCATCAGTTTTCTTGCGTCCATCGTGGCGTCCATCGTGGCGTCCATCGTGAACAATAATATGCCTTCAACGCTGGTCGCTTCCGGCAAAACCAGTAGCTGATCTCTATCGCGATACCTTTAATCTGGAGGAGACGCATCGTAGGATGTCTCCTCCAGATTTCTGACGGTGTCTTACTGAGAATTTCTTAAATCGCTTACCTGCTCGTACTCGGCGGGGGAAACGTCGGCGTAGTCCTCTTCCTCGTAACCAGAATCCTCCATTTCATCCGTGGTTTTATTTGTTTGCCATACAAGTTGATCACCGGTGAGTTCCAGCTCGCTGAAGGGAATCAGGACCTGACTTTCAAAAAATCCCCATAAGCCCCCCATACTGATGACAACGCCAGCATTGCTACCGTCATAGGCCATTACTACATTTTCAATGGAGCCAAGCTCTTCATTTTCTGTGCTGTAAACAGTCTCCCCTTCAAGTTGTGCAACACGCATCTTGTCCAAGGGGCTTTGTTCCGGCGGTTCAGGTTCTGATGGCTCCTGGGTAGCCATTACCTCAGGCTGCTCCTGCTCTGCTTGAGCATCGGATTGCTGCTCTGATTGAGCATCAGGCTGTTCTTCTGCTTGAGTATCGGCCTGCTGTTCTGCTTGGGCTTCGGACTTCTGCTCTTCCTGAGTATCTGCATCCTGCGCATCTACGGTAGTTTGGGAAACTTCGCCATCTTCCGCAGATTCAGCCTCTATAACCTCTACTTCCGGCTCCGGCATGTTTACATTAACTTCAGGCTCGGGTTGTTCGACGACAACTTCGGCTTCTTCCTGCTCATCAGTGACTGTCACGTCAGGATCCGAGTCACCAACCGTCACCTCAGGCTCGGCTTCTTGGACCGTGACCTGTGGCTCAGAAGATTCAACCGTGACCTTGGCGTTATCCGTGTCCTCCGATTGCGCATTCGCCAATGGCGCTAGTAATAAAATGCTAGCAGCCCCCATTGTCGTCATTCTTAGCTTTCTTGCTAATTTATGATCCGTCATATCGACTTCCTTTTATTTACTCACAAACCTCGACTGTCGTGTCTTTTAAGCAAGGCCACGTTACTACTATGCAGCAATAGCGAGACTCCCCTTCAAAGGCTTCTGTTGCAGCACTTTTGAAGGGGAGCGCCTAGCCTATAGCAATGAATTATTGCTGAGCAGTTCTTAGCTGGCCTAAGGTGTCGACATCCTGTGAAGGGACTTCAGTATAATTCTGAGATTGATAATCTGACATTTGCTCCAGTGTATTGTTTGATGCCCAAACAAGCTGGTCGTCATCATTAACTCTCACTTCATTAAGCGGTATTACGACGCGCTTTTCATCAGATTCGACAACGAAGCCGGGGTTGTTTGTGCTACGTTCAATCACGATTAGTGCAACGGAACCAAGCTCATCACCCTCTTGGTTCAAGATCATCGAATCCAAGATTGTATCCACTTGCACATTATCCAAGGCTTGCTGCTGGGCTTGAGTGATACGAACGCGTGCACCTTCAGCGGATTCCACTTCAACGTTAGGTTCGGCGTTGTCGGCTACTTCGACATCAGCCTGTGCCTCTTCTACTTGTACCTGAGCTTGCCCTTCATCCTGTACTGATACTTGGGCCTCGCCTTCCTCATCAACCACAACACGCGGTTTTGCCGGTTGTACGGCC
Organism: Vreelandella sulfidaeris Esulfide1; assembly: GCF_054072535.1. Taxonomy (NCBI): domain Bacteria; kingdom Pseudomonadati; phylum Pseudomonadota; class Gammaproteobacteria; order Oceanospirillales; family Halomonadaceae; genus Vreelandella; species Vreelandella sulfidaeris. Next base: position 1,703,641 of record NZ_CM133364.1, on the reverse strand, counting down.
ACGTCCGGTTCGGAGCGCTGGACGTCGACATCAGGCTGCCCCTGGCTCACATTGACACGAGGCTCCTGTAGCTCAACTGAAACGTCAGGCCGGCCCGTTTCTACGTCCACGTCGGGATCACGCAAAATCACTTCGACTTCAGGCTGGGGTATGTTCACCGTAACTTCAGGTCGAGGCTGTCTAACGATAACGGTTGGTCGTTTCTGGTCGACTGTAACGTCTGGACCGGCTGGTTCCACTCTTACGTTTGGCGAGATCTGCTGCACAGAAACTTGTGGCTCGGCGGGGTCTACGTTTACTTCGGGCGGTTCACTTTCTACGGCTACCCGAGGCTGCTGAGCCTGAACAACGACTTCCCCTTCCCCATCACGCTCTTGCTCAGTAATGAAGACCAAAAGCCGATGATATTCCTCTTGATCCAAAGCCTGGTCATCATCCTGATCATATTCACCTAGAATCTCCTCGCGCCCACCCTGTACTTGGGATTCTTCGAGGCGCGGGCTGAGTTCATTCCAATCCAGCACCTGATCAGAGTTCTGATCTAGTTCCTGAAACTCGGCTTCGGCCCGGTTGGCTATATCATCTGTCTGGGCCTGCGCTGCAGAAACGAGAATAAATGTGCTGGCTACGCCAAGACTTGTAAGGCTTATACTCAGCTTTTTTAACAATTTATAATCCTTCATAAAATCTCCTTGTTTTACATGTGGCTTATCCAATACCTAAGTTATTATTGTGTTTAATAACACAATAATTAACATATGATTCTGGACTTAAAGCCAATAGTAAGTAATTGACCAATAGCTATTACGTAGCAATTAAGCTCACAAAAATCAGTGTAGTGTTCACAAATAGAGTCAGCAAATTATGGCTATCTTTTTATTGGGTTTGCGCATGTTAATGTTAGCTACTAATCACAACTTTAATAAAGGTTTAAAAATATTTAATTGAGAGTAGGCAGAGATTGCCGGAAGGAGCTCTCGGAGTGGATACCTTTCTAGGATTTGTGCGAAAAGCTGGCGAGCAAAGATTAGACAAGGAAAATTCAGCGAAAAAACGGAGTTTACGGGGTGTAAATGAGCTTATGAAGCGATTATTAACGCCGAATTGTCTAGCTCAGGCAGTGTTCGTACGAAGCTAAGCTACTGAATTTCGACGGCATTCAACCATCAAGGCCCCAATGTTTATACTGCTTCGCTTTTTTTCGGGCAGTGTAACTGTGCGATAAGATCTTATTGCTTTGCATGATGGCCAAGGGCCAAATTTTCTGAATTAATATTTATTAAAATCACGCTATGTCTCCCTTTTGAGTTATAGATGGATGCAACCGAGTGTTAATTGGTGTGATATACATAGCCGATAGATAGCAATTTTCATTTTAAGTATTGAATTAATATTATTTAAATTACCTTCCAGTGACGATGCCCATGGAAATCGCACTCAAAGGCAACCTCCGAAGCCGAGTCTCGTAGGTTCATCCTGCGGGCGCACCAGAATATCGAGGGCTAACGTTAACGCGTAGGTCCCTATTTTTTGCGTGTGCCATCCTCGCGCCAAAGCAAGCGTAAAAAATATTCTGTAAGGAAAGCGTCATAATGAGCCCCTAGCTGCGCTTTGACAAAGTTGCAGCAATTAGACTTATGATCATGATTGGTGAGTAATTTCTATATCTGTTATCGATCAGAAGCGGTCTTTTTAGGCGAAAATAATATAATGCTGCCAGCATGCGCGGCTTTTTAGTCGAGGCAAAACCGTCGTGGTGCCTGACCTTGTTATACACTCAGTCGGCTCTCTATATGCGCCACCCAGTTTCGATATCTATTGGGCATAACATCTATAGTCAATTAATCTAAAACATTAGCCAAATGGCGATGAAAATATTGAATTAAGTTTGTCCTCGTATAGCTTCATATTATGCCGAATAACTTTTTCTTGATTAGGGTCTTCTATACCTTCTAACTTACTTTTCTCCGCTTGCCACATAAACTGGAGTATTTCAGCACGAAGCTGATTACCTAAAGTTTGCAACTGCCTATATTGAACACCCTCTTGAAGCTCTAGAAAACGTGCTTGGGATACCAAGATCGCTGTTTGCTTGTGCAGCAGCTCTGCTGTTATTGATACCTCTTTGCGTGTCGCATCAATCTCTTTCATTTGAAGTAACAAAGTCGTCACAACCCCAGCAAATGCCAAGCCAGCAAAAAGAGCGTTAACAGCCCCAAACAAACTCCCAAACTGTCCAAGCACAACCCAATCTTGGAAATAAAAGTAGGCCGCGTAGGATACGGCAGCCTAAAGCGCCAAGACGACAATGAATATCAAAAAAATATTTGCAATCGATAATTTCATCGCAATCTCCTAAAGCGCGATGGGAATTATTTTAAAACCTCATCCAGATCTAAGACCAATATACGCAACTTCGCGTTTTTTTCATAAAATCAATGTATTGTTATAATTAATATTTATCAAAACCTTAAAACCTAAGATCGGTAAATAGGCAAGAAACTTCCAGGAAGACCATAAGAAACATGAACTATAACTACCATTGATCAGCATAGACCTAACCTCCGTTTCCGGCCAGAAGCGGCTATTTAGTTAAAACTAATATAGTGTTTTGCGTGAGCTGTCAAAAGGCGTTCGGCACGAAAGAGGATGTCATTTACTTGCTTTTTTGCAATTATTGGGTAAATAACTCAAATCGACTCTGACATACTATTTTCAATTCCTTGCGCGCGTCCTAATTCTGCCGTTCAACTTCGGACTATTGTCGCCGGACACGCAGCGAATGGTCGGTTGCAGTGAGAGCTGTACATCTCTCCTGATGAACTTACTTTTCGCGCTTTTCATCTAGGTCTAGCTTCGAAATCAACTTATGCCATGTCGCCACATCATTTTCATCACCGGTCATAGCCTTTTCTCCAAAGTGCCTTACCGTCTTGTCTGCTTCACCACCAATAGTCCTTAAAGCCACAGCCGCCGCATCGTCAATATTCTTTTGGCTTGGCGGGTGCAGATCCGCATTAGAAGATCTGACCCACTCTCGTAAAAAATCGGCAATAAAATCAGACTGTGCAACGCTGCGAGCCTGATCTAACCCAGTGCCTAGTTTTTTGACGACTGCGGCCATCTCGGCCATATCATGGTCAGTCAATGCAGCGACTAAGTCTGCTGTCTTATTCGCCCTGATGGATATGGTATTAAATAGTGCTTGACCGCCATCCTGCTTCAAAGTTAACAAGTTTATTAACCCGGCGAGGTCTGCCGTCAGCGTTTTAAAACCACGCTCTGAGTGTTTAGCCTGCCACGCATACAAAGAGAACCCGGTGGGACTATTTAGAACGCTATGAAGCGCTTCTCGTTCCTCTGCAAATAGATCGATGTCACCATTCACCGCTTCAGGTGAGGTATACAATATTCCTCTATTTCTAAGAGAATGCAAAGTCATCCAGAGTCGTGATATGTCGACCTTTAATTGCTCTATAGCTCTAGTTTCTGCTCGCTCAGCGATAATAACAGCAATAATTGCAACAGCGCCGACCATTAGAGCAAATATTCCTGATACGGCAGCAGATAGCGTTGCAACGTATCCTACGTGCTCCATAAAATCCTCTTCGGGTGGATCCATAGGCCCAAGAGGGGTTAGACCAAACAGCAAGAGCAGCGCAGAAGTAAGAACGGATACAATGGCAATAATCAATGCGAGCCGAAGGTACGTACCTAGTGGGTGCATAAACATGGCCTCTCTTAGTTTTTCCGTAGACGCACTAGAAGTAGCCCTTTATCGCTCACCGTCAAATCCTCTCTAGTTTTTTATCTACTTACATTTATAAATCACGCACTATTTCTTATAGTCTCGTATAAAGATAGCATCAAACCGTCGGAGTACTATTTTTTTAACTACCAGAAATTAGAATACTGCAAAAATTACATTTAATGTAGATGGCTAATGATTTTATATGATAGTTAGTTACCCAGCATGTTTTTTGATTTGAATTTGATTGCTTGTTAATTAGGCCGTACCATGTGCCGCCAAAAAATAACTATAGTTATGCTTGGCAGTATAAATACCATCATTTGGCCTGATGCTTACACTGGCAGCTGCTTGTGCCAGCATGTCCTCTCAGGGTCGAGCCCCGACTGTAAATTAACCTTAGCACATGACGAGCATTTATTGAGCCATTCTTTGACCTCCACCTGATGGAGGATCATGCCATGAACGTTTCGACTGAAATGTCCTTTACACTTCGGAATAAAGGCAAGTTGGTTGGGCAGAAGACACCTCTACGTCTCAGAGATATCTGGGCCATCCGTGTTCGGCTACAACTTGCGAAAAAGACGAGAGACCTTGCCCTCTTCAATTTAGCCATCGATAGCAAATTACGGGGCTACGAGCTTGTCAATTTACGAGTACGGGATATAGCCCATGGTGCGTGCATATCCCCACGAGCCATTGTGATGCAGCAAAAGACTCATCGGCCTGTCCAGTTCGAAATTACCGAGCAAACTCGCATCGCTATTATCGACTGGATACAGCTTGCTCAGCTCCAAAGCGAAGACTTCCTGTTTCCCAGCCAAATCAATAGCGCAAAGCATCTTTCAACGCGCCAATATGCCCGTATTGTAAAAGCCTGGATCACCGAAATAGGTCTAGATGCGTCAACGTATGGCACGCACACGATGCGTCGTACAAAAGCTTCGCTGATATACCGCCGTACGAAAAACTTGAGGGCAGTTCAACTGCTCTGGGTCACACGAAGCTGGAAAGCACTGTCAGGTATCTAGGGATAGAGGTAGATGGCGCGTTAGAAATGGCAGAACAGACAGAAGTTTCATGGTTATAAACGACGGCCTATTTTGGGCCGTCGTTGTCCGGCCAGGAGCGGATATGCAGAAAACCGTTATGTAATGCTAGAGTTTCGGGCTGGTTCGTAGTTCTAGTGGAAAATCGGCTTCGTTGACGCAATGGTTATTCCTCTTAAAACGGAATTTCATCATCGTCCTCTTCGCCCTCTTCGCCCTCTTCGCCCTCTTCTTTGGGAGCAAGGTACTGGTCTGCTATTAGCTTTTCCCGCAGTATATTATACGAGAATCCTCTTTCTGAAATTCTTTCCCAGAAATCTATCCAAAGCGCTCGATGATTTACTGGCGCCGCTTTAGTCTCAGTGTAAAGTCCAGAAAAGAATTCATCAATCGCTCCAGCATTCAGCACTTGATTAATACCATGCGACCCAGTATTTTCTAGTGCACCATTAAAAACATCTTTTAAGTCTCTGTCATTGAAAGTTGAGCTAATGGGTAGCAGCAGCTGATTTCCTCGAAGCTCTGCTGAATTAAAGCTGAGCGACTCAGCAAACAGATGGATAGACCTGTCTTTAAAAAAGGCCGATGGATAAGCTGCTATAACTTTGGTCATCTCAACATGGCTTAATCCATCTATTTTTTCAAAAACTTGATTTCTTATTTCTGGGTTTAACTCAACAAGCCTAGCAACTTGATATCTTGAAATTTCCTCAGAATCCATTGCATTAATTAGGCCTTCGATACGTACCCTTTCTGCATGTTCAAGTTTAGCCCAGAGTTCACTTCTCAAATTCAGGAATGGGAATATTCTTTTAAGCCGTGTATCATTCGCTTCAGATAGCATTCCCACAAGTTTATTAGATACAACTTCTTCATAAACTACAGGATACATTCTTTGTATAGCGCTCAAAGAAGCCGACAAACGATTTAATAGTTCCTGCGAAATGCCCGTCTCGTCACGAAATATCCTCTTTAGAATGATAATAGCTAGGTTTCTTACACCACTATCCTTTACTCTTCCTAAATTATTCTCCGATGAAAGCAAGGTAAAAGCTTTTTCCTCACTTTCTGGAAAAGAGGGTTCGTTAATTAACTCGTACATTCTTTGAACAATTACTTTTCCCTTCACTGGCGGATGAACTAGAAGGTAATTTGCCGACTGAACGATGTACGCTAAAGCTAATTCCGCAGGTGGCGAGAATTGACTACCATCATCTGAAAATGTCGGATGTGCGCATATATTTCGGTCATCTCTTAAGCGTTCTAAATGAGACTTTTCGATCATGGAAATAAGCTGCAGTTCATCGCAAGCAATACTGAGTAAGTTTCTTTCAAAATCCAGCATTGCTCTTGGATCATCAGGTCGAATTTTATCAAGCTGCTGCTCCCATTTTTTCGCTGCAGAGTCTTCACTAAGGCTCAGCTCTCGGATCTTTTCGATTATATCTACGCACACGGCAATCCATGTTGCGATCAGGGATGCTCGGTATGCGCCTGTCCGGTATGCAGCAATGGCTTCGTTTAGATAATTTTTCGCATGAACGTTACGAACATTCTGAATCAATTCGTCCAAGTTACTTAGATGTAATCTCAAGAATTTTCCTCTAGTACACAAGCGCCATTTCAGTCATAACAGATATTGGATGGAACCCTCAGATATTGAATGAACGCGTCTGCTGTCTTTGCGGAAAGTCCGCTCTGGGTCGAGGCTGTGTGAAAACGTAGTGGCAGCTATACTTTGCCAAGGTCCCCAGAGGAAATGGTGATGAAGCGATTCGTGGTAGGCGAGGCCCGAGACCAAAGCACGTTATTCCCTACGCTTTTGGACGACTTCATCGCCGAGGATAACCCGGTTCGTGCCATTGAGGCATTTGTTGAGGGGCTCGACCTTAAAGATATGGGCTTCAAAAGTGTTGATCCGCACGCTACCGGGAGACCGGCTTATCATCCGGCTGTTCTTCTGAAGCTCTACATCTATGGTTATCTCAATCGTATTCAATCAAGCCGCCGGTTAGAGCGCGAGACCCAGCGTAATGTCGAGCTAATGTGGCTGACTGAGCGTTTAACACCCGATTTCAAGACGATTGCCGATTTTCGAAAGGACAATGGCGATGCCATCCGCCGTGTATGTAGAGAGTTCATCGTGCTTTGCCGGCGACTGGAGCTGTTCTCCCAAGCCATCGTGGCCATCGATGGCAGCAAGTTCAAAGCCGTCAACAACCGTAATCGCAATTTCACAGCGACCAAGATGAAGCGTCGCCTTGAGCAGATCGAAGAAAGCTTCAACCGGTATCTCAGTCAGCTAGATACCGCCGATCACACGGAGCCCGCCCTGGCCGAGGCCAAGACGAAACACTTAAAGGAGAAAATTATAAAGCTGAGGGAAGAAACGGCACGATTACAATCTGTTGAGGAACAGCGGCTGCAATCTCCGGATCAGCAAGTATCTTTGACGGACCCAGATGCTAGGTCAATGGCCACCAGTGGCAGAGGCACCGGGACAGTAGGCTACAACGTGCAGACAGCAGTCGATAGTCAGCACCATTTAATTGTGGCTCATGAGGTGACCAAAGTCGGACATGACCGTGGGCAGCTCTTCAATATGGCGAAGCAAGCTCGGGAAGCCACTGGCATCAAGGAGCTGAAGGTCGTAGCTGACAGAGGCTACTTCAAAGGTGAAGAAATTCTCGCCTGCCATAAAGAAGGGATAACGACCTATCTCCCCAAGCCGATGACATCTCCAAACCAGGCAAAGGGCTTTTTCCCAAGAGACGCATTCCGATACTTCCCTGAAAGCAATGAATATTCCTGTCCTGCTGGTCAGCGGCTGATATGGCGATATGAAACGATAGAAAAGGGAATGAAGCTAGATACTTACTGGAGCTCAGCATGTGCAAGCTGCGCTATGAAAGAAAAATGCACAACTGGCAAGCAACGACGGATCAGACGTTGGAAGCATGAAGATGTGCTTGAATCTGCACAGTCACGTCTCGATTGGAATCCAGAGGTGATGCGTCTAAGGCGACAAACCGTGGAGCATCCGTTCGGCACGCTAAAGGCGTGGATGGGTGCGACACACTTCGCGACAAAGCGTTTTAGAAATGTGAGCACGGAAATGAGTCTTCATGTGCTGGCGTACAACATGAAGCGCGTCATAAAGATTTTGGGAGTCAATGAGATAATGAGGGCTGCGAGGGCGTAACAGCCCTTTTTCTCTTTATTCTAGGGCCGTGATAGCGACTGTAGCTGGTTTGTGATGACTCCATGATTTTTAACATCAGTGGTCGGCAATTATAGAAGCCAAGGCTCATATGAGGCTAATGGGCAGCTGAAGGCAAAGGTTCTTGAGTCGGGCCAGGTTTTTCTGTTTTCACACGGCCAGGGTCGAAAGCAGCCCGTCACCAACGCTTCCTAAAACACCACGCACAGCAAACTTTTATCCATTCAATAAACCTTTCACAAAATTTGTTTAGCCTCAACGCTAACAGATGGTGATTGATGCCACCATTAGAAATTAGCTACCCAGATTTAGCTGCCAGTAGCCCACGTCATGCCATTGATTGAATTTGAACCCCACCTTTTCAAAATGGGCCACTTTTTTCATGCCCATTTTTTCATGCAGCGCCACGCTGGCTGGGTTTGGTAATGTGATGCCACCAATCACTGTGTGAAGTCCGCTTTCATTGAGCTTGGAAAAGAGCGTTTCATACAATTTTGCCCCTAAGCCTTTGCCTTGCACCTGGCTGGAAAAATAGACGCTGACTTCGACTGAAAACCGATAAGCGCTTCTTTCTTTCCATTGAGTCGCATAGGCGTAGCCCACGACTCCACCCCCTTCCACTGCCACCAACCAGGGTAAACCGGCTCCCTGAACGCTCTCGATCCTATGCTGAATATCCGAACCCGAGACTGGTTTTTCTTCAAATGAAATAGCGGTATTTTCAATGTAATGATTATAAATCTGTGCGATGGCTTCCGAATCACCTTTTACGGCATCTCTGATCATGGTTAATTCCGTTTATATATTGACGGTTGAAGAGCGCCGAACGCCAACTATGCAGGCCGCTTAGCAAGCAGCGCCCATATACCAGCAGAGGAAAGTAACGTTCCGCCAACAACGTTAAAACGTCGCTGCGCACGGCGCGATGCCAGCACCTTACGTACCGATGACGCGAACACGGCATACAGCGTGGCATTCAGTGTGGCCAACACCACGAACGTGGCCGCAAGAATCCAAAGCTGTTGGCCCGTGCCAGCATTCGGGTTAACGAATTGTGGCAAGAAGGCGACGAAGAAGATAATGCCCTTCGGATTGAGCGCAGTAACGAGATAGGTATTGGTGAAGAGCTTCCAGCGAGTACCAGATACGGCGGGTGTTACCGGCTTTACCGACGAGATACCGGCACGCAACAGCTTGATGCCCATATAGAGCAGGTATAAACCGCCGATCCATTTGATAACGGTGAACCAAAAGGCCGACGTGGCTAACACCGCCCCCAGGCCAAGTAGCGAAAAGAGCAGTGCCGTTGAATCACCCAATGCCACCGCGGCGACAAGCGGAATATTGGCACGTCGACCTTGGGCAATGGAGTAGCTGACCACGGTCAATATCGTTGGCCCAGGTATCGCGAGCAAGGCCACGGAGGCGAGGGCAAAGGCAAACCAGATTTCGATAGTCATGGGGCGCTACCCTAAGGGAGTTAAATGCTAAGTTAGCATAAGACGCAGAAAGATTAAGTATTTTGCTATTGGCTTGATAACGTTATCTGTCATCCTGAATTTCTGCTTTCACCACCGTAAAGTATTCACTATGTCTTCACACTGGATTCTAGGCCCTGGGGCCATTGGCCGCCTGTTGGCCCACTCGCTATCGCCTTTTACTGCTACTGCATTAATCGGTCGCAGAGCACTGCCTGATCAGCAAATATTCACCTCTCCCGAAGGCGAGCAACAAACGCGGCTCCTTAATGTATTAACGGTTGATCAGCTAGTTGCTGAAACGCCTGAGCCGCCCGGCTTTGTGCATATCACCACCAAAGCGATGGCAGCTGAAGCAGCGCTTGCGAGCATTGCAGAAGTCATTCCTCCCACTACCCCGCTGGTGCTGTGGCAAAACGGTTTTTTGGCGCAGCCGCGCATTACCCAGTTGTGGCCGGGCCCCGTGCTTTGCGCCACCACAACAGAAGGTGCTTATTTGACGGACGATGATGGCGTCGTGCATGCCGGGCATGGGCATACCTATGTTGGCGATTTGAATAACCAGCACGCTGAATTAGCGGAAGCACTGGCGCAGACATTATCCCAGGCGGGGCTTACTGCCACGGCAGTGGATGATATACGCCAACGCTTGTGGCAGAAGCTGGCGGTGAATGCGACGATTAATCCGTTAGTGGCGTTGAACGGTGTGCGTAACGGTGAGTTACGCGGTGAAGCTTATGCGGGCCGTGTGGTGACGGTGGTAAAGGAAGTCGCGGCGATTATGCGGGCAGAAGGTATTGCCCCGCCAGAGGGTGAGCAAGGCGAAAAATCCTGGCTAGCATTAGTATGGAAAGTGGTGGAGAACACTGCGAGCAATAAAGCGTCGATGCTGCAAGATATTGAGGCCCTTCGCCCCACCGAGCGCGGAGCAATAATGGCGCCATTGGTTGAAAGCGCCCAGCGCCATGGGTTAACGAGTAAGGAGTTGCAAGCGCTGGATGCAGAGATAGCGGAACTGGAAGCGGCGTATGGGCACTAGGTAACGGGGATCATCACCACTTTTTGAAAGCTGGGCAGTTCGGTGAGTTGTTGGTACCAGCGTTCAAGATTGGGGTGGGCTTTCCAGGTTAAGCCGCTGTTGAACAGGTTATATACGAAGGGTGCGATGGCGATGTCGCCCAGGCCAAAGGCTGCACCGGAAAACCAGCGCTGCTTTGCCAACGCGTTATCCATAATTTCAAATAGCGCTTCGCACTCTTGCACAGCCGTATCAATCGCGGCGTTATCGCGCTTTTCTGTTGGGGTTCTGACATAGCCCATCAGGATCGCCCGGTGCTTGGGCGATAGCGTACTGTTCGACCAGTCCATCCATTTTTCCACCTGCGCCCGCTCGGCCGCGGCATCAACCCAGAGCTTGCTCTGCCCATACTGCGCAGCCAGATAACGAATAATGGTATTGGATTCCCAAAGTACGCTATTGGTAGCATCATCTTTTAATAGCGGCACCAGCCCGTTGGGGTTCATGGCCAGGTATTCCGGCGTGTTATTGACCCCATGCTGAAGGCCAGCCGGGATTTGTTCAAAAGGCAGTTCCAGCTCTTCAAACACCCACCGCACTTTTTTAACGTTGGTGGAATTATTGCGGCCCCAAAGCGTGATCATGGCAATCCTTTTTTAGTGGTTTTTTTGAGTTTGCCCGCAAGCCTTGGGTGTGACAAGTAGTGGGCAGGCGCGCTGCCCCTACCATTCCTCTTTCACCGTTGGCTACTCGCCTTCTTTATCTTGATAAAACCGCATCAAACTTGAGAAATCGAGCCTGCCGTTGCCTTTAGCTTTATGAAGGGTAAACAGTGAACGAGCAGCGGACCCCATGGGCACCGCAGAAGCGCTTTGCTGGCTGACATCCATGGCGAGCCCCAGGTCTTTAATCATCAGGTCGACTTGGAAGCCGCCCTGGTAGTTTTTGGAGGCGGGGGCGTTTTCCATGACACCTGGGTAGGGGTTGTAAAGGTTGAGCGCCCAGTTGCCGCCGGAGCTCTGCTTCATGATTTCTGAAAGCACCGCTGGGTCGAGGCCGTTTTTAACGCCCATATTGATCGCTTCGCAGGTGCCCGCCATCAGGATAGAGAGCAGCATGTTGTTACACACTTTAGCCACCTGCCCTGCACCATGGTCTCCGGCGTGGAAGATGTTTTTGCCCATTACGTCCAGCACCTGCTTGGCCTGTTCGAACTGGGCCTCGGAGCCGCCGACAATAAAGGTGAGCGTGCCCGCTTGGGCGCCACCTACCCCGCCTGACACCGGCGCGTCCACAAAGCCAATGCCCTTTTCCGCGCCAGCGGCAGCGACACTGCGGGCGGTATCGGCATCAATAGTGGAACAATCGATGACCAGCGCGCTCTGCTTGATCACATCAAACAGCGGCGTCTCACCCTCTACATAGAGTCCGCGCACATGTTTTCCCGCTGGCAGCATAGAGATGACAAAATCCGCATCGGTGGCAGCTTCTTGGGCCGAAAAAGCCACTTCACAACCATTGGACTTGGCAACGTCTAACGCCTCTTGAGAAAGATCGAAGGCGCGAAGAGTAAAGCCTGCTTTTGCCAGATTGGCAGCCATCGGGCCACCCATATTGCCTAAACCAATAAACGCGACGGTAGTCATCTGTATTGTCCTTATTCGTTATATAGATTGCATCTAGGTCTGATATTTACTGTAGATCTGCAAGCGGGTTCTTCTCCCACGGCGAAGCTAACAGCTCATCAATAAAGTGCTGCTCGACCGAAGCGACATCCGGGTACGTCCATGCCGGTTGGCCGTCTTTATCGACCAGCAGCGCGCGCACCCCTTCGGGAAACTCACGGTGGCGACAGCACTGTACCGAAAGCGCCATCTCGGACTGAAACACCTCCGCTAGCGACATATGCTTGGCGCGCTTTAGCTGCTCATCGATCAGTTTGACCGAAACCGGGCTACCGTGGGCCAACGTTTTCTGTGCTTTGTTAAACCACTTATTGTCACTTTTCACCGCGGCAATAGCCGCGACGATTTGCTCGACACTATCGTGGTCCATCAATTCGCGAATCAGCGGTGAGTGCTGGTAAACGGGGGCTTCCAGCTCGCTGAAGACTGGCTGCGATGTTTGCTCAAGCTCACGCATGATGCGGTTGACCACACCGTTGGCATCGGTATTTTCCCCTTTCCCCCAGCGTGCGTCGGCCAACTGCTGCAACAAGGCCTCACGGTGGTGGCTGGCAATGCAGCGGTCGGCCAAACCAAAATGCACGGCATCAGGTGCGTTGATCTGGCTGCCGGTCATCGCCAAAAAGCGCCCTGTGCCATTGGTTAAGCGGTTCAAAAACCAACTGGCCCCCACATCCGGGTAAAGGCCGATGGTGACTTCCGGCATGGCCAGGCGCGAGGTTTCGGTTACAACGCGGTGGCTGCTGGCACTTAACAACCCCATGCCGCCGCCCATCACTATGCCATTGCCCCAGCAAATGACGGGCTTGGGGTAAGTGTGGAGGAGAAAGTCGAGCCGGTACTCGGTCTCGAAAAAGCGTTCGGGGAAGCTGGGATCGCCGTCGCCGGTAATCGCCTTATACAAGTTCACGACATCGCCACCGGCACAAAAGGCTTTTTCGCCTTCGCTATCGAGTAGTACCGCCACGACTCGCTCATCGGTGGCCCAGGCGTGCAGGCGAGGCAACATCGCTTCGCACATCTCAAGCGTTAACGCATTGAGCGAGCGTTCGGCATTGAGCTTAATCTCAGCAATGAAGTGGCCATCGTGGGTAGGGTGTTCGTTAAACAGTACGCTGCTCATTGGTATTCCTTATTTTCTTACAGCTCGGTGGCACCGTCTGCCAGTACCCGGCGTGAGATGATCAGTCGCATGATTTCGTTTGTGCCTTCCAGTATTCGGTGTACCCGCGTATCGCGCACGTAGCGCTCCATCGGGTACTCCTTGATATAGCCGTTGCCGCCGTAGAGCTGAAGCGCCTCGTCGCATACCTTGAAACCCACATCGGTGGCGAAGCGCTTGGCCATGGCACAATAGGTCGGTGCATCGGCGTGGCCTGCATCCAGCTTGGTGGCGGCCATGCGCACCAACTGCCGTGCGGCGACCAGCTCGGTGACCATATCAGCCAGGCGGAACTGCAGCGCCTGAAACTCGGCCAAGCGCTTGCCGAACTGCTTGCGCTCAAGCATGTATTCCCGCGCTTTGTTTATTGCCTGCTGAGCAGTACCGATGGAGCAGGTGGCGATGTTGATTCGCCCCCCATCCAGGCCCTTCATAGCGATCTTGAAGCCGTCACCTTCGTTGCCCAATAGGTGGTTGGCGGGCACCCGTACGTCTTCAAATGTGACCATTCGGGTGGGCTGACTGTTCCAGCCCATTTTCTCCTCTTTACGCCCGTAGCTGATGCCATCACTTTTGGCATCTACCGCAAACGCCGAGACGCCGCCTGCACCTTCCCCACCGGTACGCGCCATCACCACGAGAAAATCCGTGCTGCCGGCGCCAGAAATAAACATTTTACTGCCGGTTAATACGTAGTGGCCACCATCGCGCTTGGCGGTGGTTTTCAACGAGGCGGCGTCAGAGCCTGAATTGGGTTCGGTTAAACAATAGGAACCCAGTAGTTCACCCGTGGCGAGCCTTGCGCCCCACTGCTCTACCGCTTCAGGCGTACCGAAATCCGCCAACATCCAGGTCACCATATTGTGAATCGTCAGGTAAGCCGTGGTAGAGGTGCAGCCCATGGAAAGTTGTTCAAAAATGATGCTGGCGTCCAACCGAGAAAGCCCTAACCCGCCTACGCTTTCAGGTGCATAGAGTGAGCAAAAACCCAGCTCGCCTGCTTTGCGGATCACATCGACAGGGAAAAAAGAGGTTTGGTCCCATTCTGCGGCGTGAGGTTCTAGTTCATTTTGAGCAAAAGCCCGCGCCATATCGGCAAAGGCGACCTGGTCTTCATTGAGTTCAAAATTCATGGCGTATCTCCGCTAATGCGCTAGCGCACTGGCTGTTGTCGTTGTAATTGACGTTAACGTTAACTTATCTATTTACCCACCCACAAGCAACATGCCAGCGCTTGCTACCTTAGGTGTAGGTCTTCAATGAATAGGTAAAAAAAGGGCGCCAAGCGGCGCCCAACAGTAAGGATCAATAAGTCCGAGATAAAGAATCTTCTACTGACAGAGAAACAGCTACTTAAAGTTCTTGCGATACATCTTATCCAGCTCGCCGATAATCCCACTGCGAAAGCTAAGCACACAGAGCACAAAGATAATCCCGAGGATTACGCTCACCCAGTTCCCCAAGGGAGATTGCGCCAGGATATGTTGGAGGCTGACCACGATACTTGCGCCCATTAAGGGACCAAGCAGCGTGCCCACGCCACCCAGCAGGGTCATCAAAATAACCTCACCCGACATATGCCAGTGCGCATCGGTCAGCGAAGCCAGCTGAAAAACCACGGTTTTAGTCGAGCCCGCCAAGCCCGCTAGACCTGCGGAAATCACGAACGCCACTAGCTTGTAGGCATCGGTGTTGTAGCCCAGCGATATTGCCCTGGGTTCGTTTTCACGAATCGCTTTTAGCACTTGGCCGAACGGTGAATGCACCGTGCGCTGAATGAGCGCGAAGCCAGCTATGAATATCGCGAAAACAAAGTAGTACATCGCTAGATTGCTGCTCAGGCTGATGACCCCAAAGAGTTCGCCGCGCGGTACGCCGTGCAAACCGTCTTCCCCGCCAGTAAACGGTGCCTGAACAAACATAAAGAAAACCAGTTGCGCCAGCGCCAACGTTACCATCGCGAAATAGATACCCTGGCGACGAATGGAGATCACCCCAAATAGCGCGCCAAGCAGCGTCGCCAGCAAGGTACCGGCAATAATCCCCAATTCTGGCGTTAACCCTGGGTAGCTTGCCAATAGGTAGCCGGTCACATAGCCACCGGTCGCCAAGAAAGCCGCATGCCCGAAGGACAACAACCCCGCATAGCCCAGCAACAGGTTAAACGCACAGGCAAACAGCGCAAAACAGAGCACTTTCATTAAAAACACAGGGTAGGCTAGAAATGGCGCCACCAGCCCCACCACGATTAACGCCAGATAGAACATATTGCGGCGAAATTTCGCACGCTTCTGACGTTCCAGCACGGCGGACGGGGCCGCCATCGTTTGAGATTCCGTCATGCTTATGCCTCCTTACCGAACAGCCCGACAGGGCGCAACATGAGTACGAGGATCATGACGAGGAAGATCACCGTATTGGAGGCTTCGGGGTAATACACCTTGGTCATTCCTTCGATAATACCCATCGCCAGGCCGGTAATAATCGCGCCTAGAATCGAGCCCATTCCGCCAATGACGACCACTGCAAACACCACGATTAACAAACTCGACCCCATGGTGGGCGATACCGGATAGAGCGGCGCAGCCAGCACCCCAGCAAACGCTGCCAAGCCAACACCGAAACCGTAGGTAAGCGTAATCAGCAGCGGCACATTAACGCCAAAGGCCTGCATTAACTGCGAGTTTTCCGTGCCCGCGCGCAGGTAAGCCCCCAACCGCGTGCGTTCGATCATAAACCAGGTGAATAGACACATGGCCAAAGCAGCGACCAGCACCCATGCGCGGTAAGTGGGTAAGAACATAAAACCAAGGTTCAAACCGCCTTGCAGTATTTCAGGCGTTGCGTAGCGTGAGCCGGAAACACCAAAAAAGTTGACCAGCGTGCCCTCGAAAATCAGCGCTAGGCCAAAAGTCAGAAGCAGTCCATAAAGGTGGTCCAGGTGAGCAATCCGGCGTAGTAAAAAACGCTCTAAAAGCACCCCAAACGCACCGACCACCAAGGGCACCAAAAACAGCGCCAGCCAATAATTAATACCTAGATAACGAAAGCCTAACAGCGCGGCGAAGGCCCCCAGCATGTATTGCGCCCCGTGGGCAAAGTTGACGATCTTCAACAGGCCGAAGATGACCGCCAGGCCCAGGCTAAGCAGTGCGTAAAAGGCACCATTCACAAGGCCCAGCGTTAGCTGCCCCATGAAGACGGCCATTGGCACGCCGAATATCATCGTCATAACGCGACTCTCCTCGCCGTCAAGCAGTTGGCGGCAATGTGCCGCCAACCGGTTCTACACGTCTCTTGCGATTGTTGTCTGATCCAAGCGCTGTCTGGAAATTAGTTTTGCACCAACTTGCACTGGCTTTCAGACAGCGGGCGGTAGGCTTCTTCGGCGGGAATCGTGCTGAGAATCTCGTAAAGGTCCCACTCACCAGTGGACTCTTCAGGTGTTTTCACCTGGGCCAGGTACATATCGTGGATCATGCGGCCATCTTCACGAATTTGACCATTACGTGCGAAGAAATCATCGATGGGCATTTCAGCCATTTGTGCACGAACAGCTTCAGGGTCATCGGTGCCAGCGGCTTCGACGGCTTTCAGGTAATGCATGGTGCTTGAGTAAATACCTGCTTGTACCATGGTCGGCATGCGGCCGACTTCATCGAAGTAGCGCTGCGCCCATTCACGCGACTGTTCATCCATATCCCAGTACCAGCCGGTGGTGAGCAGCAGATTCTGAGTGGCCTCCAGGCCAAGTGCGTGAACGTCGTTCAAGAAAATCAACAGACCCGCTAACTGCTGTCCGGATTGCGTCAAACCAAACTGACTGGCCGTGGTGATTGCATTCACGGTATCCGCACCGGCATTAGCCAAGCCAATGATTTTGGCACCCGAGCCTTGGGCCTGAAGGATATAAGAAGAGAAGTCGTTAGTCGGGAATGGATGGCGCACACCGCCAACAATTTCACCGCCGCTCTCTTCCACGACTTTTGTCACGTCGGCTTCAAGCGCATGACCGAAGGCATAGTCAGCCGTCAGCATGAACCAGGTATCACCGCCCTGTTCAACCACCGCTTTAGCGGTACCGTTAGCAAGCGGATAAGTATCGTATACCCAGTGAATGTGGTTGGGCGTGCAGTGTTCATTGGTAATACTAGAAGCCGCTGAACCGGACACAATGCCCAGGCCGTTATTCTCTTCCAGCACTTTGGTGACCGCGATCGATACCGAGGAAGCCACCAAGCCGCCGACCATATCGACGTTATCCTGGTCGATCCAGCCGCGCACCGTGTTTGCGCCAACGTCAGCGCTGTTGCGATCATCAGCGCTGGAAATCACGATCGGAGCGCCATTAACGCTGCCACCAAAATCGGCCACCGCCATCTCCATCGCGGTTAAGCCGCCAGGGCCAGCCAGGTCGCGATACGTACCGGACATATCGGCCAGGTAACCAATGCGCACTTCTCCATCGCTCATATCCGCCTGGGCGGTAGACACAGCGAGGCTAGACGCTGCAGCGACGGCGATGCTGGTAGCCAGCGTTTTTTTCATAAAAGTCATATTCGTCTCCTGGCCCTTGGGGCCTTTGTTGTTGTCTAACGACGTGCAATTTATTGTTTTTTAATAACAGTCTTGTAATTTTTGAGCAGTTTGCGCTTGTGTTGTGAGCGTATAATCGTGCGTGCTTTATACCCCTAGCATTGAGTTGAGATGTTCCCGACGCGATGGCAACTGCGCGGCGCTAATTTCCTCGACAATCTGACCGTGATCCATCACGAAGTGGCGATCCGCAAGCGGTGCCGCAAAGCGGAAGTTCTGTTCTACAAGCACGATGGTCATACCGCGCTCTTTTAGTTGAACCAGCACTTCGGCTAACTTCTGAACAATGACCGGGGCCAACCCCTCGGTGATTTCATCCAGCAACAACATGCGTGCACCGGTGCGCAAAATGCGCGCCATGGCCAGCATCTGCTGTTCGCCACCGGAAAGCCGTGTACCCTGGCTTTTGCGCCGCTCGTAAAGATTGGGGAACATGGCGTAGATTTCATCAAGACTCATCCCCCCCGAGCGAACCGTGGGCGGCAGTAAAAGATTTTCGTGTACATCAAGACTGGAAAAAATACCGCGCTCTTCAGGGCAATAACCAATCCCCAGGCGAGGAATGTGATGCGGCTTCATCTGCAGGGTTTCATTACCATTAATCACGATAGAGCCCGTGCGACGCCCTACCATGTTCATGATTGATTTCAACGTGGTGCTACGCCCAGCGCCGTTGCGACCCAACAGGGTTACCAACTCGCCACGCTTAACATCAAAATTAACCCCGTGCAGAATATGTGACTCGCCGTAATAGGCGTGCAGATCCTGTACGCGCAACATTTCCAGGGTTTGGGTGTTCTCGATTGGCGCCTGCGCTTCAGCAGTATTCATACGGCAACACCCTCTTTTCCAGTCCCTTCCTCTTCATCGGCGTCGCTACCCATATAGGCTTCGCGTACTAGTGGATTACGCGACACACTTTGATAGTCGCCCTCGGCTAGTACAGCGCCACGTGCCAGCACGGTGATGCGGTCACACAGGCGGCTAACAACGCTTAAATTATGCTCGACCATCAAGACAGTGCGCCCTGCCGAGACGCGTTTAATCAACGCCACGATACGATCAACGTCTTCTGCCCCCATCCCCTGAGTGGGCTCATCCAACAGCATCATGCTCGGATCAAGCGCTAGGGTCGTGGCGAGCTCAAGCGCCCGCTTGCGACCGTAAGGCATTTCGACGGTCAATGTATCGGCGTATTCGCGCAGGCCCACTTCTTCCAGTAGTTCAAGGGCTCGCTCATTGAGATGGTCCAGAGATTTCTCGGACTTCCAGAAATGAAACGAGGTACCCAGCTTGCGCTGAAGTGCCACCCGCACATTCTCAAGTGCGGTCATGTGGGCAAAAACCGCTGAAATCTGAAACGAACGCACCAGTCCTAACTGAGCTATTTCGTTAGATTTTTTACTGGTAATCGACTTTCCCCGGTACAAAATATCGCCGCGGGTAGGTGGTAGAAACTTGGTCAATAGATTAAATACGGTGGTTTTGCCTGCGCCGTTGGGGCCAATCAGTGCATGGATATGCCCTTCCTGCACCTGCAGATTGACGTCGTCCACAGCGGTAAACCCACGGAACTCTTTGGTTAGTCCTCGGGTTTCGAGGACAGGTCCCTGAAGGACATCGTTTGCACTCATAGAGTGGCAAGCCTCTTGTTGTTGTATTACTGACTGTTGCAGCGCTGATTATCTTAGTACTGATTATTTTAGCGCTGACTCTTTAACAGGTAATCAATGAAGTAGCATAAGCGCCTGCCACTGCCTTACCTGAACGTAAGGTGTACGTGCAAACTAGCAACTCTAGCTATGGCAATACAATTACAACTTTGGTCTATCGACGATAATTTGCTGAATTAACAGTCGCATCGAAAATAATAAAATCAGCTATTTATGGCATTTCAACGCTTTTCAACTGCTAGCAACTATCGCTTTACGTTAACGTAAACTTGTTTTAGCCTCAGTGGCAGTGTTCCATGGGTGTCATGTCTTGGGACTAATTCTAAGAAACTGTCCTTAAGAACAACGCCTTTTTGAGAGAACGTCACCATGAGCAAAACTTACTCGATCAGTGAACTGGCCAACGAGTTTGATTTAACTACCCGCAGCATTCGTTTTTATGAGGATCAGGAGTTGCTTCACCCCACCCGCCGTGGACAAACGCGGGTTTACAGCAGCAAAGACCGAGTGCGGCTTAAGCTAACCATTCGTGGCAAGCGTCTGGGGTTTTCACTGGCAGAAATTCGTGAACTGTTCGAGCTTTGGGACGAAACCCGCAGCGGCAGTAAAAAGCAGCTGCATTTAATGCTCAGCAAAATAGCCGAGCGACGGGCGGCTCTCGACCAGCAAATGAAAGACATCACAATGGTGCAACTAGAACTTGAAAGCGCGGAGATACGCTGCCGCCAAGCGCTGGAAGAATTGCATGAAAAACAGAACGAAGAAGAACGAGCGGGAGCAACCGATCAGTCCTCGTCCCCCTCTTCTGCCACGATGCACTGAGTCGATATTCCAAATACCGCCAGCTCGGCTAGCCGCCACAGCTAACCACTATAACTAGCCACTATAAATAATTAGCAATAGGTGATTGACCATGTTTTCACACTACTCAGAACTTAATTTTGGCCTCGATGACGAACTGAACATGCTGCGCGAGCAGGTCAACGCCTTTGCGGCCAGCGAAATAGCGCCCCGCGCTGCCGAAATCGACCACAACAATGAATTCCCCAACGATTTATGGAAGAAGTTTGGGGATATGGGCCTGTTGGGCATCACCGTCTCAGAAGAAGATGGCGGCAGCGGCATGGGCTACCTCGCCCACTGTATTGCCATGGAAGAGATCTCCCGTGCCAGCGCATCGGTCGCACTCTCCTACGGCGCCCATTCCAACCTTTGCGTTAACCAAATCAAGATCAATGCCTCCCCCGAACAGAAAGCCAAGTACCTGCCTAAGCTGATTAGCGGCGACCATGTGGGTGCGCTGGCCATGTCCGAGCCCGGCGCGGGTTCTGATGTGGTCTCGATGCAACTGCGCGCTAAGAAGGATGGCGACCATTACATTCTTAATGGCAACAAGATGTGGATCACTAACGGTCCCGATGCCGATGTGCTGGTGGTCTACGCCAAGACAGATCCGGAAGCCGGCTCCAAAGGCATCACCGCGTTTATTATCGAAAAAGGTATGCCCGGTTTCTCCACCGCCCAGAAGCTCGACAAGCTGGGGATGCGTGGCTCCAACACCTGCGAGCTGGTTTTCCAGGACTGCAAAGTGCCCGCTGAAAACATTCTGGGTGCGGAAGGTAAAGGCGTACGCGTACTGATGAGCGGCCTGGACTACGAGCGCACCGTATTGGCCGCAGGCCCGATAGGCATTATGCAGGCCGCCATGGACGTGGTGATGCCCTATATCCACGAGCGCAAGCAGTTCAACCAGTCGATTGGAGAGTTTCAACTGGTGCAGGGCAAAGTAGCGGATATGTACACCACCCTGAACGCCTGCCGCGCCTATTTATACGCGGTCGCCGGTGCCTGCGACCGCGGCCAAACCTCGCGTAAAGATGCCGCTGGGGTGATTCTCTACTGCGCTGAAAAAGCCACCCAGGTCGCGCTGGACTCCATTCAGCTACTCGGCGGCAATGGCTATATCAATGAATACCCCACCGGGCGTCTGCTGCGCGATGCCAAGCTGTATGAAATTGGTGCGGGCACCAGCGAGATTCGGCGGATGCTGATTGGTCGCGAACTGTTTACTGAAAGCCTTTAACAACAAATCAGCAAGGTTGCGCCATGAGCACTGTTAATAGCCAAGTCAATCCGCGTAGCGATGTGTTTCAAGCCAACGAAGCCTCAATGCTCGGTGAAGTGAACAACCTGCGTAAGCTAACCGCTGCCATCGCCCAAGGCGGCGGCACCAAGGCCCGCGAGCGCCACGTAAGCCGCGGCAAGCTGTTTGTACGCGACCGCATCGATCATTTGATTGATGAAGGCTCACCGTTTTTGGAGTTTTCCGCCCTGGCGGCACACAACATCTACGACAGCGAGATTCCTGCAGCGGGTGTCGTCACCGGCATTGGCCGGGTTTCCGGCGTTGAATGTGTGATTGTGGCCAACGACGCTACGGTGAAAGGCGGCACTTACTTTCCGCTCACAGTGAAAAAGCATATTCGCGCCCAGGAGATTGCCCGCAAGCATCGTCTGCCGTGCATTTACCTGGTCGATTCCGGCGGCGCCTTTCTGCCCCGTCAGGACGAAGTCTTCCCCGACCGCGACCACTTCGGCCGCATCTTCTATAACCAGGCAACCATGTCAGCCGAAGGCATTCCGCAAATCGCCGTGGTGATGGGCTCCTGCACTGCCGGCGGCGCTTACGTACCCGCCATGGCAGACGAATCGATCATTGTTAAAGAGCAAGGCACAATTTTCCTGGGTGGCCCACCGTTGGTAAAAGCCGCCACCGGTGAAAGCATCAGCGCCGAAGACCTGGGCGGTGCGGATGTTCATGCCAAGGTAAGCGGCGTGGCCGACCACTACGCTGAAAATGACGCCCACGCACTGCAACTTGCCCGCGCCTGTGTCTCTCGCCTGAATTGGCAGAAGCGCGGCAAACTGGCCATGAAAGCGCCCAAACCGCCGAAACTCGACCCTTCCGAGCTGTATGGCATTGTCGGTACCGACCTGAAAAAGCCCTATGACGTACGCGAAGTGATTGGTCGCATCGTCGATGACTCCGATTTCGACGAGTTCAAACGTTACTACGGCGAAACCCTGGTCACCGGCTTTGCGCATATTCATGGCTACCCGGTCGGCATCGTCGCCAACAACGGCGTGCTGTTTTCTGAAAGCGCGGTAAAAGGCGCGCACTTTATCGAGCTCTGCGCTCAGCGCAAGATACCGCTGATCTTCCTGCAGAACATCACCGGCTTTATGGTCGGCTCCAAGTACGAGCACGAAGGCATCGCCAAACACGGCGCCAAGCTGGTCACCGCTGTGGCCTGCGCCAAGGTACCCAAATACACCGTCCTGATTGGCGGTAGCTTCGGTGCGGGCAACTACGGCATGTGTGGCCGCGCCTACGACCCCCACCTGCTGTTCATGTGGCCCAATGCACGCATTTCCGTCATGGGCGGTGAGCAGGCAGCAGGCGTACTGGCTCAGGTGAAGCGTGAGCAGCACGAGCGCGACGGCCGCGAGTGGAGTAAAGAGGAAGAAGAAGCCTTCAAGCAGCCTACCCGTGAACAGTACGAGCACCAGGGACACCCCTATTACGCCAGTGCCCGTTTGTGGGATGACGGCGTGATTGATCCACTGCAGACCCGCGATGTACTTGGGCTTTCACTGGCCGCCGCAATGAATGCTGAAGTAGAAGAGACGCGCTTCGGCGTGTTCAGGATGTAGGGGCAATTACCATGGCTTATTCAACACTGAAAATCGAAGACGGCGTGGCGCGTCTTACCTTAAACCGCCCAGAGGTGCATAACGCTTTTGACGACAGCCTGATCGCCGAATTAAACGCTCAACTCAACGAACTTCATCGGCTTGCTGAAACAGGCGATGTACGCGTGGTGGTGCTCGGTTCCGAAGGTAAAAGCTTCTCGGCAGGAGCCGATCTCAACTGGATGAAGCGCATGGTCGATTACGACCTTGACGATAACCTCGCCGATTCCCGCAAGCTTGCCGCACTGATGCACGGCCTGGATACACTGCCCTGCCCGACGCTTTGCCGGGTTCAAGGCGCCGCCTTTGGTGGCGCGGTAGGCCTTGCCGCCTGCTGCGATGTGGTGATTGCCTCGGATAAAGCTAAATTTTGCCTTTCAGAAGTCAAGATTGGCCTTTCGCCTGCGGTCATCAGCCCGTATGTGCAGCGCGCCCTTGGCGAGCGTCAGATGCGCCGCTATGCGCTAACGGCCGAAGTGATGGATGCCCCAACCGCGCTCGCGCTCGGCCTAGCCCATCAAGTGGTAGAACACGAGGCGTTAAATAGCGCGATCGACGCCATGCTGGTAACGCTATTAGCGGGCTCGCCTCAAGCGCAGCGTGCCACTAAAGCATTGATGGCAACCGTCGCCCAAGCGCCGGATTCTGATGCCACCCGCGAGCATACCTGCCAGATCATCGCCAAGCTGCGGGTAAGCCCAGAGGGCCAAGAGGGTTTATCCAGCTTTTTTGAAAAGCGCCGCCCGAATTGGGTCGAATCTAATAACACACATCACGCTTCGGAGCGTCGCTCATGAGTCATTCACCCCCTATTGAAAAAGCCGAAAAAGCTGAAAACGCCGCTCGCACGACGCCTTTTGACACGCTGTTAGTCGCCAACCGCGGTGAAATCGCCTGCCGTGTGATGCGCACTGCCCGCCGGATGGGCCTGAAAACCGTCGCGGTCTACTCCGATGCCGACGCCAGCGCGCGCCACGTACGCGAAGCCGACGAGGCCGTGCGCCTAGGACCTGCCGCTGCGCGCGAAAGCTATCTCAATATCGATGCGGTCATCGACGCCGCCAAGCGCACCGGCACCGGTGCTATCCACCCCGGGTACGGGTTTCTTTCCGAAAACGGCAGCTTCGTCAAAGCTCTTGAAGAAGCGGGCATTACCTTTGTTGGCCCGCCCGCTTCTGCCATTGCTGCCATGGGCGATAAATCCGCCGCCAAAGCGCGCATGGCCAATGCGGGCGTACCACTGGTGCCTGGCTATCACGGGGATAATCAGGACGACGCCCTGCTGCGCACTGAAGCCGACAAGATCGGTTATCCGGTCATGATTAAAGCCAGCGCGGGCGGCGGTGGTAAAGGCATGCGTGTGGTGGAATCTAGCGATGGTTTTCAGGCTGCGTTAGAGGGCTGCCGCCGTGAATCCAAAGCCGCCTTCGGCGATGACCGCATGCTGATCGAAAAGTACCTGGTGCAGCCGCGCCATGTGGAAGTGCAGGTGTTCTGCGACCGTCACGGCAATGGAGTCTACCTATTCGAGCGTGACTGCAGCGTTCAGCGCCGTCACCAGAAAGTGATCGAGGAAGCCCCCGCCCCCGGAATGACGCCGGAGCTGCGCAGCGCCATGGGTGATGCCGCGGTACGTGCCGCCCAGGAGATCGGCTATGTGGGCGCAGGTACCGTCGAATTCTTATTAGATGCGGACGGCTCGTTCTACTTTATGGAGATGAATACCCGTCTCCAGGTCGAGCATCCGGTGACCGAAATGATCACCGGTCAGGATCTTGTCGAGTGGCAGCTACGCGTGGCCATGGGCGAGCCGCTTCCCTGCAGCCAAGACGAACTGACCATCACCGGTCACAGCTTTGAAGCGCGCATTTACGCCGAAGACCCGGAACAGGACTTTCTGCCCGCCACCGGCCTGCTGAACCGGTTCGCGCTGGATTTAGTGGGTGCCGGTTTAAGTGCTGATCAAGTGCGCCTGGACAGCGGCGTAGAGAGCGGCGATGCGGTATCTATGCACTACGACCCAATGCTGGCCAAGCTGATTGTACATGGGCCTGACCGCGACGCAGCGCTGGCCACACTTAACCGCGCCCTGGCGGCACTGGATGTGCAAGGCGTGGTGACCAACCGTGCCTTCCTGATGCGTTTGGCGACTCACCCGGGCTTTAAGAATGTGGAACTGGACACACGCTTCATTGAACGCAACGAAGCGACGCTGTTTGCGCCACGCACCTACAACATGGACGCCTACGCCAGCGCGGCGCTGATCGGCCTACACCAGCTCGCCCAAGAGTGTGAAAGCGACTCCCCCTGGGATCGCCACGACGGCTTCCGGCTAAACGCGCCGCACACCATTCGTATTGCGCTGTGCGACCCAGCCAATGTGCAAGCTGATGATAGCGATGAAGCAGTCGTCATCGTTGAAGGTAAACGCAGCGCAGGCGAATCGCTTTGGACCCTTACCATAGGTGATGAAACCCTTACTGCAAGCCTGCAGCCGCTCACTGGCGATGCAGTCGCCGTTACTTTAAACGGCTATCGTCGCCGCCTCCAGGCGCGCCGTGACGGCCATGTCGTGGTAATGGCCGACCCAAGCGGTGAAACTCGCCTGTTCTGGCGTCGCATCGATGCGATTGACCACGGCCACCACGAAGCTGAATCGACACTCACTGCGCCGATGAACGGCACGGTGGTGGCACTGCTGGTGGCGCCCGGTAAGGCGGTTGAAAAAGGCATGCCGCTGATGGTGATGGAAGCGATGAAAATGGAGCACACCATGACCGCACCCGCCGATGGCAGCGTGGAAACCTTCCACTTCCAGGCGGGCGATACGGTCAGCCAAGGTGCAGTACTTCTCGACTTTGTCCCCAGCGAATAGGAGCTCCCCATGGCACTGCCGACGTCCGTCAAACTATTTGAAATGGCCCCCCGTGACGGCCTGCAAAACGAGCCGGGGGCGATGGTACCGACCGCGACTAAAATTGCCTTGATCGAGCGGCTTGCCAAGGCGGGGATCACGCATATCGAAGCCGCCAGCTTTGTCTCACCCAAGTGGGTGCCTCAGATGGGCGATGCCGCTGAGGTCATGGCCAACATTCAGCGCCAGCCAGGTGTGGTGTATTCCGCACTGACGCCTAACCTGAAAGGGCTGGAAAATGCCCTGTCAGTGGGAGTTGAAGAGGTCGCGGTGTTTGGTGCCGCCTCGGAGGCCTTCTCGCAGAAAAACATCAACTGCTCGATTGCCGAATCACTTGCGCGTTTTGAGCCTGTTTTAGAGCGCGCCCGAGAGGCTGGCGTTCGGGTTCGCGGCTATGTTTCTTGTGTACTGGGCTGCCCTTACGAAGGTGACATTGCCGCGAACAAAGTCGCCGATGTGGCTAACGCGCTTTATAAGATGGGCTGTTACGAGGTGTCACTGGGCGATACGATCGGCGTGGGCACGCCGCTGGCCGCCAAGCGTATGATCGAAGCCGTTCGACGGCAGGTGCCCATTGAGTATTTAGCGGCGCATTTCCACGATACTTACGGCATGGCGTTGGCTAATTTGTACGCCGTACTGGAAGAAGGCGTTAGCGTGATTGATGCCGCTACCGCCGGACTCGGGGGGTGCCCCTATGCGAAAGGCGCCTCCGGCAACGTCGCCACTGAAGACGTACTCTACCTGCTTGAAGGGTTGGGGGTTAAAACGGGCATCGACCTGCAGGCCGTGATTGATACCGGCTATTGGATCACCGGCGAGCTAGGCCGCAAACCCAGTTCCAAAGTTGCCCTCGCAAAAGGCGCTAGCAGCTAACCAACCGCTGCCTATCCGTTCGGACAAAAAAAATATCGGAGAGTCTCAACATGACGTCACAAGCACTCACGTTACCCAGCTACTCCAGCAGCATGGCGGACAAGCCACTGCTGGGTATGACCATTGGCGACAAGTTTGACCAGATCGCCACGCAATATGCCGATAACGACGCGCTGATTGTGCTTCACCAGAATATTCACTGGAGCTATCGCCAGCTTCAGGAAGAGGTCAATCGCTGCGCCCGCGCCCTGCTCGCTATCGGTGTTCAAAAAGGCGACCGCGTCGCCATTTGGGCGCCCAATTGCAGCGAATGGACACTCACCCAGTTTGCGACCGCTAAAATTGGCGCCATTCTGGTCAACATTAATCCTTCCTACCGTACTCATGAACTGGAATATGCGCTGAATCAATCCGGTGCGCGTTTTTTGGTCACCGCCAACAGCTTTAAAACCTCTGACTACAGCGGCATGCTCTACGAATTGGCTCCCGAGTTAAAAGCCTACAACGAAGGTGAGCTGAAATCCCAGAAACTGCCCGACCTTGAGTGCATCATTAATTTAAGCAGCGAAAAGCTCAGCGGTATGTGGCGCTGGGCAGACCTGATGAGCGAGGCCAACAAGGTTAGCCAAACCGACGTTGATGACCTGCAAGCGACCCTACAGTTCGATGACGCCATCAACATTCAGTACACCTCGGGCACCACTGGCTTCCCCAAGGGTGCTACGCTTTCTCACCACAATATTCTCAATAACGGTTTTTTTGTGGCTGAAAGCATGGGCTTCACCCACGAAGATCGCCTGGTGATCCCCGTACCGCTTTACCACTGTTTCGGTATGGTGATGGGTAACTTAGGCTGTGTGACCCATGGCGCCACCATGATTTATCCGGACGAGGGCTTCGACCCCGGCAAAGTGCTGAAAGCCGTTCATGAACAGAAAGCTACCGCCCTTTACGGCGTGCCGACCATGTTTATTGCCGAGCTTGACCACCCTGATTTCCCCAGCACCGATCTCTCATCGCTACGCACCGGTATCATGGCGGGCTCGATCTGCCCCGCTGAGATCATGAAGCAGGTGATCAGCAAGATGAACATGAAAGGCGTACAGATCGCCTACGGCATGACCGAAACCAGCCCGGTGTCTACCCAGACAGGTGCCAACGACAGCATCGAGAAACGCGTTTCCACGGTGGGCCGCACTCAACCGCACCTGGAGAATAAGATTGTCGACCCCGGCAATGGCGGCATTCTGCCTCGCGGCGAAATCGGCGAGCTGTGTACCCGTGGTTACAGCGTGATGCTCAAATACTGGAACAACGACAAAGCCACCGCTGAAGCCATTGACGAAGCGGGCTGGATGCACACCGGTGACCTCGCCACCATGGATGAAGAGGGCTACATCCAGATCGTGGGGCGCATTAAAGACATGGTGATTCGCGGCGGAGAGAACGTTTACCCCAAAGAGATCGAGGAATTCCTGTACGCCCACCCGGCCATTTCAGAGGTACAGGTCACTGGTGTACCTGATAAAAAGTACGGTGAAGAGTTGATTGCCTGGGTAAAACTCAACAGCTCAGCGGGCGAAGTCACTGGCGAAGAGTTGCGCGAGTACTGCAAAGGCAAAATCACTCACTTCAAAATTCCGCGCTACTTTAAATTCGTTGACGAGTTCCCAATGACCGTTACCGGCAAAATTCAGAAGTTTAAAATGCGCGAAATTTCGATACAGGAGTTAGGCCTGGATCAAGAACCATAACTGACCATGTCTACCTCTCACCCTTTGGCAGACCATTATCAGCGCGCCCTGCGCGCTGATGAAGTCTTGGCACAAATTGATGCTCACTACCCCGATGGCCCTACTCTGCATCAACTAGCCCCCTTGGATCAGCTACATATCGGTGGCTTGGCGGCCTCCGCTCGGTTACTCGATCGGCTCAACCCTGACACCCATGGCCAGGTATTGGATATTGGTGCTGGGTTGGGCGGATTAATGCGCCAGGGCGCGTCGCTGGGCTTTCACATGACTGGTCTGGATATTACCCATGGGTTTAGTGCGTTAAACAAAGCACTGAGCTCGCGGGTTAATCAAACTGCCGTGTCATCGCTTGCCTGGGTAACGGGTGACGCGCGCGCGCTGCCGTTTGCCGATCATAGCTTCGATGCGGTCTTGTTTCAGCACAGCCTACTCAACATGCCCGACCCCACCAAGGTGCTGGCTGACAGCTTCCGCGTGCTGCGCCCTGGCGGGCAGTTGGTGATGCACGAAGTCGTCAGCGGCCCCAACGTGTCACAACTTCACTACCCGGTGCCCTGGGCGGTTTCTCCTGAACATTCGCACCTCCTGCCCCTAACGACGCTAACCCGCTTGCTCGAAACAAGCGGCTTTGTACTTGAGCACGTGGAGGATTGGAGCGAAATAGCCTTGGCGTGGCGTCAGCGCCAACGCCAGAAAGAGCAGTCAGCCGCCCGGCAATCGGTGCTCTCACCTCAGTGGGTGTTTGGAAAGCAATTTCTGACCATGGGGAGTAATTTGCTAAAAAATTTGGCCGAGGGCGCAATTAAAGTGGTAGAGATAGACGTCCGTTGCTAGTCTCAATAAGTACCGTTCTTTCTTCCTACCGATAGGCGTACGAGAAATGCCAATGGCACGCTTGGCAAGCACCCTGCTCTGTTGCTCAGTTCCCTGGTTTAGCAGCTACGCCGACGATAAACCGCCGGTGATGGCCTATACCGCCCCTGATAGTGAACTCATGCAACTTGATAACGGCGTTATCCTAGAAGGTAGTGACCTTCAGAGCCTTGATAACTATTCCAGTGGTTTCCGCGTAACCGCAGGTTTCAGCCCCTGGCGGCTCCCTCAACTCGATATTGGCGCTGAAATCGCCTATCGGGAAAGCGAAGAAATCTCCACCACGTCCAGTGTTAATCCGCTCGTTATGGATACGTTAAGTTTGGGGGGCGCCCTTGTAGCCGGTGTTCGCATGGGCGCCTTTAGTGTCTATGCGAAGTCCGGCATTACTGAATGGCGCGGTGACAGCGAGGTGGAAGGTGCCGATGAAAGTGGCACCGCGATGCTGCAAGGCTTCGGTGCTACCGTGACGATTAATCGGCTCGTCAGCCGTCTAGAGTATGAGCGCATTGATGCCCCAAGCCTTGAGCATCTCAATATACTCAGCGCCTCGCTGCACCTGCCGTTTTAAAGGGCATCGTTTTTCTGATCGGGTGGCGTCCAGATAGGCACATCTTCGCGCTGCGGCTCCTGCCAATCTTGCTTCATAGCACTGTTCAGCGACTCTTCCAGTTTCATAAACAGCTCGCCATAGCGCGGACTAAAGCTAATACCGCCCTCTATCTCTTTCCAGGCTTCGAACAACTCGTCTTCGTGGGCATCTTCATTCTGCACAAACGACCAGGTCATCTGCTTGGCACGCATGGGGTGAACGCCCATGGCGGTGAGCGCGTGGCCACCCAACTCAAGCGCTGAATGGTAGGTTTCGCTGACCGTATCATCGGCGCCCGCTTCTCGCAGTTGGTAGCCATGACCACGATCAAAGGCACGGGCCAGCACCCAAACGTGGGGATAGTACTGTTTTACGTGCCTGACCATCTGCACAGCACGGTCACGGTCGTCCAACGCAATCACCAGTAACCGGGCTTGCTCAATACCTGCGGTTTCGAGCAAATCGGAGCGGCTGGCATCGCCGAAGTAGCTTTTGATACTTATTTTGCGCAGGTTCTCGATCTGCTCAATCTCATGATCCAGGGCAACAATGGGAATATTATTGGCACGCAGCAAGCGGCAGATAATCTGCCCAAACCGCCCCACCCCCGCAACGATAACCGGGGCCTGCTCCTCTATCGTATCGGCCTCACGATCATCATTTTTAGCACTACGGTAACGCGGTAGCACCAAGCGGTCGTAGGCGATGAACAGCAAGGGGGTTAAGAACATCGAAAGTGCCACAGCGAGCGAGAGAATTTGGGAAGTATCCGAAGGGATCACGCTGTTTTGTACGCTATAGGTCAACAGTACAAAGCCAAACTCACCCGCTTGGGCAAGGCTTAAGGTGAATAGCCAGCCGTTGCTGCCATGAAGCCGAAACAGCAGCGCCAGGCCAAACAGTATTATTCCTTTTACGACGATAACCGTCGCACCTAACAGCAGTATCGTCTCCCACTCCGCTGCCAGCACAGCGAAGTTGATACCCGCTCCCACGGTAATAAAGAACAGCCCCAGCAGCAGCCCCTTGAAGGGTTCAATATTGGCTTCCAGCTCGTGCTTGAACTCACTATTGGCAAGCACCACCCCCGACAAAAATGCGCCAAGGGCGGGGGATAAATTGACTAAACTCATCAGGGCGGCAATACCTATCACCAGCATTAGGGCGGTGGCGGTAAATATTTCGCGCAGGCCAGAGCCAATCACATAGCGAAACAACAACGGCACTAAATAGTAGCCCGCGGCTATAACGCTCACGATAGCCGCCACGACCACTAAAGCATGCGCCCAGCCGGGCAGATCCGATACCAAATTTAAACTGGCATGCCCCTCCTCACTGACCGGGCCCATTAACTCAGGCAGCGCCAGCAGAGGTATTAACGCCAGCATCGGAATAACGGCTATATCCTGAAACAGCAGGACCGAGAAGGCGCTGCGACCGCCTTCGGTTTTGGCCAGCCCTTTTTCATTCAGTGTTTGCAGCACAATGGCTGTGGATGAAAGCGCAAAAATCAGCCCCACCGCTAGAGCGGTTTGCAACACTAGCCCCAGCCATAAGGCGATGGCAGTGCCAGCAACCGTCGTTAACACGACTTGGAGCCCGCCCAGACCAAGCAGCCGCACACGCATGGCCCAAAGCCCTCTGGGATCAAGCTCCAGGCCCACCAAAAACAGCATCATCACGACGCCAAATTCTGCAAAATGCTGAATGGTGGTGGTCTCCTGGCCCACCAATCCTAGGATCGGGCCAATGACTACGCCGGCAACCAGATAGCCCAGTACCGATCCCAGTCCAAACCGCTTGGCGAGGGGAACCGCAATGACGGCAGCGAGAAGGTAGATAAACGCCTGAACAAAATAGGCTGTCATTTTTTCACCCGTCGTAAGGGTAGAGAGTTAGAGCAAGCAAACATGCCAGATTTGTCCCCGCCGTCAGCCAGAAAATGACTTGAAAGGCAGTTTTCTGGGTTTTATGCCGCAGCCGCTGCTGAGCAAAGAGCCCGCCCGGCCAGCCACCCAACAACCCAAGCAGGTGTAACGACTTCTCGCTCACTCGCCGTCGCTGTTTGATAGCGGCCTGTTTATCAATAGCGTAGGTAACGTAAGCGAGAACGCTAACCACAACGTAAAAAGTGGCGATTAAAATCACAGTAAAGACTCTTAAACGATGAGGAGCTACTTGCGCCGCGGGGAAGGCTTACCTCCACCCGCTGGCTTACCGCGCCCAACACGCCCTTTACCAACGGGCTTAACACCTGCTTTTCCTTTAGCGCCCTTGCCTGGCGTATTGCCTTTCGGGCCGGCAATTTTTTTTGCGCTGACTTTTCCACTGGCGGCCTTTTTACCCTTGGGAAGCGGTTTAGCCCCAGCGGCTTTAGTTCCAGCAGCCTTTGCGCCAGCTTTTGCAGGTTTCTGGCGCTCTTTGGCGGCGGGTTGGTTGGTCTTTCCTGCGTTTGAACGCCCGCTATAGTTGGGCCTTGCCGGTTTGCTTTTCTTTTCCGGCACGGCTTCTGATTTTTCGGTCAACGCGATAATGGTGTCGATCTCTTTAGGGCTAAGATCGCGCCAGTCGCCTAGTGCTAAGCCCTTTAATGGCACATTCATAATGCGCGTACGAATAAGCTGGGTGACCTCATAACCGAAGTATTCGCACATGCGCCGAATTTGCCGGTTGAGCCCCTGCACCAAGGTAATCGTGAACACAAAGGTGGACTCTTTGTGCACCTTGCAGCGTTTGGTCACCTTGCCCAGAATCGGCACGCCACGCTGCATGCCGTCGATAAATTCGTCGGTAATCGGCTTGTTCACCGTTACCTGATACTCTTTCTCGTGGTTGTTATTGGCGCGCAGAATCTTGTTAACCAGATCGCCATTATTGGTTAAAAAGATTAACCCTTGGGAGTCTTTATCGAGCCGACCAATGGGAAAAATACGCGTGCCATGTTTGACGAATTCGACAATATTGTCCTTTTCGCTGGATTCGGTGGTACTCACAATTCCCACCGGCTTATTCAGCGCAATAAGGACAAGATCCTCCTCTTCCTGTGGCTCGATCTCCTGGCCATTAACCTTGACCAGATCTCCCGCAACCACTTGGTCGCCGGTCGTGGCACGGCGTCCGTTAATCCACACATTGCCCTGCTCAACAAAGCGGTCGGCCTCGCGGCGAGAACACATGCCACTTTCACTAATGTACTTATTAATGCGGGTAGATTTTCGTAACGACATAAAACGCCATGTGGCTATAGAGAGGTAAAAAACGATTAAGAGGTAATTAACGATTAAAAGGAGGAGCCAGGCTGCTTCAGGAAAGCCAGCTCCTCGTCAGTAGAAGCCCGCCCCAACAGTGCATTTCGATGTGGATAGCGCCCGAAGCGATCAATAATCGCCTTGTGACGGACTTCAAAATCGAAATTTTCCTCTAACCCTGGCTGATCAAAGAGCTGCATCGCAGCCTCATGAATGACCACCGACTCACTGTGCATAAAGGGCATATATAAAAATACCCGTTGCTGACTGGTCAGCTCTGCGTCTGCCCCCGCAGCCACCGCCTCCTGGGCTAGCGCCAGCGCTAAGGCATCATTGCCAAAGGCGCGGGCATCGTCTCGGTAGATGTTGCGCGAGAACTGATCCAGCACAATGATTTCCGCCAGTCGCCCATGAGCCGTTTGCCGCCAAGCGAAGCACTCGCACCGTGCAGCCTGGGCATGCACGGTGCCAAAACGTGCCAGGATCTTACGGTCCATCTCAAGGTCTTTTTTAAACCACTGAGCGGGCGTCAACGCCTCAAACCAAAAGTCGAGTACCGCTTGAGCATCTGAGGACATTGTCGCCATCCTGTTCAGTGGAAGTTGCGCTAGCGCGCGGTGAATTTAAAAATTTAGCCCGTGTTACGTAAGCCAGCGGCAATCCCTGCCATGGTAACCATCAAGGCCCGGGAAAGATCGGCGCTAATCGCCCCATCGGCGTCGCGATTACGCTGCAGCAGCTCCGCCTGCAAGCCATGTAGCGGATCAATGTAGGGGTTACGAACATCGATAGCCTGGCGAATCAGCGGCGTGTTCTCCAACAGCTTTTCCTGCTGCAATATATCCAGTACGGCCTCTTCCAAGCGCTCAAAGCGTTCACGCAGTTTTTTACCCAATGCTTTAAGCGAGGGCTCGTCGACAAGACGGTGCTCGTAGTAAGCGGCAATCGCCACATCGGCTTTGGCCAGCAACATTTCAAGCATGTCTAAATAGGTGCCGAAGAAAGGCCACTCATTGCGCATTTCTTGCAGCACATCGCGCCCACCGGGTTGTTCTAAGCGTGTTGAGAATGCTTCACCGCTGCCCAGCCACGCGGGCAGCATTAAGCGAATCTGCGTCCACGCAAAGATCCATGGGATCGCCCGCAGGGTTTCAACACCGCCATCCTGGCGCCGCTTGGTGGGGCGCGAGCCTAACGGCAACCTGCCTAAAGCACCTTCCGGCGTTACTGCCCTAAAGTAGGGAACAAAATCAGGATCTTCCCGTACCACGCCCACATAAGCGCCATGTGCGACCTTGGCCAGCTGGTCCATCTCATCACGCCAGTGGGGTTCAGGCGTGCGAGGCGGCAATAACGTGGCCTCCAATACCGCACAGGCGTAGATTTCCATAGAACGCAGCGCAATATCCGGCTGGCCGAACTTGAAGCGGATCATCTCGCCTTGCTCAGTCACCCGCAGGCTACCGTTTACCGAACCGGGGGGCTGGGAGAGAATCGCTGCGTGAGCCGGACCGCCACCCCGGCCAACGGTACCACCACGACCGTGGAATAAGGTTAAATCGACACCATGATGCTCACATACGTTGACTAGCGATTCTTGAGCCCGGTACTGCGCCCAAGCAGCAGCTAACTGACCGGCATCTTTGGCTGAATCGGAGTAGCCAATCATGACTTCTTGGCGATCATCGATAAGCGAACGATAGCCAGGGATTGAGAGCAGTTTATCTACCACTTCGCCTGCGTGGTCCAGGTCGTTGAGGGTTTCGAACAGCGGTGCGATAGGCAGCGTGACCTGTCCGCCTACCTCTTTCATTAGCAGTGCCACGGTGAGCACGTCCGAGGGCTCAGCAGCCATGGAAATAATGTAGGTTCCCAGGGCTTCGGAGTGCTCCTGAGCGATCACCTTAAAGGTATCCAATACTTCGCGAGACTCAGCCGAGCATTCCCAGCGACGCGGAATGAGTGGCCGGCGCGAGGCTAACTCGGCAAGCAGAAACTCCTGACGTTTGGTTTCATCCCACTCCTGGTAATGGCCCAGGCCAAGGGCGCTGGTCAGCTCTTCAATCACCTGTGCGTGGCGGCTGGCCTCCTGGCGGAGATCCAGTTTGGTCAGCGTTACGCCGAATACAGCCACCCGGCGTAGCGTATCGAGCAGCGCGCCGTTAGCGATGGTATCGAGGCCGACATCACACAGTGAACGGTAGCAGGCGAGCAGCGGTGAGTAGAGCTGATCGCGGGTTTCGATAATCGGCCCACCATCATAGTTATACCCTTCAAGCTCTGCTTTGGCCCAATCGCGGGTCGCTTCCATTTTTGCCAACAGGCGCTTCAGCACTTCACGATACGGCTCGGTGACATCGCCCGCCTCGGCTTTTAGCGCGCTGTTGGCTTTCCACATGGAGAGTTCGGTTTTCAGCTGCTCAAGGTCGCGCAGGTAAAGATCGGCGGCCATCCAGCGGCCCAGCAGCAATACTTCGCGTGTTACCCGGGCGGTCACGTTGGGGTTGCCGTCCCGGTCGCCGCCCATCCACGAGGCGTAGCGAATCGGTGCGGCATCCAGAGGCAAGCGCTCGCCAGCCGTATCCAACAACAGGTTATCCAAATCCCGATGGAAGTCCGGCACTGCTTGCCAGAGTGAATTTTCAATGACGGCAAAGCCCCACTTGGCTTCATCGACCGGGGTGGGCCGCTCATGGCGAATTTCATCGGTGTGCCATGCCTGGCTAATCAGCTCTTCCAAACGTCCTTGGGCGCGAGTACCACGTTCGGGGTAATCGTCCGAACTCTCAATAGCGGTTAGGCACTCGTCAATAGCGTCATATTTTTGAATCAGCGTTCGGCGGATAACTTCCGTAGGGTGCGCAGTCAGCACCAGCTCGACGCGCATATTGGCGAGAGTTTCGACCAGCTTACGCGGTGAGTTACCCGCTTGCTGGGCACGCTTTAGCAGTTCGCCCAGCACCGGCTGAGAGCCGGGCTTGTAATCCTCGACTCGACGAAAGCGTGCCCGATAGTGCTGCTCGGCAATGTTGGCGAGGTTTAAGAATTGGTTAAACGCCCGGGTGACCGGCAGTAGGTCATGCTCAGGTAACTGGCGAAGATATTCGATCAATTCTCGTTGCTGTAGAGAATCACCCTGGCGACCGCGCTTGGCATGCGCACGGATCGTTTCAATCTTATCGACAAATGCTTGGCCCAAATCGTCGGCAATGGTTCGCCCCAGGCTATCGCCCAGAATACGCACGTTATCGCGCAGAGATTCGTGTAGGTCGTGACTCATTAGCATGGCCTCCTTGCAGGGGTCGCGTCATTATTAGATCAGGATTGGGTAGGTTGTTTTTCTTGTGGCTGGGTTTCTAGTGCTTTGGCTGCCTGCCAGTGGGCTTCCATCTCGTCTAAAGAGGCCTCCACTAGCGGCCGACCAGCAGCGCTCAGCTCGCCCTCGACATAACGAAAGCGACGCTCAAACTTGGCATTCGTCTTGCGCAGGCACTGTTCCGGGTCAGCGTTCAGGGTGCGTGCAAGGTTGGTCACCGCAAACAATAAATCGCCGACTTCTTCTTGAGCATGCTGTTGGTCACCGGCGGCGAGCGCTTCCTCTACCTCCGCCAGCTCTTCACGAATTTTTGCCACTACGCCGCGAGCATCAGGCCAATCAAACCCTACCCGTGCGGCACGTTTGGATAGTTTGGCGGCGCGGCTGAGAGCAGGCAGTGTGCGCGGTACGTCGTCGAGAACTGAGGGCGTATTGGCCGTGCGTTCCGCACGCTCTTCAGCCTTCAACGACTCCCAGCGACTGTTGACCTGCTGAGTTTGCACCTCTTCGGCGCTTACACCTGGCGGGCGGCGGGAAGCCAGGGTGCCCTCAGGAAAGACGTGCGGATGGCGACGCAGCATCTTGGCGGTAAGCGTATCGACAATATCGTCAAAGTCGAAGCGCTGCTCTTCTGCCCCAAACTGAGCGTAATAGACCACCTGAAAAAGCAGATCGCCCAGTTCACCGGGTAGCTCGTCAAAGGCGCGCCGCTCAATGGCATCGGCGACCTCGTAGGCCTCCTCTAGCGTGTGCGGCACAATGCTATCCCAGTTCTGCTGCAAGTCCCACGGGCAGCCCTGCTCAGTGTCGCGTAGTACTTGCATGAGCGTCAGCAGGTCCTCCATACGATGGCGCATCATGCCCCTCCCTTACGTACTTGCTGTTCCGGGTCGGCATTGCGCAAGCGGCGGACTTCGGTGACGTTGGGCAATTGCTGGATGCGTGAAAACAGTCGTCCTAGAGATTCCAGCCCGTCGACTTCCAGCGTTATGCGCAGTCGGGCAATGCCCTCATCGGTATCGGTTAAGGTATTCACGGCAAGTACATTCACTTTTTCATTTCCGAGCAGACCCGTCACATCACGAAGCAGCCCCGAGCGGTCCCAGGCCTGAATTTCGATGGTCACCGGATAGCGGGTCTGGGCGCGTTCGCCCCACTCTACTTCGATAATGCGCTGAGGCTCGTCCAGGCGCAATTGCAGAATATTGCTGCAATCCTGGCGGTGTACGGTGACACCGCGGCCCTGGGTAATAAAACCGATGATTGGCTCGCCGGGCACCGGTCGGCAGCAGTTCGCCATACTGGTTTTCAGGTTGCCGACGCCCAGTACCGTAATGTCACTTTTGGTGGCTTTGCTGGATTGCCGCTTAGGCTTGGCAAGTAGGCGATTAAGCTGATCCTGGTCGTCGGTTTCACCAAACAACTGCTGGGCCTGATGCAGCACTTGGCCGATACGCAGGTCACCGGCACCAATCGCGGCGTACATATCCTCAGCATTAAGGTAGTTAACGGCCTTGGCCAGCTTGGGCAGGTCGAGCCCCTCGACATCCAGGCGACGCATTTCGCGTTCAAACAATGCGCGCCCTTCGTCAAGATTCTGATCCCTCGCTTGGTGCTTGAACCACGCCTGGATTTTGGCCCGCGCCCGGGAGGTGCGCACATACCCTAAGCTGGGGTTTAACCAGTCGCGGCTTGGGCCACCTTTGGTAGCAGTAAGAATCTCCACCTGCTGGCCAGTTTTCAACTTGTAGGTAAGCGGTACGATGCGTCCATTAATCTTGGCGCCACGGCAACGGTGACCGATTTCGGTATGCACGCGGTAGGCAAAATCGATAGGCGTGGCAATGCGCGGTAAATCAATGACGTGGCCGTCGGGGGTAAAGACATAGATACGGTCAGGGGCCACATCGCTGGAGAGACCTTCGCGCAGGTCACCAAAACCGCCCACTTCGTCCTGCCACTCCAATACCTGGCGCAACCAAGCGATTTTCTCTTCGTAGCTACGGCTTTTGGCGTTGGTATCGTGCCCCTTGTATCGCCAGTGGGCACAGACGCCCAGCTCCGCTTCGTCGTGCATGGCGAAGGTACGAATTTGAATTTCGAGCACCTTGTTTTCAGGGCCCATCACGGCGGTATGCAATGACTGATAGCCATTCTTTTTGGGGTTGGCGATATAGTCGTCAAATTCGTTCGGCACGTGGTGCCAGCGCGAGTGAATGATGCCTAGCACGGTGTAGCAGTCGGCTACCTCCGGTACTAGAATACGCACCGCGCGTACGTCGTGAACCTGTGAAAAATCGATCCGTTTACGCTTCATTTTGCGCCAGATCGAGTAAATATGTTTGGCCCGACCATCCACGTCGTAACGGTGAATGTGCTGGGCCTCCATTAAGCCTTTAATAGTTTCCACCACATCGTGAATATAGCGGTCACGGTCGAGGCGCTTTTCCGCCAGCAGCTTGGCAATCGCTTTGTATTCATCTTCGTGCAAGTAACGAAACGATAGATCTTCCAGCTCCCACTTAAGCTGGCCGATGCCAAGGCGGTGAGCCAGAGGTGCGTAAATATCAGCAACTTCTCTGGCAACCTGTAAACATTTTTCCCGTGGAGCGTCTTTTACCTGGCGCAGCGCACAGGTACGTTCGGCAATTTTGATCAGCGCGACGCGTACATCTCCCACCATATTGACCAACATCTTACGCAGGTTTTCCTGCTGGTTGTGTTGGCCCATGCCATGATCAGGCGCCAGCGGATAGCTGATAGCGGCCATTTGCAGCACGCCGTCAATCAGGCTGGCCACTTCAGCACCGAAGCGTTTTGTGACTGCGTCAAGACTCAGCAACCCCTCCCGCACTGCGCGGTAGAGCACGGCGGCTTCCAGGGTGGCTTGGTCCAGTTTCAAATCACCCAGTATATCGGCCATTTCCAGGCCCATACGGAAGCTAGAGCCAGGTGTCAGCCATACGCGATGATGGCGTGGGGCCTCAAGTTCTAACTTCTCGGCAAGCTCGCAGGCATCGGCTAAGCGCTCAGGATCACGTAGACGCACATCCTCTTGAAGACGTGTTAACCATTGCTGTATATCCACCTTTCCGCTAGCGGTTAGCGGCTGGTCTTCACGCACTTTCACCATGACAATTACTCATCCTTTCAGGGAGACGGCCTCCACACGGCCTGCACCGTGGTTTGAAGCAATAGTCCAACGGCTGGCCCCGGCTTTAATCCACATCAGCTTCAAAAAGCACCAGTGTTTCCATATGCGCAGTGTGAAGGAACATATCCGCCACTGCTACTTGCTTAACCCGGTAACCCGCATGCACAAGATGTGCCGCATCCCGGGCAAGCGTTGCGGGGTCACAGGAAATATAGACCACCTTGGCGACCGGGTGACGTGCCAACGCCTGACAAATCGCTTCACCACCGCTGCGCGGGGGATCAAGCACGAGCGCATCGGAATCAGCATGTTCATCCAGTAGCTGCTTAACGCTGCCGGGGTCGCTCAAGTCGGCCTGCTGACCACTAACCATCAGCTCGTTATGCTTCGCATTGATAGCAATCCGCGCCACCATGGCAGGGTTTCCTTCCACTGCGTGAACCTTAGCGCCAGCGGCGGCGATGGGCAGGCTGAAGTTACCAATACCCGCAAACAGGTCGAGAATCTTTTGCTCTGGCTGCGGCGCTAACCACTCTATGACCCGGGCGACAATTTGCTGATTAACCTGGGCGTTGACCTGTAAAAAATCGCCCGGTGCAAAACTTAAGCTAAGTGGTGTTTGGCCATCGAGCACTAGCGACTCTTCCAGCACAGGCGCTGCGCTATTCCAGTGCAATGTGGGGGTATCACGCCCCAACCAAGTGCCTAGGGCCACCTGCTGGTGTTGGGCAAAGGCTTGCCAGCGCTCGGCATCTTGCGAATGCTCTTTTAACTGACGCACTAACACCACCTGAGTGGTCGCTGTTGCCAGCAATTCGATATGCCC
Organism: Vreelandella sulfidaeris Esulfide1; assembly: GCF_054072535.1. Taxonomy (NCBI): domain Bacteria; kingdom Pseudomonadati; phylum Pseudomonadota; class Gammaproteobacteria; order Oceanospirillales; family Halomonadaceae; genus Vreelandella; species Vreelandella sulfidaeris. The sequence continues at coordinate 1,662,706 of NZ_CM133364.1, read as the reverse complement.
CACTTGGCGCGGAGCATCTAAGCTTTCCAGCAATTCACGCAGTGGCGTTAATAACTGCTGTAAGGAATCCACCAACACCGGGCAGCGCTCGATATCCACCAACCGGTGACTATGCGCGGCGCGAAAACCGAGGCGCGTATTGCCTTGGCTATCGACTTTGACGCCCAGCCGCGCACGGCGGCGATAGCCTTGGTCATCGCCTTGAATCGAGCCGATGTCCTTGAGCGTAATACCTTGGCGAGCAAAGAGGTCGCGCACGACGTCTCGCTTATGGGCGCGCTGGGCATCGACGTTTAAGTGTTGTAAATCGCAGCCGCCGCAGTGGCCAAAATGTGGGCAAGGCGGCGTGACCCGCTGCTCCGACGTTGTCAGCAGAGATTTAATATGCGCTTCGTCAAAGCGTTTGCGGGTCAGATGAACTGCCACGTCGACATGCTCACCGGGCAATGCCTGATCAACAAATACGGTTTTACCGTTGGCAGAATGGGCAACGCCACGACCATCATGCGCTAAGCGTTCAATGACAAGCGGTGAAGCATCTTCAGTTGCCGTGTGCGGTGCTTTGCCGCCCGGCGTGCGTGCTAACCCCGAATGACCTGACGCGGGCCTGGGCGGTCGCCGTTTTCCCAACATGGCCATCGTTATACTCCTGGGGCAAAAAGGCCAGTCGATAGGTAGCGATCACCGCGGTCACAGACGATAAATACGATCACTGCGTTTTCCGTTTGCTCAGCAATGCGCAACGCACCGGCCAAGCTACCACCCGATGAAACCCCGGCCAAGATGCCCTCTTCACGGGCCAAACGCCGCATGTGCTCTTCGGCCTCTTGCTGGCCGATATCCAGGGTGACATCCACCCGCGGCGCTTCAAAAATGGCCGGCAGGTACGCCTGGGGCCAACGGCGAATACCGGGAATACTGGCACCATCGGCAGGCTGCAAACCGACAATTTGAATCGACGGATTCTGCTCTTTTAAATAGCGGGACACACCCATAATAGTGCCCGTGGTGCCCATTGAACTCACAAAGTGAGTCACCTCACCCCCGGTTTGTTGCCATACTTCAGGACCGGTGGTGCGGTAGTGCGCTAGCGGGTTGTCCGGGTTAGCGAACTGATTTAGCGGTTTACCTTCACCTTTGGCGATCATGTCATCCGCTATATCGCGCGCTTCTTCCATGCCCCCCGCTTTGCTGGCAGAAATTAACTTAGCGCCATAGGCTGCCATTGCCTGTTTACGTTCTTCCGAGGCATTTTCAGGCATTACCAATACCATCTTGTAGCCTTTAATCGCCGCTGCCATCGCTAGCGCAATGCCGGTATTGCCTGAGGTCGCCTCAATTAGCGTATCGCCGGGGGTAATATCGCCACGGGCTTCTGCCTCGCTAATCATGGAGAGTGCGGGGCGGTCCTTGACCGACCCAGCAGGATTATTGCCCTCAAGCTTGGCTAACAACGTATTGTTGCGACCGGCGCTAATACGCTTCAGGCGCACTAAAGGCGTGTTGCCTACCACCTCTTCTAACGTGGGATAGCTCTTGAGATAGCCCTTAAGATCATTCATGAATATTCCTTATCGTCACCATTATGCTGCATTATATCGGTGCTGCCTTGAGCTTGACAGGCAACCTTATTGAATCAGCGAGCTTCTTTTCATGTCCTTGAACACCCGTCTTCTGTTTGCCTTGCTCGGTTTCCCGCTTCTGGTATACGCCACGATGGCGGTATTACTAGTTATACAGAGTGATACGGAAGCTCGAACCGCACTGCAAGAGCGCTTGGAAGCTGCAAGCGAGTTACTTGCTCCAAGCTTAGCTGAGGCGCTTGCAGAAGGTGATTCACAGCGCCTGGAAACGATGACGCAACAACTACTCAATCAAAAAGGGGTGCGTACGGTTGGGCTGTTTAACGAGCAAGGCAATCGTGTGTTATTAGCCGGCCAAACCACGCCACCACCCCTTCACGCACCTGCCGAAAAACAATTACTGTTGGAGGAAGACGCTTGGCGACTGCGTTTACCCCTGGGTGTTCCCAGCAACCATGCCAATCAATTCAATGCGGATCAGGTTAGTGCAAGCGCTGGCTACATTGGCTGGCTGGACATAGAGGTCGATACGCGGGCGCTTACCCTGGGGCGTTATAAACTGATTGCAAGCCTTAGCTTGGGCGGCATGCTACTGGGCCTGCTGATGTTTTTAATCGCTTTCTCCATTAGCCGCTATGCCACTCGCCCTATAGAGGAAGCCAACCAGGCTCTTTACCGCTTATCTCGTGGTGACTATCGGCTACATCTGGCGCCCTCTAATACCCCAGAGCTTCATCACCTGACCAGCCATATTAATGCGCTTGCTGAGCATTTTCAGCAGGCTCAGCGGGATATGCAAACCCAAATCGAGCAAGCAACCAGCGAGCTGCAAGAGTCAATGGAAACCATTGAAGAGCAGAATATCAAGCTTGATTTGGCACACCGCAGTGCACTGCGCGCTAATGCGGTGAAATCCGAGTTTTTAGCTAATATGAGTCACGAGATACGCACCCCACTCAACGGCATTATCGGCTTTTGCCGATTACTGGGTCGCTCTTCTCTGGACAAACGTCAGCAGGAGTGGTTACAGCACGTACACCGGGCTTGCGACAACCTGCTCATGCTAGTGAACGATGTACTCGACTTTTCCAAACTGGAAGCTAATCGCCTTACCCTTGAAGAGGCGGATATCGACATCGTGGCACTGGTGGATGAAGTGGTGGGGCTGCATGCTCCAGAAGCTCAGCGCAAACAATTACACCTAGTGGCGATGGTCTATGACGATGTTCCCACGCCGCTATGCGGTGACCCGCTGCGTATTCATCAAGTGTTAAATAATTTGATTAGTAACGCGCTCAAGTTCACTCAGGAAGGTGAAGTGATTGTCCGTGTTATGCTGGATAACCAGGAAGGCCAGCATGTGGTGCTTAATCTCAGCGTTAGCGACACGGGGATTGGCCTTAGCGACGATCACCAAAAGGCGTTATTCAGAGCTTTTTCCCAAGCTGAACCCAGTCATTCACGCCACTTTGGCGGCAGTGGCCTCGGCCTTACTATCTGCCGCCAACTTATTGAGCGCATGGGGGGCGAAATAGAGATGGAAAGTGAGTTGGGTAAAGGCACTACCCTCTCCTTCACACTGCCTATGCTAGCTCACAAAGCTATCGAACGCCCCCCGGAAATTAGCCTGCCTTACCCGACTATTCGCTTATATGAAACCCATGCGCCTACCCGACATGTACTCGAACATCTGCTACAACGCTGGGAAGCGAAGCCGATCGCATTCAATGATCCTGAGCAAGCGCAACTGCTCATATTAGGATTGGAGATCGGCGATTTTAGCCCCGAACGCCACAGCCACTGGCAAACAATCATTGACCAAACATCTTGCCCGGTATTAATTTTAGCCAGCGGCAATAGTTTCGATCTGCCGTCGCTACACTTACCTCATGGCGGCGAGATTCTTTACAAACCCTTTTCTCGCGCCCAGTTAGTCACCTCGCTGAAGCAGCTTCTATTACCTGGCGCAGCGAAAAACAAAACTGCCGAGACGTTATTAGCGCTGCCCAATGCTTCTCAGTCTCTCACGCTATTGATTGTCGACGATAATGCGTCGAATCGTGAGCTGCTCAAAACGATGCTTGAAGACCCGACCTTGCACGTGACCACGGTGGAAAGCGGCTACCAAGCGCTGGAATTTGCACGAACTCAAAATGTTGACATGGTGTTGATGGATATCCGCATGCCGGGGATGGATGGCGTGCAAACAACTCAGGCGCTGCGCCGACTTAGCAGTACCTGGGCCCGCTGTCCGATTATTGCGGTCACTGCGCATGTGCTTACTAGCGAGCGACAGAAATGGCTTGCGGAGGGGCTGGATGACGTACTGACGAAACCCATTGATGAAGAACAGCTACATCTATTACTTCAGCGCTTTTTGGGGGTTACCCACCGGCTAACCGCTAGTCACTCAACACCTACACTAAAAACCAACAGCAAAGCCGCCCATAAGCCGGGATTTAGCCACACGGCTCCCGCCACGCTACCTGTCGTTGATCTTGAGATGGGCGCGCGCCTGGCAGGGGGCAAAGAATACCTGGCGCGCGAGCAACTAAAACGGCTCATCGATAGCTTAGATGAAAGTGAACAGCATATGCGCTCTGCTTTTGCGCAACAAAATTTGCCGACATTGCTCGATTGGGTACACGGCTTAAATGGCGCCAGCCGCTACTGCGGAGCGCCGGAGCTGGCCTTGTTGGTCGAGACATTGGAAACCCGGCTACGCACCACTGGCCTGGAACACGTCGAGCAACTACTGGAGGATCTATACCAGGCAATGGCAAGGCTACGCACGCACCGCCCGCTTCTTCTCAGGCACTAATCCACGAGAGCTAACAACGAACAGAAGTTAATAACGAATAGAAGTTAATTACGGAAGTTCAATCACGAGACTGTTAACGTTCCAGCACAACAAAGGCGATTGCATACTCCGCCTCATCACTCAAAGTGATATGGCTGGTTGTGACGCCTGCCACCGTCAGTAGTCGCTCGGCTTCACCACTAAGCAGAAAATACGGTTTACCCAGAGCATCGTTAATAACCTGAATTTCGCCCCACTGCATTCCTTGGCGTAAGCCTAGTCCCAGGGCTTTAACGAATGCCTCCTTGGCAGCAAAGCGTTTAGCCAAAAATGCTGTAGGTTGAGATTTTTGCAGCCAAAGCGCATGTTCATCGGGCCCTAAAATGCGCTGAGCAAAGCGCGGGCCGTGCCGTTGCACGGCTCGTTTAAAACGCTCAACACGCGCGATATCAGAGCCAATCCCAACGATCATCGGTTAATGCCCGCAGCAGCCATTATGTACGTGCTCAGCATGATCGGCATGCTCGTGATCGTGTTCAAGGTCATGCGCATCCAGTGCCGCCATCAAACCTGCTTCCTGGCCTGCGATGATTAAGCGCTTCATTTCCTGCACGGCTTCTTTCAAACCAACAAACAGTGCACGGGCGATGATGGCATGGCCAATGTTAAGTTCATTAACGCCAGGTAGGGCCGCAATCGCTTCCACGTTATGGTAATGCAAACCGTGCCCCGCATTAACCACCAAGCCCAACGTGACGGCATGGGTGGCCGCTGTCGTTAGCCGATGATACTCCGCATTCGCTTCATGGCTGCCTGGCCGGGCTTCTGCGTAGGCCCCTGTGTGCAGCTCAATGGTGGGTGCCCCGGCCCGCTGGGCAGCATCAATTTGCTCAATGTCAGGGTCGATAAACAGAGATACATCGCAGCCAGCTGCACTCAGCCGCTGGCAAGCGCTGGCAATAGCATCGAAGCCGCCAACCACATCCAAACCGCCCTCAGTGGTCAGTTCCTCGCGCTTTTCGGGCACTAAACAGACATGCGCGGGGCGTATCTCCTCGGCCAGAGACAGCATCTCTTCGGTGACAGCCATTTCCAGGTTCATGCGCGTATTAAGCACTTCGGCCAGAATGCGCACATCACGAAGCTGGATATGCCGACGATCTTCACGCAGATGCACCGTAATGCCGTCAGCCCCCGCTTCTTCAGCCACTAAGGCGGCTTGAACGGGATCAGGGTAGCGGGTGCCTCGGGCTTGGCGAAGTGTCGCAATGTGATCAATGTTGACGCCTAACAGGATCCGAGGGGGGTGCATGGTGCCTCCAATGCAATAAAGAAAAAAGGTTAGGGATATGAGTATCCGAGTATCCGTTTATGGGCGATGACGACGCCGAGCTAAGTCGAGCATTAGCTCCCGCGAGCGTAAAACAGTGGAACCCAGATGTGGCGCCAGCGCGGCGCGCATTACCGCTTTTAACGCATTGGCAAGCCCTTCATGCTGCCAATCACCCTGCTCAATGTAGCGTAGCGTTCTTCCATCGAGCCCGCGCTCGGCGGCTATAAATGCCCGGCTGGCGGCGTCAAAGCGGTAGCGGAGCTGAGGATCCAAAACGCTACCCTCTGGTGTCGTAAACTGCGGCGTGGCCTCAAGCGCCTCTAGCAGCGCCCACTCATAGCGACGCAATGCCAACGCCCTTTCCGCAGGGGCTGGTAAGGCTTCCAGTAACGCCGTATAAAACGCGAACACATCGGCTGCAGGCAGTTCGAGCGGCAATAGCCGTGTGGCAATTTCGTTAGCGTAAAGCCCGCATAATAAACCTTCACCCGCCAGCAATGCCGTCTGACCGCGTGACTCCATCAGCGTGAGCCGCTTTAGCTCACGGCTGCCCTGCCACGTCACGAAAAGCGGAGTAAAAGGCTGCAAACGTTGGCGCGATTTTGAACCGGGCCGCTGACCACCGTGGGCGACAGCGCGCACTCTGCCGTTATTAAGGGTTAACAAATCTACCAGTGCACTGGTTTCACGGTATGGCCGACGGTGGAGTAAAAAAGCCGGCTCTGGCGACATTGCTACACTCAATCGAGATCGTAACCCAAGCTTTTCAGTGCGCGCTCGTCATCCGACCAGCCACGCTTCACTTTCACCCACAAATTGAGCATCACTTTGGTACCCAGCGCACGCTCCATATCCAGACGCGCTTCACGACCAATGCTCTTGAGTCGATCGCCGTTTTCACCAATCAAAATAACTTTCTGCCCCTGTCGCTCGACAAGGATGAGCGCGCTGATATGCGTCACCCGCTCTGTCTCGCGGAATTCTTCAATCTCAACGGTCATCTGGTAAGGCAGTTCATCGCCCAACTGGCGCATCACCTTTTCACGCACTAGTTCCGCGGCCATAAAGCGCAAGCTTTTATCAGTGATCTGATCTTCAGGGAAGAAGTGAACGCTTTCGGGAAGATGTTTGGCCACCTCCTCTTCAAGCGTATCTACCTGAGTACCATGCTTGGCAGAAATAGGCACGATGGCGGCAAAATCGCGACGGGCACCTACCTCGGCCAGCCACGGCAACAAATCACCTTTTTCGCCCAGGCGGTCGACTTTATTAACCGCCAGAATGACCGGCGCTTTGACGTGTTCCAGGCGTTTCAATACTGCCTGGTCTTCTTCGGTCCAGCGAGTGCGGTCAATGATAAACACCACGCAATCTACGTCGCGCAGTGCCTGAGTAGCCGCTTGGTTCATAAAGCGGTTAATGGCTTTATTACGATCCTTGGACATGATGTGCATGCCCGGCGTATCGACATAGATGAACTGGGTCTCATCCTCCGTTTTAATCCCCATTACCTGGTGGCGCGTGGTTTGGGGACGCCGTGAGGTGATGGAGATCTTCTGCCCCAAAATACGGTTCATGAGGGTCGATTTGCCCACGTTGGGACGGCCGACAATGGCAACGAAGCCGCAAGTTTGGCTCATGATTTTTCTCCGGGGCTTTTTTCGAGATACGACAATGCTTCTTCTGCCGCTTGCTGTTCAGCATGGCGTCGGCTAGGCCCCTTACCAGTGGTATGCTCAACCAAGAGGTCAATGTAGCACTCCACGGTAAAGGTCTGGGCATGCGCCTCGCCCTTCACGCAGACAACTTCATACCGCGGCAATGCGGCTTGGCGCGATTGCAAAAACTCTTGTAACCGCGTTTTTGGATCCTTTTGGGTATCTTGTAGAGAGATATTCCCCAGCCGCTCGAAGTACCAATCCAATACCCGGTCGCGCACGACATCCATACCAGCATCTAGATAGATAGCACCGATGATGGCTTCAACCGCATCCGCCAAGATCGATTCACGGCGATGCCCACCGCTTTTCATCTCGCCAGAACCAAGCCGTAAGCACTCACCGAATTCCATTTCCCGGGCCAGTTCTGCCAAGGTTTGGCCTTTCACCAACCTCGCGCGCAGGCGAGAGAGCTGTCCTTCTCGCGCCTGGGGAAAACGCTGGAACAAGGCTTCGGCGATCACAAAGTTGACAATGGAGTCACCCAGGAATTCCAGGCGCTCATTGTTACGACCACCGAAGCTGCGGTGGGTCAAGGCCAATTCCAATAGCGTAGCGTCGCCAAAGGTATGGCCGATTCGTCGGCAAAAAGCGTTCAAGGAATTACTCACAGCTCTCCTACGTCATTGACGTTAACTAAAGTGACATAACTGACTAAACACAACGTAAGCAGGCACTTCATTCAATGCGTCGCACGCTGGTGAAACTTGGTAACCCGCCATCCCAATGCATCCACACACCAAAGGCACGTCCGACAATATTCTCTTCCGGGACAAAGCCCCAGTAACGGCTGTCATTGGAGTGATCGCGATTATCGCCCATCATAAAGTAGTGCCCTTCTGGGACTTGCACTTCACGCATTTGCGGTCCAGGGTCTCGTGGATTGTTGTAAATAAAATGTTCGGCATCACCCAACTGCTCTTCTAATAATAACTGCTCGGGCGAAGCGTCAGGCCCTTCTTCGATCAGTTGTTTGGCGACCGGTTCACCATTGAGGTAAAGCTGCTTGCCTTCATAACGGATACGGTCTCCCGGCACACCAACCACTCGCTTGATGAAATTCACCGAGGGTTCATCAGGAAAACGAAACACCATTACGTCGCCACGCTCGGGGTCATCTATTTCGATAAAGCGGGTGTTTACCACCGGCAACCGCAGCCCATAGGCAAACTTGTTGACCAGGATAAAATCACCTACTTCAAGCGTCGGTCGCATTGAGCCCGAGGGAATCTGAAAAGGCTCAATGATAAAGCTACGTACTATAAGTACTATCAGTAGCACCGGAAAAAACGAACGGGCGTAATCAACTGGCCAAGGCTCTTTAAGCAGCTTTTCGCTCGTTGCTGGATCCAGCCCTTCCTGGGTATTGGCCTCCGCTGTAGCAAAACGCTGGCGGCGCTTGGGCTTTAATAACAACACGTCCAACAGGTAAACAACGCCCGAGAGCGCAACGGCAAGTACCAGCAGTAATGAAAAATCCATGAGTGGCGTTCTTTCCTAGTCGTTAACCTTGAGCACAGCAAGGAAGGCATCCTGGGGAATTTCCACACGCCCTACTTGTTTCATGCGTTTCTTACCCGCTTTCTGTTTCTCGAGCAGTTTCTTTTTACGGCTAACATCGCCGCCATAACACTTAGCCGTGACGTTTTTACGCAGTGCCTTCACCGTTGAGCGCGCCACTACTTGACCACCGATGGCGGCCTGTATCGCGACGTCAAACATTTGCCGTGGAATCAGCTCTTTCATTTTTTCCACTAGCAAACGGCCACGCTGGTGGGCGTGATCACGGTGAATAATCACCGCTAACGCATCGACTTTATCGCCATTAATAAGCACATCAAGACGCACCAACTTGGCTTCTTCAAAGCGTTCGAAGTTGTATTCAAGCGACGCATACCCCTTCGAGATCGATTTCAGACGATCAAAGAAATCCATGACCACTTCTGACATAGGCAGTTCGTAAGCCAGCTGAATTTGGTTACCTAAGAACTGCATATCCAGCTGTGTACCACGACGTTGCTCGCACTCGGTAATCACGTTACCCACGTACTCTTGGGGAACCAGGATGCTGGCACGCACCACAGGCTCACGCATTTCGTCCACGTCGGCCATGTCGGGCAGTTTGGAAGGATTGGAGACGTATTGTACGTCGCCATTTTTCATCGCGAGTTCATAGACAACCGTCGGCGCAGTGGTGAGCAGGTCAATATCATACTCACGCTCCAGGCGCTCCTGAACAATCTCCATGTGCAGCGTGCCCAGAAAGCCCACGCGGAAACCGAAGCCTAGTGCATCGGAGTTCTCGGGCTCATACGCAAGCGAGGCATCATTGAGCGCAAGCTTCTCAAGCGCATCACGAAAATCTTCATAATCGTCGGCACTGACCGGAAACATCCCGGCATAGACCTGCGGCTTCACTTTTTGGAAACCCGGCAAACGTTCTACATCAGGTGTTTTGGTGTGGGTAATCGTATCGCCCACCGGCGCACCGTGAATTTCTTTGATACCGGCGACTATGAAGCCGACTTCGCCAGCGCGCAGAATATCAGTTTGCTTACGTAGCGGCGTAAAGATACCGACTTCCGTCGCACCCCAGTCGCGCCCCGTCGATTTAATGCGAATTTTATCGCCTTTGCGCAGCGTGCCATCAAATAAACGTACCAATGAGACCACGCCAAGATAGTTATCAAACCAGGAGTCGATAATTAGCGCTTGCAAGGGTGCATCCGGGTTGCCTTTCGGCGGCGGAATATCACGTACTAAGCGTTCAAGCAACGCATCAATACCGATCCCGCTTTTAGCCGAGACTTGGCAGGCATCGGTAGCATCCAAACCAATGATCTCTTCGATTTCTTGGGCCACTCGGTCGGGGTCGGCTTGAGGCAAATCGATTTTGTTCAGTACAGGTAGTACCTCAAGCCCCTGTTCAATCGCGGTATAGCAGTTGGCAACCGACTGCGCCTCGACTCCTTGCGCTGCATCGACGACCAACAGCGCCCCTTCACAGGCGTAGAGCGAGCGTGAAACTTCGTAAGAGAAGTCAACATGGCCCGGTGTATCGATAAAGTTCAGCTGATAAACCTGACCGTCGGCAGCGGTATAGTCCAACGTAACCGACTGCGCTTTGATAGTGATGCCGCGTTCGCGTTCGATGTCCATTGAATCGAGCACTTGCTCTTTAAGCTCACGCGCAGTCAACCCATCACAGGTCTGGATCAGACGATCAGAGAGCGTCGATTTACCGTGATCAATATGGGCGATGATAGAGAAATTTCTGATGTGCTTGATCTTGCTATCGTTTTCTTGGGTCATTTGCCGTTTTAATCCGGGTGTGTCCGCAACGTTGTACAATTAAAAATAAGATGATGAGTTGCGCAGTCGAAATTTGATGACATTGTACCGTTAGCGGGGTGCCGGTGCTATGTTCATCAAAAAATGTAAAAAATAACTACTCTCCACTCACTTGCTAACCGCCTGCACCCCGCTTTCTTCCAGGTCTATGTACGCATAAAGCAAGCCAGTTTCGTCTATTTCATTGCATAGGTTTGTATCTATGCTAAGTATGCTAACGGATAAGATCAGAACAGGATAAAAAACAAGTAAGGAAAGGAGCGACATGGAGACTGAAATTCCCATACTAGATATGCTCACCCGCCTATTGGTTGCCACCGGCCTGGCACTGTGCCTTGGCTTGGAGCGAGAGCTTCGCGGCAAACCGGCGGGTCTCCGCTCTCATATGTTGGTATCACTGGGCTCATCCGCTTTCATCATTGTTGGCTTGAGTGTTTTGTTTGGCAGCGATGAAGGGGGACGCGCGGCAAGTATTGATCCAAATCGCGTTGTTGAGGGTGTGGTTGGAGGTATTGGGTTTCTGGGCGCTGGCAGTATTATTCGCAGCGGCGCTCACATTCAAGGGATTACGACAGGCGCTTCGATCTGGCTGGCGGGCGCCATCGGCGTTGCCGCAGGTACCAACAATTTCCCATTGGCTGGCATGGTCACCATCATAGGATTGATCATCATGGTGGTTTTAGGTCGGTTCGAGCAAGAAATTTTAGAGAGCCATGCTGAGAAAAAGGTTCGTAGAGATGAAAGTAAGAAGAAGCCTGAGGACTGATTAAAAGAGGCAGGAAAGCGAGGTGGGGGAACAAGGCGCGGTTAGTTGAGCCGCCAATACGATGAGCGCTGGCTAACAACCGTGGTCCGGCGACAACCGCCGGACCAGGAGCGTAAATAGCAATGTTATTTAAAACGTGTCATTCCAGACGTAGCGCTACAAACAGTGAATGTCCATCGCGGAATAACCGGACAGGAATGGCACGGTCAGTTGGCAACTCGTCGACGATATCTACCAATTCCTCAGAAGAGGAGACGCTGCGATGATCGATGCTAACCACCACATCGCCTGAACGAATCCCCGCATTGGCAGCCACGCTGTCAGACTCAACCTGGCGAACGACCACACCGCCCTGAACATTCAGTTGCTCACGCATTGCGTCATCAATTTCAGCGACTACCATGCCAAGCGGTGATTGCGCTTGGTTATTGCCGCCGGATTGTTCAACCTGCTGCTCGGCATCGGGCCAACTGCCCAACTCGACTGATTCTGTCAGCTCTTCACCGTCTCGCATTACGGTAAGTTCCACCTCGCTACCGGGCGCGCCCTTGCCAATCAGACGCGGCAGCGAACTTGAGCGCTCAACCTCTTCACCATTAACCTCAAGGATAACATCACCCGCCTGGAGACCGCCCTGAGCCGCTGGGCCTTCGGGATCAAGATCTGCAATCAATGCACCAACGGCACTTTCCATGCCGAAAGATTCTGCCAAGTCCTGAGACACGGGCTGAATCATGACACCAAGCCAGCCACGGTTAACTCGGCCATCTTCACGTAATTGCTCAGCAACATCCATGGCAACGTTGATAGGGATAGCAAATGAAACGCCCATAAAGCCACCGCTACGAGTGAAGATTTGCGAGTTAATACCCACCACTTCACCGTCTAAGTTAAACAGCGGACCACCGGAGTTGCCGGGATTGATCGCTACATCTGTTTGAATAAACGGCACATAGGCATCGCGCGGCAACGTACGGTTAATCGCACTGACAATCCCCGCAGTGACAGAGTGATCAAAACCAAAAGGTGAGCCAATCGCAGCGACCCATTCACCTACTTTGAGCTCATCAGAGTCTCCCAGGGTAAGCGTGGGCAGGTCACTTGCATCGATTTTTAGTAGCGCCACGTCGGTTTGTGGATCGCTGCCAATCACCTCAGCATTCAGTTCGCGACGATCGTTGAGACGTACCAGTATTTCATCGGCATCCTGCACGACGTGCGCGTTCGTCATTACGTAGCCGTCTTCACTGATGACGAAACCCGAGCCTAACGACTGACGTTCTTCAGAACGTCCTTGCCCGTTGCCGGGCGGTGCGGGAAAACGGTCCCCGAAGTTATCTCCAAAAAAATCACGGAAAATTTCGGGAATTTCCTGACCACCAAACCCAGGTGTACTGGTTCTTTGCACGGTCCTGCTGGTAGAAATATTAACCACCCCAGGGGCGGCTTCTTCAACCAACTCGGTAAAATCAGGTAAACCCTGTGCATTGGCTGCTTGACCGAAGGTTAGCAACGCCATCACACAGACCCATAGCGTGGAAGGGAGAATCAAGCGCTTCATCCAGGAGCTCCTACTTAAGGTAATATTAATCAAAGGCAGATCAACAACTCACACTGTGATTCCGGAGATCTAAATTGACGAACTAACTGACCAAGCGCGGGCGAAAGCGTTCCCTTCGCCCGTGCAAAAGACATTTCACACCGAGAGCACCGCCACCCAAGGCAATGAAAAAAACCAGCGGCGCTAGCCAAATCATGGAACTAACGAATGAAGCTATGCCGGATAGCAGCAATGCGAGCATTAACGGCAGCGCATAGACAAAAAAAGCCAGCAGCGTGACGGAAGCACGAGGCAGGCTTATGGTGACTTGGTTTCCGAGGGGATAACACTCTTCAATACCGTGGGCTTTAACGGGTAACGCTACGGCAATGCGCTGGCTTCGACGACGCGCCAGCAATCCGACCCCGCACCCTCGACCCTGAGCGCACTGCTCACAATTTTCTTGAGATGAAATCTCTACAATAAGATGCCGAGGGGCATAGTCGACAATAATGCCTTCGCGAAGCAAAGAAGCACAGTAAGCAGACGCCATCATTTTTCTCTTACCTTGCATGAATGACTACTGGCATGAATGACTACTACTAATGCTCAGGCTTAAGTGCTTCATAGTCGTCGGTACTTTCCTGCGTTTGTGTCTCATCACCCACGTCAAAGGTAATTGAGCGGACAATTCGCTGCAGGGTGGCTATCGGCAGCTCACCAATAGCCACTAATTGCCAACGGCCTTCAGGGGTAACCAAGTGCTGAACAGCCACTGCAGACACGCCCAACTGATGTACGCCTTCTTGCAGCAGGGTGGTTTCAGCAGACTCAAGGGATTCAACAAAGAGGCTGACAGTGGTTAAGCCATCGCTATAAACACGCTTATGGACGTCATTGCCCGCGAAGGTCACCGGCTGAGCGACAAACCCATCGGGTAGCCATGTGGTATGCCAAGGGGTGTTAAGAATAACCTGGGGCGAGTCAACCCAAACACGGCCCTTATACTTTTGAGGCGACTGAAGCTGGGTAATTTGAAAAGTTTCAATGATTTGCGCCTGCTGATCAATAAGCACATGCTTAAGTAGCAGACCCGTATCACGGTCTAGCCACCACTCATGAGAAAAACGCCATTGATCAAGGGGCTCAAAAATCAGCTTGACGGCGTCGCGACCTGCAACCCGGGCATCCTCTTCAAGCGAAACAGTATAAAATTGTTCTAAATGTGCCGCCCACCTCGCGGGAGAGGGCAACTCACCATTATGGCTTTGGGTCCACGCCAACTGCCCCACTGGCGAGCGGCGCTCGATACTGACGGAGGGACCGTCTAAATATTGCACTACTTGCTGTCGAATACCGTCTCGAATGCGGTGAGAGAGCGCTAATGTACGTACGTTAATAGCATCGATCGCAACCGCTCTCGCCTGAAAGGCGTAACAATGGCTAGCCCACAAGCCTCGCTCAAGCCACTGCGTTGCATTACTGGGCGTCGCCTGGGGAGCTTCTGTACACTCATAACCCGTCGTGCGGCTGTCATTCTGCCTGTCCTCTGGGTCATCTGTGCTCACTGCATGCGCTTGCGATGAGAGAATCCCCATCATTACCGCCAGTAGCCATGCACACTTAGCGTGCTTGGGTACTATCTTTTTGCACAGACCCTTTTTGAACAGACCCTTTTTGAACAGACCCTTTTTGCGCACACCCATCCCGCGCACTCCCTACTCACCTGACCAGATCGTTAATAAGGGTTTGACTTAGCGTTGGCCTAATGGCTCAGTTACCGCTGATGAACGCATTAACGGCATCCAGCTATCGCCACTACCATAAGCGGCACTTTGGGTATGCTGTTCTAAGTAGGATTGCAGCAAGCCAATCTGGTCAACATCAATGTTCGTACCCTGAGAGGCGGTAACCCCTTGGGGGGGCTGCGCTGAGAAGCTGGCTTCGCTAATATTCATCAAGCCACTTTGCCCCGTCTGGCCACTAAGCCTAAACGGTGTAGGCTCAAACATGGGCATATCAGCACGCGACGCCACGGCGGGTTGAGACGCCAAACTAACGGGTTGCACTTGGTTAGCCCCGTTTACGCTAGCTCCATTAACCCCCTGCGCTGCTGTTGCCATCTCACCGCCACTTTGGCTAACCGATGAGTTATTGCCAAAGAACTGTACGCCTGTGATCACCATCAATGAGACAGCGGCAGCAACGCCTGCGCCACGAGCAAACGAAATACCTCCCGCGCGGTGAGCCACATGGTCGACATCCTGCATTACCGGAGCAGGTTCTTCACGCAATCGGGCCATAATACCAGCTGAAAGATCAACACTGACATCGACACCCTGCTCACGCTGCATCATGCTGCGCGCAAGGTGATAACGGCGCCAAGTATCTGCGGCATCGTCATCATTAGGCAGTGCCTTTAACACTCGGCGAAGCTCAAGCTCATCACTTTCGCCATCCATTAACACCGAAAGTGATTCCCGTGTGTTTTGACTCATACTTCACACCCTCACACTGTTTAAAAGAAGTACTGGCGTGATGAATAATCTTAATAGACACCTTCACACCGACGACTTCCAAGGCCAAGACTCCGCTGCAAACTAATGCGTTTTAAAACCAATTAGGCAACAACGCTAAGCTCATGACGCTTCACACATAGATCAAACATGCGCATCAAGATAATCAAGTTGTATGACGCCTTACAAGCCAGACAGTTCACAAAAAAAGTAAAATCTTCATTCCTTGTGATGGTCATTTACGAACGTCATTCAACACTGCAACTACTGACCGTTATTCATCACGACTGTTCCGTGCCGTTGATACTAACGGTCGAATATGTTCATCAACCGCCTCACGGGCACGAAAAATACGAGAGCGAACGGTTCCCACCGGACACTGCATCACCTGCGCGATATCTTCATAAGCCAGCCCATCCAGCTCACGAAGCGTTATCGCCGTACGTAGGTCATCAGGCAAATTTTCGATCGCCTGATAAACCGCTGCCTCTAGCTGATCCCTGGCAATTGCCGCTTCCGGTGACTCTGAATCTGCTAGCCGTCCGCTTTGGTCGATAAT
The DNA here is from genome assembly GCF_054072535.1 of Vreelandella sulfidaeris Esulfide1. Classification (NCBI taxonomy): domain Bacteria; kingdom Pseudomonadati; phylum Pseudomonadota; class Gammaproteobacteria; order Oceanospirillales; family Halomonadaceae; genus Vreelandella; species Vreelandella sulfidaeris. The sequence continues at coordinate 1,646,540 of NZ_CM133364.1, read as the reverse complement.
TTCAGCATCGACGATATCCAAATCGCTTCCCGGTGGGCGTCGTCCTCGCGAGACCAGATAATTTTTCGCGGTATTGATGGCAATACGGTACATCCAGGTATAAAAGGCACTTTCTGCACGAAACTTGCCTAAGGCGCGATACGCCTTAATAAAAGCCTCCTGGGCTACATCCTGAACTTCTGAATGATCATGAACGTAACGACCGATTAGACCGATAATTTTGTGCTGGTACTTTTTTACCAGCAAATCGAAAGCGCGCGTATCGCCTTTTTGAGCACGTTCCACAAGTTGTTGATCTGTTTCCCGAGTGCCCATTCACACGCCCCTCCAGCTCGTACGGCGCGCGCCGAGCTCCATTCCTATTAGCCCTAACACGTGGGCGTTCACAGCAAGCAGCATAGCGTCCCTTGGGCATTGATTAATAATCGAGTGAAATAAAGGGCAAATACGTCGCCCGAGAATGTTGCCACCTATTATGACTAGGCTATGTTTTACGACGATTATAACGACATTAATAGCAGTGTTACGCGTTCTGAGCGGCGCATCAAGCGCTGCATACCCCTATCTCAAAATCCTGCGGCTGACACTTTTAATCTCGCTATAGTTCCACAGCAATTGATTTTTACCTCCACGGCAAGCGATAGTAGATGCCACTTTTATCGCCCCCCTCTCTTTTTCAGCCATTATGCAAGCACAGGTAGCAAGATGTCAGAACAGCAGGTTAATAACCTTAACGTCCTCGCTCAAGACGTTCTTACCACGCCAGAAGCGCTCAAAAACGCAGTACCGTTGACTGATGCGGCAGAGCGCACGGTTATCGAAGGACGCCAAACCATTCAGAATATTCTAGATGGCAACGATCCGCGACTGCTCGTGGTCGTCGGCCCTTGCTCAATTCACGACGTGGAAGCTGCACTTGATTATGCCCGCCGCCTCCGCGCGCTGGCTGACCAAGTCAGCGACAGCCTGTATATTGTGATGCGCGTTTATTTTGAAAAACCGCGCACAACGGTCGGCTGGAAAGGCTTAATCAACGACCCCCACCTCAACGACTCCTTTGAGATCGATGAAGGCTTGCATATCGCACGAAAACTGTTGGTCGATCTCGCTGAAATGGGCTTACCGCTCGCCACCGAAGCACTCGACCCCATCTCGCCCCAGTATATGCAAGACTGCATTAGCTGGTCAGCGATTGGTGCTCGTACTACCGAGTCGCAGACACACCGCGAAATGGCTTCTGGCCTCTCCTGTCCGGTCGGTTTCAAAAATGGCACCGATGGCAGCCTGGACGTGGCCATCAACGCCCTTCAGTCCGTCGCTAGCCCTCACAATTTCCTGGGCATTAACCAGGCAGGCCAAGTGGCGATCATCCGTACCCGTGGCAATGCCTACGGCCATGTTGTGCTGCGTGGTGGCAATGGTAAGCCCAACTACGACAGCGTCAGCGTTGCCCTGGCAGAGAGAGAGCTTGAGAAAGCCAAGTTATCACCCAACATCATGATTGACTGCTCCCATGCCAACTCCAACAAAGATGCTGCACTGCAGCCGCTGGTGCTGGAAAACGTCACCAACCAGATTCTGGAAGGCAATACGTCCATTATTGGCCTAATGGTCGAATCCAATATTGGCTGGGGTAATCAAAAGCTACCCCAGGATCTCAGCCAACTGCAGTATGGCGTCTCCATTACCGATGCCTGCATTGACTGGGATACTACGGTGGAAACATTCAACCGTATGAACACTAAACTGGCCGACACGCTAGCCAAACGTATCTCCAAGTAGGTCCTGAACCCCGCTATGGCGGGGTTTTTAATGACCTTCTAACGGCTAATTTCACGTCGAAATGGCGGCAACGCATCCAGCAAGGCTTGCCCATAGCGACGGGTAATGACCCGCTTATCCAGCAATGTGATAGTTCCTCGGTCGCTCTCCTTGCGAATCAAGCGCCCACAGGCCTGCACCAGCTTAATAGACGCATCGGGTACGCTGATGCGCATAAACGCATTGCCACCTTGGCTCTCTATCCACTCCGCTAACGTCGCCCCTATCGGATCGTCCGGCACCGCAAAAGGCAGGCGCGTAATCACCACATGCGTCAAATAGTCGCCGGGGAGATCGATCCCCTCGGCGAAGCTCGCCAAGCCAAAGATAATACTCCCCTCGCCTTTATCGACTGCCGAACGATGACGCTCGATCAACTCACGCTTAGGAAGAGCGTCCTGAGCCAATACGCGAGCTTTAATCTCGACCGGCAGCGCCTTGTCCACCGCTCGAAGCTGGGCGCGAGAAGAAAACAGCACCAACGCTGCCTCTTTGTCAGCTAACTGCGATACGAAAGCAACAATAGCCCTTTCATGAGCGTCGCGGTCACCAGGATCGGTGGCTTCCTTAGGTACTCGCAGCACTGCATTAGCATAATCAAACGGGCTGGGTAATGCCTGGTAGCGATAACGGTTGGCTAAGCCTGCACGCTCCTGAAGACGTTCAAAGCGCCCCAAGGCCGTTAAGGTCGCCGAGGTGACCACCGCACCGTGGCAGCGCCCCCATAAATGTTTAGCTAGCGTATGCGCAGCTGAAACGGGACTAGCCGAAAACTCAACTTCCGGCTCGCCCGCTACACGGCTTAGGGTGATCCAACGGGCGCTGGGCGCTTCGTTAGCCATATCCTGTTCGCTAAACGCCTGCCAAAGCGCGTGCGCTTCTAAGGCACGCCCATGGAGCAGCGCCACCAGCGGCAGCCAAGCTTCCGCCTGCTCACGATCAAGGCCGGTCTGCTTATCAGGGTCGAGGCTTTCGCGCAGAATATCGCTGATACTTTCCAAACAGCGTGAAAGCGACGCAAACATCACCAGCAACTGCTGTGCCTGCTCACGTAAAGCGTCGGGTACCTGACCATTTTCAAACCGCGATTGGTGAGTAGTCTCTTCATCGGCTAGGCCGTTGGGCCTGTCCGCCAGTTGATGCCCCATGCTGAACACATCGCCTAGCGCGGGTTCCAGGTTATGTATCAGCTCCGGCAAACTCACTAATAGGCGGGACACAGTTGGTTGAATTGCTAACGCTTGATGAAGATCGGTCAAACTGCTTTTTAGCGTTTTCAGCCAGCGCAAACAGCCGTGTACCGCAAAGCGGTGGGCAAAGTGGGAGAGCGCTTTTTCAGGCAAGTGATGGCCTTCATCAAACACAAAGATGCAGTCCGCCGGATCGGGGAGAATAGCGCCGCCGCCCAAGGCCAAGTCAGCCAGCACTAGGTCGTGGTTGGCGACGATAACGTCAGCATTCTCAAGCTCACGACGGGAGCGAAAAAACGCGCAGGCACCAAAGTGCCCGCAGCGCCTGCCCGTGCACTGGCGATGATCCACCGTTAGCCGCCGCCAGTGGGCATCCTCAATCGCTTCCGGCCAGTTATCGCGGTCCCCTTCCCACTCGCCCTGCCCGTAAGCCTGCGCCATATCGCTGGCAATCACAGTGAAGTCGCTACTTTGCGTTTGCAGCGACTGCTCAAACAGCGACAGCGTTGGGTTGGGTTCAGTCCCTTCGAGCGCCTGATCCAGTCGCGCGACGCACACATAGCGACCGCGCCCTTTGGCTAGTGCGTAGCGAAAGGCGATACCGCTGTGGCTGGCGAGTGAAGGTAAGTCCTGGTTAAGCACCTGCTCTTGAAGTGCGACCGTGGCCGTGGAGATGATCAGCCGCTTGCCTCGCGCTTTAGCGATCGGCAAAGCGGCGATCAAATAAGCCAGCGTTTTACCCGTACCGGTGCCAGCTTCAAGCACACAGACGTGGGTATCACTTGTGCGCTTACCCTCACTGTCGCTCTCGATATTTCCCAGCGTACGTGCAATTTCAGCGATCATCATACGCTGGCCATAGCGTGGCGTTAGTTCAAGGTTTTCCACCACGCGACGGTAAGCGTCTTGAATCTCGCTTTTGAGGGTTGTATCAAGCATGCGGCTTAGAGCATACCTTCCGGCGGATGCACGCAGGGTAGCTTGTCGTTGATATAGCGCTCGATTTCCGGCAGCGAGAAGGCATCTTCTTCGCCAACGAAGCTAATCGAAACGCCTTTGGCCCCGGCACGACCGGTACGGCCAATACGGTGCACGTAGTCTTCAGGGTCTTCGGGCAGGGTGTAGTTGATGACGTGGCTGACGTCTTCAATATGAATACCACGGCCAGCAACATCTGTGGCGACCAATACCTGGATTTCGCCTTCGCGGAAGCTTTCGAGTGTCTTGATGCGCTGGTTCTGAGGCACATCGCCCGACAGCATCGCCACACTAACACCGGCTTTCTTGAGCACGTCGTCTAGCTTGCGCACCAAATCACGGCGGTTACCGAATACCATCACGCGCTCAAAGCTCTCTTGCTGGAGTAAATTAACCAACAAGCGCTGTTTATCGTCATCGGACACCATGTAGACACGCTGATCGATATCGGCCTGATTCTCGACGGTCACTTCGATCTCAACGTGGGCAGGATCCTGCGTCCACTGACTGGCAAGATTCAAGATATCGTCAGTAAAGGTGGCCGAGAAAAGGAAGGTTTGACGCTCCTCTTTCTTCGGCGTGTAGCGAATGATCCGTTTCACATCGGGGATAAAGCCCATCGACAACATGCGGTCGGCTTCATCTAACACCAATACTTCGACTTCATTGAGGTCGATATCGCGCTTCTGATGGAAATCCAACAGGCGCCCAGGTGTTGCCACCAGGATATCGATCTTGCTACCCAGGCTTTCACGCTGCTTCTGGTAGTCCATACCGCCGACTACGCTTGCCACATTAAGCTGGGTAAAGCGTGCTAGTGCTTTAGCATCTTTTTCGATCTGCAGCGCCAGCTCACGGGTGGGCGCAATGATCAAGGCGCGCGGCGCACCCGGTTTTTGACCGTTAGGTGTTGGCTCCTCCAGGAAGTAGGCCATCACGGAAATCAAAAAGGCTGCGGTTTTACCGGTTCCCGTTTGCGCTTTGCCGACAATGTCGCCACCTAACAGCGTTTGGCGCAAGGCCTCGGCTTGAATAGGCGTGCAGTACTCAAACCCTTGGGCATGAATAGCTCGCATTAAGGGCAGCGGCAGATCAAAGTCATGAAAGCGCCACTTGCCGGCCACGGCGGGCACCTGAAACTGACGAAGATCCCAGTTCGACTGGCGACGACGCGGTTTACGACGGCGGCGTTTTGGCTTGCGGTTCTGGGCCGGGGCTGTGGTCTGTTCCGACTCGCTCATAGGCTGTCTATCTGTCCATTGCTGTGGAAGTTGGCTTCTTGACGTGCGCATTGTAACAGGGCTTGGCGATAAGAGCGCGTCCTGCTGTCGAAGGAGTCCCAAGGCCTGTTAGAATAGCCGTTAAATCGACGTAAGGAGCGCGACATGACGCGTAAGAAAAAAACCCGTTCACTGGCCGACAAGGTGACTATACGTACCGGTCGGCGCAAGGATTACAAAAAATGGCGTCACGACAATCCTGACCAAGTTGCCCCTTCACGCCGCTTTGTGGCCAAAAAACAACAGCAGCGCAAGCTTCAGGCGGTGAGAAAACTCGCTCGCCAGCAGAGCGGACAGGATATTGCTATACACCCTGACAAATCGAGCAGCGATGCTAGCAAACCTAAGGGGGACGACTCGTAATGCGTTTGGTTTCTTTCAATATCAATGGCATCCGAGCCCGCCTTCACCAGCTACAGGCGTTGATCGATACCCAGCAACCTGACGTGATTGGCTTGCAGGAAACCAAGGTGCAGGATAGCGAGTTTCCCATTGCCGATGTTGAAGCCATGGGTTATCACGTTTTTTATCACGGACAAAAAGGCCATTATGGCGTTGCTTTACTTTGCCGTCAGGCTCCTCAAGAAGTGTTTTATGGCTTCGCCGACGATGAAGAAGATGCTCAACGCCGCATGATTGGCGTACGCCTACTGGCGGAAGATGGCGAAGCCGTTACCGTTTGGAATGGCTATTTTCCGCAAGGGGAAAACGTTACCCACCCCACTAAATTTCCCAATAAAGAGCGCTTTTACGGCCAGCTAGCGCGACTGCTTAACGAACAGCACCGCCCTGATGAGAGACTAGCCGTCATGGGTGATTTTAATATCTCGCCGGAAGATCAGGACATTGGCATCGGCGAAGCCAACCGCAAGCGCTGGCTGCGCGAGGGCAAAACCAGCTTTCAACCCATCGAGCGGGAATGGCTCAATGGGATTAAAGCGTGGGGGCTAACCGATAGCTACCGACTCTGCTATCCGCACGACAATGATCGTTTTAGCTGGTTTGATTACCGCTCCAAAGGGTTTAATCAAAAGCCCAAGCGCGGCCTACGCATTGACTATATTTTAGTCACCCAGGCACTTGCCAAACACATCAGCGGTGCTGGCATCGATTACGAACTGCGCGGCATGGAACGACCTTCTGATCATGCGCCCACCTGGAGCGACTTTGCGCTAACGCTTAAATCTTAGTCTGCAGCACCAGAGATGCTTAACGCTTAGTCAAAGTGGGCTAACCACTGCTCCGCCTCATCGTCTCCCAGCGCCGAGGCGCGAGCAAAAGCTTGTTTCGCCTGCCCTTCGTCACCCCAGGCGTACGCAAGCTGGCCATAAGCTCGCCAGTCGGCGGCTGCCTGGGTGTGCAACGCTAAGGCTTGCCAAGCACTTAAGGCCTTCTCAACATCCTTAGCCTGCCGCCAAGCGCTGGCAAGCAAACGCAGGTTGGTCTCATCGCGGACAATATCACCTTCACTCAATGCCTGCTCTAGATGCTCTGCCGCCCGTGCGGGCGTTCCGCCTGCCAAATGAAGTTGAATCAACAACCAGAAATCTTCCTGCTCGGATAATTTGCCTAATTGCCACGCTGTTTCCCACAAGCCGGCAGCCACGCCCGACTGACCTGCCTGCTGGGCAAGCCCGGCGGCTTGGCGCCAATCGGCGGCACTGCTTTGCGCATTTAAACCATCCAGCAGCCAGCTCAATGCCTGTTCGCTTTGCCCAGCATTGCGGTAAATCGCCAGCGTTAACGCCTGTTGCGCGTCGCTTGGTTCTGGTGTCTGGCTAAGCGCCTGTTCAAGCCATTCGGCGGCTTCCTCCCAGCGCTCTTGTTGCGCCAGCAGGCGGGTTAGTTGCCAGGTAGTATCAATATCTTGCTGACTGGTTAACCACTCAGTGAGGAGCTCAATGGCTTGGTCACGCTGATCAGCCGCGCGGCGCAGCGAAGCCTCTTCCCGTAGCCAACGGGCTGCCTGGTCGTCATCAACACCATTTAAACCACGCGCAATCGCCAGCCGATCTGCTGCTGCCGCAGGCTGATCCTGGCGCGCCAAGGCGCCTGCCGCCAGCTGTTGATAGAGCGCACTCGCCCATTGATCCGATTGGTTGCCGGATGCCAACCGCTCAGCCTGGGCGGTGGCCCGTTCAATAACTTGAGCCAGCGCGCCCTCTTGTAACTGGCTCTGCAGTGCGTTGAGGTCGGCAATCACGTCGCCTTGCAGTGCTGGGCTGGCTGACGCCGAAAACGACCAGATACTGAGTAACAAACACATTAAAGAACGCTTCATACGGCTACCTCAACTGAAACTCGATCCGCTGGGTGGCATTGCGTAACCGATCGCTGGGTTCGAACTGCCACTGAGCAATCGCATCCCTCGCAGCATCGTCAAATACACGGCGCGGCTGGGCATTGGTAATGCGTATCGAAGAGGCATCGACACTACCATCACGGCGAATCATAAAGGCGACCTCTACAAAGCCTTCCATACCCCGCCGCTGCGCGCGCGGCGGATAGCTTGGGTTGACCCGGCTAGTCGGGGTAGCTTGGCCAACGCTCACCGGCTCGTTAGAGGGAGCGGGCTCCGCAGCTGGAGCTGCCTCGCGCTCAGCAGGTTCACTCTGCTCAGCAGTTGTAGCGGCGGGCGCTGGCTCAGCAGGCGCTTCTTGCGGAGCTGGCTCCGGCGTGGGTTCTGGAGCAGGCTCAGGCTCAGGCTCGGGTTCCGGCTCAGGTTCTACTTCGGTGAGCTCAGGGAGCTCACTGTCCATTTCAACCGGTTCAACGGGCTCATCCGGAAGCTCTACCTCGGGCAGACTAATCGTGATTTCCACTACCGGGGGCGGCTCAGGAGCAGGCATAGGCGGCGGTGCTTGTTGCGGCGCCGTTTCAACAGGCTGAGGCGTAGGCGCCTCCTGTTCCGGAGCCACCTCCGGCGCATCGACCATTGTCATCGCCATGCTCATGGTCAGCTCTTCGGGCTCCCGTTCAGGGGGTGCTACAAGTTGCGCAAGCAACCAGAACAAGCCTACTGCCAGCACGACGCCGCCCAATAACGACAGCAGGTGACGCATCATGACCCACTCCGACTCGCTGCCACCGCCACTTGATCAACGCCCGCCTCACGTAGGCGATCCATCACCTCAATCAGTAGCCCTGTCGTGGACTCGCGATCAGCCTGGATCACCACTGAACCATCTTCACTCAGCATATTGGCAACCTGTTGTCCGACCCGATGGACATCCACCGGGCTGCCATCTACCCACACCGCGCCATCAGGAGACACTGCCACCAGTACCTGGGCGTCTGGGCGAGGCGTGGCGGCATTAGACTCAGGTCGATCGATTTCGACGCCACTTTCTTTGACAAAGCTAGTGGTTACGATAAAGAAAATCAGCATGATAAACACTACGTCGAGCATGGGAGTCAAATTGACCTCATTGCCCTCAGCAGCCGCTTCTATGGAACGACGTCTACGCATCATTGTCCTCCAGTGCCCGCGCCAAGCGATCATGCAGCCGCTGGTCTTCACGACGAATGACATGTTCTAAACGACTAATAAATAAAAGCCCAACCACAGCAATGGCCATACCGGTTAGCGTCGGCAGCGTCGCCCGCGCGACACCGTCTGCCATGGCGCGTGCTTGATGAGTCTCACTGAGCGAAAGACTATCGAATACGCTGATCATGCCCGTCACCGTGCCTAATAAGCCTAGCAAGGGGCAAAGCGCGACCAACAGCTTCAGCCATGGCAGCGGTTTGCGTAGCCTGGCCACTAACGCGTCCGCCCATACATGACGTAGTGTACGGGCGCTCCAGCTCGTATGATCGCTGCGCGCCGCCCAGCGGCGTAACAGCTGTCGTCGCGCCAGTCGCCAGGTAATCCGGTAATACCACCAGCGCTCCATGGCCATGGCAAACACGAGCACCGCCACGACTGCCAACACGACCAACACGGCACCGCCTGCCTCAACCAAGCGCTCAACGGGCTCGAGCCAAAGTGGAAAAGCGAACATTTCAGTTCACCGCCGACGTATAAGCGGGCGAGTGAGACTCTAGATGGTCCGCCAATGTCGCACTCGCCTGCCCTTCGATGACATGGGTTAAATAGCGACTACGACCCGACAGCGCTGTTTGCACAAACAGCAAGGGGACTGCAGTAATCAGGCCCAGCACGGTGGTCACCAACGCTTGGCTGATACCGCCGGCCATGGTTTGCGGATCCCCCGTACCGAAGACAGTAATTGCCTGAAAAGTCACGATCATGCCGGTCACCGTCCCCAGCAAGCCGAGCAGCGGCGCAATCGCCGCCAGTAGCTTGACCATGGGTTGGCTGCGTTCGAGCTTAGGCAGCTCAGCCAGCACCGCCTCATCCAGGCGCGCTTCTAGCGCTTCCGGGGTCTGATGCTTGTCCATGCCCTCAAAACGCAGCAATACACGTCCCAGGGGGTTGTTAGCTTTTAATTGGTTGAGCGACTGACGCTGCCGGTTAACACGCAGACTGACGACGACTAAATAGAGGTACTGCCCTAACCCTATGAGCAAACCTAAAATGCCTAATGCAACGACCACGTAGCCGACGTAACCACCCTGCTGGAAACGCTCCCACAGACTAGGCTGCTGGGCCAAGGCCTCCAAAACGCTGCCCTGGGTAGGGTCCACCGCAAACACGTTGCTTTCGCCGTGGTAATAATCCGCTAGTAACGCGCCTATATCATTGGGTGTGCGGGGTAACACGACCAGATTACCGTCGTTTTCACCGCGCTCTAAAAGCTCGTTCTCGGTAAAGGCCGCGAAATCGCCCAACCGTACTAGCTCGCGAGTGGCCACCTCCCCATTAGCGTCAGCGACCGGCATTGAAAGCCGCTCAGCACGACCGGTGCGCGCAGTCAGCGTCGCTAAGCCGTCAACTACATTTTCCAACTGATGGCGCTCAAGCACCTCGACTTCATCCAAGCGCGGCGGCAGTGAGCCCTCTTCGAGGGTAAGCAAGCTCTCTTCACCCAGCGCATTGCGTATTTCAGAACTATGCCGGGCAAGATTAGATAGTAGACCTGCCAGCGCCTCGCCCTGCTCCGCTTGGCGCTCACTTAATTGGCTAGCTTGATCTGTTTGCTCTGCCTGCTGGGCCTCAAGGGCGTCATGCTGTTGTTGGGCACTCTCGTAGTCGTTTCGAGCCTGCTCCAAGGCAGTCTCTAGTGCTTGCTGGTCATCTAGAAAACTCATTAAACGCTGCTGGTCGCGCGCTTGTGCAGCTTCGCGTGCTTCACGTAAAGAAGTCGTACTATCATTTTGCGCGGTGGCTAACCCACTGAACACCATCAGCGCCATCAGCATGCCGACCGTAACCAGGCGATGCAGCGCTAAACGAATACGCCTCATGGCTGCTCTCCCTGCTGATCATTCGCGCTAACCGAGAGCGGTAACGTTAATAGCTCTGGCGCACGTTGATCTTCTGCCATGCGCAACCCACTGCGCACTTCACGCAGATACTCGTCATTGAGCGGTTGCCACTCACCACTCTCGGCATTCCATACACCACCCTCGCGGCCATCGGGAGTAAGGTAATAAAAACCGACACGCCCGATGCGTAAAAAATCCACCTCCCGTTCACGGTTCTCTTGGCGTAAACGGCCTCGCCAGCTATCCATCTCTCGGCCATAGTCGAGCTCTACGCGCCACGCTTCGAGCAGACCATTAATACGCTCAATGGTGTTTTCACCCTGTTCGCCTGGCTGACGTTCGACACGCGCCAACCGCTCATCGCGAAGGAAGGGCAAGTCACCCTCAATCCAGTTGCTAAGCTGCTCGGCCATATTTTGTTCAATCACGGGCAATGCTGCACGGGTCTCTTCCAGCGTATCCAGCGCCGTCGCCAGCCGCTGCTGGCGCTCGGCCTCTTCCGCTAAACTTCCAGCCAATGAAGCATTGTCAGCCTCTAACCGGCGAGTCTCACGTTCCAGACGACGCAGCTCTTCCAACTGCTCGCGGGTCTGTTCATCGGCGGCATCAATCTGCTCCTGGAGCGCTGCCTGGGTTTGCTGGGCTTCTACACTTTCGGCCGCTTGAGCCACTGCTTGTTCACTTGCCAACAGCGTGCCACTGGCCAGCACTCCCGCTAGCCACCATCCACGCAAGGCAAAGAAAGGCCTGTTCAGCACGTCGACTCTCCGTCACTGAGTAGCGGGCGGCGGGCACCGCCCCACTAGAAACTAATTGGGTATTAGAACGATTTGCGTTTATCTTTTACGCTGACTAGCCTACCACTAATATAATAAATGACAATATTTATCATTAACCAAACACAGCTGTTACTGACCTCTGAAGCATAAAAAAAAGGCGCCTATAGGCGCCTCTTATCACAATGAGCAATTTAATGATTTACTGCTATGTACTCTTTGGTCAGCGGCGCCAGCGGCAGTTGCCAAGCCTCTTCGCGGGTGACCCATATTGCTTCGGCGATCTCCGCTGCTGCCTTAACAGACACGTCAATAACAAGGCCAAACAGATCCGCCTCTAGCGTCACGCCGGGCTCGTTAGCAGCGGGAGCAGAATGCATGCCCAACGGGATCAGTTGATCTTCGCTAACATGCAAACCAAGCTCTTCTTGCAGCTCACGACACACTGCCTCTAACGCGGTTTCACCTTCATCGATCTTGCCGCCCGGCTGCATATAAAAAGACGTGTTGTGCTTGCGCACTAATAGCAAACGACCGTCAGGGTCGCTCACTACCGCTGCGGCAATTTTCAATACGTTAGCTGCATTTCCTGGCATACCTCCTCCTTTTTACACTCTGCGCCACAGCTCATGGCAATATTAAAACGCCCAGTCGTCATCTTCTGTGGCGACGGCTTTGCCGATCACGTAGGAGGAACCGGAGCCCGAGAAGAAGTCGTGATTCTCGTCGGCATTGGGTGAAAGCGCCGCCATGATAGTCGGATCCACATCGGTAACGCTGCTGGGAAATAGTGGCTCGTAGCCAAGGTTCATCAGTGCTTTATTGGCGTTGTAGTGAAGGAATTTCTTCACGTCTTCACTTAGGCCAACTTCGTCATACAGCGACTCGGTGTAGCGCACTTCGTTGTCGTAAAGCTCCAGCAGCAGCTCGTAGGCGTAATCTTTGACTTCCTGCTGCCGCTCTGGCGTCGCTTCCGCCAGTGCCTGTTGGAACTTGTAGCCAATATAGTAGCCGTGCACAGCTTCGTCACGAATGATCAAGCGGATCAGGTCGGCGGTGTTAGTCAACTTGGCATGGCTTGACCAGTACATCGGCAGGTAGAAGCCGGAATAGAACAGAAACGACTCAAGAAAAACGCTGGCCACTTTGCGCATCAGCGGATCATCAGAGCGGTAGCGCTCTAAGATCAGCTGCGATTTTGCCTGCAGCGTAGGGTTCTCTTCGCTCCAGCGAAATGCGTCGTCTACATCACGCGTGGTGCAGAGCGTCGAGAAAATCGAGCTATAGGAGCGCGCATGCACCGACTCCATAAAAGCGATATTGGTGTAAACCGCCTCTTCGTGAGGAGTGCGGGCATCTTCCATTAACACCGGCGCGCCCACGCTGCTTTGAATGGTGTCCAGCAGTGTCAGGCCAGTAAACACGCGGATCGTCAGCTGTTTTTCCTGCTGCGTCAGGGTGTTCCATGACTGAATATCATTCGATAGCGGCACCTTTTCAGGCAGCCAGAAATTACTGGTTAAGCGGTTCCACACTTCCAGGTCTTTATCATCCTGAAGCCGGTTCCAGTTAATCGCGTCAACCCGCGATAAACGTTGCATGGTGTTCATGGCATTGCTCTCAAAACGTAGCGTTCAATGCCCGGCTCTTAACGCCGGGCTTTCAATAACAGACACAAGGTGCTAGCTGACTACAGCGTGCACGACACACAGCCTTCCACTTCGGTGCCTTCCAAGGCACTTTGGCGAAGGCGAATGTAGTAAAGCGTTTTAATACCTTTACGCCAGGCGTAAATCTGCGCTTTGTTGATGTCCCGCGTACTGGCCGTGTCAGGGAAGAACAGCGTTAGCGACAGCCCCTGGTCAACGTGCTGCGACGCTTCGGCGTAGGTATCGATGATCTTTTCCGGACCAATTTCATAAGCGTCCTGGAAATAGTCGAAATTGGCTTCATTAAGAAAAGGCGCCGGGTAATAAACACGCCCCAACTTGCCCTCTTTACGAATCTCGATTCTCGCCGCCACCGGGTGAATACTGGAGGTGGAGTTATTGATGTAGGAGATTGACCCCGTGGGCGGTACGGCCTGAAGGTTACGGTTGTATAAACCATGGGCCATGACCGACGCTTTCAACTCCTGCCAATCTTCCTGAGTCGGCAACGCAATACCGCTACGCTCGAACAGTTCACGCACTTTATCGGTGCGCGGCAGCCACGCTTGATCCGTGTATTTATCGAAGAACGTTCCCGAGGCGTAGGTAGAGTCCGCAAAGCCTGAAAAGGTATCGTTGTTTTCGATTGCCAGGCGATTAGAGGCACGCAGTGCATAAAACGCCACACAGTAGAAGTAGAGATTGGTGAAATCCAACCCCTCATCAGAGCCATAGTAGATATGCTCCCGTGCCAAATAGCCGTGCAGGTTCATCTGGCCCAAGCCAATGGCCCGCGACTTTGCATTACCTTCTGCGATCGAGGGTACGCTGCGCAGGTTGCTCATTTCAGACACGGCGGTGAGGCCGCGAATGGCAATATCCACGCTGGTGCCGATATCGCCTGAGTCCATCACCTTGGCGATATTCATGGAACCCAGGTTGCAGGATATATCCTGACCCACCTGACGGTAGCCCAGATCATCGTCATATTCTGTGGGCGTATTCACCTGCAGGATTTCCGAACACAGGTTACTCATATTGATGCGGCCAGCAATCGGGTTGGCACGATTTACCGTATCTTCGAACATGATGTAAGGATAGCCCGACTCAAACTGCAGCTCAGCCAGCGTTTGGAAGAAAGCCCGGGCGTTGATCTTATGCTTGCGAATACGCGCATCCGCGACCATTTCCTGGTATTTCTCGGTAACGCTGATATCGCCAAATGGGACGCCGTAAACACGCTCCACATCGTAGGGCGAGAACAGGTACATATCGTCGTTACGCTTGGCGAGTTCAAAGGTGATATCCGGAATCGTCACGCCCAGCGACAGCGTTTTGATGCGGATTTTCTCGTCGGCGTTTTCTCGCTTGGTGTCCAAAAAGCGCAGAATATCCGGGTGGTGAGCGTTCAGATATACCGCTCCCGCCCCCTGACGAGCCCCTAATTGATTCGCATAGGAAAACGCGTCTTCCAGCAGCTTCATGATCGGGATAATGCCCGATGACTGGTTCTCAATTCGCTTGATGGGCGCGCCGGACTCACGAATATTAGTGAGCAGGAAGGCGACACCGCCGCCCCGTTTGGAGAGCTGAAGCGCCGAATTAATGGAGCGACCAATCGACTCCATGTTGTCTTCGATACGCAGCAAAAAGCATGACACCAGTTCACCGCGCTGCTGCTTACCGCAATTCAGGAACGTGGGAGTCGCGGGCTGAAAACGGCCGCTAATGATTTCGTCCACCAGCGATTTGGCCAAGGCTTCGTCACCCCGTGCCAGGGTCAGCGCCACCATGCAAACTCGGTCTTCATAACGCTCTAGATAGCGTTTGCCGTCGAACGTCTTCAGCGTATAGCTGGTGTAGTACTTAAAGGCACCCAAAAAACTGGGGAAGCGAAATTTATACGCATACGCCTGCTCAAATAACGCCTTCACAAATTCAAAGCTGTATTGAGCAAGCATTTCCGCTTCGTAGTACTGCTCTTCCACCAAGTAATCGAGTTTTTCCTTCAACGAGTGGAAGAACACCGTATTTTGGTTCACGTGTTGCAAAAAGTACTGACGTGCCGCTTCGCGATCTTTATCCAGCTGCAGTTCGCCGTTGGCACCATACAGGTTAAGCATGGCATTGAGGGCGTGGTAATCCAGTGTACGCGTCTCGCCTGCTGCTGGTCTTTTTGATCCTACCACGCTGTTGGCGGCGTCATTTTTCGTGGCTACGTTAGTCGTTTCCAAAACTCTTCTACTCCTTTACGGACGTTGGCCACATCATCGTCGGTGCCAAACAGTTCGAATCGATACAGCAGCGGCACGTGGCACTTTTTCGCAATAATATCGCCAGCAAGACCGTATGCGTCGCCAAAATTAGTGTTTCCAGCAGCAATCACCCCCCGCAGGAGGCCCCGATTCTGCGGGTCATTAAGAAAATGAATAACCTGTTTGGGTACCGCACCCTGTGTCTCGCCCCCGCCATAAGTGGGGGTAATTAAAATATATGGCTGCGTTATCTGTGGTGCCGACTCGCCTTGCTTGAGGGGTAACCGCGTTGCTGCAAAACCAAGCTTTTCTACAAAACGATGGGTGTTGCCTGACTTCGTGGAGAAGTACACCAAACTGCCGGCGACAGGTGTTGAACAACTTGCCAGCATGGTAATCGCTTACGCGAGGGCTTGAATGCGATCGGGGCGGAAACCCGACCAGTGATCTTCACCCACGACCACGACAGGAAGCTGGCGATAGCCTAGCGCTTCGACTTCTTCTTGAGCACCGGACTCAGCGGTAATATCAATCACGGTGTACTCAAGGCCCTGCTTGTCCAGCGCGCGGTAAGTCGCAGTGCATTGAACACAGGCTGGCTTGCTATAAATTTGAATTTCCATGGTGATTTCCCTTTTCAAAGCGGCGTTTTTCGGGTAGAGCACATCTAGTGCCCGCACCCTTTAGAAGACACAACGCATACTATATATAGCCCATAAGAAAATCAATTCAAGCATATGTGGTATTTTTCATCCACAGGATATTGACAGCTATTACCCAGCAATATCCCAACCAATAAAAAAACCGCCCACTAAAAAGTGGGCGGTTTTTTGACAGTGCCGTGAACGGGCACTGCTAGCGGATCATCGCTATATTAGCTAATGGCAGCTTGGTAACGACGCTCTACGTCTTCCCAATTAACCACATTAAAGAACGCTGCAATATAGTCAGGACGCTTGTTTTGATACTTCAGGTAGTAGGCATGTTCCCAAACATCCAGACCGAGAAGCGGCTGGTTGCCGTGCATCAGCGGGCTGTCTTGGTTAAGCGTATTTTCGACGACCAGCTTCTTCTCAGGGGTGACGGAGAGCCACGCCCAGCCGCTGCCGAAACGACCCACAGCTGCTTTTTTAAATTCTTCTTGGAAAGCTTCAAAGCCACCCAGTTCTGAATCGATAGCTTTTGCAACATCACCTTGGGGCTTGCCACCACCATTGGGTGACATCATCTGCCAGAACATAGAATGGTTAGCATGCCCACCACCGTTATTGATAACGGCTTGACGCTTGGCTTCTGGAACACGATCCAGATTAGAGACCAACTCTTCAACCGGTACATCTTCAAGGCCTGTACCTTCCAGCGCGGCGTTCAGGTTGTTGATGTAGGTTTGGTGGTGACGAGAGTGGTGAATCTCCATCGTCATTGCATCGATATTTGGTTCGAGAGCGTCGTATGCGTACGGCAGTTCGGGTAGTGTATGTGCCATATCATCATCTCCTTGAGTGGCTTTCGTTGCTTTCACTTACTTATGTGCGGTCAATCCGCAGCTTTTCAACCTCTGGGGCAGTTTTTCTTACCCTTTGCCCCAGTACTTTAGTCAACTATTGGCAGTTTACCTAATACACCTGACACAAAAAAGCCGACTTCAGGCGAAGTCGGCTTAATGCTTATCGATTGCTCAAACACTTACAGCTTGCTTTCAAGCTCCGGCAAGATCTCGAACAAATCCCCCACCAGGCCGTAATCGGCCACCTGGAAGATCGGCGCTTCGTCGTCTTTGTTGATCGCGACGATCACCTTGGAGTCTTTCATCCCCGCCAGGTGCTGAATCGCCCCGCTGATGCCTACCGCAATGTACAGGTCGGGTGCAACGATCTTACCGGTCTGGCCGACCTGCATGTCGTTGGGCACAAAGCCTGCGTCGACCGCCGCGCGGGAAGCACCGATGGCGGCGCCCAGCTTGTCGGCAATGCCGTCGAGTAGTTTGAAGTTGTCGCCGTTGCCCATGCCGCGGCCACCGGAGATCACCACCTTGGCACCGCCAAGTTCCGGACGGTCGCTCTGGGCCAGCTCTTCTTTCACAAAGCGGGACTGGCTATTGTCAGCGACGAAATCCACCGCTTCAATCGTAGCGCTACCACTGGTACCCACCGCATCGAAGCCGGTGGTCCGCACGGTGATCACTTTCAGCGTGTCGTCGCTTTTCACCGTGGCAATGGCGTTGCCGGCGTAGATCGGGCGCAGGAAGGTATCGGCACTTTCGACGCCCAGCACGTCCGACAGTTGGCTGACGTCTTTCAACGCGGCGAGGCGCGGCAGGACGTTTTTGCCGGTGGTGGAGGCGCTGGCCAGCACGTGGGTATAGCCATCGGCCAGTTCGACCAGCAGCGCGCCCATGGGCTCAGCCAGTTGATGAGCGTAAACGGCGTTATCGGCAACGCGTACTTTGTTGACGCCGTCGAGTTTTGCGGCGGCGTCTGCCGCTGCCTGGACGCCTTCGCCGGCGACCAGAATATCAATTTCACCACCGATGGCCTGAGCGGCGGCGACCACGTGGGCGGTGGCGCCGGCCAGTTGGCCTTCATAGAGGTCGGCAAGTACCAGAATGCTCATGAGATCAGCTCCTATTAAAGCACCTTGGCTTCGTTTTTCAGTTTGTCGATCAGCTCGTCTACCGAGGCCACTTTGATACCGCCTTTACGCTCGGCGGGCGATTCCACCTTGAGCAACGTGACCTTGGACGCTACCTCGACGCCGTAATCGGCGGGGGTTTTAACATCCAGCGGCTTTTTCTTGGCCTTCATAATGTCCGGCAGCTTGGCGTAGCGCGGCTCGTTCAGGCGTAGGTCGGTGGTGACAATCGCGGGCAGCGTGAGTGCCACGGTTTGCAGGCCGCCGTCGATTTCACGGGTGACGTTAAGCTTTTTATCACTTCCGTCACCGCTAATTTCCACTTCCGAGGCGAAGGTGCCCTGGGGCAGGTTGGTCAACGCGGCGAGCATCTGGCCCGTTTGGTTGTTGTCGGTGTCGATCGCCTGTTTACCCAGGATCACCAGGCCGGGCTGCTCTTCTTCGACAACCTTGGCCAACAGCTTGGCGACCGCCAGCGATTCGGCGCGCTCGTCGGTTTCGATATGGATCGCGCGGTCGGCGCCCAGCGCCAGCGCGGTACGCAGCTGCTCTTGGGCGGCTTTGGGCCCGACCGTGACGGCGACCACTTCCGTGGCGGTGCCCTTCTCTTTGAGGCGCACCGCTTCTTCCACGGCAATTTCGCAGAAGGGGTTCATGGCCATTTTGACATTGGTCAGATCGACGTCCGAGTGGTCCGCTTTAACACGGATTTTGACGTTGTAGTCGATGACGCGTTTTACCGCGACGAGTACTTTCATAGGTTCCTCGCTTGGCTTGTAGTAAAAGCCGTTAACCTGAGACGGCACCCGCCCAGCGGATACCTCTTATTGGACAGTTGCCATTAAAGAGCGACTGAATACTTTGTTAGCGAAAACGTTTTTAACACATGCGGTGCCAACAATGGCGGCACATTCAAATTCATTCAAGCGTTTGATAGGTACGCAATTGAAAAACCCTATTAATTTGCCATAGCCTGTCTGCTAGCAACAATAGTTGATAACTACAGCCTTGGTCGTAGCACTGAACAGCGATGGGCGAAATTTACCGCCGAGAAATGCTGCTTTCACCATCGTAGGCGTGACCTGACACAGGTATTATGCCTATTATGGGGTATAACCAGAAGCAAACGACCGTTTTAAATTAAGGCCATCTGTTTATAAGCTAGTACTTACAACAGTTAGTGCTTACAACAAAGCCATAGGCTAGCGTTTGCACACAATGGCACTTAGAGAGTAAGGAGAAACCGGGTGGAAACTGTTGAACGCGATGTAATGGACTTTGATGTTGTCATTGTCGGTGCGGGCCCATCCGGGCTTTCCGCCGCATGCCGCCTGATGCAGCAAGCCAACGAGGCGGAGCAAGAATTAACCGTTTGCGTCGTTGAGAAAGGCTCAGAAGTCGGCGCGCACATTTTATCAGGTGCGGTATTCGAACCCCGCGCTCTGGCAGAGCTATTCCCTGACTGGGAAGATCGCGGCGCACCGCTTAATACGCCCGCCATTCGCGACGATGTTTACCTGCTAAAAGACGCCCAGAAGGCGCAAAAGCTGCCCAACGCGTTGGTACCCAAAAGCATGCACAACACCGGCGGCGACATGACCCGCTACGTGATCAGCGCAGGCAATCTATGCCGCTGGCTGGCCGAGCAGGCAGAAGAGCTGGGCGTTGAAATCTTCCCCGGCTTTGCCGCTCAGGAAGTGATTATAGAAGATAACGTGGTACGCGGCATCCAGATCGGCGATATGGGCGTTGCCGCTGATGGCACCCCCAAAGATGGCTATATGCCGGGTATGGAGCTGCGCGCCAAGTATACCCTGTTTGCCGAAGGCGCCCGGGGGCACTTGGGTAAGCGCCTGATAGAGCACTTTTCCCTTGATGCCGGACGCGACCCGCAGCACTACGGCATTGGCCTGAAAGAGCTTTGGGATGTGCCGGCCGACAGGCACGAACCGGGGCTGGTGGTTCATGGTTCAGGATGGCCGCTGGATAAAAACACCGCTGGCGGGTGGTTTTTATATCACGCTGAGAATCAGCAGGTGGTGGTTGGCTTGATCATGGATCTCTCCTACCAGAACCCGTGGCTCTCACCCTTTGATGAATTCCAGCGCATGAAACATCATCCGGCGCTCAGCCAATATCTGGAGGGCGGTAAGCGGGTGGCTTACGGCGCACGTGCGCTGACCAAAGGCGGCTTTAATTGCCTACCCAAAATGACCTTTGACGGCGGCCTGCTGATCGGCTGCGATGCCGGCACGCTCAACTTTTCCAAGATTAAAGGCCTGCACACTGCCATGAAGTCTGGCTTGGTGGCGGCGGAAAGCGTATTTGAAGCGCTCAAGGCGGGCGACGAGGGTGGCCAGGAACTCACAAGCTTTACCCAGAAGTGGGAAGCCAGCTGGGCCTATCAAGAACTTAAAGAGAGCGCAAGCTTCGGCCCCGCCATGCATAAGTACGGCACGATGGGCGGCGGCGCCTACAACTTTGTCAATCAGTTGCTGGGCAACAAGCTACCCAATGTGCACGACACCAACACTGATCATGGTGTGCTGAAACCGGCGTCTGAGTTTGAAAAGATTACTTACCCCAAGCCCGACGGCAAGCTCTCTTTCGACAAACCCTCTTCGGTATTTCTCTCCAATACCAACCACGAAGAGGATCAGCCGTGTCACCTACGCTTGGACGATCCGGAAATACCTATCCAGCACAATTTGCCCGAGTACGCCGAGCCGGCCCAGCGCTACTGCCCAGCCGGTGTCTACGAAGTAGTCGAAGATAGCGAAGGGCAGCCTCGCTTCCAGATCAACTTCCAGAACTGCGTACACTGCAAAACCTGCGATATCAAAGATCCGGCGCAAAATATTACCTGGGTAGCACCAGAAGGCGGCGGCGGGCCTAATTACCCCAATATGTAAGAAGCAGCATTAACGTTACGGCTAAAAGAGAGCAACCGTTCTGACTAGCCGTAACGTTCTCCCTCTTTAACGCCCATCTCATACGCTAAGAATGTAGCGCGCTTTGTGAGCCTTCTAACAATTCAATAGGGGCACGACGGGCAATAAGCCGCCTGCGACCAGCCTGGTCAAAGCGCACATCAATCACCGGATCGCTTGCATTTCCCTCTACCGCAGCCACTTCACCCTCACCAAACACTGCATGATGTAGCCGCTGACCAGGGTAAAAAGTTGTGTTGGCTGAATAAACCACTTTGGCCTCTTCAACTTGCGCCGCTGCAAGCACAATATCATCACGTCCAAGCCGATCTAAATAGCGTTTTACCAGCTCAACCGAGGTAACCTTTAACGAAGCCGTTGGCACGCTGGAACTCGCTAAACAAGCGGCGACACGCATGCTGTCTTGCCAGGCGCTCTCAGCAATAAAGCGACTAGGACGGTGCACGCCCCCATCATGGAGCACTAATAGCTGCTCTTGAGCACGCGTTATGGCTACGTAAAAAAGCCGCCGCTCCTCTTCCAAGCGCTCATCGCTAAGCGGATTATCGCGGCTATAGTGAGGGAAATCCTCTTCATTGACGCCTGCAACGGCTACCAATGGCCACTCAAGCCCTTTGGCACCGTGCACCGTACTAATGAGTATGCCACCGGCCTGATTCTCTACCGGACGCTCAAGTAATTCGATAAAGGCGTCGGGGTCGTGCACGCTTTGCGCTTGTTCAATTAGCACGTCAAGTAAACGAACGTCCTCTTCGCCTTTGTCGCGGCGCGCGGCTGCGCGTTTGAGCGTTTTCTCCGCCTCGATGCTTTCCACCACATGCCTTAATAGCTTGGCAGGTGGCCATGCACTCAATTGGGGCAACTCGCATAGCAATACCCAACGTTTTTTTAGCGTACGTCGCTGGATTGGCTTTAATTCCGTCAAGACTGGATCATGCCGCTCAGGCCATTGCTGGGTAGCCGCTAGTTGGTGGGCTAAACGCTGTAGCCGTTCACGAGCAACGAAGGGGGTCGGCTGAGAAAGCAGCAATAAGAGTTGCTGCGGATCGCGAAGCAGGCCAGGACGGCGCGACATTTTCAAATACCCTGCCAGAGCCTGTACTAACGGCAGCCGAAATACAAAACGATCCTCTCGCTGAAGCCGAAAAGGGATGCCCGCCTGCAATAACGCCAGTTGAAAAGGCACCGACAGCGCCCAGCTACGCACTAGCAAACTGGCCTCGTTAAAAGCCCGTCCTTGGGCCTGCCAATCGATCAATGCATCGAGTAACAAGCGGCTACCCTGCCCCACTGAGACGCGTGTCTCTGGATTATTGGCTGCCGCGAGACATAGCTGGTTGGGGCGACGCTGATTGGCGGCAATGGCATGATTAGCAGCAAGCGCCAAAGCGTGACCATGACGAAAAGTCGTTGATAGCGGATAGTCGGTAGCGTCACCAAAAGTGGCGATAAAGTTTTCCAGCATGGTATCGGGCTTAGCGCCACGCCACTCATAAATACACTGGTTGGCATCGCCGACAGCCATTACCTCGGCACGATTACCTACCAACACGGATAAAAGGCGCTGCTGAGCGGCGTTAATATCCTGGTATTCATCAATAATGACATGATCCAGAAAGCCTTCAACGCGAGCCCGTAGGGCGCTATCAGCTTCTAGTACCTGAAGAGGACGATAGAGTAAGTCAGCATAAGTCATCATCCCTTCCGCCTCTAATAGCCGTTCCGCCTCGGCAAAGGCCGCCGGGAAATAGTCGGTATCCGGGTCGAAATTGAGTCGCTCGTAAAGTGCTTCCGGAGTGATCATCTCCGCCTTCACCAAGCCGCAGAAGTGCGCTAAGGCTTCAAGCCTTTCCCCCTCCACGGCAGCGTCACGACGCTCAACAGCATCACGCAGCACATTGAGACTCGCCTGGCGAAGCAGTCGCTCCAACTGCCAATCTGCGGATAATAATCGGCGCGGCGCGAGCGCCCCCCAGCGGCAAAAGCTCTGGGTTAAGCGATGTCCCAGCGAGTGAAAAGTGCGTACATCGGGCAGCGCCTGTCCGGTAGACGCCATAGACGCCAAGCGACGTTGAAAGTCATCTTTGGCCGAGCGGTTAAACATCAGCACCAAAATACGCTTTGGCGGCACATCGCAGGCCAACAGGTGCAGCACCCGAGCGGCCATAGTGGTGGTTTTACCTGCTCCCGCTACCGCCGCCACACGCGCATGGCCGTCTGCGTGATTCACAACGGCTTGCTGTTCAGCAGTCAGCTTCACGGCGCCTCGCCTAAAGATTCATCATCAAGTTGGCCTAGCGCAAACCACTGCCCGGCACTCATCAGCCCAACTTCAGTCACACCGTTGTCTACCTCACGGGTTTCTGCAGCCTCGACCAGCTGATAATAAACATTACGATGCAGACGTGCAGCCAGCCCGAAACGCAACGGCAATTGCGGCACCGCTTCACCTTGTGGCGTTAAGGTGATAGAAAGTGGATGCTCGCCATCCAGGCGAATGACATCATCAAACTGCGTGGTGAACCACCAGGCCCCATCACGAAAGTCAGCCTCTACTGCGACTAGCGGCAGATCTTCAACCTCTATCCGCCAGCGCTCTACTGGCGTCACTAAGCAGTAACCATCTTCGTCATGACGCAGCAGAGACGCCAATAAGCGCGCCACCTTAGGACGGGCAAATGGCCGGCCTTCGTGCCACCAGCTACCATCGGCGTGAATTCGTAGGTTCATATCGCCAGAAAGAGGAGGTTGCCACTGATCAAGTGGAGGGATAGCGCCTGCAAGTCCTTTCTCTTCGTCGCGTTGCTGCAGCAATCTATCAATATTCATCTCGCCCACCTCGCTTGAGCGTATTCAACGCACATCAGGCTATAAAAGCCCTGACTGTACCAATGCCTCTTTAACATGTTCCGGAGCATCAGGAGCGGCGGCACGAAAGAGCTGATAAAAGTTGACGGTCGTTTGCATGGCAACTTCGTCAACACTGATCCCCCGCTCTTGAGCGATGCACTCTGCCACTTCCACTACCCAAGCAGGCTCGTTTGGCTTGCCGCGATAAGGAACAGGGGCAAGATAAGGACTATCGGTCTCAATCAGCAGGCGATCCAGCGGCAGTTGGCGGGCTAGCTCTCGCAACGGAGCGGCGTTGCGAAAAGTGATAATACCCGATAGCGAAATATAAAAGCCCAGCCGCACTGCTTCCCGGGCCATCGCCAAGTCTTCAGTAAAGCAGTGTAATACACCGCCCACTCGAGGGTCGCTATATTCACGCAACAGGGCCAGCGTTTCTTCTTTAGCCTCCCGGGTATGAACAATCACCGGCAGTTCCAATTCACGTGCAGCGATCAGATGGCGCTTGAAACGCTCATGCTGCAATTCTACCGGCACGCTGTCCCGGTAGTGGTAGTCCAGACCAGTTTCGCCGATGGCTACCGCGCCATACTGTTCGGCAGCCTCTTTTATATCCGCAACGCTGGGCTCGCTCCCGCTGCCATGTTTCTCAGTACTATTTTTTCCAGCGCTATGTAAGGGATGTAAGCCAGCAGAGATCACCACATCGTGATGCGCACGAGCGATGGCCGCCAGTTGCGGCATATCATCCAAGGTGACGGCTACAGCAAGAAACTGACTAACGTGGGCAGCGCGCGCAGCGTCTAGGGTGGCGGCGATATCCCCGCCGTGAGTCTGCTCGGATAAACGATCTAAATGACAGTGTGAATCGACAAACATGCAGGTCTCGACAACAGATAGGTCACCAACGCAATGGGCATTGACTGCAAAGCGTAAGCGACGGTTTTATTCAAAGCGTGAACGACGGGGCTGCTTTATCTAATTGTCCGGCAAGCAGCGTTTCGATACGATCACGTACAGGATAATCTTGTTGGCTAAAATGTAGGCCAATGCCTGGCATACGGCGACCACTAACACCCTCGGGTGAGACCCATACCACCTGCCCGGTGATCGAGAGGCGTTCACTTTCACCCGGTAGTGTCAGCAATAAGAATACTTGCTGGCCAAGCGCGTAAGGGGTCTGCGTGGGAACAAAAATCCCCCCGCGATCCAGAAATGGCATATACGCTGAGAGCAGTGTCGGCACATCGGGAACGGTAAGAGAGAGCGCTTTTTGAGCTGCCATGACGACCTCGCTGCATTGCCGTAAGTAAGCGCGTTAAGATAAGAACGCAATGGAAAATACTGTCGCAGCTATGAACGCAACAGCGCCGCCCAGCGAACCAACCATGCTTCAAGCACTAACTGGGGATTGGGGTTAGCCCCCACCGCCAGCAGACGCCGCTGTTCACGAGCATAGTCGAGCAGGCGAAACCAATCTTGCACCCGGCCATTTTTAACCGCCTGACGATAGAGCGGTTCTAGATCAGGATTATGCAACACCGCTGCTTCACCGGATAAACCCAGGCGGATAAGGTCTTCCAGCCAAGCGATACCGTACCACAAGATGGCATCAATCGCTTGGCGGTCCAGGCGCGCTGCTTCAGAGACAGGCTCGGCACCGCGCACCAGTTGCTCGAAACTGTCATGAATTTGATGGCGTAATGCGCGCTCTTCAGGCGCAGCCAACTCTACCGCGAGCAATGGCAAACCGCCCGCCACCTGCCACCAGAAATAGGCTTCATCGGCGCTGTTAAGCTGTTCAATTAACCAACCTCGGCAAGCCTCAAAGGGAACACTAGGCAAGGACCACTGCTGACAGCGGGAGCGGATCGTCGGCAACATCCGCGAAGGTACGTCCGAGAGCAGGATAAAGAGTGTTTTATCACCGGGCTCTTCAAGGCTTTTAAGTAGCGCATTGGCGGCGGCGATGTTCATTGCCTCGGCAGGTGAGATTACAATCACCCGATAACCACCCTGTTGAGCGGTTTGCGAGACAAATCGGTTAACCTCGCGAATGGGGTCAATGCGAATCTGGCGCTTGCCTTCTTCCGGAGAGACACGCAGCAAATCCGGATGATAACCCGACCCTAGCATAGTGCAGCTATGGCAGTGACCACAGGCTTTATCAGCGGGTTTGGCACATAGCATTCGCGCAATTAACGCCTCTGCCAACTGCTGTTTACCAACGCCGTGCGCACCGTGAATCAATAGCGCATGGGGCATGCGTCCCCCATCGGCCAAGCGGGTTAACTGATGCCAAGTGGCGAGATGCCACGGCATTACATCGGTTAACGCCATGCTGTTACTCGTGCCGTTAGTGCTTGGCTAATTTGCTCCTGGACCTTTTCAAGCGCGCACTGGGCGTCAATCACCGCAAAACGCTCGGGCGCTTCTGTAGCACGCGCCAAGTAGGCTTCACGCACAGCCTGGAAAAAATCGGCCTGCTCCTGTTCAAAGCGATCACGCTGCTCATGGCGATCACGAAGGCGCGACTCTAAGCGCTGCTTGGCGGCCTCTTGGGGCATATCAAGCAATAAGGTGAGATCAGGCGAAAGCCCCTGCTGAACGAATTTTTCCAACACAGCAATCCGTTCACTGGCAATACCTCGCCCGCCGCCCTGATAGGCGAAGGTAGCGTCGGTAAAGCGATCACACACCACCCATGCCCCTCTTGCCAGGGCGGGCAGGATTTTTTCGGCTAAATGCTGTGCGCGGGCGGCAAACATGAGTAGAAGCTCTGCGTCCACATGCAGCGGCTCTTGGGGAGCGGGATCCAGCAGCAACGCACGAATAGCTTCGCCACGCTCAGTCCCACCCGGTTCTCGTGTGAGCACGACGTCCAGCCCCTGGGCTTCCAACCATTCGGCGACAAAGCTCACATTAGTGGATTTTCCCACTCCCTCGCCGCCTTCCAGCGTAATGAAGCGACCACGCTGATTCATCATGCTTCCTTACTATGGTGATAACTGGGCTGATAACTAAGGTGATGACTGTGATGATGGGTCATGGCTATTACCGGTTGCGAATATAGCGATTGACGGCATTATTATGCTCCCGCAACGTGCGCGAGAAGTGATGCGTGCCATCGCCACGGGAGACAAAATAAAGCGTTTCGCCGGGGAGCGGGTTTACCGCCGCTTCTAGCGAAGCGCGCCCCGGCAGAGCAATCGGCGTGGGCGGAATCCCATCAATCACGTAGGTATTGTAAGGTGTGGCTTCGCGCAGATCGGCACGGGTAATGCGCCCTTCATAGCGCTCGCCCATACCATAAATAATCGTCGGGTCTGTTTGTAAGCGCATCCCTTGCTCCATGCGGCGCTTAAACACCCCGGCAATCTCGCGCCGCTCCTCCGGCGCACCGGTTTCGCGTTCAATCAAAGAAGCCATGATCAACGCCTCATAGGGCGAATCAATGGTTAGGTCGTCGGCGCGCTGTTCCCACACTTCATCGACCATCCGCTCCATTCGCTCAAGCGACTGACGCAGAATATCGACATCGCTCATCCCCAGGTGGTAACGATAGGTATCCGGGAAAAACCAGCCTTCCGGAAAAGTGCCTTCTCGGTCGAGTAGCGCCATCACCTCTTCGTCGCTCAAATCAGCCGTGCGGTGCTCAAGTTTCGGCGCCGCATTAAGCAAGTCGCGCATCTGGCGAAAAGTCCACCCCTCCGGAATCGTCAGTGGGTAAGTGACCACGTTATTACTGCCCAACAGCGCCATCATTTCCAGTCCGCTCATATCCGGCAGTAGTTGATATTCGCCAGTACGCAGACGCGGCACCCGCTCAGGCTCAACCCGCGCTAATAGGCGAAACGCCCAGGCATCTTCCAGTATGCCCTGAGCTTCTAACTCCGCCACCACTTGATTGAACCCTGCGCCAGAAGGCACTTGGTAAAGCGTTGGCTCTTCAAGTGTAAGCGGCGATTCTAATCGGTTCTGCCAATAGAAGTAACCGCCCGCAGCACCTACAGCACCCACTATTACTAAAACCAATAAAGCGGTTAATAACCGTTTCACCATGACACCTCTAGAAAATTGCGCGGCGATAACTCAAAGAACAACGACGTTTAGGCATAGCCTAACAGCTGATGCGCCAAGCGCTGGATTGGGTCAGGCTCGTTCACCGGCCAGCGCTTTAGCAACGAGCCATCCGCTGCAAGCAGCGTAGTGACTGGCCATACGCCCTGGACAGAGTTTGCTACCCATAGCCGTTCGACATCTGGGAATTGATCAAGCGGCAGTGAAGCCTGGGCGACGGCACCTTTATCAATCAATCCAGCGCGCAGCGTGCCAGCCACGCCGCACTGGTCAAGCCTAGGCGTAAACACCTCTCTCGCTTGCTGCCAAAAAATATTCATACTGGTGGCTTCCACAACCAAGCCTTCGCTATCGGTGAGCACGCCTTCGGCAATAGTGGCATCGCTCCACTCTTGACGGGCCAGTACGTTTTCTAACCGATTAAGGTGCTTGACCCCCGCCAACCGTGGTTGGCGGCTAAGACGTAAGTTACAAAGCCGCACCGTTACACCCTGTTGCCAGCGCTGCACCGATGGTTGAAACGGCGCCCGACGACTGAGTAAACGCGGCGTTACCGGCTCTGGCTGAGCGTAGCCACGCCCGCCGCTGCCCCGAGTCAGTATCAACTTGAGTACTTCCAACTCTGCGCTGGGTTTACCCTGCCATGTCGCGTTCAGTGCCGACTGGCAAGGTAACGGTATACCGAGGCATTGACAGCCTTTCGCCAAACGCTCTACGTGATAGCGCCACAGTACTGGCACGCCTGCGCGCAACAGTACTGTTTCAAAGAGACCATCCCCGTAGGCTAGCCCGCGATCATCAAACGGTACTTGGTGATCGCTCGATAAAGGGGGTGGCAACATCGCCAACTACACTTTCTTAAACAGCAGCGAGCCGTTGGTACCACCAAAGCCAAAGGAGTTGGAAAGCGCTATATCAATACGCATATCCCGCGCGGTATGCGGTACATAGTCCAGGTTACAGCCTGCCTGTGGGTTATCCAGGTTGATAGTCGGCGGTGCAATCTGATCACGAATAGCCAGGATACTAAACACCGCTTCTACCGCGCCAGCAGCGCCTAGTAAGTGGCCGATCATCGATTTCGTTGAGCTCACTGCCACTTTATTGGCTGCATCACCCAGTACGTTCTCGATAGCACGACTTTCTGCCAGATCGCCTGCCGCGGTTGAAGTGCCGTGGGCATTGATGTAGTGAACCTCTGACACATCAACTTGGGCATCTTTTATCGCGTTGCGCATGGAGAGCGCTGCCCCACGCCCATCTTCTGGCGGCGATGTCATGTGATAAGCATCATCGCTCATGCCAAACCCAACCAGCTCAGCGTAGATGTTAGCCCCGCGCGCCTTGGCATGCTCGTACTCTTCAAGCACCAATACGCCAGCGCCATCGGACAACACAAAACCATCGCGGTCTGTGTCCCAAGGACGGCTTGCCGCTTCTGGGTTATCGTTACGCGTAGAGAGTGCGCGAGCAGCAGAAAAACCGCCTAGGCCTAACGGTGTAGTGGCCATCTCAGCACCACCACAAACCATGACGTCCGCATCACCGTAGGCAATGGTGCGTGCGCTATAACCAATATTGTGAGTACCTGTCGTACAGGCGGTGGTGATAGCGATATTGGGGCCCCTAAAGCCGTGCTGAATCGCCATATTCCCTGAGATCATATTAATAATTGAGCCGGGCACAAAGAATGGCGACACCTTTCGCGCACCGCCTTTATTGAGCGCGTTATGGTTATGCTCAATCATGGGAAGGCCACCAATGCCTGAGCCGATAGCCACACCGATGCGATCTGCATTCTCTTCAGTACATTCGATACCGGAATCTTCAACCGCTTGGGCGCCCGCCGCCATTCCGTACTGAATAAACAGATCCATCTTGCGAGCATCTTTAGGATTCAGATATGGGCTGATATCAAAGTTCTTAATCGCCCCACCAAAGCGGGTGTTAAAGCCGCTGGTGTCAAAGTGATCAATAGGTGTAATACCGCTTTTGCCAGCAACAATATTTGCCCACGACTCATCTACATTATTGCCCACTGGGGTCACCAGGCCTAACCCAGTTACCACTACCCTTTTCCGTGCCATCAGCTTTCCTCCAGGCATCCATGGTGACGCGACCCACTTGGGTCATTTGCTGCTTAAATTTGGTCAACAGTATAACGGAGATTGAACGTTATAAGCATTGTGGCAGCAAAGCAAAAAAGCCGCCCTGCGAAAGGACGGCTCTTAAGGCGGGTGACTAGACTAGCACCCCACCCTGGTTCGATGCATCGACGCAGCCCTTACTGGTGGGCGTTCACGTAATCGATAGCTTCTTGAACCGTGGTGATCTTCTCAGCTTCTTCATCAGGAATTTCAGTATCAAATTCCTCTTCCAAAGCCATTACCAGCTCAACGGTGTCGAGCGAATCAGCACCCAAATCTTCTGTAAAAGAAGAGCTGTTCTGGATGTCTTCTTCTTTAACGTTCAGGCGCTCTGCTACAACTTTCTTCACGCGCTCTTCAATAGTACTCATTAACGTACTCCAGTCGTTCACATTAGCCGTTTTAGATAACCAGCTATTTGGAAACCGCAAGCCAAAAGCTGCGGGGTAGTTTATAGACGCCCTTGGGTCGACGCAACCGCCAAGCCTAAGGCCATCATCGCATATTCATACCGCCATTAACGTGTAGCGTCTCACCAGTGATATAACCTGCTGCATCACTGGTCAAGAAACCCACCGCTGCGGCGATCTCTTCCGGCGCCCCTAAACGGGCCAACGGAATTTGCTTTAGCAGCATTTCATGCTGCGCTTCAGGCAGTGCTTCGGTCATATCGGTAGCAATGAAGCCAGGGGCCACCGCATTCACCGTAATGGCACGCGAGGATACCTCACGAGCAAGCGCACGGCTAAAACCTTCCATACCGGCCTTAGCTGCAGCATAGTTAGTTTGGCCCAGGTTGCCCATGGTTGCCACTACGGAGCTAATTGACACAATACGCCCAAAACGCGCCTTGGTCATACCCCGCAAACACGCCTTACTGACACGATAGACAGATTTTAAGTTGGTATCCATAACAGAATCCCACTCATCTTCCTTCATACGCATCAGCAAATTGTCTCGCGTGATACCGGCATTGTTAACCAAAATAGTCGGCGCACCAAAGCGCTCAGTAATGGTTTTCAATACGCTATCAATACTGGCCTGGTCGGTCACGTTCAGACATAGACCGGCTCCCTCAATGCCGTTTTCCTGCAAATCAGCATCAATCTTCTCAGCACCGGCTTCGCTGGTCGCCGTGCCAATCACGATACGGCCTTGACGGCCGAGTTCACGTGCAATTGCCTGGCCAATACCACGACTAGCCCCTGTTACCAGGGCAACTCTACGTTCTTGTGTCATAACGTTCTGCCTTTAACCGGGTAATCAAGCAAGGATAGCGAAATAAAACAATCCTTGGTCACGCCTTATCAACCAACGTCTCACGCGCTAGTTCGAGCGCAGCATCCAGGCTATCAGGATCATTCACAGCCAACCCCTTACTACCCTTCACAATACGCTTATTGAGGCCAGTCAACACCTTTCCTGGCCCGCACTCAATAAATACTTCCACACCTTGGTCTGCCATTGCCTCAACGCAAGCACTCCAACGCACTGGTTGGTAAAGCTGCTCGACTAGGCGTGTGCGCAGTGTAGCCGTATCGGCATGAGCCTGAGCGTCAACATTTTGGATGACTGTATAGCGTGGCGCCCGTAGCTCAATGGCCTGCATGGCATCTGCCAAGCGCTCGGCAGCAGGTCGCATCAGGGCACAGTGCGAAGGCACTGAAACGGGTAAAGCCATGGCGCGCTTGGCTCCCGCCTCCTGACAAGCAGTTATCGCTCGTTCAACGGCCGCTTTGGCACCCGCTATAACCACTTGCCCCGGGGAATTGTAGTTGACTGCAGAAACAACATCACCTTGGGCAGCCTTTTCACAGGCGGCTTCAACCGAGTCATCTGAAAGTCCCAGGATAGCCGCCATGCCACCTTCTCCCGCGGGCACCGCTTCCTGCATCGCTTCACCCCGCTGGCGTACCAAATTAACACCTTCGGCAAAACTCAAGACACCTGCGCATACCATAGCGCTGTATTCGCCGAGACTATGGCCCGCCATGACGGTAGGTCGTGGTCCTTCCAGCTCTTGCCAAACACGCCAAATGGCAATGCTTGCAGAGAGTAACGCGGGCTGGGTGCACGCAGTTGCATTCAGCGTTGCTTCAGGACCCTCTTGGACGACTTTCCATAAGTCGTAACCCAAAGCATCCGACGCTTCCTCAAATGTCGTTCCCACCACACTATAGCGCTCGGCTAGCTCTCGCAGCATTCCAAGCTGCTGAGAGCCTTGCCCGGGAAAAATGAGGGCAAGGGGTTGAGACATGTCGTTCACCTTTGCTCTAGTAGGCATTTGCTCATATGAGCGATAGGCGAGGTTATTGGCACATCCTGATGCCACCTATAACCCGCAAAAAAAATAGCTTATTTATTATCTGATCATGGCTGGCGCGCACCATCGCCATCACTTGACGGCGCTTGCCAGCGGCCTGCAATCCGCGCAGGTAAGTTATGCTCTACTTCCTGCAGGGCACGCTGGATAGCGTAGTAGAAGCCATCGGCGTGAGTACTACCGTGACTTTTCACCACGATACCGCGCAACCCCAACAAACTGGCCCCGTTATAACGAACAGGATCGAGCTCTTGCTTTAATCGTCTTAACACAGGCCTGGCCAGCAGGCTTGCCAAACGTCCGCTTAAGCGCGACTCAAAGGCCATTTGCACGCGTTCAACCAACATGCTTGTCAAGCCTTCGCTTGCTTTGAGGACGGCGTTACCGACAAAACCATCGCACACCACCACATCAAGCTGACCTTTGAATAGATCCCCACCCTCTGCGTAGCCTTGGTAGTCGAAGGCACTATTACTGGCATATTGGCCACTTGCGTATTGGCGCAACAAACGATCGGCTTCACGCACACTGGCATTACCCTTGGTGGCTTCCGCGCCAACATTAAGCAGCGCCACACGTGGCAAAGCAGTACCATCGATACACTGCGCCATCGCCGCCCCCATCAATGCAAAATCGACCAACCGATGGGCGGGGGAATCCACGTTGGCGCCTAAATCCAGCAGATAACAGCGGCGCCCTTGGCGTGCTGGAATCGCCGTACTAATCGCCGGCCGGGAAATCCCCTCGATCATCCCCAGCTCGCGCCTTGACAAGGCAACAAGCGCTGCCGTATTACCGGCACTAACCCCAGCCAGTGCCTCTCCCTCAGCAACGCTTCGAAGCATTTGCGTCATGCTCGTTGCATGGCCTCGGCGTAACGCCCAGGCAGCCGTTGTCGCTGGCATAATGCTGGCGGATGCATCACGCGCCGCCAAACGTGACGCTGCCGCAGCCAGAGGCTGCGGCAAGCGTGAAATCTCAGCAAGTATTTGCTGACGCGGGCCAAACAGAATCACCTCAAGGCCTGGATGCTCCACCACTGCCTTTGCGGAGCCTGCAATAATCGCATGAGGACCTTGGTCGCCCCCCATCACATCAATCGCTAGGCGCATACCGCACTGAGTCCGTTTAGCCGCTTAGTAATTCAGCTGAGGCTTATACCTCGACCACTTTACGTCCACGGTAGAAACCGTCTGGAGAAACGTGGTGACGCAGGTGAGTCGTACCCGTTTCTTTATCCTGAGACAGCGTCGGAGCGGTCAGCGCATCGTGGCTACGACGCATGCCGCGCTTGGAACGAGTTTTACGGTTCTGTTGAACTGCCATGGGTATTTACTCCAAGGTATTTAAGGTAAAGGGTGCTTATTTTTTGCCTTTCAAGACATTGAGCACCGCGAAAGGGTTCGTCGCTGGCGTTGTTTCTGACGCCGCGCCTTCTGTTTTGCTGACCAGCTGCTCCGCCGAGACATGACATTCGGCTTCTTCGTGATAGACCACCTGTGGCAGGCTAAGGATTAATTCATCCTCAACCACTGTCAGTAGGTCCAGCTGTTCCTTTTCCACCAGCACCGGTTCATGACTAGCAGGCAACTCGGCCGCTAAGGCTTCATCAGTGACCATTCCAAGCAAAAAGTCACTGCTTACCTCTTGAGGCAGCGGCACCAGGCAGCGACGACATGCAAGCGCCAATGTCGCTTGCAAGTGGCCACGAATTTCACGACGACCTTGAGCATCGACGCCAAACTCGAGCACGACATGGCAGTCGCCGGTTTGGAGACCCGCTTCTTCGGCAAGACGCGGTAGCTTATCAAGCGCTACCAAGCCTTCGATTCGTTCGTGGCGGGCTGCAAGCTTATAAGGCTCGACCCGACTGGGGAGTTGTGAGGTCAACATAGGCGCGCAATGATAGGCACTCCCCCTGCTGGTGTCAAAGCTGTCGTTATAATTATTCACACCTTCTTCAATAAACAACCGACGTAGACCTCAACAATCCGTCAATGTAGGCACCTCTGCCTGCTTTCGCTACACTCTCATGCCTTGAAATCGCATTTGTGTAATGTTGCACAAGCACAACGTTGCCTTAGAAAAACCATGCAGCCAGGAGTTAATTGTGACCTCATCCTCAATGGCCGAGCCACCGAGCGCCCAGACATCACCGACCGAACTGGTACTTGCTTCCAGCTCGCGCTGGCGGCGCGAGCTGTTGGATCGCCTGCAACTTCCTTATCAGTGCCATTCGCCTGATATTGATGAAACGCCTCACAATGACGAAACGCCCCACGCACTGGTGCACCGACTTGCGCTTAGCAAGGCCAACGCCGTTGCACCGCACTTTCCTCATCACTGCATCATAGGCTCCGATCAGGTTGCAGTTTTCGAAGGCGAGATTCTTGGCAAACCACATACGGAAGCCAAGGCCCGCGCCAACCTGACCCGCTTTTCTGGCCAACGCGTCACCTTTCTAACCGGCCTAGCGCTGCTAGATACACGTCACCAGCGTCACCATGTCCATGTAGAGCCTTTTGAGGTGGTATTTCGCAACTTGAGCACACAAGAAATCGAAAACTATGTCGCCAAAGAGCAGCCGCTAGACAGCTCAGGCAGTTTTCGAATGGAGGGGTTAGGCATTGCGCTGTTTGAAAAGCTTGAAGGCCGCGACCCTAATGCCCTGATTGGGCTTCCGCTGATTGCGCTCTGCGACATGCTACGCCAAGCGGGCTTTGACCCGCTTGGCGCGCGCTAACTCAATCGAGCCTAATAGCGAAGCGGGGTATTGGGTGTACTCACGCCCAACACCTCAGCGACGACCTGGGAGAAACGACGTGTCAGGCGATCAAACGGATCAAGGCTGGGCGTATAATCCTGCCAATCGGTGTTACCCACTTGATTGCGAGACACTTGCTCAAGGCTGCCCAACTGATCAACCAAGCCTAGCTCAATACTCTGCTCACCATTCCAGACCAGACCCGAAAAAATATCCGGACTGTCGCTGAGCCTTTCTCCCCGCCCTGCGCGCACGTCTTCAATAAATTGGCGATGGGTTTGGCTGAGCACGCTCTGCCAAAACTGCTCCGCCTCTTCATCCAGCGGCTGGAATGGGTCAAGAAAAGCCTTATTCTCCCCTGCCGTAAGCACGCGGCGCTCAACACCAATGCGCTCAATAGCCTCCTCAAAGCCGAAACCAGCGTAAATCACACCAATCGAGCCCACCAGACTCACCGGTGACGCTACAATCTCGTCTGCCGCTGCGGCAATATAATAAGCACCGCTGGCACCGATATCCTCGATCACGGCAATAACCGGTTTATCGCCCTGTTCGCGCAGACGCATAATTTCTGCATAGATACGCTGAGACTGCACTGGACTACCGCCGGGGCTATTAATGTGCAGCACCACAGCGGCCGCACTCTCCGCTTCCCAGGCGCGGTTTAGCCCTTTGATAATGCGCTCAGCGTTGGCCGGTGAATCACTGGCAATCACTCCATTAACTTCAACAATTCCCAAGTGACGCTGAGCGGGCGGGGTAACACTCGGAGAGTCCCAAAACAGACTATACAGAGTGGCAAACAGCGTCACCAACACAATGGCGAGCACTGTTAGCCGGAAAAACAATTTCCAACGTCGACTGCGGCGCTGCTCGGTTAATACGCCTCCTATCCAGTGATCCATCATCTCCAACTGCGCTAGCCGCTGTCGTTCGCGCAGGGTTTCAGCATCATCGTCAGGCGCGCCTGACACCTGGCTGGCGCGTTTACCAGGGGGGACTTCTGGCCCTTGGGTCCAGCGATCCTCTTCCTTGCTACGACTATTACGGGTTGGTTCTGCACGCCCGTCGCCTGTGTCATCGGGGCGGGTTAGGTCGTCACTCATAAAATGTCCTTAAGTAAACACTGGCTACTCACCGTACAACCGATCGAAAAGCTCATTTATGCTAGTGGCAATCCATTTGGGCTGGCTGCGCGCCAAACGCTCCGTCGTATGTACGCCATAGGTGACGCCAACACGATCCATACCAATGGCGCGGGCCATTTCCAGGTCATACTCCGTATCGCCGACCATAACGGCTCGTTCGACGGGCACCTCTAGCTCGGCCAGCAGTTCCGAAAGCATTTGTGGATGGGGCTTCGAGCGGGTTTCATCGGCGGTACGGCTGGCGTGAAACCAGGCACCGCTGTCGGTCTCAGCAAAAATGCGGTCAAGACCACGGCGACTTTTGCCGGTCGCCACCGCCAACCGCTGCTGTTCACGGCCACGCAAACGGGCAATCTGCGCCTCAACCCCAGCAAAAAAAAGCATCGGCGTAGCATCCGCGGTAACAAAGTGGTGCGAGTAACGCTCACGAAGGCGCTCGGCCTGAGCAGGCAAAATACCTGGGCAAAGCTGGGCAATGGCTTCAGGTAGCCCCAGGCCAATAATATCTTCCACCTCAGCCGCTGAAAGCTCTCCCCACTCGGCTTCCAGAGCCGCGGCTTGCATACACGATACAATACGCGGCACGGAGTCCATCAGGGTTCCGTCCCAATCAAATATAATCAGTTCGTACTGCATGGCAGCTCCTTGCTGAAGGGCGCGTCAGCTTATTGACGAGCACGCTTAAGGGTTTCTTCAAGCGCTTCTGGCAGTGGCGCCTTGACGGTTACCGGACGCCCATTACCGGGCTCTGGAAACGTTAATGCACGCGCATGCAGAAACAGCCGCCCCAGCCCCAACTGCTTGGTGAGCAACCCGCTTTCTCGTGTGGCGTATTTATCATCACCCAACAACGCATGGCCCGCGTGGGCCGCATGCACACGAATTTGGTGGGTGCGTCCCGTCACTGGCTCGGCTTCGATCAAGGTGACTTTCTCAAACGTCTCAACCACCGAAAAATGAGTGCGCGACACTTTGCCGTTGGGGTCGACCCTTACCCGCCGCTCACCATTTCCCGCATCAAAACGGTCCAAGCGAGCGCTTTCGTAGGTTTTACGCGCCGGCCAGCGCCCGCTCACCAAGGCCAGATAACGTTTATCCATACCGTGCTTTTTCAGCGACTCATTGAGCGTCACCAACGCATCGCGGGATTTGGCCAGTAACAAGCAACCCGAAGTATCACGGTCAAGACGGTGAACCAGTTCCAGGAAACTCAAATCATCACGCACCTGACGCAGCGCTTCGATCAAACCAATTTTAACCCCGCTTCCACCGTGCACCGCCAGGCCAGAAGGCTTGTTAAGCACCATCCAATCAGGGCCCTCCATGATCACGCTACCCACCAACAGGTCGCGCAAATTATCGCTGACATCTTTAACCGCTTCCCGGGGCGCCAAGCGCAACGGTGGCACACGCACGAGGTCCCCCGCCTGTAAACGATAATCGACCTTTACGCGCTTTTTATTAACGCGCACCTCCCCTTTACGTACAATGCGGTAGATAAGCGCACGTGGCGCACCTTTAAGGCGCGTCATGAGAAAATTATCAATTCGCTGTCCAGCCTGCTCCGGGGCGATATCCACCCACTGCACTTCACGCCCTTCGGACATTACCGCTTACTCCTGCTGTAGCTCGATGACACCAGCCTAAAACGGCATTCTAACGTAGACCCAAGGGCATTGCGTCAATTGCTGGTCGTTGTCTTTACTGTTATATTCCAAAACGTCCACCAGCCAAGTGCAGAATGCTTTCTCGTCTAGCGTTAGCGACTAGCTGATAACTAGCTACTCGGTTAAATTCGGTAGCAGAAAGCGTCATCACTGAGCTCGGTTAATGCGCCTGCCCGACTAACACGCAGGCCTGGACACGAAAAACGGCACCAGTGTACGCATTGCCCGTTTTTTTTAGCACCAAATATGATCTTAAAAATGCGGTAACTCTGCCGGCCGTTTTATGCCGACAGATGTAACTAAGCCTCGCCCTCAACGGCAGGCAGTAACGAAACAACGCCACGCCCTGAGCAGCCCCTCCTTTCTCGTCACAAGGCGCTGGCTGACTCTGGGCGACAAGTTCAACGCTGTGCCGGTGGCCGGCGTTGGTGAATCGATGAATGCCAGGTGTCGGCGGTGTCAGCAGGGCCGGATGGATGTGACAATCACCGGAACACGTCCTGCCTCCGCCACGTACTCAACGCCCTACTGGCCGGGTTGGCGATGACGCCTTCCCGGCTTGACGCGTCAGCATTGCAATGCGCCGAGCACAAGCACGCAGCACCCAGCGGTTCGCCTACGTCACCCCATAGGCAGTTCGCCGGCACGCAACGCTATGCGAGACAACATGAAACGGATGCTTATTAATGCGACACAGCCTGAAGAGCTGCGCGTCGCCTTAGTTGATGGACAACGCCTGTACGATCTAGATATCGAATCCGGCGCTCGAGAGCAGAAAAAAGCCAATATTTATCGCGGCAAAATCACCCGTGTAGAGCCCTCTCTTGAAGCTGCGTTTGTCGATTACGGCGCTGACCGCCACGGTTTTTTGCCGCTCAAAGAGATTTCTAAAGAGTACTTTGTCAAAGACGTTTCCGGACGTCCGAGCATTAGAGAAGTACTTAAGGAAGGCCAAGAAGTCATCGTTCAGGTTGACAAAGAAGAGCGTGGCAATAAGGGCGCTGCGCTAACCACCTTTGTCAGTCTGGCGGGCCGCTTCTTGGTGCTGATGCCCAACAACCCGCGGGCAGGTGGTATTTCGCGTCGTATCGAAGGCGACGAGCGCAGTCAGCTCAAAGATGCCATGGGCCAATTAACTGTACCCGATAAAATGGGCCTGATCGTACGCACCGCAGGTATTGGTCGCAATCCAGAGGAACTGCAGTGGGACTTGGATTACCTGGTCCAAGTGTGGGAATCTATTACCACTGAAGCCGCCAAACGCCCTGCTCCGTTCCTGATCTATCGTGAATCCAATGTCATCATTCGCGCCATGCGCGACTACCTGCGCCAGGACATCGGCGAGGTATTGATTGATAGCCCTGAGATTCATGCTGAGGCACTGGGCTTTATTCGCCAGGTCATGCCCTCCTACCAGCAAAAGATCAAACTTTACGCGGACGAAGTCCCGCTATTCTCGCGTTTCCAGATCGAATCGCAAATTGAAACCGCCTATCAGCGCGAAGTGAAGTTGCCTTCTGGCGGCTCGATCGTGATTGACCATACGGAAGCACTGGTCTCTATCGATATCAACTCCGCGCGTGCCACCCGCGGCAGTGATATCGAAGAAACGGCACTGCAAACCAACTCTGAAGCCGCCGATGAGATCGCACGCCAGCTGCGCCTGCGCGATATCGGCGGCTTAGTCGTGATCGACTTCATCGACATGGGGCCAGCGCGCAACCAGCGTGAAGTTGAAAACCGCATGCGCGATGCGCTTAAATTGGATCGCGCTAGGGTACAAATTGGCCGTATCTCACGCTTTGGCTTGATGGAAATGTCTCGCCAGCGTCTGCGCCCCTCTCTGGGTGAAACCAGCGGCGTGGTCTGCCCCCGCTGTAATGGCCAGGGCACCATTCGCGATGTGCGTTCTCTCTCTCTCTCCATCATGCGCCTGATTGAAGAAGAGGCCATGAAAGAGAATAGCGCGCAGATCCGCGCCATCCTGCCGGTACCGGTAGCGACTTACCTGCTTAACGAAAAACGTAGCGTGCTGGCAGATCTAGAATCTCGCCAGGGTGTGCGCGTCGTACTGCTGCCCAACCCTGATATGGACACGCCGCACTACGATGTTCAGCGTCTGCGCGACGATCATCTGGACGAAGATGACACCCAAAGCCTTTCAAGCTTTGAACTCTCCACCGATACCGAAGTAGGCAAAGAGCCAACGCCTAGTTTTGTGCCTCCTGCTCAGCGTGCCGAAGCCGCCGTTAAAAGCGTTACGCACAACGCGCCTGCACCAGCATCGCTGCAAACCGAAGAGAAAGCACCTGCCGCGACCTCAGCGCCTGCGGCGAAAGCAACACCGGCGACCAGTGAACAACCCAGCGTCATCGGCCGCTTTATTCGAGGTTTCGCCAAGCTATTAGGCAGCGACGAAAGCAGTGCCGAGCCTGCGCCTGCCCCGAAGGCAGAAACGCCCGCGCCCCGTAAGCCAAGCGAGCGCAAAACCAATCAGCGCAGCAATGAGTCGCGGCAGAAACCATCACGCAGCGAACGCGGCGAAACCACCAGCCGTAACGCTCGCAGTGACAATAGTCCTCAATCGGAGCAAAAAACCGAACAGAAGAGCGATCAGCGCAACACCACTCAGCGTGCTGCCAATGAGGACAGTAACGACAAACGCAGTGGCCCTAGCCGCACCCGTAACCGTCGCCGTCATCCTCAGCAAGACGATGCCAACGGGCAAGAGCCGGCCAATAAAGTGCCTCGCAAAGAGACGCAGACGGATAGCTCTGCTAAAGATAACGCTAGCAAAGACAGTTCGGCGAAAGAAAAAGAGGGCAAAAACGCAGCGCAAAAAGAACCGCGCCGCGATAGCAGCCGTGACAATCAGCGTAATGAAGCGGTCAATAATACTGAGGCCAAAGACGACGGCAAGCCAAAGCGTACGCGTAACAACCCCCGTAACCGCACACGTACCCAGGCTATCAATCCTCAGGCAGAAGCTGAGCAGTTAAAACTGCAAGCCGAAGCACCGAGTGAGGCACCAGAAGCCGTAACACAGCCGAGTGAAGTGTCTGCTGATGAAGCTCCGAATGCCAACGTACCTAACAGTGCTGACATAACGAGCCCTTCAGAAACGTCTGAAAAAGCGGACAACGCCACAACGGCAGACCGGCCTGTGGCAGACAACGCAAAGGCAAGTAAGTCGACGCATCAGCGCCGTCAGCCTAAAGTAGCGCCCGAGACAGCGGTTGCCACCGACGTGGAAAAAGAGGCCGTTTCAAAGCCCAGCGAACCGGAATCAACAGCTAACGATGAGCCAATGGAAACGCCAACCACTGGGTCAACTGAGGCTGATTCCGAAGAGAACGAGCCTAAGACTCTGCTATCTGAAGCGAAGACAGAGCCAGCAGCAACTGATCAGGTTTCCGATAGCCAACCACCAGTCAGTGATAGCGAGTCGGTAACACCTGAAGCCATCGAGCCGCCTGCGGGCAACATTGTGGATCCTGCGGCGAGTATCGATGAGGCCGCTTCCCCGGCTGCTTTGGATGCTGAGGATACTTATCAAAGTAACGAAGAGCGTCAGCCCGAAACACCCGCAAACGCTCAGGAAGCTCACCAGGAATCAGCAACCCCAAGCGATTCTAAGAGCGTCGCCGCGGCTCCTTCGGTTGAAGAACTCTCCAACAGCGAGCCGAAGCAAGAAGCAGCGGAAAAAGGCGATGAGCCAAAGAATGTCAAAGAGAGTAACGACGAAGAAAGCAGCGCTAAAGAAGGCAGCGGTGAACTGAATAGCACTGAAGAAAATAGTACTGATGAGAGTAGTACTAAAGAGAATAGTGCTGAAGAAAACAGCACTGAAAAGAGTAGCGACGAACGGATAATGACTGAAGCCCCTGCTACCGAAGCAGCGCCTCAGCTCGCTCAGCCGATCGCCAGTGAAGCGCCTGCTGAAGACGCAGTAACTGAAGACGCGCCTAAACCGCGGCGGCGTCGCACCCGGGCCCACAATGACCCGCGTGAGAAACGTAAGCAGGCACAGCAAGACACCTACTCAGAGTAATTCGGGCACGTGTGTTGCATGTGTTGAATAGCAAAATCCCCGCTTATGCGGGGATTTTGTCTTTTAGCAGGCGCATTTTAAACAACAGCAGAAGCGGCCAATATAGCTACGGATTAACTAACCGCGGCTCGGGCTCCAGCCGAACGCCAAAGCGTGATGCAACCTGGTCAACGATATAGTTCGCTGTTTTCAGCAAGCCATGGCGATCACCACCGCCAAAATGTACCAGCACCAGCGCTTGATGCTGGTGCACACCAAAGACGCCATCCTGCATTCCTTTCAAGCCACACTGGTCAATTAACCAACCCGCCGCCAGCTTTGTTTGCCCTTTTCCCTGGGGAAAGTGAGGCATCGTGGGATACCGACGCAGCAGTCGCGTCACCTGCTGATCCTCCACCAGCGGGTTCTTGAAAAAACTCCCTGCGTTGGCAAGCAACTCAGGATCAGGCAGCTTCTCGCGCCGAATGGCACATACCGCGTTGGCGACTGCTAGCGGTGTAGGTGAATTGGATAGTCGCTCAGCAAGATCACCGTAACCGAGCTGCGGAGCTGGCGTGCGCGACAAACGCAACACCAATTGGGTGATCACCACCCTATCAGCCAGCTCGCGTTTAAAGATACTGTCGCGGTACCCCAGCTTGCATTGCTGGGCGTCAAGCCAATCGACACGTCCTGTTGCAAGCTCCATTACCTGCACCGCTTGCAGCGTATCGGCAAGCTCAGCGCCATAGGCGCCTATATTTTGCACCGGCGCTGCCCCGCAGCTACCAGGAATCAACGCTAGATTTTCAATTCCCCATAGCCCTCGTTCAGCAGTTGCCATTACCAAAGTGTGCCAATTAACCCCAGCACCCACGTGGACAAACACATGGTCCTTTGAATATCTTTGTTGAGCGGTCAGCCACCATTGATCCAACGCTGGCCGCACTACCAAGCCCGGCAACTGATCAGGCAGCAGTACATTGCTGCCACCGCCGAGTATCGTGGTAGGCCATCCCTGCTGGCGTGCCTGAGCGAGTAAAGCGCGCAGCGCTGATAAGGTAGCTGGCGCCGCAAAATGCTCGGCCTTGCAGGGTAGCCGCAGTGTGTTGGCAAGCGTTAGATCAACATCGGTTTGCAGATTCAAAGCCGCCACCTCAGCGCTCACGCTTAAGGTGTTGAACGAGCCCTGCTGATGCAGCTTCGATTAAATTCAAAACGTTTTCAAAACCTTCTTCACCGCCATAGTAGGGATCCGGCACCTCAGCACCCGGCGTACCGGCAAAATCCAAAAACAGACCAACGTAGGCTTGGCTGTTAGCGGGTTTTAGGCCGCGAATGGCACGTACATTATCCTGATCCATGCCCAGCACGTAATCATACTCAGCAAAATCCTGCTCGCTTAGCTGACGAGCACATAGGCTGCTTAAATCGATACCACGACATAGTGCAGCCTGTTGAGCCCGTGCGTCCGGTGCTTTGCCCACATGCCAGCTGCCAACGCCACAGGAGTCTATCTCAATATCATCGGCCATCCCCGCTTGCTCGACAGCGCGACGGAAAACACCTTCGGCGGTGGGTGAGCGGCAAATATTTCCCAAACATACAAATAACACTTTCACAGCGGCGCTCCTTGAGTCCTTTAACGACTGGGCTGAGCCAGTAGCGCCCGCACACGCGCTAAATCTTCGGCGGTATCGACGCCAGCGGGATTTACTTCGCAGGCCAACGCCACTTGAATAGTGTGGCCATTCTGTAATGCACGCAATTGCTCAAGTTGCTCAAGTTGCTCAAGGCTTGAGGCTGGCCAATCGCGGTAGGCTGCCAGAAAACCGGCCCTGTAAGCATATAAACCAATATGTCTCAGCCAGGCATCGGTCGCCAGTAACGTGGGTGGCTCTTTGAACTGTTCGCGATCCCAAGGAATCGGTGCACGGGAGAAATACAACGCTCGACCTTGCAAGGAGCGCACCACCTTGACCACGTTGGGGTTAAACAATGTTTCAACATTATTAATAGGTTCCGCTAGCGTCGCTATCGAAGCCTCGGGATCATCGGCTAGGCGCAGGGCTACTTGATCAATCAAGGCGGGCGGGATCAGTGGTTCGTCGCCCTGGACATTGACCAACAGCGCATCATTCGCCAACGTCAGAATGTCGGCTACTTCAGCTAAACGGTCAGTGCCCGATGGGTGATCATCTCGGGTCATGATCACTTCGGCGCCGTAAGGCAACATAGCATCACGAATGCGGCTATCGTCTGTCGCCACTACGACTCGGCTAGCGTGGCTTTGACAAGCGCGTCGCCATACGTGAGCGACCATCGGTTCCCCAGCAATCTCAAGCAGTGGCTTGCCGGGCAACCGGGTGGAGCCGTAGCGAGCGGGCACGACTACCGTAAAGTCAGGCACCGTGGGAACAGACGCCATGGAGTCTGGGAAATCCATCAAGCGTCTCCGATGTGACCTGGAGAACGTCCTGGTGAGCGCCCCGGAGAGCTAGGCAGCTTTTCATCGGCATCCATCGCGCGGGCCTCTTCCGGTAACATGACAGGAATGCCCTCTTGAATGGGGTAGGCTAAGCCATCGTAGTGACAACGCAGTTCTTGAGCCTCGCGGTCGTATTTCAGCTTACCGTTACACAACGGGCAAACCAGCATTGCCAGTAGTT
This sequence comes from Vreelandella sulfidaeris Esulfide1, assembly GCF_054072535.1. Lineage (NCBI taxonomy): Bacteria > Pseudomonadati > Pseudomonadota > Gammaproteobacteria > Oceanospirillales > Halomonadaceae > Vreelandella > Vreelandella sulfidaeris. The sequence continues at coordinate 1,601,940 of NZ_CM133364.1, read as the reverse complement.
CCTTATCCATGCGGTATCTCCTTTAGGAAATTGCTGACAGCCGCGCTGCCAGCCAATACTCAAACTCAGGTGGAAGGGCCGCTTCTACCTCTAGTACCCAGCTATCGGGCGGCGCCAGGGCGTTACACTTAACGGCGTCTTTGGCGGTCATAATCACTGGGCGAGGCTCTGCAAAGTTTAGCGCGTCAGCACCGTACTGCTGGTGATCCGCTAGTGGATGCCAGTCGCCCTTGATACCCAATGTAGAAAGCGTGCGAAAAAAGCGCTCAGGGTTTCCAATACCCGCTACTGCATGCACCGGCAGCGTAAACGGCAGAGGCACAAGGGGAAAACGCACGCCATCTTTCAAGCGGCGCCAGCACTGCGGTGCTAACTGCATAAATGTTGCAGAAGTGACAGGCAACGCGTGCTGTAAATCGCCATTGACGACTACGGCATCGACTCGATGGAGCCGATTAGGCGACTCTCTTAGCGGTCCTGCAGGTAAGCAGTGTCCGTTACCAAGACCTCGGGCACCATCCACGACTAACAATTCTATATCACGGGACAACGCCAAGTGCTGCAAGCCGTCATCGCTGAGAATAATATCGCACCCCGCCTCTACTAACGCCTGAACACCGCGCACACGCTTGGGGTCCGCCACCACGGGTAACCCCGTTTGCTGTGCCAGCATTAGCGGCTCATCGCCACTTTCGGACACGTTGGTGCTGGCGGTAACAAATAATGGGTAACTGGACGCTTTACCGCCATAACCGCGAGTCACGATACCCGGCGACCAGCCTTGCGCCACCAACCAACGAGCCAACCACGCTACCAGCGGCGATTTACCTGTGCCACCGAGGGTAATATTACCCACCACGATAACCGGCACCGGCGCCTTCCAGATTGCCTTATTGCCGCTTCGGTATGCCTGCTCTCTTCGCGCCATGATGCATTGGTAAAGTGCGCCCAAGGGTTTCAGCGGCAACAGCCAGCGGCTGCCCTGATAAGCGCCTTTAAGCCAGCGTGCTGACAAAGTTCTCTCTGCCCCCGCTCTTTTTGACAGGTTTCGCGTTATCCCGGTCATAGCGCTTCTTGAAACTGGAGCTGGTATAGCGCCGCATAGGCGCCGTCCGCATCCAACAACGCCTGGTGTGTGCCCTCTTCGATAATTCGCCCTTGGTCCATCACGATGATGCGGTCAGCGCGTTCGATAGTTGACAGGCGGTGAGCAATAACCAGCGTGGTCCGTCCTTCACAGACGCGCTCTAGGGCTTTTTGAATATACCGCTCTGATTCGGTGTCCAGCGCCGAAGTGGCTTCATCTAGCACCAACAACGGTGCGTCTTTAAAGATGGCCCGAGCAATCGCCAGTCGCTGGCGCTGCCCACCCGAGAGCATCACGCCGTTTTCGCCCACAGTAGTGGCATAGCCATTGGGAAGCTTGTCGATAAATTCATGCGCATAGGCGGCTTTAGCCGCCGCTTTAACAGCCTCGAGATCAGGATTGGCGATCCCGTAGGCAATGTTATCGGCAATTGAGGCGTTAAATAGCGTCACTTGCTGTGACACTAATGCAATCTGTTGGCGCAGCGGACCCAGGGCATACTCATCGATATTGATACCATCAATGGTGATACGACCTTGGCTAGGCCGGTAGAAACGCGGCAACAGACTGACCAGGGTGGATTTTCCACTTCCCGAGCGGCCAACTATCGCCACCAGCTCCCCCGGCGCCAAGCGCAAGTTAATATCATGCAGCACGTTGGGCTGTTCGTCGGCATAGCGGAAGCTTACTTGGTCAATGACCACTTCGCCGCTTAAGCGGCTTGCGATGCGCTTGCCATTGTCCTGCTCAGGCGTTGTATCAAGCAGCCCGAAAAGCTCTGTTGCTGCCGCCAATCCTTTCTGGATTTCACCATTAATTTCGGTTAATTGACGCACCGGCTTAATCATTAGTGCTGCAGCGGTAATAAAGGCGACAAACTCCCCGGGCGTCATACTCGCCATTAACGAAGGCGCCATTGCCAGCCATACCAATAACGCCATGGAAATGGCTACGAGCATCAGAATCACTGGAGAGCTGACTGCTCGTGTCATCGCCTCTTTCATACTTTGGCGACGGTTTTCTTCACTCACCTTCTCAAAGCGCTGTTTTTCATAGTCTTCAGCACCATGAGTGCGTACCACTCTATAGCCAGACAACGCTTCCGACGCAATATGGGTGACATCGCCCATAGAGTGCTGAATGCGCTTGGAGATCCGCCTAAAGCGTTTACTAACATAGCTCACTACCACGGCAATAATCGGAGTCACGCCCAAAAAAAGCAGCGTTAACAACCAGTTGGTCCAGAGTAGATAAAGCACTAACCCGACCACAAACAGACCTTCACGAAGAATAATCGTTACCGCCTTGGTGGCAGCCCCGGCTACTTGCTCAACATGATAGGTCACTCGTGATACCAGCTGACCGCTAGAGTGGTGGTCAAAAAACCGGCCGGGCAGATGGAGAAGATGGGCAAACACATCGCAGCGCAGAGTATGAATGACATAACGGCCCACATAGGCCATAAAATAAGTGCTTAGAAAAGTACCCAACCCTCGGGCAGAGAACATAATAATCACAAATAATGGCAGCAATAACCGAAAGGCTGCGTCTGGGTTTTGAATGCCGTCAATAAGACGCTTCATCATTTCCGCCAGAGCGGTACTCGACGCGGCATAGACCACAAACCCCACCACCGCCAGCCCAAAGGCACGCCAATGCGGCTTTACATAACCCAACAACCGTTTGTAGATAACCCAACCTGAATCAGTCACACGCGCTCCTGGCAATAGTGTGCAGTGCGCTGAATTCTACCTTATGGCGCCACGCTTCAACACCGGTTACGTTGTCCTGGCAGTTGTCGCGTCGTTTTGATTTCAATGGAATCGGCTGCGCCTAGACTAAAACGCAGCGCTCCATCCTGTGCCGTGCTCCATAAACAGCTCCCTTGCTGACGAAAACGGCGCACGACGGCGTCCACTGGGTGCTGAAAAGAATTACTTTGCCCAGCGCTAAATATGACATGCTTAGGCATAGCATGACGCACAAACTGAATACCTGAACTGGTGTCGCTGCCATGGTGACCTGCCACCAACGCACTAATGGGTAAACCTACTTCGCGCAGAAAGCGCCGCTCTATCTCGGCACTCACATCCCCCGTAATCAGCAATCGCTGTTCGCCGACACTCACTTCCAACACGCAGGAACGATCATTCGCAGATAGCGTATTCTCGCCAGCAGGTGGCCATAAGAATCGATAGCTAACCCCATCACGCTGCCATGCCTGACCACGCTGACAGGCAACACTTGGAACTGGCAGCGCTTCACCCGCAGGAGCTGTCCACTGACTAACCAAATGGTTGTCAAGCAACGCCTCCACACCCCCCGCATGGTCATTATCGCCGTGACTAACGATCACCTGATCAAACTGCTGTCCCGGCGACCAAAGCGTCTCTAGCGGCATAAAGCCACTGCGAAATTGCGGCCCGGTATCGTAAAGAAGGCGATAATGCTCACTGCGCAGTTCTATCAACTGCCCCTGCCCCACGTCATATACGTTAACGCTCACCGTGCTACGAAAGCTAGGCGGCGAAAGCGACCAAAAAGGAAGGGCTAGAACCAGCAAGGTAGAGGCCAGCCTCAATCCTGGTAATACACTAGGCAGCCCCCAGCTCAAGGACATCATCAGCAAAGCGAGGGCTAGCGGCATCGTCAGCAGCCGGTCGGGCTCCCACAATGGCCAACGCTGTACAGAGACCGTCAGCAGCAGGTGGAAAACGCTAAGCGACGCCTCAAATAGCCACCAAAAAGCCCCACCTAAAAAGGGGAACGGTGCTAGCAACCACCCCAACAGGGCGGTGGGTACCATCACCGAACTCACCCAGGGCACTGCGACTAAATTGATCAATGGCGCGGCGGGCGCTACTCGCCCAAACGCAACCAACACCGCGGCAGCCATTAACGGTGCTAGTAGCAATTGCGACCTAACCAGCGCCCAGCACCAGCCTTTTATTCCCTGAGGGCGCCGTCGCCCCTGCCAAATTATAATCAGCCATGCCACAGCTAAAAATGACAACCACATTCCCGGCCGCCATAGCGCCATTGGATCAACTATGAGTACCAATGCAATGGCTAGCCACCAAGCCTGCCATGGCCCCGGTGCATGTCGACCACTCAACACCCATAAACCAATCAGCGTCATTACCATAGCCCGCATAGCCGGTGGCGCCATCCCGGCAAGAGTGGCATAACTGACACACGCGATGGCCGCCAACCACCATGGCCAGGTGCGCATTCGCCAGTTGGTGGGTGTCGTTAAACGAGCTCCCAGCTTGGCTAGCATCAGTACAAACGATGCCACCAAACCAACGTGCAAGCCTGAAATTACGACCAGGTGTGTAGTGCCGGTAGCATTCAATAATGACCAATCATCCTGGGTGAGCTGCTCGCTATCCCCTAACGTTAGCGCTGCCAGCCAGCGTTTCGTGCGTTCGTCAAACGCCTGTTGATCTAAGAAGTCCAGCCCAAGCTGGCGAAGCGAAGGGCCGGAGGAAGAGAGCCGAACCGGCGGAGGATCCTGGCGTAAGTAGCCAGTCGCATGGATTCCCTCGCGCCAAAGCCATTGCTCATAATCGAATGTACCCGGATTGGCAAAGCCACTCGGAGGACGCAAACGCAGCGTCATACGCCACTGTTCACCGGGCTGGAATCGATTATCGCCATAAGCGGTTATGCGCACGTGAGCGAGTGCAGAGCAACTCGGCCGTTGGGCCGGGGCTTGGCAATGATCAACAGCTAATAGCAGACGCGTTGCGCCCCCTGCTGGCTGGGCGGTCAACACGCTTGCCTCAACAACAACATCTTCACCGCTTAACCCCGCCGGTAAACGGCTCGTCCATTCACGCTGCACGCCAGCAAACACCCATAGACCAATCAACAGCCATACGCCTAGGCGTGGCCGCCAGCCGACGACAAATAAAGCAGCCACCAACACCCACCCAAACGCATTAGATGTCATGCCTGCAGTGTGGCTATACCACGCGAAGCCCCCTCCAGTGAGAGCCGCTAAAGCAGCCGGCATGGCGACACCTAACCGCATAGGACCCTCCCTGGCGAACGTTCATTGGTGGCCTAGCATAGCCGAAGGGCAACGCTATATGGATAATGGGCAACATTGATAGGCAAGAGTATCCGCCATGCCGCGCCGGTTCCTGCAGCGCTACATGCCCAAACCCGACACCATCAGGAAACAGCGCTCGCTACGGTTTATGGCGCCGCTGATTGCCGACCCGGGTTTGTGGCTTTTAACTCGCCGAAGCGTTGCGAATGCGTTTAGCGTGGGCGTGTTTTGTGCCATGCTCCCCATCCCTTTTCAGATGGTGGTGGCTGCGCTGGGTGCTCGCCTAACGCGCTGCAATTTAGCCCTATCGGTAGGTTTGGTATGGATTACCAACCCCCTAACGATGCCACTGATTTTTTACAGCAATTACCGAATTGGCACGTTCATACTCGGCGCCCCAGTGCGGGAAGCACCCTCGCGCATTTCGACACGCTGGCTGGCCGAACAGATGCACGACATTATGCCGCCACTCATCATTGGCTCACTTGTAACGGGCATTATCGTCGCCATCGTCGCCAATATTGGCGTTCGCCTGATTTGGCGCTGGCATGTCTCACACCATTGGAAACGCCGCCGCCAGAAACGTCGGCAGCGGCGTGCTCAAATCGAAGCAGAACTCGACAATTAAGCTTGTTGGCGAGGCTTAAAGGCCCAGCCTAATGATCAAAGCGCTGGCATTTGCTCCACCAATTTACCTGCATCCAGCTTAAGAACGCGATCTTGATGAGCAGCAAGGCCTACATCGTGGGTTACAATCACAAACGCACAAGCACTCTCTTTGGCCAGTTCGTCCATTAGCGCCAAAATAGTCGCTGCGGTGGTCTGATCAAGGTTGCCCGTAGGCTCATCCATTAATACCAAGCTGGGATCGGTGACCAATGCCCGGGCTATCGCCACTCGCTGGCGCTCCCCTCCCGATAATTCACCAGGCTTATGATCCGCCCGAGGCTGCATACCTACCCGCTCAAGTATTTGCATCGCGCGCTGCTCTGCCACCTTTTTCGATTGGCCACGAATAATTAACGGTAATGCGGCATTTTCCAGTGCGGTAAATTCTGCCAACAAATGGTGAAATTGGTATACGAAGCCGATATAGCGGTTCCGAAAACGGCCCAACGCTGCTTCATTCAAACCTGACAGTCGCTGACCGGCGATAACCACACTGCCTTCACTGGGGCGGTCAAGACCGCCCAGCAGGTTGAGTAGTGTCGTTTTACCAGAACCCGAGCTGCCTACGATAGCGACCCGCTCCCCGGCGCGCACCTGCAAATTGAGCTTGTCGAGCACTGTCAGATCCTGGGGGCCTTCGCTGTAGGTTCGTGTCAACGACTGGCAATCGAGCATGATGGCCGCTTCTACTGTATTTTTAGACACCGTATTCGTAGACATCATGTCATCCTTATTCCTAAAGCCATTATTCATAGCGCAATACATCCGCTGGCTGAACCTTTGCCGCCCGCCAAGCGGGATAGAGCGTGGACAGGAACGTCAAACCAAAGGCAGCCAAGACGATACGGCTGACATCATTCCACTGCAGTCGAGAAGGCAGATCGCTAATGAAATACACCCCGGCATCTAAGAACTGAATGCCCAGTGTTCCTTCGACCCAACCGATCAAATCAGCCACGGTCAGTGCTAGCAGCACCCCTACCGCCACACCAATGGCAATACCGATCAGTCCGATAGCCATCCCTTGAACAATAAAAATACCCATAATCGAGCGCGGTGTAGCGCCGATGGTGCGCAGAATGGCGATATCGGCGCGCTTATCAGTGACCACCATGACCAATGTCGAAACGATGTTAAAGGCCGCCACGGCGATAATCACGGTGAGCAACAGCGCAATCATGCGCTTTTCCATTTGAATCGCCTGGAATAGATTGCCTTGCGTGTATGTCCAGTCGCTCCCACGGTACCCAGGACCAAGCTCATTGAGAATCGACTGAGTTTCGCTACTAGCGGCAAACAAATCATCCATCTGCAGGCGAAGCCCACCCACCGCATCGCCTAACCGGGCGAGGGTCTGCATATCTTCAATATTGGCATAAGCTAAATTAGCGTCCAGCTCAGCACCGACGCTGAAAATACCGCTGACGGTAAAACGCTTTAAGCGCGGGAAAACACCGGCGGGAGTTATCGATGCTTCGGGAACCAATAGCGTTACTCGGTCTCCCACACCAACGCCCAAGTTTCGCGCTAGCATCGAACCAAGCACTACGTGCCACTCACCGGGAACCAGATCCTCGAGCTCGCCTTGGATCATATGCTCGCCTATAATCGAGACCCGGTCTTCCCAATCAGGGTTAATGCCGTTCACCATGGCACCCTGATTACGCCCACCTACAGAGAACATGCCTTGCTGCTCTACAAAGGGCGCTGCACCGATAACATGCTCGCGTTGCATTAACTCTTCAGCCAATGCCTGCCATTCGACCATCCCTTCCCGGGACTCGATTTTGGCGTGTGGGACCATGCCTAAAATGCGTGTACGCAACTCATGATCGAAGCCATTCATCACCGATAACACCAGAATAAGTACGGCGACTCCCAACATTAACCCCAGCATCGAGGTAAGCGAAATAAACGAAATAAAGTGGTTCCGGCGTTTAGCGCGCACGTAGCGCAGCCCCACCAGAAAAGGCAAACGATCAAGCATGGCGTCATTCCTTATTAATAAGCGCTCATGGTACGGTTTTTTTAGTGTCTCTGCATGTTCAAACGGCCATTAGAGCAGCCAGGCACTGCGAGCGTTCAGATTAAAACGTTACGCTTGCAACTTGCCCAGCCACCGCCTACATTGCGCCGATTTACAATTTCCTCTGGGAAAGTCCTCTTTACTAAGCGTTGTTTAGTTTTTAATTCAACAAAGGCGTTCATGACGTTGGCAACTATGACTTATCGTCTGCTACCCGAATGGTATCCGCAAGACGGCATACAATTGACTTGGCCACGCCATGACGGCGATTGGGCCCCATTACTCGCACGTATTGAGGCTACACTCGAGCGTATCGTGATGGCCACCACACGTTTTCAGCGGGCGTTGATCTGCGTGCCCGATGAGCTAACACGACAGCGCTTGGCAGCTACGTTTGAGGCCTACGGCGTACCCGCTTCACGGCTGCAGCTTATTGTCGCACCCACCGATGACACCTGGGCGAGAGACCATGGACCGATCAGTGTCATCGACGAAAAAGGCCAGATGGTGATACTTGATTACACCTTTACCGGTTGGGGCGGTAAATTTCCCGCAGAGCGCGATAATCAACTTACCCAAAGGCTTGCCGATGCAGGGGCTTGGGCATGTCCAGTGGCCCCACGAGACCTGATATTAGAAGGCGGCGGTATCGAAACCGACGGTGAAGGCACCCTGCTCACCACCGAAGCATGCCTGCTTAACTCCAACCGTAATCCCACTCTATCCAGAGCACAGATAGAAGCTCAGCTTGGTGAGGATTTCGGGGTTGACCACGTACTGTGGCTGTCCAACGGCCATTTAGAAGGCGATGACACCGATAGTCATATTGATACTCTGGCACGCTTTTGTGATCCGAGTACTATTGCCTACGTTCGCTGTGATGATCCTAACGATCCCCACTATTCGGCACTGGCGGCCATGGAGCAAGAGTTACAGGCGTTTCGTCAGCGCAACGGTGAGCCTTACCGGCTTATCGCGTTGCCTTGGCCTCAAGCCTGTTTTGATCCGGATGATGGTCATCGCCTGCCAGCGACTTACGCCAACTTCCTTATTATCAACCAGGCCGTATTGGTCCCTACTTACGGCGACCCGGCGGATGTCACTGCACTGCATGCGCTAGCAAATGCGTTTCCCGAGCATATGCTGATCCCGATTGAGTGCACGAGCGTTATTCGCCAACACGGCAGCCTGCACTGTTTAACCATGCAACTTCCACAAGGCACGCTTGCTCAAGGCGCACCTGCCCAGCGCTCAGGCGATACTGACTGAATAAAGGAGCCATTATGTCGATTAAACCTAGTTCGAGGCTAACCGTCGGTGTGGTGCAGCAACCCGCTTGGCCGGACAAAGCTCAAAGCCTGTCAGCAAGCGAAGAAGGTATCCGCAGTGCTGCTGAGCAAGGCGCCCAACTGATACTGCTTCAGGAACTGCACGCCACCCACTATTTCTGCCAATACGAAGATCCCGCGTTATTTGATTTAGCAGAGCCACTCGATGGCCCTACCGGTCAACGCCTCGCGGCACTCGCCAAAGAGTTGGATATTGTCCTGGTAGGATCGCTATTTGAGCGTCGCGCGCCGGGTCTCTACCACAATACCGCCGTGGTTTATGACGGCGCCGAAGGGCGTGTTGGGCAATACCGTAAAATGCACATCCCCGATGATCCGGGTTTTTATGAGAAGTTTTACTTTACGCCAGGCGATCACGACAGCGCCCGCGGCGAAGGCTTCACCCCGATAGAGACGTCTTTAGGCCGACTTGGAGTTTTGGTCTGCTGGGATCAGTGGTATCCCGAAGCTGCCCGTTTGATGGCACTGGCCGGTGCCGATTTACTGCTCTACCCCACCGCGATCGGCTGGGACCCTAACGACGATGCCGCAGAAAAAACACGCCAGAAAGATGCCTGGACGATTGTTCAGCGCGCCCACGGCGTCGCCAACGGTTTACCCGTGCTCGCGGCCAACCGGGTGGGCTTTGAAGCGGATCACTCCGGCGTTGGTGATGGCATTCAGTTCTGGGGTGGCAGCTTTATTTGCGGACCTCAAGGGGAGTTATTGGCCCATGCGGGCGAAGAAACAGAGCAGTTAGTGGTACAGATTGATATGGCGCGCAGTGAAAATACCCGCCGCATCTGGCCCTATCTCCGTGATCGCCGAGTCGACGCCTACGGAGACTTAACTCGCCGTTACCGTGACTAAGCTTGCCTAAAAAAGTGACTCCAAGAAAATAAACGCCTGCCTAGGAAATACCCAGGCAGGCGTTTTTCATTGCATGCCGTTCTTTTTATACGATCTGGCTTGGCGTGTTACTTCCAGAAATCGCGAATAGAAGCGATACCTTGGGCACCCACGGCACGCGCATGATTGGCATCAAAGCGCGTCATGCCACCGAGTGCGAATACCGGCATGCCGGCACGCTCAACCAACTGTTGAAAATCATGCCAACCGAGCGGCGAGACTTCGGGATGCGACGGGGTGGTTCGCAGCGGCGACAAGCTGACAAAATCGCAGCCTAACACTGCTGCCTGAGTCAGTTGCGTTTGGTTATGCGTCGATGCAGAAAGCCACTTGTTTTCAGCTATTGGGCGACGTTCAAGCTGCATTAAACGCTCACTGGTCAAATGAATGCCATCGGCGTCAATGCGATCAAGCAGCGTAGGCTCGCCATTAAGCAGCAGTCGTGCACCGTGTTCACGGCACAGACTCAGGGCACGCTGGGCACGGGCTAGGTAAGCAGCCTCATCCAACTGCTTGGCACGCAGTTGCACCAAGCGAATCTTGTCTTCGCGTAACGCACGCTCAAGAAACGCATCAAAACGCGCCTCATCGGCCTCTTCACCGGTAATCAAATACTCGGTGGGTAACCTTACCGCCCGTAGGATAGGTAAGTTAGCCGCCGGGAAGGGATAGTTTGAGAGCTCACTCATCGGTACCCAGCGCACCGCCTGTCCTTCACGCCCAAACGGCTCACCGGCAAACTCGTGCACTTGCCATACATCGAGCAGAATATGCTTGTCTGGATATTCATGATGGACGCGAATCAGTGGCTGGGCGCAAACGATTTCAATGCCCAATTCTTCGTGCAACTCGCGCTTCAAGCCCTCAAGACCGGTTTCATAAGGAGCCAGCTTGCCACCGGGAAATTCCCACAACCCGCCGTGATCAACGTTTGACGGCCGACGAGCAATCAGTACTTGCTGTTGATCGGCGCTGATAATCGCAGCTGCTGCGACGTGAACCCGTCGTTTTACCTTTACACTCATTACGTCTTTATCCACTGTGTGCGCACCTACATCGCTTGCGTCGGTGCTATCTCGCTGCGTATGCCCTTTACCACGGCCAGTAGACGCCCTCGATAGGGCGATGACTAGCTGCGGTAATCCGCGTTGATGGACACATAGTCATGGGAGAGGTCCGACGTCCATACCGTGGCACTTTCTTCGCCCCGCCCCAAGTTAATGCGTATGGTAATTTCTGACTGCGCCATGACAGCACTTCCCGCCGCTTCGGTATAGCCGGCAGCGCGCCCACCGTGCTCGACCAAGCGCACATCGCCTAGATCTATCACTACCCGGTTGACGTCGAAATCACTCACCGGCGCCCGTCCGACAGCCGCCAAAATACGCCCCCAATTAGCATCGGACGCATAAAGCGCTGTTTTGACCAACGGTGAATGAGCGACCGTGAACGCTACATCCAACGCCTCTTGACGGCTTTTCGCTTCGCCCACCTGAAGGGTGACGAACTTGGTCGCCCCTTCCGCGTCGCGAATAATCGCTTGCGCCAGCTCGGTCATTACCTGCTGCAAGGCGTTACTGAACACGGCAATCTGCTCATCATCCACGATCTTCGGGCCGGTGCCGGTCGCCGCCAGCATGCATGCGTCGTTGGTCGAGGTGTCACTGTCTACCGTAATGCAGTTAAATGAGCGATCTACGGTTTGTCGTAACAGTCGGTCAAGCAGTGGCGTTTCTATCATCGCATCGGTCACCACAAACCCCAACATGGTCGCCATATTGGGCTTAATCATGCCCGACCCTTTTGCAATGCCGCTAATAGTCACCGATTGGTCACCAATTTCCAGCGTCACGGTGGCGCCTTTAGCGCGAGTATCGGTGGTTAAAATGCCCTGGCCTGCCTCTTGCCAAGCAACCGCGTCGCTGGCCAAGTTTCCAAGCGCTGGCGCTAAACCCGCCAACAGACGATCCATCGGCAGCGGTTCACCAATCACGCCGGTTGAAAACGGCAACACGTCTTCGACTGATACCCCAGCCTGTTTGGCCAGCTCAGCGCAGCTTGCTCGTGCATCACGCAAGCCAGCTTTGCCAGTGCCCGCGTTAGCATTGCCAGTATTGATCAGCCAAAAGCGTGGCGAACGATTTTCTGCACGACACTGCTCTAGGTGCTGTTTCGCCACTATGACGGGCGCTGCGCAAAATGCATTACGGGTAAAAACCCCCGACACTGTCGCTGTATCGGGCAACTCGATTACCACCACATCACGGCGATCCGGCTTTTTGATACCCGCCATTGCAACCCCAAGGCGCACCCCCTTAAGGGGTGGCAACTCTGGAAAGGGAATGTTTCCCACCGCCATGATTCTCTCCTGTAGGCAGACGCTTAGTCAGATGCCATCTCAGACATGATCGTCGTTAGCTTAATTTTCCACAGCACTGCTTATATTTTTTACCCGAGCCACAAGAACAGGGGTCGTTACGACCAACCTTAGGGCCTTCGCGGCGCATCGGGCGCCCATCAATACCCGGTGCTGCTTGATCATTCTCGGATGGCTCCTGGGCTGGGGCGTCGTGGCGGCTGGCCGCTGTAGCGGTTTCACGTTCCAGCGCTTCACGACGTTGACGCTCAAGCGCATCGACTTCCTCGGGCTGACGAACCTGAACATGGCTCAGAATCCGTGTTACATCTTCTTTAATATGCTCAAGCAAATGCTGGAAGAGCTCAAACGACTCACGCTTGTACTCCTGCTTGGGATTTTTCTGAGCATAACCACGTAAGTGGATACCTCGGCGGAGATGATCCATCGACTGGAGATGCTCTTTCCAGCGCGTGTCCAGCACTTGCAGCATTACTTGCTTCTCAAAGCGACGAATCAGTTTCTCGCCTGCAGCCGCCACTTTCGCTGCATAGGCCTCACGATGCATTGTCTGCAGCCGCTCACGTAACTGCTCCTCGCTAAAGCGTTCATCCTCAGCGGCCCACTTAACCACAGGCACATCAAGGTTGAACTCCGTTTTCAAGTGCGCTTCCAAACCAGGCAGATCCCACTGTTCGGGCAGGCTTTGGGGAGGCACATAATCACTTATTGCCGTCTCCATCACCTCCTCGCGGATACCGATGACGGCATCTGCGACATCATCTGCTGCAAGAATCTCGTTGCGCTGGTCATAGATCACTCGGCGCTGGTCATTGGCAACATCATCATATTCAAGCAGTTGCTTACGAATATCGAAGTTACGACCCTCGACCTTCTTCTGGGCACGCTCAACGGCATTGGAAACCATTTTATGCTCAATGGCTTCACCGTGTTCAAGACCCAACGCCTGCATCAAGCGTTTCACACGATCAGAGCCAAACAGGCGCATCAGGCTATCTTCGAGCGACAGGAAGAACCGGGTAGAGCCCGGATCGCCCTGCCGGCCGGCACGGCCACGCAACTGATTATCGATACGCCGGGATTCGTGGCGTTCAGACCCCACTACATGCAAGCCGCCAGCAGCCAATACTGCATCATGTCGCGCTTGCCATTCAGCTTTTAGCGCATCAATCTGCTCTTGGCTTGGGTTTTGCAATTTGGCCGACTCGGCCTCCCAGTTGCCCCCCAGTACAATGTCAGTACCCCGACCAGCCATATTAGTGGCGATAGTAATCGCCCCTGGACGGCCGGCCTGGGCAATAATTTCGGCTTCGCTCTGGTGCTGCTTAGCGTTAAGCACGTTGAATACTAAGCCTGCCTCACGCATCAGTTTGGCGAGGTACTCCGATGTTTCGATAGAGGCAGTACCTACCAGAACCGGACGCCCGGCTTCAGTCTCGGTTTTGACATCTTTAATGATCGCTTCGTACTTTTCTTCAGCGCTTAAATAAACCAAATCATTCAGGTCTTTACGGGCCAAGGGCCGGTTGGTGGGAATAACCACCACATCGAGGCCGTAAATCTGACGAAACTCAAAGGCTTCAGTGTCCGCTGTACCGGTCATCCCAGCTAATTTTTCATACAGACGGAAATAGTTCTGGAAGGTGGTCGAGGCGAGCGTTTGGCTTTCTCGCTGTACCGTGACGCCTTCTTTGGCTTCGACAGCTTGGTGTAAACCTTCCGACCAGCGGCGCCCTGGCATGGAACGGCCAGTATGTTCATCGACGATCACCACCTGACCGTCAGACACGATGTAGTCGACATCACGGTTATAGAGATAGCGGGCGCGCAGTGCCGAGTGCATGTGCTGAAGCAAATTGAGGTTTTGCGCAGCATAGAGCGATTCATCATTGCCCAACAACCCTTCAGCGCGCATCAACTCTTCTACTTTATTGTGCCCCTGCTCCGTCAGCTCTACTTGTTTTTGCTTCTCGTCGACTAAAAAGTCACCCACAACCGTGGCTTCTTCATCTTCAACTTCTTCGCCTTTCTCAAGCTGCTGGGCCAGTTGATTGACCACTTTATAGAGGTCGGTATTTTCGTCTACCGCGCCGGAAATAATCAGCGGCGTACGCGCCTCATCAATAAGAATCGAGTCAACTTCATCAACAATCGCAAAATGTAGGCCACGCTGCACTTTATCCTCTAACGAGAATGCCATGTTATCGCGCAGATAATCGAAGCCGAACTCGTTATTGGTGCCGTAGGTAATATCGCACTTATACGCATGACGCTTCTCTTCACCCGTCTGACCAGAGAAAATGACGCCAACAGTAAGACCCAGAAATTCATACAGCGGACGCATCCACTCAGCGTCGCGCCGAGCCAGGTAGTCGTTCACTGTAACCACGTGCACGCCTTTACCCGGTAGCGCATTCAGGTACACCGCCAGCGTTGCGACCAGTGTTTTACCCTCACCTGTTTTCATTTCAGCGATACGACCACGGTGCAAGGTCATGCCACCCACCATCTGCACATCAAAGTGACGCATGCCCATGACGCGCTTACTGGCCTCACGAACGATTGCAAAGGCGGGAGCTAATAGCGCATCAAGGGACTCACCAGCTTCTAAACGCTCGCGCAGCTCAGCCGTTTTCCCTTGTAATTCAGCATCACTAATTGCCTCAAATTCTGCCTCTAGCGCGTTAATTTGCGGCACATTTTTGTGCATGCGCTTGACGTCGCGATCATTTTTAGAACCGACAACCTTACGTAATAAATTATTAAGCATGACATATCCAAGTATTCACGAGCGTCCTATCGGACGTTGCCCTTTACGCTGGCCCTTTTCTGCGAGCCTTTTCCTACCATAGTAGGGACAATATTAATGGCCGAATTGATAGGAGGGCGGGCCGCGTTGGGTCAAAACATCTCGCGCAGCAACTAGCAGTGGCAACGGCGGTAGCCAGCTACTTAGGCGCCGTATAGGGGCAAACCGTCGGGGTATTTGTATCCAGCGACGTAGCGCTCGGCGTCTTTTGGCAATCCAGTGCGATTGCGCACGTAAAACCGCGGGCACCCATAAGCAAATAGTGATGCTGCGTTCACCGTTGCGAAAAGCATCGGCGGGGCCTAAATTGGCGGGTAAAAGGCAGCTCACTAGCAGACCCGCCAGCCACCAACGCGCTATACCGTAGCGGCGCTGACGCCGTGGCAAAGCTGATTGGCAATCAAGCGTAGATGGCATGCTGTAGACCGGCTCCTGAGCGTGGTAAAGTTGACTAATCAGCCATCGGCAAAGGTAGCCGACATCATTAGTAGTGGTGCCTAAAACAGCAGCACCCTAGGAATTAAGCGTATGAGTATAAAGGTTAAGCGTTCTCGCGCCCAGCCCATCGCCCGCTTGCTCACCAACTCGGGTGATATTAATCAGTTAATGCGCCTTTCTCGTTTAATCGATCAGGCCCAACGGCACCTGCGTGCTCATCTACCCGAAGAGATGCGTGAACATATTTTTGTCGGTGGTTTTCGCGAAGGTCGATTAACATTGATTAGCGGCCAAGCCAGTTGGTTAACGTGGTTGCGCTTTGAGCAGCGCCTCCTCTTAGACCTGCTACATCAACTGCCCGGCTTTGAGGGAGTAAACGGATTTACCTTCAAGGTACGTCCAGTGCGCCCTATTGTGACACCACCACGCAACACACGTAGCCTATCGGTAGATGCTGGCAAAACACTGGCGGAGTGTGCGGATGACACTACCAACCCGGCGCTAAAACGCGCTCTGGAACGGCTTGCGTCCCATGCCCGGCCATCTAATAAGTAATACTTTTCCGCCAATAACTTTCTATTAAATATCAATAGCTTATAAAAAATAAAGCACCGCCTAAGCGATGCTTTATTTATATTGACACACTGCTGAGAGTACTAGCAAGTTAGCAAATTGCTTACTTAACAAGCGCGCCAATCACCAATGAAAACCTAGACTATGCCATTGCAGGCGCAGCATAAGAAATTGGCGCTACCGCTTTTTCTTCTTCAAAGGTGACTATTTCGTAGGCATCTGGCTGCGCCATCAATTCACGGCAAAGCTGGTTGTTCAGGGCGTGTCCTGACTTCACGCCACGAAACTCACCGATCAAGCTATAGCCCAATTGATACAAATCACCTATTGCATCCAAAACTTTATGCTTAACAAACTCGTCTTCATAGCGAAGACCACCTTCGTTAACGATTCGGTAATCATCAACCACAATGGCGTTGTCTAAACTTCCGCCTAACGCTAGGTTATTAGAGCGCAAAAATTCTAAGTCACGCATAAACCCAAAGGTACGTGCCCGTGACACTTCTTTAACAAAAGATGTGGTCGAAAAATCGATCAGTGCAGTCTGTTTTTGCTGGTCAAAAACAGGGTGATCAAAATCAATCGCAAAGGAAACCTTGAATCCTTGGTGAGGCAGGAACACAGCCTCTTTATCGCCATCACTAACCGCTACGCGATGCTTAATACGAATGAATTTCTTCGCCGCATCCTGCTCTAAAATACCCGCCGATTGAATCAAAAACACGAACGGACTCGCACTCCCATCCATAATGGGTACTTCAGGTTCGCTAATGTCTACATAAGCATTATCAATACCCAGCCCGGCAAATGCTGACATTAGGTGCTCAACCGTGGCTACTTTTACCCCACTGAATGACAGTGCCGTGCACAGCTTGGTATCTTCAACCAATTCAGCACGCGCTGGCACATGTACAACAGGATCCAGATCGGTTCTAACAAATACAATCCCCGTATTGACGGGCGCCGGACGCAAAGCCAAGTGGACTTTTTTGCCAGAATGCAGACCCACGCCGGTGGCGCGAATGACGTTTTGTAGGGTGCGTTGTCTGATCATGGGTAGTAGTCGTACTCTTGTGGCGGCGATGACCGTAGGAAAAAAGTTATCAAACAGTGTTCACTTTAACAGCAAACGAGCGTTTTAGCCAATAAACGCTCGCTCGCTGAAGCCATGAACCGGATGCAGAGGATCAATCCGCCTGACGACGAAGAAAGGCAGGGATATCCAAATAGTCATCGGCTTCTGTAGCGCGACGCTTTTCAGGGCGAGGGCTCGCGGCAGCTTCGGGCGCTTCAGCTCGGGCTGTCGCCTGCTGACGCATAACAGTCGGTTGCTGCAACTTGCGATAATCAGATGATGTTTCCGCCGCCGAACGACGCGCTGGCTCACGTGCGGCCGTTTTGGCTTTGTTACCGTCTAAGCCTGCAGCAACAACCGTGACGCGTAACTCGTCGGACATTTCCATATCAATGGAAGTGCCCACTACGATGGTAGCATCTGGCGACGCAAACTCTTGTACGGTGGCACCGACATCATTGAACTCGCCGATCGACAAATCAGGACCAGCAGTGATGTTGACCAGAATGCCGCGTGCGCCATGAAGATCGATATCTTCCAGTAGCGGGCTGCGAATGGCTTTTTCGGCAGCTTCACGCGCGCGGTTTTCACCCGTCGCCCCGCCGGTGCCCATCATCGCCATGCCCATTTCTGACATAACGGTGCGCACGTCAGCGAAGTCGACGTTGATTATACCGGGGCTGGTAATCAGCTCGGCAATCCCTTGAACCGCTCCCAATAGCACATCGTTAGCAGCGCTAAACGCCGTTAGCAGCGTGGCATTTTTGCCCAGCACCG
Organism: Vreelandella sulfidaeris Esulfide1; assembly: GCF_054072535.1. Classification (NCBI taxonomy): domain Bacteria; kingdom Pseudomonadati; phylum Pseudomonadota; class Gammaproteobacteria; order Oceanospirillales; family Halomonadaceae; genus Vreelandella; species Vreelandella sulfidaeris. The sequence continues at coordinate 1,583,815 of NZ_CM133364.1, read as the reverse complement.
ACAGCAGTTTTTCGTTGGGAATAGTGATCAACGAATCGACGTGCTCAGAGAGCTCTTTCATGCCCTCTTCAGCCGCACGCATACGCTTCGGCCCTTCGAAGGGGAAGGGACGCGTGACGACTGCGACAGTTAGAATACCTAATTCTTTGGCGACCTGAGCAACAACGGGCGCGCCTCCAGTGCCTGTACCACCGCCCATACCGGCAGTGATAAACACCATATCGGCGCCGACCAGTAACTCCGCAATGCGCTCGCGGTCTTCCATTGCCGCTTGGCGACCTACCTCAGGATTGGCACCTGCACCCAACCCTTTGGTAATTTCACTGCCTAGCTGTAACACGGTTTTCGCCGACACACGCTTAAGCGCCTGTGCATCCGTGTTAGCGCAGATAAACTCTACGCCTTCAATATTACTTTCGACCATGTGGTTAACAGCATTGCCGCCACCGCCGCCAACACCAACCACTTTGATGACCGCACTGCTCGAGGGTGCGTTATCTACCAATTCGAACATAAGCCCCGTCTCCTGAACCGCGCTTGCGGCCCTGTCAGAAATTTCCTTTGAACCAGCCTTTCATTCTTGCTAGCGCCGAATAGTCTTCCTTGATATCACGCCGGGCAAGCTCATTGCGGCCCTTATGAGCTGCAACCACCCCCCCTTGGCTTTTAAGACCTTGCCCATGACGCGTTTCCTGCAAGGCATAATGCAGCAGACCAACGCCCGTCGCATAAATTGGGTTACGAACGACATCCGCCAAACCTCTTACATTCTGCGGACATGCGATACGAACAGGCATATGAAAAATCTCTTCCGCCAATTCGCTAACACCTTCCATGCGCGAGGTGCCACCAGTAAGCACTATCCCGGCAGCCACCATGTCTTCATAGCCACTACGGCGCAATTCATCACGTACTAGCGTAAACAGCTCTTCATAGCGTGGCTCTACCACTTCGGCAAGTGCTTGCCGTGATAGGTCACGCGCAGGACGATCGCCTACACTAGGCACTTTGATCATTTCATCACTTGCCGCTAAATGGGTTAGCGCGCAAGCATATTTAACCTTTATCTCTTCAGCGTGCTGCGTTGGTGTACGCAATGCCATCGCAATATCGTTAGTGACCTGGTCACCGGCGATAGGGATAACTGCCGTGTGGCGAATCGCGCCTTCGCTGAAAATGGCCATATCCGTGGTGCCACCACCAATATCTACCATACAGACACCCAGCTCACGCTCATCTTCAGTTAGAACAGCCATACTTGAAGCAAGCTGCTCCAAAATAATAGCATCAACCTCCAATCCACAGCGGCGCACGCACTTTTCAATATTTTGCACTGCGTTTGAGGCAGCTGTCACCAAATGCACCTGGGCTTCCAAACGCACACCGGACATACCTAGCGGCTCGCGAATGCCGCCTTGAGCATCGATTGAGAACTCCTGAGGCAGCACATGTAACACACGCTGCCCTTCAGAAATAGCACGCGCACGTGCCGAATCAATAACTCGTTCAATATCGGAGGGAGTGACTTCGCGTTCTTTGATGGCCACTACGCCATCCGAGTTCATTGAACTAATATGGCTACCGGCCACACCCACATATACCGAGTGAATATCACAGCCAGCCATCAACTCGGCTTCTTCAACAGCTCGCTGGATTGACTGCACTGTTGATTCAATATTGATCACGACGCCGCGCTTCATACCCCGCGAAGGATGCGAGCCAATACCGGCAATTTCAATTCCGCCGTCATCGGTAGGTTGACCGACTATCGCGACGACCTTGGACGTTCCAATGTCCAGCCCGACCACCATATTGGATGCGTTAGGTGAGCCTGCCATGAGTCGGGAAATCTCCTTGCGTCATTGTTAAAAGTAACTATAAATAGGGTGACGTTTAATCCAACGCTTAACATTGAAAACGTGCTACCCAAAATAATCAGTGCTATTACCGAGACATTCGCCAAGTACAAATAGCCAAAATTAAAAACCATTTAACCCGCGACTAACCCATAGTATAGAAACAACAGCTTCAATACGACTACTACAAACCCACAATAATGGGCCGGGAAAGCAATTTAAAGCCCATTATTAGCTTTTTCAACGATGGCAACCACTTACTTTTACACCTTATTTGCTTCAAGTAATAGAAGAGTTACTCATCTTGCACTGCAAATTCACTTTCTCCATGCCAAGCAACAGCGACCCCATTAGGGTAACGCAGGTCAATATAGCGGATTTGCTCGCTAAGGGTATACAGCTCGCGTTGCCATGAGGCCGATAAACGTGCCAAGCGAACCTCATGCTGCCGTCGCCCTAACATCACCCAAGCACCTTCATTTAATTGCAGCCGCCACGCTCCGCGTGGTTCTAAACGAAGTTGAGTAAGATCAAGCGATAACTGTTCAAAGTGAAGTTTTAGTCGATGATAATAGTTTAACACTTCTTCACTGCTACCGTTGGGACCTGCCAAGTCAGGCAAACCAGAGGGGGATGCTAATGGCGCAAATGCGAAAGGCTCGCCTTCAGGATTAAGCAAGAAATCATCATTCCAGCGCGCGACGGGCTGCTGCTCTACTAGTTCAAACACAAGTGCATTAGGCCATTCACGGGAAATACGTACTTCATTCAACCAGCCCACCTGTAGCGCTCGGTCGCGCAACTCACCAAGGTCTGCCGAAAGCCAAGTGGCGTTGACCACTAATGGCGCTAACTGAGTACGTAGGTAATCGGCACTTACGTATTCCCATTCACCACGAATCGACACCCGCTCAATCGGGCGGTCTAACCACAGCCAAAGGGCACGACTGCCTGCCCCCATTAGCAAAGCAAGCAAGAGAATACCCAGCCAAGCATTACGCCTTTTCATAAGGCACCCTTCATAACAAACGCGCCATAGCGATTACTGCCCGCCTGCGGTTTGCAGTATTTTTAACACTAGATCGTCGAAGGATATGCCCGCATGTGCCGCCGACTGGGGCACTAGGCTATGATCGGTCATACCAGGGACTGTATTGACTTCTAGCAGCCAAAAGCGTCCATCGTTATCGCGCATGACATCAACTCTACCCCACCCTGCCCCACCAATAGCCGCAAATGCCTGCTGACAGAGTACGGCCAGCTCTGCTTCATGCTCGGAAGACAAGCCACACGGCAAGTGGTACTGAGTGGTGTTAGCAATATATTTGGCTTCGTAGTCATAAAAACCGCCAGGCACTTCAACACGGATCGCAGGCAACACCTGATCACCAAGCAGCGCGACCGTATACTCCTCGCCTACTATAAATCGCTCCGCCATCACACGCGCATCAAACTGCGCCGCCTCACGATACGCCGCCTCAAGCGCCGCCTGACTTTTTACAATGCTAATACCCAGCGTAGAGCCTTCATGCACGGGTTTCACGATCAGCGGCAAGCCAAGCTGCGCCACCACGGCTGACCAGTCCGCCGCTTCATCCAACATAATACTTTCAGGTGTCGGCAAGCCAACGGCGCTCCATACCTGTTTGGTGCGCTGCTTATCCATCCCTAGCGCCGAAGCAAGCACGCCACTGCCGGTATAAGCAATATCGAGCAGCTCCAGCGCTCCCTGCAGCGTACCGTCTTCGCCGCCTCGTCCATGCAGTGCCACAAAGACCACAGAAGGAGCCAACTGTTCTAAACCGACCAAACCATTGTCTCTAGGGTCATAGCCAGAGGCATTGACGCCTTTACGCTGAAGCGCCTCAAGCACTGCAGCACCGCTTTTAAGCGATACCTCGCGCTCAGCAGACGTCCCGCCGTAAACCACCACGACGTTTTCAAAGGATACGTTTGTTGCTACTTCAGCGCTCACAGTACCACCTCGTTCATCGCTAGCTGTGCCTGTGCCAAGCTCAGAGAAATACCACCTACATCGCCAGCGCCCTGGGTAATTAAAATATCATCGGGACGTAACACATTGGCTAACAGCACAGGTAACTCACTTTTATGTTCGACAAAGAGTGGGTCGACTTCACCGCGCTGACGAATAGATCCCGCCAGGGTTCTACCCTCAGCGCCAGGAATAACCGTTTCACCGGCACTGTAAACATCAAGCAGTATTAACGTATCGACTTGAGAAAGCACCCGTACAAAGTCCTCGTATAGATCGCGAGTACGGCTGTAGCGATGAGGCTGATAAAGCATGACTAGACGACGGTCGGGCCATCCCGCACGAATCGCCTGGATAACCATGTCAACTTCACGCGGGTGATGACCGTAGTCATCCACCAGCATAATGTCGCCCCCCCCTTTTGGTGCAGGGAAATGACCATGCACCTGGAAGCGGCGACCTACGCCTGCAAAACCCACCAGCCCGCTTAAAATAGCCCTATCGCTAACGCCTGCATCCGTCGCTACGACAATCGCTGCCATCGCATTCAAGGCATTATGGCGACCTGGCATAGCTAAGCGCACCGCGAGAGGTTCAGCGCCACCTGGGCGTAACGCAGTAAACGACACCTCACCCCCGCGCTGGGTAAAATCAACAATGCGATAATCAGCATCGCTATCAAACCCATAGGTAACAAACTGTCGCTTTACCTGCTCACACAGCACGCGTACGTGGGGATCATCAATACACAGCACCGCGAGACCATAAAACGGTAAATTGTGCAGAAATTCGATAAAGGTACTTTTTAGCCGCTCGAAGTCACCGCCATAGGTCGCCATATGGTCAGCATCAATATTAGTAACAATCGACACCATGGGCTGTAGGTGCAAAAACGAAGCATCGGACTCATCAGCTTCGGCAACAAGATAGTCCCCCTCCCCCAAACGGGCATTAGCGCCGGCACTGGTTAACTTGCCGCCGATAACAAAGGTTGGGTCTAATCCCCCTTCTGCCAGGAGAGTCGCGGTCAAGCTAGTCGTCGTGGTTTTTCCATGAGTGCCCGCCACGGCAATGCCATGTCGAAATCGCATCAACTCAGCAAGCATTTCAGCCCGACGCACAACCGGTACACGATGCTCATGCGCCCAACGTATTTCCGGGTTTTTCTCATCAATGGCGCTAGACACTACCACTACATCAGCGCTTTCAACGTTAGCTTCGGCATGGCCGATCGCCACGCATACACCGCACCGACGCAACCGCTCTACGACGGAAGAGTTTTTCATGTCACTACCGCTGACGGCGTATCCCTGGTTTGCCAATACTTCTGCGATTCCACACATCCCTGCGCCACCGACACCGACAAAATGAATACGTCGAATTCGACGCATACCAGGGCCAATGGCAGTAACACTTGGGGTTGTCATGGTTTTATCTGTATCGGTCACACAGGGTCTCCTAACGGCATCATCGCCAAACATCCCTCAGCCAAGCGCTCAGTTGCATCTAAATGCGCGGCCTGACGTGCATTTGCCGCCATCGCAGCCAGGGTGTTGGGGACGAGCAATTCATTTAAAAATTCGCTTAAACGCTCTTCGGTTAGCTCAGACTGAATAACACACTTCGCAGCACCCGCCTTCACTAACACTTGCGCATTGATACGTTGATGATCATCGACTGCAAAAGGGAATGGCACCAGCAGTGCTGGCTTAGCAGCCGCCGCTAACTCCGCGACAGTGAGCGCGCCGGAGCGACATACTACTAAATCGGCCCATTCGTATGCAGCGGCCATATCGTCAATAAAAGGGATAACCTCCGCACTCACGCCATGCTGCTGATAATTTTCAGCTGTAATCCCGTCTCGATCCTTACCCGCCTGATGGCGCACCTGTGGGCGCTGTTCAACAGGCAGTGTCGCAAGTGCAGGCGCTAAACGCTCGTTCAATGCAACCGCGCCGAGCGAGCCACCCACCACTAATAGGCGAAGAGGCCGAATAGAGAGCGTTTCGGCATCTCGCGGCGTACTCCCTAAGGCAGCAATATCGTCACGTACTGGATTGCCAATCACCTCGGCCCGCGCCCCAAATGCTTCTGGGAAGGCAGCATAGGTACGCTTGGCCAGCCGGGATAAAACGCGATTAGTGAGCCCTGCAACGGCATTCTGCTCATGAATAACCAGAGGAACGCCTGACAGCCATGCAGCCAACCCGCCGGGGCCACTAGCGAAGCCGCCCAAGCCGACCACCACTTGAGGCCTGAATTCGCGAATGACAGCGCGCGCCTGCAAGATAGCACGGCTAAGATTTAACGGTGCCTTTAGCCAGCCCGCCATTCCATTACCACGCAAACCGCTAATTGCAATGGTATGCAATGGTATGCCCGCTTCAGGCACCAAGCGGTTTTCAATTCCTCTAGGGCTGCCTAGCCACTCGACGTTAACCCGCTGTGCCTGCAATGCTTTGGCGAGCGAAAGCGCTGGGAAAACATGGCCGCCGGTGCCACCTGCCATGATTAGCACTCGCCGCCTAACGTTAGTCGTCACATCAAACTCCTGATAACACCCAGCGGCATAACATTAGGATAAACGCGGTTCATAGCGCGATTTATACGGGGTAGATGCACGCCGGGGCCGATGACGGGTTTCAGCATCTGTACGCAGCAGCAATCCCACCATGACTCCAGTGACTAGCAAGCTAGAGCCACCGTAGCTCATTAATGGCAAAGTTAACCCTTTCGTGGGTAACAGGCCGGAGCTAACCGCCATATTAATAAACGCTTGTGCGGCCACAACAAAACCAATGCCATAGCTTACGTAAGCGCCAAAAAGGTGTCCTGCCAGTTCAGCTTTGCGCCCTACCCACATGGCGCGTGCAATAAACAGGGTAAATAGCAGCACGACCATTATCGCGCCAATCATACCCAGCTCCTCAGCGATTACCGCAAAGATAAAGTCGGTATGCGCCTCAGGCAGGTAATGCAATTTCTGTACACTGTTGCCCAGGCCGGTGCCCGTCACATGCCCCCGCCCAAAGGCAATTAACGCCTGGGTTAACTGGTAGCCTGTCGCGAACTGGTCAGCCCAGGGATCAAGAAAACTGGTCCACCGTGCTAATCGATAGGGCTCAATCACCACCATCATTACCGCCCCAGAACCAAGTAACGCTCCGCTGCCTACCAGTAAAAAAAGCGATGCGCCGCTCATCATCAGCATACCGATGACGCAAACGGTAAAGACCACCATGCCACCGAAATCAGGTGCTAAAAACAGCAGCCCTGCTGGAACAGCCAGCACTGCCAATGGACGCCACATACTGAACGCACGGCGACGCAGGTCATAGGTGAATCGCGACATAAATGCCGCCATATAAAAAATCAGCCCTATTTTGGCAAATTCAGAGACTTGTAAACTAGGCAAGGGCCCCGGCAGCGCTATCCAGCGCTTACTGCCATTAATTTCCTGACCAATAATAAGCACCAATACCAACAGAAAAATAGTGGCTAGCAGTATCAGCGCTGCATTCTGTCGCCAAACTTCAAGCGGCACGCAGAGCATAAAAACACAGGCCAAAATAGCGAGCACAAGAAAGATGCCATGTTGGCGTGAGTAGTGGTAGGTATCTTCCAGCAAGCCGATCGATGCTGAACTTACCATTACCCATCCCAAGCCCGCCAGGGCAATCGCTGCCATTATTAACCATACATCACAAGGGAGATCACGTGTTGTAAGCTTATTACGCAAACGCTGCAGTCGACTCATAACGCTCCCCCGGCAACAGACTGGGCCTTATCTTGCACCCAGCGACGAAACACCTCGCCGCGCTCTTGGTAATTGGCAAACTGGTCCAGACTCGCACAGGCGGGTGACAGCAGCACACAGTCTCCCGGCTGGGCTAGCTCAGAAGCTACCTGCATGGCCTGGGTTAGATCGTCCACTTGCTGAGTTACTACTTGCCCATGCAGCGCCGCGGCTATTCGCGAAGCATCAAGCCCGAACAGCAGCACATGACGCGCGCACGCTGTTAAAGGCTTTGCCAACGGCGCAAAGTCTGCCCCCTTGCCAACCCCGCCTGCCAATAAAATTAAGCGTCCTTTCAACGTTGCGCCAATGCCATTAATGGCCGCCAGCGTAGCCCCTACATTGGTGCCCTTGGTGTCGTTGACCCAGGTGACTCCATTGATACATGCAATCACTTCGCTGCGGTGTGCCAGCCCTTTGAAGTCACGCAGCGCTACGCACATGGATGCTGCCGCAAACCCCAATGCCTCCCCCATCGCCAAGGCGGCCAAGGCATTGACGTAGTTATGTTGCCCGGTGATTTTTAGCGCATCAATAGCAAGCCAAGGCTGGGCACCTTGCATCAAAGTCAGCTTATCCTGGTGAAGCGCTAACCCCCACTCACCCGCTTCCGGCGCACGATGCGAAAAGTAATCCACCTGCTCCACGGGGTAATCAGGCCAAGTGGAAGAGTCATCTGCATTCACAACGGCGTGACGAGCACCGATAAATATACGCTGTTTTGCAGCGCGATAGCCGTGCATATCGCCATGGCGATCAAGGTGATCTTCCGACAAGTTCAGAAAGGCAGCACAACGGGCATTCAGGTGGGGCGTCATTTCAAGCTGAAAGCTCGATAGCTCAAGAATATACAGTGCGGCATCCGGGTGGCTGGCCAGCAGGTCCAGCGCAGGGGTGCCCAGATTACCGCCAACGGCTGCATTCACGCCTGCGGCCGCCGCCATTTCACCGAGCAGCGTGGTCACAGTCGACTTTGCATTAGAACCGGTGATAGCGGCTATCGGCGTGTTTGTGGCACGAACAAACAACGCTATTTCGCCCACTACCCTGGGCTCGCCTGTGCGAGGATTAAGCTGATCCGCCAACGCCGCTAATCCCGGCATTCGCGGGTCAAGTCCAGGGCTAATCACCACCTCTTCTACATCGCTCAGATCAAGCGATGTAAGCGAACCGCAGTGGATCGCAATACCAGGATGAGCCGATCGGAAGTCGTCTAATCCCGGTGGTTCAGTACGCGTGTCCGCCACCATGTAAGGGACATTCAATCGACTTAAATGCCGACAAATAGCACGGCCAGACACGCCCAACCCAACGACCAGCGTCAATCTTTTAGCTACTCGAACCATCACAGGCTCCCTCTCGCATCATGCCAATGATCACTAGGCGAAGTCTTGGCCATATGATTAACGAACTTTGAGCGTTGCGAGACCGAGCAGTACCAGCACCACGGTAATAATCCAAAAACGCACGATCACCCGTGGTTCTGGCCAGCCTTTTAATTCATAGTGGTGGTGCAAAGGCGCCATACGAAAAATGCGTCGCCCGGTGAGCTTATAGGAACCCACCTGAAGGATGACCGACACGGTCTCCATGACAAAAATACCGCCCATGATAAACAGCACGATTTCCTGACGTACGATCACCGCCACTACGCCCAGCGCAGCGCCTAGCGCCAAGGCACCCACATCGCCCATAAAGACCTGAGCGGGATAGGTGTTAAACCATAAAAAACCAAGCCCCGCACCGGCAATTGTGGCGCAGAACACTGCCAATTCACCGGTTCCGGCAATAAACGGAATATGCAGATACGCGGCGAAAACGGTATTACCACTCGCGTAAGCAAAGACCGACAGGCCCATGGCCACGAGTACTGTGGGCATAATGGCCAAACCATCTAACCCATCGGTTAGATTAACCGCATTGGAGCTACCTACAATGACAAAGTAAGTAAGCACGATATAGAAAACGCCCAGTGGTAGAGCCACCTCTTTAAACAGCGGCACCAGCAAGCTGGTTTCAACCGGCGTGGAGGCCGTTAGATAGAGCAATACAGCTGCCCCCAGGCCAACGACTGATTGCCAAAAATACTTCCATCGAGCGGGTAGACCGCGGGGATTTTTCTCCACCACCTTTCGATAGTCATCGACCCAACCGATGGCACCAAAACCTAGTGTGACACCCAACACCACCCAGATATAAAGGTTGGTTAAGTCCCCCCATAACAAAGTGCTTATGGCGATGGCCAACAAAATCATCGCCCCGCCCATGGTCGGAGTGCCCGCCTTGGAAAGATGAGACTGAGGTCCATCGTCACGCACGGATTGGCCGATTTGGCCCTCGACCAGACGTCGAATCATCCATGGCCCTAACCACAAACAAAGCATTAACGAGGTAAGGGCACCTAAAATCACGCGCAGCGTTAAATAGTTAACTACCTGAAAATCAGACTGGTACTGCGACAGAAAATTCGCCAAGTGGAGTAACATGAACGGCGTTTACCTTATTTCATCCGAACGCAGTGCATTAACGACATGTTCCATGCCGGCACTGCGCGATCCTTTCACCAGCAAGGTGGTGTCCGGCGGCAAAGTATTAGTGACATGACGCGTTAGCGCCTCGTGATCGTTAAAATGCAGCCCACGACCAAAGGCCTCGCTAGCAGCGCGTGCAGCATCGCCCAGCGTCAGTAGCTCATCGATACCCAGCTCAGCAGCATAACGACCGATATCAGCGTGTAGCGCAATCGATGCTTCCCCCAGCTCGCCCATCGCGCCTAGCGCGCACCAGCGTGGTGGAGGAAAACTGGCCAAGGTATCCAGCGCCGCCTTAACCGCCCCTGGATTGGCATTGTAAGTGTCATCCAATACGATGGCGTTACGCAAACCAGGCACCACAGCCAACCTTCCTGCCAGCGTTTGCAACGACTGCAAGCGTGTAATGATTTCTTCTGCTGGCACGCCCAGTGTTAACGCCGCCGCAGCGGCTGCCAGCGCATTACTGACATTGTGCTTACCTAGTAGCGGCAAACGCAACTGGCCCAAGGCACGGCCATGCTGTAATAGCGTGAAAGCATACCGCCCTTGCGGATCACAGGAAAGCGCTGAGGCACTCACATCCGCCTGGGGGTGAAAACCAAAGCTCACGACCCGCCGTGGAGCTGCGCGAGCAGCCCAAAACGAGTAATAGTGGTCATCTCTATTCAGAACGGCCGTACCCTGCTCACCCAGCCCGGCCAGCAGTTCACTTTTCGCCTGGGCGATCTGGCCCATGCCACCAAACTCGCCCACATGAGCACCGGTTACGTTGGTGATAATGGCGATATCAGGCTGGGCCAACGGCGCCGTCCAGGCAATCTCACCTAAATGGTTAGCGCCCAGTTCGATGACAGCGGCTTGATGATGTGGTCGCAATCGCAATAAGGTCAGCGGCGCGCCAAAGTCGTTATTCAGGTTACCTTGAGTGGCCAATACATTGCCCAAAGGCGCTAGCAATGCGGCACACATCTCTTTAACCGTCGTCTTGCCGCTATTGCCGGTGACCGCTACCAGCGGGCCTTGCCATGTGCGGCGGTGCGCGCCAGCAAGCAGTCCTAAGGCCAAGCGTGTATCGGGGCATACCAACTGGGGCAGGTCATTAGCAACGGGGGCGTCAACCAAGGCCGCCACTGCGCCGAGCTCATTTGCGCGCGCAACAAAGTTATGACCATCAAAATTGGGGCCTTTAAGGGCAACAAACAGGCAGCCAGGCTCAATCTTGCGGCTATCGGTCACGACTGAACTGACTACCAGTTGCCCCTTCTCAGCAGGCGCATCAATGCCCAGCACTGAGGCGAGCTGACCGAGTGTCCAATGCATTACTGGGCACTCCGCAGGGCAAAGGCACGCTGGATCTCTTCGCTATCGGCATAGGGGTGGCGTACCCCCTGTATTTCCTGATAGTTTTCATGGCCTTTCCCAGCGATCAAAACCACATCTTGCGCAGACGCCTTTTGAATAACCGTTGCTAAGGCCTCGCGACGATCACCGATTTCCATAGGCTCCACCTTCGTTGAGAAACCTGCCAAAATCTGCTGGCGAATTTGCTCAGCGGACTCGTGTCGAGGGTTGTCGTCAGTGACCACGATATAATCCGCCAACTGTTCAGCAGCATTGGCCATTTCGGCTCGTTTGCCCGTATCGCGTTCACCACCACAACCAAATATACACCACAGCTTACCTGCATCACCTAAGTGGGCGCGCAGCGCTTGGAGTGCGCTATGAAGAGCATTCGGCGTATGCGCATAGTCCACAACAACGCTGGGCGTGTTGGCATCACCATGGCGCTCCATCCGGCCCGGCACTGGCGCAAGGGAGGAGGCTGCGGCAAAGAGCGCATCAAGCGGCTTGCCTAACCCATACAGCACGGCCAACGCCAGCAGTACGTTATCTAAATTAAAGCGTCCCATTAGATTTAGACTGAGCATTTTCTCGCCTTCAGGGGTCGCAATCATTGCCTGTTGTCCCTGCTCAAAGGCTTGCCAATCGAGCACCCGCAACGTCACGGCTTCGTCTTGGCCAGTGGCCAGCACGCGAACATTGCTCGTGCACCCTGCGAGCATTAAGCGCGCGAGGGGATCATCGCCATTCACTACGGCCAGGGTTAGCTCAGTGCGGCGAAACAGTTTTGCTTTCGATGCAGCATACGCAGCCATACTGCCGTGGTAATCCAAATGATCACGGGTCAGGTTGGTAAATACACCCACATTTATGTTGACCGCGTCCAAACGGTGCTGGTCCAGGGCATGGGAAGAGGCCTCAAGGGCAACACATCGTACGCCCTGCTGTGCCAACTCCCCCAATGCCGCTTGAAGCGCCAGGGGCCCTGGCGTAGTCAAGCCACTGTCACTCAACGCGCCAGGGCGACCTACTCCAAGCGTGCCAATAAGGCCTGTCGGCACTCCCAGCGCTTCACTCAAAGCCGCAATGTAGTGAGTGACCGAGCTTTTGCCATTGGTACCGGTCACCGCAATGACTGACAGATCAGTCGGCACTTTAAACAGTGCACGTCCTAACTCCCCTAAGCGCACTGACAGGTGCGGCAGTTGCAGCACACGCCCTTCAAGCCGCACATCACTATCGGCCCCCTGCGCTAAAACAAGCGAAGCGCCAGCATCAAGCGCTTGCTCAATGAAATCGCGCCCGTCACGCTGGCTACCTGGCACTGCTACAAAAATGTCTCCCTTCATGAGCTTACGGGAATTCATTTCAATGCGTACCTGGTCCGGCAGCTTAGGCAGCTCCTCGGGTAGCGGTGAATGGGGCCAGACTTGGGCGAGCGCCATTAACACATCGCCAGGACTCAGCGTCATGCAATCTCCTTTGATAGTTACTCTGCCTCGTGATCCGGCGGAACGTCCAACAAGCGTAAAGCATTCCCCGTCACACTAGAGAAAACCGGTGCCGCGACAGCGCCGCCATAAAACTCACCCGCTTTAGGGTGATCTATCATTACCACCGTGACGATACGCGGATCAGAAATGGGCGCGATGCCCGCAAAAACACTGCGGTAGGCATCGGTGGTATAGCCTTGCTGGCCTGTTTTACGCACCGTGCCCGTCTTTCCACCCACGCGATAGCCTTCTACTCGGGCCCGACGTCCGCCGGTATAGGCCGCTACCGAGGTTTCTAAAATATTGAGCAGATCATTAGCCACAGTAGGCGATATCGCAGGAATGCCTTGAGGAGGCTCAGAAAGGCGAAGTAGAGAAGGGGGTAAACGCACACCCTCATTGGCTAACGCCGTGTAAGCACTCGCCAGTTGAACCGCTGACACTGACAATCCGTAGCCATAAGAAAGCGCAGCCCGCTCGCTGCGTGACCAGCGCACCGGTGCCGGTAAGCTACCCGTTGATTCGCCAGGGAAGCCGGTACCCGGCGCCTGCCCTAATCCTAACTGGTTATACTTTTCCCAAATCGCCGTCTCGCTTAGCTGCAGTGCCAAACGCGACATACCGATATTCGACGACTTCTCTAAAATACCCGCTAAATCCAGTTCGCCGTAATTTCGAAAATCGCGGATCGTGAACTGATCTAGTCGCATCCAACCGGGCGATGTATCGACAATTACGTCCCGGTCAACAACGCCGCTCTCCAAAATAGCTGCCATGGCTAACGGCTTCATTACCGACCCCGGCTCAAACACATCTACCAGCGCTTGATTGCGTAGCCCGCGTGGATCCAACCCGGCTCGGTTATTGGGGTTATAGGAAGGCAAGTTAGCCATTGCCAACACCTCTCCCGTGCGAGCATCCATCATCACCAGCACACCGCCGTCAGCTTCATTTTCTGCAACCGCCGCGCGCAGTTCGCGGTACGCCATATACTGAATGCGCTGATCAATTGCCAGTGTTAGCTCGCCCCCTGGTTGGGCTTCGTTAATGACGCCAAGCTCACGTACCAAGCGACCACGGCGATCTTTAATAACGCGTCGCTGTCCTGGGTGACCTGCTAAATAGGGCTGGTAGGAGAGCTCCAAACCTTCTTGACCGATATCGTCAACGTTGGTGACCCCTAATAATTGCGCGGCCACTTCACCGGCGGGATAGTAGCGCTTATATTCGCGCTGCGGATAAACGCCGGGCGTGCGCAAATCGAGAATCTGTTGGGCAGCTGCTGGGGTCATCTGACGGCGCAGGTACATAAACTCATGCTCGCTAAAGCGTGCTACCCGCGCCTCAAAATCGTTTAGCGTCATCCCTAGCGCTTGAGCTAACATAACGCGCTGGATAGCATCCTGAGGTAGCTCTTGCGGATTGGCCCAGAGCGTGACCACCGGGGTAGAAATGGCTAGCGGCTCACCATTGCGGTCCGTGATCATGCCGCGGTGAGCCGGGATTGCTTCATGGCGAAGGGTACGTGCATCCCCCTGACTTTGTAGAAAGGGGCGATCAATGACTTGTAGAAGCGTAATGCGGCCAATCAAGATAATGGAGGCCAAACCGATCGCGAATAAAATAAACATGAAACGCCCGCCGCCAAGAGGAGGCGCAATTGGCGCCTGACGCGAGGTACCTCCTCGACGCTCGCTTCTCATGGCTGAATTACCTCAACATCGTGCACATCGGGGATACGCATGCCCAGGCGCTCAGTGGCAATTTTCTCGACACGGGCAGGCGTTGACCATGCGCCCTCTTCAAGCAGCAGTTGCCCCCATTCCGTTTGCAGCTGATTCTCCTCTTGCTCTAGCTGTTGTAACTGAGCAAATTGAACCCTCGTCATATGCGTCGTGACGACCACACCTAGACCAGAAACCATGCAAAGTAAAAAAAGCAGCGTAATAACCAAAGGCCAGGCTCGCAGACGCAACTTGAAAGGCCATTCGGCGCGTAACGTGGTTGCCCACTGCTCAATCCGATCCATGCTCATGATTTCATTTACATCCGTTTGCGTGCAGCCCGCATGACGGCGCTTCGTGCACGAGGATTCGCATCCACTTCATCGTCGCTTGGCCGCATCCCCTTGCCTAGCGCCTCAAGACGTCGATTCAATTGATCGTCACGAATGGGCACGCCGCGGGGAAGATCAGTATCACCACGGACATGATGACGAATAAAGCGCTTCACCCGGCGATCTTCCAATGAATGAAAACTGATCACCACCAGGTGACCACCGGGAGCCAACGCCTCAAGTGCGGCTTCAAGTGCGCTATCTAACTGCTCAAGTTCGCTATTGACGAAGATGCGCAGCCCCTGGAACGCTTTGGTTGCTGGGTGACGGCCCTTTTCCCACGCCGGGTGGGCCACTTTCAGCACCTCGGCTAAATCCACCGTATGGGTGAATGGCTTCTCAACTCGGCGAGTCACTACCGCCCGAGCTAAACGCTTGGCATAGCGCTCTTCGCCGTAGGTTTTAAACACATAGGCGATATCCGCTTCACTGGCCCGGGCCAGGAAATCAGCCACACTTTGCCCCTGCGTAGGATCCATGCGCATATCCAGCGGGCCATCGCGCATAAAGCTGAAGCCACGCTCGGGATCATCAAGCTGAGGGGAGGAAACGCCGACATCCAGCAGCACGCCGGAGAGCTTTCCGAATACGCCTTGCTCACGGGCAAACTCGCCAAGCTGGGCAAATTCACGCTGGGTGATTTGAAAACGTGGATCGTTAATTTCAGCGGCGGCGGCAATGGCTTGCGGATCGCGATCCATGGCGAGTAGCTGACCCTGCTCACTAAGACGGTCAAGAATTACCCGAGAGTGCCCCCCTCTCCCAAAAGTACCGTCTAAATAGATGCCCTGACCATCGTGAACCAGGGCATCAACAGCACCCTCCAGTAGTACGCTGGTATGGTGAAAGCGGGAAGCAACCTGTTCAGCGTCAGGAGAAGGCATTTTTTTCTCACACAAGATGTTAGAGATAAGGTAATGAAGGGCGTGCAGGCACGCCCTAATATGGATATGGGGGAGTCGGCCGATAAGCCGGGTTCTGTCGTGGACAGCCATTCCTCTAGGCGCTGCGTTACCACAGCGCTCAAGCAACCTACCCGGACCCAGCGCGGGCCACGCCATTGGGTCCCTATTTGGTCTTGCTCCGAGTGGGGTTTACCATGCCACGCACTGTTACCAGGCGCGCGGTGCGCTCTTACCGCACCCTTTCACCCTTACCGGCCTCTGAGGTTTATTTCAGGGGCTTAGGCGGTCTACTCTCTGCTGCACTTTCCGTCGGCTCACACCGCCCAGGCGTTACCTGGCACTCTGCCCTATGGAGCCCGGACTTTCCTCCCCCAATGCCTTTTGAGGGGCATTAGCGGCGACTGTCTGGCCAACTCCGGCGGCAAGCATACCAGCGCCCTCGACTTGCCTCAATGCTCGCCTTTAATTGCTTGCAAACGAGCATACCAAGCTTGCTTGCGTCCACCGAGTATTCGCGCTGCAATCGCAGCACTCTGCTTAACGCCCACGCCCTCTGCCAGCAGCGCCTCTAACAAAGCCTCCGCTGATATATCCTGGTGTTCACCCTGCTCAACCGGTGGGGCTCCGGCAACAATCACCACGAATTCACCACGCGCTTGGTTAGGGTCAGCGGTTAACTGTTCAAGTAACGATGCAGGCGTGCCATGCAGAAATGTTTCAAACGTTTTGGTTAGCTCTCGTGCCAACACCACATCGCGATCGGCCATTTGCTCCTGCAACGCCTCGAGAGTGTGCACGATACGGTGAGGCGATTCGTAAAAAACCAGCGTCTCTTCACGGGTTTTCCAACCATCTAGCGCTTGACGTCGAGCGCCAGGCTTTGCGGGCAAAAAGCCAGCAAAGACAAACCGGTCGGTGGGCAACCCTGCGCCCGACAGCGCAGTGATCAGCGCACAAGGACCAGGAATAGGCACGATATGGCGATTGCGCGCCCTCAATTCGCGTACCAGCACAAATCCAGGATCGCTAATCAACGGTGTTCCTGCGTCGCTAATCAAGGCAATATCTTCACCTGCGGTGAGATAGCTGTCCAAGGTATCCACACGGCGCGCTTCATTGTGCTCGTGTAAAGAGAGCATGGGCTTATTTAGCCCTAAGTGCGCCAACAGACGGCCGCTATGACGGGTATCTTCAGCGGCAACCCGTGTTACTTGCCCTAAGACCCGAGCAGCACGTGCGGTTAAGTCATCCAAATTCCCAATTGGCGTGGCAACCACGTACAATGTGCCCGGATTATGGTCTGTCATTGTTGACTCTCGATTCGTTGATGACTTTTGGTTCGTTGATGACCTGCTCTGCCGGTGCGCTATGCTTTCACAGAAGCCTCGGCAATCATTGATAAGCAGCTACAACGCAAATGGAAACTTTAAGGAAGGATACATGAAACAGTCATTACGTGGCTTACTCGCCACTACCCTCATGGCATTTCTCGTTGTTGGCTGTGCAATGCAACCGCCCAGCGTAGTGGATCGCGTGCCTGCTGAAGACCCCGGGCAACTGCTTAGCCAAGCAGAACAGCAAGCACCAGAGCAAGCCGCTAAAACGCGTCTGGAAGCGGCCAATATTCTAGCCCGGCAAGGTGAGCGTGATAGAGCCTTCGAAACCGCCGATGGAATTGAGGAGAGCTTGCTATCTGAAGCGGATCGTGTGCGCTGGGCCTTACTGCTCTCTGAACTTGCCCGCGCCTTAAATGAACCGCGTGCAGTGCTACGTGCTACTCAGGTGCTTGACGACGAGCTACCGATGCAGGCTAATCAGCAAAAAACGTTGGCAGAACGCCAGCGCTGGGCCCGCGAAGCGCTTGATCAGCCTAGCGCGGTTAGCATTGCGCTACCCGAACTTGAAGGTCAGACAGTACGTCGTATCGTCGTTGCCTTACCAGAATCTGGCCCGCTAAGCAGTGTAGCCAACACCATCGCTACCGCCATGCGTCAGCACCACGAAGTCAAAGGTGGCAATGTCGAGTTAAGCTTCCTGGACGCTTCACGCTACACATTAGATGAGCTCTATGATCGCGCTCAGCAGATGAACTCTCAATTAATTATTGGCCCACTCGATAAGGACCAAGTCACCCAACTCGAGCAGCGCGACAGCGTGCCCCTCCCGACACTGGCGTTAAACTACGGTAGCAGCGACAGCAACCAAGCACAGCGCCTCTTCCAGTACGGCCTTTCAGCTGAAGACGAGGCGCGTCAAGCTGCTCGCCGCGCCTGGCAGGACGGTCATCGCCAAATGTCCATGATGGTCCCGGATAACGATTGGGGCCGACGTGTAGGCGAAGCCTTCTGGAATGAGTGGCAGAGCCAGGGCGGTGAAATCACCAACGCCGTACGCTACAACCCGGATAGCTCTGTTTCTAACGCCGTCCAGACCGCCCTCAACGTTAGTGGTGAGCGCGCACGCCTAAGCAATATTGATGCTCTTTTCCTGCTAGCCTTGCCGGAATATGCGCGTCAAGTACCGCCGACTATGGACTATTACTACGCCCCCAACCTGCCTATCTACGCCACGTCACATTTGCATGAAGGGCGCCTGCAAACTCGCCTTGACCAAGATTTAAACGACGTCGTGTTTATGGATATTCCTTGGCAGATTCCCGATGCTGCTGTTGGTGGCGAAGAAGCCCTTCCCTTTGCATCAACTTACCAGACCTTACGCGACGAGTCCGACGCCTCCATGTTTCGACTAATGGCAATGGGCGTAGATGCCTATGAACTGGCCACTCGCTTTTCCAACCTGGGCGCAATGAACGGCCTTAAGGGCAGCACCGGAACGCTTTACTTAAGCGATGATGGGCGCATTCACCGCGAGCTACCCTGGGCAAAATTCCAGAACGGCGTTCCGTCACCTATTTTAATCCCTAATCTGAATGACAGTGACGAATAATGCCCACACCGCCCGGGCACGTGGCGCTGCCATTGAGCAAATTGCCGCTCAATGGTTAGCCCAACAAGGGCTCATCCTTATTACACAAAACCATTACGTGAAAGGGGGTGAGCTTGACTTGGTAATGCGAGATGGCGATATTCTCGTCTTTATCGAGGTCAAATATCGCACCACAACGCGCTATGGCCATCCACTGGAAACCGTCACTTACCAGAAGCAGCAACGCTTGGTGCGCGCAGCAAGACTCTATATCGCCCGCAATGGACTTTCATCGCCTTGCCGCTTTGATATCCTGGCGATTACTGGCAAGCTGCCCAATCTCGAATTTAACTGGGCGAAAGCTGCTTTTGATGCCTTTTGATTCTATAACCGGGAAGCCCTGATGGACTTTCAAGCTCGTATACTCGGCCACTTTAACGCCAGCATCGATACCAAAACTTATGCCAGCGAAGTACTTCCGCCTTTTATTGAAGTAGCAAGCCAAATGATGGTGCAGTGCCTTGTTAGCGAAGGAAAAATTCTTACCTGCGGTAACGGTGGTAGTGCTGGAGATAGCCAACACTTTTCTTCTGAGCTACTCAATCGCTTCGAACGTGAACGGCCAAGCCTGCCTGCGTTGGCGCTCACCACCGATACCTCTACGCTAACCTCAATTGCTAACGACTATAGCTATAATGAGGTATTCTCAAAACAAATCCGCGCCTTGGGGCAGCCGGGAGATGTATTACTGGCTATTTCCACCAGCGGCAATTCGGGCAATATTGTGCAAGCTATTCAAGCTGCGCATGACCGCGACATGACCGTGGTCGCCCTAACCGGCCGCGACGGTGGAGATATGGCATCTCTCCTAGGCCAGGATGACTGTGAGATCCGCGTCCCTGCCACCTCAACAGCGCGCATTCAGGAAGTTCACTTGCTGGTGATTCACTGCTTATGCGATCTTATTGACGAACAACTGTTTGGCAGCGCTTAAAAGTCCTACAACGCTTCTTTGCGCTGCCATGAACACTATCTTTACCTGAACGCTTTTCACTCAATGATTTAACTGCCAGCACCAAGGAGTCATACCGATGACCCAACGTCTTCCCTCTCGCGGCTTCATGGCCGTTGCGCTTTGCGCGGTACTCTTTATCAGTGGCTGCGCCAACAACTCAGCCTCCAATCAGTCAAACTATGCCCAACGTAGCGACGACGTTGAAGCCATTGACGCCACCATTGAGCGTGAAGTTGATGACGCACTTGAGCGTGCCGATGCGCGACTGGGCGACGCCCGTATTCGTGCTCATGCATTTGACGGTGTTGTACTACTGGTAGGTCAAGTACCCAGTGAAGAGCTACGCACCATGGCAGAAGAAGTCACCGAAAGCTTGCGTGGGGTCAATGAAGTTCATAACGAACTCACCATTGCCGCCCGCCTACCGGCCAGTCAGCGCTTAACTGACACCTGGCTAACCACTAACGTCATTAGCCACTTGGCCACCAATGACCGCATCGACTCCTCCAAAATCAAAGTCACCACCGAAAACGCCAGCGTATATTTGATGGGTCGCGTTACCCGTGAAGAGGCTGACAGAATCGTCAACGCAGCCTCCGGCGTGGGCGGCGTACAACGGATCGTCAAAGTATTTGACTACCTTGATTAAGCAACCCCGCCCCACCACGTTCCAGCCGCTATAAAAAAAGCCTCGCTTAATAAGCGAGGCTTTTACTGAACACTCTGGCTCGTTACTTTACAACTCGCAGGGTTGGCTTCTTCTTCGCCTTGCCCTTCGACTGAGCCTCTTTTTCAGACCCTGCCGTTGGCGTTTCAGATTGATCATTGCTCTTTTCGGTAACAGGCTCAGTAAGCGATAACTCTGGCTTGCTAGAGGGACTCTCCTCGTCTTCCACATCCCCAAAAGTCTCGGCCCCGTCACTCAGCTCGGGCTCCTGGCCAAAGACCATTCCAGCGCCATTTTCCCGGGCATAGATAGCAATCAAGGCCGGCGTCGGAATCATCACCTGCATCGGCTGCCCGCCAAAGCGCGCATTAAAGCCTATTGCCTGATTCTCCATGAATAGATCGCGAACGGCTGTCGGCGCCACGTTCAAGACAATCTGGCCATTCTGAACGAACTGGCGAGGCACCTCTACACCTGGCAAGGTAGCATCAACGACTAGGTAAGGCGTTAACTCATTATCCAACAACCACTCATAGAGTGCTCGGGCGAGATAGGGTCGACTCGATTTCATCTAGACTCCCTCCTCCTTACAAGTAAGGCTCCCAGCCTTTATCAAGCACAAAGGAGCCGAATGAATTCAAGCGCGCATCTCTTTTTCACGCTCGCTTAAAGATGCCTTAAACGCTTCACGCTCGAATACTCGTGACATGTATGCCAACAACGGCTTCACCTGTTTTTCAGGTAGCTCAATGTTGAGTTCTGGCAAACGCCAAAGAACAGGCGCTAAACAGCAATCCACCAGCGTAAACTCTTCGCTCATGAAGTAAGGCATGTCTTCAAAAATAGGCGATATACCAATCAGGCTTTCGCGCAGCTCTTTACGCGCCTTGTCCGCCTCTTTCTTTCCACCGCTACGGATCTGATCGACCATTGGACACCACTCACGCTCAATGCGATGCATCCATAAGCGACTTTGTGCACGCGCTACTGGATAAACAGGCAATAGCGGAGGATGAGGGAAACGCTCATCCAAGTACTCCATCATGACCTTAGACTCGTACAGCACTAAGTCACGATCTAACAGCGTAGGCACACTGTTGTACGGGTTGAGGTCTGCCAGCTCTTCCGGTGGTTTTTCGTCGAGAACATCGACAATATCGACGGCAACCCCCTTCTCGGCCAACACAATGCGCACACGATGACTGAAATGATCATCACTACCTGAGTAAAAGATCATCGACGACCGCTTGGCCACAACACCCATGAAAGCATCCTCACATCAAAACAATCTTGGATAATAACACGCCAGCACTCCCTTAGGGGAAGCTAGCTTGCTTTGCTTTATTGCCATGCTAACAAGCAAAAGGCGCACGGCTTACGCCGTGCGCCTTACTGACCATCAGCAGCTGCTAATTAGTGGATATCTCGCCAGTACTCACGCTTGAGCAGGTAAGCAATCACACCAAAAATAAATATAAAGATCAGCACTTTAGGCGCCAACGCTTGAGCCTGAAGCTTGGAAGGCTCGCCTACGTAAGCCAGGAAGTTGGTAAGATCATACATCGCCTCCTCAAACTCAGCAGGCTCGAGCCGACCCGGCTCGGTCACTTGCAGCACGTTACAAGACTGGTACTTACCTGATAACGCATCCGGCTCTTGTCCTTCTACTGGATGGTCAGTTTCAGCGCACACCAACTCTTGTACACCTTGCAGAGGCTCCAACACGTTAGGCATCGCTACCAAATCAAACACCGTGTTGTTAACGCCCGTTGGACGGCTCGGATCCTTATAGAAACCGAGCAAATAGGAATAAATCCAGTCAGTTCCACGCAGACGCGCTTCTAGCGTTAAGTCTGGTGGTGGCGCGCCAAACCAGCTTTCTGCATTGCCGCTATCCATGGCATTATGCATCTGGTCGTTATAGGCCAAATCTGGCGAAAAAATGAGATTTTCTTCAACCAAATCCTGAGGAATTCCCAAGTCCTCCGCCGCTCGCGAAAAGCGCTGATGCTCTAGCGAGTGGCAACCCATGCAATAGTTAACATAGAGTTTCATACCATTTTGCAGCGAGGCCTGATCTTGCAGATCAGGATCCATCGAGTGAGGCACACTTGCGCCTCCTGCAGCCATCGCTGTTACTGGCGCTAACGCGAAAAGGAGTCCAAATAGATACTTTTTCATTAGCCAGTCACCCTTTCCGGAACGGGTTTAGTCTTCTCCAGCTTGGTGTAGACAGGCATCAAGACAAAGAAGGCGAAATAAATGACGGTGCATACTTGCGCCAGAATGGTTCGCCCTGCAGTGGATGGCAATACACCTAAAATACCGAGAATAACGAAGCTGATAGCAAATAGCAGCAGCATGATTTTCGAGATCCAGCCTTTATAACGCATTGATCGCACAGGGCTACGATCCAGCCAAGGCAGCACGAATAACACCGCAATAGCGCCACCCATAAACACAACACCCAGGAACTTGGCGTCCAGACCAAACACCGAGAAGGTGATCGCTCGGAGGATCGCGTAGAACGGTGTGAAGTACCACACGGGCGCAATATGATCAGGTGTTTGCAGCGGGTTCGCTGGTTCGAAGTTGGGCTTCTCAATAAAGTAGCCACCACCTTCAGGGAAATAGAACACCACCACGCAGAAGACAAACAGAAACACCGCTACACCGACAATGTCTTTAACCGTGTAGTAAGGGTGGAAAGGAATACCGTCTAATGGCTTACCGGTTTCATCCTTTTTCTGTTTGATATCGATACCGTCGGGGTTGTTGGAACCCACTTCATGCAACGCAATAATATGCAGCACCACGAGCGCTAGAATAACGATCGGCAGCGCAACGACATGCAGCGCAAAGAAACGGTTCAGGGTAATGCCTGAAATCAGGAAGTCACCGCGCACCCACTGTGCCAGGTCGGGGCCGATTGCAGGAATAGCGGAAAACAGCGAGATAATGACCTGGGCACCCCAATAGGACATTTGTCCCCATGGCAGAAGGTAGCCCATAAAGGCTTCTGCCATCAGCGCCAGGTAGATGGCCATGCCGAAGATCCACACCAGTTCGCGCGGGGCTTTGTAAGAACCGTACAAAAGACCACGGAACATATGCAGATAAATAACGACAAAGAAAGCAGAGGCGCCTGTCGTATGCATATAGCGAATCAGCCACCCCCACTCCACATCACGCATGATGTATTCGACTGAGTCGAAAGCACCTTCTGCTGAGGGATTAAAACTCATCGTTAGCCAAACCCCAGTCAGGATCTGGTTAACCAACGCTAGCATCGCTAATGAGCCAAAGAAGTACCAAAAATTGAAATTTTTCGGCGCGTAGTACTTGGATATGTGGTCTTCCCACATCTGTGTCGCAGGAAAGCGGTCATCCACCCACCGCATGAAGCCGCCTTTTTCCGCCTTGGCTTTAATCGGATTACCCATTAGGCAGTCTCCTCATCTTCGCCAACGATAATGATGTCATCATTTTCGAAGCGATAGGGTGGCACCTCAAGGTTAGTCGGCGCAGGAACATTAGTGAACACGCGACCAGCCAAGTCAAAGCGAGAACCGTGGCAAGGGCAAAAGAAGCCCCCCGGCCAGTTTTCAACGCCAACACCCTCAGCGTCAGGCTCTGGCCGGAATAGCGGCGAACAGCCTAGATGCGTACAAATACCGATCAGCACCCCAATTTCGGGTCTAATGGAGCGTAGCTCACCCTCGATATAAGCGGGTTGCTGTGGCACCTCCGAATTAGGATCAGCCAATTGCTCATCGCTTAGCGACTCAGTGCGCTCGATCATCTCAGGTGTACGATGGATAATCCAAATTGGACGTCCCCGCCATTCGACGGTCATCCGCTGCCCAGGCTCAAGCTTGGATATATCCGCTTGAACGGGAGCACCCGCCGCTCTTGCCCTGGCACTAGGCTGCCAAGAAGCCACAAAGGGGACCGCAACCCCGACAGCACCTACCGCACCCACAACGGAGGTGGCGCCTACGAGGAAACGGCGTCGGCCTTTGTTTACGCCGTTATCTGCCATTTAAGGTTTCTCCCATCAGCTTACCCGTTCCGCCGCAAAGGCGTCTTGCGGCGACGAATATTAAATACGCTCTATGGTAAAAAAACAAAGCGTCATGCACAAGAACTACCGCCCGTGACCATGGTGGTACAAGCGATATAATTTTTTGATATTCCAATAAAAAAACGCCCAGGTCGGTGACCTGGGCGTTTTGCCGCATAGCGTAAAAAATTAACGCTTAGAGAACTGCGGACGACGGCGTGCTTTACGCAGACCGACTTTCTTACGCTCAACTTGACGTGCGTCACGTGTTACGTAGCCAGCGGCACGTAGCGAAGGACGTAGATCTTCGTTGTAGTTCATCAGGGCACGGGTAATACCGTGGCGAATAGCGCCTGCTTGAGAAGAGCCGCCGCCGCCAGCGACAGTCACGAAGATATCGAACTGGCTTAGCGTTTCAGTCAACTCAAGCGGCTGGCGAACAACCATGCGACCGGTAACGCGACCAAAGTAGAGGTCGAGGTCTTGGTTGTTGACAGTAATTTTGCCAGAGCCCGGCTTCATAAACACGCGAGCGGTGGAAGTCTTGCGGCGCCCGGTACCGTAATACTGCTGTGTCATGGCGAAGATTTCCTCAGATGTTCAGTTCAAGCGGCTGTTGGGCAGCATGCGGATGCTCGGCGCCAGCGTACACTTTCAATTTAGTGTACATGGCACGGCCCAAAGGACCTTTCGGCAACATGCCTTTAACGGCAGACTCAATGATACGCTCGGGCGCATGATCAAGCATCTTGTCGAATGTCATTGAGCGCAGACCGCCCGGGTAACCTGTGTGGCGGTAGTAGGTTTTAGCCTTCGCCTTGTTACCAGTTACATGGACTTTCTCTGCGTTGATCACGACGATGTAATCGCCAGTATCAACGTGAGGGGTAAATTCGGGCTTATGCTTACCACGCAAGCGGCGAGCAATCTCGGTTGCCAGACGACCGAGCGTTTTGTCCGTAGCGTCGACTACATACCAGTCGCGCTGGACGGACTGCGGCTTAGCACTGAACGTCTTCATGGATGAAATCACCAGATTAAATGTATTGGGTGACTTACACCGTTGTACGGCGAAGCACCATCCCTATTCTTTTTGGTTGCAAGCTTACGCTAGCAACATGCAGCGAGGCGGCATTCTACAGTAAAGATACTGACAAGTTAAGCCGTATCGAGATTTTTCTTAGCCATCCCGCTGGTCAATTTTTAAAGACACAAATCCTAAGGCTTATGCGCCAACGCAAGGTACTCCTGCGATTGCATTTCTTGCAGACGCGAGAGGGTACGCTGGAACTCAAACGTCAGCCTTCCACCGCTATAGAGTTGCTCAATTGGCACTTCCGCTGACATTAGCAGCTTGACGCCGCGGTCATAAAACTCGTCCACCATATTGATGAACCGACGCGCCTGATCATCTTTTTTGGCATCCATACGACTGACGTTAGAAACCAGCACAGTATGAAATTCCCTGGCTAGCTCAATATAGTCATTCTGACTACGCGGTCCATCGCAGAGCTCCAGAAATTCAAACCAAGCAACATCGTCATGCAGGCGGTGTGTTTTAAGCACTCGGTGATTCACTTCTAGCGACGCCTCCGCCTCGCCTTCATTCCCCGCTATGGCTCGAAAGCTCCTTGACAACTCCTGCTCTGCCGCCTCATCCAGTGGCGAGTAGAAGATCGCAGCACGCTCTAATGCGCGTAGTCGGTAATCAACACCCGAGTCAACGTTAACCACTTCACAGTGGCGGTTTACAAGCTCAATGGCGGGCAAAAAGCGGGTACGCTGAAGCCCCTCTTTGTATAAATCATCAGGCACGATATTTGAAGTGGCTACCAGCACCACCCCACGCTCAAACAACGCTTCCAACAAGTTGGCAAGGATCATTGCATCGGTAATATCCTTGACAAAAAACTCATCAAAGCAGATTACCCGTGCCTCAGTAGCGAACTTGCTGGCTATTAGCGTTAATGGATTCTTTTCACCTTTATAGTGGGTCAATTCATTATGGACGCGCTGCATAAAACGATGAAAATGCGTGCGCATTTTATCGGGGAAGGGCAATGCTTCATAAAACGTATCAACTAAGTAGGTCTTTCCACGCCCCACCCCACCCCAAAAATAGAGCCCTTTAACCCGAGGCACGACAGGCTCATCAGTTGATGACGCCTTTTTGCCGATTAACCCCGCCATTTTGGCCTTTAGACCTTTATTAGCGACCAATGCCTTGGGCATTGGCGTCGGCGCGGAAACAAGCTCATCGTAAAGTCGCTGTAGATGCTTTACCGCCAACTCCTGCGCCGGGTCATATTGAAAATCATCGCGCTCCAAGTCCGCTTGATAGCGCTCCATAGGCGATGCAGGGCGCGATTTTGACGCTGCCCTACCCGCAGATATTGATGACATGCACTCGCCTCCTACAGCCTGTAAGGCAGCAGCCAGCATAACCACTGACAGCTAAGATTAGCCTGTGATTATACCCGGAGAGACTTCTAAGCGCATGAGCGGATTGACCCAACCGGCTGACTGACGCCTATAATGGCAACCTGATTCGATTCTTAAGCTGCTAGTTAATGCAGCCTAACTGTTTATTAAGGCGCCAGGGGGAACACTGTGGACGCAAGCTCACCAATATTTTTTGCCGTGATCGGCTTCATCGTCGGTTTGATCGTTGGAATGGTCGCTTATCGCTTACTCAGCAAGAGCCAGCGTGAGGCTGCTTCCATGCGCCAAAAGCTACTCGAGCGCGAACACCAAATTGCCGAAATGAAGAGTAGCGTGGGCAGTCATTTAAATGGTATTTACCAGCGACTTAACAACATACGCGAGGAAGCGAGCCAACTGGAACTTCAGCTCAAGGAAGATGCAGCAGAATGGAATATTCGCGATGCAGCCATTCAGCCCAGCCTTGATCTTTCCGGCATCAATTCCACGCCAGAACAGCAGGCAACAGAAAGTACCAGCCCCCCCGCCATGCCCCGCGACTACGCTGATGGCAAGGGCGGCACATTATCCGAAGACTTTGGCTTGAAAAGCCACGAGGCGGCAACACCCCAGCCCCCACGCTACTAGCACTGATTGAAATTGACCGATTGAAACTGACAAACCCAGCCCCGAATAGCTGCCCATAAATCCTCAACGGCAACTCGGGGCCCCTTCTTTAGACTTAGGCTGGGTTATCAATGTCTACGAAGCGGTGCTCAACATCGTACTCATCGCTTAACCACTCTCCCAATGCCTGAACTCCATAACGCTCAGTAGCATGGTGCCCTGCGGCAATATAGTGAATACCCATTTCGCGCGCTAAATGTGTGGTTCGCTCCGATATTTCGCCCGATACGAACGCCTGCGCACCCGCTTCAAAGGCAGCAGTAATCATGTCTTGCGCGCCGCCGGTACACCACGCGATGCGCTCGATATCCCCTACCTGCGGCGCCTCAATGATCAACGGCTGGCGTTGTAACGTGTGCGCAATTTGTTCGCCCAATGCTTTGACTGAGAGCGGCTGGGCTAATCGCCCCGACCACAACAACCCTTCACCCAGCTCACCATCCAGGCAACCCTCTACTTTCCACCCCAGCCGCCTGGCCAGCTCAGCGTTATTACCCATTTCAGCGTGGGCGTCCAAAGGCAAATGATACGCCAATAGACTGATGTTGTTATCCAGCAATGTTTTGATCCGCTTCTGCTTCATGCCAGTAATCGCAACAGGCTCGTTTTTCCAAAAATAGCCGTGATGCACCAGCACCATGTCCGCCTGCCAGGCGACCGCTTCATCCAGTAGCGCCTGACAGGCAGTAACGCCCGTCATCACACGTTTCACCTGCTCACTACCCGACACCTGTAAACCGTTAACGGTAAAATCTTTAAACTGTGCAGCACGCAGTTGATGGTCACAGGCCGCTACTAGCTGGTCACGACAGATCATATTGACTCCTTTATTGATTTAACTGCACCCGTGAGGAACATGCTAAGAAAGTGTTACCATAAAACCATTGTAAAACTCGCTGCTTTTTATCGCGAACACGTGATCGACCTGCCAAGGAACTTATTGCATGCGACGCTATGTGTTGCCTTACCTCTGGCCCGTTATTGCTGGCGTGCTGCTTGCTGTATTAATCTTGCTTGCACTCCCAGAGGAATTGCCCAATCCATTTAGCAGTTCACCAACTCAGGCACCTGCTCCCCTTGTTTCTTCGGTGCCGACAGCAGTAGAGCCAGTCCCTAACCGCCCTGAACCTGAAATACATCAGGCAGCGCCACTATCTCGTCACCAGGGGCCAGTGAGTTACTCACGGGCAGTGGAGCAAGCCGCCCCTGCAGTGGTTAATATTTATTCTTCACGTATTGTTGAGCGCGACCAACACCCGTTGATGTCAGATCCCTTTTTCCAGCAATTTTTCAATAGCCAGGGGGATGATGCCACCACCCATCAACGCATGCTCTCCAGCCTGGGCTCTGGTGTTATTGTCAGCGAGGACGGGTACGTACTGACCAACCACCATGTCATCAATGGCGCCGATGAAATCCAGGTCGCTTTGCGTGATGGGCGGGAAACGCTTGCCGAAGTGATCGGCACTGACCCTGAAAGTGATTTGGCTGTACTGAGGATTGCACTGGACGACTTGCCTGTCATTGAACTGACGGACTCAGCCGATGTAGCAGTGGGTGACGTAGCGCTTGCCATTGGCAATCCTTTCGGTGTCGGCCAGACAGTCACCATGGGGATTATTAGTGCCACAGGGCGCAATCATCTCGGGCTTAACGCCTACGAAGATTTTATTCAAACGGATGCCGCTATCAACCCAGGTAACTCCGGGGGCGCGCTGGTCAACCCAGAGGGCGCTTTGGTCGGCATTAATACCGCGATCTTCTCGCGCTCGGGAGGCTCTCAGGGCATTGGGTTTGCGATCCCCGCCAACCTTGCTCACAGCATACTCGATGAACTGGTCACACAGGGGCGGGTCATTCGCGGCTGGTTAGGCATTGAAGCACAGGCGCTGTCACGAGAACTGGCGGCGTCCTTTGGCTTGCAAACACCCCAAGGCGTCATCGTTGCAGGTGTCGTGAGCGGCGGCCCAGCGGCACAAGCAGGGCTGGAACCGGGGGATGTACTCCTTGCCGTCGACGGACAGCCAATTTTAGATGCTCGCTCCACAATGAGTGAAATTGCCTCCATACCGCCGGGCACATCACTCCCGCTAACCATTGTACGTAGCGGTGAGCGCATGGAAATGACGCTAGAAGTTGGCGAACGCCCGCTTCCCGCTATTCCGATTAATGAAAATATATCCGGCCAACGCGATTCATAGTACGACTAACAATATATTACGACGAACACATCGCTAGCATCCTGAATGCGTCACGACCTGAATGCGTCACGGCGCGTTGGCACGGTGTAAACCACACGGGCTTCTTTAGTCTCGAATACGGTACTCGGCTGAGCGGGCGTGAGCGGTTAACGACTCTCCCCGCGCCAATATCGAAGCGATCTTACCCAACTCAGAAGCACCGTCCGCAGAGCAGTGAATAATGGAAGAGCGCTTTTGGAAATCGTAAACGCCCAGCGGTGAAGAGAAGCGCGCCGTGCCAGAGGTAGGCAAAACGTGATTGGGACCCGCACAGTAATCACCAAGCGCTTCGGCAGTGTAACGTCCCATAAAGATCGCACCTGCGTGTCGGATATCGTCTACCCATGTTTCTGGGGCAGCGACCGAAAGCTCCAGGTGCTCGGGGGCGATATGATTAATCAGCGTAATGGCTTCTTGAATATCCTGGCAATGGATCAAGGCACCCCGCGCTTGCAGCGACTCACGCACGATTTCTTCGCGCTCTAACGTTGGAAGCAGCCGCTCAATCGCCGCCTCAATGGCATCCAGGTGTTCAGCATCCCAGCTAACCAGAATCGCTTGGGCATCTTCGTCGTGTTCGGCTTGCGAGAACAAATCCATTGCCAGCCAGTCTGGATCGGTCTGCCCATCAGAAACCACCATAATTTCTGAAGGCCCGGCAATCATATCGATCCCCACTTGGCCAAACACCGCACGCTTTGCGGTGGCCACATAAATATTACCCGGCCCCACTATCTTATCGACACGAGGAACACTCTCAGTGCCATAAGCAAGCGCAGCGACCGCCTGGGCGCCACCGATAGTGAAAACGTAATCGACGCCGGCTAAATGTGCCGCAGCCAGCACCAATTCATTTAATATGCCATCAGGGGTAGGCACGACCATCACGATTTCACGAACACCGGCCACGTGCGCAGGAATCGCATTCATCAATACCGATGAAGGGTAAGCCGCTTTACCACCCGGGACATAAATACCCGCGCGATCCAGTGGCGTAACTTTCTGCCCCAGCACCGTGCCGTCAGCCTCTTCGTATTGCCAGGAGCTAGGCTTTTGACGTTCGTGGTAGCGCTTAATGCGCTCAGCGGCGCTGGAGAGCGCTTCACGCTGTTCGGAAGGCAAGTTCTCAAACGCTTGCTTTAACTGCTCAGGTGTTAGCTGCAGTTCTTTCATGGAGGTCGCTGAGAGCCGATCAAAGCGGTTGGTAGCCTCAATGACTGCTGCATCACCGCGCTGCTTAACGCTGGCAAGAATCTCTTCTACACGCGCCTGAACCGCCTTATCCGAAACACCTTCCCAATCTAACAGCGCATCGAGCTGATGATGGAAAGTGGCATCGCTTGTCGACAAGCGCGAAACCGTGGCAGCACGTTGTTCGCTTTTGGGATCGCTCATAGGTCACCTCCTATCATTCGGCAAGCTGTCTCTGACGCTGCTTAACGGCGCTATCCAAGCGGGCCAGTAGTGGTTTGATACGCTCATGCTTCATGGTCATGGCCGCTTTATTTACCACCAACCGGGTGCTGATATGGGCAATAAGCTCACGCGGCTCCATGCCATTCGCCCGTAAGGTATTGCCGGTATCAACAATATCGACAATCTCGTCGGCTAAATTCATTAACGGCGCCAACTCCATAGCACCATAGAGTTTAATCACCTCGGCCTGGATGCCCTGTTCGGCGTAATAACGACGCGCCACATTCACAAACTTGGTAGCTACCCGGCGTCGCGCACGCGCAGGCAGTTGGCCGGTGACGCCCGCCGTCATCAGCTTGCAGCGAGCAATCTCAAGATCTAGCGGTTCATAAAGCCCTTCGGCCCCGTGTTCAAGCAGTACATCTTTACCAGCAATACCTACATCGGCAGCGCCTAGCTGCACATAGGTGGGCACGTCAGTTGCACGAATAACCACCAGCTTTACGTCTGGCAAGTTAGTATCAAATAGCAGCTTACGGCTTTTGCTTAGATCCTCTGCGGGGGTAATCCCCGCATCGGCTAATAGAGGCAGCGTTTCTTCCAGAATACGACCCTTCGAGAGGGCTAAAATCAGTTGCTTACTCATCGTTTAGGCCAATGGTTAATAGCATGCAAGCGCCAGTAGCATGCAGAAATAATAGTAAGCGAGCGTTATAGCAGGGCTTAGCCGGGAATACGGCGAATACGCGCACCCAGCAACTGTAGTTTTTCTTCGATACATTCATAGCCACGATCAATGTGGTAGATGCGATCCACCAACGTTTCGCCCTCGGCCATCATCGCTGCAATGACCAACGAGGCAGAGGCCCGTAGGTCGGTCGCCATCACCGGCGCGCCGGAAAGCTTTTCAACCCCGTCAATCAAGGCAGTGTTCCCTTCCAGAACAATATTGGCGCCCATACGGTTAAGCTCTTGAACGTGCATAAAACGGTTCTCAAAGATGGTTTCAACCACCCGTGAGTGCCCCACAGCCACTGCATTCATCGCCACGAACTGGGCCTGCATATCGGTAGGGAAAGCAGGATATGGCGCGGTGCGAATATTCACCGCTTTTGGTCGCTTACCGTGCATATCCAAAGCAATCCAGTCATCGCCGCTGGTGACATCGGCCCCCGCTTCTTCCAGTTTGGCAATCACTGCGTCCAAGATGTCCGCGCGGGTACGCTTGACCTTCACTCGCCCCCCGGTCATGGCAGCTGCCACTAAGAACGTACCCGTCTCGATACGATCAGGCATTACATCATGTTCGCAGCCGTGCAGTTTTTCGACACCCTCAATCGTGATGGTATCTGTTCCATGCCCGCTGATGTTGGCACCCATTTTGATCAAGCACTCTGCCAAGTCGACGATTTCCGGCTCGCGGGCAGCATTTTCCAAAACAGTTTTGCCATCGGCCAACGTCGCGGCCATCAGCAGATTTTCGGTACCCGTCACCGTCACGGTATCGAAGTAGATGGTCGCCCCTTTTAGGCGGCCATCCACGCGGGCCCGTATATAGCCAGCCTCAACTCGGATTTCCGCGCCCATGGCTTCTAGGCCACGAATATGCAAATCCACAGGGCGTGAGCCAATGGCGCAGCCGCCGGGTAGCGATACATCGGCCTTACCAAAATGGGCAAGCAAAGGCCCCAGCACCAGGATGGAAGCCCGCATCTTTTTGACCAGTTCGTAAGGCGCATGGCACTGGGTAACCTGGGAGCCATCTAGCTGTATACTCAGCTTTTCTCCCATTACCGGCTCAACACCCATGCGACCCAACAATTCCAGGGTGGTGGTAATATCCTGCAAGTGAGGCAAATTACCAATCACTACAGGGCCATCGGCCAGCAGGCTGGCACATAGAATAGGCAGCGCTGCATTTTTGGCCCCACTCACCCACACTTCACCGTCTACCGATCCGTTGCCGGTAATGATTAATTTATCCATGGAGCAACCGTTATTGGACGTTTTCCGGCGCAGTTTGCCACTGCGCCGGAGTAAACGTTTTGATGCTAATAGCGTGGAGTGCACCGGAGGCGATCTCGTCACTCAGGGCAGCGTAGACAAGCTGCTGACGCTTGACTGGAGAGAGACCTTCAAAGGCATCGCCAACCGCAATCACCTGAAAGTTACAGCCTTCACCCTGGATATAGAACTGGCATCCGTCGATACGGGATTCAAGCAGTGCTTTTACCTCGTTGGGTTGCATGGCACAAAACTCCTTTGGTGGTCATCTTTATTAATGAGCGTAATTGGGTCGACATAATAAAGAAAAGCAGCGCGCTTGGCGATGCCACTCCGTCAAACAACCATGGTAGCCGCGGGTTGCTCAATCAAATCATCCAACTCAGCCAATGAGGCAAGTCGGCGAAGCGGTGCTGAAAAGTGGATAGTTTGAACCTGAATAGCGCGTTGTTGACAGATGCGCAACCATTCAAACAGTACGCTGATGGCAACGCTACTAGCTCTTTCGACGCGACTAAAGTCGAAACTAATTGCGGTTAGTTCGGTATGCTTGAGCCATTTAACGCCACTGGCGGCCAAATCGGCCGCCAGCGTTACATCAACATCGCCCACTACCATTAATGTTGCGTCTTCTACATTAACGGTAACGCTAGGGTCTGAAAACAGCGCTATCACGCATCGCCTCCCTGCTCTAGCTCTTCAACACCTACCTCGGGCGACCAACCATTGATAACAGCGTCATAGTCGCGATTATTATCGCGCATAGCTTGGTCAAACTGATTGCGGAACGTCAGGCCAAGGTTAATGCCATTGACGATCACATTAACAACCCGCCATTCGCCGTCTGAAAGCCGTAGACTATAGCTCACGGGGTATACTTGCCCATTATTAGCGACCACTTCCATGGCGACGCTCGCTTGATCGTCGTAGCGCTGAGTCTGCTGGGCATCCAATACCCGCAACTCGTCATAATCAAATGTCACCAGCCCACGGGTATAAGTGTCAATTAAGGTTTGACGAAACACATCGGCAAAACGGCTGCGCTGTTCGGGCGTAGCATTGCGGAAATAGTTACCCATCACGCTGGCGCCGATGTAACGAAAATCCGCCACCTGGTCGAGATTGCGGTCCACTAATGCTTCAAGCTCACCTAGGTTATTGGCGTAATAATCTTTGCGACCTTCAAGATCAGCCATCAGCGATTCAACATTATCGCGAACCAACGCCTCTGGCGATTGAGACTGCGCATGTAATTGCAATGGCGCTAGCATTACCATTGTTGCTGCCACAACCACTAACCAGCGACCCAGCATTGATTTAATTCCATTCATAACCGTATCTCCCTACCCGTACACGTTAATGCACTGGATGAATGCTTCGTTATTTGCAACATTAATTACTTGCCATATTGGACACAAATTGCTGAATAAGTTCTTCCAACACCAGCGCCGACTGGGTATCACGAATCGTATCGCCATCTTCCAGCATATCGGGGTCCCCACCCACACTTAAACCGATGTACTGCTCGCCTAACAGCCCCGCCGTTAGAATAGAGGCAATTGAGTCTCTTGAAAGCTGGCCTTCCAGCTCACTATCGAGACTCAGTACCACCCGCGCATCGTACCATTCAGTGTCTAGCTCAATCGCTTCTACCCGCCCCACCGTCACGCCAGCCATGGTGACTCGGGCACGTGGCTTCAAACCGCCGATATTGGCAAAGTTGGCCTCTAGCTCAAATGACTGTGCGGGCGCAGAGAGCGTGAGTCCGCTAACACGCAAGCCGAGAAATACCAGCCCCAAGATGCCAGCGATCATAAACAGACCAACACCGAACTCCATGGTTTTACTGCGTTTCATGAAACTGCTCCACCCATTAAAGGCCGCCAAACATGACGGCAGTCAACATAAAATCAAGCCCCAGAACTGCAAGCGACGAATACACCACCGTCCGCGTCGTAGCACGCGATATTCCTTCCGACGTCGGCACCAGATCATAGCCTTGGAAGACGGCGATCCAGGTCACCACCAGCGCAAACACCGCGCTTTTGATCATGCCGTTACCAACATCGTTGATAAACGCCACATTGGCCTGCATGTTGCTCCAGTAGGATCCCTCAAACACACCCAGCCACTCGACGCCCACCAAATAGCCTCCCCAGATACCTACCACACTGAACCCCACCGTTAGTATGGGAAGGGACACGAACCCTGCCCACAGCCTTGGGGCCACCACGCGGCGCAACGGATCAACACCGATCATTTCCATGCTAGTGAGCTGTTCAGTGGCTTTCATCAGGCCGATTTCAGCGGTCAATGCCGAGCCCGCACGGCCAGCAAACAGCAGCGCGGCCACGACCGGCGCCAGTTCGCGCAACAGCGACAGCGCCACCATTTGCCCAAGCGCCTGCTCAGCGCCGAAATCGACCAGAATGGTATAACCCTGAAGCGCCAGCACCATACCGATAAACAGCCCAGACACCAGCACTATGGCGAGGGAAAGCACACCGACAAAGTGCATTTGATGTAACCATAACCGCCAACCTTCGCGAGATGGCACGCCGATAGCAGATTGGAAGAGAAACACCCCTGCGCGGCCTAACGCTTCCAGTAAATCGCACCCTCGACGCCCCAGTCGGGTAATGCGCGCGGTGCCGTTAGAAAATTTTGACTGCATTTGTCCCTGCCCTGTATTTACCCTGCATTGAAGCAATTAGCCTGTCTTTGTCATCGGTGGCCCGCCCAAAATATCGCGGTAAAACGCCTCGGCGGGATAGTGAAATGGCACCGGCCCATCGGGCTCACCGTGAATAAACTGGGAAACTCGAGGGTCTTGATTGGTGTCTAATGTCTGCGGCGTACCATGGGCGACGACTTGACCGTCAGCAATCAAGTAGAGGTAATCCGCAATACTCAAGGTCTCTTTTATGTCATGAGACACCACCACAGAGGTCAGCTGCAGCGCCTGATTAAGGCGTTTTATTAGCTGCACCAGCACGCCCATTGAAATGGGATCCTGGCCGACAAACGGCTCGTCATACAAAATCAACTCTGGGTCCAGCGCGACGGCACGGGCCAAAGCGACCCGCCGCGCCATGCCTCCAGATAGCTCTGCGGGCGTTAAGTGCCGCGCCCCGCGCAGCCCAACCGCCTGCAATTTTAGCAGCACTAGGTCGCGCACCATCGTATCGGGCAAATCAGTGTGCACACGTAGTGGAAAAGCAACATTTTCAAATACGTCTAAATCGGAAAACAGTGCGCCACTTTGAAATAGCATCCCCATGCGTTTGCGTAGCGTAAACAGCGCTTTTCGGGATAGCCGGTGCACATCCTGGCCATCGATCAATATACGCCCACGCTCTGGCGTCAGTTGTCCGCCGATCAGTTTAAGCAGCGTTGTCTTACCGGTACCGCTTGGACCCATGATGGCGGTTACTTTTCCGCGCGGAATGGTCATATTTACGCCACGGAAAATTTCGTGATCGCCACGAGAGAAGTGAAGATCTATAACTTCTATAAAAGGAGCATCTATCATGGATCAGTTGACTCTTAACGCGGCGAAACAAGGGTAGCTATCATACCCTAGTTGCCACTATCACAGTTAAAAAACAGCGTTTCTATAACATTATCGAACATTGTACTATAACGCTACTTATCAATATTGAGCGATTAAGCCCTCTTAATGATGAGTCCATTATTAACTCAGCCGCGTCATCGTTCTGTGGATTCATCACTTTATATCTTGAGTGGCTATGTCTTGAGTACCTGTGGCTTGAATATCTATGCCCTAAACGCCCTACGCACTCAGGGCTAACGAACTCAACTACTGCCTATAAGGGGTATCGAGGTGTTATTATTGGCGGTGACGACTGTGTATATTTTCAATTGTTAAGAGAAAACGCTATGCGCCAGCCTATCGCTCCGCCCAGCCTACTTCGCGAAAGCGCACTGCGTACGCTGCAAATTGAGCAGGCAGCTATTGGCGGCCTGCAGGCTAAGCTAGATGAGAGCTTTGACCGTGCCTGCGAGTTAATCCTCGCCTGCCAAGGACGCGTGGTAGTGACCGGCATGGGTAAGTCGGGACATATTGCTGGCAAGCTAGCGGCGACGCTAGCCAGTACTGGCACGCCAGCTTTTTTTGTTCACCCCGGCGAAGCCAGCCATGGCGATTTGGGCATGATCACCCGCGCAGATGTCGTACTGGCGTTATCTAACTCCGGTGAAACCGCCGAGGTCACTGCACTCTTACCGCTGCTTAAGCGTCTGGGCACACCGCTTGTCAGCATGACGGGGCGCCCCCATTCCACACTTGCTAAGCACGCCGATGCGCATCTGAACAGTGGTGTTGAGCGTGAGGCATGCCCACTCGATCTGGCACCCACCAGCTCCACTACAGCGGCGCTCGCCCTGGGCGACGCTTTAGCTGTCGCGCTTTTGGAAGCGCGTGGTTTTACCGCTGAAGATTTTGCCCTTTCTCATCCAGGCGGCAGTTTGGGAAAGCGCTTATTGCTGCGTGTCAGAGACCTGATGCACGATGGGGCGCGCCTACCTCAGGTTCCACTGGGAAGCCCGCTGCGCGACGCGTTATTAGAAATCACCCGGCAAGGGTTAGGCTTCACCTGCGTGGTCGATAGCGAGGGACGCCTAGCCGGAGTCTATACAGACGGTGATCTTAGACGCACGCTGGATCAGTTTCATAACCTGCATGATGTCCTCGTTGATGATGTCATGACTCGACCGGGCAAACGCATTGGCCCCGACATTTTAGCAGCCGAAGCAGTACGTATAATGGAAGAAAGCCGGATTACAGCGCTAGCCGTCGTTGATGACCAACAGCGCCCTATCGGGGCTTTACATATGCATGACCTGCTCGCCAGCGGCGTTATTTAACGCATTAGCATTACTTGAATAGCGTTACCGACCCGCTTTACGAATTTAATGAAATGGAGGCTCTATGACCCTACCTGCTGCGCTAATTGATCGGCTCCGCCGTGTGCGCTTACTAGCACTGGATGTTGACGGCGTACTCACCGATGGCCGCCTGTATTTTCAGGCCGACGGCATCGAAATCAAAGCGTTCCATACCCAGGATGGCCATGGGCTGAAACTGCTCAAACGTGTAGGCATTCACGTTGCGCTGATTACGGGACGCGATTCATCTATGGTTAGCCAACGCGCCGCAGCACTTGGCATCGACCATGTCCATCAAGGCAGCGAAGACAAGCTCTCTACCTTGCGCGAGCTTTGCCAGCGACTTGATATAGAGCTGGAACAGGTGGCCTATTGTGGTGACGACCTCCCTGACCTAGCGGCTATTAAACGTTGTGGCGTCGGCATTACCGTTCCTAACGCGCCGGATTATATGCACACTCATGCCGATTGGATTACTGAGCGGCTAGGGGGCCACGGCGCTGCACGCGAAATTTGCGATACATTGCTTGAAGCTCAGGGGCACTGGGGCGCGGTGCTCGACACCTATCTGCACGGTCTTAAGTAAATGTTTAAACGGCTTAAAATGCGCGTCTGGCTAACCGGATTAGTGCTCTCTTTGGGCGTACTGCTGGTTTGGCTTGACCCACGTGGACCTCAAGACATTACCATCGATCCTGAAGCGCAGGCGCAGGAGCCGGGCCACGTACTCGAAAACGCTGAAATTACGTTATTTGGTGATAGTGGCAGCATTATGCAGTCGTTAGAAACACCACGCCTCATTCATACTCCCCAGCGAAGCGAGACCTGGACAGAAGCGCCCAAAGCAATATTGTATGACAGTGAGAATCGCCAGTGGTTAGCCAGCGCCGATGTCGGCATGCTCAACTCCTCTACCCAAGCCTTGTTACTGTCAGGCTCGGCTAACCTGATCGCTCCAGACGAAGGTTGGCAGTTAGATACCGAGCTATTGCATTATGATGGATTAAACCAGCACGCGTGGAGTGAAACACCGGTAGTGTTGCAGCAACCGCCCCAGCAGATGACGGCTTCACGTATGGACGCGTGGCTTAACGATAGCCAGGTTCGCTTAACTGATAATGTGCGCGGTATACATCCTCCGGCCACGCAACGCTAATAGGAATCACCATGAAAGCTATCATTTATACAGCCGTTTTCTACACTAGCTTTTTTGCGCTTTCGCTACCGCTATCGGCACTGGCCCAAACGGGCACTTCTTCACAACAGGCCCCGGTAGAAGTGGAAGCAGACCGCTTAGACCTTGATCAGCGGGCAGGCACCGCCGTTTACACGGGAGATGTAGAAATTCGTCAAGGCGAAATGCAATTACGTGGCGAGCGGGTAGAAATTGAACGCAATGAGGCAGGCGAGCTTGCCCTGGCGACGGCCACCGGTGAGCGCGCCTATTTACGCCATCAAGCTGAAGGGCAAGATGGCCCTACCGAAGGCTGGGCGAGGCGTATTATCTATCACGTCGCCGAGCGCCGTGTAGAGTTGATCGACCAAGCCGAGCTCATTCAGCAAGAGGATACTTTTAGAGGCGGTCGCCTTGAGTATTTTATTGACCGTGAGGTGATTCAAGCGCGCTCTGACGTTGATGGCAGCGAGTCCCAGCGCATACGCATGACTCTTCAGCCGGAACAGTAGGAGCCAAGCCGTGGCAACAGCAGATACCGCACCGATTAAAACCCTTTATGCTCACCATTTGGCAAAAAGCTACAAGCGGCGCCGAGTGGTTAAAGACATCAATATAGAAATTTCCCAAGGTAGCGTTGTGGGCTTGCTCGGCCCCAACGGGGCGGGCAAAACCACCTCGTTTTATATGATTGTGGGGCTGGTGAAATCCGATGCTGGCGAGGTAGGCATCGACGATGTGGACTTAACGCGCGCTCCCATGCATGAGCGCGCAGCGGCGGGAATTGGTTACCTTCCCCAAGAGGCATCTATTTTCCGTAAATTATCGGTTGCCGATAATATTATGGCGATACTCGAAACCCGCAAAGAGCTTAACCGCAGCGATCGGGAACAGCGCTTAGAGGCTTTGCTGGAAGACTTTCATATCACGCATATTCGCGACAATTTAGGCATGAGCCTATCGGGCGGGGAAAGAAGGCGCGTGGAAATCGCACGCTCACTAGCGACAGAGCCTGCCTTTATTTTGCTTGATGAACCTTTTGCTGGCGTAGACCCCATTTCGGTAGGCGAGATAAAAACCATCATCCGTGCGCTAAAGCAGCGCCATATTGGTGTGCTAATTACTGATCACAATGTGCGTGAAACGCTCGATATTTGTGATATCGCCTATATCGTGGGTGATGGTCAAATCATCGCTAGCGGCTCTCCAGATGCCATTCTCACAAACCAGAAGGTGAGAGACGTTTATTTGGGTGCTGACTTTCGTCTGTAAGGCTTTTCTTAATTCTGACGCTTATTTTTGGCCTATAAATAGTGCTCTACAATGACTTTACCACCAATGGCATGCTTATTGCACTTGCACCTGGTCCTCACTCGCACTAGGGTGGAGGATTCTGAATAACGAGTGGTTCTCAGATGGTCATGAAAGCTTCTCTACAACTGCGTATCGGCACACAGCTGACCATGACACCTCAGCTGCAGCAGGCCATCGCCCTGTTACAGCTATCAACGCTGGACCTTCGTCAAGAAATTCAGCAGGCCTTAGACGCCAACCCCCTGTTGGAACAGGAAGATGAATTTAGCGAACAGGCCGTCAGCGAGCCTAAAGAAGAAGAGTGGTCCGAGAGTATTCCCACCGAATTATCAGTAGATAGCGATTGGTCAGATACCTACCAGGATATCGGAAGTCACGGCGCCAGCAGTAGTGAAGGGCCCGACTTTGAGCGTCAGGCTGCCGGCCAGAGCCTTCATGGGCACTTGCTATGGCAACTGGCGATGACCGATTTTGGCGAGCGTGAACAGCAGGTTGCGGAGAGCTTAATCGATGCGCTAGACGCTAACGGCTATTTAACCCAACCGCTCAATGACATCCGTGAAGGGCTTCGCGCTCAAGGCATTGACGGACTTAGCCAGCGCGAGGTAGAAACCATCTTGCTCAAGCTCCAGCAGTTTGAGCCAACGGGTATCTTTGCCCGCGACCTGCGTGAATGCCTAATGCTGCAGCTAGCGGCCCTTCCTGATGATACCCCGCTACTGGTCCCCGCCCGCCGCTTAGTGCGACAGTTTCTTGAAGCGTTGGGCAAAGATGACATGCGCTTGCTAAAACGCCGACTGGGGCTTGATGATGATCAGTTGGCGGATGTCATTTTGCTAATACGCAGTCTTGATCCACGCCCAGGCAGCGCCTATGGCGATACCGACGACAGCTACGTAACGCCGGATCTCGTCGTACGCCATGACCATGAAGGCTGGCATTTAGAACTCAACCCCGAGGCGCTGCCACGGCTGCGGATACAACCTGACTATGCCAGCTTGATAAAGCGTGCAGACAAAAGTCAGGACAACCAGTTTCTTAAAGAGCATCTTCAGGAAGCTCGCTGGCTGATTAAGAGTCTTTCAAGCCGCAACGATACGCTGCTACGTGTTGGCCGTGAAATTATCACCCGACAAATTGGCTTTTTAGAGCATGGCGAAGAAGCGATGAAACCTTTAATACTCGCCGATATCGCCGAAGCCGTGGAAATGCACGAGTCGACTATTTCACGGGTAACTACTCAGAAATATATCCATACACCGCGGGGCGTTTTTGAGCTCAAATATTTT
The DNA here is from genome assembly GCF_054072535.1 of Vreelandella sulfidaeris Esulfide1. NCBI lineage: Bacteria > Pseudomonadati > Pseudomonadota > Gammaproteobacteria > Oceanospirillales > Halomonadaceae > Vreelandella > Vreelandella sulfidaeris. The sequence continues at coordinate 1,541,658 of NZ_CM133364.1, read as the reverse complement.
TTCTCGAGCCAGGTAAGTGGGCAGGATGGCGATAGCCACTCCAGTACGGCTATCCGCGCACGGCTCAAGAAACTGATCCAAGAAGAGCCGCCTGGCAAGCCGCTTTCGGATAGCCGCTTAGTCACGCTCTTAGATGAGGGGGGCATCCAGGTGGCACGTCGCACGGTGGCCAAATACCGCGAAGCGATGGGCATTCCCTCCTCCAGTGAACGGCGCCGTTTGCGCTAGCACTCGTCACCCTCTCAGGGAAACTCTCGACAAGGGCTTTGCAACGCGGCAAAAAGGGTTACAATCGAAGTACAGTCCGATGGATAAGGAGTACGTCAATGCAAGTTAATATCACTGGTCATCACGTAGAACTGACCGACGCCTTGCGTGACTATGTCAACGAAAAGCTTGAACGTGTAGAGCGCCATTACGACAATATAACCACGGTGCAAGTCACCCTATCAGTAGAGAAGGAGCGCCAGCATGCCGCCTGTACACTGCATGCTGCAGGCGCTGACTTACATGCCGAAGCCATAGACAGTGATATGTACGCCGCTATTGACGCACTAGCGGACAAAATTGACCGTCAACTCGTTAAACATAAGGAAAAAGCACAAGCCCGCGCCCAAGGCGCAGGTGTGCGTTAATTCAATGACGTTGGAAACCATACTCCCCCCGGAACGTGTCCTCTTCGACGTACCCGGGGGCAGCAAAAAAAGGGTGCTGGAGTTTTTCAGCACCTTTATTGCCCAAAATATTCCCAGCCTGGACAGTCAAGAAGTGTTTAGCCGTTTAATCGGTCGAGAGCGCTTAGGCAGTACAGGTATTGGTAACGGTGTGGCTATTCCCCACGCGCGCAGCCCACACTGCTCTGCCCCTATCGCAGGGTTTTTAAAACTGGCAGAAGCGATTGATTTTGATGCTATCGACGGCGACCCGGTAGATCTGGTGTTTGTACTGCTAGTGCCGGAAGAAGCCGATGATACGCACCTTTCTCTGCTAGGCCAGGTGGCGACCATTATGAATGATGCGGACACACGTCAGCAGTTGCGTAAAGCAGGCAGCCAGCGTGAGCTACTTGAGCTGATTACTGGCAAGATTCGTGAGCAATCAGCAACCTGAGGGCCGTACAAACCTGTTTTTGAGCAGTTCAAACAACTGTTTCCGCTTACCACCCTCAACGCAGCTTGATCAAAGCAAAGAGAGACTCTATGCAACTGGTGATTATTAGCGGCCGCTCAGGGTCAGGTAAATCTATTGCCTTACAAGCGCTCGAGGATCTTGGCTATTACGCCATTGATAATCTTCCCGCCATGCTGCTGGGGTCGTTGGTTGACGAACTACGCCACCAGGGAGGCCGCACCCACTTGGCGGTCAGCATCGATGCTCGCAACCTACCCGGTGCACTGGAGCGTCTGCCCTCGCTGTTAGAGGAGCTATGCCAGCGTAAGATTGATTTTCAAGTCATCTACCTGACGACCGATGCGCGTATACTGCTTGAACGTTACTCCGCTACGCGACGGCGCCATCCGCTGACGCGCGATAGTGAAATGACGTTGGAAGAGGCGATTAATAAAGAAGAAGAAACACTGCACGATATTCGTGATCTAGCCGACTTACTCATCGATACATCACGCTTATCGGTACACGATTTACGTCGACGCATTACCGACCAAGTAGCGCACCAACGGCGCGATAAGTTGACACTGACACTTGAATCTTTCGGTTACAAACGGGGTGTACCGTTAGACGCCGATCTGGTATTCGACGTGCGCTGTTTGCCTAATCCTTACTGGGATCCCACGCTACGTCAATTCACTGGACGCGACGCTAATATTGCGGCTTTTTTAAGCAGCTACCCGATTGTTGATGCCATGAGAGACGATATTCAGGCATGGCTTGAACGTTGGCTACCTGCTTATAAGAATAGCCAACGCAGCTACATGACTATCGCTATTGGCTGCACGGGTGGCCAACACCGTTCGGTCTATATGGTCGAACAATTAGCTGAGAGACTGGCACACAGCATAGGCGAGATTCAATTACGTCATCGCGAACTAGGGCTGCAATATACGTTGGGAGGTCAGCCAACCGTACCTTTAGCCAGCAATGATTACAGCGACGAGCGACAAGAAACCTCTTAAGTGCCTCTACCCATAATGACACCACTCGGCGAAAAGGAACCAGGGTGCCAGAAAGAATACTCACACTCACAAACCAACGCGGTTTACATGCACGCGCAGCCACTAAACTGGTTAAATGCGGCCAACATTTCACGGCAAAAATACGGGTCTACAAGCAACATCAGGTGGCCGACGCCGCTAATATTATGTCATTGCTAATGCTAGCTGCCCCTTGCGGAACTGAGCTAAAGGTCAATGCAGAAGGGGACGACGCCGAACAGGCGCTTGATGCTATTCAAGCGCTGTTCGAAGCCCGTTTTGAAGAAGATCAGTAACCGCCCGCTTTTACTTGTTAGTCACCAGCCACCGTCATTGCATCTATTAACCAGCTTCCCGTGTGTACGCTGCCACGGGTATCGGTATCATCACCAATACCCACTAACCCAGCAAACATCCGCTCCAGTTTTCCGGCAATCGTAAACTCTTCGACCGGGTACTGTACTTTGCCGTTTTCGACCCAAAAACCTGCTGCCCCACGGGAATAATCACCGGTAACACCGTTAACGCCCTGCCCCATCAACTCGGTTACCCAAATACCCCGCCCCATTTCTTGCAATAGACTTTCACGGGATTGCAGCGGTGTCGCTAAACGCACGTTACGCGCCCCACCAGCATTGCCCGTGGTTTGCATACCTAACCTTCGAGCGCTGTACGAAGAGAGCATATAACTGGCTATGCGGCCCTGATCGATAAAGCGATTATTTCGAGTTTGCACGCCCTCACCATCAAACGGCGAACTCGCTGTAGCGCCTACTTCCATTGGTCTTTCTTCAAGGCTAAACCAATCGGGAAACAGCGGCGTGCCGAGCCGGTCGCACAAAAACGAGGCCTGACGGTAAAGCGCGCCACCGGCTAACCCACCGAGCAGATGGCCAATCAGACCGCTGGCCAACGACGGGTCAAACAGCACTGGAAAGGTGCCTGTTGGTGGGCGTTTAGCGCCGAGTCTTCGCAGCGTACGCACCGCAGCTTCGCGACCGACCTCGGCCGGGTCACGTAGCGCCTTCGGATCGCGCGCAGACGTATAATCGTAGTCGCGCTGCATACCGCTCGCATCCTGGGCAATCAGCATACATGAAAGTGAATGACTGCTGCCTTTTTGGGTGCCTAAAAAACCGTGACTATTGGCGTAAACGCGTACCCCTTCGCCGCTGGAGAGTGACGCACCATCCGACTGAGAGATGCCTTCTACATCGCGCCCCGCCTGCTCGCAGGAAAGTGCCAGCTCGATTGCCTCATCCGTTGTGAGTGACCATGGGTAGTGCACTTTTAGATCGGGCAGCTCAGACGCCATGAGCGATGCATCGGCCAGCCCAGCGGCCGGGTCTTCACCGGTATAGCGGGCGATCGCCAACGCTTTCTCTACCGCTGCCTGAATCGAGGCACTGCTGGCATCAGTCGATGAAGCGCTGCCTTTACGCTGACCAACGTAAAGCGTAACGGCAATACCCTGGTCGCGCGATAACTCTACCGTTTCAACTTCACCCAGGCGCACACTGACACCTATACCCTGGTCAACGCTTGCGCCTACTTCAGCAGCATCTGCGCCCATGCGCTTTGCCAGCGCTAGCGCCTCTTCGGCCCGCGCGGTCAATAACGCCTGCTGCGCGGATGCATCAAATGCCTGTGCCATATAACCTCCTTTTCCACCGACTGTCTTTCAACAGAATGTCTTCGGCGAATCAATGTTGTTCTCGCAGCTGGTATAATGCCGCAACGAATCTTGTCTATGAGTCACACTATGCGTAAGCAACGTCCCGATACCGTCCCAAGTACTAATGAACCAGAAGAGCAGGAAGAACGCCCAAGCAAGTCGCAACTCAAACGCGAAATGCATGCCTTACAGGCACTTGGGGAAACCTTAATCGCCATGCGACCGGCAGAGCGCGCCCGTTTCCCCCTTTCTGATGATATGCTGCGTGCTATCGAAGAAACCTCTCGTATTCGCTCTCACGAAGGCCGCCGTCGGCATATGCAGTACGTCGGCAAATTAATCCGTAAAGAGGATCTCACCGCTATTCAAGGCGTGTTCGACGCAATTGACCAAGAGCAGGAGCAGCGCGACCACGCGTTTCACCGCCTCGAAAAATGGCGTGATCGCTTAATTGACGAAGGCGATGCGGCGGTCGACCAGTTTATGGCCGAGTACCCGAATGCGGACCGCCAGACGCTGCGTCAATTGATTCGCAATGCACAGCGTGAGCGCGAGCAGGGCAAACCACCCACAAGCTCGCGCAAGCTCTTCAAACACCTGCGAGAAACCTTAGCTCTTTAAAGGCAGCTCTTTAAAGGCGGCTCGTTAAAAACAGCCTCCTTAAGAACGAACTTAAGACTGGGTTCCACCGACGGTCAGCTCATCCAATTTCAACGTGGGCTGGCCGACACCTACTGGTACCCCCTGCCCCTCTTTGCCACATACGCCGATACCGGTATCCAACGCCATATCATGACCAATCATAGAGACCCGCTGCATCGCTTCCGGGCCATTACCAATTAACGTTGCCCCTTTTACCGGCGCTGTCACTTTGCCGTCTTCAATCAGGTAGGCTTCACTGGCGGAGAACACGAATTTACCTGAGGTGATATCCACCTGACCGCCACCGAAACTCACCGCATAGATGCCTCGTTTAACGCTTTTGATAATATCACTGGGCTCATCTTGGCCGGCGAGCATCACGGTATTGGTCATACGCGGCATCGGTAGATGGGCAAAGGACTCACGTCTCGCATTCCCAGTGGGTGCCATCCCCATTAGCCGCGCGTTGAGCTTGTCCTGCATATACCCGGTTAAAATACCGTCTTCAATGAGCGGTGTGTATTGACCCGGTGTACCCTCGTCATCCACGCTCATTGCTCCACGACTATCCGCTATGGTGGCATCGTCCACAATCGTGACACCCTTGGCCGCGACGCGTTTACCCATCTTCCCGGCAAAAGCGGAACTACCCTTGCGATTGAAATCACCCTCAAGGCCGTGCCCCACCGCTTCATGGAGTAAAATTCCCGGCCAACCTGATGCCAGTACCACAGGCATTTGCCCAGCGGGGGCATCAATGGCTTCAAGATTGACCAGCGCCTGACGAACCGCCTCTTTAGCGTACAGTTCCGCCACTTGGTCATCGCGCAGCTTCGCCATGGAGTATCGACCGCCGCCTCCCGCACTGCCGCGCTCACGGCGACCGTTTTTAACCGCAATGACACTGACATTGAAGCGCACCAGTGGGCGAATATCGGCAGCCAACGTGCCATCACTGGCCCGGACCAATACCACCTCATAGGTACCCGAGAGCGAGGCGCTCACCTGGCTGATACTCGGATCAGCGGCACGCGCCACTCGATCAGCCTGTTTCAACATGGCAACTTTATCTTCAGCACTTAGCCCCGCTAACGGATCTATACCGGCATAGCGCGACATGGCTGTCACAGGCTGAACCAACTGCCCAGGCAGACGTTTGCCACTGCGCACGATGCCCGCCGCCGTACGACCGGTATCCATTAATGCATCGGCGGTAATTTGGTTTGAGTAGGCAAAGCCGGTTTTTTCGCCCGCCAATGAGCGCACGCCGACACCACCATCAATATTGTAACTCGCTTCTTTCACCTCGCTATCTTCCAGTACCCACCCCTCTTGCCAGGTGCGCTGAAAATAGAGATCGGCGTAGTCAATGCCCGCGCCCATGGCGTAGTCCAACCCTGTTTCCAGGGCATCCAAATCCAGCCCTCCAGGCGTCAAGAGGATGGCTGCAGCCGTATCTACATCACTTTTATATGCGGTCATTGGGGGCCTTCTAAAGTAACCTGCGGCGAAGTCCAAGGACCTCGCACGCGATAATGGAGTGTCGTGGCGCGATCTAAGGCGTCGCCAAACAACTGATCAGCGAGGAACAGCGCGCCGCCCACGATGGGCGCACCAACGGCAATGGCCGCGATCGGTAAACTTTGCGTCACTGGCAGTGTGACGCCAAGTCGCTGGTCAAGTTCACGTGTCGCCAGATTGGCATTGCCAGTAAGCGTTAGAGTGGTGGCCGGGGCATCAATTTGCAATGGGCCACGTAGCGTGAGCAGCCCACCGGTGACATCAGCCGTACCTTTGACACGATCAAACGCTGTACCTCGGCCGGTAACGTCAGAAAAATCCAAGCGCAAACGGCGCAAAATATTATCAAAATTGAGTAAGCCGATGAGACGCGCCGGTGCGGACTCCAGTGTAACAAAGCTGCCGTCGCGGATATCCGTACTGATATAGCCATCGGCATGTCTTAGCGCCAGTTGCCAGGGTGCCCCCGGCCAATCCAGAGAGGCAACCACATCAGTGCTGCGGCTGCGCATGGCCACAGGCTGATCAAGGCGCTCAAGGGCTGTCCCTATATCACCGCCTTGGATAGAAATGTCCGCCCAGGTATGGCTGGAGGCAGCATCTCCCTCCCAGTGTAGCTCGCCGCGAGCGGAAAGCTGACCCAGAGTTAAGCCAACGGGCGTGAGCGAAAACCGCTCATCATCAGTTTTCCAGTAGGCCGTTAAAGGGCCAAAGCGACGTGGCCCCATAGCAATTTCGGCTAACCGCAAGCGCCCATTGGGCACATCAGCCAGCCAATCTGGAATTGCGGCAGGCGCCTCGCGCTGGGTTTCAACCGCTTTTAGCCAGGAGTCTGGGGTAGGTGCATCACTAGCATGTTGTACGTTCGCTAACGCCAATAAGCGATCAAGTGACAATGCTTCAATGGCCATGTCTAAGGGCTGCGGTGATTGTGCATTATACTGTAAACGCCCAGTGACAAGATTACCGCTCAACCCCATATCAACAAAGCCACCGTTAACGCCACCATTCGCGCTAAAACTCCCTAAACACTCCTCCTGGTAAACCACGCATGGTGTTGTTAATGAAAACGTTAACGGCGTTTGAGTACCCTCGCTAGATGATGTAGGCGCCTCGTCTACCATTAACGGTGTGATCGCCTGCTGCCACGCTAGCGGGTCAAGCTGCGGTATATTGGCATTGATGGTAATTCCAGGCTGATTAGGCCAGGCATGTGCGCTCTCTGCTTTACTGCCTAAGTATAGCGACCCGGCCATTGAGCCATTGCGCTGCTGAATGCGTGCAGAAGCAATATCTGCCAAACGACTTTCGATGCGTCCACTATCAATATCAGCAGTAACGGTCAAAGGCCATGGCTGCTGGGCAGTCTTGGTAAAAGGGTCAGGCAAGCGACTGGTGATGCCCATTAGGCGACTATCCATTCGCAGGGTGGGCGTCGGCAATAGGCTGATGTTGCCCTGCCACTGCAGCTGCCCTTCAAGCGGTAGCCGCCCCTGGCGGCCACTCACTCCCGCCAGTTCAAAAAGCTCGGAGGTAGCAAGATTACCCTGCAACGCTATTGCGTCGCGCTGGGTATTGAAATCTGCCGCTATTTCCCCACCTAGCAATTGGCCACTGGCTTCGCCGACGAGCCCGCGGCTCTCGCCGTTCTGGAGCCATGCAAGATCTCCCTCAACCGCTTGAAGGGGTAAATCCAACGGTTGGTAAACGACTTCGGAAAATCTTGGAAGCGCATTAATTTCCAATTGCAGTGCTTCGGGGATGTCCAATGGTAGCGACAGCGCAATATCGCCGTTAACGTCACCGGTCACGCTCAAATCGCTTAATTGAGAAAGGTCTATATCAGGCATCGTCTGCAGAAATGCCGTTAATGCTGTCCCATCAGCTTGTAATTGGCCTGAAAGATTAAGCGTGTCATTTTCCATCACCAACTCACCCTCTGAAGCAGTGACGCCATGGCTCTGGGCATGCTCTATTTCAGCTTCTAATACTCTGTCTTGCCATATGAGGCGGCCTTTAACATCATCAAGGCTCGGCCAGCCAGGTGCAATCGGTAAATGCCCTTGAGTAATCGCCAACTCAAGTGTGGCGGTAAAATCTTCAGTGGTGACATCATTTCCTAGCGGCTGGCTTAACTGCAGCGATCCCTCGGTGACGTAGCCACCAATATCATCGAGCAACCAGTCCCGAAGGTCATCATCCATTACGCTAAGCGGCAACCACTGGGCCAGCGGGCGCTCTAACGCATCCACTTCACTAAAATCCAGGTCTAAACCAAAATGGCCGCGCTGATTGCCTGTTATTAAACCGAAGCCTCCCACCACCTGGGCACCATCCCAGTCAACGCTGAGCCGCTTACCGCTTACCATCGTGTTGGGCCCGTCATACACCCACTCCACTTCCCCTTCGGCACGTCGGAGTTGCATAGGGTCAGCAAAAAATTCGGGGAAGTAGAGCGTACTGTCGCCGTGACTGCTAAACAGTACACGGCCGCGAAAGTCACGCGCTTGCACCCAGGCGTCCAATGGGCCACCACCCGGTGCATGCTGCCACGGCGAGACTTCTACATTCGTTAGCGCCGCGTCCACACCCCAGCGACCCTCCTGCTGCCCCACATGCAACCCCTCGACTTGCCCCCGAGGAGCGAGGGTTTGCAATACTCGCGTGACGGACTCGGGGAGCAATACATAGTCACGCCAAGCGGTCAGTGAGGCGAGCTCAAAGGCACTGGTACGTACTTCCCACTCCCCAGGCTGATGCGTGGCGTGCCAGTGGCGTGGTAGGGCCGGTCCCACGCTGCCGCCGGGGGGCTGGGCCCACTCGACGCTTTCCGCATCGCCGCTTAGCCATGCCTCACCTCCTTCACCGTCGCGTTGCCACAGGCCATTGGCTTCAATGTCTCTTAATACTGCGTACTGTACATTATGGCGAAGCGTTAACTGTGGTACGTCGACGGCGACGCGGGCCTCTTCAAGCCGCCCGGCACGCCAACGACCCCACAGCCGCGCACTGCCCCCGGCCTGTTCTAAATAGGCTGCATGATCGGGCCGAAACATATCCCCCAAGACGACTAGCTGATCAAGCTGAATATCCAATTGAAACGCTGCCGAAAAATCGCTAAAGCCCCGTTGGCCAGGCTGCATTTCAACCTTCATTTCAGCGGCGGGAAGGGCCACCTTGCGGGCTTGCTGGAGAGATTCAGCAATATTGATGGCGCCTTCCAGCCGGGTGCGTCGCTCATCGCCAGTCAAGAGCAGGGTTTGCGCATGCAGCATCACTGTGTCGTGTCGGCCATGCAGAACCACGCGTGTATCATCCACCCATAGACGTTGACGCAGAACGAGACCTGCCCAGTCATCGATAGTAGCCAGATCGACATCCGGCTCAGCCTCCATCAATAGTGGCAACTCGGCAGGCTTAGGCCACTGCCAAGCGGCACCCTCACCTTGATAAAGGTGGAATTCGGTACCGCTTATCCGGGCATCGCTGAAAATGGGGGCCCAATTGGCAAGCGACGCCCAGGTATCCAAACGCAGCCCCGCATGCTGCAAAGAAAACAGCGCTTGGCCATCGGGCGTTTCTGCATGCAGGCCATCGAGCCGTAATAACAGATCATTACGGGCGAGCGAGAGCGATAAATGCTCAATAGTCACCGGCACGCCAATACGTGCTTCAAGCAGCGCTTCAATGCGCGGGGTTAGCGCGTCGGATTGACTAATGGCCAAGCGGAGTAGAAGCAGCAGCACAGCGGTGCTGCCCAGTAGCCAGGCTGCAATCAATAAACTCCAACGCACCAGCGAACGAGTCTGCATGATTACATCAGTACGATATCGTATTGCTCTTGGGAGTAGTGCTGCTCAACCTGGAAACGAATGGTTTTATTGATAAAGGTTTCCAGGTCTGCCACCGCCGCTGACTCCTCATCCAATAAACGATCAACGACCGGTTGCGAGGCTAGCACCATGTAGGTTTCAGCACTGTAAGCACGCTCTTCGCGCAGAATCTCGCGAAAGATTTCATAGCAGACAGTTTCTGGGGTTTTAAGCGTTCCGCGACCGCTGCAGGTAGGACAGGCTTCGCAGAGTGTCTGCTCCAAACTCTCCCGGGTGCGTTTACGCGTAAGCTGAACAAGACCAAGCTCGGTGACGCCCGTACACTTGGTTTTAGCATGATCGCGCTCTAAGGCTTTTTCAAGGACACGCAATACTTGGCGCTGATGCTCAACATCAACCATATCGATAAAGTCGATAATGATAATGCCACCCAGATTACGCAACCGGAGCTGGCGGGCAATGGCGGTGGCCGCTTCAAGATTGGTCTTGAAAATGGTCTCTTCAAGATTACGGTGGCCGACATAACCACCGGTATTAACATCAATAGTTGTCATCGCCTCGGTGGGATCAATCACCAAGTAGCCACCCGATTTCAGCTGTACTTTACGCCCCAGCGCTTTTTGGATCTCGTCTTCGACACTGTAAAGATCGAAGATAGGGCGCTCACCGGGATAGTACTCAATACGCTCAACCGCATCGGGCATAAACTCTTCAGCAAACTCCACCAACTTGACGAAATTCTCTCGCGAATCAATGCGTATTTTTTCGATATCATCGCGCATGACATCGCGTAGGGTACGCATAAATAGCGGTAAATCATCATAAATGACAGTTTGTGGCGTTGCGGTTACTTTACGCTCGCTCACTTTGCGCCATAGCCGTAGCAAAAAGTGCATATCGCCTTTGAGCTCTTCATCGCCCACCCCTTCGGCAGCGGTACGGACAATAAAGCCACCCGTCACTTCCAGCGTTTGCTCTGCCACACTGCTATCCAGAAGTGCTTTTAAACGCTCCCGCTCACGCTCATCCTCGATACGTTGCGATACGCCATGGTGCGGGGAGTCCGGCATATAGACCAAATAACGAGAAGGAATCGACAGATGGGTAGTTAAGCGCGCCCCTTTACTACCAATCGGGTCTTTGGTGGCTTGCACCACTAGCGCCTGCCCTTCGTGAAGCAACTGCCCAATGGTTTGCTGCTCATCTGGGGGCGTGCCGGGAGGCATTACTTCATGGGCATGAATAAACGCCGCCCGCTCTAAGCCAATATCAACAAAGGCAGCCTGCATTCCAGGCAGTACACGGACTACTTTGCCTTTGTAGATATTGCCCACGATACCACGCCGACGGGAACGTTCGATCAGTGCCTCTTGCAAAACGCCATTTTCAACCAGCGCTACGCGGGTTTCCATTGGCGTTAAATTGATGAGAACTTCACCGCTCATGCAAAATTCCTTGTTGGTTGACGTATTCCTTGCCAGCGACGCAGGCGGCACTCTCATCTAGGCAGTTAAACGCGCTGCCAGATAGGCACACCCTGTCGACGTAGCAAGTGCGTCGTCTCAAACAGCGGTAGTCCTACCACCGCCGAATGACTGCCTTGGATCTGTTTTACAAACACGGCTGCCAGACCCTGTATCGCATAGCCTCCCGCCTTATCGGCAGGCTCGCCGGTACGCCAGTAAGCCGCTATTTCATGTGTTTCAATTTCACGCATCGTCACCTGGGTAGCGACACAACAGGAGAGCATGCCTTCCGGCCCACTTACCGCGACGGCAGTAAGCACCTCATGGCTGCGTCCAGACAGCAGCTGTAACATTTCGGCACCGTGCTGGGCGTCTACCGGCTTACCTAGAATACGTCCATCCACCACCACTGCGGTATCGGAACCGAGCGTTGGCAAGTCAGTTAGGGGGACGGCAGCTTCAGCTTTGGCCATTGCCAGACGGCTTACATACGCCGTGGGCACCTCATCGGCAAAGAGGGACTCATCGATGTCGCACGGGTGCACCGTTACGGGCACGCCAATAGATGCCAATAAAGCCCTGCGGCGCGGCGAGGCAGAGGCTAAGCACAAGACAGGGACCGTCATGAAGTGGCCAATCGACGTTCTAATGCTAAAAACATCGTGGCCAGCCATGGCCACAGCAGCGCACTAATCAGTGAGGGTATTAAAAAGGCTAAATGAATCGAAAAATCGCCCAAAATGGTTCGCAACCATTGCGCAACGAGTTGCACCAAGCCAAGTAGCACTAATACCAAGGCCGACTGCTGTACTAATGAATAAGCCCGAAAGCGTGGATACACCAGTGCACAAAGAAAAGCTAACAGTGCGTAAATGAGCGCATGCTGACCGAGCGCGGTGCCTTCAATTAAATCCATCAAAATGCCCAGCACGAAACCATGAAAAACACCGACCCTGTCGGGCGTTCGCATACTCCAGTAGATCAGCATTAGACCCAGCCACTCCGGGCGGTACACCTGCCAGCCATCCGCTAGCGGCATAACTTGCAGGCATAACGCCAATAGCAGACTTAGCCAAATCGCTAAAATGGGTACTACCGGTGCGCGCGCCATCAGGGCACCTCTTGTTCGGGAGTGGCAAGCTGCAGCAAAGAGCGTAACGCCTCTGCCGAAATATCCAATGTCTCGTCCCAAGCTTGCTCATCAACTTCCTGCCGTGGCGGCGGAAATAACAGCAAGAAATGACGAGAACGTTGTAGCTGTGCCATGGGTTCGGCCGTTACCCGAGCAAAGGGCTTACCGGGATCGTGAAAGACTTCGGTTACACGCGCCACGGGGTAACCGGGCGGAAAACGACCAGCCAACCCTGACGTGGTCAGCAAATCGCCCTCACGAATATCCGCCGTATCAGGCACATGCATCACATTCACGCTGTTGTAGCGCCCGGCCCCCTGTACGATAAAACGTAGGCCGTTACGATTGAGTTGAACCGGCAAGGCGTGACTGGCATCTGCCAGTAGCAGAACGCGGCTGGAGTAGGCAGAAACAGCCGTAATTTGACCCACCAGGCCAGACGCATCGATGACAGGTTGACCTACGTAGGCACCGTTTCGATGCCCACGGTTAATGACCATTTGATGGCTAAAAGGATCGTTGTCGAGCGACAGCAGCTCCGCTGTGATATAGGGGATATCACGGCGTTTAGCAGCGTTCAGCAAATCGCGCAGCTCGCTATTTTCAGCGGTCAAATTGGCCATTCGCTGACCACGATGGGAGAGGGTAAGAATCTGTTCACGCAGACGGCGGTTTTCATCAACCAATGCCTGTTGATCAGAGAGCGCAAGCGACCCCCAATTCAACAGGTCGCTAGGCACACTAACCACCCATTGAATAGGAGCAACGACCATCGACATTTGTGCACGCACATGTTCCATGCGCGTAAAACGCTGGTCGACAAACATTAAAGCACTGGCAGCCAGCACGCAGAAAAACAGCCGATATCCCGGCAGCGGCCCGTGCGAAAACAGCGGTTTAATAGGCAATCCCCCCGCAATTAACCGCTGCGATTAGTCGCTCGACAGCAACTCAAAGGTGTGCTGATCAATCATTTCCAGTGCTTTACCACCGCCGCGAGCAACACAGGTCAATGGGTCTTCGGCAACAATTACCGGTAGCCCCGTCTCTTCAGCAATGAGCTTATCCAAGTCGCGCAATAAGGCACCGCCCCCTGTTAACACCAAGCCACGCTCGGCGATGTCAGACGCCAGCTCGGGCGGAGACTGTTCAAGAGCGCTTTTGATCGCAGCCACGATGGAACCCAGCGTTTCTTGCAAAGCTTCCAGGATTTCGTGGGAGTTTAGCGTAAAGCTTCTTGGAATGCCTTCGGCCAGGTTGCGCCCGCGTACGTCAATTTCACGTAGTTCGCCACCGGGATAGGCACAACCAATTTCTTCTTTAATGCGCTCGGCGGTGGCTTCACCAATCAGGCTGCCGTAATGGCGACGAACATAAGCGGTGATCGCTTCATCAAAACGGTCCCCACCCACGCGTATAGATTCGGAATAGACCACGCCATTGAGTGAAATAATCGCGATTTCGGTAGTACCACCACCGATATCCACCACCATCGACCCTTGGGCTTCATCTACCGGAAGGCCGGCGCCAATTGCCGCAGCCATGGGTTCTTCGATCAAGAACACCTCGCGAGCGCCAGCACCTTCAGCAGACTCACGAATCGCCCGACGCTCTACTTGCGTTGACATGCAAGGAACGCACACCAGCACACGCGGGCTGGGGGTTAAAAAAGTGCTTTGGTGAACCTTGCGGATAAAGTGCTGGAGCATCTGCTCGGTGACGGTGAAATCAGCAATAACGCCATCTTTCATCGGCCGAATCGCAGTAATATTGCCAGGCGTACGACCCAACATTCGCTTGGCATCGGTACCGACTGCCGCGACGCTGCGCATATTGCCAGATTGTCGAATTGCCACCACGGAAGGTTCATCGAGCACGATGCCGCGACCGCGTACATAAATCAGTGTGTTGGCTGTACCTAAGTCGATCGACAGATCGCTGGAAAACAGCCCCCTCAAACGTTTAAACATGGATGTTGTTACCTAGTGCAGACCGGGAACCCTATGCGGATGCAAACGGTATCACCGCAACCCCTTTGCAGCAAGCACGAGTCGTGCCTAATACTGCCCGTTAAGGCCAATATGTGGTACCTTTTACGCTATTTTCCACGTCTGCTACACAAGACGTTTTTTTTGATATCGGTATGTATACCGCTCAAAGCGGGTATTGTTCCATTAAGTTTACGAGGAAACTTCGATCATGGCGCTTGAAGAATCTCATGTGCGCCGGGCCGCGCATTTGGCCCGACTCGCTGTCAGCGATGACCAAGCCAGCGGTTTTGTAGACGACCTAAGCCGGATTTTGGACATGGTCGATCAACTCCAAGGGCTTGATACAGAAGGCGTTAAGCCACTTGCCCATCCATTAGATGCGACCCAGCGACTGCGCGCCGATGAAGTAACCGAAACGAATCAGCGCGACACGTTTCAGCGCTGTGCTCCGGCGGTGGAAAACGGCTTATATCTGGTACCCCGCGTCGTCGAATAACCGCGTATTCGAGGTTACCCAAGCCACCACTTATGCCTTTTTTTTTCGCCCCTGAACGGAGCTTCTGGGTCATGTATGAGAAAACATTAACGCAACTCGCTGCCGCTTTAAAAAGTGGTGAGTTTTCAAGCCGCGAGCTTACTACTCACTATTTACAGCGCATTGACAAGGCCGACGGCAAGCTGAACAGTTTTATCAGCGTGACTGCTGAGCAGGCACTCAAACAAGCTGAAAAAGCGGATAGCGAACGAGCAGCGGGCAGTGCCGGCCCACTGGCTGGCATTCCCCTGGCTTTGAAAGATATTTTTTGTACCCGTGATGTAAAAACCAGCTGTGGCTCGAAAATGCTGGACAATTTTATCGCCCCTTACAATGCCACCGTGGTTGAAAAACTGAACGCGGCAGGCACTATCAGCCTGGGTAAAACCAATATGGATGAGTTCGCCATGGGCTCCTCCAACGAGAACAGTTTCTACGGTCCGGTCAAAAACCCCTGGGATTTGACGGCTGTACCTGGCGGCAGCTCCGGCGGCAGTGCGGCGGCAGTAGCAGCAGGTTTAGTGCCAGCGGCCATGGGCACCGATACCGGCGGTTCTATTCGCCAACCAGCGGCGTTTTGTGGCATCACCGGCTTAAAGCCCACCTATGGCCGCGTGTCACGCTTTGGCATCATTGCTTACGCTTCAAGCCTTGACCAGGCAGGTCCCATGGCACGCAGCGCCGAAGACTGCGCCCATCTATTGGGTGTCATTGCTGGCCACGACGGCCGCGATTCCACCAGCGTTGCCCGTGGCGTACCCGACTATGTGGAAGGCCTTAATGCACCGCTTTCGGGCCTTAAAATCGGCCTACCTAAAGAGTATTTTGGCGATGGCTTAGACCCCGACGTCGAAAAGGCCGTCCGCGAAGCAGTGAAGGTCTACGAATCGCTGGGCGCGACGGTACGCGATGTCAGCTTGCCACATACAGCCTATGCAATTCCGGCTTACTACGTGATTGCCCCCGCTGAAGCCTCTTCGAACCTGTCCCGCTACGACGGCGTGCGCTTTGGCCACCGCTGCGAAAACCCCAGCGACTTGATTGACCTGTATACACGCTCACGGGCTGAGGGCTTCGGCGAAGAAGTGAAGCGTCGCATTTTGATCGGCACTCATACGCTGTCAGAAGGTTTCTTTGATGCCTACTACACCAAAGCACAAAAAGTACGTCGCCTGATCCGCCAGGATTTCCTCGATGCCTTCCAAGATGTGGATGTACTGATGGGCCCCGCCTCGCCCACACCAGCCTTTGATCTGGGTGCCAAAAAAGACCCCGTATCGATGTACCTGCAGGATATCTACACCATAGCGGTTAACCTAGCCGGCATCCCTGGCATTAGCGTCCCGGCAGGCTTTTCCAATGGCCGCCCTGTGGGGCTGCAAATCCTCGGTACCCACTTTGCCGAAGCGCAGTTGCTTAATGTCGCTCACCAGTTTCAGCAGGCGACCGACTGGCACTTACAACGTCCTGCCTTTGCTGAGGAGTACGCCTAATGCAATGGGAAACCGTGATTGGGCTTGAAGTCCACGTTCAGCTCGCAACGCGTTCAAAGATTTTTTCCGGGGCCTCAACGGCGTTTGGCGCTGAGCCAAACACTCAGGCGTGCGCCGTCGATTTAGGCTTACCGGGTGTATTGCCGGTGCTCAATGAACAGGCCGTGTCGATGGCCGTTCAGTTTGGCTTGGCAGTGCATGCGGATATCGCTGAAGTGTCAGTGTTTGACCGCAAAAACTACTTCTACCCCGACCTGCCCAAGGGCTATCAGACGAGCCAGATGTACCACCCTATCGTGGGTCCGGGTGAGGTTGAAATCACCTTGGAGGATGGCAGCACTAAGCGTATCCGCATCCACCATGCACACCTTGAGGAAGATGCGGGCAAGTCACTGCATGAAGATTTTCATGGCATGACCGGCATCGACCTTAACCGGGCAGGCACACCGCTACTGGAAATTGTATCTGAACCTGATATGCGCAGCTCCAAAGAGGCTGCCGCCTACCTCAAAGCAATTCACTCGATCGTCACCTATCTGGGTATTTCCGATGGCAATATGGCGGAGGGCTCAATGCGCTGCGACGTCAATGTTTCGGTACGCCGTAAAGATCAGGAAGCATTGGGTACGCGCGCTGAAATTAAAAACGTCAACTCTTTCCGCTTCGTCGAGCGTGCCATTGCGTTTGAAGTTGAGCGACAAATCGAGTTAATCGAAGAGGGTGGCAAGGTCGTTCAGGAGACACGTCTTTTTGATCCCGAGCGCGATGAAACCCGCAGCATGCGGACCAAGGAAGAGGCCAACGATTACCGCTATTTTCCCTGCCCCGACCTGCTGCCGGTAGTGCTTGACCAGGCCTACCTGGACCACTTACGCAGCCAACTTCCCGAACTGCCTGCTGATAAGCGAGAACGCTTCCAAAACGAGCTGGGGCTGTCTGCTTATGACGCCAATGTTATCTCCGCCAGTCGTGACATGGCCGAGTTCTTTGAGTCAGTCCATCGCGTGTGCGGGGATGCCAAGCAGGCGGCCAACTGGGTTCAAGGCGAGCTTTCCGGGGCGCTTAACCGTGAAAATCTAAGCATTGCCAACAGCCCGATTTCAGCGCGCCAGCTAGGCGAGCTGATCAGCCGCGTGCTGGATGACACCATTAACGGTAAAGCCGCCAAGGAAGTCTTCCAGGCTTTGTGGAATGGTCAGGGTGACTCCGCCGACAAGATCATTGAGGCGAAAGGTCTCAAGCAGATGACCGACACTGGCGCCATTGAAGCGATCATTGATCAAGTCATTGCCGACAGTCCCGCCCAAGTCGCTCAGTACCGCGACTCCGAGCCAGAAAAACGCGGCAAGATGATCGGCTACTTTGTCGGTCAAGTAATGAAGGCATCACGTGGCACCGCCAACCCGCAACAGGTCAATAGCTTACTTAAAGAGAAGCTCGATGCACTGCTGTAACAGTGGTGTTGGGCGATAGAAGACATCAGCGGCTGCTTCGGCAGCCGCTTTTTTTGGCCTTTATGTTTTGGTCTTTATGGAAGCCAAAGCTGGCTGGGCTGAGTAAAGCGCTTCAGCTGTGCGCAGCCTGCTGCCCATACGTCGGCTTCAAACTCGGCGATGGCGGCGGTAGGAAAACCAACGCCTTGGGCAGGGCTACCCTCGACCAGCAACCCCGCCAAATCGCCCATCAGCGGCATATGACTCACCAGCATAATCGGTGCACTCTCGGGCTGTTCAAGCAACCAGTCGCTCACAGCACTGGGTGAGTCATCAGGGGTGATAAAATCTAGCGTCTCAAGGGGAGCACCCAGCGCTTTACTCAGCGCTTGCGCGGTTTGCTGCGCTCGTACGTAGGGGCTTGAATAGAGCGTTGGCATTGGCAGCTCACCCGCAGCCACACGCTCGGCCAGCCAGCGCGCCATTTTTTCACTCTCCCGCTCGCCTTGAGGTGTTAGTCGGCGCGCATGGTCGGGATACCCCCGTGCGGCCTCGCCATGGCGCATTAACAGCACGTTAGGCATTCCTGCCTCCGTTGTCCTTAGCAACTTTTTCCTTAGAAGCTTGGTCCTTAGAAGCCTGGTTGTGAGGAGCTTGGTTGTGAGGCGCTTGTTCGCGATGAGCCTGCTGTACGGCTTCACGGGGCAAAATAAATTCTACATCGCTACTCTGCTCACCCATCATCAATGTGCGTGCCATATCTTGAGCGGGTACGCCGTCAAATAACACATGACTGAGCCCTTCAGCCAGCGGCATATAAACGCCCATTTCACTCGCCTTGGCGCATACCAGTTTAACGGTATTCACCCCTTCCGCCACTTGGCCGAGTGATTCGACGGCTTCTTCTAGCGTACGTCCCTCCCCCATGGCATAACCGACTCGATAATTACGCGACAGATTGGACGAGCAGGTAACAATCAAGTCCCCCACGCCTGCCAAGCCTAAAAATGTCATGGGGTTGGCACCCTGGGCGACAGCAAAGCGGCTCATTTCAGCCAAAGCGCGGGTCATCAACATACTACGGGTATTTTCTCCCATGCCTAGCGCAGCCGCCATGCCTGCGGCAATGGCGTATATATTTTTTAGCGCGCCACCCAGCTCGACGCCGTGGCGGTCATCGCTGGCATAAACACGAAAATAACGACAACCAAGCGCCTGCTGGACCCGTGTGCGCGTTAATGGATCCGCGCTGGCGATCACAGTAGCGGTTAGCTGCTTATCGGCAATTTCAGACGCCAAGTTGGGGCCAGCGATGACGCCAATATGACTAAACCCGGTTTCTTGCTCAAGCACTTGGCTCATCAGCAAGAAGCCTTCCTGCTCAATTCCCTTGGTGGTGCTCACCAGTATTTGATTAGGTGTCAGCCACGCTTTCGCTGCTTGCACCACGCTGCGAAACGCTTTTGAAGGAATCGCGATCAGCACCAGCTCTGCGTCAGCCAGCACGGCTTGGATATCCGATGAAGCATGCACGGCCGGGTTCATTAAATAATGAGGCAAATAGCGCCCATTAAGGTGTTCATTATTTATTTGCGAGACCAGCGTTTCGTCACGCATCCACTGGCGTACGCGTGCGCCATTATCGGCGGCAATACTCGCCAATGCCGTACCGAAACTCCCGCCTCCGAGTACCGCAACGTTAATTTGCTGCTCAGCCATGATGAAGTCCTAGTCAGTCTTGCAGAACGTATATGCTTACTGTATCAAAACAAACGGCCCGCTTGAGTAACCAAGCGGGCCGTCTCAGGCATCAATAGCGACAATACCTTAGCATTGCACAGTTAACTAGGCAGTCAACACACTATTAAGGCGCTTCACGTAGGCTGCAGGATCATCCAAATGGCCACCTTCAGCAATAATGGCTTGATCCAGCAGAATGTAGGAGAGCTGGGTGAACAGATCGCCTTCAGCCCCTTCCAGGCGCGCTACTAATGCATGGCTAGGGTTCAGCTCAAGAATCGGCTTCACCTCAGGCAGCGGCTGACCAGCGGCTTCCATAATACGGCGCATCTGGTAGCCCATTTCATGTTCGGGCAATACCACACAGGCCGGAGAGTCGGTCAGACGGTGGGTGATTTTCACTTCCTGCACCCCTTCACCTAACGCTTCTTTAACGCGCTTGACCAGGTCCTCTTTGGCCTTAGCGGTCTCCTCCTGAGCTTTCTTCTCTTCTTCGTCTTCTACGTCGCCTAGATCCAACTCGCCCTTGGCGACATCGGCAAAGGTTTTTCCGTCGAACTCGGTCAGATGGCTCATCAGCCAATCATCAATGCGGTCAGACAACAGCAGTACTTCGATGCCTTTTTTGCGGAATATCTCTAGGTGCGGGCTGTTTTTGGCCGCGTTGAAGCTATCGGCTACAACGTAGTAAATCTTCTTCTGGCCTTCTTTCATACGCTCGACATAGTCAGCTAGCGCATGTTCCTGAGTAGCCGTATCGGTGTGGGTTGAAGCAAAGCGCAACAAGCCAGCGATTTTCTCACGGTTGGACGGATCTTCGCCGGGGCCTTCTTTCAATACGCTACCAAAGGTATTCCAGAAGGTTTGATACTGTTCTTTATCCTTGGCCAGCTTTTTCAGCATATCCAAACCGCGCTTGGTGAGCGCTGCTTTGATTTTATCGACATTGGGGTCTTGCTGGAGCAATTCGCGTGAGACGTTTAATGACAGTTCACGGGTGTCCAGCACGCCTTTGATAAAGCGCAGATAAAGCGGCAGGAATTGCTCAGCGTCATCCATGATAAAGACACGCTGAACGTAGAGCTTCACACCTCTGGCGCCGTCTCGGTCAAACATATCAAACGGTGCGCGCTCGGGCACATAGAGCAAGCTGGTATACTCAAGCTTGCCTTCGACCTTGTTATGGCTCCAGGTCAGCGGATCAGAAAAATCGTGCGCAACGTGCTTATAGAACGCCTTGTACTCATCGTCGGTAACTTCGCTCTTGGGACGCGACCATAGCGCCGTCGCTTCGTTAACGGTTTCCCAGGTCGTTACTTCACTACCTTCGATGCTGTTGCCTTCATCGTCCTTAGCCGTTTCGGTTTTCGGCATGCGCACCGGTACTTCGATATGATCTGAATACTTGCGCACTAAACCCTGCAGACGATAGTCATCGGCGAACTCTTTGGCATCCTCTTTCAGGTGCAAGATAATTTCAGTACCGTGCTGGGCACGCTCGATATCGGCAACGGTAAACTCGCCTTCCCCTTTCGAGCGCCACTCAACGCCCTCAGCAGCGTCAGTGCCCGCTTTACGCGTGCGCACCGCGATCTCATCAGCCACAATAAAGCCCGAGTAGAAACCGACGCCGAACTGGCCGATCAACTTGGCATCTTTCTGCTGCTCACCGGAAAGCTGCTTGAGAAACTCGGCGGTACCAGAGCGCGCGATGGTGCCTAAGTTGGCAATAACATCTTCGCGGTTCATACCGACACCGTTATCCCGCAAGGTAATGGTGTTGGCATCCCGGTCGTGTTCGATTTCGATACGCAGCTCGCTATCGCCCTCATAGAGCGCATCGTTATCGAGTGCCGCGTAGCGCAACTTATCGCAGGCATCCGCAGCGTTTGAGATAAGTTCGCGAAGGAAGATCTCTCTGTTGGAGTACAGAGAGTGAATCATTAAATTCAACAGCTGCTTAACTTCCGTTTGAAAGCCAAGCGTTTCTTCATGGGTCGCTGTTTTATCAGTCGCTTGCTCATGGGTAGCAGTAGTCATGCGCTTATCCCTTATTATGGTTCACGTTGGGTCATGTGCCCCTGCCAAAAGCAGCAGAGGCATTAAAGTAGTCTCGTGAGCCTGATATGGGGATAAGCAGCGCTTTTTCAAGCAGCTGGAGTTAAGAAACAGCAGAGGTTAAGAAGGCGTTATGTCGGGGTCATTATACTTCCAGGCACGGTAACCCTCCAGGCGCTGATCGATACGGTTTAGCAACCAGCCGACAATCAACACATCATCTACCACGCCGATTAGCATTAGAAAATCAGGTATAAGATCAAACGGGAGTACCAAATAGCCTAGCGCTAATGCCATCATGGCGAATGCCGACCAGGGCACTGGCCGAAAGTCGCCACGAATCACATCACGTGTCATTGGTATAAACAGTTTTAACGCACGCACAATACGTTTTGTCGCCCAAACACGGGATTTGAGTCGACGCAGAAACCACCAAGTGGATAATGGGGCCATCGTAAGTAAGTCCTCCAAGTATATTCTCTGCAAGATGTTCGTGGTCAGATCATGCTGACTATTATTGGTTCAGTATAGCGATTGCTCAGCAAACTACGTGGAAGTCCACGGTTGTCCAGATAACCTTACACCGATAGAGAGAGAGCACCATGTTGGCTTTGCCATTTCGCCATACCGCTCGTGTGCTATGTACGGCATTACTGGCGGGGTTACCCGCACTTTCGTGGGGTGCTACCGATAGTGAGTTACGCGATGCACTCGCGGCAGCAAGAGAGCAGCAGTGGGCGCGTGTTGACGCAGCCGCGATAGAAGACCATCCGCTGCGTGGCTACGTGGAATACCACCGTTTGAAGGCGCAGTTGCCGAATCTCTCCCCTGACAGTGTGCATCGCTTTATCAATCAGTATGAGGATTCCCCCCTCGCCGGTTGGATGCGCGGCCAGGCCATTGCCCACTATGGCCATGCCGGTCGCTTTAGCGACTTGCTTTCGGTTGCCGATGGCGAGCCTGCAGGTACGGCCCGTCAGTGCTACTACTACACCGCGCTGTTCGCTTCTCAACCCCAGCAGGCAAGCGAGGCAGGGTTGGACTTATGGCGGGTTGGCAGCTCACAGCCTAACGCCTGTGACCCACTATTTGATCGCCTGCGAGCTAACGGCACTATTGATGCCACGGCTATCTGGGAGCGTAAAATGTTAGCTTGGCAGGCGGGAGAAACACGCCTTTCAAGCTATCTTGGCGGGCTGTTAAACGGCCAGTGGCAAACCGCTCTGGACACTGCAGAAGACGTCAGCAAACGCAGCAGCGCAATTACCCAGGCACCCACCTGCTTAGGCCCAGAATGTGCTGCCACAGCAAGCTTCTACCGGGCCGCTATGCAGCGCTACATCCGTGAAGACACGCCAGCAGCCTTTGCCGCCTGGCAGACACTCTCGTCGCGTTTAAACCTGCTGCCCAGTGACCGCCAGGCCATTGAGGAAGAGCTGGCTTTTTATGCCCTGGTGCGCGATGTACCCGGCACGCTAAGCTGGGTTGACGGCGTGCTACCGAGCCTTGAGAGCGAGCGTGTCTTAGAGCTTCGTGTCCGCCATGCGCTGGCTAACCGGGATTGGAACGGGGTGATCCACTGGATTGCTGAGCTGCCAACCATCCAGCAAGAAAATAGCCGCTGGCAGTATTGGTTGGGCCGCGCCAATGCACAGCTTGGCAACCAAGCGGCCGCCGAAGCACGCTACCAGCAGGCTGCGCAAGATCGCAGTTTTTACGGCTTCGCGGCCGCAGAAAAGCTCGGCCAACCCTATCAGTTGAATCATGAACGCCATCATTTTGACGACGCGTCGCGACAACGCATTGCCCAGCTCCCCGCGGTACAGCGCACTGAGGCATTGCTACGCATTGGTGAAGATGGGCTCGCCAACAGCGAGTGGTTAAACGCTGTGCAAAGTGGTTCACCCCAACAGGCGAGAGCGTTAGCTGACTATGCTGCCCAACAGCAGTGGCATGCGCGCTTAGTGCAGACCACCATTGCTGGCGAGCTGTGGGATTCGTTGGATTGGCGCTTCCCCCAGGCCTATCACGATAGCTTTCAGCATTGGGGTCGCCTTACCGGCGTTGACCCATACCTGCTGATGGCCATTACCCGCCGCGAAAGCGCTTACAACCCTAACGCCCTTTCACCCGCAGGCGCACGGGGCTTAATGCAGCTAATGCCCGGCACCGCCAGCCAAGTCAGCCGCGAACTGGGCATTAGCGATCCTGGCCCCTACGGTGTACTAGACCCAGAGCTAAATATCCGCTTGGGCAGCACCTATTTGCGTGACAAGCTGAAACGTTATCAGGGCAATCGCCTAGCCGCTGCCGCGGCTTATAACGCTGGGCCTGGCCGCGTCGACCAGTGGCTAGGGGATGGCGTGGAGGCATTTGATCTATTCGTGGAAAGCATTCCTTATCGCGAAACGCGCGACTACGTACAGGCCGTACTTAGCTATCGAGTGATTTTTGAGAGTCTAGCCAACGGCGGCAATAGCGAAGGTGTTTCGCTGCTGAGCGATAACGAGCAGCAGGTACGCTACGACCGGGCCCTGCTTGCCCGCCGCTAAGCCCTTCACTAATCGCGACAATACCAGCGCCCGTTTATACCGGGCGCTGTGTTAATGCTAGCCGAATACCAAAAACGATCAGTACGGTTCCCGTGGCAGCGTTTAAGGTTTGCGCAAAACGTGCGTTGGCGAGCCACTTCCCTGCACTACCCACCATCAACACCACGCTGACTTGCCAGATGTTGGCGATGATAAAATGCACGCTCGCCAGCCAAAGAGATTTCAGCAAAGCAGGGTCGCCGGGAGCGATGAACTGAGGCAAAAAAGCCATGTAGAACACCACCGTTTTCGGATTCAATACATTGGATAAAAAGCCTTCTTTGACCGGCTGCCAGCGCGAAACGGCAGGCGCGTCTTTTAGTGCCCCATTAATGGGTAGCGAATGTCCCCGTCGCGCTGCCAATAAGCTCGTGATACCCAGCCAAATTAGATAGCCCGCCCCTACCAGCTTAAACATATGAAACGCCCAGGCCGATTGCAGCAGGATAAGCGAGATACCTAATGCAGAAATGGTGGCATGAATAAATAGTCCGCAGCAGATAGCCACGCTGGTGGTAATACCATCTCGAACGCCCCCACGGGCGGTATTCCTAATAACTAGCAAGGTATCGACACCGGGACTAATCGTTAGCAGCGTGATCGCTACCAGAAAGGAAACAAACTGCGCATCTATAAAACCGAACTGCATCATTTATGCTTGCTCGCAACGAAATAGAAAATCTTAGGAATGTCGCTGGACGACAGCCGAGTTTACATCTAGAGTGATTGTAGCGGGTGGACAATTGAGTTGCCCGTTTGATTATTAAGCTCGTTAAGGAAATGGAAAATGGCAACTGGCACAGTTAAGTGGTTCAACGATACTAAAGGCTTCGGCTTCATCTCTCCGGATGACGGCGGAGACGATCTGTTCGCCCACTTCTCCGAAATTCAAGCTGAAGGCTTCAAGACCCTGCAAGATGGTCAAAAAGTCAGCTTCGAAGTGACTCAGGGTAAAAAAGGCCTTCAGGCTTCCAACATTCGTCCTGCTTAATTGCTAACGGATGGACAAAGGCCCGCTAATGCGGGCCTTTTTTATGGTCAATAAATGAGAATACTCCGCCTAGGGATCACCTATCATCACTGGAACCAGTCTCCTGGCTATCTTCACGGGCATTTTCATCACCACGCTCAATTTCGTCAGGCTCTATCGCCGGTCCGCTCTCGGCTTCTCTATTTTCTAACTCCTTAAACTGCTCTTCGAGGCGCTGCTGCGCTTCTTCAAAGCGGCGCTCGGTGTCTTCTATCAATGCATCAACATTGGTCGCCTCACGATCATCTTGCAAAGGTGTCCGCTCCGGGATACTGCTTTCTGTGTCCCAGCTAGGCGAGAAATCCTCATCCTCCATCGGCTCTATGGTGGGCGCCTGTTGCTCTACCTCTTGGAACTGTTCATCCAAGCGTTGCTCTGCCTCTTCAAAACGCCGCTCCGTTTCAGCAATGATTTCATCCACATCGGAGCGTGTCGCTTCACCCGGCATAGCGCTTTCTTCATCGAGCACATCGTCCGGACTGGCTGCCAGCGTATCTTCTCCGGCTTCCACTTCCTCACCGTTAGCCGCCGCATTATCACTAGCTGGTAGATCGTTATCTTCATCCAGCGCGTCCGCTTGCTCAAGCTCTTCAGCAGCCTGGCGTGCTTCAATGTCGTCCTCTACTTCTTCAGGACTGGACATATCAGCCGAATCTTCAGAGGTAGCCGCGGCCTCCTCCTCATTTGCATCCTCACCACGAGCCATTTCTTCGTCCGCTACCGTCGAATTATCATCTGGAGTCACGGTCGGCTCTTCCTGGGAATCACCGCAGGCACTTAGCAGTAATGCCACAACGGCGAGTGCGGGCATCCACACGCGATTTGCCATTTAATTCTTCTCCTTTATAACGTAAAAAATCTGAGCAAAGTCGGTTAAACCCGACTGTTCGAAGAAAGCAACGGGCAATCATCTGGAAGTAGCACACGCAACGCGAGGGGCACCACTTCCGCGCAGAAGTGGTCATAACAGCACGCTTCGCCATCTAGCGTAAGCGGCCAAGGTGAATTATCCACCTCCGTGGTCAACGTCAGTTGTGTCGTGGTGAAGTAGCGTACGAAACGCCCATCAGACGGGAAGCTTTGCAATTCTCTAATGAGACTGGTCAGCTCCATTACCGACCTAAAGTCTTTAACCAGCAGAACATCGAGACAACCATCGTCAAGTTTAGCGCGTGGCCCTAGCACCTGCCCTCCGCCTGACTGGCGACCATTGCCCAGGGCAAGCAGTAATAGCGATACATTTTCCTCTTTATCATCCCAATGCAGCGTGCCGCGATAACTCCGATGACGCCATGCCTTTAGCGCACCCATCAAAGAATAGGCGCCGCCACCCAATAACCGCTTTAGTGTTTTCGGTGTGGTCGATGTCACCTCCGCGCCAAACCCACCCGTCGTCATATTGATATAGTAGCTGGTGTCAGACTCACTTCCCGCGCCTGCCGTCACGCGCACAACATCGATAGGATAAGCGCTCAATGTTTTCACGGCAGCTAAGGCAGGTCCTGGTTCCAGCGGCAAACCAACCGAGGTAGCAAAGTCGTTAGCACTGCCTAGCGGCACAATCCCCAATACTGGACGGCGATCATGGGGCAAACGCATCAACCCATTCATCACTTCGCTGACAGTGCCATCTCCCCCACAGGCAATCACGTGGGTAATGCCCATTGCGCCTGATAACTCAGCAATATCAGCAGCATCACCCCCTTCCCAGGTAGCGCGGACAGTAATTTTCATCCCAGCTTGGCGCTGTTCACTGACGGCTTCACGCAATGCCGGCATACCGGCAGACTTTCCATTGATAATAAGTAAATAGTGTTGCTGAAGGTCTGTCACCGTTGTTATTCCTTTCCTTGGTTAACTGCGTTTGACCATTATGCCAGTGCCTTTTCGACCACCTCGTACACATTTGAAGATAGAGGCTCTTGTTTAATACGCTCGAGCTGTGACCGCATCAATGCTTGACGGGTTTCATCAAAGCGCTGCCAGCGCGTGAGCGGAGTGATAAGTCGTGCGGCAATTTCAGGGTTAAGTCGGTTGAGCTCAATCACCACATCGGCCAGCAGCTGATAGCCCTGACCGTCCAATCGGTGGAAATTCACCCTGTTCTGGGCAAACGCTCCAATAAGGGCACGTACCTTGTTGGGGTTTTTGAGCGAAAACGCGGGATGCTGCATCAGGTATTTTACACGATCAAGCACATCTGCCTGCGGACGTGAGACCTGAATGGTAAACCACTGATCCATCACCAAGGGGTCATGCGCCCACTTTTCACCGAAGGCTTTCAATGCTGGCGAGGCCAAATCATCGCGATCACTATGTACCAACAACGTTAGCGCTTGGCGCACATCGGTCATATTGTGATCGGCGGCAAATTGCGTTTCACATAGGGCTAGGCCTTGCTCATCTTCAATCGACATCAGATAGGAGAGCGCTACGTTTTTCAGGCTACGCTGGGCAATTTGCTCGGGTGTCGGCGCGTATGGCTCCTCGGTCACATTGGCCTCATAGATAACCAGGAACTCATCGCGCAGGGCAACCGCCAACGACTGGCGGACAAACTCACGCGCTGCATGAATGGCATCAACATCCACAATAGGCTGCTGTTCCGCTATATAGGCTTCTGAAGGTAGCGTTAGCATTTCAGCCAACACCGCCTTATCGTTCATCGGGCCACTCAGAAGTACTCTAAAGGCATCAATAACGCGACTGTCCATTACTTTTTCGACGCCATTACGGTGGGCCGCAATCAGGTCATCCAACGCCAAGAGAGCCAAGCGCTGACCGGCATCCCAGCGGTTGAAACCATCACTATCATGCGTCAATAGAAAAGCAAGATCTTCCCGTGAGTAAGGGTAATGCAGCTTCACGGGCGCTGAAAACTCGCGTAGCAAAGACGGCACGGGGGCCTCGGCGACATCGGTAAAGACAAATGTCTGCTCTTCATCACGCAGATGGATAACAGCGTCCTTACCTATTTTTTCACCATTGAGCGTCATCGCAAGGTCTTGGCCCGACTTTGTACCCACCAACCCCATGCGCACCGGAATATGCAACGGAAGCTTATCCGGCTGGCCTGGCGTCGCTGGTGTGCGCTGCCGAAGCGTTAGGTGGTATTTTGCATGCACATAGTCATATTCGCCGTGGGCATCAATCTCTGGCGTACCTGCCTGAGAGTACCAGCGCATAAACTGGCTAAAATCTTCGCCAGAGGCTTCAGCCATGCAACTTACGAAATCTTCGATGGTCACCGCCTGACCATCGAAGCGCTCGAAGTAGAGGTCTGAACCGCGACGGAAACTCTCCTCCCCCACTAAATTACGCAGCATGCGGACGACTTCCGCGCCTTTCTCATAAATCGTCAGGGTGTAGAAGTTGGTAATTTCAATAAAGTGGTCAGGGCGAATAGGGTGCGCCGTGGGGCCAGCATCCTCAGCAAACTGTGCCGTACGGAAAAAAGAGACATCTTGGATGCGTTTAACCGGCGCCGAATTAGTGTCCGCCGAAAAGCATTGATCACGAAAGACCGTAAAACCCTCTTTCAGTGAAAGTTGGAACCAGTCCCTACAGGTCACGCGGTTGCCGGACCAGTTGTGAAAGTATTCGTGGGCAACAATGCCCTCAACGTTCTGAAAAGCGGCATCAGTAGCTGTTTGGGGGTGGGTTAATACCGCTGCAGAGTTAAAAATATTGAGACCTTTATTTTCCATCGCCCCCATATTGAAATCATTGACGGCCACGATCATAAATAGATCTAAATCATACTCACGGCCGTAGGCCTGTTCATCCCACACCATGGCTCGTTTCAATGAAGCCATCGCATGCTCGGTCTTATCCAGGTTGTCTTTTTCCACCCAAATTTGCAGCGTGATATTTCGCCCGCTCATGGTAGTGAAATGGTCTTCCACACTGTGTAAATTGCCCGCCACTAGAGCAAAGAGGTAGCTGGGCTTAGGGTGCGGGTCTTCCCAGGTCGCGAAATGGCGCCCGCCATCCAGCTCACCACGCTCGACAGGGTTACCATTAGCCAGTAAGACCGGTTCGCGTTGCTGATCGCCAATCACGGTCACCTTAAAAGTCGCCATGACGTCGGGGCGGTCAGGGTAAAACGTGATACGCCGAAAGCCCTCAGCTTCGCACTGAGTGCAATACATGCCGTTCGATTGGTACAACCCCTCTAAAGCGGTGTTTTCCTGCGGGGCAATTTCAATCTCGCTCTCCAACATAAAACGCTCAGGCACCTGATCAATACGCAGCCCCTCAGCATCCACTTGGTAAGCGGCTTCCTCCAGCGGCGTTGCGTCAATCGACAGAGCGATCAACTTTAGGTGCTCGCCGTTTAATATCAGCGGCGTATTTGCGTCAGCCTCTGGATGACGCTCCATCAATAGTCGCGCTTTCACACGGGTCGCGGCGGGGTCAAGATCAAACGTCAGCTCGGTATGGGTTACCCGGTAGGCGGGTGGCTGGTAGTCGCTTAGGTAAACCGGCTGCGGATCAGACATAGTGCGTGACTCCTGTATAAAACGAATATTATTTAATAAAAATGTTCAACGTCGCCGCCTAGTCGCGGAAATTATCAAACTGAAGAGGCAAATCCGGTCCCTCTTCCCCGCGCAGTAGCGTCATGACGGCCTGTAAATCATCACGCTTTTTCCCCGTCACACGCACCTTCTCACCCTGGATTTGCGCCTGTACTTTCAGCTTGCTGGCTTTAATGCGCTTGACCACATCTTTAGCCTCTGCTGGATCGAGCCCCTGTTTTAAGGCAACTTCCTGGCGCGCTTTTACACCGGAGAGCACTGGCTCTTGAATATCCATACAGCGGGCGTCGATACCTCGCGCGATTAATCGAGCACGCAGCACATCCAGCATTTGCTTAAGCTGGAAATCAACTTCCGCCTCTAGCTGCACTTTGTCACCTTCAAGCGTGAAGCTGGCATCAACGCCTTTAAAATCAAAACGTGACTGCACTTCTCGGTTTGCTTGATCAACGGCGTTAGCACCTTCGTGCTTATCGAACTCTGACACAATATCAAATGAGGGCATGGTGTAATTCCTGACGATACATGACCATCTATTCTAGAGCAGCCAGCCCCCTAGGGGCCAATTCTCTTCTTTTTTGTTGGATTTCAATGTGAATTATTAAGACAAATATTCACAACAGCTGGGAAATATTTATACAAAACTGTCTTTAAGTAAATCCGTAGTGATGTTCAACCTACTGCGGATAGCTTAGGCTAGCGGTTTATAAAATTGACTATTGTTCAGCCAAACCTTTTTTACCCAGGAGATACCATGAGTGACCGCGACACCCGCCACAAAGCCTCCATGGAGAAACTTAAAGCGCGCGTAGAGGAGAAAGTCGCCAGTGCCAACGAACAGCGCGGCCTAATCATCGTCAACACCGGCAACGGTAAAGGTAAAACCACCGCTGCGTGGGGAACGGTCACCCGCGCCCTGGGCTACGGCTACAAAGTCGGCGTGGTGCAGTTCATCAAAGGGCTATGGGAGTGTGGTGAACGCAATCGATTAGAAGAGGATGCCAATCTGGAAGTGGCGATAATGGCTACTGGCTTTACCTGGGACACACAGAACCGTCAAGCCGATACTGATGCCTGCCAAGAAGTATGGAAAGAGGCCGAGCGTATGCTAGCGGACCCCGAGACCTATTTGGTGGTGCTTGATGAAATCACGTATATGATCAAGTTTGGCTACTTGGACATTGAAACCGTTAAGCAAGCGCTAGAGAATCGCCCATTAGAGCAGACGGTAATTATTACCGGTCGCAATGCTCACCGCGAGTTGGTCGCCATGGCCGACACAGTGACCGAGATGCAGGAAGTTCGCCACGCTTTTAATAACGGCTTACAGGCGCGCCGGGGCATCGACTTTTAAAAACGAACCATCAAAATAAAAGGGGCAACTAAGTTGCCCCTTTTGCTCATCTACTCATCTATGACCAGCTTGCACCGTTATTAGCTATCGAGTATTAACTATCGAACGGATTACGCAGTACGATGGTTTCCATACGATCCGGGCCGGTGGAGATGATATCGATACTGGTACCCACCTGCTCTTCAAGGAAGCTGATGTAAGCACGTGCGTTGGCAGGCAAATCCTCTACTCGCTTGGCGCCCAGAGTCGACTCTTTCCAGCCTGGCAAGTCCTGATAAAGCGGCTCAACTGCTTCGTAGCCTTCAGAATCCACAGGATTATCCAGCACGTCGCCATCCTTGCTGCGATAACCAACACAAACGCGGATATTTTCCAAACCGTCCAGTACGTCAAGCTTGGTCAAGCAAATGCCAGATACCGAGTTGATTTGTACGGCGTGACGCAACGCCACGGCATCAAACCAGCCGCAGCGACGCGCACGCCCAGTCGTGGCACCAAACTCATGGCCCCGTTCAGCAAGGTGGCGGCCATCGACGTCGAATAGCTCAGTGGGGAACGGGCCTGACCCTACACGCGTGGTGTACGCCTTCGTGATACCCAGTACGTAGTCCAAATAGAGCGGACCAACGCCCGAGCCGGTAGCGGTGCCGCCCGCGGTGGTATTTGAGCTAGTCACATACGGGTAGGTACCATGATCGATATCCAGAAGCGAGCCTTGAGCACCTTCAAACAGGATGTTCTCACCTGCCTTACGCAGGTCGTGCACCATGCTGACAGTATCGCAGACCATAGGACGCAGTTCTTCCGCCATCTGCATCGCCGTATCGAGCACTTCCTGGAAATCGACAGCCGGTTCGCCGTGATAATTCACCAATACGAAGTTGTGGTAGTCGAGGACTTCACCCAGCTTAGAGGCGAAGCGCTCGCGGTGCAGCATGTCGCCCAAACGCAGGCCGCGGCGAGCCACTTTGTCTTCATAGGCAGGTCCGATGCCCCGCCCGGTGGTGCCAATTTTAGCGACACCACGGGCTTTCTCACGGGCCTGATCCAAGCGCACGTGATAAGGCAAAATCAGCGGGCAAGCCGGTGACAGGCGTAGGCGTTCACGTACCGGAACACCTTTGGCTTCAAGCTCACGAATTTCTTTGATCAGCGCTTCGGGTGACAGCACCACGCCGTTGCCAATCACGCAGGTTTTGCCTGGGCGCAATACGCCGGATGGAATGAGGTGAAGAACCGTCTTTTCACCGTCGATAACCAGCGTATGACCTGCATTGTGACCACCCTGAAAGCGCACCACAGCGGATGCGGATTCAGTCAGCAAATCAACGATCTTACCTTTGCCCTCGTCACCCCATTGGGTGCCCAGCACTACGACATTCTTACCCATTATGATGCACTCGTCTCGTGTGTCAGGGCCGTTGGCTGCCAACGGCCATCGATAAGCTCAAGACGGCGGTCACAGTCGTGCTCCGCCGGCCCAGTACGCTGCCCAGGCAGCGCTTGAATCACGCGTTCCCCTTGCTCACGCAGTGCAACAATGGCAGCGTTGAGCGACTCATCCTGCTGGGCGGGTGCCCAAATACTGCCGCGACTTTCAGCAGCCAGCGCCAACGACGCCAGCTGTTTCAAATCCATCGAGAACCCGGTTGCAGGGCGCGCACGGCCAAAGGCCCGCCCTGTATCGTCATAACGCCCGCCTTTAGCGAGTGCATGCCCGTAGCCTGGCACATAGGCGGCAAACATCATCCCCGTATGGTACTGATAGCCGCGTAGCTCAGCGAGATCAAAATAAAGCGATACGTCAAAGCGAGCCAGCACACCTTCATAGAGCGCGTCTAACTGATCCAGTGCCGCTGTGACCGAGGCTGGCGCACCAGCGAATCGCTCGCGCGCCTGGCTTAAAATATCAGCACCACCATGCAACTCCCCCAGCGCCAATAACATGTCCGCCAAGGCCGGATCGCTGACGTTAGCTTCGACAAGTTGCGCCAGTTGCGTAGGGGATTTTAGCGCTAACGCCTCAAATAGCGCACCCTCCTGTTCGTCACTGAGTGCTGCTGCTTCTACTAAGCTACGGGAGATACCGATATGCCCAAGCGCCAGGTGGATCTCACCAGCGCCCGAGGCTTTCAAACTGGCCAGCGCCAAATGAATAATTTCACTGTCTGCTTCAAGCCCGGCATGACCAAACAACTCAGCACCTACTTGTACCGGGCTACGGCCACCCTGATGCTGGTCCGCTTTAGCCCGTAGCACGTTGGTGCAATAACACAGACGTACAGGCCCCTGACGCTTTAACGAGTGGGCATCCATACGCGCCACCTGCGGCGTAACATCCGCCGAGGCGCCCATCATGCGGCCCGTTAATTGGTCAGTCAGTTTGAAGGTCTGGAGATCAAGATCCGTACCGGTACCTGTTAACAGGGAATCCAGGAACTCCACCGGCGGCGGCATAACCTGGTCATAGCCCCAACAATGGTAAAGATCGAGAAGCGCACGGCGCAGCTCTTCCATGCGGCTTGCCTGAGGCGGAAGCACCTCATCCATGCCGTCGGGCAGTAGCCAGCGGTCAGCGATGGTCATGTAAACAATCCTGCAAGACAATGAAGGCCCAACAAATTCAAGCAACTACAAGCTTATCAGTAACAACCTAAGGTCATTGACAATGATCGTCTTGAATTTGCGCTTGAAGAATAAGCTTGAAGAAAAAGGACCACAAAAAAACCGGGCGACGCCCGGTTAACAAATTCTATCACGTTTAATGGCCGGGTGAACCCCGCTTGGTGGACGGCAAACCAAGACGAGGCACCCAAGCTCAAAACAACTTAATCACTCTCGCTTTCACTACCTTCCGGCGAAGGATTACGCAAATAGCGGAAGAAATCGCTATTCGGCTCCAACACCATTAGATTGCCATCGTCAGCAAAGCTATCACGATAGGCTTCTAGGCTGCGCCAGAAAGAGAAGAACTCCTGATCCTGACCATACGCTTCAGAAAAGATTGCAGCGGCCTGGGCATCACCTTCACCACGCAGTGTTTCAGAGCGTTCATTGGCCTGAGCAAGCAGTACCTGACGGCGGCGATCCGCATTAGCGCGAATACGCTCAGCCTCTTCCTGACCCTGAGCACGCCATTCACGCGCTTCACGCTCACGTTCGGAACGCATCCGCTCGAAAACGGCCGCCGAGACATCTTCCGGCAAGTCGATTCGCTTAATACGAATATCCCGAATGGCCACCCCTAGCTCTTCACGCATGAGCTCGTCGAGCTCTTCGGTGGGGCCCGTCATTAGATCATCACGTCGTTCAGCGATAATCTCCTGAAGGTTCAAGCGGCCAAATTCATTACGCAGGCTTTCATCAACCCGAGGCTGGATCAACCGAATGGCCATCAGCTCATCGCCCGCCGTCGCCTCGTAGTAGCGCGTAGGATTAACTACCTGCCACTTAACGTAGGAGTCGACAATAACCGCTTTCTGCTCAAGGGTCAGATAACGGCTGGTATCGGTGTCCAGGGTCAGCAAGCGCGTATCAAACTTACGAATCGTCTGCGCGATAGGAACTTTCGCGTGCAAACCAGGCTGAATATTTTCTTCGATGACTTCACCAAAACGCAGTTTAACGGCGCGTTCAGTTTCGTCTACCACATACAGAGTGTTGCTCGCTAGCCACGCAACGGCAGCCAGACCACCAACAATCAGCAGGGATCGATTATTAATCATTTACCGGCCCTCCCTGCGGATGGAGTTACTCGTCGTATTCGTTGAGGAGCTAGTACTGCCCTGGGTGTTGCGCAAACGCTCAAGCACACTTGGGTCTAACTGCTCATCACCGTTATTAGCGCTACCGTTCGCTGATGAACCGCTTTGATTACCGCTTCTGCCACTCATCTGATCCAGCGGCAAGTACATCAACGGGGCATTTTCACTTACATCCAGCAATACCTTCGGCGAATTACCAAACACTTCTTCCATCGTGTCTAGGTACATGCGCTCGCGCATAATCTCCGGGGCGTTGCCGTACTCGCTCAATAGCGAATTAAAACGGTTCGCCTGACCTTGCGCTTCAGCCACTACAGACTCACGGTAACCTTGACCCTGCTCAACGATCCGCTGCGCCTGACCTTGGGCTTCAGGAATGATCGCATTGGCGTAAGCGATACCTTGGTTGATGGTACGCTGACGATCTTCACGAGCACGAATGACGTCATCAAAGGCGTCAATGACCGGCGCAGGTGCTGAGGTAGACTCAATGTTGATAGTTTGTAGACGAATACCGGCACCATAGTTGTCGAGATAGGATTGCAGGCGACTAGCAACCGAGCTGCCCAGAATCTCACGACCCGAGGTAAGGATATCGATCATATCTGTACCGCCGACCACGTGGCGCAGTGCCGAATCCAGTGCGTTTTCAATAGAAACGGCAGGATCGCGAACGTTAAGAACAAAGTTACGCGGATTAGCCACCTGATATTGTGCCGAAATTTCCACTTCCACGATATTTTCATCGCGGGTCAACATTGATTGCGTTTGAGACAATGAACGCACACGCGTCACATTGACCATACGAACGTCATCAATCAGCGGTGGGTTCCACTGCAAACCTGGTTCGACAATACCTTGAAACTCACCAAAGCGTAGAACAACGCCACGCTCAGATTGATCCACTAGGTAGAAGCCCATAGCGGCCCAAATTGCCAATGCAACGATAATCAGCAGGCCCGGCAGCGCAAAGGGGTTGCGATTTTTGTCACCGCCTCCCCCGCTTTTCTTGCCGCCGCCTTTTTTACCGCCACCCAGCATATTGTTGAGCTTGTCCTGGAACTTCTTTAACGCTTCATCCAGGTCGGGAGGGCCTTGGTTGTTACCCCCTTTATTGCCATTGTTGCCACCATTGTTACCTCCACGGTTTCCATCACCATCCTTTCCACCGCGTCGGCCACCACTACTCCAAGGGTCGTGCTGGTTGCCACCACCAGGCTCATTCCAGGCCATACTTCGTCTCCACTAAGGTATTCGCTAACGCCCATGACATCTGTTTTAAACGACACCACCGCGTTTGATATTATTGCTCTATAAAACTTGTACCATTTTTATACGGCTCAGAATACTAGCAGTGCACTATCGTCGTAACGGTTAGCCTACCATTCCTCACTTACCTGCAGCCTTTCTGGCAAATAGGTATTGGCACGTTCGCCTAACTGAGCCATTAACTGATTAAAATCGCGTCGCGGCAAACGCACATCCAAAACCGAATGTCCGTGCTCATCAAAGGCTTCTTCACGAACAGCATTCAACTCATGCAGGCCAGCACGCAGCTTACCTTGCTCAGGAGTGAGTGTCAGCGAAAAGCCGATGACATCATTGGCTAAGCGCTCAGTAAGCGCTTCATGCAGTAGCTCAAGCCCCTGGCCTTGCTGGGCGGATAGCCAAACCACTTCTGGCACACCATGGCCGTCACGCTCTATGCGTGGTGCGCTATCGAGCTTATCAATTTTATTCATGACCTTGAGCATCGGCACATCATCAGCACCGATCTCTTTGAGCACTAGCTCTACCTGCTCCACATTCAACTCGCGGTCAGGGTCTGCTGCGTCAATGACGTGTATCAACAGCGACGCTTCCGATGCTTCTTGAAGCGTGGCTTGAAATGCTTCGACCAGCTTGTGTGGCAAGTGGCGAATAAAACCCACCGTATCAGCCATTACCACGGGGCCAACATCTTCAATTTCAAGCCGCCGCAGCGTGGGGTCGAGTGTCGCAAACAGCTGGTCAGCTGCATATACCTCGGAGTTGGTTAAGGCATTAAACAGCGTCGATTTACCAGCATTGGTATACCCCACCAGCGACACACTATGTATTTCAGCACGCGCACGGGCGCGGCGGTTCTGATCACGCTGGCTACGCACCTTATCAAGCCGCTTATGGATCGACTTAATTCGTCCACGTAAAAGACGGCGGTCAGTTTCAAGCTGCGTCTCACCTGGCCCGCGCAGCCCAATCCCGCCTTTTTGACGTTCAAGGTGAGTCCAGCCACGCACCAGGCGTGTTGACATATATTCAAGTTGAGCAAGCTCTACTTGCAGCTTACCTTCGTGGGTTCGTGCCCGTTGCGCAAAGATGTCAAGAATAAGGCCGGTACGATCGAGTACCCGGCATTTAAGTTCTTGCTCAACATTACGCTCTTGAGAGGGGCTTAAGCTGTGGTTGAAGATCACCAGTTCTGCTTTATGAACCGCGAGCAAAGCCCGCAATTCTTCCACCTTACCTGACCCAATAAAAGTGCGCGAGTCAGGGCGGTGTCGGCTAGCAGTGAGAAGAGTCGCAGGCTCTGCACCAGCAGAGCGTACGAGCTCTAAAAACTCACCCGGGTCTTCACGTTTTTGTTCATCATGAAAATCAACGTGAACAAGAACTGCCGTTTCACCGGCGTCAGGGCGTTCGAAAAACAATCAATACCTCGTGGAATCTCTTGCTTATCCAGCGGTGTTAAATCTCCGCATCCTGCTCTGCCGGGTCTTGCGCAGGTAGGCGTACATTGCGAGATGGCACAACCGTGGAAATAGCGTGCTTATAAACCATCTGACTGACGGTATTGCGCAGTAAGATAACAAACTGGTCGAATGATTCTATTTGGCCCTGCAGCTTAATGCCGTTGACCAAAAAGATTGAGACCGGAATGCGCTCCTTGCGCAGAATGTTCAAGTATGGGTCTTGAAGGGACTGCCCTTTGGACATTTTGCTCTCCCTAAAACTGTCGTTGGGGTTAATTATCAAATGGCGTGCCCTACTAGTGCTACGCCGCAATCTTATTGCCCGAAAGGCCTAGTGTTACCAAAAGAGCCAACCGGCCATTCGAAAACACATGCTTACTAAATCACTATCTTAAGGGACTATCTTACGCTAAGCACCGCTTTCACGCACGATTTTCAACACCTTATCCAGCGCATGAGGGCACTGTGAATCAACCCACTCAAGCTCAGGCCAACTTCTTAACCACGTTAGCTGACGCTTGGCGAGTTGGCGAGTTGCTATTACACCACGCTCAACCAGCGTGGCGTAATCATACTCACCTTCCAAGTACTCCCACGCTTGGCGATAACCAACACTTTTCATCGCCGGCAGGCCTAAATGTAAGTCATTACGCTTTTTGAGGGCGGCGACTTCATTTATCAAGCCCTGGTCGAGCATTACTTGAAATCGCTGCGCAATGCGTTGGTGTAAAAGACGGCGATCACTGGGTGCTAAGGCTATCGACAACACACGAAAGGGAAAGGTTTCAGATTGCTGCTCCGCCCATAGCTCGCTCATCGGTCGGCCGCTGGCATAGTACACCTCCAGCGCCCGCATTAACCGCTGAGGGTCATTGGGATGAATACGCTGGGCGGATACCGCATCCACCTCTGCCAGGCGTTGATGTAGCGACAATAGACCTTCGTTTTGCCACTGTGCTTCAAGCCGTTGGCGAATAGCCGGATCGGCAGAGGGCAGGTTTGCTACCCCCTCAACCAACCGCTTGTAGTAAAGCATGGTACCGCCGACCAGCAGTGGGACTTTGCCCGCCGCGCTGATTTGTCGCATAAGCGAAAGCGCATCTACACGAAAATCAGCCGCTGAGTAGGGCTCTGCTGGATCGCGAATATCGATCAAGTGATGGGGCGCGCGAGCAAGCTCCGCCGCGCTGGGCTTGGCACTGCCAATATCCATACTGCGGTACACCATGGCCGAGTCAACGCTAATCAGCTCGTGCCCCAGGCGCTCGTGTAGCGCTATCGCGGCATCAGTTTTCCCGGCGGCCGTTGGGCCCATCAAAAAAATTGCCCAAGGGCGGGTATCAGCCATGCGCAGGTAAAACTCCATCAAGAATAAAAATTAGATGACTGGTCACGCAGCTGTTGTTCACGTAACGATTGTACAAGCAGCTACTGTCCTCGCAAGAACAACCGGTCCAACGCTTTTAGCCCCATTTGTGTCCAGGTGGGGCGGCCGTGATTACATTGATCGCTGCGCTCGGTGCGCTCCATGTCGCGCAATAGCGCGTTCATCTCGTCGATAGTAAGCCGACGGTTGGCACGCACGCTGCCATGACAGGCCATAGTAGAGAGTAGTTCATGTACCCTAGCCTCGACTTGATGTGTACGCCCATAGCGCGCCAGCTCTTCTAGCATCTGACGCACCAGCGCCTCAGGATCAGCCTGGGCAAGCAAAGCGGGCAGTTGGCGTACCAGCAGCGTCTCTGGCCCAGCTATATCCAACTCAATACCTAGCTTGGCGATCGCCTCTTGCTCGCTCTCTGCTGTTGCCACTTCTGCCCGGCTGGCGGCAATAGAGACAGGCACCAGTAGCGGCTGAGCGTCTAGTCCTTTGGCAGCGGCTAGCTGTGTTTTCATTCGCTCATAGACGATCCGTTCATGAGCGGCGTGCATATCCACCAACACGAGCCCCTGGGCATTTTGGGCCAGAATATAAATACCGTGCAGCTGCCCAAGCGCAAAGCCAAGGGGCGGTGGCGCGGTGGGGTCGGCGTCCGGCATAGTCGTCAGCGGCGCTTCACGCACTTCATAACTTTCTGCCCGTGGCGCGCTAGGCTGTGGCGTCAACAGCGTCTCTTCGTGATCGGGATGAAGCGCTTGATAGCCCTGCATAAAACGGCGTACAAGCTCGCCACCAGGATGGCGAGCAGGCGAATGCGTTAGCGCAATCCCTTGCTGTTGCCAGCGCGGCTGCTCGGCATTCGTTTCTGAATGTTCACCTGCACCCTCCACGGCCTGCGGTGATGCGCCTGTCATATCGGTTAAATCGGCATTGCTCTCCTCTGCACTCTCGGCGGGCTTAGCAGACGCCAGGCAGTGGTGCAGACTCGAATAGAGGAAATCGTGCACCATGCGGCCATCACGAAAGCGCACTTCGTGCTTGGTAGGGTGAACGTTAACGTCCACCACATCTG
This sequence comes from Vreelandella sulfidaeris Esulfide1, assembly GCF_054072535.1. Classification (NCBI taxonomy): domain Bacteria; kingdom Pseudomonadati; phylum Pseudomonadota; class Gammaproteobacteria; order Oceanospirillales; family Halomonadaceae; genus Vreelandella; species Vreelandella sulfidaeris. Next base: position 1,501,524 of record NZ_CM133364.1, on the reverse strand, counting down.
GATCAAGCTCCAAATAGAGCACAAACACCGGATGCCGGCCGTTAAACAACACATCGCGGTAGGCCTGACGCACCGCATGGGCGACCAGACGATCACGCACGACGCGTCCATTAACAAAGAAATACTGCTGATCGGCCTGAGAACGCGAGTGAGTAGGCAGGCCGACCCAACCGCTCAACCGCAAACCACCCGCTTCGCGCTCTATATAGCGAGCGTGCTCAATAAAATTCTTGCCCAGCAGCGAGGCTATTCGACGCTCCCGTGCCGCTGCAGAGTGACCGGCAGGAAGTTGGTGAATCACTTTTTGGTTATGACGCAATACCCAGGCGATGTCGTAGCGGGATAGCGCCTGACGGCGAAATGCTTCTTCTACATGGGCAAATTCGGTCTTTTCAGTGCGTAAAAACTTGCGCCGTGCAGGGGTGTTAAAAAACAGATCGCGCACACCGACGCTAGTACCACGGGGGTGTGGCGCAGGCGTTACGCGGGCTTCCATCCCCCGCCCTTCTGCCACTACCCGCCAGCCATGGCGTGGGTCTTCTTCAGCGTTAGAAATAAGCTCCAGCCGCGAGACAGAACTGATCGAGGCCAGCGCCTCGCCCCGAAAACCTAACGAACTAACGCCTTCCAAGTCTTCCAGGCTGCCGATTTTACTGGTCGCATGGCGCGCCAAAGCCAGCGGCAAATCCTCTTCGCCAATGCCGATACCATCATCGCGCACCTTAATAAGCCGTGCGCCACCCTGTTCAATATCTACCTCAATACGCTGACTTCCCGCATCGATCGCGTTTTCGATCAGCTCTTTGGTTACCGATGAGGGGCGCTCAACCACCTCGCCCGCTGCAATTTGGTTGGCCAGCCTTGGGTCGAGCACATGAATACGCGATGTGGTAACGGTCATATCAGTCAACACGACACCTCATGAAGAAATCTCAAGAACGGGGAATCTGCAACACTTGGCCAACGCGGATCACGTCACCATTGATATCATTGGCCTGCTTTAACTGATTAACCGGTACGCCATGGCGGACGGCAATTGCCGATAACGTATCGCCTGACTGAATACGATACTCATTCCCTGAGGGGCTACGCTGATTATCACGCTGCCAAGCAAGCAGGCTGGCCGGCGGTGGGAAGCGCTCGAAATGCTCGCGTAAACCGCTGAAGATAGCCTGAGAAAGCCCTGATTGGTGGACTGGGTCACGTAGCCGACGCTCTTCGTCAGGGTTGGAGATAAAGCCAACCTCAATCAATAGCGAAGGAATGTCAGGCGACTTCAACACCATAAACCCAGCCTGCTCGACCCGGGACTTATGCAGCCGGTTAATGCGGCCTAACTGCTCCAACACCTGACCACCAATCGAGAGCGAGTCATTAAGCGTGGCAGTCATGGTCAAATCCAACAACACACCACGCAATACCTGGTCTTTATCACGCAACGAGAGATTGCCATCGACTCCGCCGATAAGGTCGGAGCGGTTTTCACTATCGGCTAACCACTGTGCGGTCTCCGAGGTGGCGCCCCGCTGAGAGAGCGCATACACCGAACTGCCTTGAGGTCGTGGACTGGTAAAGGCATCGGCGTGTATCGAGACAAAAAAGTCGGCTTTTTGCTCACGTGCCAGTGCGGTACGCTGACGCAACCCTATATAATAGTCGCCATCCCGCACCAGCACGGCTTTAAAGCCTTCGGTTCCGTTCACTTCAGCAGCTAGGCGACGGGCAATTTCCAGCACAACATCTTTTTCCCGGGCTCCTGAAGGGCCAATCGCCCCCGGGTCTTCCCCGCCGTGGCCGGCATCGACAGCAATAATGATATCTCTACGCGGGTGCGGTTTGGCTTCCTGCACGGCAGCAGGCACTTCGTTACTAGGCGGCGCTACGCTGCCCGGTAGCTGGGCTTGAGCTGACGCGCGCTGGACCTGAATTTCCTGTTCGCGAATCATCGCCTCAATAGGATCAATAGGATTCTCAACAGCGCTTTCCCCCGGGTACTCAAGATCGACAACCAGACGGTGGCCGTATTGATCATTTGGCCTTAGGGTGAAATGTCGCGGCTCAATTGCTCGATTTAGTTCAAGCACCACCCGCAAGCCACCACCCTCCCGCGCGCCAGTGCGCACCGAGGCAATGGCACTATCATGTAATGGCAGTGTGCTCGGATCGGTATCCATTTGCGTGTCATCTAAATCAATAACCAACCGTGCTGGATTTTCCAGTGAGAACACGTTGGCATTAGTAGCAGCGGACAGATCAAATACCAGCCGCGCATGATCCGGTGCCGCCCACAAACGCATACTTTCTACACTGGACGCTTGAACACTAACCGCCGTCAGGGCAAAAAAACTGGCAACTAACAAGCGATAAACGCATACCGCTGTGCCCTTTATTTCCATTGAATCACACCATTCTCCAACTGATCGGAACCTACCTCACTTACTTCACTGACCTTGCTCTGCAAGCGTGCCAGCATATGTCTGCCCTGATCACTATCTGCCACCAAAGAGACCAAACGACCTTGAGTAGCAACCGTTAAAAACAGACGAAGGTCAGGCGCTGGCAACCACCCTTCCCCACGGCTTGGCCACTCAACAATACTTAGGGCATCGTCGGCTAGCACGTCGCGTCCACCGATAAATTCGAGTTCTTCTGGATCCGCTAGGCGGTACAAATCTAGATGATAGAGTCGCTGACAGCCCAGCTCGTAAGGCTCTATGAGTGTATAAGTGGGGCTTTTTACCGCCCCTTGATGGCCGTAAGCCCGCAGGATACCGCGTGTTAAGGTGGTTTTACCGGCACCTAACTCACCTTCCAGGTAAACCAACCCGCGACCTTGCAGCACGTGCCCTAACACTTCGCCAAACGCGACTTGGGCCTCTTCATTATCTAATTGCACCTGCATGTAAGCCGCCTTCACGGATTAATCAATTTTCGCGCATAGGATGCCAGATCGCTAGCCAGCAGGCCACGCTCTCCTTCTTGTTCTGCCGCACGATCTGCGGCTAATGCATGCACCATGGTTGCCAGCCAAGTGCTGAACTCCACATCACCGCGCTGAGCAACCAAAGCCCCCAGCATACCGCTGAGCACATCCCCCATACCACCGCTAGCCATGCCAGGGTTGCCGTAAGGGCAAACGACCAACCCGCTAGGCCCAGCAATCAAGCTGCCTGCGCCTTTTAGAATCACCACGCCACCGCGTGCACGTTGCAGGGCCTGGGCAGCGGCAGGCCGATCAGCCTGTATATCCTTCACCGAGCAACCCAACAGCCGTGCAGCTTCGCCAGGGTGCGGGGTCAATATCCAGTTTTCACGCCGCGCATCAGGCCACTGACGCGCTAAAAGATTCAAGCCATCAGCATCTACTACCAACGGCGCCTCTGACTGCATCGCACTTTGTAGTACCGCCTGTCCCCAAGCAGCCTGACCAAGGCCTGGCCCTACGACTACAACGTCAGCGTTATTGGGTAACTCAGCTGCCTCGGCACCACCGCGAACAGCATGGGCCATCACTTCAGGACAGCGCACCAGACTAGCGGTGATATGCTCAGGCGCCGTTGCTAAGCTTACTTTTCCCGCCCCAAGCCGTGCGGCTGCCTGGCAGGCCAGAAGCGCTGCACCACCAAATCCGGGCGCGCCGCCCATGACCAGCACATGCCCCATATTACCTTTATGGCTAGTGCGCTGGCGCGGGGCAAAGGCATCGGCCAGAAGTGAATCGTCCAGCCGCCACGCCGTAGGTAGGATGTCGAAATATGCCTGCGCTTTGACGCCCAGCGGGCGAAAATCAATCTCGCCGGTGTAAGCGGGCGCGTCCCCAGTGTGCAGACCAACTTTATCGCCAATAAAAGTCACCGTGCAGGCGGCCTCAACGGCAATACTAAGCACGGCCCCGGTATCCGCCACCAACCCTGAGGGAATATCAATCGCTAATACCGGTCGATGCGCGGCATTAATCATTTCGATAGCTCGCCGAAAGCGTCCTTCTACCTCACCCTTCAAACCAGTACCTAACAACGCATCGATAATGACCTCGCCAGTTAACTCAATCCCAGCGTGCCATTCTTCACAGTTAACTCCCGCCGATGTCGCTAAATCGGCTGCACGTGCCGCGTCTCCGCTTAGCTCGCCCAATGGTTTAAGCGTTACTCGCTGTACTTTGAGACCCGATTGCATAGCCAATGCAGCCAACACATGCCCATCGCCACCGTTATTACCACTCCCGCACATTACGGTTAAACTTCTTACTTGCGGCCAGCGTGAGCGAAAGCTATGCCAGGCACTTGAGGCGGCGCGCTGCATCAATGCAAAACCATCGATTCCACCGGCAATGGTGCGTCGGTCAAGCTCGCGCACCTGGGCGGCTTTGTATAGAGGGCGTAGCATGGAAGTGTTCGGGATCGTCACGATCTCTCCTTTCACATGTTTTGATGCACATGTTTTGATGGCTGACAATGCGTTAGCATAGCGCGCTTAACGCCTTGCTGTTGACCGACTCTTTGGCTAACTATCCATTTGCCTGACTTGTTTGAAAAACCATGCCGGATTCCACTGCCTTTGCACGTTCCAACGATGCATTGACGAATGAAAAGCTTGCTCATCTTGCCGACCTGGTAAAAACCTGGGGGCGAGAGCTGGGCTTTCAGCAGGTAGGTATCACCGATACTGAACTATCGACCCATGAAGCCCATCTCGACGCATGGCTGGAAAACGGCTACCACGGTGAGATGGGCTTTATGGCTAAGCATGGCACCAAGCGCACCCGACCTGCAGAGCTAGAGCCCGGCACGCAACGCATTATCAGCGTGCGCATGGATTACCTGCCCGCCGAGGTGGAAAGCACCAAGGTGCTCGGCCAGCCCAGCCGCGCTTATGTGTCGCGCTACGCCCTGGGACGCGATTATCACAAGCTAATGCGCAAACGGTTAGCTCTGCTGGCAAAAAAAATCGAACAGGCAGTCGGCCGTTTTGGTTATCGCGCTTTTGTTGACTCAGCGCCGGTGATGGAGCGCGCCCTGGCCCAAAAAGCCGGGCTCGGCTGGTTCGGTAAAAACGCCATGCTGCTTAACCCCAAAGCGGGCTCGCTGTTTTTTCTGGGTGAACTGTATACCGACCTTCCCTTGCCTATCGACGCGCCGTTTGAGCAAGAGCACTGTGGCAGTTGCAGTGCTTGCCGCACCGCCTGCCCCACCGGCGCCATCGTTGACGACAAAGTGGTCGACTCGCGCAAATGTATTTCGTATCTCACCATCGAACTGCATGACGCGATTCCGGTTGAGCTCCGTCGCGCCATGGGTAACCGTATTTATGGCTGCGACGATTGCCAACTGGTCTGCCCTTTCACTCGCTTTACCCGCATCACCCAGGAAGATGATTTTGCACCGCGCCATGATCTGGACCGCACCACACTCATAAGCCTGTTTGCCTGGGGCGAGGCAGAGTTTCTCGATAAAACCGCAGGCAGCCCTATCCGGCGCATAGGCTATGAGCGTTGGCTACGCAACATCGCTATTGGCCTCGGGAACGCACCCTGGAGCCAGGCCGTGGAAGCCGCACTATGGGCGCGCAGAGCCTACCCAAGCACATTGGTGCGTGAACACGTCTCCTGGGCGCTTGAAGAACAACAGCTCAAGCGCGGTGATCGCATTGCCACTGATATGACTTAATCGCTTTACTCTTCTTCGTCGCTGCGCTGATCAACGCGCAAAAACGTATTGCGGTAATGAGCCAACTCGGCAATCGACTCTTTAATATCCTCCATCGCCAAGTGCACATTTCGCTTATTAAAGCCCGCCAAAGCGCCTGGGTTCCAGCGTTTGGCTACCTCTTTCAAGGTGGAAACATCGAGATTGCGGTAGTGGAAAAAATTGAGCAGTGCAGGCATCTCGCGCTCTAGAAAGCGCCGATCCTGGTGAATGCTGTTACCACACATCGGCGACGAACCCGCCACCGCGTACTGCTGCAGAAACGCCAGAGTCTGCTGCTCGGCCTCGGCAGTTTCCACTTGGCTTGCTTTCACCCGCGCCACTAAGCCTGATTCGCCGTGCGTTTTCTGGTTCCAATCGTCCATCTGTGCCAGCAGGCTATCGGGTTGTTTCACCGCAATGACAGGCCCTTCCGCCACGACATTCAAATCTGCATCGGTAATGAGCGTGGCCACCTCAATGATGCGCTCTTTATTGGGATCCAGCCCCGTCATTTCCAGATCGATCCAGACTAGCAGATCACTGCGTGGCGTTGCTGACCCCGTTATATTGTTGCTCATTACCATCATCCTTTCGCCTTAGTGGCTATTAATGTCATGTAAGTGTGCCTTAAATGCCACCGCCAAGCAGCCCCTAAAGGCCTGCTTGAATAACCGATGGCATCTTTGATAAGTACAATGATAAGTACAAGGATAAGTACAATGGCATCTTTGATAGGTACAATAGCGCCTATTGTACCGAGCATCAGGTGGCCATGAGCAAACGTAAATTAAGTCGCCAGCAGCAGTGGCGAGTCGAGAAAGTCCAGGCAGAACGTGCCCAGCGCGCTGAAAAGCGCGATGTACAGGATGCTGAGAAACTCGCCGCGGGCGAATACGGTGCCGAACAGCCGGGCCGCGTCGTTGCTCACTTTGGGCGTACTTTAGAGGTACGCAACAGCGAAAATGAACCGGTACGCTGTCACTTACGCGCCAATCTGGACGGCCTAGTCACCGGCGACAGAGTGATATGGCGCGCAGGGCAAGAAGGCTCTGGCGTAGTGGTGGCCCGTGAAGAGCGCGATAGCGTGCTTAAACGCCCCGACGCTCGCGGCCTACTCAAACCGGTAGCGGCCAATATTGACCAGCTACTGATCGTGTTTGCAGTGGAACCCGCTCCCCACGCCAATCTAATTGATCGCTACTTGGTCGCCGCCGAAGCCACCGGCATTGCGCCGGTGTTGGTGCTCAACAAAACCGATCTACTCCCGGAAGATGGCGGCGAGCTGGGTAAACTACTCGAGCGCTACAGTGCCTTGGGCTATCCCGTGATACGCACCACCATTGCGACAACGTCAGGGCTGGATGAGTTGCGCGGCCAACTTGAAGGGCGAACCTCAGTGTTTGTCGGGCAAAGCGGTGTTGGCAAATCATCGCTGATTGATTTGCTGTTACCGGATGAAAACCTGCGCATTGGTGCGCTGTCGGAAGACTCTCGCAAAGGCACCCACACCACCACCACGGCACGTCTCTATACCATGAGCCGTGCTGAGGTTGCCGATGGCGACTTAATTGATTCGCCGGGTATACGTGAATTTGGCCTGGTTCATCTCAATGAGCAGGAAGTGACGGACGGCTTTATTGAGTTTCATGACTATATTGGTCATTGCCGTTTTCGCGACTGCCGTCACCGTAATGAACCAGGCTGTGCTTTACTCGCAGCGGTCGAGGCAGGCAAGATTCATCCAGCGCGCTTTGCCAGCTATCGACGCATTCTTGATAGCTTGGATGGCTAACGTACACAGGAGTTACCCATGAGCACCGAAAGCCAATCGTCCGAATCTAATCTTTTACCGCTAATAATTGAACCAGAACAGCTGCAGGAGCATTTAGATAATCCACAGCTACTCATTATTGATGTACCTGCCAACGGTGACAGTTATCGCCAGGGGCATGTGCCCGGCGCTATTTTTCTCGACTTTCGCTATTTGATGCGCGGCGAAGGGCCAGTACCTAGCGATGTTCCCAGCGTTGAGGCATTGTCGCGGCTGTTTAGTGCTCTGGGTCTAACCCGAGACACCCATGTAGTGGCTTACGATGATGAAGGTGGCGGCTGGGCGGCACGCCTGCTGTGGACCTTAGACCTGATCGGCCATACGCGCTACTCGTACTTAAACGGTGGCATTCACGCGTGGCGGGATGCGGGTTTTGAAGAAAGCAGCGAACCCACCGCCCCTGCCCCAAGCGACTATCACGCTGAGATTCTCAATCCCAAAGCGCTAATTACCTGCGACGAAATCAAAGAGAAACTCGACGATAGGCAGTTTGCGGTATGGGATGCGCGCTCCAAAGATGAGTACGATGGTGTACGCGGAAATAACAAGCATTTGGGCCATATTCCTGGTGCGGTCAATATGGATTGGCTCCACGCCATGGATCGCAACCGAGCGCTGCGCATTCGCGATTATGCCGAACTCATCACCGAATTGAGTGCCTTAGGCCTAACGCCGGATATGGAAATTGCTACACACTGCCAAAGCCATCACCGCAGCAGCTTTACCTGGCTGGTTGGCAAAGCACTTGGCTTTAATATACGTGGCTATGCGGGCTCCTGGGGCGAATGGGGCAACCGCGAAGACACTCCGATTGAGAAATGAAGACATTACTGTGAATTTTTCCCAAAAAGCTTTTTCGCTACTTCAGCATCCTCTGCCGCAACATGCCATTTCACGCCTAACCGGCAAATTTGGCCGGTGCGAAAACCCGTGGGTGAAAAACACCCTGATTAAAGCGTTTATCAAACATTTTAATGTGGATATGAGCCAAGCACTGGAGCCCGATCCTACTGCCTATGCAACGTTCAATCACTTTTTCACTCGCGCTTTAAAAGCCGATGCACGGCCCCTGGGCGAGGGCATATTAAGCCCCGCCGATGGCACGCTCTCTCAATATGGACGCTTACAGGCCGGCCAACTGGTGCAGGCCAAAGGGCACACTTACTCCGCACAAACATTACTTGGCGGCGATACAGCCCTTGCTGAAGAGTTTCTAGGTGGCAGTTTCGCCACCGTTTACCTCTCTCCGCGGGATTATCATCGCGTACATATGCCAGTGACCGGCACGCTCAGGGAAATGATCTATGTGCCGGGCCGGCTCTTCTCGGTAAACCAAGCAACGGCTAACTATGTGCCGGGTTTATTTGCCCGCAATGAGCGCTTGGTGTGTATCTTTGATACCGAATACGGACCAATGGCTATGGTGTTAGTCGGCGCAATGATTGTAGCGGCCATTGAAACCGTCTGGTCAGGACAGGTAACGCCGCTTGCGGGCAACCCGCAGCGCATGCGGTTCGGCCAACCCATCACGCTAGAAAAAGGCGCTGAAATGGGCCGTTTTATGCTGGGGTCAACCGTGGTCACCTGTTTTACCAAACCGGTTAATTTCAACGAGATCCCCCCTGGAAAGATGGTTAGCATGGGAGAGTCGCTAGGCGCTATTTAGCAGTTCGAGTTAGCAGTTCGAGCTAACAATTCGGCGTCGCAAACGCGAGCACGTCTTGCAGGCGTGCTTTCCCCAACGTCAGTTGAATAAGGCGGTCTATTCCCAGCGCAACCCCAGCGCCTTCAGGCATGCCATGCTCAAGTGCCGCCAGCAGGCGCTCATCAATATCGACTTCGGGCAAGCCTAGGCGACGACGTTCTGCATTATCTTCTGCAAACCGAGCTCGCTGTTCAGATGCATCGGTTAATTCTTGGTAGCCATTGGCCAGTTCAAGACCCTTCAGGTATATCTCGAAGCGAGAAGCGACCCACTCACCATCACCATCTTGGTGGCGTTGTGCCAGGGCCGCTTGGCTCGCGGGATAATCGATCACGACGCTTAACTCATACTGGCCAAGCAAAGGTTCAATGACCATGCCCATCAGCAGGTCAAGACAGGTATTACGTCCTTCACCGGCTAAGGCGTGAGCAGGCATTTGTGTCCGCTCGGCAGCTAACGCCCGTAACGTTTCCAATGAAGAGGTAAAAGGATCAATCTCTAGGTGAGTATGAAATAGCTCCCGATAGCGATGCTGCACGACAGGGCCAGGATAACTGGGGAGCAGCGACATAATCAGGGTAGTGCTCTCTTCAATCAGTTTATTCAACGTAAATTGCGGCCGGTACCACTCCAGCATGGTGAACTCGATATTATGGCGCCCCCCTATTTCACCATCGCGAAAACTTCGAGCGAGCTGAAAAATGGGGCCGCTACCGGCAGCCAGCAACCGTTTCATATGATATTCGGGAGATGTTTGCAGCCATAGCCTGCGCTGGCCTTTATCGGTGCGCGCCAGCGTGTGGAGCGACACCAAGTGGATATCCGTACTGCCCCCCTGTCCCAGCACCGGCGTTTCCACTTCCAGCACGTCACGCTGGGCAAAAAATGCCCGTACTTTTGCCATTAATCGCGCCCGTTCGCGCAGCGTTTCAATAGAAGCTGAAGGTTGCCAATCAATGGCCATCACTACTCCTTAGACAAAATAAAAGCCACGCACAATGCGTGGCTATTAAATTATACAATAGCTTATAAAGCTATTAAGCGCGGGAGACGTACTCGCCGCTGCGCGTATCAATTTTCAATACTTCGCCCTGATTGATAAACAACGGTACGCGCACAACAGCACCGGATGAGAGCGTTGCTGGCTTAGAGCCGCCTTGTGCCGTATCGCCTTTCAAACCTGGGTCAGTTTCAACGACTTCCAGCTCAATGAAATTAGGCGGAGTGACGGAAATCGCCTTGTCGTTCCATAACGTAATGGTATAAGGCACCTGCTCCTTTAGCCATTTCTCGGTATCACCCAAGGCTTTCTTTTCCACTGCGTATTGCTCGAAGGAGCCATCCGTCTTCATGAAATGCCACATATCACCATCGTTATAGAGGTATTCCATTTCCAAATCCATGACATCGGCGCCTTCCAACGAGTCACCGGATTTGAAGGTACGCTCACCCACACGGCCAGTCATCAAGTTACGCAGCTTAACGCGGTTAAATGCCTGTCCCTTGCCAGGCTTGACCAGCTCGTTCTCAACGATCGAGCAGGGATCGCCGTCGAGCATTACTTTCAAACCGCCTTTGAATTCGTTGGTAGAATAGTTCGCCATACTGCCTCTCAATAGTCTGTTTAAATCTATAGTCTGTATAAATCTATGATGGCGAATCTGCGCTTCGCCATCGATAGCGTCATTGCTAAGTGCGCGCATGATAACCCGAAGGAGGGCTTTTTTGCAGGAGAACATTATTATCACTGGTAAGCACGTTTCTGCCCAGGTACCTACCTCATGGCAGCAGCAGCTTTCCCAGGCGATCCGCGACCCCGTCACCCTGTGCAAGCGTCTAGGTTTAAGCAGCCAATGGCTGCCTGGTGCTCACGCTGGACATCGGCTATTTGATATTTGCGTGCCCGACGCTTATTTAGCGCGCATTGTACCAAATGACCCGCAGGATCCTCTGCTTCTCCAGGTGCTGCCCACCGGCGATGAAACACAAACATCGCCTGGGTATGTAACGGATCCGTTGGAAGAGGCCGACCATCGTCCCGCTAAAGGGCTCATTCATAAATACGCCAATCGCGTGCTATTGATTGCAAGCCCCGCCTGCGCGATCAACTGCCGCTACTGTTTTCGTCGTCATTTTCCGTATAGCGATAACTCACCTTCCCGGTCGCAGTGGCAGGAAGCGCTCGATTACTTACGCAACGACACAACTATTCACGAGGCGATTCTCTCCGGCGGGGACCCGCTGGCGGCTAGCGATCGGCAGCTTGCCTGGCTGGTCGATCAGCTGGAAAGCATCCCCCACCTCAAACGGCTACGCATTCATACTCGCTTACCCGTGGTGATTCCTGACCGGGTGGATGACGCGCTGCTCGGCTGGCTAAACAAAACCCGCTTACAAAAAGTCGTTGTACTGCATATCAATCACGCCAATGAAATTGACCAGGCGGTGATAGATGCTTGCCAACGCCTAAAGCAAGCAGGCGCGACGCTACTCAACCAGAGTGTGTTGCTGCGCAATGTGAACGACAGTGCCGGGATCCTAGCCGCGCTTTCTGAACGGCTATTTGAAGCGGGTATTCTGCCCTACTACCTGCATGTGCTAGACCCCGTTCAGGGCGCTGCCCATTTTGATGTGCCCGACAGTGAAGCTCGCGCGTTGGTAGCCCAGCTGCGCGATCATTTACCGGGGTTCTTAATGCCCCGCTTGGTGCGGGAAATTCCTGGCAAAGAGAGCAAAACCCCGCTTTAAAACTGCTTACTCAGCGCCCAAAAATTCAATCGCCTGACGGGTGGCGGGCCACATGACGCTACCGTGGGTTTCGCCAGGAAAGAGGGTAAAACCAACCTCCAGGTTACGTTGCTGAGTGCTGAGCCACTCGGCAACGCTCTGGGCATTATCCACCATGGCTCTGGCCTGCATCCGCCGATCGCGGGGCGTCACAACATCGCCGCTGGCGGGTTGCTCAAGCTCGCCCACCCCTATCAGTAGGCGAGTGCCACTGGGTATGGCAGCTAGCGATGAGGTTTGCTGGGCTAACGACGCTAGCGGCCTTTCACCGTACCACCAAAGCGATGGGCTGATGGCTATATAGCGATCAAAACTTGATGGCTGGGTGAGTAACGCGTGCAGTACGAACAAACCACCTAACGAGTGTCCGAAGATCGCTTCTTGCTCAGTATTGATAGCAAAGCGTCGATTAATTTCCGGCTTTAGGTGGCCTTCTATAAAGCTAAGAAAGCGATCAGCGCCACCATGGGGACGCTGTTGAAAGTCGTTTTCCGCCACATTGCCAGTAGGCAGCAAAGGGGTAAAGTCTTCAACACGACGCTCCTTGTTGAAGCGTTCGGTGTCCGGGTAGCCAACCGCCACGATCATCAGCGCATCACTTTCGCCGTCCGGCCCTTGGCGGGTCAGCGTATCGCGGGCTGCCTGAACAAGGGCAAACCGGGCATTGCCATCCAATAGATACATGACCGAGTAGCCAGTTTCGGGCGGTGGCGAATCGGGAATAGATACCTGTATTAAATAGTCCTGACCGGTTGTCGGCGATACCAGCGAAAATTCCAGGGTCCCAGGCAAGCTGACCTCCCCGGGTATCGAACTATAAGCCATGGATGGCACCCAGCACACGAGGAGAAGCAGCCAGTACTGCAGCTGTCGACACGCCGTTTGCAAACGCAAAACGCGCCACGGTTGCCCGTGGCGCTTTATCAAACCCTCAGAAGTCATAGCGTAGCGATGCCACCACATTGGCCGGGGCCCCCGGCATGTTGAAGGTATTCACGCCGCCTACCCGGTTATAGTAATCGTGATCCAGCAGGTTATTGATGTTGAGCTGACCACTGAGCTGCGACGTAAAGTCATAGCCGATCATGGCATCGACCACCGCATAGCCTGGCGCCTCGACCCCGCTGCTGGACTCGAAATCGCTCATGGCGGTAACGCCGCCGCCTATGCGTAAGCCGCCCAAGGTATCGCCAGCGAAGTCGTACTGCGTCCATAGATTAACAACGTTATGGGGCATCAGTAGAAAGATACCGTCTTCGCGATCCGATGAGCTGCGCTCCACGTTAGTATCCAGATAGGTGTAGCCGGCAATAATATCCCACTGATCGGTGATGCTTCCGTTAATCTCGAATTCAGCACCTTGAATGCGCATTTTACCGACTGCTTCGACGTAGCTGGCACCTGTATCTGCAGGAGCGGCCGCGCGGTTTTTATCGTAGAGCCTGAAGGCGCTAATACGCGCGTTCAAATCACCGCCCATATAACTACCCTTAACGCCCGCTTCGTACTGATCCCCTTCCCGAGGATCAAGTAAATCACCGTCAGCGTCGTAAGCAGTCTGAGGCTTGAATACCTGCGAGTAGCTAGCATAGAGCGAGTGGTGATCGTCCAGATCGAAGACCAAACCGGCGTATGGCGTCACTTTGGTGTCGCTACGGTTTTGTTGGGTCTCTGTCGCTAGATCGCTGTAATCCACGTCGTAATGGCTAACCCGGCCACCAGCGATCAGCGCCAGTGGCTGAAGAGGACGCAGGGTCAGCTTGCCGTAAATACCCGTCTCTTCAAGAGTGGTATCGTCATAAGAGTAGCCACGGCCGCTGCTACGCGCGGTATCCAAAATATCGACATAGGCGAGCGAGTTGAGCTCATCAAGCGTCACGCGCCCGCCAGCAACGTTACGCGAGCGCCCCGCTTCCATTTCGGTATCAAAGCGCTTGTAGTCACTGCCCACGACGAACTCGCTGACATTACCAAAGGCCGAAAACGGCTGACTATAGCTTGCATCCACCGCGAGGGATTGCTGATCGATCACGCTGCCCGTGCCCGCCACGGCAAGCGTATCGTTGGCATTCAGCGCACTGCCACCAAACGCGTAGTTATAATCGGCGTTACGGTTCGAGTAACGCGCGGCCACACGTCCAAATCCGGCGGTATCAAAGCGATGGGTTAGCTCCGCAATCCAGTCGTTAGAGTGGCTGTTGAAGTCGTTCCAGTCAGCGCCGTAGAAATCCGAGCGCGCCCCATAAAGCAGTTCGCCCCGGCTGCCGACCGGGTGGCCGTTATTTACCGTGATATCCTTGGTATTGTGAATATAACCAAGCCCTAGCATGGTGGCATCATCCAGGTCTATATCCACGGCAGCATAGAGGTCGTTCTGGTCATTATCGTTATTATCCACAAACTGCCCATGCTCTGTATGGTCAATCACCAGTCGCCCACGTACACGCCCGTTTGCATCTAGAGGCCCAGACAGATCCACTTGGCCTGCGCGCTGGTGATCGCTGCCCAGGCTGCCAGTCACATGGCCTTGAAAATCACGAGTGGGACGTTTACGCACCAGGTTTACGATGCCACCCATCTCGCTGGTGCTATCAAACAGGCCCGACGGTCCGCGCATGATCTCAACACGGTCGAAGGCAAATAACGTCGGCACCGAGCCCGTAATACTGGTCATGGGCGCGGGAAGACCGTCGATACTGACCTGGTCATATTCATAGCCGCGTGCGTATATGGAAGACCGGCCATTATCATTGGAAAGCACACGCATGCCCGGCGTTCGACGGCCCAGTTGATCAAGTGTGGTAAAGTTTTGATCTTCAATGGCTTCACGCGTCACCACGCTCACTGATTGAGGAATATCACGCAGTGACGCAGGCGTTTTAGTGCCCACGGTGGCGGCATCGGCGCTGTACCCGCCCGTTACTTCAGAAGGCAGCATTTCATAAAGACGATTGCCTTGGACCGTAACGGTGTCCAGTCGCGTTGCTTCTTCGACGGCCTGAGCCAATACGTTAGGAGCGAAACTGAGTATGACGGCCGTGCTGCCAATGGCTGCGGCTGAACGATAATGACGCTTCTCTCTTGATGCCATGCTGCTTCCCCTTAATGTCTCTGTAACCACCTCGGTTTGCGAATGAGAATCCATTGCAATAAAATCAGTGGCAGCGCATTATGGCATCCGGTTTCACGACATGCCTTTGCAAACACCGCAATTTGCTTTGCAAATACGGCAAAACGCGATAACAGCCAGCATGCCAAGATGTTTAATAAACCTTGATAATAGAAGGGTTAGATGGGAGGACCTTCACACCAGCCGGAAATCAGCGCTACCGACTTACAGCAACTTTCGGCTTCGCTCGTCAAGCGACAACGCTTGGACGCGCCCTCTTGGGACCATCGCTCAGCGCTGCTGACAGGCCGCATGTGGGTAAGTGAACTTGAGCCGGGGATGCAGCTACGATTGGCGGATATTCAGGATCGATTTGGACTAACAAGTCAGGCGGTGCTTCCTGAAGGAATTAAGATCGCCCTCGTGATCGCAGGCAATGCTCACGTGCGCTATGGCGATTTTGAGGCCTCCTTAGGACCACAGGCCACCCACACTGGCTTATTGGTTACGCTCCCCTCGGCAACTAATTTTGAGCGCCGTGGACAAGCAGGCGATTATGAACGCACGCTAACGCTAAGCCTGTCACCAGCGTGGGCTGCTCGTCATGGCTATCAAGCAGTCATGACAGCCTCGCATGATGCCCCGCAGGCAGCCTACTGGTTGCCCTCAGCGGGTTTATTAGCATTGGCCTCACGGCTGTTCACGCTGCAACCTACCGATATTGGCCACCCTGCTTACCGGCTGCAGCTGGTGGGATTTGCCATGGCGCTGGCCGGTGAAGCGCTGGCTGGCGCGTATCCTTCTCCCGCCATGCTCACTTCTCCCCCTAGCCCCGACCGCCGTCTGGCTCGATTAATGAGTATGGTAGATAGCGGCCAAGCAAGAGGAGTGAAACAGGCAGAGCTGGCTCACCAATTAGGCATGAGTTTGAGCAACCTTCAGCGTCGCTTTCACCACCAACATGGCGAGGCCTTAGGCAGTTTTTTACGCCGCCATCATCTTTCGCTGGCCCGAGACGCCATGGCACGCGAGGCGATGAGTATCGAAACGGCGGCGGCACTGGCTGGCTATACCAGCGCCACCAACTTTGCTACCGCTTTCAAACGCGAGTTTGGCACCCGGCCCAGCGATCACCAAAAAGCATCTACCTTTATTCCTTGCCAAAAAATAGTGATCAATAAAGCACTGGATGCCTCGTTATAAACATCGTTATAAAAGCCTGCTATAAAAGCCCGTTATAAAAGATCGTAGTCAAGGTGAGCAGTTCTTAGAAAAGATTAAATCCGCATGACGAAATCAATAAATATCATAAACTTAAATAAAATTGCACTAAAGTCGAAAAAGTATCAATTTCTGCTAACGTTATAGAGTTAACTATTCTGACGTTGCATCAGCCTCAATGTCAGATATTTCATTCACCTGGAGGCCGTCACGTTATGTTTGCATCTCTTTCGTCAAGATTAGGGGCTATGTTGCTTTTAATAGCATCACTGGTGGGATTAGCCATCGCTCTCTATGCGTATTTAACCCCTCTTACCGGCGTTACGGGGACGCTCGGCGCGCTGGTGGCCGTGTTGGCCTGTATCGCGCTTGCTATTCTGGCGCTCCTTCTTGCCGTAGTAACGGGGCGCGGCACGTCCATTGCACTGCGTGTGCTCATTCTAGTAGGGCTCGCGGGCACTTTTTTCGCTGCCATGTTGCTGCACCAGTGGTGGCTCTGCGCTGCCATGGTGGTCGGTCTGATCGGCCTGATTATCGATATGGCTCGTCCGTCTCACCGAGCCCGTGTTACCCATTCCTGAGGAGCCGTCCATGCCAATATTGACCACCCCTAAACAGCGCTTGGGCACGGCCACCGCCCTGGCAATCTGCCTTACTCCATTACCATTACTGGCTCAAGAACAACCAGCGGAACAGGAGAATCCGGCTGCTGAGCAAGAGCAGCAAGAGCAGCAAGAGCAGCAAGAGCAGCAAGAGCAGCAAGAGCAGCAAGAGCAGCAAGAAGAGGTTAGCGCTGCTCCGCCCATACCGTTAGTGCCTGAAGAGCCCACCTGGGATAGCTTTCACGGTCAGCTTAATGCTCAGAAATATAGCCAACTGGATCAGATCAATGCCGACAATGTAGGCGAACTAGAGAAAGTCTGGGAGATTCATACTGGTGACGTCTCCGATGGCTCGGGCGAACTACCAGCCACCGTTTGGTCTGCCACACCGGTATTTGCCAATGACACACTCTATATCGGCACTCCTTTTTATCGAGTGCTGGCGCTCAATCCGGCCACGGGTGAAGAGAAGTGGAGTTTTGATACACAATCCGCTCTAGAAGCGTTGACCCAGCCTGTTTTGAAGAATCGCGGGGTCGCCTACTGGCAGGCTGATGAGCCAGTGGAGGGCGAGTCCTGCCAAAAAATTATTTATATGGGCACCATGGACGCCCAACTTTTCGCACTGGATGCTGATAGCGGCGAACTGTGTGAAAATTTTGCCAATAATGGCGTGCTCGACGTCAACCAGTGGAACGACACCAACGACAAGTGGCCGTTGTCGCTATTGCAGCCCCCTACGGTGGTCGGTGACCGTTTGATTCTTGGTTGGGCAGGTATGGATTGGGCCTATGAACAAACCCCTCCCGGTACCGTTTTCTCGATTAATGCCCGCACCGGCGAACGTGAATGGACCTTCCAGGCGCTTAGCGATGAGGTGCGCGAGCAAAGCGGTACCGCCAATGTCTGGACACATATGTCCGCCGACGAGGAACTCGGCTTGGTCTACCTACCGGTTTCCTCTCCATCACCGAACTTCTGGGGCGGCAACCGTACTGAAGAAGTGCCGTTAGCCACCTCGACTACCGCCTTGGATATCGAGACGGGCGAAGTGGTGTGGTCACGTCAATGGGTTCATCACGACATCTGGGATTACGATATTAACGCCGCGCCAACGTTAATGGACATTACCGTTGATGGCGAAGAAATACCGGCACTAATCCAGGCGACTAAGATGGGCTTTTTGTTTGTCGTTAACCGTGAAACCGGCGAAGACGTGTGGCCGATTGAGGAGCGTCCGGTACCGCAAGGGGATGGTAATATTGAAGGTGAGGTTTATGCCGCTACCCAGCCTTTCCCAACCAAGCCGGCACCACTGCTTGATCAGTCAGAAAAACCTGAGGTTTGGGCGTTAGCCGATGCTGTCAGTTTCGGTGAGTGTTCCGCTCTTTGGGAAAATCTCGACTATAGAGGCCTATACACCCCACCCACCACCGAAGGTGCAGGGACCATGGGCTACCCCATCACTGCCGGCGGCGTACAGTGGGGTGGTGTGGCTTTTGATCCTGAAAGCCAAACCGCCATCGTCAATACCTCGCATATTGTCCAAAGCCTGAAACTCTATAGTCGTGAGGTTTATGACTCAGCCAGTAGAGCTTCGGGTAACGAGAGTGGCTTTGCCTCCCAGGAAGGCGCTCCCTACGGTATTCTTCTTGAAGTTGCCCTGAACAGGTTCGGCATGCCCTGCTGGGAGCCGCCTTTTGGCGAGCTTGTAGCGCTTGATATGACCACTGGCGATGTAAAATGGCGCCGTCCGGTGGGTGCATCACAGCAGTATGGGTTCTTTATGCCCGATAGCTGGGGTTCACCCACCATTGGTGGTCCGGCGGTAACGGCGGGCAATATCATCTTTATCGGCGCATCCATGGATGCCAAGGTCCGTGCCTACTCGCTTGAAACCGGTGAGGAACTCTGGTCGGATCAGGTCGAAGCGCCGTCTGTCTCGAATCCGGCGGTTTATAAGTATGAGGGTCGCCAGTACGTCGCCTTTATTGGCGGCGGCAATACCATCCTGAAGGAAGAGGTGGGTGACCATATCGCGGTTTACGCTCTACCTGAATAAAGTAAGGTGAGGCAATAGACAACAATCAGGGCGGCCTTAGGGCCGCCCTGATTGTTTGGACTAACTCGCATATCACCCAGGTGCTTAACTTAGTTCGCTGGCCTGCCTCTTGGCACGTTTCGCAAGCATGTCGTTAGTGCGCTTAACGCCAAACCGAATTAACGGTGCTAACAGCCATAGCAGGGGTACTAAAAACCAGCGGTAGACAAACCGCACCAGAATCAATGCTGGCAATAGCACAATCAACCACACAAGGAATTGACTGAGCCACACTGGCCAACCAAGCCAGCTTGAAAGATTAGCGCCAAGCGCGCTTACCAAGCTGGGATGACGAATAACCACATAGGCAGTGCCTGCCACCGCAGCGACTTTGGCCATTCGGGGCAACGCCGCAAAACGGCCTCCCGTTATCAGTACCCCTTGGCGTAAACTCGTGCGAGCACCCTGGGCTTCAATGCTGCTTAACCTTGCGGCGCGAGCAGCCCTACCCGCACGCAGCACTTTGACGGTGCTGGCCATGACCAGTATATCCACACCAGCCCAACCTATATCCCCCGCGCCAATCTCTTCGCCCTGACGCCATTGGCTTTCCAAATCGCGTAGCCCGCTGGTAAAAAAATCACCGACACCCGCTACCACGCGCTCGCCTTGTAACCACGCCACCTCATTTTGGTCATTTACCACAAACTGGTTAAGCAGTGCGTGACCATTGGCGTCAAGCAGGGCAATACCCATCTGCCCGCGGCGGTGCGGGGTGAACTCACCGTCAGCGTCTCCCTCCGCATCGCTCCACCAGCGGCTAAGCTGCTGATAGTGCTCGCCAATCCAGTGCTGCGCTCGCAGCGTGGCTACATCGTGGGTACGAAAATAGCTGATGGGTAGCACGGTATCTGCACCAAAACGCGTTAACACCTTCTGAAACTGAGGTGATAAGCCATACTCAACCAACACCTCACGGGCCACATCGCCATAACGCAAAATAGCCAGTGATGCACTCATCCATAGCGCCTCATTTTCAGCGTAGCTGAGAAAGAGCGCGTTGAGCTCAGGCGACTCTTGTTTGAGTGATGACGCCAATACAGGAAGCGCCCGCTGCGCTTCAAGGCGAACCAACTTAGTTTCAAACGGCTCGTGGGAGGCCACGGCTGACGCTAGCCCTGCGATGACTACCGCGCTCACCACTATAATCAGCCAGGGCCGCATCGCTATACACCTCGATAAATCGTACTTGGTCTGTTTAACCCAGCGTTTCCGCTGTTACGTTCGCTGCGACAGGCTGGATGGAGTGATGACGATTAATAGCGCTGAGCACCCCCTTCATCGAGGCGCTGGTGATGCTTTCATCAGTCCCCACACCGAAGACCGCTTTACCATCAATACGTACCTCCACGTAAGCGATTGCTTCGGCGTCAGCCCCCTGCCCACGGGAATGCTCGTGGTAATCGATAATTTCTACATCGTGCCCGGCGGCAGCGAGTGATTTAATAAAAGCGGCTAGCGGGCCATTGCCCTCGCCTTTTAGCGTTTGTCGGCTGCCATCGGTTTCGACTATCGCCTCTAATGTCACCTTGGGGCTCTCAGGCTCCGAGGAAAGGCGATGACTCACCAAGCCAAAGGGCATGCGCTTCTCCAGATACTCATCCGAGAATGCCTGATAAATCATCTGCGAGGTGATCTCTTTACCGGTGCGTTCAGCTACTTCCTGTACGACCTGACTGAATTCAATGGAAAGCCGACGCGGCAGTTCGATGCCGTGCTCCTGTTCAAGCAGGTACGAAACACCGCCTTTACCCGATTGGCTATTAACGCGGATCACCGCTTCATAGCTACGGCCTACATCCAGCGGATCGATTGGCAAATAGGGCACATCCCAAACGGCATCAGGATTAGCGCGACGATCTGCGATGCCTTTTTTGATAGCGTCCTGATGAGAGCCGGAGAAAGCGGTAAACACCAAGTCGCCCACATAGGGGTGACGCGGATGTACAGGCAACTGATTGCAGTACTCCACTTCACGCATGATCGGCGTAATATTGGAAAAATCGAGCTGCGGATAAACGCCCTGGGTATACATGTTCATCGCCAGGGTGACGATATCGACATTACCGGTGCGCTCGCCATTGCCAAACAGGGTGCCCTCGACGCGGTCAGCACCAGCCATTAGGGTCAGCTCTGCTGCCGCCACACCTGTACCGCGATCGTTATGGGGATGCACGCTGACAATCAAGTGGTTGCGATTTTTAATATGCCGACAGAACCACTCGATTTGATCGGCATAATTATTCGGCGTGGCGACTTCTACCGTGGCAGGCAAGTTAACGATCATACGCTTATCGGCACTGGCCCCGTAGGTATCCATTACCGCTTCGACGATTTCAACGGCAAAATCCATTTCGGTCGTGGTGAAAAGCTCCGGCGAGTATTGAAACGTCCAGTTGGTTTCCGGTGCAGCGTCCATGTGCGTGCTAATCTGCTGGGTAGCCTCCACAGCGATTTGTACGCACTCAGCTTTGTCCACGTTAAATACTACACGGCGGAACATGGGGTCAGTGGCGTTATAGACGTGAACGATGGCATTCTTGGCGCCCTGTAGCGCCTCAAAGGTGCGGTCAATCAAGTGCGGGCGGGCCTGAGTCAGCACTTGAATAGTCACATCCTCAGGAATTTTATTCTGCTCAATCAGCGAGCGTACAAAATCGAAGTCGGTTTGTGAGGCGGAGGGGAACCCCACTTCTATTTGTTTAAAACCAATGCTGAGCAGCATATCGAATAAGCGCTGCTTGCGTTCCTGATCCATTGGATCGATCAGCGATTGATTGCCATCGCGAAGATCAACGCTGCACCAAATAGGGGCCTTTTCAATGCGCTGGTTAGGCCACTGGCGATCGGGTAAATCAACGGCCACAAAGGGGCGGTACTTTTTGGCAGGATCGGTCAACATCATGGCGGCTCTCCTAAAATCAGTCAGTGGTGGGCTTATCGGTATGCTTACCGCCGGCGTCGTTGTGTGCTGAGCCATGGGGCGAATGAGATTGGGCAAGTGAGCTTTCCATGCGATCAAGCTGAGCGCGCAAATCACGGACATCTCTTCGTAGTCCCTGCATCTGGGCGGCATCCCCCTCTTCGTTATCCAAATCGAGTAAGGCACTCTCTTTCTGCATCACATCCAACACGATACCAATCATCATATTGAGAAAAATAAACGCGGTAAGAAATATAAACGTTAAGTAATAGACCCAGCTCCAAGCATAGACCTCTTGGGTGGCGTACATGACGTCAGTCCAATCTTCGAAAGTGGCAATCCGAAACAGCGTCAGCATCGCGACGGAAATATTGCCCCACAAAAAATCATCGACATTATGAAATAAGAAGCTACCAAGGGCGGCATAGATATAAAATATGATAAACATCAGCAGTACCACGTAGCCCATACGAGGCACTGACTTCACCAACGCTCCCAGTAACATCTGTAGTTCGGGAATCATCGACACTAAGCGCAGCACACGGAAAATGCGCAACAGCCGCGCCAGCAGCACCATTTCCGAATCATCCATAGGAATTAGGCTGGCGGTTACGATCAAGAAGTCAAATACGTTCCAGCCCTTTTTGAAGAAATCACGAAGGGTGCGCTCGGCGGCCATTCTGATTAAAATTTCAATCAGGAAAAATATCGTTACCGCAATATCCAGATAAAGCAGCCACTGCTCAATTTGGCTGGTTTCGTCGTACGTCTTTGCCCCTATTACCAGGGCGGATACAACGATAATGGCGATTACCATCGCTTCAAAAAACTTATTGGATCTCAGCTTTTCAAAGCGGGCTTGCCAAGTATTAAAGGGTTCACTCATGGAACAAAAAATCTCTCAACAGTTGACCGCCACACTTTATACTAAAATTACACGTCTACTACACAAGTGATATCCTCTTGTTTCACCTGATGTATCCTGCGCTAACAGAATGCCCGTTTAGGGACCTGTTGGTGCCCTTTTGACTTTTTTTACTTTAGCCGCTGGATGATCCCCATGACACTGCTTTGGATAGCCTTATTGCCTCTGCTAGGCGTACTGGTGCCGGCACTTACCGCACGACGCGGCCGCAATTTCTGTTCACTTGCGACGGCTGTGCTGCCGGCTATCGCCTTAGTAATGACGCTACTCAACGTACCGGCTCTGCAAGATGGCGAGCAATTACGCTTTTCGGTCACCTGGTTACCCGAGCTGGCACTGAATTTAGCGTTTCGCCTGGATGGGCTATCGCTGCTGTTCAACCTGCTGATACTGGGCATCGGCCTGTTAATTATTCTTTATGCCCACTACTACTTAGCAAATGACGAACCCTTTGGCAGATTCTACGCCTTCCTGATGCTTTTTATGGCGTCAATGGTGGGCATTTCAATGTCAGACAACCTGATTCTGCTCTGGCTTTTCTGGGAGTTAACCAGCATTTCCTCCTTCTTGCTGATCGGTTATTGGTCACATCAATCGGACGCTCGTAAAGGCGCACGTATGGCGCTAACGGTGACGGGTGCAGGCGGTCTTGCATTATTGGCAGGCTTACTACTGCTCGGTGACATGGCCGGTAGCTTCAATATGAGTGAAGTACTGGGCAGCAGCGAGGCCATTCTTGCCGACTCCCGCTACCCGCTTATGCTTGGCTTGGTTTTACTGGGGGCCTTTACTAAATCAGCGCAGTTTCCGTTCCATTTTTGGCTACCCCATGCCATGGCGGCGCCCACCCCTGTTTCAGCCTACTTGCACTCTGCCACCATGGTGAAAGCAGGTATTTTCCTAATGGCGCGGCTGCACCCGGCTATCGCCGGTAGCGAGCTGTGGAGTGTGGTCGTATCCCTAGTAGGCATCGTTACCATGCTATACGGCGCTTGGTTTGCGCTGATGAAGACTGACCTTAAGGGTATTCTGGCGTTCTCCACCGTTAGCCACTTAGGGTTAATCACGGTACTGCTAGGCATTGGAAGCCCGATGGCTATTTTGGCCGCGCTGTTTCATATTCTCAATCACGCTACCTTTAAAGCAGCGCTGTTTATGAGCGCGGGCATTATCGATCATGAAGCCGGAACGCGGGAGCTGAAGCAGCTTGGTGGCCTTAAAAAGGCCATGCCTGTTACGGCGCTATTAACTACGCTAGCAGCGGCCGCTATGGCAGGTGTCCCATTTTTTAATGGTTTCTTGTCTAAAGAAATGTTCTTCACCGAAACGCTGGCAACGCCGGTATTGGGAGGAATAAGTTGGCTACTGCCCGCCTTAGCGGCGCTAGGGGGCATACTGTCGGTCGCCTACTCACTACGTTTGGTACACGCCGTATTCTTCAAACCGGCTCGCGAAGAGCCGCCTAAATCACCCCATGAGCCGCCACACCTGATGCGCCTACCGGTTGAAATACTGGTAGTGCTCTGCGTGGTGGTAGGCTTATTTCCTGGGTTACTGGCGACGGGCTTGTTAGAACTCGCGAGCGAAACAGTGATCGGTAGCCCGCTCGATTTCTATCTGGCTATCTGGCATGGCGTTAACCTGCCACTGATGATGAGCCTGCTTGCCTTCGTAATCGGCATTGCGATTTATTGGCGTCATGGCGATGTACGCCGATTTACTCAGCAATTTAAGGGCGTTGACGCCCGGCGTGTGTTTGAGCGTATTCTTATTTCTGTTGGCTATCGCGCCGAGCAGCTTATCGCTGCGCTGGATGGGAATTCACTTCAACGCTATGTGGGCTGGCTATGGCTGGCTGCGCTACTAATGGGCGGTATTGGCCTGGTTCAAATCACCGACTTAACCGGTGCAGCGGGAAACCAGCCGCTGGATGGGATTGTTATCTTAGGGGCCGGTATGCTGATATTTGGGGGTATCGCCACCGCCGCCACCCACCGCTACCGGTTGATTTCTCTTTTGATGCTGTCAGTAGTAGGTCTATTCGTCGCCCTGACCTTTGCCCGCTTCTCTGCGCCCGACCTCGCCCTGACACAGCTCTCTGTGGAAGTGGTGACCATGATCCTACTGATGCTGGCGCTGTTCTTCCTACCGCAAAAGACGCCGCGTGAATCGAGCCCTTTGCGCAATGTCCGCGATATGCTGCTAGCAGGTTCGCTGGGCCTAATTATTGCCAGCCTTAACTACGCGGTGATGACCCGCGACACCCTGGCGATTTCCAGCTTCTTTGTGGAAAACAGCAAACCTGGCGGTGGCGGCTACAATGTCGTCAACGTAATTTTGGTCGACTTTCGTGGTTTCGACACCCTGGGTGAAATTACCGTGCTGGCTATCGCAGGGTTGGCGATCTTTAAGTTGCTAAACCGCTTACGTCTGTTTATGCCGCACAGTGACGGTGAGGGACGGGTATGGTCACCTGACCGCTACCCAGCGGTGCTAACGTCAATTTCAATGACCCTGCTTCCGCTGGCGTTGTTAGTCTCTGCATTTATCTTCTTGC
Organism: Vreelandella sulfidaeris Esulfide1; assembly: GCF_054072535.1. Classification (NCBI taxonomy): domain Bacteria; kingdom Pseudomonadati; phylum Pseudomonadota; class Gammaproteobacteria; order Oceanospirillales; family Halomonadaceae; genus Vreelandella; species Vreelandella sulfidaeris. The sequence continues at coordinate 1,476,076 of NZ_CM133364.1, read as the reverse complement.
GTGGCCATAATCAGCCGGGCGGGGGCTTTATTGCCGGGCTGATTACCGCGGTAGCCCTGATCCTGTTGTATATGGCCCGCGGCGTGGCGTGGGCACAAGAGCGACTGGACTTTCCTTTCCAACCGGTGGCCGTCATCGGGGTGGCAGTTGCCACACTAACGGGGCTGGGTAGCTGGCTGTTTGGCCATCCGTTCTTAACCTCTGCTTTTGGTTACTTTAGCCTGCCGCTCATCGGAACATTTGAACTGGCGACGGCGCTGCTCTTCGACCTGGGTGTTTACTTAGCAGTGGTGGGCGCCACGCTAATGATTCTGGCCAACCTGGGTAAAGTTACCACGGCACACCGCCCGGTGACCGAAGCGACGGAAAAAGACGCTGACCACAGCGATACCACGCCACCTGCCAAGGAGCCTCGCTAATGGAACTACTGTATGCGATGACCACTGGTGTTTTAACCGCCTGTGGCCTCTACCTGACATTACGAGGCCGCACCTTTCCAGTGGTGGTAGGCCTTACGCTGCTCTCTTACGCAGTGAACCTGTTTTTATTTTCGATGGGCGGTTTAACCACTGACGGTGCTGCCATTGTGTCAGAGGGCGCTGACTATGCCGACCCGCTCCCTCAAGCGCTGGTGCTGACTGCGATTGTGATCGGCTTTGCGATGACCGCGTTTGTCGTAATTCTGGCGATGCGAGCGCGTAGTGAAGTGGGGAACGACCACGTCGACGGTAAAAAGGAAGACCGAGAATGATGCAGCACCTAATTGTTTTACCTGTTGTTCTACCGTTAGTTGCGGGCATCTTACTGCTCTATCAACGGCAAGGATTAGTGCGCTATAAGCGTGCAGTCAGCGTTGTCGCGACGGTGCTACTGCTTTTAGTAACGGTAGGCCTGTTACGCCAAGCTACTAATGGTGAAATCTCCTATTACGCATTGGGTGATTGGCAAGCCCCGTTTGGCATCGTACTGGTGCTTGATCGCCTCTCGGCGTTAATGCTACTGCTTACCGCGGTATTGGCTGTTGGTGCAGTCGTGTTTGCCTGCGCGGGTGATGATGAAAAAGGCAGCAACTTCCATGGTCTTTTTCAGTGGCAGTTACTGGGCATTAACGGCGCCTTTTTAACCGGCGATTTGTTTAACCTGTTCGTCTTTTTTGAAGTGCTGCTGCTGGCCTCTTACGCCCTGCTGTTACACGGAGGCGGCAAAGCGCGCATCCAAGCCAGTGTCCATTATGTGGTACTCAATCTAGCGGGCTCTTCGTTGTTCCTGATTGCGGTGGGGATACTCTATGGTGCTACGGGCACGCTCAACATGGCCGACATGGCGATCCGAGTGGCTGAACTACCGGCCGAGCGCGAAGGATTAGTCACCGCAGGCGCACTGATGCTGCTCGTGGTTTTCGGTCTAAAAGCCGCCATTCTGCCACTTTATTTTTGGTTACCCAAAGCCTACGCCTCGGCCCCCGCGCCAGTAGCGGCACTGTTTGCCATTATGACCAAAGTAGGCATCTACGCTATTCTGCGTGTCTACACGCTTATTTTTAGCGATAGCGCTGGTAGTAGTTTTGAAGCACTCGAGCAACCCTGGGTGTGGTGGCTGTCACTTGGCACACTGGCCGCCGCAAGCGTTGGCGTAATGGCCGCGCGGGATTTGCGCCTGTTGGTCGCCTATCTGGTGCTGGTGTCGGTGGGCACGCTACTGGCAGGTATCGGTATACGCTCGCCCCAGGCGGTTTCTGCACTACTTTACTACCTAATCCACACGACGCTAATCACCGGGGGGCTGTTCCTGCTTGCGGAGATGATCGGTTTGCAGCGCGGTAAAGCGGGTACCCGCTTGGTAAAAGGCCGTCCAATGGTTCAAGGCGCCGCGCTGGCGATGGTGTTTTTTATCGGAGCGATCGCCGTCGCCGGTATCCCGCCGCTTTCCGGTGCTATCGGCAAGGCATTGATGCTCAATGCCGCCGAAGGCACGCAGCGGCTATGGCTCTGGCCGCTACTGCTGCTTACCAGTTTGGCCTCGCTAATTGCCCTGTCTAGAGCAGGTTCCACGCTGTTTTGGCGCAGCCAACGCGGTAACATTAGCGGTAGTCCGTTATCCCATTACCAGTGGTTTGGGGTTATCTGGCTACTTAGTGCAGCACCGCTGTTAGTCGCACTGGCCGGGCCGGTGAGCAGTTACACCCAAGCCACAGCTGACCAATTAGCCAACCCACAGGTGCTGATTCGCACGCTACTTCCCAATACTGCTGGAGATGCCCCATGATCGCTCCGCGCTCCTGGCTACCAACGCCTGTTTTATCCATCTTACTGCTATTGGTTTGGCTGTTATTGGTGCGTAGTTATGCTTTTGGTCAGTTTGTACTTGGCGGGTCATTAGCTATTTTGATCCCCCTTCTGACCCACCGCTTTTGGGATGCCCGCCCACGTATCGCCAAGCCTTTTGCCTTGCTGCGATTTATCTTCCGGGTACTTGGCGACATCATCACCGCCAACTTTGAAGTGGCATACCTGATCATCAATCCATGGCGCAAACTTAAGCCCCATTTTATTGAATACCCGTTAATGCTCGAAGAGCGATTCACCATTACGCTGTTAGCCAGCACGATCAGTCTCACGCCGGGAACCGTGTCGGCCAATTTGCGCATGGATGGTAAGTCACTGCTCATTCACGCCTTGAACGTGGACGATGAGGAGGCGCTAATTAACCAGATTCGCGAGCGCTACGAACGTCCGCTTAAGGAGATCTACGAATGTTAAGCATTGCACTCTTTATCACCTTAGCCCTGGTCGTGATGGCCTTGATGATGAATCTCTATCGGCTCACCATCGGCCCCAGCCTGCCCGACCGCGTGCTTGCTCTGGATACCATGTACGTAAACTCGATTGCTCTGATCGTGCTGTTAGGGCTGTGGCTGAACAGCAAAACCTATTTTGAGTCGGCACTACTCATTGCGATGCTAGGTTTCATCAGCACGGTAGCGGTATGCAAATATATTCTGCGCGGAGACATCATCGAATGATAAACATGCGCTATCGAGTGACGAACATGCGTCAGGAGGACTTATGTCCGTAATTGTTGAAGCGATTATTTCACTGTTATTGATTGCTGGCGGTATTTTTGTATTTATCGGCTCGCTGGGGATGGCCCACCTGCGTGATTTCTATATGCGCCTACACGGTCCTACCAAGGCGACCACGTTGGGTATCGGCTGTATGCTGGTCGCCTCAATGCTCTATTTTTGGAGCGTGGACAGTAAACCGGATATTCAGGAAATGTTGATTACGCTATTCCTGTTTATTACCGCGCCGGTAAGCGCCCACCTGCTGGCCAAGTCTGGCTTGCACCTTCGGTTAAAGCATATCGATATAACCCAGGGTGAACCTGTTGAACTGAGACCTGAAGAAGTAGGCGACAAGCCGGTACTGCACCCGGATAAAGGCCATGGCTGAAAGCGAAGCAATCTCGCTTTTGTCATTGCGAAGCGCGGCAATCTCGGATTGAACTGCACCGCCGCAGGTTGAGATTGCCGCGTCGCAAGCTCCTCGCAATGACATTTCGCCCGACAGTGCCACAGCAAGTTTACGGAGTTAAGTCCTGCTGGCTGTGGCCCAGCAGATAGAGCACACCGTCAAGGCCTGCGGTAGAAATTGCCTGGCGCGCTTGCGCACGCACCATCGGCTTTGCCCGAAACGCAATCCCCATGCCCGCCTTGGCAAGCATCTTGAGATCGTTCGCCCCATCGCCTACTGCAATGGTTTGCGCCAGCGTAAAGCCTTCCCGCAGCGCAATCGTCTCAAGTAGTTCGGCTTTGCGCTCAGCATCCACAATCGGTTCACGCACGTCGCCGGTGACCTTGCCATTTTCGATCACCAGTTCGTTTGCATGGACCTCATCAAAGCCAAGCTTGTCCTGTAAGTAATACGCAAAGTAGGTAAAGCCGCCGGAAAGAATCACTGTGCGATACCCTAAACGCTTAAGGTTAGCCATCAGGCGTTCGACGCCATCCATCAACGGCAACTCGTCAGCGATCTCAGCCAGCACGGACTCATCCAAACCGGCCAACTTACTCATCCGTTCGCGAAAACTCGCCTTGAAATCCAGTTCACCGCGCATCGCGCGCTCAGTGACTTCAGCGACTTCGTCACCGACCCCATGACGGCGCGCCAATTCATCGATGACTTCGGCTTTAATGAGCGTTGAGTCCATATCGAAACAGATCAAACGATGACGAACCTGATCACGGACATCATCCTGGATAACGATATCCACACCCAGGGTTTCGCTTAGCACCAGAGCGGCATGGCGTACTTCTTCGATGTCTATATCGTCACCGACCAAGCGCTGCTCAATACAGTCAACGTGTTTGCCATCCGGCAACGAGCTTTCAGCAAGCCGCTTTGTGCTCTTTTCCTGAAGGCTGAATTGCACCAACAGAGCGTCTAGTTGGGACTGGATATCCGCTGTTAACCGCGGCGCTAATACGGTTAGGATTAAATCACCGCGTGCCATCAATTAGCTCCTGCCATTAGTTACTCCCCTGCCTCTAATCGGTCCACTTTTTGGAAACCGCGTGGCAACTTGCTGCCACGACGACCGCGCTCACCGCGATAATAAGCGAGATCATCGGCTTTTAACGTTAGCTTGCGCTTACCGGCATGAATTATTAGCGCATCGTTCGCATTGAGTATCGTTATATCGCTGACAAACTCTTCCCGGCGCGCTGCTCGTGGGCCGGGTATATCAAGCATTTTATTGCCTTTACCTTTGGCCATTTCGGGGAGTTGGTCTAACGGGAACAGCAGCAGTCGACCTTCGTTAGAGACTGATGCAACCCATAACTCGTCGCCTGCTGGCACTTCAACCGGCGCCATGACGTTGCAGCCCTTGGGCAGGCTAAGCACTGCTTTACCGGCTTTGTTTTTACCGGTCAATGTGTCAAGCCGCGCGACAAAGCCATAGCCGCCGTCAGTGGCGAGCACGAAGCGGTGCTCGGGCGGCGCCAACATCAGCCCTGCCATTTTCGCTCCGGCGGCAACGTTAGCACGCCCGGTCACCGGCTCACCCTGGCCCCGCGCACTGGGTAAGTTGTGCGCCGAGAGCGTATAGGCGCGCCCGGTGTCATCGAGCAGCACCAGCGGCTGATTGGTTTTACCCTTCGCTGCTAGTTGGAAGCTATCGCCCGCTTTATAGGAGAGCCCCTCGGGGTCGATATCGTGCCCCTTGGCCGCGCGAATCCAGCCTTTATCAGAGAGCACCACGGTAATCGGGTCGGCTCCGAGCAGCTCGACTTCAGAAAGCGCCTTGGACTCTTCGCGCTCGACCAGCGGGGAACGGCGTTCGTCGCCGTGCTCTTTGCCCGCGGCACGAATCTCTTTTTCGATCAGCGTGGTGAGCTTGGCTTCGCTACCCAGCAAACCTTGTAGATACTTGCGCTCTTTTTCCAGCTCGTCCTGCTCGCCACGAATTTTCATCTCTTCGAGCTTGGCAAGATGACGTAGGCGTAGTTCTAGAATGGCCTCAGCTTGACGCTCAGAGAGGCTAAACGTCGCAATCAGCGAGGCTTTAGGGTCATCCTCTTCACGGATAATGCGGATCACTTCGTCAAGATCGAGGTAGGCGATCAACAGGCCTTCCAGAATATGCAGGCGATCTTCGACTTTACCTAAGCGATGCTCTAGACGGCGGCGTACCGTGCTGCGCCGGAACTGCAACCACTCGCCCAGCATTTCGGGCAGCGGCATCACCCGTGGGCGGCCGTCCAGGCCGATCACGTTCATGTTCACCCGCACGTTCTTTTCCAAGTCGGTGGTGGCGAACAGGTGCGCCATCAATGACTCAACGTCGATACGGCTAGAACGCGGTTCAATCACCAGCCGCGTTGGCTCCTCGTGGGTCGACTCATCGCGCAGGTCGGCCACCATGGGCAGCTTTTTAGCCTGCATTTGGGCGGCAATCTGCTCCAGCACCTTGGCACCGCTAACTTGGTAAGGCACCGAGGTAATCACGATATTGGCTTCTTCGCGGATGTAGCGGGCGCGTAGTCTGACCGAACCTCGGCCAGATTCGTAGAGCTTTCGCAAGTCCGCCGGCGGAGTAATAATTTCCGCATCGGTGGGGAAATCCGGCGCAGGTACGAATTCCATCAAATCCGCGGTGGTGGCCTTCGGGTTACGCAGCAGATGGCAGGTGGCTTCGACCACTTCCGTCACATTATGCGGCGGAATATCGGTCGCCATGCCCACCGCGATCCCGGTACCGCCGTTGAGCAGCACATGGGGCAACTTGGCGGGCAGTACCAGCGGCTCCTGCATGGTGCCGTCAAAGTTAGGCGCCCAATCGACGGTGCCTTGGCCCAGCTCGCCAAGCAGCACTTCGGCAAACTTGGAAAGCTTGGCCTCGGTGTAGCGCATGGCAGCGAAGGATTTAGGATCGTCGGGACTTCCCCAGTTGCCCTGACCGTCTACCAGCGGATAACGATAGCTAAACGGCTGTGCCATCAGCACCATGGCTTCATAACAGGCGCTGTCGCCATGAGGATGGAACTTACCCAGTACGTCACCGACGGTACGCGCCGACTTTTTGTACTTGGCGTTGGCATGCAGCGCCAGCTCGCGCATGGCGTAAATAATGCGGCGCTGAACGGGCTTCATGCCATCGCCGATATTGGGCAGCGCACGGTCGAGAATGACGTACATCGAGTAGTCGAGGTACGCTTTTTCGGTGTAGTCGCGCAGGGAGAGACGTTCGACGTCGCCCTCGGCTACTTGAATATCCATGGTCATCGGGGGTTATACCTCAATGTCTGCGAGGTTGCCGTAATCTTCCAGCCACTTTTTGCGGTCACTGGCGCGCTTTTTGGCCAGCAGCATATCCATCATTTCCATGGTGCCGTCGCCATCGGTTAACGTCAGTTGCACCAACCGTCGGGTTTCCGTAGACATGGTGGTTTCACGCAGCTGCAGCGGGCTCATCTCACCCAAGCCTTTAAAACGCTGAACATTGGGCGTGCCACGCTTGTTAGCGAGTTGCTTGAGAATGGCGGCCTTTTCGCTCTCATCCAGGGCGTAGTGCACTTCTTTACCGAGATCGATACGGTAAAGCGGCGGCATCGCGACATAAACATGGCCTGCATCCACCAAGCTTGGGAAGTGGCGCACAAATAGTGCACACAGCAGCGTCGCGATATGCAGGCCGTCGGAGTCGGCGTCGGCGAGAATGCAGATCTTGTGGTAGCGCAGCTTTTCCAGATCGGCACTGCCGGGGTCGGCGCCAATGGCCACGGCGATATCGTGGACTTCCTGGGAACCATAGATATCGTGGGTTTCGACTTCCCAAGTATTCAAAATTTTACCGCGCAGCGGCAGAATCGCCTGGGTTTCCCTATTGCGCGCCTGTTTGGCACTGCCGCCTGCCGAGTCCCCTTCCACTAGAAACAACTCACTCTGGGCAGGGTCTTGGCCGGAGCAGTCCGCCAGTTTGCCAGGCAGTGCCGGGCCGGAAGTCACCTTTTTACGGGCGACTTTTTTAGCTTTTTTCTGGCGGTTTTGTGCCGCGCTGATGACCAATTCGGCAATCGCTTCGGCTTGATCCACGTGATGGTTGAGCCACAGCGAGAAAGCGTCCTTGACGACCCCAGACACAAAGCCAGCAATCGTTCGCGACGAAAGCCGCTCTTTGGTTTGCCCGGCAAACTGGGGATCAAGCATCTTCACCGAGAGCACAAATGAGGCGCGTTCCCAAAGGTCATCGGCGGTCAATTTGATCCCACGTGGCAGCAGGCTGCGGTATTCACAGAACTCGCGCAGCGCGTCCAGCAGCCCCGAACGAAAGCCGTTTACGTGGGTGCCGCCCTGGGGGGTAGGAATCAAGTTAACATAGCTCTCCAGCAGCGCTTCGCCGCCTTCCGGTAGCCATTGAACCGCCCAATCGACGCCGTGCTCGTCGTCATTGAAGTGGCCGACGAAAGGTTCGCGGGGGAGCACTTCGTAGCCGTCGGTGGCCTCGACCAAGTAGTCGCGCAGGCCATCGGCAAATTCCCACTCGGTGGAGGTACCGTCAGGTTCTACCAGCGTGACTTTTAGCCCTGGGCAGAGCACCGCTTTGGCACGCAATAAGTGTTTTAGTCGCGTGAGCGCTAACTTGGGACTATCGAAGTAGCTCTCATCCGGCCAGAAGCGCACCAGGGTGCCACTCGCCCGCTTGGGTGCTTTGCCAATTTCATGCAGCTCTTCGACTTTTTCGCCGAACTCGAAGGCCATGGCATGACGCGCGCCGTCGCGGGTGACTTCGACATCCAACCTACGCGAGAGTGCGTTAACCACCGACACCCCTACGCCATGCAGGCCGCCTGAGAAGCGATAACTGGTGGAAGAGAATTTCCCGCCGGAGTGAAGCTTGGTAAAGATAAGCTCAACACCCGACACACCATGCTCGGGATGCAGGTCGATCGGCATACCGCGACCGTTATCCTGCACTTCGATCCCGCCGTCGCTATGCAGCACGACGTTGATCATGGTGGCGTGGCCTGCCAGCGCTTCATCGACGCTGTTATCGATCACTTCCTGAGCAAGGTGGTTGGGGCGTGTGGTGTCGGTATACATACCGGGACGCTTACGTACCGGCTCGAGCCCGGACAGGACTTCGATGGAACTCGCGCCGTACTGAGAGGCATCAAACTGGGTCATGTAACGTCGATTCCTGAAGGGTAATACGTGTCGTCGCACTGGCAGTCACCGGCGCAGAACACATCCTGACTAAACAAATAGTCACTAGCAAAGTGGGCACAGGATAGCGGAAAAGCAAAAAGCTGTATATCTAGCCATATTAGTTACAGGTAGGCCGGGGCGTCCCCGACCTAAAGCGGGTAAGTTATGACTCTTGCTCAGCGGCCCAAAACGCCTCAATCAATCCACGGCTGGAGGCATCCATACGCGATAGATCCCCCTGGTGGTCGATGATTTTCTGAGTGTCCGTGGCTATCTGTTTACCCAGCTCAACGCCCCACTGATCAAACGGGTTGATATCCCAAATCACCGCCTGCACAAACACTTTATGTTCGTAAAGGGCAATAAGCGACCCCAGGGTAGCGGGCGTCAATTGATCGAGCAGCACCGTGGTTGAAGGCTGGTTGCCACGGTAGCGCTTATGTTCGGGGCGAGGGCCATCATCGTCTATCGCATCGTCGCCCAGCATCAATACGCGCGACTGGGCAAAGCAGTTGGCCAACGCTAAGCGGTGCTGGGTTTTAAGGTGGCGTCGGGTATCCGGGTCTTCCACCTCATCGTAACGCTTGAGCGGCGCAATAAAATCACACACTACTGGCTGGGTGCCCTGGTGCAGCAACTGATAAAAAGCGTGCTGGGCATTGGGGCCAAGCTGCCCCCAGAGCACCGGGCAGGTCGAGTAGTTGACCGGCTGGCCCTGGCGGGTGACCGATTTACCATTGGACTCCATTTCCAACTGTTCAAGGTAGGCGGCGAAATACTCCAAACGACCGTCATAGGGCAAAATAGAGTGCGCCCGGATATCCAGAAAATTGACGTTCCAGATGCCTGCCAACCCTAGCAGTACCGGCAAATTGTCTTCCATGGGTGCTTCGGAGAAATGCCGGTCCATGGCGTGAGCGCCAGCAAGGAATTCCCGAAAATTGTCCATCCCTACCACAAGGGCAATGGGCAAGCCGATGGTTCCCCACAACGAGTAACGACCGCCTACCCACTCCCAGAAGGTTAACTGATGCTCAGGCGTGATTCCCCATTCGCTCATTTTGTCAGGGCTCGCCGAAACGCCAATGAAGTGTTGGCGTATCACCAACTCAGCGCTAATCGGTGTCGCGCCGTGCTGGGCTAAACGGCCCAGCAGCCATTCACGGGCCGTATTGGCGTTAGAGAGTGTATCAATGGTGGTAAACGACTTGGACGACAGTACAAAAATAGTGGTTTCAGGATTTAAACGGCTTAGGTAATCGGCTAACTGAGAGCCATCCATGGTGGAAGCAAAGTGTACCTCAACAGGATGAATACCCTTGGGACGAAAGTCTGCCAAGGCATGAGTCACCATCAGCGGGCCAAGATCAGAACCGCCGACGCCCAGATTGACCACATGACGAATGGGCTTGCCGGTGGCTCCGCGCCACTGACCAGCATGTAGCCGACGAACCAAGCGCTCCATCTGGCCAAGGCTTTCGTGTACCGCCGCAACGATATCTTCACCCTCAACCTCAAGAGTCGCATCGGCAGGTAGGCGCAGCGCGGTGTGTAACGCTGGGCGATTTTCGCTTACGTTTACGCGTTTACCGCTTAAAAGAGACTCAATGGCAGAGGGCACGCCCGCTTCGCTGGCAAGCGTAAATAGATGCTCAAGCGTATCGTCATCCCAGCGCTGTTTGGAAAGGTCCAGCGTCAAGCCTGCCACTTGGCGAGTAAAGCTTTCCCAGCGCGAAGGTTCGGTACCAAACAGCGTTTTCAAGTGAACATGCTGCAGCGTTTCAGCGTGATGCTTTAACGTCTGCCATGCGGGTAGCGTATCGGGGGTAGCGCTTGATGCTGAAGCCATATGCCCTCTCCTGTGGCGTCGATCCTTGTAGCCTGGTGTTTGATAGACAGGTCTGTTCTGCGTTAACTCTGTTCTGCGTAAACAAGGGCGCGTAAACTACTCAGCCTCATTTACCATCCCGGCTTGCCCATGAGTGATGCATCTTACCGTGACGCTATCTTTTCAACACCCCTTGATCGCGTAGCGCGCTTCTCTTTCGATGAAAAAGTAGTCGCCTGCTTTCCTGATATGATCCGCCGCTCGGTGCCAGGCTACGGACAAATTCTGGGCATGCTGAGCCTAATTGCCCAGCGCCACCTTCGCCATGGCGCCCATGTTTATGACCTGGGCTGCTCACTGGGCGCCTCTGGACTGGCACTCGCAGGTGCACTATCACCTGACGCCTTTCGCTATACAGGCGTTGACCTATCTCCCGCCATGGTGGCTCAGGCGCGGCAGACCTTCCAGCAGGAGTGCCCTGAGCATGCCATGCAGGTGGAAGAGGCCGATATTCGCAAATTGGAGTATGCGCCTTCGGGCATGATCATACTCAACTTTACCCTGCAGTTTCTGCCCGCTGCTGATCGCGATGCGCTATTGGCACGGCTTTTTGCGGCGCTGGAGCCGGGTAGCGTATTGATTCTTTCAGAGAAAACCGTGGATGCCGACGAGCGCGACAACGCCTGGCGGGTTGAGCGCTACCATGATTTCAAGCGTGCTAACGGCTACAGCGACCTGGAAATCAGTCAGAAGCGCACTGCCCTTGAAAATGTACTTGTACCGGATACCCTCGACGCCCTCCATGGTCGCTTGAAGCAGGCTGGCTTTCCACGTTCGATGACCTGGTTCCAGTACCTTAACTTTGCCTCGCTGATTGCGTTTAAGGAGGGTTAAAGGTGGCGCCGTTATCCGATGATCATCGCGCAATTTATCAAGCGTTTTTAGATCAAGCAGCGCTTGACTCCTCGCTCACCGCTTGGCTCGCCAAGCTGCCTGAGCAGCTAGCCCAAGGGCTTGACCGACAACGCCACGGCGACCTCTCCGCCTGGGAAAAAGCCGTCGCCAAACTGCCCACACTACCCACTGAGCGGCGCGTCGACTTAAGCAGCGACACAGTTACTGTTGATCTCGAACTTAGCGATAGCCAACAGCGCCAGTGCTTTAACCTGCTGAGAAAGCTCGCCCCCTGGCGTAAAGGGCCTTTCCAACTGGGCGGTATTCATATCGACACCGAATGGCGCTCGGACTGGAAATGGCAACGAGTGGCTCCGCACCTTGCTCCTTTAAAGTACCGCAAGGTGCTTGATGTCGGCGGTGGCAGCGGTTACCACGCCTGGCGGATGGCCGGGGCAGGCGCTGCTTTCGTGCTGGTGATTGACCCATCACCGCGCTTTTACTGGCAGTTTCAGGCGGTGCGCCACTTTGTCGGCGGTGCTGATGGAGGAAGAACACAGTTTTTACCAGTGGGCATTGAAGATGTGCCGGAGAACCTGGGCTTTTTCGATACCGTCTTTTCCATGGGCGTGCTCTATCATCGCCCTGCCCCACTGGAACACCTTCAGCAGCTAAAAGCCGCGCTGGCACCGGGCGGCGAACTGGTCTTGGAAACGCTGGTAGTGGAAGGCGACGAACAGACGGTGTTTGTGCCCGGCGAGCGCTATGCGGCGATGCCCAATGTCTACTTCCTGCCCTCTTCCAAAGCGCTGTGCCACTGGCTAGAGCGCTGCGGCTTTATCAACATTCGCGTGGTCGATGAAGCGCTTACTACACTTGAAGAACAGCGCTCGACCGAATGGATGACCTACCAATCGCTGGCCGATTTTCTTGATCCGGAAGATCGCAGCCGCACCATTGAAGGCTACCCCGCACCGCGTCGCGCGGTGATATTGGCGAATAAACCGGGTTTATCTCGTTTATATTAATCAGTCGCGAAACAAACCAGGCCTCCATGGAAGCGGGGTCTGTCATCACCTCAGGAGAGAACACATGACCATACCCGATAGCATCGTACCGAAGCGAAGCGAACTAGACGCCAGCCAGGGGCCGGTAGTGGTGGAGTTTGGCACGCCCTGGTGCGGCTTTTGCCGTGCGGCGCAGCCAATGATCCGTGAGGTGATTGATCGGAACCTCGGCGTGCGCCATATCAGTGTCGAGGACGGCAAGGGCAAGCGCTTGGGGCGGACATATCAGGTCAAGCTCTGGCCGACGTTGATCTTTTTGAAGAACGGTCAGGAACAGGCGCGCTGCGTGCGTCCCGCGACGCGCCAGGCGTTGGAAGCTGCACTTGAGCGGATTCTTTAAGGCATGAACCGTAAACGGGGAAGGACGCCATGTCGGATAGCATGTTGAATAACCCAGTCTCGCTCTGGGAGCACAGCCTGGGCGATTTTCGTGACACCGTGGCACGCGAGCCAATGCCCGGCTGCGGCGCCGTGGCTGTGGTTAGTGCCGATCTGGGTCTGGCGCTCGTGCTAAAGGGGCTGCATCTGAGCCAGGATCATGCTGCCACAGCGCCGCGCCAGGTGCTGATCGATAAGGGCGCATCGCTTAAACAGCGGCTGGCGCCGCTGGCGCAGGAGGACGTGGCTGCCTTTGAGGCGTTCATGGCAGCCGTCGGCCGCGATAAAGAGGATGAAGGGCGTAACAGCGCCATTCATGCAGCGGCCGAAACTGCTGTCGAGGTACCGCTGCAAACAGCGCAGCTGTGTGAGGCGGCCCTGGCAATGACGCAGCAGGCGGGGGAGCACATCGAACACCAGTTTGTTAGCGACGCACTCGCCGGGGCGCGGCTGATTCACGCCGCGCTGCATAGCGCGCTGCTCAACATTGATGCCAATGCCGGACAGCTTGGCAGTGTGACCGCCCGTGACCGGGCCAGGCTTTCCCGCGATGGCCTCGCACAGCGCGCAGATGCGCTGCTGACGGCCATCACTGACAGCGCCGGCGGGCCCGGTCGCGTGTCAGGGTCTGAATCAGCGTCACGGGGGTAATGAAAGGTATCGCTACCTACCTTCTCAAAATCACCAGCCAGCGGCCCAGGTTCATCACGCTGGCCAGCGAGGCCGCTACGTAGGTAAACGCACAGGCGGTGAGCACATGCCGGGCTCCCGCCATATCGGAGGGCGGTACATACTCTTTCAGCAGTGGCAGCGCCCGATTAAAGCTGGCATCAAACTCTACCGGCAGCGTTACCAGGTGCACCACTGCCGCTGTGCCAAAGCTAATCACCGCCATGGCAATGACTATCGCTAAACCACCCGGCAGGCGCGTCAATAGAAACAAAAAAGGTGCCGCCATCATCAATACTGCACCGAGCTTTTCAGCTTTTTGAGCAACCCCCACCATGCGGCTGCGCGCTATTAATGGCGCATAGCCCTGGTAATGCTGAATGGCGTGCCCAACCTCATGGGCAGCCACTGTGACGGCGGTTAGCGAACGGCCATCGTAATTATCCGGAGAAAGCCGCACACAGCGCGTTTCAGGATCGTAGTGATCCCCGTATTCGGTGCGCTCTACGCTAGCACCGTCAATGCCTAGACGACGCAACAAATGATCGGCAAGCTCGGCCCCCGTGCCGGGATAATCATCACGGCCACGGGTATGGCGCTTGAGTACCCACTTGGCCCAGATATTGGGGAGCACAAAAATGGCCAACGCAAGAATGATCAGCACAACAACCATGGCAGCCCCCAGTCGCTAAACACGTTTCTTCAAAGAGTAGCGTTTTACCATGTGGCCCGGATTGGCAACAGCTTAGGCGGGCATTATTAGACGGGATTGTTACGGTGCTCTTCAACGTCACGGCGCACTGCCTGTAAGCCATGGCTAGAGATATCACCATGGGCGTAGGCATGCTCGGCAATCAGCACGCTATCGACGGCCAGCACCAAATTGCAGTGAGTGTCGGTTAATTCTTCACGCAGCCGTTGGATCGCCTCTTCCCGCTTAGGGTCTTTGTCTACTCGCCGTATGTAGATAGCTTTGATGCGATTCGGATAGGCTTTGACGATCTCGATATACACTTCAGGATCGTGCTGACCGCTGTCGCCAATTAATATGCATGGCATGTCGTTATAGAGAGTAAGCATGCGGTCGATCAAGTCGCGCTTATGTTCTTCCGCACGACGCGGCCAAGGCCGGCGCCAAGAGATTCCCCACTCGCGTAGAAACAGGATAGGACCGACGGGGATGCGATTGATCTGGAAAAACGTTTCGAGCATTTCATATATCGCCCAGGGCCCCCGCGAGACGTACAAAATTGGCCGCTCAGCACGTTCACTAACGCCCCTATGCAACGCTTGGTAGAGCGATGCGACACCGGGAAAAGCGGTGCGGCGGTGGGGTTTTTTAACGAATAATCGATAAAGCATTTTAAGCTTTTCTGCCACGCCAGTGAACATGACGGTGTCATCGATATCACTGATGACCAGCAAATCAGCCTCTGGCGGCGGCACGTAAACTTCTACGTGGGTACGCACCGGCGACTGGTCTGGGCAGTGGACTAAGATGTCGGCTCGATGCCAGGAGACATCAATAGGCAGAGAGTGAGTAATGGGCAAATGTACATCAAAATAACCATCTCGATCTGTGCCGACGCAGAGCTTATTGTTGCCAATCCGTACTTCTACCTGCGCATTGGCTAAACCTCGGCGCAAAATACGTCGCGCCACATCAGCCGTATCGCGCAGCATTCCGCGCCGAGGGATTGCCCTGCCAAGTGCGGCTTGGCGAAAAACCCTGCCCATAATAAATACTTCACGCTGAGAACCGTAGCCACGGTAGGGGTGAACCACCATTCCACCACGACCACTGTCCCCTTTGATGGGCTTGGCAATAATGTGGACAAGCCTTTTGACAAAGCTTGCCCACTGACGCAGTACGCTCATCAAGCGTGTTGACCAGAATGACGCCCTTCTTGAATCTCTTCGATTAACTTGGCGTTAAAGGCATCCAAGTCTTTCGGCGTACGGCTGGTCACCAGACCACTGTCTACGACGACCTGCTCATCCACCCATTCAGCGCCTGCATTACGTAGATCTTGTGCAATGCTGGGCACGGACGTCATACGGCGACCGTCCACTACACCGGCGTTAATAAGGATCCAAGGTCCGTGACAAATGGCCGCCACCGGCTTTCCAGACTCGAAGAACGCTTTAACAAAGCTTAAGGCGTCCTCATTGGTTCGCAGCTCATCGGGATTGAACACACCGCCGGGCACCACCAGTGCGTGATAATCGGCCTCGTTGACATCGGCCAAGGCTTTATCTGACTTGTAGGTATCGCCCCAATCGGTTTTTGCCCAAGCACGAATATCATCACCCTTAGGCGTGACAACATGAACCTCTGCGCCTGCCTGTTTAAGGGCATCGCGCGGCGAACTCAGCTCGGATTCTTCAAAACCATCGGTGGCTAGAATAGCGACACGTTTATCATTTAGTGCTTGATTCATCATGCTCTCCTTTTCGTGATGATGTGTGTTTACAACACCACACTAGTGTGGCGCATTTAGTAACAGCGTCAAGCCAGCCTCTACCGTGGGAATAATGATCTCCAGAGGCGCCTAGGCATTGTAACTGATCTTGCCTAGCTCGCTGATATCGTAACCACCCAGCTGTGTGGCGCGCTCAGCAAAGCGTGCGTTATGTGTGAATGCCAGCAGCCGCTGAAAGGGGGATTCGAAATAACTGCGCCGCTGCATTACCAAATCAAACGGTTCATTATGTAGCGGGATAAATGCCAACTGCTGGCGGTGAGCAGCGGCTTCTACGCCAAGCCCTACATCCGCCTCCCCCTGGCTTATGCTAAGGGCCAAATCATCTTCACTTAATGAAGCATGCGGTGCCCAGTTAAGCGCTGAGCTATCAATCCCCGCTTGTTGCAACAAACAGCTAAGTAATCTTGCCGCCCCAGCATCGGGCTGACGATGTGCAACGCGGATATGGGGGCGCTGCAAGTCACTCAGGCCCATGATATTCAAAGGATTATTGCCGGGCAATAGCAATCCCTGACGTCGCTTAGCCCAATGCACCATTAGTAGATCACGCATGCCGCTTAAACCAATCGCGCTGGGTTCGTTATAGCGCTGGGTGTCAGGGTCCAACAGGTGAATACCGGCCAGCATGGCCTTGCCATCAAGCAAGCGGCGCACACCATCCCCGCTACCCTGGCAAAGCATCGCTAAATCAGAGCCGCTTTCCCGAATCGCCCACTCGAGTAACGGGTCCTGGCTGCCAGCAACCACGAGTGGCACGGATAACCGCTGCGCCTGTTCCCCATCCAAGTGACTCAGCACCCATAAGTCGATCTGCTGGCGGGGGAAAAGCAACTTTCCCGTTGCCCGGCTACAGGGGATCAGTCCCTGGCTGACCAGATCATATACCTTACGCTCTTTTAAGCGCAGGTAGTCGGCGACTTCGGCGGTCGTTAAATAAGTATGTCGTTCTGTCATCGAGATAACACCTCGCGGCCATGTGTACAGAAAATATTCAACTGCATAAAACTGCATTAATTTCAGCCGTAGGTGCAGTCAATCATGATTCGGTAGATGATGCCAAACCGAACCTAATAATGACGCCACATTCAATGCTGACCAGTGACAACGCCTTTAGCACCGCCCTCGCGCTTATCCTGAGCATGGATAGTGCGTTAATCTCAATTGTGGTGCTCTCACTACAGGTATCGCTAATGGCGGTATTTGTGGCTAGCCTGCTGGCACTGCCCTTAGGCGCCGCCCTTGCGCTATGGCGCTTTCCAGGGCGTAACGTGGTGATTATCGCCCTGAATGCACTCATGGGGTTACCACCTGTGGTGGCTGGGCTCTGCGTTTACCTACTGCTGTCACGTGCGGGCCCATTGGGTGAATGGGGGCTGCTATTTACGCCCACAGCGATGGTCATCGCTCAAGTGATTCTGGTATTACCAATTATCGCTGCCCTCACCCGCCAACAAGTTGAAGCACTCCACGGCGAGTACGCCGAGCAGTTGAACTCCCTGGGGTTAACTCGCAGCCGTATGATTCCAACCTTACTCTGGGATGCCCGCTTTGCGCTGCTGACGGTAATACTTGCGGGTTTTGGCCGTGCCAGTGCGGAAGTGGGTGCGGTGATGATTGTCGGCGGCAATATTGATGGCGTCACCCGCGTGATGACTACCAGTATTGTGTTGGAAACCAGCAAGGGCAACCTGCCCATGGCGTTAGGCTTGGGGATAATCCTGCTGTCCCTGGTCACCATGATTAATGCGATCGCTCACACCATTGGCGAGACAGCAAAAAGGCGGATGGGATGAACGTACATCACTCTCTCCCGGTCCCCACCCTTGAATTAGATAGCGTGGCTTTTAACCATCGCGGTCAAACGCTGCTTAAACCTATCTCACTACGCCTTACCGGTTGCCAGAAAACGCTGATCATGGGGCCGAATGGTGCTGGCAAAAGCCTGTTAATGCGTCTGGCCCATGGGTTGTTAACGCCCACTAGCGGCCAGGTGCGCTGGCAAGGCGCGCCACCTGCACAAGCCATGGTCTTCCAGCGGCCGGTGCTGTTACGTCGTTCTGCGCTCGAAAACCTAACCTATGTACTCGCGATTAACAAAACGCCACGCCCCGAACTTAAGGGGGTAGTACGAAAAACACAGGCAATGAGCGCACTTGAAAAGTTTGGCTTAACGCACTTGGCCAAACGGCCAGCGCGGGTACTTTCCGGCGGTGAGCAGCAGCGCTTAGCACTGGCACGGGCTTGGCTGCTAAATCCACAAGTATTGTTTCTCGATGAGCCGACCTCTGCGTTAGACCCCGCCGCTATCAAAGCTGTTGAGGATGCGGTGCTTGAATTTCACCGAAGCGGTACACGTATCGTTATGACCACTCATGACTTACATCAAGCGCGCCGCTTAGCCGACGATGTGCTTTTTTTGCATAACGGCGAATTAATAGAACATACCTCTGCCGATGACTTTTTTACTGCTCCCACCTCCTCCGAGGCGGGAGCGTTTATTCGGGGCGAGCTGGTTTGGTAACCCTGAAGCGCTTGAACTCTGTGACTAATCAATAATGATGAAGGAGCAATAAAATGAAGAAAGCCACCGCATTTATTACCGCCGGCGCCCTGGGAGTAAGCTTTAGCGGCGCGCTGATGGCGGCCGATGATTACATCACGCTGGCCTCCACCACCTCGACTGAAAATTCAGGTTTGTTCGACGCTATCATCCCCACCTTCACCGAAGAGACGGGCATTGAGGTTCGTGTGGTGGCTGTAGGTACCGGCCAGGCGTTTGAAATCGGTCGCCGGGGTGATGCCGATAGCCTGTTGGTACATGACACCGCCGGTGAAGAAAAATTCGTGGCCGACGGCTATGCCACTGAACGCCTCAATGTGATGTACAACGATTTCGTCATCGTTGGACCGAGTGATGACCCTGCAGGCATTCGTGACAGCAAAACCGTTACTGATGCCATGCAGCGTATCGCGGAGAGCGGTTCCCCGTTCGCTTCACGAGGTGACGACAGTGGCACCAACCGCGCTGAACTACGTTTATGGGAAGATGCCGGGGTGACACCACAGGGTGAGTGGTACCGTGAGCTGGGTAGCGGCATGGGGCCGACATTGAACACCGCAGCAGGTATGGATGCCTACACCTTTACCGACCGCGCCACTTGGGTTGCGTTTGAAAATCCACAGGATTTAACGCTGCTGTTTGAAGGCGATGAAGCGCTGTTCAATCAGTACGGTAGCCTGCTGCTCTCTGAAGAGCGACACCCAGACCTGAAGCATGATCTCGCTGCCCAGTGGCACGAGTGGCTCGTTTCAGAAGAAGGTCAGCAAGCTATTGCGGATTTTGAGGTAGATGGCCAGCAGCTATTTTTTCCTAACGCTGAGTAACCCCTAATTACTCATAGTCATTGCGAGGAGCTTGCGACGAAGCAATCTCATACCGGCTATGGCACTAACTCTGAGATTGCCGCGCTGCGCTCAATGAAAGGGACTCCTCCCCTCTCGAAGCTTCAGAGAGCTACATTGATAGCTGAACCACTTCAATGCGGAGGGGAAGAGTCATGAACAAGCATAAGACAATAGGTATTGATCTGGCAAAGCGCGTTTTTCAAGTGTGTGTTGTCGACACACGCTCCTCGCGTGTTCAGGTCAACAAAGAGCTTAAACGGCATCAGGTGTTGGATTTTATGCGCCGTCAGCCGGCCTGTCGGGTGTTCATGGAAGCGTGTGGCGGATCGCATTATTGGGCGCGACAGCTGCAGGCCCTCGGCCATACCGTTGCCCTCATTTCGCCCCAGTTTGTGACGCCCTTCCGCAAGGGGCACAAGACCGATGCCAATGACGCGCTCGCGATCGTCGAGGCTGGATTGCGCCCTGATATGCGCTTTGTCCCACTCAAAAGCGTCGAGCAACAGGATATTCAGAGCCTGCACCGCATTCGGGAAAGGTATATTCATCAACGCACCCAGTTGATCAACCAGGTTCATGGACTATTGCAGGAATATGGAGTGATCAGCGGTCGGGGGCAGAAAGCGTTAAAGCAACGTGTCTGGCTCGCCCTGGAAGATGCCGACAACGAGCTTTCGATGTTGATGCGTGACTTGATTGCCGAGCAAATGGCGGAGCTGGATCGACTCAACGAGCGTATTCAGTCACTGGATAAACGCGTGGAGCAGATGAGCCGTGCGGTGATGCCTTGTCGCCAACTGTTGGCGATTGAGGGAGTGGGGCCGGTGGTCGCCACCCAGCTCTATAGCGCCCTCGGTAACGGCAACGCGTTCAAGAAAGGTCGCCAAGCATCAGCGTATCTGGGATTAACCCCGACACAACACAGCAGCGGTGGCATCGCGAAGATCAAGGGCATTGGCCGAACGGGTCAAGTCTCGCTGAAAGCCGCTCTGATACGCGGCGCACACTCGGCCATCAACACCGTGGGTGACAAGCAGGATGCTAAAAGCCGTTGGCTACGCGCGCTGGTCGCACGCGTTGGCAAGAACAAGGCGGCAGTCGCGCTAGCGAACAAGACGGTGCGAACCGCCTGGGCTGTCCTACACCGTGGTCAGGCCTACCGCCAGGAGTTTCATGAGAGTTCAGCGCTGATGGCGAGCTAAACGTTAATACCATCAGCGTTTAAGCGCCGAGAGGCGACTACCTTGTTGCCGAGCAACGATGGATGAAAAACAGGTCAGACCGACCTTCTCAAAACCTGGTCATTGCGATGGCTGAAGAAGCCTACCGCTCGTTGAGGAGAGAAGGTGCGCGACATTCATCAGGGTCCGGGGATAGCGTCCCCCTTGAGAGGCCGACTATACGCACGCATCGGCTTACGTTTTTCCATCATCGTCGCTTGCAACCGGGGAGGAGTCCCTATACGCAATGACAAAAGCGAGATTGCCGCGTCGCTTCGCTCCCCGCAATGACGTAGGGTACATTCGTCGCGCTGGTATGTTTTGGCGCACGACCAAAGCTTTCGCCAATTAGCGGTTGAACAAACCGCTGATATCTTTGGCTTCCCAGTGTGGAAAGTGCTTACGCACCAGCGCATTCAGGTCACGCTCAAAGGCAGCCCAATCGGTGGATGGCGTGGCAGAGGCTGATTCACTCGCCGTCCCGCGAATCATCCCTGCGCCTACGGTGACATTGGTCAGCCGGTCAACGATGATAAAGCTGCCGGTACCCGGGCTAGTGCGGTAATCATCCACCGGAATAGCCGCGGTTAATTCCACGTCACAGCGAGCAATCGCGTTTAAGCCCAGTGAATGAGTGGCATGCTTTTCCAGGGTATTCACATCGATTTGGTAATCAACCGCGCTGACTTGGCCGGACAGATCACGCGTTGCCAGTTTAAAATCATAAAGCTTGCCTGGGGTTAATACCTCTTCGTGCATCCACACAATATCTGCTTTAAAGGTATTCGAGAGCGGCAGTTCACTATCCGCCGCCACTAACCAATCGCCACGGGAGATATCGATCTCATCGACCAGAGTGACGGTGATCGCCTGGCCCGGATAAGCCGCGTCAAGATCGCCATCAAAGGTAACAACCCGCGCCACGGTAGACGTTTTGCCCGAGGGCAACACTTTGACCGCCTGCCCTGGGCGCAGCACCCCTGCAGCCAAGGTACCGCAGTAGCCCCGAAAATCGAGATTTGGCCGGTTGACGTACTGCACCGGTAAACGCAGATCGCTAAGATTCTGATCGCGACTGATTTCAACGCTTTCCAACAACTCAATCAGCGTTTTCGCTTGATAACCGGCGGTAAAATACCAGGGGGTTTGTTCACTGCGATTCACTACGTTGTCGCCATTCAGTGCCGACATGGGCACAAAGCGAATGTCCGGTGCCTGAAGGTTCTCAGCAAAGGCACGATACTCATCGACTATCTCGTTAAAGCGCTGCTCTGAGAAACCCACCAAATCCATCTTATTGACCGCAATCACCAAGTGTTGGATACCTAGCAGGTCCGCAATAAAGCTGTGGCGCCGGGTTTGGGTCTGCACCCCATAGCGAGCATCAATAAGAATAATTGCCAGGCTCGCCGTGGAAGCACCTGTCGCCATATTGCGCGTGTACTGCTCGTGCCCTGGTGTATCGGCGATAATAAATTTGCGCTTATCCGTGGAGAAAAAGCGGTAAGCCACATCAATGGTAATGCCCTGCTCGCGCTCAGACTGCAAGCCATCCACTAACAGGGCGAGGTCAACGGTATCACCGGTGGTGCCGCTGGTTTTAGAGGCCTGGGTGATCGCCGCCAACTGATCTTCAAAGATCATTTTAGAGTCGTGCAACAACCGGCCAATCAGCGTCGATTTACCATCGTCCACACTGCCGCAAGTGATAAAGCGCAGCAGGTCTTTGTTTTCGTGCTCGTGCAGGTACTGCTCGATATTGTCGGCAATTAAATTAGATTGGTGAGACATTAGAAGTAGCCCTCGCGCTTTTTCTTCTCCATCGAACCCACTTGATCACGGTCAATAGCACGACCACTGCGCTCACTGGTGCGGGTTAGCAGCATTTCCTGAATAATTTCCGGAAGCGTCGCGGCCTCGGACTCCACGGCGCCGGTCAGCGGATAGCAGCCCAGTGTTCTGAATCGCACCGATTTCTGTTCGGGCACTTCACCGGGCGCTAACGGCAGGCGATCGTCATCCACCATAATTTGCATGCCGTCGCGTTCAACAACAGGACGCTTGGCTGAATAATAGAGAGGCACGATGGGGATCGACTCTAAGTAAATATATTGCCAGATATCTAGCTCGGTCCAATTGGAGAGCGGAAACACACGGATTGATTCGCCTTTATTAACCTTGGCGTTATACACATTCCACAGCTCAGGGCGCTGGTTCTTAGGGTCCCAGCGATGATATTTATCACGGAACGAGTAAACACGCTCTTTCGCACGCGATGCCTCTTCGTCTCGGCGCGCGCCGCCAAAAGCAGCATCGAATCCGTATTTGTCCAGCGCCTGCTTAAGCGCCTGGGTTTTCATGATATCGGTGTATTTGGCACTGCCATGATCGAAGGGGTTGATATTGGCCGCACGACCTTCTTCATTGGTATGCACGATCAGTTCCATACCCGCTTCTGCCGCCATGCGATTGCGAAACTCAATCATCTCGCGAAACTTCCACGTGGTGTCTACATGCATCAACGGGAATGGCGGTGTACCGGGGTAAAAGGCTTTACGCGCCAAGTGCAACATGACTGACGAATCTTTGCCGATGGAGTACATCATCACTGGGTTGGCGAACTCGGCGGCGACTTCACGAATGATGTGGATAGATTCGGCTTCTAACTGCTTGAGGTGGGTCAAGCGCGCGGCATTAGGGGCGTTAAAAGCCTCCCCTTGCGTCTCTGAAGACCGCTCTTTTAAAGACAACGTAGACAATTGGGTCATGGCCCCTTACCTCATAAGAACAAGCTCATTACACAAGCTAAAAGCAGTGTAAGTTATAAAAATGTACGTTCGAATGAAGGTAGGGTAACGCCGAGCCGATAATAACCCAAAAGAATTAATAACTATCTTTTTATTCCTAAATCACCTATCTAAGATTGATAGTGCGATGAGCCTACTAATCAATGCGCTCAATCCAGCTCTGCCACTCGCTTCCCTGGGCATCGCTATACGCCAAATCGATAACCCGATAGCCAGGCCGTGATGCTTCATCAATCGCGAAGTGCTCTGCACCAGGCAGGAACTGGTCCGCCATGGCTGGGCAACCATAAACGTCAATGGTGGCGTCACCGCTGCGATGGTGTTCGGCATAGGCTTGGTGCGCATGACCAAACAGGATGATCTTGACGTGAGAATGGTTACTTAACAGTTCCCAAAACGCTTCGCGATCTTGTAGGCCAATAGCATCCATCCACACTGCGCCCACATCAACCGGCGGGTGATGCATGGCTATCAGCGTGGGCCGATCGTCGTTCTCTAATTGTTCAGCGAGCTTAGCTAGCCGCTCGCTTCCCAGTTCGCCGTGGGGTTTGCCCTCCACTTGGGTATTGATCAGCAGCATGCGCCAAGCGCCTAAATCCACTTCATCCACCAGCGGGCGCTCCGCGGCCATCAAAGCGAGTTGGTCGTGATTACCTGGCAGCCAATACCAGGGACAAGGCAATGCTGCCATTGCTTGCGCCGCCAATGCGTAGGAATCAGCAGATTCATCCTGGCTGATATCCCCGGTAAAAATCACGATGTCGGGGTGTTCGGCGGTCACTGCTCTTAACACCTGCTGAAACTGCCGCCAAGGAATACCCGCACGGGAACGCGCCTCGGTATCCGCATGGAGATGCGCATCGGTAACCTGTACCAATCGCATCAGGGCAACTCCGGCACATCAACAGTATGGCCGTGGGCGAGTCCATGCGCTAACCACTCGCCTAAGAATCGATTGAGTTGCAGCTTTTCGTCCGGTTGGTGCATACGCGCATTTGGATAACGGTAGCGGCCGCTGAAGTGTCGCTCACGCTGAAAGTCGGTCACTTCCGCCATGCGTACATCGTGATAAAGGTGCACGCGCATACGCGGTCCTTCCATAACATTATCTAGCGGGCCAGTCTGGGAAACATCCACCATGGTGGTGTAAGGCGCCTGCTCTTGAATAAAAAGGTGGAGATCACCGAAATACTGTTTATTGCCGCGCAGGGCAATATCACGACGCTGGCCGGCCTCCATATCGCCCACCAGGCGCACCAAACGTAAATAATTGGCGCTGCACTCCCCTTGGAGCGATTTTAAATCGGTGACATAGGCCGTTCTCGCCATGTTCACTCCTCGTTTGTTTCACTTTGTGACAATGCTCGCTGAGAGGCGGCGCGTAAAGAGGCTCGCTGGCTATTCAACCACTGTAGCCCAATCAAGCACATGGCGTTATCGAGCCGCCCTAGCGTTAAGAGTTCCCAAGCATTGGCAAAAGGCATGACATGAACCCGAATGTCCTCGTGCTCTTCGTCTAAGCCATGAATGCCGCCTAGCCCCTGGCAATCCACCAAACCACAAAATAGTGTCACTTGCTCGTTACAGGCGCCAGGGCTGGGATAATACGTATGAAGTTTGGTCAGTTCGGCCACTTTACAACCGGCCTCCTCCCACGCTTCACGGCGAGCCACATCTTCCAGCGACTCGCCATCCTCTACCAAGCCTGCCACAAGTTCGAGTTTCCAGGGCGAAACCGAATCATCAACGGCACCTGCGCGAAACTGCTCGATCAAAACCACTAAATCGCGCGCAGGGTCGTAAAGCAGCACGCCTACCGCATCAAAGCGGCTGTGAACTTCTCGACGCATGGGCTCGCTCCAGCCACCTTCAAATAGTTGATGGCGAAGCTCTAAGGCTTCGAGGCGAAAAAACCCTTGATGCAAAGTTTCACGCTTGAGCAGGTCAACATCGTCGCGCTTAAAATGCGGCACGCTAAGCGACGTGTTCCGAAAAGGGGCATCTCGCAATGGAGAGTTTGGAGAAGAAGTGTTCTTGGAGCTGGACGCCATGGGGCACTCCCGGTATTGATAATCGCTCTATTATCAGTGCTAGCTACCGGGAATGCCAATTCAGTGACGGATCACAGTTGGTTGAGCAGTGCCTCGGCATCGCGACGTAGCGCTTCATCTGAAACTTGGCGGTTGTCGCGAGCGGTACCGTTTACCGCCCGCTGAGCGTGCTCGCGTGCAGCCTGCTCATTGCCCTCTTCTTTTAAAAAAGCTGCATAGTAGTAGTTAACATCAATACCGTCAGGGCGGATTTCCAGGGCACGCTGGAACATGCGTTCAGCGGTATCGCTATTTCCAAAACCAAGTGGGCGCCCCGGTGCGCGGTCGTAAAGCGCGCCTAGCGTCACGTACGCTGAACCATTCAGCCCTTGCGGATCTATGTCTACCGCTTTCTCCAATGCATCACGTGCATCACCTGCGGTTCCCAACGCCCCTAGACCACCGCGCTCACGGGCATATGACGCCAAAATAATGCCTTGCCATACCAGTACGTCAGCCTCGTCGCTGTGCTGCTCAGCTAATTGCTCCGCTTCGCCAGCCAAAGACTTGAGGGTGCTTTCCCGCTCATTGGCAGGCATTTCCGTCACGGTGTGTTCCCAACGGTTCTTCAGCGAGAATAGCTCGCCCTCAAAGGCTGTTGCACTTAATGGCATAAGCGCCAACGCGCTGCCCATGGCGGCGGCAATTAATGAACGTGATAAAGACATCCGTGGAAAAGAGAGAGTTCGCATGCATGCTCCTGAATTATTGTTTTCCAGTGTAGGCCTACGAATGGTGGGCCTGTTGCCTAATATAGCAAAAAATATAACGAACGTTTGAATGACTCATCAATGCATGTTGCTTGGTAAGCTTCCTGTAATTGACGTAAGGTAGGTAGCTCGAAACACGATAGGGAAAAGGTAATGAAAGGCCGCAACATGACCCGCTGGCGCGACCCAGCAAAAGATCCGCGTCAAGCCCCTAAGAGTAACCTGATTACCGCAGAGGGGGCGGCCCGCTTGCGCGCGATTCTGGATCATCTATCACGCGTTAAACGCCCGGCTATTTCAGAGAAGGTAGGCGAAGCGGCTGCCCAGGGCGACCGCAGTGAAAACGCCGATTATACTTATAACAAGAAAGAACTTAACCGCGTCATTGCACGCATTACCTACCTGACAAAGCGTTTAGACGAATTACAAATTGTTGATCGGCTGCCTGCCGACACCAGCAAAGTTTTTTTCGGCGCCTATGTAAGCCTGGAAGACGAAAACGGCGACCAGGTACATCTACGGATTGTTGGTCACGATGAAATCGATACCAAAAAGCGTTGGATCAGTATCGATGCTCCCATGGCTAAAGCCCTATTAGGCAAACAGATTGGGGATGAGGCAAAAGTGCTCACACCTAATGGCGATACGTTTTATACGATTACCGCCCTTGATTACTCTTCGTGACATGCGCACCAATGCATGATGTGTGCAGCGATTATTTATCCGCTGCATACACCTTGAAACGGCGATTGTCCGCCAGTGTTTCAAAATCCTGAAACGCGCGCTGCAAGTGGTCTGGGTAAGGCAGAAAACCATTCGCTACAATGATGAGGCGGCCACCTGCACTTAGATGCTCGGGCGCCTCGCTAATCAAGCGCTGGCTTGGGCCATAGCTGATATCGCGCTCTTTATGGAAAGGTGGATTGCTAATAATCCAATCAAATCGCTCGTTTTCCAACGCGCGGAACACATCACTGCTCAACACACGGCCTTTTAGCCCATTCGCGGCTAATGTGCGTTTGCAGGCTTCGACGGCAAAGGCGCTAACATCCACAGCAGTAATATGATGACCACGTTGGGCCAACCAGGCGCTAATAATGCCGTCGCCACAGCCCATATCCAGCACCTTAAGCGGCTTTTTAGGCAAGCTGCTTTCGATGCTTTCCAACATTAATAATGTACCTTCATCAACTTTGCCGTGGCCAAATACACCGGGGTGACTAACAAGGGTTAACCCTAGCGCCTCAAAGTTTTGCCAAGCACTCTCGCTTGCTGACTCCGGTGCAATGGTATGGGTGGCAAACAGCGAACAGCGCCGGGCATTATCGCGCTTGTCGCAAGGCATACCCAGCTCTTCAAGCATCTTAGGCACCCGTTTAATGCCTCCTTGATGTTCACCGACAACTTCAAATGGCGTCCCGCTGGGTAACTGTTCACATAACCACTTTAACCACCAAATGCCCAATTGGTGTGCTTTAGGCCAAAACAATACTATTTCTTTGCCCATTAATTCGCCCTCAGCCAAGTCAAAAGGCGTTCGGGCTTGTTTGTTTTTAGCACTCCATTCATTCAGTGCCTCAAAATCACCGCTCACAACACCCGCTGACTGGTCCACAAGCCAGCTATCTAATGGCGGGCCAACAACCCAGAGGGCCGTATAATCATCCCGTTGGCGGGCCAACAGTTGGCAAGCAGGATCTTGAGCACTCATTCAGGGGTCTCCGGTTTGATCAGGGTATAGAGCAAGTAACGGCCCAACCGCCAATGGGGGTCTTGGCGACAGTACTGTTTTTCTAGCGCTAATAGGGTTTCATTTTCGGCTGGCGTGGCAGGCGGTTGGCGTAGATAGTCTTGAAAGACGCGAATACCCGCGACGGAGACTATCTGCAGACCACTCTCCACGCTCCACTGAGTAATTTCTTCGTGCGACACAGGCGAAATAGGCGTTAAACGCTGACGTTTACCCTTTCCGGCTAGGCGGTCGCTCAAGGCTTTTTCGAGATTACCTTTCACCACATTAGAAAAGCGCAGCGCATCTCGGTTGAACACCATCAAGCTAAGCTGCCCGCCCGGGGCTAATAAACGGCTTAAAATAGCCAGTGCTGCCTGGGGATCGCCCAGCCACTCCAATACCGCATGACAGGTAATTAATGACCACGGCCCTGGCACTTGCAGGGGGAGCTCTTGCAAAGGCGCCTGTAGGTAAGTGATCACTTCTTGGGGCAGTGTTTTCTCGTCACAATGCCACTGTTGAGCATACGTCAACATATCGCTTGATGGCTCCGTCATGGTCACGGCATGACCACGACCGGCAAACCACGCCGCTTGTTGGCCCAAACCACCCCCCACATCGAGTACTTTTTGTTTACTTAACTGCAGCATTTGCGGCAGTAAATAATCAAGCATGGTCAAACGCAGCTCTCCACGGGGCGCCTGGTAGAGCGAGCGGGAAAACTTATCGGCCAGGCCATCAAAATAACGATCGCCCGCCTGGGTTAATTCGTAGTGTGTTAATTTATCGTTGGGGTGCATGCATAAGGCCAAGCGTTGCATCAGAGCCGCGTAGTTTACCCTGCTTAAGCGCAGAACGCCTGCCGGGGTAAAGGGCGTTGCCAAACATCGTGTTGCTCCAAAGCAGCCGCTAATTGAAATAGCCGTTGGTCCTCGCCCATGCGGCCCAGTACTTGAACGCCCACCGGCAGGCCATTGTTAGCAATATGCAGCGGAACTGACATGGCAGGTTGCCCTGTGAGGTTCGCCAACTGAGTAAAGGGCGTACGCCTTAGGGCATCCACCGCCAAGCGCTGCAACAGTCCTGCTTTCAGCGCCAGGCTCGAAGCACCGGGTAGCGCGAGTAGAGACATTAACCGCTCTCTTGTTGCTGACGGGTAAAGCTCACCAATTTTCGGGGCAGTATCGGCTGCTACCGGCATCACCACCGCGTCGTAACGCTGGTGAAAACGACTCATCTGCTCGGCAGCCGTATGCCAGTAGCGCTTGGCTAGCTCGTAGTCGCGCGCTGAAAGCACCGCTCCCAGCCGGCCAATGGCACGTGTTGAGGGTTCAATTGCCAATCGACGAACGGCCACCCCGGTCTGCTGGCTAATCCATACCAGATCTGCCGCAAGTTGGCCCAAATAGAGAGTGAGATAGCTATTGGCCAGGGCCTCACCATCTACAGGTGGCTCGCACCACTCTACCTGATGGCCTATGTCTGTCAGCGCCGTTGCAGCTTTGTTCATAGAGGCAATGATATCGGGACTCAAACGCGTGCCCAGACCTCGGCTTAGCGACTCTCCCATCGATACGGCAATACGCAACGGCTTTCGCGGTGACGACAGCGCCGCCACATAGCCTCGTTCATGCGGCACCGGGTAGGGGCCGGAAGGCGCCATACCGTTGATATGCTCTAATAGAGCGGCACTATCACGAACGCTGCGGGTTAAGGCATGTTCGATAACCGCACCCTGCCACACCTCTCCATGCGCAGGCGCCAATGGCACCCGACCACGCGACGGTTTAAAACCAAACAGACCACAATAGCTAGCCGGAATACGTATTGATCCCCCTCCATCACCGCCCAAGGCCATAGGCACCATACCACTAGCTACCGCGACAGCAGCGCCACCGCTGGAACCGCCGGGTGAGTATCCTTCCCGCCACGGATTATGCGGATGGGGAAAAGCTTTCGGCTCAGTAATCCCCATCAGGCCCAGTTCCGGTGTTGCAGTCTGTCCCACCATCACCAAGCCCGCTGACCGAGAGCGCTGAATCAACGTCGCATCCTCCTTTGGACACCAGTGAGCTAAAGAAGCACTTCCGAATGACAAAGGCTCTCCCGCCAGCCCCATTAAAAGATCCTTGCTTAACGTAGGCACACCGCCAAACAGCGTATCGTCCGTTACCTTCCGGCTCTCTTGCCGTGCGCGCTCGAAGCGCGTTCTTACCACAGCGTTTAGTTTGGGGTTATAAGTCTCAATTGCCGTTATAGCGGCTTCCAAAACCTCTTCTCGGCTTACTTCGCGGTTGCGGATCAGCCCAGCCAAACCGGTGGCATCATACTGCCGGTATTCATCAAGATGCATCGCAGTCATCCTTGTTTTTCACCAGCCTATCAGAGAGCAGGCCTACAGCTCTGCTCTCTTTACTGTGCGGGTATTGTCTTAAAAAGCAAAAACACCTAAGGTTGGGAACGTTCCCATTTTAGTGTCAGAGTGTTTGAGTACAATGCCAATCTCGCCACGTCGGGCCACCTTGATTGAAGTCGCCAAGATGGCAGGCGCTTCTAAAACCAGCGTTTCACGCTTTTTCGGCACTGAGCGCGACAAGCTCTCTGCTGAGCTACAGCAACGTATCGGCGAGTCAGCAAAGTCATTAGGTTATCGCCCTAACCAGATGGCGCGAGGGCTCAAAGGAGGCGGTTCACGCCTGCTTGGGATGTTGGTTGCCGATATACGCAACCCATTTTCGATTGCCGTCATGCACGGAGTAGAGCTGGCATGCCGCGATTATGGCTACGCGTTGATCGTCTGTAATACGGATAATGATCCGGCATTGGAACAACAACACCTGGCAACATTGGCTACTTATCAGGTCGAAGGCCTGATCATCAATGCTGCAGGGCAGCCTGGGCAGGCGCTGCAGGCATTAATGGAAAGCGGCGTGCCGTTGGTGCTGCTCGATCGTGACATCAGCCGACTCAATGCTGAAGTGATCGGTCTAGACAATGCCCTTGCTATCGATATGGCACTAGCGCACCTGAGCCGACAGGGTTATCGCTCAATACTCTATGTGAGTGAAACCCCGGAGCAGGCTAGCGCCCGACAGGAGCGGCTGCAACGCTTTGGTGAGCAGGCAGAAGCCATGGGTCTGGGAAATCAGACGCTAATACTCAGTCATAGTGAACTTCACCCCTGTGAAACGGCATTAGCAACGTATGTCGAACAGCAGGCGGACTCACCATGCGCCGTGTTATGCAGCAACGGCACCACCCTGCTTACTATGGCGAAGTGCTTTAAACGACTTAACCTATCGATGGGACCAGTAGGTTTAATGGGTATCGATGAACTGGAGTGGTGCGAGCTATTAACACCTGGCATCACCACGCTGGCCCAGCCCACCGATGGCATCGGTCGTGACTCGGTTGCTTGCCTGATCAGCCAGCTTGCTCGGAACAAGCCCACCCCGCCTTATCAAAACCGCCACGCTCCCCGGCTAATCATCCGAGGCAGTACGGCTCCCTGACCTTTATTTATCGAATTTGCTAGCGAGAATTACAATGCATAACAGGTGTTCTTTAGCCCCCAAAATACTCACCTTTGGAGAAGCGATGGCCATGTTCGTCGCTGATAACCCAGGGGATTTATCGGCTATTGAGAGTTTTCATCGCCGACTTGCCGGAGCTGATAACAATGTCGCGATTGGACTTTCCCGACTAGGCTTTCATGTGGGCTGGTTAAGCCGAGTGGGAAACGATAGTTTAGGTCGCTTTATCCACCAGGCGCTGAAAGCTGAAGGCATCGACGATCGCTATATCAGTACCGATAAACAACATCCAACGGGGCTGATGTTTAAGGAGCGCGCGCAGGGAGGAGCCGACCCGCGAGTTGAATACTTCAGACGAGGTAGTGCGGCCAGTTTTCTCTCTTTAGACGACGCCTCAGCTATCGATTTTTCATCGCTAACCCATTTGCACGCGACAGGCATTACGCCTGCTCTTTCCGAAAGCGCCTGCCAGCTTAGCCATCATTTGATGGAACAGGCCCGCGCCCATGGCGCTACTATTTCCTTTGATCCCAATTTGCGGCCGTCACTTTGGCCCAGCGAAAGCGTTATGCGGTCTACCCTCAATGAACTCGTCGGCCGCGCCGATTGGGTATTGCCTGGGCTTTCAGAGGGTCAGCTTCTCACCGGACAGAAGACGCCTCACGACATAGCAGGCTACTATCTGGATCAAGGTGCCTCGGCGGTGATCATCAAGCTGGGTCCGGAAGGCAGCTATTACCGTGGCAACCTGGATGGTCAAGAAGAGAGCTTCACGGTGGCCGGTTGCCACGTCGTCGAGGTAGTGGATACCGTCGGTGCAGGTGATGGCTTCGCCGTAGGCGTGATTAGTGCCCTGCTTGACGGAAGAACGGCACGCCAAGCAGCCCAACGCGGCAACCTTATTGGCGCCCAAGCCATCCAGGTAGTGGGTGATATGGAAGGCCTACCTAATCGCGAACGTCTACAAGCGCTTGAAACCGAGCTTTACTCAGCCTGACGCATCTCGCCTTGCTTTTATTAGCAGGCGTTTAATGACAGGCTTCCAGTAACAGGATTTTCAGCAAGGAGATAACAATGAAAAAACGTTTAGTAGTTCAAGGAAGACTCAGCGATGCCCATCTGGCTGAGCTTAGCGATCTGTTTGAGGTGGATGAGCTGCCGAAAACCACCAAGCTTGATGCCCCTGAAAATCTCGCTCTATTAGCGCAGACGCACGGTATTATCGGTTCGGGCTTGGCGATCACCCCCCAGTTGCTGGACGCAGCGCCCAACTTGGAAGTCATCGCGACCGTCTCTGTTGGCTATGACAACATCCCCGTTGATGAACTGACCAAGCGCGGCATTATGCTGTGCAATACGCCTGATGTGCTTACCGAAACCACCGCCGACACCGGCTTTGCGTTAATCATGACAGCGGCGCGCCGGGTGGTTGAACTAGCCGAGTGGGTCAAAGCAGGCCATTGGCAAGCAAGCCTTGGACCCGCACTGTTTGGCAGCGATGTGCACGGAAAAACACTTGGCATGGTGGGGTTTGGGCGCATTGGTCAAGCCGTTGCCAGACGCGGTGCTCTAGGGTTTGGCATGCAGGTGCTCTACTCCAACGCTTCACCCAAGCCCGATTTAGAGAGTGAACTTGGCGCGCAGCGCCGCGAACTCAACGAGCTGCTGGCTGAGGCTGATTTCGTCTGCGTCACTGTGCCGCTTACCGCAGAGACCGAGCACTTGATCGGCGCCCAGCAGTTTGCGCTGATGAAACCTTCGGGCATTTTCATCAATATCGCCCGCGGTAAAGTGGTCGATGAAAGCGCATTGATCCAGGCGCTGGAAAATGGCGTTATTCAAGCGGCGGGGTTAGATGTATTTGCGCAGGAGCCGCTAGCCGCTTCATCACCGCTACCGAAAATGAGCAATGTGGTCGCCCTGCCCCATATCGGCTCTGCTACCCATGAAACCCGCGACGCCATGGCCCAGCGAGCGGTGGATAATATTCGTCTAGCACTCCAGGGTGAGCGGCCAATTAGCTTAGTCAATGAGGAAACCTATCGATGAAGCTCACCGCCACGCCCCCTTCCATGCCTCTGTGCTTACTGTTCGATTGCGATGGCACCTTGGTGGATAGCGAAATAATGCTTGCCGAGGTGATGGGGGATATTCTTCCCGAGTTCGGCTTACCCTTTTCAGCGCGTCAGTATATGGATGAATTTCGCGGGGTGCGTTTCCAGACCATCGTGCAAACCCTGGAAAAGTGTTTTCAGGCGTTGGCAGAAGACGAATATTCCCAACTTGAGGCAGGTATGCGGGCGCGTATGGAAGCCCGTATGCGTGCCGAGCTGGTGGCGATTCCTGGTATGGTCG
Organism: Vreelandella sulfidaeris Esulfide1; assembly: GCF_054072535.1. NCBI lineage: Bacteria > Pseudomonadati > Pseudomonadota > Gammaproteobacteria > Oceanospirillales > Halomonadaceae > Vreelandella > Vreelandella sulfidaeris. The sequence continues at coordinate 1,442,194 of NZ_CM133364.1, read as the reverse complement.
CCGCGCTGGAGCAGTTAAGCAGTCACCCCAAGGCCGTGGTCTCAAATGGCCCCGAGCGCAAAATTCGCTGTGCGCTGGAAAGCACCGAACTAGGCCATCACTTTGCCGACAAGCTCTTTAGCGCCTATACCCTCAACGTCTGGAAACCCGACCCCGAGCTGTATCGTAAAGCCGCCGCCGCTATGGGCCATGCTCCTCAGCAGTGCGTCGTAATCGATGACGCGGCAGTAGGTGTCGAAGCAGGCTTGGCGGCGGGCATGCACGTGATTCACCTCAACCATTTCCCTAATGAAGAACTCACCCCCGAAGGAGCGATTGGTATCCACCACGCCAGCGAGCTTCCCGCCGCCATTGCGCGCCTAAACTTCTGATCGCAGTTGCTTGATTAACTGATCAACTGCCGCTAAGTAACTCTCCAACGTCTGCCCTCGACAGGCATGTTTTCCGTGCCTGCCGACGCTACTGCCTGTGCGCTTATAACCCCCTCTCTCTGTACCGAAAATACGCATCGCGACCAATGTCGCATAGCCCAAGCATTGACCTACACAGTAATGACGTTAAGCTTGGCTTTATATCAAATATAAAAACAGATTTTATATTTGAGAAAACAACCATCGCATCACAAACATCGCATCGCAACAAGAACATCACAATAAAACGGAGAGCCTTCCATGCGCCTAACCCACTTAATGATGGCCAGCCTCGCTATTGGCTTCACCACGTCGCTCCAAGCTGCCGATTTCACTTTCAAGTACGCTCATTCGCAAACCGATGAGGCGCCGCGCTCTGAGTCCATGCGCTACTTCAAAGAAGCGCTCGAAGAGCGCAGTGATGGTCGTATCGCCGTCGAACTCTATTTCAATGGCACCCTGGGGAAGGAAGAGGACGTACTCCAGCAAGTCCAAATGGGGCTTATTCAGGGCTATCGCGGTGGCTTGTTTGCCCAAGCTAACCCCGCCTATCTGATCTATACCATGCCGTTTCTGTTCACTACGCCAGAACAGGCCATTGATGTTATGGAAGGCGAGCTTGGCCAAGCCATTAATGACGGCGCACGTGAAAGCCAGCTGCATATACCGGTGACCGGCGTTGCAGGCGGTATGCGCCAGTTAACCAATAACGTTCGCGCCGTCAATCAAGTGGATGACCTCCGTGGCTTGAAGATTCGCACCCCGCCACTGGCTCCCACGCTGCGGGCATTTGAAGCGTTGGGAGCCTCCCCCCAGCAAGTGCCTTACACCGAGACTTATATGGCGCTACGCACAGGCGTGGTCGATGGGCAAGAAAACCCGCCCTCCAATATCGCCGATATGAAATTCCATGAAGCTCAGGAGTACATGTCATTACTGAACTGGCAAATCCATCCTGACCCTTTCTTTATCAGCGCCCAATGGTATGACCAGCTACCTGAAGAGTTGCAGATGATCGTCGACGACGTGGCTCAGGAAACGATGACGCGCTCCAACGAAATTTGGCTAGCTTCCGAAGCCAACTACCTCGACACACTGGGCGAGCACATGAGCATTAATGACATCGCTGACGAACACCGCCAAGGTTTTGTAGATGCCGTCGTTCCTGTTTGGGAGCACTTTGTTGAACGTGGTGACTTTAGCCAGGAGCAGTTAGAGCAAATCCTCGCACTGACCGATCAAACCGAGGTATTGGAGTAATGAACCCTCCTCTAATGGCGCAGCGGATGGCAGAAGATACCGCCTTGATGCGAGCAATGCGCCGCTTCGCTAGCCTGCTGGAAAATCTGATCGCCGCATTAATTGCGGCGGTTTTCCTGCTCTGCTTGGCACTGGTGATATTACGCTATGCCTTCAGCATTGGCTTTGCCGGTGCTGAAGAGTTGATGCGCTTTTTATTTGTGTATTCCACCGCCCTGGGGGCGTCGGTCGCCATTTTGCGCGGCGAGCATATCCGTATCAGCGTGCTTGTGGATGCACTGCCTAAGTCAATAGCCGTCTGGCTGAATCGCTTACGCCATTGCCTCGTGATGTTATTCAATGGCTATTTGGCATGGCTCAGTCTCAGCTGGATTGGGCAAGTAGGTCGTTTCCGCTCCGCCGTGCTGGATGTGCCTAATTGGGTAGTACAAATCAGCGTCCCTATTGGCGCGCTACTGGTCATTCTATTTTCCTTGGCGGTGCTGGTGGGTGGCGAGCGGCCTTCCGCTCAACGAGACGACGCGCAGGAGGGTCAGGCATGATCTTACTGCTAGTTAGCCTAATGGTGCTGCTGCTGATAGGAGTACCCATCGCCTATTCGCTAGGGCTTTCGGGGTTGGTCTATTTTTTGATTATGCAGCCAGGCTTAATTGGCGTGTTGCCTCAGCGGGTACTGTCCGGTATGGATCTGTACACCATGATTGCCTTGCCGCTGTTCATTTTGATGGGGCTGGTAATGAACGCCTCAGGCATTACCGCTCGTTTGATCGACTTCTGCTTGATGTTGGTAGGCCGTTTCCCTGGTGGGTTGGGGCACGTCAATATTTCCACCTCGATGATCTTTGGCGGCATATCAGGCTCATCTGTGTCTGATACGGCCTCGGTGGGTTCCGCCATGATTCCGGAGATGGCACGCAAGGGATACAGCGTCGAGACCGCCAGCGGCATTACCGTGGCCTCTTCCACCATGGGCATGATCATTCCTCCCAGTGTGCCCATGGTGATCTACGCCGTTACTGCGCAGCAGTCTATCGGCACCATGTTTATGGCGAGCCTTGTGCCCGGTCTACTCATTGGCCTGCTGATGATGGGCATCATTGCGCTCATGGCCGGTCGTCAAGGCTATCCCCGTGCCCATGCAGGATTAACCCCTCAACAGCGACGTCAGGTGATACAACGTGCGGTCCTCGCGCTATTAATTCCCGTGTTTGTCGTAGGTGCGGTGGTCGGCGGTGTCGCTACGGCCACTGAGTCTGCCGCGTTAGGCGTAGGCTATGCGCTGTTTCTAGCGTTAGTGGTGTTTAAAAGCCTCAAACTGCGTGAATTGCCCGCGTTGTTTCGCTCTGCCGTCATGACCAGTGCAACGGTGATGATCATTATCGCCATGAGTCAGCTGTACGTGTGGATCCTCTCGATAGAGCAGATACCCCAATTATTGGCAGGCTTTTTAGGCGGGCTGGATCTTACCCCGATATTGCTCCTGCTGGTGGTTGCTGCTGCCGTGTTACTGATCGGCACCTTTATTGATGTGACCCCCGCGATTTTGCTGATTACCCCAGTGGTGCTGCCAGTGCTTGCCTTGGCCGATATCTCACCCGTGCAGTTTGGTGTCCTGTTGATCAGTGGCTTGGCTATTGGCTTGGTCACGCCGCCGGTGGGTATGTGTCTGAACGTCTGTTCATCCATCACCGGCCTTTCGATTGGGCGCATTTTCCGCGGCGCCCTGCCGTTTTTACTCGCAAACCTCCTGGTGATGCTGCTGGTCATTGCCTTTCCGGCTATCACCCTGTGGCCGCTCACGTTGTTCTCGTGAGCTCATTTACTTTTACGCTTAAAGGAAATTCGTATGGATATTCGTCAAGCGCTTCATAGCGATCATTTTAAAACCCTCGATACCCAGGGCCTGCGTGACAAAATGCTGGTCACCAAGATTATGGTGCCAGGCCAACTGTCGCTAACCTACAGCCACGTTGACCGCATTATTGTTGGTGGCGCGGTACCCACTGATTCACCACTTACCCTGAGCGGTGGCAAAGAACTTGGCGTTGATTATTTTCTAGAGCGGCGTGAAATGGGCGTTATTAACATTGGTGCGCCCGGACGCATTACTGTCGACGGTGAAACGGTCGAACTCGGCACCCACCACGGCCTGTATATTCCCAAAGAGAGCCGTGATGTCAGCTTTGAGAGCCTCGATGCGACCAAGCCTGCGCGCTTTTATATCAACTCAACGCCAGCCCATGTACGTTACCAGCTTCGCCATATCCGTCCGCAAGATGCCTCGCCCACTACCCTTGGCGACCCTGAAACCGGTAATGTGCGTACCATCAATAAGTACCTGCACACCGATGTCCTGGATACCTGCCAGCTCTCCATGGGACTTACCCAGTTAGAGCCCGGCAGTATGTGGAACACCATGCCCTGCCATACCCACGAACGGCGCATGGAAGTTTATTTCTACTTTGACTTGAGTGAAGACGATGTGGTGTTCCACCTGTGTGGCGAACCCCAAGAGACCCGGCATATCGTGGTTGCCAACGAACAAGCCGTGATTCACCCCAGTTGGTCGATTCACTGCGGCTTTGGCACTCGCCGCTACACCTTTATTTGGGGTATGTGCGGTGAAAACCTGACCTACGATGATATGGACTTTATCGCTTCCAAAGAGTTGCGCTAAACCACTACCCAGGGAGAGTGACCAATGACACTATTTTCGCTGAACGGCCAAGTTGCCATGGTGACTGGTTGCAACAAAGGGCTGGGCCAGGGGATTGCCATTGCACTGGCTCAGGCGGGTGCCGATATTGTGGGGGTCAACCGCAGCCCCGCTGATGACACACGCCAGCAGGTGGAGGCCCTAGGGCGCCAGTTTTACGACATTACGGCTGAGCTAGGCAGCCAAGCACCTAGCGAGATTGTCTCACAGGCGATTGCGCAAGCGGGCAAGGTGGATATCCTGGTCAACAATGCGGGGATTATTCGTCGGGCAGCAGCCGTTGAATTTTCAGAGCAAGATTGGGATGACGTCATTGACGTTAACTTGAAAGCCGCTTTCTTTCTCGCACAGCAGGTTGCCAAACACCTTATCGAGCGCAAAGCGCCGGGCAAGATCGTCAATATCGCTTCATTACTGTCGTTTCAGGGCGGCATTCGTGTGCCCTCCTACACTGCCAGCAAAAGCGGCATTCTCGGTCTAACGCGCCTGCTCGCCAATGAGTGGGCGGGCCATGACATCAACGTTAATGGCATCGCCCCTGGCTATATGGCCACCGACAACACCCAAGCGTTGCGCGACGACCCCCAGCGCCATGCTGAAATTCTTGGCCGCATCCCCGCCGGACGTTGGGGCACGCCGGAAGACTTAGCCGGCGCTGTGATATTCTTATGCTCCGATGCCGCCCGCTACGTGCATGGGCATACCCTGGCGGTAGACGGCGGCTGGCTGGCACGCTAACCAAGCATTTTGGTTAACGCCACGATCAACGAGCGATAGGCAATCAAGTAAGGGAGCTTGAATGAAGGAGAAGGCTGAAACGCAGTACCACGCCCCTGCCTTAGAGAAAGGGTTGGATATTTTGGAGCTGCTTGCCCAATCTCCCCAGCCGCTAAGCACCCCAGCGATTGCCGAGCAGATCGGCCGTAAAACCAATGAGATGTACCGCATGCTGATGGTGCTGCGGGATCGTGGCTACGTCAGCATGGATGATAGCGGTAGCCGCTATCAGCTAACGCTAAAGATGTTTGAGATGGCCCACCGCTTCCCGCCCACCAAGCGGTTAGTACAGGCTGCGCTACCGCGCATGGAAGAGCTGTGCCATGAAATCTCCCAGTCGTGTCATCTTAGCGTTGCTCGTCCTGGCCATCTATTAGTAGTGGCCCAGTACGAAAACCCCGACAAGATGGGCTTTGGGCTGCGTCTGGGAGCCAAGATCGATATATGCGGCTCTGGCTCGGGAGCAGTCATGCTAGCGTTCTTGGATGAGCAACGCCGCGAGCGGATACTCGGCGCCAGCGATGCGACGCAACAAGAAGTTGACCGAACGCGGGCGCTATTTGATCCGATTCGCCAGCGTGGCTACCACGTGGGGCCAAGCCCTCAAGTCCAGGGGTTAACGAATATCAGCTTCCCCGTCTTCGGGGTTCATGACGTTATCGAAGCCGTTATCACCATCCCTTACCTCACGCTTATTCCAGAAGCGATGCACCGGGAAGTTCCCAGCATCGATCGCTGCCGTGAGCAGCTAGGGGAGCTGGCAGACGCCCTGACACTGGCTATTGGCGGGCGCCTACCAACAGATACAACGAGCTAAATGTGCTCTGTATAACGGCGCTCTCTATAACGGTTTTCTCAATAACAGGGCGCTAAAAGTAAGTCGCCATACGCTCTTTAACGTTAAGTTGATCATCCACTAACAGCATCTGACGCCATTTATCGAAGGTTAAACAGGGGTGAGAAGCGCCAAACGCGACGATATCGCCGACCTCGACATCCTGGGCCTCGTCGGGAAGTCGCAGGAACGTGTGCTGATCCATAATTTTCATCACTTCCCAACCAGTCACCGATAATGGCTGCGAGGAGTCGCCTCCTTCCCGGAAACGACGCAGGGCAATAGGTAGCTGATCATGTCCGATATCACGCTTACCTAGCGCCACAATGGCAAGCCCAGGTTCGGGAAGCGACTGCACCTGGGCAAAGACTTCCAGGGCAGGCTCGAGCCCCTGCTGCAAATCCGGCCGGCGGTCTAACACCGCTGATTGCGCTTCACGATAAAGTCCATGATCGTGGACAATGTAGCAACCTGGGCGTAGCACGGGGGTAAATCTTCCCTGCAGCGGTGCGCCCTGAAAGGCCTCCGCAATCACGTCATACCAGGCGGAACCTGACGCGGTGACAATTGGGTTCTTTTCAGCAAAGCGTTCAGCAGCCTCGAGCTCAACGGCAATATCCACCAGGTATTTAGCATAGGCACGTATGCCGGTTTCGGGATTATCCCCGTGAACCACACCCTCATAGCCCTCTAGTCCCACCAGAGAAAGTGCTGGCTCATTAGCAATTACCTCCGCCAGCGAAAGAATTTGCTGCTGATTGCGGCAGCCACAGCGGCCACCCTTCACGCCTACCTCAATAAGTACCGATAGCGTCAATCCTCGTTCCGCAAAAAAACGCCCGAGCTGGCGCACGTTCTCATGGCTATCGACCACACAGTAAAACGCAGCGCCCTGCTCAATCAGGCTAGCAATAATGGCCATATTGGCCTGGCCGACCAGTTGGTTGGCCATCAATATGCGAGTAATGCCATTAGCGAAAGCCGCACGACACTGGGGCGCGGTGGCAAGAGTGATTCCCCACGCCCCTGCCTGGAGCTGTCGATGGAAAAGCGCGGGCGTCATGGTGGTTTTGCCATGAGGCGCCAAGTGGGCACCGTGAGCTTCCGCAAATCGCTGCATCCACGCAACGTTATGTGTCAGCGGGCCTTCAAACACGACCGCCGCAGGTAGGCTAACACCGGACAGCACATTGGGCTCCAGTTCGACACTCCCCTTATCCACCGCTAACGACGTCGTTTGCATTCGCCCATTTCCTCTCTCGTTCTCTGTTTAAATAAACGCATCAATGTTAGTTATTTTCACAACTATTGACTTCAAGTTAGAAACTAACATATTTTTTAGGTAAGGCAACCAATAGGAGTCCTCGGTGAGCCAAGAAATCGATATCTTGTCACGTATTACCACTGACTTTGCTGCTCTGCGCGACGCTGAAAAGAAAGTCGCCGAGCTGATATTTGCTGACATCGAGTTTGTTACCGAAGCGAGTATCGGTGAGATCGCCCAGCGCGCGGGGGTGAGTGATGCCAGTGTCACCCGGTTTGCACGCGCTATCGGCTGTACTAACGTGCGCGACTTAAAAACGCGCTTAACACGCGCTTTAGCGGCAGGCCGCCGTTTTATACAAGAAGCAACACCCGAAGACAGCTCAAGCGTGGTGTACGACATTGCCACGCAAACCCTCGCGCTTAACCGTGAACTACTCGCCCAGGCCGATGTGGCAGGCGCAGTCGAACAGTTGGATAAAGCGCGTCAGATATTGGTATTTGGCGCGGGGGGCGGTTCCAGCATTCTCTGCCAAGAGTTTCAGTTCCGTTTAGTGCGCCTTGGCTATGCGATCTGCGCTTACCCGCAAGCACTCTTGCCCCGTATGGTAGCGTCAACCCTTGAGCCGAATGACGTCGTCGTCGTGCTATCAGTCACAGGCTATACGCCAGAGATGGTGGAGTCTGCACAAATTGCCAGGCAGTACGGCGCAAAAGTAATTGCCATCACCGCCATGAACTCTCCTTTAGCCGACACATCCGACATTGTGCTCCCGATTACCTCGCGGGAAACCGACTTCATCTATCACCCTTCAGCTTCCCGCTACGCCATGCTGGCGGTCATCGATGTGTTAGCGCTTGAACTTGCCATGCGCCACCGCGAGCGATCACGGACTAAATTGCGTCGTCTCAAGCTTAGCCTCGATGACCATCGCGGTGGCGACAACCGCCAGCCACTAGGAGATTAAGATGGTTTACGACCTGCTGATTCGTAACGCCAACGTACTGGATGGCTCCGGCGCAGCCCATTTTCGTGCCGATGTAGCTATTCAAGGTGAGCGTATCTGTGCCATCGGCGATATGCCCTACGCCACCGCCGCCAACATTATTGACGCCCAAGAGCGCTATCTAGCCCCTGGCTTTATCGATGTCCACACCCACGACGACACCAACGTCATTCGCACACCCGAGATGCTGCCAAAGCTGACCCAGGGGGTTACTACCGTTGTGGTGGGTAACTGTGGCATCAGTGCAAGCCCCGTGACGCTTGCCGACGACGTACCCGACCCCATGAATTTATTGGGCAAGCTAGATGACTTTCGCTACTCAAGCTTCAGCGCTTATGCCAATGCCGTGGACGCTGCCGCACCCAGTATTAACGTCGCCGCCTTGGTAGGGCATACCAGTTTACGCAGCCAAGTGATGGATAGCTTTGCCCGGCCTGCCACTGCTGAAGAAATTACACAAATGGAGATGCTGCTAAGCCAAGCGCTGGATGAGGGCGCATTAGGGCTTAGTTCAGGGCTTGCCTATCGCAACGCGATACACGCGCCGACCACCGAAATGGCTCCTCTGGTGGCCGCCGTTGGGAAATCAGGCGGCGTATATACCACCCATCTTCGGGATGAGTTCGCGGGCCTGCTGGATGCCATGGACGAAGCATTTGCCACCGCTCGCAATGGCCAGGTACCTCTGGTGATCTCGCACCTTAAATGCGCAGGCGCAGGCAATTGGGGAGGCGCGGGCAAGGCGCTGAGTAAGCTAGAGGCTGCCGCTCAGCATCAGCACGCCCACTGCGACTGCTACCCCTACACCGCAGGCTCTTCCACCTTGGATTTAGGCCAGGTCACGGATGAAATTGAGATCACTATTACCTGGTCGACACCGCACCCTGAGCAGGCGCGTCGCCCGTTAAAAGAGATCGCCGCAGAATGGGGGGTATCACTGTTAGATGCGGCCAAGCAACTACAGCCGGCGGGGGCGGTTTATCACAACATGAGTGAAGCGGATATGCAGCAAGTGTTAACGCATCCGCTCTCCATGGTCGGTTCCGATGGATTACCGAACGACCCACACCCCCACCCGCGCCTTTGGGGAGCCTTTCCGCGCGTGCTGGCCCACTACAGCCGCGATTTAAAGCTAATGCCACTAGCAGAAGCAGTGCGCAAGATGACCAGCCTTTCAGCCGCCAATTTCGGCTTAACGGATCGCGGCGTCATTCGTATAGGCGCCTACGCAGATCTCACCCTTTTTGATCTCGCGGTACTCGAAGATACGGCGAACTATGAGGCCCCTATCGCAGCCGCTAAAGGTATCGAAATGGTCATAGTGAACGGCAAAATCGCCTATCACAAAGGTGCAATTTCAGACCAACGCGCTGGCAGGATGCTGCGCAGAACAGAGCGCATTGCTCAATCGATCCCCACCTTTCAACCCAACCAGGAGCAAACACCATGAGCATTACTCGATACGGCACGGAAGGCGGCGTAGGCACCGGCGGTCAGAAGCTGCCCTTTGCCCGTGCCGTAGAGGCAGGTGGCTGGCTATACGTCTCCGGCCAAACACCCATGACCGACGGCGAAGTCGTTGAAGGCGGCATTGTTGAGCAGACCCGCCTCGCCTTCGATAACTGCCTGGCCATTATGCAAGAAGCAGGCTTCGGCGTTGAAGACGTCGTACATGTCACCACCGTTCTGACCGATGCGCGCTATTTCACCTCGTTCAACAAGGTGTTTAAGGAAGTCTTCGGCGAAAACCCACCGGCACGTATCTGCAGCGTTCAAGACTTGGTGGTGGATTGCAAAGTAGAGGTTGACGTGAAGTGCTTCCGCGCTGATCGCGTGTAGACACTCAACGTTAGTACAAAAAAAGCGCCGCACCCCGGCAAGGGTGCAGCGCCAGATTACCGCGTGATTAGGATAAAAAGCCCCGCGGTAATCGCTTCCATTGCCTACCTTCGGCCGCGGCAACGGCCGGATAAACAACGACAAGAGGTTACCATGAACAGTCAAATATTCCTTATCACCTTTGTGCTCTACATCATCGCGATGATCGCGTTTGGTTGGTGGGTTTCAAGGCATAAGCGCGACAGCGGCGATGACTTCCTACTCGGCGGACGAAGCGTTCCACTATTCCTTACCGTGGGTACCACAGTAGCGACGATGGTGGGAACCGGCTCCAGCATGGGCGCCGTCGGGTTCGGCTACGCCAACGGTTGGGCAGGCGCCTTATACGGGCTTGGGGGCGCCGTAGGTATTTTGCTACTCGCGGTCTGTTTTGCCCCCGTACGTAAGCTGCGTTTTATGACCATGAGTGAAGAGCTGGCCTACTACGTTGGCGCAAACCGACTGGTACGCAACGTCGTTGCCCTTCTCATCTATATCGCCTGCATCGGCTGGCTCGGCGCCCATATCCTCGGCGGCGGTCTATACCTCTCCTGGATGGCGGGGATCGACCTAACTACTGCGCGTATTCTAGTGGCGTTAGGCTTCGGCATTTACTGCGTGGTGGGGGGGTATTTTGCGGTTATCTGGACTGACACCATTCAAGCAGTTGTGCTGTTCGCGGGTTTTATCTTAATGGCAATATTGGCACTGATCGAGGTTGGCGGCTTTTCAGGCCTTACGACAGGTATGGAAGCGGGTGCCACTAGCTTTCTTGGTATTGATCAAATTGGTGCGCTGCCTGCGCTGTCACTAGCTGCCGTCATTGCCATTGGCGTGCTTGCTACGCCCTCCTTTCGTCAGCGCATCTACTCAGGCAAATCAGTTAAGTCGGTACGCCGCTCGTTCTTAATCACCGGCGTTCTTTACCTGGGCTTTTCGATCATTCCCGCGATTATTGGTATGGCCACCCACGCCCTTAACCCTGGGCTCGAAAATAGCAACTTCGCCTTCCCTTTCCTGGCCACTGAAATTATGCCCCTAGGATTAGGACTACTGCTACTGGTAGCGGGTCTTTCCGCCACCATGTCTAGCGCGAGCTCCGATGCGATTGCCGGTGTTTCCACGCTGATTCGCGATCTGTATGTGCTGGCAACGGGCCGCACGCCCTCAGCGCGAAATGTAGTGCGCTTCTCGCGTATTGCATTGGTGGCCACCATTGGTCTGGCGCTGCTATTCGCGCTGGCCTCAGACAATGTCATCACCTATATCACCCGTATGATCTCAACGATTCTTTCAGGGCTATTTGTGAGCGCCATGCTGGGCCGTTTCTGGTCACGCTATAACTGGCAGGGCGCCATCGCGACGCTGATTTTTGCCTCAGCGACCTCTTTAACCATTATCGCCAATAGCGATTGGACAGCGTTCTGGGGCAACCCAAGCATTCCCGCCGTGCTAGTAGCGCTGGTAGCCGGGGTGGTTGTGAGCCTAGTGACACCCGCTTCTCGCGTCACCTCAGCCCAGGCACTGGCAATTCTTGACCAAGAACGCCAGCGTATGGAACAAGTGCCCGAACCAACGCTGACCAGTGCTGAAGCGCCCGCTGCAACTCGCTAATCGCTAGTCATTAGAGCGCAATAAAAAAACCCCACTGATTGAATCAATCAGTGGGGTTTTATTTTTAACGGGACTATTTAACCGGACTATAGCACCGCTAGTGCTTCATTCAATCCGCCATGGGTTAGTGCTTGATATGCCACCAGCACTGCCTGTGCAAACGCATCATCTTGTGCCAATGCATTAGGCATTACATCGTCCATAGCTAAATAGGCCGCTACCAGCGCGCTGGGATCGCTACCATGCTTCTGGTGCAGCTCTGCAAAGCGCTTGGCTAGCGGATCATCCACGGGGTAACTATTGCCGTGTAGGTCTTGACCCGCGGTGTAGCGAATCCAGGTCGCCACTCCCAGCGCCACGCAGGGCGAAGCTTGACCAGCGGTACTACGTTCCAGCGCTCCGGAAAGCCAGCGCTGTGGAAGCTTTTGGCTGCCATCCATCGCGATCTGCTGCAGACGATGACGTAGGCTGTCATTGGCAAAGCGTGCCATTAGCGAGTCAGCGTAAGCGTCTAAATCGATTCCCTCCGGCATCACAAGCGTGGGTGCCGCCTCTTCAAGCATATATCGGCGCAACAGCGACCGAAGTTCGGCATTATTGACGCCTTCATAAACCGTTTCGATACCTGCCAAGGCCCCCAGGTAAGCCAGCAAGGAGTGGCTGCCATTGAGCATACGCAGCTTCATGGTTTCAAATGGCGCCACGTCGGCCACCATCTCAACGCCCTCGGCTTCCCAGCTCGGTCGCCCCGTGGGGAAATGGTCTTCGACCACCCACTGAGTGAACGCTTCGCACACCACGGCATTAGGGTCGTTCACGCCCAAAACCGCCAAACGTTCAAAGTCGGCGTCGGTCATGGCGGGGACGATGCGATCCACCATACTGCAGGGAAAAGCCACTTCATTGGCGATCCAGCTAGCCAAGTCTGCGTCACGCTGCTCGGCCAGTTGCACCACCGCTTGGCGGGTTCGCTTACCGTTATCAGGCATATTGTCGCAAGAAAGCACGGTGAAGGGAGCAATGCCCGCTTCTCGCCGCCGCGCTAACGCTTCCACTAGCAGCCCTGGAGCAGTTCGGGGTTGCTGAGGAGAAGCAATATCGCCGACGATCATCGGGTCGTCGTTTCTTAAATCACCACTGGCGGGGTTTAGAAAATAGCCCTTCTCAGTGACTGTTAACGTAACAACACGGGTATCCGCAGACGCCATTCGCGCCAGTAGCGCCTCTCGGTCTCGGCCCCAGCTATCCATACCTTCGTCCGCGCCATCACGACCCGAGAATAGTGTTTCTTCAATAACGCCAATTTCACGTAGCGTGATGCTTTCGCTATCGGCGTACTCCGCTACATGGTAGCGATGCCCTGCCGCACTTAAGCCGTCGACTAAACCAAAGCTAGAACGTAGGTTAGCGCTGCATACGCCCCACGTATCATCACCGCTGCGTTGGCGGTAACGTTCTAAATAGACCGCTTGGTGGGCGCGGTGAAAAGCGCCTAAGCCCAAGTGGACGATCGCTATCTGGCTATTTTGCTTGCTTGAGGATGAGATCAGCTTAACGTTTGGCATCAGTCTCTCCTACCAGTGCCACAAGGTGCCATCTTCCAACCGGTTGACCGGTAGGCTGGCCCGCTTATAAGGGTATTGCTTGGCTAAGCCTTCATCGATGTCGACACCATGCCCAGGGGTTTCACCCACAATGAAGTGCCCATCCTCAAACCGATAATCGTGAGGAAAGACCTCATCCGTCGCGTTGGTATGGGGCATATACTCCTGAATACCGAAGTTGGGTACCCAAGTATCAAAATGAATCGCTGCTCCCAGGCAAACGGGCGAAAGATCCGTCGGCCCGTGAAAACCGGTACGCACATGATAAAGACCTGCTAAATCGGCAATTCGGCGCACATGAGTAATACCACCGGCGTGGGTCAAGGTAGCGCGGATATAGTCGATCCACTGATTCTCGATCAAGGTTTTGGCGTCAAACAGGCTGTTAAAGACTTCACCAACGGCCAGGGGCGTGGTGGTGTGTTGACGGATAAGCCCAAACGCCTCCTGGTTTTCAGCAGGCACGCAGTCCTCGAGCCAAAATAGATGATAGGGCTCAACTTCTTTGCCTAAACGGGCGGCTTCAATGGGGGTAAGGCGGTGATGAACATCGTGCAGCACGTGCAGGTCGTCGCCAAAGCGTTCCCGTACCGCGGCAAACAGCTTAGGTACATGGTTTAAGTACTTACTGGTGCACCAAACATGCTCAGCAGGCAACTCGGCATCAGCAGGCTCATAAGGCTCACCATCTATTTTGGCGACACCATAGATGCTGGCAATACCAGGCACGCCGGCTTGAACGCGCACCGCTTTATAACCTTCCTTCACATGGCGGGCGACCTCTTCCAGGCACGCTTCGATATCACGCCCCGTTGCATGGCCATACACCATGACCCGGTCCCGGCTTTTACCGCCCAGTAGTTGATAAAGTGGCATACCTGCCACCTTGGCCTTGATGTCCCATAGAGCTACATCTACTGCTGCGATCGCCGTCATCGTTACTGGCCCCCGCCGCCAGTAAGCACCGCGATAAAGAAAGTGCCAAATATCTTCAATACGGCTTGCATCACGTCCAATCAATGACGGTAATACATGCTCTTCCAAGTAAGCGACGACCGCCAGCTCGCGGCCGTTTAAAGTAGCATCGCCAATCCCATACACTCCTGATTCGGTAACAATTTTTAGCGTGACAAAATTTCGGCCTGGGGACGTTACGATTAAATAAGCATCGCTAATGATCATGGTAAATCCATCACAAGAAGTAAGAAGAAATTAACGCTCGAAAAGGTAGCGCTGTACGTTGTCGTAACACACCGCGCGAACCAGCTCCCCAACACGATCCAGATCTCGGGGCAATTCACCACGCTCAATTTGTGCGCCTAGCATTTGGCAGAAAATACGTCGGAAATATTCATGACGGGAAAACGAGAGAAGACTGCGAGAGTCCGTCAGCATGCCTACAAAATGTCGCAACAGTCCGAATTGCATCTGAGTTGTTAGCTGCCGTTCCATACCATCACGCTGGTCGTTAAACCACCAAGCGGCTCCAAACTGCACTTTCCCTGGAATTCCATCGCCTTGAAAGGAACCTGCAAGCCCGGCCAACATTTCGTTATCACGAGCGTTGAGGTTGTAAAGCACCGTTCGTGGTAGTTGGTGCTGACTATCAAGCGCGTCCAGCAACGCCGCTAAGGGTTCTGCGTAAGTGACATCACCAATGGCATCGAAACCACTGTTAGGGCCTATTTCCCGTCGACCACGCTGGCTTAAATCGCGCAAAGCGCCAATATGAAGCTGCATCACCCAACCCCGACGGGCATACTCTTTGCCGAGCCATAGCAGTACCGCGGTGGTAAAACCATGCGCCTCTTCGCTGGACAGTTCTTTTCCGCACCTTCTGCGGTCGAGTATCCGGTCCAACTCATGAACAGCAGGAGGCTCAACAAAAACAGGCTTTTCGAGGCTATGATCAGAAAGGCAGCAGCCTAAACTCTCGAAATGTTCGAGACGCTGGAACAGTGCCGCTAGCAAATCATCGTAGCGCTGTATCGTCACACCACTAGCCACTTCAAGCGTAGCAAGGTAGTCGACAAAGCCAGGTGGCTCTATTTTCAAGACTGAATCGGCACGAAACGTCGGTAACATGGTAGGTCCAGCCCCAGCTTTCGAATGCCGTTGATGTATTTCCAAGCTGTCGACGGGATCATCCGTGGTACAAATAGTACGTACGTTAAAGCTCTCCAACATGCCATGAGCACTAAGCTGAGGCGTTGCCAACCGATGCTGAGACTCCCGCCAGACTTCCTCGGCGGTATCTGACGAAAGCAGGATATTGTCTATTCCCAACGGTTTTTTAAGCTCGAGATGCGTCCAGTGATAAAGCGGATTACCTAGGCAATCGGGTACGGTTTCTGCCCATGCTTGAAAGCGCTCCCGATCACTGACATCTCCTGTTATACGCTGTTCAGCGATGCCTGCGCAGCGCATTGCACGCCATTTATAGTGATCCCCTTTTAGCCATAGCTGAGTTAAATTATCGAACTGGGTATTATTCGCTATTTCGCCTGGATCTAGATGCGAGTGGTAATCGCAAATCGGCATAATAGACGCGTGCTCATGATAAAGCCGACGGGCTGCTTCGTTTTCCAGAAGGAAGTCTTTACCCATAAACTCAATCTTATCGTTAAATTTCATCTTCGCTCCTCTATCATTTGAGTGTTACAGGTAATTTAACCAAGCAGTAAGTTGGGCAAAAACAGCACTATGTTGGGGAAGAAAAGAATGCCTAGAACAACAATAAACACAGCAACAGAAAAAGGCAGTAATTCACGGCTATAATCGTAAAAAGAGCAGCGCAAAATGCCGCAGACGGTATACATAGATATGCCCACGGGTGGTGTCATTCCGCCAAAAGTCACAAGTGTCATCATTAGCAGCCCAAAATGAACAGGATCAACACCGGCAGCTTTAATAACGGGAACAAGGATGGGCGTTAATAGCATTACGACAACAGTGGCTTCTAACAGCATACCTAGTAAAACAAGTATTACAGCCACTGCAAGTAGCAGTGTTATGTGGCTAGAAAATACGCCTAGCGTTAGTTCAGCAATTGTTTGTGGCACCCTTTCAAAAGAGACAACATAACCAATAATGCCTGAGAACATAATAATGAGCATGATCATGCCAATATCCCTTACGCTGGCACGCATGGCATTAAGTATCTCTTTAATACCCATTACTCGGTGTATTACGCAGCCAACCAACAAGGCATAAGCAACGGCAAAAGCTCCCGCTTCAGAGGGGGTAAAAAGCCCATAGCGAATGCCCACCAAGAGCCATACGGGAAATAGAATTGCCCAGATACTGCTTCGTAAGGCCTTAAGCACTTCACCACCAGTAGGAAGATGCTGTCTGACTGGCTGGTAGCCACGGCGCTTAGCCACAATGTACGTGGTCACCATTAACGCGACCATTAATAGAAAACCCGGTACCAACCCCGCAATAAATAAACGGCCAATAGACACTTCACCCAAGTAGCCATAGAGGATCAAACCTATGCTGGGTGGAATAGTCGCGGTAATCAGCCCCCCGATAGAAAGCACTGCGCCTGTAAATCCAGGCGAGTAACCTCCCTCAACCATGCTTTTACCCAGCACGCGGGATTGCATCGCGGCATCCGCTACTGCTGAGCCTGATACCCCACCCATTAGAGTACTTAAAACAATACTTGCTTGGGCTAAGCCACCGCTCATCCATCCCGCTAATAGTGTAGAAAGGTGGACCAGACGTGGAGTAATACCACTAGCATTCATCAGATGGCCGATAAATATGAACAACGGAACAGCCAATAGCGGAAATGATTGCGTTGAGGACACAATGCGCTGGACAGCAATACCTGTCGGTAAAAACGTTTCGGGCAATAAAAAGTAAGAGAACCCCGCAATGCCAATGGCAAAGGCAACAGGCATACCAATCGCCATCAGAAGCAAACCGAACCCGAGCAGTAAAGCAGCAGTCATAACGCCTCCTCCACAATGTCATCATCGTCAGCAACCAAACTTCCGATAATGCCGTTAGTGAATACACGGCGAATCATTGAGAGCATCATCAATAGGGCACCAACAGGAAGAGCTAAAGTGATATACCCATAGCTAAGCCCTGCCACTCCCATAGGACGCTGCCAGTTTGATGCGGCTAAAGCAAAGCCATACCAGGTTAAAAGAGCTAGAAAGAGCATCATCATTCCAATACACAGGCTAGTAATAAGGCGCTGCCATTTAATTGGCAAACGAATCACGAGCGCATCAATTCGCACCTGGCCACCGTGGCGCAGGGTAATGTCAGCCCCTAATACAGCGGTCCATATGAATAAAAACTGCGCAAGCTCAGCACCACCTGCAAATGGATTTCCTATCGCTCTAGCCGTTGAGCTAACTAACATGGTGAGAGAGGTACCACCGAGTAGCATAATAGCCAGCCACTCCTCACCTTTATCGTACCAATGCCACATACATATTCCTCGCCCTATAAGAGCATCTGGATAGTTACCTAATAGCAAAAGAGAAAAAGGTAGAAGCCCCCACCCTAATGGGCAGGGGCTGAGGCTCACTCTCCAGAAAGCAATTCATCACGGTACTGGTCGTAACCTAGCTCTTCGTAGACGCTGCCTACTTGATCGCGGAACACTTGCATATCTACCTCAGAAAACGTAACGCCTGCCGCTTCCATCCGCTCGCGCACCGAATCTTGGGCATCTGCCGTTGCTTGGCTCGCAGCATCACCGGCATTGAGTAGTTCTTCATCAAGAATTGAGCGTAACTCATCGGGTAACGCCTGGTACCACTGTTCAGAAGTCGCAATACCGGTCATCAAATGAATATGATTGGTTAGTGCCACGTGAGTAATAACTTCATGCAAATTTTGACCTTCGGCAGCGGTTAGCTGCGCTTCAGCGCCATCGATCGAACCTAGCTGTAGCGCCGAGTAAACTTCTGACCAAGGTAGTGGCGTTGGAGTGGCGCCCATCGCTTCAATGGTTTTCACCCAGACAGGGGAGTTGATAGTGCGCACTCGTACACTATTTAAATCCTCTGGCGTGTTTACTTCATTTTGGGTCAGCATCTGCCGTGACCCCTGAAACCAGTTATAGTTGAGCAGTCGCAAACCACTGGCTTCTGCCAGCCCCTCGACCCAATCCAGGTAAAGTGGAGAGGTGGTGATTTGGTCATAGTCACTATGGTCTTCAACTAAATAAGGAGCACTCAAGATACCCAACTCGGGTTGATACTCCGACAAGCGACCAGCATCGACTAAGATAGCGATATTGGCACCACTGCGGATTTGTTCGATCACGTCTTCGTCAGAACCAAGCTGGCTATTAGGGAAAATCTGAATGGTCAATTCCCCCTCTGAACGCTCCTCAATCGCCTGTTTAGCATTCTCCATTGCCTGAGCAATAGGATCTTGAGGGCTTAGCGCTATTGAGACATTAAGCTGGTAAGCGGCGTGAGCCGAATGGCTTGCGGCTACCAGGGCAAGAGCAGGAAGTAATTTTGTGAGTTTCATTTTAAGCTCCTAAAGACATCCATTTATTGTTGGTAATTCACCAGCCAGCTCTGACTGGACTTACGTCACGCGACCTATGTTGCGTTGTTGCTCTAACTTGCAGGTTTTATAGATAACCAGGAGAGCCCACACCTGCATTTTCAAACAACTCCGGAAAGCGGCGCTCTAATTCAGGCAGCGAGTGAAGTATTTCACGCTGATGATGGATCATTGCTTGCTCTGCCGCCTCAGTATCTGAAGCAGAAATCGCATCCACGATGGCCTGATGCTGATCGGCCAATTTAGGGATGGGTGTAGAATCAGGAATGCTCAAATACCGCACCCTATCCAGTTGTGCTTTAACGTCTTCAATCACTTTCCATGCCATGGCTTGCCCCGTGGATAAGGCCAAGGTTCGATGAAACATCTCATCAAGAAAGAAAAAGCGATCATGATCTTGACGCTCAATACAACTACGTTGGCGCTCAATCAGTTCGTTCAATTCCATCAACACACTAGAAGGAATTGAGTTTTTGGCAGCTTCCAGGGTAATAGCCACTTCCAGCGACTCACGAATAAATCGCGCCTCTAGCACTGCTTGGCGCGAAATGCGCACAACATAGGTGCCCCGTTGAGGACGCACTTCCACCAAGCCTGACTCAGAAAGGCGTATAAATGCCTCTCTCACTGGTTGGCGACTAACAGCAAATAAGTCTGCAATCTCTTTTTCAGAAAGCGCCTGTCCTGGTGCCAGCTCCATACGAATAATGGCTTGCCGCAATACGTCATTAAGACGTTGGCGCACCGACACGTCGCTGTTTGTCCTCTGCCACATTGCTTGCAAGTTCATCTTCATGGTACTTCGACGATTCCTTTGGCTATCTATCTGCTATGACTAGTATGGTAGTTATATGAAAATAAAAAAAGACCCGATACATTAGCCTTTAGCTGCATAGCTTATAACTACCTAGCCAATAGCTACCTACATAGCCATCTTCCTGTATTTTTGTAAGAAATATCTTACAAAGCAAAACCGATTAGAGTATTTTTAAGTCTTTCTTTAGCAAAATAGTTTGAACCAGATACAAGTATTTTGTCAGTAAGTCGCCTATGATCACTTAATACGAACGTTTGAACACCTTCACGCCCAAACAACAAATGCCAGGGAATGGCTTAAGGCTGTTGCTGCAAGCCCATAAGATTTAGGAGAAAGCAATGCAGGTCATCAAGGCAAAGGATAATTCAAAAGACTTAATCTTAACGGCTGAATTACCTACCTTTTTGGTAGCTGACCTACTCCAATGCCCGACCTTGCCTACGTTACCTTCCGTCGCTATCAACGTATTAAAAATAGCGCGCACTGAGCAACCTTCGGTTACCGACTTTGCCAATGCCATTGAGCGTGACCCTGCCTTGACCATGCGGATAATTACGCTTGCCAACAGCGCCTTCTTCTCGCATACACATACCAAAGTACATTCGTGTCAGGAAGCCACTGCTCGCTTGGGGTTAGATGCCACACTGGCAGCAGTGATGAGTTTCAGCCTTCTTCAAAACAAAGGCATAGACGCTCATTATCAACGTATTTGGATGCGCTCCATCATCGCCTCTTTAGCGGCACGATACCTTGCCATCCATCTTTGCCCGGATATGGCGGGCCCTGTGTTTACGGCAGCGTTACTCCAAGACATTGGGATTATGGCTTTACGTGCCACCTACCCGAAAGAAAGCACTGATTTATATCTTGAAGCCGCATTGTCTCATCGACAGCTATCAGAATCTGAGCAACGACTCTTTGGCTGCGATCATTCTCAAGTCGGCGCTTGGCTTGCGGCTAAGTGGGGAGTGCCAACACCGCTCGCTCAACGTATCTGTGATAGCCATGGCGAATACAACATGGCCGCCACAGACATACTGTGTATCCAGTTATCGGGGCCCATCGCCGATGCCTGGCTCTCTTCGCACCCGGCCCAATCATTAGTCGCTGTGATAAGGGAATTTCAAACCTATGAGGGCGCTCATTCATTCTCTTTAGGGCAATTATTAGAGAATATTCAGCAACAATTACCAGCGCTAGCCGACATGCTGCAAATGGCTGCGCCACCTCTGCAGGATAACGAATCACTGCTTGCCGAGGCGCAGCAGCTATTGTTTCGGCAAACATTACAGCTCAATGCACGCCTTGATGCGCAACACGCTGAACTCGTCTCGTTACGCCAACGGCAGGATGAGTTAGAAGAGCGCTCACGTACAGACGCGCTAACCGGCCTCGCAAACCGAGCTTGGCTTGAAGAAAAGCTACACAAACGTTTTGTTCTTTGCCAGGAGCAGTCTCGCATTATGTCCGTGGTATTTATTGATCTTGACCACTTTAAAAAGCTGAACGATCAATACGGGCATCAGGTGGGTGATCTCGTTCTCGAAAATTTTGGCAAAACGCTGCAAGCGTTAATTCGTGAAGGTGACTTGGCTGGGCGCTGGGGTGGCGAGGAGTTTTTGATTATTCTACCCGATGAAAGCGCCACTGCAGCCCTTGTGTTCGCTAGACGCATCGCCCAACGACTGGAAAAAACCCCGATGGCCCACAATGACCAAGAGACGATTCATGTCTCAGTCTCCATCGGCATTGCCTGTTTGGAGGACGGCGGGTTTGGAAATGCCGATGAGCTCATTGATGCAGCCGATAAAAGCATGTATTTCATTAAGCGTACAGGGCGCGGCGGGATAGCGGTATATGGCGAACGCGGCGCATCTATTATGCCTATTAACGATTAGCCTGCTGCGTGTGCGGTTAGCACCGAACAGCACCAGAGCACCAAGAGCAGCCTATGCTGGAACTTCATCAAGTACATAAAACCTATGCGACCCCCCAAGGTCCGCTGCGGGTACTCGATAATGTCTCCCTGCGCTTGGCCGCAGGTCAAAGTCTAGCGCTGATGGGCGAATCGGGAAGTGGCAAATCCACCCTACTGCACCTTGCGGCTGGATTAGATCTTCCCGACCAAGGTGCCATTACCCTCGAAGGCCAGAACGTCGCGTCACTCCCCGAGCCCACCCGCGCCAAGCTACGCCGCGAGCAATTGGGTTTAGTCTTCCAGCAGTTTCATTTAGTCCCCAGCCTAACGGTGATCGACAATCTTCGCTTACAGGCGCGCTTAGCCAAGCGTGACGATGACGAATGGGCAGGCTACCTCATTGAGCGGCTTGGGCTAAGTGGCATGGAAAAACGCTATCCGGAGCAGCTCTCTGGCGGCCAGCAGCAGCGCTTAGCCATTGGCCGCGCCCTAGCGCCGCGCCCGCCTCTGCTGCTGGCCGATGAACCAACTGGCAATTTGGATGAAACCACCGCAGGCGAAGTGCTTGAACTACTATTAAGCCTGGTTCACGAAACGCAATGCGCCCTGCTTATCGTCACCCATAGCCCTCAAGTGGCGGCTCCGCTTGATCGCTGCCTACGCCTGAGCCATGGTCATCTACTCGAAGCGGCACTATGACCCGGGTGCTATCCACGCTACTTAGCCACTACCGGCGCCACCCCGGCCAAATGATGATGCTGCTACTCGGTCTCTGGGTAGCTAGCGCCCTATGGAGCGGCATCCAAGCGATCAACGCTACCGCGCGGGACAGCTATGCTCGCGCCGATGCGCTGTTTGACACCCAGCTGGATCAGCTTGAACGGCGCGATGGCACACCGCTTAACCGCGCCGAGTATTACGCCCTGCGCCAAGCAGGCTTGCCCGTGTCGCCCATGCTAGAGGGTGAAATCGTTACCCAAGATGGCACCCGGCTAACCCTGATCGGCATTGATCCGCTGACCCTGCCCAGCGATAACGCGCTGGCCCAAGCCAACACCTCCGCGTCGTTAAGCGATTTTCTAACGCCCCCGTGGCAAGCACGCGTAGCGCCTGACTCCCTGGCAGCCCTTGGGATACCGCGCGAAAATGCATCGGCTGCCACCCCGCCCTTGGCAGATGACAAAACACTCCCACCGCTCGTTTTAGCGCCAGCGCTACCGCCGGGCACGCTGATCATGGATATTGCCGCCGCAGCGCGGTTGCTTGAAAGCGGCGATGAGTTAACGCGCATCGTTACCGCCCCGGGGGCACTCACTGAAGCGCCTGCCGGATTAACGCTTACCCGCGCCGCCACGCTTGCCTCCCCTGGCCAACTGACTGAAAGCTTTCACCTGAACCTTACCGCGCTGGGGCTACTTGCCTGGGTCGTGGGGCTATTCATCGTTCAAGCAGCGCTAGGCCTAACGTTGGAGCAACGCCTGGGCATGCTGCGTACCCTGCGAGTGCTGGGTGTATCGGGGCGCAATTTAGTGCTAGCGCTCAGCTTAGAGCTGCTCCTGCTCGGCCTAGTCGGAGCGCTTGCTGGTATAACCAGCGGCGTATGGCTGGCACGCTTGTTACTGCCCGATGTCGCGGCCACCCTGGGCTCACTTTATGGCGCAGGTGTCGGGCAAGAGCTTAACCTACCCTGGCATTACTGGGTCGGTGGGCTGGGGGTTAGCCTTGGAGGGCTGCTGCTGGCGGGCAGCGGCGTGCTATGGCGCGCGGCCCGCTTAAACATGTTGGAGCTAGGCCAGATGCAGGCCTGGCGTAGCGGTTACCGCCGCCAATTATCGCTAATGAGCATCGGCGGCGCTTTCGCGATGGGCGTTGCGCTAGCATTGTATGTTTGGCTTCGATTTCAGCCCCCGGGCGATGGATTAGTGACAGGCTTTACGCTTGTAGCGGCGTTACTTCTGGCTAGCGCACTGTGGCTGCCACCCTTTTTAGCACTACTACTAAAAGGGCTGACGCACCTCACCCGGCGACGCCCGCTTATTCACTGGGCGCTGGCGGATATGCAGCTTCAGCTCCCCAGATTGTCACTGGCCATGAAGGCACTCCTTATCGCCTTAGCGACCAATCTGGGGGTCGGTAGCATGGTAGGTGGCTTTCGCCTGACGTTTTTAGACTGGCTCGATCAGCGCCTAGTCGCCTCGCTCTATTTAAATGCCCCTACCGAGCAATATGCGGATATTGATGCTTGGCTGGCTGATCGCCCGGAGGTCTTCGAGCGCCTACTCACTCGGCGCAGCGATGCAACCCTGCAGACTGCCACTACGCAGGAAGGCAGCCGCTCTTTAGGCACGCCTATCGAACTTTACGGCATTACCCCTGGTGAATCACTCACTCCACACTGGCCGCTGCTGGCAACCCAACAAGACCGCTCATCCGCCTGGGCAGCTTTTAGTGATGGCGCAATTTTTATCAATGAACAGCTTGCCACTGCAGAGCACCTTTCCCCCGGTGATCGCCTGACGCTTAACGCGCTGGGCGCCAATGAAACGCTGACTATCGCCGCTATTTACCCCGACTACGGCAACCCCAGCGGTCAGGTACTGATGGCATCTCCCCAACTTGCCGCGCGGTTTGATGCGCCACCTAGCTCTATGGGATTAGTGCTGAGTGATGACGCTGATGTTGATACCCTGCGTGCTGCCCTGCGTGAACGCTTTGACCTCGGCAGCGACGCTCTGAGCGATCAAACCGAAATCAAACGCATCGCCACCGAGATTTTTGAGCGTACTTTCACCATCACCCGCGCCCTCAATGGTTTGACCCTGGCGGTAGCGGCCCTCGCCCTGTTCACCAGCCTGTTGGCTCAGGCACGCAGCCGGCGCCAACAGTTAGCACCGCTATGGGCGCTGGGTATTTCTCGGTCCCAGCTTGCCCAACTCAGCATGGCACAGCTGGGGGGCGCGGCCTTGGTGACCGGCTTACTGGCGCTTCCGCTGGGCATTGCCATTACATGGGGATTGGTCGCCATCATTAACGTAGCCGCCTTCGGCTGGCGACTGCCACTCTACCTATTCCCCAGTGAAATGGCTGTTACGCTGACGACCGCGGTCACTGTGGCGCTACTGTCTGCAGCACTACCAGCGCTACGCTTCTGGCGCACCTCGCCGCGCACGCTACTGGCGGAAGAGGCCAACCAATGAGCCTAATCAGACTGCTAATACTCATCACTGCCCTCAATTTAAGCGGCTGTAGCCCTGAGGATCAGTCAACAACGAGTAACGCTGGCTTTGCCGGTTTGGGCCAGGATGCCGATGGCTTCCAACACGCTGAGCCCCACCAACTGCTGACGTTCCCAACGGATCATGTCGCCCATCCAGATTACCGTATCGAATGGTGGTATTTAACCGCCAATTTAGAAGACAACGACGGTGATCCACTTGGCCTACAGTGGACGTTATTTCGCCAGGCGCTGATGCCACCTAGCGAACGCCCTGCACCGACTCCCTGGGCCGCCGACCAGCTCTGGATGGCCCATATGGCGATCTCCCAAGGAGAGC
The DNA here is from genome assembly GCF_054072535.1 of Vreelandella sulfidaeris Esulfide1. NCBI lineage: Bacteria > Pseudomonadati > Pseudomonadota > Gammaproteobacteria > Oceanospirillales > Halomonadaceae > Vreelandella > Vreelandella sulfidaeris. The sequence continues at coordinate 1,416,997 of NZ_CM133364.1, read as the reverse complement.
AGCATCAAGTGGCCGAACGTTTCGGACGCAGCCACTCCCAGGCTCCCTTGAACACGCTACAGGACAGCCAAGCAGGCGTAATCTCTAGCCCCTTTCATGCCTGGTTGGATGATTGGCAGCTTAAAGCAAGTGAAGAAGCCGATGGTAACGATTTTAATCACCTCACACTCACCGCTTACAGCGGCGAAGGTGCGTCGCGTTTTGGCTATACGTTGAAACTGGCTGCCGAAGGCCCACTAGTGCTGCACGGCGAAGCTGGCTTTAGCCAGAAAGCCGCCAATGGCCAGGGGTCCATGTACTACAGCCAGCCCTTCTGGCAGATAACCGGCGACGTCACCCTTCACGGTGAAACCAAAACGGTCAGCGGGCGCGGCTGGCTGGATCGCGAATGGAGCAGCCAGCTATTGGACGCCCGCCAATCAGGCTGGGATTGGTTCTCGATTCACCTTGATGCCGGTCACAAGCTGATGGCGTTTCAACTACGCGGCGGCGGTGACGGCGAGGAAGGAAGTAACTATCGCTCCGGCACATGGATAACGCCCCAAGGCCAAACCACATCACTGACCAACGCGGATATAACCATGACACCGCTAGCCACCTCCGTCGTGGCCGGGCGGTATATTCCTACCCGCTGGCGTTTGGAAGTGCCGTCAGTCGATGTAGATGTTAACGTCGAAGCGCCCTACGCCAACCGCTGGATGACCACCAGCGTGCCCTACTGGGAGGGCGAAGTAGAGGTCAGTGATCGCGCCAGCGGCGAACCGCGTGGCGAGGGCTACCTGGAAATGACCGGATATTAACAAGCCGGGGCTTAACAACAGCATGGATAGCTGAATGGAGGCAGGCAACGCCTGCCAAAAGCTCTTATTTTATTACTCGGCTTCATCGGCGATATAAGCAGCCAGATTGGCAATGTCGTCATCCGATAAATCGGCAGCATTAGGAATCATCAGCGCGGAGTTCGAACCGACCCGCTCGCCGGCGCGATAGGTTTCAAGCCGAGAGGTGATGTAGTCCACACTCCGGCCCGTTAAGGATGGAAAGCTGGCCATCCCCTTTCTGGAGGGGCCGTGGCATTGGGCGCAGGCATCGGCGTACATCGATTCTCCAGCGGCCTTATCGGCAGCTGGCACACTGGCCGACGCCACCGTCAGTGCCGTCGCAACAACGAAAAAGCATAATCTCTTCATAATGGCCTTGTTCCCTCTCAATGGCGCTTGAACCAATAGGGCGGTAAGAGAGCAGCCGCACTGTGATCGTTCAGCGCGGCTGCCAATGGCTCATTCCGGCGTGATGCGGTAAATGCTGCCTTCATCAACGGCTGTATACAGGTCGCCATCCGGCCCTAGCACTATCGAGCGGAAACGTGCAGCCCCCATGGGTGGTGACATTTCGGCAACGTCATTGACCGAAAGGCCATCCTCCGCAATATCCATGACGTTGATGCGTTGCCCGACGGGTGTTCCGCCAAAGCCAATCCCCAAAAAGCCCACTAACAGGCGACCATCCCACTCTCCCCACTGCTCACCGGTTAGAAACTCGGCCGAGGAGATGCCTTGGGAAAGCCCATCGTTGCCCCAGGCCGGTTGCATGGCATCGGGGTAGGTTTCGGTATCGGTGACCGGCATATAGGCCGCCCGCTCCTTAGGATCCATCCCTTCGCCCTGATTGGGTTCATAACCGCAGTAATCATCGGGGCAATCGCCACGACCCGCCATATTGGGTCGCGGATCCCAGCCGCTATTGCCGCCATTGACCAGCGCATTGACCTCATCGGAATGCCAGGGGCCATGTTCGGTCACGATTGGCTGGCCGGTGTCGGGGTGGAAGGTAATGCCCTGAACGTTGCGGTGGCCATAGGTATAGATGCGTGGATCGAACCCTTCGGGTGGCTCGTTACCTTCGGCAGCATTGCCGTCACGATCAATACGTAGCACCTTGCCCCCTAAGCGGTCCGGCGACTGAGGAATCTCGCTGTTATGGTTATCGCCAGTGGTCACGTAGAGATAGCCATCTTCCGGGCTGAAACGGATTCGTCCACCATTATGGGCGCCAGCATCACCGAAGGGGTGGTCGGTAGCTTCAGGCTTGTAGGGAATGTCCTCGACGATATCGGTGCGATCTGCAACCTCATCAAAATCGCTGTTGACCGTCATGCGGAGCACGCGATTGGTGCGCGGCTCAGAGATGTTGGACGCCGAGTACACATAGATCGTGCGATTTTCGTCAAAATCTGGATCGACCGCTACACCGTTCATCCCCGCCTGTCCCTGGCAGACAAGATCATCAGCAGTGGTGGCATACTCATCGGTGCCTTCCATGCCTAGCAGGTGTTGAACATCGCCATCGGGGAGCCGCACTGATAAGCCACGGCAGCGTTCGGTGAAAAACATTGTCCCATCAGGCAAAAAAGCCATATCCCAGGGGTTTTCAAGGCCAGACAACACCTCGGTTTGGCTAAGTTCGGGGCCAGTATCGGCAGTCGTGACCGCTGGCAAACCGGCGAAGACCGCCGCGGCGATGGCTGCACCTAGCGGTCGCAGTGTGGGTTTCGGGTACATGGCAAGCACTCCTTCCATACGTTGTTTGTCATTATTATTAACCTTGCACGCGCATATTGAGTTTAGATCGGCAATCAAAGCGGTCAATACGTCTTCTCAGTGAGTGCTTGATCAAAATACCCCCAGGCAAGCTGCCCGAGGGCTTAAAACTGGATTGGGAGCGCCCCATACGCCAAAAACAACCATTTATGTATAGCGAATGACGCATTACGACAACTATTCTCTGCTCACCGCGACACACTAGTAAGCGAATCAATCGTTACTAGAGAGCGCGCCATGAATCGCAATGTCATTCTCACCTGTGCCGTCACTGGCGCGGGTGACACCACCGCCAAAAACCCCAACGTTCCCGTCACCCCCAAGGCCATCGCGGCGTCCTGTATCGAAGCGGCTCACGCCGGGGCCAGCATCGCGCATATTCACGTGCGTGACCCAGAAACCGGCGGCATCAGCCACTCTACCGCGCAGTTCCGTGAGGTAATGGAGCGGGTTCGCGAAGCGGATGTGGATATCGTCATGAACATCACCGCGGGTGGCGGTGGCGACTGGATACCCGACGCACAAGACCCCACCCGCGGCGGCCCCGGCACCGATATTCAAACGCCCGCGGAACGCCATGCCCCGGTGGGCGAACTGCTTCCCGAACTGTGTACGCTGGATTGTGGCAGCCTAAACTTTGGCGACATGGTTTACGTCAACCCGGCTGACTGGCTGCGCGAGCACGCCCGCCTCGTTCAAGCCGCTGGCGTTAAGCCGGAGCTGGAGTGCTTTGACCTGGGCCACGTCTGGTTTGCCCGCCAGCTCCAGCAAGAGGGCCTGATCGACGGCGCCCCGCTCTACCAGCTCTGCCTGGGTATCCCCTGGGGAGCCGAAGCAGACACCGAAACGATGCTGGCCATGCGCAACAAATTACCTGCCAACGCCAACTGGGCCGCCTTCGGCATTGGCCGCCATCAAATGCCCATGGTGGCGCAAGCGGTGCTACTAGGCGGCCACGCCCGGGTCGGCCTGGAAGACAACCTGTTTCTGGAAAAAGGCGTGCTGGCCAATAACGGCCAACTGGTCGAAAAAGCCGCCACCATTATCGAGAATCTAGGTGCAAAGGTGATGACACCCGCAGAAACCCGCGCGCATCTCAAGCTACGCGACCCAGTAACCGGACGTATCATGGGTAGCACAACAGGAGGTGATGCATGAGCCGCTTAGCCGTTATTGGTACCGGCGTGATTGGCAACGGTTGGATCGCCCGCGCCCTCGCCCAAGGTTGGAACGTCGTCGCTTTCGACCCAGATCCCAACGCACCGGCGCGTACCCGTGCGTTTATCGACAACGCCTGGCCCTCGTTAAGAAAGCTCGGCCTTGCTCCCCACGCTAACCCTGATCGACTGACTTTCGTCACCACGATTGAAGAGGCGGTGAACGACGCAGACTTGATTCAGGAAAACGTGCCTGAGCGCCTTGAACTGAAGCAAGAGATTCTGGCGGCCATTGATGCCGTTGCCGAATCGGACGTTATCATTGGTTCGTCTACCTCCGGGTTTAAGCCCACCGATCTGCAACGGCTTTGCCAAAAAGCGCCCGGCCGCGTGATCGTCGCTCACCCCTTCAACCCGGTGTATTTACTGCCTCTGGTGGAGCTTGTGGGCGGTGAGGCTACCCAGCCAGCGCAGATTGCCACCGCCCAAGGGCTGTATCAGGCGCTCGCCATGCGCCCGCTGGTAGTGCGCCGTGAAATTGAAGGGCATATCGCCGACCGCTTGATGGAAGCGCTGTGGCGGGAAGCCCTGCACTTGGTCAACGATGGCGTGGCCACCACCGAAGAGATCGATGCCGCCGTTGTTTACGGCTGCGGGCTGCGCTGGTCACTGATGGGCACCTTCCTCACCTTCCACCTGGCCGGTGGCGAACCCGGCATGCGCCATATGCTGGAGCAGTTTGGCCCCGCATTAAAACTGCCCTGGACCAAGCTGGAAGCCCCCGAGCTTACCGATGAGTTGATCGATAAAGTGGTCGAAGGCTGCGAACATCAGGCGGCTGGCCGCTCGGTCGCGACACTTGATCGTCGCAGGGATGACTTTTTAGTTGAGCTGCTAGAGGTAGTGCAAAAATACTGGCCGGAGGCCGAAGGCTTAAAGGGGCGTATTTAATGATCATCCTGGAAACCCAGGTCGCTGCTGACTGGGTCGACTACAACGGGCACATGAATGATGCGGAGTATGCCCGCGTCTTTTCCCAGGCCTGCGAAGCATTGATTGACCAGATAGGCTTGGATGCAACGGGCCGTGAGCACTATGGCTACACGATCTATACCCTGGAAACGCATCTTTGCTATCGGCGTGAAGCACATCAAGACCAGCCACTCACTATTGATCTAACGCTGCTCGATAGCGATGCCAAACGGCTGCACGTGTTTTTCGCCATGTTCGATGACGAGGCCAACCTGCTGGCCACCAGCGAACAGATGCTAATGGGCATGAAGCAAGCGTCAGGCCGACCAAGCCCCTTCCCCGAAGCGGTCACACATCGCATCGCAGCACTCCCTAGGGCAAACCGTGATGCCTGGCCGGAGCTAGCTGGCCGCACCATCGGCATTCGTCGTTAACAGGGAGCACATGCGATGAACGTAGACGCGTTTATTCAGCGCTTTGGCGCGGGGCTCGAGGTGATGGCAGAAATGCCATTGCCCCAAGCGCGGCGAGCCTACGATAAGCTTTGCCGCACCTTCACCCCACCCGACCCAGACGGCATGCGGGTTGAAGATAGCGAGATAGAAAGCGTCAGCGTGCGCCGCTTTATTCCCCAGCCATCAACGCCTGGCGCAATACTGTTTATCCATGGGGGAGGCTTTATGATCGGCTCCGTTGATAGCCACCATGGTACCGCCGCCAGCTTGGCCCAGGCGCTCAATCGCGAAGTGGTCAGCGTGAACTACCGGCTTGCGCCCGAGGTAGATTACCCCGCCATGCTGGCAGAGTGCCGTACGGTATTAGAAGCCATTCAGCCAAGCGCCCTGGTAGGCGATAGTGCGGGCGGGCGGCTAGCGATTGGCCTTGCTCACTCGTTGAGCGATGCGCCGCCGCTGGGGTTGATCTATCCACCGGTCGGTGAGCTTTCCTTCGCGAGCCTGGGGAAGGATGCACCGCTACTGTCACGTAGCGATGTATTGAGCATTCGGGCGCAATGCCCGGCAATCATCGCCACTGAGCGGGATCGCTATCCACCGGCTTCACGTATCGAAATACTCACCGTAGAGCACGACCCTTTGACGCGGCCAATCGAAGCCGCGGTGACAGACTGGCGACATAAAGGTGCCTCGATAGGCTATCGCTGCGCACCGCAGATGGTGCATGGCGCCCTTCACGCTCAATCTCAATTAGCCGAGATGGGGAGCACATGGCAGGCATTTTGTCAGGCACTAAAAAAGCGCCTTAAACCATAAGACGCTTTGTCGTGGGGGCTACGTCAACGGGCGATTAAGCGCCGAACTGAGCCCGTACCTGCTCAATAGCGGATTCGCCATCACGGGTTTCAACGCCTTCCAGCCACTCAGCCACGGTATCCAAGTTGTCCTCAATCCACTCTTGGGCCACTTCATCAGCAGGGCGCTCTTCATAGCTATATTCGTGCACCCACTCGTTCTGGTCTTCGATGGTCACGACGTACTGGGACAGAAAGCGGTGCGCTTGGGGGGCTTCCTTAGCCAGGCTAGCAGGGGTAATAGTCCACACCGTGCTTTCAATAGAGGCCACACCCGCGTCATCGCTATCCGCCAAGTAGGCTAAATCGAAGCTTACGTTCATCCAGTGCGGTTCCCAACCGACAAACGTTACCCACTCCTCGTCAGCCATTTTTTGCTCCGCCTGGGCAAGCATGGCCGAGGTCGAGCTTTCGCGCAGTTGCCAATCGCCCAGGCCCGCCAGGTCATTGTCGATCGCGTTTAGAATCGCCTCATTGATCCCAGTGCCCGCTTCGATTCCCTGTATTTCACCGTCGAACTGATCGTAATGGGCTGCCAATTCAGCCACCGTGGTGACCCCGGCATCGTAAACGTACTGAGGCACCACCAAACCGGAATTGGCGCCACTAATATTGGAAACCACTTTTTCTACTTTCCCATCGGCGACCAACGGCTCAACCATATCCGTCTGTACCGGGTACCAGCCGCCCAAATAGATTTCCAAATCGTTGCGCGATAAACCCTCCAGAATCACGCTCACGGCCAAATCCTGTTGACGCGTTTCGTACCCCATCGTCTCCAACAGTTGCGCTGCCACTTCGGACTTAACGGTGACACCAGGCCAAGGCGGGACGCCAAAGCGCAGCTCATCGAGCTCCGCCATGGCAGGCGTGGCAACAAACGCAGAAAGTAAAAAGCCCGCTTTTAGCGACAGCGACTTGTTAGCAAAGGACTTGGAAGGGAAAGACTTGGCCGGTAAAGACATAACACTGAACCTCTTATTAGTTGGGTTTAGTCAGTATGCGCGGCTGCCTCCCTACTACTAGTCACCATGCGACACTTATCAAACATTAGGCGACTCAATTGCCGCCTTCTTCGCTTTTTCCCGCACTTGCCGGGGTGAATACCCATAATGCGTACGAAAGGAGCGTGCAAAGCTCGATGACGAGCTAAAGCCACAGGCTAAGCCAACCGCAAGTACCGCCAAATCTGTTTCGGCCAGCAGCCGCCGGGCGCGCTTAATGCGCAGTTGCAGGTACCATTGGCGCGGTGTGACCTCCAACTCTTGTTCGAATAAGCGCTGCAACTGGCGAACCGACACCTCTACCCGGCTGGCAACGTCCTCGAGCGCAAGCGGCTCTTCCAAGTTCTGCTCCATTAGCGCCACCGCCTCCACGACTCTCCTGTTATGCGTCCCCAGGCGTTTTACCAATGCCATGCGCTGCTGGTCGCTACGGGTGCGGATACGGTCATGGATAAGTTGCTCGGAAACATCGATGGCCAATTTTGCGCCATGGCGCCTGGCAATCACTTCCAGCGACATATCCATTGCCGCTGCCCCGCCCGCACATGAGAAACGCCGCTCGCCTAGTGCATACAGTTCATCGGTGGTTTCAATACCTGGAAAGCGCTCACGAAAGGCCGGCAGACTCTCCCAGTGCAGCGCCACTCGCTCGTGTTTTAACAGGCCGGTTGCCGCGAGCAAAAACGCGCCCGTGTCGATACCGCCCAGGCAACAGCCCGCCTGATCCAACTGATGAAGCCAGGCCATTAGCGGCCGGCTAAGATGTGCTTCCGGCGTAAAGCCACTGCATACCGCTAGCGAAGGTAAATGATGCACATCTGACGTTGCCTGGTCAGCTATCAGCGTCATGCCGTTAGATGCCGTCACCGGCCCGCCATCCGCACTGATCAGCGTCCAATCGAACAACGGGCGGTTTGCAATGCGATTCGCTATACGCAAAGGCTCCACGGCGGCAAAAAAAGCCATCATCGAATACTGCGGCAACAATAAAAAGCCCACCATTTCCGGGAGTGGGCCTTGGTAATTAAGACGCATCGCAATACTCAAAGTCGGTCATATAGGATACCCAAAACGCGCTAGTCATTATCGAGACGATCAGAGCGGTAAAGCTGCCACTGATTTTCGACCCGGCGATCAGGCAAATGGCAATAGCGGTCTATAGAACTGTTGAGCATTAGCGGCTTCATCCCTGACCATACAATAAATCGTTAATCTGATTCTGGCGAGTCACCTGGAAGACCTCAAGCAGGATATCACTTGGCGAAAGGCGTGATTGTTCAATGAGCATTTGCCGATGTCGAAAATGGTAGCTAGGCTTTATCTAGTCATCTTTAGCGTACAAGCATTGTCGATGACCATTTAAACATCCAACTCATAAGGAGAGTGAAATTATGTCCAGCCCTGAGCATAAGCAGAAGATATGGGGAATGATCAAGGATATCAAAGTTGGCATGCTCGTCACCTTGGACAACGACACACCCCGCGCACGGCCAATGCACTTGGTTCAGGATGAGTATGACGGCACCCTTTGGTTCTACACTCGTCGGAGTGCTGAAAAAGTGTTTGAAACAGAAAGCGACCATGACGTATGCCTAAGCTTCTCCGATCAGGAAGATGGTGTCTACGTTTCGCTATCGGGTAAAGCCAACCTTACCGACAACCGTGAGTTGATCGAGAAATACTGGAACCCCTTCATCGCGGCATGGTTCCCAGAAGGTAAGGACGACCCGGACGTCGCCCTGCTGGAAATTAAGGTGCAGATGGGCGAGCACTGGAAAGCCAAGGAGAGCAAAACGTTCCAACTCTACGAGATCGCCAAAGCCAACATCAAAAAAGATGCCACCCCGAACATGGGCGAAAATGAAAAGTTTGGCGGTTAATCGAATGCTGATGTGCCCTTCCATCAAGGCGCTTTTCAGTCTGAGTGTATTAATGCTCATGGGCCCAAGTGGCTCATGGGCTTCTGACGAACCGCAAAGTAGCGAAGCCTCTCGGCAGAGCGAATGCGAACTCACCGATCAGAAGCGGGAAATGCTATCACTGGTGAACGAAGCACGTAGCCAGGCGCGGCAATGCGGCGACCAACGATACGAAGCCGTGGAATCGTTAACTTGGAGCTGCAAGCTTGAAGCCGCTGCCGAGGACCACTCAAAAGATATGGCAGAGAATGACTACTTTAGCCATACCGGCCCGGATGGTATCGGGATTCAGCAGCGTATCGAAAACCAAGGCTACGTATGGCAAGCAGTGGGAGAAAATATTGCCGCTGGCCAAGCATCAGCCTCTGCCGTGGTAGAAGGCTGGCTAGAAAGTCCCGGTCACTGCCGTAATATTATGAGCGACGCCTTTACCGAGATGGGCATGGCAAACGCCGAGGATTCGGAGTCGCGCTACTCAACCTACTGGACACAAACGCTAGGCAATCCACGCTAAGCGCCCACGAGCTAATTATTGCCCGCCACCTAACTCACCGTAGTGAACAGCCGTGATCGCATTTTTAGGCGAGCCATCGACCAGCTTGGTGCTGTAGGTCAGGTATACAAAGGTCTGCGTTTCGGTATCGTGCATGCGGACGACGCGCATATTTTTAAAAAGCGCCGAGCGGCGTTGAGTAAAAACCACCTCTTGGTCCTCAACGTCAGTAGGGTCGAAGATAACTTCTCCCGTCTGTCGGCACGCCACACTGGCCTCACTGGCTTCTTCGGCAAGCCCCACTGCACCGGAGATGCCACCTATTTGCGAGTAGGAAAGATAGCAGGAGATGCCCTGTACTTTCGGATCATCGAAGCGCTCCACTTCAATGGTGTTGTTCGGGCCAAGTAATTTGAACTCGGTTCGCACACTACCGATGCTGGCATCCTGAGCAAGTAGCGTTGTTGGAAGCAATGCAAATACAACGATGAACGGTGTGAGAGCAATGTGTTTTGGGAAAAGCATGAGGAACGTCCTTGGCAAAAAATCAGCCGGGGGGTTGGCAAGCAGAGAGGATACCTGATGCGCGCAGCTCTTGGAGAGCTATTGGAAAAATGTAGGAGTGGAGAGGGAGTAAAAATAAAGCGATTGAGGCGATTGGCGTCCCTGGCAGGAGTCGAACCTGCGACCTGCCGCTTAGGAGCAGGATTTTTCAATGTTTCATACATACTCACACTGTCTCTTAATAGACTATGATATTTATCAAAATCAATAGATTATGAGAAATATGCGTCTTATTGTGTCTCATGCTTCCTCATTCTATACTGCGTTACCTGTGGGGTCGCCTGTGGGGTCGGAAAAGCATCGATTGGGTACATTATGATCAGCACAGAAAAGCAAGTAATAGCTTTTAAGCCTTGTGAGAATAAAACCAAAGTACGAGAAGGCGTTACAAATCGTGGTGTCGGAGGTCTAGCACTAGAAGCCCGCTCCGATCGAGATGCTAAGCGTTGGCTATATCGCTATCGTATTAATGGGAAGCAACACGAGCTACAGCTTGGTAGTTACCCAGCTATGAAGCTGCGCGAGGCTCGTCAAGCCCATCGGGAGGCTGTAAAATTAGTAGAGCTAGGCCTTGACCCGCGAAAACAAAGAGCCTATGAAAAGGCAAATAACTTAGCCGCCTGGACTATGCAGGAGGCGTTTGACCGATGGGTAGAACACTACCAACAGACACCAGGGCGTAATAAGCAGCCCCCTACTCCAAAAACAGTGACTCAACAACATGGGAGGTGGCGTCGTCACCTAGCTCCTCGGCTGGCTGATTATTATGTTCGTGACGTGTCTCGCCGTCTGATAATCGACATTTTAGAGAAAGCTTCAAGTAAAGCTAAGGTGGAGGCGCGCCATAGTTTGAACCTACTGCGTCAGATGCTGCGTTATTGCCAGAAGCGAGAGCAAATTGAAGTTAACCCCACCGATGGGCTTACACCAGCCGATATTGCCGCGTCGGCGTCCCCGCCCCGGAAGCGACACTTACCCTTAACTGAATTGCGCCAGTTATGGCGGGCTATAGATGAAATACGTGCTGATACTCAAGGCAAGGCTGCGACAGCCGTGTTAAGCATTCCCGTTGCTAATGCTTTGAAACTACTAATCCTAACTGGTTGCCGTCGTAGTGAAGTGGCGTTTATGCGCTGGGAGGAGATAAAGAAAGATACGTGGACAATTCCTGCTGAACGCACCAAATCACGACGACAACATCAAGTACACCTCAACTCGCTAGTACTTGAATTGCTTGCCGAGCAACGCCAGCTGGCTAACGGAGATTTTGTTTTTACATCCACGCAAGGTACAAGGAAAGCGCTTCATCCTGATAGTTTGAGTACTGCAATTTCACGCTTACAAGGACGCGCTACCAAATCCCATAACGAATTTGCACCACTTTTCCACCTTAATCACTTCACCGTTCACGATTTGAGACGCTCTTTTGCAACTCAAGCGACAGAAACGCTTATGGCAGACCCGCTTTTAGTCGAAATGATGTTGGCACACGCCCCACCCAAACTACTGGGCACCTATAACCGCGCTGTTCGTTGGAAATCACAAGTGGACATTTGGGAGCGCTGGGGAGAAGTAGTAGCTGCGCAAGTTGTTGAAAAACCGAGTTCAAACGTTGTAAGTATCACCAAATTAGTAAGATAAATTTTTTTGCGAAATGCTTGGCCTCTTACTAAACCTCTTATGCAGCTAGCTTTGTCTCAGATTCAAATCCTGCCTGGGCGCGCCATATTACAAAATGGATCTTGCGATAAATCGCAGGCTTTTTTTGGCTGGTATCGGCCAGAAACTGTCATTCAGAGAAATACTGGAACGCAGTTTTGAGGCGCCGGGTAACCCACACGATCGGTTGCCCGGCCGCTTCGTGGGTCTTGTTAGGCACTTGTATTTCCGTCACGACTTCCGAGAAGAACACTCATAAGAAATGTGTCTATTTTCAAAGGCAGAGCACCCTGCTTTACTCTTCTCGGAAGGCCCTACTGAACTGGTCAGTGATAGGCTTAATAAAATACGTCAGTGCGGTGCGCTCTTCCGTTGTGATAAAGGCTTCGACTGGCATACCAGGCAGCAGCGTAGTAACGCCAAGCTTCTTAAGCTCTTCTGCAGAAACATCAACATCGCCCAGGTAGTAGATCTCGCCAGTTACGTCGTCGCGTGTTGTCGCTGGGGAAACATAGATGATCTCGCCTTTGAGCTCAGGTGTCGTTCTCTGGTTGAAGGCAGTAAAACGGAGCCTGACCGGCTGACCGACCCAGACTTGGTCGATGGTTATCGGAGCAAGTTTTACCTCGACCTTCAATTTGGCGTCTTCTGGAACGATGGTGACAAGCTCTTCGGCCGGCGTGATCACGCCTCCTATCGTGTGGATGTTCAGCTCATTAACGGTTCCAGAAATCGGAGCGCGAATGTCCGTTCGCGCCAGCCGATCCTCAATGGCGATGCGACGGTCACGCAATTCTGAAAATTCCGCCTCCACGGCACTTAATTCCCGCTGCGCCTCGGTACGAGCGTCCTCATCGATCGCAATAATCTGGAGGCGAATTTCACTCATGCGGGTTCTCGCTCTGGCGATGGATGCATGGATCTCACCGCGTTCACCTGAAATTCTTGCTTTGTCACGCGCCATCGGAACGAGAAGAGTCCGTGCAATCAGCCCTCTGTCAGCGAGTCCTCTATTCCCCTCGTATTCAGTCTGAACTAGATGGAATTCCTCGTCTTTCGATTGCCGCTGCGCTTCCAGCCCCTTTATCTCCTCTTCGATTTGCTCGACACTGAGCTCGAGCTGTTGCTTCTTACTTTGGCGACTTGTGTGATTGCCGTCAAAGAGGCGTGTTTCGCCGAGAAAAACATCCGGAGAGTCGTCTGCGTTCAAGTCGGACGGGAACTCGATTGCCGCAAGCCCGTCCCGCTCTGCCAGCAGGCGCGCTCTCCTGATGGCCAATTCCACGAGTTTAGAACGCACGATCGAAAGCTCCGCTTTCGTCTGTGTGTCTTCGAGCCGCATCAGTACTTCTCCCGCTCGAACGAAGTCCCCTTCCCTGATGGCAATCTCGCCGACGATGCCGCCGTCACGATGCTGTATCGACTTAAGGTTCTGATCCACCGTCACGGATCCTTGCGCGATGACGGCCCCACTTAGTTGAGCGCTCGCGGCCCAGCCGCCGGCTCCAAGCAGCAGAAACAGCGCGAGAGCCGCACCCACAAATACACGCGGGCCGAGTCGAAAAGAGTTTTCTGGATTCGGCGAGAGCTTGGTTGTACCGCCGGAAAGATCATATGTGCTCATTTTGTGCTCCTATGATAGCCACTCGAGACTATCGTCACGCTCTGTAGACCACGACAGCTTGTGCGCTCCCTGCAGCGTGACCGCCGTCGCCCACATCTCGTCGTCGAAGTTGGTCTCGATCACGGTCCACTCGCTTCCATCGTCCCGGTCGTGGCGATAGCGTATCGGCAAATCGTCATCGTCGTCATCGCGGTAGATTTGGTCAAAACGGTCTTCCGACTCGTCGGCTTTCCAGAAAATATCGTATTCAGATATACGAATACGGTCTCCGACCCCAAAGTCCATAATCACTTGCGAAACGGCGTTCGGTCGTTCCCCACCGGCGCTGGCGAACGCAAAGACGTCATCACCAGCGCCGCCAGTGAGCGCGACCGATTCACTGCCGAAAATGAACTGATCGGCTCCTCGGCCACCAAGCATTTTTTCGAAACCGGTGATGAAGTCATGGCCGATTTCCACTCCGCTGGCAACGCCGTTGACGAGATCAACCATGAGTCTTTCCGTCGCGTGGCTGTAGTCGAGGGTGTCCGTGCCTCCGCCGCCGTCATTCACGTCATCGTCCGCATCGAGCGCCGCCACGATCCGATCGTTTCCCATGCCGCCGAAAACTCGGTCGCGACCCGCACCATCCATAATCACGTCGTTACCATCGCCCCCGAGCAGAAGATCGTCGCCATATCCTCCGCTCAGAAGATCTTCACCGGCGTTGCCGAAGATCACGTCATCGCCCTCACCGCCGAATAGCCTGTCGTCGCCGGATCCACCGAACAGATGGTCGTTTCCCGCGCCGCCGAAAATAATGTCATTCCCATCGCCGCCGAACACCACGTCGTCACCGTCCCCAGCGACGATGTGGTCGTCTCCCGCTCCTCCATTTATGACGTCGTTGCCGGCCCGTCCATCAATGTTGTCATCGCCACCTGCGCCGTCGATCTCATCGGCACACAGGCTGCCGAGAAGCATGTCGTTTGCCGCGCTTCCTTCGATAACGGGCTGCTCGACAACGGAAAAGTGGGCGACGGCATCGATCGTAAGTTCGCCGTCAGTGATCTCATAGTGGAGGGTCACCGGCCCCGGTTGCCCGGTGTCGCTCTGGAACACCCACCCCCCTTCCACTTCAGTAAGCTCGCCGGTGGAAACGGACAGGTTTTGAACCGAGAGGACGTCACCATCGGGGTCCTCTGCCTTGCGCAGCAGATCGTCGAAGGCGATTAAGAGTGCCATGCAAGGCGCCACGTCCAGCAGATAGACGGGACCTGACACTCGAGGAGCACGGTTGCCGTCGGGCCTAATCTCGACATCGTCATCTTCTTCGTTATTTTTATCTCCGTGTTCGAGCGGGTCGTCTTCCGGTGGTGATTCCGTACCGGAGGGGCCGTCGCCATCAGGTGAGGAATGCTCACCTTCCGGATTAGCAGTGTCGGCAGGCGGTGTGCCAGCGGCGCTAGCACTTCGGCCTATCCTTGCACCGTCCACGTTTTCGCTTGCCGGTCCAGCTATGAACGGCATGTTTCCGCTGTCGCCCGAATTACGAAGCGGCATCGATCGCGGAGCATCGTCGACTGGAGACATTCCGGCGCTGAAGCTTTTGGAACCCGACAGGTCGTCCTGAGCCCTGCGCGGGGAGGAGGCTCTTTGGTCCACCTCCGCCGGCGTTTCGATCTCCGCTGCCGTGGCGGCCGGCTTCGCTGCCTGTAACAACTCCGCGGCTGTGTCCCCGCTCTTCGTCTGTGGTGGTGGCTGGGGCTCCCGGCCCCAGGAAAAGATCGAGCCAAGGTAAGCAGCGACCCCCGCCAGTAGACCGCCGATAACCAGAGGCGCCCGCGAGACTTCATCCCCACTCTTCTGAACGTAGCGCTGCGAGGCATCAGATTCCGGTAAGGCGTTCTTCGTGCCTTTGACGTTAATCATGTTCATGTTCGAGCGACGGCCTCTTTCTTCGGCGATCCGGCAGTATGCACTTCGCGTATGTTGGACTTGCCGATGACTTCCTCCTTCGGTCCGAAAGCGCTCAGCCGGCCGTTCTGAATAACCCCCACGAGATCGACGGCCGCCAGAGCGCTTGGGCGGTGGGCAGCCACGACGGCGATGCCGCCTCGCTGCCTCACACCTTCAATGGCCGCCGTCAGCGCTGCTTCGCCTTCGGCGTCGAGGTTGGAATTGGGCTCGTCCAAGACGACGATAAAGGGATTGCCAAATAGTGCACGGGCGAGTCCGATCCGCTGTCGCTGGCCGCCTGACAGGGAGGTGCCGAGCGAGCCGAGCTGCGTTCGATAGCCGTTTGGCAAACGCACGATCATCTCATGGACGCTTGCGGCCATCGCCGCCGCTACGATTGCTTGGGAATCCGGTGTTTCCTGAAACCGCGAAATGTTCTCTTCGATCGTGCCATTAAGTAGCGCGACCTCCTGCGGCAGATAGCCAATGAACTGACCGAGAGCTTCGTCGTGCCATTGTGAGAGCTCCGCGTCGTCGAGCCGCACGCTTCCCCGCAGCACGGGCCAGATACCTGTCAACGCGCGCAGCAATGTGGTTTTGCCGCCACCACTAGGACCGATGATCCCAATCGCCTGGCCAGCCTTGAGTTCGAAGCTCAGTTCGCTGAGCAGGACTTGTCCGGAATCGGGGGCTGCGACAGTGATGTTCTCGATCTTGAGGGATGAAGTCGGGTTGGGCAGTTCCATCGGTTCTTCAGTCTCCGCCAGTGCCATGACGGTTTCCTTCAGCCGTGCGAACGCTGTTCGCGCAGCGACGACGCTCTTCCAGTTGCCGATCGCAAGATCGATGGGGGCGAGCGCCCGCGCAGATGCAATAGAAGCGGCGATGATTGCGCCAGCGCTAAGCTCTCCCTGAATAGTGAGCAGTGCTCCGAGGCCAAGGACGGCCGACTGCAGGACCATACGCAAAACTCGTGAGACCGCTCCGAAGGTGCCGCTGACATCGTTCGTTCGCGTCTGCAACTCCAGATGATCGTCGTTCGCCCGATTGAAGCGCGCCACCGCACGACCTGCAAAGCCCATCGCCTTGAGAATCTCCGCATTGCGAGCATTGGAATCGGCGATAGTGTTGCGAGTAACGGCAGCCTGCTGCATGGCACTGCTCAGCTTGGACGTCTTCATTTCCGTAGCGATCGCGAGCATGGCCAGGATGAATCCGCCGAGAAAAACCAGCGCACCAAGGTAGGGGTGCAGTATGTAGACAAACAAGAGAAAAAGCGGCATCCAGGGAAGGTCCAGCAGAGCCACGGGGCCCTGGCTTCCCAGGAAGCCGCGCACCGTATCCACGTCGCGGCCACGCTCCAGTGATTCAGCGGTCGAAAACCCGAAACGCGGCATGTCGATCGCAACCCGATGGGCCAACGGCGCGATCCTTCTATCGAGGCGTGCGCCGACGCGAACAAGAATTTGGGAGCGGATGGTGTCGAACATCCCCTGAAAGCAATACAGGCCGAGCGCCAGAACGGAGATGGCGACCAGCGTCGAAACGCTCCCGCTGGTCAGCGCCCGGTCGTAGATCTGCAGCATGTAGAAGGCACCGGTCAGTGCGAGGATGTTGATGATCCCCGACATGCCGAATAGAAAGAAAAAGATTCCTCGGAAACCTTTGGTCAGCTTTTCTGCGCTCTTGCGCTTCGCCGACGTACTAGCGTCTCTTTTGCGCATGTGAACTACCCCTGCACCCTAAATTGAACGGGCGTTCCCTGCGGTCGGGCACGCCCGACCGCAGGGAACGTTATTGTTATCGTTGTCGTTCGTTAGAGGTTGAAGTCGTTCACTGTCAGTTCATGCCGACCCTTGATGTTGATTGAGAAATCGGCATCATCGTCTCCGGTCGTGTTCCCCTGCACGACGGTATAGTCCTCACCGTCGCTCGTTTGATGGCTGAACATGAGCTGGCCTGCGCCGGTGAAGGCCTCCGTCACCAGGGTGAAGCTTTGGTTCCCCGTTGCGCAGCCATTCGTGTCCAAACCACTGAGATCGATACGATCGCCCGGCTGAAAGCCCATGATGGTATCGCCGTCCGCATCCGCCGCAGAGAGGAAGCGGAAAGTATCGTTGCCCGCACCGCCGTCCATGACGTTGACCGCGCGGCTCGCCGTGATCGTGTCGTCTCCAGATCCCGTGACGATGTTCTCGACGCCCCACAGCCCATCATTGCCGGTCTCTGAGCTCGAGACGCTGCCCCGTCCCATGAAGCCGGTGCCAAGATCTGCCGTGATCGCTGCCGTGATCGACGACATGTCCAGTGTGTCGTTGCCGCTACCGCCCACCATGTCGTCGCCGTAGTAGGTATCGTCGCCGTCCCCGGCTTCGGCCACGAACATATCATCCCCGTCGCCGCCGAAGGCCGTGTCGTCGCCTGCACCGGCATTGATGAAATCGTTACCGTCCTCACCAAGAATACGGTCGTCACCGTCATCGCCGTAGAGCATGTCATCGCCATCACCACCGAGGATGTCATCGTCGCCGTCATGGCCGAAGACGACGTCTCGACCGCCCAAGCCCAAGATGGTCTCGCTGTCCGCCGTACCAACCAACGCGTCTGTGCCTTCGCTGCCGACAATGGCTGCAGCCGGGATCACTTGCATTCCGTCTTCACCCTCCTCCCCATTGCCAACGGGCGATTCATCAGCGTCGTGATCAGGCTCATCATCACCTTCACCTTCGTCGTCCTGTTCCTCACCCTCGTCCTGACCGGATGGAGGCGTCACAGCAAGATCATCATCGTCGTCTTGGTTACCAGCACCAAACGCCGGCAGTTGACCGTCGCTGTAGAAGGTTACCGAATGCGTGTCGCTGGCGATGGTGGTCGAGCCGTCCTCATTCTGGGAAAGCACATAGTCTTCGATGGTTTTGCCATCCTCGAGCTCAATGACGTCCTGTGGCCGTACGGTGCCGATGATGATGTCGTTGCCACCCTTGGTCTTGAACACGATGCGATGGGCCGACGTCAGTGAACTGATATCGACGGTGTCGTCGCCTTCCGAGCCCAGGATCGTGATCGTGTTGGGCCTGAGGCTCGTCGCGACATCGAAGCTGCCGTACATCTCGACGGCGTCGCCGCCGAACTGACCGCTTTCGCTGACTCCGCCGCCGTTTACGACGATCTCTTCAATTTCCGTGAGCTCGGCGATGATGGTCTCGTCTGCGTTCGCGACCTGCCGGGTGACGATGATCTCGTTCTCATCGCTGCCTGCATAGGCGATCCGGACCACCGCTTCGTCGTACGTATAGATGCGGTAGGTCTCGGCTTCACCGTTGCCAACGATCTGGAAGAGGTCACCATCGACGCCTTCGCCACCGCCGTTGATGGTGTCGGTGCCGTCGCCAGGGCTCCAGAGAATGTATCGTCGTCGAGCTGTGGCTCGACCACGTCATCGTCCCCATCGCCCAAGTCATGCCCCTGCAGCGTATCGTTTCCGGCGCCGCCAATGATGACATCGTCGCCATCGCTGCCGACGATCGTATCGTCACCGGCGCCGCCAAAGATGATGCCCGGATCTTCAGAGGTGATGTCGCCGTCGCCGTTGATGATGTTCAGAACCTCGCCGTCACCGAACTGCAATCGTTCGATATCGACCAGCGTGTCGACGTC
The DNA here is from genome assembly GCF_054072535.1 of Vreelandella sulfidaeris Esulfide1. Lineage (NCBI taxonomy): Bacteria > Pseudomonadati > Pseudomonadota > Gammaproteobacteria > Oceanospirillales > Halomonadaceae > Vreelandella > Vreelandella sulfidaeris. The sequence goes on along the minus strand of NZ_CM133364.1, from coordinate 1,398,101 downwards.
ACCACTATCAAGGTGGGTGACGGTAGATAGGCCCGAGGCGCCGTTCATCCCGAAGGCATAGTCGCCAGCCGAGCCCGCGAAGCGCGCGGTATCGGTGCCGTTGCCGCCGTTCAGAATATCGCTGCCCTCGCCGCCATCGAGCACGTCGTCACCGGAATGTCCGAGCAGACGGTCGTTGCCGGCATTACCGACCAGCGTGTCGTTGCCGGCGCCGCCTCCGAGCGTGTTCTGGCCGGCGTTACCGGTGATCACGTTATCACCGTTATGACCGGTGCCGTCGATGTCGGCGGTCCCAACCAAGGTGAGGTTCTCCACCGCGCCGTCGACATGATCGCCGCGAGTCGGATGCAGATCGAGCGTGATAGTCGAGAGGATGGTATCGACTCCGTCGCCACCGACCTCGTTGACGCGGTCACCCTCATCGGTAACGAAGTAGGTGTCATTGCCGGCACCACCGTTCATCACGTCGTTGCCGTTGCCACCGACGAGGATGTCGTCGCCGTCACCGCCATTCAACGTGTCATTGCCATTGAAGCCCAGCACCAAGTCGTTCTCGGCACCGCCATTTACGGTGTTCGAGCCGTTGGTGCCACGAGCGAAGGTATAGCCCTCGCCGTCGAACTCGACGCGCTCGATCCGGGTTAACGTATCCGTCCCGCCCGCATCACTTGTGACCTCGAAGCTGCCCGCATTCATGGCGAACTCGTGGCCGGTGACACCACCTTCCAGCACCAGGGTGTCGATGCCTGCCCGGCCCTCGAAGTCGTTGTTGCCCGAGTTGCCGGTAAAGCGGTTGTCGAGCCCGTTGCCTTCGCCGTCAATGTTCGCTGTCCCGTCGAGCACTAGGTTCTCGACATTGCTGCCGAGGATGTAGCTGGCGAGAGACGAATGGACGGTGTCAGAGCCGGCGTCAGTTGCTTCGCTCACCTGGTCGCCGACATTGTCGACCATGTAGGTGTCGTCGCCCTGACCACCAGCCATGGCGTCGGCTCCCGCGCCGCCGTCGATGACGTTGTCGTCCGCATCGCCGGTCAGGGTGTCGTTGAAGGCGCTGCCCTCAAGGTTCTCGATATCGACCAGACGGTCGATACCCGCGCCGATCGTATCTTGCTCCTCGAAGCTCGCGCGCCCCGCCTGCCCGAGCAGTGAGACCGTAACCGCCGCAGCCGCCGCGGCATACGAGGCGGTGTCCCGCCCCTGCCCGCCGTCCACGCGATCATCACCTGCACCGCCCTCAAGATGGTCGTCGCCGGCCTCGCCGCGAAGGTCGTCGCCGCCTTCACCACCCAGCAGGGTGTCGTTGCCGAAGCCACCGTTCAGGGTGTCATCGCCCTCCCGGCCCTCGAACATGTTGTCGAGGCTGTTGCCCAAGAGCGTGTCGTTGCCAGTGCCGCCGGTGACATTTTCCAAGCCGCGGGTGAGCGAGAAGCCCGTTGCCGCGCCGGTGAGCAGGTTCACCGAGACATCCTCGTCGGTGTCGTAGGACAGCGTGTCGTTGCCGCCGGCGAGATCAAGCTCGGTCGCCTCCACGTTCACCACGATGGTGGTTTCGTTCACACGATCGATGGTCCCGCCGTTCAGCCGCACCTCGACATCGTCGTCGGCACCGAAGTTGCTTTCGAGAATTCGAAGGCGGTCATGGTCCGGACCGAGGTTAATCGTGTCGCTGCCATGGCCGTTGCGGTAGATAGCGGTGTCGTTGCCGGCGTGGCCGGTGACGATATCGTCTCCGAGGCCGCCGTCGAGCGTGTCGTCGCCGTTAGCGCCAAACAGCGTGTCGTCGCCGGCACCGCCGGTGATGACGTCGTTGCCGCCCATGCCGTTGATGAAGTTGTCGCCATCGCCACCGATGACGATGTCATCGCCCTGGTTGGTGCCGCCTTCATCGTCGCCGCCGGTGGCACCGTTAACGGTGGCATCGTTGGTCTCGATGTAGTTGCCGACGACCGCCGTCACCTCGGAATAGACGGTGTGCTCGTTGAGCAGGTCATCGAAGTAGACGACCTCCACCCGCAGCCGGTTGCCGACAAGCTCCGGCCCCGGGAGGAAGCTGCGGTCGTTACCGCCTGCCTCTGCCGGCACGTTCTGCCAGTTGTTCAGCCCGTTCGGCGAGTACTGCCACTGGTAGGTGAGCAGGAACTCCTCGAAGGCATCCGTCATCCCGTCGGGGTCGGTGAAGGCGACCGTCGCCGTCAGTTCCTGCCCCTCCGTCGGAGACATGTCGCTGATCAGCAGCGGCCCAGTCGGCTCGTCATTGACGCCAATCACCGGGTCGGTTGGCTGTGACGAAACAATCTCGAGCACGCCGCCGGCATCGGTGTAGAACCCAAGCACCCGGACACGAAGTCCATCGTGCTCGTCGCCCGGGACAAAGGTCAGCCCATTGACGTTGGGGATGTCGATGTAGTCACCGGTGCCGTCGTTGCGCTCAATCTGCCAGCGGAAGGTCATTTGCGTCGGGTCGACCGCGCCGTCCGGGTTGTTGAGGTCGCGGATATCGTCCGCATTCACAGTGAGCGGCTCGTCCTCGCGGGCTGGAAGACCCTCGATGACCAGACGGCCGGTCGGATCAACGTTGCCGGTCTCGCGAATGGTGTAGATGCCATCGGCGAACTGGATGCGTTCGATCCCGATCAGCGTGTCGGTGCCCTCATCGATCTGCGGATCAATATTCTCCGACTCACGGCGGGCGACGTACGTCCGATCACCGACATGGGTGATCTCATACCAGTCGCGGTTGCCCGCAAAAATCGCCGTGTCGGTGTCGTCGCTGGCATCCTCCGCGTACTTGATCTCGCGTACGATATGCAACTGCTTAGGCTTGATGACGCCGTCCAGCAGGAAGTTCGACAGCTGCTTCGTCTCGCCGCCAATCGTCACCATGTCCGTGAGGCTGTCGACGGTGAAGGCTTCGGTTCCTTCCAATACATTGCCATCGTTGTCGAGCTCACGGATGCTGAGGCGCACGTTCAGCCAGGCATCGCCGTGGATGAAGTCGTCGGCGCCGCGCCCTTCGAAGGTATCGTTGCCATCGCCGCCTAGCAGAATGTTGCCCTCGGCCCAGGCCACCACTTCCTCCAGATCAATGTTTGGATCGGTTGGCGCATCCTCGATGCTGATGCCGAGAAGCTCGCGTAGCCCGTCGATCCGATTGACGCCGGCTTGGGTGAGCCCGTGGTTGTCGAGGTTGAACTCGACCTCGATCTCCTCACTGCTACCGCGGTCGTCACCGCGCAGGACGTCGTTGTGGATCCAGCCCGACAGGCCCTCCACCTGGTCGAAGCGGTCACGCAGGATGTCGTCCTCGATCGTTGTGAAGATCGGGATCGCCATGTCGGAATCCGCCGCGACGGCGCTGCCTTTGTGAATCGCCCAGTCGAAGCCGAACATGCCCTCGTTGCGCATGACGCTTTCGCCCTGGACCATGATGTCGTCGCCGGACTCGGCATCGAAATCGTTCTCGTTGGCGCCGGCGAACATCACGTCATGGCCGAGGATGGTGGAGTTGAAGAACAGCTCCGAGTTATCGCCACTAATCACGTCGAAGCCGTCGCCGCCCTCGATCCAGTCGTCACCCTCGTTGCCCATGAGGAAGTCATGGTCGAGACCGCCGAGGATGAAGTCATTACCCTCCCCACCAAAGACCTCGGTTGCATCGACGCCAACCAGGATCGCGTCATTACCATCGCCGCCCATGACCACGTCAAGGCCGTTCGAGTTAGCAATGACGTCGTCACCACCCTCACCCTTGATGAAGTCGCCAGTGTCGCCCATGTCGGTGATGATGTCGTCACCGCCACCGCCGATGATCAGGTCGACACCGTGACCACCCTCGATCCGGTCGTTACCAGCGTCACCCCAGATGGCGTCGTCACCGTCACCTCCGATGATGGTATCGTCGTTCTCGGTACCGCCCATTACAACGTGCTCACCGCCGGTAAAGCGCAGGTAGTTCTCGTCAGCGTCCGGCGTTGACGGATCATCGCGCTGCACCTTTTCGCGGATCGCATTGAGCACCGGGTCATCGCCTTCAGGGTCCATGGCGATCTGCTTGGTCTCGTCCACTTCGAGCACGATGTCGTGCTTGGCGAATGAGTCGACGCCGACATGGAAGTTGACCTCGTCGTCCTCGGTGCCGAGGATTCCATCCGCACCCGGCATCGCCATGTCCGTGTTGGCCATGACCAGCTTGGAAAAGGCGTTGTTCTCGAGCTCGTTGAGCAGGTTCAGGCCCTGGGTCCGCGACAGGTAGTAGAAGCGATCGCCTTCCTGCAGATTCTCAAGCTGCAGCTCGAAGATCGCGTTGAAGGTTGCGCCCAGCATACCGCCGAACGGCATGATCTTCTCAGCGAGGCCGCCGATCCACAGGTCCACGAGATTGAGCCCAGTTTCCTCAGAGGCCCACGCGCCCGTGCTGTTCAAAAATTCGAGCCTGTCGTCGATCTCGGCCGACTGCTCGACATCGAGGCGTACGTTGTCGATCAGGATCTGGTTGGACGTGCCGTCGGTCTGCGCTATCTCGATCGACAGCCCGAGCCCGGCTTGCGCCCCGTCGATCGGTCCGGTCTCCAATATCACGGTAGACCAGCCGCCATCGACGGGCGCTTCGAGATCCACGAAAGCCAGCACGTTGCCGTTCGCATCCACAAGCCGGGCCTGCCCACCGGGCCAATCCATGTTCGTACGGTCGCCGATGTCTAGCGTCAGGCGATAGCTGACACCTTCTTCCAGAACCTGCCCGGTGTCCTGAGATAGCATGCCACCCTCGCGCAGCCAGGCAACATTATCCCCGGTGATGCCCTCCGGATCGACGACACTCGCCGCCGGCGCAATCAGGCCGCCCTGCCCCGTCAGCGTCCAGCCGCTCGGGGCCTCAGTGGTATAGTTCCCCAGCGCGTTGGTGGTGACCCCCGACTCCCCGTCCGCGAGGGAGTTGGCCTCGAAGCTGGCGTTCTCGACCGAAACCGCCGAGGTCTCGGTCGCTTCGGCGAGGCCCAGCAGTTGCATCGCGGCCTCGCGTTTCTCCGCGAGCGTATCAGCCGCCAGGATCAGCGGATGCGTGCCGTAGGCGGCGATGAAGTTGACCACCGACGCTGGCGTCTTAAGGTTCGCGCCGAAGTCGGCCCAGCTCTCGTATGGCTTGAGCCAGGTCGAGTTACTGGCAGCGTAGAGCTGCTCGCGGGCCTCGTTGAGCGAAGGCACGCCGGCATCCCGGGCGCGAGCGATATTGATCGCTGGCAGATCGAGCGGCAGGCCAAGCAGGTTGTTGCGCAGCGAGTCCACGACGAACTCATCGATCTCGTTGCCCTGTACATAGGTCATGCCACGGAAGATCGCGCCAGCAGCCTGGTCAGCAGTAATAGACCCGTCCTGGTCATAGCTAACGGGGTTCAGAAACGCCTCAATCAAACCGACATCTACACCCCAGTCCTCAATCGGGATGGTGTTGCCGTCCGCATCGACCGGCTGTCCCTCATCGTTCAGCGGCAGGAGTTTGAGGTGATCGGTCAGCATCGAGTGACCGAACCTGTAGACGGTATGCGCGAATTCGGCATAGATCGCCGGGTCGACGTCAGTCACGGTGTTGAAGACGAAGACGTCAATCAGCGGCGACACCTTGCGACCGAACTCTTCGAAGACCAAGTGCTGGTACTGCATCTCGGTGGCGAATCGCGCCGTCTGGAACAGCCGCTCGCCGTCCCAGCTGAGCGCATTCGGATCGAACCCGGCCTCGACCGGCTCGAGCAGCCATTCGTTAAGGAAGTCGATATCACCTGCTTCGCCGAGTTCGAGAACCTGCTTCTTGACGTCCTCTATCTGGCGATTGTGCTCGGAGTGGAAAACGTGGTGCACGTCAGTGAGGCCGATGTTCTCATTGCCGCGGCCATCGCCGACGATGAAGTGGCGGTCGAGCAGCTCGTTGTCGTAGAAGGTCTCACCGGTATCCGGATCCACCGGAACCGGGTCGCCAACAGGGTCGGTGCCGGAGTTCGGATCCGGCATCAGGATCGCTGGCTGCCCTTCGGCTCCCGCTACCAGGATCGGCACCGCATTGTGGGCGATGTCGTCGAGGAAAGCATGCGACGTACGGACCGGACCGCGGCCGTCATTTAGTTCCGCGAGCACGAGCGGATCGTCCGGCGTACCGCTGGCAACCACATCGTCGGCGGTGTTCGGGATCAAATCCGGCCCGATATTGGTGACCACTTGAGGAAAGCCATTCTCATCGCGAATGAACTCGCCGTAGGCATCTGTCCGAAGCAACGGAACGCCAAAGACATCGCGGTCATCGAGATTGATGCCGAGCATCGCCTCGGCCTGGTCCTTGACGTCCTTCCAGGTGGCCAGGCCACCGTTTTCCCCGTTGAGAAGTCGCCCAGTAGCCATCGGCTTGCCATCGACCATCTCGTACTGGCGCAGGAACACCTGGTGCGAAGGATGCGACGTGTAGGTCTGGTTCTGGTCGACAAACGGCGTCGTTTTGTTCCTCGCCTCGGGCGTGTCATCAGCGGTTCCCAGCACCCCGTCGGCGCCCGGTGCCATGGTCGGGGTCAGACGCGTCAGTACCAGCGGCATGTTGACGTCCACCTCGTCACCACTATCGGGTATGCCGTCAGGCCCGTGTGTCACAAGCGGATCATCGGCCGTCAACGGCATATAGATCGTGCCGTTGTCGCCCTTATGGATCAGGTCGAGGCCGTGGTCGAAGAACTGACCAAAGAAGGTCATCCAGCCATTGAACGGCGCTGAGAGCCCCTCATCTGGTGCGACGTTCGGCAGCAGGATGCTATTGCCATCCATCTCGATGCCGTATTCGTCGAGCAGGGTCTGGTCGAGCGCAGCCTTGGCTGCCGCCAGGGCCTCCTCGTTACCGGGAGCGCCAAGACCGCCGTCCGCAACGATCTGCAGGTAGTTAGCATACTCGGTGCGCACGCCAGCAACGCCTACCGAAAGATCGCCATACTCGGCGTGTTGCAACGCAGCCGTAATCGCGGCGGGGTTATTCAGCGTTTGATCAGAAATGAGGTTCGAGATAATCCGGGGATCAGCGTCGACGACGTTGCCCGTATGGCCGCCATTCTGCGCCATACCGTCGGTTTCTTCGCCAACGACCCCATAGTCATTATTGTTGATCATACCGTGATAGCTGTCGTCGCCTTCATTCAGGTAGTGCGGCTGCATCGCGCGTGGCATGATCTGGTCAGCAGCGCCCCAAAGCTCGCGCCCCGGAGTAATGTTGTTGAGGCTGCCGTCAACGGTTCGCAGGCCGTAAGGCAGGTGCGGCTGCGCGAGCAGCTGATCAAGTGGCGTGCCAGCGACATGCGCCTCGGCGATCTTGATTTGCTTGAGTATGAACTCCAGGTCGTGCTGATTCAGTTTGACAGCCATGTTCCCCTCCCCAGGCCCCACCGGGCTTTATTACTTATTTTTGTTAAATGCAACGTTATTTGGCGGCCCTCACAAACTTCACCAGCGAGCTGCTGTTTTCTGTCTTGAAAAGCCGACATACATGTCGCCGCACCTCGACAGATGCACTATTTTTAAGAAACATTTTTACACCTATCGATTACACAAGCTTACGATATGAAAGTTTTATTACCTCCTCAAAATCATCATTACTCGTTATCGAATGATCTAATCCATAAAGACCCGAACTCTCATCCTTTAAAGGGAGGGAAGGCTTCTGTGGTGAGAAAAAGCATTGTTGCCATCAGCAGTTAAGGCATTAGTCGCTTAAGTTCACGGGACTTTGCGCGTGAACTCGACACGCGCGCGAAGGTATCGACGAGGGATGTTGTGGGGAGGAAGACGGCTACTAGCCGCTTAGAATCAAAGAGCCTTACTGCGACGGTAGCGAGTTCAGAGACCCGATAGGTAAGTATCTCTTGCGGCAAGCGCCTTAAATGGCAGCTATGAACGCAACGTAAGGATGCCAGCTTCAATGCGTCGCACCAAAGCTTCGCTGATATACCGACGCACGAAAAATTTGAGAGCGGTACAACTGCTCCTGGGTCACACGAAGCTGGAAAGCACTGTTAGATATCTTGGGAAAGAAGTAGATGATGCTTTGGAAATGGCAGAACAGACAGAAGTTTGAAGTGCTCAGACGAGAGGCTAGGCTAGTCCGTCGTCGCCATGAGCAGACGTACCTTCACGCGTCACTTTCAAAAAGCGACCGGCATGACGGTCGTGGAGTGGTTAGTGAACGAGCGGTTACGACGTGGACGCGAACTGCTGGAAACCACTTCCTTGTCGGTGGAAGCGATTTCAGAGAGAGTTGGTTTCCACACAGCGCCCTCTTTCCGGAAACACTTTAGGCATCATCATCAAGTCAACCCACGCGACTGGCGCAAAACCTTTGGCCATTACGCCTGAATTTCGTCGAGCCAGTGTTGCCCTACCCTGCCATTGACTGCGTTCATGGTTTCGACGGCTCATTCGATAGGAGCTACCACTAAGCCTCATCGCGTTTTTGACGCAAGCGTATGGCTAGGGAAAAAGGTGAATGCGCGCACTGAGGACATTCAGGTAGTCATTTTCTGGAAATGACACATGAGAGCCTTGGAAGGCTGGTTTCGGCCAAGAGCGGAAATTTAGTAAATTTTGATATAATGGATAACTTGAGCGGTTAGGCTACTCCGCGCCTGCTGTAATGTTTAGTTAGGCATCTATCAAATAAGCCAAGAAATAACTCGATACCTTTCTCTGTTCACCCTTCGCAAGTCGTCAATACCTACAGATAGCAGTAATCACAGCGGTGGATCCTGGATCAGAACGCTAACCAGCTAGTGGTTCTATCCGGAAGGTGGCCGTCCAGAGCGTGAAAAGACGCTCAGCGCAGTCACTGTGACTAATATCAATCCCATACCCAGAATTTGCGGTCCTACCAGGGTTTCGCTTAACACCACGACGCCGAACAGCGTCGCGGTGACCGGTTCAACCATTGCCACAACGGAGGCCACGGCCGGGGCCGTATGATTCAAGCCGATGATATAAAGAACAAAAGACAAACCTGCACCGAGCACACCGAGTACTGCGAATAGCGGCCAATCCGGCGTGCTCAGGACAGCAACCGTCTGGCCAACATCACTCGGCCAGATAAGAATAATGACAAGTACCGTAAGCGCTATAGAGAGAATAGCCTGCGGGCTACCGTGTGGCGCCGCATACTTGAAGCCGAAAATGAATATTGCGTAGGACAGTCCGGCAAGCAGACCAGCCCCTACACCCACCGCCGTAACGCCACTCGCACCGACGTCATAAATCTGTGTAAGCAACACGACACCAAGAATCACTACTGCGATCGCGGCCCACTTCAGCGGCGTGGGACTTTCGAGCCTTAGAGCAAAGGATACGAGATATACGAAGACTGGGGCGCTGTACATCAACGTAGCCGCAACAGCAACGCTACCGTGCGCAATGCTTAAGAAATAGAACGAGAAGTTACCCGCTACGCCGACACCGGCGATGACAGACCAGAACCATAACCGGCGTTTTGTCAGGCCACTCCTGTGTGGACGCAGTATTAGCCAGATGAGGACACACAGCAGTCCAATCGCACCCCGGTAGAAGGAAACCACGAACGCGTCCCAACCGTCGGCCATAAGGATCCCGCCGATCCCGCCAGATAACCCCCAGAAAAGCGCCGCCAGCACCACAAAAATAGTACTCGCACCCATCCTGTAACCTCGCTTTTTCGTGTTGAACTAACATAGTTGACGGCGGATAGAGGCTTCATGGGATCCTGCTCCGGGCCGCTGAAAGCAGGACATCGGTCACTGCCCGAGTGTCAGATAGGGCCGTCTGTACGCCAAACAGAGCCACTGTCGTATTGCTGCCTTCCAGTACCACAAAGAGGCGTCGCGCCAGGTCGGCGTGGTGATCCAGCCCGTCGCGTGCCACGCCAGCCTCAAGGCGTGCCAGAAAATCGGTCTTGGCGGACGTCGCTAGGGTATGGATCCCGGTGTTGTGCTCGGCGAACTCGCCCATCGCCTTGACCATGATGCAGCCTTGCTGGCTGTAGCGTTCCAGCCAGCGGCCATGCGCCTCGACCATGGCCTGTGTCACCTGCCCTGGCAAAGCCGAGGCCGCCGCCGCATCGAGGCTGGCAATGAAGCGCGCATGGCGGGCTTTCAGTACGGCCGTGATTAGAGCTTCCTTGGAAGAGAAGTGATTGTAGAGCGTCATGCGCACTACGCCAGCGGCAGCCACGATGCGGTCAATGCCGGTGGCGTGGAATCCCTGCTCATAGAAAAGTCGCTCGGCGGTGGCGAGCAGCTGGTCGCGCTTGGAGGCTGGCATTGGCGGCAGCTCCTATATAGACCGATCTATCTAAATACAAGTCACTTTGCGATGTCAACGACGTCGCGGACAATTCTTCTGTCAGTGCGCATTATGGGAGCTGATGCGTGCGAGACAATAGATAAATTTTGCTACCCCTTTTTGACATTTCGTAAGCATGCGTTTGATATATATTCGAATAATTACTATCGTTGAATCATTCTGGTCTAACGGAGCAACCCACCATGCAAACCTATGCTGAATCGACAGGAAACCCAGTGGTCGCCGGTTTCTTCGATCCACGGACATCCAGTATTCAGTATGTCGTGAGCGACCTCGCGACTAAACGCTGTGCCATCATCGATCCAGTGCTCGACTTTGATGAGAAATCGGGGGCTACCGCCACCCAAAATGCTGATGAGCTACTGGCGTATGTTGAACGGCAGGGGCTGGAGGTGCAGTGGATACTCGACACGCACCCCCACGCCGACCACTTCTCCTCGGCCCGCTATTTGAAAGAAAAAACCGGGGCACCAACGGCTATAGGAGCTTACGTTACACAAGTGCAAGCGCTATGGAAGGATATATACAACTGGCCCGACTTTCCGGATGACGGCCGCCAGTGGGACCACCTTTTTGTAGAGGGCGATACTTTCCACGTGGGCGAGATAGAAGGCCGGATTATGTTCTCGCCCGGCCATACCAAGGCGTCGATCACCTACGTCATCGGCGATGCGGCGTTCGTGCACGACACGCTGTTTCAGCCGGATGGTGGTACGGCCCGTGCCGATTTCCCCGGGGGGAATGCTCACAAGCTGTGGGATTCCATTCAGGCCATCCTGGCACTGCCGGACGACACTCGGCTCTTTACTGGTCACGACTACATGCCCGGCGATCGCGAGCCAGAGTGGGAAAGCACGGTGAGTGTCCAGCGCGAAACCAATATTCATCTACAAGACAGCCCGACAGCGGAAAGCTTCATCGCTTTGCGTAACGAGCGTGACGCTAAGCTGCCCATGCCGAAACTGATCTTGCACGCTTTGCAAGTCAATATTCGGGGCGGCGACCTGCCAGAGCCAGAGGATAATGGTCGTCGTTACCTGAAGATTCCCCTCGATGCTCTACCGGGAGCCGCCTGGGATGAGGCGCGCTCCTAAAACGGCCAAGGAGGTAACCTATGGATATCAAACCGCTCGATGATCGCCTTTATGTGACAGCACAACCTCGCCTCGACGAACTTGAACAGCTCGCCGAACAAGGGTTCCGCACCATTATCTCCAATCGCCCGCGCGGGGAAAGTGATGACCAGCCGGATCCCGATGCTCTAAAGGCAAAGGCAGAATCACTGGGCATGGCCTGGCATGAAGTTCCCGTAAAGCCTGGGGAATACGCAAAGGCGGACATCGACGCCTACGCCGATGTGCTGCATTCTGCAAAGGCCCCCGTGCTCGGCTTCTGCCGAACGGGAAAACGCGTTGCCCATCTGTGGGCATTATCACTCGCCCCGCAGCGTCCGGTATCCGAGCTGATCGCCTCAGCCAATGCGGCTGGTTATGACTTGGAGCCCTTGCGCGGCAGGCTTGAACAACAAGCCCATCAGGCAAAGGGTGATTCTGGGTCGTGAGCGTGCAATGGCCAGCCTGAAGCATTATCTGCCCATCCTCCAGTGGCTGCCCGGCTATGGACGCGATACGCTGGCCAGTGACCTGTTGGCAGCGGTAATCGTGACCGTCATGCTGATCCCACAGTCGCTGGCATACGCCATGCTGGCGGGCCTTCCCCCCGAGGTGGGGCTTTATGCAAGCATCGCTCCGCTGTTCGTTTATGCGATTTTCGGGACCAGCCGCACCCTTGCCGTAGGGCCAGTGGCAGTAGTCTCACTGATGACAGCGGTGGCCATCGGTCGTGTCGCCCCGCAAGGGTCGCCGGAATACTTGGGTGCTGCACTGGTACTGGCACTGATGTCTGGTTTGCTTCTCATCCTCATGGGGGTGGCGCGACTGGGCTTCTTGGCCAATTTCCTCAGTCATCCCGTGATCTCCGGATTCATCACCGCCTCGGCGCTGCTCATCGCGATCGGTCAGGCCCGGCACTTGCTGGGGGTGGAAGCCTCGGGTCACAACGTGATCGAATTGCTGGGCGACCTGTGGGGAAACGTAGGAAGCATCAATGGCATTACTCTTGCCATCGGTTTAGGTGTGCTGGCCTTTCTTTATGCTGCCCGGCGTTGGTTGAAGCCAGGGCTCCTGTCGCTAGGCCTGCCGTCACGCTCAGCGGATATGCTGTCCAAGGCAGCACCGATTGTTGCCGTGGCGCTGACTACCCTAGCGAGCTGGGCCTGGCAGCTCGATCAGCACGGCGTAGCCGTCGTGGGGGAAGTACCGGCCAGCCTACCTCCGCTTACCTTATCAGGCTTGGACCTTGGGCTATGGCGTGAACTGTTAGTAGCTGCCTTGCTGATAAGCGTGGTCGGTTTCGTAGAGTCAGTATCGGTAGGTCAGACCTTGGCCGCCAAGCGTCGGCAACGCATCGAGCCAAACCAGGAACTGATCGGTCTTGGCACTTCGAATATCGCGGCTTCCTTCTCTGGCGGCATGCCGGTGACGGGTGGCTTTGCCCGCTCGGTGGTCAATTTCGATGCCGGCGCTCAGACGCCGGCGGCAGGTGCGTTCACGGCCATAGGCATCACACTGGCCGCGTTGCTGCTGACACCGTTGATCGCCTACCTCCCCATCGTCACGCTCGCCGCAACCATTATCGTCGCCGTCCTGTCATTGGTGGATTTGGGCGCGGTGCAAAAAAACTGGGTCTATTCCCGCAGTGATGGCCTAGCCATGTTGGTAACCATCATCGCCACCCTGGGCCATGGGGTGGAAAGCGGCATCCTGGCCGGCGTAGGGCTGTCGCTCGCCTTGCATCTCTACCGTACCAGCCGTCCCCATAGCGCCGTGGTCGGCCGAGTTCCAGGCAGCGAGCATTTCCGAAATGTCCTGCGCCACGATGTTGAGACCGATAAGCGTCTGGTCATACTCCGCATCGACGAAAGCCTTTATTTCGCCAACGCCCGTTACCTTGAGGATACCGTGATGGCCTTGATTTCCCGGGACTTCGAATTGCAGCATATCGTGCTGGCGTGTCAGGCAGTTAATACCATCGACGCCTCGGCCTTGGAAAGCCTGGAGGAGATCAACGCTAGGTTGAAGGATGCCGGCGTGGCGCTGCATCTGGCCGAGGTCAAGGGGCCGGTTATGGACAAGCTTCGTGGCTCCGATTTCATGAAAGCGCTCGGCGGCGAGGTCTTTCTCAGCACCTACGATGCTTGGCGCAGCCTGCATCAAGAGGAAACGTCGTTGGCTCAGGCAACCAACACCCAACAGGTTCAGCAAACTAAGGAGTAAACGAAGTGGATTGGACTTCAAATCTGCAAGGATTGGCCGGCGGTATACTCATCGGTATTTCCGCCACCTGGTTGATGGCCACGCTAGGACGTATCACCGGTATCAGCGGCATCGCCGGCACGCTGGTGACGACGCGTCCAAAGGTCGACAGCGCTTGGCGGGCCGCGTTCTTGGTTGGCCTGGTCACCGGGCCTGTTGTGCTCGTTCTGGCGGGAGGCGGTCTTGGAAACGTGGTGGGACAGCCCAATGAGGTTATTGGTGATCCCGCCGGTGGCGTGATGCTGATGTTGATTGCGGGGCTGTTGGTGGGTGTCGGGACAGGGCTCGGCAGCGGCTGTACCAGTGGTCATGGGGTATGTGGCCTGTCACGTCTATCGCCGCGTTCGATGGCGGCTACCGTCACGTTTTTGCTGAGTGCCATGGCAACCGTCTATATCACCCGACACGTGATGGGAGGTGGAGCATGAGAACCTTAATGGCTTATGCCGCAGGGCTTTTGTTCGGACTCGGCCTCGCCATTTCGGGCATGACCGATCCGGCGCGTGTTCTCGGCTTTCTGGATATCGCCGGCGAATGGGATCCTACCTTGGCCTTCGTACTGGGCGGGGCCGTCATCACTACCTTCATCGGCTACCGGTTGGTATTGCGTCGGAGCAGCCCTTTTTTTGCTGATGAATTCCACCTACCAACCAAGCGTGAACTCGATAGCCGCTTGCTCGGTGGGGCGGCGCTCTTTGGTATTGGCTGGGGGCTGTCGGGCTACTGTCCAGGTCCTGCCATCGCCTCGGTCGTCGGACTGACCACGCCTCTCGTCGCGATGCTTGTGGCAATGATTGGCGGTTGGTGGTTAGCAAAGCGGTTCTCAGGCAGCCGCTGATCGGCGCTTGAGCTTCAACCATTGTTTGCTACGATTGAAGTACAGGTTTCGAAGTGTAGTTTTAGGTTAACGAAAGATAACTAGTGTCTGAAGAAAGGATGACGTTGGACAAATTAAATTAGGAAAAGGAGGTCATATGCTCCCTTCAACGACTTCACGCGTTGAGCAGAATACTGCTGACAGCATCAACCAGCATATCCGGCGGCGCACCGAAGACAACATTGCGTACTTCGCCGAACACCCCCATGAAATTGAACAACGTCTGCACGAACTTGACCATGAGTGGGACATTGAACGCACTCTGGAAGCGAATGCGGCTACCCTAAGCCTGGCTGGTGTGGCCCTTGGGGCGTTAGTCGATAAGCGTTGGCTTCTGTTGCCTGCGGCGGTAACCGGTTTTCTTCTGCAACACGCATTGCAGGGCTGGTGTCCACCCATCATTATCTTTCGAAAACGTGGTGTACGCACTTCAAAAGAAATCGATCAAGAACGCTATGCGCTTAAAGCATTACGTGGAGACTTTTCCCACCTAGTAAGTACTCCGCCAGCAAGCCCACGTGATCGTATGTACGAAGTGCTGGACAGAGTAGAACGTTAAGAACGCATTCGCTTATCTAAGCGAATGCTCATCAGGCCAAGCAAGTCCTACCCTCAGTGGGCAGGGCCGAAATGTACATGCCAAATCAACTCTCTGCTCTCCTTTGTTAAGAGAGCGGAGTTTATTTCTGCGCGCTACACCTCCCCCCAGCGACTTTCAGTCCGCTGAGTAATGTACTTACCCTGCTCAAGGTTTACGTTTACGTGCTAAGACAGCTGTTCCTGGCAATTAGGAACTAAAAAAGAGGGTGCTTTTGGGACTTGATGCCGCCTCCTTAACGCAGAGTTAATGCCCGTTAGTCATGCTGACGGGTAATAAAAAGGAAACTGCTATGCACGTTTTGCTAATTGAAGATGATCCGCTTGTCGCCTTAGGCATTCGCTCCGGATTAATGACATTCGATTTTGTGGTGGATCACGTATCGACCCTTAAAGCTGCCCGTCAGGCGCTGCAAACGGTTTCCAGCGATGTGGTCATCCTAGACCGCGGCTTACCCGATGGAGATGGCCTACAATTATTATCAGAGTGGCGTGAGCAAGGGATCGATGTGCCCGTATTAGTGCTTACTGCAAGAGATGCCGTGCGTGACCGAGTGGATGGATTACAAGGTGGTGCCGATGACTATTTGGTTAAACCATTTGATTTAAATGAATTAGTGGCGAGATTGCAGGCTCTATTACGCCGGGCTGCTGGGCGCAGCCGTGTTTTGATTAACCATGGAGAGCTTGCGCTAGACCCTACGGCACGGGAAGTTTACGTGGCAGGCCAACTGATAATGCTTTCACGCCGTGAGCTGGTACTGCTCGAAACGTTCCTTCAGTCGCCGCGTAGCGTACTTTCCGCAGACCAGCTTAAAGATAGCATTTATGGCATGAATGATGATGTCGAGAGTAATGCACTCAATGTGCATATTCATCATTTGCGCCGCAAGTTGGGCAGTGGCGTCATCGAAACAGTGCGAGGGTTCGGCTACCGATTAGGTAAGGCAGAGGCGGTGCATTTAGCGGGTACGCCCTATAAGGGTCAGCTATGAGTTTACGTGCCCGTTTGTTGCTCACGCTGGGTTTCACCCTGGCCCTACTATGGGGTATCGCCGCTGCTTGGTTAATGCGAGACCTAGAAGAAAAGTTTGTCGACACCCTGGACCAGCGTTTGGCCCAATCGGCACGTATGGTGGCTGGTTTAGTTCTCCAACTGCCGATTGAAGTATGGCAGAACGCCGAGCAACCGGTCCTGTCCATCCCCTCCATAGAAGGACTCGCCTGCCAAGTACACTCCCCCGCAGGTGAAATTATGGCGCGTACTCATGCCGATATGGACAATATTCTCGCGCCGGGCGAAAAGGGACATGCTTACCGACAAGCAGGGGGCGTGACGTGGCGGGTCTTTACCTATGAACGCGATGGTATTGTCATTACCACGGCTGATCGTATGGATGAGCGCAACATGTTGCTCAACGATGTCGTGCGATTAGCCGTCGTCCCCTTCATCGTTGCACTTGTGGGCAGCATGATAGCGTTGTGGTTAGGAATTTGGCGAGGTTTAGCGCCACTGACACGGTTACGCGAGTCTCTCGCGAATCGTCATCCTGATGCGTTGGCCCCCATTGCTACCTATGGCCTACCCAAAGAGATTCGACCGCTGATTGACACCCTTAATGGTCTGTTGGCCCGAATCCAACAAACCATTATCCGCGAGCAACGCTTTACTAACGACGCCGCTCATGAGTTACGTACGCCCCTCACTGCGATCAAAACTCACCTTCAAGTGGCTCGTCGCTTAGAGGGAAGCGCAGCAATGGAATCACTCAGCCATGCTGAAGAAGGTGTGGGCCGGTTGAACTCAACGCTAGATCAATTACTCACCTTGGCTCGCGTGGAAGGACGTATACGCTTTGATGATGGAGAAGCGAGTCATGTGGCGGAAGTAGCTGAGAACGCGATAGCCGATACTCACGAACCTCACCTAGAGCGTTTTGTTTTACCGCCGCGATGGCCGGAAGCCACACTCGCCATGCCACGGGAGCTGGCGGTTACCGCCTTACGAAATTTGCTAGATAACGCTCTGCAGCATGGATCATCAGATATGCCCATTACGCTGGAAGTGCAGTGGGAGCCTGGTGAGAGTTTCCTTACGTTTATTGTTAGTGACCAGGGGCCAGGCGTGGATGAAGCGACGCTTAAGCAAATAACGCAACGCTTTTGGCGCGCCAGTAAGCAGCAAGGGAGCGGGCTTGGGCTAGCTATAGTGACGGCAATCGCCGAGCGTTTTGGCGGTGAAGTTACCTTTATTAGCCCCGCTGAAGGAGGGTTTACCGCGCGCTTGGTAATGCCTGTGACGATGCCAAAAACGACCAAGCCATAGGCGTCTGGGTAGTGTTTCTATTCAATAAGGTGTTAACAAAAGACAACGATAACGTCAGAAGGAAAATCACGATGAATAATAACTACCTGAGAAGGTTTGGTCTGTTATTGGGGGCTGGCCTGGTGGCCGGAAGCGCGCTCGCAGAGCAGGGTGATGCAGGCCGAGGCCTATTGGCAGCTGCCACTTGCACCGCCTGTCACCAAGCCGATGGCAGTGGGCTGCATGTAGAAAATGGCGAATCGTGGCCCCGCTTAGCGGGTTTAGATGCAGCATATATCGTTAAGCAACTGCATGATTTTAAAGAGGGTCGACGCCAAAGTGCTACGATGATGCCATTTGCCAATATGCTTGATGACCAGCAGGTACTAGACGTAGCGGCGTACTACAGTCAGCTAGAAGTTACCCCGGGGCAAGGCGGTGATAAGGCGGACGAAGCACTTCTGGCGCGCGGCGAGCAGTTAGCTAATCGTGGTGACTGGGATGCCTATATTGTGTCGTGTAAAAGCTGCCATGGACCAGGGGGTATGGGCGTTGGTAGTGACTTTCCGGGCATCGCCAGTCAACACGCTGGCTACATTCAAGCTCAACTACAGGCTTGGAAAGATGAAGAGCGCTCTAATGATCCACAAAATTTAATGGGATCGATAGCTAAGCGTTTAAGTGATGATGATATTCAGGCCGTTTCGGCGTGGTATGCCCGCCAAAACGCTAGCCAGGCAGCGGGAGAATAATGATGACAATGCATAAACGCACTCTTGTCCTGGCAATCGCGACCACCTCACTGGTTGCCGGATTGGCTATGACGGCATATGCCGCTAATGGGGAGTCTGAAAGCGAGGCGATGCCTTATCAGAACCTTACCGAACTCGGATATCCTGCACCCCAGGAGGGCGAGCTGGTCCATGTGCCGCCGACTATGGAAGACCTGGAAGCGGCGGATATTCATCCTGAGTTAAAAAAGGTCATTCGCTACGGCTACGAGCTATTTACGGATACTCAGCAGCTGCGCAATAAGTATGTTTATAACGATATGAATTGTTCTAGCTGCCATCTAGGCGAAGGTCGTCAACCATTTAGTGCGCCTGTTTGGACGGCAGCAGTAACACTACCTGATTTTCGCGGTAAAAATCAGCATGTGAATAGCCTTGAAGAGCGTATCGCAGGTTGCTTTGCCTACTCTATGAATGGTGTGCCTCCTGAGTATGGCAGTGATGAAATGTTGGCACTCAGCGCCTACCATCAGTGGTTGGCCACCGGTGCGCCGATGTATCCAGACAAACCGATTTATGGACGTGGTTTTCCTGCGCCGGATGAACCTGAGCAAGCTCCTGACTATGCACGTGGTGAAGCTGCCTACCAAGAAAACTGTGCAATATGCCACCAAGAAGATGGTTCAGGGCATTACGAGAACGGCGAGTATGTTTTTCCTGCTCCCTGGGGTGATGGGTCGAACAATTGGGGAGCCGGTATTGCTCGTTTAGACACTGCGGCCGGTTTCATTCAAAATAATATGCCCTTAGGCCAACCTCACTCGCTCTCAGATCAGCAGGCCTGGGATATTGCCTATTATGTAAGCAGCCAAGAACGCCCTCAAGACCCCCGCTACACGGGTGATGTCGCTGAGACAGCCGAACGCTTCCATGGTCGCTCACTTTATGGCAAAGCCCGCGAGCATGATGATCATGTGCTCGGCAATCACGATAACTTTGGTGACAAAGGCGACGCACAGCCATGGAACGTAGGGATGCCTAGATTTGAGAACCTAAGCGAGGATTGATACTGGCTCTACTCCACCGCAGAGTTAAATTAGCATGCGGTGGAGTTTTCAATTGACGTGTTAGGGCGTTTCACTGCCCATCATTTCTATTAACCGTGATTCGCTGGGCATGCCTTCTATTCGGTCGATTCGAAGAGTGCCGTTGTCTGTCTCACGTTGGAAGGCGCTTGTCGGCG
This sequence comes from Vreelandella sulfidaeris Esulfide1, assembly GCF_054072535.1. Taxonomy (NCBI): domain Bacteria; kingdom Pseudomonadati; phylum Pseudomonadota; class Gammaproteobacteria; order Oceanospirillales; family Halomonadaceae; genus Vreelandella; species Vreelandella sulfidaeris. The sequence continues at coordinate 1,378,630 of NZ_CM133364.1, read as the reverse complement.
TAGCGTATAACCCCAACTCTTCAAATAATTGGTTATTGGCATACACCTGTTCTTCGATCTCACGAGATTGAGCGCTGGCCTCTATCTCTTGGTCGCCGCTTTCATGTGCATGTAACGTTGCGGAAGGATCATCGGCACCTAAGATAGCAGCTGCTTTGCCGGGGCTGTCAGGGGCTAAAATACCTACCATGATATGACGTAGCTGTACCTCACCGGCTTCGACCCAAGGACGAACGGCATGCCAGAGTTGACGACAGTAGGGGCAGTTTGGATCCGTAAAGGTATAAATGGTGCGCGGTGCATCCACGTCGCCATCTTGAATCCAGTGGCTGGCCTCGAATGCCTGCCAGGTTTCAGCTTCCAAGGGCGCTCTTACGTGCTCATCCAACTGCGCTTCAGTAAGATCATTGCCTCGGCTATCCATTAATGTGCCGATAATGGCATGTTCTTTATCGGGCGTCAGGTAGATCGCCATGTCACGGCCCTGGACACTAGCGCCATAGCCGCGTAACCCGCCAGGGGCATCAAACTGTCCGTGAATTTCTATCCCTTGGTCGGCGAGGGCCTGAACGGGGGCGGGTAAGTCATCGGCGTGGCTAGCTGAAAGGCCACTAAGCCCTGCCAGTAGGAGAAAACTGCTAATAGAAGCGTGTTGATTTAAGCGCATTACTACATCCTGTTTAAGTGGGGCATTTTCAATTAGACAGCAGAGGTTGAACGATATGGATGCGGGTCAGCGCAAACGTTCCAGGCTACGTTGCAAGGTAGCGCTGGAAAGCTCGCCAAAGTGCGTATTGACCAGTTGCCCATCGGCATCATAAAAAAGTGTGGTTGGCATGGCGTGGGCACCGGTGGCTTGGCCAATGGCATTGCGGGGGTCTAGCCAAACATTATCTAGCGTGAAATCATGTTTGTTCATAAAAGCATCAATGTGTGTCGGCGATTCTCCTTGGTTGATAAACACAAAGGTAATCTCCGCTTCATTCCTTTGAACTTCTTCAAATACAGGCATTTCACGAATACAAGGCGGGCACCAGCTCGCCCATAGGTTAACCACTAATGGTTGTTGGCTAGTTTGTGATATTTGCGGCAAGTTGATGGGATCTCCATCAAGGGTGATAAGTGGAGCCTTAGGCAGTGGGCGTGATTGTTGCTCCATCAATAGCATGCTGCCAGCAGCTAAGCTCCATACAAAGCCACCTGCCAAGAGTGCTCCACTTAGCGGGATGCGCTGGCGAGGAAAATGCCATAAAGACCAGCTGGCATACGCAAGGCCAATTAAAATCCCCCCAATAATATCAAAGCCTCCATCACGAATATCTAAGCGGTCTAATAAGCCATCATATTCACCCCAGTAGCGCACTACGAAAACTAAGCGCGCGCCGAGAATTGCAACAAAAAGTAGCGTAAATAGCGTATCACTCACGGGAACATGGCGGCGGCGGCCCAGTAGTGCACCGACAAGGAGGGCTAACATAAAAGAAAAACCAATCAATAGCTGGTGAAGGCTGAAACCCATCGGCCCAATGGCAATACTTTGTTGCAACATAAAATAATCTGTCCCTACGATAATGTTGTACTGCTATGGTGGCAGCACAACATTATTTGAAGATTATCTGTTGCCCGCATAGGGCGTTATGTCGCAACTCGCTCGGCAGGTTAATCTCAATGAGTAAGTAGAGGTGGCCACGTCGCACAGGGCTATGGCATTACCCTATATAGTGCTCCGTTGTAGTTACCGTGCCGTAAGCAAATGCCAAGGCTGCCATTATCGTTGCATGAACCTGAGACGCTGGCACCGTAGCGCCTTCGAATTCAAGATCCATCGTGGCGCAGGCATCATGGATAATGGTTGTCTTGTAGCCGAAGTCCGACGCCGCCCGACTGGTTGCATCGATGCACATATGGCTCATGGCGCCAATAATGACGACCTCCTCAATACTTTGCTCATCCAGTAGCGCCTTCAAACCCGTCTCACGAAACGAGTTAGGGAAATGCTTCACTCGTACTGTCTCCTGCTCCAACGGTGCAACCATGGAGTGGATGGCGACCTCTGGTGTACCGGGGGTGAAGAAAGGGATCGCTGGATCAGCAGACTCATGCTGGACATAGATAACGAGATCTTTTGCCGACCGCGCATGCTCAATGACCCTGGCGGCATTCGCCGCGGCCTTTTCAATACCCTCCAGTTGCAGCTTGCCACCGGGAAAATACTCATTCTGGATATCGACGACGATAATAGCGCGATTACTCATGGGGTTAATCCTTTTCAGTAGTGGTTGCCTGGGCGTTTACGCCTGGGCAATGAAGCCAGCAAGCCAGTTTTAGAGACATTGATATGAAGAAATGGGCCGCCGTGAAAGGCGGCCCATGGCATTAAAAGGAGATGACTTCACCATCGGCAGGGATAGAGACGTGATCCTGGATCCCTACTTCTTGCACGTAATCAGACAGCTCGTCACGGCTTAGCGTCATATGGTTCACGGCTTCCATATGCACTGCTATGATGGTGGCATCAGGGGCCGCTCGATGGGCCCGCAGTGTGTCTTCCTTACCCATAATAATCGGGTCACCTTCAAAACCGGTCATCTCTGCGGCACCGGCATTCAATACGATTACCTCTGGGTTATATTGCGCCAGTGCCTGTTCAACCTCATCACGCCAAATGGAGTCGCCCACCAGATACGTGGTTTTTTGGTCAGGGGCTTCGAAGACGACGCCCATAAAGTCACCGAGGGCTTTTGCCAGTTCGGGGACAGCATAGAGAGTATCCGAGCCATGCTGACCGCCCGTTTTATGCATTGTTACTCCACCAAATTCCGCCTCACCGTCCAACAAACGCACATCGCTAAAACCCTGTGAGCGAATCAGCTTGGCATCGGCAGTGTTCTGTGCAAACAGGGGAATGTCCTTCGGCAGCAGCTCCTGGGCGGCATCGTCCCAGTGGTCGAGGTGTGTGTGAGTAACGATGACAGCGTCGACGTCATCGATCATCACCTCAAAGGGCATGGGCAGCCCCACCAGAGGATTACGCAACTCGCTACGATAGGTATTCTCGAAGCCAGGATAAGCGCCCTGCACGGCCAGCATCGGATCAACCAAAAAGGTGGTGTCCCCATAGGTGATTTTCACCGTTGCATTGCGAATCTGCTGCACTTGATGCGTTGACGCCTGGGGGGTTGAATCCGCCAATGCGTTACCGGCAATGAGTCCTGTGGCTAGGACGAGAGAACTGGCTAAGGTTTTAAATAACATCTAGATACTTCCTATCAAAATATGGATGGTTGATGACAGGCAGTGTAGAGGCGTTCAAACAACAGAAACATTGGCCTGAAAGCCAATGATCGAAACTTTTGGGCCAGCATAGTAGTATTAAGTGAATACACCCTTAGGAGCCAAGCCTTGTCTCTGCCTCGCGTTGGACTGATCCTTCATCCACGTATTAGCCCTTTCCACTTCTCAGTGCCTTACACGCTGTTCGGCATGGCTTTGATCGATCGCCCGCTGTTCGATCTAACCCTTGTGGCACCGGGAGGGGAATCATTGGAGGCCGAGCATGCAATGACGATCCGTCCCGATGGCGGTTTAGAGCTTTTGGACAACGTGGATATCGCGGTGGTGCCCGGCTGGCATGACCTGGATGCAGCCCCGCCGTCAGCGCTGTCCGAAGCGCTCATCCGTTGTCATGAAAGGGGTGCTCATGTGGTCGGGCTTTGTTACGGCACCTATGCCCTGGCTTACGCGGGGCTGCTCGACAATAAGCGGGCGTCGACTCACTGGCTGGCCGAGCAGGATTTCAGTCGCCGCTTCCCCAAGGTCAAACTGGACACCAATGCGCTCTATGTGGAGGAGGATCGGCTGGTGACCTCTGCGGGTACTGCTGCTGGCCTGGATTGTTGCTTATTCCTAGTGCGTGAATATTACGGCGCGCAAATTGCGAACAAGGTAGCCCGGGTCATGGTAGTTGCGCCGCATCGTGAGGGTGGCCAGGCGCAGTTCATTGAACAACCGGTGGCTACCTCCACCCAGGATGCCCACATCAACCGCTTATTGGACTATTTGAGAGAAAACCTAACCGCTTCGCATAGCATTGATGAGCTAGCGGCGCGTACCGCCATGAGCAGACGTACCTTCACGCGTCATTTTCAAAAAGCGACCGGCATGACGGTCGTGGAGTGGTTAGTGAACGAGCGGTTACGACGTGGGCGCGAACTGCTGGAAACCACTTCCTTGTCGGTGGAAGCGATATCAGAGAAAGTTGGTTTCCACACAGCGACCTCTTTCCGGCAACACTTTAGGCATCATCATCAAGTCAACCCACGCGACTGGCGCAAAACCTTTGGCCATAACGCCTGAATTTCGTCGAGCCAGTGTTGCCCTACCCTGCCATTGGCTGCGTTCATGGTTTTGACGGCTCATCGATAGGAGCCACCACTAAGCCTCATCGCGTTTTTGACGCAAGCGTATGGCTAGGGTAAAAGGTGAATGCGCCCACTGAGGACATTCAGGTAGTCACTTTCTGGAAATGACACATAAGGGCCTTGGAAGGCTGGTTTCGGCCAGGAGCGGTCATTTAGTCGACACTGATATAACGCCCAGCTCACGCGCTGGTTTGGAGCCGCGAAGTGGCAGAAAATCGGTCGCTGTGCAGCAGATTGTTAAATTAACTTTGTTTTGGCACCAGGTGCTCCACCACCTGATGAACCAGGAGCGTATACAAATCTAAGTGAGATCCTTACAACCTTACGCTTAGGCTTTTTTTTAATATTCGTTCTTGCAACGTAACCTCTGCCTCTTCTGTCAAAGAAAAATCTTCTTCGGTGGTTTCACTATCCTTGACCTTGAAAAACTTAAGAAGCCCTTTCTGCGTCAGAGATTGTCCAGCAGCATATATTTGATGAGACATCATATTTTTTGATTCGGTAGTGCCATAAGGAATCTCATCCGCCCAGAGAATATCAAGGAACTCACTCTGAGAATTAGTTAAGTTGAATATCGGGCTGAACACCCCCTGCAGGTTGTATTAATTGGGTACTTTAGTTTTACACTGCGTGGAATTTTATGTGTAACAATGTAAGCGTTAAGGTAGTTCTTGCCAACACGGTTTACTGATCAAGCCTTAGCTTATGCGCTATGGTGCTCTGGTCTGGTCAGTAGATGTGGTCGGCTTCGATCGCTCTTACGTTACCCACTATGCTGCGTCAACCCTGAAATAACCTCAACAGTTACCATTATGTAGTTGTGATACTTGTTGATCGCCCCTCGACGATGCGTTTGCATCAATTTAGCCATATCATCGAACGGATGACCGAACATGACCACTTCCACTCAGGCGTACACCACCCTATCAGATCACTACCAAACGATGGTGCCCAAATCGGTGTGTCAGGCACTAAAGCTGAAACCACATGATCGAATTCACTATACGATTCGAGCCAATGGGGAAGTGATACTCTCACGCGCTAACGATGAGTCTAGCCAAGAGTTCGTTAAAAACAGCTTTTTGGCGTTCCTAGAGCACGATTTGCTCGAACATCCGGAAAACATTCGTCTTGTTACCAATGGCGCTTTTGCCGCTGCCGAACGTCTTACGTCAGGTATTGATGTAGACCTAGATGAAGTACTACCTGTAAAGGATGATGACGCATGAATCCACTGAGAATCACTATCAGAAGCCTTCCGAACGAAGCGCCTGAAAAATGCGGTTCATATGAACGAGGATCACTCCAGCGGCATCAGCCAGCTCAACCAGAATAGCGAGCGGCCATAATAAAGGCATTACCACTGGCTAGCCCCCACCGCTCTCAGAAGCACCATAAGCTGTCGGATGACAATGCGAGCATCTGTTTCACGTAATGCTTTGTATTTTAAGTGTTGTTTTCAGCGTAAAGGCAGGCATGCCGTCCCAGGCATTTCAGATTCCCTTCGCTATCAAACATCACTTCCATGGTGTAACGCATCCGCCATGCTTGAGCGGCGATCCTGGCGTCACATCTACAGCATAATGGTCTTAAAGGATTAGTTATGCAGGAAACCAGTGATAGTTTTTGTAAACCAACTCCTACAACAGACAAAAAAACGCCCCAATCATGGGGCGTTTCTAACTCTTGCCTTCCTGGCTTGTGGCCGCTCGTCCTGAGCGAGACATCCATTTCTAAAGCGGCTTCCTGCCGCCGACATCTTTAGACTAACGTACATAAAAAAGACGATCAACCCATGCTTAGATGGATTCGCTATAAGCTAATCCCTCGGCCTTAATATAGGGCATAAAAATTATATTTGATGGCTGAGTGCTGTAAAGTTTGACTATTACCGGTAGTCGAAGTGTGTATTAACAGCGCGTTTACTCACTCCCTCCTTACCTCTAACATAGCCTAGACACCGACTACATGGGTCTCTAGGCAATGAAGCTACTTATAGCTGCTGACATGGTCACTAGCATATGCTTAGTATTTGCGAATTAGATGTTAAGTCTTTTTTATCCATTCGACAAACCCTAAGTAATCATGTCTTGCTAGACTTGAACTGGACTATTAAGCAATGTACAACAACATGTTTTCAATGATTACTAGCAACTCGCTCTTCAGCGTTATATAGATAGGCAAACATACTAAGTGCCGCTGTCTGTAAGAGCTGCCAAAGAGTGAGAAAAAGAAAAAAAGATGTTAACACCTAGAATCAAATAACAAAACTGCAAACTGTTTGTGTATTTATCGGGCTAGTGTTTAGCTCAATCATTATTGCCGAAAAAGGAGTCAGTGGCCACCAACCCTAATTTTTCGCCCTCACCGTTACAATTGGCCTTGTCGTCGTCGCTGAACAAGTTTTGTATGCTTCGTTCTTGTTTTAAGTATGACACTGTATTAAAAAAACAACTTTCACATAGATGCAACTCGTATCGCTCGCCATCATGCTCAGAGCCATAGCCCCAATGAGCTTTTAGCGTCGCAAACTCAAGTGTATCAGATGCAATTCGAGTAGAACAAAGACATACATCACATATCACGTCTGTAACGGTATTGATTTCCAACTTCCCAATAATTTTCATTTTATTCTTCCTCAGTAGCAAACAAACCATAATCTAGAAAATACAAAAAAAAATCTTAGCAATTCATCTAAATCTGACTGGTTTAAACAGATGAAATTATATAATAGAAAAATAGCAGCGCAATAGCGCGATGACACAAATAGCAAGAATAAAAATATGCAGATTCGACTTGCCCTGCGCAAAAAGTGCGGTATCCTTTTAGAAGCTGGTAAAAAATTTTAAATATAAATTAAATAGGTGACTCGAGATGCAAGAAAAAATTTTACGCTCTCTTTTTAGAGAGGCGAATAATGCTTGTCAACGATTAGGGGTTTTAATTACATCTCTAAGCATCGTCTTAACCTTATTCTTGGATGAGGTTAGTTTGAAGACTGGAATACTTGCGATAGTCGTAGGGATATTAACAACTTTCACATGCCTTTATAATAAAATAAAATTAGACATAGAGGAGAAGACAAAATGATTCATGAAATTTTAAGTATCAAATTTTTATTGCTTTGTACACCATTATTTATTGCGGTATTGCTCACTATTGGTGTACACCGTCTTAATCGAAAAAAATAAGCATTGGTAAAACTCACTGTTAAGAACCGCCAACATGGCGTTTTTTTTGGGGAAACATCACGTATCGTACTCGTTATTTATTAAATTTATTTAGCATTTTTTCCCTCGTTATTTTACTTTTTGTATGTGCAGCTCACGGGGGTCACGCTAGAGGCCGCAGGGGCGTACAGAGATTCTGCTAACGCTAATTGGATTGTACAGTTCGACTGACGCAGGCTTGTTGCTGACATTTCGATTATCTTTGCAATTATTTCTAATACTTTCAACTATGCAATACAGAGCTAACAATAAGCATAGCAACTTAATTTGCGTCGTCATAAATAAATATCACATAAAAAATAAACAATATTTTTCAGTATCAGTGCATTTCTAGTTAACTTAATTTTCAGAATCAGGAACCAATCAACAAAGTCTAGGCAAGCCTCTCGCTACTGCATTTAATTTCGGCCGCCAAAATTCCAAATTACTCATTTTAATAAATTTTATTTAGCAATCTTATCAATGCAAAGCAGATTTAAAAAATACGAATTAAGGATTTACATTGACTCTTCCATTAATGGATATTGCCTCCAAACACATAATATCTGTTCAAATATTACGCCTATTTAGCCTACCTCTTAACGATAACAAAAACAAATCACAGAGCATGTTAATCATAAAACATTAATATACGTATTCCAACGAGACGCCTGCAGGCGTCTTTTGAAGCTATTGATCATTTCGAGTAGCCTTTTTTGCAGAAGAAAGCTTTATGCTTGATTTAAACGCATTCCCCAGACTGACTAAAAAAGCTTATGGATCTATTTAAGATAAAGCCCTAGCTTGTTAAATTAGGAAAACCAAGTCAGTCTGGGGAACACATCGTATTTCCCCGCCCCCAGTTCGTTTTACATTCGGTGGCCACTCGTCGCATCTCACACGCAAAAAAGCGGTCGAAAACATGTTGCTTCCCCAGACAGATATTAACGTGGGGAATGGGCAGGGATGTTCCCCATCAAAATATACGACTCCCCAACACATATTCAGCAGTTGATAGACTCACCAGAAGTCCGCGCAGGTTGAATGGTCGAGCTTTGCTCATCGATGGCTGACGAAGTGGACGAGAGGATTGCAGAACTCAAATTTGAGCTGAAGAAGGTTTAGCTACTTGCAGTTTCATTTTCAGACGAATTCTGGGAAGAGATAGATGAATACCGTGCTGATGGGCAGTATGGTAATTCTCTTGGCGTGAGAAACCGGCACCGCGAGGACTCATTAGAAATATCGTACTACAAAGCTTTTTAAATTAAACATGAGGGCGCTAGTAAGATCAAAGCTCAACACTTACGCAAAACAGGTCTAAATACATGTCTTGAAAAAGATATAGCTGGTCTTTTGGATTGGGGGAAAGAGATCGTTAGAGTTATGGAGAGAAAATTTAAGGTTTGTCGTGAGATGACAAAACTGCTCGCGAAACAGCGATCACAGCTGAAAGCTTACAAAAATGCTTTAGGCACCCTCCGTTAGCCTTAATCGCAGTCTGACCTGCGAGGCAGCACCTTCTCCCTCCCTCACAGAAGACCTACATAGGCCCTGTGGCAGCTTTCCGCTGACCAACCTAGGGGGAGCCATAGGGTGCTACCCTGAACGCACTCAGAGACGACCTTCTACGAGCTGTTTTGCAGCCGAAATCAAGCTAACTGCGATTTTATGCGTTAATTTGGAATTTTTAGCAGGAGCTATATGTACAAATTTAGCAAACAATTAAAGAAGCGATGCGTGTGATTAAAGTATAAATAATCATTTATGCTTTAGCCAGAGACGCCTGTGGGCGTCATGATGGGTATGCATAAAACGCCTGTGGGCGTCGTGCTGGTTTACGAGTAGAGCTTGCAGGCGTTCATTAATCTTATCCAAGCATCTCTTTACGGTTATCTGAATAAGGTCTATTAAATGATAGCCATCAAGTATGACTCTCTAAATGAACAAACATTTATTACTCAAAAGACGCGCTTAAACTTGTCGCTCTGTGAATTTTTTTGCTGAAAAACACTATAATGCAACCTTACGACCTCTCTGTCCTTCAATTAATTTACGAGCTCTGCTCTGATGTGGTGGTTGATCATTCGATGGAATGTCTTGAGGCAAGCTCCCTGGTATCTTACCAGTTAGAGAAAGCAGAAATACCTCATCGTCTATTGCGCGGTTCTTTGAGCTTTTCCGCCTTGGGGCAGTCTGCAACGTTCTGAAAACCACACTATTTTATTGAGATTAGAAAAGAAGTTGACATCATTATTGATACCTTCCTGGCTTTTGTTTCGCGGAAGAAGTTGGAGAAGGCCCACCTTTAGTATGTATCCGTAATGCTGAAAATTCACCTCTACGGTACACGACCGATGAAGACGCTTATGACGATCGTATGGTTTGCTCAATGCTTCGCAATTATGCAAAAAAAATGGTAGTGCCACGTTCAATTTTTGATATCTAGTAAAAAAGCCATTAACCCCCTCAAAATTGCACCCTAATCTACAATTCCCGGATTTTGAAGACGCTAAAATACATTTTTCTTAACCGGAACGACAGACGATGTATTTAGACGATCTATTGTATGGGCGTAGTAGACAAACGCAGATATACGCTGCGCGCCTATATCAGATAGATCAGAACTTGCCCCCTATTAGCAACTCGAAGCACCCATCGTTGATTCTGCGTTATGGTGGTTGATGATGTTGAATGGCGTGCGGCCCAAACTGCTGTATTAATTTAACGTAAAACCGATGGGCTTTCTTCGAAATGTCCCGTGTTGGTATTAGCCAATCAGGCAATAGATGTAAGTGCACAAAGGTTGCAATCATGGGGCCAGCTTGAAATTCGCCCAATGATAATTGAAGAGTGGATGGGTATGATCCTGTAATTAGCAGATGAACAGCTTCTGTTGGAAATCATTAGAATGTTGCCTGCTTCTTGGTCTGTTGTACTTGAAGGTCGATGCAGGCGACAGTAACGCTTGTCGATCGCGGCTTGGTCAGTAAAGTGGATGAGCTAACAACATAACCAGGTAGGAGAAAGTTATATTCACAAAATCCATTTTTACGTTCCTTAAAGAGTCGCTACCGACCACAGCATCCGTCGGGCAAGTTCGAGGATACATTGGCGGTTATTTGCAGACCTGTTTATTGCCGGTTATTTGGGCAACGGTTTTTACTGACAGTGTTAGCAGTAGTCACCTGATGTTCTTTATCCCCGGCATTATAGTCATGGCGCTGTCAGTTAAAGATCACCTGAAGTCCGTAGACGTTTTCAGTCACCTGGTAGCTTCTATCATTAATGCCGGACTTGGCTATGTCGTAGCCATTGCTGCCAAAGCAGTCTGGTTGGCGTACTTAAACTTGTGAGAAACCCTTGATGAACAGAAAGGCAGTAGCAGCAAAGAAAAGTAGTAGCATCGCTAATCCCCTACTACTCGGTGGTTTGGGTTCGTTTATCGGCGCAGCAGCTGGATCAGTCTTAACACTTTATGCCACTGGCATGGTCAGCGTGAACGATCAGATTGACAACAACATCGCGATCTTGACGTAGATTCAACACTCACAGCTCGCCGCACCGGCGACCAGTAACGATAACCTTTCCACTGCTATTGCCGAAGGCATCAAGGCGCATTACGAAAATCAGCAGCAAGCCATGCGTGCTGAGAAATTCGCATCCTATGACTTGCTTCATGACAGCGTAGAAGGCGACAACTGGATATACGGTAGCCCGACGCAAGGTTCACCCTCTATACCTTTGCTGATACGCAGTGTTCCTTTTTTCAGCGCTTCCACGGCACGCCCAATCAATTGGTCGAGGCCAGTGATGGACTAGTCAATACGCAGTACCTCCCGATGACGATCATCTATAGCCTGTCGGAACCGAAAGCCGTGGCCTCTGAGTGTGCGGGTCGTCTTGTTGGGAATAAAGCATTTTGGGTTTACTTGGACGATCATTACGACAACATCAGCAGTGCTACCAATGCGCGCAGCATGACCGACATGGCGACATCGATTGGCCTGGACAAAGAAGCGTTTGCCTCCTGATTGAACGACCAGGACGTGATCGCCCAAATCCGTGAAGATAATCGCAGTGCTCAGAACCAGGACATGAACCCAACGACCTCCTCAATGATCATTAATCATAAAACCGGACGCACCGAGATTGTCTTTGGCGCGAAGCCCATGGGAGCATACATCCAAGTGATTCGCGGAATGATTGTGGATGATGAAGCCGAGGCCTTAGCGGAAGATACCGCTCAAGCCCAGGGTAAATACTAGCCGAAAAGGACATCTGATTATACTTCCTATACCACCAACCGCCCTACTCTTTGGCACCCTGTTTGTTCTGATGAGATCCAATCTTGGCGGCGTGGTGCTGAGGGACATTCTCACCCTGGCAGCGCTACATTTATGGCCCGACATGATGGCCACCCCCTACGAATGGGTCGGTGTTGTTATTGATAGCACAGGGTTAAGTGGGCTTATTAACGATGAATGATAAACGGACATTATCTGAACAATGCCGATAAGGCTGCCAAAACGATCGCCTCATCGGTCACCCGGAATAAAGCACCTTGCTAGCATCGACGCTATATCAATGACTGACGGGTGCTTTATGCGTTCACTCCTTCCCACACTGGCCCTATCCGCAACGGTAATGCTGAGAGCTACTCAATCAAACGCGCTGCAGCAAAAAACCGTACAACGGGGCAGCGTTACCATGCGCGGATCGTTGACCCAGGTAGCCTCAGGCGATACCGTCAGAATATCGGTACGCAATACTTGCCGTCGCCAATGGTGTTCACAGGTCGGTGAACAGCTCACCATTAAACTGTCCTCTGTACTAGCACCCACTCCTCCCCCGCCCTTTGCTTTTGATTCGATATCTACCCTTACCCGCATGGTTGGAGGTCAGCTACTCATGATTGCTCCTGATTCACTAGATGCTGATGGCAGTGTCACCGGCAACTCCTATCAGGGTGATCGGTGGATCAATCGAGACGTGATTGCTTAAGGGTATGCACTACTACCACCAGGCACGTCGGTGGGTGACAGACTTTACGCCTGGCAAGAGAAAGCGCAAAACGAAGGTAAAGGCATATGGAAAGATGCATCGTCACTGCTAGACCTCTTACAACTACCGGGTTCTTTGGATGATCCCAAGCTCGACGACATCGGAGATAACGCCGGTAGTGTCATAGGGAAAAGCAATCGATATGCCAAAGGTCTCTGGTCTCGCTATGCCCAACCCGCCATTTGACCTTATTAGAGACAACATTCCATTAATCGATAACGCGGCTGATGAGCTGCAGCAATAAATGCACCCTATGTCACGGTTATCATTACAGACTGATCCATCATCGCCCCACCCTGGTCTGAAAGTACAACTGACCTCGGTACCCAATGCATATGCCGATAGCGTCAAAGCCCAACATGGCGTTCCTGTGAGCTGGCACTGCTTAGGCGCTTAACAATAGCTATGTCAGTTGGCCATGCAGACAGAGAATAAAAGTCACTGGGTCAGTAACTGTGAAAGTCCGGTCGGGCATCTCTTCTACCTATTTGCGTCACCGAAAGGCTTATCGACTACCCTCGTGGTCGCGCCGGCATTTAATCAACCTCTCACTGACTAGACCATAATGAACTCACTGCTTCTATCAACCCTGTTTACCGCCCTACTGAGTACCGAGCCACGCATCTATATTGATCAGCACTCGGAATGGCATGCTCAAGCACAGCAACGAATCAATTCGGCTCTTCAGGTCATGCGACTGAATTATCTTAACGGTCTCACTGAGATCGGCCTGACGATTAAACGCATAGAACGTGAAATCACTCTTTCGGAGATTGTCTTTACTGGATGACCATGGATAACCCATAGAGAATCTGGCCAACATCTTAAAGCTGGGAATGTCGTTGGCTAGCTCATAAAGCATCGTTGTCTATTGCGAGACTATAGTTGAACTAAGCTTTACCTGATCGAACCGATCTTTGCTTCTTCTTTTGCACACTTGTGCTTCAATGCCTTTATCAAGGCCTTCGTGGATGCTTGATAGAACCGCTTACAGCTTGATAGAACCCTTCTAGCGTAGAGGTAGATGGCGGAAACGCCTGTAGGCGTCTTAAGACAGATATAGAGACGCCTGTGAGCGTCTCGTAACACAAGTAAAACGCCTGTGGGCGTGTTTTACCCGGTAAAGAAACGCCTGTGAGCGTCTCGAAGTAGGTTTAAAACGCATGTAGGCATCCTCGAACTGTTATAGGGACGCCTGTGGGAGTCTCTCTATTGGCAACAAGCGCTTGCAGGCGTCCTAATGTTTTTTAATAAACGCCTGTGGGCGTCTCCAAGCAGAGTTTGAAACGACTACAGGCGTCACGTTGTTAGTTGCTTCAAATAAATATGCTTGGCGTAAAAAGCCTTTGAGCGTCTGGGTTATCAATAAACTTTATATAGTCGATTTGCACATTCGTTAGTGACTATTATAGGCGGATAGCAGGTATTCAATAGATGTCCTAACTATGGGGTTTCAGGAGAGGGCTGATATGTATTGCTTAAGGGGTTAAATTACAAGGCTAGTTGCCATGAAACTGCCCCGAAGAGATGTATTTTCACGCTAAAGATGCTATTACTAATTCAAGGCATCCCCATGCCTTGCTCTAGCCCGTGATAGTCTTTATCCAACTGTCGCGGGCTTCCTATTTATGCCCACGTAAATTAAATAGTAGTTTCATGAAGGCAATAAAAGCGTTGATATGCCATAGCTAATTCTCGGCAACTGTTTCACCTTACAACCTGCATCTTTATCTAACACGTCCGCGCACACACCCGGTAGACGTTCCCCATAGCTTCATCCTGCTTATCTTAACCTGATGATCCTCTTATCGGTTGTATGCCAGGTTGCCCAGCCCTAGTTGCTGCTTTATTTTGCGACACATCCCAACTACATCTCTTTATTGTTTGACGGTGCTTTCAAAATTCCCCCATGCGGAAATACCTATCTCTCGGATTGCCCCTTTGTGGCGGGATTGCCTGAGGGTGAACCGCTACAAACTTGGTTTATCAAGCCAAGAAAGTAATGAATAGTTGGCTTGGCAACGTGTCGGCGGTGCCTTCAAAATTACCGCATGCGGTAATTTCTCTCTATCGGATTCGTCTATTACTCCCAGAATAGTCTGCATGTGAGCTCCTCTATGCAGAGAATCCAGCCATCAACTTAATGAATAGACGACCTGAGAGTGAGATGTCGATGCCTTCAGAATTACCGCATGCGGTAATTTTCTTGCACTAAGCGTCGTTATTTTTGTTGAGATAGCCTGACGGTGAGCTGAATAAAGTTGGATAATCCAACCATCCAGCCAACAACTCAATGAATAGTCGACCTGAGAGCGAGATGTCGACGCCTTCAGAATTTCCGCATGCGGTAATTTTCTTGCACTAAGCGTCGTTATTTTTGTTGAGATAGCCTGACGGTGAGCTGAATAAAGTTGGATAATCCAACCATCCAGCCAACAACTCAATGAATAGTCGACCTGAGAGCGAGATGTCGACGCCTTCAGAATTTCCGCATGCGGTAATTTCTAACTCTCGGATTCGTCTTTCTGCTGGCCTGTCAGTATTTTTGATCATCGAACTGTGAGCCGTCGCTACTAGAAATAATCTTGATACAGCCACCACGCCTGTTCGATCTAGTAGTCCATGACATGAATCCATCTAAAATTACCGCATGCGGTAATTTTCTACCTCTCGGATTCGTCTATTACTCCCCGAATAGTCTGCATGTGACCCCGCTATGCAGAGAATTCAGCCAACAACTCCATGAATAGTTGATTTGAGAACGAGATGGCGGTGCATTCAAAATTTCCGCATGCGGAAATTTTCTAGCTCTAGGTTTCGCCGCTTAGTGTTGGGATAGTCTGACGGTGAGGCGTTTCTAACTTGAATAATGCAGCCAACAGCTCCATGCATAGTTGACCTGAGAACGAGATGACAGTGCATTCGACGGAGTTTTAGCTTTGCTAGTGATGGAGGGGACTACAGAGCTTCGAATGAAACTGCTCATAGCATCCCGCCGTTTTGACCTGGCATATCAGTGCAAAGTGCATTACAAAAAGACCGCATGCGGACTTTTTCATTTGCTAGGTTAGGCAGCATTTACTGATTAATAGTGATGCTGCGAGCGCTCTGACTACTTATGTACCTCTAACAGAACGTAGACTGGTTCCTATAGCAGCCAGTGACATTGCTCCTTCTTAAAAGTCCGCATGCGGACTTTTTCTATCTCTCGGATTCGTCTATTGGTGTAGGGATAGTCTGACGGTGAGCCGTTTCTAACTTGGGTAATCCAGCCAACAACTCCATGCATAGTTGACCTGAGAACGAGATGACGGTGCATTCAAAATTTCCGCATGCGGTAATTTTCTAGCTCTAGGTTTCGCCGCTTAGTGTAGGGATAGTCTGACGGTGCGACGTTTCTAACTTGGGTAATGCAGTCAAAAAATCTATGTATAGCTGACCGGAGAACCAGAAGACGGTGCACTAAAATTACCGCATGCGGTAATTTTCTACTCTCGGATTCGTCTATTACTCCCCGAATAGTCTGCATGTGACCCCGCTATGCAGAGAATTCAGCCAACAACTCCATGCATAGTTGACCTGAGAACGAGATGACGGTGCATTCAAAATTTCCGCATGCGGAAATTTTCTAGCTCTAGGTTTCGCTGCTTAGTGTAGGGATAGTCTGACGGTGAGGCGTTTCTAACTTGGGTAATGCAGCCTACAACTCCATGCATAGTTGACTTGAGAGCGAGATGACAGTGCATTCGACGGAATTTTGGCTTTGCTAGTGATGGAGGGAACTACAGAGCTTCGAATGAAACTGCTCATAGCATCCCGCTGTTTTGACCTGGCATACCAGCGCAAAGTCCCTTACATAAAGTCCGCATGCGGACTTTTTCAGTGTGTTTGATTTCAGTATATTGCTGATTTTACTAGTTGTGAATTGAGCCCCTGTACTTCGCATGTTTGTGCTCATAGCTACACGGTGAGTTGTCATAGGAACCCGATGCATAAACCTATTAACAAAAGCCGCATGCGTTCTTTCTCAATCCAGTGGGACTCGCCTAGCCGAGAGTCGAATGTGGTGCCTGCGGCCGTCTCTACTTCGTTTATGGCTCCCATTAACACCATGACTGGTTGTCCTTCACAGCCTGTGCAGTGCTAGATACAAAAAGAGCGCATGCGCCCTTTTGCACTCTGGACACTCGATTAGCTTAGCGCTTTTGAAGAATAGCTACTGGACGACACCAATTTGATCTGAGTCGTCTTCGGTTGCGGCCAAAATATAAAGCGGCAACTATGCGCGGGCTGGCCGACCGACCAAAAAAGGAACCGGCACGCTCGAAAGAGTCCTTCGCACAGCCACCTTTATTGTTCTGGAGGAACACATTATGCCGCTCGCTAAGCATACTCAACGGCGGCATAATGGGTGTTTCCCAATGTGCGTATATTGATATCTCAGAGAAAATTCATTGCTTACTTTATTTACCATTCTCCCAGTTCAATAAAACCCTTAATGGCCAGCGTACGGCCCGTGGGCCAATCCGCACGGGCTTTGGAGCATCTTCAGTATTTATCCAACGCCACCACGTCGAACGAGAAATGCTGTAACGTTCGCACACATCTGCCAGCCTCAGATACCTCTCCTTCTCAAAATCAGACATCTCTTACTCCATAATTGAACGAGCTAGAACATCTTTCGACTTACCTAGGCAGATTAAATAATTGTGATTAACAGTATGGGAAATAAGGCCATCAAAATCGCACTGCTAATGACAGAAATTCTACAACTTGGACATTGTGTGGCATGTACATGAATGAACACATCAATAACGACCCTTTTAGTCAAAATTCTACGTGGAACGCCAACGGTGAGCTATTTAAAATATCGCCATTTAAATACCCGGTTTAGTCCAGCCTACATGTGAAGATTTCAGCTTGTAGATTATTTCTTTGTCGTCGTATTGCGAAGGTTTGACGAAACGCTCGTTCCATTGCTACAGCTAATGGCTGGTATCTAACCATTAGAGGGTTCGGCGACTCGCTAGACAAGTGCTACTAATTACTTGGCGGGCTCGACTTTGAATAGTCGATGTAATGGAGGTTGCTCATGGATCTACCTTAATATCTTTAATACAGGGCCTAAGGGCGTCTACAAAATCTGAAGCGAATTGATCTGTTTTTATCGCAAATGCATCCTACCTCACGATAGTCTTAACCCAATATTACAAGAGAATATCGTTCCGCTGTCGCCTGCACTTGTCTAGCTTTATGGACCGACACGAAGCGGTGGAGTCGCTGCAGCGCCCGTTTCGGCACAGGCTGGTGAAACTCAGCAGGGTGAAACCCAGATAACTACTTCCCTATAAAATTGTAATTAGTCGCATCCTCTAATACGTTGCGCAAACCACATAAGCCTTATAACCCTTGTACAAATAAACCGCATATACAGCCTGTTGCTAAGCGCGCTGAACAAGGCACTATTTCAATGTTAAGGCATCACGAAGCAGAGCAAAAGTTAAAGTGGATAAACCAGATTAAAGATAGGCGTCTACTTGCATAACTTCTGGTCTTTTTAGGTTAACAGTTTATAATGTAGCCCAAGAATGCATGCCCCTTAAGCTCTGCTATCTTAAACATCTTGAAAATACTAGGCTTGCTCTTATGTCATCATATCAGCGAGGTGCAAGATGATTATCAATGCCGATAGCTCATCAAATAATTGACTGGAAAAATATATGCCTGCTCATGAAATATCCGAAAAACACCTTTTTTGCAACGCTCTAAACACCTACCTAATGGAAAAATTTAATTATAAGACATCATGCACTTCATCTGGCTTAGGCGTGAATGTTAACGCAAGGCGCCATAAATTTGATCTATACATACGTATATTCGAATTGGGCAATCAATACTGGGGCGGTAAAGCACTTGTGATTAGCCGAATAGAGTTTAATAAAACTCGCCAAGGACATGGCAGTGAACTGCTTAGTTTCATTAGCGATTTTGCGCAAGAGCATCAATACGATGTTATCGGGATTGAGCAAGCTAGCACATCTTCAATACACAGTTTTGCTGAAAAGCATGGATTTATCAGGCTTGAAAACAGCAGTAATTACTCTGTGCCTGTTGAGCAGATTACTACGAAAACCGCACAACTTTAGGTATAGATTTCAATGATATAAATATTAGATTCCTTGCATATTTTTTTGAGAAAGTTCTATATTGCCTTACGCATTCTGATGTCCTACGAAGCAAACGAGTACGTAATACATTCAATGCCAAGGTGTATATACCAGCCAACGAGCTTTCTCACTTCTGATGCCGGACATATGCCGCCAGAGAGCCAAAAAGTACCGAGAGTCCTTGCGCCGGACCCTTTGCTTATTCTAAGCAGCCTTACTAAGTATAAAGGTTAGCGGGTCCATTTAGAAAAGATGTTCTTGCCACGTAAAGCCGATTGGACCATTAACTCTGAGCGATAGTGCGCGGCCAGCTTCAAGATAAAATTAGCGGTACGGCTCAGGCTATAGGGAAAGGTGAACCCGGCGTCGGAGGCACAAAGATACCGTTTTTTTATCACCACGTAATCAATCTATATTTTTCTTAACCATAACTTCTCTTGGTAGTTGATCAGTAGACTCGGTGAGGGCTGCCAAGATGATAGGGAGGCGGGAAATGAACTTGCATCAAAAAATCGATGGTGAAGATAAAGATTAGGTCGCACCAGCTATTATAGTTTGCTAAGGCTTCCAGTCGCTGGCCAATAACCCGAGGCCACCAGAAGTAGATACTCACAGCAGAGTTACCCAAACCACCACTTCCACTGACTAAGAAGAGCTCTCTGGAGCAGTTGCTCTAAGAAAACGAAAAGTTGCGTGCTAAGGCGGCATATCTAAAAAAAGTTGTGGGTCTTTCGTCAGGCCAAAGATCAAGCCGCGCCGCTATTGCATTCCGACCAAGGCTGGGAAATATCGATGCCTGCTTACCAACGCAAACTCAGCGAGCACGGCATGATACAGAACAAGTCAAGAAAGGGAAATGGACGGTATAACGCAGCGATGGAGAGCTTCTTTAGGTTGCTGAAACTACTTGAACCTTTTAGTCGGTATTGAGCAGTGAAAGGCGGATATCCGTCCCTGGATCCATTACTGCAATCATGAGCACATCAAGACCAAGCCAAGAGGCCTGAGACCGGCTCAGTATCGAAATCAGACCTTGGGTGGTTAGTTTTTTACTGCCCAGCTTTTAGGCTCAGTTCAAAGAACATAAATATCATTTAGGGCACAGTGCTCTGGTAAATTCTCATTAGAACAATCACATCATTAGCATCCAATATGTCCTTTTTAGAAGCACCCTGCTAGAATGACAGCATCTTAATTGATGTGTAAAGCAATCGGAAAAGAGTACAGTTAGCGTAGACGGCACATCAAAAAAATGAGCTATAAGCATGAAAAATAAGGCGTTTCTTCAATACCGGGCGTTTGCAGGCTGTTTGGCGGATACAAAAAAACAGCTAGCACAAAAGTATTAGGCGAATCTTCTTAGAAAACTAGCACCCATATTAAGAAGCAAAGCCAAGCAGTGGCTTTACTGCTTTCTAGGCCATGGTCGAAAAAAATAAGAGATTTACTATGTCCGAGCACTTCCAAGCACCGACCGTTAGCACCAATTTGGCTAGTACTGTTTCGCCAGCGTTTTTCGACTTACCACCCGCTTTGACGCAACGACTGAAGGACTGCAACACTTTGCCTTCAATGCCTGGCGCGGTCTTGGAAGTGCTCAGAATAGCCCGAGACCCAGACGCCTCGTTGAGCGACTACGCCAATGCTATAGAGCGTGATCCCGCCCTCACCTTGCGCTTTTTATCTCTTGCCAATAGCGCCCTGCACCGGGGCACCAAGAAAAACGTCACGACCTGTCGAGAAGCTGTCGTCCGGCTAGGTACTGACGCTACCATTGCCGTCGTCTTGAGCTTTAGCTTGATTGGAGGTAAACAGAGTACTGACACTTATACATATATATGGCAGCGAGCCCTAATCGCAACTCTTAGCATACAATGTCTCAGCGAACATTTTCTGTGTCAATCACAAGCGAGGCAGCTTTTCACCGCTGCGCTGTTGCAGGATATCGGAATAATGGCGCTGCATGAAATCGCCCCTCCTTATGCAGAAATGCTGGGGATATATCTACACGATCACGAAGCACTTTGCGCCCAGGAGAAATCACTCTTTGGCTGCGATCATGCCGCCATTGGTGCCTGGCTTTTGAAGAGCTTGGGTATACCTGAAGATCTCGCCATTTTGGTCGCTCAAAGCCATGACGGCAATGAGGCTATTAAAACTTCCCTACTGTGCCTGCAACTTTCCGGGAGTATTGCCGACGCTTGGCTTTCACCCACTCCGCAAAAGTGTTTTGGGGAATTAGTAACGCACCATCCAGCATTAGAACCCAAGCTATTAGCAAATCTTCTGGATCATTTGCAAACGAAACTACCTCCTATAGCACAGCTGTTCAACCTCATCATGCCCCCTATGCTCAACAGTGAGGTCCTACTAGCAGAAGCCAAACAGCTATTGCACGAGCGGAATCAGCAGCTTCAGTTACTACTGAAACGCGAGCAGGAAAAAAGCAATGCCCTGCAAGAGCAAAATACCCTTCTTGATCACCAGAGCCGAACAGACCCTCTCACCGGCATCGCCAATCGCGCATATCTGGAAAAGCAGCTGGCCCTTTTATTTGAGCAAGCCAACTCTGGCCAAGAAACGCTGAGCGTTATCTTTATTGATCTGGATCACTTCAAACAACTTAATGATACTTATGGGCACCAAGTAGGCGACGATGTGTTGAGACAGTTCGCCAGGCTCCTTTTCGGCCTAGTGGCCGAGAAAAAGCGTTCAGCGGTCAATCTACAGGATATTATGGTGGGTCGTTACGGAGGCGAAGAGTTCCTGGTATTGCTTTCGCAACAACCGCCCGAACAAGCCGAACATCTAGCAGATCAGTTAAATCACGCTTTGCTGACTACCACGATACTCGAAGTATCGGGCCAACCCCTTAAGGTGAGCGCCTCGATTGGTATTGCCAGCATGAGTGACGCTATCTTTAGGACGCCTCTTGAACTTATTGAAGCCGCCGATCGCAGCATGTACCTTGCGAAACGCAGCGGCCGTGCCTGCACCATACTTTTTAATGGTAGCCGATGATCCACTTGCAGGTGAGCCGCAGGCTTATTGAAAGCACTTAGGAGTCCTTTGGGAGTCTCTGCACGCTCAAGAATCTGTCGACCAATCTTGCTCTTAACGGCTGACAGAATTTCCATTTCATCTTATAAACAATAGCTTATATCCATGCTTTGTCGCCGCCTGGGCTATTGACGACCGGAAGTAAATTAAAAAACCCATCGACCTATCCCCATTTAGGTAATCTTCAAGTTGTCACCCCAAATACCTGTTAATCGGGTAGTTACCTGACCTCACCTGTCCGAGCCGGCGATTCGATTAGAATTGGCATCTTTCCTGGATTAACTTTTCTCATCCTATATAATGAATGAAACAAAATAAATTAGGTGCTATATGGGTGGGGAGTCTTACGGCAGTGACATTACACGGATCCGCCAACTCAACGAGATCGGCATTGCCCTTTCTTCAGAGCGCAATCACGATGCGTTGCTAGAGAACCTGCTGACTAGCGCAAGGGAATTAACTCAAGCAGACGCTGGCACGCTCTACACCTTTGATGCTTCAAAACAGCAGCTCTCTTTTGCAATCGTACAAAACGATACATTGGACCTACGCCTTGGGGGACTTAGCGAACCGGTAGGCGAACAGTTTCCCATCATTGATTTATATCAAGCTGATGGCTTACCCAATCACCACCTAGTAGTAGCTCACACTGTCTTAAACGACTGTACCGTCAATATTGAAGACGCTTACACCGCGAAAGGCTTCGATTTCGCTGGCACGCGGAAAATCGACCAAGCCACGGGTTATCGGTCGCGGGCTTTTCTCACCGTACCGATGCACAACCACCAGGGTGATACTGTAGCGGTTTTGCAACTTTTAAATAAACGTACCGCACACGGTATTGACGGTACTTTTAGCTCAGCTGATCAGCATATTGCAGAGTCGCTTGCTTCGCAGGCCGCCGTAGCTATCACTAACCATCGGCTAGTTGACGAAATGCAGGCTCTCTTCGACAGCTTTGTCCGCGTTATCGCCACCGCTATTGATGCTAAATCTGCTCATACCGGCGCTCATTGCCGTCGTATGCCAGAAGCAACGTTATTGCTTGCCGAGGCAACGCATCGCTCACAACACCCCGAAGTCGCCAGTTTCACCCTAACCGAAGATGATCGCTACGAAATTAAAACCGCTGCCTGGCTCCATGACTGTGGAAAAATCGTCATACCCCACCATGTCATGGAAAAGTCGACCAAGCTTGAAGGGCTGTTTGATCGTCTTCCTGCCATTGAAGCCCGCTTTGCGGCAAAGCAGCAAGCGCTTTGTGCGGCACAGCTGCGTGCTGAGCTCGATGCTTATCGCAACGGTCAGCTGTTTACTGAAGAAGAACGCGAAGTCTTCGCAAACAAACAGTCAACACTTCAGGAAGATCTCACTTTGATACGTCGTTCAAATACGGACGGTGAGTACCTTAAAGATCAAGATGTCGAGCGGCTCCAGGCAATTGCGCAAGATACCTGGGAAGACATAGATGGCCATCGACAGCCTCTATTGACTGAAGACGAGCTAGAAAACCTTTGCATCCGTCACGGCACATTGAATCAAGAAGAGCGGAAAATCATCGAAGGGCACGTAATCGCTACGCTCGACATGCTGGCTGAGTTGCCTTTCCCGAAGCATTTGCAGCGTGTTCCCGAGTATGCAGGAGGGCATCACGAGAGAATGGACGGATCCGGATACCCTAACGGACTGACTCGCGAACAGCTTTCATTACCAGCGAGAATGTTGGGGATTGCTGATGTTTTTGAAGCGCTTACAGCGCCGGACCGGCCTTATAAAACACCGATGAAGCTTTCTCAAGCCCTGAATATTATGGGACGCATGGTAGAGGAACGGCACCTCGATCCGGTTTTATTTGCTGTGTTTATCGAAGAAGGTGTGTACCTGGATTATGCACGTCAGTACTTACAGAATTACCAAATAGACACTGTCGATATCGATTCACTCTTAAGAGTGTCCATCGCATCAGTTGACAGGGTCAACGATTAAAACCTTCGCAAAGATAATAATAGTTTTATGCAAATAATCACACTCGGCGCAAGCGGTGGGCTTGAACCACAGCAAGGCACTAGCGCTTTTCATTTGCCGCCTCATACGCTCATTGATGCTGGCACAGGCGTTCAAAGACTCAGCAATGCTGAATTAATGTCAGTGCATAGCGTACTGCTAACACACGCCCATCTCGATCATATCGCAAGCCTCCCCCTTCTGATTGACATGCAGTTTGACGCGCTGGCCGAGCAAGAGCGATCCCTAAACGTCTACGCACTTCCGGAAGTGTTGGAAACCCTTAAGCGGCATATATTCAACGAACATATTTGGCCTGATTTCACTCAGCTTCCTTCAGCTGACTCCCCCGTGCTCCAATTTGTTCCTATCACCTTGTGGGAGGAGTTTACGTTACCCGGAGAAGCCAACATACCGTTACAAGTGACGCCGTTTCCCGTTTCTCATGGAGTCCCCACCTGCGGCTACTGTATTAACGATGGTAGCAAACAGGTCGCCATTTGCGGCGATACCGGCCTAAGCGAATCCACGATTACAGCACTTAACCGTTTAGGGCCACTAAATCGCTTGGCCATCGAATGTGCATACAGTAACCACTTTGATGCACTAGCAAAAATTAGCAATCACTTAACGCCGCATCGTCTTGCCAAGCTCCTTGATGCCCTGGATACGCTCCCGGAAGAGCTATGGATCACACACTTAAAGCCTAAACAGCGCGAACGCATTGCCAGTGAGCTTTGTCAGCAGCTCCCCTCTCACTTGAATTGGGTCCTGCCTTCATGAGGCATTTTCTACGACGCAGCATAATTCCATGCCTTCTTGGTATGGTACTTAGCGCGTCATTGATTTCCCCCACATGGGCTTTTCAAGCAGAGCTTGCTAGCGCTCAAATATTGTTGGCCCAAGATGAGAACCAATCCGCCTACTCGCAGTTGCGGGCCACAGAGATCGAACACAGCGGTAACCCTGAATACGATTACTGGCTGGGCGTTGCGGCCCTTCGCGCGGGTGAGTCAAGTCACGCGCTGATGGCATTAGACCGAGCCATTTTACGCCAACCCAACCATGCTGGCGCCCGTATTGAGCGCGTTGCCGCCCTGGTTCAGCTCGATCAACTAGGGAACGCCGAACGTGAAATAAAGCAGTTACAAGCCCTTTCACCCCCACCCGATGCCCAAGCCGCCATTGCCCGATTTCAAGCAGTAATTGAGCAGCACCTTCAGGCCAAGAACGGCCCGCAGCATCAAGGCCTTTTAGGTGTGGATATCGGTTATGACAGCAATCCGCAGCAGTTTCCTAATGAAATCGCTATTTCCCCCCCTCAACGCTTTCTCGATGCCATAGAGGAGTTGCGTAAACAGGCGAGCGAACTGGGCATTGAGGTTGATGAGGATTCCATTCCGCAGACTCAAGTACTTAATCGAGATGCCAGCACCTACCAGCGGCTACAGGGAAACTATCAGGGTCTTTTCCCTATCGATTCGCAATCCCGCTGGCGTATCAGCACAACTGGCCAAGCTCAGCGCTATACCGAGATGACGGCGCAAGATTACGACCTTACCCTGATCCAAGCCCAATTGGGTTATCAACGCGACCTAGCGTCACAGCGCACAGTAATGCTCAAGAGCAGCGCTCTGCAGGGTTGGAGCGGGCGTAGCCAGAATCACTTGCTTACTCGCTGGGGCAGCGGAGTGGATTTACGCCACCCGTTTGGATTGGGTAGCGAACTTACCTGGCAGCTTGACGCACAGCATAACCGCTTTAGCGCCGCCAACAATAACTACGATATGGGTCGCTTAGGCGTTCAACTTGACACCAACCATACCGCGCTTCGTACTCGTTTAACTGCGCAAATTGAGCATGAGTGGGCCACTGGCGATCGCGACGGAGGTGACCTCCAGCATCTGCTGTTAGGCGCAGGTATCGATTATCCACTGAGTGATCGCCACCTGTTTCGCGTCAACCTCAATCATCGAATCCGCACCTACCAAGAAGATGGTTTTGCACCGTTTAATGAATATTCACCCACAGCCCGCCGCGATCGTATTTGGCAAGCACGGCTCTCGTGGCTGCATCAATTCAATACGGACTGGCTGTTGGAAGCCGGTGCCGAAGTTGAACGTCGGCGCTCCTCAATCAATTTCTTTGATATGCGCCGTTACCAGACTCAGTTAGCGCTTCGCTACCTTTTCTAACGGAGATTATTATGGCCTGTTTTCATAAACGTCCATTAGCTCGCTTTACAACGATCGGCCTGGGTAGCCTGGCGCTGCTGCCGTTTCCCTCCTTCGCTGATACGCCAGCAGGGCGGATCATGTTTGTTCATGGCGATGCAACTATCGAGCGCAATGGACAGCGCTTACCGGCTGAGCGCGGCGACGAGTTTTTTGCCGGGGATACCTTTCATACCGCTCAAGCCAGTACGCTGCAACTGCGCTACAGCGATGGCGGCACCAAGGCGATTCGCCCCGATAGCTCCTATATCCTTGAGCGCTACGTTCTCGACGAAGAGACACCTGACAACTCGGCACAAAGCGGCGAACTCCTCCGCGGAGGCCTGCGCTCGATTACCGGCGCCATCGGCAAAAACGCGCCGCAGAACGTCACGCATAGAACCCCCGTTGCGACCATCGGGATACGTGGCACCAGCTTTCAAATCCTCCATGTACCAGAAGGGGGAACTTCCTCGCTTCCCGGCGTCGATACAGGCAGCTACTTCTATGTAGAAAGCGGCATGTTGGCCATGTCGACGAATGCAGGCGAAACCCTAATTCGCCCGGGCCAAGTCTTTTTCACGCCCTCACTCGATACCGCACCACAGCTGGTTCCCGGTGGCATCGACATCTTTGAGCAGCTCGATAACAACATGCCTCAAGGGGAAGACACAACAGCAGAAGCGTCTCCAGTCCCAACAGCTACAGAGGAGGCATCAAATAATCCCGGCACATCCCCAGCTGGTACTTCCCTTGAAAACGCTGCACTCACTCCGTTTGAAGACGACAGCTCAGTACAGAACACGAATAGCGAATATCAAAGCGAAGAACGAATAGTAGCTCAGCTCGAGGGCGCAACTGCAGTCAACCAAAGTAATTCCAACACAGGCAGCGGCAGCACCAATGGCGTTGGTAACGGCGGCACCAATAATGACGTTGGCAACAGCGGTACCAACAATGGCGCTGGCAACAGCGGTACCAATAATGACGTTGGCAACAGCGGTACCAACAATGGCGACAGCAACAGCGGCACCAACAATGGCGTTGGCAACAGCGGTACCAACAATGGCGTTGGCAACAGCGGTACCAATAATGACGTTGGCAACAGCGGTACCAACAATGGCGCTGGCAACAGCGGCACCAACAATGGCGTTGGCAACAGCGGTACCAATAATGACGTTGGCAACAGCGGTACCAACAATGGCGACAGCAACGATGATGTTGGGAATGGCGGCACCAATAACGACATAGGCTCCGGCAGCAGCGGCATCGACTACAGCAATCAGGCTACCGGTACTGACAATGGCAATGGCAATAGCGACCAGGGGAACGGTAATAACGGCCAGGGGAACGGCAATAACGGCCAGGGGAACGGCAATAACGGCCAGGGGAACGGCAATAACGGCCAGGGGAATGGTAATAACGGCCCAGCACTAGGTGAAAATACTTTCATATCTTGGATCGACTTTGAACCAACTAGAGCTCAAACTTTGGTAAATGTTGCAGATAGGGAGGTTTTTGAAGAACTTTATCTTCAAAACATAACACCTTCAGCTCAAGGAACTTACCCTGTTAATAGCGGTGAAATAGTCTGGGGCTACTGGAAGAGCGGCACCGAAGTACCCGCCTCTGTGGATGGCTCAACGTCGCTAGACAAATCCATTGTCTTTATTGCAGCTTCCGATGAGATTTCAGACTCTTTGAGCGCATCATTAAGTGAGTCGGCCCTCAACGCTTTGCGAGACCAGCTCGAAACGGGTGTGACATTCAACTGGGTCGGCGGCACTGGCTTAGTGCCTAGCGATGGCGGCGATATTATTCCTATCCTACCTAACAGTTCTATTATGCTTTCAAACAGCGAAGGCGTGCAGGTCGAGATTCTATTAGACGGCTTTGGCAGGCTGTTGGGCAGTAATCAATCTGATGCGTTCTCGCTGGACGGTATCAATCTGACGCACGAGGCATGTGGCGATAGTAATTGCTTTGAAGGTGGCAAGTTCAATGGCCGCTATATTGGTGAAGAAGCCGCCACCATAATGAGCTTGATCGAAGCCTGGGGAGAACAAACCGGTGACTACAGTGGTCCCGGTATTTTTGTTCGTCTTGCTCAATAGCCTTAAAGAGTCGGATGCCGTTATTTCGTCGTGTGTGTCCAGATGCCGTCCCAACCTTCTTGGGGCGGCGCTGACTTGAAATGCTCGATGCGCGCCAGATACATCTGCGTCGGCTGATCTTGCGGATCAAGCGCCCGGAAGGCGCGCTCGGCGGATGCAAAGTCCGCCGCGTGGTAGTGCTCCAGCGCTTGCTCAAATGCGGCATGCCACTGGTACTGCTCCTCTGAAAGTGTTTCCCAACGACCAAGCGGCTCTAAAATCCACAGCGGTATGCTGCGACCCTTAACGCGCACCTTGTCCAGTCGACGATAACACCACTTCGGCGCTTGCTTAGCGGTGGTCTCGCTGACAATTAAGCTCACCCCATACTTTTTGGTCAGCCCCTCCATGCGCGAACCGAGATTCACATTATCGCCCATGACGGTATAGGCCATGCGGAAACTAGAGCCCATGTTACCCACGCTCATGGAACCGGTATTCAACCCCACCCCCATCGTCAGCGCCGGCTTACCTTCGGCGGCAAACTCATTATTGATGCCGTCGAGCGCGTCTAACATGGCAAAGGCGCCTTCAAGAGCGTGATCGGCATGTTGCTCATCGTGCAACGGCGCACCCCAGAACGCCATAATGGCATCGCCCATGTACTTGTCGATGGTGCCATGGTGCTGATGGATAGCACCTGTTAACGGTGTTAACAGACGGTTCATGATTTCGGTAAGCTCTGAGGGCGGGATCGATTCGGAAAATGCAGTAAAACCCCGTATATCAGAAAACAGTACCGTTAGCTCTCGCTCCTCCCCTTCTAAGCCAAAGCTTTCACCGCTTACGACCATATTTTCAACCAATTGGCGCGGGATGTACTGCCCAAAACGCTCGGCCACCCAGCGTTTTTGCTGTGTCTCACGCAGAAAGTTCATTGCTAAGTGCCACAGCATCTGTAGCACCAGCAATACCAATAACCCCGCAATAGGCAACGCGAGTCCCTGATACCACGCCCACAGGTTGCCCCCCACCGCCGTGAAAAGCAGTCCCCCACTTACCACTAGTAATAGCGGCGCATTTAACCGGGGATATAGCAGCACCATAAAAACACCCAAGGCGAGCAGGCTTACTAGCTCAAAGCCCAGCACCCAGGGCGGCTGAGCGTGTATGCGCTGGTGCAACATGCCAGCCAATAGACTCAGATTAATCTCAGGCCCTGGATAGATCCCCCCGACCGGCGTTGAACGTAGATCCATTAGCCCTGGGGCGGATGCGCCTAGGATCAATGTTTTTCCCGCCAGCGCACCCGGATCAAGACGCCCTTTCAAAATATCGGCCGCTGAGAAGTAATCAAAGTGGCCACGCGGACCATACCAGGGCACCAGTGCGGCCCCCCCCGCGTCGACGGGGATCTTGAAGCCACCGACATCCAACGCTTCCAGTTGGGTAACGCCAGCTCCTTCGCCAATGATAGGCTTGATCACTGGTTGCCCCAATAACGCGAGTAGCATCGCCATGGGTAAACTGGGATACAACTCCCCCTCCCAGCGTTGCAGCATGGGGACACGACGAAACACTCCGTCTTCATCCACGCGGGGATTGTCAAAGAAGCCCGCCCCCAATGCATTGTTCTGCAATACGGGCAAGTTTGCGGTATAGCGCTCAGGCTCAGGAAAGGCGAGAGGCTGGGGCTCTGCGACGATAGCAGGCACAGGTAACTGCCCTAGAGCGGGTGGATCACTGGGATGCCGATATGCTTGGAAATAATACCCCAAAACTACCGGGTGGGCTGACAAGGTACTCGCCAATCGTTCATCGCCATCAATTGGTGGGGGTATGTTAGTTAGCTGGGGATAGTCGCGAGTAACATCTTCCCAATACTGCTGCCAAAGCGTGGTCTCTGGCTCGGCAAAAACCACATCAACGCCTAAAAGGCCGGCGTCGTACTCAGTGAACAATATATTCACCAGTTCCGCTACAGTAGCCCGTGGCCATGGCCACTGGCCTATTTCATAGAGGCTGCGCTCATCAATATCAATAATAGCTAATGAAGGATCGGCCTGTTCGATGAGCGTGCCGCGTACCTTCAAGTCATACGCCTGCCACTCCAGGCGCTCCAGAATGGGTAGTGGTACCCAACCCCCTTTTCCTGCCAACAATAAGACTGTAATCAGCACACCGCCAATGAATTGTAGCCAGCGCCAATAGCGACCTAATGTGGAAGGGTGTTGTTTAGAAAGGACTATCGTCACGCCAAGGCCTCGTTACCAGTGTAATGGTAAAGTACCATGCTCGGCGTATTAAAATCCTGAGAGTTGACGACATTTTACTTCAGTGATTAGGGCAAATCACAGGCTAAGCAACTCTGCTTTCATTGTTGTGTTTGAATATACAATAACGCTTCACAAGCAGGCATTTAAGCTTTATTGATATAATGCTGAACTAAACGGAGTGTCTTACACTTCTGCCATCCGTAACTGGTTACAAGTCATAGCCTCCATTGAAAAGGATCCGAAAGCTTTCTATTTGGTGGTTCTTGATTTTCTTCTACACAATGTTTTACCGATTATCACGGAGTACTGATCTAGACGCACTGTCCGAGTTCTCCGCTAACTTAGTAGAAGCGCCACGGTTGTTCCGTGAGCGCAGGCAATGATACTACAAGAAAGGTAAATTGAATGGCCGCTAAAGCCAGTTAAGCGGCAAAGTCTTGGAAGCCGCCTGCGACCTCATTGATGACGAATATGCCTGGTTTGAGGGCGTAATTGAAAAGCTCATACTCTCCGCCCAAGACTATCATCGCATTTTGCGGGTGGCGCTTACACTCGCCGACTTACAGGGTGCACCTAGGCCCACCCATACGCATCTAATTTAAGCCATAGATTACTGCAAACTGGTTCGGATGTAGACCAACAAAGCCAAACGGTCGCTCAGGGGGTACTTCTCTTGCGATGTATGAACGGGCACTGTTAGCCACCACTACTTCATCGGGGCTCCTCTTTATCATCAGCACTTTTATTGCTGGCGTCGCTCACATTACCTTCAATGTCATCTCCTATGGCCTCTTCCTGTTCCATCTGGCCGGGACGAATAGGCTGCTTGGTTTCCTCCAGGTCTTCATCAAAAGTGATGGCGGCATTCTGTTTCGCCGGTTCTTTCGTGTTCATCTTGTCGATCACAGCACTGCCTTGCTGATCAGGATTGAGCTGGTCGTTCGACATAGGCTGATCAGCCGAAATAACGCGCGGCGAAACCGCGAAGAATGTTACGACGAGAACCAGTTTCAACTCATTGCGATAATTCATGATATCAATCCCCAATACGCCCGTGGATGCCGTCCCACCCCTCAATGCCAGCCATGTCAGGAAGCTCGTGAGCAATACCCTTGTGGCAGGTGATACAGGTAGCGTCGCCATCAATCAGCCCGCGCTGATGCGCTTCAGCTGCTCGGGTACTTTGCCGGGTAAAGTCCATGGCTCCCTCGTCGTGACAGTTACGGCACTCCAATGAGTCGTTGGACTCGAAACGTCGCCATTCGCGAGAGGCCATTTCCAGACGGTGGTCGAGGAACTTCTCACGAGTATTGATCGTGCCGAAGATCTTGCCCCAGACCTCCTTCGATGCCTGCATCTTGCGCGCCATCTTGTCGGTCCAGTCATGCGGCACGTGGCAGTCCGAACAGACTGCCCGTACCCCGGAGCGGTTGGTAAAATGGATGGTCGGCTGGATCTCTTCATAGACGTTAGCGCGCATCTCGTGACAGCTGATGCAAAACTTTTCGGTATTGGTCGCTTCCATGGCGGTATTGAACCCACCCCAGAACAGCACGCCACCGATAAATCCCCCAACGGTGAGAAACCCAAGGCTCAAATAGCCGCTGGGCGAATTAAAGATGCGCCAGAACTCACTGAGTAGCTTCTTGATACGTTTGATCATTCCTCAGCCCCCCGCTCTTGCGCTCCGCCCTGCTGACGAAGGATTTCAACAATATCGACAAAATCGTTCTCGACCGCCAGCGGCGCATCCGTCTGTGGTGCGTGGCATTGGCTACAGAAATAGCGTCTAGGCGACAGCTCGGCCAGGAAGTTGCCCTCACGATCCATATAGTGGGTGACACTGACCATAGGCGCTTGGCTTTGAGCTACCTGTTGCCGGCTATGACAGCTCATGCAACGGTTCGCGTTAAGATCAACCTGATAATTGTCGATCTTATGCGGGATGGTGGGCGGCTGCATCGGATAGGCGCGAGCCCTTCTCAAGTCCTTATTCTCGACCTGATAAAGGGGCTCCGGCGTACGCTCCTCCAGCAGCGGTACGTTGCCGCGCAGCGCATCGTGCTCCCCTTCCGCAGCAAAGCTCCCCATGCTGAAGCAAAGCAGTATTAAAGCAATCGTAATGTGGCGCATTGTTCTTCTCCCCCTAAGTCTTCTCCCCCTAAGTCTTCTCCCCCGAAGCCTTCTCTCCCTAAGCCGGCTCAATCCGGCAGGCGCACTTTTTGAAGTCCGTCTGCTTGGAAATGGGGTCGGTGGCGTCCAGCGTTACCTTGTTGATTAACTGGCTGGCATCGAACCACGGCACAAACACAAGGCCACGCGGCATACGGTTGCGCCCCCGCGTCTCAACGCGGCTATTCATCTCGCCCCGCGGGCTAATGATGCGTACCTCACTGCCCCGCCGCACCCCCAACTCGCGTGCATCCTGCGGATGGAGATACACCACCGCCTGGGGGAACGCACGATGCAGCTCGGGTACACGCCGAGTCATCGAACCGGAGTGCCAATGCTCAAGCACCCGTCCGGTAACCAGCCACAGCGGGTACTCGTCATCGGGCGACTCGGCCGGGGGTTCATAGGGCACAGCGTAGACAACAGCCCGGTTATCGGCATGACCGTAGAACTGGAAGTCACGTCCCGCCTCGACATAGGGGTCGTATTCGCCGTTATAGCGCCAGCGAGTCTCCTCGCCATCGACCACCGGCCAGCGCAGCCCGCGCTCCTGGTGATAACGATCGAACGGAGCGAGGTCATGGGCCTTGCCACGGGTGAACTGGGCATACTCCTCGAAGAGCCCCTTCTGCACATAGAAACCGAAGTGCTCCGCCTCTTGGTTGGGGTACTCTTGATCGACGTCGTCGAGACCGAAGGCATCAACGTTGCCATTGCGAAACAGGACGTCGTACATCGATTTACCACGGAAGTCAGGGTTGGCGTCGACCATCTCCTGCGGCCACACTTCCTCGATCTGGAAGCGCTTGGAGAACTCCATCAACTGCCACAGATCGGAGCGGGACTCGCCCGGCGCCTCGACCATCTGGTGCCAGAACTGGGTGCGCCGTTCTGCGTTGCCATAAGCCCCCTCTTTCTCCACCCACATGGCAGTCGGCAGGATCAGATCGGCAAGCTCGGTGGTAACGGTGGGATAAGCGTCCGATACCACGATGAAATTGTCCGGGTTGCGATAGCCGGGATAGGTTTCCTCAACGAGATTAGCCGCTGCCTGGACATTGTTATTGCATTGCACCCAATAGGCGTTGATCACGCCATCTTTGAGTTGACGGTTCTGTAGCACCGCATGGGCGCCGGGCTGCTTCTGGATAGTGCCCGCCGGAACGCGCCAGACCTCCTCGGCGAACTGGCGATGATAGTCGTTGGTCACCACCATATCAGCCGGCAGGCGATGCGAGAACGTGCCCACTTCGCGCGCGGTACCGCAGGCGGAAGGTTGGCCGGTCAGCGAGAAGGGACTATTGCCGGGGGTCGATATCTTGCCGGTGAGCAGATGAATGTTGTAGATCATGTTGTTCGCCCAGACCCCACGAGTGTGCTGGTTGAAGCCCATGGTCCAGAACGACATCACACGCCTTTCGGGGTCAGCGTAGAGCTCGGCTAGCTCGTCAAGCTGACGCTTGGGCACACCGGAGATCTCGGTGACGTAATCAGCATCGTACTGCTGCAGAAATTCCCGGTAACGCTCGAAGTTGATGTCACGCGCGCCGGCAACATCTTCGGCATTTTCCGCCGCCAGCTCCAGGCGATGCTCGGGGCGCAGGCCATACCCGATATCGACATTGCCTTCCATGAAGCGCACGTGTTCGTTGACGAAGTCCCAGTCAACCCGATCATTCTCGATGATGTAGCGGGCGATATAGTTGAGCACCGCCAAGTCGGCCTGGGGCGTGAAGATAATGGGAGTATCAGCCAGCTCAAAGGAGCGATGCTCATAGGTGGAGAGCACCGCCACTTTCACGTGCGGCGCGGAGAGGCGGCGGTCGGTTACCCGGGTCCATAGAATGGGGTGCATCTCCGCCATATTGGAGCCCCATAGTACGAAAGCGTCCGCAGCCTCGATATCGTCGTAGCAGCCCATCGGTTCGTCCATACCGAAGGTACGCATGAAGCCGAATACTGCCGAGGCCATGCAGTGGCGCGCATTGGGGTCGATATTGTTGGAGCGAAATCCCGCCTTCATTAACTTGTTGGCCGCGTAGCCTTCCCATACCGTCCACTGACCCGAGCCGAACATGCCCACCGCCTCAGGGCCTTTGTCGCGAATCGTCGCCTTGAACTTGTCGGCCATCACGTCGAATGCCTCGTCCCAGCTCACTGGGGTGAACTCGCCGTTCTTGTCGTACTGGCCGTTGGTCTTGCGCAGCAACGGCTGGGTTAGGCGGTCCTCGCCGTACATAATCTTCGACAGGAAGTAGCCCTTGATGCAGTTGACGCCCCGATTGACAGGCGAGTTGATGTCAGCGTGGGTAGCCACCACTTGGTTGTCGCGGGTCGCCACATTGACACCACACCCCACGCCACAAAAACGGCAGGGCGCCTTTGCCCACTTCAACTGGGTCTGGCTGGCATCGGTGATGATATTCTGCGCCTGGCCGGGCAGACTGATACCCGCGGCGGCGGCGGCCGTGCCGGCTGCGGAACTCTTGATGAAACTACGTCGCGTCAGCTTCATGGCTTCTCCCCCTGTCCTTTATGTGGCTTCCATTATTTGGACGGTCGGTATATCGCTGGCTGGTTCACCAGCGTCGATCTCTTGCTCCAATTCCTGCGCGCTCTCCACATGGTGGTAGACCAAGCTAACCGAAAGTACTCCCTTCTCGCTCTGCAACCAGTCGATAAACTCTAGGATTTCCTGCTGTCCGGGCGTCTCAAGCACCAGTATCATTTTGCCGCACGGGTCGGTGGCGTGGATTTCCGCTTGGTCGAAAGCTAAGCAGCGCTCGCTTATCGTCTCTATCCGCTCTGGTTGTAGCTGCACCAGCAGGCTGGAGATATGTATATTGTTATCATTCATAATCCATCCTTGCGTACTGGGTTGTGTGCTTGGCTTACTTGTCAGTCTTATTAGATTTGTTGTCTCACCGTTACGGCCTGGGTAGGACAGTTCTCGACGCAAGCTCCGCAGCCGGTGCAAGCATCCGTTCCCACCGTGGGTTCGGGTACCCGGTGCATATTAAAATGAAAGCGAATCGCCTCTGCCTCGCAGCTCTCCCCGCAGTTACGGCAGTAGACACCTTGTAGGGCCAAGCACCCGTCGCCGATCTTAGCGACGTAATCCCAGGGAGGTTCTTGGTTGGCATCAAGGAAAGCGCCTTCGACGCAGATTTGCTCGCAGGCACCGCAGAAAGTGCATTCGCCTCGGTTGAAATCAACTTCGGGATAGCCGCCATCACCACGTACGATGATGCCGGTTTCACAGGCTCGCACGCAGTCATCACATTGGGTGCAACGCGCCGTGAAGTGCGACTCGTGCTGGGACCAGGGTGGGCGCAGCGGGGCATGACGCCCA
The DNA here is from genome assembly GCF_054072535.1 of Vreelandella sulfidaeris Esulfide1. Taxonomy (NCBI): domain Bacteria; kingdom Pseudomonadati; phylum Pseudomonadota; class Gammaproteobacteria; order Oceanospirillales; family Halomonadaceae; genus Vreelandella; species Vreelandella sulfidaeris. Next base: position 1,342,599 of record NZ_CM133364.1, on the reverse strand, counting down.
CGGTAGCCAAATAGCAAAGCTCGCCGCGAATGATCAACCGATACCTGCTTGGATGGATTCGCCATGGCTCCTCCTGTCATCCTGGCGGCCCCGGTGGACCGGTAAATATCTGGTAGGCCCATACGAGAAAGCCATACCCGGATACCACCAGCACCGCCAGGATCGGAAACAGGATACCCGCCAGGAACAGGAAGACGGCTAGCTCGCGTCTTTTCTCTTTCTTATCGTTAGTGCTTTCCATAAATAGACTCACCCCAACGCGACTCCTTGTACTACCTTAGGAATCATCGGCGCAGCTGGCAAATCTGTTTTTCATCGATGCGCCAAACTTAATTTTTGCCAAATTTGACGAAAGGAGACTTGAAATGAGAAAGACTTTTAAGAGGGGTGCTTGGTCCTTGCTGTGTATGCTGGTGTTCTCGGGGGCTACGCTAGCCACCACAGAAGATGATTCCGCAGCTCTCCTAACCCGACTCAGCGAATTTCACCAGCATCAGCAGGAACTGAATTCACTGACTGAACAACAAGCCGAGTCCGCAGAGATTAGCGAGTTAGCGGAATCAATCGCCGTGGATCACCACCTTCTCGACGAGTGGTTACAGGAGGCCGGGCACGATGAGCGGCAGCGTGGTGACGACGCGGCGTATAGCAACGATGAACAACAGCAGGCCTACGAAGCTCTACAGTCTCAGGACGGCGCCGAGTTCGATCGCCAGTTTCTTGATTATCAAATGAATGTCCATCGTCAGGCATTGGATTTACTGCAGGAAATACCCCCTGAAAGTCTTGAGGACGCCGAGCGAGCAAACCATCTCAAGGTCACTTATGAAGCCTTGCGTAAGCACCTTGGGATGCTTCAGAACCATCGCCAGGAAGACGTCGGGTTATCCGAGAGCGAATGACGTAGTCAGACTCGTCTGCATGGCGGTAGCGGCTTAGCTTGGCTGGATGAAAAAGGACCGGATTGTTACTAGATTCATACTAATCTTACGTGAATGGTCGCCGTCCAGGATAAGCTTATCCAGAGCAGACACAGTATCGTAGTATTCGAACGTTTTATTTTTATATATCCCTCTACCTGTTCGTTTATTAGTAAATTTAGGGAGCTTCTAAATGACTATTTAATGGGTGCTGACTTCCAGAAGTTTCCATCGGGCTGGTGATGCAGTCACGCCCGTTACGTTTAGCTTGATAGAGCGCGTCGTCAGCAGCCTTAAGAAGCGATGTAAAACATGTTGAATCAGCAATTTCTCGACTAGCAAGGCCCATACTGAGGGTAACCAGCCCAGACCCTGTCGCAGGGTGGGTGATAGCACTTATACGCATTCTATTTTTGATTCTCTGCGCCAGCTGCTGAGCTATTGACAGTGGAGCATCCAGTATCAGAACCAGGAATTCGTCACCGCCTAGCCTTATAGGGTAGCTCTCGCTCATTTTGATACTGCCTCGAATCACCCCTGCCACCTGCTGTAAACACTGATCTCCTTGCAAGTGCCCCAAGGTATCGTTGTAGGGTTTGAACTGATCAATATCGATCATTAATGCTGTTACCTGAAGACGTGGCTCCTTACTCAACAAAAATTTTCGCAAGCTTTCTAAGGCTCGGCGATTACCTAAATCCGTAAGCTGGTCGGTTTCCGCCCTGACTAAGGCATTCTGGTATTCTTGTTTTAAAGTAGTAGTAATATTCTTTGCCAGAGTAATATCGACACCGATACCAAGAAGGCCAACATCTGGAATCCATGTTTCCGTCATCAACAGCCAACGACCATCCCATGCGTCGATTTCAAACTGGCGGTAGGTTTGCGTACGACGCTTAGCTAACACCGTCTGAATCCACAGTTCAATATCATCTGTATCAGCAATCAGTCCCTGCCCCCTAGCGTAGTTGTCACGCACGATATCTGGCCAGGTTGGGAGCGTCCCCCACTTGTAGCAAATTAAGTTGTAATAGCAGGTATTTGCATAAAGTAAGCGGTCTTGGTCATCGAACAGAGAGATGGCTGCACCACTATAATCAAACAGACGAGCCGTCGCCGGCAAAATAATATCCAGTAGTCCTGAACTATCACTCGACGAAGACGCCATGATAACTGTTCCTGCTGCTGTGCTGTCAGCCTGCGAAACTGCCAGCTATATTTTCGGTAGGTTAAAGGTAGCATTTTGCAATTATACTTAACAAATGTTAGTAACAATACCGAGAAACACATAGGAGATAGCGTGCAAACTCCTTTCTAGGAAGCCAATCACTAGAATAGGAAGCGGGGATATGTGAGTCCTTTTGGTAGGAAATTCACGAGCAGAAACATTTCATGTGCGTGGCAAGTCATACCCCCCATGCGAGTATTACTTTAGCTACATCACAAAGCAGAGGCTGGGACCTACATAAATCATCGTAAAAGGTTCAGTCAAAGAAAGGGTTTGCTTGGACAAGATACAAACCCCTTCGTGACGTTTTAAACTACGCTTGGGGCAGCTAGGCTTTTCGGAGAACTCTGGTAGTGATAACCGTCAACTTCCTTTGAGAGTTCTTTCGAAGATGATGAATGCGACAGGTTACTCTCACCACGAGCCAAACGAAATGCAGATACAACCTGAGAGAGCATTTCTGCTTGGCCACTGAGGCTTGCGGCAGCGGCAGCAGATTCTTGTACCAAAGCTGAGTTTTGCTGGGTCATGTCGTCCAACTCAGCAACCGAAACATTGATAGAGGCTAGCCCAGATGATTGCTCACTTGTCGCAGCACTAATCTCTCCAATAATGTCGGTAACTTGCTGTACACCTTTTACAATTTCATCCATTGCTTCACCAGCGTCTTCTACCAGCTTGGTTCCACTGGCTACTTTTTCACTCGATGTACCGATGAGTGTTTTAATTTGATTGGCTGCTTCTGCACTTCGGCGAGCCAGTAGCTGGACCTCACTTGCGACGACTGCAAAGCCTCGTCCTTGCTCACCGGCTCGGGCAGCTTCTACCGATGCATTAAGCGCGAGGATATTGGTTTGAAAGGCAATGGAATCGATGACACCGATAATTTCAGTGATCTTTTTAGATGATTGTTCAATCTCGCTCATGTTGACAACTACCTGCTCTACAATATCACCTCCCCGAGCTGCGGCATTAGCAGCAGATGAGGCTAACTGATCTGCATGACGAGCTGAATCGGCAGTTTGCCCTACCGTTACGGTCAATTCTTCCGTAGCGGCTGCGGTTCGCTGAAGATGACCAGCGGTCGTGTCGGTGCGGGAGCTTAGGTCATGATTTCCTGAAGCGATTTCAGATGAGGCTAAGCTAATTGACTCAGTTGACTCCCGTATCTGTCCAATCATGTCACGCAGGGTCAGAACCATTTGCTGCACGCTCATGTTCAACGAATCTTTTGCGCTATTGCTAACAGTAAACTCAGTTCTTAGATCGCCTGCAGAAACTCGCTTCATTGCCTTACGCAGGTTTTCAGGTTCGTCGCCTAGCTCACGCCAGACAGCATTGACTACAAAATAGGAGGACACGCCAAGCACAGTAAGTACAGCCAAGCCAGTCAGCAAATTGACTAAAAGCGAAGTTGTAACACCGTGGTTGGCTCTTTCCTGGCGGTCAAGCGTAGACTGCAGGGCATTGGCCATCTCCATATCTACTAGCTCAGTCAGACTGGCTTGAGAAGCTTGCATTTGCGTTATTTGATTGCCAAGTTCGCCTACTCCCAGCATGGCACGGGTAGCCCCAAGTGCAGCTGACTGATAAGTGTCATAAGTCGTTTCTAACTCGGCGGCAATGCTTTCCTTACCGGGAATCTCAGCAATATTCTGAATACGACTAAAGACCCGCTCATTTAGAGCTTCGACACTATCTAGGGCATCAATGTCGCCTTCCGCTGCGGCTGCTTGTATTTGATTACGAAAAGCCTCTAATTCTCTGTCAATTTGGTTAATTTCAAGCATGTAGGGGTTATCGATATCCCTAAGGCGCTCGATGGCCGAAGAAGTATTGCTACCCACAAAATAGTTAAAACTAATACCCACCAGCAAAATAACTGCAGCACTGAGGGGCAACATCCAAATCTTTGTACGTATTTTCACGGCAAATCCCGCGTCACTAAATGAATAAAAATCGGCCCAAACGTGGGCCGATTAATAGCGATCAATTCAGTTCAAGAAGAACTTTCACTGAGTCGTCTAGCGCTGACTTTTCGATATAGCCGATTGCATTGGGATTTTCCGCGACCGCACTACGCACCGCATTCGAATCATTCAATTGCTTAGGCGCTTGAGCCTGACCGGAAAAGACGATTCGCGCCCAAGTGGATTTCACTTGAGAAACGTTGCGTCCCGCCGCTTGGTCATAGAAAGAAGCGTAAAGGTCGCTTCCCTCAGGTAAATCGTAAAGGGTTCCGCTACTGGTTTTACCCAAGTAAATGTCTGCCACTTGGTTCTTGGTCAACGTTTCCGCCGAAGGATGCCCGATCACTACCAAATCAGCAGCAAAGCTGAAACTGGAGAAAGACAAAAGAAGCATGGCGAACAATAAGGTTCTACTAGTTTTCATGTCAGCTCCTTTTAGAATATGAAGTCGTGAACCGCCCCGGCTTTACCGGAGACTCCATATCTTGAGAGGATGGAGTTATGAACTCACCAAAACGATATTCCCCAGAAGTCCGGGAGCGAGCTGTTCGATTAGTCCTTGAACAGCAAGGCGAATACCCGTCCAAGTGGGCGGCGATCTGCTCCATTGCCAGCAAGTTTGGCTGTACACCAGAGACCTTAAGAGCCTGGTGCAAACGCTCAGAACTCACGCAGGAAGATAGCTCGGCTAACCTGCCTGAAAATGAACGACTCAAGCAGCTAGAGCGTGAAAATACCGAATTGAAGCGTGCCAATGAAATTCTCCGTAAGGCGGCTGCTTTTTTCGCCCAGGCGGAGCTCGACCGCAAACCCAATTGATGGTGTCATTTATCGACGAGCATCGTGCTCAGTTCGGGGTCGAGTCGATTTGTAGCCAACTGCCAATCGCCCCATCGACGTATTACCACCACAAGGCACTTGAAGCTGATCCTGAACGGCGGGCAGACCGGTATCGGCAGGATGAGTTTCTTACCGCTGAGATTCAGCGAGTGTGGGAAGATAACTTCTGCGTCTACGGTGCCCGTAAGGTCTGGCGGCAACTCCGCCGTGAAGGCGTTAATGTTGCTCGTTGCACTGTAGAGCGGCTCATGCGCCGCCTGGGAATTCGCGGCGTGGTGCGAGGCCAACGCCCCTTCACGACCATCAGTGATCCCGGCCAGAAACGGGCACCTGATTTAGTGAAACGTGACTTTACGGCCATGCGTCCAAATCAGCTTTGGGTGGCCGATTTTACCTATGTCGCTACCTGGTCTGGCTTCGTTTACGTTGCGTTCGTTATCGATGTTTATGCACGCTGTATCGTGGGTTGGCGTGTAGCGACGTCGATGAGAACAGCACTGGTGCTGGACGCTCTAGAGCAAGCTCTGTGGGCACGAAAACACAGACAAGGGTTGATCCACCATAGTGATAGGGGAAGCCAATATCTCTCGATCCGCTACACCGAGCGTATGGCTGACGAGGGTATCAATGCCTCAGTCGGCACCACCGGCGACTCCTACGACAATGCGCTGGCAGAGACCATCATCGGCTTGTTCAAAACGGAGGTGATCCATCATCGTGGCCCATGGAGGGGACTAGATGCCGTTGAGTATGCCACGCTGGAATGGGTTGATTGGTTCAATAATCGCCGACTGCTGGAGCCTATCGGAAACGTTCCACCAGCAGAACGAGAAAGGACGTATTATCGTCAATTGGAGGAGTCGGGTGAAGCTGCCTGACTCAAACAAACCGGTCTCCGGAATAACCGGGGCGGTTCAGTCGAGGGCGATGCTATAGACTTGCGTGGTTGGCTCGCGGCCTTGACGGCTCGGATCAGAAATAAACTGATCACCCACGCCGCCACTTACTTCTTCGATCTGAGCTTTTAATGCCAGGTTGGTGACAACATCCCAGCGCGCACCAATAGCGGTTGTTTTACGGCTATCCATGGAGCTGCCCTGAGCGACATAGCCATTACCTTCAGGCGTGAATTTTGAATACGTCACATAGGGCATGACATCGCCAAAACGATACCCGGCAGTCAAGTAGAATGCCTCACTGTCCAACGTGCCATCCTGAGCACCTTCGGCATCCCAAAGACGCCAAATATATTCTGACATGGCGAGAACGGTGCCGTTATCGTATTGCAGGCCAGCGCTATAGAAGTTGTCGTCGCCACTCTGAATGGCGCGACCGCCGCTAACAATTTCAACGTCCTTCATGTACGTGTAGCCGACGCGGCCCGTCCAATCGCCCTGCTGTAGCGATACATTTGCAGAATAGAGGCTGTCGCTTTTTTCATCGGTTTCAAACAAGTTGTTGCCAACAGCGAAATACTTTTTATTGCCCGTGGCCTCACCGCCTGATAGCTGGACGGTGGCGTTGTAGTCGCCCAATGCGAAGCGCGAAACGCTCTGCAATCCATCAAAGGAGGTGTTCAAGAAATTGCCATAGACTTCGACAGGTGAGCGTAGCCAGTGCTGGGCATAGCCAACTTGACGGAAATCAGAGAGTAAAAATGTCGGAACTAGCATGCGACCGGCGCGAAAGCTCGTACCGTCAAGCACGTCGGCTTGCAGAAATAGCCATTCGATATCGGGAGAAGAGTCGCCATCACGACGGCTGATGTAGCCCTGCGCCACTGCCGAGAAGGTTTCGTTGAAGGTAGTGTTTGCTTGCAGACCTAAGCGGCTATCAACACCCCAATCACCGTTGGATTCGGTTGCACCTTTGTGCTGTCGCAGGCTGCTACGGTATTCAGCATCATTGGTATCGGTGGTGACATAACCGAGCGTACCGAAACCACTGACCCTGACATCGGGTGCAGCCATAACGTAGGCACTACATACCGCCAAGGAAGCGGTGGTCAAAGGTACAATGAGGGCTTTCTGAAGCTTCATTCTTCTTTCCTATACAAGACGACGTATTCGAACGACCGTTTGGTCAAATTCTGGTGCAAAGTTTGTATCGGCACTTGTACATAAAGCTTAAGGGTGTGTAGGAAAAAATATTTCATCATTCTCAGCGTGTATTGAGATTCGTCGTTTTTTCCCCGGAAACTAACATTACGAACTTGGTGAGGTTTACAACCAACTATGGTTGACGGGGAGCCTACTATGAGAATGACACGCTATACCGAACGGTAGGTCAATGGCGCTATTAAGGCTCATGATGAAGATGCCAACATGGGCGACCTGTGGATATCTCCAGGTATTCTAGACGATAGCGCTAGCAATTTTTCACATTCTCTAATTGTTTCGATATCACCTCGTCATTGAAGGTCGTCCTGCTCTATTTAAGATAGAAATTTATGAAACCGCGTCGCTTTGTACAGCTCTGCCTCGTCTAAAGGCTACGAAGTGCTCAAGGCATTCAGCTCCACTTGCATAGAAGCCCTTTAGGCTACCCTTGACGCAGTCCCGGTCACCTTTGTTTGATACCCTCCTCTAGTTGGAGATGATTGATTGGTTCCAGCCAGTTTATGCAGCTATCACATGGTTTTCTATGGATGCCACGACGCACTTATATAAATTCCACTGCTAATTCAGCGCGTTACTACAGTGGCACTTCCCGCTCCGTAAGGACATTCTCACGTTTTTCGCCTGGTTCATGGATAACTAAGGCATTTATGTTCTTTCAGTGCACTTTGTATGGATTCCGTGACGCAGTTATCCATATCTCTATTATATTTCAGTAACTTACGTAGGGATTTTTTGTGCATATTAGAGCGGGGGATGCCATGTATGAGACAGTAGCTCCCAGTAAACATGGGAGAATAAAGTTCTTTGAATATTCTATGGATGCTATGACGCAGCTACCCTGATACGTCATAAATTACAATAGGTTAAGCGCGTAGTTACTCTTATAGTTTGCTGAGAGAGAAGCAATTAACTCCCCTTCTACGGAGTAACCACGCCGTTTTCAGTGATCGTTCCGCCCAGTGGTTCCGTCATTTCTATAGAATCAAGGACGCGCTGTTCTCGATCGCGAGGTCTCAGCCAGGTTCTATGGACTCCGACGCAATTTGTATGGATTCTACGGCGCACCAACGGCTTATCCACAGAAATAAAGCAAAAGATTAGGGTGATTCGAGTGCAAAAACTGCGTTTTCTATGGATTGTATGACGCACTTTTACAGCGTGTTGTGGTTTCTATGGATTGTATGACGCACTTTTATAGCGTGTTGTGGCGGATAGCGCTGGCGGCTTCGAAGAGACTGGATGAATCGACCCGGATATTCTAGACACCCGTTATGCCCTTAAAGTAACGCCTTTCATACTCAACCGTGACAAGTTATCACTAGTGCCGTGTCGGCGCTTTGGGTTGTAAAGCATTTCGACATAATTGAACACGTCGCGTCTAGCCGCTTACCGTGTCGAATTAATCTTTCACTTAATCCGCTCTCGCTTGAGGAGTTGAAAGAGACTTTCAGCAACCTCGTTTCCATGGCTGTTACCACGTCAGGTCATGCTGCCCACACAGTGGTTAGCTTTCAGATAGCTTTGCCAGTCTCCGCTACTGAGCTGGCCTTCCTGATCCAAATGCACCATCCAGTTCCTTGTAGCTTTCGACGCCAAATTGCTGACAATAAAGCAACCAAAACCAATTCTATGGTCTTGCGTGGTTTTATCGACCAGCTACGACCTGAGGAGAAAATAGGTTGATGACCATCGATAAATAGAACCAGCTTTCGTACGCCTGGGAGTAGCCAGGACGCCGTCGATAGTCAGTCTGAGAGTGTAAACCTTCCATTGGAATAACTGCAGTTCGCTTCTCACTCAACCTCAATTCATGGTACCCATCGTCTACCCTCATCTCGATCGCTTATTTCAAGGACGAAAGAGCTCGTCAAAAACCAGTCTGTCCTGCCTTGACCGACTATGGTTGCCTGAATAGACTTGACCGAATGGTCAGAAAATTTTGAAGACCGTTAAATTCCAATAACAACACCTCCAACCACAAATACAACAAGGTATTGGGTATGCATGAAACGACTGCTCACTCTTCCGAGGCACACACCTCGGATGCTGCCGATGCGGCGCGCCGTACGCCATTTCTGGATCACTTTTTCAATGTATCCAAACGCGGTTCTTCTATAAAAACAGAAGTCCTCGCTGGTATTGCTACCTTCCTTGCTGGCATGTACATCATCGTCGTCAACCCAGCCGTACTCAGCGATGCCGGCATTCCCTTCTCTGCCGCGCTCTCAGCCACTGTTCTGATCAGCTTCTTGGGCAGTTTGGCCATGGCGCTTTACGCCCGCAACCCCATAATGGTGGCGCCGGGCATGGGTATGAACGCGTTGTTTACCTATACCTTAGTGCTGGGCGCAGGCATCAGTTGGGAAGTAGCACTTGGCTGCGTGTTCTGGTCCGGGGTAATCTTTGCGGTGCTGGCGCTGTTCAATGTGCGCAAGGCCGTGATCGAGGCAATTCCGCTGTCGCTGCGTTATGCGATCACCTGCGGAATAGGGCTGTTCATCACCTTCATCGGATTGCAAAATGCCGGCTTCATTGTGGGAAGCGATGCCACTGTGGTCTCGCTTGGCACTATGAATGCTCACCTGGCCACATTCTTTCTGGGCCTGATTGCCACGGCAGTATTCGTGATAATGCGCTTTAACGGTGCACTGGTCATGGGCATTGCGCTGACCACACTGGCCGCCGCACCCATGGGACGACTGTGGGGAGACGAAGTCTTGGTGGCTTGGACAGGCCTTGCCGCATGGCCAGATTTCAGCGCGGTCATGAAAGTGGACATTATGGGGGCGCTGAAAGTCGGCTACTTGCCGTTCATCTTCGTGATGCTGTTCACCAACTTCTTTGACGCCATGTCGTGCTTTATGGCGTTGGCCGAAACTGCCGATCTCAAGGATGAAGAAGGCAACCCCCGCAATCTCAAGCGATCAATGACAGTAGACGCCTTTTCCTCGATGATTGCCGCTCCGCTTGGCACGAGTGCGGCGCAGACATTCATTGAGTCCGGCGCGGGGGTGGCCCAGGGTGGGCGCACCGGGTTGGTGGCTTTGGTAATTGCGCTGTTGTTTCTGCCGTTCTTGTTTCTCTCGCCACTGCTTTCTTTGGTGCCAAATATTGCAACCGCACCAGCGCTGGTCATGGTGGGACTGTTCATGATGGCACCCATCAGCAAGATAGAATGGGAGCACTTTGATCAGGCGTTCCCCGCTTTTCTGGCGATCACTCTGATGCCGCTGACCTACTCAATTACGCTGGGAATTGCCTTTGGCTTTATCAGCTTTGTGTTGATTAAGCTGCTCACCGGGCGCTTTGTCGAGATCAAGCCAGCCATGTGGATAACTGCCTCGTTATCGGTGGTCATGCTGCTAACCGCGCAGTAACCCTCACCCGTCAGCGAAATGCCACCTGCTCTAGAGCCCACGGCATTTCGTTGGGGAAGGGTTATTTGATCACCCAGCTTCTAGGGCCTGTTGACGTTTCACATGGGCAGCCATAAAAAACACAAGCTAAGCCACCATGCTTTCGTAGTTTCGCTTGAGTTTGTCTTAACGCGCCGCTATGGCGCGATATGGCTTCGACTTAGAAAGGTATCCTCCATAAGATGACGATAGCGATATAACCCTCTATCTAAACTGCCATTTACTATCCGAATGCACCATCACAGTTCTTTGCGGCTTGCGTCGCCAAACTGCTGGCAGTAAAGCATCCAGCACCAATTCCGTGGTCATACGTGGCTTCATCGACCATCCAACAACCTGACGAGAAAATAGATCGATGACCACCGATAAAGAGAGCCAACCCTCGTATGTCCGAATGTAGTTAATGTCCGTCACCCAAGCAACATTGGGCACTGTTACTTCAAACTGACGGTCTAAATGGTTGTGTGATACAACAGCCGGTTTTCCACCGCCATAGCAGCCAAGGCGTCGTCGATAGGCCGTCTGAGAGCGTAAACCTTCCCTACGCATCAGGCGGGCCACTCGGTGCTTACCGCAGGCTTCGCCAGCCTCACGCAAATCCTGATAGACCTTGCGATAGCCATATACATCGCCACTTTCCAGCCACGCATGCTTGATCAATCCCAAGAGACGCTGATCATCCCGTTCTCGATTAGACAGTGCTTTTTTGCACCATGCATAGTAGCCGCTAGGGTGCACGGTCATCATGCGGCACAAGCGCCGTACCGGATATTGGCTCGCATGCTTTTGCATAAACGCGTACCTCAGTCGGACTTTCTGGCGAAGTACGCGGTGGCTTGTTTAATATATCTCGCTCTTCTGACACGCGTTTTAATTCAGCCTTTAAACGACGGTTTTCAGCTTGAAGATCATCATCTTCTTGCCGTTGTTCTGCCGGCTTATCGTAGCGCTTGATCCAGTGGTACAAGCTGTGGCCTGACACGCCTAAACGCTCAGCGACCTCGGCCACGCGATGGCCACGCTCTACCACCTGTTTAACAGCTTCGATTTTGAATTCTTCAGTGTAACGGGGGCGGCTCATGGATCCTCCTAGATACCTTTAGTATAAGGCCTGGAGGTGTCTACGAAACCTGGGGCGATTCAACCATCTGAAAAAACATGAGCTTTGATTCTTATCAAAAGGTAAGTAGCGTCTTTTCTAATGTCAGCGCTGCAAGCAAAGCGCCTGACGCTTATATGGGTTATGACAACCACAAACTGGTGAAGTAAAAATAGCTTGCTGCCATTGATCTACGTCATCAATTCTAAGTGGCAGTTTTGTAGACTACGTAAACTTGATCAAAATTCTGGCTCTTCGCCAATAGGCTTTTCATGACAGCACGTTGCAATCCTAAACGCTTCGCCTTTATGCGCCTTGCCTTTCGGCCCTTTTTCTTACTAGGCGCGCTATTTAGCTTACTGGCACTGCTAGTTTGGCTAGCGTTTTGGCACGGCAATTTATGGCTTGCTCCCTACGGCGGCATGTTCTGGTGGCATCAGCACGAGATGCTGTTTGGCTTTGGCAGCGCCATTATTGCCGGGTTTCTACTGACGGCGGTTCAGAACTGGACAGGGCGCCCTGGCCTGTCTGGCTGGCCACTCTTTGCACTCGTAAGCCTATGGCTAACCGCTCGCTTACTCCTTGCTTACGCTGCTCACTTGCCCGCTTGGTTGCTGCTTCTGATTGACGGTTCATTTTTGCCACTAGTAGCGTTAGCTATGGCAAAACCTGTCATCACCGTACGAATGTGGCGTAACCTGATGTTTGTTCCTGTTCTTCTTGTGCTGGCGCTGACGAATATCGCCATGCATGTCGGTGTTATGACCGGCAATACACTCTTGATCCCTGAGGCGGGACACTTGGCGATACTGATAATCACGTTAGTGATGGTGCTGTTAGGGGGTCGCGTTATTCCGTTTTTTACTTCGCGTAAGCTGGGGATTCCTCAACCTGATCGAAGGCGCTCGATTGAGATTACCAGCGTGGGCGCCCTGGCGTCAGTCGTACTCCTTCAAGGGATAATCATGCTCAGCAGCCTAAGCGCTAATACGACGCTGGCGGCGTTAATGGTAATAGCGGCTATCAGCAACGGTTGGCGTTTAAGCTTTTGGAAGGGATGGCTAAGCTGGAAAGAGCCACTGCTCTGGGGACTACACCTCAGCTATGCATTTATTCCGCTGGGGTTGGCGATGTGGGCGTGGCAGCTCTTCACTGGTCAACGGGTAGAGACCGCCCTTCACGCGCTTGCGATTGGTAGCATGGGCACGATGATGCTGGCAATGATGGCGCGGGTGTCATTAGGTCACACGGGGCGCACCATTCGAACACTGCCAGGTGTTGGGGTGGCGTTAGGGGTTCTGCTTATCGCTGCGCTGCTACGCTCGGTATGGCTAGTGTTATTTCCTCATTCTAGCCACTGGGTTTACAGCGTCGTGATTATTGCCTGGTGCTTAAGCTATCTAGTGTTTGTGTTGCACTACGCTGTACCACTATTGAGCATGCGTGTTGATGGCGAGGACGGCTAACAATCGCCCATTTTTTGCGCGGCAAACAGCGCGGGAGGATGAGGGTGATTGAACACTACTTAGTATTGAAACAGCTGCATATCACAGCGGCTTATGCCAGCCTGGCATTTTTTGTTCTACGGGCATTCTGGTCGGTTCGGGGAGTATCTTTACTGCAAGCGCGCTGGGTTAAAGTCGTACCCCATGTGATCGATACCCTACTGCTCACGCTCGGCGTAACACTGGCCGTTCTACTCAACTTCTGGCCGCTACCACCCTGGCTTATCGCCAAAATCACGGCGCTTGTGATTTATATTTTGCTCGGCACTGTCGCTATCAAACTTGGTAGAACGCCTAGAATTCGTGCCACGGCTGCCGTCGCCGCGGTTTTGACGTTCGCCTACATAGTTGGCGTTGCGGTGGAGCACTCTCCCCTCTCTTGGCTTAGCTAAGGTCCGAGCGTATAAAAAAGGCGCTATTAGCTATTATGTGTTTGAGGTCATCCCTAGCGTAGAGAAGTGGGTAAGGTTTGAGCATAGCAAGGGGAAGAAGAGGGTTCGCTGTCACTAGCGTCTTCTTCTGCAAGCGCGGCCAGCGTCGTTTCCTTTAGCTCTGGAAGGTGCGATTTTTCTATGTGGCGACTTGCGGTAAGTAACGTAAGGCGACCCTCCCGCGCATACCTCATTAGCGGTAGTACGTTATCCGGTGCGCTTTTGAGCTCATGACGGTAGCGTGAGTTAAAAACGGCTTGGCTAATTTTCTGCTGGAGGTAGTGTCGGCGTAACTCGGATGATGGCGCCACTTCTCGGCACCATTCATCCAGCGCAAGAGTGCTCCGCGTCTTCCCACGGGGCCATAATCGGTCGACTAATACACGAACGCCATCCTGCTCGTCGATAGGAGCGTACACGCGCTTCAGCTCAATGTGATACACCATCGCTCTGTCACCCTCTCCGCTGACAATGCCTTATTTACTGCGATTGATACTAGTCCATGTGATGCAAAAATCGGGCAGTTGATATTCTTAGAGGGTAATGGAGAAAGTATTGACGTATATGTAAATAATTACAACTATCGAGTAAGAGGGGCGAGAGCATCAGGCCGCTCACCCTCAATTCCGCCACTGGCACAGTGTGTATTACTCACGTCAATACTTTCTTTCCTCAGGCTCTGCTGTCGACAGCCGCCCTATGAGTTACGCAGCGCTCAATGCCTCGGCAGGCCCAAAGTGTTCAAAATGTCGCTTCGATGCAGGTATACCCAAACGTTCCAGTTCTTGATTAACAAGCGACATAAAACCATGTGGCCCCACAAAATAACAGCGGGCCTGAGGCGGCAGGTAGCTCGCAAGCAGGTTCTCGTTGATACGCCCTTGATGATCCCCACCCGCTTCATTTTCATAGAGGGTGACGGTTTCCAGCAGGTTGGGATAGGCGCTGCGTAGCTCCTCTACTGCGTCGACAAAGGCATGGTGCTCGGCATCTAGCGCAGCATGCAGGTAAGTAACATAGCGTCCCTGCTCAAGCGCCTGCTTGGCAATTGGCAGCAAGGGTGTTTGACCGACGCCCCCGCTAATCAGCATTAGCGGCTCTTTATCACCCACCAAGGTTAGCTCACCCGCAGGCGGCAGCAGTTCGATGGTATCGCCGACGCTAAGCTGGTCATGAAAAAAACGGCTCGCTACGCCTTGAGCTTCCCGCTTAATAGAAAGCCGATAAGAGCGGCCGTTGGGTACATCCGAAAGGCTATAATGGCGATAAACCGGCTGGCCATTGATACTGAGTTTGACACCGATATATTGCCCGGGCAGGTGCGCAGCCACTTGGCCACCATCTTCTGGTTCGAGAATAAACGAGCGAATCACGCGGCTCTCCTGTTGGGTTTTCGCAATACGAAAACGCCGAGTCCCGCGCCAGCCGCCAGGCTCCTGCTCAAACGCTTGGTAACGCTGCTTTTCCAGGCCAATTAATAGGTCGGCCAACTCCTGATAGAGCGCACTCCATGCATCAGCGACTTCGGGCGTGACCTCATCCCCCAGAACGTCACCAATCGCCGCCATCAAGCATTCGCCCACAATGGGATATTGGTCCGGCTGAATATCCAGAGCGACGTGCTTATTCACCACGATTTGCAATGTTTCTAACGCCTTTTGTGGTGAATGGCGTAGCTGCACGTAGGCAAGAATCATCCCTGCCAGTGCGCGGGGCTGCCCACCATTTTGTTGATGTGCCTGGTTAAATAAGGGCTTTACTTGCGGGTAGCGCTCAAACATAAGCGGGTAAAAGCGTTGAGTGATTTCGTCTAGATGCTCAGCCACGACAGGCGCTGTGGCTTGAACTACCTCTTCCTGAATAGGTGTTAACATACGCCCTCCATAAGATGCATCATAAATACTTCTTTAAACTACCAAGCTTTCCTTTCGGCGTAAACTGAAACCGAATATTATTTCCGCACGTCTGCACACACCGTACAATGGCGTTTTCTTTGAGCCGATGGTCCTCTATGCATTTGACTCGCTATACCGATTACGCCATTCGCGTACTGCTCTACCTCGCAGTTAAGGGCGAAGAGCGGACCACGATCAGTGAGATAGCAGAGACGTTCTCTATCTCACGTAATCACTTGATGAAAATCGTTCAAGAGCTCAATCAGAAGGGATATCTCACCGCCATTCGCGGTAAAAGTGGCGGGTTACTGCTTGGACGCCAACCCGAAACGATTTCACTTGGGGCGCTGGTTCGTGATACCGAGCACGAGATGGCGCTGGTTGAGTGTTTTCGCGAGGGTAATAATTGCGTGATCACGCCCTCATGCCGCTTGCAGCCAATTTTGGCGGAAGCGCTCACGGCATTCCTTAAAGTATTGGATCAATATACGCTTGCCGACTTGTTAACAGATCGTACATCACAGCTCTCAACGCTGATGCGTATTCCTGCCCTCTCCGTTCACAACTAGCCGCTCGACAAGAAAATAAACGAAGGTGCGCATACGCGGCCAGCTGTTAGGACAAGCCTGGCGCCTGCCTCGCCCCCCATTAAAGCCGCGTGACTGGCGCAGATGCGCAGTCATGCTGATGGCTGTTACCTATACACGCATGCTCTTCTCCTCGAAGCACCAACGGCCGCTCAAGTTGCCGCCTTCAGCCACTACCCTGGACAACGCCTCCAGTTCATTCGGGTGTGTTGGCTCGCCGTGCTGGGCCAACCAAGGAAGGCTGACGTGCATCACTTGCCGCACCTCGCCAACCAGCACAGTCAAGTGCTGACAAACTCAGGCACGTGGCCGATACACCCCGACACATCAATGCCTTCCTCTTGCAGGTTGGCCTCCTGATCGATCAGTTCGGCGCGAAATGCATAACATAGTAGGGGTCTAGGTAATCGGCGTTTTGTGGTGCAACGAAGTACCCGCGAACAGCACCGGAGCGATCACCTGTAAAAGGTCACTTGGGGTGAAATTGCCAGTAGCAGCGGCTTCGGTCCCCGAAAGCTACGCGACATTGCTGGATATTCACCAGATAACAACGCCTTGCCTCCGTCACTCTCACCTGCCACGTGGTGCGCTATAACAAAGCAACACCCAGACACGCTCCAAGCGCCGCCACCGACCAGATATCGTGAGTAGGCTAAGCTACCGCGCGACGATCGAAAGCTCTCTAGCGGATCACCGCACCGAACACGGCACGGCCATCACTTCGAAACTAACCAAGACGGTTCCAGAGCCAAGTGTAGGAATCACTCAGGTAGTTAACTTGGGATCAAGCGAGAAAAGCATGAGTAAAATAGAAACCCAGCCGTGGGGCTGGGTTTCAACACTAACTAACGATAACCTGCCTTTGAGTTAGGCTCTTACTTAAAACTCTTCCCACTCCAGCTCTGCCGTTTTAGAGCTAGGCAGTCTTCCACTTGGAGCACGAACCTTTATAGCAGGGGAGATTGTCCTAGATATGGGTTTGCCGACAGGAAGGTGCCCTCGAACCTCTCCCTCCGACAGCTTAAAGGTTGAGACCGCTGATTCAAGCTGCGCTGCTTGCTCTTCAAGGGACGATGCCGCTGTAGCAGATTCCTGAACGAGAGCTGCGTTCTGCTGAGTAACCTCGTCCATCTGTGACACAGCTTGATTTACCTGCTCAATCCCGTCGCTTTGCTCCATCGAAGCGGCAGAAATTTCATCCATAATATCGGCAACACGCTTCACAGAAGCCATAATATCTTCCATCGTTTGGCCTGCTCCTTCCACTAGGGTTGAGCCCTGGTCAACCTGACCAGCCGATGTTTCGATTAATGCCCTAATTTCTTTAGCTGCATCAGCACTACGGCTAGCGAGATTGCGCACTTCATTCGCTACAACGGCGAAACCTCGCCCTTGTTCCCCCGCACGGGCTGCTTCAACAGAGGCATTGAGCGCCAGAATATTGGTCTGAAAGGCAATCGAGTCGATCACGCCAATGATGTCTCTTACCTTTTTAGAGCTTTCCGCTATGCCGTGCATTGTCACGACCACTTGATCAACGGCGTCTCCACCACGAGCTGCTGTAGCAGAAGCCTCACTAGCTAACATACTGCCCTGTCGAGCGTTATCTGAGTTTTGTTTCACTGTGGCGGTTAGCTGTTCCATGCTGGCAGCCGTCTCTTCTAGTGAAGCTGCTTGCTGCTCAGTACGCGATGATAGGTCGGCATTGCCACCGGAAATTTCACGTGCGCCGATATGGATGGACTCACTACTGTCACGCACAGTTGAAACGGTTTGATAAAGCCCTGTCTGCATATGCTGCATGGCTGCGAACAGTTGGCCAATTTCGTTTCGCCCACGATCGGCGATCTTGTGCGAAAGGTCTCCCTTAGCAATCTGCTCAAAATGCTGCACGGCTTCAAGAAGGGGACGAATGACAACACGCATCATGCCTACCCGAACCAAGACGACACAAAAGCCAACCAGTAGCAATGCAGCCAGCCCAATATAACTAGAGCTAGACATGGTCGATTGGTAATCGGCCATAAGGTTCTGACCGCGTGTCCTCGCAAAATCGATGAAAGCTTCATTAGCCTGCATGTAGGCTAGGTTGAGCTGGTCACCTTCACGTTTAGCCGCACGAAAGGCGCTTTCATTATTTCGCTCTAATGCCTGGTATTGCGGTTTTAAACCACTAGTCACAAGTTGATTAAAAGCAGCTATTAGCGCTTCTGCATAGTGCTTTCCTTGCTCTGACTTAGGTACTGCTGCGAAGACTTCAAAACGCTCCTGGGCTCTCTGCAGCATTTGGTCAGCTTTTTCGAGATGCGCTTCTGCCAGAGCCCGCTCCCCTTCGTTCAAAGCGTCGAGATGATTCAGGAAAAACAGCTGGGTGTCAGCGATATTTACTTGCGCACGGTTGAGAGCGTTCAACTGCTCAATATTGATACGGTTAAGTTCATCAATCGAACTAGCACCCAGCGTGCTAGATTGGTACCCCAACGCAGCGACTAGGATGATCAATGCAGTAAACAAGCCCAGAACAGCCGTTAAGCCTGACTTAACGGAGAGGTTTTTCAATACGTTATTCATTTTCCGCTCTTAGATAGGGGATCAATCGGTAACGAATGTATCCAGCCAAGGGAAGGTGCAATTCAATAACATGCAATAGCAATGCGTGTTTTAAGCAAGTAAATTCACTATCGGCAGGAGCCATCCGAACATGAATCATTAAAAAACAATAATTTTGTATTTTTGATCTAGGTCAATTTTTCATTGGTTTTTCAGGCTGGGCGTTTAGAATATTTTTTTATATATCATAACTAAACTATGGCTCCTAGTTCCGGCTCTCCCTGTAGGCCTATTAAAGTGTTTTTTCTCTGTCGCACGAGGCAGGCCGATGCCTAAAAATCGCGGTTGTGCTGTTCGGCGAAGTGCGCGTATTTCACCGTCCGCACCCATCACCAGATACAGACAACGGTGCCTTTGCCTGTGTCCGTAAGTGGTTAGAAGAGAATGGAGAAGCCTTATGAACAACATCATGGCTATCGACGGCTATCGCACCGTGATTTAGTACGATCTAGAGGTTGAAATGTTTCGCGGCGAGTTCGTCGGACTTAACGGCAGCGCCGATTTCTACGCCGATAGTGTCTCCGATCTTCGCAAGGAAGGACGGCTATCCCTTCGCATTTTTCTTGAAGAGTGCGAGCGCCTCGGCATTCAGCCTTCCAAGTCCTATTCGGGCAAGTTCCAGGTTCGCCTGCCTGCTGAAATTCACGAGCATGCAGTAGATGCTGCTAATGCTAGGGGGGCAGAGTCTAAACCAGTTTGTGGCAACCGCCATCGAACATGTGATTCACACCTAATACCAACCCCGCTTTGGCGGGGTTTTAAATGAACGCATTCTTGCGCCCGTTGGCCGTTGCTATGAAAATCGCATCGCTAGGCTACTCGGCGGTTTGGCTTTGCTGGCGTCTTTAAAAACTTATTGGTCATTTAAATTTAT
The DNA here is from genome assembly GCF_054072535.1 of Vreelandella sulfidaeris Esulfide1. Classification (NCBI taxonomy): domain Bacteria; kingdom Pseudomonadati; phylum Pseudomonadota; class Gammaproteobacteria; order Oceanospirillales; family Halomonadaceae; genus Vreelandella; species Vreelandella sulfidaeris. The sequence goes on along the minus strand of NZ_CM133364.1, from coordinate 1,323,104 downwards.
CGCTCTGGCAACGTAATTCTGAACGAGTAGTAAAGACAGCATGACTCATCTTCTGCTGATGATAGTGACGTCGCAATTTGGGTGATGGAACCACTCTCCAACACCACTTATCGAGTGCAAGCGTATTTCGCGGTTTTCCGCAAAGCCATAATCGATCGACTAATACACGTACGCCGTCCCGATCCTCTAACGGGGCATATACCCGTTTCAGCATGATTTCATATGACATTGATGCTGTGCACTCCCGGTTCGCCTAAAAGTGAGCTGCATGAACCTCAATGCGAGTATCTATCTATCAAATTGAACAAAACTAATAGTCAACTGACTGTAATTCGCTTGCTAATCTTCCCTCGTTTGCCATCATAGCTAGCCCCCTTGCTATCGTTGACTAAAATGAAGTTTTACCTAAATAAAATGCGTGGTGGGCGTAGAGAGCGTCCTTTCTTCGGTTGGAAGGACGCGCTTTGGTCTTGGTTCGGCGCGTTCAGTGGCATGGCGACCATCTGTTTATTAAGCGCAGGCTGGTTTCCACAAAACTTATTAATAGTGGGGTCATTCGGTGCTACCTCCGTATTGATTTATGCGGCTCCGGATAGCCCTTTCGCTCAACCCAGTCATGTTCTATTTGGAAGTATTGTTTCCGCGGCCATTGGCGTAGCGTGCTACCAAGGGTTAGGGGCTACACCACTAGCAATGGCTTTAGCCGTCTCACTCGCAATTTTAGCGATGCAACTCACCCATACGGTGCATCCGCCAGGCGCTGCAGCAGCCTTAATTGCAGTTGCAGGAGAAGAGAGCGTGCATCAATTAGGCTGGTGGTTCCCACTCCTCCCCATAGGCTTAGGCTGCGTTATTATGCTAGTAATCGCTATTTTGGTTAACAACCTCGCAAGGCATCGCCGTTACCCGCTATATTGGTAATGCCGCAACTTGAACCGCCCCGGTTATTCCGGAGACCGGTTTGTTTGAGTCAGGCAGCTTCACCCGACTCCTCCAATTGACGATAATACGTCCTTTCTCGTTCTGCTGGTGGAACGTTTCCGATAGGCTCCAGCAGTCGGCGATTATTGAACCAATCAACCCATTCCAGCGTGGCATACTCAACGGCATCTAGTCCCCTCCATGGGCCACGATGATGGATCACCTCCGTTTTGAACAAGCCGATGATGGTCTCTGCCAGCGCATTGTCGTAGGAGTCGCCGGTGGTGCCGACTGAGGCATTGATACCCTCGTCAGCCATACGCTCGGTGTAGCGGATCGAGAGATATTGGCTTCCCCTATCACTATGGTGGATCAACCCTTGTCTGTGTTTTCGTGCCCACAGAGCTTGCTCTAGAGCGTCCAGCACCAGTGCTGTTCTCATCGACGTCGCTACACGCCAACCCACGATACAGCGTGCATAAACATCGATAACGAACGCAACGTAAACGAAGCCAGACCAGGTAGCGACATAGGTAAAATCGGCCACCCAAAGCTGATTTGGACGCATGGCCGTAAAGTCACGTTTCACTAAATCAGGTGCCCGTTTCTGGCCGGGATCACTGATGGTCGTGAAGGGGCGTTGGCCTCGCACCACGCCGCGAATTCCCAGGCGGCGCATGAGCCGCTCTACAGTGCAACGAGCAACATTAACGCCTTCACGGCGGAGTTGCCGCCAGACCTTACGGGCACCGTAGACGCAGAAGTTATCTTCCCACACTCGCTGAATCTCAGCGGTAAGAAACTCATCCTGCCGATACCGGTCTGCCCGCCGTTCAGGATCAGCTTCAAGTGCCTTGTGGTGGTAATACGTCGATGGGGCGATTGGCAGTTGGCTACAAATCGACTCGACCCCGAACTGAGCACGATGCTCGTCGATAAATGACACCATCAATTGGGTTTGCGGTCGAGCTCCGCCTGGGCGAAAAAAGCAGCCGCCTTACGGAGAATTTCATTGGCACGCTTCAATTCGGTATTTTCACGCTCTAGCTGCTTGAGTCGTTCATTTTCAGGCAGGTTAGCCGAGCTATCTTCCTGCGTGAGTTCTGAGCGTTTGCACCAGGCTCTTAAGGTCTCTGGTGTACAGCCAAACTTGCTGGCAATGGAGCAGATCGCCGCCCACTTGGACGGGTATTCGCCTTGCTGTTCAAGGACTAATCGAACAGCTCGCTCCCGGACTTCTGGGGAATATCGTTTTGGTGAGTTCATAACTCCATCCTCTCAAGATATGGAGTCTCCGGTAAAGCCGGGGCGGTTCAACTCTTATTAGTCTTTTCCTCTAAAACTCTTTGTGAATGGCCATTGCTGGCGCTTACATGTGAGCTTGAGCCACTTGTAAGATTGCAGCAAATTAGGCTTTTGCCAGCCATTGTGAAGAGGCCGGCATATAGGCCTTGCATGCAAGATCATACGATTTAGAAGTAGGCATGCCTTGCAGCCATTATGGTTGCGGTGGGGGCAAAGGTCGTTATTTCATTACTCTTAGTTCAGCCCCCCCACAACCCGTTCATCAAGGCATTTCAACTTGAGATGGAATAAAACCATTGTCTGATAGTGCTCTTATGACCCCTCTTACTAGAAAGCTATTATCAAAACCAATCGTATATTGTCGAGCCCCCTCGACTATCGGTCTCAGCATCCCAGCATCAACAAGCTTACGCACTTGGTATGTTCTTTGAGGTGGCTTTGATCCTTTCATTACAGAAGAAAGGTCACTTGCTTTAACCACAGTTTTCTCAATAGCCAGATTTAGAATACCCATCTCTTGTGATGTTATCAGCTCTCTTTCTCGGGCATGCTCTAACGCTGGCCACAAAATGTTTTCTTTCAAAAACGAGTAGTCTGTAAGTTTGTCCAATTTCTTGAGCTCTTCTAGAACCCCTTGCAAAACATATACACACCAGTCATGTAGCGACTCTGAGGAGCCTGAATCAGCAAGCGATAGCATTTCATAGTAACGCTCCCTGTCATTACAAAATACAGCCGTCGGGTTGAGTACACGCCCAGTGACCGTCTTACCCATCGAAACGTTAAACCCATATTTGATCATTAACGCATAGGTTAACAAACGGACCACCCTCCCATTACCATTACTAAATGGGTGTATCCACCCGAATCTATGGTGGGCTAAAGCAACTTTCATTAGATCGTATTTTGGTTGATCGTCACCATTTATAAAGTCAACTAGCTCCCGCATGTATTCTCCAACCCGAAATGGCTCTGGAGGAAGGTGCTTGGATTTGGCTATTCTGACTTGGCCAGTTCTATAAGTTCCAGGTGTTTCATCTCCTTCCCTTTTAAGGCCATCGACTGCGAGATGATGTATCTCCCTTATGAAATGTTCTGAGATAGGATATCCAGGACTTATCTCTTCTTCTATGTATGACATAGCCTTTTCTATATTGGCTATCTCGCTTAAATGGTCACTTGAGCGCTGCGTACCTTCTAGCGTGCTTTCAACGTAGTCAGCCAGTGTAGTATGGTTCCCTTCGATTCTTGCCGACCCTAAACTCTCCAATATATGAAAAATGTTTTTTAGCTGAAAAAAGGTGGGGGCTGGGGTAGTGCCTTCAAACCGAAGTCTCCTGAGATGCTCAAGCTCAGTCAGCACATCTACCAAAGGCGAATCAAAGGATGGATTCAGGAGCGTCAAGTCATGATGGTGAAACGTCGCAAGATCACTCACTATCTTAATTCCTCAATCGCAACATCTGTAAAATAATCAATAAAAAGCCTTAAAAACAGTGACTTATTATACAAAAAAAAATAAACAACTTAAAATAAGTTCTACAATATGTTGAATCCATCTACAAAACAAGCCAAATGACAGGGTACATACTTTAGCCTACGTAGTTCCTCAGCCAGGCTCTGCGACTAACTTCCACACGCTTAGGTGCACTTAATCAATAACTGCTGTAGTTGCCTCATTCACAACAACACCCACCATGAAAACATGCCAATTAATAATGCGCCCTCCTAACTGCGAGGTTTTGCCGCGTGCCTAGATGCGAACTCATCACGTATACGTGATGTGGCAACACTTTCCTAGCAAGTGCTTATTGTATCGAACAACGTCATAGGTATGGCTGGGAGAATACTTAGGAGCGCTAAAAACGTAGGTAATGCATTTATTGGTTGGTCCACGCGTTAAAAATTGTGCAGTCGGGAATAACATTAGTAGAGGGCAATATAGTAGGAATACAGCTTATAGCGAGCTTTCTCTGTGGGGTCGCCTGTGGGGTCGAAAGGCTAAATCGCGGAACGAGGGGGATTGAAAACAAAGCTAAGCAACTGATTTAATTGGCGTCCCTGGCAGGAGTCGAACCTGCGACCTGCCGCTTAGGAGGCGGCTGCTCTATCCTACTGAGCTACAGGGACTTAAACTGAATACAAACTTGAGGGTGCTACCCTTTGAAGCGGGCGGGTAGTATAACGCGTCAACTTAGACAGGGCCAACCGAGTTGCTCACTTTAAGCAATGACTAGATCCAACCAAGCAAACGCAGTGCAAAGACACCCAGCGTGACGGTTATGCTCGCCATCAGCGTGGTGATAGCGATGATATTGGCCGCTAATGACACATTGCCGCCTATCGCTTTCACCATCACAAAGCTGGCGGCGGCGGTGGGGCTTGCGAAGAACAGAAACAGCAAGCCCAGCTGTTCACCTGAAAAGCCCATCATCCAGGCCGCCAACGTGGAGAGTATCGGTAGCGTAACCATCTTCATCAAACTAGCGCCTAGTGCCACTTGGCTGCTGTCACGCATACTTGAAACGGAGAGCGTCGCGCCAATACAAATCAGCGCCAGCGGAAGTGTTAACGAGGCAAAATAGTCCCCCGAGGTAACCACCCAACTGGGCAGAGAAATCGAAAGTGCGGTAAAGGGTAATGCCGCAAATACGGAAATAATTAACGGGTTCTTAGCGACGTATTTGAGCAGGCTGCGCCAATCGGTGGACTGGCCAGGTTGATAGAATGCCAGCACGACAACCGAGAACGCGTTATACATCACAATCACCACGCCCAGCAGAAGACTGCCCGCTGACAGGCCATAGTTACCGTACATGCCCGCCGCTAGTGCCAATCCCACTACCCCGCAATTACCGCGAAACGCACCCTGGACGTAAATACCTCGATCCTGGCGAGCAATACGATAGTGCGCCCATGCCCAACTGAGCAGGAACTGACAGAGCGTTGCCACGGCAAAAAACACCATCAGCGACACATCCAGCGCAACGCTTAAGTCGGCTTTTATCAAACTGAGAAAAATCAAGGTGGGGAGCGTTGCTTTAAAAACCAGCGCTGAAGCGGTCGAGACGAAGGCGCTATCAATCCATTTCAAACGCTTAAGGCCGAGGCCTACAAATACCATTGCGAAGACAGGTAGCGTGGTATCCAGCGTGCGGGAAAACAATTCAATTAGATTCACAACAGTATCTCGATCAGCCTGGATTTCAAAAACTGGCTTCTAACAACAAGTTCAGCATCTGCTTATATTCTACTGTTGTGCAAGTTTTGTCGACTGGTAAGCATTTTCTAAGCAGAAGTGACGGCTCAAAGCACTTACCCGAAGTTTAATTAAGTTTATCGAAGGGCATCAAGACAGTTACTTGATGTTGGGGGGTATTGACTACTACCCCATCTCTGCCCTGCCCTTTGGCCTTGTAACTACCGGCATCGGCACGAGCTAAGACGTTGGCCACATTGTAGTCAGACTCATCAAATGTGGTCACGCCAATACTCAGTGTGACCCTGTATTCCTTGCTTTCATGAGTCACCGAGATATCGCCCACCGCTTGTCGTAAAGCTTCTGCAATTCTCGTCGCCTGAACCAAGGTGCAACTGGGTAGCAGCACGCCAAACTCGTCACCACCCTGTCGCGCTACGTGATCGCTGCGACGAACCTCCCAGGCGACTATCTGAGCAATACGGCGCAACATTTCGTCCCCTAATGCGTGGCCACCTTCATCATTAATGGGCTTGAAGTGATCTAAATCGAACAATAATAAGGCCGAAGGCGTGCTGGTTTTTTGGAAGTCGGCAAAGGCTTCTTCCAGGCGGCGCTCAAAACCGCGACGATTAAGTAGACCGGTTAACGGATCATGCTCCGCCTCCCATCGTTGAAGAGCCTCCTGCTCTCGGCGCTCGGTAATATCTTTCACAACGCCCACTAAACCGAGGGTATGGCCATCCTGGGAAAGCATGACTACGCTGGCATGAATATCCAGCCATAACAGCTCTTCATCGCTACGCAAGAACCGCAGTTGACGTACAAAATCATTACCAGTCCTCAGGCTATACCGCCACATATCCTGAGCGCCGTTAATATCATCGATGTGGATTTGGTGCAGCCAAGCATCCATAGGCAGTTCAGCAGGAATTCCCAGCATAGTCAGCAGCGCTGGGTTCATATACGTAATATCGCCCCGAATATTAGCGACAAACATACCTTGAGGCGCCGCATTAAGCACAGAATCAAGAAATGCCTCACGCTCTTGAAGGTGGCCAAGCAACTGCTGTCGTTCTTTTTCAACCCGATTGAAAGTACCAGCGACTTGCTGCAATTCCTGCATATTCGTCGCCAGACTGACATCCTCGCGGTGGCCCCGCCCTACCTCGCCAATTTGTTTTTCCAAGTGTTTGAGGGGCGAAAGCACACGACCCAATAACCACCACAACAAGGGAAGCATTAAAATTGCCAGTGGCAGCCATAGCCACCAGAGTTTTCGAATAAAGTCAGCCAATGGTAATTGTGCTTGGTCAATCGGCAAATAAAGGCCAACGATCCAGCCAGCAGGCCACACCTGGGCATAGGACTGGAGCGCCATTTGGCCATTCATTAACTTGCCAACAGTATCTCCTTCCCAGCCATCCAGCGCTAAGTCTAGCCAGGGGTTAAAACTCTTATCGGGTACTGAGTTGTTAACTAGCGCTGCATTTGGGTGATATAAAATCTTCCCGGTTGCCGTGGCCACCCCCGCATAGCCCTTCTCTCCCAAGCGCACTTTGGCTAAACGGCTGAACATCCCTCCTGAAGCAAGACTTACGATACCGCCGACTAAACCGTCAAAATCACCTTCCTCATTGAAACGAGGAACACCGACTAATACCATCGGCATACCGCTCGCTCGTCCTACAAATGGCTCGCTAACGTAAGGCCGACGGGAACCACGCAGCATACGAAAGTATTCAAGCTCAGCAGTTTGAAGACCTACTCGACCCACGACGGCAGGCCAGTCGGCTATGATTTCTCCCTCGCGGTTGGCAACCACAATTCCCTCGAACCAGGCCGATAGAGCATCGTTGTTTTGTAGCTGATAGCTAACCCAAGTCGCATCATCTGTGCTGCCTATCGTTTCGCGTAGTCGCTCTAATGCCTGGAAGCGCAGCTCTATTTGTTGCGTAACTTCGTCAGCCAGGAGAGTAGCTTCATACCGAAGGTGCGACATATTGGTGTCGTGCACCATGGTTTTACCCAGCTGCCAGGACATGCCTAGCAACAGCGTGACGACCAAAAACCAAGTGACTGCGAGTCCCAGCAGTAGCCGGCCTCTTAATGAACGGGAGATGAGCATGAATTTTAGCGAAGAAGCCAAACGCACTGAGTGACCTTGATATACATAATATCCAATTGCTTTTGATTAGGAGGGCTGTAGCCGCAATGCCAATACAATAGCCAACTTACCAATATTATGACGCATTTAATCGTTGACACATATCAACCATACGCAAGTAATTATTGGTACAAGCGATGGCGCCGACCATTTACAAATTAAGCTTAATAAATAGCCAACTCTATCCTAGTATGCTTTTAGACGTTTTACCTATCAGCCGCTGCGATGAAACCCGTTAAACCTTTACGCTGCATGAGCTGGCTGAGGTTTGATACAGAAAATGTTTGGGGTACTGCTGATCTTGAAGAAGCGAGGCAATATGCGTTAGTCTCGCTGGCCGCATAACGCAGGTTACAGATTAATGTTGTGCCTATGTTTATTTTTAGTTGAGCCCCCTGACAGTCAAGCGCTATGAACTGGATAAGCATCGCAGGTTATTGATAGTCGATGCAACTCTCTCCTGTGAGCGCACCAAAACACATATTGACCAAACGTTACATGCATTAGCCACGCTGCTACCGTAATCTAATCATTACGCTACACATAGTTAATATTCGCTTAGCCCAAGGATGAACGGATGGATTCTTTCAGCGACTTAGAGGGAGCGATACCTTCTTGGTACGTTATTCAATGCAAAGGTGGGGAATCATTCCGCGCTGCTGAGCACCTTACTAACCAAGGATACGAGGTGTTTCATCCTGTCTTGAACGTTAAGCGAAAACGTCAAGGCAAGCTAGTGACCGTTAACGAGCCATTATTTCCTTACTACCTATTTATTCGTTTAGATCAAGTCGTCAGTAACTGGCGACCGATCCGTTCCACCCGGGGTGTACTTCGGTTACTTACGTTCGGTAATCGGCCCGTCGCCACACCCGACGCTTTAATCGATACCCTGCGCGCCCAACCACACCATAAAGATGAAATTCATACCTATTTTAGCGCTGGTGAAAAAGTCACCATTACCGAAGGCCCTTTCAAAGACCTTGAAGCCATCTTTGCCCGCTGCAAAGGGGAAGAGCGCGCCATTGTTTTACTGAACGTACTCAACCGTCCACAGCATCTTGATCTGCCAGTGGAGAGCCTGCAAAAAAACGAAGGTTGAGTAGAGCAATGAGGCGCCCCACGAAGGGCGGCGCTAGCCGCCTCCGGGTTGAGTAACATTCTTACACGTCGTAACCCGCTTCGCGGGCAAGAAGGGAGTTGGCTTTTAACCAACCATCTATGTTGCCACAATCGAAAGTGCGACCGTTCATGCGGAAGGCCTGCACTGGCTTACCTTCTTGCATTAATCGATCAATCGCATCGGTTAGTTGCACTTCGTTGCCGGCACCTGGGGGTTGGTCGCTTAACAGCTCCATCACGCGGTATGGCAGCACGTAGCGGCCAATCACCGAAAGGCGTGAAGGTGCGTCTTCGGGTTTAGGCTTCTCCACCACCCCGCGCATATCGACGCTATCGCCCGCATTGGGTTCGTTACCTGAACAATCCACAATCCCGTAACGGTAAACTTCTTCTTCCGGCACTGCTTCCACCATAATCTGCGCGGCGTTGCTTTTATCCCAGCGGGTGACCATATCACCCAAGTCACAGGTTGTGCTACCCAGCTGTGGCTTCACCAATACATCCGGCAGGATAACGGCGAAAGGCTCATCCTTACTCAATAAATGAGCGGCGCAAAAAACCGCATGCCCAAGCCCCTGCGCATTAGGCTGACGAACGCTGGTGATTTTTAAATAGGGCGGCGCGATATCAGCCAACATTTTCAGCAGGTCATCTTTTCCTTTACTGGCCAGCGAATCCTCAAGCTCCACATGGGCATCGAAGTGGTCTTCAATGGCGGATTTACCTGAACGGGTCACCAGAATGATTTCATTAATCCCCGCGGCTAATGCCTCTTCCACCACGTGCTGTATCAGTGGGCGGTCAACCACAGGGACCATCTCTTTAGGGATCGATTTACTAATAGGCAATAAACGCGTCCCAAAACCCGCGACTGGAATAATCGCTTTACGTACCTGCGTCATTAGTGGCTTCCTTCATTTGGTGACTGGCTTTGTTTATTGACAGTATCTACTGTTTTATTTCTAGCGTTTATACGGGCTATTCTGGCTATATTACTGACGCCATTCACCCACTTTACGCAGTAGCTGCTGGGTACTCGCATCTTTCACCAAGTCCTGTTCGTTATCACTACCCGTCAGCGTGTTAAAAAGACTCGTCGCCAGTTTTTTACCGAGCTCAACGCCTGGCTGATCAAAGGGATTCAGGTTCCAAAGCACCGACTGTACGAACACTTTATGCTCATAAAGCGCTACCAGCGCTCCAAGGCCCCACGCATCTAGCTGCTTTAACATCAGCAGTGAATTGGGCTGATTACCGCGATAGCCCTGCGCCATATGCCCACGCAACGCTTTCGGTATCGCATCATCACCCAGCGCAAATAACTGCGCCTGGGCCAAGCAATTAGCTAATGTTAACTGTTCTTGAGCTGCCAAGGCATCTCTAACATCCGGCACGGCGTCCACGTCGCGCCCAGCCACCGCGACAAAATCAGCACTGATGGTATGACCGCCCTGATGCAGCAATTGATAAAATGCATGCTGTGCATTCGGCCCTACATCGCCCCAAATAATCGGACAAGTGGCATGGGTAACAGAGCGGCCATCGAGGCATACGCTCTTACCGTTCGATTCCATCTCTAGCTGCTGCAAATAAGCAGGCAAGCTCTTCAGTCGGCCATCATAAGGCAGTACCGCATGGGTGGAGATACCCAAGAACTGGCAATTCCATGCACCGACTAGCGCCATTAGCGCGGGCAAGTTCTCCTCAAGCGGTGTTTCAAGGAAATGGCGGTCCATGGCATGCGCACCATCCAGCAATGCATTAAAGCTCGCCATACCAAGCTGCATCGCGACGCTAACACCAATCGGTGACCATAACGAAAAACGCCCACCAATCCAGTCTTTAAAGACCAACTGATGAGCGTCTGGAATACCGAACTCAGTCATTTTGTCAGGTTTTGAGGAGACCCCAATTAGCTGACAACGACATACCGTAGCCACATCAATTTCCAGCGCATCACTTAGCCACGCCAACGCAGTACGTGCATTAAACTGTGTATCAGCGGTGGTAAACGACTTGGAGGCTAGTACCAACAGCGTCGTGGCCGGATCTAAGCGTTCCATCAGCGGCAATAACTGCGCGCCATCCATACTGGAAACATAATGAACGTTGATGTAAGCATGGCTTGGCCGGTCCGCCAGCGCCTCGCTCACCATCTTGGGGCCCAAATCTGAGCCGCCAACGCCTACATGCACCACATCGGTGATTTTCTGCCCACTGGCACCAAACCACTCGCCTCGATGTAAACGCTCTACCATCGCTGTTAAGCGGGCACGCTGATGCTGACAAAAAGCGACCGCTGCTTCCATTCCCTTAGGCGGCGTGGCATGAGCAGGCCAACGCGCCGCCATGTGCAACGCAGAGCGTCGCTCAGACGTGTTGACTTTTTCACCAGCAAACAATGCTTTTCGCTTCGATTCGACACCACAACTATGCGCCCAATCGACTAATAGTGAGAGCGTTTTTGGGGTAATCCGCTGTTTGCTAAGGTCCAAGTGAAGCGGCCCCAGCGAAAATGCCAAGTTATTTGATCGTTGCACGGCGGCAGCAGAATCACCGCCTATTAAATCACTGAGCGATTGCGCTTGCAGGTGCTCAGCATGTTCCTCCAAAGCATTGAGCGGTGTATAAACACGCTGCATCAATGAGTGCGCTGATGAATACATTCGTTCCTCCTTGAACTCAGGTACCGCTAAGATGGAAAACTCGCGTTTATCACCCAGTAAGCTTTTCATCACTAAACAGCAGGTTTTACTCCTCTAAAACCAGCAAGCTTTAAGCCAATAAATATCCTCCAGCCGTTAACTTAATACTAAATAACAACATAGCGAGCAATATGAATCTTATGGTACTTCTTCAAATGTCTGGTTCAAATTTCTGGCACTAGCTCAACACACCGGCTAATAATGCTTTGGCGTTTTCGATCAGTTCGTCCAGGTGCTGTGCGCCTTTGAAGCTTTCGGCATAGATTTTATAAAGCGACTCAGTACCACTCGGACGAGCGGCAAACCAACCGTTCTGCGTGTTGACTTTAATACCCCCGATAGCTGCACCATTACCCGGCGCATCCACCAGCACCGCCGTGATAGGGTCGCCTGCCAGCGATTTTTCCGTGATGCTTTCAGCATTCAGGTTTTTAAACGCCGCCTTCTCTTCGGGCGAACAAGCCGTATCCACGCGCTTATAAAAGGGCTCGCCAAACCGATCGGTAAGCGTACGGTAATACTCGCTGGGGGTTTTGCCGGTGACCGACATAATTTCCGCTGCCAACAAACACAGCGCAATACCATCCTTGTCGGTTGACCATGCCTTGCCATCACGGGTCAGCAGACTAGCACCTGCGCTCTCTTCACCACCAAAGGCCAACCAGCCTTCGTGCAGGCCATCGACAAACCACTTAAAGCCCACCGGCACTTCATAGAGCTCACGCTCGTGGGAAGCCACCACCCGGTCGATCATCGAAGAGGACACCAGGGTTTTACCCACTTTTAGCGTTGCGGCCCACTCAGGGCGATGGGTAATCAGGTAATCAACGCACACCGCCAGAAAATGGTTCGGATTCATCAAACCATTGGCATCCACAATACCGTGGCGGTCGGCGTCGGGGTCGTTACCAAAGGCAATATCAAAACGGTCTTTAATCGTTAACAGATTCGCCATGGCTGCTGAGCTTGAACAATCCATACGGATCTTGCCATCGTGATCCGGCGGCATAAAGGCAAACGCCGGGTCAATCGCGGTATTCACTACCTCGATATTCAGCTTGTAATGGGCAGCTAAGGCCTGCCACACCGGTAAGGCCGTACCCCCCATCGGGTCAACGCCCAGCGTCAGGTTAGCTTGTTGAATAGCACCTATATCGATCACACTCGCCAGCTGCGCGACATAATGGGCGGTGAAGTCATACGGCTGGGCATAAGCAATTGCTTGCTCAACCGGAACGGTCGGCACATCGGCTAACTCACGCAGCAAGTAAGCATTCGCGCGCAGTTCTATCCAGTCGGTGGCATCGGTGTCCGCTGGGCCACCGTGGTGTGGGTTGTACTTAATACCGCCATCTTCGGGAGGGTTATGAGAAGGCGTGATAATCAATCCATCCGCCAGTGCTGCGCCAGACCCCGCCGGATTTTCACGGCGATTGTGCTGCAAAATCGCGTGACTGACCAAAGGGGTAGCAGTGTAGCCATGCCCTTTCTCTACGAAAACGGGCACATTATTAGCGGCTAATACTTGTAGCGCGCACTCCCAAGCAGGCCGGGAAAGCGCATGGGTATCAAAGCCTAAAAACAGCGGCCCTTGGTAGCCCACCTGGCGCCGATAATCGACAACGGCCTGGGTAATCGCGTAAATATGGGATTGGTTAAACGTACGCTCAATAGAACGGCCACGGTGACCGGAGGTGCCAAACGCTACGCGTTCCTTTGCTTCGTTAGCACTCGGTGTTTCATCATAAAAAGCCTTCGTGACAACATCCATTTGCGTCTCCCTTGCTTTCATTAGCCACGTATTTTGGGGTGCGTATTTCAGCCTCAGCTCGTTAAAGCACAATAGCTTGTTAAAGCACAACTAGCTTAAACTCACTAACCTGCATTACTCAGTGAGTCTGCTATTTGCTCCGCGCAGTGCTGTGCTTGAACCGCATCGACAGCTTCCACCATCACACGAATCAATGGTTCAGTACCGGACTTACGCAGCAACACGCGGCCATCTTGCCCTAATTGCTCTTCTACCTGGGCAACAGTTGACTTGACTTGCGCCGAGTCCAACGGGTCATTACCGTCTTGGGCTTTAATACGTACATTGATCAGCGTTTGAGGAAGTTTATGCATACCCTGCTTGCCATCAAACAGTATCGTGCCTTGCTGTAACAAACAGGTAAGCACACGCAGCGAGGCAATGATGGCATCCCCTGTCGAGGCATGATCCAAGCTCAACAAATGCCCTGAACCTTCGCCGCCTAGCCGCCAACCAGTGGCTTTAAGCTGCTCCATGACATACCGGTCGCCGACCTTGGCGCGAAGAAAAGGAACCTCCAGCCTCGCTAGCGCCTGCTCTAAGCCCAAGTTACTCATCTGAGTACCCACTACCCCGCCGCTATAGCCGGATGCTTTGGCATCTTTCGCCAACAAGTACAGCAGTTCGTCCCCATCGACCACCGTGCCGGTATGGTCGACCATCATTAAACGGTCGGCATCACCATCTAAGGCAATACCCAGGTCAGCTTGGTGCTCAACCACCGCCGCCCTTAAGCTCTGCATTGCGGTAGCACCACAACGCTCGTTAATATTCAGGCCATTGGGGCTTGCATGGATGCTAATCAGCTCTGCACCCAGTTCGCTATACACCGCCGGAGCCACTTTATAAGCAGCGCCATTGGCAGAATCGACAACGATTTTCAGGCCGCTAAGGCTTAAATGCCCCGGTAGATTCGCCTTGCAGTATTCGGTATAGCGGCCGGTAGCATCATCAATACGGCGCGCTTTACCCAATTTTTCAGAGCTAACGCAGGTCATGCCACCATCAAGGGCAATCTGTAACCAGCGCTCGATTTCCTGCTCTTGAGCATCGGTAAGTTTATGGCCGCCCTGGGCAAAAACCTTAATGCCGTTATCATCAAAAGGGTTATGCGATGCGCTGATAACCACGCCCGCATCCGCTCGAAAAGTAGAGGTTAGATAGGCAACGCCCGGTGTCGGCAGCGGCCCAACCAACGCTACATTGACACCCGCCGCGGAGAAACCTGCTTCTAGTGCAGATTCCAGCATGTAGCCACTGGCACGGGTATCTTTCCCAATCACGACTTCCCTGGCCCCTTCAGCACCTAATACCTGCCCTGCAGCCCAGCCAAGCTTCATGGCAAAATCGGCGGTCATCGGAAACTCACCCACCCGGCCCCGCACTCCATCCGTGCCAAAATATTGTCGCATTTTGAAATACCTGAATTATGAAGTGTCGCTCTACTCTACCGTCACACTCTTAGCTAGATTACGCGGCTTATCCACGTCAGTGCCTTTTACCAAGGCCACATGGTAGGAAAGCAACTGTAATGCCACAACGTGCAATACCGGCGACAGTAGCCCGTAATGTTCGGGCATTTGCAGGACATGCACGCCGTCGGAGGGTTTCACGGCACTGCCACCATCGGCAAACACATAGAGCTGCCCGCCACGCGCGCTGACTTCCTGCATATTGGCTTTGAGCTTTTCCAACATCTCGTCGTTGGGGGCCACGACGACGACAGGCATTTCTGAGTCGACCAATGCCAAGGGGCCATGCTTTAACTCACCCGCCGGGTAGGCTTCGGCATGAATGTAAGATATTTCTTTAAGCTTGAGCGCGCCTTCCAGCGCAATCGGGTAGTGCCGCCCACGGCCTAAAAACAGCGCATGGTGTTTATTGGCGAAGTGATTCGACCACGCTTGAATGCTGGGCTCTAGCGCCAGCACTTTATCGACCGCGATGGGCAAATGGCGCAGCTCATCCAGGTAGGCCTTTTCATCATCTTCACTTAAGCGATGGTTGGCTTTCGCCAGTAGCAGCGTCAGCAAGAACAGCGCACTTAGCTGGGTCGTAAATGCCTTGGTCGACGCCACTCCAATTTCCGGCCCGGCGCGGGTAATAAAGCGCAGCGCGGTCTCACGTACAATGGCGGATTCCGGCACGTTACAAATCGCCAACGTATAGGTATGCCCTTGCGCCTTCGCATGATGCAGCGCGGCCAAGGTATCGGCGGTTTCGCCGGATTGTGAAATAACCACCACCAACTGCTTAGGATTCGGCACGCTTTGGCGGTAGCGGTACTCGCTGGCAATTTCAACGTTGCAGGCAATGCCTGCCACTTGCTCAATCCAATACTTAGCGGTCATGCCTGCATAACTGGAGGTGCCGCAAGCAATGATCAGAACCGAATCGACCTGGGGGAAGATGTCGGCGGCCTCGGCGCCAAAGATCCCGGGCTGCAGTTGCCCTGCCCCGCTAATCATTTCCAATGTATTGCTTAATGCCTGGGGCTGCTCGAAAATTTCTTTTTGCATGTAGTGGCTGTAATCACCCAGCTCTACTGCATTAGGGCTCAGGCTGGACGTAATCACTTGGCGCTGCGCAGGCTGACCTAACCGATCGACCAAGGTAATCGACTCACGCGTCAAACGGGCGATATCACCGTTTTCGAGATACATCATGCGCTTGGTCACCGAGAGTAGCGCCGAGGCATCCGAGGCGGCGTAGTGACCATCTTCGGCAACACCCAGCATCAGCGGCGAACCTTCACGGGCCACCACGACGCACTCGGGCTCTTCCTCACTGATCACGGCCAGGGCGAAGGCGCCTTTCAAATGCCCCACGGCACACTGCACAGCGGAAAACAGGTTTTCTGCTGGCTCGCCAATTTGGCCTTTAAAGCAGGCTTGAATCAGGTGAGCGATGGTTTCAGTGTCGGTGTCGGAGGTAAATGCATACCCCAAACCCTGCAGTTGTTCTCGCAGCGCTTCGTAGTTTTCGATAATGCCGTTATGTACCACCGCCAAACCAGCGGAGATATGCGGGTGTGCATTGCGCTCGGCGGGTACACCGTGGGTCGCCCAGCGGGTATGAGCAATACCCACACGACCGTTGATGCCTTCTTGTTTGACCTTCGCGGCCAGCTCAGCGACACGCCCCTTGGAACGTGCACGCTGCAAGCCGCTCACCCCATCGCTTGCTAACAGCGCCAACCCCGCCGAATCGTAGCCGCGATATTCCAATGTTGCTAACCCTTCGAGTAGAAAGGGAGTGCTATCCTTTGCGCTAACCGCGCCGACAATGCCACACATAATATGCCCACAAGTAGCTAGACGTTAAAAAAAACAATAACAATGTATATTATTGTAACCAGGAAAGCGAGAACTGCAATTTGCCCCCGTAAGCCACTTTCATGAGTGCCTCAGTATTCCAGAATAGAGATGGAACTTTTGCCAGTACAGCTCATTCCCTAAGCCAAACTAAAAAGACCTCAAATGCCATGGCAAATTATACCTTTAAAACGTTGACACATAAAAAAACCGGCCTCATAAGAGGCCGGTTCTATTGATTCTGCTAGGCAGTTAACCCTTCAAGCGTGGTAGTTAAACCAAGCTTAGAAGTGGTAACGTGCGCCAGTCAGCCAGTAAACGTCTTCTTTAAGTGCATCGATATTGTCGTCAACGCTGGATTCATCGCTGCTGAAGCTTGAATCGCCATCGGCGACTTCAACGAACACGTCAAAGTTGCTGGATACTTTGTAGTAAGAGCCTGCGGCCCATGCGTGGCGGGTCTCGTCACTATCACTGTCTACATTGTAGTAATCAGCAGTAAACGCCCAAGGGCCAGTGGTGAAGGTGCCACCCAGACCTACTTTATCATAACCGTTTTCGCCAGTAGCGCTCGGTGTATAATCGGCATTTTCATCACGAGTCTCGTAACCAAGACGCATAGAGAACTGGTCGGTAAAGTCGTATGAACCGATCAAGCCGTACAGCACTTCGTCGTTGCCGCCGCCTTCTTCAATGTCGTCTACAAAACCTAGACCAAGAGTAACGGGGCCTTGCGCGTAACGAACACCACCTTGTGCAGCTACTTCAGTACCTTGACCTGGCTCTTCAGTTACACCGGATGCCGCTTCAACACCACGGTCGCTATAGTGCTTGCCCTGCAAGAAGACGGTGAAACCGCTCAGGTCAGGCGTGTAGTAACCGATCGAGTCACCACGTGACTGTTTCGGGTGACCAGCGAATTCTAAACCACGGTCGATGTAAACATAGAACGGCAGAGAAACGAACTGGTTGTAGAAGGAGTCAAAGTTACCACCCTGGAAAGTACCGAACTGGTCGCTTTGCAGACCGAGGTAGCTCTGACGAACTTCTTTAAAGCCGGTGTTGCCGTTGCCGCTAGGACCGGTACGCTCATCACCGTCGAAACGCCACTCTAAACGACCGAAAGCAGTCAAGTCGCGAGAAACTTCGTGGCTCATGCGTAGACCAAGGCGAGAATAAACATCAACAAAGTCAGCATCGGTATTAATACGATTACCGTCGCTATTATACTCAGGGCCGCCACCGGCGATACCCATAGCGATACGGCCATAGACGTCCAGCTTGGTGCCGTCTTGGTCATAAACAGTTGCAGCTTGGGCTGCAGCTGAGGCGCCCAGGGCGCCAACGATAGCAGTCGCTAAAAGTGTTTTTTTCATGATGTAAGTTCCTTAACTCGTATATTGTTTCGATCGTTACTGCTCGGCTCTTTATAAGCCGGCAGGTGGCTTTTGCGGGCCATGCTCTTTTTTCATCCCCGGTTTTTCCCGGTGGTATGCGGCATGTCCTCAACTAAGCCTTGTTATAGTCCAATGCTCGCAAGACAAACTCTATACCGGGATTCCAGGGAACGCAATAGAAAAAAACAGTGTTTTTTTACTATTTGCACTTTTTTATGGAACCCCTACTGACAAGTTTGGTCTCAGCGGCCTTTGAATTTCTGCTGCAAGCCTAACAACTTGTCTTCCATGCTAAGCGGCTTACGTGACTCACTTTTTTCAGTTTTTTCATCTTGTGGTTCTGTTAAAGTCTCTTTATGAGGCTTTTTAGCGGCTAACGATGATTTAGGCTGCGCTTTTTTGGGCTGCTCTCTCTTTTCCTTTTCTCTGCGCTTTTCCTTATACCCGCGCTCTTCCTTATCTGTGCGCTCTTTCTTTTCACCACGCTTTTCGGATGCATGCAGCGCGGCTTCTTTATCCACCTTGCCAGCAGGCTGACCATCTAAATCGACTCGCTCGGCGCCCTCGCGCACTGCTTTTATATAACGCGGCAGGTTGACGTAGTTGGCTAACGCACGGCGAATGAGCTTATTCGGCCAATGCTCACGCTCTGCCAAGTCTTGATGAATACCGACTTTAAGCGGCCTGGTGTGGCCTTTAAAGAACGCGTTAGGGTAGCGTTCGTACCACTGATTAAGCAGCGCATGCGGCGACGGGATTTTGGCTGGTTCATCCACAGGCGGTAAATCAGCGTTTCCGCTGACCGCTTCCTGTTCCTGTTCCTGGGCATCGTCTTCAAGCGCAACAGGGTTGAATGTTTCTTCGCTGGACCTTTCAGCGGCAGGCATAGCTTCTGCACTTGGCATAGCTTCCAGGCTTGGCTCGCTTTGCACCCGGGCATCTTGCCGCGCCAATTGCTGCTTTAGCTGCTGATTCTCATCGCGCAGGGCTTCTAGCTCAGCTTGTGTGCGTTCAAGACGCATTTCCAAGTCATCTAACAGGTTCGTTAAGCTGGCGGCCATAGCCTTCTCCTTTGACTTTCTCAGTCGGCGATGCGCTCGTAGACCACGAAATCGTAGTTTGGCTGCCCTTCTGCCGGCTGCCCCGCTACGCGTTGGACTTCTTGCCACTCGTGGGGGGTGAAGTCAGGAAATTTTGCATCACCCTCTACCTCACAATCCACTTCCGTGATGTAAAGCCGCTGGGCAAAGGGTAACGCTTGGCGGTAAATTTCACCGCCGCCCATTACCATGATCTCTTCTGCTGCCTCTATCGTGGCATGCTGGTCGGCTAGCTCAAGCGCTGCGGGCAAATCATGGCATACGCGTATGCCTTCATGAGAGAACCCGGCGTTGCGGGTAACGACCACGTTAAGCCTATTGGGCAGCGGCTTACCAATGGAGGCGAAGGTTTTACGCCCCATCACCAGTGGTTTTGCCTGAGTAATGCGCTTGAAGAACTTTAAATCTTCGGGCAGGTACCAGGGCAGCTTACCGTCTACGCCGATTACGCGATTTTTAGCCATGGCGACAATCATGGCCACCGGCACTAAAGAGTCGAAGTCGTCGCTTTGCTTGCTAGTATCGATTGGCTGGCTCATACCGCCACCTCGGCTTTGATGTGCGGATGCGCCTCGTAAGCATCAATATGTATGTCTTCAAACCGGAACGCGAACAGGTCATCCACCGCTGGATTAAGCACTAACGTTGGCGCTGCTTTGGGGGTACGCGCCAGCTGTTCTTTGGCCTGTTCCAAATGATTACTGTACAGGTGCGCATCGCCCAGGGTGTGGATAAATTCACCGGGTTGCAGACCCGTTACCTGTGCGACCATGGTTAACAACAGTGCGTAGCTTGCGATATTAAACGGCACACCGAGGAAAATATCCGCACTGCGCTGATAGAGCTGGCACGACAGCTTCCCATTGGCAACGTAAAACTGAAACAGGCAGTGGCATGGCGGTAGCTGCATTTCATCTACCTGGGCCGGGTTCCAGGCAGAGACAATCAGGCGGCGCGACTGGGGCGAGGTGCGAATTTGATTGAGCACTTTGGCGATTTGATCAACGCTGCCGCCTTTAGGATCGGGCCAGCTACGCCACTGGTAGCCATAAACGGGGCCTAGATCGCCGTTTTCATCCGCCCACTCATCCCAAATGCGCACCCCGTTCTCTTTTAGATAGGCGATGTTGGTGTCGCCTTTCAAGAACCATAAAAGCTCATGAATGATGGAGCGTAGGTGGAGCTTCTTGGTGGTCAGCAGCGGAAAACCACGCGACAAATCAAAGCGCATTTGATGGCCAAACACAGAGCGCGTACCGACACCTGTACGGTCGTGGCGGTCAACGCCATGCTCTAAAACGGTTTGCATCAAATCTAAATAGGGTTGCTCAAGTGCGGGCGTTGTAGCAGTCACAGAGTTTCCAAGTTAGCAGGCGGTGTAGCGGTTTATTCTAGGGGGTGAGGTGAAGAGGGGCAATGCGAGGATTGCCCTTCTTTTCGACTAGGTAACTAATTATCTATCTATTACGAGCTTTGCTATTACGCGTTTTGAATTTTCACGTCTACAGGCTGGGAGCGTGACCAAGCGATGATGATTAGGCCCAGCGCGATCATGGGGAGTGTAAGCAGCATGCCCATGGTGACCCAGCCGAAGGCAATAAAACCGATGTGGGCGTCAGGCATACGAACAAATTCGACCATAAAGCGGAAAACGCCATAGCAAACTAAAAATAGTCCGGACACAAACCCCCGTGATGTTGGCTTGGAAGAAACCCACCAAAGAATGGCGAACAGTACGACACCTTCTAACAAGGCCTCATAGAGCGCTGACGGATGACGTGGCTCAGGCCCCATGCCGGGAAACGGCATCCCCCAGGGCAGTGATGTTACGCGCCCCGGTAACTCATGATTGATAAAGTTACCGATGCGACCGGCGCCCAACCCAATGGGTACCAGGGGGGCAATAAAATCAGTGAGTGTTAAGAACGCTAGCTGTTTGCGACGGGCGAATATCCAGGCGGCCAATAAGACACCAAGCAGACCACCATGAAAGCTCATACCGCCATCCCATACGCGGAAGATCCAGAGCGGGTCGGCCATCCACTGCTCAAGCCCGTAGAACAGCGCGTACCCCAAACGCCCACCGGCCACCACCCCGATAGCACAGTAGAACAGTAGATCGCCAATATCATCATTGTTGAGCCCGATGCGCGAAGCACGCCGACAGCCGAGCCACCAGGCAGCTACAAAACCTACGACATACATTAAGCCATACCAATGGACTTGCAGCGGCCCGAGGGAGATAGCCACTGGGTCAATCGTCGGATAATTAATCATTTACACTCTCTAATCTGACCAAAGGAAGTATGAAAACGCATATTTTTAGCAGAGCAGCCAAAAGCTAAGCCAGCCAAACTCTTGGCTTTTCAAACGTTAGACCAAGTAAACGTTAGCCCAGGAGACGTTACGACAGTAAAAAGCGTACCCCTACCACTGTTAGCAATAGCGCAAAGGAGAGCCGTAGCGTAAGGGCGGGCAAAATATGGGCAAGTTTAACGCCTAAACGCGCAAAGGGAACGCTGGTGATAACGATACTGAAAAAAGCAGGCCACATGACGAAGCCCGTTGCCCAGGCAGGCAGCAGCGAATTTCCCCATCCCACTACGATAAACGTCAGTGCCCCGACCAACGCAATCGGCAAGCCGACTGCCGCTGCCGTCCCTACGGCCTGGGTCATGCTGGCACCGCAGCGTGACAATAACGGAACCGTCATGGCGCCACCGCCAATCCCAAAGAGCGCTGAAATCATGCCAATCACCCCACCTGCCAAGGCCATTGCCCCTTTGCCTAGCGCAACACTGCCGGGCTTGGGCGCTAAACCAAACAACATTTTTGTGGCAATCAAT
The DNA here is from genome assembly GCF_054072535.1 of Vreelandella sulfidaeris Esulfide1. Taxonomy (NCBI): domain Bacteria; kingdom Pseudomonadati; phylum Pseudomonadota; class Gammaproteobacteria; order Oceanospirillales; family Halomonadaceae; genus Vreelandella; species Vreelandella sulfidaeris. Next base: position 1,301,218 of record NZ_CM133364.1, on the reverse strand, counting down.
AAAATAAAGAGGCCAAACATGGTTTCCAACAATGTGCCCGACAGATTATCGGCCACAAACACCCCAGCGATGGAACCTAAGACCAAGCCTGGTAGCAGTGCGATAAGCCACTCACGGTGAATGCTTCCTCGACGAAAATGGCCCAGCGTTGAAGAGGAACCAGTGACTAGGATAGTGGCGAGAGAAGTACCGATGGCTAAGTGCATGGTAATTTCCGAGGCGATGTTTTGTAGTTCAAACGCAAACACCAGCACGGGAACGATGATCAGCCCGCCCCCCACTCCAAACACACCTGCCATTGTGCCGGCGACGGCACCCAGGGTTAAGTAAATGAGTAACGCCGTGACGATAGTCATGCAGGCGGAAGTGCTTTAGCCGTCCCTGGAAACCAGCGAGTAATTATATTGAGAAGGGTTTCGGGTTGATACGGCTTGGCGAGCAGGTCATCCATGCCAGCCGCTAAACAGGCATCGAGCCTGGCATCATCCGCGTTGGCCGTTAGCGCGACCAGCACACTTTGGCTGCCGCCTTGGTGGCGCTCGTATTCACGCCAACGCCGGGTTGTTTCGAGCCCATCCAAGGTCGGCATGAAGATATCCATAAACACCAGATCGAATAACGCGCCCTGTTGACGTTCAAGCGCCTGCTCGCCGCTGCTGACACCTTCCACCTGTAGCCCTTGGGTTTCGAGCATCTGGCGCGCCAGCATCAAATTCACTGGCCCGTCATCGACAACGAGTATGCGCAAATTGCGCTGCGCGTCAGTGCCGCCTTGGCTTATATTTTCCTCAGTTAGCTTTTCAGTGCTTTTTTCACTGCTTTTTTCAGTAGGTTTCTCAGTGCTTTCTGCACTCTGCTGAACGAGATTGGCTAATAACGAACGGATATCCAGTAGGCGCTCGTGCACCTCTGTGACATTTTGGCGACCATTATCGGTAGCCTCTTTGCCAGCCATCACATTTAAATGGTCGAGCAAACCGTCTGTTTCACGCTGTAGCAATGTTAAATAACCCGTCTTTAAACGTGACTCTTCCCGCGCCCTTTCTCGGCCAGCCATTAAGTGTTTGAGTTGCTGCTGCTGATGCTGAAAATCATCCAGCAGTGTTTGTTCATGTTCATGCTTTGTATTTTTGCTGACAGCGCTGACCCCTTGTGCGCCTTGCAGGTAGTGCTCAATGCGGACTAGCATTTCATTAATACTAGCCAAACGCTGGCAAGGCAGAAGAGAGTCATCGTGGGCATTGGGTAAAGGCTTCTGGAACGGTTCCTGGCATAGCTCTTGAAAAAGTACCTGGCTACGACGCTCTAGTTCGTTTAGCTCTTGCGACAAATGGTTATCTTTACGTCGGGCGCGTGCTTTAACCAACATAAGAAAGGCACCAGCATTTAAACTACTGCCAACCAGCAATGCCGACATTAGCCAGAGCGTGGTGCTCCATGAGGCGTGACTCGGCGTCATCCACCACACCATTGCGCCAACCATCAAGCACAGCACAACCAATGCTGCTTGCACAAGTAACAAAGGCCACAATAGCGGCCACACGATGGCGTCCCAAAAATGCTCCCTTTGATAGCGTTGCATGCTTTCGCCTTCCTATTGACCGGCATAGCCGCTGAAAAAATGACCATTGTTTAAACGCTGCGCAGTTGCCGACAGCCTAACGACTGCCAGTTGCTTACACCGTTTTCTGATATTTTGTGCTACAAACATGATACCGACATCAGTGTACGTCTACGCTTCATTACTGTCATGCTGCTCTTCCGTTGACAATTTCTCCTTTCGGACAATGAGTTTGTTATGTGCTTGATATCGTTTGCTTGGCTACCTGGCACGCCTACGCCTTTGCGACTGATGGGCAACCGTGATGAGTTCCATGCGCGCCCTACTGCGCCGCTTGCAGAGTGGCAAGACAACCCAGACATTGTCGGAGGCCGTGATTTAGAGGCCGGTGGCTCGTGGTTAGCGGCCAAGCGGGGTGGTGTCGTTGCAGCGTTAACCAACGTACGTGACCCTCAATTAACCGTACCGCCCGGCGCACCTAGCCGAGGTGAACTGGTTACTGATGCACTACAGTGTAACGATATTGGAGCGTGGCTAACAACGCTTAGCCAAGGCGAAGCATTACGCTACGCAGGTTTTAATTTACTCGTCGCCACGCCACAGCGGCTTTGGCATTTGCACCGTGGCCGCGAGCATCTAGCCCTCAGCGAGGTGTCTCCCGGCGTTCACGGGTTATCCAATGCCGACCTTAACTCCCCTTGGCCAAAGCTCGTAAACGTGCGTAATGCGCTTGAACAAGGTTTTTTAAATAAAGATTTACCACAAGCAGGTCTTTCGCCGCCCGACGCCTTCCCGGCATGGCCTAGTGCCGTTCTGCGGGCGATGCAAAACCCACAAGAGGCTGCTATTAAGGCATTGCCAGATACGGGCGTGGGGCTTGAATTGGAGCGCCAGCTTTCAGCGGCATTTATCATCGGCGAGCGTTACGGTACTCGCGCCACGTCGTGGCTGACGTTAGACGCTCAAGGCAAGATCGATATTACTGAACAGCGCTTTGGGCCGCTGGGTCGCTTTGTAGGTGAAACGACCCTAACGCTGCCCAGCGACTCGTTGGAACCGGCGTCTTAATCCCGAGGAGGCATCAGGTGCGACAACTGCCACTCATCCAAGCGTTGTTCTAAATGCGCATGCACCTGGGCGGGCGTATCTAACGCCATCACTTCCTTAAGCAGTTGCTCGGCATCGCTAAATGGTACCCGGCGGATAGCCGCACGCACCTTAGGCAAGCTCGGCGCGTTCATGGAGAGGCTGGTAAAGCCCATCGCCATGAGCAGCAGCGCACCCGCTGGGTCACCAGCCAGCTCACCGCATAACGAAATGGGCTTATTGAGCCGTGAGGCATCACTCGCCAGTTCCTGCAGAGCACCGAGTAGCGCCGGATGCATCGCATCGTAAAGACTCGACACACGGGGGTTGTTACGATCCACCGCCAGTAAGTATTGCGTGAGATCATTGCTGCCTACTGAAAAGAAGTCGACGCGCTTAGCGAGTGCGTCCATTTGGTAGATGGTAGCGGGCACTTCGATCATCACGCCTACCTTGGGCCTGGCAACATTAACGCCTTCTTCACCCAGCTCTAAAATAGCACGATCCAGTAGACGTAAAGCTTCGTCCACCTCTTCTACGTTGGTGATCATCGGGAACAGTACGTAGAGATTATCCAGACCCATTGAAGCTTTAAGCATGGCCCGCAGTTGCACCATCAGCACTTCGGGGTGATCCAGCGTCACGCGCATGCCACGCCAGCCAAGGAATGGGTTGGCCTCTTCAATGGGGAAATAGGGTAGATCTTTGTCGCCGCCGATATCCAGGGTACGCATGACCACCGGCAGCGGCGCGAAGCCTTCTAGCTGGTCGCGATAGAGTCGTGTTTGCTCTTTTTCGCCAGGGAAGCGTTCGGTAATCATAAACGGCACTTCGGTTCGGTAGAGCCCCACGCCACCGATACGATTTTTAAGCAGCGCGGTGGCATCTACCGCTAGACCAGTGTTAACCATCAGCGGCATGGTGTGGCCGTCGGGCGTGGCGCTGGGTAGATCCTGTTCGTGCTCAAGCAATTCGCTGAGCGCTTCTTCTTCGGCAATCAGACTGGCGTAACGGGCTTTGAGTTCAGCCGCGGGGCGCACAAATAAACGACCCCGGTGGCCATCCAGCACTACCGGTGCGCCACCCAGGCGCGGCAGTGGCAAATCCACCATCCCCAGCACCGTAGGAATCCCCATGGCACGCGCGACAATCGCTACATGGGATGTGCTGGAGCCACGTACCGAGACGAGCCCTTTGAGCTTATCGCGAGGGACTTCACCCAGCATGGCCACGCTGATTTCATCGCCGACCAGAATCGCGCTATCGGGGTAGGTTTCCGGTGTCGAAGGGGTATCTTCTTGCAGGTGCGCCAACACTCGGCGACCCAGGTCACGAATATCGGCTGCCCGCTCACGCAGGTAATTATCGTCAACACGTTCCAAATACTGCACGTGGCGTCGGACCACATCAGCGAGTGCGCCAGGCGCCCACTGCCCTTCACGAATACGCTTTTCTACTTCATCAGCCAGCGCTGCTTCGCCAAGCATCTGCTGATAGACATCAAACAGCGCCAGCTCCTGGGCGGAAATGCGGCTCGCCAAACGCTCGGCTGCCGCTCGAATCTCGCTGCGCGTTTTACCAATGGCTTCCTTTAAGCGTGCCACCTCATAATCCTGATCGCTGGGCACCAGGTCGGGCACGCTGTTTAGATCGGCAGGCGGGGTAATGACCACCGCTTCCCCCATTGCCATACCGGGCGAAGCGGCAACGCCCTTAAACATCGCCTGCCCACCGGCAAGCGTCGGGCGCAGCAAATTACCGGTCGCTAATGCGTGTGCCAACACACCCGCCAACTGGGCGGCCATGGTGACCAGAAAGGCTTCGTCTTCGTCGTCGTACTGGCGTTTTTCAGCCTGCTGGACGACCAGCACGCCTAGCATATGGCGCTGGTGGATGATGGGTACGCCCAGGAAACTGGAGTAGCGCTCTTCGCCCGTGGCTTCAAAATAGCGAAACTGCGGATGTGCCTGGGCATCTTCGAGATTTAAAGGCTCGCTGCGTTTGGCGACCAAGCCCACCAAGCCTTCGCCTAACGGCATTACAACGCGCCCAACGGCTTGAGTACGCAGACCAATGGTTTCCACTAATACCAGCGATTCAAGCTCTTTATCGTAAAGGTAGAAGGAACAGACATCGGTCTGCATCGCTTTACGAATTCGGCGAACCATCGTAGACAGCGCGGCATCAAGGTTGCGCGCGCCATTCACTTCCTGGATTACCCGGCGCAGCACCTCAAGCATGGACGTTTTACTTTTCACTGTTATTTGCCTCGCTGAGGAATTTCACGGCAGACTGCCCACCCTACCTTATGCATGGGCCGGCCTGCTCTAATCTTCATCCTGTGCCAGGCGCTGAACGCGGGGAGATAACTCTCGCAGTGCGCGCCGATATACCTCTCGCTTAAAAGGCACTACTTGCCCTAGCGGGTACCAGTAGCTCACCCACCGCCACCCATCAAATTCGGGTGTTGGGGTTGCCGTCATACAGATTTGGCTTTCCTGGCAACGGATTTTAAGTAAAAACCACTTCTGCTTCTGGCCTATACAGACCGGACGCGAATGCGTGCGAATCATGCGTCGTGGCAGACGGTAGCGTAGCCAGCCCCGGGTGCAGGCAACAATATCAACATCGCCGGCAGTTAAGCCGATCTCTTCGTAAAGCTCACGAAAAAGTGCTTGTTGTGGCGTCTCGCTTGCATTGATGCCCCCCTGGGGAAATTGCCACGCATTTTGTCCTACCCGACGCGCCCAAAGCAGCTGCCCCTGGCTATTGGCAATGATAATGCCAACATTGGGGCGAAAGCCGTCAGCGTCGATCACGGACATCACCTTCATAAATTTTCAGTTGTCCCCATTTTTCCACAAGGGTGACAAGCGTATCAATACAATATAACGCTAAGTGATGAATGCTTACTTTGTCTTAGTCTTAGCATTGGTGGGAATGGCATGGCGACTCTGCGATAATCCGCCGCCTGATTAAATGACGTGAATGATAAATTAACCAACATCAACGATAAGGGGAGCGCCGTGAGTCTGGCCATTTTCGATTTGGATAATACGCTGCTATCCATCGACAGCGATCATGCCTGGGGAGAGTTTTTGCTCGAACAAGGGGCAGTCGATCCGATCGCTTACCGAGAAGCCAATGAGCGCTTCATGGCCGATTACAATGCAGGCACCCTGGACATGGCTGCCTTTTTGGAAATGGCGCTTAAACCGTTGGCCGACAATACGCCTGAACAGCTTGCTGCCTGGCATCAGCAGTTTATGGCCAGCAAAATCGAGCCTAACATTTTGCCTAAGGCAGAAGAGCTACTGGCCCGCCACCGTACCAAAGGCGACACGCTGCTGATCATCACGGCCACTAATCGTTTTATCACGGCGCCGATCGCCGAGCGCTTGGGTGTTGATCACCTAATTGCTGTCAATCCGGAAGTGAACCAGGGGCGCTACACGGGACGTGTTTCGGGTATTCCGAGTTATCGCGAGGGCAAAGTCACCCGCTTGAGCCAGTGGCTTGAACAGCAGGACATTTCATTGGACGGCGCTTGGTTCTACAGCGACTCCCACAATGATTTACCCCTGCTTGAGAAAGTCGATCACCCCGTCGCGGTAGACCCCGATGATACGCTGCGCAAGGTAGCCGAAGAGCGCCAATGGCGGATTATGAGCTTGCGGGATTGAGCAGACTCGGAAAGAGCAAGTGATGAAGCGTAAAAAAACCCTGCAAGCATGGCTTGCAGGGTTTTTGCGTTGACTGGCGCTCATGTTAAAGCGCCAGCGGGCGCGTTTAGCCGAGCAGGTGCTCAACGGCAGCACGCTCTTCGCGCAGTTCTTTCTCGGTCGCTTTCATCTTCTCTTCGCTGAAGGCGTCGATTTCGAAGCCTTGAACGATTTCATACTTGCCACCCTGGCAACGTACCGGGTAGGAGTAGATGATGCCTTCTTCGATGCCGTAGCTGCCGTCAGACGGAATCGCCATGCTGACGATGCCTTTGGAACCCAGCGCCCAATCGTGCATATGGTCGATGGCGGAAGAGGCGGCAGACGCGGCAGAAGAGGCGCCACGTGCTTTGATGATGGCCGCGCCGCGCTGCTGCACGGTGGGGATGAAGTCGTTTTCGAACCAGTCACGCTCAACCAGATCGAACGCTGCTTTGCCGTCGACTTTACACTGGGCCAGATCCGGATACTGGGTAGCAGAGTGGTTGCCCCAGATGATCATGTTTTCGACGTCAGTGACGTGCTTGCCGGTTTTCTGTGCCAGCTGGGTTAGGGCGCGGTTGTGGTCCAGACGCGTCATGGCGGTGAACTGGCCAGCGTCCAGATCAGGCGCGTTGCAGGAAGCAATCAGCGCATTGGTGTTGGCCGGGTTACCTACCACCAGCACTTTTACGTCACGGCTGGCGTGATCGTTCAGCGCTTTACCTTGAACGGAGAAGATCGCTGCGTTGGCTTCCAGCAGGTCTTTACGCTCCATACCCGGACCACGCGGACGTGCGCCAACCAGCAGGGCGAAGTCGGCGTCTTTGAACGCTACGTTCGGGTCGTCGGTCGCGACGATGTCTTGTACCAGCGGGAAGGCACAGTCATTGACTTCCATCACCACGCCGTTCAGGGCGTCCATTGCCTGGGGGATTTCCAGAAGCTGAAGAATGACAGGCTGATCCGGCCCCAACATGTCGCCAGCGGCGATGCGGAAAATAAGAGAGTAGCTGATCTGACCGGCACCGCCGGTAATCGCAATACGTACTGGATCTTTCATCATTGCTCCTTGATAGGTTCGCCTAGGGATGGTTCTCGCCTGAGGAGTGGCTCAACAGAACTCAAGACGCAAAGATGGTATGCCCAGTCGGGCAAAAACTCAATCAGACAAGAGACTACTATCTACTAACCTACTCTCTATCAATATTCTGGCCATTTACCACACTTACCCTTCTCGCTGCGGCCTGCGACTCGCTGAAAAGGCCGAGTTGCGCTATGGTGTCAACGGTTCTAAGCCCTCCTTTCTTATTTTGCTAATCGTTTTGCTAAGGACATGGACACTCCATGCGGAAAATCCCTTTCTCTTATACCTTGGCCAGCCTCCTGGTGCTGGCCCTGGTGATATGGCTCGCTTTTGGCAATTTTCAAAGTTTTCAAACCACGCCTCCGGACGCCACCGCCCGAAACGAAGTGGGCTCACGGGTTGAAGTGGTAGAGCAATTGAGTACCGCCTTTATTCCTGAACAAATTGTGCAGGGCCAGCTCACCGCTCAGCGCGAAACGACGCTGCGCGCTAATGTAGCGGGATTTGTAGAAGAAAAGCCGGTGGCCCAAGGCAGCCGCGTTGAAGCGGGCGATACGCTGTTAGTGCTGGATAACAACGCCCTGCCCGAGCAACTGCAACAAGCGCGCGACGAACTGGCCGTGGCCGAAGCGGAGTATTCTGGTGCGCGCAATCTGCGCCAGCGCGAGTTGATCTCCCAACCCGAACTGCTTCGTTTACAGGGCGCGCTAAGCGCCAGTGCCGCTTCCGTGGCGCAACTACAGAAACAGCTGGAAGACAGCCGCCCCACCGCGCCTTTTGATGGCGTGCTTAACCGCGTTCAGGTGGAACTTGGCGACCTACTGCAGCCCGGCGAGGAATGGGGCCAGCTAGTCGACGACAGCCGCTTGAAAGGCGCCGCCTGGGTGTCTCAGCAGCAGGTGGGCGATTTAAGCGTTGGGCTGCCGGTCACCGCGCGGCTGCTGAATGGCGACCATTTAGAGGGCGAACTGACCTTTATTAGCCACCGTGCCGAAGAAGCCACGCGTAGTTTTTATATTGAAGCTACGCTGGATAATCCTGCCGGTAAGCGCCTTGCTGGCGGCAGCGCGGAGCTGACGATCACCCTGCCTCCACGCCAAGTGCACACACTTTCCCCAGCACTACTCAGCCTAAACAGCGAAGGCCAACTGGCCGTCAAACACCTGGATGAGAATGACCAAGTTCAACAGACCGCAGTGGAACTGGTGAGTGCCGATACGCAGCGGGCCTATGTCACTGGCTTACCCGACCCGCTGCGCCTGATTACTCTGGGCGCTGGCATGGTGGAAACCGGGGAAACAGTCACCCCGGTGCCTGCGGAAGAGCCCATCATTTCACAACCGACGGAACAGGATAGCAGTTATGCGCCGGTTGATTAATGCGGCGCTCGCCCACACCCGGACCACGCTACTGCTGTTAGTGAGCCTGCTGTTGGCGGGCATCACTGCCTGGCAGATGATTCCCAAGGAAGCCAACCCCGACGTCACCATCCCGATGATTTATGTCTCGCTGTCGCTCGAGGGCGTAAGCCCCGAAGATGGCGAGCGGTTGCTGATTCGCCCCATGGAGCAGGAATTGCGCGGAATTGAAGGACTGCGCAAGTTTACCGCCCAATCAAGCGAAGGACATGGTTCGATTACGCTGGAATTCGACCCTGGCTTCGACCCCGACACCGCGCTGACCGATGTGCGTGACCGGGTAGATATTGCCCGTAGCGAGCTGCCTTCGGAAGCCGATGAGCCGCGGGTGATGGAGGTCAACGTCTCCGAGTTTCCAGTCTTGACCATTGGCCTTTCTGGGCAGCTGGATACTCGCGAACGCATGACGATTGCCCGGCGACTGCAGGAGGAAATCGAAGGCATCGCCGATGTGTTGGAAGTCGATATTGCCGGAGAACGGGAAGACCTGCTGGAAATCGTCGTGGATCCGCTGGTGCTCGAGAGCTACGGGGTCGATTTCGATGCGCTGTTCAATCAGGTGTCGCGCAATAATCGCTTGGTAGCCGCCGGCAGTTTGGATACCGGCGCGGGGCGGTTGGCCTTAAAAGTCCCCGGCATTATTGAGTCCCTTGAGGATGTCATGAACATGCCGGTCAAGGTGGATGAAGATCGCGTCGTCACCTTTGGCGATGTGGCGTGGATTAACCCCACCTATAAAGAGCCGGAAGGCTTCGCCCGCATTGATGGCCAACCCGCCGTGGTGCTCGAAATTTCCAAGCGTGCCGGGGCCAATATCATCGCCACCATTGATGCGGTGCGCGAGCAATTAGCGGAAGCCGATGACCTGCTCCCCGAACAACTGCGTTTCACCACCATTCTGGATGAGTCGACCACCGTTGAGAATATGCTCTCCGAGCTGCTCAACAACGTGCTCACCGCCGTAGTGCTGGTATTGATTGTCGTGGTGGCGGTCATGGGCTGGCGGATGGCGCTGCTGGTCGGCCTCACCATTCCCGGCGCTTTCTTAACCGGCGTTCTGCTCATCTGGGCGTTTAGCTTTACGCTCAATATCGTAGTGCTGTTTGGGCTAATCTTAGTGGCGGGCATGCTGGTGGATGGCGCTATCGTCGTCAGTGAGCTTGCCGATCGCCATCTGCGCGATGGCCAAACGCCTCATCAGGCTTGGCTCAACGCCGCCTCAAGAATGAGCTGGCCGGTCATTGCCTCTACCGCCACCACACTGGCGGTTTTTCTCCCGCTGCTGTTCTGGCCCGGCGTGGTGGGCCAGTTTATGAAGTACCTGCCCGCGACAGTGATTTTGTGCCTGCTGGCATCGCTAGCCATGGCGCTGGTATTTCTCCCCACCCTGGGGCGTTTGTTTACCCGCCCAGCCGTGCAACAGACCGACGCTAAGCATGACGAATCGACTACCTCGTTCGGGCGTGGCTACCGCCATATGCTGGCTAGATTGCTCAAGCACCCCGCTTGGGTGCTGCTGGTGACGATACTGTTGATGGTGCTGCTGTATACCGGCTACGCCCGTTTTAACCACGGCGTCGATTTCTTCCCAGCCGTAGAGCCCGATAGCGCTCAGGTGCTGGTGCGCGCTCGGGGCGATTTTTCAGCGCAAGAGACCGATGCCATTGTACAGCGGGTGGAAGCCAAATTATCCGGCATGAGCGAAGTCCGGGCGCTGTATGCGCGTTCCTTTGCAGTACCCAACGAGCAGATGGGTAATGATGTGATCGGCATGCTGCAGTTTCAGTTTATCGACTGGCATGAGCGTCGCCCTGCCCAGGCAATCCTGTCTGATATGGCGAAACGTGCGGAAGATATTCCCGGCATTACGCTGGAGTTTCAGGAACAGGAGATGGGCCCCGGCGGCGGCAAGCCGATTGTGCTGGAAGTGAGCGCCACCAACCCGGACGTGGCCGACGCAGGCGTTAACCAACTCACCCAGTTAATGCGTGAGTTAGGCGGTTTTACCGACATTCAGGATAATCGTAGCCTGCCCGGCGTCGAGTGGCAGGTTAATGTCGATCGCGAAGCCGCCGCACGCATGGGGACCGATGTCACCACCATTGGTAGCGCGGTTCAGCTACTCACCACCGGCCTTCAGGTAGCGAGCTACCGGCCGCCCGAAGTCAGCGATGAAGTGGATATTCGCGTGCGCCTGCCGCAAAACTGGCGCTCGCTGGACCAGCTTGAACGCCTGACGATCAATACCCAGCGGGGACAGGTGCCGATTTCGCACTTTGTGACCCTTGAACCGGCGCCCAAGGTCGGCACGCTGAACCGTATCGATGGCCGCCGGGCGATTACTATTGATGCAGATCTCGCCCCTGGCTATCTAGCCGACGAGCGCCTGCATGCACTGCTTGAAGCAGGCAGCGACAGCCTGCCTGACGGTTTGATGGTCAACGTGGCGGGCGAACAGGAGGATCAGCAGGAGTCGATGCAGTTCCTGGCCAGCACCTTCATGATTGCGATCGGCTTGATGGCGCTGATTTTGGTGACCCAGTTCAATAGTTTCTACCAGGCAGGGCTGGTACTGTCAGCCATCGTGTTCTCCACGGCGGGGGTATTAATGGGACTACTGATTACCGGTCAGGCCTTCGGCATTGTGATGGTGGGGATGGGCGTGATTGCCCTGGCGGGGATCGTGGTCAATAACAATATTGTATTGATTGATACTTATAACGAGCTGCGCCGTGAGGGAATGACGCCCGGCGAAGCCGCTTTGGAAGCTGGCTGTTTGCGCCTGCGCCCGGTGTTATTAACGGCAATTACCACGGTGCTGGGGTTAATGCCGATGGTGCTTGGCATCAATGTGGATCTTTTCTCACCCGCCCTCGGCTTCAACGCGCCCTCCGCCCAGTGGTGGACGCAGATGTCGAGCGCTATTGCAGGTGGGCTGACCTTCGCCACCGCGCTCACCCTGCTGCTCACGCCCTGTATGCTGGTGATTGGGGGTAAACGGCGATGACACATAGCCCCTGTAGGAGCCCGACTTGTCGGGCGATCAGGCCATCGAGTAGCACTCACTCTCGGCGCTCCGATCCTTGCTGATCGCGCAATGAATTGCGCTCCTACCGGGCGATAGTGATTCGTTAAGCGGGTGCTTTGACGTTCTGCGGGCTGTGCGCGGCGTGCAGGCGCGCGATTAGCTGGTCTTCCAAGGCAAAACGCTCGGTGAGGCCGCGAGCGAGACGGTCGATCCAGGCAGGCAGGCGAGCGATATTTTCTTCGCAGCTGAGCGTAGTGCCGAAGTCAGTATCAAACTCCAACACCATTTCGGTAGACATTTCTAAACGCTCAAGTAACTTTTCTGCGATAACGAGCGCTCCCTCATCGCCAAAGGCCTGCGCTTCTTCCGACAGCTGAGGATAAATTTCAAAATGGCCAGCACTGATATAGTCCATCAACAGCTCGCTGAAGGTATCGATAGGCGCCTTGCTCACGGCTTCCAGTTCAGCATCGCACGCTTCTTTCAGTTCGATGAAGCTTACCAGTAGCTGTCGACGCTGATCCAGCCAGCGGTCGATTAGAGTGTGCACGCCTCCCCAGCGCTCCAGGGCATTTTTGCAATCTTCGAGCATGGGGCTCTCTCCTTAATTCACCCTTTTGACGACTGTCTGCATTAATTGCTGACAGCGTTAACTATTATCAGTCACGCAGAACTATGACACGCAGAACTGTGACATGCAGAACTGGGAATAGGCTTAGAGTCGCGTTTCCCACTACCCCTGTCAATCCTGACAAGTACGGTTTCCATGGTACTAAATGCTCATTACTTATAACTCTTTCTTCTAGGACAGATAACCAGGATTCTCAAGACACAGACGCGCCATTCGCTTAGCGCATGGATGCTCCCATTTTCCGCCTACCAGTGCGAGCAAAGCCGCATACACAGCACATTCAAAAATATATTTTAAACCTAAACAATTTAAGCTTGAATTTTATTACCCCCTCTCCTATCTTCAGAAAAGCGTAAGGTTTCCCACGGAGAACAAAAATGAGAATCGCCTGCCTGGGTGGAGGGCCTGCCGGCCTTTATTTCGCCATTAGCATGAAACTGCAGGACCCTTCCCATGAGATCGTGGTATTTGAACGCAACCGGGCAGACGATACTTTCGGCTGGGGCGTGGTCCTTTCCGATGAAACCCTGGACAACCTGGCGGCCAACGACCCCGTCAGCGCCGAGCGCATTAGTAAGCATTTCGCCTACTGGGACGACATTGCCGTGGTGCATAACGGCGTTAAAACTGTGTCGACCGGCCACGGCTTCTGCGGCATTGGCCGCCGCCAACTGTTGATTCTGCTCCAGGAGCGCGCCCGAGAATTAGGCGTGGAAATGCGCTTTGAAACCGATGTCCAGGAGACCAGCGTCGATGAGTACCGGCGCGAGTTCGATATGGTGCTCGCCGCCGATGGCTTGAACTCCCGCACCCGCCAAACCTACGCCGAGCACTTCAAACCCGATATCGATGTACGTGCCTGCAAGTTCGTCTGGCTGGGTACGCGCCAGACCTTCAACGATGCCTTTACGTTTATTTTCGAGAAGACCGAGCATGGCTGGGTATGGGCCCATGCCTATCAGTTCGACAAGGACACCGCGACCTTTATTGTCGAGTGCAGCGAAGCGACCTGGCAGGCATTCGGTTTCGGTGAGCTGAACCAGCAGGAATCCATTGCGATCTGCGAACGCATCTTTGCCAAGCATCTGGGCAGCCATGCGCTGATGACCAACGCCAACCACATACGCGGTTCGGCATGGATCAACTTCCCCCGGGTACTCTGCGAGCGCTGGAGCTTCGATAACGTGGTGTTGATGGGTGACGCCGCGGCGACGGCACACTTCTCGATTGGCTCGGGCTCGAAGCTGGCCCTAGAGAGCGCCATCGCATTGGCCAATGTCTTGCACAGTGAACCCACCATGGCGGAGGCCTTCGCCCGCTACGAGGAGGAGCGCCGCTTCGAGGTGCTTCGCCTGCAGTCGGCGGCGCGCAACTCCACCGAGTGGTTTGAGCAGGTGGAACGCTATCTGGATCTCGATCCAGTGCAGTTCAACTATTCCTTACTCACCCGTTCTCAGCGCATTAGCCATGAAAACTTGCGGGTACGCGACCCACAATGGCTGGAGAGCGCCGAGCGCTGGTTTCAGACCCAGGCGGGCAACCCGGGCAGTGCCCGCGCGCCGATGTTCGCCCCTTACCAGCTGCGCGGCATGACGCTTACCAACCGCGTCGTGGTTTCCCCCATGGCGCAGTACAAGGCCGTTGACGGCTGCCCGACCGATTGGCACTTCAGCCATTACGCCGAACGTGCCAAGGGCGGTGCAGGGCTGGTGTACACCGAAATGACCTGCATCAGCCCCACCGGACGCATTACCCCCGGCTGCCCTGGCTTATACGCCCCGGAGCACGAAGCGGCTTGGAAACGCCTGAGTGACTTTGTACACGCTGAAACCCAGGCCAAGCTATGTGCCCAAATTGGTCATTCCGGCCCCAAAGGCTCTACCCAGCTTGGCTGGCAGGAGATGGATGCCCCACTGGCCGAGGGCAACTGGCCGATCATGGCAGCGTCTAATGTTGCCTGGTCAGCGTGCAACCAACCCCCCAAAGCGATGGATCGCGACGATATGGAGCGCGTACGCGACGAGTTCGTGAGTGCCGCGCAGATGGCCGACCGCGCCGGGTTCGACATGATCGAGATTCACGCCGCCCACGGCTATCTGCTCTCTTCGTTCATTACCCCGCTGACAAACCACCGTGACGATGAGTATGGCGGCTCGCTGGACAACCGGCTGCGCTATCCGTTGGAGGTGATCAACGCCGTGCGCCATGCCTGGCCCGCCCACAAGCCGCTTTCGGTGCGTATTTCCGCCAACGACTGGCGTGATGATGAAGGCATCACCCCTGACGATGCGGTCGAAATCGCCAAGCGGCTGCGCGACGCCGAGGTGGATATCGTCGATGTCTCTGCCGGGCAAACCTCGACCCAGGCCAAGCCCGTCTATGGACGCATGTTCCAGACCCCCTTCTCTGACCGGATTCGTAACGAAGCATCGATTGCCACCATGGCGGTGGGCAACATCTATCAGGCCGACCATGTGAACTCGATTCTGATGGCGGGGCGCGCCGACCTGGTGTGTATCGCCCGCCCGCACCTTGCCGACCCTTACTGGCTGCTGCACGTGGCCGCCGGGCTGGGGGATCGTGAGGTGGCATGGCCCGCGCCCTACCGGGCCGGGGCCGATCAGCTGCAGCGCTTGGCTGAGCGTGGCGAGGGCTGGGTATGACGCTGCCTGCTAACACGCTGGCCGGCAAACGCGCCGTGATTACCGGAGGCGGCAGCGGCATTGGCGCCGATATGGCCCTGGCATTTGCCCAGGCGGGCGCCGAGGTCATCATTACCGGCCGCCGGGAAGCTGCCCTGCAAGCGGTCGCCGAGCACCACCACGGCATTAATTTCGCCGCGGTGGATGTCACCAACGAAGCCGCCATGGTGGCGCTCTTCGAGCAGTTGGGCAGCGTCGATATCGTGATCGCCAACGCCGGGGCAGCGGAAAGCGCCCCTTTCGCCAAGACCTCTTTCGAGCAGTGGCAGCGGATGCTCAACGTTAATCTTAGCGGCGTATTTCTAACCCTGCGCGAAGGCTTAAAACAGTTAAACGACGGCGGACGCCTGATCGCAGTTGCCTCCACCGCTGGCCTGAAAGGCTACGCTTATGTGGGCGCTTACTGCGCTGCCAAACACGGTGTGGTGGGCTTAGTGCGTTCACTGGCGGCTGAAACCGCCACCCGCAACCTAACCGTCAATGCGCTCTGCCCCGGCTTCACCGATACGCCGTTACTGGCCACCAGCGTCGACAATATCGTGGCCAAGACGGGTCAGTCCGCCGAGCAGGCCACCGCCCATTTCCAAGCCACGAACCCCACCGGGCGCTTAATCACTCCTGCAGAGGTCACCGCGACTGCCTTATGGCTATGCGGGCCTAACAGTGGCGCCATCAACGGCCAGGCGATTTCTATCTCAGGGGGCGAAGTATGACGGTTGGAAAGGTGGAGAATAACAGCTTAAGTAAGGAGCGCCTGCGCTTATGGCTGCGCATGCTGCGAGTTACTCGTCAGGTGGAGTCCGAGCTGCGTGAGCGACTGCGTACCGAGCACGACTCCACACTCCCCCGCTTTGATGTCATGGCCGCCCTGTACGCCAGTGAGGAGGGGCTGAAGATGAATGAGCTCTCCAAGCGGCTGCGGGTTTCCAACGGCAACGTTACCGGCATTATTGACCGTTTGGTGGAAGATGGCGCCGTGGAGCGTATTGCCATTGAAGGCGACCGTCGCGCCACGCGGGTCTGCCTGACCAGTGCCGGTCGCGAAAGCTTCAGGGCCATGGCTGTTGAGCATGAGCGCTGGATCAACGCGATGTTCGAAGGGGTAACCGAAGAGGATGCCCATCATATCGGCGAGCTGCTCCACCGCTTGCCCGCTTCTCTTGACGATACCCACTAATCACTGACAGGCGAGAACAAGAATATGAAGAGCATGGCTGACCTGGCCCCCGAGCACTTTATGTGGGAAATGCATGGTGACGTCGCCGTCATCCGGTTGAATCGCCCAGAGCGCAAAAACCCGCTGACGTTCGAGAGTTACGCCGAGCTACGCGATACCTTTCGTGACCTGGCGTATGCCTCAGATGTGCATGCGGTGGTGTTCACCTCCAACGGCGAGAACTTCTGCTCCGGCGGCGATGTGCATGAAATCATCGGCCCCTTGGTAGGCAAGGACATGAAAGGGTTGCTCGAATTCACCCGCATGACCGGGGACTTGGTCAAGGCGATGCTGAACTGTGGCAAACCGATCATTGCCGCTGTGGACGGCATTTGCGTTGGCGCCGGGGCAATCATTGCCATGTCGTCGGATATCCGCTTCGCCACGCCCCGCGCCAGCACGGCGTTCCTGTTCACCCGCGTGGGCCTGGCGGGTTGTGATATGGGCGCCTGCGCCATTCTGCCGCGCATTATCGGCCAGGGCCGCGCTGCCGACCTGCTCTACAGCGGGCGCAGCATGAGTGCCGAGGAAGGCTTCCAGTGGGGCTTTTACAACCGCGTGGTCGAACCAGACGCCCTTGAGCAGGATGCCATCGCCTACGCCACCCGCCTGGCCCAGGGCCCGACCTTTGGCCACAGCATTACCAAGACCCAGTTAAACCAGGAATGGTCGATGAGCCTGGAGCAGGCGATCGAATCGGAAGCCCAGGCCCAGGCGATCTGCATGCAGACCAACGATTTCGAGCGCGCCTACCATGCCTTCGTAGCCAAACAAAAACCTGAGTTTAAGGGGGACTGATGAGCGACAAACGTTTTCTGGAGTGGCCCTTCTTTGAGGCCCAGCACCGCGAGCTTTCCGAGCAGTTGGAAGCCTGGTGCCGCGCTGAGCTGCCCCGCGACCACAGCGATGTGGATGCGACCTGCATTCAATTAGTACGCGATTTAGGCAAAGCCGGGTTTCTGGAAGGCACGGCGGGCGAGCATATCGATGTACGCAGCCTGTGCCTGATCCGTGAAACCCTGGCCCGCCATGATGGCCTGGCCGACTTTTCGTTTGCCATGCAGGGGCTGGGCACCGGCGCCATCAGCCTTTATGGCAGCGATGAACAGAAGCAGTGGCTGGGTAAAACCCGTCGTGGTGAAGCGCTCTCGGCGTTTGCGCTAAGCGAGCCACGCTCCGGCTCCGATGTGGCGCAACTGGATACCACCGCCGAGCGCGATGGTGATAGCTACCGTTTGAATGGTGAAAAAACCTGGATCTCCAACGGCGGCATCGCCGATATCTATACGGTCTTCGTCCGTACCGGTGAAGGCCCCGGCGCCAAAGGGCTTTCAGCCTTTTTAGTGCCCGCCGACACGCCGGGACTGGAAATTCGTGAACGCCTGGAGTCGGTGGCACCTCACCCACTGGCGCGGCTGGGCTTCAACGACATGGTTCTGCCTGTCAGCGCGCTGATCGGCAAGCCAGGGCAAGGCTTCAGGATTGCCATGTCGGTGCTGGACGTTTTCCGCTCCACCGTCGGCGCGGCAGCTCTGGGCTTCGCCCGCCGGGCGCTGGAGGAGTCGCTCTCCCGCAGCCGATCTCGCGAACTGTTTGGTGCCACGCTATCCGATCTCCAAATGGTGCAGGGCCACCTGGCGGATATGGCGCTCAATGTGGATGCCGCCGCCCTGCTGGTTTATCGCGCTGCCTGGACGAAAGATCAAGGCGCAGAGCGGGTGACCCGTGAAGCGGCGATGGCCAAGCTGTTTGCCACCGACCAGGCCCAGCAGGTGATAGACCAGGCGGTGCAGCTTCACGGCGGCGACGGCGTTCGCAAGGGCCATATTATCGAGAGCCTCTACCGGGAGATCCGCGCGCTGCGTATCTACGAAGGCGCTTCCGACGTCCAGAAAGTCGTCATCGCCCGCAGCATGCTCGCTGAAGAGTAAACAGCACTAAGCCGTAACGATCTAAAAACAACAAAACACCACGCCAGACACCGTATCCCTGATAACGCCTAATACAGAAGCGTCGTCAGGAATAAACAATGACACCAAATACGGAGGTTGGTCATGTACATCCAGTCGGCCCATGCTGATACTTTTGCGCGGGATAACCTGCCACCCACTGATTGTCAGCCTGAGTTTCTGCTCGCGGGCTACGATTACCCTCAACGACTGAATGCAGGCGTTGAGCTCTGCGACCGGCTGCTCGACCAGGGCCACGGCGAACGGATTGCCCTAGCAGGCAATGGCCGACGCCGCACTTACCGTGAGCTCACCGAGTGGACCAACCGCCTTGCCCATGTGTTGGTCGATGACTTGGGCGTGGTCCCTGGCCAACGGGTACTGATCCGCTCTGCCAATAACCCGGCGATGGTGGCCTGCTGGCTGGCCGCCACGAAAGCGGGCGCTGTGGTGGTCAACACCATGCCGATGCTGCGCACCAAGGAGCTGTGCCAGGTAATCGATAAAGCGGAAATCAGCCTCGCCTTATGCGACACCCGGTTGCTGGATGAGCTCATTGACTGCCAGGAGCTTACCCCCGCACTCAAACGTATCGTCGGCTTTGATGGCACCGCCAACCACGACGCAGAGCTTGACCGTTTGGCGTTAAGCAAACCCGCTACCTTTAAAGCCGTCGATACCGCCGCCGACGATGTGGCGCTGCTGGGCTTTACATCGGGCACTACCGGCTCGCCCAAGGCCACCATGCACTTTCACCGCGACTTGCTGGTGATTGCCGATGGCTACGCCAAGGAAGTCCTGCGGGTAACGCCGGAGGATGTCTTCGTTGGCTCGCCCCCGCTGGCCTTCACCTTTGGCCTGGGCGGACTGGCCATCTTCCCGCTGCGCTTCGGCGCCACCGCCGTGCTGCTCGAACACGCCTCCCCCCCCAACATGATGGACATCATCCGCGAGTATCAGGCCACGGTGGTATTCACCGCGCCAACCGCTTATCGAGCGATGCTTGCCGCGCCCACGCGCCACGAGGATTTGAGCAGTCTGCGCGTTGCCGTCTCCGCTGGCGAAACCCTCCCCGCGCCGATCTATCACGACTGGATCAAGCAAACCGGCACGCCGATCCTTGATGGCATCGGTGCGACAGAAATGCTGCACATCTTTATCTCGAATCGATTGGATGACCACCGCCCTAACTGCACTGGCAAGCCAGTGGCTGGCTACGAGGCCCGGATTGTCGATATGGAGATGAATGACGTACCCCGCGGAACGGTGGGGAAGCTTGCCGTGCGTGGCCCGACAGGCTGCCGATACCTGGCCGATAAGCGTCAACAAAAGTATGTGGTTGATGGCTGGAACATCACCGGCGATGCGTTTTATCAGGATGAGGAGGGCTACTTGCACTTCGCTGCCCGCAACGACGACATGATTGTCTCGGCGGGCTACAACATCGCAGGCCCCGAGGTGGAAGCAGCGCTGCTGGCCCACCCCGCCGTTAAAGAGTGCGCGGTGATCGGCGCCCCTAGCCAGGAGCGTGGCCAAATTGTCGAGGCTTTTGTTGTTCTAAACGATGGTTTTCAGCAAGATGAAGAGTGTCAGCACATGTTGCAGGACTTCGTGAAGCAGACCATCGCGCCGTATAAGTACCCTCGCTCGCTACGCTTTATCGAGGCACTACCTAAAACATCCACGGGTAAGGTTCAGCGTTTTCGGCTGAGCCAGGAACACTACCCGAGCGCTGGCTCTCCTGGCATCAATATGAATAGCACCGATATCAATAGCACCGACACTAACGTATGACCCTCTAAGCAAAAAACGATTAAATAAAATGAGGAAGGAACAATGAAAATGATATCCCGCTTTGGCCTTGGCTTACTGCTCTCTTCAAGCGTGCTGAGCGCGCACGCTGAAGACGTCAAGATCGGCATGATCACCACGCTTTCAGGCGGCGGTTCGCACCTGGGCGTGGACGTTCGCGACGGCTTTATGCTGGCGCTTGAGCAGTCAGGTCGCGACGATGTGGAAGTGCTGATCCAGGATGACGCTAGACGCCCTGATTTGGCGCGCAGCTTGTCCAATGAGTTTATGCAGCGTGATGAAGTCGATATCCTGACCGGTATCATCTGGTCCAACCTGGCAATGGCCGTCGTTCCCTCAGTGGTACGTCAGGGCACCTTCTATCTCTCGCCCAATGCTGGCCCTTCCGACTTGGCTGGCCGCATGTGTCACGAAAACTACTTCAACGTGGCGTATCAGAACGACAACCTGCATGGCGCCATGGGTGCCTACATGCGCGAACAGGGTTATGAGCGCCCGATCATCATGGCGCCCAACTACCCGGCGGGTACCGATGCACTGGCGGGCTTCAAGCACCTTTATGAAGGTGAGGTCGTCGGCGAGCTTTACACCCAGATGGGTCAGACCGACTACGCAGCCGAAATCGCCCAGATTCGCGATAGCGATGCCGACAGCTTATTCTTCTTCCTGCCCGGCGGCATGGGCATCTCGTTCATGAAGCAGTGGGAAAGTTCCGGTGTTGACATGCCGATCTTTGGCGCGGCGTTCTCGTTTGACGAAATTCTTATCAAGGCCGTTGGCAGTGCTGCGATTGGTGCCCGCAATACATCACTATGGGCCTACGATCTGGAAAACGAAGCCAACGACCGCTTCGTCGAGGGCTTCCAAGCCGCCTATGAACGCATGCCGACGCTTTACGCGGCACAAGGTTACGACACTGCCAATCTGATTCTCAGCGCGCTTGAAACTGCCCACCCCGATGATAAAGACGCCTTCCGCGAAGCACTGCGAGCCGCCGACTTTGACAGCGTGCGCGGTGAGTTCCGCTTTGGCCCGAACCAGCATCCTATCCAGGATATTTACGTGCGTGAAGTGGTGGAGGGTGACGATGGCGAGCCCACTAATCGCCTGATCGGTGTGGCCATCGAAGATATCCAGGACGTCTATTTTGAGCAGTGCGAAATGTAAGCTCGCCTCGGCTGGGTGCGTGCACCCAGCCACTTCTCTTCACCTTCGTTAAGGTTAACTAACGTGTCCGTTACCCTGCTAATCGAGCAACTGCTTAACGGCATTCAGCTAGGCACGATGCTGTTTTTGATGGCCAGCGGCCTCACCCTGGTGTTTGGGGTGATGGGGCTGATCAATCTTGCCCACGGCTCTTTTTATATGGTGGGCGCCTATGCCACGGCCGCGGTCAGCGCCTCGACGGGCTCTTTTCTGATCGGCCTGACGGCGGGTATGACCGCCGCGGCCCTGGTCGGCGCCCTGGTCGAGCTGCTGGTCATTCGACGCCTTTATCACCGCCCGCACCTCGACCAGGTATTGGCGACCTTTGCACTGATACTGATCTTCTCAGAAGGCACACGCTGGCTCTTCGGTTCGTCGCCGCTATGGCTGAGCCCGCCGTCGTGGCTTACCGGGTTTGTCACCCTGCCGGGGGAGACCCGTTACCCGATCTATCGGCTGGTGCTGATTGGCGTGGGGGTCGCTATTGCGGTTGGCCTTTACCTGCTGATTTCCCGCACGCGGCTGGGAATGCGCATTCGGGCGGGCGAAAGTGACCGTGAGATGATTGGCGCGCTGGGGGTTAACATTGCCAAGCTGTATACCGTGGTGTTTGCGCTGGGGGCTGCGCTGGCGGGCCTTGCCGGGGCGCTGGTAGGGGCATTGCAGTCCGTGCAGGTCGGCATGGGCGAACCGGTACTTATCCTGGCATTCGTGGTCATCGTGATCGGCGGTATCGGTTCGATCAAGGGCGCGCTGTTCGGTGCGCTGCTGGTGGGGGTTGTCGATACCTTGGGACGCGTCTACCTGCCGCTGTTTTTCCAAACATTCATGCCGCCTTCCGAGGCCACCGGGGTCGGTTCTTCACTGGCTGCGATGCTGATTTATATCCTCATGGCCGTCATCCTCGCGTTCAAGCCCAAGGGATTGTTTGCTGCCAATGACTAATACCACTTCCCTTTCCAAGAACGCTGCGCCAACCACCCGCGCGGATAGCCACTTCGACCGCAAAGGGTTGGTTCAGATGATCCTGCTCGGCCTGCTGCTATTACTGCCTGTGGCGGCCTATTTTTTGGGTCACACCTATTACGTCAATCTGGCCTCGCGGGTCACCATCATTGCCATGGCGGCCGTCGGGCTCAACCTGGCGATTGGCTATGGCGGCATGGTGAGCTTCGGTCATGCGGCCTACTTTGGCCTGGGTGGCTATGTAGCGGGCATCAGCGCCTATCATGCCTTCGACATGACACCATTCATGAGCTGGCCCTTCAGCGTGCCGGGCAGCGATAACCTGCTGGTGGTGTGGCTGGTGGCCGTCGTGCTTTGCGCCCTACTGGCACTGGCGATCGGCGCCATTTCGCTGCGCACCACCGGTGTCTACTTCATTATGATCACCCTCGCCTTTGCGCAGATGATCTATTACTTTGCCAACTCCTGGCCCACCTACGGCGGTCAGGATGGGCTGCCTATTTACATACGCAACACCCTGCCCCAGGTCGGTAACAACTTGTTCGACAGCAGTGATGCATTGACCTATTTCCTAATCTGCTTCACCGGGCTGGTACTGGCCATGGCGATCACCTCGCGGCTGATGAAATCGCGCTTTGGCGCCGCGTTGACCATGGCACGGCTGAATGACGTACGTTTGGCCACTGCCGGGATCAGCCCTTATCCCATTCGTTTGGTGGCGTTCGTTATCTCTGCGGCGATCACCGGGCTTGCCGGGGCGCTCTACGCGGACCTGAACGGCTTCGTCAGCCCCTCGATGCTCAGTTGGCACTTCTCCGGCGAGCTGATGGTCATCGTCATCCTGGGCGGTGTGGGCCGGCTTTATGGCCCGTTGGCCGGGGCGGTGCTGTTTGTGATGATGGAAACCTTCCTGGGTGGCATTACCGAGTACTGGCAGCTCTTTTTGGGGCTGGTGCTGCTGGGCGTGGTGCTGTTTGCCAAGCACGGTGTGATGGGTTGGCTGGCCGGGAGTGAGCGCAATGAGTGAGGCTGTCCTTTCACTGCAAAAGCTGCATAAGCGCTTTGGAGCACTGCAGGCGACCAACGATGTGTCGCTGGATCTTAGGCAGGGGGAAATCCATGCCCTAATTGGCCCCAACGGCGCGGGTAAGTCCACGCTGATCGGGCAGATTGCTGGCAGCCTGCGCCCCGACGAGGGTCGCGTTTATCTGTCTAATACCGACATTACCACTATGAGTATTGCCGAGCGCGCACGCCTTGGGCTGGGGAGGAGCTTTCAGGTGTCTTCGCTGGCTGAACCGCTATCGGTGATGCGCAATGTGATGATGGGCGTTCAAGCGCTGCAGAGTCATAGTTTTCGCTTCTGGAAGCCCGTCGCCCGCGACCGTCACCTGCTCGACCCCGCCTATGCAGCGCTGGAACGCATGCAGCTTAGCCACCGCGCCTGGACGCCGGTGTTCGAGCTTTCCCACGGTGAGCGTCGCCAAGTGGAAGTCGCCTGCGCGCTGGCTCTCAAGCCTCGCGCCCTGCTGCTGGATGAACCCATGGCAGGCTTGGGGCCGGAAGGATCGGCAAAGCTGACCGAGCTGCTCGAGGCACTGAAGCTGGAAGTGCCCATTCTGTTGATCGAGCACGACATGGAAGCGGTCTTTCGCCTTGCTGACCGTATCTCGGTGCTGGTCTCCGGCAGCGTGATCGCCCATGGCGATAGCCACGCGATCAAGGAGGACCCGCGCGTCCGGGAAGCTTACCTGGGAGATTCTGATGCTTAAGGTTGCTGATATTGAGACGTTCTATGGGCCTTCTCAGGCGCTCTTTGGCGTGACGCTCGAGGTCGCGGCCGGTGAAATGGTCGCGTTGATGGGCCGTAACGGCATGGGCAAGACCACCACCATCCGCTCAATCTTTGGGCTGACCCCGGCCAGCCGCGGCACGATTGAATTCGAGTCGCAGAACATACGCCGCTTGCCCGCTTACCGCATCGCCAAGGCGGGCCTGGGCCTGGTGCCGGAGGGTCGTCGCTGTTTCCCTAACTTGTCGGTACGCGAAAACCTGCTGGTCACGGCCCGCCCGGGCGAGTGGACACTGGCGAAAGTGGAGGCGCTGTTTCCACGCCTGGAGGAGCGCCGCGCGCAAATGGCCAAAACGCTTTCTGGCGGCGAACAGCAGATGCTGGCCATTGGCCGAGCGTTGATGACTAATCCGCGCCTGCTGGTACTGGACGAGGCCACCGAGGGGCTGGCGCCGGTGATTCGCCAGGAGATCTGGCGGGCGATTCGGCTGCTCAAGGAGCAGGGGCAGGCTACCCTGCTAGTCGATAAGTCGCTGAGTGAAATCCTGCCCATCGCTGACCGCTGCACCATCCTGGAAAAAGGCTGCACGGTGTGGGACGGCAAACCCGCTGCGCTGGACAGCACGGTACGTGATCGTTATCTGGGCGTGTAATGTGAAATAAAGTTGAGAAGAAAGCCGAGAATAGAACAGGAAGATAGCAATGGCGTTTACCACCCAGCGAAAAATTCGCTTTCAACACTGTGATCCGGCGGGAATCGTTTTTTATCCCCGCTATTTTGAGCTGATCAATTCAGTGGTCGAGGACTGGTTTGAGGAGGTCGTGCAGCACGACTTTAATCAGCTGCATGTAGAGAGCGGCACCGGCGTACCCACGGCCGCGATCGACACTCAGTTTCACGCCCCTAGCCGGTTAGGGGAGCGGCTAACGTTCGAGTTGTTGGTGCAGGCGTTGGGGCATAGCAGCCTGACCCTGCAAATTACCGCTTATTGCGGTGAACAGAAACGCTTAACGAGTTGTTCCACCCTGGTTTTTATGGATTTAAATAGCGGTAAGTCGATGCCATGGACCGAGGCAATACGCCAGCGCATTACCGTCGATAACCAATAAGGATAGCCATCATGAGTGACGCCACCTTTCATCAGCTTCTTCACCCTTCTCATTGGAAGCCTGCCATCGGCTACGCTAATGGTGTGCTGGCTACCGGCCAGACGGTTTTTGTGGGCGGTCAGATTGGCTGGAATGCCGACCAGGTGTTCGAAAGCGACGACTTTGTCGTACAGGTAAACCAGGCGCTGCAGAATATCGTGGCGATTTTGAAAGAGGCGAATGCAGGCCCAGAGCATATCGTGCGGTTAACCTGGTATGTGACGGATAAGAAGGAGTATCTGGCCCGGCTCAAGGAGGTGGGCGCCGCCTACCGCGAGGTGCTGGGAAAGCATTTTCCGGCTATGACGATGGTGCAGGTGGCTGGGCTTGTGGAAGATGAGGCTAAGGTGGAAATCGAAGCAACCGCGGTGATCCCAGCTAAATAACCGTTATAACAGCGCCTCTAGCGAGGCGCTGTTACTAACCGTGAAACCCTTTAATCCATTCAACAAAGCAACCATTGTTTAGATAGTGCTCAAGAACCGAAAAGTGATCTACGTCGGGAAGTAGCTGCTGAGTCACTGTTTGGCCTTGCTGGCTCAAATGCTCAGCGTAGCTACTCATCTGCCTTTCAAACTCTTCTGACTCCTGGCCCCCTGCCACCAGCTTTATAGGCGCAGGCACACGGCACGGTAGCCATAACGGGCTGAACTCCTGCACATCGCGCCCGCTAAGCTGAAGCTTGGGCTGCAGCCAAGACCATGGGAAGGGTCGTAGGTCGTATAGACCGCTGATACAGAGCGCGCCGCGAATCAACTGATTCGGCAAGCCAAACGTGCCCTCCCAATCCGTCGCCATTAGCATGGCGCACAGATGCCCACCCGCCGAATGGCCCGAAATACTTAAATGCTCAGAATCGACGCCTAACTCAGCAGCATGCTTGTAAACGTAGGCAATCGCTGCCTGGCTTTGGCGTACAGTCTCACTGAAACGCACCTCTGGGCAGAGCGCGTAATTAACCACCGCGACGGTGATACCGGCGTTGACCAGATCATCGACGATAAAGCTGAATTCACGATGACTCAGTGAGCGCCAGTAGCCGCCGTGGAAGAATACATGGACGGGAGCATTCGGGTTATCGGCTTGGAAGATATCCATACGCTCAGCAAGCGTTGGACCATAAGGCAGATCGAGACTTACGTTGTGACTGGCGCGGTGGCGGTCACGGGATGCTTCGCTACGCTTACGCCAATCTTTTACCAACACCGCAGGGTCTCGACCACGCATCGGGTCGTAGGCACGGTCGATCTCTTCTTGGGTCGCAAAGTGTCGATAAAGCATGCCGATCTCCTTATAGCTGGCGCTCCTTATGCTGGCGCATGGCTAACCCCGGCTTTTAAAAAACAGCATCCGTAACGGGGCGATGGCCAGAATGGCAAAACCGATCAGCGTCCAGGCGGGTAGCGAAAGGCCCAGCAGGGAGAAATCGATATTGGCGCACTCCCCTGAGCCGGTCAGCACCATGGATACCACGTCCTGCATGGGCAGGATTTCCATCATGTAATCAAGCCCAGGGCCGCAGGAAGGCACCTCGTCGGCAGGCAAGCCTTGTAGCCAGACATGACGACCGGCGATAAAGGCGCCGGTGCCGACGGCAATAAGCGCCAGCAGCCCGTAAATCACCTTACCCACTCGCCCGGCCGGGCTGTGGATAGCAGCAATCGCAAACACAATGCCCGCAGCGATCACTGCCACACGTTGGAAGATACACAGTGGACAAGGCTCAAAGCCACCAATGTGCTCCAGGCCAAGCGCCACCGCCATCATTAGCACGCAGAAGGCTAACCCGGCCAGAGCCACCGAGCGAAAGGAGTGCTGAATCATTGACGAACCTCAGATGGCAGCGCCGACAAGGCGCGGGACTCACGAGCTTTGGTGAAATAGACCTGTAAAAACTCTTCAAAGGTTTCTTTGTCAGCGGCTTCAATATCGTGCTGCTGCTGATGAGAGGTTTCAATTAACTGAGCCAGTAGCGCTTCACGGCTGCGCTGCATGGGTTCGGCTTTCAACTGCTCCGCCTGCTCCTGGGCCAAGCTAAGCATTAGATCACTGAGCGATCCGCCATTCTCTTTTAGCCGTTCAAGCACTTGCGCAGAAGGCGTTAGTGAAGGGTC
This sequence comes from Vreelandella sulfidaeris Esulfide1, assembly GCF_054072535.1. Classification (NCBI taxonomy): domain Bacteria; kingdom Pseudomonadati; phylum Pseudomonadota; class Gammaproteobacteria; order Oceanospirillales; family Halomonadaceae; genus Vreelandella; species Vreelandella sulfidaeris. Next base: position 1,273,800 of record NZ_CM133364.1, on the reverse strand, counting down.
CTCTAGGCTTGGTGCAAGGCTTGCCAAGGCATCGGCGTGAGGGGCGCCCTCTTCTACTGCATCCAGTAGGCGGGCTACTTCGCCCATCTCAATGAAAATCTGCTCGCCCCACTCTCGCACCGAGGTGGTTTCGCCGTGATTATAGAGTTCAAGCTCAGGGTCACGGCCGCGCTCGACGACCCAACGACGGTTATCGTCTAAGCGGTCACACTCTTCGTCGGAGATCCAGGGACTGTCGCTGAGCAGGCACCACATCAAGAAGGTGTCCACAAAACGCATCTGAGTTTCGGTCACGCCGAGAGGATCGAAAGGGTTGAGATCCAGACAGCGCACTTCGATGTACTCTACGCCACGGGCTTCGAGGGCCTGGCTGGGAGTCTCGTTGTGCTTGGCAACACGCTTGGGACGGATGTCGCTGTAGTACTCGTTTTCGATCTGCAGGATATTGGCGTTCAACTGACGCCATTCGCCATCGACATTCACGCCCATTTTCTCGTAGTCCGGCCAGGGCGACGAGATGGCATGACGCAGGGTATTGACGTAATTCGAGAGCGAGTTGAAGCAGATTTTGAGCTGCGACTGAACCTTGTTCTGATAGCCCAGATCCGACATACGTAGCGTCGTCGCATACGGCGCGTAATAGGTATCGTCACTGAGCGGCTGGAGCTTTTCAGGCACTTTCTTGTCGTCGGGTAAAAAGCTCTTATCGATAGCCGGTGAGGCACCAAACAGATAGAGCAGTAACCAGCTATGGCGACGGAAGTGGCGAATCATGCCGAAATAGCGGGTGGAGCGGTAATCGTTGAAGGGAATGTTGGTGGCTTTTTCCATCTCGCGCAGGGCGTGCCACATATCGTCCGGCAGCGACACGTTGTAATGAACGCCAGCAATCGCCTGCATGATACGGCCATAGCGCATGTCCAACCCTTTACGGTAAACATGCTTCATGGTGCCGACATTGGAGCTGCCATAGTCCGCAATCGGTACGCTGTCGTTCCCCGATAGCCGCGACGGCATGCTGCCGGGCCAGATCCACTCATTTTCCAGGTGATGATAGGTAAAGGTATGCAGATCAGACAAAAAGCACAGCGCTTCACCCGGCTGGGAGTAGACGGGCGTGATGTACTCCAACAACGATTCTGAATAATCCGTGGTGATATGCGGGTGGGTGAGTTTAGAACCCAGTGCGTGCGGGTGCGGCGTTTGGGCAATGTGCCCATTGGCATCAACCCGCAGCCCCTCTTTTTCAAGCCCACGACGCAGGCGGCCCAACCGACCAAGGCGTGCACTGGGAATCAGGCGCTCGACTTGCGCGGTCAGCGCAGATGGCACAGTGAGTGGTTCAGGCAAGGTGAACACTCCTTGTCAGTAAAGCCCGCTGTGAGCGGGCCTTGGTGTAGTCAGGTGGCATCGCCATCATCGCTGTCTCGACAGTAGACAACAGGATATGGCGGCAACGATCGTTTTTTCAAGACGCGGTTTATTTCAAGACACGACGCTTTTCAAAACATTAGCTTTCAAAGTGCGCGACTATTTGCCGCCGCGCGCTTTTAACAGCGCGGCGCCTAGCGCGCCCATTGGCGCCGGTGCTTCAGCAGGCTTTGCACTGCTGCGCTGGCTGCGAGCGGGCTTACGCGATGTGTTCCGCTGATCAATTTCAGCGCCACCCGTTTCAGACTCCGGCTGATCATCCAGACGCATCGATAGCCCTACCCGCTTACGCGGAATATCCACACTCATGACCTTGACGGTGACGATGTCTCCGGCTTTCACCACGCTGCGTGGGTCGTCGATAAAGCGATCCGAGAGTGCTGAGATGTGCACCAGGCCGTCCTGGTGAACACCAATATCCACAAAGGCGCCGAAGTGCGTCACGTTGGTCACCGTGCCTTCCAGCACCATCCCTAGTTTGAGGTCATTAAGCGTTTCGACTCCTTCGCGGAACTCGGCGGCTTTAAATTCCGGGCGCGGATCGCGGCCAGGCTTGTCCAGCTCTTTAAGAATGTCGCTCACCGTGGGCACACCAAAGCGCTCATCGGCAAAGTCGGCGGGCTTCAACGCTTTCAGCGCGGCGCTGTCGCCAATCAAACCGCGCACTTCACGGCCGCTCTGCTTGGCGATACGTTCAACCAAGGGGTAAGCTTCCGGGTGAACGGAGCTGGCATCCAGAGGGTTGTCGGCATTATGAATACGCAGGAAACCAGCGCACTGCTCAAAGGTTTTTGCACCCAAGCGGCTGACTTCAAGCAGCTCTTTACGGCTTTTGAAAGCGCCTTTAACGTTGCGCTGGGCAACAATATTTTCGGCCAGCGCAGTGCTCAAACCAGCCACTCGCGAAAGCAGCGCACTGGAGGCAGTATTGAGATCGACGCCCACGGCGTTAACACAGTCCTCAATCACCACTTCCAGGCTACGCGATAGCTGCACCTGGGAAACATCGTGCTGGTATTGGCCTACACCAATCGACTTGGGCTCGATTTTAACCAACTCGGCGAGAGGATCTTGCAGACGACGACCAATCGAGACGGCACCGCGCACGGTGACATCCAGATCGGGCATTTCCCGCGAGGCATACTCAGAAGCGGAATAGACCGAAGCGCCCGCCTCAGAGACCATCACTTTGCTTAAGCGGTGTGCGGGGGCCAGCGCTTTGAGTAGTTCGCCGACCAGCTTGTCGGTTTCACGGCTGGCGGTACCGTTGCCTACCGCAATCAGCTCAACGCCGTGCTGTTTGACCAGCTTCGCCAGCACGCTCAATGCTTCATTCCACTGGTTTTGCGGCGCATGGGGATAGATGGTGGTGTGGCCGACAAACTGGCCGGTGGCATCGATCACTGCGACCTTACAGCCGGTGCGCTGACCGGGGTCGATGGCCAGCGTCACTTTCTGCCCCGCCGGTGCGGCCAGCAGTAAATCTTTCAGGTTGGCAGCAAAGACTTCGATCGCTGTGAGCTCGGCCTGTTCGCGCAGGCGGCCCAGCAGCTCGGTTTCAAGTGCAGTGTAGAGCTTCACGCGCCAGGTCCAGCGGACCACTTCAGAGAGCCACTTATCCGCCGGGCGGCCCTGGTCGCTGATGCCAAACTGCTTGGCAATCGTCACCTGAGCGGGGTGCACCGGCGCTTCCTCTTCACCGGGCAGGCGGATTGATAGGCTCAACACACCTTCGTTTCGCGCCCGGAACATCGCCAGAGCGCGGTGAGAAGGCGCCTTGGCGAGTTTTTCATCGTGCTCGAAGTAGTCGGAGAACTTGGCGCCCTCCTGCTGCTTGCCTTCCAGTACGCGTGCGCTTAACTCGCCCTCCTGCCAGAGGCGTTCACGCAGTTGGCCAATCAGCTCGGGGTCTTCTGCAAAGCGCTCCATCAAAATCTGCTTGGCGCCATCCAAAGCCGCTTTCGCATCTTCGATGGCGGGAATATCGCCCTCTGCTGGGCGCAGATACTTTTCCGCTTCGCTTTCTGGATTAAGCGTTGGATCGGCGAGCAACGCATCGGCCAGCGGCTCTAACCCCGCCTCACGCGCAATCTGCGCCTTGGTACGACGCTTCTTTTTGAAGGGAAGGTATAAATCTTCCAGCCGCTGCTTGGTCTCAGCGGCCTCGATACTCGCTTTCAGCGTGGCATCGAGCTTGCCCTGTTCATCGATGGCAGCGAGAACGGCGACGCGGCGCTCTTCCAACTCGCGCAGGTAACGCAGGCGCTCGTCCAGTTGGCGCAGTTGGATATCGTCCAGCGCGCCGGTGACTTCTTTACGGTAACGGGCAATAAACGGCACGGTGGCGCCGCCATCCAACAGCTCCACCGTGGCGGCGACTTGTTCGGGTCTTACGCTTAGCTCGGTGGCCAGGCGGGAAATAATACGCTGATTGACATCCATAAATTGCAACTAACTCATGCAGCATTTTTTAGTGCCCACAAGGTATCACAAACCCACCATGGCTGGCATGACCTTAAGAGTAGCCCCGAGATTGCTTCACTACGTTCGCAATGACCCCCGCTTGTCATTGCGAGGAGCGCAGCGACGCGGCAATCTCAACCGGCGGCTTGCTAACGACGCCAGCCTCTGTCATCCCAAAACGGCCGATGCGATTCACGGTGAACGTCATCGCGGCTGATGCCAATATCTTTCAGCATATCGTCGCTCAAGTGGCGCAATGCATAGCGCTCTCGACGCAGTTGCCGCCACCGATAGAACCTCTCCCCCCAAGTTACCTTGCTTACACACTGCTCCGCCTGCTGGCGTTGGGCGGTTTGATGAGTTTCGACTGAACACTCCATTTCAAGCTCCTTATAGCCGCTTACACGGCATAGCAAATAAGCGTTGAAGGAAGTATTGAGCAGCGTCTAAAATCAATCCAACGAATACTCCTTATACTCTACATCAATAAGATTGATATCATGGCTACACTACCCACCATCGATCACGAACTGCTGCGTACCTTTGTGGCAATAGTTGACCAGGGCGGATTCACCCGCGCCGCCCAGACGGTCAATCGCACCCAATCCGCCGTCAGCATGCAGATGAAACGCCTGGAAGAGGACGTGATCGAGCGCCCACTTTTTGTGCGCCAGAATCGCCAACTACTGTTAACCAGCGAGGGCCATACGCTACTTGGCTATGCACGCAAGATTTTATCGCTGCAAGGTGAGGCACTGACGCTGTTGCGCCAGCCGGACATGGTGGGGCGTGTACGCTTGGGCGTGCCGGATGATTATGTGATGCGATTTCTGCCCGGCATTCTCAAAACCTTTTCCCAAGCTTGGCCACTGGTGGATGTTGATGTGCACTGCGCGCCCTCTTCCGTGCTCTCCCAGCAGCCTCAGGAAAGCCTTGACCTGATCATTATGACGCGGGAGATAGGCGACGAAGTGGGCACTATTTTAAGGCGCGAGACGACGGTGTGGGTTTCAGCTGAGAGTCACAGCACACATTTACAAACACCCGTGCCGCTTGCGCTGTTCGAGGCACCCTGCTTTTGCCGTCGCCACGCTTGTAATGCGCTAGACCGCGCAGGACGAACCTATCGAATTGCTTACAGCAGCCCCAGCTTGGCTACCTTGCAAGCCGTTGTTGGCGCGGGACTGGCCGTCTCTGCCTGGATGCGCAGTCTGGTCACTGCCGATATGCAAATATTGGGTGAAAAAGAGGGGTTTCCTGCCCTGCCAGAGGCCTCCATTGTTCTACTGCGCACCTCATCTACCCAGTCGCCCATTATCGATAGTTTGGCCGAGCATATTGCTGAAGGGTTTAGGCTTTAATAAATGGACGCATGGTGTAGCTGTCGTGCCAACTTGTTCTTCGTAGACTCCCGCGTAATTAGAGAGACGCCCGACAGGCACGAAATCAACTCCAGTGCCAATATGCTGCTGGAAATAGACGCTAAAATGCAGTTTTTTAGCTATCGAATAACATTGCTATTAAAAACTTTTCTACACTTACCCCTGAATTAAATTCCGGCGCTAAATGCACTACCATTTTTAGCAAACCATTACTTAATTTTTTAAGCTGTAAGCCATCACTTAAAATTTTGTAAGCCATCTCTTATATATATGTAAGAGATTGTGGTGACTTGTCATTCCAGGGTTGTGCGCCGCGGCTGCCTCGCTATGCTGATCGCTTCTCATTTATCTTTGCTACGTTTAGCGATTATTCTGGAGGGTGCATGGCACTCAGCACCGGTTTGCAATTTACTCTAACCTTATCCGGCGTTGATAATTTGGCGGTGATTGATTTTACCCACCGCGAAGCGCTCTCCCAGCCCTTTGAGCTCGCCATTCACTTAGCCAGTCACGACGGCAATCTTGATGCTGCCGACCTCCTGGATCGTGGAGCCACACTCACCATCTGGCAGGACGGCGAACCGCTGCGCCGGGTGCACGGTATCGTCAGCGAGTTTGGCCGGGGTGACCGCGGCCACCGACGTACCTTCTACTCCCTGGTACTGCGCCCGGCGCTATGGCGGCTTTCACTGCGCCACAACTCGCGCATCTTCCAGAAAGTCGACCCGCTCACCATCATCAATACCCTGTGCGACGAGCGCGGCATCCGCGACGTGGCCTTTGCGGTCACTCGCGAGCTCCCCGAGCGCGAATACTGCGTGCAATACCGCGAGACGGATCTCGCCTTTATCGAGCGCCTGGCCGCAGAAGAAGGCCTGTTCTACTTCCATGAATTTGCAGAGAGCAGCCACCGGCTGGTCTTCGCCGATGACCCTCAGGTACTGACCAATCTCGGCGAACGGCCTTACAACAGCCGCGCCGGTGGCCCCGCTCCCACCCGCCATGTGCGTAAGCTAAGCCACACCGCTCGGGTCGCTGCCGCTTCCGCCACGCTAAAAGATTACAGCTTTAAAAATCCCGCCTATGCGCAGTTACATGAACATCTAGGCCGCGATGTAGAAGCGCATGGTCAGAATGCTGACTACGAACACTACGACTACCCCGGCCGTTATAAGCAGGACGCCTCCGGTCAGCCGTTCACCCGTATTCGCCTAGAGCAGCTGCGCCGGGAAGCGCTCACCGCCAACGCCGAAAGCGACCTGCCCGAACTCGCCCCCGGTGTGCGCTTCACGCTGACCGACCACGACACCGACAGCCTCAACCGCGACTGGCAGACCATTAGCGTGACTCACCACGGCGAGCAACCCCAGGCACTGGAAGAAGACGGTATCACCCAATCAGACAGTGCCGGGATGACCCGTTACCACAATCAGGTCACGCTGATTCCCGGCGATGCCCCCTGGCGGGCGACGCCCACCCCTAAACCCCGCGTCGATGGCCCTCAGGTCGCCTTTGTGGTCGGCCCCGACGGCGAAGAGATTCACTGCGACGAACACGGCCGGGTCAAGGTCCAGCTCCCCTGGGATCGCTATGCAGAGCCAAATGACACGGCTAGCTGCTGGGTACGCGTCACCCAAGGCTGGTCAGGTGGCGGCTACGGCAGCATCGCCATTCCGCGCATTGGGCACGAAGTGATTGTTTCCTTTCTGGAAGGCGATCCCGACCAGCCGCTGGTCATCGGGCGCACCTACCATGCGGTGAATACCGCGCCCTACCCGCTGCCCGAACACAAGACCCGCACGGTACTGCGCACCCAAAGCCACAAGGCCGAGGGCTTCAACGAACTGCGCTTTGAGGACGAAGCCGGCGAAGAGCAGATCTGGCTCCACGCCCAGAAAGACCTTGAGCTGCTGACGCTTAATGACCGTGTTGAAGAAATCCGCCACGACAGCTTTTTGCAGGTAAAGAACGACCGCATCAGCGAGATCGACAACGACAATCACCACACGGTGCACGGCAACCGTTTCGAACATACCGAAGGCCAGCAGCACCTCACGGTACAAGGCACCCTGCATGTCAACGCAGGACAAGCCTGGCTAAGCGAAAGCGGCCGCGAACTGCACATCAAGGCCGGCCACAAGGTGGTGCTCGAAGCCGGTAACGAATTGACCCTCAACGCCGGCGGCAGCTTCCTCAAGCTGGACGGCAGCGGCGTCACCATCGTTGGTCCCAAGGTACGCGTCAACGCAGGCGGCAGCCCCAGCAACGGCTCCGGCCAGGCGGTGGAAGGTCCGCTGCTGCCAGGGCATGCGGTGGCGGAGGTGCACGAGCCGATACCGCCCACCTCGCTTCCCAAGCTAAAGGATTACCAGCTAAGCGAAGCGGCCATCATGCCGCTCTGCGGCAAGATCAATGACACCCAGTGCTCGCGCGAGGATTGCCCATGTCTGGCTGGTTAAACCAACTTGCCGAACGCTGTTACCCGGCGGACAACCTTGCGGAGATGGTGACAGGCCAGCGTGGATTTGTGGTACTGGACCAGCGCCGGTCGCCTGAGCAGTGCAGGCCTTTGCTGGATATGCCTGGCAAACACGATTTCATCACGCTCTTTGCCGGTACAGCTTTATCGTTGTTAAACGATGCCAGCCCGTGGTTGTTTGAGATAGATACAGACAGTGAAGCATGGCGTTACGCACAATCGCTCTGCCAGCAACGCTTGGGATGGGTATGCCAACCACCGGCAGATCAAAACCTGCAAAGCATTGCTGACCACTTGCGTGCCCTTTTTGTACTGGATGACCCCCACGGCGGCAAATCACTGATCAACCTTCAGCAGCCCGCCGTATGGACCGTCCTGCTCGCCAGCGCTCCAGCCAATTTTTACTCACACTGGTTAAACCCGCTAGACCGAGTCGCCACCCCCACACCCCAGGGTCAGTGGTCTATTTGGCAGGCCGATGCGCCAACGTCCCCTGCCCCTGATCGCTGGCAGCTTACTGTAGATATGGAAGCCGCGTTGAAGGAGAGCCAACAGGCGTGGTGGCTGAGCCGAATGACGAAGACACCGCTAGCTTCTTTACCCAATGCTTGGTTGGCACGGATGAAAACAGCGATGCAGGCAGGCATCAGCCGCTCGGATCATTTAAAGCGGCTATTGCCCATTATTACGGACGAAGGCGAAAGGCTGCATATTCAGATAGACGACATTCTGAACACGCCCCTTTCTTCACGCCAAAAAGTACAGCAGTTGGAGCGCCTGTTATGAGTACTGAGCAAACCTCAGAGCGCCATCTTGACCCGATGGTGGTCAACATCTTTGAGCCACCGGAATCTGACGGCGAAAGCGCAGGGAAAAGCGCAGCGCACGTCTGCAAAGAGCAATGCTGGGCCGATATTCTGTATCTGCCAGGAACGCATACGTTCTGGTTACTGACGGAAGAGGTCTCAGACATCTTACTGGAAGCCGCAGAACAGCTTAAGGCGTGGACACAAGAAGAGGATGCCACCGAGCGACTTCGGGTACTCAACGAAGAAGCAGGCTTAATGGAGTGCCTACTGCCGACCCGGGCCGAAAACTTCCTCGACGACAGCGAAAGAGCACGTTATCAGTCGTGTTTCGAACAGCTAATTGAAATTACCTCTGTTGACCAAGAGAGCTTGGAAGATCGCATTGCGCGCCAACGCTCTTTGCTATGGCAATTCACGACGCCCGCGTTATTGGATCACTTAGCGCGACAATTCAGAGACCCCAGCGCTGTGCGCCTGGAAGACGAACTGCGTGACCTTTACCAAGCGGGCCTAAATCGCGCGCAGGAAGCGGGCTATAGTATCGAAGGTGAAAACTACTATGGCCCCTGGGAAACAGAAATCGAGCAGGCGTTGGAAACCTACCGTTCGTGCCGGGCCTTGGCTCAGCGCGAGTATCACTTCAACCCTGGAAGCGAAGGAGAAGCCACTCCCTTCTCGCTGCAAGAGGTGCTCGCCGAGTATCAAACCTTCATTGGTTTGTGCGAATCCATGCCGCCTGACGAGGCAGCGCAGCAATGTAACTTTGTGGGCCACGTCCAGCAGCTCTCTGAGCAGCAGGAAAGCAAGTATAGCGACTATCTCGAGAGTATCCTCACCCTTGCTTCGCTCGGTATCGCCACCCCCGAACTGGCGCTATCGGCAGCCAACGTCGAAACAGAGTCGCTGGACGAGGGTGTCAGTGCCTTCGACACATACTGCAAAGTGCTCAAGCAAAGCGTCGAGTTACACCAGGCGGTTGAGGAAAAACTCAGCGAATGGGAAAGCGGCACCGCCGGCAATACCAAGCTGCCTATCTTTTTGTTCGAACAAGAACGGCAACATTATGAAAGCCTCCAAGAGACGCTAAGCGATCTGTTCACACAGGCCGATGACGCCGTCAGCAAGATGGAGCCTGGTCGCGTCCTTATCTGGCATACCGATATAGAAGACGACCGCCATGCTATGGGCTACCAGAAGCGCAAGATCGAGCTGCTGGTTCGCCGTGATTTCCCATTACGCGAGTTTAGCTCACCCCAGGCAGGCCAGTCGCTCAGTCACCTCAGCCTTTATCAGTTGATGCCCGCCATGACCCAAACCGAGCGGCAACGGCTGGATAATGCCATGGGTGCGGACGGGGTATTGCCTGCAAAGTTATGGGAGGCGCCTGAAAGCGCGCTCTCCCAATGGCTGCAAGGGCGTGGCTGTGAGCCAATAGAGCATCGTTTCGACTGGCATGAAGAGCCGTTGGGTTTTTTTCAGCCTGAAAGCTTCTTCGCCTACCTTGAGGAGCAGGGGCATGAAGTTGACTCTCTCGACGGCGCCAGTAAAGAACAGTGGGGAGCCGCGCTGCAGAAAATTCTGTTCACCGGCCCGAGCCGTGAACGGCTGCGCCTGTTCGACGCCAGCGCTCAGGCCCAGATGATGCGGCTGGTCGGCATGGACAGGTTTGATCTCAACGAACCGCGCAGTGACGGCGACCGCGATACCCCCTGGGATGTCGTCGCCCAGCAACCCACACTGACGTTCTTAGACGGCGAACTGGAAATGAGCAGTGGCGGAAGTAACGGGCTGAAGACCACACGGCGCGACGAGCTTGCCATCAAGCGGCCTTCCAATGGTATGTGGCAACTCGATGATAGTGATTCAAACAAGAGTTCTGTCGAGGCCACCTATCGCTGGGAGACCAAGGGCACCTTTAGCCTGGCGCGGGGGGAGCTGCCACTAGGGCGACTAGTCCTGCCGCGAGAAGATCAGGCTCAACAGGTGGTCGCCACCCTCTCCGAGGTTGATGAACAGCGCGCATTAGGCCGCTATGTCTTAGTCGTGGACGCCGTTGCCAAAGGGTTTGCGGGTGCCAGCCTAGCACTGGCGGCCGAGACGGGCATCTCCCTTGGCGAGGAAGGCCTCAGCGTGAGTGGTGTCGATTGGGCAAAACGGGAAGCCGAAGGCGCAACCATCGAGGCCTTTGCCGGTGCCCGGCTGAGTATCGAAACCCGCTGCGCATTAAGCTGGGAGCCACCCGCTAACCTGGAACGCATCCTCCCCAACCGGGCGGCGCGCTCCGAGATGAACATGCAGCGCGCCAGTCAGTCACTGACGGGGTGGCGCAAACTTGGCACTGCCACCCTTGCGATGGAAGTGGCTGAAGGCTTAGGTGGCAAGCTCGGTCTTGCACTGGGCATGCAGAACGGCAAGTTCGTGTTACGTATGGCTGCACGCGTCGTGATCGGCAAAGGAGCTGGGGGCAGTTTTTCCGTCGAACTGGATATCGACAGCCTGGATTTGTGGCTAGTGATGCTCCATCGCGCCATGGTGGATAACAACTACGTCCAACCCGATTGGATTGATGATGACGCCTACCATAGCATGGGCCGGCTAGGCTATCTCGCCACCACCACCCTGCTTAACGTAGGCCTGCTCGCTGCCCGTGGGCAAGCGGGTATCGAGCGTCTCTACAGCGCCATGACCGGTGGGCAGAATGCGGGGCCGATTGCGTTTGAAATCGTAGAAGCCATTCGTGCTGAACGACGCGAACAGATAGCCAGTTGGGTTCAGCAATTAACTCCCGAAGCGCTAGGGTCTCTGCTTTACCTGCTTATCAGCAATCCACAAGAGTTTGAAGTAGAAGAGCCTGGTAGAGGCAGGAGTGGTGTCAATAGACAACGCTTTAATGCTCAGGAAGCGCTGGACTTTCAGCAAATCGCCATTGCCAACTGCTTGGGTTGGATCGTGGAGGGCGTCACCATGAACGTTTATGGCCCCCTCTGCCGCTTTAGTCGGGAAACCCCTACCCCTTCGCAGTACCTGTTTACCAAAGCAGTGGTCAGAATGACTGAGAACGGCCAGCCGCCGCATGACTACCCAGACTCGGCTTACCAGAACCATAAGAGTGACCTGGATAAGTTTATGGACAGAATATCAGGCATGGGAGACCCGCAAGTTGCTGAATCCAAGACTAGGTATCGCCGCTATGTCGCAGGCCTTGGTACTGAAATCTGTGCGGGTTAACAAGACAGTTTACAAAGGAATGATGTAATGCGATCAACAATCTTGGCAACGCTAGCAGGGCTAACGCTTACAGCGCTCATGCTACCTTCCGTCTGGGCGTTGGACGAAGATGCTCAGGCCGCTAAAGACGAAGGCATGAGATTGTATGGTATCAGTAGGCCACAAACAGCCATCCCATATTTAGAACAAGCGGCTGAAGCGGGTGATGTGGAGGCAATGTACTACTTGGGCGAGGCGAACCGTCGCCTGGTTATGGGTGGGATGAATCAAGCCGCACTGGACTGGTACCACCAAGCCGCCCAACACGGCTACCCCCACGCCATGTTGCGCCTGTTTGATGGCGGTGCCTGCGAGCTCGGGGACGTATGCCCGAAAAACGGCGACGACTGGCCACAGGCAGCGCTGAAACTCACCCTGCCCAAAGCCGAAGCAGGCGACCCCGAGGCCATGGCCGCACTTTACGATATTTATTACTACGTAAAAGAGCCCGATGAAGATGAGGCAATGAAGTGGCTACGGCGCGCCGCCGAGGCCGGCCATGTGGAGTCCATTAACTTGCTCGGCGAGATAGCCCGCAACGACGAAGAAGGTTACGCCAACGATACCGAGCGCTTGGAAGCCGCAGAGGTGTGGTTTCGCAAGGCGGCTGAGGCAGGTTATGCCCAGGCTATGAATAATTTAGCGGCAGTGCTAAGTAACTTAGAACGGTATGAAGAAGCTAGAGAGTGGAGAGTTAAATCTTCTGAGGCCGGCCATATAAATGGCCGTCGCTGGATAGCAGCTTGCAATATCGTGCCCACTCTCAGAGATTTTAAAGATTTATGCCGAGGTGCTCTAGAGCCGGATCCTGCACTGGGATGGGCAATACTCTTAGCAATTAAAGAGGAAGTACCCGGTAGTTATCCCGATCAAAATCTTAATATTTATAGAGAGTACGTTACCTCTGAGCAGCGCGAAGAGGGCGAAGAAATGATGGACGAGTGGCTAAACCGCGAGCCGCCGCTCTCCTACTTCCCCGATAAATTTGGCCCCTAATGTTGTTAGTAAAACGATCAATCACCCTGGCAATGCTAGCAGGACTAACGCTTACAGCGCTCATGCTACCTTCCGTCTGGGCGCTGGACGATGAGGCTCAGGCCGCCAAAGAGGAAGGTATGCGACTTTACGGTATTCGGAAAGCCGATTTAGCGTTTTCTTATTTAGAACAAGCGGCTGAAGCGGGTGATGTTGAGGCAATGTATTACCTGGGTGAAGCGAACCGTCGATTGGTTATGGGGGGTATGAATCAAGCCGCGTTGGACTGGTATTACCAAGCCGCACAAAACGGCGACCCTCACGCCATGCTGCGCCTGTTTGATGGCGGTGCATGCGAGCTGGGGGATGTCTGCCCGGAAGACAGCGACGACTGGCCCCAGGCGGTATTGGAGCTCACCCTGCCCAAGGCAGAAGCGGGTGATCCCGAAGCCATGGCCGCGCTTTACGATATTTATTACTACGTTAAAGAGCCCGATGAAGATGAGGCAATGAAGTGGCTACGGCGTGCCGCCGAGGCGGGCCATGTGGAGTCCATGCATTTGCTGGGTGAGATAGCCCGCAACGACGAAGAAGGTTACGCCAACGATACCGAGCGTTTGGAAGCCGCTGAGGTGTGGTTTCGCAAAGCCGCAGAGGCTGGCTACGCTCCCTCTATGAACAATCTTGCCTCTGTCTTAAACCATCTGGATCAGCCCGAAGAATCGTGGGAATGGATAACAAAAGCTTCCGAAGCAGGGCATATCAATGGGAGGAGGTGGTTGGCCGCCTGTAATATTGAACCTGATTGGGAGGAATTGACTCTATGTAATTCTGCTACCGATCCAGAACCTGCCAAAGGGTGGGCCATCCTACTAGCTATCCATGAAGAAGCTCCCGGCACTTCGTCAGAAAGATCGCTGCGAGTTTATCGTGACAGCGTTACTCAAGAACAGCGTGAAGAAGGCGGACGAATGATGGAAGAGTGGCTAAACCGTGAACCGCCGCTCTCCTATTTCCCTGAGAAGTTTGGCCCCTGATGTTGTTATCAAAACGATCGAAGCTTCCTTTCATACTGGCTTGCCTAATGTTAGTGACACTGCTGTCCCCTTCGGCCTGGGCGCTGGGCGAAGAGGCACAAGCCGCAAAAGATGAAGACATGCGCCTATGGGGCATCCACTAGTGGGAAAAGATGCAACCTCCGCTTGAAATTGCGGCTGAGGCTGGTGATATGGAAGCAATGTATTATTTGGGCGAAGCGAATAGACTCCTTAGTCGCGGGCTTTCACAAGCCGCGTTGGACTGGTATTACCAAGCCGCACAAAACGGTGACCCCCACGCCATGCTGCGCTTGTTTGATGGCGGTGCATGCGAGCAGGGGGATGTCTGCCCGGAAGACGGCGGCGACTGGCCCCAGGAGGCCTTGGAGTTAACGCTACCTAAAGCTGAGGCAGGCGATGCCGAGGCCATGGCCGCGCTTTATAATATTTATTACTACGTTAAAGACCCCGATGAAGCCGAAGCGATGAAGTGGCTACGGCGTGCCGCCGAGGCGGGCCATGTGGAATCTATGAACTTGCTTGGCGAGATAGCCCGCAACGACGAAAAAGGTTACCCCAACGATATCGAGCGTTTGGAAGCCGCTGAGGTTTGGTTTCGACAGGCAGCAGAAGGAGGTTATGCCCCCTCTATGAATAATCTCGCCTCTGTGTTGAATCATCTGGATCAGCCTGATGAGGCCTGGGAATGGATAACCAAGGCTTCCGAAGCAGGACATATGAATGGGCGTGGTTGGTTGGCCGCTTGTAACATCGAGCCCGAAGAGGCAGGCCGAGAGTTATGCCGTTCAGCGCCGGCCCCAGACCCAGCCAAAGGGTGGGCAATGTTTCTTGCTATTCACGAAGAAGCCCCCGGCAGTTCATCTGAGAATGCTTTGCGCGCTTATCGCGATAGCGTCACCCCAGAACAACGCGAAGAAGGCGAAGAAGGCGAAGAAGGCGAAGAAATGATGGACGAGTGGCTAAACCGTGAGCCGCCGCTCTCCTACTTCCCCGATAAATTTGGCCCCTAATGTTGTTACCAAAACGACCAAACCTACTGATCACCCTGGCCGGGCTAGCCATAGCGGCGCTGTTGTCGCCTTTTGTCTTGGCGCTGAATGAAGAGGCACAAGCCGCCAAAGATGAAGGTATGCGACTCTACGGTATTCGGAAAGCCGATTTAGCGATTCTTTGTTTAGAGCAAGCTGCGGTGGATTGGTATCACCAAACCGCCCAACATGGTGACCCCTACGTCATGCTGGCGATGCCCTACACCTACAAATTCAAATTTGTGCTGCACTCATAGCGCGTGGTAACGAGGAATGCGAGCTCAGCGAATGTTTTGTGGCATGGGCGTCAATGGCTGCGGTACTTTATCGGTTGATGGCTGGTAGAGGCAGGTGTGGTCTAACTGGGCGAGACTGGTGAGCCCTAGTAGCGCCATATTGCGCTCAATTTCACGCTGCAGTAGGTCAGCGACATGCTCAACTCCCGCTTGCCCAGCGCAGGCAGCCGCATAATTGAAAGGGCGCCCCACAAATACAAAGTCGGCCCCCAGCGCCAGGGCCTTGATGACATCGGTGCCACGCCGGAAGCCACTGTCGATCATGATAGGAATATCGCTGACACGGCGCTTTATTTCAGGCAGCACCTGCAGCGGAGAGATCGTGCAGTCCAACTGGCGAGCGCCATGATTGGAAAGAATAATGCCGTCGACACCCGCTTGATGTGCACGAACGGCATCTTCCGGGTTCAGTACCCCTTTCACGATCAAGGTGTCGGGCCACACACGGCGCACCAGGTCGAGATAGCCCCAGTCGAAATGTCGCCGCCCCGAGAAGTCCCGCGCCGCTCGGCGAGAGATGACGGGTGCCCCCCGCTCGGCATGATTGTTCTCAAAATGTGGCATGCCATGCTTCCATAACGTGCGCAGGAAGGTATTACACAGCCAGTCTGGTCGCATCAAACCATCGGCAGCCAGACGAAGCGTTGGCTCCAACGGAGACGTAAAACCCGAACGCCGGAAATTATCCGGGTTGGGCGGCACGGGGTAATCAAGCGTCACTACCAGTTTCTTAAAACCGGCCTGCTCGATACGTTTAAGCAGGGCCTCAATACCTTCCGGCGTTCCCGGCAGGTACGCCTGGAACCAGTCAGCACCTTCGACTTGAGCCACCTCTTCCATGGGCACTAGCGATGAACCACTCATAATCATCGGCAAGTTACATTTCGCCGCTGCCCGCGCCAGCACCAAGTCCCCTTGGTAAGCCGACAACGCACTAATCCCCATGGGAGCGATACCAAAAGGCACGGAGTAGCGTTTTCCATATAGCTCAGTGGACAGTTCAATCTGCGAGACGTTGACAAACGCTTTGGGCAAAAAACAGTATTCATCGAACGCGGTGAGGTTAGCACGCTGGGTTCGCCCATCCTCTGCAACATGGTCGATATAGCCAAAAATAGGTCTTGGCAATTTTCGACGCGCTAACCGCTCCACATCGTGCAAATTATGGATGCTGGCTAGTTTTTTGCGGGTCCATCGTTGTTGGAGCCATCCTTTCACGCAACACTCCTAGTGCTTGTTTTACCTATCTCTTTATCTCAGAAAGTCAGCCGCCTATGCAATGATAAAGCGATAAGCAACAAAAAAGGGGCAGTGCCGTAGCCCTGCCCCCTATTGAGTGCGTCAATCAGCCAAGCATTAGGTTAACTGCGGTCCCGCCTGAATGATCGCTTCGTTGACACCTTCGAACTTCTTGAAGTTATCGACGAATTTGGTCGCCAGCTCTTTGAGATGACGATCATAAGCCTCACGGTCTTGCCAAGTTTCACGCGGATCTAGCAGGCTAGAATCAACGCCAGGCACGGAGACGGGCACTTGCAGATTGAGCCCATCAATATGCTTAGTGTCGATATCACGCAATACACCCGACTGAATGGCACTGATAATGGCGCGCGTGGTCGGGATTGAGAAGCGTGAGCCGCCTTCACCGTAAGCACCGCCTGTCCAGCCGGTGTTGACCAGATACACCTGAGCGTCTTTCTTCTCGACCCGCTTGATCAGCAGGTCAGCGTACTCGCGCGCAGGACGCGGGAAGAACGGTGCACCAAAGCAGGTGGAGAACGTGGCAGCCAGACCTTCAGAGGAGCCCATTTCGGTTGAGCCCACTTTGGCGGTGTAGCCTGAGAGGAAATGATACGCCGCGGCTTCTTTAGAGAGTACAGATACCGGGGGAAGCACGCCGGACATATCGCAGGTCAGGAACACGATGGCATTTGGCTCGCCTGCGAGGTTTTCCGGTACCCGCTTCTCAACGTGCTCCAGCGGGTATGCAGCGCGGGAGTTCTGGGTCAGGCTATCGTCGGCGTAGTCAGGCTCACGACGGTCATCCAGCACCACGTTTTCCAGCACAGTGCCAAATTTGATGGCGTTCCAGATTACCGGCTCGTTCTTCTCGGAAAGATCGATGCACTTGGCGTAGCAGCCACCTTCCATATTGAAGACAATGCCGTCGCCCCACGCGTGTTCATCATCACCGATCAGGAAACGCGCCTGGTCAGCCGAGAGCGTGGTTTTACCGGTGCCGGAAAGGCCGAAAAACAGGCAAGTTTCGCCATCTTCACCCACGTTGGCCGAGCAGTGCATCGGCAGTACGTCAGCAGCCGGCAGCAGGAAATTTTGCACCGAGAACATGGCTTTTTTCATTTCGCCAGCATAGCGCATGCCAGCAATCAGCACTTTTTTCTCGGCGAAATTAATGATCACACAACCATCAGAGTTGGTGCCGTCGCGGGAAGGATCACACTCAAAGCCTGCGGCATTAAGGATGGTCCACTCGTCTTTAGCCGCAGGATTGTAGGCTTGGGGGCGAACAAACATGGTACGGCCAAACAGGTTTTGCCATGCCGTTTCAGTGGTGACGCGAACCGGTAAGTAGTGGGTTGAATCACTGCCTACGTGCAATTCGGCAACAAAATTTTCCTGGCTATTCAGATAGTCATCGACACGGCCCCATAATGCGCTGAACTTGTCCGCATCGAAGGGGCGGTTGACGCTTCCCCAATCAATTTGGCTACGCGTGGAGGGTTCATCAACGATAAAGCGATCTTTCGGTGAACGGCCGGTACGCAGGCCGGTATTTACTACCAGGGCGCCGTTAGCCGAGAGACGGCCTTCGCCACGTGCCACGGCGCGCTCGATGAGTTCGGCGCTGCTGAGATTGACGTGGGCTTGGGGAGCTTGAGTCGTGGTCATGTCGATTCCTGGGCCTTAAGGCCATTTCACTCGTGTTACCGGGCGTCACCGACGCCTTAGAGTTCTTCCCAACCACTGCAAATCCGGCTGGGCGCGCTAAAGTCCGGCGCATTATGGCAAAAAGAAAGCCCCCAGGAAACGGGGGCGAAGATCAAATATCTTGTAGTTAAACTACTACAAAGACACTATATTTTGTGTTGCGGCGCAGTAAAAATTCAAACAGCCGTTTGCAACAAACGTCGCATTCATTGAATCCACTGGCCCGCCTAGCGACACTTGAAAATGCTCTACGGGCCACCCTCGACTACATACTCAGTGAATCGTGGGCGAAGGCGCCTCGGGGTCGTCCAACAAAATTTCAATATCCGCCGCTGTGTAGTGATATTTCGTGTGGCAAAAGTGGCATTGGGTGTCGATAGCGCCTTGTTCATGCAGAATATCGCGCAACTCTTCCTTTCCCAGCGTGTGAAGTGCATAGCTCATTCGCTCCCGGGAGCAAGTGCAGCCAAAGCGCAGTGTTTTAGGGTCAAAAACGCGCACCGTTTCTTCGTGGTATAGGCGGTAAAGCACTTCGCGCTGCTCAAGCCCAAGTAACTCTTCCGTTTTAATCGTGTCGGCTAATTGCACGCTGCGGTCCCAAGCATCGACATCCTGGTTTTGTGACTCTTCCGGCAGGCGCTGCAGGAGCAATCCTCCCGCACGCTTCTCATCGGCCGCTAACCATAGCCGGGTCGGCAACTGCTCGGATTGGCTAAAGTAGGCTTCCAAACAGCCGCCGAGCGTCGCTTGATCCAGCGCGACAATACCTTGATAGCGGTGCCCTTCACGCGGATCGAGTGTAATGACAATCTGGCCTTCACCAACCAGCTCGCGGAAAGTAGCGTGCTCGCTAGGCAGCGCGGCGTCTTCCGCGATGCGTGCAATCGCTCGCAGCTCGCCACCGGGATTAGATTCGGCCATCAGCAGCGACAGGACACCGGTGCCGCGTACTTCAATGCTCAGTGTGCCATCCAGCTTTACGGTATCGGTAAGCAATGCGACGGCAGCTAACAGCTCGCCCAATAGTGCATTAACAGCCGGTGGGTAGGCGTGGCGGTCCAACACTTCATGGTAGGCGGCCGCCAAGGTAACGATCTCGCCACGGACATTGGTGTGATCGAACATAAAGCGTTGAATTTGATCAGACATAATTGGCTACCTAATGTTTAACTGGGCTATTGGCGTAAGGGGCTACTCCCCTTGGTTGCGCTGAAAGCGCTGTATATCGCGGCGCTGCTTTTTGTCGGGGCGTTTAAGCGGGTGCTGCATCGCTTCGTTAGTGAGCCGCCTTGCTTCGGCTTCTTTGGCCCGGCGCTGTGCGCTCTCTTCGGTTTCTGCATAAAGTGTGCGCGCTTCTGGCGCGCCGCGCCGTTGATCGGAAAGCGCAATCACTTCCACTTCATAAATATCCCAGCCCTGAGGCACACGGATAAGCGCGCCCAGCTCGACGTTTTTGCTGGTTTTAACCCGCGCCCCGTCGTAGTGTACTTTGCCGCCTTCGATGGCTTTCTTAGCCAGTGCGCGGGTCTTAAAGAAACGCGCGGCCCAGAGCCATTTATCCAAGCGTACGCTCTCGCTCATTAATGCTCTCCTTGCGTTTCTGACAGCTGTTCCGGCAGTTGTTCGGGAAACAGATGAGCGAACCGGTCAAGGGCTATAAATTCCTGTAGCTCTTTTTCAGGCCGCTGGCTGTCAGGTTGTTTAATGCCCAGCAAATGCTTGATGCCAAACTCACGAGCGCTCTCCAATACGCGAACATTGTCATCAATAAACAGCGTGCGTGCAGGATCAAAAGCCTCGATCTCCTGAAGGGCAAACCAGAATGCCTGCTCCTCTTTGGCGGCCCCCACATCCTCGGAAGAGATGATGGCGTCTAAGTAGCTTTCCAGACCCGTTAGAGGCAATTTCAATGCGAGACTTGCGCGATCAGCGTTGGTGGCCAACACCACTCTTGGGTGCGCTAGTTTAAGCCATTTGAGGAAATCCAGCGCGTCACTACGCAGCCCAATCAGGTGCTGAACTTCGCGCTTAAGAGCGACAATATCGACGCCTAGTTCGCGGCTCCAGTACGCCAGGCTGTACCAGTTTAACGTGCCCTGCTCGCCGATAATGCGTGCGCGCAGTGCTTCCTGGGAGGCTTCATCCAACTGGTGCAGTTCGCGGTAGCGTCGCGGTAAGTGCTCCAGCCAGAAATGGCTGTCAAAGTGTAAATCCAACAGCGTGCCATCCATATCGAGTAGGACGGTGTCTATCTCGCGCCAATCAATCATTGCCGCTCCAGTCGCATAAGGAGTAAGCGTGCTATTGTAGCTTAACCGCCTTTTTCCAGCCATGGAGGCTCTCTTTATGTCGACGTTTCCCCCGACGCACCCCACTTCTAATCCCCCCGAGGATACTAGCGTTAAGCGCTCGGGCTATCAGCGCAAGCCACAAATTTTGGCGCGTAAAAGCGTAGCCCAAAGCCGTTTATTCCAGATTGAGTCACTTGATTTGCGCTTTTCCAACGGCGAAGAGCGTCAGTTTGAACGCTTAACCGGCGCTGACCGTGGCGCGGTGATGATGGTGGCCATGCCAGACCCCGACCATGTGCTATTGATTCGCGAGTATGCGGCCGGGTTTGAAGATTATGTACTCACCCTGCCCAAGGGGCTGGTTGACCCCGGCGAAGATATCATCACCGCTGCTAATCGTGAGTTGATGGAGGAGTGTGGGGTTGGCGCGCGTCGTATTGAACCGCTAGTCGAGCTTTCCCTGGCACCCAACTATATGCGCCACCGTATGCAGGTGCTTCTCGCCACCGACCTTTATCCCAAGCGTCTACCAGGTGATGAGCCTGAGCCGTTGATTGTCGAAACCCACGCAATCGAAGAGCTTCCCGCCCTTTTGTTGCGCGAGGATTTTCATGAGGCGCGGGCCATTGCCGCGCTTTATATCGCGCGAGACAGGCTGCGAGAAGAGAAGCGCAACAGCGCGACGGACCTGCTTTGAGGCATAAGGGGTGAGACTAGATAGGGGCCGGGGCTAGCCATAGCCCCATTCCCTGCAGCCACTAGAGATGATTTTTCAACGATATCCAGCGCCGTTGGCGGTGACTATCCAATCCTGCTTCGAGCAAGATCATTGAGCGCAGGGCATCGTCTACAGTAACGGGCAACGGCGCTTTATCGCGGATAGCGGCAGCGATGCCTTGGTAATAAGCAAAGTAGTCGCCCGGCAGCGTTGGCAATTCACGGCGCACTAGCGGCGCGTTTTCACCCTCCCCTTCGCGCAGCGTTAAGATGCCGTGCTGGTTATCCTCGCCCCATTGTGACGTGGGCACTTCGCCTGCTTTCAGACGGTCTTCCTGGGGGTCCAAACCATATTTAACGAAGCTGCCCTGGGTTCCGTGAATTCGAAAGCGCGGGGTTGGATCGGCTACCAGCGTACCTGCCGACAGGGTAACGCGGAAGCCTTCATAATCCAGCAGTGCCAGGAAGTCATCGTCGGCCTTGGCACCATCACGTAATGCATCTAGTTCCAGCAAGAGTGCCTGGGGCATGCCAAATAACTCGCAGGCTTGGTCCAGCAGGTGCGGCCCCAAGTCGTACCAAATCCCACCACCGGGGGCCGCCTTCTCGCGCCAACGATCGCGGACTTCGGGGCGAAAGCGGTCAAAGCGAGACTCAACGTTAACGACACGCCCTAGCGTACCCGCGTCTAGCAATGCCTTGATGGTCAGAAAGTCACTGTCCCAACGGCGGTTGTGAAATACCGATAATAGACACTCTTTTTCGTCCGCCAGCTTTTTGAGTAACTTTCCTTCTGACAGGGTGACCGTGAACGGTTTATCCACCACCACGTGCTTGCCCGCAGAAAGTGCAGCCTTGGCGAGAGGAAAATGCGTGTCATTCGGTGTCGGGATAACAATCAGGTCAATATCGCTGCGTTTGCAAAGCGCTAGTGCCTGCGCCTCCACGTCTACATGAGGTAGAGATGCCTGAACTTTAGCGGCATCACTTGATGAAACCGCCACCAGATCCAAGCCTTCCGTAGCCCGAATCAGCGGTGCGTGGAACGTCTGGCTAGCGAACCCGTAGCCGACCAATCCAACGTTAATAATTGCCTTCATTGCATTCCTTCAGTTTGTTGCTGCGGCTGATTGCTAAGCTTAGCTGCTGTATCAATCCAGCTTGCTGAGGTCTCGAACGGCGCCTTTATCCGCCGACGTCGCCAATAACGCATACGCTTTAAGCGCTGGTGTAATCTTGCGTGGGCGTTGTTCAACGGGCTTCCAGGCCATTGCGCCTTTGGCCTCCATCGCTTCACGGCGAGCCGCCAACTCAGCATCGCTAAGATCGACGTTGATCGCCCGGTTAGGAATATCAATGCGGATGATATCGCCCTGCTCGATTAACCCAATGGCGCCCCCTGCTGCCGCTTCAGGCGAAACATGGCCAATTGAAAGCCCAGAAGTACCGCCCGAAAAACGTCCATCGGTGAGTAGCGCGCAGGCTTTTCCTAACCCTTTGGACTTGAGATACGAAGTGGGATAAAGCATTTCCTGCATGCCGGGGCCGCCTTTGGGGCCTTCGTAGCGGATCACCACGACATCGCCTTCTTTGACCTTATCCGCAAGCACGTCGGCGACCGCCTGATCCTGGGACTCGACCACATGGGCAGGCCCTTCAAATACTAAAATCGAGTCGTCGACCCCGGCGGTTTTCACTACGCAGCCATCCAGCGCGATATTGCCGTAAAGCACGGCTAAGCCGCCCTGCTGAGAAAAGGCGTGTTCGAGATCACGAATACAACCGGTAGCCCGGTCACCATCCAGGCTCGGCCAACGGGCGCTTTGGGAAAACGCGGTCTGAGTAGGTACGCCACCCGGCCCGGCTTTAAAGAACTCGACCACCTCAGCGCTAGGTGAGCGCATGATATCCCACTCATCCAGCGCTTCTTTAAGGCTATCGCCATACACGGTGGGCACCGAGGTATCCAGAACGTGTGCACGATCCAGCTCACCCAGAATCGCCATAATGCCGCCCGCACGGTGGACATCTTCGATATGATATTTCTGAGTATTGGGCGCTACTTTACACAGTTGAGGCACTTCACGGGACAGACGGTCGATATCCGACATCGTAAAGTCCACTTCTGCTTCTTGAGCCGCTGCCAGGAAGTGCAGAATAGTATTGGTAGAACCGCCCATGGCGATGTCCAGGGTCATGGCGTTTTTAAACGCCGCCTTGGAAGCAATAGCACGCGGTAGCAGATGCGCCTCGTCACCTTCGTAGTAGCGTTTGGCAAGCTCGACAATACGTTGGCCGGCCGTTTCAAACAGGCGGCGACGATCCGAGTGAGTCGCCAGCACGGTCCCATTGCCCGGTAGTGCCAAGCCCAACGCTTCGGTCAGGCAGTTCATCGAATTGGCAGTAAACATACCCGAGCAGCTACCACAGGTAGGGCAAGCACTACGCTCGACTTCGGCGAGGGTCTCATCGTCAACGCTGTCATCGGCGGCCATCACCATGGCATCGACTAAATCCAGGCCATGGTCGAGCAGCTTGGTTTTGCCCGCTTCCATGGGGCCGCCGGAAACGAAAATAACCGGAATATTAAGGCGCAAAGCAGCCATCAACATTCCTGGGGTGATTTTGTCGCAGTTGGAAATACACACCAGCGCATCGGCACAGTGGGCGTTACACATATACTCGACGCTGTCGGCGATCAGGTCACGGCTGGGCAGCGAGTAGAGCATGCCGTCGTGTCCCATGGCGATGCCATCATCCACCGCAATGGTATTGAACTCTTTCGCAACGCCACCGGCTTTCTCAATTTCCCGCGCGACAAGCTGGCCCATGTCTTTCAAATGAACATGGCCCGGCACAAACTGCGTGAAGGAGTTGGCGACAGCAATAATTGGCTTTTGAAAGTCCCCATCCTGCATACCGGTGGCGCGCCATAGGGCACGGGCACCGGCCATATTGCGGCCAGCGGTGGTCGTACGTGAGCGATACTCTGGCATGTCGTCCTCTACTCTCTCAATATCTCTCTTAATAACTATCTTAAAGAAATGCTCTATTTTTTATTAACCCACAGCATGCAAGGCTGCAGGCTAGGCTTTTTCTGAAAGAATCAGCGGCTTTAGATTGTGGCATGAGCGCCGCCCAGAGACTAGATACAAGAAGAGGAGACTAGACACAAGAAGAGGAAAGCGCCCTCCATGGCGCCAAATTAATTAAAAGGCTTCCCACGCCTCTTCGGCTGGCTGGGCAGGAGTATTGGGTTGAAGCGAACGGTCCTGGCGTGAAATTAACGGCGACGGTGCTGCCGCTGCTAATGCAGGTGGGGATCCTAGCCCTGCCTGCTTAAACACACGTCTAAGCGCTGTTTCACTACTCTCGTCGGCTGCGCCCTCCAAGCGGAAGGCAGCGATGACATTGGCAAGGCTCAAGGCTTCGCGGGTAAGATCGTGAGCAGCGTTGGAAATTGTCTGCACCTTGGATGCGTTCTGCTGGGTGACATGATCCATCTCGGAGACGGCCGTATTGATTTGCGCAATTCCGCTGCTCTGCTCATCAGACGCAGTACTGATCTCCTCCATAATGTCGCTGACTTTCATTACTTGCGTCACGACCTGATCGATAGCTGCCTCAGCTTCCTTCACCGCTTGAGCACCACCACTGATTTCCTGGGCGGAAGAGTCAATTAGCCGTCGTATTTCGCCAGCGGCATCGGCACTGCGCCCCGCTAGATTACGCACTTCATTTGCCACCACGGCAAAACCTCTCCCCTGCTCGCCAGCCCGGGCAGCCTCCACCGAAGCATTCAGCGCCAGAATATTGGTTTGGAAGGCGATGCCATCAATGACACTAATAATATCGGTCATCTTACCGGCACTGGCGGCAATGCGTTCCATACGCTCGACAAGGGCCTGCATGCGCTCGCCGGTTTCACGACTAGTGGTGGCATTTTGCATAGCCAACTGATTGGCTTGGCGGGCGTTCTCGGTATTTTGCTGCACGGTCGCCGTCATTTGATCCATGCTGGAAGCCGTTTGCTGCAGCGAAGACGCCTGCTGCTCGGTGCGTGACGCCAGCTCTTCATTCTGCTGCTTGATATGTTCAGAGGCGGGCGTCACCACATCGACTTTATTACCCACCTCGGTAATTAGCCCCGACAGGCTTGCGCGCATTGTTTCTAGCGAATTCAGCAACTCACCCAGTTCATCATTGCGCTTTAAAGTAACGCGATTGGCCAGATTGCCTGCCGCTATTTGAAAGGTAACCCGACGCGCTTCGTTAAGCGATTTAATCAGCGATTTAAGCACCGCCATGCTGATGCCGATCATCAATACAATACCGAGCAGCAGAACACCTAACTGACCGTACAGCAGCACTTGTTGCTGTTGTTCTGCGTTTTCCATTAGCGATTGGGCCGCGGCTCTCTCTTGATCCACCAATGCGTTAATAGAGACACTGATATTGTCAGAAGTCGGCTGCACGGTGTCATTAAAAGCCTCAAAGGCGGCAAACCCATTGCCATCAACGATCGCGGTTAGGGTGATATCGGCACTTTCTACAAAGGTGGCCAGTTGCGCTGTCAGCTCTTCCTGTAAACTCTCTGTTTCACGCTGCGCGGTGAAACCTTGCCATGACTGATCAATGTCAGTGCTCATGGTCTTTAATTGTGTTTCAAGGAGTTCGAGGTCCGCACGGCGCGGGTTGCGCACGGCAGGCTCAAGCACTTGGATCGCTTGGCTAACGCGTTGATCAATCTGTTGAAGATCGGAAATGCCTTCTAGGCCGGTTTGGTTGAGCGTACGTAGACGTTCGGCAGAACTGGTTAAGCCATAAACGCCTGCCGCTCCTGCTAACACCAACAAGATGATCGAAGCCAGCACCATCCCTATAAGCTTGGCCTGCATGCTACTGAAGCTAAAACGCTTTACCCAGCCTCGCACTCCTTTGTGGCGTATTGCACCATAATGGAGCTTGAAGCCTCGTGTTTTGCCCTCTTGCATGGCAGCGTAAACACGCTCAGCCCGCTCAATCGCTTCAACCGTGGCTTTACGCCGGATAGAGGTATAACCCACCACGCGGTCACCATCAAGTAGCGGTGCGATGGTGGTATGCATCCAATAGGCTTCCCCACTTTGACGGCGGTTCTTAATCAGACCCTGCCAGGTTTTACCCGCTTCAATGGTTTCCCACAGGTTCTGAAAAACGACGTTGGGCATGCTGGGGTGGCGGAACAGGTTGTGGGGTTCGCCCATTAACTCTTCCAACGGGTAGCCGCTAACGTCGACAAAGGTTTGATTGGCGTAGGTGATCCTGCCCTGAAGGTCCGAGCGCGAGATCAAGACATCATCATCGGCTAGCTCGTACACAGCAGCGGTCGCTTGTGTAAACGGTGTTTGGGTAGATTGTGTTTGCTTAACAGTGCGCATTTAGAACCCCTACTTTTTTATTGAAGGCTTTTTACCGCCATTAGATTTAGCTGAGTCCCCTTGGCTAAATTACTCACTGGCTGAGCCTTTTCAATTAGGAGTAATGCATAAAACATGCCACCGCGAAGGGTGGCATGTGGTAAAACGAATTGATAGAAATCAGCAGCCTACATTACAGTTACTGATTCTATTATTGTAAGCACTATTAGCGCTAAAACGCTTCCCACTGATCAGAGCGGGATTGCGTTGCGGGCGGCTTAGCACGCTGTTCGGAAGGCGCTGGCAAACCGTGTGTTGCTTTATTCAGCGCTTGAGTGGCGCGTTGTAACTTCGCTCTTGCCGCTTGGATATTCTCATCCTGAGCACCTTCCAAACGAAACGCATCCACCACATTGACGAGCTCAAAAGCTTCAAGAGAGAGGTGATCGGCTGACGCTGCGATTGATTGTACTTTTGAGGCGTTCTGCTGAGTCACAAGGTCCATTTCGGCAATTGCCGAATTGATTTGACCAATCCCACTGCTCTGCTCGGTGGAAGCAGTGCTAATGGATTCCATCAGTTCACTGACTCGGCTAACTTGCTGGGTGACCTCTTCTATCGCCCGTTCCGCCTGCTCAACTGCACTACGGCCACCGCTGACTTCTTGGGTAGTACTGTCAATCATCTTACGAATTTCTTGGGCGGCATCCGCACTCCGCCCGGCCAAATTGCGCACTTCGCTGGCGACGACCGCAAAGCCGCGGCCATGTTCGCCAGCGCGGGCGGCTTCAACCGATGCGTTGAGTGCCAGGATGTTGGTTTGAAAAGCAATGCCATCGATCACACTGATCATCTCGGTCATCTTTTCGGCACTCTGGGCAATACGCTGCATACGCTCCACCAATTGCTGCATTTGCCGCCCTGTGTCGCGAGTGCTCGCGGCATTTTGCACTGCTAGATCGGTGGCCTGGCGGGCATTCTCGGTATTCTGCTGAACCGTCGAGGTCATCTCCTCCATGCTCGATGCGGTCTGCTGAAGCGATGATGCCTGTTGCTCTGTGCGCGAAGAGAGCTCTTCATTTTCAGCGGCTATCTGCTGGATCGCCGGCGTAACCACCGAGACGCGACTTTCAACATCCCCCACAATGCTGGATAGGCTAAAGCGCATCGTGTCCAACGAGTAGAGTAACTCGCCCAACTCATCGTTGGTTTGGCGACGCTCGCGAGCGGCCAGATTACCTGCCGCAATTTGGAAAGTGATATAACGCGCGCCTGACAAGCTGCGAAACACCGATCTCATAGTCATGATACTTAGGCCAATCATGACTAAGAAACCAACGGCCAGTAACGCCAATTGTGCAAGCAACATTTGTTGACGCCCACTTTGCGCCTGGGAAACCAACACTTCGGCATCAGCACGCACCTGTTCAACCAGCGTACTGTTTATCTCGCGCAGTGTCTGAGTCGTCGGCACCACAATGTCATTAAAGGCTTCAAACGCCGCGAATCCATTGCCTTCTTGAATAGCCACCAGCGTAGTGTTTACGCCGGTACTCCATGTGGCCAGCGCACTATTAAAGCGCTGGGTGGCCTCAGCCGCGGCTGTTTCATCAACGTAATAATCCGTCCATAGCCCTTGCATCGCTTCAACATACTGGCTAATTTCCGCGTTAATGGCATCCAGATCAGCCTGACGCGGGTTACGTACC
Organism: Vreelandella sulfidaeris Esulfide1; assembly: GCF_054072535.1. Taxonomy (NCBI): domain Bacteria; kingdom Pseudomonadati; phylum Pseudomonadota; class Gammaproteobacteria; order Oceanospirillales; family Halomonadaceae; genus Vreelandella; species Vreelandella sulfidaeris. The sequence goes on along the minus strand of NZ_CM133364.1, from coordinate 1,245,547 downwards.
ACCGGCTCTAACGTCTCGACCGTTTGTCCAATATAGCGTTCGATATGCTGCAGTGAGGCGACTTCGCCCAGCCCTGAGCGATTGAGTGTTTCCAGGCGCTCGCCGGAAACCATCAACGCATAAACGCCCAACCCACCCGCGAGGACAAGCAACAACAGCGACGCCACCACCATACTGGTCAGCTTGGCTTTCAAGCTGGTCAGTTGTAATCGCGCCAGTATCCCTGTTAACCCTTTGCGCCGTAGCGTGCCCTGGGAAAGGCCATAGTGTCGTGACTTGCCCTTTTCGCGAATCTCTGCATAAATTTTTTCTGCTCTGGCAACGGCATTTGCGGCAGCTTTACGGCGCACAGAGGTATAACCAACAATGCGTTCACCATCCCGCAACGGGGCAACTGTGGCATTTACCCAATAGTGATCGCCATTTTTACGTCTGTTTTTAACCACACCCTGCCAAGTCACGCCTGCTTGAATGGTTTTCCAAAAGTCCGCGTAAGCCGCTTCGGGCATATCGGGGTGACGAAGTAGATTATGCGGGGCACCAATGAGCTCTTCACGGCTATAACCACTGACCTCAACGAAGGTAGGATTCGCGTAGGTGACATTTCCTTTAAGGTCCGAACGGGAAATGAGTACTGCTTCCTCACTCAGCACATACTCGCGTTGCGTCACTGGCTGGTTATTGCGCATTAGCTCTCCAATAATTAGGAATAATTAATTTTTATTAAAACAAACTTTATTATCGCTGCGCTTTATATCGGCAATGCCGCGAACAACTGTAAAAAAAGCGCCATACTTTCGTATGGCGCCCAAGTAGGTAATAAGCAATTGTCGTAAAAGGGTTATAAATCTTCTATCAACTACCAAACACCACATCCGCCACATCACGGTAACGTTTGGCAAAGTGCACCGTCATGCCTTCTTTTAGATAATCCGGCAGTTCTTCATAATCACGCTTGTTGGCGTCGGGCAGAATTAGTTCAAAGATGTCGCTGCGTCGTGCAGCAATGACCTTTTCGCGAATCCCCCCTACCGGAAGCACTTGGCCCGTTAAGGTTAACTCGCCGGTCATTGCCAAAGGCCGCTTAATAGCATGGTGCTTGGCCAGCGATAGCAGTGCGGTGGTCATAGTAACCCCCGCCGAAGGACCATCTTTAGGTGTGGCCCCCTCAGGCACGTGCAAGTGTACAAACGCCGAGTCAAAGAAGTCTGCATCGGCGCCATACTCCTGCAAATGGCCAAGCGTATAGCTGTAAGCGATATTGGCGGACTCCTGCATCACTTCGCCCAGCTTGCCGGTCAGTTTAAAACCGCGATCCAGCGAGTGTACTTTGCCCGCTTCAATCGGCAGCGTTGCCCCGCCCATCGAGGTCCACGCCAAGCCGGTCACCACTCCTTCGCCAGTAAGCACTTTTTCTTTACGGAAGATCGGCGCGCCCAAGAACTCCTCCAGGTTTTTAACCGATACCTTGACCGTTCCCAGCTCCTCTTCCAGTAATTTAACAGCGGATTTACGCACAATACGGTGCAGCTGTTTCTCTAGCTGGCGCACCCCGGCTTCGCGGGCATAGCCTTCAATTACCTGCTTCAAGGCCGCATCGGATAAGTTGATGCGTTTTTTGGGCAGGTTGTTGCGCTTAAGCAGCTTCGGCCATAGATGATTCTTGGCAATCGCCAGCTTCTCTTCCGCGATATAACCGGAGAGACGAATTTGCTCCATGCGGTCGAGCAGCGGACCTGGAATCGAATCCAGCGTATTCGCGGTGCATATAAACAGCACCTTTGAAAGGTCCATGCGAACATCAAGATAGTGATCAAGGAAATCGACGTTCTGCTCAGGGTCGAGCACTTCCAGTAATGCTGAGGCGGGATCGCCCTGGAAGGATTGTCCCAGTTTGTCGATCTCGTCGAGCATAATCACCGGGTTCTCGACCTCCACCTCTTTAAAGGCCTGCACCAGCTTACCGGGCATCGCGCCCACATAGGTACGCCGGTGCCCTTTAATCTCCGCTTCATCGCGCATACCGCCTACCGAGAAGCGGTAAAACTGACGTCCCAAGGCTTCGGCAATCGAGCGACCGATGGACGTTTTACCCACCCCGGGCGGGCCTACGAGCAGAACAATTGAGCCGCCCACATCACCTTTGAAGGTGCCCTCGGCCAGAAACTCGACAATGCGCTCTTTTACGTCTTTCAAGCCATCATGGTCACGGTCCAAGACCTGACGAGCGTGAGGTAGATCCAGTTGATCCTGGCTGGTAACACCCCAAGGCAACGAGGTGAGCCAATCCAGGTAGTTCCGGGTGGTGCCATACTCAGGCGAACCGGTTTCCAGCACGCTGAGTTTATTCAACTCATCGTCGATTCGCGTTTGCACACGCTCGGGTACTACCAGCGACTCCAGCCGGGCTCTAAAGGTATCCACATCGTTTTCACGATCGTCTTTAGAAATGCCGAGTTCACGTTGAATGACCTTGAGCTGCTCGCGCAGGAAAAACTCGCGCTGGCGATCCTGCATTTGGGCATTCACCTGCTCGCTGATCTCGCCCTGCAGTAGCGCAACATCGATCTCTTTACGCAGCAGCGGCAACACTTTCTGCATCCGCTCTTCCACCGATAGGGTGGCCAGCACATCCTGAAGCTCAGGCCCTTTGGCAGAAGTAATCGCTGCGGCAAAATCGGTCAACGGCCCAGGCTGATGGGGGCTAAAGCGATTGAGATAATGCTTAAGTTCCTCGCCATACAGCGGGTTAATCGGCAGTAGTTCTTTAATGCCGTTGATGATCGCCATGGCGTAGGCGCGCGTCTCTTCATTCTCCGCGTCAACAGGCTCTTTGGGGTAGGTCACTTCGACCAGATAAGGCGGCTCTTTAGACAGCCAGCGGGTAATTTTGAAGCGCTGCAGGCCCTGAGCGATAAACTGAATCTGATCGTCTTCGCCCTTGAGTTTATGCACCTTCACCGCGGTACCGATCTCGGGGAAACCTTCGTGATCTAGCGAGGTAACGCCTTGCTCGCCCACAAAGGCAACGCCCAACGTATGGTGGGGGGTGTTACCTACCCGGCGCATGGTCTCTTCCCAGCGCTCACGATTGACGACCAGGGGCTGGACCTGGGCGGGGAAAAAAGGTCGATTATGAATAGGCAGAAGATAAATGCGCTCGGGCAGCATTTCGCTAGCCGGCACCAGGGAATTTACCCGTTCACCGTCTGAGCGGTACTCTTTGCTGTCCTGTTCTTCAGAGTTTTCTTCGGAACTCGCGTTAGCGCTATTTTCAGCGCCGTGGGCGTTGTCTGTGGCTGATGATTCCTCATCATCCACTTGCCAATCAAGATGTTCGTAATCGCGTTCGTAATCCTGGTCGCTCATGCGTCCTCCAATGAACCGATGTCGGCGATAAGAACCGCCTAGATTTGTTCATGGAATGCGGGCAGTGCGGCTAAACTTCAACCCTTAGGGAGGTTCGATAACAAAATGCTGTCACCCTTTGAAGCTGCAAGGAGCCTGACTCGATCATTTCGAGTAGCCTTCTCATATGTCATTGCGAGGAGCGCAGCGACGCGGCAATCTCTACTTCAGGAGGCAAGCCAACCCGAGATCGCCACGCTTCGCTCGCGATGACAAACAAGGGCAACCCCGAGATTGCTTCACTACGCAATGACAGGGCTAAGGCCAAAGCTGGGGCATGGGGCGCCCATTCACCCGCCATACACCGCGCACCACATCAAATTGTAGCTCGCGGGTGCCGAGCGGCAGCCCTAACCATAATGCGGCAACGGTAGGTGCATCGTGCCAAGTAAAGTCGCCATCAACCCGCTCGAGCCATTTTGCCTGCTCTTTTTCGTTGTCAAGATTAACCACGCTAAGTTCATCCAACTGGCGTGCGTCAAAAAATAATGCTCCGTCCGCATCGAGCTGAATGCCCAACAACGGACTATCGATGGCAACGGTCGTCACATCTAAACGCGGCGAGTCACTGAGCATTTTACGCAAATCCGGTTCAAGACGGGCTATTAACCCTTCGGCCATGGGTAGGCTTTCATCACCCCAGGAAGCTTCCTGGCGTAACCGACGGATAACGTGGCGAACGGCATCGGCGTTGATACGCGAAAGTTCCATCTCTATCTGCCCATTGAGCAGCGGCGTGTCTGGTGCTTCAGAGGGCACCATCACATCGCCCACGTCTAAAGCAACGTTGATACGCAGCTCGCTTTCGTCCAGTTCCATGTGGCTATTCAAGTCGAGTGGCGAAAGCTGAATGTCGTAGGAAGGATAGCTCAATGTCAGCGTTTCAATATGCAGGTGATCGCGCTGGGCAAAGTGGTAAGCACCCTCAGTATACGTATAGCGGCTTTCGAGCTCCGTCGGCCCTAGTGCAAGCTGCGCCATACCATCCGTGAGTGTCAATTGATCTAACAACGCACGCAGACGCCAATCACCAAAAACGCCTTCCAGGCGCAGGCGACCACCGCGAACGGCTAATTCACGGCCATTTTGTTGAATAACGAAGGGGGCTAGGGAAAGACGTAGTTCACTGTGACCGCTAAGGGTGTGATAGCGCCCTTGCCAGCGTGGCACGGAAGGGGCAGTTACTTCACCCACCGCTTGCTGCAACACGGTATCCAGGCGGGGTAACACGGTGCCTTCAACATCTGTACTTAAAATGCCATGGCGTGCCCGATAGGTCAGCTCAAGGCGCCACGGGCGGCCCAGTAACGGTGAAAGAATCAGCCTTCCTTGGGAACTTAGCCAGCCCTGCCGACTCTCAGTTCGGTTAACACGCCATTCACCCCGCGCTTCCAAATCTTCCAGCGCTTGGCGCAGGCCGCGTTCAAAAAGAACGCTTGAGAGCAGTTGCGCTGCCATCCATACCACGGCGATGACTGCCAGTATAGGGACAATCAGACGTTCCTTGCGCATGCTACCTCCTTGAAGCTAACGCCTTGAAGCTAAAGCACCAGAAAAAGCTATATACCGCTACTGAACTCACTTGCTCCTTGTTGCACACCACTCATACTTTTTAGTGCAACCAGAACCACAGGTGCATAGTACTCCATGCGTAGGCGCCAGCCATCACATCATCGATCATAATGCCAAAACCACCTGCGACACGGCGGTCTGCCCAGCGTATTGGCCAGGGCTTAAAGACATCGAAGATGCGAAATACCACAAACCCCCATAACGCAGCCTCCCAAGAAAAGGGTACCGCTGCCATGGTCAGCCAATAACCGACAAATTCATCCCACACGATGCCTGAGTGATCATGCACGCCTAAATCTTTGGAGGTTTTATCGCACAGCCAAACACCGACCACAAAAGCGATAAAACAAATGCTTAAAAACCACCCAAGAGGCAGATCCGCCATCATCCAGTAGAACGGAATCGCTGCCAGCGTGCCAAAGGTACCGGGTGCCCAAGGCACCGTGCCGCTACCTAAACCAAAAGCAAAAAAATGTGTTGGGCGACGCCAGACACTTTTCGGTGCGCGATTCATGGCGTTTCCCCACTAAAATGCTGCCAACCTGCATAGCCGCTGACATAACGACTCAGGCCACGCTGACCAGAGGCGCTAATACCTAGCGTCTCGCAACAGTGGCCAATCACCGTTAGCGTCAAGCCTAATGACGCCAAGCGCTGCTGGGCCTTCGCTATATCGGCAGCGTTTAAGGTCACTAGCAGCTCATAATCATCACCACCGGAAAGCGCCGCCTTTAGGGCTCCTTCCGTGCCTAGCAGGCTTTCCAAGCCTTCCGCTAACGGCAACGCATCCAGCGTAATGTCGGCGCCGACCTGTGAGGCCTCGCGCAGATGCGCCAGGTCAGCCAGTACGCCATCAGAAATATCCAGCGCGGCAGTGGCTAAACCGCGCAAAGCCAGGCCCGCTGCCAAGCGTGGTTCCGGCAATAAATAGCGGCGCAACAATGGATGCGTCAGATCACGTTCACCCTGCTGCCAGAGCGCCAGCCCCCCTGCCCCACCACCCAAGGCGCCAGTGACCGCAATTAGATCACCTGCCTGAGCACCGCAACGAGTGAGCGCTTCACCTACCGGCACTTCACCCATCACGGTAACGCCTATCGAAAGCGCACCGGAGGTAACATCTCCGCCCACCAGGGCCGTAGCATGTTGCTGGCTAAGTGCATGAAAACCGCGTGCATAACCATCCAGCCAGACGTGGGTTGCCTCATCGTCGGCAAATTGGCGTTGATCAAACGTTAACGCCATCAGGCACCAGCGAGAAGTCGCCCCCATGGCGGCCAAATCGCTAAGCGCAACGGCCAGCGCACGGTGGCCCACCGCGAAGGCTGGGGCTTCACGGGGAAAGTGCACATCCACCACTGAGGTATCAACACTCACGGCCAGCTGCTGACCCGCAGAAGGCGCTAGTAGCGTGGCATCGTCTCCACATCCTAGTGTGACGCCATTTGACGCAGCCGACGCCTCCTGCGACGACATGAAGTAGCGTCGAATCAAATCAAATTCGGCAAGCACAAAGGCCCCTTAAACGCATCGTCAAATCGCTCGCGTTCAGAGACGGCGAGCGCTGACCTCGGCACTACGCAGGCGAATCGCCAGCTTGTCTAAAATGCCGTTCACGTATTTATGGCCGTCGGTGGCGCCAAATGACTTAGCCAGCTCAACGCCTTCGTTAATCACTACACGATAGGGTACTTCCATACGGCGGGAAAGCTCGTAAGCGCCTAACCGTAGAATCGCCAGCTCTACTGCATCCAGATCTTCCAGGCGGCGGTCTAGCAGGGGTGAAATTTCACGATCCAGCTCGGTTTTAAAGCGCACCGTGTTGTGCAGAAGCTCATGAAACAGCGCCTTATCGGCGATTTCCATTACTTTCACCCAGTTTTCGTGATCTTCCAGGTCGTCATCCGCCACCTGGCTACGAAACTCGGCTTCAATCGTCGTAATGGATTTGCCCGTCATGTGCCACTGATAAAGCCCCTGCACCGTTAGCTCACGTGCCGCGTGACGGCCCTGCTGAGCGGCAGAGGGTTTACGCTCGCTCATTGAGTCTCTCCTAGCGGTAGCGCACGTAGCAGCGAGACCATTTCCATGGCGGCCATGGCGGCTTCAGTCCCTTTATTACCCGCTTTAGTGCCCGCGCGCTCAATCGCTTGTTCGATGTTTTCTACGGTGAGCACGCCATTGGCTACCGGGGTATCAAACTCAAGCTGCAAGTGATTAATCGCCGTGTTGCAGCCACCCGCCACGTATTCAAAATGCGGCGTTCCGCCACGAATCACAGCGCCCAGCGCAATCACTGCATCTGGCTTCATGACCTTCAGTACGCGTTTAACCGCTAGCGGCAGTTCCCAAGCACCCGGCACGTGAACGATATGAATATGCTCGGCATCGACGCCGTGACGCGTCAAGCTGTCGACAGCGCCTTCTACTAGGCTATCCACTACGTGATGGTTAAAACGACCGACGACGATGACATAATGGCCATCAACATCAACAAAAGTACCTTCAACTTGAGTCAGGGAGTGCATCAATTTATTCCTGCTGAAAGGTTGGCTCATACGCCGTGTCATTAGGGCCCAAACGCTCAACGACTTCGAGATCAAAGCCGGACAGCGCGGAGAACTTCCACGGTGAACTCAGTAATCGCATTTTACCTACGCCTAAATAGCGCAAAATCTGCGAACCGGTACCGATGGTTAAATAGTTGCCGGCACCGTCAGAATCGCTGGTACGCGGCTGACGAGTACGCTCTAAAAAGATATCCAGTTGATCTTTTAAATCCTGATGCGGACGTCCGTCATCGATCAACACAAACACCCCAGCCTTGGCGCCAGCGATCTCTTCCAGTGCGCGGTGGGCATCCCAGCGGCACTGTTCGCCTTTCATCAAGCCCATCACATCGCGCAGCGCATCGGCAAGATGCACGCGAACCGTGGTGGACTCCTCCGGCGTAGGCTGACCATTGACTAGCGCCAAATGGTGGGCGCCTTGGATGCGATCACGAAAAACATGCAGTGTCAGCTCGCCATGGGAGGTCATGACCGAAGACGCCTCCAGATGATCGATGGTCTGCTCGTTGACAATGCGGTAGTGGATCAAGTCAGCAATAGTGCCGATTTTAATCCCATGCTCGTGGGCGAACGCTTCTAGCTCAGGGCGGCGCGCCATACTGCCGTCATCGTTCATGATCTCGCAGATCACACCGCTTGGGTCGCACCCTGCCAGTGCAGCCAGGTCACACGCCGCTTCGGTATGCCCCGCCCGGCGCAGTACGCCGCCCGGCTCTGCCATCAGCGGGAAAATATGCCCCGGCTGAACGATATCGGAAGGCTTGGCATGGGGCGCTACAGCCGCTTGTACCGTGCGCGCGCGATCTGCAGCGGAAATCCCGGTAGTCACACCTTCAGTCGCCTCAATTGAGAGAGTGAACTTGGTGCCAAAACCAGAACCATTATCGCGCACCATTAACGGCAAGTTAAGTTGCTCACAGCGGGCACGTGTCATCGGCATACAGATCAGACCACGGGCGAAACGGGCCATAAAGTTGATATGCTCGGCCTGCACTTTTTCGGCGGCCATGATGATATCACCTTCGTTCTCGCGATCCTCGTCGTCCATGAGAATCACCATTTTGCCCTGGCGGATATCGTCCACCAGCTCGGCGATAGGGGCTAAGCCTCTAGAGGAGGAATGCGCCATGGAATCTCCAATTTATGTAGTCACGAACGGTTGTTGCGAAAGATCGTCGCGAAAGACTGTCGCGAAAGACTGTCGCAAAAGACAGTCACGTTAGCTGCGATTTCGCGCGTCAGGGTACCTTGCTCTCGCTAAATTCACCAGATGTGCCGGTTGCGCTAGTCGTCTGGGGGGAAGCGATAATACGCCAATCACGCCCCACCGCTCGCATATCATGAATCGTTAATCGCCGCTGATCGGCCATGCGTGAAAGCCCCGGCAACGCAAATAACGGCCGAGCTTCACCGCCTAACAGCGTGGGCGCTACAAACAACTGTAGCTCATCGATCAATGCCGCATCGAGCAGTGCGCCCGCCAGCGTCGCACCGGTTTCCACCAGCAGTTCATTAACCTGCTCATGTTCGGCTAACCACTGCAGCATCAAAGCAAGGTCGATGCGGCCATCACTGCCGGCCGGCAACACATGGATTTCAGCGCCAGCCTGTGTAAGACGCGCACGCTTTTCAGCCGTGTGGGCAGGGGTAGTAATCACCAGTGTTCGCCCCGGCTCACTCAAACAGGCCGCCGCCAGGGGCAACCGCAACCGGGTATCTAAAATCACCCGCAGGGGTTGGCGCTGTACTGCCTCAGCAGCGTTGGCAAGCTGTAGCTGATCTGCACGCAAGGTAAGCCGCGAATCGTCCATGATAATGGATTCTACGCCGCTTAATATCGCGCTGGAACGCGCTCTCAGCCGCTGAACTTGCGCGCGCGCCTCAGGGCCGGTAATCCACTGGGACTCCCCGGAGCCCATGGCGGTGCGGCCATCTAAACTCATCGCCATTTTCAAACGCACAAAGGGACGCTGCCGGGTCATACGAGCGATAAAACCAGGATTCAGAGCACGCGCTTCACTTTCGAGCAACCCTACCGCCACCTCAATGCCGGCTTCTTCAAGCAAGCGGATGCCACGTCCACTAACCTGGGGGTTGGGATCCTGCATAGCGATCACTACCCGAGCCACCTTGGCCTCTAGGAGAGCAACAGCACAGGGACCGGTACGTCCAGTATGCGAGCAAGGCTCAAGGGTGACGTAAGCGGTCGCGCCTTTGGCGTGTTCACCAGCGGCATTTAACGCGTGGATTTCCGCATGGGGCTCACCGGCACGCAGATGAAAGCCTTCACCGACCACTTGATCATCGCGCACAATCACGCAGCCCACCCGTGGGTTGGGGTCGGTGGTATAAAGCCCTTTTTGAGCCAGCTTTAGCGCCCGCGCCATATAGCGGTGATCGGCTTCGCTAAACACAGCACTCATTTTGACGGCGCGCTCTTGTTTGAGGGCTCTTGGGAAAGCCGATCGATCTCAGCGCGGAACTCATCCAAGTCCTGAAACTTACGATACACCGAGGCAAACCGAATATAGGCCACATGATCGAGGGTTTTAAGCGCTTGCATTACCGACTCGCCGATATCACGCGCGTTGATCTCGCGATCGCCCCGCGCGCGCAAGGTTTGGCGAATGCGCTCCACCGCCGCCTCAATGGCTTCTGCGCTGACTGGACGCTTTTCCAGCGCACGCAACATGCCTGCCCGCAGCTTGGCTTCATTAAAACTTTCCCGCGAACCGTCGGACTTCACCACGCGAGGCATGACGAGCTCAGCGGTTTCGTAGGTGGTAAAGCGCTCCTGGCAGCTCGCACATTGGCGGCGACGGCGTACTTGGTCACCATCGGCTACCAACCGAGAATCAGTCACTCGAGTATCGTTTGCACCACAAAAAGGGCAATGCATGGCGGTCAACCTATTGTCAGCTCGTGTCGGCTTACGGCACGAGTTAGCGTGTTATAACCTGTTAATGTGTGTGCTATTAATAACGTTTAAACGTGACATCAACCTCGTATTGTAACAATTTGGCACACAAGCTGCAGTGTTTGTGGCAGATTGTTTATCAGGAGCTCTCAATGTCTTCCTTTGAACAGACCGTTCACGGTTACCTCAGTCACCTGTATGGGCCCCGTGCTGGCGAAGTTCAGCGCCGTTTAAACCAGCATATTGAGCACTTTCTTTCGCTTGCCCCCTTTTCACCCGCCCCCGACGATGCACCGTCTAAAAACGCACCCTCTTGGAGCGAAAAGGATCAATGGGTGATTAGCTATGGCGATTCTATTATAGAAGAGGGTGTGCCGCCGCTGGCGGTGCTGAGCGATTTTCTTCAAGTGCGATTGGGCGAACGTATCAGCGGCGTCCATGTGCTTCCGTTCTTTCCCTGGAGTAGCGACGACGGTTTCTCAGTCATCCACTATCGCGAGGTTAACAGTGAGCTAGGTGACTGGTCACATATTCGCGAGCTCGCAAGCCACTACGACTTGATGGCGGACCTGGTACTTAACCACGTTTCCCGGGAATCTCTGTGGTTCGTCGATTATCTGAGCGGTAGCCAGCCCGGCCGCGATTACTTTATCGAAGTCGATCCCGATACCGATGTCTCTCAAGTGGTTCGTCCACGCAGCAACCCGCTGCTGGTGCCTGTATCTACCCGGCGTGGCACCCGTTACCTGTGGGCAACGTTCTCCGAAGACCAGTTAGATTTAAATTTTGAACACCCTGATGTACTGCTGGAGTTCGTAGGCATTTTGCTGTTCTACCTTGAACAAGGCATGCGAATTATCCGCCTGGATGCAGTGGCCTTTCTATGGAAGCGACTAGGCACCCCCTGCATTCACCTGCCGGAGACGCATACTGTCATACGCCTGCTGCGGGCCATTGTGGATTATGTTGCCCCCGGCACCTTACTGGTGACTGAAACCAACGTTCCTCATCAAGAGAACATCAGCTATTTCGGGCTGGAACGGCTCCCCAAAGGCCCGCCCGATGAAGCCCATATGATTTACCAATTCACCCTACCGCCCCTACTGTTACATACCCTAACGCGGGGAGAAGCACGCACCCTGCAAACCTGGCTTGCCAGCCTGCCCGTGCTGCCTGACCACTGCACTTACCTGAACTTTACCGCCAGCCACGACGGCATTGGCGTGCGCCCGCTGGAAGGCCTACTGCCTGATCACGAGCGAGACGCGCTGTTAGAACTGATGCACCGTTTCGGCGGTTTTGTCAGCATGCGCAGCAATCCGGATGGCAGCGACACGCCTTACGAGATCAATATCACGTGGTTTGAAGCCATGCGCGGCACCCGCCGAGGCCAGGACCCTTGGCAAATTGCCCGCTTCCTATGTAGCCAAGCGATTATGCTGAGCTTACAGGGGATTCCCGCGCTTTATATCCATACGTTAACGGGCACGCTCAATGACGTAGAAGGGGTTGAACGCAGTGGACGTCTGCGTTCGATTAATCGTCGGCGCTGGCAGCGCAGCGAGCTGGACCTGCTATTAGATAGCCCCTCGACCCCCACCCACGATGTTTTCCACGCTTTAAACCGGCTGCTCGACCAGCGCCGCCAGGAGCCCTGCTTTCACCCCAATGCCGCGCAGCGAGTATTGGACTCAGCCCCCGAACTGTTGGCGGTGGAACGTGGCCCACTGCAGGATGGGCGTCGCTTATTAGCACTGTATAACGTCTCCGACCTGCCGCTTCCCTTAGAAAACGTGGGCGAAGCGGTTACCCAATCGCTCAGTAAGCACGCCTGGCAAGCGCTTGACTCAAATAACCCTTGGGTCGCTGAAGGCGCCCTGCCCCCTTATGCCGTGCGTTGGCTGGTCGCTCTTAGCTAGTTAGCTAGATTATAGGGGCGATGATTGGCTTCATCGCCCCTATGTATCTTTTGACCTCAACAAGAGAAATTAACCAAAAAAATACCGCTAAGGTATCGGCGCGTCATGCCGATAAAGAATAAGAACTCAATTACAATAAAATAGGAAAAACATGACTCGTTTAACAACAACACAAAAACTGTGGGGAACACTGGGCATCATCTGGATCGCGATGCTGCTCTTGGTGGGCTGGTTGGCCCTTGAGAACCGTCAAACGATTGTAAGCGAACGCCGCGACAGCATTCAGTACGTGGTCGAAAGCGTCCACAACCAAATTGAAGCACTTCAGGAAAGGGTTGCCGCCGGTGAGCTCAGCCTCGAAGAAGCGCAGCAACGCGCGATCGACAATATGTCTAGCGTCAGCTTCGGCGCTGGCGAATATATTTTCTCCTTCAATGATGACTTATTAGTTATTTCCCACCCCAGCCGTGAGTCCGGCACGGACATGACCGACTATTTAGACGCTAGCGGCATGGCGCTCTATCCAGAGTTGCTGCGCGTTGCCCAAGCAGGCGGTGGCCACGTTAATTACTACTCGACCCGCGCCGGTGGCGATGAACAGCTACCAAAAACCAGTTATGTCGCTCACCTTCCCGAGTGGGGCTGGTCGTTAGCCACGGGCGTGTATGTCGATGACATCAATGAAGCGTTTATTACCGATTTAATTCACTCGATTGGCATCTTGCTGATCATCGGCCTACCGGTAACGCTGCTAATGGGCTTGGTGATTCGTGACGTTTCCCGGCGTTTAGGCGGTGATCCACGCTACGCCGCAAGCGTAGTGCGCCATATCGCTGACGGAGACCTGACCCAGGTAACGCAGCTTTCAGCGAAAGACCAGGAAAGTTTACTATTTAACATTAACCGTATGCGTGAAACGCTTGCCGAGACAATTGGCGATATTCACCACGGGGCAGATCAGGTCAACAGCGGTGTCGAGCAAATTGTCGGCGTTAACGAAGAGCTTTCCACACGCACCGAGGAACAGGCTGCTTCACTGGCTGAAACGGCCTCAAGTATGGAACAGCTCACTGCTACCGTTAAGCAAAATGCCGAGCATGCAGACCATGCGCGCACGCTTGCCACAAGAGCTGCCGACAGTGCCCAGCGCGGTAGTGACTCCATGACCACCGTCATTACCACCATGGGAACCATTAACGAAAGCGCCACCCAAATGAGCAGTATCGTCAATACCATTGACGGCATTGCCTTCCAAACCAACATCTTGGCCCTTAACGCGTCGGTGGAAGCTGCGCGCGCTGGAGAGCAAGGCCGCGGCTTCGCCGTCGTCGCCAATGAGGTTCGCCAACTCGCCAGCCGTTCGGCCGCTGCCGCCCAGGAAATCAAAACCCTGATCGAAGCGTCGGATAGTAAAGTGGTGGAAGGTAGCCGCCAAGTGCGCGCCACGGGCGATGTGATCAATGGCATGGTCGACGATATCAAGCAGCTCAGCACATTGGTGCAGGAAATCTCTGCCGCCACCATCGAGCAAAGCAGCGGCATCGAGCAGGTCAACCAAGCCGTGATTCAAATGGATCAAATGACCCAGCAAAATGCAGGCTTAGTGCAAGAGAGTAACCATGCCACCCAGTCGCTGGCACAACTGAGTGCTCAGCTACGTCAACTGGTTGCTCACTTCCGCATTAATCAGAGCACTGGGAATGCGCAGGCGAGTTTGCCAACCTCTTCGACAGCCCCTCGGGCAGCCTACCAGGACAGCGATTTTTAACGTTAGCCATCGCCGTTTGAGATTGCCGCGTCGCTACGCTCCTCGCAATGACCAGAGAGTGTCATCGCGAGCGAAGCGCGGCGATCTCGGGGTTGGCTATATTGTCATCGCGAGCAAAGCGCGGCGATCTCAGGGTTGGCTGTATTTGTCATCGCGAGCGAAGCGCGGCGATCTCGGGGTTGGCTGTATTTGTCATCGCGAGCGAAGCGCGGCGATCTCGGGGTTGGCTGTATTTGTCATCGCGAGCGAAGCGCGGCGATCTCGGGGTTGGCTGTGTTTGTCATCGCGAGCGAAGCGCGGCGATCTCGATTTTATGCTCCAATGCAGTCTGAAATTGCCGCGGCAGCACTTCCTTTAAATAAAACTAATGTATTGCCGCGTTAAGCCGATAAAAAAACCGTTACTTACTTACATCGGCTAGGAAAAACATGACGCGCTTAACGACGACGCAAAAACTTTGGGGAACTTTGGGCATTATTTGGCTCGCCATGCTGTTATTGGTGGGCTGGCTAGCATGGGAAAATCGCCAAACAATTGAGAGCGAACGCCGCGACAGCATTCAGTACGTCATCGAGAGTGTACATAGCCAAATTGTAGCGCTGCAAGAGCGAGTCGCCGCTGGCGAAATCAGCCTTGAAGAAGCGCAGCAGCGTGCGATCGACAATATGTCTAGCGCTAGCTTTGGCGACGGTGAATATATATTTTCCTTCGATAACGACCTACATATTATTTCCCACCCAAACCGCCCTCGCGGCGAAGACATGAGCGCTTACCAAGATTCCAGTGGCATGGATCTTTATGCCGCTTTCAGAGAAGCAGCCCAAGCCGGCGGCGGTCACGTTGGCTACTACTCTCGCCGTATTACTGGCGATGAACAGGTGCCAAAAATAAGCTATGTAGCCTATCTTCCCGAGTGGGAATGGTCGCTGGCAACAGGCGTTTATGTCGATGATATTAACGCAGCCTTTATTGCCGGTTTGATTCGCTCGATCGTCATCCTGCTGATCATTGGGCTACCGGTCACCCTACTAATGGGCTGGGTAATTCGTGACGTTTCGCGTCGGTTAGGCGGTGACCCACGCTACGCCGCCAGCGTGGTGCGCTATATCGCTGACGGCGATTTAACCCAAACCACTCAGCTGTCGGCAAAGGATCGCGAAAGCCTGCTGTTTGATATTAACCGCATGCGCGAAACCCTAGCCAAGACGATTGGCGATATTCACCACGAGGCGAACCAGGTGAATAATGGCGTTGAGCAAATTGTCGGCGTTAACGAAGAACTTTCCACCCGCACTGAAGAACAGGCTGCTTCATTGGCTGAAACGGCCTCCAGCATGGAACAGCTCACGGCGACCGTTAAGCAAAATGCCGAGCATGCGGACCATGCGCGCACGCTTGCCACAAGAGCCGCCGACAGCGCCCAGCGCGGCAGTGACTCCATGACCACCGTCATTACCACCATGGGGACCATTAACGAGAGCGCCACCCAAATGAGCAGTATCGTCAATACCATTGACGGCATTGCTTTCCAAACCAATATTTTGGCACTTAACGCGTCGGTGGAAGCCGCTCGCGCTGGAGAGCAAGGGCGCGGCTTCGCCGTCGTCGCCAATGAGGTTCGCCAACTCGCCAGCCGTTCGGCCGCTGCCGCCCAGGAAATCAAAACCCTGATCGAAGCGTCGGATAGTAAAGTGGTGGAAGGTAGCCGCCAAGTGCGCGCCACGGGCGATGTGATCAATGGCATGGTCGACGACATCAAACAACTCAGCACATTGGTGCAGGAAATTTCTGCCGCCACTATCGAGCAAAGCAGCGGTATCGAGCAGGTTAACCAAGCCGTGACACAAATGGATCAAATGACCCAGCAAAATGCCGGCCTGGTCCAAGAGAGCAACCATGCCACCCAGTCGCTGGCACAACTCAGTGCGCAGCTACGTCAACTGGTTGCCCACTTCCGCATTAATCAAAGCATAGGGAATGCACAGGCGAGTTTGCCAGCCTCCGCCCCTGCCAAGCGGGTTTCCCCTCAGCACAGCGATTTTTAACGCCTCATCGTAGGCGGAGATTGCCGCGTCGCTGCGCTCCTCGCAATGACACGTGGGTGTCATCGCGAGCGAAGCGCGGCGATCTCGGGGGTTGGCTGTATTTGTCATCGCGAGCGAAGCGCGGCGATCTCGGGGTTGGTTGTTTTTGTCATCGCGAGCGAAGCGCGGCGATCTTGGGGTTGGCTGTATTTGTCATCGCGAGCGAAGCGCGGCGATCTCAGGGTTGGCTGTATTTGTCATCGCGAGCGAAGCGCGGCGATCTCGGAGGGTTGGCTGTATTTGTCATCGCGAGCGAAGCGCGGCGATCTCGGGGTTGGTTGTTTTTGTCATCGCGAGCGAAGCACGGCGATCTCGGGGTTGGCTGTATTTGTCATCGCGAGCGAAGCGCGGCGATCTCGGGGTTGGTTGTATTTGTCATCGCGAGCGAAGCGCGGCGATCTCGATTTTATGCTCCAACGCAGCCTGAGATTGCCGCATCGCTGCTACCCTCGCAATGCCATATTAATAGCCTTTACACCTTACCTTGGTTATCGAGTTCTACCGCTTCGTGCATGCGCGCAAGGAGATCCGGCACGGCAGCCTGCACACGGTTCCAACTGGGAATAAAAGGCCGCTCTCTGGGGTTATCCAAAAACAGGTTGCCTGCTTCGAGTAGATTACTGGCAAATAGCTCCACGGCCTGCTCCTCACTATGACGATCAAGGCTTAGGCCATTCATCGTCGCATCGTGATCATAGGCCTCAATCAAATCCAGTGCAAAGCGGTAATAGGTCGCTTTGAGCGTGCGGAAATCTTCGCTGCTAAAGGTAACGCCCTGAGTCGCTAATTTGCGATAGAGCGCTTTGGAGATATCAAGGCTCATGCGGTTTAAACCGCCATTGGGATCTTCTTCGCTAATCGGCTGGTGTTTATGGTCGTATGCATCGGCAATATCCACTTGGCAAAGCTGCCGCAGTGAGTAATTGCGCTGTAGCTCTGACAATACGCCAATTTCCAGCCCCCAATCAGCAGGCATGCGAATCTCTTCCAGCACTTCACGGCGCATTGCAAACTCGCCTGACAGCGGATAACGAAAACCATCCAGATAGTCGAGATAGGGCAATGGCCCGCACACGGTTTTAAGCGCCCGTAACAGGGGCGTCACAAGCAGCCGTGAGACACGACCATTGAGCTTACCCTTCGCAATGCGTGGGTAATAACCTTTGCTAAAACTATAGTTAAAATTAGGGTGAGCCACAGGATACAACAGCCGTGCCAGCAGCCCGCGTTCGTAGGTCAATATATCGCAATCGTGTAGCCCTACGACCGTCGAGCGCCCTGACGACAGCATATAGCCTGCGCAATACCACACATTACGCCCTTTACCCGGTTCCGAGGCGCCTAACCCGTGCTCCCCTAGTTCCGCATCCAAGGCGCTTAGCCGTGGGCCGTCATTCCATAAAATACGCGTATGCTGCGGTAGCCGAGAGAAAAACTCCCGGGCATACAAGAACTGCTCACGGTCAGCTCGATCCAAACCAATCACAATTTCATTGAGATAAGGGACTTTAGCCAGCTCATCAACTATCCCCGACAACGCTGGCCCTTCCAGTTCCGAAAAAAGCGAGGGCAGAATCAACCCCATCGGGCGTCGATGGGAAAATTGACATAACTCTTGCTCAAGCGCATCAACCGAGCGCTGGGTAAGATTGTGAAAGTCAGTAATAATACCGTTCTGATGAAAGTCACTCACGCGCTCACCTCCCTGGTCTCATAAACTTAGAATCATAAAGAAACGGCAACATGCTTCTCCGCCGTCGTTAAACGGCGGTCATCTCGCCCCCACCAGTGGGTTACTCCCTCGGCCCAGCCGGTCGGTCCTGTTGCTTCCGTGCGATATAGCGATGTATTACGGGGCTCGACGACCAAGTCATGACAACCACGAATCACCACCGCTTGATCGACCGCTTCAAGCATAGTGATATCGTTCGGCCCGTCTCCCAACCCCAATGAAAGTGGGGGCTGGCCTCTTAACGCCGTAAAGCGTTTAACCAACCATTCCACGGCGGCGCCCTTGTCGGCCGCGCGCCCCATGACATGCCAAAAACGCCCCCCTTGAGTGAGTTGCAGGCTATCCCCCTCTAGCGCGGCACGAAACGTTTCCAATGCCGCGGCACTATCTTCCCACAATAGTGGCTCACTCCCCTCCCGCTGCCGAGCATCACGGGCGCGTGGTTCGTCCAACCCTGTCAGTTCCATGACTTCCTTTACACTCAACTCACCCATGCGGGTAAATTGAACATTCAAGCGCTCGCGCCATACCTTCAAACGAGCGCGAATAAAGCCAACATCGACGCCTGGGTGTTTGATAACGACCCCGTCACGACCGCTACCAGGCCGGTCTAAGCGCGCATGACACCAACCCGGCGGTAAGCCAATGACCGCACCATTTTCAGCAATAAACGGCGTGGCCGTAAGGCCTAGTGCTTCACGCAGCGGGAGCAGCTCGGCACGGGTCTTACTGGTCACCGGGATTACCGGCACCCCCATCTGCTTTAAACGGGCAAGCCATGGTGCAGCAGGGCTGAAATCATAACTATGATGATCCAACAGCGAGCCGTCTAAATCAGTCACTACCAGCCGTGGCTGCAAAGCGGGGTCTGCCGGAGGCGCTGGTACCGAAAGGTGAATGTGTTCAGACATGGCACTACCTCTCATCAGTCTTAACGCATCGTTAAGATGGTATCTCTAGGTTACCTAACCAATGTAGCAAGTTATGCGCCAAGACAAAGA
Organism: Vreelandella sulfidaeris Esulfide1; assembly: GCF_054072535.1. Lineage (NCBI taxonomy): Bacteria > Pseudomonadati > Pseudomonadota > Gammaproteobacteria > Oceanospirillales > Halomonadaceae > Vreelandella > Vreelandella sulfidaeris. The sequence continues at coordinate 1,226,576 of NZ_CM133364.1, read as the reverse complement.
AGTATTGAATCAGCAAAAGGTTACATGTAAATGCAGGTGGGTTTATAAGGCTCATAACGTTCAAACATCACTCAGCACCAAAAAGAGGCAGCATCAGCGCACCAAAAAAGCGCATGAAGCGGAACGGTGCACCTTACTCACCGCTTGTTTGCAAATTAAGACGCAAAGAACTTATCAAATTGACTAAACAAGCTAGTAAAAAAATATCGCAACACTTGGAAAATTCGCGCAAATAGCTATACTAAAGCTGTACCCACTGGCAGCCCTGTATACCCCTCACCTGATGCCAGTGGGCCACAGTAAGCCAAGCCCTTTAATGCCCGCCTCCCCCGGCGGGCTTTTTTTAATGTTTGTTTAAGCTTTTGTTTTAAGCCCTGTGTTTTAAGACCCGTGTTTTAAGCCCACGACAACTACTCCACATGAATGACTACCTCAACCCGCCGGTTGCGTGCGCGCCCTTCAGCGGTAGCGTTGCTTTCGAGCGGTCTTGTGGCCGCCAAGCCGACGGCGCGTAGCCGTTCAGCAGAAACACCGGCAGCTTCTAACGCTTCAACAATGGCAATGGCACGCGCACTTGAGAGTGCCCAGTTAGAAGAGAATTCGTCAGTGTTAATGGTCTGGCTATCGGAATGGCCTTCAACCCAGACTTCGCCATCATAACGTTGAATAGTCGCCAGCAAACTACCCACCAGTGAAGAACCATCGTCGGTTAGCTCCGCTGTCGCAGAAGGAAACAGCAGCTGATCCTGAACACGCAGACTAATCCCCTCCGGTACCCGCGACACTTCAACCCCCTCCAGGTCGGGCAGATAAGGCGACTCTTCAACGCGTTGAGAGAGCGACTGCTCCAGTGCAACCGCACCTAGTCTTGCTTCATCGCTCACCGCCTGTACATTGACCGGGGGACGATCCGTTAACACCACCATATAATCAGCCAAGGGTGACGTTAAATTCTCGATACCTGTAGGCATTAGCAGGGTTGGCAGGGCGATAACCGGCTCTGTGGGAGGCTGCGGAGATGGTGCCGCCAAAAGGGGTGGCACCCCAACGCTGACGCGACGACGTACTTGAGACAAGGGTGGCAACCCAGCCACCCCCAACGCCGTACTAATGGCCATGGGGCTCAGCCCTACCCCATTCCAGGCGGCAGTACCGGCGCGCTCAGGCATTGCCTTAGCTAACGTCCCGGGCATCGGGACTCCCAGCGTAGGCGATGATGCTGATTGGGTGTAGTCACTCGCGGTATCCTCCGCCACCCATTCAGGGCTTGTCGCCCCGGCAGCGGCAATAATGACCACGAAAAGGGCCACCATCAACGTCATGATATCGAGATAGCTGATCATCCATCCGCTATTGCTATCGCCTTCTTGGTAAGCCGACATTAGCGAATCATGACGCGGTCCTCTGCGGTAATCTTCAAGCATGGGTGTTATTGCTCATTCAAGTTTTGAACCTTATGGCCGATCTAGCTATTTATATCGATTACAAGTACTTCGAATACAAGAACTATGAATACAAGAACTAGGAATTAAGTATGTCAGGTTAGGCACTTCGAACCAGGCATGGCAAACTAACCGTGGCAGAAAAGCACGACGAACAGTCTATCAAAAGCAGTTTTGTAGCGAAAAAGGAACTAGCAGGTGCGCACCCGTCCCACATTATTTCAACTACCTTATTTCATACGTCCGGTTAGCTTGGGGCTGGCAAGCTTAATGCTCAGCGGCTGCTTTTACGCCAATACATCACAAGCGCCGATCGCCACCACCTATCCTTATACTGAACAACAGCGCATGCAGGCAGCTCATCATTGGGACGTTCTGGCCCAACACGAAGCTACCCGCATTTTACAACGTGAGCGCGTACGCAATCGCGATTTACATATCAGCGAAGCAGACAACGGCGAACTACATGCCTACAGCGGTGGTGAGTTTGGACGTGGATTCCGCACGCTACTCACCAGTGAGCTAGTATCACGCGGCGCCAACCTCACCACGGTTCCCACCGCGAACAGCGCCAATATCACGATTGATGTAGAAGTCGTCGAACATCGGGATCGCGGTTTTATACGCCCGCCTATTGGGGCCTTTACCGCGCTCACCGCTGGCATCGCTGTGGCGACCATCCCTTATAACCAGTGGGCCGAACCCGCATTGGGGTTAATCCCTGCCGCCGCACTCGCCGACACCACCAGCGGTAGCTGGACCCATACCGGCAACGAAGAGATCATTGTGACGACCCAGATTATCGATGGCGAACGAATTCTCTACTCTTCCTCCAATATTTACTACATTAATGCAGGCGATCGTCGCCAATACGCGCCTCATCGCGTGCCTCAGGCCCCTGCCACGCCCTCCGTTTCCATTACTGACACGTGGTAATGACATGCTGAAGACTTTTTTGACTGTATGGCGCGCTCGCTTTGTAAACCACTCAACCCGTGCAATGGTCGTTAGCATTACGCTACTGATGCTAGCGGGCTGCAACACCTTGGGTAATGCTCACAACACGCCCGCCCAACCGGAACCCGACCTTTCGGAATTGGTTCATGCCGCTGCCGAACAGATGATCGCCAGCAACCCAGAGCTAACACGCTATAGCCCTATGATCGCCGCCACCTTCGTCAGCATCGACAACCTTAGTCAATCGTCGACGCTTGGGCGGATCAGCTCTGAAATCATGGCATCGGCGCTATCGCGCCAAGGTATGCAGGTACGCGAAGTTAAAATGCGCGACAGCATGTTTATCGAAGAGAGCGTGGGCGAGCTGATTCTTTCACGCCAAGTGCAGCGCTTAAGCGCCCAGCATAATGCCCGCTCCATTCTTATGGGCACCTATGCGCAAGGGCAGGACTACGTCTATGTGAGTGCTCGGGTAGTGCGGGCGGGCGATGCCATGGTACTCGGCAGCGCTGACTTCCGCCTGCCGTTAAATAACAACACACGCAGCTTGCTAGAAGGCCAAGGCGGTTGGTGAGCCGGGCTCCTACAAGGGCTCGGCGCCCCCCCTTGTAGGAGCCCAATTCATTGGGCGATCAGCAATTATCCCGCCTCTCGAAAATCACCCATCCTCCGAAGGCAAAACAACACTGATGGTCCGACCCGCTTTGCGGGCCATTGCTTCAATGGCGGTTTTAAGCTCTCGCTTGGCACCTGCATCGCCATGCACAAGACGAATTTCCCGGGGCCAATGACGCATTCGCTTAACGAAGTTGAGTAAGTCCCGTTGATCCGCGTGGGCGGAGTAACCGCTGATGGTACTCACGCCCGCACGAATATCGTAACGCTCCCCATCCAGCATTGCCCAGCCGCCCTCAGGGCCATAGCGCTGTATATCGCGCCCCGGCGTTCCAGCCCCTTGGTACCCCACAAACAGCACCTGATGGCGCGGGTCACCTAACATGGCTTTTAAATAGTTAACTACTCGCCCACCAGCGCACATTCCACTGGCAGCAATCACCACCGCAGGCCTGCCGCTTTCGGCTAAATAGCGCACCGTTTGCTCATGCGTTTCGTGGCTATCCACGGTATACAGCGCAGCAAAATTTAATGGGTGCCGACCTGCTTTCACGCGTTTCTGCGCTTCGTCATCCCAAAAAGGTTTTAGCTCGCGGTACACTCGCGTAAAACGCGACGCCAGCGGCGAATCGACGATAATTTCCAGCGATTGCCAGAGCGCATCACTGCCCGCCCGATGAATAATCCCCTCTAACTCATAAAGCAATTCTTGGGTTCGGCCAATGCTAAAGGCAGGAATAATCACCGTGCCTTTATTCTCTAGCGCCTGCTCAATAGCACACTTAAGAAGCGTCGCCCTTTCGCTGCGCCCCTCATGCAGCCGGTCGCCATAGGTAGACTCCAACACCAATACATCGGCCCTAGGCGGCGATTTAGGCGCAGGTAACAAGGGGGAGTTAGCTGCCCCCAAGTCGCCGGAAAACACCACACGCTCACGGTGCGTTGAGTGGGGTTCGCGTAATGCAACTTCCACAAAGCTAGACCCCAGAATATGCCCCGCACGCTGCAGCTTTACCTTCATGTTAATAGAGGGCGATGATTCCACGGTATGCCATTTAGCATAATCCAACGGCACTAGCTGTTGCTCTACCCGCTCTAAAAACTGAGAAATTAAACGCGCATCGCGGGTAAAGCCTATTTTCAAAGCATCTTCGATCACCAACGGTAATAACTTCGCCGAAGGCTTTGAGCATAAAATAGGGCCTGAAAAACCAGCAGCCAACAAATACGGCAACCGCCCGATGTGGTCGATATGAACATGCGTCACAACCAGCGCTTTTACCGTCGAAATATCAAAATCAATAGAGAGCTGAGCGAAGCTATCCTGCTGCGCATCGTCGCCTTGAAACAAGCCACAATCGATTAAAAGTGAAGACTCACTATTAGCGATCAGCTGATGACAGCTACCGGTAACCCCGCTAGCGCCGCCACGATGAATGATAGTGGATAGAGACTTCGTCTTAGGATTTATCACCATCGTCAGCTCTCCAAGCAACGTCATTAATAAATCGACGATGCAGTAAAAAAGCGAGAAAGGCAATGTTTAATTAGCAAAAAGCCCGCCAACACTCTGGGTGATGGCGGGCTTTAAAACGCATCCAGCTTTAACAACAGCAGGGTCTAAAGCTTAAAACGTATAAGAAATGCCCAGCACTGCAACGGGGAAGACAGGCAACTTATCAATGTCATCTTTAAGGCTTTGCTCTTCGGCACGAATATCCCGCTCTAGCCGCGGATCTAGCTCTTCAAGGTTACGGGTAGTGCTTAGCGACACATCAACATTGGTTGCGACGACACCGAACTCGGAGAAGAACGAGAGCCCACTCTGGTGGGAACTGCGCCACCCAAGCCCCACATAAGGCTGGGTACCATCCGAAACGGTAGCACTACCCACGACCGAACCAATCTCAGCGGCAGTATACGTCTCGTTGTTAATCTCATACGAGCTGTTGTTATCCGGGGTGCCCACCACGTTGGCTTCGATATCCGGCATCATGATGCCTGCGGATAAGAAGAACCTACCACCAAAGGGGAAATAATCCATTTTGACACTAGATGCCTTCATTTCAAAGTCAGCGTTATAAGTCACGCCATCTTCATCAAAATCAGTGTCCAGATCCAAACCATCGGTATAGCGTGCTGTAACGGCTAGGTTTTTATGGAAACGCCAAGACGCATCTGCTCCAAAACCCGTCGTACCGGCGATAGCAGACACCGACACTTTTTTGTCATACGCAAAGCTATGACTGCTAAGCATCATCAACGTGACAGCGCTTACGGCTAAGCCGAGTGTTTTATTCATTTTAAGCATCGTTTTCCCTTGAATAATTTATCGGCCGTTATTATGTGCAGCAAACCTCCCTTTAGGGTTTCCTGCAGGCCTATTGATTAGCCCAGTTTTAGCTGGCGCCGATAAATTTTACTTCAATACCAATTAACCTTTTGTAGAGAATTGTTCATCACAGTGTAAGAAATTGCTTCTTACGTCTGCGGCTTTCCGCGAACTAACTCTTTGCGCTGGCGGGAATAAAGCCCCCACAGCACAGCAAGCAAAAAGGCGTACATCATCACCCCGCTGTTATGGGATAAAAAACTCTGCGTGAGGCTAAAGTCAATATAGGTAACCGATAGCAATACACCCGCCGTGGCCGTGGCACGTAACGATAAATCACTGGCATCCATTTCCTTGGCAAAAAAGCGCATCGGCACCAGATAAATAGCCAACAACACCACAAGGCCAACCAACCCGCGCTTGGCAAAACTATCGATAAACTCATTATGTGCATGGCCAAATTCAGCAGCACGTTCGATGATCAAGCCTTCGTCTGCTAACGCTTGCATTGCCTCGGCGTAACCATTTGCCCCCCACCCAAGCAGCGGCTTCTCTGCTATCAAATGGCCAGCCCCACGCCACATTTCAAACCGTGCCCCCACAGAAGAATAGCTTCTATCGCCAGCTACATAACGCTGAACCTGCTCAACGGCTTCATTGACCCTCGCCTGAACCCCCACTTCGGGAACAGCGTAAACACTGAGCCCACCCGCCAACAAGATACCCACTAGCCCTGCGAGCATACGCTTGGATATAAAACCGCCGTAGGCACGGAACACCACCAACAGAATAAAAGGGATCCCTATCCAACCTCCGCGGCTACCGGAAAACAACGACCCAGCCATACCAAACAAAGCCGCCATCAAAAACAACGCCACCCACAGTTGACGGTGCCGCTGGGTTACCGCCCACCCCAACGCTGCGAGACACAACACCCCCAGCAGCATACTTAAATTGCCAAACTGTATCGGGTTGTTATAACCACCTGGGCGCGCAACCTCTTCTATCAGCTTCATCCATGCTCCCCATCCCCCTGCCCCTATCGCGCCAACCGCAATTCCGCCCCAGAACCACGCCAAACGCGGGGGGTAAGCCATTACTAACAATAGCGCGGGGACAGCCAGCAACAAACGCAGCGGTTTATCCATTCCACTTGAGCCCTGCCCGTCCCACCATGCCTCCAATACACCCACAAGTGCATATGCCGCCATGGCTAACATCACCAATGCATCCTGGCGGCTCAAGGCAAGCGCCGGTCGTTTTATCAACAGCACTACGCTACCCAATAGCAGCATCAACGCGCCTAGCGAATAACCGCTAGGTACCACCAGCGCTATAGAACAAAACAGAAAAACGGAAAGGGAAGTATAGATCGACAAAGGAGAGGATATAGATGGAGAGGACAAAGAGGACAAGCCTGGCAAAGAAACCGTGGGTGGGGAGTGATTCACGAAAGCTCCGACACTGATATAAATCGAGCGCGGGATACTACCACATACCTCCCCTACCATCGTCAGAAAAAACCAACAAACTTAAATTTGTTATATTAAATAGTGTAGTGCAATCTTATGATCGGCAAAACGGCGCAGATATCTGGCGATAGCCATTCAGCTTTGCCGATAGCCCGTGGGATTCTGTGATTGCCATCGCCAGGTATCGACCATCATATGTGCCAGCCCTCTTTGTGCGCTCCAGCCGAGCTCCTCCCTGGCTTTGGAGGGATCGGCCCAACACTCAGCGATATCCCCTGCTCGACGCGGCGCAACAGTATACGGAACGGGCCTGCCACTCGCTTGCTCAAATGCCTTGACCATCTCCAACACGGAAACTCCCCGGCCCGTGCCCAGGTTCCAGGTATTCACGCCGTTCTGGCGGCCCAGCACGTCCAGTGCCTTTAGATGACCATTAGCCAAATCCACCACATGTATATAGTCGCGTATCCCAGTACCATCGGGTGTAAGGTAATCGCCACCATAAACGGCGAGCTTGTCGAGACGGCCGATAGCCACTTGGGCGATATAAGGCAGTAGATTATTGGGAACGCCCTGCGGATCCTCACCGATAAGGCCACTCTCATGGGCCCCGACCGGATTAAAATAACGCAACAAGGCGATCGCCCAGCGTTCATCGGACAGCGCCAGATCCTTGAGTATTTCCTCGACCATTAACTTCGAACGCCCGTAAGGATTGGTCGGCACACCTGTAGGGAAATCTTCATGGATCGGCATTTTCGGCGGCTCGCCGTAAACGGTCGCTGAGGAGCTAAACACCAGTCGATAGACACCCGCCGCCTGCATGGCCTGACAAAGCGTGACGCTGCCCGCGACATTATTCTCATAATACACCAGCGGTTTCTGCACGCTCTCACCGACAGCCTTGAGGCCAGCGAAATGCATCACCGCCTCGATTGAATGTTCGCTGAAGATTCTGTCTAACAAGACCCGATCACGTATATCACCTTCAACTAACAATACTTTCTTGCCAGTGATCGATTCGACGCGCTTAAGTGCCTCGATAGACGCATTGGAAAGATTATCAACCACTACCACGTTATGGCCGGCTTGAAGAAGCTCCACTACGGTATGTGAGCCGATATACCCGGCACCACCAGTCACGAGAATAGCCATTTATCTTCCTTAATAATAATGGAAGCGCTAATGAAACAATCACACCAAACAAAGCTGATAAAAACCTCACAACTCCTGTCGCTCTATCCACAGCCAGCTCAGTTCAACTTGATATATTAATCAAGACAACCAACCATGCCAAATACATCACTTAGCACCAAACCCCGTCAAAATCGTTTTTAACGTCTTGAACGCGATCAGTATATCTATCCATAGCGAAAAGTGCTTAATGTAGTAAAAATCGTGTTCGATCTTGATGCGGGTATCATCTGCATCACTGGCGTAACCATGAACCACCTGAGCCCAGCCGGTGATACCTGGCTTGACTACATGGCGGTAGATATAGAAAGGAATCTCTTTCTCGAATTGATCCACAAAAAAGCGTTGCTCAGGGCGCGGGCCGATAAGGCTCATATCGCCCTTCAATACGTTGAAGAATTGCGGCAGCTCGTCCAGGCGCGTCTTCCGGATGAACTTACCAACCCGCGTGATTCGCATATCGTTGCATTGTGCGAGCATGGCTCCGTCTTTCTCCGAATCGCGGCCCATACTTCGGAATTTATAGATTCGGAAGGTGTGGTTGCCCTGCCCAACACGATCTTGAATAAACAGTGCTGGGCCAGGACTATCTAACTTTATCGCTACAGCTGTCAATGCCATAAGAGGCAAGGTTAACGGAAAGGTTACTAATACTGCTGCGGTGTCGATGAATCTCTTACAATTCATATAGAAAAATGAAGGCAGTAAAGAACCATATTCATTCTCAGATAATCTATCGATTCTAACGCGCCCAGTAAGAGATTCTTGAATTTGTTTGACATGATACACAGGAATCTGACTAAGTGTGCACTCTGCAAGAAAGTGCTCCCACTCCCCTGATAGATCATTAGCGTGTAAGTCTGCAACAATCCCATCCACTCTGACCCCATCAAGCTCAGGACTGTCTAGAAAACGGAGCTCGACATTTGTCGTCGGTTCAAGCTTTAATGCTTCACCAACTGGTACAACACCAAACTTTAAGCGCCTGTATCTTATACCGATGAAATACCCAGCATAAAACCAGACCAACGTCAGTATATAACCACCCCCTATTACTTGACGTGTATAGCGCTCACGTGTAAACAGCAAAATAGCCATAGCTATCAAAAAAACAACTGAAACTGTAGGGAAGATGAAGGAAGCGACCTTCACCCCTGGGAAGCGCATCAGGCGCCGTAAAATAAACAATATACATAAAAATGATAAGGCTATTGCGGCAATAGTGTTTCTTCGCACGTCTGGAAGATACAACCAAAAATCCCAGCCCCACCTCTCTAAACCAGGTATTAATACGACAAAAGGCAGCCCTATTAATATCTGAAAGGCAATACCAAGAAGAAATACCTCATACCACCGCGAATGACGGCGTTCGAATTTATTATTCACACATACTCCTGAATGACATAATCCCTACATACGGGGTAGTACAACAGACCAGCCGCTTTTACATCCGCTACATCCGCCGCCGGTTCGAGCGGGTTTCGCTCACAAATAATGACCGGAGCGGTCAGCTGTTGTTTTGGCCAGCCGAAATCGACAGCACAAAATATCTTCCATTCGGTGGAGATCTCTAGCGAATTGGCGCCCTTACCCGCTTGGTCGCGAGTGGCCATCTGGCTCAGATCATAGCGTAACCAGTAGATTTGCTTATCATCCAGCATCGCCTCCGGTTCATTGGCCTGAACCATGGCGCCGACATGCCACAGCGACTCCATCAATGTGCAGTTTGAGATTTCACACATATCGTTGATCTCTTTAAATAAAGTTCAGGGGGTGCTACAGCCCTGGAATGTACCGAATGCATTTCTATGACCTAATACTGATATATACTCAATGCTGCATTTTTCAATAGGTGGTTGGTGAATACGCACGCACAGAGCAATTGTAAATTGATCGGCATGATACATTTTCTTAATGGCGGGTACTACGTAGACAAGCCCTAGGCATTTTACCGCCGAGGGTAAAATTTTTAGATGGTCTGATCGCCCGACAAGTCGGACTCCCAAATGGCCTTGGTAGCCGTCACCTTCTCTAACAACCTCACTGCTAACAGCCCAAAAAGACAGCGACAGGTGCATTAATAGTTAGGCGGCAAAGGTTTTAATGAAAGAGTAAAAGCTCAAGACGGCGCCTTTTATGCAACGCTAATTGATACTGCAGGTTACTCACTCATCAATGGCTTGCGCCCTACGGAGTAGTAGGTAAAGCCTTTGTTGGCCATGCGTGCAGGTTCGTGCATATTACGACCATCGAAAATAGTGGGCTGGCTGAGTTGCGTATGGATCAATGCAAAATCTAGCGCACGGAAATTTTGCCATTCAGTCACTACTACTAGCGCATCGGCCCCATTTAGCGCAGTTTCTTTAGTCCCGCACAGGGTTAGATCATCGCGGTTACCGTATAGCCGCTGGGTTTCTTCCATGGCTTCAGGGTCAAACGCTTGCACCTTGGCACCGGCTGCCCACAGAGCTTCCATTAGCACACGGCTGGGCGCTTCGCGCATATCATCGGTGTTTGGCTTGAAGGCCAAGCCCCAAAGGGCGAATGTTTTACCGGAAAGCGCACCGTTAAAGTGAGCGTGGATTTTCTCGAACAGGGTAGTTTTCTGTTCGGCATTGCGGGCTTCTACCGCTTTTAGCACCTTGGCATCAAATCCAATGTTTTCAGCAGTACGCACCAGCGCCTGCACATCTTTAGGAAAACAGGAGCCACCGTAGCCCACCCCTGGGTAAATAAAGTGATAGCCAATGCGAGGGTCTGTGCCGATGCCCTGGCGCACCGCTTCAATATCAGCGCCCAAGCGCTCAGCTAGGTTCGCCATTTCGTTCATAAAGCTGATTTTGGTCGCCAACATGCAGTTAGCGGCGTACTTGGTTAGCTCAGCGCTACGTACATCCATCACAATCATTTTTTCATGGTTGCGATTAAACGGCGCGTAAAGTTCGCGCATTATCTCAATGCTATGGGTATCTTCGGTACCAATAATAATACGATCAGGTTTTTGGCAGTCCGCCACGGCACTGCCTTCCTTCAAAAATTCCGGGTTGGAGACAACATCAAAGGTAAGCGCCGTTTTGCCGTGCTGTTCTAGTACCCGGGCCACCCAGGTGCGTACTTTATCGGCAGTACCAACTGGCACGGTAGATTTATCAACAATAATTCGGTGCGCCTGCATATGTTCAGCGATGGTTTCAGCCACCTTCAGGACATATTGCAGATCGGCACTACCATCTTCGTCTGGCGGCGTACCCACTGCAATAAACTGCACATCGCCATGGGTAACGCCCGCGGCGGCATCGGTAGTGAACTGCAGCCGCCCAGCGGCGCTGTTCTCTTTTACCAGTGCTTCCAGGCCAGGTTCAAAAATAGGAATGATGCCCTGGGTAAGCTTTTCTACTTTATCGGCATCCACATCGACACACACCACGTGGTGGCCGACATTAGCTAGAATGACGCCCTGCACTAAGCCCACATAGCCGGTGCCAAAAACAGTAATTTTCATAAGCACCCTTTATCTTTTTTCCTTTATAAACACATACTTTTATCATAAATAAAATCATTAAGTGTTCATACATAAAATTTGTGCATTACAGTTAATAAAAACAGCTATTAATCAGCAATTTATGACTGATTTATTTTTTCATTAACACTTAATCATAAGAGCATATATTTTAATCAAGAACACCCAGCTTTTTAGCTAAGGCCGGAAATTTTTGGCGAAGAACTCCCCGAACCGCATAGTGTAAAAAATAATAACTACTTTTCAATAATCCCAATTTTTCAACATCTCGGTAAAGGCGCCATGTAAAGCTTGCGGCATTAGCCTTATTGGATGAAATAGAGCCCTTGCGTAGACGATACTGGCCCAATTTCTCTTGAATCCCGTAAGCAAATTCAGTTTTTTTAAGTAAACATAACCAAAGACCTAAGTCTTGCCGCTTACGAATTAACGGCATATAAACCTTGCCTAACTTTTCAGTATCATACATTGCAGTAAGGCACCCTATCACACAACATTTAAGCAATTGATCATAATTAACTTTTTCAGGTACGCCCATAAAGCCCAAAAGGTTTCCCTGTTCATCAATCTTTTCATAAGCAGAAAATGAAAAAGCGATGTCTTTTTGCTGCATAATATTTAGCTGCCTTTCCAACTTATTTGGTAACCAAAGATCATCACTATCTAAAAAAGCAATATAACGACCTTGCGCAGCAGCTATCGCAGTATTACGTGCTACAGCGGCACCTGAATTTTCTGAAAGTTTAATAACCTTGATACGCGAATCGTTCTCAGCTAACTCATGCGCAAGAGCATACGAATTATCTTGAGAGTTGTCGTCTACAAGAATAAGCTCCCAGTCTTTGAAATTTTGGAACCTAACAGACTCTACTGTTTGCTTCAAAGAAATTTCAGAGTTATAAACTGGAGTTATTATTGATACTAATGGTGTCATATCTTCACTTTAGTTGGCTGTCAAATCTGAGCAATTTAACTACAATTTTACCTCGGTAAATTAATAGATGCCTGGTCAGTCGACTAATTTCACTAGCTAAAATGTGGCATCAAAAAACTGATTATATGCAATATAAATTCTAAAATACTGGTCGTATATTAAATTGCGCGGAATGCCACACTGGCTATTATAAACTGAAGGAGAGCAACGATGATACTTAATATTCTTACATCTCAATCAGCCTTATACGTTTTTATAGTTTTTTCAAATACTCTCTCCATAATTTTAATACAAGCATCCCAGCTGTAGTTTTCGTTTACATGCTGCTTTCCAGCTTCACCCATTTGTAAACGAAGCTCAGGATTAAGCACGAGCTGCTCTATGGCATCAGCCGCAGCTTGTGGGTTTTCACGACGAACGACGAGGCCAGTTTTATTGTTTAATGTTACTTCTGGCAGGCCACCCGCATCAGAGACCACCACTGGGCGGCGAGCAGCACCCGCTTCGATGATAGCAACACCAAAGCTTTCACGACGGCTTAACGCCACGTATATATCCAACTTGGCAAGTTCATTAGGTACTTCTTGATGGGGAACACGGCCTATAAAGTTGGTTTTTTCTGATATACCAAGTTTGCTCGCTAGCTTTTGTAATGCTTCCGTTTGCTGGCCACCACCAACCAACCGCAGCTGTAATTTTTTTGCAAGTTCTGGCCGTATGCTAATTAGCTTTTTATGCAGCAAAGCAAACGCCTCAATTAACGTATCAATGCCATATGCATCCGCCATGGTTTTTACTGTGCCGATAACTAGCTTGTCATTATTAGGCTGCAACGCTTCGATATGGGTATAGGCATTCATATCAACACCAAAAGGTGTGATGTGGATACTACCTACCTCAGGAGCGATCTGGCGGGTTTGCTCGGCCATGCAATAACTGGTAGATGCGACGGCATCAGCCGCCATGACATTTCTACGTACCAACCATTTGTGCACAGGCGATTTATAAGGGAAGTCGTACACATCAGTGCCCCACACCGAAAGCGCGAAGGGACGCACTTGCGCCAAGCACGCGGTAGTACCATAACCACTAGCATAATGCGCATTAACAATATCGGGCTGTAATTGCTTCAGCAAACGACGCACCGCAGGGGCCATTATGAAATAACCAAGCACTCCACGAAAGGGAAAAGTATGCACCGTTACTGCAGGCACAAACGGGTCGCAAGGAGCATGTTGGGTAATCACATGTACTTCATGTCCAGCATCACTTAATCCATTGGCCCAGCGCACGGTGTGGATTGAAGAAGCACCAGAGATTAAGGCAATTTTCATTTTAGCATACCTCATTTCTTGAAGGACAACTCCTTGATCAAGCAGCATCTTACACAACCAAGCTTATTTATTATCACTTTTACATACCTTGCTTTAGTGTAGGCGCTTCGATCTACTGCCTGATAATCCAGCATTAGAAAGAAGTACAAGCAGCAATGCTATAAATGCAGACAAAATAGGCACCTCGTAAGGAGATAAAAGTTTAAAATAAGATGAAAACCAAGAGAAGAATAAGAAAGAAACAATACCTGAATAATAGATAAAGCACACAAAATAAGCTTTAGATAGCATGAATAATAAATAGACAGCAAAGTAAAGTAAAAAATAAACTGGAAATGCAAAAACTCCCATGTACAACATAAAATCAGCCCAGAGAGTTCCCACATTACCAGTTTTGCCGAACCCATCATCCAGCACATAAAAATTAATTAATACATGTTCCCCCTCGTACACCCCTTTACCGACTAAAGAACTCAAAATATTAGACAAGCCGTTAAAAGCAACCGCTATGTCTCTATAGATTATTTCTAAAAAAAAACCATCCTCAATCAATGAAGAGAAAACAATCAATCCTGAAAACAAATAGCCAAGTAAGTGATAAAATATACTCAAATTTAACTGGTAAAAATCCAAGCCATCTGTGCCCCCCCTCCCGTCAATGACCTGTAAAAAATAAACAGTATAGAATAGTGCTACAGCAACAGCCACCAGCCCTAGGACCTTATAAAGAAACGAAAAATTAATTCTGAATCCATTCAATTTAAAGTTTATAATTGTAATCCAAACCAGAGGAACCAAGACCCAATACTTCACTTGCTTCATGAAAAGAAAAACAAATGCAAAAATCAGAAAAAGAGCACACAACCGCCTAACAAAGCGAATAGGAGAGTTTTTATAAAATAAATACAAAAAAGGCACGCACGACATTAACAAAGCAAAACAGTGCCCTACAACCCCATACGTTAATGCCCTTTCATACATCTGACCCGAGATACCACCCGTTGACAAATAAGCATTTAAAATGGAATAAGCTAGAAAGGCTAAAAGAAGAAAAACTGAACTTAAGAAAAGGTAAGCAACGTTTTTTTTATGGAAAAAAACATTTGAAAAACCACCGTCGCCACTCGATTTTGAAAAAGTAAGATCGTTATTACTCTTTTCAAACATACTAGAATAAAGTGCAGGACCATCATTAGCTGTAGCAAACTGCCGAGGTCTCCGACACGAACTAAATATTATAAAAGCAAATAAACTAGCTACAAATGCGATTAGTAGGAAAAGAAAAATGTATTGAAAAACTTTTGGATCTACCTCAAGAAAACCTAAATAACGACCTAGCGTAGCATGAAGAACCGCAATTACGGTTATACCACTGAACGATATTATTACCGGCGTCAACTCCCTCCATAATTTAAGCTCAACATACACTACAAACAAATAAAATAGCAGATACAAATAAAACACTAATTGTAACTCCTTATTCGCAACATTCTTTCTCTGCCCCTATAAAATAAATTAAGCGGCGTGAAAAACCATATCATGTTAAACAGGATTTTATGTAACACAGTTCTTCTATTTCCTAATATGTAAGAAAGAAAAAGCTTATAACGTAGAATCAACTGCTCTTCAAGCTTTAAGAAAAAACCAAATGAAGGAAAAACCTCTTTTTTCTCGTTTTTATTAATAAGTAAACAACATTTAACAAAATCTCTATTGATAAACTTGCTTCCAGCCTTTGAAATGGAATTTGCCACCCGATATTTAACTGTTACAACTTCATTAAAATATAATCGCACACCCGACGCAGTGATCTTTAGCCATAAAGGACAATCCTCCATAAGACGATAGTCTTCATTTGCAAACCCCACATCTTGCAGTAAACTCTTCTTTATAAACTGAGATGGAGCCACATTAAAACTAAAATATCTAAACACATTATTTTGCTCTTTTGCATCAAGAGAAAAAAAATCTAACTGAGATGCATAAGGGATAATCCCAGTAGCGTCTCCAAAACATTCTATATATGAAAATACTATTTGAGCCCTAGGCTCATTAATTATGAAGCTAATATTTGATGACAGACAATTTTCTTTTAATATATCATCAGCTGCAATAATTTTTATCCACTCAGAGGTGCAAGCTTTAGAAGCGTTATTATAGTTAGCTGAAACACCTGAGTTAACACTGTTAACTATCAATTTAGTTGAATCAAATGAAGAACCATACTCTTTAAGCCAATTTTGAGCGATCTCTACAGTTGCATCCCTAGAAGCATCATCTGAAATAACCAATTCAATTTTACGACGATCGTAATCTTGACCCAGTATGCTATCAAGTGTTGATAAAATTGTTTTTTCTGAATTATAAGAAATTACAGCAATTGAAACTTTCACAGCTCTTCCTCGAAAATATCGTACGTAGCATCAACTAAAATCTCTCAATAAGCGTTGCACACAAACCCTTATTTGGCCTATGTCTCAACTCAAATCCCTTAACACGTGATTCACAAAACAACTATTTACTGAATAAAATCATCTGAATTATCGTTAGATTCATCATCAATAACAAATAATTCTATGTTTACAGTCTTTATCAATCCCACTTTGAATGCTGTTTTGAACAAACCGTGCGTGTCTGTAACAGAGTATAACAATGGAGACGAAAGGTTGCTCATTTGTATGTTTATTTCTTTAATGTATTAAGCATAAAAAAATCATATTAATTTAATAGATTGGGGTCTTATGTTCTGTCGATTTCTTCGGCGCAGGCAGTAAGCAACTATTATTTAATTCTTTATTCTGGGGATTAAAACTTTGCTGAGTTTTTTTGCTTTATTGTCATAATTCAGTTAAGGCTGCGCCATCTTTGCAATTATTCAGATTCCTCATATCAAGTAACCATAGCACGGACTGTAGTTCTGCTGCGAGGATTTCGAAGTCGGAAAATGAAAGTTGGGAGTAATTTTGCATTACTTACTTTGCTTCTCTCAAAACTGTATTACCAATGAAAACACTCATTACCACCCAATATATTGCGTAGTTGACGGCATGGGCGATAGACATGCCTTCTAAACCTACCATGCCAGTGAACAAGTATGTCCAGCCGTAAAAACCTATTGCAAAAACGATTTCGGTAATTATAAATAGCTTCATCATAGCTTTGCTAAGCATTAAATAAGCCAGTAGCCAACTACCTATCTTCAATGTATCCCCCACCATTTGCCAGGCAAAAAGCTCACGCATAGGGATAAAGTCTTCAGTGAACAGTACACTGATAATAAAGTCACGTAGCAAATAAATAACCAAGCCGCAGGCTGCTGCGGCAGGCAGAATAACTTTATAACCTTGGATTATTTCTTTCTTAATATCAGCTGGCTTTTGTAACTCAGACAGTTTTGGTAGGTAATACACACTCAGTGTTGTTGTCACTAACATTAGATACGCTGCACTTAAACGCCACATGGCTTCCCAATAGCCAGCTGCTTCCCAGCCAAGTGTATCACCCAGGTGGTTACGAATCAGAATATGACTTATTGGCACGCATGCCGCACTGGTCAATGCCATTGCAGTAAACTTACTTAGATTTAGCAATACTTTTTTATTTATATCACCAAAAAGATAGCTAAATTTAAACCAGTCAGCTTTGTAGCAAAGATATAAAGTTACCACAAAAGAAAAAGACGGATGAATAGCTAGCGCAGTTAATGCTCCATGTAGACCAAACTGAATGGCTAGTACACTAGTGACTGCGAGAGAGAAAACACTACCCACAATGTTAGCAATAATATAACGGTGGATTTCTTTTTTGCCATTTAATATTGCCAAAAGAAGTGTATTTAATATAAAAAACACAAGGGTTATGGAAAACCAAATAAAAACTGTATTGTAGCTTTCATCTTTTAAAAACAAATATGCAATTTGCTTACTAAATAGCGACACACCAATGCCCGTAATGACAGAGCCGACAATGGCAATAGTGCCAGCTGTACGCCAAACTTGGCGTTGTTTTTCTTCTTCGTTGTAATATTCTGCAGTGTATTTTACTACGCCGGTGTTAATTGCTCCGCTGGCAAACGTTGTAATCATTTGCACAGCATTTTGGAAGTTACCAATGGCAGCGTAGCCTGTGGGGCCAACATAGATAGCTAGAATTTTATTTAGGCCCAGCAAGGTTAGCATTTTAATGACTACAGCTATACCGTTAAGCAGGCTGGTTTTAATCAGTGTCATGCCTCAGGGCATCTCAAAGTGATTACAGGCGGCAATAACAGCATCTACCTGTTCATCTGTCATCACCGGGCTGATCGGCAAGCTAAGCACTTGCTGATGAATAGCTTCCGTCAGCGGATACTTTTGTGCGCTCCACTCTGCATATGCCTGTTGCTGATGCGGTGGGATCGGGTAGTGAATCAGTGTTTGAATACCTGCACTTGTCAGGTAGGCTTGCAAGGCATCGCGTTCTGCCATGCGAATAACATATAAATGGAATACATGGTTTTCCAGTGACTCATCTGTGCTGTCGGCTGATATTGGCTGAGATAGCGCTTTATGGGTGATGCCTTTGGCATAGGCCAGTGCAATTTCTTTGCGCCGCTGTGTTTCAACAACCAGATGTTTAAGTTTTACACGTAGCATGGCCGCTTGCATTTCATCCAGGCGACTATTAACACCTTGATAGAGATTCTCATATTTTTTATGGCCGCCGTAGTTACCCAAGGCGCGGATAGTACTCGCCAGCTCATCATCGCTTGTGGTAACGGCACCTGCATCCCCCAAAGCACCCAGATTTTTACCAGGGTAAAAACTGAAGCCTGAGGCATGACCCCAACTACCAGCTTTTTTACCATTGATGGCAGCACCATGTGCTTGCGCGGAATCTTCCAATACCAGTAGATCATGTTGATCCGCCAATGTCATGAGCTCAGGCATTGGGGCCAATTGGCCATATAAATGAACCGCCAAAATGGCTTTAGTATTGGATGTAATAGCCTTTGCTGTTTTCGTTGGGCAGAGATTATAAGTCTGCTCGTCAGGCTCAACCAACACCGGTTTGAGTCGGTTTTCGGTAATGGCAAGAATACTCGCTATATAGGTATTGGCAGGAACGATGACTTCATCGCCTTCCTTAAGCTTGCCAAGCTCTTTCCAGGCCCGCAGTGTCAGCGTCAATGCATCCAGGCCATTGGCTACACCAATGCAATGTTTGCTGACGCAATATTCAGCAAATTCAGACTCAAAAGCCTTTAGCTCTGTGCCCTGAATGTACCAACCGGAATCGATGACACGAGTAGCAGCATCTACTAAGTCTTGGCGGTATTGCGCATTGATGGATTTGAGGTCGAGGAAAGGTATTGTCATTAGATTTTGTCTGCCAAGTTCTCTTTTGCTTTTAGTACTGCTTCTTCTGTTATCTCAAAGTAATCATTAACTTCATCTTCACTAAATTTAATGGCTCCCATCCTTGTATGAAATCTGATCACTCCTTTATTTCCTTTCATAACATCAAAATGCGATTTTTTAAAACCTAGTCTCTTAAAACCAAACTCATAAACAAGAAAAGCACTTTCCAAAGCCGCGTAGCGTGTTTTTTTTTCGTTAAGTATCCAGCTACCCCAACAGAATGAGTCCTTACGAATATCGTAAACACGAACCGTACCACAAGGAGTGCCATCTAAACGTTCAATAATGAAGTAATACTGCTTGCCTTTCTCTTCATCATCTTTATATTTTTTTATCCAGTTTCTTTGCGCTTTAACATCAGGACTCACTGCAGAAAGAAAAGTGTTGTATCGTTCATCTAATCGCAGACTCAAAATAAAGTCAGCATCAGACTCTTCTACAAATCTAATTAGGATGTTTTTAGATTCTAAAATCATTCAGCCATCCTTAAGAAATCGCCATAATCACGGATATAGTCATCCTCATCATAGTGTTCGCTTGCCAACACTAGTAGCACGCAGTCGGGGGAGAAGTCATGCATTTCCCGCCAAACCAAGTCTTCAATAACCAGCCCTTTAGTCGGTGAATCAAGCCATACTGTTTCTTTATGCTTGCCATTATCCAACACCATGCGGCAGCTGCCTGTCACACACACCGCTACCTGCTTGAGTGCCTTGTGCGCATGAAAACCCCGAGCAACTTCTGCCTTGGTACCAAATATGTAGTAGACACGTTTAATATCGAACGGAACCGTTTTATTAGCCTCAAGCGCGACCAATGATCCGCGGTCATCACCTAATGAGAGAAGGTCTATCAGCTTTACTAAGCCACTCATTATGTTTCCCCTGCCAGCTTGAGCAGGTACTGGCCATAACCGTTCTTGCTCAAAGCTTGCCCCTGTGCTTTTAGCTGCTCTTTGCTTAGCCAACCGTTATTGAAGGCAATTTCTTCTAGGCACGCCACTTTCAATCCTTGGCGATGCTCAATGGTTTGCACAAAGCTACCCGCTTCCAGCAGGCTTTCATGGGTGCCCGTATCTAGCCATGCAAAGCCACGTCCTAGAAGCTCTACGTTCAGGTCACCGCGTTCTAAATAAGCTTGATTAATACTGGTAATCTCCAGCTCTCCGCGGTGTGAAGGCTTCACCTGCTTAGCAATTTCCACCACATCGTTATCGTAGAAGTACAGGCCGGTAACCGCATAGCTGGATTTGGGCTGCTCAGGCTTTTCCTCAATAGAGATAGCCTTGTTGTTTTCATCAAAAGCCACCACGCCAAAGCGTTCCGGGTCCTTCACCTGATAACCGAATACAGTGGCGCCGGATGTGCGTGCAGCGGTATGCTTCAGCTTGGGAGAAAAGCCCTGACCATAAAAAATGTTGTCACCCAAAACCAAGCAAACACAGTCATCACCAATAAAGTCTTCACCGATAATAAATGCCTGCGCCAAGCCATCTGGGCTGGGCTGTTCGGCATAGCTGAGCTTTACACCGAAGTTACTGCCGTCACCCAACAGTTTTTCAAAGTTGGGCAGGTCTTCAGGAGTGGAGATAATTAAAATTTCACTGATACCGGCCAGCATCAATACTGAAAGCGGGTAGTAAATCATTGGCTTATCGTAAATAGGCAGCAACTGCTTAGAGACGCCTTTGGTAATTGGATACAAACGCGTGCCGGAACCGCCAGCCAGAATGATTCCTTTCATGCATTTACTCCTAAACGTTCTCTTTGATAGCTACCGTCTTGTACTCGTTGGCACCACCTTTGGTTTTCTAGGTACCACTGCACGGTTTTACGAATGCCAGTATCGAAGGTTTCTTCTGGTGCCCAGCCTAGTTCTTTCTGAATTTTGCTGGCATCAATGGCGTAGCGCATATCGTGACCAGGGCGGTCTTTCACAAAAGTGATCAGGTCACGGTAGCTGCGTTCCTGCGGATGGAGTTCCTGCAGGATATCACAGATGGTGCGGACGACTTCGATGTTCTGTTTTTCGTTATGACCGCCAATGTTATAGGTCTCCCCTACCTGGCCTTGCGTGACTACTTGGTAGAGCGCCCGGGCATGGTCTTCCACATAGAGCCAATCACGCACCTGTTCGCCTTTACCGTAAACTGGTAACGGCTTACCTTCTAAAGCATTAAGAATTACCAGTGGAATCAGCTTCTCGGGGAAGTGATAGGGGCCATAGTTATTTGAACAGTTAGTGATCAGCGTTGGTAGGCCGTAGGTGCGCTGCCATGCACGTACCAAGTGGTCGGAGCTGGCTTTGCTCGCCGAGTATGGACTGCTTGGAGCGTAGCTAGTTTGTTCAGTAAATAGATATTCTTCTGCGTTCGGTGTTTTGCTGAGATGGGGGAGATCGCCGTAGACTTCATCCGTGCTTATATGATGAAAGCGAAAGCTTGCCTTACGGTCGACATCTAAAGATTGAAAGTAGATGCGAGCAGCTTCCAGTAAGGTATAGGTGCCAATAATGTTGGTTTCGATAAAGTCCGCCGGACCATCTATAGAGCGGTCTACGTGGCTTTCGGCGGCTAAATGCATGATGGCGTCTGGCTGATGTCGGGCCAATACTCGGTTCACTTCAGCAAGGTTACAAACAT
Organism: Vreelandella sulfidaeris Esulfide1; assembly: GCF_054072535.1. Taxonomy (NCBI): domain Bacteria; kingdom Pseudomonadati; phylum Pseudomonadota; class Gammaproteobacteria; order Oceanospirillales; family Halomonadaceae; genus Vreelandella; species Vreelandella sulfidaeris. Next base: position 1,204,736 of record NZ_CM133364.1, on the reverse strand, counting down.
CCACTTGCTCAAAGGCGTACCGCTCGCTGTCACTGAACTCAACCAAGCTTTCTAAGTTGCCAGCATAGGTTAGTTTATCAAGGTTAATCACTTCGTCTGAGGTGTTGGTAATAATATGCCTGATGACTGCTGAACCTATAAACCCAGCACCGCCTGTAATAAGAAACTTCATTTTTACACCTATTCAACTCAGACTAAGTAGCAATAGCCAACATTTAGATTAATATTATTTAAATTTAAAAAATTAACTTAAAGAAAAAGTACGCTATTTACTTTCCGCGTCTAAACTTTCACGGACTCTGCAAACAAGTTCAGCAAAGAATGCCATCATAATCCCCGCTATGCCGCCAAATACCAATGCCAAAATCATAATTAAACTGCGGCCGGTACCAGCAGGTTCAAGGCTTTGCACTGACACCTGCACAACCTCACCTTCGCTTAACTGAGTGAGATCTTGCCGTATATCGGCCAAGCGTTCCGTGTAGCTAGCGGCCAGTTCACTTCCCCATTCGGTACTGGTCTGCGCGACGGACTCCAAAGTAGCTTCAGTGTTCTGTAATTGTTGCTCAAGGGCGGCCTGCTGCCTCTCAAGACGATCACCTTGCTCTTCCATCATGCGAGATAGCAATGCTTCATGCATCTGAGCTACCAATTCATGATTGTGCGTACTCGCTTCCGAATACAAACGGACAAGCAAAGTGTCGCTAGGATTATCTGCAGTCACTTCAAAGGGTAGACTCTCCAATCCTGCCGACTCCCTGAGTTTACGCGTCTCTGATCCAATATAGAGGCTATTAACCTTAGCCAATACGGAAGCTGGTGTTTCCAGGGCACGTCCGGGCGCCTCTTCTACCACCTGATAAATTGAGACGTATTCATAGGAGCGCTCTGTTAGCAGCACATAGGCCAATGCACCAAGCACAATGACAAGAAAGACTAACACCATGGCTTTCCAGCGTTTGACCAGAATCTTAGCAAGATCAACCAAGGAAATTTCGTCGTTTGAAGGGTAGCGCTGCGGCTCATGAGGAGGAGATTGATTCATGCTATTTCGCCAGTAAGGGGTAATCAAAATAAAGGCACGCTACCGCCCGGGGATATTCCGGACGCCTTCCCGTGCCCTTTTTAGGTATATGCCTCATGCTTTAATTTAGCTAGTCAGCTAATTATTTGTGCATGCTGCAGTTGTCAATTGATCGATATGATACATTTTCTTAATGATAGGCACTACGTGAACAAGTGCTAGGTTCTTTGTTGTCGTGGGTGATACTTTGTAGATGACCAATCGCCCAACAAGCTGGCCTCCTATAAAGGCTTGGAGTCCACCCTTTTTTAGCACTGCTTTCCAGCGGCTATCGCGCTGCCCTCACAAAAATACAATAAGGGTTGAGCCGACCTTCTTGCTAATTGCAGATTAGCGTCTAAAGGTTGTGGGCGGTAGCGGTGACCACTTCTGAATCACATCAAATTTTTAACTCTACCGCGCCTATGAGCAGGGTATAAATAGCGGAGACTCTCATAACTCTGCTTCTTAAAAACCTTTCAGGCACGCTACCGCCCGGGGATTTTTCTGGACATTCCCCGGGCCCTAGCCTTAATTAGCATTTGGCGCACAGGCGGCGCCTTTTACTGCATGGCTTACTGCGTTCGGTCACTGCGATTTTAATAGAATGCCCATTGGCCGCACGGTTAATGATGCTCTTGGTTTAGCTCATCCCAACGCAAGGAGGGACATGTACCTTTACGACAGCTAAGCCAGCGCAGAACGCGCGCAATGGTACCTTATCCAGTGTAAGCGGGGCGAGTCTTTCTGCCCCTCTACCTGGTCGGAAAGCCAAGGTTACGCTGCCCTCCACCCGCTCCAATTCAGCACAAACGGCGTAGCAGGCCATCAGCAGGTGAAGCCTCCAATATGTACTTACAGTAGCCGTAAAAGACAAAGCCGCCGAAGAGTGTGGTCTTCAGCGGCTCTATCGAACGCTGGGCTAGCTACTTATAGCAGGCGTCGCTTATTTATACACAGGCAGACGCGCGCAAACCTCAGCTACTTTATCCAGCACCTGGGCTTCAATAGCGCTGGTGTCTTCGCCTTTGGCCAGTACGTCGAGAATGTCGCAGATCCAACCAGCGAGTTGGGTACACTCTTCTTCACCGAAGCCGCGCGTGGTTACCGCCGGGGTGCCGATGCGCAGGCCAGAGGTGACGAACGGGCTTTGCGGGTCGTTAGGCACGGCGTTCTTGTTCACGGTGATGTGGGCACGGCCTAGCGCCGCATCGGCATCTTTACCGGTGACGCCCTGTTTGATCAGTGAGAGTAGGAAGAGGTGGTCTTCGGTGCCGCCGGAAACGATGTCGTAACCGCGTTCGATAAACACCTTGGCCATTGCCTGGGCATTTTTGACTACCTGCTGCTGGTAGGTTTTGAACTCGGGCGCCATGGCTTCTTTGAAGCACACTGCTTTAGCCGCGATCACGTGCATCAACGGGCCGCCCTGGCCGCCGGGGAATACGGCTGACTGAAGCTTCTTCTCGATATCGGCGTCGTTTTCGGCGGAGAGAATTACGCCACTACGCGGGCCGCGCAGGGTTTTGTGCGTGGTGGAGGTGACTACGTGGGCATGGGGCAAGGGGCTTGGGTAAACACCTGCCGCAACTAAGCCTGAGACGTGGGCCATATCGACCAGTAAGTAAGCGCCCACTTCGTCAGCGATCTCGCGGAACTTGGCCCAATCGACGATTTGTGAATAGGCTGAGAAACCGGCGATGATCATTTTGGGCTTGTGCTCACGGGCAAGCTGGGCCACTTGTTCGTAATCGATCAGCTCTTGGTCATTCAGGCCGTACTGGATGGCATTGTAGTGCTTGCCCGAAAAGCTCGGCTTGGCGCCGTGGGTCAGGTGGCCACCGGCATCCAGGCTCATGCCTAGAATGGTGTCGCCTGGCTTGACCAATGCCTGGAAAACGGCGCTGTTGGCTTGCGAGCCGGAGTGCGGCTGTACGTTTACGTAGGTCGCGCCGAACAGCTCTTTAGCGTAATCGATCGCCAGGTTTTCAGCGATATCGACAAATTCACAGCCGCCGTAGTAACGCTTACCGGGGTAGCCTTCAGCGTATTTATTGGTCAGCTGGCTGCCCTGGGCTTCCAGTACGCGGGGGCTGGCGTAGTTTTCAGAAGCAATCAGTTCGATGTGGGCTTCCTGGCGCGCCACCTCTTTCTGCATGGCATCAAACAGCACATCATCGAATCCGGCAATTGTCATATCGCGGCTGAACATCGGCGGGCACCTCGTAACGAGAAAGGGTCATCATGGGAGAAGCGAGGCCGCTATCATAACGCAGCCTGAGGCGACTTTCATCGCATCCGCGTCAGGTCGTGCATGAGCGTGCTTCATGTTGAGCCAGCCATTAAATGCTGACCGAGTGGACAGTCATCACAGAAGATTAGTTACCTTTAACTCGCAACCCATTTGCATTTTCTTTCCTGTTAAAAAATACTGTATATTCATACAATACTTTAAACATCAGGATACCGACAATGCCGGGCCAACTATCTCACTTTACCCCCGCCTTGCCGTTAAGCGCCCAGCCGTTGCCGCATTTAACTTTTTTAGGCCGCGCGGGTTTTAGCGGTTTTCCTTCGCCTGCGCAGGATTACGAGCCGTGCACGCTGGATCTCAATACCCGGCTGGTCAAAAACCCCACCGAGACGTTTTATGTCACCGCCACCGGCGACAGCATGGAAGGCTGGGGTATTTTTGAGGGTGATTTACTCATCGTTGACCGTGGTATTGAGCCGCGCCTGGGCCATATTTTGGTCGCGATGCTGGAAGGCGAAGCGCTGATTAAACGCTACGCACTTTACCAGGGCACCCCACATCTATGTTCAACCCATCCGCACTACCCGCCCGTTCCTCTTGAGGGCAGCGACTGCCAATTATGGGGTGTGGTGCGTGCCGTGGTGCACGAGTACTTACGTTGAGCTAAGGAAGAGTGATGATCGGATTAGTCGACGCCAATAATTTTTATGTCAGCTGCGAGCGCGTTTTTCAGCCCCACCTGGAAGGCCGGCCCGTCGGCGTTATGTCGAATAATGATGGTTGCGTCATCGCGCGCTCAGCCGAATTGAAAGCGCTGGACATTCCCATGGGCACGCCAGCTTTCAAGCTTGAAGGGCTGCGCCAGCGCGGCGAGATCCATCTGCTCTCCTCTAACTATGAGCTTTACGGCGATATGTCGGCACGGCTAGCCCAATTGTTGCGTGACGCCTGCCCAGAGATCGCCCCCTACTCGATTGATGAAATGTTCGTCTACTTAGAAGGGTTAACGGCAGAGCAATGTGAGGCGCTGGGGCGGCAGTTGCGCCAGCGTATTCGCCGCCACCTAGGCTTACCGGTCTGTGTCGGGCTGGCCCCGACCCATACGCTCGCTAAGCTGGCCAACCACCTTGCCAAGCAAGACCCCCACTACGAAGGCGTTTGCCTGCTGAATGGACAAGACCACACCACCGAGGCACTGCTAAAACGCACCCCGGTGGGCAGTGTATGGGGCGTTGGTCGTCGGCTGGCCGAGCGCTTAGCCATCGGCGGCGTCAACACCGCCTGGGATTTACGTGAAAGTGATGAAAAGCTGCTGCGCAAGCGCTTCTCGGTGGTGTTGGCACGCACAGCGCTTGAACTGCGCGGCATCCCCTGCCTGGAGATGAACGCGTTGGATCAACCGCGCCAGCGCATTATGACCTCTCGCTCATTCGGCCAAATGACGGGCGCTTTTACAGAAGTGCATAACGCGCTGCGTCGTCACGCCCAGCGTAGCGCTGAAAAACTGCGCGAACAGCGCAGCCTGGCCCGGGCGGTAATGGTATTTCTTAAAACCAACCGCCATCGCCGTGACCAACCGCAATATTTTCCGCAAGCGCTCATCGCCCTGCCCTCACCTAGCGACGACACCCGAGTGATTCTTGACGCGGTACGCCAGGGGCTTGAGCAGATTCACCGCCCCCGCTATCGGTTTATGAAGGCGGGCGTGATGTTGCTCGATTTAGTGGACGCTGAGCAGTATCAGCTTTCGCTGCTACATCCGCCCACCCGTGATCGCCATCCGTTTTTGATGGCCACGGTCGACCAAATCAATCAGCGCATGGGGCAAGGCACGATCAGTTTTGGTATGACGGATGCCCCAGCGGCTTGGCAGTTACGTTGCGCCCACCGCTCTGACCGCTTTACCACGCGCTGGGATGAGCTGATGAAAGTGGGCACTCACCCCGGCGCGCTGGCCGCCGCCGAGGCGAAGGAAAAGACAAAGCAGCGCGAGCAACAAACCCTAGCCAGTGCGAAGCGCAGAGCGCAGCCGCGGGCTTAGGGTTTCACCCAGCGCCACCATCGCCACCAAAATTGCCAACAGCCACGGCCAATGCGCTGCAAATGAAACTTGATAGACGCCCAGCGCATCGACAAAAATCACCACAATGCCGAGCGGGCTAACGTAGCGCACCATGGTTAGCCATAGTGCATAGGGCAGCGGCGCAAGCCCTAGTTCATCGCGGAAAGTATCGCTCTTCAATACAAAGCCCGCCAACACCACCATGCCCAGGCCACCCAGCGGCATCATCCAGCGTGATGTCAGGTAATCCAGCCAGTCGAAAAAGGTTTTGCCTGCCAGCGTCCAGTCAGCGCCCAGATTAAACGACAACATCGCCAGGGTACTGATTAACCACAGCACAATACCCGTACTCCACGAGGCCGCCGGACGCGAGAGGCCTTTGTTATCACACAGCCAGGAAACCGTGGCTTCGACCATGGAAATTGCCGAGGTCAACGCCGCCATAGAAAGCATTAAGAAAAACAGGCTGCCGAACAGCGTGCCCAGCGGCATCGCCTGGAAGGCCAGCGGCAGGCTCATAAAGATCAAGCCGGGGCCTTCGCCGGGGTTCATACCGTTGGCAAAAATGACCGGAAAGATCGCCAGGCCCGCCATGAGCGCTACCACCGTATCCGCCACGGCAACACTCACCGTGGTGCGGCCAATCGAGGCACCTTTGGGCAGGTAGCTGCCGTAAGTAAGAATCGCCCCAGAGGCGAGAGAGAGCGTAAAGAAGGCGTGGCCAAGCGCTGCCAGCAGGCCTTCGCTGGAAAGGCTGCCCGCGTTAAACGAAAACAGGAAGCTGACCGCATCGCCAAAGCCGCCGGAGAACATGCCAAAGCCAATCAGCACCACGAGCATGATCACCAAGCCCGGCATCATCCAGCTCACGCTTTTCTCAATGCCCTTCTGTACGCCTTTGCCGACAATCAGCATGGTCAGCAGCGTGACTAACGTACTCCAGAAACCCAGCGTCAGTGGGTTGGCGTTATTGGCGCCAAACACTGCGGCCATATCATCGACGCTGCTGCCCGCGAGGCCACCCGTTAGCATTTTCCACAGATAAGAAAACGACCAGCCCGCCACGACGACGTAAAATGACAGGACCATAAAGCCGCAGAGCATGGCCATCCAGCCGACCAGCGACCACGCCGATGCGCGGCCAGACTCATTAACCACACGGCGAATGGCATCCACCGGGCTGCCCTGCCCACGCCGCCCAAAGGCGATTTCGGTCATCATTACCGGTACACCCACGGCAAAAATGCAGGCCAGGTAGACCAGCACGAAGGCACCACCGCCGAACTCCCCGGTGATATAGGGGAATTTCCAGATATTGCCCAGCCCAACCGCTGAACCTGTTGCCGCTAATATAAACCCCCAGCGGCCTAGCCACTGAGTGCGAGGTTGCCCAGACGTGGTCATTTGCCCAGTTATCCTGTCAGAAAAAGGGGCTCATGCTAGAGGATTTCGCGAGCAATGCCCACTAAGTCCCCATTAGCTCCCACTCCTTAGGCATAGACAGTGGCTTTAGCGGCGGCATCCAAACGCTGGGCGGTTTGGTCCACGCGACGTAAACAGGCCAGTAGTACGGCGCCGAGCGTTACAAAGCCGCCTGCCAGCCAAAGCCCAACACCGTAATGGCCGGAGGCTTCGGCCAACATGCCCGTTAGCGCCGGGGCGCAGATTTGCGCGGCACCGTAGGCCAGGGTCATCTGCCCCATTAGCCGCGCGGGGCTTGCCGGATAAAGCCTGCCGGCCATCGTCAACACTAAGCTGACACAGCCAAGAAAGGTGCCGCCGTAAAGCACGGCGCTTAGCAGCACGATCGCCGCATTGGCTGTGATGGCAGGCAGCACGATGCCCACCACTTGAATACCCATGGCGATAATCAATGCACCCAAATAGCCCACCCGGCGGGCGACTAAATCCCACAGCATTACCGCAGGCGCGGCGGCTAATCCGGCCAGGGCGAAGGTCCAATTGCCCATTCCCGCCAGCAGCGGCTCACGCTCGACAATCGCCACCAGAAAGGTAGCGCTAATCACATAGCCGTAGCCGGCGCAAAAATAAGCAGCCAGCATCCAGCGCATAAAGGTGCGGGTGGGTGGCATCGCCGCTTGAGCATTTGCCGTGTTCGCCCCCACCACCGGTTTTTCCGGGCGCGGCAGCCACCGCCAGGCAGGCACCAGCAGTACCACCCCCAGCAGGCTAAAGCCCCACCACTGAGTCTGCCAGCTAAACGATAGCTGCAGCATCATTTCAACCGCGACCGCTGCGACAATCATGCCCAACCCCACGCCGGCAAAATGAATGCCTAACTCGCCGCGTTGACGATGTTGGAGTAACCAGTGAAGGATTAGGCCGGAGGCCAGGAGCATGGAAGCACTGCTGGAAAGACCGGCCAGAAAACGCAGCCCCGCCCACAACCAGAAGTGTTCAGTGAGCGCCATGCCCGCGGTGGTGAGTACCGCCAGCACGAGCCCACAGCGAAATAGCGTATCTTTGATGTAAACACTGCGAATAGAAGCGGCCAATACAGCGCCCAACATATAACCGGCGTAGTTGAGCGCCGCCAACCAGCCGCCATCGGCGTCACCCATCCAGGTTTGCTGCTGCATCACCGGCAGTAACGGCGTATAGGCAAAGCGGGCGATACCCACACACAATATCTGGCTAAAAACGCCCGCCAATAGCACTCTAAAGCGCTGGGAACCTAGCGTTGCTGCGGGCATCGGGCTGCTCCTTAAACACTGCTTTTATTATATTAGCTAACGCTATATTGATTAGCGCGCATACAATTTCATGCATAGTAAGGTGTTTTGGACAGCGCGTCATGACCACCTAGGTCGGGGGGCTAGGCTTGAGCGGCCGGGCTAAAGAGTTACCTCCAGGCTTAATAGCAAGAACGAGAGCGTTTTGCCATGGCCATCCAAATTGAGTGCGCCGTTAACGCCGCCTTGCAGCACATCATCGATCACGAAGTTCATGCCCGCCAAGTTAGGCAAGGGATAACACCGCACCCGGCTGGCGCCACGGTGGGCAAACAGCGCCAGCACTCGCTCTTCGGTGACCTGCTCCAGCAAGGTGGCATAGTGATCCGCGTCATAGGCAAACAGCGCCACGTTTAGCCGCTCGCCTTTATCACCCGCACGGGCGTGGGCGAGTTGATGAAGTGAAACCGACGTGAGCGGACGCGCTGCGGTCGGGGTGTGTTCAACTTGCCGCATAGCGTTCGCTCCTGTGGGTATTCTGAGCCGACGGCTCAAACAGTGTGGCATGGGCATGAATGTCGCTGCGCTTTACCAGGTACGAAGCGGTAAACACCCGCCGCTGGAACTGACGACGCACACCGCCGCCCCCGGCAGGCCCGGCACAATAAAGCGCCAAAAGCTCTTGGGTGGCACGCGCCACCCAGCGTCGCTCGCTGTGTTCGGCCGCTAGCCGCAGCCGGTAATCACCGCTGGTGGAAGGCGCGGTGCTTTGCTGAAGCTCGCCGCTATCGCTATCGAATACGCTGGCCAGGCCGATGATATCCAAGCGGGTTCGCAGCTCAGCGGGGGCACGGAACACCAGCCTCTCGCGCAGTACCTGTGCGGCAAGTTGCGCCCGTGCCAGCGCGTTGGGCCCGGCGTAAGAAATTTCCGCCTCGCCCTGCCAACCCCCTTCGTAGCACACAGTGGTCTTTAACCGTTCCGGCGCGGGCTTGCCGCGAATGCCGGTAACCGACACTCGATTAGGCGCCAGTTGGCGTACTTCAGCATGGGTGAGATCCACGGTGACATCCGGCGTCAGGTAATTAGCCGGGTCATGGACTTCATAGAGCAACTGCTCTTTCACTGTTTGTTCGGTGACACAGCCGCCGGTATTGGCGGGCTTAGTAATGATCAGGCTGCCATCCTGCTCTACTTCGATGATCGGATAGCCCACCGTAGCGAGGCCAGGCACGTCTTTAAAGCCTGGATCGGCAAAATAGCCGCCGCTCACCTGGGCGCCACATTCGGCCAAGTGCCCGGCCATCATGCCGCAGGCCAAGCGGTCCCAATCGTCCCATCGCCAATCAAAATGGTGCATTAGCGGGGCTAAAAACAGTGCTGGGTCCGCAACACGCCCGGTGACTACCACGTCGGCCTGCATGGCTAACGCCTCAGCCAGTGCCTTGGCGCCCAAATAGACATTGGCGGAAATCAAGGCGTCATCGCTGGGCATCTCTAGCCGTTCGGCTTCCCATCGCTGTAGATCCAGGCTGTGCAGTTGCTGGCGGATATCATCACCATGCACCTGGGCAATGCGCACATCGGCACGGCCCAGTTGGGCGGCCAACTCCGCAATCACCTGGCAGGCGCCACTGGGGTTGGCGGCACCAAAGTTGCCTAGAATTTTGATGTCGTGATCCAGGCAGTCGCGTAGCACCGGCGCCAGCAGTTCGTCTAACAGCGGCTCAAACCCGCTTTCGGGGTCTTCACGCATTGCCCGGTGGGCAGCGGCCAATGTGCGTTCGCCCAGGGTTTCAAATACCAGCGCGGCGGGTTGCTGGCGCTTGATTAACTCTGCCACCACGGCCACGGCCGCATCGGTACGGTCACCGGAGAAGCCCGCACCACTGCCAAGCAAGAAACTCATAGCTGTGTCTCCTTGGCTTGAATTGAAGAATGGCCGCCGGAGACTGACACCGGCTCGTCATCCAGCAGCGCACGGCGGCGTATAAACAGCCCAATGATCAGGGCGAGTGCTGCGAGCGTCGTCAGCCAGCCGGGCGTTAGTGCAAGCCCAATCACCGCGATCAGTGCCAGCACATCGATGACGCGCTTGCCTGTCATGGCGACACGCGACATCAGTGCGGCAAATGCCACAACAAACACGACGCCTTGGCAACTGGCCAAGACGATATCCAGGGCAGAGCCAAAGCCCGCCAAGGCTGGGTAGATCAACAGCAGGAAAGGTATGACATAGATCGCCGCCGCCAAGCGTACTGACTCGACTGCCGCAGGCAGCCAGTTGGTATCGGCAATGCCCGAGGCCACGAAGACCGCAATACAGACAGGCGGCGTAATCACCGAGAGCGTGGCGAAGTAGAAAACGAACAGGTGGGCGATTAACGGCTCGACACCGATGGTAGTGAGCGCTGGCGCCAGCACTGAAGCCACCAACACATACGCCGCGGTGGTGGGTATGCCCATGCCCAAAATTAGGCACACACCGCCAACGATAAAGGCCACCAGGAAGAGCGATTCGCCGCCAACCGTGACGATCAAGCTGGCCAGCGTTACGCCGATGCCGGTCATACCGATCATCGCCACCAGAATCTGCGCCCCGGCCAACAGCACGCCGATAATCACCATGCCTTTACCAGCATCGACCAGGCCCGCCACCAGTTTGCCCAGTATGTCACGCAGGGGCATTTTGGAAAGCAGTGCAAAAGGCACAAAGGTGAGCACGGTCATCAGGATGCCGTAAAAAGCGGACATTTGAATCGAACGACCGCTCAGCACGCCGTAAAACAGCCCACCCAACGCCGCCAGAATGGGAATAAGCCGCTCAGGGCGTATCACGTCTGCCCAACTGGGCAGCTCATCATCGGGTACCACCTGTAGCTGACGGCGCTTGGCCACTAGGTGGATGGTGACAAACACGCCCAGGTAGAACAGGATCGCTGGCAGCAAGGCCGCCAAGGCGATACGCAGGTAACTTTCACCTAAAATTTCCGCCATGATAAAGGCGGCCGCGCCTAAGATCGGCGGCGCGATTTGGCCGCCGGTCGAGGCCACTGCTTCTACCCCCGCCGCGAACGGGCGTGGGTAGTTCAAGCGTTTCATCATGGGAATGGTGAAATTGCCGGTGGTGGCGACATTGGCCACCGCGCTACCGCTGACCATGCCAAACAGCCCGGAAGCGACCGTGGCCACTTTGGCCGCACCGCCCGGCGAACGACCACTGATACGCAGCGCTAAATCCATAAAAGTATTTCCGCCTCCGGTGTGCAGGAGTAAACAGCCGAACAGCACGAAAGCGGCAATGGTGGTGGCGGCAACGCCCACCAGCATGCCCCACACGCCTAGATCACCCAGGTAAATGGTTTCGGTCATGTAGTAGAGATCAAACCCCCGGTGGCCGAGCGGCCCGGGGATGGCCGCGCCGAACCACGCGTAAGCTAATCCCGCTAACACCAGCAGGGGGAAAATAGCCCCAATGGCGCGGCGCGAAAGCTCAAGAATTGCCACCAGCAGAACGCCGGTTAGCAGCATATCGCGGGGCGTTGCCCAGGGGAGTTCGACGAGAATTTGTTCGTGGTTAAGCGCCACATAGCCGCAGGCGCCTACCACACCGACTGCCAGTACGACATCGATAACGATACACAGCGGGCGCCAGCGCTTGCCGTCACCCAAGGGGTACACGGCAAGCCCTAGCAGGATGACCAGCGCGAGAAAGATACTCCGCTGAATCAAGCTCTCGAACGGCCCAGTGGCGGAGGTATAAAGGATTAGCCCGCCCAACAGCAGCGCCAAGCCTTTGGTGACTGTCTCACGCATGATCATCTTCTCCGAATGGCCTTACTGAACGGGCTGCAAGGCTTCAGGGATGTCGTACCCCTGCTCTTCGAAATAGCGCGCCGCACCGGCATGCAGTGGCACGGTGCCAACTTCCAGGGTCATCTTCGCCATATCGGCATCTTTCATTGCGGCAAAGGCGTTGACCTGCGGTTCGGGGTTCTCCATCACGGCTTTGACGATTTGATAGGCGGTCTCTTCATCCATATCCGGGTGCGCGTGAACGGCAACCCCAAACGCCCAGGTGGTATAAGCGGGAATACCCTCTGCCGCGCCCTCAGGCACATCGACAATCGCCACGTCGGGCATTTCGCTGCGCAGCGTATCGGCCTGTGTTTCATCGAGAGACAGTACGCTGATGGGGGTGAACGTCGCGATATCCATTGAGGAGCCATCCAAACGCTCGCCGACCCCTGACTTCACCGAGCCCATCACCCGGCCATCTTTCATGGCGTCGACCATATCGGTGGTGGAACCACGCACGTAATCTGGCTCGATACCGAGGGTACGCATGACCGCTTCGGTGGTTTTCTCAGTGGCTGAGCCGGTGATACCGGGGTTGAAACGCACGCCCTCCAGGTCGGCGAAAGTCTCTACGTTGGCATCCTGGCGCATCACGGCGTTCTGTGGCGCGACGGTGTAGACCCATAGCAGGCGGTTATCGACCGGGCGGCCCTCAAAATCTTCCTCACCGGCATAGGCGTGATAACCGGTATTGGTCGTGACCAACCCCATATCGATCTGGTCGCGCCCTAAACGACGTAGGTTATCCACCGTGGCGCCGGTTTCAGCCACAGAGGAACTGACGCCTTCGACCTGGTTGTTGATGATCTGGTTAACTGCGACAAAATAGCTGTAGTGGCTGGAGGAGCTCGAGGTAGAACCAATCAGCAGGCGCTCATCGGCATGGGAAGTGGCAGCAGCCAGCACCGCGGCGCTTGCCACCATGGCGGTAAGTAGCGTTTTCATTGTGTCTCCGAAGCTCGCGAAGCGAGCCATTGTTATTGTAGAGCGGTTTTTTATTTAAAACGGTGATCGCGAAGCTGATTGCACGCGATAGAAGCAGCATGGTCTGCCAGTTCTGTTTTGTATATTGAATAGTTTTTATTTTATGTTTTACTTTATAAATGAATCCCAGCATCCAGCAGCTTCGTGTTTTCGTTGCCGTCGCCCATTCGCGTAGCCTTGCCGAGGCCAGCGAGCGAGTGCACCTTTCCCAACCGGCCATCTCCATTGCTCTGCGTAAACTAGAAGAAAATGTGGGCGGTGCGCTATTTGCCCGCACGACGCGCCAGCTTGCCCTCACCCCGGAAGGCGACGCTTTCCTGCCGGTTGCCGTGCGGCTATTAAATGATTGGAACGAAGCTTTTGAGGATCTCAACGACCAGTTTTCCAAACAGCGCGGCAAGGTTACCGTTGCCGCGCTGCCCACGCTGGCTGCAGGGCTGTTCCCGCGAGTGATTAAGCGTTTTCATGAGGCGTACCCGCGTATTAATCTCAGCCTGCACGATGTGCTGGCCGAACAGATCAACCAAATGGTACGCGAGGGTCGTGCCGATTTAGGGCTTTCTGTGCCGCCAAGCGATACAGATGATCTTACGTTTGAGCCAGTGCTCGAAGATAGCTACGTTGCCGTTTGCCCCAGCGGGCATCCACTGTTGGCGCAAACCGCAGTTGCCTGGAGCCAACTTGCCGCCTATCCGTTTATTGGCATCAATCGCCTTTCCAGCTCGCGCCAGGATATCGACCGCATTATGCAGAGTATCGATGAGCGGCTGGATATCCTGTGCGATGCGCGTCAGATCGCCACGGTAGGTCGTATGGTGGCTGCCGGCCTAGGTATTAGCGTGCTGCCCTCGCTTAGTTTTCGACAAATAGCCACCGATGGCATTGAGCACCGCCCGCTGGTGGAGCCCACTATCCGCCGGGAGTTAGGCATTATACTAAGCCGCCGCCACCCTCCTTCCGCCGCCACTAGCGCTCTGCGCCAACTGATTCATGATTATGAATGAGGCGCTTCCTCTACAAGCCAGGAAGGAATCTGGCAGACTAGAGGTGATCAACACCCACCTTAATGAGTGAGCGAATACGATGAGTGATACTGCAAAACCCTGGACACAACCGATGCCCGACGCGCAGTTCAAGCTGATGCGCGATATTCTTGCTGCGCCAAGCCCTGTGGGCCTCGAAGCCGCCATGACGTACGGCGTACTCAAACCACATTTTGAAAGCTTTGCCCCCAGCGGTTGGCAGTTGCACCAGTTCAAGGGCAACGCAGGGGTTGTGCTGGACACCCACCCCGGCCGCGACGATATGTTCAAGGTCATGCTGATCGGCCATGCGGATAAAATCCGTATGCAGGTGCGCTCGATTGGCGAAGATGGCAAGATCTGGATCAATACTGATTCTTTCTTACCCACCGTGCTGATCGGCCATGAAGTGAAGCTGTTCAGCGAAGACCCGGAAGCCCCTGGCAGTTACCGCTGCATTGAAGGCGGCACGGTAGAAGCATTGGGCGCCATTCACTTCTCAGATCCGGCGCAGCGCGATGGCAGCAAGGGCATCAAGAAAGAGCAGATCTATCTAGACCTGCAAATTCATGGCGAAAATAAAAAGCAGCAGGTATTGAACCTGGGTGTACGCCCGGGTGATTCAATTATTTTTGACCGCCCTATCCGCCCGGGTTTTAGCCCCAACACCTTTTACGGCGCTTACTTGGATAACGGCCTGGGCTGCTTTGTGGCTGCTGAAGTGGCGCGCCTTATCGCCGAAGCGGGCGGTACGAAAAACGTACGTGTGCTGTTTGCCATTGCCAGCTACGAAGAGATTGGCCGCTTTGGTAGCCGCGTCATGGCCGGCGAGATGAAACCTGATGCCCTCATCGGCGTGGATGTGAACCACGACTACGTGGCCGCGCCTGGCATTGGCGACAAGCGCATGCAGCCGTTAGAAATGGGTAAAGGCTTCACCATGTCGGTGGGCTCTATTGCCAGCGAGCAGCTCAACCGGATTATCGCCACCGCCGCTAAAGAGCAGGATATCCCGCTGCAGCGCGATATTGTTGGCGTCGATACGGGTACCGATGGCATGGCGGGTGTGCTGGCGTCTATTGACAGCGCCGCCACCTCGATTGGCTTCCCCATCCGCAACATGCACACCATCTCCGAAACCGGCCATACCCAGGATGTGCTGGCGGCTATTCATGCTCTCACCCATACGCTACAAGCCATGGATGCCCTGCCAAATCTAGCGCGTGAGTTCCTGGATAACCACCCGCGCCTGGATCAAGCAAGCCCACTCACCCATCAGGGTAGTGATAAACCTGATAGCGAAGAGAGCGAAAGTAAAAATAAAACAGAAGATTAAAACGGAAGAATAAAACAAACGTATAATTTAAACAAAACGCATAAAAAATAAGCCCCAGCCATTCCTTGGCTGGGGCTTTATTACAACTTCCTCTTTCTCCACAAACATCCTGTTTGTGTTTCCTTGAAGCATTAAGCCATCCTAGCGCTGTCTTCCCTGAAGCCACCTCCATGTGCTTAATGTGAAGAATGCGCTTTTTAAAAAAGACCTTAACTAACCTAGGTTATTAACTAGTAAAATAATTTTTTAGTTATAAAAAATAGTTTTTATAACATCGATTTAGTGTACTCATTGACGTTTATTTATACCTAGCGCGTATCGCTAACGTTGCTTATAATTTAAAGAAGCAACAGCTACAAACTTCTACACGGATGTTACCACGCTTGTACTACCATTAACCCTAGCGTTAGGAGATCAGCGTGCGAGATATTATCATTAGTCATAAGGTGAAGGGGTTGGATGTCACCTGTCGCCATTGTGGCAACGCAGAGTCACCCAAAACCCCACATTTCAAATACTTTCGCTTAGAAGGGACAGGCAAGGACAGCACCACCTTACGCTGCCTTAATTGCCGAACGGCCATTGAGATCCCGCTGAGTGAGCTAAGTTCACTCTACTATCACTACGCGTGCTAGTTAAATACATTTAACAAGCATACTTAAGAACCAAGCTGCTCGCTAAAAGGAATGGCTAATTAAGAAAAAATGTTTACTTTTTAATAAGCAATAATCTAACATATTTAAAACGTCATGATCGTTTAACACATATGTAATATTTTCGCTAAAAAAAAGCCCAGCCATTCCTTGGCCGGGCCTTATCCAGTCTTCCCTGATCGTGCACCACAAACATCCTGTTCGTGCATCCTTGTGCTACTCAAGCAATCCTTGCTTGCTCTTCCTTTTCACGATTTCCCTTCGCTGTGTGCACACTGTGCGCTTTATAACGGTGTGTTTATCTAACCTGTGATATGTAATGGTAAAAAAAATTATTTAATTCGGTTATTTTTGTAACTTAAATAAGTTTTTGCCAAGTTCAAAAGATAAAAACCGCTATCTTGTAGGCGTGATTAATTCTCCTTAATGAGAATATTTATGATATCAAAAGCGGGTGGCCAGCCGCCGCGCTGGGCCTTGTGCTGGCTCCCCAAGCATCGGCTGCGAAAGGGTAAGACACCATCGGAGCTGCTCAAAGCAACATTCTAAGCGGCATCCATAGCCCCATCAGTATCATGACGATATTTTCCGTAAGCGATACAAACCCTAGCGGCACATTGCTGCTGCCACCGACACAAGCGCATTTCAACTCGCGCTTATCGACATAAACGGCTTTAAAAACCGAGACGGCGCCCACCGTACCAATAAACAGCGCCAACGGCGCCGCCAGCCAAATCAAGGCACCCGCCAGCATCAAGATCCCAGCCAGTGTTTCAGCGTAGGGGTACACGTAGCTATAAGGGACATAACGTTGCGCTAACAGATCATAGTTAAGGAACATAGTGCTGAAGCTTTCCACGTCCTGCAGTTTTTGCAAACCTAACAGCACCATCGCCGTCGCTACCGCATACTCGGGCATCCGCGCCGCGACCAAGGTGCCATTGGCAGCCCAGCTAACGGCTAAACCAATTAACAAAGCGGTCACAAAAATGGCGACCACCGGCCGATAAGTGACTTCCTTCGCGCTAGACACGCTCATTCCGAGATGCTCCCGCACCTCTTCATAACCTCCAATTCGTTTATCACCTATATAGGTTTGTGGCGTGGTATCTACCTTCTCTTGGGCCTTGAAGGCATCAATTTCATCTCTGGATGTCAACGGGTGGTCGTCAACCTCGTACCCTTTTCGCTTCAACAAATCGACCGTTTTCATACCGAATGGGCAGAGGTGCTCAGCCGTTTTCATGCGATAAACGTGTGCGGTCTCCATGTGGTCGCCTCCTTGTTGCTCGCTTGAAGAAATATTTTAAGAAATAACCTATTTGCTTATAAGGGTAGTCAGGATATGGCCAGTAGCCCACTCCGCTGACCTTTCCCCAAAGGTGCGAAATTGCGCAATGGCGACTAAGCTGTATTCACGTTTACTACTCATAGGAAGAGAAAAATGCCGTCTACTACTACCATCGTCGTTATCGTTGTTGTTGTCGTGGCCGTACTGGGCATTGGCTTCAGCGGCGGACTGCCTTTTTAAAAAGCGCTTGTCGCCCTTATTCAGGCAGCTATTCAGGCCCTTATGTTAGGAATGATGTCAACACCGGCACCTGCTTGCCTCACTTGACTTAAAACGCCCAACCCAGCTATTTCGAACACCACCCTCGCAACTGCTTCCCACTGGTATGAAACCTATCCCACCCCAGCACTCCAGGTGGGAAGCATTGCCCTTTATTGGCTCAAAACGCCATTACTCCACATTGATATAAGCTATTGAACTACACTTATATGAAACGTATTGTTACGCGAAGTTACGTCAGAAATTTCAGCGTTGCTATTTAAATTAAAACTAATTAGCAGACAAGCAGACACAATGTTGCATAGGAGCTTCATTTCTGCCAGATATGGAGTCAAACATGCCAACAGCACATCATCCTCATCATGATCTCATGATTAGCAAATTGGAACTCAGCTTTCCTCTTAATAGCGAGGAAAAACAGGCGCTTCTGGAATTACCCATACAAATAGTCGATGTCAAGTCTCATCAAGACATTGTTAAAATGGGTGATAAACCTAGCCAGTGCTGCTTGCTCCTTGGAGGCTTTTCCTGTGTCTATAAACTGACCCGTGAGGGCAGACGCCAAATAATGACCATGCATATTCCCGGTGATATCCCGGATCTGCAAAGTCTACATTTGGAGGTCGCCGATATTAATATTGCCTCTATCAGCGCCTGCAAAGTCGGCTATATACAGCACAAAGATCTGCATCGTTTATGTGAGCGCTTTCCTCGGCTTACCTCTGCCTTTTGGCGTGAAACATTAGTGGACGCCGCTATCTTCCGAGAGTGGCTGTTGAATATCGGGCAGCGCGAAGGCTATGCACGGATTGCTCACATTATCTGTGAGCTCATGATGCGCTTAAAGGCAGTGGGGTTGGCTGAGGATAGTACGTTTAATATGCCTGTTACCCAGGCGGAGCTTGCTGATGCGACGGGTATGACGCCGGTTCACGTCAATAGGGTTCTGCAGGCGCTTCGTGCGGATGGCTTAATAATCAGCGATAAAAAGCAAATAAAGATCCCTGATTGGGAGAAATTAAAAGAAGCAGGCGAGTTTGATCCCCTCTACCTTCATCTTGATGAAAAAGCGACATCGTAAACTATCCACTAATTCGCCTAAGGTGGCTCCCTGCCGATTAAGACAGTACAGATACGTGACAGGGGGCCTCATTCTTGGCAAGCGTTAGCGCTGGCGGTTTGTCCAGGGTAATGCGATACCCTAAGTAATCACGTTTCCATGGCCGATCAACTGCGCTCTTAGCGCGGTTAACAGCTAATTTAAGTGAGCTGAGATACTCACTCAGACTTTCCATCACTTGCTCCCCCGCACGCCGACTCTTGACGTAAACCTGCACGTCATCGGCATACCGGCAGAAGCGGTGGCCTTGCCGTTCCAGCTCCTTGTCCACGTCATCCAGTAGAATATTCGCCAGCAACGGGCTAAGCGGCCCACCCTGGGGCGTCCCCTGCCTTCGCGGCGTGATCAAGCCATGCTCAAAGGTGCCGGCTTCCAGATAACGACGGATCAGGCGCAGCACTCGCTTGTCCTCAACACGCCGCGCGACCCGTGCCATGAGTACATCGTGATTCACTCGGTCGAAGAAGGCTTCCAGATCAAGGTCAACCACCCAGTAGTGGCCTGCCTCGACATGGGACTTCATGGCTGAAACGGCCTGCTTAACACTGCGTTTAGGGCGGTAGCCGAAACTTGACTCAGAGAAATCAGGATCGAAGATTGGCGTCAATAGCTGGAGCAGCGCCTGCTGGATTAGGCGGTCCGTCACCGTGGGAATGCCGAGCCGTCGGGTTCCGCCTTTAGGCTTGGGAATCACCGCGGCACGGACCGGTTGGGGGGTGTATGTATCAGCCAGCAGTTGTTCTCGCAGCGTTGACCAGTGCTGTTTTAGGTGATCCACCAATGTTTGCACCGTCATGCCGTCGATACCCGGTGCGCCTTTGTTGGCAACCACCCGGCGGTAAGCCCGTTGCATGTTGTGTGCGGCTAACACAGCTTCCATCAGCGGTACTGGCGGCACTGATTTCTGCTCCGGTTCCTCTCGGTGAATGACGGTATTCGTGCCATGTTCTGTTTGCATGCTCGTTCCTTGAGACGTTATCGCCTACTCCTGTGTTTTTAAATTCGAGTCTTGGTTTTTAAATTCGGGTCTTGGTGCCGTAGTTAACCGGCCTTTAGGCAGTATTACTCAATAAACTACCAGGGCCTCGGCTGATGGCCGTGCCTAGTGCACTCGTTAAAAAAGTGCACTCGTTAAAAAGGTGCATGGGTAACATGCACCTTGGGCTTGCTTTACTTAAAGTTCGATACTTAAAGCTCGATACTTAAGGTTCGATAACCCTACTCAGACGCGTTAATCTTCCTCAGACTCTGTGTCTGTCTCTGAGTCCGACTCCGAGTCATTTTGGTTATTCGAATTCAGTATTTCAGCGGCACTCTCGGAACTGACGGTTCCTACAGGCCTAGGAGGCGTTTGATTCCCCCCTCCGCTGCGCTGGCTTGTCGAATTTTGCTGATTGCCGCTTTCGGTGTTGCTTTGGTTCCTATTTGAGTTCTGATTGGCACCCTGATTCGTGTTTTGACTAGCGTCCTGGCTACGAGCAGCATCTTGCATACCCTGTAGATAGCCCTGCCGGTAGCCTCTCACTAGGCCCTGTTCAAGCCCTTCTTGCTTACCTTCGATGTAACCCTGAAAGAAGATGTAGGATTCCTGTTCACTGGCTTGTGATTGACCCTGCCGTTGGCCTCTTTGCTGATCGTTATAGTGGTGCTCATCGGATCTATACTGGTGACGATCTTGATCCATTGATGACTGATTGCGCTGTTGATTTCTGCGCTCGTCATCATTTCCATAGCGATTGCTTTGGTATTGGCGCTGTTGATCTTCCCAATGCCGGTTGCGCTGACGGTCGCTCTGATCGAAGTTATCGCCGTAACGATCGTTTTGGTATTGCTGACCGCCTTGATTATCCCTTGATTGATAGTTCTGTTGATAGTTCTGTTGGTAACTCTGTTGATTTCGTTGGTTATTATCGTAACGGTTATTATCGTTGCGATTATCCCAATCTTGAGCGACGGCCATATTGGTAGCCAGAGCCGTTGTGACAGCAGACGCAATGATCAATTTCTTAAACATAAATTACTCCTAAAGTTTTAGTAACCACTTAACTCAAGGCAGTCGGCATTTATGCTATCGACTTTCTTACTAACGACTGTCTTAATAATGAAGTTCTTACTGGCGTCTCTCTTACGGGCGACCCTATTAAAGGGGACGCTCTTAAAGCATTAATTGCTATAGCGGTTACTGTTCTGATCACGCCACTGGTTGTCTTGATTGTAGCGGTCCTGCTGATTGCGGTTATCCTGGCGGTTCTGATCGCGCCACTGGTTGTCCTGGTTGTAGCGGTCCTGCTGATTGCGGTTATCCTGGCGATTCTGATCGCGCCACTGGTTGTCCTGCTGGTAGCGATCCTGCTGGTAACGGTCCTGCTGGTAGCGGTTATCCTGGCGGTTCTGATCGCGCCATTGGTTATCTTGGTTGTAGCGGTCCTGCTGGTAACGGTCATCCTGGCGGTTCTGATCGCGCCACTGATTGTCCTGGTTGTAGCGGTCCTGGCTATAGCGGTCATCCTGGCGATTCTGATCGCGCCACTGGTTGTCCTGATTGTAGCGGTCCTGATTATAGCGATCATTCTGGCGATTCTGATCGCGCCACTGATTGTCCTGATTGTAGCGGTCCTGATTATAGCGATCATTCTGACGATTCTGATCGCCCCATTGATTGTCTTGGCTGTAGCGGTCCTGATTCTGCGATTGGTTATTTTGATCCCACTGCTGAGCCATTGCAGACCCAGTCGTGGCCAGTGCGGTAGAAATTGCTGCAGTGATAAGTAGCTTCTTAAACATGACCGACTCCTTTTAGTCATTAGATGAAACTAAACTTGGCCTTCGCATCATCTTAACCAAGCTATACAACAATTAAGCTAGTTGGTTTTGGGGTGGATTCAAAGCTGTCTACAGGCAGATATTAACTAATAACGTTTTTATTAAAATAAATTAAAATACAAACCGTATTACATTAAAAATGTTAGCTGTTAAATATAAAATAAACGAAACAACTTATTGGACTAAGTCGTCAATAAAACCACGAGCAAGAGTGAAAAATATAGGGCTGCGTCTAGTACAAAAGGCCTAGGTAGCCGACCAGTGCGTTATAAAGCGCAAATGCTTCGATGTACTGCCAGAACATACGCTTGTCAGACCGGGAGTGGGTACCTCTATCAGCGGCGTCAGCTTGCGCATGTTTACACGAAAGCCACGTAGTTAACGCAATCGTGGTTAACGCAATCGTGTTAAATAAGCTGTTAGGGTTCCTGCCATGGTTTCTTTTAATTTTTGATAATGCGGTCGGCTTGCCCATTCGGTTGAGTCAATTTTCTCGCTCGCGGCGATATTTTGTGCGAAAAGCCGCCGAGTCTCGTCAGCAAACTCAACGCCTTGCACTTCCTGATTGGCCTCTAAATTCCAACGTAGGCTCCAATGATCAAAATTGCAGGAACCAATGGTTACCCAGTCATCTACCGCCGCGTATTTGGCATGAATAAACCGGGAGCTATACTCGTAAATTTTCACGCCTGCGTTCATTAAGAACGTGTAGTGTCGGCGGCCCGCATGAAAAATGGTGGGATGATCATGGTCTTTACCAGCGACTAATAACTGTACGTCAACACCGCGCTTGGCTGCAGCTGCTAGTTTACGTTTAAGACTCGGTGTTGGTAGAAAATAAGGCGTACACAAGCAAATAGTTTGCTGCGCACTTTCGATCTGTTGCAGTAGCGAAAAGCGAATTGCCTGCTGGCGATACCCCCTGCCCCAGATCACCCTCGCGGACGAACCGATGAACCAGGGGTCGAGGCTATATCTGGCGCCTTCGAATGTCGGAGCCGTCTCTGCACCTTTGGTAGCCTGCGACTGCCAAAGCCCAATGACAACCAATCCTGCACAACCGGCCCCTCTATCCGTGCCACCACATCGTACCACTCCCCTAGAAACTCATCGATAATACAGAACCCCCCTGTGAAGGCGACCTTGCTATCCACCAGCAGTAGCTTTCGGTGGTCCCGGGAAAAAATGCTTCCGCGCCGAAAGCTAAGCGGAGGGTTGAACTCTCGTATCACAACGCCCGCTTGCTCTAGTCGTTGTCGGTCTTGTTTGTCGAGCCCTTTTGCGCCATACGCATCGAATAAGACAAATACTTGTACACCCCGATGCGAGGCATCACATAAGGCGCTGATGACACTGCTGGCGAATCTTCCCGACGCAATTAAATACTGTTCAAAAAGAATCGATTCCTCCGCTTCCCCCAAAGCATCAAGGAGCGCAGGTACGTAATGTTCGGCCCCAGGCAATAACTGGATTCGGTTACCCTCTCTCCATGTCGGTTCCATGGGCCCTCCTTTCCGTGTAGTTAGTGAATTTAAAAACCACCTAATGATGAGAAGCCATATATCAGCGGCATAAGCAAACAATTGATAAAAAGATATAGAACATTGCGACCGGTACTTATCTTAACTGTATTGCATAAGTAAGCTAGTAACTGCTTGCGTACTTTCGGCTAAAATACCAAGTTTTCTGCGATCGTAAGTGTTGGTTTTTGCCAATTTATAATGGTCTGCTTAGGCTAGGAACGACTGATGAATCACACAACTTGATATACAGAATTTGATAAACATTAAAAAACAGTTTTCAGCTTGTGTAAGCGATTATCCGTAATATTAACGAGGCTTAAGTTGCATAAGAAGGGAATCAGATATGGTTAATTGGGAGTTGTGGCGGACCTGGGAGATATGGATATCACAAACTAGCTTCCTGAACTTCGCTCTAGTCATAGGTATTTCTGCCGTCAGCTATGTCGCGCTTCGGGTATTGATGAGTTCCGTCCTTGCTCGGATCGTCAACTGGCTATCAACGAGCAAAGGGCGTTGGAGCGACTACGCCGCTGAGATCTTCAAGCACACCAGTCGCCTGCTAATCGCGGCGATGGCTCTTCAAATCGGCCTGGCGGTTGTTGAGTTGGGTCCCGTTTGGGATGCTCGGGTCAGTCATTTATGGTTTTTAGTCCTCGCCCTACAATTCGGCCTTTGGGTCGATGCCGCTATCGCTTATTGGAAAGAGAAAGTTATCCAGGATAAAGCGGGCCAGGATAACCAACTGACAGTGACCATGGTGGCATTGATGTTCCGCATCGTGCTCTGGGCCGTTGTACTGCTGTCGGTACTGGCCAACCTGGGTGTGGATATCACCGCCTTTGTCGCCAGCCTGGGCATCGGGGGAATTGCCATCGCCCTTGCGGTACAGACACTGCTGGGGGATTTGTTTGCATCGGCCTCTATCGGGGTGGATAAACCCTTTAAGGCAGGCCACTTTATTGTTTTTAACGATATTGCCGGGACGATTGAATATATTGGTCTAAAAACCACTCGCATCCGTAGCTTGAGTGGAGAACAAATTCTTTGTTCGAACACTAAGCTGCTCCAACAAACGATCCACAATTACAGCCGAATGAGCGAGCGGCGTGTCGTGTTCAGCCTAGCTATCTCCTTCCGGACACCCGTCGAAAAAGCGCGCGAGCTCCCGCCACTCATCAAACAAGCCGTTGAGGCAGTCGAAAACACCCGTTTCGATCGCGCTCATTTGCTTATGTTTGACGATTACGCCCTGAGATACGAAGTTGTCTATTACGTCTTGAGCGCGGATTACAACCTTTATATGGATATCCAGCAAGCCATTAACTTCTCTCTACTGGAAGAGCTGAGTAACCGTAATATCAAATTCGCAATGCCGGTGCGCGCTCTTGAATTTTTGGACGAGGTTCCTCTGCCCAAGGGGCACGAATTTAATCAAATGGCCGCGATGTCTTCTGATGAGCCAACCTCTCGGCCCAACGAAGGGAGCAGGAAAGCATAGACACCCCGGTCGGCCACGATTACAAAGATAGCCGGCCAACCTGTGACCGAGGTGACGGTCAATTACTCGAGACAGGCGTCAACGGCTCGTCATCGATATCAGGATCATGATGGAAAGTGGCCGCGAGTGTATTGGCCCGCTCTTCTACCGCCGCCGACGTCTTAGCATTGAGAAGAGGAGGGTCAATCTCTACGGTGTTCTTCTCGGCGGTGGCATTGACCTCCAGCTCAAACCTGGGATCGTCATAGCCATAGATGAATTCATGGCGTACCTCATCGTGATCGAGGATACGCAAGCCAGCCTGGATCAACTCAAGACCCTGGCCTTGCACGACAACGTCTTCCTCAGTGTTCGAGATATGTAGCGTCACTTGGCCAGTCCATTGCAATGGCATGTTCTCTCTCCTTAGCGTCGCGTGTACTAAAAAGCATAGCCGTAGCTACCCGAGGGGGGAAGGCCCGTCGGTTCGCCAGATATTCGCCGATCCATACGGTGCCAGCCCCCCAGACCAGATGCACGGCAATCATTCATGACTCACCATAGTCGCGAATGTGGCCAAGCGCCCGACTTGCTGAAGAAACCGACGCCGTCCTATTTGCTTCTTCTACTATCATGAAATTGTAGCTTTCACATTTCAGCGACTTTTTAGCCACATCGGCTTTGCTAGCTTCCAGAGTTTCATCAGGATAGCGAGGCCGAGCCGCTTATTGGTCTGCGTCTGGGCTTATGCGGCTGGGCTTCTGCGACTGGACTTCTGCGACTGGATTATGGCTGGGGCTGGTAAATCGTGCCTGGCAAGGGAGAACAGCAAATGGGAAACGTGCTTGGAGCGGCGCCGATTAGAATATTGATTGTCGAAGACAACCGCGACATTTGCGAGAACATTGCTGCGTACCTTGAAAAGCATCGCTATGTTATGGATTTTGCCTACGACGGTATAAGCGCGATGTACCTGGCGTTGACGAACCCGTACGACGTTATTGTTCTGGACCTAATGCTTCCGGGGATGGATGGCCTGAGTTTTTGCCAAAAACTTCGAACTGACGCCAAACTAGAAACACCCGTACTGATGCTAACGGCGAGAGACACGCTTGACGATAAACTCAAGGGGTTCGAGGCGGGAGCCGATGACTATTTGGTCAAGCCATTCGCCTTACAGGAACTACATGCGCGACTGCAGGCGCTGTACAAACGCAGTCACGGCAAAACCGACAACCTGTTAACGGTTGGTGAGCTGACGATGAACCGGTCCACGCTGCAAGTGCATCGTGCGGGGCGGCGCATTGATCTCAATCCTACTGGCATGAAACTACTGCAACGATTGATGGAAGAGGCGCCGTCTGTTGTCGCGCGCGATGATCTCGAAACGTTGTTGTGGGCTGACGAGCGCCCCGATGGCGATGCGCTGCGCTCGCACTTGTACAAGCTGCGCCAGGCTATCGATAGGCCGTTTGATAGCCCGTTAATTCATACCGTTCATCGCATCGGGTACCGAATTGCTGAGGATGCTCGGTAATGTACCGGCACAGTTTGCGTACGCGTGTCGCCATTGCATTTGCAGTGTGCGTTGCTGTACTGAGCGTGGCCTGGGGGGTCGCCTTCTTCGCTGCGATCAGGTTGACCGAAGACCGAGTGCTGCAGCATCAGTTGCAGCGTGCCGCAGAGAGCTATCCCTCTATGCCGATGAACCTTCGCGGATACGATGAGATCGCTAGCTTGCCTGAACCACTGAGGGAATGGGCGCAAACGAATCCCGGTGAGGGCTTGTACGAATTCGAGGAAAACGAATTGCATGTCGCTGTGCTATCTACCGACAATGAAAAGCTGGCTACCGACGATGAACAGCGACTCGGCTTTGTGGTGTTCGATGTTGCCGGGATTGAGGCGTCGTCGTTAGAGGATTGGTGGTGGCTGCTCTTTATCACCGGTGCTGTGGGTACGCTCGCGACTCTTGGTTTCGGGCTGGGCGTGGTTGTTATGCGCAAAGCCGTCGCCCCTGTGGCGCAACTCGCCAAAGCGGTCGCGGACATCGACCCGGAACAACTAACGGCCGAAGATCATAAACGCATAGAGTCCAGCCGTTACGGCGATGATGAAGTTGGTGTACTTGCCAGGACTATCGAAAAGACGCTTGAGCGTATCAGCGCATTTGTTGAGAGAGAAAGATATTTTACCAGTTCAGCCAGTCATGAGTTGCGGACGCCGATCACGGTGATAACAGGCGCAATTGAATTGCTAGAACAAAGCAACCTGTCAGCGACCGATACGAAGGCGCTTGATCGAGTGAAGCGTGCAACGCTCGATATGAAAATCACGATTGAAATGTTCTTGTGCCTCGCTCGCGAAACCGACGACGGGTTGTATGACGAGCAGTTTTTAGTGATGCCGCTGGTGAGCAAAGCGATAGATCAGCAGCGCTACCTGCTGATCCGCAAATTCGTCAATGTTGATATCGACGAACTCGCAAAACCCAGCGTCAACGGACACCCACAGGCTTTTTCTATTGCGGTCAATAATCTGGTGCGAAATGCGTTCGAGCATACGCTCCACGCGCAGGGACCGATCACGATTCGTATTAAAGAGCATGAGCTCTTAGTCACCAATCAGGTGAGCAGTGACGCTGATAATCGGCACACACCGACCGAGGCGCCGTCGTCTCAAGGGTATGGTCTTGGTCTGGGTATCGTGCAACGGCTGTGTGAGCGCAATGGCTGGTCGTTTTCGCTACTCGCTGATGAGCAGCGTGTCGTCGCCCGTCTTTCGTGGTGATCCAAAAAGGCCAGGACAGTACAATTTTCAAATGGCGGTTAAATGGAGTCAGCTCTGGCTCTATGCTAGCCGCATAGGTAGCCAATCGGGGGTACAGGGTGACCTTTACACACAAGCCGCAAGCGTCCGCCGCAGAGTCCGCGTCTATCGCGTCCCGAGGTAGAAAGAGACAAGCACCAATAACCGTCTCGGCTCCCATGACGCCAGCAATGGATGTTGTCCACCTACAGAGCAGGGTAAACGACACCTTGCTGGAGCTTCTGCCAGCTCAGGAAACATCGCCTACGCATCTGCATCAAGCCATGCATTATGCCTTGTTGGGTCCAGGCAAGCGCTTGCGCCCGCTTCTTACGCTTCTGGCTGCGAACGTGGCCACTGACAGTCACACCCTTAGTATGGCCTGTGTATCGGAACTGGTGCATACCGCTTCGCTGATTCTCGACGACCTGCCCTGCATGGATGATGCGACGATGCGACGTGATCGCCCCTGTACGCACCTACGCTTTTCCGAAAGCACCGCCATTCTTGCATCAACAAACTTCCTCAACCTCGCGTACGGGGTTATCGCCAATTGCCCCAACGTGGATGCTTCCACCAAAGTCACCGTGAGCGCTCATCTCAGTCATGTTATTGGTTCCATGGGATTAGTTGGCGGGCAGATCGCTGATTTACAAAACCAGCCCGTTGGCGGCAAGAGCGCAATTGAACAACTCTATTATCAGAAAACAGGTTGCCTGTTTGAGTTTGCTGTCGTCACCGGTGCACGACTTCGGGGGCTGGATGCAGAAGCGATAGAGGCATTGACGCGCTTTGCCCGTGCCTTTGGTCTGCTGTTTCAGCTTTACGATGATATGTTAGACCACAGTACCTTTGCGCAGGAGACCGGTAAGGACGTGCAGCAGGATGCGGCGAAAACCACTTTGCTTTCTCTTTACACACCGGAAGAAGTTCGCGGTGCATTGAGCAACGCACAAGCACTGGCAAGAGAGCAATTGCGTAGAGCAGGACACGATGAATCCCTACTCGCAGCGTTCGTGGAACAACAGTTCGTTACCTTCGACGGTGCGGCGCAAAGGCTTGGGGTTTAGACCTTGCGAATGACGGCGACGGCAGCACTCACCATCGATCAACTAGGGGTCGTCTACGGCAGCCACAGTGCCTTAGACGACGTTTCTTTACAGGTACGTCCAGGCGAAATACTCGGCATTCTCGGGCCTAACGGCGCGGGAAAATCGACGCTGTTGCGCGCTATTACCGGCAAGCTGCGCCCCACCTCTGGGCAAATATTCATTGCAGGAAAAGCGCTTTCTCCGGGTAAGGCCTATCAGCATTCCATCGGTTTCACCCCCCAGTTCCTGGGTTTATACCGGCATCTGACGGGGCGGGAGAACCTGGCGTTTTTCGCGCGCTGCACAGGTGTCAATCGCCGACAAGTACCCGCACGGGTCAGCCAAGCGCTGGAAGAAATCGAGTTAACAGACAAAGCCCATGTGCGGGTGGACCAGATGTCCGGTGGGATGCAACGGCGCTTACACCTGGCAGCCACCCTCGTCTCGCACCCTTCTCTACTTGTGCTGGACGAACCCACAGCAGGGGTCGACCTGGGTGTGCGCATGTCAATCCATGACCTTATTCGCCGCCGCGCCGAGCAAGGTGCGGCCGTGGTCGTTGTTACTCATGAGTTAGATGAAGCTGAAGTGCTATCCCACCGCGTAGCCCTTCTTCATCAAGGTCGGCTGAAAGCCTTGGCCGAGCCCCAAACATTAGTACACGAAACCTTCGGCAACAGTCAGCTATTCGTTGTGCGTACGGTTCTCATTTTCTCCCCAGCACTCTGTGAGCGGCTGCAGGAGATCGGCTTTCGCCGTGATAGTGATGAGAGCAATGAATGGTGGCTACAAAGTGACCTACCGCTGGATACGTTGATCGCTCACCTCTACCGCGGCTTGGGCGGAGCACGTGATGCCATTGCCGAGGTTTCGGTTCGCCGGCCCGGATTAAAAAACGTGATGCAGCACTTTACCGGCGCCCGAATCGATTCTGCGGCGGAGACGGTGTCATGAGGGCAATTTTCTGGGTGATGGCCTTGGGCTTGTGGCGTGACCGCGGAGCGTTACTCCTGGCATTCGCTTTGCCCAGCCTGGTATTCACCATATTCGCCAGCATCTTCTCCGGCGCCACGGAAGGCGACCTGCATCTGCGGGTTGGCCTTGTGGTGGAAACCGAAGATCCGGTACTGCAAGACTTCGCGCAGTACCTGACACAGACCGAAGACGTGGAGATTACGGCTCTGCCCGATACGAGCCGTGCTCAACTACTGGAGCAGGTGCGACAAGGCAATTTCGACACAGCGGTGATCATTCACGGGCAACTGGACACGAGCAACAGTCCGCTGTTTACCATCATCAGCGAACCCACCCGTGAACTTGCCGCCCTGTCTTTACAAGGCTGGCTGCGACAAAGCCTGGCCTCGGAACAACCGCAAGTTCTTGTGCAACGTCTTGCGCAAAGCACAGAAGCGTTGGTTGATGGTTTCTCGCCCGAACAACAGGCGCGTCTGGACGCTGCTTTAGGAGCAATGGCCAGGGAACCGGACAACGCAGCGGCCGAAGACTCGCTTATCGAGTTACAGCCCGTCTATGGCCAGACGCCGGCGTCTATCTCTGGGCTTAGCGGTATTGCTTACTATGCTGGTGCCACCACTATTTTGTTCTTGTTATTGTCCGCCGTGAACGCAGGCATGGTCAGTTTGGAAGAACGCCAAAACGGCATCTCCGAGCGCCTTTTACTGAGCAAGGCTGCGCATTCACGGTTACTATTGGGGCGGTTTCTGTTTTTGTTAAGTCTGGGATTCTTGCAGGCTAGCGCTATATTCTTAGTCGCAAGGTTCGGTTTCGGACTAGAGATAGAGAGTGCTTTGGCGAAAGTCATTGTCATGGCACTTGCCTGCGCCGCCGCTTGTGCTGGGCTGGCACTTTTACTCCTGTCGCTGTGTCGAACAACGCAACAGGCGATAACCTTTTCTTCGTTTTTTGTGCTCACTATTTCCAGCCTCGGCGGCTCAATGGTGCCGCGCTTTATGATGCCTGACTGGTTACAGACGGTGAGCCTGTTCACGCCAAATGCCTGGGCTATTGAAGGTTTTTACGGGGCGTTGATCCGCGGCGACAGCTGGGCTCAGCTAGCCCAGCCCGGCGGCATCTTGGCTGCCGTGGCACTGGTATGCCTGCTTTTAGCTGCTCTACCTTTATTCAAGACGCCGGATTGATGTATGGGCTAGCCAAATTACAGGCACAAAAAAGCCGCTGAAATCAGCGGCTTAATCTAAATTCTTGGCGGAGGGGGAGTCCGCATACTTACCATCCAAGCCCTTCCAAATAAATACTATTACATACTGATTTTAAAAACATTTAATTATTATACCTTCCTATCTCGTCCATATTAATGCAATCAAATAGAGAGCCAAAGTATGGGCTGAAGTATGGGCTTGGGTATGATACTTTCTATTCCTCATCACCAGAGGACATAGTCATGGGCAAGCTAACCACCAAGGGGGTTCAGAAGCTAATTCGGGAATCCAAACCGGCGCTAACCAACGATGGTGATGGCCTGTATCTTAAGATCGGTAAAAGTGGTGGGGCTAGCTGGATTTACCGTTTCCGTTGGGATGGTAAACTTCGCGATATGGGGTTAGGGGGCTGTTCAGACATCAACCTATCTGCAGCCCGCGAGCAGGCTACAGGTAACCGAAAGCTGGTCAAGCAAGGGATTAATCCGCTGGATGCTCGCCTGGAAGAAGAAAAAGAAATACAGAAAGTAGCCATCACATTTACAAGCTGTGCCGCCCGCTATATCAAGGCGCACCGCCGCAGCTGGCGTAATATCAAGCATGCCCGCCAGTGGGTTAGCACGCTCAAAACCTATGCAAGACCCAAAATAGGCAAAAAATCCATCGATGAAATATCAACGCAGGACGTGCTTGAAGTCCTAAAGCCTATCTGGACAAATAAAAACGAAACGGCCAAACGTGTACAAGGCCGCGTAGAGAACATCTTGGATTATGCAGCAGCTCACGGCTATCGTGATCCGGTTAACCCCGCCCGCTGGCGTGGGCATCTTGATAAACTATTGGCAAAGCCATCGCGAATTCAAAAGGTCAATCATCATCCTGCCATGCCTTATGATGAAGTTGCTGACTTCATGGCTACCGTGAACGGCTATAACAGCCTGTCATCGAAAGCACTCCAGTTCTTGATCTTGACCGCCACACGCACTTCGGAAGTGCTGAATTCCGAATGGAATGAGCTTGATCTGAACAATGCTACTTGGACGATCCCAGCTGACAGAATGAAGGCGAATCGCGAGCACCGCGTTCCACTCTCTCGCCAAGCTGTAGAACTACTCTCCAACCTGCCTCGCGTGAAAGCCAACACTTACATTTTCGCAGGCATGAAGCAGGGGCGCCCTCTTTCGAATATGTCGCTACTGCAGTTTATGCGTGGACTAGGCTACGGCCCGAGTGGGGAACAAGGTAACTATGTCCCCCACGGATTCCGCTCTAGCTTCCGTGACTGGACAGGTGAAGTTACCAGCTACCCTCGTGATGTGGCAGAAATGGCCTTGGCCCACACCATCGAAAATAAGGTGGAAGCAGCGTACCGACGAGGGGATCTATTCGAGAAGCGGCGAGCGATGATGCAGGAATGGGCGGATTACATTTCGTAAATTACCAAATCAGGCATCACTACCCTACTCCTAAGGCACACATCAGCAAGCAACCGAAATATCCTTCTCGGCATATTAGCTCGTATAGGCTTATTCCGTGGGATCGTTCGACTGAACCGAGAAGCTGTTGATCCAACGCTCCTTCTCAATAATGTGCTCGTGGATATAGATGTACTGTGCCGCCTTGGTGCGCAGTATTGCTAAGCAATTATCGATATAACTTTCGGGAACGTACATCCAAGCTTTCCATGCATCGGCACGACGCTCACGGCGTAATCTCGCCACCCCTTTCGGGCACTCGAAGACCGGCACTTGATAGCCACGGTACGTCCGGTATCGTGGCATTCCATCTGCGTCGCGTTGCTGAATGTCGGCCACAGTACGTGCAAACTCAACTGGGGATGGGGATCCCCTCAATGTGATAACGAATTTTTCACCTTTACGCTCTTCCGGATAAAAGCACTTTCCTCTCACTTCCAAATCGCTGCTGGCTTCTAAGACATGGGTTTCGAGATCGCTCCATAGAGGGTTCATCCTTAACCGATGATTCACCCCTAGCCCTACCTGAATGTCGTACCCCGTCAGCCATAGATACAAAAAATCGAAAGTATCTTGGCGCTGACGCCGTGCTTTTTTTGCCATGGCCCCACCCTCATCTGCCAGCGCAAGTCGAACCGAACTTTAGCAACATCTCACTAATATAGAATCGGCATGCCTTCCGTTCGAGAAGACGAGAATGGTGCCATGATAGGGAGAACACAGTTGGAAACACCATTAATAAGCTATCGCAGGCGAGAAAAATTGCAATGGCTAAATTCTAAGCTTGCTGCCCGTGGCGCTTGAAATATTTCAATTAACCTCGCATCTTACCTGCCCTTACTAGTTACTGAGGTAACATCCTCAACTCTGCGAAAAGGGACAAGTATAGGGCGATCCCTACTACCTGATGATTTCATTGTACGGAGGTCATGCTGGAATACTTCCAACATCTCTTTATGATGCTGAACGATTTCAAGCTCACCCCAAGATGGACTACTCATCATCAGCCATTGTTTCACACTGTCGATACCGCCGGTTAAGTAATGGTCCTGCTTGGCTTTAGGCGTCAGGTTACTTAGCCTTGAATTTTTGCTGTGGCTGATTAAACAGAGATTGCCAAAAAGATTAAGGCTTTCTGGAGGAAGCCTCTCAGCCCCATCTATAGGTGTCTGCGGATAATAGTGCTCCACCGAGCTTCGGAAGCTAAATTCATATTTTTGAACCACTTTCTGAGAACTCCCCCTATATTTTAGCCACAGAAGATAGTCCAAATAATTAAAAACTAGGTTGTTGGCGATATTTCCAAACCTCAGTTTGGCTTCATCAATAGCATCCCAGTTTTGGGCTTGAAGCTGTCCGTTCCTTCTATAAATAATCTCGAAGTAACCGGCTTCTTCGTGGCGGGAGAGGAAACGGTCATAAACAAAGCAACGGGTGACCGATTCAAGGTATTTTAGATACGCCTTAAACGTAACCGTCTCAGCGTGGTAAAGATAGTACAGCGCCGCATTCAACCAGTGTTTGTAAACCATGGTGGGGGTAGATACATGCAAAGCCGACAATAGCATCAGCACCCGACGGTTTGCATTTATATCTTCGGCGTCATCGCTGAAAGCGTTGACGTAGTCATGGCTATTGTTGGAAGCCTGCCATTTCAGGCGTTTTAGGCTCCACGCATCGATATTACCTGAGAACTCGCGCTTGATGATGTGCTGGTCGTAAAGATACTTGCATTTAAGCAAGTCGAAGATAAAGCGCTTGACCAGCTCTATGGCATCGTTCTGCTTAAGCACGTAATCGTCAAACGCTGTGATCAATTGTTTATCGTCAAGCGGTACATTTTTATTGGCTGTCATCTGCTCGGTTGTCACTCTCAACACATGTAGCAGAAAGTTGGGGAAGTTGATCACGGAATTGAAACGCTCAGGTGCTTCTTCGGCAGTACTTTGATGTCTCTGAGTTTTTTCCTGCTTAGGCGGTTGCTTGATAATATCGCTCAAGCGACTTGTTACAGCTTTACTCTCGACTTCACTGTCAAAAAGCGCCTGCTTTACATCATCAAAATTTTTCGGGGTGAATGTGCCCCAATCTTTTTTACCAAAGAGTCTATTGCGCAGACGTGGCGAAAACCCCATCTGTATGTAGCGCTCCATGTTGGCGCAGGCTTCCCACACTTGATGCAGAACAGAGCGTTCTTCGGGGTCGTCAAGCACGTTCATCAAGCGCGACTTGAGCACTTCGTGCTTTTCCAACTGCTCGCCACGATTGTTCATGACTTCGAAGTAATGGTTCAGGTCTGTATCTTCGGGTACCTCTACCCGCATAATCTGTACTTGGTTAAACAGGTAGCGAGCTAAATCCTGCTCTGCGATGGATTCGCCTTTGAGCTTGGGCACCAGTTTTTGTACCAGCTCGTAACCATGGATAATGTCTGCGTTATATTCGGCGTTATGGAATGCCTCGGTATTTATATCTTCGACTTTACCTTCAAAGGCTGCCAGTAATGCATTTGATGAGTGCGGACGGCTCTCAAAACGCACGCATTGACGCTTGAACCAG
Source organism: Vreelandella sulfidaeris Esulfide1 (assembly GCF_054072535.1). Taxonomy (NCBI): domain Bacteria; kingdom Pseudomonadati; phylum Pseudomonadota; class Gammaproteobacteria; order Oceanospirillales; family Halomonadaceae; genus Vreelandella; species Vreelandella sulfidaeris. The sequence goes on along the minus strand of NZ_CM133364.1, from coordinate 1,170,185 downwards.
GTATTAACGTTTAAGCCTTCTTCACTACTACTTCGCCGTTTAAAATAGCTGGCCAACAAACAAAGCGTGGTCAAACGTTGCTGACCGTCGATCACTTCATAAAGCGGACGTTCACCTGACGTCGTACCCCTTCGAAACACCACCAAGGTACCAATATAATAAGGCGTAGGCGCTGACGATGCGTATTTACCTTGCGGCATTTCATCCAGCACATCTTGAATAAGCTGGGAGATTTCTGCTTCATCCCATGCGTAGTTACGCTGATACATTGGCACCAAATAATCTACCTGGCCGTCGAGTAGTTCACTGACCGAGAGCTGGCTGATTCCATCACTCACAGTAACGCATCTCCTGAAACAGTTTTTTAATGTCGTCGACTTTCTCGCCAGCCGTACTTTGTAATACCGTCAACTCAACTGCCAGGAAGTCCGCTGGCTGCGTCGCCTCCTTGATAAGCAAAAACATGTTGTTGTCCAGAACGTAATTATCCATGCTGGCAAGCTGTAAAACCTGCATTTTCAAGCGCAGACCATAGGCCCAGATAAAGGCCTTCTCGATTGCACGGGAGACTTCGGTCATACCAAATTTATCGATGAAGAAAATCATCAAGCAATCGAATAACGAGCGAACATAGCGGTCGCCCGTTCTATGGCGAGCACCATAAGAGTTGATAGTTTCTAGAATACGGCGCGCATAGCCGTCCAACTGCGAAAGCGTATAAGCGCTCGGACCGGCACTTCCAGTCTCCTGGGTAGCAAACGTTGCTCGGTAAAGGTCGATTTCGTTCTGGTAATGGCCAATCATTTCAAAAAAGCGGCGGCCGTTAATAATCATCTGATCCAGATGAAAGGGAAATGCGATGCGATTGTCATCCATTTTGCGATGGTCGTGACGATTATAGCTATCCACGAAATAGTGCGTCATGCGCAGCTGTTCCACAAAGGGGTAACGATCAGTGCGATCAATATTCACCCCTTTAAACAGGTGCGTATGCTCCTTGCCGAAATAGCGAGCTGACGCACCACGCGACCAGTTGCGAATGCGAAATAGGTAGTTGGCAAAGAGCTTGGCCAGCTTCTCTGTCTCGCTGCTCTCCCATTGGCTGACCACTTCCGCCTTAAGGCCCTCATCTTCATTCGTAAACTCTCGCAGATGAAAGGCCTTGAGCAAGTCGTGGGGTTCTAAATCACGACCACGGGCGTTCTGTGAATCGAAGAACTGAAATGCTTCTGAGATATTGTTTAGTTCAAAGTAAACCACTTGGCATTTATTCAGCAGGAAGTCGATCAGCTCTTCGGTAAATTCTGCCCGCGATACGATCCTGCTGACAGCCAGGTAGTTGTTATGCAGATTGGATTGCGAAGTCAGGCTGTTGAACACAGGATCGACCATGCAATCACCAAGCGTCTGCAACGTCTTTAAAAGATCCTGACTTTTGATAGGTCGGTATGAGTCAACACGCTCGTTTATAAGCGCTCGTACTGCCAGCATCAGACTAAGTGTACGCTGCTGGCCATCCACAATGTTGCGTTTAATTTTACCGGGGTTTTTATCATCGGCCTCCTGGTGAAAAACCACCGTACCCAGCCGGTAAGCGGATTTGTCTTTATGCAGTACAATATCGGCAAACAGCTGATTGATATTTCTCGGCGTCCATTTATAGGGGCGTTGATATTCGGGGATGGTCAGACTGCTGTCTTCCAACAATTGCTTAACAGTTAGCACGCCCTTTTTCAGTTGAGGAGTCGCTTCCGTCATCTTTTATATTTCGCATCTAGTTTCAATGTCATTTCATACGGCATCAACCAAAAGCCTACGCCTGGGAAGCGGCATTGCTCTGATTCATCTTCCAAGTACTCAAGCAGTTGTTGATACAACGGGTTTTTAGCTTGGGGCGCCACATCGATATAGATAGTCCCTTCATATTGAGCGAACAGGTAGCCAGGCGTCATATGAAAACATGGCTCCCACCCTATAGCGTGGTTGTCGAGCCAACGAATTATTTCCTTTCGCTCTGGAAGCTCTTCCCATGAACCGTCTACAGGTGCGTTTTCGATGCTTTTTATCTGAGCCATTTCATCACGAAACGTCAATACCAAAATATCGCGTTGCTCGCGGAGACCAATTTCTATAGTTGTATGGACGCGTAAAGGCAAATTTGACTCCTTTTATATTGGGCTTATGGATAATTTATCGTGAAGATACGACAAGACGTGTCGCATCACCCTTTTATGCTTTGCCTATCTGCACGGAAGGAAGATGCCCAATGGCTCGAATGGCTCGAATGGCTCAAATGGCTCAAATGGCTCAAATGGCTCAAATGGCTCAAATGGCAATGTCGATTAAGCTCATGACTACATTAGCGCAATCTTGGATACAGCCTCTACGCCTATTTCGTAATTTATGGTTAAGCGCACACAATAAACAAAAGCCGGTGGCACTGGATTGCCAAGCAGCTGTCGGGTATCCGTTAACGCTTTACCTGTCACCATGGCAATCCGAAATACCATTCTCGTGGGTAAGCCTTGTAAATGGCGAACGCGTAGCGAGCGGAGAGTTTCTTGCTCCTTTGGGTATTGGTTGGGAGTTGCTATCCACCGATGCTGAGATGCTGATGTCGGGCATGCCCGAGGCAGTGCGATCGGTGATTCAAGCCGCGCCTTTTCTTGGTGTTGAACTGGCTCAAGTCTGCGGCCAAGTCAAGGCTGCGCAAGAGCTTGCGTCATCATCGCCGCTAATGCTGATTCTGCTGGTGGAGCGTGGTGTGCATGAGAGCTGGTCACGCGAAGCCTTCGTACGCTTGTTGGCAAAGCGACAAGCCATTCAATGCTCAGCGATAGGGCTTCCCGAATCAAAAGCATGTGCCAAGCTACTTCGTCGCTGCGCGCTCTGGCCAATGAGTCGACGCGATATACCTGCTCTGATACGCACGCTCCAACACAAGGAGGATACGGCTCTGTTACGCCATCATCCATCGCTCAACTTAGCTCACCTTGTGTTTCTAACCCGCTACGAAGGCCCGCGCTGGTCTGGACTGCTTGTGTTGATCGATGACTGCCTCGTCGCACGGCCCACACCAGCCGGCACGAGCGCTTGGCTACAGCGTATGTTGACCGACACCTCGCGCATGCTACCTACTTCCTCTTTGGCGCTTGATCGTGTTCGCTCCGCCACGGACCTACAACGCCTGCATGACCGTTTGGTTCAGCGCTTTAATGCTGGGCTTAAAAACGACAATCACCACGCCCTTGAGCTTCAGCGTCGCCATGGCGACTATCCGACACCACCGCTGCAAGGCACTGAAAACATTACGCCAATCACGTCTTGGCAGGGCCTGCTTGGCGAAGGTCAGCGCATGATGCACTGCGTAGGCAGCTATGGTCATGCCATTGCGTTGGGGCACCTAGCCATTTATCACCTTCATCATCCACAAAAAGTGACCATTGCCATTGCCCGGCAAGGAAACCGTTGGGCTCTCAGCGAAGCTAGAGGGGTTAGCAATACCATGCCCCTGGTTACCTCGCTGGGAGCCATTCAGGCGTGGTTGGAAACATCTCCTTCGTCGTTGTCGAGCTGACAGAAACTTTAGCGACACTAATCGTCGCATCATCACATTAACCTGCCTCTATTGATACTTAGGGAGGCAGCACGATGACAATGATGACGTCTTATGATCTTCAATCTTTCACGCCCATGACCCCACTAGCGCAACAGGAGCTTGCTAAGTGGCAGACAGATCGTAAGCGTTGGAAGGAAACTCTACCGGTGATGGAGTTATTGAGTCAGTTTCTGGAGCTAACCCCGGTGGCAGATAAAAACAATACGTTTTTCGCAAGCACCGACGGACGTAAGCTATATTTCTGCCCTACCTTTAGTGCCTCGCTCGACGACGAGGAGCGAATATTTCTGCAGGCACATTTGATTTGGCACTGTGTGGCTGGACATCTTTCCGCACCCTTGGTGGCGTCTCCTCATCGTTGGCATCTGGCATGTGATCATGAAGTCAACAGCCTACTGCTAACCCTAGGGGTATCGCTCCCCTCCCGCGCGCTGCTGTTTCCGGCGTATTTCGGGCGGTGTGCAATTCAAGTGTACCAGTGGCTGGAGGACCATCCGTGCATAAATGATGTGACGTCACTCGACGTGCATCCAGCTGCCCTTTGGTCATATAGCCCGTCGCGGATACCAGACCTGGAATTGGTCGAGCTGTGGCGTCGCCGAGCGCACCTAACTGCTCAGAGAACATCCGACATACCGACAAAGGTCGCTGAATTTTGTGCGGGTCGTTAAACTGCACATTCCTTTTCTCTAATTCAGGACATGACTTCCCATGTCGGATTTTCGTGACACGCTGTTTCGTTACCTCACCCTGCTACAATTGATTCCTCGTGCGCCAGGGCGCACCTCCACCACAGCGCTGAAGGAAAAGCTCGAAGAGCGGGGTTTTTATATTGACACTCGCTCCCTGCAGCGAGACCTACGTGATCGACTGTCGCTGCACTTTCCACTTATTTGTGATGATAGCCAAAAGCCCTACCGGTGGTACTTCGATCGAGACTTTCACTGCCACCTACCTGCCCTGGATGTGCCCAGCGCTTTAACCCTAGTACTAGCTGAAGAGTATCTGTCTGGGCTGCTGCCACCGGTGGTGGTCGGTCAGCTGTCGCCCCACTTTTCCGATGCACGTCGCTTGCTGGATGACCTGAGCACTAATGGCTTGAGCCAATGGGCACGTAAGGTGCGTGCAATTCCCAACGGCAAGGCGCTGATCCCGGCGGAGTTGGAGGAAACCACCTGGCAGACGGTCGCACAGGCATTGTTAGAGCAAAAGGCCATTGAGGTTATGTATCTGTCACGCACAACTGAAATCGAAAAGAAAATGACACTGCACCCACAGGGAATTGTGAGCCGTCATAGTGTGACTTACATGCTCGCACAAGTAGATGGTTTTGATGACCTGCGCCAGTTTGCGTTGCACCGTGTCAAGCACGCGGCGATGAGCGATGTGCCCTGGCAAGTGAAAGAGGACTTCGATATCGATGCTTATATCCAGGGGGGTGCATTTGGCTATCGGCAAGGGACAGACGATGTCACTCTCGAAGCGGAAATTGCTCACCCGGTAGCATGGTTGCTGCAAGAGACTCCATTAGCCAAGACCCAAACTATTGAGCCCCTCACGAACAGTGAGGCTTATCATCTCACCGCTCGCGTGCCTAATGACCAACAAACACTGTGGTGGTTGATGGGCATGGGGGCCAATGTAAAGGTTATTGAGCCGATTTCCTGGCGAGAAGCACTCAAGGCAAATGCCGAGCAGGTGTTAGCGCATTACAACGATGAGATCTAAACGTTAGTTCAGCCCTTATCGCTATCAGCTTGTTATGCCTCTTTATTGAAGCGCTTCATGTAAATTACCAAGGCTTTGATACTTTCAGCACGCTGATAAGCATGGTCAAGTCACTCGTTAGTAAAGGCTATCCGTCTGCCGCCCTGCCAACAACTTCAATATCAGCAGCGCAAACTGTCTGCCAGTTTCTTCGTTTTCCAGCAGCGGCATACTCAGCTTTTCGTGGTCGTTCATCGCATCTAACACGGCGTCAGTAACGCGCTTGGGAAATAGCCCGTGCATCACTTGGGTTTCATCATGATGGTTGATCTGGGCCATGACAGCATCATCACGTTCAATGCGGTCGGCAATGCCATTGGCAAAATGCAGCTTATCTCCATCGCTAATATCTGCGCCGTAGAGATCATTTAAACGCTCAATAATCTCATTAAGGAGCTGAGTCTCTGGATCATGTGGTTTACCGGAGCCAACATCTGAAATCGGTTTCAAGCCGTAATCGCCGCTCTCCTCTTCAAGCGAAAGTTGCTGTTCGGCGCGCTTGGTCAGCCGGTAGCTGTCCAGCTCTAGCTCGCTGACATCGATAGGGTCGCCAATCAATAACCGGTCGATACGGAGCAGGGGGTACAGGTGCTTGGCGTAAACGCACAGTTGCTCTAATTCAGCATCATCGAAGTGAATAATCTGGCTCAGGAATTCATAGGTGCGCACAAAGCTCTGTAGGTTTTTACGAAACAGATCCAGTTCATCGCGGGTTTTACCGGCGTCTTCCAGTTCCTGATCGGCACGCTTTATGCCTTTATCGTCGCCCTGCTGCTCCGCTTGGTAGCGGGCTTCCTTCCAGGTCTGCTGTTGCTCGACGGTGACTTCATAGCGCTTCTTAAAGCGATCTTGAGCAGGCTGGCAGTGATAACTCAGGCGCGAGGCCGGTGCTTTGGGGTCAAAGAAAGCAGTTGCGAACGCTTCAACCTCGGGCCAGTGATAAATGCCGTTAGCATCCAGCGTACGTTTAAGGTCATACACCACCTGCGGGTCGGATACGTCAGCCAAGGTTGCCTTGCGGTAATACGGCGCAAACGCCTCTAAGATTTCTTGTGGTTCATTGAAGAAATCGAGGATAAACGTCTGTTTGCCGGGAAACAGACGGTTCAGCCGCGAGAGCGTCTGAACGCAGTCCACGCCCTGCAGCTTCTTGTCCACGTACATGGCGCATAGCTTGGGCTGGTCAAAGCCAGTCTGGTACTTGTTAGCAGCGATCATCACGTTGAAATCGTCGGTATCTAACACCGCCGCTAAATCACGCCCACGCACCCCGGGATTGAGCAGCTTGCTGGTTTCGCTGACTTCTTCAGGAATTATCTCATCGGCCGGTACGGTGCCCGAAAAGGCTACCAAGGGATGAACGTCGCTATAGCCTTGGGTTTCCACGTACTCCCGCATAGCCAGTTGGTAACGCACCGCCTCTTGGCGGCTAGCGGTAACCACCATAGCCTTGGCTTGGCCGTCCAGCAGGTGGCGTACATTGGCGCGGAAGTGCTCAACAATGACCTCTACACGCTGGGCAATGTTGTAAGGGTGCAAGCGCACCCACTTGGCCAGCGCACGGGAGGCCTTTTTGGCATCCACCTCCTGCTCTTCATCCTCCAAATGTGCCAGTTTCCAGGCAGTGCTGTAGGTGACGTAGTTGCACAGCACATCCAGAATAAAGCCTTCCTCAATAGCCTGACGCATCGAGTAGAGATGAAATGGCTCGGGCTTATTGTCTGCACTTGGCGGCAAGCTTGGGTCTGGCACACGGCCAAACAGTTCTAGTGTTTTGGCTTTGGGTGTGGCGGTAAACGCGTAGTAGCTGATTCGCTCATTAGGGCGACGAGTGGACACAGCCGCATCCAGCATTACTTCTGCACTGATTTCCTCGTCATCTTCTGTGCCCTCGCCAGCGGCGGCTAACAGCGCCTTGAGCTTACGCGCAGAATCGCCTGCCTGTGAAGAGTGTGCTTCGTCGGCAATCACTGCATAGCGGCCCTCGGCAAGCGTTGGGCGCTTATCCAGCGCATCGAATAGCGCAGGAAAGGTCTGGATGGTGACAATGATGATTCGGGTATTGCTCGCCAGCGCCTCAGCCAGCTGTTCCGATTTGCTCTGGTTGCCTACATCGCGGGTAATCGGGCACACCACCCCATGCGCGTGCTCAAACTGATAAATGGTGTTTTGCAGCTGGCTATCGAGCACTGTGCGGTCAGTCACCACAATCACCGAGTTGAATCGCTTCTGCTGGCCGCTTTCGTCATACAGGTTGGCTAACTGGTGGGCGAGCCAGGCAATCGAGTTGGACTTACCTGAGCCCGCGCTGTGTTGAACCAAGTAGCGCTGCCCGGCGTCTTCGGCCTGGGTGGTCTCAATCAACTGATTAACTACTTCCCATTGGTGGTAGCGCGGGAAAATCAGCGTTTCTTTCGTTTTGCGCCGCCCGTGGAAGTCTTCAGTCGTTTTCTGCTCCAAGTGCAAAAAGCGTCCGAGAATCTTCAGCCAAGCATCCGGCAAAAGCACACGCTCCCACAAATAGCTTGTGGCGTAGCTATTGTCATCTGCTGGTGGCGGGTTACCAGCACCGCCGCCTTCGGTGCCCAGATTAAACGGCAGAAAAAACGTCTCTTTCCCCGCCAGCTTCGTGGTCATCGCCACTTCCGCTTGGCTGACGGCAAAATGCACTAGCGCGCCGCGCTTAAACGCTAGCAGCGGCTCTATCTTGCGAGTAATTGGGTCTTTTAGTGGACGATCATTGCGGTATTGGCGCTTGGCATTTTCTACGGACTGCTTGAACTCGCTTTTCAGCTCCAGCGTAGCAGTAGGTATGCCGTTAACAAATAACACCAGATCCAGACGCGGGTTATAACTTTCACCGCCTTTGCCCTTCTCTCGTGCATGGGGCGAGTAAGAGACTTCCGGTACCACCCGCAGACGGTTGGCGCGGTAACGGGCGAGCGCCTCGGGATTCATAGTGTGGTCAGGCTGGAAACTGCACAGGTCGAACGCCACCCCCGGCACTTTAAAGCCATGGCGCAGCACTTCCAGAGTGCCCGCCCGCTCCAGCTCACGCACCACCTTCTGCACAAACACCTGTTCGGAGGCTTGTGGGTTGGCCTTACAGAACTTTTCCCACCGCTCGGGCCAGGCCTCTCTCGCATAACTCAGCAAGTCTTCGGTATAGAGCGCTGTGGAGCGGTCATAACCGCTGGCGGTGCCCAGTTTCCAACCACCGGTACCCATGGCGTCGATGATGTCTTGTTGGAACTGACCTTCCCTGCTATCGGCCATTTTCACTCTCCATGACTACTGCGCAGAAAGAAAGCGAGCAGGTCTGTTGTCAGTATCAAAGTAACCCAGCGCACCTATATCAAACAGAGTCCGCTCTCGTTCGGGTTGTTTTAGACGGCGTGCTTTATCTAACAACGCCTGCATATCACTCGCTTTCATGTTTCCCCTTATTATTAGAACTCTACAAGCAACCAGAAATTATCGTGCTGATTTTTTTAATATTTCGCAAACTAATGTGAAGCTATTTCTGCCGGCTTCATAGTTGGTAGCGATTGCTCAGGCATAAAGAACGCAAGACGCTCGGCGGTTAGATATTAACCAATTAAATTCTCTTCTAACCGGGCGATGACCCACTGGCGCAGGCTCGGGTGCGCATTGGGTAGCGCAAGGGCTTCTTCGTACCAGAACTCGTGGGGAGAACACGATTCAATGCCTCGCTCGACAACGCCCAGCAGCAGCGCCATGCGGAGCGTCTGGCAATTGGATGGCATTTGGGCAAACTTTTCCAGCGAGGCATACCAATCATCGACATTGCCAGACTCGCCTATCGCTCGACTGGTTTCCACCAAGTTAGCGATATCTTCACCAAACACTTTGGCCAATTGATCGAAGCTCAGTTGCTTGACCTCCAATAGCATTACAAGTGATACCGCTATCTGTTCGGCCTCTGTATAGCCCACTGCACGAAGGGCATCTTGAGCAGTTGAAATGATTGCATCGTGGTCTTCTCGTTGCTCGAGCGTGCCTACCATCTCAAACATGCTGTCCTGAGCTTCTAGCTCGGCCTGGGCATATACCGCATCGTGAAAAGCAACTAAGTAAGCCTGCAGGGTCGGCGAGATTGGCTGCTCTTGCTTCTTGGCTTGATCTTTCAACTGGCTTCCTAATTTATTAACGTCATTGAATTAATAGCTTAAGTTATATTCGACCTAGCCGATATATTCCAATAGTTATCAAAAACCACCATGAAGGCGCAAGCACTTGATCAAATCCTCACCTAACAGCCGACGCCAGGCCATTGTAGACGCCTTAGTACGCGCCCATGAAAGCGCCATGCAGCTATGCGAGACATCGTTGAACCGCATGCCGGAGTATTATATGGCGATGCGCGTGGCCGATTACTTTGCGGATAATTTTCTTGATTTCGGCTATCGGTTGGAACCTCAGGTCAAACTAACCTTCCAGAACGCTCATCTCTGGCACCAAGAGGCCGAGTCACTACGTGCTGATCCAGATATTCGGCACAACGGCCGTTTTGACTTAGTGCTTTACAACAACAAGCGAGAACGTCCCGCCCATGTAATCGAATTCAAACGTGGCGCCAAGTTGGATTCTCTACGCCCAGACATAAAACGTTTAGCCAGAGTGTGCTTTCACGCAGGCCACAAAAGTTTGGAAACGAACTATCTGGTTCTAACCCGAAAATGCCCCAAGGGCGGCTCACGCTTAGAAAAGGCAAAGCAGGTAATACTCGAAGAATTAGATGGCATCGAGGGGGTGAGCTGTAAAATAATTCACAGTGATCCCCTTACACCATTTATCAATCGAGATTACGAAATCGTGGCCGATGCCACTTTCCGGATCTGGGTTATCGAAATCAAGGCCTTGTAAGCTATCACTGGCGGCTCAACGAGACGAGCCGCTAGCTATAAACTTAACGGTTTATCCCTTTCCACACCCGCTCCTTGGATGAATAATTTCACGCCAAAGCTCGAAGAAACGCTTTTCAAACCATCAGAGCACTAAGCTCACCTTGATTATAAACGCGACCATAGCGGCTGATGAGAACTTTAGGGCCAAGCATCGGGCTAACCAGGTGCTGTCGGGGCTTACTCCTAGACGCTCTCATTTGGCATTGCCGCCGCGGCATTAACCTGCTGATCCTGCCAATCGGCATAGGTCTGCCCCGTGGCCTCAACTTTCCAATCAATGCGGCCGTTAGCGGCGCGCCCTGCGACAGCGGCGGCGGCCGAGCTGGGGCTAGTGAAGCCATAGTCACGCGTGAACATCTTGAATCCATTACCATCGTCCATCAGCACACCTTCATCGCAAAGCTGCTTGTAGAGATGCCGGTAGTTGTGCTTTAGGTCTATCCATTCCCCCCTGGCGAGAGACCCCTCAAGAACGACAAACTCACCTTCAACTTCTTGGGCGAAGGCGACAATATTTTGTCTTTTAACTTCCATCTTCAGCCTAGGGCTTACTGAAACACTTTGGTTTGGCTCTAGCTCTGTGGGTGCTTGACGCTCAAGGCCAGAACTTGGTGAAATCTTTGTAGTGCTGCGTAAAAAATCCAGGCCAAGAACGGGAAGCACCGTGCGAACCTGCTCGATAAAAAAGGCCATATCGGCACGATCAGATTCTGGAAGTCCCACGTATTCATGTGCCGTCCCATTGGCTAGCTTACAACGCCCCACAGCACCAGCTTTCTGTATCAGCAAGCTCTCCAGGTATTTCACATGAGCCTTGGTCAGGTTCTGGTCTTTACTTGTTATAAGACACACTTTCTCCCAAAAATCCTTGCCTCCCTTATCTTCCGGTCGATTGTGCTGTTTAAGCCGTGTAGCAACATCATCACTTTCACCGATATATACCAAAGGGCGTAAATCACCCTCGGGATCTGTACCGACCAAAAAGTATATTCCGGTTCTCCCACACTCGGGCCGCTGAACTAACTCGCTGAGTCTGCTGCGCGGCCCTGTCAGCACATGCCCTGTCCAGTTCATAATCTCGGCGGTAAGCAGGCCATTAGGCGTGCCATCCACTAGAAACAGTCGGATGCTGCGTCCCTGTGTCATATCAACTCCGTTAGTGCTAGCCGTTCTCGCCATTTTGCGAGTTGGCTATACACACTTATTGGAATACTCAGCATTGCTCAATGTCGAGTCTTGGGCTGCTGATCATCATCGGAGGCTGTGTCGTCAGGATTGCGTGGAGCATCCTCACCGATGAAAACGGGCTTACCTTCCTGCCAAAACACCGCGTATTGCCCAAGGCGCCGCTTGCGCTCTAAGGTTTCGGCTACGGCTGTGCGAAGGCTATTGAGCATTTCCTGGGTATCGGGTGAAAGCTGGGTCATGATTTTGCCTCCTGGGAAAGCGCGTCAAACAGTGAAGTATTAAACACCTGGCGGTGATTGCCATGCTGCTCGAAAACCGGCTCTGGTTGGTCTCGGTCATTCATGAAGCAGCGCGCACGGCTGACCAATGGTGCATAAAGCGTTAGCAAATTGTTCAGGCTGCGCGGGAATCGACGCTGAATATCTTTGAGCGCAATGTTGTGGCCGCCGTGAGACACACGCTCGGCAACGCGCAGGCGTGACATCTCAACAGAGGGTAAGGCGAGATACACTAGCTCAACTTTCCAGCCTTCGGCTAGCAGGCGCTTTACCAGCCGCGAGTAGCCACGCCCCGAGAGCGTAGTTTCAAAGGCAAAGTCTTCTCGCTCGTCAATCGCTTCTTCGATCTCACGCAGGAAGATACGACTGGCCGCGACAAGATCCCGTTCAGGTGCAAACGGGGAAAGGCCAGCGGCAATCAAGTCGGCATTGATAAAGCGCGTACACTGGGCGACTTGTGGCAAATAGTTAAAGGCAAAGGTGGTTTTGCCCGCCCCATTGGGTCCGGCCACTATCCAGCATACGGGGGCTTGGGGTTCATTTTGCTGGGTCATACCGCCTCCATCTGCTTGGCCTTTGTAGAAACCACCGATTCGGCTGGCGGCTTCCAGCCGCGTACATCAATCTTTCCTGTGACGGCGGCGGAAATTATGGCGGAGCGGCGTTCTTGCAATAGCTTAATTCCATTCTGTGCTTCGTTGATTAGATCTTTTGCTACCTGATCAACCTCAGTTATTTTTTTTTGGATTTCAAATCTTTCTTCACAAGAAGGCGGCGAAGTAATCGAAATCGACCCAAGCGCCTCGCTAGTAAGCTTCGGCTGAGCAGATCCTGTTACATGGATGGAAAGGTCTAGCACCTCAATCAGCTCTGCCCAGTAGAATAGATTTTCATCGATAGGCTCCAAAATGTGGGCGTGATTGTTCACCCAGTACTTCCCTCTAGCCACGAAGGCGATTGGGGTTGATCTTGCAATAAGATTTGCTCCATCTTCAGAAACAAGAACATGGTCACGATCAAAGATGTAATCATCTATCCAATCAATCACACCAGAGGCGCCATAATATGAGAACTCACCTTGGCGACTACCTCTATCTTCAGATTTCAGTGGTATCCGTTTTCCATCTAAAAAACTAACGAACATCTTGATTGGTGCCACTATCCAATGCTCAGGCACTTCTCCAAGCCATTCCACTCCAGAGTCTTTCATCGGCGCATCAGGGTTGAGTCCTTTGGTAACGGCATGGGAAATCACCGCCTGGCGCTTTTCCTTGAGCAGTGCGATCAGGCGCTGCTGCTCTTCCACCAAGGCGTCGATGCGGGCGGTTTCGTGGTCGAGGAAGGCAGCGATTGTCTTCCGCTCATTAATTGGTGGCATACATAGGCAAAAGCTTGCTAACTGCTCGAAATTTAGCCCCTCCCGAGCAGCTCCAGTTTGGCCGACTTTCACCTGCTCCTTGGTTGAAGGGGCCTTCATAAACCAAGCAACCCAACCCGAGGTTTCCTCTGATTTCTCTAGCCTTATCACGCAAACATGCTGGTTTACATTTGCTCTACCAAAGCCGACAGGAACTTGACAACTGCGACCAATCGAGGCTCCCGTAATATTTATCAGGACATCAAGCGGCCTCACACGGGACCAAGCCATTTCTCTATCAGTTGCTTCATCGATATATACGATGTCACCTAGCCGCAAACCTTGGTCATGAACATTTTGACTACGGATAAAGGGCACGCCGCTGGAGACATATGCTGTGGCTCCTCCAGAAGGGGTTTTCCCACTTCCAATGCGGTTGGTGATATATGAAAGCTTCGTCACCTCCCAATGCACAGGCACCTCCCCCAACCACTCAGCGCCGGAGTCCTTGTACTCAGGATAGGCTGGGTAGCTCATACCGACAGCCCCTCGATCATCTGCTTGATCCGGTCAGTGCAAGCTTTTAGGTCGGCGTCGATCTCTTCTAGCGGGCGCGGCGGCGTGAACTGGTAGAAGTGGCGGTTGAACGGTATCTCGAAGCCGACAATGCCGATGCGGCCATCTAGCTCGTCGCGTTTTTCTTCATCTATCCAGGCATCGGGTACGTGGGGTTTTACCTCACGCTCGAAGTAATCAAACACCGATTCGTTATAGGGCACGTTTTCGTTATCGCGCAAACCGGCGTCCGGCTCGGGGTTGCCGTTTTTATCCAGGCAAGTATCCGCTTCCGGGTCACGCTCAGAGAGCGCACTGAGTATCGCCTTCTGCAGTGGCGCGCTAACTTTTAAGCCTTCGGCTTTCAGAGCGTTTATCAGCGCCTTGGTGAAGGTATCGCGGTTAGTGTACCGCTGCTCCCCTAATTGCTCGCAGGCGGCTTTGAGCGCAGCTTGCTCGGCGTCATCCAGCTTTTGGATGGCCTTTTCGTCATCGAGTTTGGCCAAGCGCTCAGCGCTGGCTGCAAAGTTGAGGCGCAGTGGCCGCTCGACGGTAATGCGCCGATAGCCAAAGATTTCCACGGGGAAAATCTTGCTCTCGTTAGTCTCTTCAAAAGTGCCGTAAAGCCGCACGATATCGTCAATATCGCGGTCGGTCATGTACTGGCGTTTACTGCCCAGCGATTTGCGCATTTTGCTGGCGCGGCCAGCGGCGTTAATCAGCTGCACCTTGCCCTTGCGCTCGGCGGGCTTGTTATTGGAGAGCACCCACACATAGGTGGCAATGCCGGTGTTATAGAACATATCTGTAGGTAAGCCGACGATGGCTTCCACCATGTCATGTTGCAACAGATAGCGGCGAATTTCGGATTCCCCACTGCCCGCGCCGCCGGTAAACAGCGGCGAGCCGTTAAGGATGATGCCAATGCGCGAGCCACCGTCTTGGCGGGTGCGCATCTTGGCCACCAGGTGCATCAGAAACAGCAGCGAACCATCGGAAACGCGTGGCAGGCCAGGGCCAAAGCGACCATCATAGCCACGGTGTTTGTGCTCGTCGGTGACCTGCTTCTGCACCTTCTTCCACTCAACGCCAAACGGCGGATTGGAGAGCATGTAGTCAAAGCGCTCGCCCGCCAGTTGATCGTCGGAAAGCGTATTGCCCAGCTTGATCCGTTCAACCTCCTGCCCTTTTACCAGCATATCGCCCTTACAGATGGCGTAGGACTCAGGGTTGAGCTCCTGCCCGTGCAGCGAGACGGTGACCTTCTCGCTGACCTGCTGAATATACTCGTCGCTCTCGGAAAGAAAGCCGCCAGTGCCCGCCGTTGGGTCATACACGGTAACGATGCTATTCGGCTTAAGCTTGGCTTCTTGCCCGGTGAGTACTAGAGAAGTCGTTAAATGAACAATATCGCGTGGCGTGAAATGCTCCCCGGCGGTTTCGTTGGAGCTTTCGGCAAACTTGCGAATCAACTCTTCAAAGATGCCGCCCATGCCGTGATTGGTCACCCGTGACGGGCTTAGATCAATAGCCGCAAACTGCTGCACCACCTTGTAAAGCAGGTTATTCGCGCTGAGCTGCTGAACAAAGCTTTCGAACTCGAAGTGCTCGAAGATCTCGCGAGCGCTCTGGCTGAACGACTGCACATAGCTCATTAGGTCGTCGCTGGTCTGGGTATCTGAGAGGCTCCCCAGGGTTAGCGGTGAGGCATTGTAAAACGGCTGATCAGAAGCGCGTAGCAATAGCTTTTCGCGCACGGCTTCGGGCTTGTTCTGGTGCTGTAAAGCGTCCTCTAGCACGTCAGCCTTGGTGGGGGCCAACACACACTCCAAACGCCGAAGCAGCGTAAACGGCAGAATGATGCGACCATATTGGGACTGCTTGAAATCGCCTCGCAGAAGGTCAGCGACAGACCAGATAAAAGCAGCAAGCTGAGAGTGACTATCCGTGTTCACGGTGCATCTCCAAGGTAAGAAGGCATTGATATGGAGGGCATGATACACACACCTCCCTCTGGCTTCAGTACACCTTAGGGCTGCGCTACGATAAGACGTTATTGACGTTCAAAAGATCACCCCCTCAAGCGATGGTTACTTTCATTGCTTCCTTGAAAATCTGGTAACAGTTCAAGGCGCGAATTCATGGCTTCCTTGTGGGTAGTGCTTAGAAACAACCTCAGTAAGAAAATCGACGTTATACAGTCGCTTTAAAGTCCTCATCATGGCATGGTATTGCTCTAATATGCTGGGAGATAACATGACAACAACAGTTAAAAACCCACTACCTGATACTGATACTCCATCGCATGTTGATTTGAATCATCCTCAAGGCTGCATCATCGGCCCTGACCTCTATTACGTGCTTTCGGAGTGGCCTTTACACAAGCATGTAGATGATGAAAAAAGGTTTCTCTATGAACATTACCATGAAGCCTTGATTTACGGACAAAACGCTGTTTCAGACCCTTCAAAGATAGATGATTTGGACCTTTTTCATGAACAGTTACATTATTGCATTCAACAGCTGAAGTCAGGATTAAATGCAATGCGTTGTGAAGAGCATTTGCGTACAACACTGTCCCCTGTATTTAGAAGTGAAGGTTATCGCGAATGGTTCCCGGTAGCTACAACCTGGATCATTTGCGCTGAATTGTTAGTAGATAGTGGTTTGTCAGAAAAAGCATGGTCTGCATTACTAAGCTTTAAAGACGCTAAGCATCACCTCCTACAGCAGGAGCGAAAAGAACTAGAATTGCAGGTGAGAAAACGCACTCAAGCTGCCGGAAGTGAGAAAAACAAAGCTATGTTACCTCTAAGAAATCATTTCGTGGATTTACTAGCGAAAGAAGCACCTGAAAAGGGATGGATTTCCCAAAAAGTAGCTGCTGCCAAGCTAGCGTCAGATGTTCATAATTACTACCTTACAAGTGGGTTGAAATCAGTATTCCCTCTTACTCAAGATGAAACGGAAATAAAACTTATTAGTTGGTTAAAAAACAACCAAGAATGTAGAGATGTATTCTTTGCTAATAAGAAACAGTAACCCTCCAGATAGCTAAGCGGTAATCAAGCTCTTTAACCAGTTATCTATGTCACACTCAAACCATCCTACTGCAGCTGAGCCTAACTTGATTGGCTTCGGAAATGAGGGGTCATACCGAGGTGAATCTGGATTGATTTTTTCGTAGATCCATGAGCGGCTCATGCTAAGCCTTTCACTAAGCTGGCGAATTCTCAAAATCGTAAGTGACTGGTTAGTAGTTGGCATCGTGTAGCTCCTCATTGATTGATGGCTACATCTTAGCCAGCCCCTAACCTCAACTCAACGGGCAAAGTGCTGCTCTAGTAAAAATCGCGATTCGTATGGTTTTTTTATTCAAAATCAATAATGTAAGAAAGTACTGAGCCTTTATCGCTTAATCAGAAAATACAGAAGTGCCGATGAGAATCGGCCTCACATTCTGCGCAGGATGGCTAGCTTTCCGAAGGTTCGACAAAACCTAAATGCCTGAATCACCTGCTTATGAATGGTTGTATCAGAGATGGTCTGTAAGCCTTTAAGGATTTTCTTATAATGAAGGTTGAAATCTCAGGACTCTCAATACGAAAGCACTTAATTTTTAGTAGTTTGCTATTTACTCACTTCTACAAAAACTATGTATCTTCCCCGATCTCGATGTTGTAATTCTTGTTCGTCATACCGTAAAAGCTCTTCAATGTGGTAGTCGATACCATTTTTTAACTCAGGTTGAGTGTTAAGAAGAATCGTCTCTGAAAATTCGTACAGCCCTTGAGATAGTTTCTTCAAGTGCCCCAACTGGGTAAGTAATTGTAGTGCCGGCTCAAGCTTGCTTGGATTTCTGGTCTGCCCCCTTCCCTTTTGGCGAATCCACGTTTTTTTGAACTGATATTTACCTGCCTCTTTAGCATCCACTAGGCGTCGAATTTCCCTGACGAGCTCATTTGTTACAGTGACAATTTCCGGCTCGCCAGCTAGATATTTCAAATAGTGGTGGGAATAACATTTACAAAGCTGATGGGCATACTCGAGAACACCGATGCCCATATCACCTTCATACCCCTCGAACGTGTGGAGAATAGCGGCAATCCGAGTGACATTATCCATAAGCTTTGAGGCATGGTCGCGAGCATGGTAATACTTTCCATGCTCCGCCATATCTTGCTCAATACTTTGTTGCATTTCTTGCCAGCGCATCTTGGCTGACGCGGTGAATTCCAGGATTCGTCGCTGTTGGCTGTCACTATCCAGTATAGCGAACGCTTCTGAGAGAAGACTTGTTACGCGCTCGTTGAAATCCTTCACAGTATTAGGAGCAACAGGATTGCCGCCTATTCGGCTCCCAATCCATGAAGCTGGCTTGATCATGATCAAACGCGACAAAAAACCGTTATCCCTGGCCTCATTGCCTCGCTTTTCCAAAAACCTTTCGATGACTTTCGGTTGTGCCATCAAAGCCATACTTAACCGAGAATCTTCCAATGTGAAGCTTTCAGAGCTCCGGCGCGCCACATCTAGAGGGGTGCCACTCCATATGGAATTAAACATATAAAGATCTCGAAATGCCTGCCCTTCCAAAATGTTTCCTGCTTCGCTCGAGACAAGGCAGGCCAACGGGATATTTTCATGCAAGCTGTACGTTAGGGCACTTGGCGTAACATTTTCATAAATCAAT
This sequence comes from Vreelandella sulfidaeris Esulfide1, assembly GCF_054072535.1. Classification (NCBI taxonomy): domain Bacteria; kingdom Pseudomonadati; phylum Pseudomonadota; class Gammaproteobacteria; order Oceanospirillales; family Halomonadaceae; genus Vreelandella; species Vreelandella sulfidaeris. The sequence continues at coordinate 1,151,800 of NZ_CM133364.1, read as the reverse complement.
TGGCGAAGACGCGTAGGTTGAGGTTGTTGCCGATCCAATTCGGCTTGTTTCTGCTCGATTTCTTTAACAGATTCGCCATTGACAAAGGCTTGGGTTCGTTTTTTTTCAAGAGCTTTTTCGTCACTTTTCCAGTTTTTCAGATCTCGCTGATACAATTGAGTGGATCGCTGGCCCTCTTTTTTCTGAACAGCCTGAAAATCACGAATGGGTTTAAAGAACCAGGCTTCCAAGGCCGTCTTTCTCTCACCACTATTTGCAATGGTGAGAAGATAAAGCGATACGGGGACCACGTGGCCATTAGGATAAGCGACATCAATGCCCCCCTGACATGCCATTGCCATTGCCCCCAGTGCTGTCGTTCGCGCCATTTCTGGAGCCACCTCGACATGCTGGGCCACTTCACGACTCATGGACTCGAATAACGAATGCTCATCAAAAGCTGGCCAATGTTCTTCTTTATTTATACTCGTGTGCATTGTGTCCTCATCGCTGTAACCATTAAAAAATAAAAATTAACCTCTATTGCTGCTATTTTTGCTATTAATAGCAACATTAGCAAAGTTTCTATTCACTTTTTTGGCATTTGGCTAGATGCTACCCGTTGCAGATCTCGCGCTTTTTTGATTTCAATTAAGGTGAAGACTCGGTGGGTCTCAATGCACTGAAGCAGATCGGCAATACAATATTCAGTATGCATTGTCGTGCTAAATTGACCAGGGAGTGGTGTTGGTAAGCTGTTATTCAGCTATCAAAAGAAGCGCATTATAATGCCGAGTAGTGCAAAAGAAATTAAGCGCTCAGCACGCTTGCTGAGCGCTTATTCCATTTGAGGTAGATTATCGCGACCTACGGCTTAAAAAGGAATATTTGGCTATCGTCGACTTCCCTCGAAACAATGCATGCCTTGCCCGATAGGCTTTGAGTAAGCCTTACACATGTAGCTAGCTCCATAAAATACTTCAGCGAAAGCTGCTTGGTCGCCACGGTAGATAATCCATTTATACGGTGTGGCGTGTACCAGCCCACGTGTTCCTTGCTCCGGCCAATTGATGGCGTGTGACCACGCTCTTACAATGCGCTGGTATAGGTTGTCATGTTCGGGGTAATCGTCAGAGGTAGCCTTATATTTGCCTAACGTCCGGTAGGCATCCTTGTTTAGTAATAACAGCAAATGGTAATGATGATGTACGCTAGTCACCTGCTCACGGCACCACACGTAACGCATCTTGTGGGGAAACTTGATACCTGCGATGTCTAACTCCCACTGAAAACGGTTAATAAATGAGCCAATACAGGTGTTGTCATTGCCTGTATAGCCCGTATATCCCTGTGCAGGAAAATGTAAGTCGATGCGGGCCGCGAATAACCTCGGGCAGTCTTGGCTTGCTTGATTAATTATACGAAGCAATATTTCTAGATAGTTTTCTATCAAAGGCCCTTCATGGGTAAGCACAGGCATGTTTTGGTAACGGCATTCCCAGAATAGCTTTAGTGCCGGGTTAGCAGGATGGCGTTTACGATTGCGTTGACCTACGTTCGGTAGATTAGTGTTCATCATCAAACTCCTAACACTCACGCACGGAAATACCCACGGCGTAGATGCCGTGTAATTACCCGTAGCAAAAGTGTGATCATGGGATAGATAGAAAACGCTGAAGTGATAACGCGTTAGCAGACGCGCTTATCCTCGGCGTAACAGGAAATGCCCTAGCAGGCGGTTGTGAGCATCATGCGAGCCCAGTCATACTCGGTATCTTATCGCTTTAGCGTTGTATAGCGGGGTTCTACAGGGCTATCCGTAAGGCGTGTTACAAGCACGCCTTGCTAAGCGATAAAAGACACTTGGTTGTTTTGCCATGAGTATAAGAGCATGGCTTATCAGGACTCTCGGTTATCGTCTTGAGGAAAGGTCGTCGGCTTGTAGGCCTCCTTCATGGATACTATTTCTAATCTCTAAAAGGAGCATAATACTATTACCGTCATTTAAACCAGGTCGATAGTTTTAGTATCCAGTGGCAAAACCCGCATGGTAAGCGGATTGCTGACAGGTCATGACAACTTTGTAAGCTCTCCTTTTTAATAAAAATAATTCCATTTTTTCAATAAGATGAATAAAAGCCTTTTAGGCTCGGCATCTGCTCATATAATCATGCCGGCCAGTACTTTCTTTCTTAAATGACACTTCCCATAGCATGACCAGCACCATTAAAGCGTGATAGTCCTACCTGACGATCATTAACTCGTTCCACTGGGTAGTGTATCGCGGTGTGCGTCGCTCACTACGCAACGACCAGGCATTGCCTTTACGGGGTAGGCCTAGCTGTACCGCCCCCTTACCCAGTTCGCGATTTAGCTTGTCTACCGTCGCCATGAGGCGTTCGCTTCGCTTAGCCTCTTCGTCGGTTTGCGGAGTTTCAGTGAGGTAAGCTGCCAATTAGCCTTTGGGGAAAGGTCGAGCAGCATCAGGCCTGCTTTGTGGTAGGCATAACCTTTTCGCCATAGACGCCTTAATCCTTGTACCGCTGATGCGATGATGTCGTGGCTGTCATCGGTGCGCCGCACCAGGGATCGACACGTTGGGGGTATTGGGGTAAATCGGTACGAAACGGGTTGGTGCGGATAAACACTATGACGGCGCTAGTAAAGCTGTGCTGTTTGCGCAGCTTTTCGGCTGCTCTGTCGGCGTGTTGCCTTAAGGCTTTGCGCGGGTCGTGGGGATTATCGGTTAGCCTGCCGAATGAGCGCGATACCATGGTCTGTTACTTGGGTAGACTCATGTCATCGAGCTGAATGGCGGATTGCCCGCGTAGCTCCCATACGATGCGTTCCTGCATCACACTATAGCGCTGCCTAATACGCTTCGGGTCTGCTTCGCGTAGCTGCCATGCGCTCTCATGCCCATTACTCTTAATCGTTCACTGGCACGGTGTGCCACGCTCCTCAGCTTAGTTACCGACAGTTGTTTTAATCGTGCCTGGGTGGCATGAAAGTCAGTGATGAGTTACATACCGCTTGTTGTTGATGAGCAAAGGCACGAATTGGTTACTGATTTTATTTTCATCTTACCGACGGAGAAAGTACTAATCTTTATAGGGAAGTGCCATATGTGTCTGCGCCTAAAGTCTTGCATAACTTACGGAGGTGAGACTATGCCCGAGCCACTTTCTTATCTGGATGTTCTTACCGACATTGGCGCTATTGTATCCGCTGTAGCTGGCATGGCAGGTTTTGCGCTTGGCTTTGTGGGCTATAAAAAGAGCACCGCCCTGCAGAAGAGATTATTCGATAAGCCGTACTTCGTCGCAAAATGGCCCGAGATGTCTAAAACAATAGAGAGGCAAAAACGATATATCTATAATGATCTCTCACAGATAGAGCATGAGTTCATTGCAGCAGAAGAAGGGTTTAAGACCCAAAACCCGGACGAAAAAGGTTATGTTATTGGTGTTCCCTTTCCCGATGTTATTAGCAAGTTCGATTACAGGGATTTGATCGATATTAATGAGTATAGCTGGGATTATACGCCTGAGCTTCAGCGTGCCATTGCAAATTGCCATCGGTACCTGCGTGATGTTTCAAAGGCGGCAAGCTCTTACAATCAGCTGCTTGAACCAGCGAGGTCTACTTTCAGAGGAGTGACGTTAGCAGGAGAATACTCTTTTATCCCACGTACTAATCCAGGCGGAGATTTTGTGGTTTCTACCATTGATATAAACAGCCTAGAAACTGAAAAAAAGCAAGAGTTTCGTCGAGCTGCAAAGGTTGCTAAAAAATATAGGCTTCAGGGTGATGACCCTATGATGCACGTGGTCACTTATCCGCGCTTCCAAAGGGATGCACTCCGCCTTAAAAGAAGAATACTAAATACCATCAAAAATTCGAGAACAAGTTGGGTTAAGGTTGAAAAGCTAAAGGAGCGCTTTGACACATTACATCGGCCAAACGATGCAGCGTAACGTGACACTGGATTTGCCACCTTCCATGCGACTGGAATGAAGTGAAAATCCAAAAAATTACAGATCTATATCACTCCTATGAATCCTGCACACGGGATCACTTTGACGCCTATAGGAGTGTTGTTTATGTCCCCACTTTGCCTACGCTGTGCAGCCGCTTGCACGCTTAACCTTGAAACTGCCCAACGCATCGGCACGGTGGGCAGCAGCCTCGTGGGCGGTGCCATTGGTGCGTATCGTGCGACCTATACCTCAACGCCCCCTTTATCGATGGCCTCCTCCCGCTTCCCGTTAGCCAAACTGCCCGCTGCTGTGATGGGGGCTGTGTCCGGTAGCCAGGCAGGCTCGCGCGTCGCAACGCTGTTTTTCACCCAAAAGCTGCCACTCGGTGAAGGAACACCTTGGCTATGCGTATCGTGCGGTCATGCGTTCCGGCAATTACCCCACCCCTTGACCGCACCTCGCTAATGCGTCCCATCTAAGCGATATACCCCATACTTTCCAACCATGAAGCGCTGACGATTAACGTCAGCGCTTTTTGTATTGCTAGGAGTTTTCACCATGGCTCATCTCATTGAACAAATGGCCTACGTCGGCGCTACCCCTTGGCACGGCCTGGGGCAACAGCTATCACGTCAACAACCGTTAGAAGTCTGGCAGCAACAGGCCGGAATGAACTGGCATATTGAAGAAGCACCGGTACGCTTTATTGCCGAGGGTGCCAGCCACTTGGGCAGTATCCACTCGTTCCCTGAACAGAAAGTGCTCTACCGCTCGGATACCAAAGCGCCGCTATCGGTGGTGTCCCAGCGCTACAAGGTGGTGCAGCCCGAGGAGATACTGGAGTTCTACCGCGATCTCACCGAATACGCCGGGTATGAACTGGAAACCGCAGGGGTACTTAAAGGCGGTCGGAAGTTCTGGGCCTTGGCGCGCAGTGGCTTAAGTACCTCGCTGAAAAACCAGGATGAGGTTAACGACTACCTGCTGTTGGCAACGTCCTGTGATGGCACGCTGGCCACCATGGCGACACCCACCACAGTACGGGTGGTGTGTAACAACACGCTGCAGATCGCCGTCGATGGAACGTCGCAGGCGGTTAAGGTACCCCACCGGTCGGAGTTCGATCCCCGTGCGGTAAAAAGCCAGCTGGGTATTTCCGTTTCCCAGTGGAATGACTTCATGTACCGCATGAAGGCGTTATCGGAACGCAAGATCGACCACCGAGAGGCGCAGCAATATTTTCAATCGGTGCTCTGTGGGATCGATAAGCCGATAGACGATCCTTCCAAACTGCCTAACTACCGGGCACTCAACAAGGTACAGAAGCTCTACCACGGCGAAGGCCGCGGTTCTCACCTCGACACAGCCAAAGACACCGCCTGGGGCTTGCTCAATGCCGTTACCGAATACGTGGATCATGACAAGCGTGCGCGTAGCAACGATACCCGGCTCGATTCAGCGTGGTTTGGCCAAGGGGCCCAGTTGAAGCAGGAGGCATTGCAAACAGCCCTTGCGCTGGTGAGCTGACATGCTGTTTCTCATGATTTTGCTGCTAATTTTCTTAGTTTTTGTCTTACCCCTCATTGGATAGCGCGATAAGCCCAGCCCCTAACAGGCTGGGCTTTTTGCTTTTTACGTGGAGCACACCATGGCCTCTCTTAGCCCCGATTTAGATATCGCATTAACCCAGTTGACGGAACGACTGCTCACCAACGATCAAACCTTTGCCCAGACCTACGTCATGGCCAAGGGCCAGCTGTATCGCACCGAGCTGCGCCTATGCCCCGTTCCCCCGCATGAGCTTCCCGCCGATCTTTAACCCCAATTGAAGGAGCCTTGTCATGGCCACCAAATCTAATGTGGTAAATCAGGAGCCTGCCACCTCTTCCCTACAAGCAGTCCCCCCAGCACCCACCGCTCACCTCGCGGAGAGCACGGCCATTATCCAAGTGATTGAGCGTGCAGCGCTTAACCCGGACGTCGATATCGACAAGATGGAGCGCTTGCTACAGATGCAGGAACGAGTGATGGATCGCCAGGCCATGATGGCCTATAGCGCGGCCATGGCGGCGATGCAGACTGAACTCCCCAGCATCGAAGAGCGTGGGCAAACCAACAACGGCTGCTACGCCACGCTGGAAGATATCGTCGACACCGTGCGCCCCATTATGCAAAAACACGGTTTTGCAGTGAGCTTTCGTATTAGGACACAGGAGCGCGGTATTGAGGTGACCGGTGTACTGATGCATAAGGATGGTCATCGTGAAGAGACCAGCATGCTGCTGCCTGCCGATATGAGCGGTAACAAAAACGCGGTGCAGGCGTTTGGCTCATCCACCAGCTATGGCAAGCGCTACGTACTCTGCGCCCTACTCAACATCACCACACGGGGCCAGGACGACAACGGTAAATCCAGTACTAAATCCGCTATCAAGCTAGTAACGCCCTTTCAGGCGGGACAGATCCAACGCCTGATCAGCCAATGCCCTGCCACAACCCAGGAGTGGTTTAGCGGCAAGTATGGTTCAGCCGTGCAAGTACCTCAGCCTGACTTCGACAAGCTACGCGCTTCACTTTCTAAGCGATCGGTTAAATAACCCACCAACTACCTCTTATGACAGGAGACCTCCATGCAAGTGCTTAGTATGGAGCAAGGCACCCCAGAGTGGCTGGCTGCGCGGTTAGGTCGCGTCACCATGTCGGAGCTCAAAGCCTTGCTGGTTAAGGGTAAAGGCCCGTGTGGGTTGGGTACCGGGGCGATTACCTATATGCATCAGTTAATCGGTGAGCGGATAACCGGCGAGCTGGCCGAGCCATTTCAAGGCAATGCCCATACCCGCCGTGGGCATTCGCTGGAAGGTGTAGGCCGTGCGCTCTACTGCGATACCACTGGCGAACCCAAGCCACACGAAGTGGGCATCATCCTTAACCACAACGTGGGTTACTCGCCTGACAGCTTGGTAGGCAGTAACGGTCTGCTGGAAATCAAAACCAAACTGCCCAAATTCCAGATCGACATACTACTAAACGGAGAAATACCGGATGAGCACGTGCCCCAATGCCAGGGTGGCCTATGGGTCAGCGAGCGGGAATGGATCGACTTTGTCAGCTATTGGCCGGGCATGCCGCTGTTTATCAAACGTGCCTACCGTGACGACATCATGATTCGCACCATCGCCGAGCGTGTCGAGGCCTTTTATGAAGAGATGGAGCGGCGCATGAGTCAAGTAATGGCTGCGTGACCTACTCACTTAACCACAACACCCACTCATCATTAACGACATAGATGCCGGGCCACCACCACCCCGGCATTTTTTTTTGGGAAGCAACCATGACTCATTCCAAACTCAAAGCCGGTGAGGTAGCGGGCACTTATCACGTGAGCTCGCCCGTTACTGAAACAGACATCATCACCTATGCCAAGCACTTTGCGCAGCGTAAACTCGCTAAAGGCCGCAAAATAAACCAGTCGTAACAAGCATTTGAGCAGTTACAGCTACTGCTTCAAGACTATGAACATGAGGTTTTCAGCGTGTTATTTATCGATAGCCAACATCGAGTCATCCGCTGTGAAGAGATGTTTCGTGGCACGATCGACTCAGCAAGCGTTTACCCACCGCGAGGTACTGAAAGCAGCCCTCGCCTACAATGCCACCGCGGTCATCTTGGTACACAATCATCCTAGTGGAGACAACGAGCCCAGCAACGCAGACAGCTGTATTACCGAGCGATTGAAGGAAGCCAGGGGCTGATGGATATTCGAGTGGTTAACCACGTGGTAGTGAGTAGTGATAGGTGCGAGTAGTTCGAGGAGAGGAAATTATTCTAAAAATAAAGCTATATCCAAGCCCCTCTTAACCGGAGGGGCTACCTTACAAAACATTTAGCAAAGATATAAATTATCGTTAAATAGCTGATTTATTTAGTGTATTTACTGTTTCATCGCTCTCATTCACAATAATGTCTTCTTCATCTTCGAAAATTGAATTTTCATTCGCTAAGTCTTCAGGCCTACGTGTGTGCAAATAAAGACCTTCTAGGTGACTTCGCAAACGATTTGCCATTTTTCCGAAGGAAACCCACGTCATTCCTCCAGAAATAGCACCTCCCAAGAGGGGGATAACTTTACTGATTGACTTACCAGTACTTTCTTTTGTTATTTTATATCCAAGTACTGCAGCTATCTTTTTTAATAATGGATACCAAGTAGTTTTAGTAAGTGCTTTATCTGAAATACGTTTAGCTGTATTACCAGCGACGTGGGCAGAAAGACGAGTAATTCCCTTGTTCGCGGCGTTAACACCAAACATCACACCAATGAAAAGAGTAAGAACTTCTTTCGTTTTTTCATCAGTATCATCGGCACCGCCTTCATTTAGGTCCGGCCACCCATGCAAATAAGCCAATTTCTGGCTGACGACAGTTACACTCCAAAAGAACTGAGAAATATCTGCAGGTATTGTTCCCGCTGCCCACCACCCCCCTGGCAATCCCGCTGCTACGGAGAGGGAAGTAGTACGCGTACGCTGGCTAGAAATAACTGAATCTGAAATCTTACGAATTAAATCCTGAGGCACACCCGCTACTGCTGGGCTTTCTGCTATGGCCGCTTCAACTAAACTTGCATCGCAGTATTTGCTGAGTTCTTTCCTCAAAAAATCGTTTCTTGACACCCTCGATCCTGGCATATGCACGGCAGAATTGATGATTTTATCCCAAACTTGAATGTTGCCTGACTCAGTTCCCATCATAGCCCTCTCTTTTTTTGAATGCCCTTTTTTACATCGGCCAATCCAAATACAACTTTAGCTATTTATTTAAATAATTGAATTATATAATATTTTATATGACAACACCCACTCTGACAGTCTTGTTGTCATGTTGGCGATATCACCAACCGGACAACAAGGCTGGTAGAAGGGGTAACCAAAGAAAAATGGTTGTCTCAATTTGTTTCAAAATATTACATGATTATTTTTATTAAATATTCTTAAAATATACGGCGACATGTAATGGGAGCAGAAAACCTGCTTAAAAGCAGTTGTACACATTAAAATATAAATGGGACATCAAGGGGCTGGCAGTATGTTAGAACTAAAAGAACTTGACAAAAGCAGAAAATTAATTATTTCACTTTTAGTTATAATAATTTTGATCGTCTCATGGACAGGCATAATTGATCATTTAAGTAGAGAATATGTTAACGCTTCGACTGTGCAGGCATTAGCAGCATACGGTACCGCTAGGGTCATAAACGCCGCAGTATCACTCGCATCTTCTATTAGCATTAGCGCATCACTGGGAGTGGGTTTTGATGTACAACCATTTCAAATCCTAGACCCTCTAAATGATTTAGTTGAGCAATATAGCTCCGCTATGAAATTTTCTATATCCTCTTTAATTGTACAAAAAATAACAGTAGAAATTATTTCTACGCTTTTTTTTAAGGTTGCACTTACATTACTAGGCATAGCTTTTATCATTTCAAATTATTTTCGTGATGGCATTTACTCTTTTTTTATTTTCCGTATATTCGCTTTTTTCACGATGATTCGGTTCCTTGTAGTAATAGTCGTACTTATGAACGGGGTGGTAGAACAGGCTTTTGTGGATAAAAGAATAGCTATTAGTTTACAAGAAGTAGAGGTGGCCGCCAGTCAGATCGAACAGAATAGAAGTCCCGAAAATGGATTAAGTGTAGATGAAAGACAAGGTCTTCTTACCATGCGCGAAGAGCTCGAAAATGAGCACTCTCAATTAATTGATAAAATAGATGATAAGGAAACAGCTCTACTTACATCTCAAAATAACCTCATACCGCTTGAGAATAGAGTGAGTGAGTTAGAAGGAAAAATGGGTACAATCGAAAAATTAAATGTATTTTCTCGTGAAGATGAGTATGCTCAAGCTATATCAGAAAAAGAAAGTGCAATTATACAAATTGAACAATTTCAGGATGAAATTGAGAACCTAACGACTCAACTTGATTCTGTAGATAAGAATATTCAAAATACCACCGATATTATTGAAGGAAATAATGTTACTGAAGGCTGGATGGCAAGTATGTCGAATAAAATATCTGAGTTCCGGGATATAGCAAAATGGGAACGTATTGTAACAACAGTTGAAGATATAATCCCTTCCTTACTTAATTTGATGGCAGCATTTTTATTTAAGACACTAATTATGCCACTTGTGTTTCTACTTTTGTTTCTAAAAGGGTTTAAATATATCTGGAGAATAGACCCTAGGAAATGGGCAAAAGAGGAATATGAAAAAATTAAGACTATAGATAGTTAATGTTAACGAGTGCCGGAAGCCAAAATGCTTCGGCACTCTTTTTCACCTTATTGTTGTCAGTTACAGAGCTCGACACTTTAATATTAAAATTAATAACTGGAGTATTAAGTTTATAGTTAAAAAGCCTTTCAATACCGGCAAGATGGGAAAGATGGAGAAGTTTACCTTTCCTAGCCATAAAAATACTTAACGATTTCTTTATGAAGAACAGACCTCACAAAACCACCTGGTGGCTAGGACGTCTTGCGTAAAGAAAGCGACCGCTTTTTAGACTGATTACGGTCAAATGCGGTCTTTTATGTGATTCTGGTATAACGCTCTGGCTTTGCGACGTGCCGGAGCGCTAGCGCAGGAACGTCCGACAACAGCCAATTGTTATATTTCTTTGCATAGAATGCTCAATTTAATACTATCGTATCCCACAAATTCGTTAAATATCAGATCACAGGTTTTATTCGCACTAGTGACAGGAATGATACTCCCTACTTCAATCCGATGTTTGCTATTGTTAATCGTAATATCTGCGTCACCTAAAACTTCATAAACATCATTTAGGGCAACGACAATCTCAGCGCCAAAGAAACCAATAGAGGTATTCTTTTCTAAAACAAATTCTTCTGTATCGGAAAAAAATTCATTAACGAATTGCTCTTGCTCAGCAACCTTGTCTTCAAGCGCTGATATTTGATTATTTTTCATAGAAACGGTCTCAGAAAGCTCAGAAACTTGGGCCATTAATTCATCGATTTCTTCTTTATATTTCTGGTTTTCTGCTATGAGACCTAACTCGCTATTGAGGTATTCAACAGATTTATCTAATTTTGCAATTGTTTCAGGAACCTTCCAAGATTCCGCTGCCTCGTAGGAGTTCACTATCGAGTCAAGTTCCTCTAGCCTATCATTCCTTATATTCCATGTAGCCGTGGCGGTTGCACCAACCAATGCAAAAGCAGCCCCAGCAGCTTGTTTATATGTTATAGACATTTCATTCCTATATGCTTACCAAAAATATAACGTTTAGTTCAGGTGCGCTGTAGGCGTCACCTGGAACCTTTTGTTATACGTTTACCCTTGATTATTCGAAGATACTACCATATTTCTCGCTCAGACCCTCATATTCACTAGCTTCTAAAAGGGCATGCTCTTTCTCTAATAAGTGCACTTTTCCCTTTCCCTTCATTTGAGATAGTTTCTTTGAATCCATGCCGCATAGAAATATTTGTGAGTTTTCAGGAGTATTGTTCATGACTAAAGAAACGATGCTTTCATAGTGTTTAGCAGCTTGTTCATGCTGGTTTGGAGTATCAATAACCAGCGGGCTCAATACTTCTTCACTATATATACTTATGAGGTTGTAGAAAGTTACATAATACGCCAGCATAGCTCTCGTGCTTTCAGCAGCACCACCACTTTTGGCGACTTTTGTATAGCTTTCTGGTGATTTAATGTTGGAAGTATTTACTCCAAACGCCTTAAGTTTGGAAATATAGCTTGGAAAAAGCTCTATAAATTTTTCTTTGACAATTTTTTTACTTTCTTTAGATGCACTATTCCGGTCTTTTCCCAAAGCTTTCTCGCCCGCTTCTAGCGAGTAAAGCTGTTCAAACTTGATACTTTTTCTACTGTTAACTTTTTGCGTAACAGAGTGTACTGCAACCGAATCGAGGATGTTTTGAAATGTTATCTTATTTTCATCTTCTTCTTTTCTATAGTACTTCTCATTTAATTCTTCAATTTGGTTTCTAATGTCTCTTAATTCTTCCTCTTTCTTTATGACACTTCGCTCTAATTTTTTTAATGACGCTTCTAGTCGTTTAGCAACTTGCCCAGCCTGCTCTTTATCTTTAAGCAACGAAAATCTATTAACTAGAGTGTTATCATGAATGACACCACAGGTTGGGCATTCTATTTCATCATCTGTTTCTTCTGCAAACTCATAATCTTTTTCAAGCTCACTCAAAGCTTCATTTGCAATCACAAGCTGGCTTTGAACGTGTGCTTTATCTGCCCTAAGCTCTGCAAACTCTTCAAAGACAAGCTCCTGTAAATTGTGTAGATCAAACATTTTATACTTGAGCTCTTCTTCGATTTCGTCGAACTCTTCTAAATTTACGGTAGTTTCAATATTAGGAATAAAGTCGCTGACTATTGATATTGCAGTTTCATATTTTTCGATCTTATTCTTAACCGCACTTTTCTCTCTTTTTTTCTCGTAAATATTCTCAGTTAAATCAAAATAGTTCTTTTTGATCATTCCGGAGTGGTATTGTATAATTGGCTTTTTCCAGTCAGAAAACTGACCAAGTTTATCAAATGATTCCCATGCATTCGACCAACTCTGCTTTTGGTCTATATAAAATGGAAGGAAGTAAAATGCAGGAGGTGGTATAACAACCTCATCCTTGTTTCTTACTGGTAATAAAGCATTAAAATTTACGATCTCTGATATTTTTTTGGAGAACTCTCCAGACAGGCCAACAAATGATTTGTATTTAACCCCATCATCAGATAAAAAGAAACGATTGTCATCTCGGGCAAGCCAGTATTTTTTATCTCCAACTTCAAACTCAATGATGGCTTTGCAGTTTAGACTATTCCATTTGTCGTCAAACCTGGGCTCACAGCCAAAACACCAGAATAAATTTTTTACCACAGAAGACTTGCCAACACTATTTTTACCCTCAGCGAGAATCAGATTGTATCTGTCTGAGAACTCTAATTGTCTTGCTTTCTTTTGCAGATCGCTTATTAATGTGAGTTTTTTGAACTTCAAGGTTCTCATGCAAATTATTCCTTAAATTCCTAATAAGCTTTTTGTATGTATAAATGTCATTGTTCATTTCAATGCAATCAGCTCATATAAAAATGCACCAGAAAAGTCTTCTCGACTAAGGAAATAGCTAGTTAATAAATCAGAGGCTTGGCTAAATATACTCTCATCTAATTCTGCAGCAGTAGAATAGTTGTCAATTTTATCTTCTATTGACATTTTTATCTCTTCCGAAACTTTGTGCAGCTCTGAATCTCGATTACTCAGTTTAGCAGTATAATACCTATCGAATGCGCTAACGATTTTTCTCCGCCTCAAAGATTTTAGGTTGTATTCATCTTTGAGTATATCTAATAATTCTGTAGTTAAACTCTCATCAGGTTTGCTTTTAACGTGTTGCTCTATGATTTCATCGAGCTGCTTGCTCGTAACTGCTTTTTTCTTCAGTGAAGTATCCCAGTCAAGGTAATCAAAACTATTTTCACCTTTTCTTTGAAGGTCTCTTATTATGCAGTTGTAAATAGAGCTAGAGTTGTAAGTGCACCCAGGCGCTCGTTTATTTATCAATTGACTAATCTTACCTTCAACAGCAAGATCAAAGCCTTTTTCGGGCAACTCTGGTATTATAAATGCCAGTTTGCTTTCTAGCATATTTGCTTTATCTATTCCAGATATGCAACTAAAAACTTTTTCTTTTTCGTCATCTGTTAGTTGCCCGACCTTGATTACCTCGAACGACAAACCATCTTTGTGCAAGTCAAAGCTAAACCCACCAGTAGACACAAAGTTAACACTTGAAACTCTACCAGAGAAGTTTTTATTGCACACACTGTTTGCAAGCTTTTTTAATGGTGAGCCTGTTTTTTCTTTATCTTTTGTCAATGAGGTAATTGTTGACTTGCTTGCTATCTCTTTAATTTGATTGAACTCAAACAATGCAGACGCACCATTAAGGCTGTTCGCCAGTGTTACATCTTCATGTTCCTCCACAAATATAGCGTATTCATTTCCCTCACTATGTTCATCAAGCATCCTGCAGAATGCCCAATGATATTGATAATTATACTTTCTATAAGTATCACTTCCTGCTTTTTCTCTTTTAGCATCTAATCCCAAAGGATTTACGTGACTCATTGATTTCTTATTATTCATGGTTATCCTTTAAATTCAGTTGCCAAATATTCATTTTTCTCAAAATATATAACAGTGATTATACTCCCTTCTACGTAACCTGAATGAACCCGCCGGCTCGTTCATTCAGGTTATTCAGCCCTTCATTCACGATCTATCCCATTGAAATTAAAATTAATTAAGTATAAATAGGAAGCATAACATAGATTATCGTGTCGGCTGCATAACACGGCTGAATCAGCATGCCGCTTTCACCGGTGGGGCCGCTTTGGGTCGCTAGTGACGAAATCGGCCACTTGTTGTTTCTGACTATCGGGGGAATACTTTGTAAGCGTCACCCGCCGTTCTCTTAACTGCTGCCATTACAGATTGATGCTCACTATGAGCGACCAACAAACCACTGGGACGATGGAAATTTGCTATGCGGTCGCCAGTCTCAACATCGTAAATTCTGACTGTTGAAAATCCGTTCAGGCTGCCCATTGTTTTATGGCTTGTAACCTTCCCCATTATCAAGACGTCGTACCCACGCTCACGGGAAAAACTTAATGCAATTTCCACGGGGGCCAAATTCCCTCCTGATGCGATATCGGTGGATTCCTCTCTCAGAACACTTCCTTGAACGATTTGATTATCAATGGAGGCCTCAATAATGGACACAAAATAATCTGTGCTTTCCTCAACAAAGTTTGGCTCACCCTCAAATCTTGGAATAAAAATGACAGCATCTGATGGAATCTCAGAGACCATGTCATCTCGAACATTCACGATTGATGGGTTTGCACAGGCCTGAAGTAAGAACAGCGTGAGCAAAGGAATAAGTCGAAAAATTTTTATGCTAGCCTCAAAATTAACAGTTGTTTTATATGTCATTTGGCACCTTCTCTAAGAACTTTCCCAGAAGAGATGCTGAATTCTTAAAATTATCAAGCTGGTCTTGTAGACCATATGCCCACTTGATGCCATGAAAGAAATTGTTTCTAAAACGATAAACTATGATCAGGCAACCTATAAGCTGAGAAGTTGGTTCTAAATTCTCCCCAGTTAGCACGGCGCGAACCAAGTCGGGGTTATCGTTGTTACGTAGATAAAGGTTTTCAAAGCGTTGGTTCGTATTACTGCCATCAACATAGCGATCGGAAAAGTAATCTAAATGCTCTGCGAACCAACCACCCCGAATGATCTCCGTCTCCACACTCTGCACTTTCTCAGAAATCTTCTTCGCCGAGGCATTGCTCTCCAACATTTGGGCTTCGAATAAAGTCCAGAGCAGTGAAAATCTATGCAGCGCCTCATGCTCATCGGGCGACAGGTATGCAACACCAGGGGCGACCCTTTCAATATCAGCTAGCTGAACCACAGTCCCTCCTTTTTCATATGAAATTTTTATTACATAGCGTGCCCGATATTCCACTTGATCGTGCATTCACGTTCAACAATCTTGTGCTGTACGACCGACCACCTATCATTCTCTTGCAATTCCGAAAAAATCAATATAGTGCAGATGTATAAAACAGGTCATCCTGTATGCTTAATATCCCCAATGAACGTGCTCGCTGCCTTTTCCGGCATGTCTGCTTTGGGTCCTGGCCGTGTGAAAATAGAAAATATGGCCTGACCCACGACATCCTCTTCTTTTATCGCAGCGGCGCCCTACTGATCCGCTGTTTCAATGATGCTGCCGTTACTTCTTTGCGTTATGAAGCCAGTATAATGTGCCTACTTGGCTTTTAAGGCTTCTTAAAATGCAGGTAAAAGGGCCCGTTACGCCCTTGTAGCCCTTATTAAACCATTCACACCCAAGATCGTTATGACTCGCTTCAAGTTGTAGGCCAACACATGAAGACTCATTTCCGTACTCACATTTTCAAGTCGTTTGGTCATGAAATGTGTCGCCCCCATACAAGCTTTCAACGTGCCAAATGGATGCTCCACCGTTTGTCGCCTTAATCGCATCATTGCAGGGGTCCAATCCAGTCGGGCTTGCGCAGCTTCAAGTACATCTTCGTGTTCCCAACGCTTTATCCGCCTCTGCTTTCCCGTCGTGCATTTCTCCCTTATGGAGCAACTTGCACATGACGAACTCCAATAAGCATGCAGCTTTTGTCCTTTCTCTTCAGATTCAAACCGCCAAGTAAGCCGTTGTCCTGCTGGACAAGAATATTCATTGCGCTCGGGTAGATAACGAAATGCCGACCTGGGAAAAAGCCCCTTTGCCTGACTTGGCGATGTCAGTGGCTTCGGGAGATAAGTCGTAATACCTTCCTTGTGACAGGCCAGGATCTCTTCGCCTTTGAAGTAGCCTCTATCAGCCACAACCTTAAGCTCTTTAATACCGGTGGCTTCCCGAGCGTGCTTAGCCATTTTGAACAGCTGGCCTCGGTCATGGCCGATGTTGGTAACTTCATGAGCGACAATCAGATGGTGCTGGCTATCGACCGCCGTTTGCACGTTGTATCCCACCGTTCCGGTACCTCTGCCACTCGTGGCCATAGCTCTGGCGTCCGGATCCGTTAAGGAGACCTGTTGGTCGGGTGACTGTAAGCGCTTCTCTTCAACCACTTGTAATCTTGACGTCTCTTCTCTCAGCTTCCTGATTTTATCCTTTAGGTGGGCGGTCTTTGCCTCTGCCAGCGCAGGCTCTTCGCGATCAGCCGCGTCAAGTTGGCCCAGGTACCGCTCAAAGCTTTCTTCAATTTGCTCAAGGCGACGCTTCATCTTGGTCGCCGTGAAATTACGATTACGGTTATTGACGGCTTTAAACTTGCTGCCATCGATCGCCACAATAGCTTTTGAGAACAGGTTTAAGCGTCGACAAAGCACGATGAACTCTCGACAAACACGGCGAATGGCCTCGCCATTATTCTTTCGGAAATCAGCAATCGTCTTGAAATCGGGTGTTAAACGCTCAGTCAGCCACATTAGCTCGACATTACGTTGGGTCTCTCGCTCTAACCGGCGACTTGACTGAATACGGTTGAGATAACCATAGATGTAGAGCTTCAGAAGAACAGCCGGATGATAAGCCGGTCTCCCGGTAGCGTGCGGATCAACACCTTTGAAGCCCATGTCTTTAAGGTCGAGCCCCTCAACAAATGCCTCAATGGCACGAACCGGGTTGTCCTCGGCGATGAAGTCGTCCAAAAGCGTAGGAAATAACGTGCTTTGGTCTCGGGCCTCGCCTACCACGAATCGCTTCATCACTATTTCCTCAGCGAACCTCGTCAAAGTATAGCGACAATCACGTTTTCACACAGCCTCGGTCGAAAGCAGATGTATAGCAATTACTCATAATTCTTAAGATGACAATAGCGAAGTCGGCAGCCCCTGTCACCTCAGCATTAGTAGGTTTAAAGCTTACGTGGAACATATAGGCTTAGGTTTGGACTTGGTAATGAGGTTGCAGAAGCTTAGATAGATAGTTGAACTGTCCAAAGGCATCCCGTGCGTTACGAAGGGATCCGATACCAAAGTATGGGCTGAAGTATGGGCTGGCCGAATTACAGATACAAAAAAGCCGCTGATATCAGCGGCTTAATCTAAATTCTTGGCGGAGGGGGAGGGATTCGAACCCTCGAAGCCTTACGACTTACACACTTTCCAGGCGTGCTCCTTCGACCACTCGGACACCCCTCCGCGTTTTGGCGCTCTTGAAAGGCTGTACCTTTCGCGACAGAACGGCGCATATACTATGGGCTAAGCCTCGAAATAGCAAGCCTTTTCAGGCTGGCTAGCCCTTCGGCCCGCGGGACGGCATGGTCAACTTAGCGGTAACACTGCGTAGCTGCTACTGGCTTCCAGGCAGAGCGTCTCGCCACAGTAAAGCTGCTGGGTGAGCGCAATACGCCCTTTCCCTCGCTCAGCGAGCTTGTTGGACAACTGGGCGGGGCCTTCCGATTCAGTTGGCCTGCATGCCAAGTGATAGTCGCCCGTCACCGGCGCCAGAAAACGCTGGCTGGCTTCGGCAACCACGACATCGCGGGCGATACCCCGCTCACGCAGCCATAGCGTTACCCAACACCACCCTTGTAGCGTGGTTTGCGCCGTGAGCGCACCGCCAAAGCCAGTGCCTTTATCGTTGAGGTTGGGCGCGAGTGCCAACTGCCACGTTAATGTATCGTCTTGGCGCGTCACATCACTAATGCCTAACGCCTTGACCATAGGAATCGCCTCACTCAGCCAGCGATGAAAGGCGGATAAGTCTTCTGGCTGCCCTTCCGGCAATGGCAAGCGCGGATGTGGTACGCCTGGCTGACGGGGCATGTTCATGATTAATCCCAGCGCTCAACAAAATCAGCAATAGTATGCTGCGGCACGGGTTTATGGCGGCCACCCAGGGTGCCTAGATAGATAAACGCGACAACTTCATCGTCTTCATCCAAGCTTAGTCCTTTGCGTACGACAGGGTCGAATGCGTACTTGCCGCTGCGCCACATAGCGCCAAGCCCCAGCGCATGGGCGGCGAGTAAAATGCCGTGGGCGGCGCAGCCAGCGGAAATCACCTGCTCCATTTTGGGCACTTTGGCGATCTCTGGGGTTACTTTGGCGATCACAGCAATAACCATCGGCGCGCGGAGCGGTTTTTTGCGTGCTGAGTTGAGTGTTTCGTCGTCGGCGCTAGGGTCTTCTTGGAACTCTGCCTCAGCAAATAGCTCGCCTAAACGCTCACGCCCCTCCCCGCTGAACTCAATAAAGCGCCAAGGGCGCAGCTCTTTATGGTCAGGTGCACGAAGTGCCGCCTGATAAATGGCGCTGAGCTGTTCGGCGCTGGGCGCTGGCTCCATCAACTTGCCCATTGAGCTGCGTTCGTGAAGAAGCGTGAGTGCGTCCATTAATGACTCCAAATCCAATCGTGTGAGGCTACTGTAGTATCAGCATTTATAACACCGACGTTTACTGCCTTGCTAGACGCAGCGGCGTGGGTGGCGTCAGCCCAGGCGTGGCGCGCCAGGGACTAATATCTAACCCACCGCGGCGCACATAGCGTGCCAGCACCAGTAATTGCGTAGGCTTTGCCTGCGTCATTAAGTCGGTGAAAATATGTTCAACGCAGTGCTCGTGAAAATCCTGGTGCTGACGAAAGCCAATCAGGTAGCGCAGCAACCCTTCCCGATCAAGCTTTGGTCCTTTGTAGCGAATCAGCACGCTTCCCCAATCCGGCTGGCCGGTGACGGGGCAGTTAGACTTCAGCAGATGAGAATAAAGCGTCTCTTCGACGATCTCGTTGCCAACCATCAAGTGGTCACTGCTGGGTGTGTAATCGCTTACTGCGATATCTAAATCGTCCAAGCATTCGCCTGGCAATTGCTGTGCTGAAAGCTCTGAGGCATCGACATCAAAGAGCTCGACACTCACCTCAGCCCCTGCCGCAACAGCGAGGTCATTGGCGAGCGTCTCCATCACTTCCTGGCGGCTATAAAACCGGGATTGGTTAAAGCTATTGAGATAGAGCTTCCACGATTTGGACTCAATCAGATTGGGCGAGCTCGCGGGTAGGCGAAAGCGCGCCACGGCGACGATAGGCTTGCCGCGGCTGTTCAGCCAGGAAACTTCAAAGGCGTGCCACTCGTCTTCCCCTACAAACGGCAGGGCATCTTCTTCAATCCCCAAGGGAGTGCGGTTGGCCGCACGAGGAATGGGATAGAGAAGCCCCGCGTCATACTGCTCGGGGTAAGCGGAGTCACGCCCTAGTGGCGCGTTTTCCAGGGTATCGGGGCGGTGTGTCATTAGCTTTTAGCCTCTCTTTATCAGTGCGCTATTACCATTAACTACGAATACCTTTACCGCGCTCTAACATGGTCAGCGCCGCCACAAACAGCACAATGATAAAGGCGAAAATCGCAGCGAGGGCCCAACCAACCGGGATATCCGAGACGCCCAGGAAGCCGTAACGAAAGACGTTAACCATGTACAGAATGGGGTTGAGCATGGAAACGTTTTGCCAGAAGTCCGGCAGCATAGAAATAGAATAAAACACCCCGCCCAGGTAGGTCAGCGGCGTGAGAATAAAGGTCGGCACGATGGAAATATCATCAAACTTGTTGGCCAACAAGGCGTTGATAAAGCCGCCAATAGAGAAAAGCGCTGATGTCAGTACCACGACTAATACCGTGAGCAGCGGATGCTCCACTGTTAAGCGGGTAAAAAACAACGAAACAACGGTCACAATCAGCCCAACGCCCAACCCACGGGCCATGCCGCCTAGAATAAAGCCGGACAAAATCACCCAATTGGGCATTGGCGAGACCATCATCTCTTCAATCGAACGCTGGAATTTATTCGAGAAGAAGCTGGATGCTACATTGGAGTAGCTATTGGTAATCACCGACATCATGATCAGCCCAGGGACGATAAAGTCCATATAGCTGAAGCCGTCCATATCACCAATACGCGAACCGATCAGATTGCCGAAGATGATGAAGTACATCGCCATGGTGATTGAGGGCGGCAAT
This sequence comes from Vreelandella sulfidaeris Esulfide1, assembly GCF_054072535.1. Taxonomy (NCBI): domain Bacteria; kingdom Pseudomonadati; phylum Pseudomonadota; class Gammaproteobacteria; order Oceanospirillales; family Halomonadaceae; genus Vreelandella; species Vreelandella sulfidaeris. Next base: position 1,131,188 of record NZ_CM133364.1, on the reverse strand, counting down.
AGCGTCTGTGGCCAAATGCGCGTGAAGCGCTTGATCTCTTTTAGCACCAGGGTCCATAAGGCGATCAGTGTTTGTGTGGCGTTCATGCGCGCGCCTCCTTCTTCTCGACGCGCTGATCTATTGCCCCTTGGCCACTGCCTTTTACCATTGACACAAACATCTCCTCAAGACGGTTGGCCCGGTTACGCATAGACACCACCTGAACACCTTGCTCACTCAGCGCACTAAACACATCATTTAAACGTTGCCCACGGTGTACCACGAGTGATAGCTGAGTAGATTCCAGCTGCTGTATCTCAAATCCCTCTATATTGGGTATGGCTGTAATGGCCTCGGAGGTATCAATCAGGAAGGTTTCAGTATCAAGCTCAGCCAGCAGCTCACGCACACTGGTATTCCGCACAATGTCGCCATTATTGATAATCGCCACATTGCGGCACAGGCTCTCGGCCTCTTCCAGGTAGTGGGTGGTAAGAATAATAGTGGTGCCTTCATCTTGATTAATCCGCCGCATGTATTCCCACATGCTGCGACGTAGTTCGATATCCACGCCAGCAGTCGGCTCATCCAGAATCAGCAATTTAGGCCGATGCATCAGTGCACGCGCGATCATCAGGCGGCGTTTCATCCCGCCGGAGAGCATCCGCGCGCTGCCGTTGCGTTTGTCCCACAGGCCGAGATCAGTCAGCAGTTGCTTGGCGCGGGGCAACGCCTCACGGCTGGTCATGCCGTAATAACCCGCCTGAGCGAGCACGATATCGAGCACTTTTTCGAACTGATTGAAGTTAAATTCCTGGGGTACGACACCCAATTGATATTTGGCCTTGGCGAAATCTTTATCGACATCAATACCAAATATGGACACCTTGCCCGCTGTTTTTTGCACCAGTGAACAGACCACGCCTAACGTGGTGGATTTACCGGCGCCATTAGGGCCTAACAAGGCAAAAAAATCGCCCTGTTGGACGTCGAGATCAATACCTTTGAGTGCCTGGAAGCCGTTACCGTACACTTTGGTAAGGCCACGGATCGACAATGCCGGTTCGGCCATGAACATGTCCTGTCAGCAAAATAAGAAGAGAAGGTAAGACATTAGGGCGCAAACGACTTTTTTCAAGGCGAACAATCGAGCCGAGCGCTAGACACGCAAAAAATGACGCTCAGCAAATAGCTGATGCACCATTGAAATAATAAAGAGTGAACATAGAAACACTTGGAGCGGGAAAGGAGATTCGGCCGGGCTGGCGCACCAGATCACGACCCTCGCCTAGGCAAGGCAATACTCTTAACCACACATCCAAATTGGAGCGGGAAAGGAGATTCGAACTCCCGACCCTCGCCTTGGCAAGGCGATGCTCTACCACTGAGCTATTCCCGCAACGCAAACAAAACGATGTATAACGCTAGATGGCGTCCCATAGGGGGTTCGAACCCCTGTTACCGCCGTGAAAGGGCGGTGTCCTAGGCCACTAGACGAATGGGACTAAATCAAAACTGGAGCGGGAAAGGAGATCGACCGGGCTGGCGTTCCAGCTCCCGACCCATCGCTTACCGTCCGATACTACTAAATCTGGAGCGGGAAAGGAGATTCGAACTCCCGACCCTCGCCTTGGCAAGGCGATGCTCTACCACTGAGCTATTCCCGCTAATAGATACTTAATCAATTTATCGGAAGTGGCGTCCCATAGGGGGTTCGAACCCCTGTTACCGCCGTGAAAGGGCGGTGTCCTAGACCACTAGACGAATGGGACGTGTGGAGCGGGAAAGTAGATTCGACCGGGCTGGCGTTCCAGCTCCCGACCTTGCCTGACTTACCACACACCGAACTGGAGCGGGAAAGGAGATTCGAACTCCCGACCCTCGCCTTGGCAAGGCGATGCTCTACCACTGAGCTATTCCCGCAATCTGTCCCGCATTCCGATAACCCTGACGACCGCTTACCTTTAAAAGAACGTGCCCTTCAATGAATAAGTGGCGTCCCATAGGGGGTTCGAACCCCTGTTACCGCCGTGAAAGGGCGGTGTCCTAGACCACTAGACGAATGGGACGTTGCATTGCCTCGTCGAGGTGGCGCGTATGTTACTCAGACCGTATTGAGCTGTCAAGCTCTCTGCTAGCAGCGGCTTTACTGACCCGCTATCAATCACCTACACCCAAGCACAAGCTTTGTTGCGCCAGCATGCACATTGGGAGTGCCCTCGTCTCTAATGAAGCCTCATAACGGTGCAAGCGCTGAATTTTCTTAGCATTTGCCCACTCTCCATCTGCTATGAAACCCTTAAAAATCTTTTATTTATAATAAAATCGATTTTTATGGCACACCCTTTGCTACCTCATAGTGTTCCCTTACTGATCCACTTCCCCATCATGAGGTGTGCTATGTCCTTATCTCGCCGCAAGTTTCTCACCACGGCAACCGTTTCCACCACTGCCGGGCTGGTATTAGGTGCTCCGTCTATCGCCCGTGCGCAGTCCGACGAGCGTTTTAATTGGCGTATGACCAATGCCTACGGTCCCGGCTCGCCCTTTTATGTAGAAGGTCCTGGCAGTCCTACCGATGTCATCGCCAAAATCAATGCCATGTCCGGCGGTCGGCTTAACATCCAGCACTTCGCAGCCGGTGAGCTGATTCCAGCCTTTGAGGGCTTTGAAGCCGTGCAAAGCGGCACCATCGAGATGAATGCTGCTAATAGCTACTTCTGGTCAGGCACCACATTTGCGGCCCAGTACTTCACCACCGTGCCGTTTGGCATGAGCTTTATGGGCCATATGGCGTGGCTCTATCACGGCGGTGGCTTGGAGCTTTGGCACGAAGTATATGAGCCTTACGGCATGGTGGCTTTCCCGCTCAATAATACCGGCGTGCAGATGACCGGCTGGTTCCGCGAACCGATAGAAGATATCAGTCAGCTTAATGGCCTGCGAATGCGCGTCCCCGGTTTGGCGGGCCAGGTCTACTCCTCGCTAGGCGTCGATGCGCGCGTGCTCCCTGGTGGCGAAATTTTCCCAGCCCTCGAACGTGGCGTCATTGATGCAGCCGAATTTGTTGGTCCTTTCCAAGATCGCCGCATGGGGCTGCATAACGCCGCCAAGTTCTACCACACCACCGGCTGGCACGAGCCCTCCACCACCGGCGAACTGCTGATATCGAAAACACACTGGGATAGCCTGCCGGAAGACCTGCAGATGATCGTCAAAACCGCCTGCATGGCCGCTTGTTTGGAGAGTGTCACGTGGTCTGAAGCGGTTAATGGGGAAGCCATGACCGATTTGATAGAAAACGAAGGTGTGACGGCTAGCATGCTTCCCACTCCTGTTGTTGATGCGCTTCGCGAAGCCACCCAAGACACGCTGGCCACAGAGGCCAACGCTGACCCACTGGTACGCAAAGTCCACGACAGCTACATGGCCTTTAAAGCCAATCACGACCGCTGGGCGGGCTCCAGCGAGCGGGCTTGGTTAAACGACATTATCGGAGTCTGATATGCGCGCCGTGGCAACCTTTGTCCACGGGGTTGAGGCGGTGGTTCGGCTATTTGGCTGGATCGCCGCCTGGACCTGCGTGGTATTAGTCGGACTCGTCGCTGGCGACGTATTGATGCGTTATGTGTTTCGGATCGGAGCGGTGTGGCTGCAAGAGCTACAGTGGCACTTGATCTCACCTATCGCGCTATTTGGCATGTCGTATTTGCTGATGATGGGTGAGCAGGTGCGCGTCGATGTTTTCTATGAACGCTTCCCCACGGGCCTGCAGCGCGTGATTGAGGTTATCGGCGGTTTATTGTTGCTGGTGATGGGGCTGTATATCGCCTGGCTGACGCTGCCGTGGATAGCTCAGTCGTTCGCCCGCGGCGAAGTATCGCCTAACCCCGGTGGTCTGCCCCTTCGTTGGCTGCTCAAATCGCTCATTCCGTTTGGTTTTGTCCTTCTCGCGCTGCAGGGGTTGGCCCACGCGCTGCGTCAGGCGTTTGCCCTGCCCACACGAGGTGAATAACGCATGTCTCCCAATGAATGGCTAGCGATCGGCATGATCGTGGCTTTTTTCGTGTTCCTGCTAATCGGCATTCCCGTGGGTATCAGCATCGCGGCCACTGCCTTTTTCTTTGGCTACATCGGCTTTGGCCCGATGTTGTTTAACCTTCTTCCATCACGTATTTACGGCGTGGTAACCAATTACACGTTTATGGCGATACCGCTGTTTGTGTTTATGGGCGTGATGCTGGAGAAATCGAAGCTTGCCGAGGAGTTGATCGATGTGATCGGCCACTTGTTCGGCGGCCTCTCGGGTGGCATGGGCGTGGCGATTATTCTGGTGGGCGTCCTGTTAGGTGCCGCCACGGGGATTGTTGGCGCCACTATCGTCACGCTAGGCCTTCTCACGCTGCCTACATTGTTGCGTCGCGGTTATCCTAAATCTCTGGCCACGGGCATGATCTGCGCGTCCGGCACCTTGGGTCAGATTATCCCGCCCAGTCTGGTGTTGATCCTATTGGCTGAAATTTTGGGTGAGTCCGTCGGTACGATGTTTGCAGCCGCCATGGTGCCGGGGCTAACGCTCGCGGCTGTTTATATTATTGCCATTTTAATAATCGCCAAACTCTACCCTCACCTAATGCCACCCATCCCTATTGAGGAGCGTAAAGCGATGGGACGGCGCCAACTGCTGGTGAAGGTAATCACCGTGGTGGGCCCGCCAGTAGGCTTGGTATTTGCTGTGCTGGGTTCGATTATTGGCGGCATTGCCGCGCCCACAGAGGCTGCCGCGATGGGGGCGCTAGGGGCATTGCTGTTTGTAGCCTGCTCAGGCCGGTTAACGTTTGCGCTGCTCAAAGAAGTCGCCAAAGCCACGCTGATAATCTCAGCGATGGTATTCTTTATCTTAATTAGCGCGCAGGTGTTTGGCTTGGCATTCCGCGGCTTGGGCGGCGAGCATTTGGTTGCCCGCATGTTCGACTGGGTGCCCGGGGGCGAACTAGGCGCAATGCTGTTTATGCTACTGCTGATGTTTGTGTTGGGTTTCTTTCTGGAATGGATCGAGATCAGCTATATCGCCCTACCGCTATTTTTGCCGTTCTTTGTGCAAATGGGGGTCGATTTGGTATGGCTGGGTATTTTGGTGGGGTTGGTACTGCAAACCTCGTTTCTCACCCCACCGTTTGGCTGGTCTTTGTTCTTTCTCAAAGGCGTGGCCCCGAAAGAAGTCACCACACTGGATATTTATAAAGGCGCGCTGCCGTTTATCGGCCTACAGTTTGTCGCCGTCGCGCTGGTGTTTATCTTCCCCAGCATTGCTACATGGTTGCCAAACGCCATTGGCTGGTAACCAAGATCAATAACAAAGGAATTTGAGATGCTCCACACCCAACGTAGTTACGGCGGCAGCTGCGTCGCCCCTCATCACCTAGCCGCCAGCGCCGGGCGCGATGTGCTTAAACAGGGCGGCAATGCGGTGGAGGCCATGGTAGCGGCTGCCGCGGCCATTGCCGTGGTTTATCCACATATGAATGCCCTGGGCGGTGATGGCTTCTGGCTGATTCATGAGCCCGGCAAAGCCCCCATTGCCATTGATGCCTGCGGCCCAGCGGCGGGCCTCGCCAACGCGGATTTCTACGCCGGAGAGACGCAAATTCCCGAGCGTGGCCCCAAAGCCGCCCTCACCATGGCAGGCACCATTGGCGGTTGGCATGAAGCGCTGAACGTGGCGTCGAGTTGTGGAAAACAGCTGCCCCTCTCCACGCTACTGGCCGATGCCATTCGTCACGCAGAAGCGGGTATTGCGGTTTCCCAAAGCCAGCAAGCACTGACTGCCAAACACCTTGAGCGTTTATCCCAAAGCCCAGGCTTTAGCGACGCGCTACTGCTGAACGGGCAGGTACCCCATGAAGGCGAGCGGCTACGCCAGCCGCGTCTAGCTGCCACGCTGAAGCGCTTGGCGGAAGCGGGACTGGATGACTTCTACCGTGGTGAGCTGGCGGCCAGCATGGCGCGGGACTTGGAAGCAGTGGGCAGTCCGCTGCGCCTGGCAGACTTTCACGCCTATCAGGCTCAACAGGTAACGCCACTGGAAGTCACCCTCCAGGATGCCACGCTGTATAACCTGCCCGCCCCTACCCAGGGTATGGCGTCGCTGATGATTTTGGCCATTTACGAGCGCTTAAAAGCCGCCGAGCCCAACAGCTTTGAGCACCTGCACGGGTTAATTGAAGCCACCAAGCGCGCCTTTATCTTACGCGACCAAAACGTCACTGACCCCGGCCGTGTACCGACGCCGCTGCAAGAGTTGCTTAGCTCAGAAAATATCGGCCGAGAAGCTGCGAACATCGACCCACAGCACGCCCTACCCTGGCCTCACGAACCCGCCCCCGGCGATACTATCTGGATGGGCACCGTGGATAGCCAAGGGCGCGCAGTCAGCTTTATTCAAAGCATCTACTGGGAGTTCGGCAGTGGCGTAGTGCTGCCAGAAAGCGGTGTGCTGTGGCAAAACCGCGGCATCAGTTTTTCGCTTAATCCTGATGATCTGCGCGGCCTGGCCCCCGGCCGTAAACCTTTTCACACGCTCAACCCGGCGCTTGCCAAGTTTAACGATGGCCGCACCATGGTTTATGGCACCATGGGCGGTGAAGGCCAGCCGCAAACCCAGGCGGCGGTTTTCTCACGCTATGCGCTGTACGGCATGCCGCTTCAGCAGGCAATCACCGCACCGCGCTGGCTGCTCGGGCGCACCTGGGGGGAAACCAGCACCAACTTAAAACTGGAAGCGCGTTTTGACGATGCGTTAGTCACCGACCTGGCTACCGCTGGCCACGATGTGGAGGTGCTGCCCGACGCGTTCAGCGACACGATGGGCCATGCGGGTGGCATTGTGCATCACCCTGATGGGTTGATTGAGAGCGCCCACGACCCTCGCAGTAACGGTGGCGCGGCGAGCGTGTAAGTACACACTCGGGGATTCGTATTTGCTGAACTTGAGCAGGCGGCTCGCTGTCATTGATGGGAGTGTTAAGCTAGCCTGCTTATTTAGCCTCTGACTAACGGCAACCAGAGGGAGAGGAGCCCCCATGGCGAAAATAGAAAAATCCCCCGACGAATGGCAACAACAGCTAACGCCCGAGCAATACCGCGTAGCCCGTGAAAAAGGCACCGAGCGCCCATTTACCGGCGATTACCAAGTGCAGGATACCCAGGGTATTTACCACTGCGTATGCTGCCATGCACCCCTGTTTGAAAACGAGCATAAGTTTGACGCTGGCTGTGGCTGGCCAAGCTTTGACCGGCCGCTGGGAAGCCGCTGTGTTGAAGAGCATATGGACACCACCCACGGCATGCAGCGTACCGAAGTTGTCTGTTCTCACTGCGATGCGCATTTGGGTCACGTCTTCCCCGATGGGCCACCAGAGACCACAGGGTTGCGCTACTGCATCAACTCGGTGTCGTTGGAGTTTCATCCTGACGAGTAATCAGCGCTAAATCCTATTCAAGGAAAACCAGCAAGGCGGGCGCCATCTGCTAGAATGGCAGCCCGCTTTTTTTGTGCCTCTAATTTTTGTAATTTCAGGAGAGACCCATGCTCGGCTGGTTCCCCGGACATATGAACAAGGCCCGCCGCCAGATTAAGGAGGTGCTGCCGGAGATTGACGTGGTGATCGAGGTGCTCGACGCGCGTCTGCCCTACTCCAGCGCCAACCCGATGCTGGCCGAGCTAACGCGCCATAAGCCAGTGTTGAAAATTCTCTCCCGCGCCGATCTCGCTGATCCCGAACGCACGGCTGAGTGGGTGGCCTTTTTCGATGCCCAAGAGAACATGCGCGCCTTGGCTGTTACCACCACCAATACCCGTGAGCTGAAGAAAATCCCCAAGCTGTGCCATGAGCTGGCCGGTGCCGTACGCGCCGACCGCGATGTCCGGGTGATGGTGATGGGCATTCCCAACGTGGGGAAGTCCACGCTGATTAACGGCCTGGCCGGACGCAAAATCGCTAAAACCGGCAACGAACCCGCGGTCACCAAGCGCCAGCAAAAGGTACGAATCGACGGGCGCGTCGCACTCACCGACACACCTGGGGTGCTGTGGCCCAAAATTGAGGATCAGGCAAGCGCTTATCGCCTCGCCGCTACTGGCGCTATTCGTGACACGGCCATTGAATACACTGATGTGGCCATTGTCACCAGCGCGGAACTGGCCAAGCGCTACCCTGACGCGCTGACTGCCCGTTATAAGCTCAAAGAACTCCCCCCTTACACCGCGCCGGATATCCCTCACGACATTGATGCAGATGGCCCGAAAAAGCCCGATTTTCTCGCTATTGCTGGTTTTGATGGCAACGCTATTTTACAAGATATTGCCGCTCGCCGAGGCGGCCTACGCCCCGGCGGCGAGGTGGATCTGCATCGCGGCGCCGAAGTGCTGCTTCACGAGTTGCGCGATGGCAAGCTGGGCAGACTAACGCTTGAAACGCCAGCGGATATTCCGCCTCCCCCGGTGCAAAACGACGAAGACAATCAAGGGCTTTCCGACGCATAATGAGCCAAGCACTGCTAAGCCACCCTTTGACTTAGTAATCACCTCATTACGTTGGATACTTTGGGCTTCTCGCTACTTTTGGACAAACACCTCATGGATACCCTGCAGTCGCACGAACCACAACCGCTAAAGAAATCTCACAAGCTGCACAATGTCTGCTATGACATTCGCGGTCCGGTACTCGACCACGCCAAGCGCCTGGAAGAGGAAGGCCAACGAATTCTCAAGCTGAACATCGGCAATCCTGCGCCCTTTGGTTTTGAGGCGCCGGAAGAGATTCTCCAGGATGTGATGCGTAACCTGCCCACGGCACAGGGCTACTGCGATTCCAAAGGTCTCTACTCAGCGCGTAAAGCGATTATGCAGGAGTGTCAGCGTAAGCTGATCCCAAACGTCGGCATCGATGATATTTTTATTGGCAACGGCGTTTCCGAGCTGATCGTGATGGCGATGCAGGCATTACTCAATGACGGCGACGAAGTCTTGATCCCCGCGCCTGACTACCCGCTCTGGACAGCCGCCGCCCATCTTTCCGGTGGCCACGCGGTGCATTACCTCTGCGACGAACAGGCCGATTGGACGCCTGACATGGCGGATATACGCGCCAAGATCACCAGCCACACCCGAGCCATTGTGCTGATCAACCCCAATAACCCGACTGGCGCAGTGTACCCGCCCGCCGTGGTTAAAGAGGTGCTCGAGATCGCCAAGCAGCACAACTTGGTGGTATTTTCTGACGAGATCTACGACAAAATTTTGTATGACGGCGTCGAACACACCGCCACCGGCGCACTGGCGGACGATGACCAATTGGTAATCACCATGAACGGCCTCTCAAAAAGCTACCGCTGTGCCGGTTTCCGCTCCGGCTGGATGACCATTTCTGGCACCCTGGCCAAGCTAAATGCTCAGGATTATATCCAGGGGCTGAATATGCTGGCTTCCATGCGGTTGTGTGCCAACGTGCCCGCCCAGCACGCAATACAAACCGCACTAGGTGGCTATCAGTCGATCAATGATTTAATCCTGCCCGGTGGGCGGCTGCTGGCGCAGCGCGATATCACTGTCGAAAAGCTCAATGCAATCCCCGGCGTCTCGTGTGTGAAACCCAAAGGGGCGCTCTATGCGTTTCCGCGCCTGGATCCTAAGGTTTTCAACATCAAAGATGATCAGCAGATGGTACTTGACTTGCTGCTGCAGGAAAAAATATTGCTGGTGCAGGGCACGGCCTTTAACTGGCCGGAACCGGATCATGTGCGCATTGTGACGCTGCCCTGGGCCGACCAGTTAGGCGATGCACTTGACCGCTTTGCCAATTTCTTGTCCCGCTACCGGCAATAAGCCGGTGGGACTTGAAACTGTCATGAACAGCACGTATCTAAGCCATTATTCTAGTAACGCTGCAAAGACCTTTAAGGGAGAACCTGCACTATGATGCGAATTCTGCTGTTTTTGGCGACCAATATAGCGGTCTTACTGGTTGCCAGTATTACCTTGCGCCTGTTGGGCGTGGAGAGCTATCTGAGCGGCCAGGGCATTAACTTCACCAGTTTATTGATCTTCTGCTTTGTGTTCGGCATGGCGGGCTCCATTATCTCGCTGTTCATTTCCAAATGGATGGCCAAACGCAGCACCGGCACAGTGGTTATCGAAACGCCCTCTAACTCAACCGAACAATGGTTGCTGGACACGGTCGCGGAGCTGTCCCGTGATGTCGGCATTAAAACGCCGGAAGTGGGTATATTCCCGGCGCAGCAGTCTAATGCCTTTGCCACGGGTTGGAACAAAAACGATGCGCTTGTTGCTGTCTCGGCAGGCTTATTGAACCGCATGCGTCCTGAAGAAGTGCGTGCCGTTTTAGCCCACGAAATTGGCCATGTGGCCAACGGCGACATGGTCACGCTGGCACTGATCCAAGGCGTAGTGAACACTTTTGTAATGTTCTTCGCCCGGGTAGTGGCGCACTTGGTCGATAACTTCCTGCGCAGCCGTAGCGATGGTGAAGGCGGGCTTGGCTTTATGGGTTACTTCGCAGTGGTCATGGTCGCCGAAATTGTGTTTGGTATTTTGGCCTCGGCTATCGTCGCCTGGTTCTCACGCTACCGCGAATACCGCGCCGATGAAGCAGGCGCGCGCTTGGCGGGTACCAATGCCATGGTCAGTGCATTAGCACGCTTAAAAACCGAAACGGAAATGCCGGACCAAATGCCGGACACGCTGCGCGCCCTGGCCATCACGAAAGGCCAAACACGCTCTTTGGTGGAAAAGCTGTTTGCCAGCCACCCGCCGCTGGATGAGCGCATTCGTGCGCTGAAAGAAGCCGCATATCGTCAGTAAGTTGCTTATGTCATTGCGAGCAAAGCGAAGCAATCTAGGGGATGTGCCGCCGCGGGTGCAGATTGCCGCGTCGCTTCGCTCCTCGCAATGACAAGGCTTGAACCACCGCGAGTCGGTGGCTTTTCATGTCATTGCGAGCGCAGCGAAGCAATCTGGGGGATGTGCCGCCGCAGGATCAGATTGCCGCGTCGCTTCGCTCCTCGCAATGACAAGAGTTGACCGCTTTCCAATGAAAAGGAGCAAGGTTCCTCGCTATAGCAGTAGAGAAAACCCTGCACCACGCAACACACCTTCCAATGCGACCGCCTCGCCTGACAGCATCACGTTGAGCGTGGCGAATTCGCGGCGCAGCGGGTAATTGGCTCGGCAATCATCGAAGCCTTTGCGCATTCCGCTATGTTGCGTTTGACGCTGAAGCGCATCGTGATCACGGCGAACGTCATACACCGCTCGTATGCAAAGCCGCAGGGCATCTTCGGGCGGTAGCGCGTGCTGTAAATGCAGCGAAGCCAGTGCAGGCGGCGGGCAAATATCGGCGAACGTGAGTTCATTGGGTTGGCCGCAGTGGCGCGCTAACGCTTGTTGAATCATCCAGGTGCCACGCAGCTTGCCGTCCAGGCTATGGCCGGCAATATGCGGTGTTGCCAGGGAGACCAGATCGCGTAAGCCTGCGTCAATCTCAGGCTCATTCTCCCACACATCCAGCACTGCGCTGATATCACCCTTGCCCGCCAAGCGGTTGCGCAGCGCTGGCCCATCCACGCAGTCGCCCCGCCCGGCATTCAGCAACACGCAACCCGGCGCAAGGTCATGAATACGCTGAGCGTTGAGCAATTGGTAGGTGGCGTATGGGCCTTCGCGGGTCAGCGGTGTATGTAAGCAAAGCACGTCACAGTGCTCGATTAGGGCGTCTAAGGAGTGAAACCCAGCCTGCCCCTCCTTCTCGGCCCGAGGCGGGTCACAGGCCAGCGTTGCCACGCTCATAGCCGTTAGCCGTGCCAATAACCGGCGACCGACATTGCCTACCCCCACAATCCCCACGGTACGTTCGCTAAGTGACCAACCATCCCGCTCCGCCATCGTCAGCAGGCTACTCAATACATAGTCGGCCACCGCTTCGGCATTGCAGCCGGGCGCACTGGCGAAACCGATATCGCGCTTAGCAAGGGCCGCCTGATCGATATGGTCCGTGCCGATGGTGCACGTACCAATAAACCCCACGGGGCTGTTTGAAAGCAGCTCGTCGTTGACCTGGGTAATGGAGCGCACGATGAGTGCATCAGCGTCCTGCAGATGCGCGGCGGTTATCTCCCGGCCCGGCACGCGGGTGAGCGTACCAAAATGGCCAAAGCAGCGCTCGGCAGCAGGGATATTGGCGTCGACAACAAGTTTCATAGGCGTTTTCTTATCCGGGCTTTACAATACGCCGCGACGGCTTGATGTGCAGGCGTGTTTAAAGGCTATCTTTTAAAGGCTAAGTAAGGAGAGTGTTTTGATCGTACGCTGGGAGACCAACCATGACTACGTGTTGGTTCATATTCACCAAGATATGTTTGGTGACTGGATTTTCAGCCGCGCTTGGGGGCAAATCGGCACCCAGTTTGGCGGCCTGAAACATCAGCTAGCCGATACACTGGAGCAAGCCCAGATGTGGCTTGAGGACGAAGCCACTATCCAGTCTTCGCGAGGGTTCCGCAAGGTACTGGAAGTGGCCGACCACACCCCCGAAGGTCAGGAAGCCATGCGCCAGCTCTCACTGCTGGACGTGCTTTGAGAGCAACGCTTTTAGCCATGCCTGTTAACCTCGCGCCATTAACCTCGTGCTATTAACCTAGTGCTATTAACTTAAGAAGCGCCGTCCGCCACGCTCATAGGCGCCTTTTGGCGGCGTGGCCTCTGGCGGTGTGGTAAATGCTTCCAGGGCCGCTTCATCCAGCCAGCCACGCTCGCGCAGCCATGCGCTTAACCGCTCCAGCTCAAAGCCACGGTCCAGCTCATTGCCTTCACTATCCACCAACACAGGTATCCGCACGCCGTAACGCTCGACTAGCGCATCATCCTCGCTAATCTCAATGTGGTGCAGCCACACTTTTTGATTCGCCAGTGCTGCCACCAACCCCTCTAGTTGGCTGCACAGGTGACAGCCAAGCGTCGTGTAAAGCGACAGCTGAATCATGCGAATGCTCTTTTCATACGATAGCTCTCTTATGACACTTTATGACGCAGCAAAAACACATGGTGCAGGTTCGTGCGCCGCTGGAAATCAGGGTCGAAGCTGCGCCCGGTAATGTCCTCTACCGCGTAGCGCTCACTCAGCGCTTCATCGAGTTTAAAGCGCCGTTGGTTATTAGAAAACACGAGCGTTCCACCGGGTGCCAAGCGCGCCATGGCGAGCTCCACAAGCCGCGGATGGTCACGCTGAACGTCGAGGGTATCGCGCATTTTCTTGGAGTTAGAAAACGTTGGCGGATCCATAAAGATCAGATCGAACTCGGCGTTGGCGGTTTCCAGCCAGCGAAAGCAGTCGTCGCGCACCACGCGATGCAGGCGGGTATCCAGCTTATTGAGCGCAAAGTTGTCCTTGGCCCACTCCAGGTAGGTGTTGGACATATCCACACTTACGCTATCGCTGGCGCCTCCTAACGCCGCCTGTACCGTTGCCGTAGCAGTGTAACAAAAAAGGTTTAAAAACCGCTTGCCAATGGCCATTTCGCCCAGCATGCGCCGAACCGGACGATGATCAAGAAACAGCCCTGTATCGAGATAGTCGCGCAGATTCACCCATAGCCGCGCATTGCCTTCCTGTACTTCAAAGCGTTCACCACTAGCGGCTCGTTTTTGGTACTGGGCGTTGCCGGTTTGGCGTTCACGGCGTTTGATATAAATCTTGCTAGCGTCAACACCGAGTGCTTCGGGCATGACTTCCAGTGCGTCGTATAAGCGCTTTTGCGCTTGGGCCGGGTTGATCGAGCTGGGCGCCGCGTACTCTTGAACGTGCACGCGATCACCGTAGCGATCCACTGCTAAAGCGTACTCCGGCATATCGGCGTCATAGACGCGATAGCTGGTTTCACCGCTCTGCTTTAGCCACTTCTTCAGGCGCTTCTGATTCTTGATCAGACGATTAGCAAACATCTGCGCATTGTCTTGAGGTTTAGCATCAGCCTGGGCTTTATGGAGAGCTTGATGAATAGCTTGCTCTTCGCTAGTCCGTTCACTGGGCATAGCTTCTGCCACGCTCTCGCGCTGAGCAGGCGCTGCATCGCTAGCGGTAGGCGTATGCTCTGCCCCGCCAATCTCCATCAACAGCAGCTTGGCATCCAGTGCGCCATTTTTGAGCGCGTACTGCTTGTGTGCCCGCATCCCTAATCGGTGGCCGAGATCAGGGTTGCCAGTAAAGACTGCAAGCGTCCAGCCGGGAAACTGTGTTTTGGCTTTTTCGCCTAACTGGGCATACAGGCGCACCAGCTCCGGCAATTCACCCAGGCGCTCGCCATAGGGGGGATTAGTGATCAGTAGGCCGCTCTCAGCAGTCAGTGTTTCCGGCCGTGTCAACTGGGCAAGACTCTGCCCATGTAAGGTGATTAGCGCGGGAATACCCGCCCGCATGGCGTTGGCTTTTGCCGCCGTAAGGGCCGCCGGGCTTTGATCAAAGCCAAGTAACTGAGCTTTGCAGCGCTTGCGGCCAATCGATGCGCGCGCTTCGGCTTCGCGCTTCTGCTCACGCCATACGGTGTCATCGTGGCCCGCCCAACCATGAAAACCAAACCGCTCACGGTTTAGGTTAGGTGCTTGGTCGGCCGCCATCATCGCGGCTTCTATTAACAGCGTACCCGCGCCACACAGTGGATCAATCAACGGCTCACCAGCTTTTAGACGCTCGGGCCAGCCTGCACGCACCAGCAGTGCCGCTGCCAAGTTTTCTTTAAGCGGCGCGTGGCCGACATCGCGGCGATAGCCACGGCGGTGCAGGCTCTCACCAGAAAGATCCAGCCCAATGGTGAGGTTCATTCGGTGCAGGTGGGCATAGACGCGCAGATGGGGGGCTTTGATATCCACATTAGGACGTTCCTGCCCTGCCAGCTGGAGTGCATCGACAATGCCATCTTTAACGGTTTGGGCGCCAAAGCGGGTATGGCGGATATGCTCGCTGCGGCCGTGGAAATCTACGGCCAGCGTGTTACCCGGCGCTAGGTGCTGGGTCCATGCAATGCGCGCAACCACATCACGCACTTGCTCAGCCGTATCGATCATGGACTCGCGTACGAGGGACAAAATAACCCGGTTGGCTAACCGCGACCACAGGCATACACGATAGGCAATGGCTTGGCTGGCGGTGAAATATACCCCCGCCACGGTCGTTTTACCCGGCGTGGCGCCCAGCGTTATGAGTTCATCGTGGAGCAGGCCTTCAATGCCTTTTGGGCAGGTGGCCAACAGCTTTAGGGGGGTATTTTGGTTCAACTCGGTCATAGTTATAGCTGCGCTGAAAGGCGCGACATTCCTGTATATATCAAATGAGTTTACGTTTTATGACAATTTGGTAGTCGACAGATGGCCCCATCATGGTCTAACAATAAGAGAGTAGCTACTGAAAAACGCATGCGTTTCCTGTCAGGGTCCTTAAGGATACATTCCTAATAAGCAGACCTGTGGCTTGTATGAGTTCGCCGTTCGGCCCGTTCAGCGCGTGAGTGCTAGACGGTTGGGTTGCGGCGGCGGCTCGCTCTTGAAGTAAGCTCTCGGAATAGTGGCTGTTTCCGATAACACCCTATTTCTTATCAAAGGCTTTCGTGAAAAGAGGTTAGCCAATGAAACGGCAAAAACGTGATCGCTTCCAGCGGGCTTATGTCCACGGCTATAAAGCGGGTATATCAGGTCGTTCTCGCGATGATTGTCCCAGTCAAGATATTAATTTACGCGAGTATTGGATGAGCGGTTGGCGTGAAGGTCGCGGCGACCAGTGGGACGGGATGACCGGCATCTCCGGCATTCATAAAAACCCCATGGTCATGACTTAACGTTTTATACATCGCTGATGTTTAAATGAAAACTAGGTTTAAACGACAGGTTTAAACGACAGGTTTTAAGTGAGCCCACTTTATTAAGTGGGCTTTTTAACGGCTCGCGTTCT
Organism: Vreelandella sulfidaeris Esulfide1; assembly: GCF_054072535.1. Lineage (NCBI taxonomy): Bacteria > Pseudomonadati > Pseudomonadota > Gammaproteobacteria > Oceanospirillales > Halomonadaceae > Vreelandella > Vreelandella sulfidaeris. The sequence goes on along the minus strand of NZ_CM133364.1, from coordinate 1,115,193 downwards.
TCACTGCTCTTGCACACTCGCCCACCAGTTTAGGGCCTTGATAAATCAAGCCCGAGTAAAGCTGGATTAAATCTGCCCCTGCGGCGATTTTAGCCTGGGCGGCAGCGGCGCTATCAATACCGCCTACGCCAATAATGGGCAGCGTAGGCAAATGCTCGCGCAACTGGCGAATGACGCGATTGGACGCTTCAAAAACAGGCCTCCCTGACAACCCACCCATCTCGTCTGCCTGCGGGTCGCCCTCTACCCCCGCGCGGGAAACAGTGGTATTGGTGGCGATTACGCCATCAAGAGCGTTGCGCGCAATACTTTCCGCCATTAACGCCACTTCTTCTGCGCTCATATCCGGGGCAATCTTAATCAGCAGGGGAACGTTACGCCCCGACTGGGTATTAAGTTCGGTGGCTCGGGCGCGAATGGGACCCAGTAGTGCATCCAATTGCTCACCAAACTGTAAGGTACGCAGCCCAGGCGTATTCGGTGAGGAGACATTGACGGCAATGTAATCCGCGCAGGGATGCACTGCCTCTAAACATAGCAAGTAGTCATCCAATGCATGTTCTACCGCAGTGCTCAGGTTCTTGCCAATATTGATACCCACAACACCGCCGTAGTGGCGCCGTTTAACCTGTTGGATAAGATGCTCAACCCCTTTATTGTTAAAACCAAAGCGGTTAATGATCGCCTCATGTTCCGCCAAGCGAAACAGCCGGGGTTTAGGGTTGCCAGGCTGGGCTTTAGGGGTAACAGTGCCGACTTCAACAAAGCCGAACCCTAGAGCGCCCAAGGCATCCACATGGTCTGCATTCTTATCCAACCCAGCGGCCAACCCCACCCGATTGGCAAAACGCAGCCCCATCAGCTCGACAGGATCATCCACCGGCTGACCAAACAATCGCGTCACACCCCCCACGCGATGAAGTGTATCCAGCGCGCTCAGCGCCATCCCATGGGAGGTTTCTGGATCAACGCGAAAGAACAATGAGCGGGCAAGGGCGTACATGGCGAGTCTCTTGAAACGGGGCAAAAACGATCACGGGGTTTAAAACGGGCACCAGTATAGCGTAATAAAGCGCGCCCTGGTGGAGAACCAGAGCGCGCTTTCACAAAGAGATATGCTTAAACTAAACAGAGATTTAGCTAAGCAGCCTCTTTAGTTAAACAGAAGATGCATGCCTAGGCTTCGCTATCGCTTTCAGCGAGATCGACCAACTCGCGCACCGCCACCGCGAACAGCGCGAAGCCCCCTTCATTGCCGCCACGCACTTCCTCAATAAGACGACACCAGCGACGATGCAAGTCAGCGTGCTGTTCCAACCACTGCGCCACCCGCTCCTGGGTATCACGGCTACCCGCATCAAGTTTCAATACACTGGTGGTCAGAGCAAGCTGCTGGCGCTCGATATCGTCTCGGAAGGTTTCACGCGCCTGGGCCTGCCAAGCATCGCGTACTTCCAACTGCGTGACCTGCTGAATCATCCACGGCAGTTCCAGACGGCTACCAATCTCGTAGAGTACCTCCGCCACTCGCTGCGGTTTCTCATTCGTCAGGCGCGCCGCTTGAATAATACCGAGACCGGCGTAGAGGCTTGATGAGGCGGCCACAGTGGACGCCAACGTATCCGGCACGCCTGCTTCCAGCAGTTCGTCCCGCCGCGTGTTCCAGGCACTGAGTTCTTCACCGCTTAGCAGCTCGCCAATCCCTTCTTGCAACTGCGCCAGACGCGGGGCGAAGTATTCAATGGTGTCTTGGGTCGAGAGCCCCAAGTGCTGACGCAAGAACCAGCGCGTGGCGCGGCGGATCAAGCGCATCAGATCGAGCATCATTGAGTACTGAATGCGGTTCGGCACCTGATTATCGAGCGCTTCAATTTGCGCCCATAGTCCTGGCAAATTAAAACTGTCACGGGCGACAATATAAGCCCGTGCAATATCGGCGCGTCCCGCCCCGGTGGAGTCCATCAAGCGACGCACGAAGACAATGCCCATGTGATCGACTAGATCGTTAGCGACCTGAGTGGAGACAATTTCACGCTTCAGACGGTGCTCGTACATCTCGCCTTTAAAACGCTCAACCAGCACTGATGGGAAGAGCCGCTCCAGATGCCGGTCAATATAGTGATCGTCCGGCACGTCAGAGGTGATCAAGTCACCTTTCAGCGTGCTTTTGGCATAGGAGATCAATACTGACAACTCGGGCAGACGCATCCCCTGGTCATTGCTGGCGCGCTCTTTTAGCACCTCATCGGTGGGCAAAAATTCCAGTTCGCGATCAATTTGCCCGGCGGCTTCCAATTCGCTGATAAAGCGGCGATACGGCCCCATCGCCTGATCGGAGAGGATGGCCGACAGATCCAACGCCTGGCTTTGACGGTAGTTATCCAGAATGACTAGATCCGCTACTTCGTCGGTCATTTCCGCTAACAGCTGATTGCGCTGCTTCTCCGTCATATCGCCGCGTTTGACCACTTCATCGATGAGGATCTTGATATTGACCTCGTGGTCGGAGCAATTTACCCCACCAGCGTTATCGATAAAGTCCGTATATACGCGCACGCCTTTGGCTGCGGCTTCCATACGCCCGCGTTGGGTCAAGCCAAGGTTTCCGCCCTCGCCAACCACACGGCAATTCAGATCATTGCCATTGATTCGCAGCGTGTCATTGGCTTTGTCGCCCACATCGGTGTCGGTTTCATCAGAACCTTTTACATAAGTCCCGATACCACCGTTCCAGATCAAATCCACCTTGGATTTGAGCATGGCGCGAATAAGCTCATTGGGTGAAAGACGCGTTTCTTGAATACCAAATACGTGCTGCATTTCTGGCGTTATGACAATCGACTTGGCGCTGCGGCTAAAGATACCGCCACCGGCAGAGATCAGCTCCTGGCTGTAGTCTTCCCAACTGGAGCGTGGCAGTTCGAATAGCCTTTGACGCTCGGCAAAGGAGGCCTCGGCATCCGGGTTAGGGTCAACAAAGATATGCAAGTGGTTGAAGGCGCCTACCAACTGAATCTTGTCGGAGAGCAGCATGCCATTACCGAACACATCCCCCGCCATATCGCCAATGCCTACCACGCTAAACAGATCGCGCTGGGTATCGACATCAAGATTTTTGAAGTGGCGCTTCACCGACTCCCAGGCACCACGTGCGGTGATACCCATTTTTTTATGGTCGTAACCGTTGGCGCCGCCTGACGCAAACGCATCGCCTAGCCAGTGGTCGTATTCGAGAGAGATTTCATTGGCAATATCCGAGAAGGTGGCAGTGCCCTTGTCGGCGGCCACCACTAGATACGCATCGTCTTCATCATGGCGGACAACATTTTCGGGGGGTACCACCTCGCTACCCACCAGGTTGTCGGTCACATCCAACAATGCGCGAATAAAGATCTGATAACAGGCAATGCCCTCTTTCTGGATGACGTCACGGCTGGCGTTTTCCGGCATGCGCTTACAGACGAAACCACCTTTGGCACCTACCGGCACGATAACCGCGTTCTTCACCTGCTGGGCTTTCACCAGCCCCAACACTTCGGTGCGGTAATCTTCAAAGCGGTCCGACCAGCGCAGGCCGCCGCGGGCTACTTTACCGCCCCGCAGATGCACGCCTTCTACCCGCGGCGAGCAAACAAAAATCTCGAACATTGGTCGCGGCTTAGGCATACCCGTGACTTTCGAAGGTTCAAGCTTATAAGCGATGTAGTCCTTAAAGCGTCCACCTTCAGCGAGCTGATAGTAGTTGGTGCGCAGCGTGGCGAGAATCAGCTCCATAAAGCGGCGCAGCAGTTGGTCATCGTTAAGGCTGGCAACGCCTTCCAGGCGTTCATTCAAGCCCGCTATGCACTCGTCGGTGGCGTTACTCTGTTGCTCAGGGTCAAAGCGCAGGCGGAATAGCTCTACCAGTTCGCGTGTAATGGCTGGGTAGTTGGCCAGCGTAGCGGCTATGTAATCCTGGGACATGCCGAAACGAATCTGTTTGAGGTAACGGGCATAGCCACGCAGCATGGCGACTTCACGCCAATCCAACCCCGCGCCGATAATCAGGCGATTGAAGGCGTCATTGTCGGCTTCGCCGGTCCAGATACGCTTAAAGGCTTCTGTAAACACATCGCGCATATCACCCAAGTTGACATCCGCGCCGCTGTGCTCCAGTTCAAAGTCGTGAATCCAGTAGCGCTGTTCAGGGGCGTTGATGTCGTAGGGACGCTCGCCAATGACACGTAGGCCCAGATTTTCCATCATCGGCAGCACGTCTGAGAGCGGAATTTGCGATTCGCGGTGGAAAAGCTTGAGATTGACACCACCGCCCTGCTCTTCCAACGGACGGTAGAGCGACAGCGATAAATCATCGCCGTTATTCAGCGTTAAAAGGTGTTGTACGTCAAACACGGCCGTGCGCGCGGAGAAGTCTTCTCGATAGCTCGCTGAGAATGCTTCGCCGAACTGATCCATGAGACTGTTGGCACGCTCTTCGCCGAAGCCTTCAATCATGGCGTTCTGCAGTTCGTCGCGCCAGCTACGCGCCAGCCGGGCCACCTTGCTCTCAAGGAGTTTGAGATCATAGTCGCTCGGTGCATCGCCGTTAAAGCGTAGAATCAGTTGGATACGGGCGAGCACCGACTCGGACAAGTAGGTATTGAAATCACCAAAGTGGGCGTTTAACTCATCGCACAATACGTTTTGAATCCGCTGACGTAGGTCCGTAGAGAACACGTCGCGAGGAACAAACACGAGACAGGAGTAAAACTTACCGCTGATATCGGCGCGAATGAACAGCCGCACCTGACGGCGCTCACGAATATTAAGAATGCCTAGCGCAGTACTGGCCAGTGACTCGGTTTCAATCTGAAACAGGTCATCACGGGGGTAGACTTCCAACACCTGCAGCAATTGCTTGCCGTTATGGCCCTGCGGGTTGAATCCGGCAATGTCCATCACGGCTTTGAGCTTGCGGCGCAGCAACGGAATATTACGCGGTGATTCGTTATACACCGTCGAGGTGAACAGACCGAAGAAGCGCCGTTCGCCGATGACATTGCCGTCGTCATCGTAGCGGTCAACCGTAATGTAATCAGGATACGTGGGGCGGTGCACACGGGAGTGGTGGGCGCTCTTGGCAAACGACAGCAGTTGCGGCACCAGCACATACTCGTTGTTATCACCGACGCCCTCTTCGGTGCGGATACGCTCGCAGTAGCGTGGATGATCCAGACGGAACACGCCCAGCACACTATCCGCATCGCGTTGCAACTCGCGGCCTTCCAACAGGTATTCGTCGTAACCCAGAAAGGTGAAATTATCTTTAAGCAGCCACTCTAGAAAGGCAATTGCCTCCTCATGGTCGTCGGGGTCAATCTGCGGTGGGCAATTTTTCTCAAGCTCTTGAATCGAATCAGTAATTTTCGAACAAATGGCTTCGTAGTCACCCACGGCGGTGCGCACATCACGAAGCACTTCGTGCAGCGTACGCTCGATTCTCTCAAGCAGCGTTACATCGGTGTGTCGATCGACTTCAATCACAATCAGTGATTCGCGTGCTTCAGGCGCGTTGCCGTCTCTCGGCGAGGCCAACGCCTGCAACCGGTGCTGTTCATCGCGGGCCACCGCCAGCACGGCGTTCTGAATCGCATGTACCGTCAAGCCGCGACGGTTGAGTTCAATACGCACCGAATCAACCAGAAACGGCATATCTTCATGCAGAACGGCCACAAACGTATGCGTTGACTGCCAGCCGTGCTCTTCGAAATCCGGGTTAAATACACGCACTTTAGGGCTTTGCGGATCGTGATGCTGCAAAAACTGCCAGATTGACAGCGTTGCGCCATACAGATCGTCCAGGCGACGATCCACGAGGTCTTCCACCGGCACGGTGGCATAAAAGTGTCGAGCAAAGGCGTCTACCGTGGCCGCGCGAGTGGGCTCTAATCGCGCATATAGCCGCTCCTGAAGCTGCTTCAACAGATCTTGCCGACTCTCTTCAATCGCAACGTAGTGCATCCATCACCTCGACTGCCTAGGCCTTAAAACGGCCAAAAAAACGAAGAACAATAGGCCTTTAGGCCAACATAAAGTCTAGCTTACGCTACCTATCGCCGCGTCCCTAATCACCTGACGAGTTATTCATGACGCATACCGCTTCAGCATTGGTCGCTTACGCTTTAGGTCTCCCGTCGCTGTAACAACACCCCACACTCACAGTGGTCGGTAAACGGAAACTGGTCAAATAGCGCAAAGCGTTCTATCTGATGGGTGTTGGTCAGTATGGTCAAATTTTCAGCTAACGTGGCGGGGTTGCATGAAATATAGACGATCTGAGCATACTCGCTGAGCTGTTCACAGCTCTGCTCATCCAAACCGGCCCGAGGCGGGTCCACCAGTACGGTGGAAAAGTCATAGTCATCCAGCCCCATTTCTGCCACACGGCGACCGGCTTTTTCACCCTTTAACGCTTGCGAAAACTCTTCTGCCGACATGCGACCAATTTGCGCGTTCGTTACCCCATTAGCCTCCAGGTTAACGTTGGCACTGGCTACCGACGTACGGGAAATTTCGGTGGCCAATACGCGACGGAAGTTATCCGCCAGGGCAATGGTAAAATTGCCGTTGCCGCAGTAAAGCTCGACTAAATCCTTATGAGAATTCTGCTGCTCCTGTCCCGCCGTCACTTCGCGCGCCCAGCTCAGCATTTTTTGGCAAATATGCGCATTGGGCTGAGTGAAGCTGTTCTCGACCTGCTGATAGTGCAACGTGCGACCATCCAGCTCTAGCCGCTCCCATACGTGGTCACGGGTCAGCACGAGGCGCTGCTTGCGGGAACGACCAATGATCATGATGTCCAGCTCGGCTTCCAGTGCACGGGCTTCGCGCTCCCACTCTTCGCCTAAGGGGCGATGGTAAATCAGTGTGACCAGGGCTTCGCCCGACAACGTGGTTAAAAACTCTACCTGAAACAGCTTGCGGCGCAGCTCGTCAGACTCAAGGCAGGCCTCGCGTAGTTGCGGCATTAGCTGGTTAATTCGTTCACTAGCGACTGCATACTGATCTAACCGAATCACACGCTTGTTCTTCGGGTTCTCCGGATCTACCTCAAACATGGCGTAAAAGAGGTCCTCCTCTTCGTGCCAAATACGGAACTCGCAGCGCTGGCGGTAATAGCCCGGCGGCGATTCAAATACTTCCAGTGCCGGTGGCTTGAATGGCGCGAATAACGTTTCCAGATAGTCACGCTTGGCGGCCAACTGCTCAGCATAGCGTTCAGGTTCTACGACAGGGATAGCCAAGGCTGCTCCTCTTAAATTCAATCCAGGACGATTAAGGGTAGGGTTATTCAGCGACGCGCTGCGATGCGTCTATGTTCATTAACTGGGTCAAGTAACTGGGTCAAGTAACTGGGGTGCCTTAAAACCATAACGCGCCAGGCCAGCGGTCAGATTAACGGCGGGCGCTGATGTGAAGCAGCGGCCATCTTGCTGATCGCTCGTTAATTCATCAACCACGTGCGCTACTCGTCGGGCAATGGCATCGCCGGAGTCAATCCATTGCAGCGGTTCAGGCGCAAGCTGCTCAAGCCACGGCTTAAGCAGTGGGAAATGGGTGCAACCCAACACCACGGTATCCAAAGCAGGATACGCTGCTGACGAGGAGGCGGCTTGCCACAGCGGTGCTAATGCCGCCTGCATACGGTCAATATTGGGCGGGATACCCGCCAAGTACGCTTCTGCCTCGATCACCAGGGCATCAGCGGCGACGCGGGTGATCATACAGTCGCTGGCAAAGTTATCAATCAGGCGCTGAGTATAGGGCCTACCCACAGTTGCTTTAGTCGCCAGCAGCCCAATATGGCGTGTTTGGCTAATGGCCGCAGCTGGCTTGATAGCAGGTACGGTGCCTACGACGGGAATCTCTAGCAGCTCGCGTAAGTTCTCCAATGCCAGTGTGCTTGCGGTATTGCAGGCGACGACCAGCACACTAGGTTGGCATGCCCTGACAGCGGCTTGGCAGACTGCGACGATGCGCTCGGCTAGCACTGCATCATCGCGCAGCCCGTAGGGCAGCCAAGCATTATCGCAGGCGTAGCACATGGCAGCATCAGGATAGTGCTGACGCAGCGACTGCGCCACGGACAGGCCGCCGACACCAGAATCAAAAATTAACACGGGGCCTTTCATGGCTCTCTCTGCATCCATGACACTCTCTGCATCATTGTCCTGCTTCTTTTAACACGATTAAAATGGCCGACGATTGAACCGTTACCACAAAAACGGGGCCGCTAGTTTAGCATGCCCCGTTCGTGAATTTATTCATCGTCATGACAACGCGACCGTTAACCGCGTACCGCTATACATTAGGAACATCGGCACCGCGCAGATCCGCATAGAGTTCAGGATAAGCCTGCTGCAGGCGTTCTAATTCCTGTTCAGCGCCTTCGGGGAGCGCCTGGCGCAGTTCTTCCATATCTTCCTGGCTAAAGTGCTCATCAATGAGCGGGAACAGCCCTTCTCGCTCATGGCGCAGATAAGCACGGTGGGCCTCTAAGTAGGCTTTCAGGTCATCGGCAAAACGATCCATGGGCAGTACGTTATCCATTAAGATCATGTCAATATCGTTGGATAAGCGCTGCAGGCGTGGTTTTAGCTCCCGGTATTCATCGGCCATCTTTTCGGTAACCGCACTGTGCTCGGGGGCTTGGGTTTGTAACCGTTCCACGCAGACCCGCTCTAGCGGCGTCGCAAAGCCGTCCATATAAGACAAAATATAATCGACCACCTCGCGCATGAGTTGGAAATTGGGTCGCTCACCCTGGTCGAGGGTTTTATGCTTTAGCTGCAGCACATGGAGTAATCTCGCCATGTTGGCATGATCTAGACGTAGTTGGTTTAACATCGAACCGTCTCCTTTGTTGTGTCATGCCTGCCGCCAAGCCTTAGCGTTTGACAGCATGCGATCGTAAGCGTGTGGTAACAAGAACGTTTTATCGCTAGAACATATCCTATCGTGAGCTTGTCGTAACTAACGAGTTTTTCAAAATTACTGTTAACGATGACTGTTAAAATCGGCTGTGAACTTACAACGGCTATCAACAACCTTGCCCCTATGAGGGTATCCTAGCAAATGTATCTTTCCGAAGGGTTACGCCAAAGGTAGTTCGCTAAGGCACGATTTACCATCGACACTTGGTGGCGCTTTGTTGCTTAACGTCTCGATTTATAATGGAAGCTCACATGGATTTATTTGATAGCGCTCAGGCGGTACCTGCTGACGACGCCCCGTTAGCCTTTCGCATGCGCCCACGCCAGTTGGACGATTACGTAGGTCAGCAGGCGTTGGTAGGGCCGGATAAACCTCTACGCCGTATGGCGGAATCCGGGGTGGTGCGCTCGATGATTCTGTGGGGGCCACCAGGCGTTGGCAAAACCACGCTGGCAGAGCTATTGGCCCGGGCCTCCCAAGCGCATCTTGAACACCTCAGCGCAGTGATGGCTGGGGTAAAAGAGATACGCGCCGTGGTAGAACGTGCCCAGCAAATGTCATCAACCGTTATCCTCTTTTTAGATGAGATTCACCGTCTCAACAAGAGCCAACAGGATGCCCTTCTCCCCCATGTGGAGTCAGGGCTGCTAACGCTGATTGGTGCCACTACCGAAAACCCTTCGTTTGAAGTCAACTCGGCGCTGCTCTCACGTGCACGGGTTTACGTGCTGAAATCGCTCACCCAGGAGGAGTTAATCACGGTGATGCGTCAGGCACTTAGCGACGTTGAACGCGGTCTCGGCAAGCGGGATATCCACGTTGATGACGACGTTTTAAATGCCCTGGCCCACGCCAGTGCAGGCGATGCCCGCCGGGCGCTGGGGCTGTTGGAAACCGCCTGCGATTTCGCTACTCAGGAAGCGGGCCGGGAAGTGCTGCATAAAGAAGTATTAGCGGATGTGATCGGCCATCAGGCCAGCGCCTTTGATAAACAAGGTGACGCTTACTACGACCTGCTTTCGGCGATTCATAAATCAATCCGCTCTTCACGCCCTAACGCTGCGCTGCTGTATATGGCGCGCTTTATGCAGGGCGGGGGCGACCCGCTGGATGTCGTTCGCAGGCTGACCGCCATTGCTTCAGAAGACGTCGGCAACGCTGACCCCCGCGCCCTACCGCTGGTGATAGCGGCCTGGGATGCCTACCTGCGGCTTGGCGATTACGAAGGCCAGCGGGCGATTGCCCATGCAGCGATTCATTTGGCGGTAGCACCCAAAAGCAACCGCATTGACCGCGCCTGGAGTGAAGCCAAGCAGTACGTACGCCAGCAGCCCCAAGTGGAGGTGCCGACTTACCTGCGCAACGCACCGACCAAGCTGATGGAACAACTGGGACATGGTGAAGGCTACCGTTATGCGCATAATGAGCCCGACGGCTACCCAGCGGGCAGTGCTCATGATTGCTGGCCTGAAGAGTTACCTAAAGCGACGTTCTTTAAACCGAGTACTTTCGGCCAGGAGAAACGTTTTGGGGAAATAATGGCGTGGCGGGAAAGTCGAGACCAGGAAACAGATCAGGCGCCCTAAGGCGCCTGATCGTTTCTTCACATTTCTTCGCGGATAACATCCGTCCCTTCAGGGATCTCAAAATCGAACATGCTCTGATCAATATTGCTGTTGCTAGTAATATTGCTAAAGGTAATCGCGGTACGCTGCCCGGTGCTGTCCATCATCCACAACTCAGTTAGGCTGTCTTCATCAAACACCATGCTTAACTCTTCAAACAGCGTATCGACAGAGATAGGCACCAGAGTAAAGACGTCTTCACCGCCATCCTGTTCGTAGAAAACCTCATAGCTATCGGTTAACTCGTCAACGCTTCCTGACAATAGCAGCGCGGGCGTATGCGTTACGCGTTCATCCATCGCTTGAACGGTGACTTGTTCAAGGTCGGGATCGTACAAATAGACATCATCGCCATCGGAAACCACGGTTTGAGAGTATGGGGCTTCCACTTCCCAACGCAGCAAGCCGGGACGGGACAACCACATTTCACCACGTGCACTTTGTAGGCGTTCGCCGCTGCTATCCAAAATCTGCTGTTCAAAAGCGGCTTGATAGTTTTCAAGCGGATCTAAGCGCTCAGTTAACCGTTCAGCGGCATCATCCGCCCATACCGGCGCGCCAAATGTTAAACCCAAGGCGCTTGCGGCAAATGCCAGCGATGAAGGTCTTCTTGCTTGCGTATCGCGCATATACTCTCCCTAGGCAACCATTGCCAAATCAAATATCCATGACCAAAACAATTACCCATTGCTCAATAGTCAATCAGTGCGGTCAGCTTAACCGTTCATGCCTAACTCAGAAAACCATGCCTAACTCAGAAACCATGCCTAACTCAGACGAGTCACCGTCAGACGAGAAAAACGCCGCAAGGTTTCAACTGCGGCGCTACTTTCACGCTTATTGCATAATTGTGCTCGGTTAATGGCCTACCGGTGGCGGCGCAAGCACTTCCCGTGCGCCGTTAGTGCCCATAGAGGTCACCACGCCAGCCCCTTCCATGGCTTCAACCAAGCGCGCCGCCCGGTTATAGCCGATCTTAAAGCGACGCTGCACCGCGGAAATCGAGGCTTTGCGTGTTTCAGTAACGAACTGGACAGCTTCATCGTAGAGCGCATCCTGTTCGGCATCGTCACCATCGCCCCCTTCGGCTTCAAGGCCAGTTAAAGCATCAGCAGAGACCCCACCAGAAAGAATTTCCTCGATATACTCCGGCGCGCCACGGCGCTTCCAGTCATCGACCACCCGGTGCACTTCGTCGTCATCCACAAACGCACCGTGGATACGATTAGGCGGTCCAGATCCGGCCGGAAGATAGAGCATATCGCCATGCCCCAGCAGGCTTTCAGCACCGCCCTGATCGAGAATGGTGCGCGAATCAATGCGTGAAGAAACCTGAAACGCCATCCGCGAAGGGATGTTGGCTTTGATGAGGCCTGTCACGACATCTACCGAAGGCCGCTGAGTCGCCAGAATCAAATGGATACCAGCAGCGCGCGCCTTTTGCGCTAGGCGCGCAATCAACTCTTCGACCTTTTTGCCAACGATCATGAACATGTCGGCAAATTCGTCGATTACCACCACGATATAGGGCAGCTTTTCCAACACAGGGTGCGGTTGATGTACTTCCCAGGGTTGCGGCTCCCAGAGCGGGTCTGCCACTTGCGCACCGGCGCGTTCGGCTTCATCCAAGCGGCCATTGAAGCCCGCAATATTACGCACCCCCATGGCCGCCATTAGCTTATAGCGGCGCTCCATTTCAGCCACGCACCAGCGCAGGCTGTTAGCCGCCTCTTTCATATCGGTCACTACGGGCGCCAACAAATGAGGAATGCCGTCGTAGACAGACAGCTCCAGCATCTTTGGATCGACCATGATCAGCTTCAACTCGCTGGGCTTCGCTTTAAGCAGCATCGAAATCAGCATGGCGTTAACACCCACCGATTTACCCGAACCTGTCGTACCCGCCACCAACAGGTGGGGCATTTTACCCAGGTTGGCCACGACAGGGCTGCCGCCAATATCCTGGCCGAGCGCCATGGTCAGCGGCGACGTTTCCTGCTGGTAACGGTCGGAATCGATGACTTCGCGCAGGCGAATCATGGCGCGATTGGGGTTGGGTATTTCAATCCCCACTGTCGGGCGCCCTGGAATAACCTCCACTACACGCACACTCTTCACCATCAGTGAACGTGCCAAGTCTTTCGCCAGGTTGCTGATTTTTGAAACCTTGACACCCGCAGCAGGCTTAATCTCAAAGCGCGTGATAACCGGCCCAGGCCAGGTATCGACGACTTCGGCTTTGACCCCGTATTCACGCAGCCGCACCTCCAGCAGTTCAGCCATATCGGCCAATTGCTCGTCGGTGTAATTCGGCTGATGTGGCTCTGCAGGCGTTAGTAGCTGCAGGCTTGGCACTTCACCTTCGGGTTCGTCCATGGTTTCAAAGGCAGGCCGCTGGCTCTGCAAATGCTCCACGGTCCAAAGTGTGGGGCCTTCATCGGCTTCTGACGTGCTCTCATCAGGCGCGAAGGTGGGTTCCTGTCGCGCTGCTGGTGTCGGCGGCGGTGTAGGTATTGAGCGCGCTTCACCAGCTCGGTCTGCCTGGTATAGCTCGTCGTCCGTTTCCTCATCGTACATTTCTTCATCGTCCCAAACGGGCTCAGGGACAACCTCAGCGACACGTTCAGGTTTACGTGCAGGCACTGGCTGAGGCACAGATGATTCAGGCTCGCGTATACCGGGGTGTGGCTCGCCGGTAAGTGAAGGCTCACTACGGCGTTCAATCGACGTATCCTGAATATACTCTGTCTTAACAGGCGCTTCGTCGCTGACAAATTCGCCACTAACATGTTCGTCACTGGCACGTTCGTCTCTGGCACGTTCGTCACTGACAAAGAAGCTACTTGCAGCGGGTGCCGATGACTCTTCTTGGCGTGTTGCACGCAGAGGGAAGGAGGTATCGTGCTCCTTAGGCTCTTCAGTAGGTTCAGGCGTTACCGGCGTTGTATCAGCCTGCACAAAGGCATTTTCCCGCGGCATAGGCGACGCTACGCTTTCTGTCTCTTCTTCCAACTTATTGGCTGGTGGCACTGGCGTTTTTTCAGATGCTTTGATCGATGGCTCGACGTCAGGTGCGGGTGTTTTAGCCGGCACGTGCTTATTGCTTGAAAACGCTGCAGCTTCCCAAGGAATTGAGGTATCGGTCGCTTCGTGACCTTCTAGAGTATTACCTGAGTTATCCGTGGCGCTGTCATCAAGCGGCATGGAGAAGCCCGGTTCACGCCGTTCACGCCCACCGCTGTTTTTACTCACCGATTCAGACGTAGGCTGAGCCGCCACCGGCGCCACATCAGGTTTAACGGCAACGGGTTCAGCTTTCGTTTTAGCGTTAGCTTCAGGTGTAGCCTGAGCTTTCGGCGCAGGCTGGGCGGTTTTAGCCGCTGCACGCTGTGCTGCTCGCATCCGACTGGCTTGCCGACGTGCCGCCAGCCAACCGCCCAGGCGACAAATCCGCTTGCCGATTTCATCCGCCACCTGCAGCCATGACATACCGCTAAAGAGCGGAAAGCCGCTTAGAATCAATGCCGCAGCGATTAGCCCTACGCCACCACTACTGACCAGCGGCCTAAGCGCGCCAACCAACCCTTCGCCTAAAATACCGCCCGAAGCGTAGGGAAGCATGCTATCAGGATGATAAAAGTGCAGCGCGCCTAGCATGGTGGTGCCAAAAATCAGCAATACCAACCCACCCGCGTGCACGGCAATCGCAACAGGGTCGAGTTCAAAGCGCACTTGGCGTGAGCGAATCAACCACCAAGCGGCGAAACCAAACATACCCGGCCACCAAAGTGCACTGGCACCGAGCAATGAATAGAGCACATCTGCTAACCAGGCTCCCACCTGCCCCATCCAGTTACGTACATCTGTTTCCGGCCCCTGGTAAGACCAGCCGGGATCAGAGGGGTGGTAGCTAAATAACGCTAATAATAAAAACACACACAGCGCAAGCAGTATCACCACTACGCCTTCGCGCACAGAGCCTTGTAAGCGCAGGCCAAAACGACGAGCCTTATCCTTCGCGGCGTTAACGCGCGCAGAAGAAGCCGATGATGGTGTTTGACGCGCGCTACGCTGCGTTCGCTTGTTTACTGCTTTAGTCACTTTCAAGCGAGTCTCCCTTTACACCTCAATGGCGTCTTTAATCCACTTGCGAGTTTGCATGATACCGAGCATCCTTTCGCCGTCACAGAGCCTCTCGTTAAGCGCTCAGTACAAGAACGTCGTATCAGGAGCAAATAATGCTACCTTGGCTTTCCTCGCCATATCCTAGCTTTCCATCTACATCTAGGGCCCTGAATTCTCCCAACGGCCTGCTGGCTGCCGGTGGAGAGCTTTCCCCCGCCTGGCTGGTAGAAGCCTACCGGCAAGGAATATTTCCATGGTTCAGCGATGACGACCCCATTTTATGGTGGAGCCCTGACCCGCGCATGATACTCCTACCTGAACAATTTAAGCAGCGTCGTAGTCTAACAAAACGAATTCGCCATGGTGGCTTTCATGTCACCTTGGATCAACACTTCAACCATGTTATTCAAGCCTGTGCTGCACCACGTGGTGAGGAGGCTGGTACTTGGATTACTGACGAAATGCACGACGCCTACAGCCTGCTACATACGCTGGGCATTGCCCACAGTATTGAAATTCATCAAGACGGTCACTTGGTAGGCGGACTGTATGGCATCGCCATGGGCCCGGTGTTTTTCGGCGAATCAATGTTTTCCCGTGTACCCGATGCTTCTAAGGTGGCACTGGCACACCTAGCCAGAGCCATGCGTGAACATGGCGGCAAACTCATCGACTGCCAAATGCATACCCCCCACTTAGCTAGCCTGGGCGCTATTACAGTCGCCCGCGAGGCATTCATCAACTATCTTAAGGACTGGTTGCCCGACAAGGCGTTCACCTTATCATCCATTGAGGCCCCGGCTGTTCCCGCGTCGCTCTGGTTGAATGCGATTGCCGCCGAGGGTAACGCAAAGGGATGAATTCATTCTGTTTCAACCATTTTTTATAACGAGGAGGCAAGCTGTGAGCAGTAACACGCCGCGTCGCCCGGTGCGGGATTTGCGCTTCTTCCTTACCGTGCCTCATGCTTGTAGCTACCTACCCGGCAGGGAAGCAACGACGTTGTTTCTCGACCCTCAGGAGTCGCCCGTGCCTGGGGTCTATGACTCGCTGGCCTTGTTAGGATTTCGGCGCAGCGGGCGCCACCTTTATCGCCCTCACTGTGAAGGCTGCGACGCCTGCAGATCGGTGCGCATTCCGGTTGAACAGTTTGCAGCCAATCGCACTCAGCGTAAAATCTGGCGGCGCAATGCTGATATTAATATCCGCATCATGCCCGCTCACTTTGCGTCACGTCACTATGCACTTTATGCTGACTATATTCACCAACGCCACGCCGACGGGGATATGTATCCACCTAGCCGTGAGCAGTACCGCACCTTTCTTACCCTTGATGAGCCCTATGCGCATCTTATGGAAATGTACCTTGACGACGACTTGATCGGGGTAGCTGCGTTTGACCAACTGGAGCACGGGCTTTCGGCAATTTACACATTTTTTGCCGTTAGTGAAGAGCTGGATAAGCGCTCATTAGGCACCTTTGCTATTCTTCAGCTCATTGAGCTCTGCCGAGAAAAAGCGCTGCCGCACCTATATTTAGGGTATTGGATCGAAGAGTGCCGTAAGATGCGATATAAACAGGCTTTTGCGCCGCTGGAAATGCTCGATGGGCGCCATTGGCGACAGTTAATTCGTTAAACACGTCAGCTTTTTTGCCTTGACGGCGGGCTTACGGCACAATATAGCGCTGTTTCTTGAGCGCTTACCTAGCAGCACTCAAATTCTAACCGATTGTGATATTACTAACTCATCAGTGAGGAAATGCCTATATGGCACGCGAAGATCATATTGAAATGGAAGGCGTCATCGTCGATACCCTTCCGAATACCATGTTTCGTGTTGAGCTGGAAAACGGTCACGTTGTTACCGCTCACATCTCCGGCAAAATGCGCAAAAATTATATCCGCATTCTGACTGGGGATAAGGTAAAAGTAGAGCTGACGCCTTACGATCTCTCCAAAGGCCGTATCGTTTACCGCTCGCGCTAAACACGACTGTACGCGCTAACGTTGCTCTCGCTAAAACAACAACGCCCCGTCGAAGACAGGGCGCTGCGTTTTACGGCAACCACTATAATTAGGTGGTTGGCTCAGGCGGTCTTAGCGCCCTTTTCAGGGCGCATCGGCCATTTCAGCTTCTGTAGAAAGGTGTAATTCCCCCTCTTCCAGGCTGACGTGAACAATACCGCCGTGCTCTGCCAACTCGCCAAACAATATCATTTCGGCTAATGGCTTCTTCAGCTTCTCTTGAATGAGGCGCGCCATTGGGCGTGCACCCATGTCAGGATCGTAACCTTTGTCGGCCAGCCAATCCCGCGCCATATCGTCCACATCCAGTTGAACACGCTTCTCATCCAGTTGCGCCTGCAGTTCGATCAAGAACTTGTCGACCACATTGCGTACCACAGAGACCGGTAACGCATGGAACTGGATAATGCCATCCAAACGGTTGCGGAACTCGGGCGAGAAGGTGCGACGAATCACTTCCATCGCATCGGTTGAGTGGTCTTGATGCTGGAAACCAATCGAACGACGCGATGCCTGCTCAGCTCCGGCGTTAGAAGTCATGATGACGATAACGTGGCGGAAGTCGGCTTCGCGACCGTTATTATCCGTCAAGCGGCCATGGTCCATGACCTGCAACAGCAGGTTAAAGACTTCTGGATGCGCCTTCTCAATCTCGTCCAACAGCAGCACACAGTGAGGTTGCTTGGTAACCGCTTCGGTTAACAGACCACCCTGGTCATAACCGACGTAGCCAGGAGGCGCACCAATCAAGCGTGATACGGTGTGCCGCTCCATGTACTCGGACATATCAAAGCGCACCAGTTCAATGCCCATGATATGCGCAAGCTGCTTGGCCACTTCGGTTTTACCCACACCTGTCGGCCCGGCAAACAGGAAGCTACCGACGGGTTTGTCAGGCGACTTAAGCCCTGCCCGCGAAAGCTTAATGGCCGCAGAAAGGCTATCAATCGCTTCATCCTGACCAAAGACCAGCATTTTCAGATCACGGTCGAGCTTTTCAAGCAGCTTGCGATCGGAGCTTGAAACACTCTTCGGCGGAATACGCGCAATCGACGCCACCACGGCTTCCACTTGCTCAACGTCGATCGTTTTGGCACGCACTTCCGGCGGCAACAGACGCTGATGCGCACCCGCCTCATCAATCACATCAATTGCCTTGTCGGGCAGGAATCGATCATTGATGTAGCGATCTGCCAAACGCGCCGCACTTTCTAACGCGCCGTCGGTATATTTGAGCTCGTGGTGCTCTTCAAAGCGTGAACGCAAGCCTTTGAGGATTTTAATGGTGTCATCCACAGACGGCGCCAACACATCCACTTTTTGGAAGCGGCGTGCCAGGGCGCGATCTTTCTCGAAGATACCGCGGAATTCTTGGAATGTTGTCGAGCCAATACAGCGCAGCTCGCCCGAGGAGAGTAGCGGCTTGAGCAGGTTCGACGCATCCATTACACCACCGGAAGCGGCGCCCGCACCGATGACGGTATGGATTTCATCAATGAAAAGCACGGCGTTAGGCTGTTTACGAAGCTCGCCCAGCAGGCTCTTAAGGCGCTTTTCAAAATCCCCGCGGTATTTCGTACCAGCAAGCAGCGCGCCCATATCCAGTGAGTAGACCACCGCATCGGCAATCACGTCGGGTACGTCTTCTTCCACAATACGCTTGGCCAGGCCTTCGGCAATCGCGGTTTTACCCACGCCTGCCTCACCCACCAACAGCGGGTTATTTTTACGCCGCCGCGCCAAAATTTGTACTACGCGCTCAAGCTCATGATCGCGACCAATCAGCGGATCAATTTTGCCTAGCCGCGCCTGTTCATTCAAATTGGTGGCGTAGCCGGTAAGCGGATGCGCAGCGCCTTCACTGCCGCCCTCTTCTGCGTCTTCGCTTTCAGATGAAGACGGGGAAGGTGACGGACCGTGCCCAGCCACTTTAGAGATACCGTGGGCAATATAATTAACCGCATCAACACGGGCGACACTTTGCTGTTTAAGGAAGTAAACCGCCTGACTCTCCTGCTCGGAGAAGATGGCTACCAGCACATTTGCGCCGGATACTTCGCTTTTACCAGATGACTGGACGTGGAATACCGCACGCTGTAAAACGCGTTGGAAACCAAGCGTAGGCTGTGTTTCTCGATCACCCTGACCTTCTGGGATCAGCGGGGTAGTCGAGTTAATAAAATCCTGCAGATCGGACCGCAGCTTGTCGAGGTTAGCCCCGCAGGCCTTCAGTACGTCTACCGCTGAGGCATTATCCAGCAACGCTAGCAGCAGGTGCTCAACGGTCATAAACTCATGGCGCTTGGAGCGCGCCACGGTAAAGGCCGTGTTCAGGGTCATTTCAAGTTCTTTGCTCAGCATGGCAGTCCCCTTTTCGCTACTACCTAGGGCGTATCGCCACCTAGGGCTTGACGTCGGATCAGTTTAATCGATCAATACTCTCAACATCGGGTACAAATGGCACGGTTGCAAGCCTCACCACCAATTATTTCTCAACGTTTTTAATTGGCAGCCTCAATATCACTTATTAACGGATGCTCACACTCCCGGGCGTACTCGTTTACCTGGTAACTTTTGGTTTCCGCTATATCGCGAGTAAACACGCCGCAAGTGCCCTTTCCTTGGGTATGTACCGCGAGCATGACCTGGACGGCCGTCTCGCTATCCATGTTGAAAAAACCTTGCAGTACTTCAATGACGAATTCCATCGGCGTGTAATCGTCGTTATGAAGCACTACCTTATAAAGTGGCGGTTGCGCCAGCGCTGGTTCCGCCGGCTGCACCGCTATATCATCATCTTCATCGGGCATATCAGGTCGCGTCATTCCCGCATAAGCAGGCAAATTGACCCAATATGAACTCTCTAGGTTGGACATAAGCAGCACGGTTGGTTGTCTCAAAGCTGACCGATAAAAGGGTCTAGGTAAAAGACTCCTTTCTAAGACGCCCACGATCAGCAAGGGTTCATGGAAAGTTCAAAATATCACACTGCAAAAGACATAAAACCCCCGCCCGCCAAGCGGACGGGGGTGACAGGGCTCACCAAAGAGTTCGCTGTTAGCCTTTCGCGACCAGTGCCAACGTTTCGTTAAGCGTTTTACTGGGACGCATTACTTTGCCCGTTAACGCATGGTCAGGGTGGTAGTAACCACCAATATCGGTAGGCTGGCCCTGCACACTGTTAAGCTCATCGATAATGGTCGCTTCTTTGGCCTGCAACTGCTCAGTTAAGCGCCCAAATAGCGTTTTCATCTCGCTATCGTCATTCTGTTCAGCCAAGGCTTCTGCCCAGTATAGCGCTAAATAGAAATGGCTACCGCGATTGTCGATTTCACCAACCTTGCGCGAAGGTGACTTGTTGCTATCCAGGAATTTGCCGTTCGCCTGGTCGAGCGCTTTGGCCAGCATTTTCGCCCGGGCGTTATCAAAGGTGCTGCCCAGGTGTTCAAGCGAGGCGGCCAAGGCCAGGAATTCACCCAGCGAATCCCAACGCAGGTGGTTCTCTTCCAACAGCTGTTGAACGTGCTTGGGCGCTGAACCGCCCGCGCCGGTTTCAAACAGGCCACCGCCATTCATCAACGGTACGATTGAGAGCATCTTGGCGCTGGTGCCGAGCTCCATGATCGGGAACAGGTCGGTCAGATAATCGCGCAGTACGTTACCGGTGACGGAGATAGTGTCTTCGCCTTTGCGGATACGCTCAAGCGAGAAGCGCATCGCCTCTTCCGGCGCCATGATGCGGATATCCAGACCAGCGGTGTCGTGATCTTTCAAGTAGCGTTCTACTTTCTTGATTAACTGGGCATCGTGGGCGCGCTGGGCGTCCAGCCAGAAGATAGCAGGCGTGCCGCTTTCGCGAGCACGATTCACGGCCAGTTTCACCCAATCGCGAACCGGAGCATCCTTGGTTTGGCACATACGCCAAATGTCGCCCTGTTCAACGCTGTGTTCAAGCACGACGTTACCACCGGCATCCGTAACACGCACCGTGCCGTCGGTGGGAATCTGGAACGTTTTATCGTGAGAGCCGTACTCTTCGGCTTTCTGCGCCATCAGGCCAACGTTAGGGACGCTACCCATGGTGGTCGGATCAAAGGCGCCGTGCTGCTTGCAGTCTTCGATCACGGTTTGGTAGATGCCTGCGTAGCAACGATCCGGAATCACCGCTTTGACGTCGTGAAGCTGATCGTCGGCGCCCCACATTTTGCCGGAGTCGCGGATCATCGCTGGCATAGAAGCATCGATGATCACATCGCTGGGCACATGCAGGTTAGTGATGCCCTTGTGGGAGTTCACCATGGCCAGACGTGGACGCTCGGCATATAGCGCCTGGATTTCATTTTCAATTTCGGTTTGGCGCTGTTCAGGCAGCGACTTAATCGCCGAGTAAAGGTCACCAATACCGTTATTGGGATCAAAGCCCGCCTGCTGCAAATCATCCGCATATTTGCTCAGCACGTCCTGATAAAATTCGCTGACCACCATGCCGAACATGATCGGATCAGAGACTTTCATCATGGTTGCTTTCAGGTGCAGCGAAAACAGCACGTCTTTGGCTTTCGCATCAGCGACTTCATCGGCCACAAAACGACGCAGCGCGTTACGGCTCATCACAGCACCGTCGACCACTTCGCCTTCAAGCACAGACGTTTTCTGTTTAAGAACCTGGGTGCTGCCGTCTTTAGCCACCAACTCAATTTTAAGATCAGTGGCTTTTTCAATCAGTGCCGACTTTTCACTACCGTAAAAGTCACCCTCACTCATGTGCGCGACGTGGGATTTAGAATCGCTGCTCCACTCGCCCATACGGTGCGGGTATTTGCGGGCGTAGTTTTTAACCGACAGCGGGGCGCGGCGATCAGAGTTACCTTCCCGCAACACGGGATTAACGGCGCTGCCTTTGGTTTTGTCGTAACGCGCCTGAATGTCTTTCTCTTCATCATTTTTCGGCGCTTCCGGGTAGTCAGGAAGCTTGTAACCTTGCTGCTGTAGTTCTTTGATCACCGCCTTTAACTGGGGCAGCGAGGCACTGATATTGGGTAATTTGATGATATTAGCTTCTGGGGTCTTGGTCAGTTCGCCAAGCTCTGCCAGGTGATCGCCGATCTGTTGCTCTTCACTCAGGTAGTCAGGGAACTGAGAGATGATCCGAGCGGCCAGAGAAATATCACGCGTCTCTACCTGAATACCTGCAGAATCGGTGAATGCATCAATAATCGGCAACAGGGAGTGTGTCGCGAGCGCAGGGGCTTCGTCGGTGAGCGTGTAGATGATCTTCGGCGTTTTGGTCATTTTTGCGTTAACCTCTCTTGTCACTAAAATTGCAAGGAACCTGATTGCAAGGAATCTTGAGCGGAGCGCGAACTCAGCGATGTGCGCCCCAGCAGCTAGGCCGGAGTATACCAGCGCTGCACTTCATGCGCATGAGGGATGTACCTATACGCCAAGGGCAAAGAGTAACGAGATGTCATGAGCAACCTCTATTTATTGCACAAGCCTTTTCACGTATTGAGCCAGTTTAGTGACCGCGAAGGACGCCAAACGCTGGCTCACTATATTGATGTAAAAGATATTTATCCTGCCGGGCGGCTTGACTACGATTCTGAAGGTCTGCTGCTGCTCAGCGATGACGGCGAATTGATTCACCGCATCTCTCACCCGCGCCATAAGCAGCCCAAAACCTACTGGGCCCAGCTCGAAGGACACATAGATGACGCAGCACTAAAGGCGCTACGCCAGGGCATTGTGCTTAAAGACGGCCCAACACAGCCAGCCAAGGCGCGCAGGATAGCGCCACCCGTTACCGCAACGCGCCAACCGGCCATCGACCCCAAGCGGCACCCATCGACCAGTTGGCTGGAGCTAACCATCAGCGAAGGCCGTAACCGCCAAGTAAGGCGCATGACCGCGCATGTCGGCTTTCCCACGCTGCGTTTGATTCGTATGGCGATTGGCCCCTGGCGGTTAGACGATTTAATGCCTGGCGAGTGGCGCAAAGAAACACTACACGCCCCCCGGCCTGCCAATACGCACTCCCGACAACGAGCACGGCCCACCGCCAAACGCAGGAAGCCATTATGAACCTTATTCACAGTACGGCGGCCTGTGTTATTCAGCAGGGAGAACGCTACTTAATGGTGGAGGAACAGCGCGGTGGACCCACCAGCGTGTTTAACCAGCCCGCCGGGCATATCGAACCCGGCGAAGGCCCCATTGAAGCTGTTCTGCGTGAGGTTCAAGAAGAGACTGCCTGGCAGGTATCGCTCACCAGTTACCTTGGGCTGTATATTTTTCATACCGATGGCGGGCAAACGTTCCATAGCCACGGCTTTATTGCCGAGCCACTTACCCCGCTCAACCTCCCTCTTGACCCCGATATCATCGCCACGCACTGGCTCACTCTTGAGCAGATTCGTGCCTTGGATCAACAGGCGCGGCTACGTAGTCCGCTAGTACTCAAACGTATCGAAGATGCTCTCAGCGGGCCTCGTTACCCCCTCAGTGTGATTCGTGAGTGATGTACTCAAAGCAAGCCCCTATCGTGTATAATCACCGCCCAATTGCACGTTGCTTTTTTGCACAGCGTTTTTTTGCACATTACTTCTACTGAGGATGCCTATGCCATCCACTACTGTGCCCAGCACTAACGGCAAAGTGATTGTCGGTATGTCCGGCGGCGTCGATTCATCCGTTTCTGCTCTTCTCCTCATGCAACAAGGCTATGAGGTGGAAGGCCTGTTTATGAAGAACTGGGATGAAGACGACGGCACCGAATACTGTACGGCCAAAGAGGATCTCGCCGACGCCGAGGCCGTTTGCGCCAAACTGGGCATCAAGCTGCACACCGCCAATTTCGCGGCAGAGTACTGGGATAATGTCTTCGAGCACTTTTTAGCCGAATACAAGGCAGGACGCACGCCCAACCCGGACATCCTGTGTAACCGGGAAATCAAATTCAAGGTCTTCCTTGAATACGCTGAGATGCTGGGTGCCGACAAAATTGCCACCGGTCATTATGTAAGGCAAGGCATGCGTGAAGGCAGCCCTCGTCTGCTTAAAGGGCTGGATGGCAACAAAGATCAAAGCTATTTCCTGCATGCGGTGCCGGAAGCCGCCATTGCCCGCACGCTGTTCCCCGTGGGTGAACTGGAAAAGCCCGCTGTGCGCGCGCTAGCCGAACAGTACGAGCTAATTACCGCCAAGAAAAAAGATTCCACCGGCATCTGTTTTATCGGCGAACGGCGCTTTCGCGACTTCCTGCAGCAGTACCTGCCCGCCCAGCCCGGCAAAATCGAAACACCTGAAGGTGATGTGATTGGCGATCATATGGGGCTGATGTATTACACCCTGGGCCAGCGCCAGGGGCTAGGCATTGGTGGGCTCGCCAACTACTCGGAAGAGCCCTGGTACGTGGCAGCGAAGGATCTTGATCGAAACGTGCTCATCGCCGTGCAGGGTAAGCATGATCAACTGCTCTATTCAGATACGTTGGCGACTGAGAAGATGGATTGGGTGGCTGGCGAGCCGCCGGCTCAACAAGGCCGCTTCACCGCCAAGACACGCTACCGGCAAAGCGACTGCAGCTGTGAGATGCGGGTCCTGCCCGACGGCGGCGTTGAGGTCACGTTTGACGATCCCCAGTGGGCCGTTACCCCCGGTCAATCGTTAGTACTTTACGATGGCGACATTTGTTTAGGCGGCGGCGTGATTCGCGCCACTTGGAAAAAAGCCGCGGAGGCTGCTGCATGAATCCGACGACCCCGATTCATCGCGCCCCCGACTCGCCAGCAGCCCGCCAGGCACTAGCCCTGGCAGGTGTCTTTCAAGCCGCCAGTCTGGTTGACGAACTCGCCCGCACGGGTCAGGTCGACCCGCGCGCCTGGGAAACACTGATTGAAGCCACGGTGGATACCAACCCCGAAAGCTTTGAAGCTATCTATGGTGGGCATCCCAATAATTTACGCCGTGGTCTGGATACTTTAGAAGCGCTGGTGGGACGTAAGCAGGCGAACCCCGTCGTACTTCGCTACGGCTTTTCGCTACTCCTGCTGATGAATAAGCTACGTACTAATAGCGACATGATGGATTCGCTCGGCCAACAACTAATCCGTATTCAAGGCCAGGCCGAGCACTTCGGCACTACCCATGAAAATGTGATTGCTAGCCTAGGAGAGGCGTATCAAGAGACGATCTCCACTTTTAAAACCCGGATCGTGGTGCAAGGCGACCCATCGCTGCTGCAAAGTCGCATGATGCCCGAGCGCGTGCGGGCCTGTTTAATGGCGGGTATTCGCTTTGGGTTATTGTGGCACCAGCAAGGCGGGCGTCGCTGGAAGCTGGTATTCCAGCGCAAAGCGCTGCGCCGTGCGCTCGATAGCCTCAGCTAGCTGCGCCCGTTCTCTCTCGTCTCATCTCGACCGACATGTTCTCGACTAGCTTTTACGTTGAACAGTCTATTTTGAACCACCTGCTCTCGAACTATCTGGAAACCATACCATGCAACTCTCCGCTTTGACCGCTCTTTCTCCCGTTGACGGCCGCTACGCCTCTAAAGCCGCCGCGCTGCGCGAACACTTCAGTGAATTCGGCCTGATTCGCGCCCGTGTGATTGTGGAAGTTCGCTGGCTGCAGCGTTTGGCCGAGCACAGCCAAATTACCGAAGTGCCGCCCCTCTCTGCGCAAGCCACGGCGTTTCTCGAGCGGTTAATCCGCGAGTTCTCGGTCACCGATGCCGAGCGGATTAAAGAGATCGAGCGCACCACCAATCACGACGTCAAAGCGGTTGAGTACTTCTTAAAAGAAAAGATTGCCGATCAGGCGGAGCTGCATGCGGTCACCGAGTTCATTCACTTTGCCTGCACCAGCGAAGATATCAACAACCTCTCCTACGGCGTGATGCTCAGCGACGGCCTTAACGCCATGCTGCCCACCATGCACGAAGTGGCTGACGAAATTGCCAAGCTGGCGATTGCCCACGCCGCCCAACCGATGCTGTCGCGCACCCATGGTCAAACGGCTACCCCTACGACCTTGGGCAAGGAAATGGCCAACGTGGCCTATCGCCTCAAGCGCCAGCTCAAGCAAATTGAAGCGGTGGAAGTGCTCGGCAAAATCAATGGCGCCGTGGGCAACTACAATGCCCACCTGACGACTTACCCAGAGATCGACTGGGAAGCCAATGCGCGCACCTTCGTGGAAGGTTTGGGGCTTACGTTCAACCCCTACACCACTCAGATTGAGCCCCACGACTATATCGCCGAACTGTTCGATGCCATTTGCCGTTTCAACACCATTTTGATTGATTTTGACCGCGACGTATGGGGTTACATCTCGCTGGGCTACTTTAAGCAGCGCACAGTGGAAGGCGAGATTGGCTCCTCCACCATGCCGCATAAAGTCAATCCGATCGATTTTGAAAACTCCGAAGGCAACCTGGGCTTGGCCAATGCGGTTCTTAGCCATCTTGCCCAAAAACTGCCTATCTCACGCTGGCAGCGCGACCTGACCGACTCCACTGTGCTGCGCAATTTAGGGGTCGGCTTGGCTTATGGCTTGATTGCCTATCACGCCAGCCTGAAAGGCATCAGCAAGTTAGAAGCCAACCCCGAGCGCTTAGACGCTGACCTGGATAATAGCTGGGAAGTGCTTGCCGAGCCGATCCAAACGGTAATGCGCCGCTACGGCATCGAAAAGCCCTATGAAAAACTCAAGCAATTGACCCGTGGCAAGCGCATTGACCAAGCGGGCTTTGCTGCATTTATTGATACACTGGAACTGCCCAGCGAAGTCAAAACCGAGTTGAAGGCGCTCTCACCGGCCAACTATATTGGTAATGCCCAAGCGCAAGCCGAAGCACTCACACAACAGCTAAACGCTCTATAATTTCAATTGCTGTGACCACGACACCAGGATACGCCATGAACCATCACGATAAGCCGCTAACCTTGCTGGGCGATCTCACCGCTGCAGACTTCCTGGCCAATTACTGGCAGCAAAAGCCGCTGCTGATTCGTGGCGCAATACCGGATTTCATTAGCCCCATCGAGGCGGATGAGCTGGCGGGGCTCGCTTGCGAACCTGGCGTAGAGGCACGTTTGGTAGAGGAAGACGGCCCGGATGGCCCTTGGCAGGTCTCCCACGGCCCCTTCGATGAAGCCACCTTCGAGCGGCTACCAGAAACCAACTGGAGCTTACTGGTTCAGGCGGTGGACCATTATGTCCCCTCGGTGGCTGCGCTAATGGATGAGTTTGATTTCCTTCCGCGCTGGCGGCTCGATGACGTAATGATCAGCTATGCACCTCCCGGTGGTAATGTGGGCGCACATATCGACCAATACGATGTCTTTTTACTCCAAGCCAGCGGTCACCGCCGCTGGCAATTGGGAGGCAGACTGAGGGAAGATGCACCGATTATCTCAGGCATTGATCTACGTATTCTGAAAGAATTCACTGTCGAGCCTGACTCCGACTGGGTACTTGACCCAGGCGACATGCTTTATCTTCCCCCCGGCTGGGCGCATCACGGCGTTAGCCAGAGCGATGATTGCATGACCATCTCGGTTGGCTTCCGCGCACCTTCCGCCGACGAAGCTATTACCTCTTACGCGGACTACTTGGGCGAGCAGCTTCCTGCCTCAAAGCGTTACAGTGATGCAGGTATGGCGCCTGCTCAGCATACCGGCGAGCTGGACGACGCTGCCGTTGAACGTATGCGGCAGCTAATTATGTCGACGCTTGATAACCCAACCCAAATCGCCCAGTGGTTTGGCCGGGTAATGACCCAGCCTAAATATGTCGATCAAGTGGTACCGCTTGAAACGCCGCTAACCGAAACGGCGCTTGTTGCTCAACTACAAGAGGGCGAACCGCTCTATCATATGCCTGGCTCACGCTTTGCTTGGCGACACGACGCCAGCGGCACCACCCTATTCGTCGATGGTGATGGCCACGCCTGCTCGCCTGAACTAGCTCAACGCCTCGCCGACACCGCCCCGCTCTACGCCGACGAGCTGGAACTTGATGGTGCAGCGGCGCTTATTACACAGTTGGTCAATACCGGCAGCTTAGGCTTTATGGGCGATGAAGGTGATGACGACGAGGCGTATTAATGGCGATTACCCACATCAGTGTTGGTGACTGGGAGACACTCGGCCCGGCGGCCAGCGAGATCCGCCGCAAGGTGTTTATCGATGAGCAGAACGTGCCACAGGAAGAGGAGTGGGACGGGCTGGACCCCGAGTGCCAGCACTTTCTGGCCATGCTTGATGGGCAGCCAGTAGGCACTGCGCGCCTGCTGCCCGACGCACATATTGGCCGAGTCGCGGTGCTTGCCAACGCCCGTGGCACTGGCATTGGCGTACTGCTTATGCAAGCCGCCATTGAGGCGGCCCGCCATGCGGGCCATTCCCAGGTGGCCCTCAGCGCGCAGGTGCAAGCGCTGGCGTTTTATGAGCGGCTGGGCTTTGTTGCCCACGGCGATGAGTTTTTGGATGCGGGCATCCCTCACCGAGAAATGACGCTTTCGCTTACTCCATTACAAGTTAACTAAAAGCAGGATCGGAATTAGCTTGAAGCGGGGGTCTTTCGCCCTGGATGGCGAAAGTAGCGCCCATGGAAGGGTTCACAGCGCCCCCGCAGAGAGCTGTTCAGATCCGACTGCTCTTAAAAAGACATAGCACTGCTTTGGCAGTGCTTTTTTATGCCCCTCTTATAACCCCCTCTGACGAAAAACCACTACACAAACCCACCGTTTTCTCCCCTCGCTGTAGTCGGGTTACAACCCCCTGTGACCCGAAGTGTCAATTGTTGAATGCGCCATCCTCGTGGATAGTTATTGCATTGCAGCGTTAAGGCGATTGGGTCGATACACCTAGCCTGCAACGCTGTAGCAGGTATCTCTAGTCATGCTGTGTCTGGGCGCCAAGACGATTGGTTAAGAGACGATAAGGCTAGAGACACAGCCACAGAATTCAATGATGCTAAACACAGCTTCGCAGGTGCAGCATAAGCAAGTGCTGATTTGCGAAACACACTCCAGACCAAAGAGGGTAAGCTCATGTCAGGACTGCTCGAAGATATCAAAGCCATGGCGCAACTGCGCGAAGCACAAGCTGGCAAATGGGAAGCTATTAAACCTGAATACGCCGCTCGTATGCGCGCTCAAAACCGCTTTCACACCGGCTTGGACATTGCTCGCTACACCGCCAAGGTAATGCGCGAAGACATGGCTGCTTACGATGCTGATACCGCACAGTACACTCAGTCGCTGGGTTGCTGGCATGGCTTTATTGGTCAGCAGAAGCTTATTTCGATTAAAAAGCATTTTGGCACCACTAAACGTAGCTACCTTTATCTTTCTGGCTGGATGGTCGCTGCGCTTCGCTCTGAGTTCGGCCCGCTGCCTGATCAGTCAATGCACGAAAAAACCTCTGTCGCCAACCTGATCGAAGAGCTCTACACCTTCTTAAAGCAAGCTGACGCATGGGAGCTTAACCATCTGTTCCGTGCTCTCGATGAAGCCAAAGAGGCTGGCGATAGCGGCAAAGAGCAGGAACTGATCAGCAAAATCGATAACTATGAAACCCATATCGTGCCGATTATTGCTGATATTGACGCAGGCTTTGGTAACGCAGAAGCCACTTACTTGCTGGCCAAGAAGTTTATCCAAGCGGGTGCCTGCTGCATCCAGTTGGAAAACCAGGTTTCTGACGAGAAGCAATGTGGACACCAGGACGGTAAAGTCACCGTACCCCATGAGGACTTCCTCGCCAAAATCAACGCTGTACGTTATGCCTTTCTGGAACTCGGCATTGAAGATGGCGTTATCGTGGCGCGCACCGACTCGCTCGGTGCTGGTTTAACGCAAAAAATTGCCGTCACCAATGAGCCAGGCGATCTGGGCGATCAGTACAACAGCTTCCTGGATGGCGATGTGATTGAAAACGCTGCCGATATCAATAACGGCGACGTGGTCATCAAGCAGAACGGCAAACTGGTTAAACCCAAGCGCCTCGCGTCAGGCCTATACCAGTTCAAACCAGGTACTGGCGAAGACCGCGTGATTCTTGACTGCATCACCAGCCTGCAAAACGGCGCAGACCTGCTGTGGATCGAAACCGAAAAGCCCCACGTTGGCCAAATCGCCAGCATGGTTAACCGGATTCGCGATGTCGTACCGGATGCCAAACTGGTTTATAACAACTCACCGTCGTTCAACTGGACGCTGAACTTCCGTCAGCAGGTATTCGATGCGTGGCAGGAAGAGGGTAAAGATGTCTCGGCTTACCAGCGTGACAAGCTAATGAGTGCCGAATACGACGACACCGAACTTGGCCAGTTGGCTGATGAATGGACGCGCAATTTCCAGCGCGACTCTTCTCGCGAAGCGGGCATTTTCCACCACTTAATCACCCTGCCGACCTACCATACGGCCGCCCTGTCTACCGACAACCTGGCGAAAGGCTACTTCGGCGACGAAGGTATGCTGGCTTATGTAAAAGGCGTACAGCGCCAGGAAATTCGCCAGGGTATCGCCACGGTACGCCACCAGGATATGGCGGGCTCCAATATCGGTGATGACCATAAAGAGTTTTTCCACGGTGACGCCGCGCTCAAGGCTGGTGGCAAAGATAACACCATGAACCAGTTTGGCTAACAGCTTGCCCTTATAGGGTCTAACACACCTAACCAACCCTGCAACAGGAGGCCTCTCGGCCTCCTGTTTTGCTTGCCTCATATATTTGCACACTGTTTTCTTAATACGCTGTTACACTCTCGGTTAAGCTATTTCTAGCTATTTATTTTGACAGCTTTGATCTTTTCAGACGTTTGCTGGTCAAAAATGTTAGCATCAGTTATCTTTAACGAACACCGTTCTATAACTGCTACCGTTCCACTGACTGCCATGCGGATGGCCGTGATGGGAACGACAGTAAACCAATAGATGCCCTGGAGGTTTTAATGAAACGTCTTCTTCTACCGGCTGTAGCCTTAAGCATTCTCACGCTGGCTGGGTGTGCCAATACCTCGGGCTACTCGGGTGATGTCTATCGCGGCAGCCAAGCAAAGACGGGCCAAAGCGTTACTTACGGCACTATCGTGGCGATTCGTCCGGTACAGATTCAAGCTGAAAGCCGTGCTGGTGGCCTGTTGGGCAGTGGCGGCGGCGCCGTTATCGGTGGTCTTTTAGGTAGCCAAGTGGGTGGCGGCTCAGGCCGTCAGCTAGCCACGGTTGCAGGCGCCCTGGGTGGTGCGGTGGCAGGCACAGCAACGGAAGATGCCGCTAACCGCGTCGATGCACTAGAAATGGAAATACGTCGTGATGACGGCACCGATGTGGTCGTTGTTCAGCGTGCAGACCGCCAGTTCCAGGCCGGTCAGCGAGTACGCTTGATTGGTAACGGCGCCAGCATGAGCGTTGCACCGTATTAATTAAATTAGCTGATTGTTAGCGCCTTAATGCAAAAAAAAGCCCGGTCATTTACGAAATGACCGGGCTTTTTAATAAATATTAATTTAGCGGTGAGTCTTGTTGCCTGCCCAGTTGACCAATGCCATGACGCCCCAGCCAATTAAGCCCAGCAGTAAAACCACCAGCAGCATATCTACCGGCTGAACCAACGTGGTCGCCCCCAACACGGCGAGCGTTATCACCCATAAGTAGCGGTTATTACCATGGCTTTTCAGGAAGCTGGGCAATAGCTTATCCAACCCCTGACTAACACCACTATTCCAGCGCTGGTAAACAAAGTAAGCAATCAGGCAAAACGCGATAAGCCAAATAATCAATACTGTCATAACGAGCTCCCATGGAGGATAGGGCAAAGGGGAAAAATGATGAACGTAGGGTATCTCTGGTCATGCTGGTGCGCAACACCGTCAAAGGTGGTGGATAGGAAAAAGCGCCGCTACCCCCTGACAAGTCGGCAAACACGCGTTACCATATTGGAACATGCACTCACCGAAAGGTTATTCCATGCAAATTGCGCAAAACTCGGTTGTCGCGTTCCACTACACCTTGACTAACGATGAAGGTGAAGTGCTGGACAGTTCTGAAGGCCGTGAGCCGCTAACCTATCTCCATGGCGCCGGTAATATTATCCCGGGCCTTGAGAAAGAGCTGGAAGGCCATGCAGCTGGTGAAAAGTTGAACGTTAGCGTTTCGCCGGAAGAAGGTTATGGCGAGCTGCAAGAGCAGCTAATGCAAGAAGTACCGCGCGATGCGTTCCAAGGCGTTGAAAGCATTGAGCCGGGCATGCAGTTCCAAGCCCAGACTCAAGGCGGCCCGCTGATGGTTACCGTGAAGAAAGTCGAAGGCGATACCGTCGTTGTTGACGGCAATCACCCGCTCGCAGGCCAGAAGCTCAACTTTGATGTTGAGATCGCTGAAGTACGTGAAGCGAGTGCTGAAGAAGTTGAGCACGGCCATGTACACGGCGAAGGCGGCGTTGAGCACTAAGAGGCTCTCGCTACCAACCAGAAAAGGTGACCTACGGGTTACCTTTTTTTATGCGTTACCGTTTTATACCCTAACGGTGCCGCCCTTACTCATCAGGTATCAGCACTAGCTGCCCATGACGAACGCTTCGCGACGACGTAACTTCAGCGGCAAACTGTTTGAGCGCGTTCCCCTGCCCTTTAAGCAACGCCACTTCCAGGCAGCTTTCGGCGTTAATATGCACATGCAAGGTCGAAAGCGTGAGGTTATGATGATCATGCGAGTGACGCGTTAAGCGCTTGGATAGCTCGCGAGCGGCATGATCGTAGACATATACCAGCGCCCCCATGCAAGGCGCCTCCGGTGCAACTTCTTCTCTCACTTGCTTTAAACCACTGCGGGTCAAGTCGCGAATCGCCTCTGAGCGGTTTTGATAGCCACGTGCGCGCATCAGCGCATCCACTTCTGCCAACAGCTCCTCATCGAGCGTTACCGTTACACGCTGCATTCACGCCTCCTCTAATAATGGCCCGCTTTCCATAGACTGCTTGGCCCGTTAGTATGATGTTATTGCAAAAACATCATACTAGCACCGCGACTAGCGCAAAGGATAAAGCGATGACTAAAACAACTCGGCCTATCTTACTGGGTATTGCGCTAAGTTGTTTAGCCGCCATTAGCAACGCACAGGCAAAAGAACAGCTAATTTTGGCGATTGGCGGCGAACCCGAACAGGGCTTTGATCCGCTGTTGGGCTGGGGGCAGTACGGCAATCCGCTGTTTCAATCGACATTACTCTCACGAGACAAGGATCTTTCACCACAACCAGAGCTGGCCACCGAGTGGTCACTTTCTGAAGATCGCCTCACCTGGACATTGACCCTGCGCGACGACGCACGCTTTTCCGATGGAACCTCACTGACCGCGGCTGATGTGGCTTACACGTTCAATACAGCGGCGCAGGCGGGTGGTCGTGCGGATCTTAGTGCACTTGCTGAAGCAGCAGCTGTAGATGAAAAGACTGTCACGCTTCGCCTCCACTCCCCGCGCATTACTTTTATTGATCAGTTACTGACCCTTGGCATCGTGCCCCATGCCAAGCGTAAAAACGGCTATAACGATTCCTATGGTCGCTACCCCCTGGGTTCTGGGCCCTACCAGTTGGTCGAGTGGCAGGAAGGCGAGCAGTTAATTGTTGAACGCAACCCCTATTTCTATGGTCCTTCCCCCGCTTTTGACCGCCTGGTATTTCTGTTTACCGGCGAAGACGCCACGCTGAGTGCAGCTCATGCCGGTCAGGCAGATATTGCCGCCATCCCACCAGCATTGGCTGCCAATGTGCCAGCAGACATGCAGCGCGTAATCATGGAAAGCGTCGATAACCGCGGCATTCTTTTTCCCATGCAGCCGAGTAATGGCGAGCATGCGGCCTCTGGCGCGCCAATTGGTAACGATGTCACGGCAGATCCCGCCATCCGTCAGGCGATCAATTTGGCGGTTGATCGCGATATGCTGGTTGAAGTGGCCCTGCACGGCTTTGGTCGCCCTGCCTTTGGCCCGGCTGACGGCCTTCCCTGGAGTAGCGATGAAGAACGAATAGATGCCCCTGATCTTGCCCAAGCGAAGGACATACTCGATGCCGCCGGCTGGGAGTTGCAAGACGATGGCCTGCGCTATAAGGAGGGCCTGCCTGCCCGTTTTCGGCTCACTTACCCGTCAAGCGATACCACCCGGCAGCTGCTTGCCGAAGTAAGTGCCGAAATGGTTCGCCCGCTGGGCATCGAGATGCAGCCAACGGGCCGCCACTGGGATGATATCCAGCGTCATGCCTTGCACCAAGACGCTATTCTGTTTGGTTTTGGTAGCCACAGCCCTCAAGAGGTTTACTACCTCTTCCACAGCCAGCACGCCGGTAACGGTTACTACAACAGCGGCTTTTATACCAACTCGGAAGTAGATGCCCATTTGGATGCCGCCCAGGCGGCGCCCAGTACCGAACAAGCCAACCGCCACTGGCAGGCCGCCCAGTGGGACGGCACTACTGGTTACGGCTTGCGCGGAGACGCTAGCTGGGCCTGGCTGGTCAATCTGGAGCATGTCTATTTTGCCGACACTTGCCTGGACGTGGGCGAGCTGGGCGTAGCCCCCCACGGCCATGGCTGGCCCATCACGGCCAACCTGCTTGAGTGGCGCTGGGCATGCGATTGATACCGCGCATTGCTAAGCGCCTAGGCCGCCTGGCGCTGGTACTGCTGTGCGTCGCGCTGGTCTCGTTTGGGCTCATGATGCTCTCACCCATTGATCCGGTGGATGCCTATCTAGGCCCACAGGTGGCCCAGGTCAGCCCCGAACAGCGCGCGCTGATTGCCGAACGCTGGGGGTTTGATGCCCCTCCCGCCGTACAGCTTGGCCACTGGCTGCGTCAATTCGCGAGTGGTGACCTGGGTTGGAGCCATGTGTATAACCAGCCGGTCAGTGACGTCATCGGCCAGCGCTTTCAGCGCTCCATCGTGCTGCTGGCAGGCGCGTGGCTCGTCTCGGCACTGTTGGGGTTTGCACTGGGTGTCATGGCGGGTGCGAAAGAGGGCTCGCCGCTGGATAACGTGATCAGCACCTACGCTTATTTAACCGCTTCCACGCCTGCCTTTTGGCTGGCCATGCTCGCCGTGCTGCTGTTTTCAGTCACGCTGGGGTGGGCACCTACCTGCTGCGCTGGCCCGGCCGGCGTATTGGATCAAGATGTCACCCTCGCCACACGGCTGCATCACTTAGTGCTGCCGGTCGCCACACTGGCGCTGCTGGGTATCGCGAATATCACCTTGCACACCCGCACCCGCATGATTGAATTAATGCGCTCAGATGTTGCTACCCACGCCTTCGCCCAGGGCGCTAGCCGATTCGATGTCGCCTGGCGGCACGGCCTCCGTCACGCCAGTTTACCGGCAGTGACGCTAGCGTTCGCATCACTGGGGGAGCTTTTCGGCGGCTCTATTCTGATTGAACAAGTATTTGCCTACCCTGGCTTGGGGCAAGCCACCGTCGCCGCGGGCCTGCGCAGTGATATTTCGCTGCTGCTGGGGATTGCCCTGTTTACCGCCCTGTTTGTCAGCATCGGCAACCTCGTCGCCGATACGCTGTATGGCGTTATCGATCCACGCCTTACGACAGGTGGTTCATGACCGCTACCCAGCCGCGCCTGCGCGCAATGCTCAGCCTGAGCATCACCGCTGTGTTTATCGTAGGGCTTATCGCCAGTCAGTGGCTGTTGGCCGATTCAGCACAACAGATGCAGTTTGACGCTCGCTTGGCCCCGCCGAGCCTTGAACACTGGCTGGGCACCGACGCCCTGGGCCGGGAACTCTGGGCGCGCACCCTGGCTGGGTTGGCACTGAGTTTTTGGGTGGGCTGCCTGGCCGCGCTGCTGAGTACCTTGATTGCGCTGAGCTTGGCGGCGCTAGCCACGCTCTCGGCGCGGCTGGATGCGCTGGTGAGCCTGCTGATTGACACCCTGCTGAGTGTTCCACATCTGATTCTATTGATGCTGATCGCCTTTGCGCTGGGCGGCGGCACCCAGGCAGTGATCATTGCCGTGGCGGTAACCCACTGGCCAAGCCTTGCCCGGGTGCTGCGCGCCGAACTGTGGCAGTTGCGGCAAGCCCCCTATGTACGCATTTCGCGAGCGCTCGGCAAGTCGCGCTGGTTTGTACTCCACGGCCACCTACTTCCCCATCTGCTTCCCCACTGCTTGGTGGGTGCCCTGCTGCTGTTCCCCCACGCGATTTTGCACGAAGCCGCGCTGACCTTTCTGGGCTTCGGCTTAAGCCCCAGCCAACCGGCTATTGGCGTACTGCTGGCCGAGGCAATGCGCTACTTGAACGGCGGGTACTGGTGGTTAGGAGTATTTCCGGGCTTGGGGTTGTTACTCATGGTGCTGATGTTCGAGCGCCTTTCCAGCCACCTCCGCCGTGCGCTTTAACGCT
The DNA here is from genome assembly GCF_054072535.1 of Vreelandella sulfidaeris Esulfide1. Classification (NCBI taxonomy): domain Bacteria; kingdom Pseudomonadati; phylum Pseudomonadota; class Gammaproteobacteria; order Oceanospirillales; family Halomonadaceae; genus Vreelandella; species Vreelandella sulfidaeris. The sequence continues at coordinate 1,079,027 of NZ_CM133364.1, read as the reverse complement.
GTTAAGCAAACCACTAATGGGAGGCATACCGTGTTCACGATTGACCAATTGTCGCTACAGCTACCCTTGTATGCTTCCTGGTGGAAGCGTGAGTGGGTCACCTGCTTGGATAACGTTTCATTGACGTTTGCCACAGGCGAAGTGCATGCCCTGGTGGGTGCGTCGGGAGCAGGGAAAAGCTTACTGGCTTACGCGATGATGGGCCTATTGCCCGCGCATGCCCGTCTTACGGGACAGCTTTGCTACCATGGCATACCGCTTGATGAGTCACGCCAACGCCTGCTTCGTGGCCGTGAGCTAGCCCTGATCCCTCAATCGCTAAGTGCTTTAGACCCGTTGGTGCGTACCCAGCGCCAAGTGGCCTGGGCAGCCCAGCGCGCTGGCCACTCATCAGCGCACGCGTGGCAAGCGTCTCAGCAGTCCCTTGATCACTATCAGCTACACGGTCGTGCCCAGCAGGCTTATGCCCATGAACTTTCCGGCGGCATGGCCCGTCGTGTATTAACGGCCATGGCGCATGTGAGCCAGGCCCAGCTAGTGATTGCCGACGAACCCACTGTGGGCCTTGACCCGCACCAGCGCCAGCGTGTTTTGGATGCGCTGCGCGGACTGGCTGACCAAGGCAAAACAGTGCTCTTGATTACCCACGACTTGCGCCACGCTCTGCCGATTGCTGATCGCGTTACCATTATGCGTAACGGCAAGCCAGTCGAGACTGCATCAGCTTCTGCCTTTCAAGGCCAAGGCAGCTCGCTGAGCAGTGCTTATGCTCAGGCATTGTGGTTAGCGCTGCCGGACAATGACTTTTCGACCCACGCGGGTAGCCAAGCTCAACAGACTGAACAGGAGTCCACCGTTGCTTGAAGCGCGTCAGCTGAGTTTTCATTTTTCACCCGGGGAGCCATTACTCGAGTCTGTTTCACTCATGCTGAACGCAGGCCAGTGGGTAGGGTTAAGCGGCGACTCTGGTTCAGGCAAATCGACGCTGGGCAAACTGCTGGCAGGTTATTTAACACCGCAAGTGGGCGATATCACGCTGGATGGCGCGGCGCTGCCAAAAAACGGTGTGCAGCCGGTACAGTGGCTGCCGCAATCACCGGAACTGGCGGTGAACCCACGCTGGCGAGTCGGTAAGATACTGCGGGAAGCATGGACGCCCTCTGACGCCCAGTGCGAAGCGTTTGGCGTACACACCCATTGGCTGTCGCGCTTCCCTCAATCGCTCTCAGGGGGGGAGTTACAGCGCGTGTGCGTACTGAGAGCGCTAGTACCCAGGGTGCGCTTTCTGATCGCTGATGAAATCTCGACAATGCTCGACCCGATTACTCAGCTTGAGCTTTGGCAGGCGTTAAAACGAGAGGCGGAACAGCGCCAGTTGGGTGTGCTGGTGATTAGTCACGATGAAGCGCTATTAAAACAATTATGCGAACACCGTTACCATCTAAGCGCCGGTTTGCTAAAACGAATTTAGCTAACCGCTTGGCGACGCTCAAAACGCCACAGGCCGAAGGCAATCATTAGCGTCATGCTAAGCAACAGCCACGAGCCAACGCTCACCCCCGACCAGCCGGCCCACTGCCAGAACGGCTCCAGCCAAAAGCCGCCTAAACTGGCGCCCACGTAATAAAACACCAGATAGAGCGCCGACGCACTGCCCCGGGCGCCCTGGGCATACCGCCCTACCCAGCTAGACGCCAACGAATGTGCCAGAAAAAAGCCGAACGCATTGACGCTTAACCCAACGATAATCAGCACGAGAGAATCAAATAGCGTGATGGCCGTGCCTAGCATTAAAATCATCACCCCCATCATCATGCACGCAGCGGGAGAAAACCGCCCCGCCAAACGCCCGGAAATCATTGACCCGAAGGTGCCGCCTAAGTAGGTCAAGAAAATCAGCCCCAAGCCACTCGCGGCCAGTTGATACGGCGCTGCGGCTAACCGAAAGGTGATATAGCTGTACTGGTTTATGAAAATCAGAAAGTTGATGCCGCCCAAGCAGTAAGCCGCGAGTAGGGCTGGACTGCGTATATGGCCGAGCAGGTCCCCCACAGCTTTACGCAGCTCGAAACGCTGGGGAGCAAAGGCACGGCTATTAGGCAGCAGTCGCCAAAACACCACGCAGCCAATCAGCGTTATTAACCCTACCGACAAGAAGGCCGCCGTAGGCCCGCCTACCTCAGCCGCGGCGCCGCCTACGATACGCCCACTGATCCCGCCCAATGAATTGGCCCCAATATAGAGGCCTACAGCACTTAACAAGGCAGGTTTATCAAACTCATCGCCCATCCAGGCGATCGCTACTGCTGGCAGCCCGCCCAGCACAAAGCCCTGCAGAAGGCGCAGCAGCAGTAAGCTTTCAAAAGTGGGCGCGAATGCCAAGGCAATGGAACAGCCGCCTGCCATCAGCAAGGTAATTCGCATTATGCCTTCACGACCGATGGCATCCGAGAGTGGGCCGAATACCAGTAGCGCCATGGCTAAGGAGAGCGTTGACACTGACATGAGCAGGCTGACGCCCAGGGTTGAGACATCGTAGGTCTCCTTTAACCCTGGCAACAGCGGCTGCGGTGCATACAGATTAATAAAAACAAGAAAAGAGCCAAGGCAAAGCGCCAAGGTGGCGCGCCACCAAGCGCGCGTTTTGGCTTCGATCATGCCATCCCTAAAAAATGAAGAGTCTGACGATTAGAAAACACGACTGCTTAGCTGGGCTAAATGGGTTGGCTCCAGGGCACGACGCGCCTGCCAGTAGTAACGCTGCCAGTAACTATTATCTAAGCGAGAGATAATGACCCCTTTTGAGGTCGAGGCGTGAAGAAAATAGCCATCGCCCATGTAGATACCTACGTGGTTGTAACGACCCGGCGGGCGGAAGAACACCAGATCGCCCGCCTGCAACTCTTGGCGGTCGATCGAGCGTCCCTCGTGTACTTGGCCACGGGTGGAGCGCGGAAGCTCTAAATTAAACGTGTCACGATAAACATTGCGAACCAGGGCCGAGCAGTCAATCCCTCTTTCTGACGTGCCGCCAATCCGATAAGGCGTCCCTGCCCAGCGTTGATGCTGTGTCAGCAGCGCCTCTCGAACCACTGTTGGTGGCGGCACTTGCATGCTGCGCAGTTGCGCATTGATGGGATCCATTGGGGACATTTGCGGGTTAGCCCCCATGCCCGGCAATGTCATCGAGAAGTAATTCTCGGGGGCTTGCATATTGCTCTCTCGAGTAGAGCCTGCGCAGCCAGCGACCAATGCAACTAAACAACAAACACTTACGACACGGACAGCGGTCACAGCGGGGCGTGGCAACGCAACCATGTGATTAACCTCGTGACATTGATAAGAGGGCGGTACAACAAAATTATTTTTTCTAATCACGACTATAAGCTAGTTATCCTATGTTTGGCGAGCCTCAATGTAAGGTGCGTTGATCGCCCGGTAATGTATCAATATGTAGCGGCGCAAAATGGCGTGGTTTATTGCCGGGAAAATCCAGGCTAGCCCACGGCCCAGCCAAGACAGGCGCGCCACATACCCACGCCACCAGCGCCTGACGGAAACCCGCTAAAAAGCTTTCTCGCTCAGGGGTTTCGCCCATAAAAAACGAGAAGCCTGCGTACATCCCCATGGCATACTCCTGCCACCCGGCATAGTGGTCAGCGGCTAACTGGTAAGCGCTATCCAGCACCTTCGCGAAGGCAACGCTATCCAGCCAGCCAAGCTGCCGTGCAGCAATTGCCAGATCGACCAACTGGGCGATATCCCAAGCGGCCATATCTACCTCATTACAGCCATCCTCGTTATCACGCACCCGGCGTAAGCGAAGCAAATGATGGCGTTCGTCTTCAGCGCAGTCGCCGGACTCGAGGATAGCGATCTCAGCGCCTAATCGCTCCTTGTTAAGCGTATAGGGAGCGTAATTAATCTGATACTCCTGGCGATCCCCCGACTCGAGCATATAGGACAAAAACTCCTGCATATCCTCGGCATTGCTCAAGTGGTAGTGGCTATCGACCCACTCACGGATTTCGGCGCACTCCCGTGCACTCTCAGGTTGAGGTTCACTCCATACAGCACTGTTCAGCGGCCCTACCAGCGACATGGCGGTGAAGTGGCTCAACGTGGGTCGGTGACCAGGCTCACACCAAGCGTCGTGACGCCAATCCAGCCAGTGAAACAGGCTGCCAGGGTCCTCAATGTGCCAAATAATTTCATTGATGAGCGACGTGTGTTCTGGTTCTGGCAAACAGCTTTCCCATGCAAACCATGCGTCGAGCAGGCGCTTTGCATTGGGGTAAAAACGACATAGGCAGCTACGCAGCGCGCTGGCGTACTCCAATAGCGGTGCCCGATCCAATAGCCCGCTGTCCAGTGACATATGCAGGTAGAAAGCAAATTTTTCAGCCATATGGATCGTCGCCGCATGCCGGCTCACACCCTTAACGGCATTGCGTTGCTTAAGCTCTTCCGGGGTCGGCTGGCCAAACCAGCTTTGCGAGGGTGGCAATACACCGTGTACCGCATCAGCAGCCAATTGATTAAGGTGATGTGCCTGCGCAGGTAGCCAGTAGCGTGCCAGTGCACTGGCGCCCTCGTCCGCATGTAACCCCAGCGACTCCTGCAAGTAGAGCGCCGCGTCGGCACGTTGCTCTTCAGGCAGGGCAGCCAGCGGGTCTATCTGGCGTAGCATCGCATCCGGCTCGCGTACGCTGGCCAGCGCCAACAACCAGTGGTGAGACGTGTTACGCCACTGTCGAATGCGCGTTTGAGAAGCTTTACGTGTGGCGTCATCTAATAACTCGCCCGGCGGACACATCCATGGGCTATGTGCACTATGCAGCAGTAATTGATGCCGCTCACTGGGTGTTTTACCCCGCCGATCGATACCGTCAAACAGGCTTTGCCCGCGTTCGTAGGCGTTAAGGACAGCGTACCAGTCATGGTAACGGCGACTCATCAAATCAGCGGCGTGCCCTGCCAAGTCATCCGCTTCTTCCTGACTGAGCCAGCCACAGCAGGCACCTGCCCAAGCGAGCTCAACAAGCCGCAACCAGTCCCAAGCCGCCCACTCTAGCGGCTCGCCTTGGGTAACGAACTTAGTTAACACCGGTGCATAGGGCGACTCATTCACCACACTGCGCTGCCATTCCATGCGCTGGGCGTTGTCCATGTTCAATAGCTCACGGGCTTCGATATCCCAACGCTGACGCTCACCCTGAGCGCCTAACCAGAGCATTACGCCGAGCAGGGCATCACGATCACGGACATCCCATACGTGGGCTAGCCATTCGGTGGCTTCTGGCCAGTCAGCCTGGCGGGCAGGATAAACAATAATTGGCCGAAACAATGCGCATAGCCGCCAACTTTGCGCCTGGGGCTGCTGGGGCCATAGCGGGGCGGGGGCAGGAAGCTTCGCTAGGGTATTGCCGAGTGTCTCCCATGTAATACCCTCGCCATCGGTTTCGAGAGTCGCCAACGCCTGGCAGGCATCGATAAAGCGATCGTCGGCGCCAATTTCCCAACCGCGGACGCCCAAGGCACGCCGCAAATCCGCCAGCCACGCACGTAGGTCACTATAATCACTGGTGATGCGACGAGTTAGATGGTGCGCCCAACAACGTGCCTGGTCGGCTTCTAACCAACCCGCAGCACCGGCCAAAGCCGCCCATTCAAGAGCGCCTAGCAGCCGATCGGCATGGCCTGGGGGTGCCCCTAGCCCGTGAAACAGCTGTTCGGCCAATTCACCCCGGCTGGTTATCCCCAGTTGCAGCAGGCGTTGTTCCGCTGCTCCTGCATCGACCGCCAGCGGATGAGGAGTAAATGCCCAATCACACAGCACAAGCTGTTGGGCCCACCAGGCATTTAACGCGTCGATCAAGAGGCACCTCGAAAAAGCACAGTATCACCACCAGCTAAGAGCCAGAATAAAGCCGCCTAGTGTAACGGAAAGTTGCGCGAACACCGATAGCCAGAGGCATCCCAAGGCTAAAACGACAACCGCCCGGCCAAGGCCGGGCGGTTGTCACACGGTTAGCGGCTAAACAGCTAGGCTTTTTTAACCTTACTAATCACCCACAAGAGCACCACAGCACCCACTGTCGCAGTGACTAGCGAACCGATAAAGCCACCGGAAGAAAGGCCAAGAAGGCTGAACAAAAAACCACCCACGACCGCACCAACGATACCGACACCGATATTACCCAGGATGCCAAAACCGCCGCCACGCATGATGTTGCCAGCAATCCAACCAGCCAAGCCACCAATGATTAACCATGCAATAAAGCCCATATAGTCTCCTTACTATTTAAATTCGGGTTTTTAGTCACGTGTTTTACCTACCAGTCGTGCTTGTTCTACCATAGCACACAGCGCTACTGTTCGGCGCCTACCGGCATCGATGCTTGGCAACTCTTAAAGGAAAATACATGATCCCCGACTCGCTCGAACAATTGCTTAAAAGCACTGATGGTCAACAAACGGCCAAGTGGGAAGGCCGTGATATCGTGCTTTTCAATATGTCTTGGGGCGAATTGGCGATCAGCCTGCAAGGCGCTCAAGTACTGCATTTTTGCCCCCACGGCGATACTGGCTGGCTCTGGCTGACCCCAACGCCCCAGGCGATGCCAGGCGCTATTCGTGGAGGAATCCCCCTCTGCTGGCCATGGTTTGCCGACGAACGTTATGCCGATGAAAGCCCCAACCGCGATGGTCCCTTTCATGGCCTCGCCCGCCACGCCGAATGGCGCCTGGACGCCGTTGATGAGCATGCCGAAGGAATTGAAGTCCACCTTTCCCCCAAGCAACGCTTACACACTCAGCTGACTGCACGCTTGGTGGTACAAGCCAACGCCCAACGGTTAAACGTAGAGTTGATTAGCGAAAACATCGGCGAAACGCCGATCAAAACCAGCGGAGCGCTGCACACCTACTTAGCCGTTGCCGATATTCATCAGTGCCGCCTGGAAGGTCTTTCCGGCGCGCGTTATCTCGACAAACTATGCGATTTTGCAGAAAGCGAACAGCAAGGCACCCTGGCAGTCCAAGGCGCTATTGACCGTATTTACCACACCAATGAAGCGGTACTACTCAGCGATGGGGAACGCAGCCTGCGCATCGGTAAGCAGTCCAGTGATTCCACGGTGGTATGGCATCCTGACAGCGTACTGCCCAAAGACACACCGGCAGACGCAGCGCGCCACTTTATCTGCGTAGAAGCTGCCAATACGCGTTTGGATCCCGTGTGGCTCGTACCCGGTGCTCAGCACTTGCTAGGCACTACCCTAAGCCGCGGTTAACCTTCGGTTCATCAATACTTTGTTAATCTGCGTTCATTCACAAGCGCTCAGGAGATCCGATGGACCCACAACAATGGTTAGAGGCGGCGACACTGGCATTTAATTTAATCGGTATGGTGGTGTGCTTGGTTGGCCTTACCCTGGCGCAAAAGATGGCGCGTCGCTGGCCTGGCTATATATTGGCGGGGGTAGGGTTTTTGATTGCCATGCTACCGGTCCTTTCGCAACTAATATTAATGTTACGCCAGTGATGTTCATTCTGCCCTTATCGCTTTAAAGACTGGGACCGGAAACACAGAGGGATCGATAGGATGCGCCAGCCGTTAAGTCGCGAACTGAGCAATTTATTAGAGAGGGGACGGGATCGCCAATTGCGCTTAGCGGTAACCGGCCTTTCTCAAGCAGGTAAAACCGCTTTTTTAACCTCACTGGTCAACCAGCTACGCCATGCAGGCGTTGAAGCGCGCCTCGACTTACTGCCTGCCGCGCGTGAAGGCCGCCTACTTGGCGCCCAGCGGCTTAACCAGCCCGACCTGGGTGTGCCACGCTTTCCCTACGACCCCGGCATGGCCGCCCTACGCGATACCCCGCCACGCTGGCCAGACCCTACCCGCGGCATTAGTGAACTACGCTTGCAACTACGCTATCGCCCTGCCCGCAGCGGCTGGCTAACGCCTGAGATTGCCCACCTTACCCTCGATTTGTTCGATTACCCCGGCGAATGGCTGCTCGATTTACCCCTGCTACAGCACGACTTTTACAGCTGGAGCCAAGTCCAGGCGCTCCATGAAGGCGAACAACGCCGGGGTCTGTTTAGCGAGTGGTTAGCCGCGGTGGAACCACTCGACCCCGCGGGCGAGGCCGATGAAGCCCAGCTCGCCACCCTGGCTGAAGATTACGCGCAAGGGTTACGACGCGCCAAGCAAGCCGGTTTTTCCGACCTACAGCCAGGGCGTTTTTTGCTACCCGGCGAGCTGGAAGGTGCACCGGTGCTGCAGTTTTTCCCGCTGCCACAGCTGAATGCATCTCACCACAGCACCTCGAAAGAAGCGCTGGAAGCACTGCCTGCCAACAGCCTTTACGCCACCCTGGCCGCCCGCTTTCGCTATTACCAACAGCAAGTGGTCAAGCCCTTCTATCGCGATCACTTCCGTCGCTTTGACCGACAGATCGTACTGGTAGATGTGCTCGGGGCACTGAATGCCGGGCCGGAACGGTTTGAAGACCTTTCCCGTGCACTGCGCCAGTTAATGCACAGCTTCGATTACGGCAAACGCAGCCTGCTGACCCGCCTGTTCGCGCCCAAAATTGATCGCCTCGCAATTGCTGCCACCAAAGCCGATCACGTCACCCCCGACCAGCATGGCAACGTGGTTCAGCTACTGGAAGCCTTACTGGCTGAGCCATTGAAAGATTTGCGCTTTGCCAACGTGCCGGTCAAAGCGCTCTCTCTAGCATCGATTCGTGCCACCGAAGCCCGCGAGGTAACCCACGAAGGTAAGCGTTCACCAGCGCTGCGTGGTACCACCCTGGAAGGCGAAGACGTGCTGGTGTACCCAGGCGATGTACCCGCACGGCTTCCCACTGCTGATTTTTGGCAACAACAAGGCTTCGACTTTCCCGGCTTCCGCCCAATGCAATCCACCTCGGAAGCGCTGGATCATATTCGCATGGATGCCGCCATCGACTGGCTGATTGGAGATAAACTGACATGACCACCCCACAGCCACGCCGTCATTTTACGCTGGATGATCAGCAGGAGGCCGCTGACGCGGAGACTTCGCTTCGCCATCGTGAAGCCTTTGCGGGCACCAGCGAGCACCAGCCGCTGGCGCCCCTTCCAGAAGACAAAGCCTTACCCACTGCCAGTTTAGGTGCCCCGCGCAAGCGCCGTTGGGGACTACTCTTCGCCCTAATAGGCGGTGCCGGATTGGGTACCGCTGAGCTGGTCACCGGTATTCCAGATGCGCTGGCGGAGTCACAGTGGCTCAACATGGCTTGGCAGCTGTTCGGGATCAGCCTGATCGGCCTAGGGGGAATCTCACTACTTAAAGAGCTAGGACGTTTGCGCCGCCTAAAACGTCACGACAAACTACGCGGTGACCTTGCCGAGCTGCCACTGCGCTCGCCGAAGCAGGCCCACGCGATGGCTGGACAGCTTAAGCGTCAGCTCAAACTAGCCGACGATGACCCACACTGGCTGGCCTTTCAACGCGCCAGCCAGCCTCACCATAGCGGTGAGGAAATCCAGACGCTATTGCGTTACCACCTACTAGCGCCGCGAGACCGTGAGGCCCAACGCTTGATTACGCGAATGTCCGGCGAAACTGCCATCATGGTCGCTATTAGCCCGCTAACATTGGTGGATATGGCACTGGTGGCATGGCGCAGTTTGGCAATGGTAGATCGGTTATGCCGCCTTTATGGTCTTGAACTGGGCTATGCCAGCCGCCTGCGGTTGTTCCGCAATGTACTGCATAACATGGCGTTTGCCGGTGCCAGTGAACTGGCCGCCGACGCCAGCATGGACATGCTTTCGCTTGATTTGGCTGGACGCCTCTCTGCTCGCGCCGGGCAAGGGTTGGCCACTGGGCTGCTTAGCGCACGCCTGGGCCTGCGCGCGCAACGCCTCTGCCGCCCGGTGCCGTTCACGCTTGATGAGCAACCCAAGATCGCCGACTTACGCCAAGACCTATGGCGACAGATCAAGCGACTCGACAAAGAGACGGTCCCTCAGGAACGCGATCATCGACAATAAAAAACTTCATCAGCGTCAACCTAATCAGCCAACGACCAATTTCTGTCGCTAGTAAGTCGCTGTTGCTAGAAAATCTCTGCTGGCAGTAAGTTGGGATTCAACGTTAGTTGGCGTCATCATTAGAGACCGACATGGCATCCTCCAATAATGAGAGGTAGTTTATGAACAACCCCAGCGACCCCGAGACGTCCTCCGTGTCTAGCGACATGCAGACCGACTATGTCGTCGGTCAGGACAATATCAAGGGAAATTTTGGTCCCTTCGGTTTTGATATTCATAACCGCGTATTTGTTGTATCAGCCCTTGCCTCGACCCTCTTCATCATTCTCACGCTATTGTTTCCAGAACGTGCAGGGAGCGCTTTCCAATCCATCGTCGCCTTTTCGACAGGAACGCTGGACTGGTATTTCATGATCCTGGTGGATTTTTTCATTCTGTTTTGTTTGGCGTTAGTCATCCTGCCCCATGGATCGGTCAGGCTGGGTGGGCCTGACGCTCGCCCAGAGCACAGTTACCTTTCTTGGTTCGCGCTGTTGTTCACCGCAGGCATAGGCATTGGCTTGTTGTTCTTTGGCGTACTGGAACCGGTTTATCACGCTAACGTCTCACTTCCCCTTAATGTCACATCCCCGTTCGGCGATAACGGCGAGCTAAATTCAGCGGCTATTCCTGAGGCCAGCGCGATGGGGCTTGCGGGTACCTATCTCCATTGGGGCATCCATGGCTGGGCGGTGTATGTCGTCATGGCGCTAGGGCTGAGCATTTTCACCTATAATAAGGGGCTCCCTTTCTCAATTCGCTCGGCATTTTTCCCCATTCTCGGTGAGCGTGTCTGGGGTTGGTGGGGACATGCGATCGATATTCTAGCGGTGTTTTCCACTCTCTTTGGGCTGGCCACATCGCTCGGGCTTGGTGCACAGCAAGCCAATGCAGGGATGAATTTTGTCTTTGGGCTGGAAGTGAGCACGACCACCCAGGTTATTGTGATCGTACTGGTGACGGCGGTGGCCCTAGTCTCCGTTTGGCGTGGGCTTGAAGGGGGTGTGAAGAAGCTCTCCGAAATCAATATGGTGCTCGCTGTATTGTTCTTCTTTTTCGTGCTGTTTGCGGGCCCTACGCTGATAGCCTTAACCGGGTTCTGGTCAGGGCTATCAACGTATGTGACTGAGTTCTTACCTTTATCAGCGCCCTTCGGTCGCGATGATGACGCCTATCGCCAGGCCTGGACCATTTTCTATTGGGCTTGGTGGGTCAGTTGGGCACCTTTCGTCGGTATGTTTATCGCCCGGGTATCACGGGGCCGCACGGTACGTGAATTCGTACTCTGCGTGTTGCTGGTTCCCAGCCTGTTTATCTTTATCTGGATGGGCGTCTTCGGGTCAACTGCGCTTGAACAGCTGTATGCTGACCCCGCTGGCAGCCTGGTTAAAGAGTATGTGATCGATAACTATAGACCCGAGCTGTCGCTGTTCGGCATGTTAAACGAGCTACCGTTGACGGGGCTAATGTCGACGCTAGGTATCATTCTGGCGCTGATTTTCTTCGTCACCTCCTCTGATTCCGGTTCTCTGGTGATCGATACCATCACCGCCGGCGGCAAAATCGACGCTCCACGGCCCCAGCGCATGTTCTGGGCGATTGTCGAGGGTCTCATTGCGATTGTGTTACTGATCGGCGGGGGCCTGACAGCGCTTCAAGCGGGGGTAACCGCGACTGCGATTCCTTTCTCCATTGTACTGTTGCTGATGTGCTACTCGATCATCAAGGCGCTCAATGGCGAGCTGCGGCTTATTCGTAAGTGACGCCAGTAGCTGACACCTTGAGACAACTGTAAAAAAGGCCCCTTCGCTAACATCAGCAAGGGGCCTACTATTTTTACAGCCGGCTCACATCAAGCCGCTTAGGCAATACGCTGCTCAGTCTGTGCATCAAACAGGATCGCCCGCCCCATATCGACCCGCAGCGATAAGCGCTCTCCTGCCGCCACCGCGCATTTAGGCCCGACGCGGGCGGTTACTTCCTGCTCCCCCAGCGGTAGGCGCAACAGCATATCCGCCCCGGTGGGCTCTACCACTGAAACACTAGCGCTCAGCAGCGTTCCTTCCGCCTGGGACGTTAATCGCTCATCCTCTTCACTGAAGTGCTCTGGGCGTAGGCCAAGAATGACCGGCTGGTTAAGCCGTTCAGCCATCTCTGCAGCGATTCGCTCCTGCGGCCAGGGCAGCACCAAATCATCCTCGCCCGGCGTGGCAATGCGCAGTTGATAACCGCCGCTGTTATCTTCCAGCGTAGCGCGAATAAAGTTCATTGACGGCGACCCCATAAAGCCCGCCACAAACATATCCACCGGGTTGTTGTAGACCTCATCCGGCGAGCCCAGCTGCAAAATGTGGCCGTCGCGCATCACCGCGATACAGTCGGCCAGGGTCATCGCTTCGACCTGATCGTGGGTCACGTAAACAATGGTAGTGCCCAGGCGCTGGTGGAGCTTTTTGATCTCGGTGCGCATATCCACGCGCAGTTTGGCATCCAGGTTGGAGAGTGGCTCGTCGAACAGATAAACCTTGGGCTCCCGCGCCAACGCCCGCCCCATTGCCACGCGTTGACGCTGCCCGCCGGAAAGCTGGGCGGGCTTGCGATCCAATAGATGGGTAATCTGCAACAAATCTGCAACCCGCTCTACCGCCTGCTCACGCTCGGCTTTGGGCACCTTGCGCATTTCCAGTCCGAAGCTAATGTTCTGGCGCACGGTCATGCTCGGGTAGAGCGCGTAGGACTGAAAAACCATGGCGATATCGCGATCTGCGGGAGTACGCCAGGTCACGTCTTCGCCATCAATGTAGATGTTGCCAGAGGTCACCGGCTCTAACCCGGCAATGGCGTTCATCAACGTCGACTTGCCGCAGCCTGAAGGGCCGACCAGAATCAGAAACTCGCCGGAATCGATTGAGATGCTGACGTCTTTGAGCACCCGCTCGCTGCCGAACTCTTTACGCACGTTGTGGATTTCTAACGCTGCCATAATGTAAATCCTATTTTTGTTAGGCTTTTAAAATAACTACCCTTTAACCGAGCCCGCCGTCAGCCCGCGCACAAAATATTTTCCCGCCAATACGTACACCACCAGCGTGGGCAGCGCCGCAATCATCGCCGCCGCCATATCCACGTTGTATTCGCGAACGCCGGTAGAGGTATTCACCAGGTTATTGAGCGCAACGGTGACCGGCTGGGTGTTATGGGCTGAAAACGCCACACCAAACAGGAAGTCATTCCAGATTTGAGTGAACTGCCAAATGACCGAAACCACGATGATGGGTGCGGAAACTGGCAGCAGGATGCGCCAGAAGATGCGAAAAAAGCCCGCGCCATCCAACTTCGCCGCCGATACCAGCTCGTTAGGAATGCCCACATAGAAGTTGCGGAAAAACAACGTGGTAAAGGCGATACCAAAGACCACGTGCACCAGTATCAACCCGGCGCGGGAACTGGAAATCCCCAGCCAGCCGAGGGTTTGCGCCATCGGCAACAGCACCACCTGGAAGGGAATAAAACAGCCAAACAGCATCAGTGCAAAAACTAATTCAGAGCCTTTAAAGCGCCATTTAGTCAGCGCGTAGCCGTTCAGAGCACCGATAGTGGTTGAGATCAGCACAGCCGGAATGACGATGGCAAAAGAGTTCCAGAAGTAACCCCCTACCCCATCGCAGCGCATTCCCGTGCAGGCTTCTCCCCAAGCTTTTGTCCACGGCGCCAGGGTCGGGCTTTGTGGCAGTGACAGCAGCGACCCGGCGCTGATTTCGCTCAGCGGTTTCACCGAGGTCATCAGCATGACCACCAGCGGTAAAATATAGAACAGCGCGGCGAGGATCAGTACGCCATAGAGCAGGCCACGGCCCAGCCGCGCAGCGGGCGTCTGACGACGAATCACATTAGCCATGCTTGCGGCTCCTTAATTCGGAGTAGAGATAAGGAATCAAAATCGCCAACACACCGCCCAACATCAGCATGGCACTGGCAGAGCCCAAGCCAATCTGCGCTCGGGTAAAAGCGTGGGCGTACATAAAGGTGGCGGGTAAGTCGGTAGCGTAGCCAGGCCCACCGCCGGTCAGCGCGACGACCAAATCAAAACTCTTGATGGCGATATGCGCCAATATCATCACCGCACTGAACACTACGGGGCGCAGGCACGGCATCACCACGCGCCAATAAATACGCGGCAAGCTGGCGCCATCCAACTGGGCGGCTTTTACAATACTGTCGTCAATGCCCCGCAGCCCGGCTAAAAACAGCGCCATGACAAAGCCTGACGCCTGCCATACGGCGGCAATTACCAGGGTATAAATCGCCATATCCGGGTCAGTGATCCAATCAAATCGGAATGACTCAAAGCCCCAGCTCTGCACCATCGCCTGAATACCCAACTGTGGGTTAAGCAACCACTTCCACACCACACCGGTAACGATAAACGACAGCGCCATGGGGTAGAGGTAAATCGTGCGCAGCGCGCCTTCCTGGCGAATTTTCTGATCGAGCAGAATGGCCAACAGCGAGCCAATGACGAGACAAACGAGTACGAATAGAACGCCAAAGATCATCAGATTGGTCGAGGCGACCCACCAGCGCTCATTGGTCATTAAGCGCGCATATTGGCCAAAGCCAACAAAGTCGTAGCTAGGCAGCATGCGCGAGCTGGTTAACGAAAGCACAAACGTCCACAGCATGAAGCCGTAAACAAAGAACAGCGAAATCGCCACTGACGGTGCCAGCACCAAGCGAGGCAACCACGCCTGCAAACCACCGGAGGGCGTCGATCGCTTAGCGCCAGCCCCTAAAGGCGTCGCAGAGGTATTTTTCATGGGGAGGGAATCTCTCATGGAGAAGTATCCTTGCCAAGCAGCATAATGTTCTTACTAAGCAAAATAGTGTTCTTGCTAAGCAGAATAGGCGCCGCCGTTGCAGCGGCGCCTGGAGAACGCAAGCGCTAGAAAACCTAGAAAGAAGCCGCTTCGGCGGCGCTCACCATACGTTCTGCCGCTTCTTCAGCGGGCATGTCGGCGTCGTTGAAGTAGTTGGTGACCACATCGAAAATAGCGCCCTGCACATCCGCACGCACAGCCATACCGTGGGCCATACTCGGCACTAAACCGCCCTCTTCGGCGGTACGCTGGAAATCGGCCAACGACTGCTGAGCACAGCTATCGAACTCGTTCATATCCAGGTCCGGCCGCGCTGGAATGGAGCCTTTGGCGAGGTTAAACGCTTCTTGGAAGGTAGGCTCAAGCACCAAGCGGGCAAGCGCCTGCTGTGCCTCGCGCTCATCCTCGTCGGTGACCCGGAACATGGCGAGGCTATCAATATTGAAGGTGAACGCATCTTGGGTGCCCGGTGCTGCGGCACAAAGGTAATCTTCCCCAGCGGTCAGTCCTGCCGCAGTAAACTCGCCTTTCGCCCAATCGCCCATGAGCTGAAACCCGGCGTCCCCTTCAATCACCATGGCCGTGGCGATGTTCCAGTCGCGCCCAGGCATGCCCTCATCCATTAGCTCCCGAGTACGTTTGAAGTCTTCAAGTGCAGCGATCATCTGCTCACCACCCAGCGCTTCCGGGTCAAGCTCGACCAACGCCTGCTGATAAAACTCAACGCCTTGGCCACCTAACAGCACACTTTCGAATACCGTCGCGTCCTGCCATGCTTGCCCACCGTGTGCCAACGGTACATAGCCCGCTTCGCGGATAGCCTCACCGGCTTCGAACAGTTCATCCAAGGTGGTGGGCATTTCGACCCCTGCCGCCTCCAGTACTTCGGGGTTGGCCCACAGCCAGTTTACCCGGTGCACGTTAACAGGTACCGCCACGTATTGGCCGTCGTAGCGCATGACATCGGCCACCACTTCGGGCAGCAGTTCATCCCAACCTTCGGCGTCGGCAACGCCGTTCAAGTCACCCAGCAGGCCCAACTCGCCCCACTCCTGAATCTCGGGGCCTTTAATCTGGGCCGCTGAAGGCGGGTTGCCCGACATGGCGCGAGACTTAAGCACCGTCATGGCGGTTTCACCGCCGCCCCCGGCCACGGCAAAATCCTGCCAACCGTAGCCTTCGGCTTCCATTAACTCTTTGAGTACGTTAGCGGCGCGGGCTTCGCCACCGGAAGTCCACCAGTGCAACACTTCCACTTCGTTAGCGTGGGCGGTAGAAGCTAGCGTGACGCCTGCCAGGGCAAGCGTGAGAGTCGTTTTCTTCAACGTCGACATGGAGTAACTCCTTATATTGTTGTTGTCCGCTCGGACGTTCGACACCGAAGAGGTTACGCCAAGGCGAGCGTCAACGGGAGTTACTGAGTGCTGCAAAGTGTTGGGGTTTTATTACAAGCCTGTAATAGTTTCCTGCCGGGGGAGCGAGAGGGTCACGACCAGCCCTTGCTCTTCGTGGTTGGCGAGCTGAATATCGCCGCTGTGGGCGCGGGCAATATGCCGAGCGATGCCTAGGCCCAGGCCGCTGCCACCAGTATGTCGGCTGCGCGACGGTTCCAGGCGGACAAACGGCGAAAACACTCGTCCTAGCTGCTCTTCGGGAATGCCAGGGCCGTAATCGCGAATACGCAGGGTGACCGCATCACCCTCGTCAAGCAGTTGAACTTCAGCCTGCTTGCCATAGAACACCGCATTCTCAAGCAGGTTCGCCAGACAGCGCTTAAGTGCCAGCGGTTTAGCGATCAGCGGTGCAACTGGATGATTGGTTTTCTCAATAATCAGTCGTTCGCCCTGCAGGCTAAGTTCTTCAGCCAGCTCTTCAAGCAGCGCCACCAGGTCGACGGGCGCTGGCTCCTCGTGCAGATCCAAGCCTTTCACCGAGGCCAAGGCGCCCTTGACCAGGCTATCCAGCTCATCCAAAGAAGCGCAAAAGCGCTCGCGCTGGTAATCATCTTCGAGCATTTCGGCGCGTAGGCGCATCCGGGTTAAGGGGGTCTTCAAATCATGGGAGATCGCCGAGAAAAGCCGCTCGCGCTCCTCAATCTGCTCGCGGATGCGCCGCTGCATGCGGTTGAACGCTACGGCGGTGGCAGCGACCTCTTTGGGGCCGCTCTCTTTTAGCGGCGGCATATCCAAATCATCGCCCAATTGATTGGCTGCCCGCGAAAGCCGCGCCAAGGGGCGGGTCACACTGGTGATGCCCAATAGCGAGAGCGCCAGCACGCTCAGTAGCACCAATAGCCCGACCAGCAAACGCTCCTCAGAGAGCCAGCGATAGCCGCTGAAAATATCCGGTACGCCCAAGAGCGTGGCCACATATAGCCAGGTGTCCGGGGCAAGCTCCAGTTGGACGACCAGAATCGGTGGCGAGAGCGGTTCCATCAGCAGGCTATGTTGCCCCCACCGCGGCGGCAGATCATAGAGCAGCACTTCATTATTCAGCACCCGCAGGTTTTCCGGGCGGGAAAACTCGACAATCACATCATCGATATTAAGCTGCTGGGTGAGCACCGAGCGCACATTGTTAACAACCACCTCTTTTTCCGGTCCCGAACCAATATCATCGATGGTGAGCCTGCGCTCGTTAACGCTGACGAAAAAACGCGTGCCGCCCATATTACGCAGTTGATCGAGCACGATATGGCGGTAGTCGACGGGCAGCGAGCGGAAAAACTTCATGGTGGAGGCGATACTAAACGCCATATTGGTGGAGAGCTCATCAAGCTGTGCCAAGTGGCTGGAGCGCACCTGGGAGGTCCAGATCGCGTAGCTGGCCCCTTGGGCGACCAGCACACCAGCGATCATGATGATTACAAAGCGCCCGCGCAGCGACGCCGGCAGCCAGCGGGCCACTCGTCTGGATAAGCGTCGTCTGGTCTCAGCCCACCCAACGTGTTTCACGTTAGTGCGTCTACCTGGGCAGTTAACACATAGCCCGCGCCGCGCACCGTGCGAATTAACTGCGAGTGCTGAGCATCTTCACCCAACCGTTGACGCAGGCGGCAGACATGAACATCAATGGAGCGGTCAAGTGGTGGCGCATCCCGCCCACGGGTAAGCGCGTAGAGATCATCCCGAGTGAGTACCTTCGCCGGGTGCTCTAAAAACACCTGCAATAGCTGAAAATCAGCCCCTGAAAGCGCGGCGCGCTCGCCCTGCAGGTCAATCAACTCGCGAGTCATGCGGTCGAGCTGCCAATTACCAAAACTGACCCAGCGCGCCTGCCCGGCGGGCAGCGCAGGCGGCACACTGCGAGTGCGGCGCAGTACCGCTTTAATGCGCGCCAGCAATTCGCGTGGGTTAAACGGCTTGCCCAGATAATCATCGGCACCCAGTTCAAGGCCTAGAATACGGTCGGTCTCATCGGCGCTGGCGGTAAGCATAATGATCGGCACATCGCTGTGCTTACGGACCTCGCGGCAGATGGTAAAGCCGTCGTCCCCGGGCAGCATTAAATCGACAATCAGCAAGTCAGGAGTGTGTTCCGCGCGCAGCGAATGGAGCGCTTGGGCACCGTCTGCCGTAAAGACCCGGTAACCGTGCCGCCCCAGGTAGTCAGCAAGCAGTTCACAAATTTCCGGGTCATCGTCGACCACAATTAAAGTAGCGGGGATTGTCGTCATCGCAGCGGGTTTAGCCCTACACTATTGTCGTTATTGGGCTTTGATGATGGTGGAGACGCTAAATAGTAGCAATACCGCTACGACCAAGGTTGCATTAGCATCGTGAACTATAGCGCTTAAAGCCCAAACCGCTCGCGCAACAGCACAGCCACGGCCGCTTCGCCGTGATGACCTATCTGGCGTGCGGCACTCAGATGCCCGGCCATCTCCGGATGCGAGTTCAGCATAAAGTGCGGCTCGCCCACTAGGCTCAACATCTCGACATCGTTGAGGTTATCGCCAAAGGCCAGACAGTCTTCAGGCGCAATCGAGAGTCGTTTGAGCAGCGCCGATAGCGCCACTCCCTTATTGACGCCCCCTGCCATGATCTCCAGTGAATCGCTGGTTGAGTAAGTCACGTGCAGCATGCCGTCGCTGATCTCGCGGATCGACGTCTCGATCTTGAACAGCGCATCAGGAGGCCCGCCATAAAGAATCTTGCCAATTCCTTCGGTAGGCATCTTTTCAGGCGGCACGACCTGATAAGCAAAGCCTGTGGCAGCGTGCATGTTCAGATAGCTTGGCATCTCGGCATCGATATACCAGGCGTCATCCATATACAGGCTCAAGCGCACGCCGTCCGGACGTGGAAGTCGAATCAGTGCCGCGGCCTGGCGAGGGTCAACGTGGTTGGCATCCAGCAACTGATCGTCCGGGTCGTGGGTGTAGGCGCCGTTACTGCTGATCAGATGTATAGGCAGGTCGAGCTGGTCCCTGAACACTCGCATGTCGGCATAATGACGGCCCGAGGCGAGCACTAACTGATGCCCGTGGTTCACCAGCGTTCTCAATACCTCAATAGTGTCTGCGTGTAATCGGTGATCGCTGCCCAGCAACGTGCCATCCAAGTCAGAAACAATCAGGCGGGGGGTCATAGTGCGCTCCATCAGCATGGGTATTTAGCTTAACCGATTCTTTCGAGCGCATGTAAGCCTTTGACGCGCCGTCATCAGCGTCACCTTCCTATAGCGGCAATTGGCGTGGCAAGCGGGAATCCGTATAGTGGCACCCTAACTCTCGCCAACTGATTGAGCTCATGCTTCAGAATAACGCCATGCTTGCCCAGCTCAAGCAACAGATTCGTCAAACCACCCCCCGTGCTGAAGGGGTGATCAAAGCCACCGACAAAGGTTTCGGTTTTCTCGAAACTGACGACGATGAATCCTATTTCGTGCCGCCGCCCGCCATGAAGCAAGTGCTGCACGGTGACCGTGTGGAAGCGGTTATTCACGAAAACGGTGACAAAAAATCGGTTGAGCCTGAAAAGCTGATTGAAGCTGGGCTGGATCGATTTGTGGCCCGCGTTCAGAAGCGCGAAGGTCGTCTGGCCGTGGTGCCCGACCATCCGTCGATTAAAAACGTTATCAAGGCGCGAATTAAGAACAATCTTGATGAAGAGAGCATTGCTGACGGCGATTGGGTCGTTGCACGCTTGGTGCGTCATCCGCTGAAAGCCGATGACCGCGCCTTCTTTGCCCAGATTGATGAGCTGGTCGCCAAAAGCGATGACCCGGCAGTGCCGTGGCGGGTCACGCTTGCACGCCACGCGCTAGAGCAAGAGTGCCCCGATGCGGGTACCGATTGGCCGCTGCTGGATGAAGGCCTGACTCGCGAAGACTTAACCGCCACGCCCTTTTTCACCATCGATGGTGAGAAGACCCGCGATATGGACGATGCCCTGCACATCGCACCTCGCGAGGAAGGCGGCTGGCGCCTGAGCGTGGCCATTGCCGACCCTACCGCTTACGTAGCAGAAGGCCACGCCGCTGACTTAGAAGCGCGTACCCGCGCCTTTACCGTTTACCTGCCCGGCCAGAACGTCACCATGCTGCCGGAGCAGCTGGCAGACGATCTCTGCTCGCTATGGGAAGGTAAAGAGCGCCCCGCGCTGGCCTGCACGCTGGATATCAATGCCGACGGCAGCCTGGGCGAGTATCGCTTTTTTGCGGCGAACGTTAAATCCCACGCCAAGCTCGTTTACGATAACGTCTCCGATTGGATCGAAGGCCAAGGTGAATGGGCGCCCGCCGATGATATTGCCGAGCAGTTGACTGCGCTGCGTGATTTGACCGAGGCGCGTACAGCTTGGCGCAACGAACACGCGTTGGTGTTTAAAGACCGCCCCGACTACGTGTTTGATCTCGATCCCGCTGGCAACGTATTGGCGGTGCGCACCGAAGAGCGCCGCATTGCCAATCGCATGATCGAAGAGTCGATGATTGTGGCGAATGCCTGCTGCGCGGACTTCCTGGCCCAGCATATCGGCCACGGTATCTTTAATGTGCACCGCGCGTTCGAGCCCGAGAAAGCCGAAGCCGCCCAGGAGTTCCTGGCAGGGCAAGAGATCGTGGTCGAACGCGAAGCACTGACCGAACTGGCCCGCTACACCGAGCTCAAGCGTGCGCTGGAAAGCCGCGATGACGCCTGGCTGGATGCGCGCCTGCGCCGCTTCCAGGGCTTCACCATGATGTCCGCGCAGCCCGGCCCGCACTTTGGCTTGGGCCTTGCCGCCTACGCGACTTGGACTTCACCGATTCGTAAGTATGGCGATATGGTTAACCACCGCCTGATCAAGCGCGTACTGAAAGGCGAACAGGCGCCCGCCGAAGCCACCCAGCAGCTCACCGAGCAACTGACGGAGCGTCGCCGCCTGAACCGCATGGCCGAGCGCGACGTGAAAGACTGGCTCTACGTGCGCTACCTGACGCCCGCCGCGCAGAACCAAGACACCTTTGAGGCCGAAATCATGGCCATCAACCGTGGCGGTATGCGCGTTCGTCTGCTGGAAAATGGCGCAACCGCCTTTGTTCCCGCCCCTTTAATGCACAGTGACCGCAGTAAAGTGGTCATTGATGATAAAGAGGGACGTATCCAGATCGAAGGCGAAGAGCGTTATAAGTTAGGCGATCCGCTTCGCGTTATCTTGACCGAAGCCCGCGAAGAGACCCGCTCGTTGGTAGCTAAACCCGTTGCCTAGGCTACATCCACGTTAAACAATAACGGCGCCCTTGAGGCGCCGTTGTTGTTTCTGTCGTGCGAGCGGTTATTTTGATAATCAGGCTGTCTACACTTAAGCAAACTAGCGATTGATTAAAACGCCGTATGGCTTATCGCTGAGGGCAAGGTCATTGCTGGTTTATGCGCTGATTCACTTCTCACGACAGCGTCATCTATTTGGAAAGCAGCTACCAACTCGCGAAGACGCCCAGCTTGATCTTCCAAGGAAAGTGCCGCGTTAGTCGACTGCTGAACCAACGTACTGTTCTGTTGAGTGGTAGAGTCCATCTCGGTAATAGCAGTATTAATCTGCTCAATACCACTACTTTGTTCACGAGTGGCGGAGGATACCTCGGCCATCAGCATAGCAAGACGCTGAATCACTGCTTCCGTTTGACCAATGGTCGCTGCTCCTCGCTCCGCTTGATCAGAACATAGCTTTATTTTGCCCCGCGTATCATCCAGCATGCTGCGAATCTCGCTGGCTGACGCGGCACTGCGGCTTGCCAGCGAACGAACTTCGGTTGCCACTACCGCAAACCCACGACCTTTCTCACCAGCACGCGCCGCTTCCACGGAGGCATTAAGGGCCAAAATATTGGTCTGAAAGGCGATCGCATCGATGGCTTCAACGATCTTGTTCATGCTAAGCGATGCGGCCGTCACTTCGCGCATTAATTCCACGCTTCGCGCCACTTCTTCACCACCACTTTGCATCTGCCGCGAAGCATTATGGGCCAACGTATCAGCCTCTTTGGTTGAATCGCTGTTCTGGCGAACCGTTGCCGTCATCTCCTCCATGCTTGAAGCCGTTTCCTGTAAGGCAGCCGCCTGCTGCTCAGTACGAGCGGCAAGTTCCTGCCCCCCTTGGGCAATCTCATTAGCCCCGTTCAAGACATTTTCGCTTGAATCACGTAGTGAGGCGACCAGCGTCGTAAGCTGCTTGCTCATGTAGGCCATCGAACTCAATAGCTGAGCGGTTTCATCCCGCCCGGTGAGTGTAATATCGTGACGCAAATCGCCTTCCGCTACACGCTGGGCGACCTCAACGGCTCTCCGCAAGGGCAATACGATACTGCGCGTAATGGCAATGGCCAATGCCAGAGCCATCAACAGCGCCACCCCAGAAAAGATACAAAGCTGCCAAAGGGTGGCTCGATACTTTGCATTTATCGCCTCATTGGCGGCTTTAACACCCGCATCAGCCACTAGACTGATTTCGTCCGCCAGCTCCTCAAGCCGGTAGATACTGTCTTTATGCTCACTGAACGCCAGGTTGGCTTGGGAGGTGTCGGTAATGCTCCCACGCTCAATCTGACGGTAAACCGTCATAAAGCCCTCAACGTATCCTTGAAGAACGCCTTGCGCCTGTTGGTACAAAACATCTAGGCTATTTTGTTCAGAAAGCTGCCCCCCCAGCTCAAAGGTAGTCTGAATTTCCTCGACGGTGGCAACCCAACGTTGCTGATAGTCCACCACCCGCTCAGGACTATCGATATTGATAAAGATATCCTTTTCAAAGCGTCGCGCTTGCAGCGAAAGGCGTTGGATCTCCGCTGCGTTGCTCGCTAACGCTACATCCGTGTTCAAGGTTCTCTGGGCGGTATTTTTAGTAACGGTGATTCCCATCACCCCTGCTATTAAGGTCCCCAGGAGAAATAGCGAAACCAAACCAAACGCCAATGCTAAGCGTGTGCCGATCTTGAACCGTGAGAGCATGGAAACGTCCTAATAAGTAAGCGAGATATGGTTGTCGGCATAAAAAACATAAACTTTAGTTCTATTTATATACAAATTATTACTAATATTTATGCTAAATCAGCCATCTCTAACCGCATGGATGACAACCATACGGTGTTAGGGCTTACTTACTGATCAATCGGTTCGTACTGCTCATATTGGCTTTCTCTAAGATCCGATCTGCCGGTGCTGCAAGAAAAAGCGCAGCATCTCTTTGGAGGCATTGGGCCCCTTGGGATCGGTGTAGCTTCCTTGGGTACTGCCGCCTGACCAAGCGTGGCCCGCTCCGTGTATTTGCCACTGCTCCAGAAGTGGCTCGCCCTTCGCATTGGGGTACGTAGTACAGGTGTAGCCGTGGCCATTGGCTACCTTCCCTTTCTCTACCGCTGCCCCTGCTCGTCGAGATGTGCGGTACTGGGCAGCCACGCGTTCCGCATTGCTGGGGTGCACGGTGGTGTCGCGGTCGCCATGAAAGATAATCGCTGGCACGTCTGATGCCCAACTAGCGCCTTTTGCTTTACCTCCGCCAAGAGGCCCTGTGCCACCCTGCATGGCACCTAACGCATCGGGAAGGCTCTGCGCCACTCCATGGGGCAGCCCAGAGTGTATGCCCACTGCCGCGAACAGATCTGGATAAGTCATCGCCAACGTGGTCGCCATGGCCGCACCTGCCGATAGCCCTGCTACATAGACTCGGGAGGCATCTAGCCTATGGCTCTCAATGATCTGGCGGGTCATACCGGCAATAATCGCGGGTTCACCGCCCTCGCGCTGCTGGTCTTCGGCTTTGAACCAGTTCCAGCATTTCGAGTGGTTGGCGGTCATTGGCTGGGCTGGGTAGAGCACGCAACACAGCTGCTCTTCGGCCAGCCGGTTCATATTGGTACCAGCGGCAAAGTCATCGGGATTCTGCGTACAGCCGTGGAGCATTACCACCAGCGGTAGCGCCTGCCCGTGATAGCCGCTGGGAATATACAGCTTGTAGTCACGCGCGCCGGCATGGTTAGAAAAATGGCCGCTAGTGAATGTACCCATACCCGTTTGTCGAGCATGGCCAGGCTGGGAAGCTGATGCCTCTGACGCTGGCTTTATTATCGGCTCTTCTTCATCGATGACCTGACAAGTTCCATCGAAAGTCTGACCACCTCGGTAAGCATTATCCGGTGCTTCCTCCTGCCTTGCTTCAGGCACGCCGCCCTGAAGCAAGGCCATGGCTTCTTGCAGTTTGCCCGCGCGGGTGAGGCGCGTTGCTTCTTCCATTCGCTTAGACATAGTCGCGTCGATCATGGTCAATGTCCCTATTAAGTAATTCAGTAATGTTTAAGTCAGTGGATGCGATCGGCAAGAGCAGCCTTAACCGCCTTACTAGCGTGCAGCGCGCCCAACACCATCACCGATTCAATGGTGTCACAAGCAAGCTCCGGTGTGACGTCGTCGGCAATGCTGGCCATGCCCAGGACCTGTATCTGCAGCATCTCGCCCGCCGACTTGAGAGCTTCCAAGTCCGTACGGCTATAGTGCTCAAGCCCCAGCACAAATGCCTTGCGGGTAACGGTTTCTCTAACGACCTCAGCATGAGTCGCTAGTTGATTACGAATGGCCGTGCGGATCAGATCGGTTCGATTGGAGTAAAACCCCTCCTGCACCAGTAGGTCGATCTGCCCCAGGTCGACCACCCCTAGATTAATGGTGATCTTCTCGCTGGAATCACCGCCCTTACGGCGCATTTCATGCACGCTCATGTGTCTTTCCTCGCTGCGCTTAGTAACCGGGCACCTTTTGATGCGGTTTAAAACATCTTTCAACGCTCATTAAAATATCTGCCTATGTTCAAAAAGCATCCAATTAGAATCCATATACCATCCATATGGATGTTATATTAATCCAGCCCGGCCAAGAGTCAATAAATAAGCAAAAATAAAAGGCTCGGCTCAACTGTCGCTGAACTGACTTATTTCTCCTTTATGGTGAAACGATGACAGTCTTTATGGTTGGAGATCAGCTTGCACATTGCCGATGTGACGATGTTCCACGCGCCCGCCAGCGGCGGTGTGCGAACCTATCTACAGGCCAAACACCGCGTTTTTTCACGTCTTCCACAGCTGCGTACCAGCCTGCTGGTGCCGGGAGCGGAGCGCGATAGCTTGGGCGACCACCACACGCTACCGGCGTTACGTCTTCCTTTGGGGCAAGGCTATCGCTTTCCGCTACGCGGCTCGCCATGGCGCGATGCCTTGATTGATCTAAAACCTGATCTGATCGAGGCAGGCGACCCCTACGTAACCGCTTGGGCCGCCCTCGCAGCAGGTCAGCGGCTCGGCGTGCCGGTGGTAGGTTTTTATCACTCCGATCTTCCGCGCTTAATGGGCGATCGTTTTGGCCGCTACGTTGAGAAGCGCTTAGCCCGCTACGTGGCGGAACTCTATCGCCAGTTTGATAGTGTACTGGCGCCCTGTAACGCGATGGCCAATCGGTTGCGTGGCTGGGGCGTCGAGAATGTGCGTGTTCAACCCCTAGGTGTTGATTTAACGCAATTTCACCCTCAGCAGCGTGATCCTGCTTTTCGCCAGACGATGGGCATCCCCAGCGATAAAAAGTTACTGACCTTTGTGGGCCGCAACTCACGCGAGAAAAATATTGATGTACTGCTTGCAACGATGCGCAAGCTGGGCAGCGATTATCACTTGCTGCTGATGGGCCCGGGCATGCCCCATCACGTACCCAGCAATGTCACTGTTGTGGATCGCTGCTGTGGTACCCATGAGGTAGCGAAAGCACTGGCCAGTAGCGATGCCTTGCTGCATGCCGGCACCCGGGAAACCTTTGGTTTAATTGCCCAAGAAGCCATGGCGAGCGGAATCCCAGTGGTCGCAGCCAGAGCAGGCGCGCTGGCAGAAAACGTGCCGCTGGGCGCTGGCATTTTATGTAAACCGCTTGACCCTACCGCGATGGCCGAGGCCTGCGCAGCGCTATTCAGTAACGATGTCGCCGCCAGTGGGCACTACGCGCGTCGTTATGTGGAGCGCCATTTCAATTGGGATAGCGTCATGCACTCACTGCTTGAGCACTATCAGTCTCTTTGTCATGGCAGCCAACCCTATGCTCTCCCCCAACACCGCTAATCAGCGGCAGTTGCTAAAGTGGCGGCCAGTGCATGGGCTGATGATTGCCCTGGCGCTTATTGCGCCACTGGTGCTCACCGCATGGCTGGGTGGCGATGAAGCACTGCAGCGCGTAAAACACTTCCCGCTCGGGTTGTTACTGTTGATGCTGATGATGGCCTTCCTGTGTTGGAACCTTAATGCCGCAAGGCTACGTTTGATGCTGAACGGCCGTGCCGGCAGGCTCGGCCAGCGCGGCGCCCTGGGCATTGAGTTGGCGTCCAAGTTTGCACTATGTGCCACCCCAGGTGGGAGTGGCGGCGCGGCCACCCTGCTATTATTGCTTGCCCGGCGCGGTTTTCCGCCAGCGAAAGGAGCAGCCGTGTTTCTGGTCGATCAAGGCTGCGACTTACTTTTTTTCCTGACCATGCTGAGTGGCCTGGTGCTCTTTTCACTGGTCAGCGATACCCAGTGGCCTCATCAATCATTAGTGCAATGGGCACTCGTTGGTTTAGCTTTTATGGCAACACTGATCAGTGTGGTAATGCACTATTTGCCAAGCCTATTGCGGTCACCCAGTGTAAAAACGGCATGGCCGAGCCGCTATCGGCGCCGCTGGCTCGCGCGGCGCTTATTGCGCTGCCGACATGCGTTAAGGGTGACCCTTAAGCTGCCGCGTTCGACGCTATTCATGATGATGCTACTGACCGCTACGCATTGGCTAATGCGCTATAGTTTGCTCTATTTAGCAGTACTGGGGGTAGGCGGGCACGCAGATTGGATGTGGACATTCTTGACCCAGATGCTGGCGATGGCAGCCAGCCAATTTAGTTTTCTGCCCGGCGGCGCGGGTGCTGCCGAGGTGGGTGTGGGAAGCTTGTTACTGCCTTTGATGGAGCGCGAGCAGGCCGCCGCAGCGGTATTGGTGTGGCGGTTGGTCAGCTACCATTTATATTTGGCGGCAGGCGCACCGCTGTTTTTGTTATATAGCTACCGACTGCTACATCGCTCACCGACACAATAACCGTTAAGGATGACCGTTTAGAAATGAATAAGGGCGCCCCGAGGGGCGCCCTTATAGCGTGCAGCTAAACGTCAATAGCTTACCAGCCAGTGACTTCTTTCAGCGCATCGCCGATTTCAGCCAAAGAACGTACGGTTTTAACACCGGCGTCTTCAAGAGCAGCAAACTTCTCGTCAGCGGTGCCTTTACCGCCGGAGATGATCGCGCCCGCGTGGCCCATACGCTTGCCAGGAGGTGCAGTCACACCGGCAATGTAGGAAACCACTGGCTTGGAAACATTGGCTTTGATGTAAGCCGCTGCTTCTTCTTCCGCCGTACCACCGATTTCACCGATCATGACGATCGCTTCGGTTTTCGGGTCCTTCTCGAACATCTCAAGGATGTCGATGAAGTTAGAGCCCGGAATCGGGTCACCGCCGATGCCGACACAGGTAGACTGGCCAAAACCGTGATCAGTCGTCTGCTTAACGGCTTCATAGGTCAAGGTACCTGAGCGCGATACGATACCGACGCGGCCCGGCTGGTGAATGTGACCCGGCATGATGCCGATTTTGCATTCACCCGGTGTGATAACACCCGGGCAGTTCGGGCCGATCAGGCGTACGCCCAGCTCGTCACACTTCACTTTAGCTTCGAGCATGTCTAGCGTAGCGATGCCTTCGGTGATGCACACAATCAGCTTGATGCCAGCAAACGCAGCTTCAAGGATTGAGTCTTTACAGAACGGCGCCGGTACGTAGATCACGCTGGCGTCCGCGCCGGTTTTCTCTACCGCTTCTTTCACGGTGTTGAAAACGGGCAGACCGAGGTGCTCCTGGCCGCCTTTACCCGGCGTAACACCACCGACCATTTGCGTACCGTAGGCAATCGCCTGCTCGGAGTGGAACGTGCCTTGGCCACCGGTGAAGCCCTGGCAGATGACCTTGGTGTTCTTATCGATCAGGATGCTCATTACTTGCCCTCCGCCGCTTTAACGACCTGCTGAGCCGCGTCGGTCAGACTGGTAGCCGCGATAATATTCAGACCGCTAGACGCTAGTTTTTCAGCACCCAGCTCGGCGTTGTTACCTTCCAGACGTACGACAACCGGTACGTTGACGCCTACTTGCTCAACGGCACCGATAATGCCTTCAGCAATCATGTCGCAACGTACGATACCGCCGAAAATGTTAACCAATACGGCTTTAACATTGTCGTCAGAGAGGATGATTTTGAACGCTTCAGCCACGCGCTCCTTGGTGGCGCCGCCGCCAACGTCCAAGAAGTTAGCAGGCTTGCCGCCGCTCAGGTTGACGATGTCCATGGTACCCATGGCCAAACCAGCGCCGTTCACCATGCAGCCGATGTTGCCATCGAGCGCGACATAGTTGAGTTCCCACTTCGCCGCATCGGCTTCACGCTGGTCTTCTTGCGAAGGATCGCGCATGGCCTGCAGGTCAGGGTGACGGTACAGCGCGTTGCTATCCAGACCCAGCTTGGCGTCGAGGCAGTGTAGATTGCCTTCTTCAGTGACGACCAGCGGATTGATTTCCAGCAAGGCCAGGTCTTTGTCGTGGAACAACTGAGACAGGCCTAGGAAAATCTTGGTGAACTGCTTGATCTGGTCGCCTTTCAGGCCCAGTGCAAAGGCAAGTTCACGCGCTTGGTACGGCTGTGCGCCGACCAGCGGATCGATTTCAGCTTTGAGAATCTTTTCTGGCGTCTCTTCTGCAACCGTCTCGATCTCAACACCACCTTCGGTAGAGGCCATGAAGACCACACGACGGGTAGTACGGTCGACCACAGCACCGAGATACAGCTCATCGGCGATGTCAGTGCACGTTTCCACCAAAATCTTGGCAACCGGCTGACCTTTTTCGTCAGTCTGGAACGTCACCAAGTTTTTGCCTAACCACTTTTCTGCAAACGCTTTGGCTTCAGCCGGATCTTTAATCAGCTTAACGCCACCCGCTTTACCACGGCCACCGGCGTGCACCTGGGCTTTAACGACCCACATGTCACCACCGATTTTTTTGCAAGCCTCTTCCGCTGCTTCGGGCGTGTCGACGGCAAAGCCTTTAGACACTGGTAGACCATAGTCGGCAAACAGCTGTTTACCTTGATACTCGTGAAGATTCATCGATTCATGCCATTGGTTGCATGTGACTCGAACGATGATCAGTTTTCTTTTAAGAGCAGTCTTACAAGAACGGTCTTAAAAGAACTGGTCATCCCCGTTCTTTCGATCTTTGTGTATTACTACAAAGCCGAAAGTGTTGCGCCACCCATAGGTGGCGCTTCGTTGTTGCTGACTGAATTACTTACGCTTCTTACGGTTGGCCATATGAATCGCGTGGCCTTCCACCGCAAGCGCTGCTTCATGAACAGCTTCCGACATAGTCGGGTGCGCGTAGCAGGTCAAGGCCAGGTCTTCGGCGCTAGAGCCGAATTCCATGGCGATCACGCCCTGGGCGATCATCTCGCCAGCGTGTTGACCTACGATGTGCATGCCGAGAATACGATCAGTTTCCGCATCGGCAATAATTTTGGCACTGCCTTCGGTGGCGTTGTTAGCCATCGCGCGGCCACTTGCCGCGAACGGGAAGGTGCCGGTTTTGACTTCGATACCTTTCGCCTTGGCGTCTTGCTCGGTCATACCGACCCACGCCACTTCCGGATAGGTATAGATGACGCTAGGAATAGTATCGTAGTTCATCTCGGCCTTATGGCCAGCAATGATATCAGCTACCATGATGCCTTCTTCAGACGCTTTGTGCGCCAGCATCGGGCCGCGTACACAGTCGCCGATAGCGTAAACGCCCGGCACGTTGGTACGGCACTGGTCGTCGACAAAGATGAAGCCACGTTCGTCCAGCTCAATGCTAACGCCGTCGGCAATCACGCCTTTGGTGTACGGGCGACGACCGACACAAACGATAAGTTTGTCGAAGGTCATCTCCTGCTCACCGTTGGCATCGGTGTACTTAACAATGACTTCTTCACCGTTAGTTTCCGAGCCGGTAACGCGCGCGCCTAGCTTGATATCGAGACCCTGCTTCTTAAGCAGCTTTTGCGTCTCTTTAGCAACGGTGGCGTCGACCATCGGCAGGAAGGAATCCATGGCTTCCAGCACGGTCACTTCAGAACCCAAGCGATTCCATACACTGCCTAGCTCAAGACCGATAATGCCAGCACCAATCACACCCAAACGCTTCGGCGTTTCGGTGAATTCAAGCGCGCCGGTAGAATCAACGACCAAGCCTTCGGTTAACGGGGTCGGTGGGATTTCCACCGGCACAGAGCCCGCAGCGATAACGATGTTATCGGCATCATAGGTGGTGGCATTGCCGTCCTGGTCGGTGACTTCGACCTGCTTGCCAGACACCACTTTACCGGTACCTTCGATAGCGGTAACGCCGTTGGCCTTGAACAAGCCAGAGATGCCGCCGGTCAAGTTCTTAACGATCTTGTCCTTGCGTGCCATCATCTTGGTAACGTCCATGGAGACGTCGCCGGCCTGAATACCCATGTCATCGAAGTCGTGCTTGGCTTCGACGAACTTGTGTGACGCTTCAAGCAGTGCTTTAGACGGGATACAACCTACGTTCAAGCAGGTACCACCGTGAACAACATTGCCTTCTTTACCAATCCATTTTTCAACACAGGCCGCTTTCAAGCCCATCTGTGCAGCACGGATGGCGGCGACGTAACCGCCAGGGCCGGCACCAATAACGATCACATCAAACTTATCAGCCATGTTGGCTCCTTTAGCTTGCTGGCCTCCCCCCATTTTAACGTAAACCGGGCGGGAGGCTGTGTGCGAGTGCAGTTAAATCCTGGTTAAGCAAGTAGCGTACTCAATCATTATTTCAATAACGATGACGCTTATACTTTAGACATCCAGCAGCAGACGTGCCGGGTCTTCCAGCAATTCTTTCAAGGTAACCAAGAATTGGACGGCGTCTTTGCCGTCGATCATACGGTGGTCATAGGAGAGCGCCAGATACATCATCGGGCGAATCTCGACCTTGCCGTTGACTGCCATCGGACGATCCTGGATTTTGTGCATGCCCAGAATGGCGGTTTGCGGCGGATTGATGATCGGGGTCGACATCAAGGAACCAAAGGTACCGCCATTGGTGATGGTGAAGGTACCACCAATCATGTCGTCCATGCCCAGCTTGCCGTCACGACCACGCTTGCCGAAATCGACAATTTTGCGTTCGACATCAGCAATTTTCATGCTGTCCGTGTCACGCAGTACCGGCACGACCAAGCCACGGTCGGTAGAGACCGCAACACCGATATCTTGATAACCGTGATATACGATGTCGGTGCCATCGATAGAGGCGTTGACGTCCGGGAAGCGCTTGAGCCCTTCAGACGCTGCTTTTACAAAGAAGCCCATAAAGCCCAGCTTGATATCGTGCGCTTTTAGGAACGTTTCTTTGTATTGAGCACGCAGGGCCATGATTTCGGTCATGTCCACTTCGTTGTACGTGGTCAGCATCGCCGCTGTTTGCTGCGCCTGAACCAGACGCTTGGCGATGGTTTGACGCAGACGGCTCATCGGTACGCGCTTCTCGATGCGCTCACCCTCAGCCGCCGGGGCTGCAGCCGATTTCGCCGGTGCAGCCGATTTGGCTGCTTTCTTGGCGGAACCGTCTTTGACCGCTTTCTGAACGTCTTCTTTCAGGATGCGGCCACCTTTGCCGGTGCCCTCAATCTTGGAAACGTCCAGATCGTGTTCAGCGACCATTTTGCGTGCTGCCGGGGCAAGAATTTTATCGCCCACTTTTTCATCGGCGCCATCGTCACCGGCATCGCTGTTGGATGCGGGAGTTGATGAAGTGGCGCTTGTCTGATCGCTGCCACCACCTTCAACAAAGGTTGCCAGTAGCGCTTCGGATTCTACTTGGCTACCCTCTTCGGCTTTGATTTCAGCCAGGGCGCCATCGGCCGGTGCAACCACTTCAAGCACCACTTTATCAGTCTCGATGTCGGCCAGAACGTCATCACGCTTGACCGCTTCACCGACTTTTTTGTGCCAAGTGGCCACGGT
The DNA here is from genome assembly GCF_054072535.1 of Vreelandella sulfidaeris Esulfide1. Classification (NCBI taxonomy): domain Bacteria; kingdom Pseudomonadati; phylum Pseudomonadota; class Gammaproteobacteria; order Oceanospirillales; family Halomonadaceae; genus Vreelandella; species Vreelandella sulfidaeris. The sequence continues at coordinate 1,046,441 of NZ_CM133364.1, read as the reverse complement.
GCCTTCCTGGATTGACTCAGGGAAGCTGGGCGCTTTTACGTCGTGCTGCTTGCCGCCGCCGTTACCGCCACTGGCAGGCTTTTCTTGCTTCTCTTCAGACGCCTTTGCGTCAGGCTTCTCTTCGGTTTTTTCAGCACTGTCATCGCCAGAAGATTTCTCTTCTTTGCTGCCCGACGCACTGCCTTCGCCGATTTTACCCAGCACCTGCTCAGACTCGACGGTATCGCCCTCTTCGGCCATCACGTCGGTCAGGGTACCCGCTTCCGGTGCGACGACTTCCAGCACCACTTTGTCGGTTTCAATTTCAACAATCAGCTCGTCACGCTCAACGCTGTCACCCGGCTTTTTATGCCACGCCGCCACTGTGCCTTCGGCAACGGATTCCGGAAAGGTTGGCGCTTTGATCTCAGTAGCCATGTCGTTTCCCTTATGTGTTCTCTAAATCCAGTGGCCGCTTATAAATTGAAAGCGTCTTCCACCAGCTGGCGCTGCTGTTCAGTATGGACGGACATATAGCCAGCTGCTGGTGCAGCAGAGGCAGGACGTCCTGCAAATTTCAACTCACGTCCGAGGCCGTCTTTCAGCATATCGGCCACTGCACGCATATTGTGCTGACTGGAGTACCAGGCGCCCTGATTCAGCGGCTCCTCCTGACACCACACGATGTCTTCTACGTTGGCATAGCCTTGCACCGCTTCCAGAAGCTCTTCTTTCGGGAAGGGATATAGCTGCTCAAGACGTAAAATTGCTGTGTCATGGCGCTCATTCTCAGCGCGCCACGCAGCCAGGTCGTAATAGACCTTGCCAGCACAAAGCACCACGCGTGTGACCTTCTCCGGCGCAAGATCCGCTTGGTCAGCAAGCACCATATGGAACTTACCGTGGGCCAGATCTTCGAGGCTCGACGTCGCTTCTTTATGACGCAGCAGCGATTTAGGTGTCATCACGATAAGCGGCTTACGCAGCGGACGAATCACCTGACGACGCAGTAGATGATAAATCTGCGCAGGTGTGGTCGGTACGCAGACCTGCATATTGTGCTCGGCACACATTTGCAGGAAGCGCTCCAAGCGCGCCGAAGAGTGCTCAGGACCCTGGCCTTCATACCCGTGTGGCAACAGCATGGTTAAACCACACACCCGGCCCCACTTGGTCTCGCCCGAGGAGATGAACTGATCCACAACGACTTGGGCACCGTTAAAGAAGTCCCCGAACTGGGCTTCCCAGATCACCAGATCATTCGGCGCGGTGGTTGAGTAACCATACTCAAACGCCAGCACGGCTTCTTCCGATAGGAAGGAGTCATGAATGGTGAAACGCGGCTGACCATCGGCCATGTTCTGAAGCGGCACATAGGTAGAGCCATCTTTCTGGTTATGCACCACCGCATGGCGGTGGGAGAAAGTGCCGCGCCCTACGTCTTGCCCGGTAATCCGAATCGGATGCCCTTGATCCAGCAACGTGGCGTAGGCCAGCGTTTCAGCAAAGCCCCAGTTAAGCGCCAAACCACCGGCCTGCATTTTACGGCGATCTTCGTAAATCTTGGCTACTTGACGCTGCACATCGACGCCGTCCGGCACTTCGCACATGCGAGCAGCCAACTGCTGCAGACGCTTCATGTCCATCGTTGTATCGGCGTCGCCGGTCCATTCGTGGCCCAGGTAAGGTGCCCAATCAACGAATAGAGAGGCATTGGGCTCTTGCACCAATGCGTTGGCAACGTGATTGCCTGCGACGAGATCATCGCGATAGGTTTCGACCATCGCTTTGGCGGACTCTTCAGAGATCACGCCCTGATCAACCAGGCGCTGGGCATACAACGAACGCGCAGAGGGATGATCTTTGATCTTGGCGTACATCATCGGCTGTGTGCCTGACGGCTCATCAGCTTCGTTGTGGCCACGACGACGGTAGCAAACAAGATCAATCACCACGTCTTTTTTGAACTGCTGGCGATAGTCGAGAGCCACTTGAGTAGCGTGCAACACTGCATCCGGGTCATCGCCATTGACATGGAAAATAGGCGCTTGAACCATCTTGGCAATATCAGTGCAGTATTCGGTGGAGCGTGCATCCTGTGGGTGCGATGTGGTGAAACCCACCTGGTTGTTAATCACGATATGAATCGTGCCACCGGTTTTATAGGCACGTGTTTGAGACATCTGGAATGTCTCCATCACCACGCCTTGACCGGCAAACGCCGCATCACCGTGAACGTTAATCGGCAGCACTTTGCTGCCCTCTTCGTCGTTACGACGGTCCTGACGCGCACGCACCGAGCCTTCCACGACAGGCGCTACGATTTCCAGGTGCGATGGGTTAAACGACATCGCCAAATGGACTTCGCCACCCGGGGACATGACGTTTGAACTGAACCCCTGGTGGTACTTCACGTCGCCTGAGCCGCGCTCAATGACTTTCTTGCCGTCAAACTCATCAATCAAGTCAGCTGGGTTTTTACCCAAAATATTGACCAATAGGTTCAGACGCCCACGGTGCGCCATACCGATGACCACTTCCTTGGTGCCATAACCACCAGCACGTTGGATCAGTTCATCCATCATCGGCACAAATGTTTCACCGCCTTCGAGGCCAAAGCGTTTGGTACCTGGATACTTGGATGCCAGATAATTCTCCAAACCTTCGGCAGCCGACAGACGCTCCAGCACGTGTTTACGCACATCGGCGCTGAAATCAGGCGCACTGCGTACCGACTCAAAACGTCGCTGCAACCAGCGTTTCTCTTCGGTATCGACGATATGCATGATTTCGCAACCGATAGAGCGGCAATAAGTGCGCTCCAGCGCATCAACGATGTCACGCAGAGGCGCTTTGTCGATACCTAAAAAGAAAGAACCGGTCTGGAACTCGGTATCCAAATCAGCTTTTGAGAGCTGATGAAAGGACAGGTCGAGGTCGGGGACGGGGGTGGGATTACGCAGTCCTAGCGGGTCGATATTGGCCTTTTGATGGCCACGAAAGCGGTATGCGTTAATCAGCTGCAGGACTTTCACCTGCTTTTTGTTTTCCCCGCTATCGGCAGCGGCGACTACACGGCCCGGACGACTTTCGCGCCCCAACTGGTAGAACTGATCACGGACTGGGCTTAGTGGAACATCGTGGGAGGCACTGCCCTCGGGACGCGGCAATTCATCAAAATAGCTGCGCCATTCATTAGGGACAGACTCAGGATCGGCGAGGTACTGCTCGTAAAGCGCTTCCACGTAGTGAACATTACCGCCACTAACGTGTGAGGAACGCCACATCAACTCCATTATGCCTTGTTGCATCTCTCGGTCACCCTGCACTGATGGGGTGGTATCGGTATCGTCGCAAACGTGCGGCGACATCGCTATTGCCCTGCCGGCGGGGCGGGACATTTGCCGGCGGTGCCGGCCAACGGCCGGAAACCCTGTTCGTCTAGCTATTCTTCATCTAACGCTTTTCTTCATTAACACTTTATGTCACATCTAGCGGTCATAAGGTGTTTCGTCTTCAGTTCATGCTCGAAAGCCGGTACCCCAGGCACCGGCTTTCAAACTTGTCTGACCAGCGGTGCGACGCGACGCCGCACCACGTGACAAACCCTATGATAACAAGCGAAGCCTCATGATTTAAGTGGCATTATCAACCAACTTAAGTGGCACACGCATTTTTACTAAGATGTCAGTGGCTTAGGTAGCATCCGCGAGTAACATTTCGCGAATTTTACCGATCGCCCGCGTGGGATTGAGCCCTTTTGGACAAACCGCCACACAATTCATGATGCCACGGCAGCGGAATACCGAGAACGGATCTTCCAGGTCGCTCAAACGCTCGCGGGTAGCCGTATCACGAGAATCGGCCAGGAAGCGGTAAGATTGCAGCAGACCCGCCGGACCCACGAATTTCTCCGGATTCCACCAGAATGACGGGCAAGACGTTGAACAGCATGCACATAGAATACACTCATACAAGCCGTCTAGCTTGTCGCGCTCTTCCGGCGACTGCAGGCGTTCAATGGCCGGCGCTGGCGTATCGTTCTGCAAGTACGGCTGAATACGCTCGTACTGCTTATAGAACAAGCCCATATCCACGACCATATCGCGGATAACCGGCAAACCCGGCAACGGGCGCAGCACCAGCTTGTTGTTTTTCACAACGTCTGACAACGGCGTAATACATGCCAAGCCGTTTTTACCGTTCATGTTCATGCCGTCTGAACCGCAAACGCCTTCACGGCAGCTGCGGCGAAACGCCAAACCGCTGTCTTGTTCTTTCATCATATGAAGAACATCCAGCACCATTACATCGCGGCCTTTGGTATCGACCTGAAACTCCTGCATGTAAGGTGCGGAGTCGGTTTCCGGATTGTAACGGTATACGGATACCTGAAGGTTGGACATTTTGACTCCCTCTCGTCAATGCGGCGTTTAGTAGGTACGAACCTTAGGCTCGAACGTATCAACAGTTTTCGGCTTAAAGTTAACGTCGCGCTTCTTTAGTTCTTTCGTTGCTGGGAAGAAGAGCGAGTGCTTTAGCCAGTTGACATCATCACGGTCTGGATAGTCGTAGCGCGAGTGCGCACCACGGCTCTCTTTACGCTCCAGGGCAGCGATCGCCGTCGCTTCTGCCACTTCCATTAGGTTATCAAGCTCTAATGCTTCTACACGTGCGGTGTTAAAGGCGTTGGACTTGTCAGGCAGGTGGGCGTTAGCGATACGCTCACGCAGTAGCGCTAGCTTATCGACGCCTTCCAGCATGTTTTTCTCTTCACGGAAGACGCCAAAGGAAGTCTGCATGATGTCCTGAAGCTCAGCTTTCAGCTCAGGAATGCTTTCGCCGCCTTCAGACTCGTTCCAGCGCGTGATCCGCTTCATGGCGAATTCGATATCCGACTCGGAAGCATCCAGGTACTCGATGCCTTCGTTCAGCGCGCCTTCGATAAACATGCCAGCGGCACGACCGAATACCACCAGATCCAGCAGTGAGTTACCACCCAAGCGGTTAGCGCCGTGCACAGATACACACGCCGCTTCACCACAGGCAAACAGACCATTAACGATATGGTCGTTGCCGTTTTCGTCCATGGTAATCGCCTGACCGTGAATGTTGGTCGGAATACCGCCCATCATGTAGTGGCAGGTCGGTACGACCGGGATCGGGTCTTTGGCCGGGTCAACGTGAGCAAACGTCTTGGAAAGCTCAACGATACCGGGCAGGCGTTTACCAAGTACTTCTTCACCCAAGTGATCGAGTTTCAGGAAGACGTGATCGCCCTTCTCGCCGCAGCCACGACCTTCCAGAATTTCCATCACCATCGAACGGGCGACGACGTCACGGCCCGCCAAATCTTTGGCGTTCGGCGCATAGCGCTCCATGAAGCGTTCGCCGTCCTTATTGATCAGGTAGCCACCTTCACCACGGCAACCTTCTGTGACCAGCGTGCCCGCACCGTAGATACCGGTCGGGTGGAACTGCCACATTTCCATGTCCTGCATCGGGAAGCCAGCGCGTAGCGCCATGCCGATACCATCACCGGTATTGATCAGTGCGTTGGTAGTAGAGGCATAAATACGGCCTGCACCACCGGTCGCCAGTACCGTGGCCTTGGATTTAACGTGAACCACTTCACCGGTTTCGATGCACATGGCGATACAACCCACCACGTCACCGCTGGCGTTTTTGACCAAATCAACCGCGTACCACTCATTGAGGAACACGGTATTGTTCTTCAAGTTATTCTGATAAAGCGTGTGTAGTAGTGCGTGACCGGTACGGTCAGCCGCCGCACAAGTACGTGCCGCCTGGCCACCTTCACCAAAATTCTTGGACTGACCACCAAACGGACGCTGATAGATGCGGCCGTTGTCAAAACGCGAGAACGGCAGGCCCATGTGCTCAAGTTCAAATACCGCTTTCGGCCCTTCGGAACACATATACTCAGCCGCGTCCTGGTCAGCGATATAATCGCCGCCTTTAACGGTGTCATACATGTGCCAGCGCCAGTCATCATTCGGATCATCGGACGCGATCGCACAGGTAATACCACCCTGGGCAGAAACGGTATGCGAGCGGGTCGGGAAAACTTTCGATAACACGGCCGTCTTTTTACCGGACTTCGCCAGTTCCAGTGCGGCTCGCAGGCCAGAGCCACCACCGCCAACGATAATGGCGTCGAACGTCAGGCTACGCAGATTAGACATGTAATCAAGCTCCCCACAAAATTTGAATGCCCCACACCAAGTACACGAAAATGCCCAAAATAATGACAGCTTGGGCACCCACGCGCAGGCGGGTGGACTTGAGATAGTCGGTAGTGACGGTCCACAGGCCAATCCAGGCGTGCGCGGCTAAGGCTATAAAGGCCAATAGCGAGAAAATACGCATCCACGTCTGGTTGAACAGACCACTCCACGCGTAGTAATCGAGGTCCGGATTAAACAGCAGGAAGGCAACGATAAAGACCGTATAAAGTGCCAGAATGACAGCCGATACGCGCTGCATCAGCCAGTCAGAAAGCCCACTACGGCCAAAACTTGTAATGTTGGTTACCATACCCAAACTCCTGCCAGAATAATCAGAACAGCACTGACCACGACGGTGATCTGCGCTTTTTGCACGCCGCCTTCAAGGGTTACCCCAATATCGGCATCCATCAGCATGTGTTTAATACCTGCTACAAAATGGAATGCCAAGGCGGACAACAGACCCCAAGCAATGAACTTAGCCAAAAAATTATTGGCTAACGCATCGCTAACGGCGTCGAAGCCCGCCGGAGATGACAAGGACTTACCCAGCGCCCAAAAAGCGAAAATCAGCCCGACGAACAGGATGACACCCGTGATGCGGTGGGTAATCGACGTCAGGGCCGGCAGTGGGAAATGTATTGTAGAAAGATCTAGGTTTACGGGTCGTTTGCTATTCACGGCTTTGTACACACTCTCTTGGCCCGCTCTGCGACAGGTCGGGCATGGCCCGAGCGGACGGTGGTTGCTGGAAGGGGCTCGGCCGTTGCCAAGTCGGGCACGACCACCTATCTGCCGGTCGCGCGCCGTGGATTATAAGAACCTTCGCCCTCGCTTACAAACCGAACTCAGGTCTAACACGACTATGGTGCAAGAAAATTGTCGTCATACTGAGTCGATTTTGCGCTGCAGCATAGCTATAGTAGGAGTAGACCAGCAGTTTGATAAGCCTGTTAACATATTATGTTAGCCTATCGAAAATTTTAGGTATATTTCCATCAGGTAGGCTTACTCATCATATACAAAACCACTCATAACAAAAACACCTGTACAACTTGCAGCTAGCGATTAGGCTAATTGACAAAATGTCGCACACTTCTATAGTGGGCAAGCCTTTTCGCCGGCGCGGTATGCGCAGCAACGACTTTACGTCCCAACCCGAATTCGAAAGGAGGCCAGCATGGCTGACAGGAAAGCGACATTGACGGTAGACGGTCTGGATAAACCGATCGAACTACCCATGTATTCCGGCACACTTGGCCCCGACGTCATCGACGTACGCGGCCTAGGCGCTGAAGGCCTGTTCACCTACGATCCCGGCTTTATGGCCACCTCTTCCTGCCAGTCTGCCATCACTTATATCGATGGTGGCAAGGGCGTGCTGCTACACCGCGGCTACCCCATCGACCAACTGGCCAAAGAGTCTAATTTCGTAGAAGTGTGCTACACCCTGCTGTTTGGTGAGCTACCTAACGACGAACAGTACGCCGACTTTGAATCGCGTATTCGTAATCACACCATGGTTCACGATCAAATTAATAACTTCTTTAAAGGGTTCCGCCGCGATGCGCACCCGATGTCCATTTTATGCGGCGTAGTGGGCGGCTTAGCGGCCTTCTACCACGACCACATGGACATTACTCAGGAAGAAGATCGTGTTATCAGTGCTATTCGCCTGATTGCCAAGATGCCGACACTGGCGGCGATGTCGCACAAGTATAATGTGGGCCAGCCCTTCAACTATCCGCGCAACGACCTGAGCTATGCAGAGAACTTCCTCTACATGATGTTCAGCAACCCGTGCGAAGAGTACAAAATCAATCCGGTATACGCGAAAGCCATGGACCGCATCTTTATGCTGCATGCGGACCACGAGCAGAACGCTTCAACATCGACCGTACGCCTGGCAGGTTCCACGGGCGCTAACCCGTTCGCCTGTATTAGCGCAGGTATCGCGGCACTTTGGGGCCCCGCGCACGGCGGTGCTAACGAAGCCGTACTGGCCATGCTTGATGAAATCGGCGAAGACTCGGAAGAGAACATTCAGCGCTTTGTCGATAAAGCCAAGGATAAAGACGACCCGTTCAAGCTGATGGGCTTTGGACACCGCGTTTATCGCAACTTTGATCCACGTGCCAAGGTAATGAAAGAGACTTGCGACGAAGTGCTTGCAGAGCTCGGCATGGCCGACGACCCGCAACTCAAAATTGCCAAGCGTCTTGAGCAGATTGCCTTGGAAGATGAATACTTCATCGAGCGCAAGCTCTACCCGAACGTTGATTTCTATTCGGGCATCATTCTAAAAGCGATGGGCATCCCCACCAATATGTTTACCGTGATTTTTGCGGTATCGCGCACCATTGGCTGGATCTCTCACTGGAACGAAATGCTCAGCGAAAGCTACAAAATCGGTCGTCCGCGTCAGCTCTATGTGGGCCACGACCAACGTGACTATCCCGCAAAATAAAATCAACGGCAGCATGGTTGATTGCATTTCAAAAGGCCGCCTACGGGCGGCCTTTTGCGTAGAGGCTGTTCAACGTAAAGCCACGAAAGCCTCAATGCGTCGCTACACGCCTTAACGATCTTATCAACACCCAAGGATGCCTTGCGTAAGACTGCCTTGCAGAAAGCCTCTTTATGTCCGCTCTGCCGACAGACAGATTGCTCTATTGAATAGCGTCTTTAACAAGCCGTTTTTAGCTTAGCCTCTAGACTATATGGCTATCATCAAAACGCCTGAGCAGGTCCTAATAACGCTTGACTTTTTTGCTTCTCGGCCTGGATCAGGGTTTTCCACACTATCTGTGGATAACCCTGTTCACAACCACTTCAAAACGTCCCGTAATCGCCATGGACAGTGGGCCAGCCTTAAATTGGTCATTTTTTGATCTAACATAAGTAATTGTTTTTAAACGATTTAAGTTCTGTTCAAGATTTTTTGCGCCAACAACAAAGGGTTGTGCACAACCTCAAAGCCGGAGTGGCAAAAGTGGACAAGTCAAGCATAAAATCGTCTAGAAAATGGCGATTTGTAGCTTTTCTGTAAATGGCAGGAATGCGAAAAAACCAGCTAATGAGAAATCTCATTACTAGAAAATCAAACGGGAAAGGAGTCACTAAATGATGGCGTCCCATAGGGGGTTCGAACCCCTGTTACCGCCGTGAAAGGGCGGTGTCCTAGACCACTAGACGAATGGGACGTATGACAATCAATCACAAGCGCGGCTTCACGAGCAACGATTCACAAGCTTTCAATCGCTATGCGAATTGGTGGAGCCTAGCGGGATCGAACCGCTGACCTCAACACTGCCAGTGTTGCGCTCTCCCAGCTGAGCTAAGGCCCCACATGTCGCGAAGACGGAGCGTATAATACTGATTGTGCTGATCTTCGTCAATAAAAAAAGCGCCTATTTACACTACAAACTACGTAGAGAAAATAGACGCTTTTGTAATCGCTAGCGCTTCGGTAAACCGCGTTTACGCAATTTCACGAAATTCCTTCTCAAAGCGCTTAGCCTGCTTTTTGGAAACACCGCCCAATACCTCTACAGCACTTCGCAACCGTGCTCGGGTGACATCAGAGCCAAGAATCGCCATCGCATCCATCACTGAGGTGCTAGACGTACTACCGGTAATGGCAATAAACACTGGCGCCAGAAACGCCTTCATTTTTAAATCAAAGTGCTCAGCCAGTATCTTTACTTCATGTAAAAGCGCATCTTTATTCCAAGCCGAAACACCTTCAAATCGCCAGACCAGGAACTGGAGCAGCTTTACCAACTCATCTTCTTCAAGCTTCACGCTATCAAAGGACTCTTTTGTCAGCACTGGTAAGCCCGAGAAAAAGTGCCCTGCCAACGGCATTACCTGGGAGAGCGTTTCTACCCGTGGCCGTACTTGTGGCAATATCTGCTTAACGTAGTCGTCATTGAAGGCCCACTCCCGCAGCGCGCTCAACAGCGCATCGTCATCCAAATCTTCACGAATATAGACGCCGTTCAGCCAAGTCAGCTTTTCCAGGTCAAATACAGGCCCCCCTAACGAGACACGCTGAACATCAAATTCAGCCATCATTTCTTGCAGGCTAAATTTTTCGCGCTCATCGGGCATCGACCACCCCATTCGCCCCAAATAGTTGGTCACGGCCTGAGGCAAAAACCCCATCCGACGGTAGTAATTGATGGAAGTTGGGTTCTTGCGCTTCGAAAGCTTGGATTTATCCGGGTTGCGCAGCAGCGGCATATGGCAAAGTTGCGGCATTTCCCAACCAAAATATTCATACAGCAGTTGGTGCTTAGGTGCCGAGTTAATCCACTCTTCGCCACGCAATACGTGGGTAATAGCCATCAGGTGATCGTCAACCACATTGGCTAAATGGTAGGTAGGCATGCCGTCCGATTTAAGCAGAATTTGTGCATCGACTTGTGCCCATTCTACTTCAATCGTGCCACGCAGCATGTCATTAACCACGCAAACACCTTCGGCAGGCACGTTCATACGCACCACATAAGGCCAGCCTTCTTGCTCACGGCGAGCTTGTTCTTGCTCATCAAGCGCCAAGTCTGCGGGCTTCAAAGCCAACTGCAACCCCGCTGCTTTGCGTGCCTCACGCAGCTCATCCAGCTCTTCACTGGTGCGATAACACTTAAATGCATGTCCGTTATCAAGCAGTTGCTGGGCGTATTGGGCATAAATATCGCCACGCTCGCTTTGCCGATAAGGGCCATGCGGCCCACCCACATCGGGCCCTTCATCCCACTCAAGCCCCAGCCAACGCAGCGAATCGAGAATCATCTGTTCCGACTCAGGCGTAGAGCGCACCCGATCAGTGTCTTCTATACGGAGGATAAATTGGCCGCCATGCTGACGCGCAAAACATAGATTAAAAAGCGCGATGTAAGCCGTACCAACGTGGGGGTCGCCTGTCGGAGAAGGTGCGATGCGAGTACGTACTGTCATGAAAACGTCCTATTGGCAAAAATGCTTAGCGATATTATACGCACCTTAAGCGTAACCAACAGCGCCCTGCAGGGAACAACTGCCGCTAGAAAGCGTCAGAGAAATTAGCCCAACGTTATTTTATCGAACAATGCGCGCTAAAGCACAATCGCTTAATATGGTTCTGCAACATCACCTTGGGGGCATACCCCATGATCGAGCCAAACGAATATTGTGTGTTCAAAGTGCCACTAACCTATACTGGAAGAAATTCCATAGTGGAAGTCATTCACGAGCTCTTTAGCTCATTCATCAGGAAGACGAAATGGAATCGCTAGGCTCACGTATCAAGCAACTCCGGCTTAGGGCCAAGCTCAACAAAGCTGCCCTTGCTCGCAAAGTTGGCGTCTCAGATGTCACTATTTCCTATTGGGAATCCGGAGCAATCAAACAGATCGGTCATGAACGCCTCGTTGCGCTCGCTGACGCTCTCGACTGTTCCCTGGCCACACTATTGGAAGGTGAAAGCGCCCCAGAACTATTAACGTTGACCCATACCGGCCCCCTCCCCTGGGAACAGGTACAGGCAACAACCATTAAAGTACCTAGTCATCTGCCGCTGAACATTGACTGGAAAGCGCCATGCGTAATGGCAACACCTGGGAAAGGCACTGACTTTTCGCCCATTAGCGCAGGCGACTTAATGCTGCTTGGGCCAACCCTCGTGTTTCACAAAGCGGGCCATTATTTAGTGCAACGCGACGATCGTTTCGTCATTGAGCACTTCGCAAAAGCCCCAAGCGACACCGCTATTCATGCAGTACTGTTAGCCCATTGGCATCCTGCCTAAAGCGTCTACCTCCCCGGACTCTCTAGCACCTCCACCTGGTCACGCGTTTGTCTTGGCTCACTCCCCACCAAGAAGCGCCGTGAGTAGGTGGCCACTTGGCCCAGCCCATGGCGGGATTGGCTTACCAGCTCTCCCGCCAGGTGCTGGCCCTTGTGGCCAATACGCGCTTGCACGGCTTCCGGCTGCACGCTTCCTTCGGAAACCTCAACCTGCACGACATAGCCACCATCGGGTAAACCACTGCCCGGGCCAAAGGGCCCCGCTGCGAACATGCCATCCTCTATACGTGTCCGCTCGCGCCAACGCACGCTACTAATCTCACGCTCGACTATAATCTGCACTAATGTCTCGTCGGGTAAGTTGCTTTCGCCCTCTACCATTAGGCGCCGATCACTACGTAGCGATACGTGTGCCGATATCTCGACAGCAAGTGGCGCGACTTCTTCCGCTTCCTCAACTTCTGCCTCTTCAACGTCAGCTTGATCACCTGCTGCTTCAGTAACCGAAGGTTCAGAGGCTGGCGCTTGCTCGGTGGTTGATGCCGGCCCACTCGACTCCTGTGTTTCACCACAGCCTGCCAGTAGCGCAACGGACAACATCATCACCCCAACACGGCTTATTACTTTGCGCATACATACTCCAGAACGTTGCCTAATCTGCAGCTTACCACTGCATAGCCGCCGCCACAGTGGAATACTCTTCTTCTGCCCCGCCACGCACCCCGCTTCCGGTACAATGTGCTTATCATGCTAACAACACATTTTTAGAGGGTAGCGACTTTGGATATCATTTGGTGGTTGGCGTATATAGCACTGGGCGGCTTTGTGGGGCTGATGGCGGGCTTACTGGGGATCGGCGGTGGCGGTATCATGGTGCCAATTTTAACGTCGCTTTTCGTACTGCAAGGCGTACCCCACGAGCACCTCGCTCACTTGGCCTTGGGGACGGCTATGGCAGCGATCATTCCCGCATCCACCGCCAGCCTGCTTTCCCACCACCGGCACGGAGCGGTTCGTTGGGACATCGTTCGGTTTATTACCCCCGGCATTTTAGTGGGCACGTTTTTGGCCACCTTTATCGCCGCGCTAATCCCCACCCGAGGCCTAGCCATCTTTTTTGCCTGCTTTATGGTGCTAATGTCGCTTCAAATGCTGGCAAACATTAAGCCCAAACCGAGCCGTGGCCTACCTGGCCCAGTGGGCGTAAGCGGTGTGGGCCTGGGTATCGGCGGTATTTCAGCCCTCGTGGCCATTGGCGGTGGCTCACTGACAGTGCCCTTCTTAACGTGGTGCAACGTAAAGCTTCCCCGCGCGATCGGTACCTCGGCAGCCGTAGGGCTACCGATTGCGGTCGCCGGAGCGCTGGGCTACGTGATCAACGGCTGGTCTACCCAAGGCCTGCCCAGCACAGCGCTCGGCTACGTTTATCTGCCTGCCCTAGTGCTAATGGCGCCCTTCAGTATCCTAACCGCTCCCATCGGCGCAAAGCTCGCCCATAAGCTGCCTGTTGCCCTACTCAAGCGCGTGTTCGCCTTTATGTTGATGGGGTTGGCGCTGCAGATGGTCTATGCGGTGTTTACAGCGTGACGAAAATTACGTGCAGGCTGGCGCTCTTCTCCAGCTCAGCCTGATGGACACACCGCAAACGGAAGAGTAATGCCAGCGCAGCCAAAAGATAATGGCCGCCATGGACGCACTGAACGAGAAGATGGGCAAGGGAACGGTTCGCCTGTGGCTGCGAGAAAAGCACGAACCTGACACCTACGCTGCGTGTACCGGAGCGCGCTACACGACTAACTGGGGTGAACTGATAAGGTGTATGCGGATGAAGGGGACAGCTAAGCGTAGCAAGCTATGAGCTTGCGACTTCTAGTGACTTTTGCTCATAAACTTCAATTACATAATTTACAAATGCACTACATACAATAAGCATATATCTAGCTTCAGGATATTCAAACTTAGAAACTTCATTGAGCGCATGACGAATACCATCTTCCTCACATGTATACCCATAAAGAGTGGAATATACGGTTTTTAAGGTCGGCGGAATCATTTTCTCGCGCTCAAGTTCCTTAATCAACTGCCCTAATGTGCCTGACTTACCCGTCACAACTTTGACTAGCGCCTCAATAGATGAGATAGACTCTTTACCAGAATTTCTGTAATCTGGCGACTTTCGATCAGACATAAGTATTAAAGCTTGTGAAAGGTGTTCTTTTATAGATGAATATTTATTTTCTTTACTTAAGGCTTTTTCAACTTCATTAATTTCTTCTTCAGAAATTATTTCTGATAGAATATCGCCAACAAATCTATAAGCTGAAGACTCCTTTTCCAATACAAGATTAAAATTATACTTGAGATCCTCTCCATAGCTAGTTCTCTCAACACACCAGCTGTATAAAAACTCTAAATTTTCGTAAACCTCAAACCAAGCACAACGGAAAAAGTTATCTCTATACTTTGAAACTTCTTGAAACGAGTAGTCAGACAAAGTATCAATCGGTTGCTTTAAAAAATCAACGTAGTATGAAACGAAAAAATCATTATATTGTTTATCTTTATAAGCAGAGCGATAGTCTCCTCCATTTGTTATAAAGTATAAATAAATCACATTCCAAAGAGAGTTACGCAACTCATTATTCATAGAGCTTCTCTGGATTATTTCGGCATTACTTACTAAGCCAACTCGCTCGGAAAACTTACGCATCAAAATATCTCCAGCAACATCTAACCATAAAAATGACATTTAAGCTTTGCTAAGCCAGCCTTAAAGATCGTCCCACTCACTTTCTATCCGCCTTATTTCACTTTCCACCATTTCAAGCTGGGTATCAGGCGACCCTTTAAAGCTATAGATTTTTCTCATGCTCAGATCAAGAACACGACACTCTGGGAGAGGAACATCACATGACTCGCTGATAAGAAAGCAAATAATATTTGCCCGCTGCTGATTCATTTTTTTAGTGCTATTGAAATGCAGCTTCAGCAAACGATCCTCACCATCCACTTTATAGTAAAGCTCAGGATTACATAGAACTTCCGTATCTCTATACCGGTAACTAGCTTTAGGGGGATCATAGTGATAAATATTCTTCCCCTGTGCCCAAGTGATAAAATTCTCGGCGATCTTTGAGTAGTTATCTTGCTTATCTTTATGTGATTTTTTTGCAACGTCTCGGAGGTAGTCAAAACTGCGCTGGTGTTTGAATAGACCCTTTATGGCTTGTCTCAGACTCAGATAGTAGTCACGGTAATGAGCGTAGGAAGGCCTATTCTTTAAACTCCGTTCACGACCTTGTTTTAATTTTGCATCAGACATTGCTATGTATGAAAAATCTGTAACAGTAAAAACAGGCATTCCCCACCTCTCTTGTCATTATTAGCAGCCTCAAAGCTGTCTTTATGTATTCATGGTTTTACAGTTAAAAAATCCTGCCAATTCATTTCTCACTCCGCCCCAGAATTTCCACATCATGCATATCCTGCGGCTTGATCATTTCCGGCAGGTAGTGGACGTTGTCACTGATCAGGTACAGCTCGCCGCCCGCCAGGCGCTGCACTCATTTAATTCGCCGCTCACCAGCACCAAAAACACGCCTTCCTGTTTCGGAACGCGGTTGCTGATATCTACCAACCTCAGCCCCTGTGATTACACGATTTATAGCGCTCTTATGTAAATAATTATTATCTTAAGAAAGCCTAACCCATCGATACGGCTAGCACCATTCTCCTAAGGCACATTTACAACGCTATTTCATGGCATTACTGAGTGATCCCCAATCTGATCTGCGGCGTAAGCGCTATGGCAACGACGCTGCTATGTGCTGCACGCCCTTTCTTACGTACAATGGCGCGCATTCAACACGCCACCTTTGACAAGCTCCCAGGGTGTACCAATATTTTGTAGGCGTCAGCCAATATCATTGCTTGGTACAATTTGGTACATCAGGTGCGTTAATTACGGTTTTAAGAGGCAATATGACTGCATTCAGTGCAGCCAACTGTGTTACTAAATGACTAATTTAATGAAAGAAAATAGCGCAGATCGTGGACGTCTTTTCTCCGTCGCGCCCATGATGGACTGGACGACCCGCGATTACAGAGCTTTCGCACGCACCTTAACCAAGCGGACGCTACTGTATACCGAGATGGTCACCACTGGTGCGATTTTGCATGGGACGCCCCGTGAGCGCTTTTTGGGCTATAGCGAGGTCGAGCATCCACTGGCGCTGCAGTTGGGCGGTAGCGATGCCGGAGAGCTTGCTGAGTGTGCGGCGATTGCTGAAGCGTGGGGCTATGATGAGGTGAACTTGAACGTGGGTTGCCCGAGCGACCGCGTGCAAAACAATTTGATCGGCGCGTGCTTGATGGGTTACCCCGAAAAGGTAGCCGATGCTGTACGGGCGATGCAGGCGGCGGTATCGATTCCGGTCACGGTAAAGTGCCGTATTGGTATCGATGACCAGGATGAGGACGCCGACCTTGAGCGGTTTATCACTATCGTCGCTGATGCAGGCTGCGAAGTGTTTACCGTTCACGCCCGTAAGGCGTGGTTGCAGGGCTTATCGCCCAAGCAAAACCGCGATGTGCCGCCGCTTAATTACCCCCGCGTACATCGCTTGAAGCAGAGCCGGCCTGAACTGCATATCGGTATTAACGGCGGCATTAAAACGCTGGACGAGTGTCGTGAACAGCTCACCCATGTGGATAGCGTGATGGTGGGGCGCGAGGCGTATCAGAACCCTTGGCTTTTAGCCGGTGTTGATGAGCAGCTATTTGGTGAAAAAGGCCCGGCGGCGAGCCGCTTGGATGCCGCGAAAGCTTTTAGGCCCTATATTCAGCAGCGTTTGGATGAAGGCGCGAAGTTGAATCACATCACTCGCCACTTGCTGGGGCTGTTCCAGGGCTGCCCCGGCGGCAGGCGTTTTCGGCGTCATCTATCGGAGCACGCGCATAAAGAAGGCGCAGGATTACGCCTATTTGATGACGCGCTTAGCTTGGTTAACGAACCTGAATGCGTCGCATAAAAAAACCCGCTACACGCAGTGTAGCGGATTCGTTTTCTTAACAGCGTAACCTTACAGCGCTTTTTCGCGGCGGTTCGCCATGACGCCCTGCTCGACACGCTCGCCGATTGTCTGGTCGACGTTTTTCCAGTACTCGAATACTCGCGACAGCACCGGCTCTTCAACACCGTCGGAAACGTGGCCGACAATGTTGTTGACCAGTCGGTCGCGGGCAGCATCATCCATTACCTTATTGACCAGTTCATTGGCCTGGTTGAAGTCGCCATCGCCCGGGCGCAGCGTGTAGGCGGCGCGAACCAGCTCGCCGTCAGTTTCCCATACCGCTTCTTCCGGGTACCTTTCCGGGTTGGCGTGCGCGCCCCCTTTGCTATTAGGTGCGTACACCGGGTCGGTGGAGTGGTTAATACGCATCCGACCACCTTGGCTGTAGCTGTTCACCGGGGTCTTGGGCGCGTTAACGGGGATATGTTGGTAGTTCACCCCTAAACGCGCGCGGTGCGCATCAGCGTAGGAGATTACCCGCGCCAACAGCATTTTATCCGGCGAGAAACCGGTGCCCGGTACCGAGTTGCTGGGCTGAAACGCGGCCTGTTCGATTTGGCTGTGGAAATCGACGGGGTTGCGATCCAACGTCATCTTACCGACTTCATGCAGCGGGTAGTCGCCGTGCGGCCACACCTTGGTCAAATCAAAGGGGTTGATGTGGTAGGTCTTGGCATCTTCGAACGGCATGATCTGAACTTTCAGCGTCCAGGTGGGATGATCCCCGCGTTTGATGGCATCGAACAGGTCGCGGCGATGGTAGTCGGCATCCGCACCCGCCATCTTATCGGCCTGTTCCTGGGTCATGCACTTAATGCCCTGGTCCGTCTTGAAGTGGTACTTCACCCAAAAACGCTCACCTTCAGCGTTCACCCACATATAGGTATGGCTGGAATAGCCGTTCATGTGGCGCCAGCTGGCGGGGATACCACGATCGCCCATTAGCCAGGTTACCTGGTGGGCAGATTGCGGAGAAAGCGTCCAGAAGTCCCACTGCATATCGTGATCACGCAAGCCGTTATCCGCGCGACGCTTTTGTGAGTGGATAAAATGCTGGAATTTGAGCGGATCGCGCACGAAGAACACAGGGGTATTATTACCCACCATGTCGAAGTTGCCCTCTTCGGTGTAGAACTTCAGCGAGAAGCCACGGGGATCGCGCCAGGTGTCCGGGCTACCGGACTCACCGGCCACTGTCGAAAAGCGAGCCAGCATCTCTGTGTGCTTACCCGGCTGGAGAAAATCCGCCTTGGTGTATTGGCTGACGTCGTGTGTTACTTGGAAGTGACCAAAGGCGCCGCTCCCTTTCGCATGGGGCTGACGATCCGGAATCATTTCCCGGTTAAAGGCCGCCATTTGTTCCATCAAGTAGTGATCATGTAGAACGATCGGCCCATCGGGGCCTACTGAAAGTGAGTGTTCATCACTGCTGACCGGTATGCCCGCATCCGTTGTAGTGTGTTTAGTTTTATCGCTCGTCATCGTTTTTCCTCCATGTCACGGTAGATGTGGCGTGTTGCCGCCACTCGTTCTAGTACGATGAAAGCTTGGCTGTTTATCTTTTGTTATATTTTAGTAGCCGCTTACAAAGCCCATCATAGGTATAGCCAAACAAAAACAAACATGCCATTCATGGAGGCTATAAGGCGACTATAACTGCGATAGCTTTTTATCATGGTTAAAACTAGTAGAACGAATCCGGGGGCGGAACCAAACTTGAGTTAAAGCTTTCGACTGCCGTTTCGGCCTCCTCAATTTCGTCAAAACGAGCGATATGAAACAACGCCTCGCCCTCGTTGGCCAGCGGCAAACGGCTCATACCAATGACGATACCATCCGCGACGGAGCGAACTTCGCCTTCATCGTTACCAAAGGGGTCAGCCACTTTACCCAGCACCTCGCCTTTGGCAACGCGCGCGCCCAGGCGCACCTTAGGGCGCAAAATGCCATCAATAGGCGCACGCGCCCAGCTTGACCCATTGGCCAGTTCGGCAGGCGCTGGCGTACGGCGACGCTGTTCACCGGTCAGCATGCCCAAGCGCCGCATAACTCGTAATACACCGCGTACACCTGGTGCTATCGCCCATTCGTCAAAGCGCAAGGCTTCGCCTGCTTCATAGGTTAATACCGGAATACCGCGGCGCTGAGCGTAGTGACGCAAGCTGCCTTCACGCAGCTCAGCGTTAAGCACCACGGGGGCACCAAAGGCATTCGCCATGCGCTCGGTTTCACTGCCCGGCTGCAGTTGGGCACGGATTTGTGGCAGGTTGGTACGGTGAATAGCCCCCGTGTGTAAATCAATAATATGCGTGGCGTAATCGACAATCTGTTCGCGGAACAGCGCGGCAACCCGCCCGCCTAAGGAACCCGACTCACTGCCCGGAAAGCAACGGTTGAGATCGCGCCGGTCAGGTAAATAGCGCGTTTGCTGTAAGAAGCCAAACACATTCACCACCGGCACAGCGATCAACGTACCGCGAATGCTGTTAATCGCCTTTGAGCGCAGCACGCGGCGGACAATTTCCACACCATTGATTTCATCACCATGGATGCCACCACACACCAGCATCACCGGGCCATCCTTACGCCCATGAACTACCTCGACAGGGATATGTAGAGGTGTATGGGTGTAAAGACGTGCTACCGGCACATCCACCTGTAAGCGTTGGCCGGGCATAATCGTATGTTGACCCAGTTGAAAAGGAGCTCGCGCCATACTGTATATCCTGTTTTCTAATCAATTATATTCACGACGTTAGTGCGGTTCGGATCAGCGTTATTGCCTTTTTATACGCCTTGAACAGCAAAATGACGAATTTGTTAACTCACGTTATGGGCTGAATCATTTATCCATACAGTTTTGAATGTAAATACTCGCTAGCTTAGGTTAAAATGTGACCATTCCGTGTCGATAATGAGGTTGCGTTTCCATGGCAAGAAAGACCAAAGCTGAAGCTGCTGCTACCCGCGAAGCACTGCTTGAAGCTGCAGAAGAGGTATTCTTTGCCAAAGGAGTGGCACGTACATCGCTTGAGCAAATTGCGCGCCATGCAGGCCTCACACGCGGTGCCGTTTACTGGCACTTTAAAAACAAAGGCGACTTGTTCATGGCCCTGGTCGAACAGGTGCGCATGCCCTTTCAGTCGCTGATGGATGAGGTCGGCAAAGCTGACGCCGAACTATCACCACTAGAAGCAATACGCTTAGCCTGCCATGCGGGTTTGGTACGCCTTGAGCAGCCTTCGTATCAGCGGATACTCTCGATCTTATTGCATCGCTGCGAGTTCTTCAGCGATATCAACCCGCTCGATATGCAGGAGAAGATCGGTAACGAGTGCTTTGATGAAATGTTGAACGTGTTTACGCTCGCTCAAGAACAACAATTGCTTCGTGAAGACCTAAGCCCAGAAATTGCCACCCGGCTCATGCAATCCATGCTAGGTGGACTGTTTCACGACTGGCTACGTAATCCCGACGCGTTTTCAATTCGCGAACGGGGCGGCGAGCTGATCGATACTTCAATTCGCATGATGCATCGTTAATCAAACCGCCCAGCTCTCGCTGCATCGCAGCAATTATGCTAATACTGGCTATATCATTAGCCGTGTGAGCACACTATGGATGCCTTGGAGTTTATCCGCGTACGCGAATTAGAAGTAGCTGTACGCATTTGGAACCCTACCGCCCCCCGCACCCTTATCGCTTGGCATGGCCTTGCTCGCCACGGCGGCGACTTCAGCGCACTGGCGCGCGAGCTAGGCAGCGGTTGGCGTGTTCTCGCACCGGATACACCAGGCCGAGGTTTATCCAGCTGGTCGCTGTTCCCTGCGCATGACTACCTTTATAGCCATTACGTGACAGTCGCTATCGCGCTACTGGATCACTTTAAACTCGACCGGGTTGACTGGCTGGGCACGTCGATGGGTGGCCTGTTAGGCATGTTGATTGCGGCCGACCCACAGCATAGCCAGCGTATTTCTCGGTTAATCCTTAATGACATTGGGCCTGAACTAAATAAACAAGGGCTTATTGGTCTTTCCAGTTACTTTGGGGTGACCCACCGTTTTTCTTCGTTTAGTGAATTTCAGCAAGAACTCACCCAGCACTATGCTAGCTTCGGTATCACTAGTGAGTCCGCTTGGCGCGAACTGGCGCTCAACAGTTCCCGTCGGCTACCAGACGGGAGTTGGTCTTATCACTATGATCCGCGTATCGGCGAGCAGTTTGTGCACGATACACCACGCGACACCTGGGCCGATTGGGCGAACATTCGCTGCCCGGTGATGGTCATTCGTGGTGCAGATTCAACGCTGTTAGATGCAGAAACACTACCGCGTATGAAAGAAAAGCAACCTCATCTTGTGACCCTGAATGTACCTAACTGCGGCCATGCCCCGATGCTGGATAGACCCGAACAGGTTATGCCTGTCCAACACTTTTTAAATCGCCCCGCAGCGCTTCACTCAACGCCTCGTAACCAAAAGCAAGTCGCCACCGGCTGGCAGTATCGGTTTCAGTGGCTGATACAGCGGTGGCGGCGGTGGTGGAAATAAGCCAACTGCAGCTCAAAGTTTACGCTTCTAAGCGACCTCTCCCCAGTGAATAATGGGTATCAATGTGAAGTGGAATAATCCGCTGAATGGCCACTTTTTTGCTTAAGCCGCAGTTTATTCAAGCGGACACGTGTTTCCAGATACACCTGCTCAGAAACACTACGATAAGCCCCCTCTTCAGGTAGGTACTTCACCAGTACCCGACGTTCCCCTAACTCAGGCAGCCCATCTCGTTTGCTAAGCAGCTTTACTGAACTGCTGGGCTCCTTATCTATCTTCGCAAAAGCCACTTCACCTGCATCCTGTCGCTCAATCACTACCACGCTTTTTCCCAACAGACACCGCCGGGTAAAGGGACGATAGCGATGCAGTCCACTGTGCATGGCTTGGCAGATCATTGCCGCTATTGGGGAGGCCACTACCAGGGTGCCCCAGAGCACCAGCACACCCACAGGAATACGTATCAAGCCGAGCGGTAACCAGCGCAACACCAATAATTCAATCGTCAGCGTGAGCGCCCCCGCAATACTCAGGATGACCGTCAATGCCAGCGTAGCAGGCACCCCGGCAAAACCTAACGAGACCAACGTACTGGCGAGATGATCCTCTTTTAAGCTGTCGCGCTCAAACAGCTCAATGGGGGCCAGGCGAATAATGACTAATAGCCAGTAGAGCGCTAACAGCCCAAGTAGAAGCGTAAACACAATGCTCGGAAATTGTGTCGCTGCGTGCAGTACCTCGTTCATGGCGTCCTCCTCTACCGGTACTTAGCCGGCGATGTTTTATGCTTTTAAGCTTAGTCCAGGTTAGCTTTAGGGCGCCAGTGCTGTATTGACCCCGGTCATGGAGATAAAAAAACGGGTACCTCCCAAAGGAGATACCCGTCTATTTTCACCTTTCATTACCGCTAAAGGTTAGTGCTGATCCTGCTCTAGCGCCGGTGACGAGGAGTGCCGCTTATCCCCTTTCACCTTACGCCCCAGCCAGTCAGAGGCTGTCGCAATCATGGCATAGAAGCTGGGAATAAACAGACTACCCAAGGTCGCTACTGCGAACATACCCATCGCCACCGTGGTACCAATGTGATGACTGCTCACGTCGCTAGCGCCGGTCGCTAAGGCCAACGGTAACGTACCGAAGATAAACGCCAGGGAGGTCATGACGATGGGGCGGAAACGCAGTTCTGCTGCAATAATGGCCGCTTCACGAATCGACTTACCCTGCTCTTTACGCTGAAGCTCAGCAAACTCGACGATGAGGATAGCGTTTTTCGCAGCCAAGCCGACCACTACCAACATACCAATTTGCACATAGACACTGGTGTCCAACCCACGCAGCACGATACCGCCAATACCGCCTAGGAACGCAAAAGGGGTCGCAGTGAGTACCGCTAGCGGTAACGACCAGCTTTCATACTGAGCCGCTAGAATCAAAAAGACCATTAGCAGCCCGAACACGATAGCCAGGGTCGCGGCGCTACCCATATTAGCTTCCTGATACGCTGTTCCGGTCCAGCCCATGCCCCAATTGGAGCCCAACGTCTCCTGAACGACCTCCTCCATCGCTTCAATCGCCTGAGCGGAACTATAGCCCTCAGCCGGGTTACCCTGGAACTGGGCACCGGCATAAACACCGAAGCGCGATACCACCGATGCTCCCGTTTGACGCTCAAGCTCGACAAATTCCGAAAGCGGTATCCGCTCACCGTTCCCCGCACGCACAAAAACACTGCTTAGGTCTTCCGGCGTTTTACGGAATTCATCCTCGTTTTGCAGATACACCTGGAAATTTCGGTTTTGATAGCTGAAGTAATTTACAAAACCGTTACCAAACGTATTCGACAGGGCTGAATTAATATTACCCAGCTCTACGCCGTAGCTGAGCGCCTTCTGCTGATCAATGTTCG
Source organism: Vreelandella sulfidaeris Esulfide1 (assembly GCF_054072535.1). Classification (NCBI taxonomy): domain Bacteria; kingdom Pseudomonadati; phylum Pseudomonadota; class Gammaproteobacteria; order Oceanospirillales; family Halomonadaceae; genus Vreelandella; species Vreelandella sulfidaeris. The sequence goes on along the minus strand of NZ_CM133364.1, from coordinate 1,022,893 downwards.
CCCGATATGACGGTACATTGACGTTGAAGGTCGAGAACACTCGGTTCAGCGCAGGGTGCTGGTTCGCCTGCTGCATAACTTGCAGGGAGGCCTCATAGAGTTCACGGGTCGAGGCGCCATCAAACGACTGCAGGTAACCGGTAAAGCCGCCTGTCGTCGACAGCCCCATGATCGGCGGCACGTTAAAGGCCATCGCGGAGCCACCATCAATACTGGCGCCCAATCCCATAATGCGCCCCACCAGTTCGGTGGCTGTCAATTCACGCTCAGACCACGGGCTCATGTTGATGAACATTACCCCGCGCGCAGTATTCACGGCGCTGGAAAGAATGTCGTAGCCCGCCACCGCTGAGGAGTACTCAACCCCAGGAATATCTTCAATCGCCGCACTAAGTTTCGCCATATAATTTTGGGTTCGGTCAAGCGACGCTGCATCAGGTAGCGACACGCTCACTAAAACAACCCCCTGATCCGTTTCCGGCACTAGCGTTGAAGGCGTATTGGCGTAGAGCCAGTAGGAACCCACGCCAGTAAGCACCGTCAGCGCAAGCGCCAACAGCCAAAAACGCACCAAGCCTTTGACGACCCACATATAGGCGGCGGTAATACCGGCAAACAGCCGGTCAAACAGGCGAAACGGTGTATTCAGGGCGCGCTTGAACTTAGACTGCCCAGTACCGGCGATTTTATGCTTGATAAAAATCGCTGACAGAGCAGGTGTAAACGTCAATGCCATTAACGCTGAAATGGCCACCGAGATCGCCACGGTGATGGCAAACTGCTGGTATATCTGCCCGGTAAAGCCACCCAGGAAAGCCACAGGGATAAACACCGCCGCCATAATCAGCGAGGTCGCAATGACCGGTCCGCCGACTTCTTTCATCGCTCGGATGGTGGCGTCGCGCACGCTGATGTCGTCTTCCTCGCTCAGCACGCGCTCGACGTTCTCCACCACCAGAATGGCATCGTCGACCACGATCCCTATCGATAGCACCAGGGCAAATAACGTCAGCAGGTTGATCGAAAAGCCAAACAGGTAGAACCCTGCAAAGGTACCTACCACAGCGACCGGCACCACTGACATGGCAATCACGGTAAAGCGCCAGTTCTGAAGGAAAATAAACAGAATGACGATAACGATCAGAAAGGCTTCAATAAAGGTGTGGTAAACCGTTTCCACGGAAGCATCGATAAACAGCGTTGTATCGTAAGGCGCCACATACTCAAGCCCAGGCGGAAAACGAGTGGACAAATCTTCCATCGCTTCGCGCACGCCCTGAGCCGTTTCCAGCGCGTTAGCACCGGGCTGTTGGTTGATAATAATCGGCGCCATGCTGGAACCGTTCAAGCGTGCATCCACCCCGTAAGAAGATGCCCCAAGCTCAACGCGTGCAACATCTTCCAGGCGTAGCGAAGAGCCGTCGTTATTGGTCCGCAGGTAAATATTACGGAAGTCGTCAACATCATTAAGGCGACCGCCAGCCGTAATGGTATACGTGTAAGCGCGTGGATCACTTTGCGGCATCGCCGCGAGATTACCGGCCGGAATCTCAGTATTTTGCGTTCTTATCGCGCTAGCTACTTCGCTAGGCGTTAAATCGTATTGGGCTAACTTATCCGGGTCCATCCAGATACGCATGGCAAATTCGCCGCCACCCAGCACTGCTGCATTGCCTACCCCCGGCACTTGACGTAGTTCATCAAGCACATTGAGGGTGGCGTAGTTCTGCATGAAAATTTTGTCATAGTCGCCATCAGGCGAGGTCAACGCGATAAACATCAAAATAGCATCGGAGCGCAGCTCAACGGTGACGCCTTGCGACTGCACCGCTTCAGGTAGTTGTGAGAGCGCCCCTTGAACACGGTTATTGACATTAATGGTATTAATATCGCCATCGGTGCCGATATTAAACGCAACACTCAGGCTCATACTGCCGTTATCAGCGCTGTTTGAGGTCATGTAGAGCATGTCCTCAACACCGTTAATGGCTTCGGCAATAGGGGCCGCCACCGTTTGCGCCACGGTTTCCGCATCTGCGCCGGGGAATTGCGCCTGTACAGATACCGTAGGTGGCACGACGCTCGGATACTGCTCAATAGGCAAAACCCGCATCGACATTACGCCCACCAGCGTCACGATAATGGCCAATACCGTGGCAAAAATCGGACGGCTGATGAAGAAGTTAGAGAAGTTCATTATTGCGCACCCTCTTCCCCTTCAGCGGACGGGCCTTCGGCCGCCCCTTCCAGCGCTTGCGCCTGCTCAGCCTGCTCTTGAGCTTCTTCTTGCTCAATCCTTTCCATTATCGCCTCCGCATTGCCACTAAACGGCTGCGGATCAATCGTCCTGCCCGGCTCTAAGCCAGCAGGATCACCGACCACTACCCGGTCGCCTGGCTCAAGGCCATCTTGAATAATCAGCCAAGGTCCCGCTAATTCGCCTAACGAGACCGTGCGCTCGCGCGCTTTGTTTTCGTCATCCAATACATATACTTGAGGGCCCATTAAGCCTTGCGTCACGGCAATTTCCGGCACTGCCATCACGTCAAAGCGCTTTAAACCTTCGATTTGTACACGTACAAACTGGCCAGGCAGGACAGTGGCGTCTGGATTTTCAAACGTCGCGGCTGCCTGAACAGTACTGGTTCCCCGATCAACGCTTGAGCCCAGAAAGTCCAAGTAGCCTTCCAGCTCGGCATCCCCACCACTACTGACACCAGGAATACTTAGTCGGGCGCGGATATCCGATGCCTCAGTTCCCTGGCTCAGTTGGCGACGAAGCTCAAAAGCATCGCGCTGAGGCAGTTGAAAACGTACTTCTAAGGGATCAAGCGGTGTGATGGATGCCAGCTCGGTGCCGGAAGTAACAAAATTGCCGACATTGATTTGGCTTAAGCTGATCATCCCTGAGACCGGCGCAGTCACCTGAGAATAGCCTAAATCCAGATTAGCGCTGGTCAGCGCCGCTTCCGCCTGGGCGACATTCGCCTGAGCGACTCGCTGATCGGCCAGCGCTTGGTCATACTGCTGGCGGCTCACTGAGTTTTGGCTGAGTAGCTGTTCAAAACGCTGAGCATCGCGCTGGGCGCGGGAAAGCTCGGCACGCGCACTTTGTAAGTCAGCTTCACGTTGATTAACCGTTGCCTGATAAAGATCCGGCTCAATGGTATAGAGACGATCGCCCTCTTCTACCATTTGGCCTGGCTCGAAATGACGCGCCTCTAGAGCACCACTGACACGGGCCACCAAGGTGACCTCATCATCACTACGCAACAGTGAGGGGTACGATTTATCCAGCGCTATATCCTGGCGAGCCATTTCTACGACGGCAATCTCATGCGGCGGGGGTTCTTGCTCGGCGCCCTGCTGAGGCGCCTCGGATTCCTCTTGACCACAGGCCGCGAGTGCCAGCGCGGCTAAAAGCGTCACCAGACTCGCTCGGCGTGAGTGAATCATCTTCTTCATACGTTAAGTTCCCATGTATCTTTTAAGAGTCGACTGATAGCACTTGCTGCACCTGGGTCATTCCCAATCGGCGTCAATTACATGCCCGGCTGGGGTGGTGCGCCGATGTCGAGAGCATTCTCATAACGGTCGTTACCGTCACTTTCTGGCAAAATGAAGTTCACCTCATCGCCGGTTAGCCACGCATTGACTTCTTCAATGGATTCTACGTCTAGGAGCCCGGCCTGCTGACGCAGCGAGAGCAAATTCACCACGTAGTCGTAGCGAGCTTCGGCGTAATTGGCGATCGCGTTGTAAAGATTCTGTTCAGCGTTCAACACATCCACAATGTTACGGGTACCGACTTCGTACCCCGCACGAGTAGCCTCTAAAGCGCTTTGATTGGAGACGATGGCCTGCTCCCGAGCCTCAATGGTTTCCACATCATTGCTGACTTGGGTATACAGCGAGCGTACCTGCTGAATGGAGGAGCGGCGCTGGGACTCGAAATCGTACTGGCTACTTTCCAGTTGATAGGTCCCTTGACGGATACTGGCACTGGTACGCCCACCGGTGTAAATAGGCAAATTAGCGCTTAAGCCCACCTGGCTTGAGGAGTCTTCTCCGGTGGTGTTATCAATATCACTTTCCCCGTATTGATAATTACCAAACGCTTGTAGCGTAGGTAACCCACTCGCCCGGGCAATGGCTACGCCGCTGCGTGCGACATCTATACCGGCCTGCTGAGCTAACACCAAGGGGTTACGTTCAATGGCTTGCTCTACCCAGTAGTCGCGGCTACTCGGCTCGGGGAGGTCTACCGGCATACTGTCGCCCAATGCTTCGATACTGGCGTAACGCTGGCCGGTAAGCTGCTCCAATTCCTCAAAAGTCACTTGCAGATTGCTTTCTGCCGCAATGCGATCAGCACGAGACTGGTCAAACGTTGCGCGCGCTTCTTCGACTTCCGTAATCGCAATCAAACCAACTTCAAACTGCTCGCCTGCCTGCTCAAGCTGACGACCAATGGCGCGCTCCTGAGCAAGACGCGCTTCTAAAATTTCGTAAGCACGCAAAATATCAAAATAGGCACTGGCGACATCGATCAATAGCTGTTGCTCGGTGGCCGCTAGCAGGTAAACCTGCTGGTCAATCTGGTTGGCAGCCTGAGTGACTTCTCGACGCGTTACTTCATCATAGAGCGCCTGAGTGGCTTCAAGAGAAAGTGATACGGTGTTGTAACGGTCATCACCCGAGCTTACGTTGCCTACTCCAGCTCCTTCAGTAGGAAGACGAGATGAGGTCTGGCTTTCATACTGCTCATTATGAGTCACATTGCCTGACGCATTTATCTGAGGCAGTAACCCGGCCTTGGCAATATCTTTGGCTGCTTCTACTGACAGATACTCAAAGCGCGCCGAGGAAAGCTCAGCGTTATTTTCGAGTGCATCACGGGTAATAGTGAGCAGGTCCGCGGCCTGTGCAGGCAGTACAAAAGAAGCGGCGAATACCGCTGCCATCAAGGGTCGTAAAGGGGCATTGACTGCCCAGTGTGCCAGTCGCATGGGGGTTGCCTCTAGGTATCAGCGTCAGGGTAGCGAACGAACTAAGCGTCTCAGCTTACACAGCCACTCAGTAAGATGAGCATTATAGTTACATTCATGTATGTATGCTAGCCTTGAACAATCTAAAAATGTGTGTACAGCTTATTGTCAAGCTGCTTCCAGATCACCTTAGTCCAAAGTATGTTGCGGTGACGACAAACGCGGCTCTTTTTTACGAAAATCACGCGCGTCGATGCCCCATTTATTGAGACGTGAGGCTAACGTTGTTGGCTTAATGCCTAGCAACTCCGCAGCGCCGCCCGCCCCCGACACTTTGCCGCCCGCCTTGGAGAGCGCGGCTAGCGTACTTTCTCGTTGGCGTTGGCTAAGCGCATGCTCGGTAAGCAGCGGGGTTTCACTTTGTTGCCCGCGGTCATGAGCCGCCGTAAGTTCGCTGCTAGCGCGGCTTAACGAGCGGGGTGGCTCCCCCAACAATAGGTCATCGAATACCAGACGCCGATCCTGGGTGACGATCACCTGACGCTCTATGACGTTTTCAAGCTCACGAATATTGCCGGGCCAGGGGTAGCGTTGCAGAATTTCTAATTGGGCCGGAGGGATACGCACGCCCGGCTTATTGAATTTAAGGCAGGCACGGTGCAAAAAATGCCGCGCTAGCTGAGGTACATCCTCAATCCGTTTGCGCAACGGCACCGAATCGATAGGGAAAACGTTAAGGCGGAAATAGAGGTCTTCACGAAAATGGCCTACGTCAATCATGCCACGCAGTTCACGGTTAGTGGCGGCTATTACCCGCACATCGACCTCCTGAGTTCGGTTTTCGCCTACTCGCTCAAACTGCTGATCCTGCAATACTCGCAATAGCTTACTCTGCAGCTCCAAAGGGATTTCACCGACTTCATCTAAGAACAGCGTGCCGCCATGGGCCAGCTCAAAGCGCCCAGGCCGGTCTTGTACCGCGCCGGTAAAGGCCCCTTTTACATGACCGAAAAACTCACTCTCAAAAAGGTCTCTGGGAATAGCCGCGCAGTTCACACGGATGAGCGGCCTATCGCTACGCGTGCTGCCCGCATGAATGGCACGGGCAATTAGCTCTTTGCCGGTACCCGACTCGCCACTGATCAGCACGTTGGCGCTAGTGGGAGCAACCATCTGGATCTGCTTGATCAGTTTTGCCACCGCCGGGCTATCGCCGACGATGTCGCGATGGTTAAGCTCTGCTTTTATCTCTTCTTGTAGATACTCATTCTCCAGTTCCAGCCGTTGTTTGAGTGCCTCCACTTCAGCGAGCGCATCGCGTAGCTGTTGCTCGGCGCGTTTACGCTCACGAATATCGCGAAAAAGCACCACTGCCCCAACCAAACGGCCCATTTCAAAAATCGGCGTGCTGGTGTACTCAACAGGAATCGCTTCGCCATTTTTGTGCCAGAACACTTCGTTATCGACATGATGCACCTGGCCATCGCTAAACGAGGCATGGATCGGGCACTCCTGTACCGGAAAGTGACTGCCATCGGCATGGGTGTGGTGAAACATTAGGTGTGCATCGTGGGCCACCATATCCTCGGTACTCCAACCCAAAATACGCTCCGCAGCTGGGTTTACGAAGGTGGTTTTGCCCTCGGCATCAAGGCCATAAATACCCTCGCCCGCCGCACTAAGAATAAGATGGTTTTGCTTTTCAATGCGTTCAAATACCTGCTCGACACGCTGCCAACCCACTTCCCCTTGGCGATGCTGGCGACCTAGCTCCGCTTTGGCACGTCGCTGCTCGGCTTTATTGCGATCAATTAGCGTCATCAACAGCTGTTCTGAGTCGCCGAGGCGCTGGGCATAAACCTCAACTCGGTACGGCTGGCGGAGCATATCTAGCAGTACCAAATCATCCGACCAGGCCGTTTCTTGTACCAACGCTTCATCGGTAAAGCTCACCCATAGCGGCAATCCAGCGCTCAAGCGGTGGCTAAACGGTGTCGCTAAAGGCAGAGGCCCATCAATATTGAGCATCTCGCAAGCGATGGGATTAGCGGCCAGCAGTTGATCGGCCAACGGGTCGACCACAATCATTGCAAGGGGTGAAAAGCTGCCCATTAGAGCCGCGGAGTGCGAATACGCTTGCTCATACATTGGTGCATACCTCATGGCTCAAGATGTTTCCCACCTTAACCATTCAATTACCACGCCATTTACGATTTTTCGTTAATAAAACAACGAAATATCGCTATTTACGACTTTTCGTAATAACTATTCTGTGCATTGCGTGCTAGGCAATAACCATAAAAAAAACATAAAAACAAACAGTTAAATAAAAATAATGCGTGTTGGCACATAAATCGCAATAAGAACGTTAACGCTGCAAGTCCTCCCTTTTTGCACCAAAACAGCGCCGCTGTTTTTTTTATTGATCCTGTCTGGAACACTAAAAAATTGGGCGAGGCGTTCACTAACCGAAATGACACAGGAAAGCTGCTTATGTCTTATCTAATGCCCAGTGAATTTGTCACGAAGTTGGTAGACCAGGGTGAGTCAAAAATCTATATGGGCACCCGGGATACACTTATCCGCTCGTTCATGGCGGGCGCCACTCTCGCGTTGGCCGTTATCTTCGCCATCACCATTGCTACGCAAACCGGCCATTTCTTGATTGGCGCTCTGCTCTTTCCAGTGGGCTTCGTCATGCTCTATTTGATGGGCTATGACCTGCTCACTGGTGTTTTTACGCTGGTGCCTCTTGCATGGCTCGACAAAAGGCCCGGCGTCACACTGCCTAGGATGCTGAAATGCTGGGGCTTGGTGGGACTCGGCAACCTTGGGGGCGCACTCTTTATCGCCACCTTTGGCTACCTGAATTTCACCATGGGCGGTACCGAGGAAATCAACGCCGTCGGCCAAACGATGATGACCGTGGGTGAAAGTCGCACGGTGGGTTACCAAGAGGCGGGATTTGCCGGTTGGATTGTGCTTTTCCTAAGGGGCATGTTCTGTAACTGGATGGTGTCCATGGGCGTGGTGGGCGCCGCTATCTCCACAACGGTTTCCGGCAAGATTATGGCCATGTGGATGCCCATCATTGTGTTTTTCTATCTCGGTTTTGAGCACTCCGTGGTCAACATGTTCTTGTTCCCCATCGGCCTCATGATGGGCGCTGACTTCACCCTTTATCAGTACATTATGTGGAACGAAATCCCCACCGTACTGGGCAACCTAGTCGGCGGCCTGACACTGGTTGGTTTGGTTCTCTACACCACCCACGTGCGTACCCAAGCTAAAAAAGTATTTTCTTAATCACAGCCTCATCGGTGAAAAAGGGCGCACTCGCCCTCTACTCAAAGGAGATTTGTCATGGATAAGCTCGAAATGCGTCATACCCTGCTCGCTGCCAAAGCGCGAAAAAAAATGAGCTGGGACGATATCGGCAAAGCGGTGGGCATGTCACCCGTCTGGGTGGCCTCGGCCTGCTACGGCATGAACAGCGCCAGCAAAGATGTTGCCCATCAGCTTTGTGACACGCTTGGGGTGGATAGCGAGGTCGCTGAAGCATTGGTGGCTTTTCCCACCAAAGCCTGGGACGAAGCGATCCCTCAGGACCCCTTTATCTATCGTCTGTACGAAGTGGTCGGCGTTTACGGCGAAACCCTGAAGGACGTGGTACAAGAGAAATTTGGCGATGGCATTATGAGCGCGATCGACTTCACCATGGAGGTCGACAAAATCGAAGATCCCAAAGGCGACCGAGTACTGCTGACCCTGAACGGCAAATTTTTGCCTTATAAGTCCTGGTGATACATAAGCCTTGATAAGGCTTAAGTGTAAGATTCGAGCCTCGCCACACTGCGTTCAACCGCCGAACGGTAACCCGCACCGAACAGCAGCAGGTGATTCAGCAGCGGGTAGAGTTGAAACAGCGCTTCACGCCTCGGCCAGTCGGCCGGGGCGTTGCCGTTCCAGTAGGCGTCAAAAAATGCCTCGCCCGGTGAGCCAAACAGGGTCAGCATCGCCACATCCACTTCGGGGTAATGGCGATACACGGCTGGATCGATAACCGCTGGTCCCTTATTGGTGAAGAGCACATTCCCCGACCATAGATCACCGTGCAATAAGCTGGGCGGTGTATCGGGTAACCAGCGTTCTAAATCCTGGGCCAGCCGCTCGATACGCTCGCGCAGCTGGTTATCCAAGAGCCCGCGCTGGTGGCATGCCTCACATAGGGGTAATAAACGGCGTTCGCGCTGAAAAGCCCGCCCGTCATTGAGTGGCGCATTGGGCTGAGGCGTCAGCCCACAGGCATTATCTTGATGCCAGCCGTGGGCATCACCAATGACCTCGTGCAAACCGCGCAACCCTTCGCCAAGCGCGGCCTCACTCTGCGGACCGGCGGGCACGGTATCCAATGACTCAATGACCAGCCAGCCCTCAAACAGACCTAGCACCTCCGGAACTATCAGCTTTGCGTTGGCGCTGAGCAGCGCACGCAGCCCTTCGGCCTCGCCACGCAGCCGTGCCGCATCGTCGTGCTTAATCACCACCGGCCCCTGGTGCGTTGACAGACGGTATACGGCGGCGATGTCACCCCCACTAAGCGGCTGCAAATCGCCGATGGGGGCAAGCTCGATAGATTCCAACCACTGACGCAGCTTAGCGTCCATTCTACTCTCCAAGAGGTCAAATACGTCTCCAAGAGGCCAAATACGTCTCCAAGAGATCAAATGCGCCACCAAGAAGTTGAATGCGCTCTTAGTTGATTAGCTTAGCCCAGCCGTTTATCGATCAGGCTTTCTAGCTCCAACTGGTCATCATGGAAGCGGCGGATACCTTCGGCCAGTTTGTCATTGGCCATGGCATCCTGATTGTGGCCCCAACGGAAGGCGGCCTCACTCAGCGGCTCGGTAGGTTTGCCACTGCCTTCGCCAGAACCGATCTGTGCACTTACGCTGCCTTCGGTAGCATCAAGCTCTTCCAGTAACGCTGGCGAAATCGTTAGCCGTGGGCAACCCGCCAGCGCAAGTACCTGACCGGTGGTGCGGAAACTCGCGCCCATCACCACGGTGTCATAGCCGCCCTGGTTGGCGCGCTCGCACACACCCTGAACAAACTGAACGCCCGGGTCGTTCTCCGGCGTGTAATCGTTGCCGGTCTCTTTTTTGTACCAATCGGTCACGCGACCGACAAAGGGTGAGATCAAAAACACACCCGCATCAAAACACGCCTGAGCCTGGGCATCGCTAAACAGCAGCGTCAGGTTGCACTGAATGCCCTCGCGTTCGAGCACTTCGGCAGCGCGAATGCCTTCCCAGGTAGAGGCCAGTTTGATCAGCACACGGTCACGAGACACGCCGCGGGCATCGTACAGTTCGATGAGTTCATGCGCTTTGGCAATGCTGGCCTGGGTATCAAACGACAGCCGGGCAGCCACTTCAGTGGAAACACGCCCCGGCACGACCGCCGAAATCTCGCTGCCCATGGCCACCGCAAGGCGGTCAACGGCATGCTTGATCTGCTCTTCGCGGCTACCGCTCGACGCTTTTACACTGCTCAATTCTTCATCAATCAGCGCTTGATAACCGGACAAACTAAACGCCTTGAGCAGCAGCGACGGGTTAGTCGTGGCATCTTGGGGCTGGTAACGGCGAATAGCCTCAAGGTCACCGGTGTCGGCGACGACGAGCGAATGTTGCTTCAACTGTTGCAGTTGGCTGGTCATATCTTCTCCTTAAAATTTGTCCAATCCTGACGCTTCTATTCAATTCGTTACTTAATCGCCACCATGACGTTGTTCAAGGGCGGCGCAATAGCGTGCATAAACCGGCTGGTAGGCCGCCACATGATCGGGATGTGGGTCGGCAAGCGACTGCGCATCCAGGTGGACTAATTTTTCACACAGCGCTTCAAGCGTTACGCCGTGGGCATGCTGGTCGCACCACGCTGCCTGAATCGCGGCGCCCAGGGCGGCGGCATCGGTAATCTCAGGGCAAATCACCTGAGTGCCGGTGATATCCGCCACTATTTGTCGCCACACGGGGCTGTTAGCGCCGCCACCGATCAATCGAATCTGACTGGCCCCGGCGGTTAAATCGCCCAACAATTCCAACCCATAGCGTAGCCCGAAAGTGGCCCCCTCCACCACGGCCCGGCATACATTGGCCTGAGTGGTATTTAAACTGTTCAAGCCAAGAAAGTCCGCTGAGGCATCGGGCAACATGGGCACTCGTTCACCGTTGAAAAAGGGCAGCACGGTAACGCCTTCGGCGCCGATTGGCGCGCTTGCTACTTTCTCACCAAACGCTGCCAAGTCTAAGCCGAAAAGCTCGCGTACCCGCGTGGTCGCCGACGTAACGTTCATGGTGCAGATCAACGGCAACCAGCCGCCGGTACTGGAACAGAAATTGGCGACCATAGCGCTATCGCACTCCACCGGGGTGGCCGAGTAAGCGCAAACGGTGCCGGAGGTACCTAAACTTAATGTGATCAGCCCTGGGGTAATATTGCCGGTACCAATGGCGCCCAGCATATTGTCACCGCCACCCGAGGAGACGACCACCTGATCCGTCAGCCCCAGCTCGCGAGCCACCACGGGACGCACCAAGCCTACTGGCTCACGGGCTTCCAACACGCGGGGCAGTACCCTTTCTGGGTCTAGTTCGGGGGCGATCTCAGCAAATACGTCCAATTGCCAGCAGCGCTTGCGGGTATCGAAGTAGCCGGTGCCCGAGGCATCGCCCGCTTCGGTGACACGTTCGCCGGTCAGCCAGAAGTTGAGGTAATCGTGGGGCAACAGCAGGCTTTCGATTCGCTGATACGCGTGCGGGTGCTTTTCACGCAGCCAGGCAACCTTGGAGGCGGTGTAGCCCGTTTGCAGCACCAAACCCAGCTTTTCCAAACAGCCTGCTTCGCCGCCCAGACGGGCCACTAAATCAGCATTCTGCGTGCTGGTTTCGGTATCGCACCAGAGCTTGGCGGGGTAGACCGGCTCGCCTTCACTATCGAGTGCCACCATGCCATGTTGCTGGCCAGAAACGCCGATGCCACGCACTTGACTTGCCGCCACACCGGCTTTTTCCAACGCAGCAAAAAATGCGCCTTTCAAGGCGGTCAGCCACTCTGTAGGAGCCTGCTCACGGCGGCCATTTTCACCTTCATCCAGACGATGGGCTCGGCTTGCTTCCGCCAGGATCGTTCCCTGCTCAACGTCGACCACCACCACCTTGGTACTTTGGGTACCGCAATCTACCCCGATATACATCACACTGTTCCTTTGGATGACGCCAGACCCTCTAGCGTAGCGCGTGCGCCACGTTCGTGCAGTGAATTGAGCGCGCTCAAGTAGGCCTCAACAAAACGTGTGTTATCGGCCAAGTCACCAAACAGCTCGCGGTTTTCAATAAAGGCCGTTGGCCGTTGGCGGTTCTCGGCGGCAATCGCCATCAGCGGCGCTTTCAAGCGATCAACGATCTCAATCGGCTCGCCCTGTTCGTCGACCCCTTCAGCGTAGCGCGCCCAGCTGGCCACCACGGCAGCGCTGCGCTCTATCTCTCCCCCATGGGCCAACTGCTGTCGAATCACCGGCACCAACCACTTGGGGATGCGGTCTGAGCTCTCGGCGCAGAGCCGTGCCAGGGTATCTTTGATTTGCGGGTTGGCAAAACGCTCGATCAGCGTTAATCGGTAAACTTCAAGATCAACCCCCGGCACTGGCGCCAAGGTGGGCGTGCCCTCTTCGCGCATATAACCCAGCAAAAAATCGACGAACAGCGGATCCTGGCACACTTCATGAGCGTAGCGATATCCGGCTAAATAACCAAAATAGGTCAGCGCTTGGTGGCTGGCGTTGAGCAGGCGCAGTTTCATCAGTTCGTAAGGTTCGACATCCGCCACCACTTGAACACCCATTTTTTCAAACGCCGGGCGGCCAAGGGGAAAATGGTCTTCCAACACCCACTGGGTGAACGGTTCGCAGACCACCGGCCAGGCGTCTTCGACACCAAAGCGCTGGTTGAGCTCATCAATATCCGTCGGGGAAGTCACCGGTGTAATGCGATCCACCATCGCGTTGGGAAACGCCACCTCGGCCTTCAGCCAAGCGCCTAACTCGGCATCTCGCGCCTGGGCATAGGCGCCGAACATACGCTTGGCGACATCGCCGTTGCCTTGAATGTTATCGCAGGACATCACGGTGAACGGGGCGATGCCCTGCGCGCGGCGGCGGGCAAGCGCTTCTACCACGAGCCCAAAGCTGGTTGAGGGCTGAGTGGGGTTGGCAAGATCGGCACGCACCTGGGGATTATCCAGATCGAATTCGCCGCTCACCGGGTGAAAATTGTAGCCGCCTTCGGTGACCGTCAGCGACACAATGCGAATCGCCGGATCGGCCATTTGCTCGATCACTGCCTCGGTATTTTCTGGCGCAAACAGGTAGTCCACCATGCTGCCAATGACCCGCGGCTCGTATTGGCCATCGGGCTGCTTGACCACCAGGGTGTAGAGATAATCCTGCGCTTCGAGTGCCTGCTGCATGCGTTTGTCGCCAGGCATTACACCCACGCCAACAATGCCCCAATCCAGCGCCTCGCCCAGGTTCATTAATGCATCTAGATACATTGCCTGATGGGCGCGGTGAAAGCCGCCTACCCCGATATGCACAATACCGGGCGTAAGCGCGCTACGGTCATAGCTGGGTGTGGCAACATCGGCGGTTAGATTGCCCAGGTTGTGATTGTTAAGTCGGGTCATGGGTGCTCTCCAGCCAAGGCCTACTTGGCGCGATGGGGGTAAATGAAAGTGGCTAAAGCGGCATGAAAGGCGCTAGCGCCAGCGCTGGTCGGGCGGTAAACAGCAACTTTTTACTAATTGAGCGTTGAGCATATCTTTGTGATGGGTGCGCGCCAGCGCCCCGGCGCGATCCTGGCCCATCTCAAGCCAGCGATCGATCAGCCGCTCGACCAGCACTGCGTCGTCGACCTCTAGAAATAGCGTCCAATCAAACAGCGGCCGCAGTTCGCGCCAGGGGGAGCGATCAAGCAGCAGGTAATTGCCTTCGACAATCACGATGCGTTGCTCCAGGGCAATCAAGCGCCCTCCAGCACGCGCTAGATCCAGCGGGCGATCGAATACCGGCACCGCTACCGGATGGCGAGCCTGGCGAATACGTTCAAGGTCACAACGCAGCCCCTCAACATCAAAGGTGTGCGGCGCGCCTTTAAGCGGCAGTTGCTGTTCGCCCAGCACGGCATTATCGAAGTGGTAGCCATCCATCGGCACCAGCCCGGCTTGGCCCGGCAGGCGCTGATTAATGGCAGCGCAGAGCTGGGCACTACGGTACGATTTGCCAGCGCCAGGCGGACCTGCCAAGGCCACTAGATAGCGGGAGGCGCCTTCGGCGGCGCGAATAATCTGCTCAGCTAACGTATCAAAATCAGGCGTATCAAGATCGAGCGTATCAAGATCAGGCGTCATGGCGACCTCAACTCATCCAATTGCCACCATCGACATTGAGGGTCTGGGCGACCACATAGTCGCTGTCCTGGCTAGCCAAAAACACTGCGGCGCCGGTATGGTCTTCCGGCAGGCCCATACGCCCGAACGGCACCGCTTCGCCTACCAAGCGCTTTTTTTCGCCTAGTGGGCGGTTTTCGTAACGGGCAAACAGCGCGTCGACTTCCTCCCACATCGGCGTATCCACCACGCCGGGGGCGATGCCGTTGACGTTGATACCGTGCTTAATGAGATCCAATCCGCTGGACTGAGTCAGGCTGATGACGGCGGCTTTGCTGGCGCAGTACACGCTGACTAACGCCTCACCGCGGCGCCCCGCCTGAGAAGCCATGTTAATGATTTTGCCCCCCTGCCCGCGTGCCACCATCGAACGCGCAACCGCCTGCAGGGTAAAAAACATGCCTTTGGTATTGACCGCGAATTGTTTATCAAAGCTTTCTTCGGTCACCTCGAGCACCGGCGCCATATCAAATACCGCAGCGTTATTGACCAACACATCAATACCGCCGAAGCGCTGCGTCACCGCCTCTACCATGGCGTCAATCGAGCTCTGATCGCAAACATTGAGTGCCACACCCATCACCTTCTCGTCGGCGTGCCCCAGCTTTTGCAGTGTCGCTACGGCCTCGTCGATGGCGGCACGATCAATATCCGCCACCACGACACGGGCGCCTTCTGAAAGGTAGCGCTGAGCAATGGCCAGACCGATGCCGCGAGCGCCACCGGTAATCACAGCGGTTTTATCGATCAGTTTCATAGCGATCCTTGATTAGTGCGTGACGCCGTTAATGTTTGGAAAGCAGGGCCACTGGTTTGCCACTCTTCCACCAAGGCTGCCAAGCCGTGCATATGCTCTAATACCCGCCAAGCGCCAGCTTGAATAAGTCGTGCCGATTGACCAGCATCCACATGGCTCGCACCGACAAAACCTATTACGCACATACCGGCAGCATGAGCGGCAGTCACGCCAGCAACGCTGTCTTCCACCACTAGACAGTCCCTAGGCACTTGACCTAACTGAGACGCCGCCAACCGATAGAGCGCGGGGTCAGGCTTGGGTTTAGCCACTTGATCAGCGGTAAAAATAGGCACCTCGCCAAGGGCTTCCGCTAATCGCGTACTCATCAGCGACGCTAATACGCGGCTACGCCGACTGTTAGAGACAACCGCCTTTTCCAAGGCAATACCGCGAATCGCCTTATCGGCACCCTCAATTGCTTTAAGCTCCCGTGCCAAGCGCGCTTCAATGGCGGTATCCACCTGCTCGGTGGCATCTAAAGGCAGTGAGTGAGCGCTTAATGCCTCAAGATGGCTCAAGATATCTGCCGTGGTCATCCCTAGTGCCTGGCTAAGCACCTGTGAAATATTCAAATCAGGCAGCCAGCGGGAGAGGTATTCCACCAGGGTGCCTTCAGCAAGGGCTTCGCTGTCGACCAGCACGCCATCACAATCAAAGATCAGCGTCCTCATGCAGTCTCCTCTGAAGGCGAATCAGAGGCGCGGTTATCATGGCGGGTTAGCCCCGCCAGCGGATGTTGCTGCAAGCTCGGCAGGGCCAGCCCATCAGCATCAAACAAGTGAGCGCATTTAGGGTTAAAGCCAAAACGCACCGTGTCGTGCACTCGATGCGCCACATCGCCATCGGCCATGATCGTGACTAGCGTGTCGTTCATTCTTACGTAGAGCGAGGTTTGGCCACCGAGGCGCTCAAGCACTTCGATCTGCCCGCTCAGCGGCCCCTGTTCTTCGAGCACCAGATGTTCAGGGCGAACGCCCAGTTCAAGCGTGGCGTTACTATCCAGGTGCTGGCCATCGACCGGCACGCTGCGTTCACCGCCCCCGGGCAACCGAACCGCCACACCTTCAGGCGACACGCCAGTCAACGTTACCGGCAGGAAATTCATTTTTGGTGAGCCAATAAAGCCTGCGACAAAGCGATTGCGGGGATGATGATAAAGCGCCATGGGCGAGCCCACCTGCTCCACCACGCCGTCATGAAGTACGACGATTTTATCCGCCATCGTCATGGCTTCAATTTGGTCGTGGGTCACGTAGATCATGGTCGCGTCCAGCTCGTCGTGCAGACGCGCCAGTTCAATACGCATCTGCACCCGCAGCGCGGCATCCAGGTTGGAGAGCGGTTCGTCGAACAGGAAGATGCTGGGGTTACGCACAATCGCCCGGCCAATCGCCACCCGCTGGCGCTGGCCACCGGAGAGCGCTTTGGGCTTACGATCCAAGAGTGGCTCAAGTTGGAGAATCTTGGCTGCTTCCAGCACTTTGGCACGCCGTTTCTCTTTGGATACACCGGCCAGGCGCATGCTGAAGCCCATATTGTCTTCTACCGTCATGTGCGGATAAAGCGCATAACTTTGAAATACCATGGCGAGGCCGCGATCTGCTGGGCCGACATCATTGATACGTTGACCATCGATCAAAATATCGCCGTCGGTGGCGCTTTCCAGCCCAGCAATCATGCGCATCAATGTTGATTTACCACAGCCCGAGGGGCCAACGAAGACCACGAACTCGCGGTCATTGACCTCAAGGTCGATGCCCTTGATCACCTCGGTATCGCCAAAGCGCTTAGTGATATTGTGTAGTTGTAATGTTGCCATGAGGAAGATCCCTTACTTGACGGCGCCAAAGGTCAGGCCACGTACCATCTGTTTTTGCGTCATCCAACCGAGTATCAAGATCGGCGCAATGGCCATGGTGGAAGCGGCAGACAGCTTGGCCCAGAACAGCCCCTCAGGGCTTGAGAATGAGGCGATATAGGCCGTTAACGGCGCGGCATTTGAGGTGGTTAAGTTGAGACTCCAAAATGCCTCGTTCCAACTTAAAATGACCGACAGCAGGCCAGTAGACGCGATGCCTGGCAGCGTTAACGGCAGTAGTAAATAGAACACTTCCTGGAACGTCGAGGCGCCATCCATACGACCCGCTTCAAGAATATCTTTGGGCATATCCTTAAAGAAGGTGTAAAGCATCCACACCACAATCGGCAGATTCATCAGCGTGTAGACGATAATTAGCCCGGTACGTGTGTCTAACAGCCCAACGTCACGAAAGATTAGGTAAATGGGTACCAACACACCCACCGAGGGCAGCATTTTGGTAGAGAGCATCCAGAGCAAGGTGCCTTTGGTGCGCTTAGTGGGCAAAAAGGCCATGGCATAGGCGGATGGAATCGCAATTAACAACGCTAAAAAGGTAGAACCAAACGCTACCGCGACGCTGTTAAGGGCAAAGCTTGCGTAGCCCGAGCGCTCTTGCACCGCCTGGTAACTCTCCAAGGTGGGTGAGAAAATCAACGTGGGGTCGGCAATCGCCGCCGATTCGGTTTTAAAGCCGGTCAGGATCATCCAGAAAATTGGAAAGAAGATTACCAGCGCGACAGACCATCCCAAGACCGTCAAAAAGGCGCGCTTGGTTTGTGCTGACCGCCACCCCGATACCGAGCGGGGCGACGCCGTTTTGGAAACTAATGTTGTCATCGAAGTACTCCCACGACACAGGTGCCGGTCTAGTCTTCCAGATTTTTGGCCACCATACGGACCAGGAAGATCGCCACGATATTGGCAAGAATGATCGCAATCACCCCGCCGGCAGACGCCACACCCACGTCAAAATCCAGCAGCGCACGAATATAAATTAAGTAGGCCAAGTTGGTGGTCGCCAGGCCAGGCCCACCGGAAGTGGTCACAAAAATCTCGGCAAAGATGGTCAGCAGGAAGATCATTTCGATCATGATGACCACGCTGATCGCCCGCTTTAGATGCGGCAACGTGATAAAGAAGAAAATCGCTATTGGCCCTGCCCCGTCCATACGTGCAGCTTCAACTTGGTCTTCATCCAACGACTGCATCGCGGTGAGCAAAATAAGCAGCGCAAACGGAAGCCATTGCCACGCCACAATGATGACGATCGAGGTCAGCGGCAGCGACGAAAACCAATCGACAGCGGGCAGACCAATAGACTCAGCCAACCACGCCAGCACCCCGTTGGATGGGTGCATCATCATGTTCTTCCACACCAGCGCACTGACGGTAGGCATGACGAAAAACGGCGAAATCGCCAGCACGCGAGCAATCCCGCGCCCTGGGAACTCCTGCTGAAATAGCACCGCCAGCAAAGTGCCGCCGACTACGGTAATCGCCAACACCCAACCCACCAGTAGCAGCGTATTGCCCATGGCAGCCCAAAGGGCTGGGTCGGTGAGAAGGTATTCATAGTTTTCCAACCCGGCAAAGCCGGTCATGCCGGGCATTAGCAAGTTGTAATATTGGAAGGAGAACCATAGCGTCATGCCTAACGGCACAATCATCCATAGCAATAGCAGCGTTACGGCTGGCGCTTGCAGCAACAGCGTTCTCAACCCTCCGACGGTGCGGCCGGAGGCACGGGTTCTATTCATGGGAGCACCTACAAAAACACTGGAGGGGAGCAACACCTGCCTTGGTATCCAAGGCAGGTGAGACTGTCATCAGTCGAGGTAACCGGCACGCTGCATGGTGCGTTCGGTGGCACGCTGGGCACTCTCGAGCGCCTGCTCTACCGTGGTATCACCGGTTAGCGCCGCGGCAATCGTTTGGCCGACTTGGGTACCGATTGACTGAAACTCAGGAATGCCCACGAACTGAACCCCGACATAAGGATTGGGTTCCAGCGTAGAATCGGTTGGGTCGGCATCCTGAATAGCCTTTAGCACAAAGTCTGCAAAGGGCGCTGCTTCAGTGTACTGCTCGTTGGCGTAGGTTGACTCACGAGTACCCGGCGGCACGCTGGTCCAGCCTTCGGTTTCGCCAACAAGCTCGATGTACTCTTGCGAGGTGGCCCAGGTAATAAACTCACGCGCCGCGTCCTGGTTCTCTGAAGACGCCGGGATAGCTAGCGCCCACGACCATAACCAATGAGACCCTTTCGGTGTTTCGGCCACTGGTGCCGGAGCAAAACCTAGGCTGTCCGCCACATCGGACTCATTGGCGTCATACAGTTTGCCCGCCGCGGAAGTGGCGTCGACCCACATGGCACAGTTGCCACGGGAGAACAGTGCTAGGTTCTCGTTGAAGCCGTTGGAGCTTGCGCCTGGTGGGCCGTAATCGTTGAGCAAATCGACATAAAACTGGATAGCGTTCATCCACTCCTCAGAGTTGAGTTCTGGATTCCACTCCTCATCGAACCAGCGGCCACCGTAGGTGTTTACCAAGGTGGAAACAAACGCCATGTTTTCGCCCCAACCGGGCTTACCGCGTAAACAGATACCGGCCAAGCCTTCTTCGCTGCCGTGTAACTCACCTGCCCACTCGCGTACTTCTTCCCAAGTAGGCTGATCACTCATCTCGATGCCCGCTTTATCAAACAGATCCTGGCGGTAGTACATCATCGAGCTTTCCGCATAAAACGGCAGCGCGTGAAGCGTGCCGTCCAGACTCAAACCATCGCGTACTGAGGCCAGCAGATCGTCTTCGTTGTAGTCGTCAGGCAGGTTATCCAGCGGTGACAGCCAGCCGCGTTCTGCCCAAATAGGCACTTCATAAGTACCAATGGTCATGACGTCGAATTGGCCGCCGCCGGTGGCAATATCGGTGGTCATGCGTTGGCGTAGCACGTTCTCCTCAAGCACCACCCAATCCAGGGTAATGTCGGGATGCGCTTCTTCGAAAGCCTCGGTGAGGCTCTGCATAATGACCATATCGTTGTTGTTGACGGTGGCCACGGTAATTTCGGTTTGCGCTTGAGCTTGGCTGGATAGGGCAATGGCGGCCGCTAGCGCGGAGACGGGCAAGTGACGTGCGAGTCGCATATAGCACTCCTATGGGCATGTGTTGGCATTGTTGTTGCCTTGATCATATTGATCATCGATCGAACAAATGATCTTACGTAAGCCAAAAAAAAGCAAAGCCGATTGGCTTAGACTTTACGCTAACTTATTACACTTATTGCATATTGCAGTGCACGCAGCCGGGTTTGAAAGCCCTAGAGCGCCTCAACAATCTGCCGAGCAGCCACTTCGTCGGTAACCAACCCTTTTAGCCAACCACCACGCAATGCGGCATGAATCGCCGGGGCTTTTTCATACCCCCCTGCTATCGCTACCATGTGGTGTTTACCAAAACGCTCCAGGGGTAGACTGGTTACTCGCCGCGTAATCGAGCAATCGATCACCTCTCCTTCCCTGTTCAACGGCCAGCCTAGTAGCTCGCCTACCGCCGCCAAGCCCAACAGCTCATCCAGCTCACTTTCGCTAATAAAATGATCTTGAAACAGTGTGGCTTGGCGATCGATACGACCGATACCGATAAAAGCGGCTTCGGACTCCCTTGCCACATCGGCAATCGCCTTGAATAAACGCTGCGCCAGCATTGCCTGTTTTTCGGTGAGCGATTCGGCCACCACCGGTGCGGGCAGTAAAAAACGCTCTCCCCCGGTTTTATCCGCCATTACCATGACGGCATCGTAGCGGTTGGCCGAGCCGTCCCGGGCAACATTACCCACCAGGGAAACAAAGCGATGCTGGGGGCGTTCAACGCGGCTGAGTGCTTCTACCGCCGCACGTACCGAGCGCCCGGTGCCAAGCGATAGTGTCAATGGCTCGCTACGCTCTACCAATTGAGCAATGCGCTCAGCCGCGGCTACCGCCAGATAGCTGGCAGCGCTTTCGACGGCGTGGTTATCGGCAGGGACAACGTCGCAGTAAGTCAGCTCAAAGTGATCACGCAACGTCTTCCCCAATGCCATACAATTAGAGATAGGGTGATCGATATGTACTTTTACCAGGCCCTCTTGCCGCGCCAACGCCAGTAAGCGCTGTACCCCTGGCCTTGAGACCCCCAATTGACTGGCAATCTCATCCTGTGTCATTCCGCCCACGTAGGACATCCAAGCGGCTCTGGCCGCCTGATCCAGCTTTACTTCAAATTTATCCATTGGGCGGCTCTCAAAACAGTCATAAAAGCATCATCATACAAAGCTTAGCCCGCGACCTGTAGTCGTCTATCCGCTAACATACCCAGAGCTTAATGTTTTTCATGGACCGATCGCAGGGAGAGATAGCATGTATAAGCTCGCTTTTTTTGTTCCCATAGAAGATGCGGAAAGCGTCAAGCAAGCAGTGTTTGAAGCCGGTGCAGGCCGTATTGGCAATTATGACCATGCCTGCTTTCAAACCCTAGGCACGGGCCAATTTCGCCCCACGGGAGAAGCCAACCCGCATATCGGCTCGGTTGGCAGTTTGGAAAGGGTAGAAGAGTTCAAAGTCGAGTTGCTGTGCGATGAAGCGCATATCCACGGCGCCATTGCCGCCTTGAAACTTGCTCACCCCTACGAAGAAGTCGCGTATGATGTATGGCAGTTGGCCGACCTTTAAGCGGATACACGTAGTACTATTGAAGACTCATACACTACCAAAATAGCGCTCGCGGTCTTCAGGGGTCACCATGCTGATATGCAGCGGAAACGCATTGAGGGGTCGGTCCGCGTAAAAGTGCCTAAGCGTGCGCTCAATCGTCATAAAGGCAAGCTCATCCCAGGGGATCTCATGCTCCTCAAATAACGCGACTTCCGTGCTCTCTGGTCCCGCACTGAAACCACCGACTAGCTCAGCGCGAAAAATCATATACACCTGGTTGATGTGTGGTAAATCAATGAGCGTATACAGATTAGCTAACTCGACCTCGGCACAAGCCTCTTCGCGGGTCTCTCGAACCGCGGCTTGCTGCGTCGATTCGGCATTTTCCATGTAGCCAGCCGGTAGCGTCCAATAGCCTTTACGCGGGGCAATCGCGCGCTTACAGAGCAGTACTTTGCTGCCACTGACCGGCAAAGTGCCCGCCACAATGCGGGGATTCTGGTAGTGGATCGTGCCGCAGACATCGCACAAGTAACGTGGACGGTCGTCGCCTTCAGGAATGGCAAAACGTACTTTATCACCACACTGGCTGCAAAAATTCATCGCATATTCTCAACGGCTGGTGGATAGAAGCCTCAACGCGCTTGACGTTAACGACCGCTGCTGGGTAAAAGAGAACAAAGTAACGGGATGCCCCATGTTAGAGAAACTGCGTAAACAGCTGCAACAGCTTACTCCTCAACGCTTGGACCACATCGTGATGCCCGAGGCCGCGGTACTGTTGCCGATTGTTGAGCGCCCTGCGCCTACCTTGCTGTTTACCCGCCGCGCCAGCCATTTAGCCACACACAGTGGTCAAGTGGCCTTTCCAGGTGGCAAGCGCGAGCCTTTTGATACGGATCTTTACGCCACAGCGCTACGCGAGGCTGAAGAGGAGATTGCCCTTGACCCCGGTCTAGTGCAACCCCTGGGACGGCTGTCTGATGTCATTTCACTGCATGGAATACGCGTGACTCCCTGGGTAGGTATTATTCCGCCTGATTTACCTTTGGTCGCTGATCCCGGGGAGTTAGACGCCATCTTTGAAGTCCCGTTAAGCCATTTTCTCGACGACCACCGCACACATACCGATGTCATTACCGTAGATGGGGTTGCCCACTATGTTCCCAGCTATCATGTCGATGGCCATGTCATCTGGGGGTTATCGGCGATGATGCTGGTGGAATTATTGGCTGAAGGTTTTGGTATGCCGATCGATTTATATCAACGCCCTCTCGGCCTGCTTCGCCACCACCCTGAACGTAACAGCCGTCTCTCTCAATCCTCCAAGAGCGCTTCCCACCCAGCGTCAACGAGACCCAACAAATGACCCCTTCTGTTGCTACCTTGTCACCTGCACTGCACCCAGCAGTGCCAGCCGACCTTGTCGATGCGCTGGTTGAACAGGGCTGGTATGTCGGTCGGGAGGTAATTGATCTTGCGCTTTGCGATGCACTGAATCACGAAATATTGCATCGAGCGGCCTATCAAGGCTTGGACGAAGCGGGCATCGGCCGAGGCCAGCAGCACCTGCTACGTAAAGATATTCGAGGCGATGCGATCCACTGGCTTGATCACGAAAGCGCTGCCCAGCGGCGCTATTTAGACGCCATGAGCGAATTACAGCAGGCGCTTAATCACGCGCTGTTTTTGGGTTTATTTGAGTACGAAGCTCACTTTGCCCACTACCCCCCTGGGGCTTTTTATCAGCGTCATCTGGATAGTTTTCGCGGGCGCGCTAACCGCGTCATCTCCACTGTCGGTTATTTAACCCCCCACTGGCCAAGCGACGGCGGTGGGGAGATGGTTATCTATCACCCAGATGATCCAAGCCAGGAGGTCGCCCGCGTGGTGCCAGAGGCAGGCACGTTTGCCTGCTTCCTTTCAGAGTCCATTCCCCATGAAGTGCTGCCCACACGTTACCCCCGGACAAGCATAGCAGGCTGGTTTAGACGCAATGCGTCACTGGGTGGCGTGCTTGATCCAGCGCGCTAACGACACAATTTTCAACTATTCTCAATTACTTTCAACTATTTTCAACTACGCTAAATTAATTAAACACAAATAGTTAAGAAATTGCATTTTTGAGCACAGCGACTAATCTATGTTTGTATTTGCGAAGAAAGCCGCAATACGGCGTTAGTTACTTAATTGTAATTAACACAATCAGGAGTAAATAGTGCAGGCGTTGCCATCACTTATTTAACCGGCAACTAATACCGACGCTATTGATTTATTCGGGCTGTTACGCGGAGTCGTTAAGGCCCAATAAAATCGCAAGGAGCAAGTAAAAATGAAAATGATCAAACCCGCTATTCTAGGTACTCTCATGGTGCCGGCTGTTATGTTTGCTGCAGGTGCGGCAAATGCCGAAGAGAATACCACCACCATGGAAGCGACTTACCTGACGGAAACGCCAGAAGGCACTTTCCATTCGGATGCTCTGACCGGTAACCAAGTCAAAAGCAGCGTCGAAGATGACGAAGATATTGGCACCATCACTGACCTTGTTATTGATGAAGATGGGCAAATCAATGCCGTCGTTGTAGGTGTTGGTGGCTTCCTAGGGATGGGCGAGAAAAACGTCGCCATCGAATGGGATTCACTTGAACTGTCCAAACATGAAAATGGCGAAGACTACGTCATTACCGTCAAAGCGTCACAAGATGCGCTTGAAGCAGCTGAAGAATATAACCGCGAAGAATGAGCGTCGGATAGCTGTATAATAGCTTAGCTACATAAAAGCCTTGGCACTTGCCAAGGCTTTTTTATTACTTTTAATTAACCACTTAAAATCAATAAAGATCCACATATAATGGCTATGTGTGGATCCGTGAATTAATTAAATCAGGCTTTTAATTTAGCGTTCATGCTGATTTCAGCATTAAGAACTTTAGAAACGGGGCAATTAGCTTTGGCCGTTTCTGCCGCCTCCTGAAAAGCAGCTTCGTCGGCGCCACTGATCGCGGCGACAACGTCCAGATGAATTTTCGAAATATCAAACCCTGAATCGCTCTGGGAAAGAGTCACCTTGGCGCTGGTTTCGATAGAATCGGCGGTATAGCCTTTATCACCCAAAATCATTGAGAGCGCCATTGAGAAGCAACTGGCATGCGCTGCGCCAATCAGTTCCTCAGGGTTAGTGCCTTTTTCATCTTCAAAGCGCTTGCTGAAGGAGTACTTGGCATCTAAAACGCCACTCTCGGTTGAAACGGTGCCTTTACCATCCTTGAGACCACCTTCCCAACGTGCGCTAGCTGTACGATCCATAACAACTCCTTATGTGCCAATATGCTTAGACGTATTGTCAAATAGAGCTAAACGGCAGTTGCTGTTTAGCCACCTATCAAGCGTAGCTGATTTTTACCGCTCTGCCGAGTCAACCCTTTCCAGGCTTCCATCAGGACTGGTTCGGTCGTAAGCTAGTTAGCTCTCTAATTGCATGACTTTTAGCCTGTAAGGATCCGCTATGTCGTCGGCTGACGCGCTGCGCTTGATATTGCTCTCTTCACTCTGGGGCTTGTCGTTTATTTTTATGCGCGTGGCCGCCCCCGAATTTGGCGCGGTGCCGTTAGTGCTGGTGCGCATGGGAATTGGCGCATTACTGCTAACGCCGCTGCTTATTAGCCTGCACTATCTGCGCCTCATCTGGCAGCATAAGGGGCCGCTATTATTCTTGGGCATAGTTAATCACGTACTGCCTTTTTCGTTACTTGCACTCGCTACCACACGCCTTGAAGCGGGCTTTACGTCATTGATTAACGCTACGACGCCGATTTTTACCGCACTGATTGGCGCCCTGTTTTTCGCGACCGCCATCCAGCGTCAGCAATACTTAGGCCTCGCCCTGGCACTCGTGGGTGTTTATGTGCTCTCTGCGGATCGACTTGATTTTGCGCTGGGTGGCGATGGCTGGTTTATTTTAGCCGTCTTAGCAGCAACCTTTTGCTATGGGATTGCGGGCAACTATTCCAAAACACGCCTCGGCCATCTGCCAACGCGTGTGCTAGCCGCAGGCAGTAGTGCCATGTCGGCGCTGGTGCTGCTGATTCCCGGTATTTTGTTATGGCCAAGCGACCCCATCAGCCCTTTAGCATGGGGAAACGCTCTAGCCCTGGCCGCACTCAGCACCACACTCGCCTTTCTACTCTACTTTGGGTTACTCGCTAGCGCGGGCGCTACCGCAACGTCAACAGTGACTTTTTTGGTGCCGGTTAGCGCATTAATGTGGGGTTACCTGCTGCTCGGCGAAACACTCAACCTGCAGATTATTGTCGGCATGGTGATTACGCTGATCGGCACGGCTATTGCGACAAAATTACTACGCGTTAAACGCCGCGGGACGCTGCCAACAGCCTATCCCCCACACGAATAACACTGCCAACGCCAGCAGTTAACGTGGCGTTTTGACCAAAATACGCACCTTTCAAGGAGGGCTGTGTATTGAGTTCAACTAAGGTCTTCAGCGGTTCCGCAGGGACAGGCACTACCGCCGTGTGCTGATCAATCGTCGTGATCTTGCACCGCTTACACGGCTTACGCAGTGCGAGCTGAAAAGCGCCGTTTTGCTCATTGAGCGTTACCCAGCGGTCTTCAGCCCAGGCCTCGTTGCTCTCAACGACAATATTGGGTCGAAAGCGGTTCATAGGCACAGGGGCTTGCCCTTTTGCCACTAACGCTTGATTCAGTGCATCTAACGAACCCGTGGTAGCAATTAAAAACGGATAGCCATCAGCAAAATAGGTATGCGCCGAACCGCCATCAAGAAAATCTTGTTCCACCGCCCGGGTAAATTCGGTGGCAAAGCGCACCAAACTTAACCCTTGAGCCTGTTCGCCCAATGCAGCCTCTAGCCAACGCGTTACGTTTTCACCTTCAGGCAACGCTTTGCAGTGGTCATCCCATACGCTGACGAGGCGCAGATTCCCCTGAGGCTCGGCCAACGGAATGCTTAGCGGTTCGACATCAGGATGCGACAGGACTAGGGATTCATCGGTCAGCGCAACCTCAATAGTGGCAAGCGCTGGCAATTGACGCTGGGTCACAAAACGCTGATGGGTGTCCACAAGCATCCAGCGACGATCCCAAGCAAGACCGTGCTCTTGTAGCTCGCTGCGGGTAACGCTGATGCCTTTTAATGATTTAACGGGGTAGATGTTAAGTTGAGTAATCTGCACAGCGGCCTCGCGACAAAGGTAAAAGGCTACTTTAGTCATTTACGCCGCTAGCGGCTACTCGATAACATGCTCTATAGCGTCATGCCTGTTTCGATACGATAGCCCAAATCAACCACTGTTTGGTTCAGCGACTCACCGCGAAGGCGCGCCAACAGCTCCCCCGCTGCCGCTTCGCCGATGGCCTGGCGCGGGGTAACCACGCTAGCTAGTCGTGGCGTCATCACATGACCTACATCGTGGCCATGAAAGCCCGCCAAGGCCATGCGTCCCGGCACATCAATGTTGCGTCGCTGGCACTCAAAGTAAGCACCTACCGCCACATCATCATTGGTGCAGAATAGGCCATCCGCGGCGGGGTAATCGGTTATTACCTGCTGAAGTAGCGCGGCCCCCACGCTGTATGACGAACGCTGGGTGCTTTGCAGGGTAACGGGCGTTAAGCCGTGCTCTTCCATGGCGCGGCGGTAGCCCAGTTCGCGCTGCCGGGTACGCTCATCCAAACGCACCGCCAGATAAATCACCTGACGTCGCCCCCGTATAATCATCTCGCTGACCATGTCGTAGGCGGCTTGAACGTTGTCGTAGCCCACCGCCTGCTGTAGCGGAGGGCGGTGGGTATCCATGATTTCCACAATGGGGATACCGGCGGTTTCCAGCATACGCAGGCTGCGTGGCGTATGGTCGCGGTCAGAAAGGATGACCCCATCAACGTTATAGGAGAGCAGCGAGGCCAAGCTGCGCTCTTCAAGCTCGGGACTATAGCCATAGTGAGAGAGCATCAGGTGATAACCGGCCGGTTCCGTTAGCGTCTCGATCCCTACAATTACATCGGCAAATACTTGGTTAGTGAGCGACGGCACCAGAACGCCTATCGAATGGCTGGTCGCCCTGGAGAGTAAATCAGGCGCGCGATTGGGGATATAGCCTATCTGTTCGGCAATCGAGAAGATGCGTTCACGTAGACCTTCCGAGACCGTTTCTGGGTCGCGCAGACAGCGGCTTACCGTCATCTTGGTAGCCCCTACGTGGTCGGCAATATCCTGTAAGGTAGGGCGTTTTTTCTTCAAAAGGGTGACTGCCTTGTGCAACGAGGGTGCATTGAGGCCTACCCTACCCAATGGGTGGCCCCCATGCCTACTCCTTTCTTTAACTTAGCGTACGGCAGGTTAATCGCAGCGTGGCAGCAAATTGATTAACGATTTGGTTAGGCGACAAAGTAATGGAGGCGTTAAACGCCTCCTCTTCACCGGGGGGTTCCAAGTCGACCAGTTGGCTGGCTAACATGGTATCGCCTTTAAAGAAGTGGCCTGCCCGGGTCTCTAGGCGCTGCAGCAGAAGCTCGCGCGTGCCCTCTAAATAGAGAATATTCAGTGCTGGGTCACCTTGGCGAAGCTGCTCTCGGTAACGTTTTTTTAATCCCGAGCAGGCAATCACCAACGACGCATCCCGTGCCCGGTACTCAGCGAATAGCGCCGCCAGCGTATCCAGCCACTCGCGCCGGTCATCATCATTGAGCGGAGTGCCACTCGCCATCTTGGCCACATTGGCGGGCGAGTGATGATCATCGCCATCGATAAATGTGGCCCCCATGGTGAGCGCCAGTTGCCGGCCAATATGCGACTTTCCTGAACCGGACACGCCCATCACTAAAATACGATGCGAGAGGGTCTTCACAGAGGCTCTCCTATTAATTGCCGCGTACAGCGGTGAGGTCCGGCAGCCAAGTGACAATGCCTGGGAAGGCGATCAAAATCACTAACACCACCAACAGCGCCGCGTAGTAAGGCAGCATGGCTTTGACCAACGACTCCATCGAGACCTTACCCACCCCGCAGCCGACATAAAGACAGGTACCCACAGGCGGTGTTAACAACCCAATGCCCAATACAAACGCCATCAGCACGCCGAAGTATGCTGCATCAACACCCACC
Organism: Vreelandella sulfidaeris Esulfide1; assembly: GCF_054072535.1. Taxonomy (NCBI): domain Bacteria; kingdom Pseudomonadati; phylum Pseudomonadota; class Gammaproteobacteria; order Oceanospirillales; family Halomonadaceae; genus Vreelandella; species Vreelandella sulfidaeris. The sequence continues at coordinate 993,897 of NZ_CM133364.1, read as the reverse complement.
GAGGTGACAATAGGTGCCAGCATCGGCGCCATAATGACCATCGCTGGGGTCAAGTCCATCACAAACCCCACCAACAGCAGCAAGAAAGCCACGATCAATAGCAGCAGGAAGGGATCCTCAGTGATTGCCTGCACTTGGCTGACCAAGGTTTGCGGCACCATATTGATGGTAAGGAACCAGGCAATGACCGTCGCAAACGCTAGCAGCATCATCACCATACCGGTCAAACGCGCTGTGCGAATTAGCATACCGCCCAGCTCTTTAAGCTTGAATTCGCGATAGACCACCAGCGAAATAGCCAGCGCATAGAGCAATGCCGCTACGGCCGCTTCGGTCGCGGTAAAAACACCGCCGATAATGCCGCCAATCACAATCACCGGTAACACCAGCGCAAGCCAGGCATCTTTGAAGGCTTTCCAGAGGCGATCCCAGCGGAACTGACGTACGCCGCCACCATTCTTTTTGGCAAGAATATAGGTCGTCACCATGAGTGCAAAGCCAATCAGAAGGCCCGGAATAATACCCGCGATAAACAGGCGACTAATCGAGGTTTCGGTAACGATGCCGTAGAGAATCAAAGGAATTGACGGCGGAATAATGATCCCGATCACCGAGGACACGGTATTAATCGCGGTGGCATTGGCTGCGGTATAGCCCTGCTCTTTCATGGAGGGAATCATCATTGCACCGGTGGCAGCCGTATCAGCAACTGCCGAACCACTAATGCCGCCGAAGAACATAGAGCCGGTGATAGCAACTTGCCCTAGCCCGCCGCGCATAAAGCCGACTAGTGCGCCCGCCAGTTCCATCAAGCGACGAGCGATACCGCCATTGCTCATCACCTCACCGACTAAAATAAAGAACGGAATCGCCAGCAATGGAAAGCTGTTTACCCCGCGGATGGACTGCTCGATCATGATCGACAGCGGAATATCCGAGAGCACTGCCATCACTAACGCTGCAACGCCTAGGCCAAAGGCGATGGGCAGCCCAATAATGATAGAGACCAACAAAATAACCAGGAAAATCCATAGCATGATTAGCGCTCCCGCTCAGGGTGACGAATAACGTTCAAGCTGACCCACATTCGCCAAATCGAAACCACCGCAATAAAAATGACGCATAGAACCAGCGAAAGGCTGATAAAGCTCAGCGGCACATCCATAATCGCCGAACGCCCACTAGAGCGCGCCAGCACTTGGTATCCACCCCAAATCATTACCCCCATCAAGCAGGTAATAATCAGGTGCTGCAGCATATAAAGCATATGCGCCAAGCGCAGCGGCAGGCGCCGCACCAGCGCATCAACCGCAATGTGCTCGTAGCGAGAAAACGCCGCCGCAGCGCCGATAAATACCAACCAAATAAACAACATGCGTGCTAGCTCATCCGCCCATGGCAGCGAATGATTAAACAGCGCACGCCCCACCACGTTGCAGGAAACAGACACAATCAACGCAACTAAAATAGCTCCGATCACATACTCCATCCCCAAGGTAAGCCAGCGGAACAACGCCGGTCCTTGGCGGGTATCGGTATCAATCTCTAATAGCTTGCGGTTGGGGTCGTCAAGATACACCGATGGGTCTTCAATCGGCGTGGGCTTATGAGAGGGATTAGGCGGTGTAGAGGAGAGTGACATAAGAACTCCAGGGGCACTGACACGTCGGGCAGGCGCAAAGGCCTGCCCGACGGTGGCGCTAAACGTAAGGTTTAGTTGCTGCTCTCTTCAACAATTTGCTGAATGTCGGCGATCAAGTCTTCGCCAATACGCGGCGCCCACTCTTCATATACCGGCTGAACAGCCTCTTGGAAAGCGGCTAACTGCTCGTCGTCCAAGCGAGTAATCTCCATACCACGCTCTGCTAGCTGGTCGCGTGACCAATCATCGTACTCAGCGGACAGCTGAATTTCGTATTCAGCAGACTGGCGCGCAGCTTCTAGCACAAGCTCTTGATACTCGGGCGCCATACGCTCCCAGGTACGTTCGGAAAGCATCATGATGAACGGTGTGTAGACGTGACGTGTTTCGGTACCGTAATCCTGCACTTCGTGGAAGTTAGAAGTCAGAATGGTGCTCCACGGGTTTTCCTGGCCATCAACGACACCCTGCTCCATCGCAGAGAACAGCTCACCGAATGCCATCGGCGTAGGATTGGCGCCGAGGGCTTCCCATATCGCCAGGTGCACCGGGTTTTCCATAGTACGCACGCTTAAACCACGTACGTCCATGCCTGCAACATCTTCAGGACTAGCCACCGGGCGAGCGCTGTTAGAAAGCTGACGATAGCCATTTTCAGAGAAGGCCAAGGCTTTAAGGCCGGTACCGTCAAAGGCGTCCAGCATATTCTGAGCCACATCGCTTTGCATAACAGCAATGGCTGCTTCACGGCTAGGCAGCAGGAATGGAAGGTCGAAAGCAGCCAGCTCTTCAACGTAGCCAGTGGTCGCGGAGCTAGACGGGTAGGTCATATCCAGCGTACCGGTTTGCAGCATTTCCATCATCTGCACGTCGTCGCCTAACTGACTGTTAGGGAAAACATTAACGGTAATACGGCCGTCGGTCCGCTGCTCCAGGATTTCACCAAAGTATTGGCTGGATAGGTACTGTGGCGAACTTTCAGCAAGTCCAATGCCCATGCGCAGGGTATGTGAGCCGTGGTCTCCCACCACCTCACCTTCAATTTCCGGTGGGTCAGAAAGCTCTGGACTTTGAGCATGAGCCATACCCAATGTCAGCGTGGTCGCGCCGACTAAGGTCAGTGTGTTGCGCCAAATAGGTGTCATAGCGTTATCTCCAAATACTCATTGTTGTAAATGACTGGGTTGTTAATGACTTGGGTGTAAATAGCTGAGTCGTTAATGGAAGCTTCAATGAACGGCAACTTGTTACCGGTAACATTCAGTAAGCGAAGGCTATCGACCTGCCTGAAGCGTGTCAAAACAAAACTGCCAATTTACGACCAACGTCTAGATCTAGCCACTGACACGTCATCACGCTACATTAGCCTACGTATTTCGTTTCGGAGCACCCCTACTTGTGCAACCATCCTGCAGTGAACTAGAACTCGATCAACAGCTCTGCTTTGCGCTCTATTCAACGTCGTTGATGATGACCAAGGTGTATAAACCGCTACTTAAGGAGTTGGGGCTTACTTACCCGCAATACCTTGCCATGCTGGTATTGTGGCAAAACGACGGCATTACAGTGGGCGCAATGAGTAAGCGTTTACTGACCGATCCAGGTTCGCTTACACCGCTGCTTAAACGCCTTGAAGCCGATCAACTATTGAATCGTAAACGCAGTCACCAGGACGAACGTGTCGTAGAGCTTTACCTTACCGATAAAGGAAAAGCGCTGCGTGAACAGGCCTATCACATCCCTAGCTGCGTAGTGCATGCCAGCGAGCAGTCCATCGAGGCGCTGACGACGCTGAAAGAGGATCTAGTCCGACTACGCGATAGCTTGCAAAAAAGTCAGTAGCCCTTCGCTTTGTTGCAAAGGGCTTCCCATTTAATTGCCTATTTATATTGCGCGCAAAATAAAGCTGCGCTAAATTTAAAGCGCAAACACATGATTAACAGCATTGAATTAAAACACTGACAGGAGATATGCCATGACGACAACCACTATCGAGAAAGTCATTTATCGCGCCCATGCTACCGCTACAGGTGGCCGGGAAGGCCAAACTAAATCATCTGATGGCGCACTGGATGTAAAACTCAGCACACCAAAAGAGCTGGGGGGCGCGGGTGGTGATGGCACTAACCCAGAGCAGCTCTTCGCGGCAGGCTACTCGGCCTGCTTTTTAGGGGCCCTGAAACACGTGGCAAGCCAGGAAAAAGTAAAGCTTCCCCCGGAGACAAAAATCGATGGCCATGTCGGTATCGGCGCCATTCCTACTGGATTCGGTATCGAGGTTGAACTAAAAATCAGCCTTCCCGGCCTGGAGCAAGATGTCGCTCAGCAGCTGATTGATAAAGCCCATACCGTTTGCCCCTACTCCAACGCCACCCGTGGCAATATTAATGTCACCCTGACGCTGGTCTAGCCCATTAACTAGACGAATCAGTTAGTGCCCACGCCACCGCTTTCTGTGCATGCAACGCGGTGGTGTCATATAGCGGCACCGCTGTATCTTGTTGGCTTACTAGCATGGCGATTTCGGTACAGCCAAGAATTACCGCCTGAGCACCTTGAGCATAGAGCGAATCAATGATCGCCAAATAGCGCTGGCGGGAGCCCTCTTCAATGCGCCCCTGGCAGAGTTCCTCGAAAATCACCCGGTGAACAATGTCGCGCTCAGCCCGGTCGGGCACGACCACTTCAATACCGAAATGCTCTTCTAGCCGACCAATATAAAAGTCCTGCTCCATGGTGAAGCGTGTACCTAATAGGCCCACCCGAGAGATCCCATCGGCTTTTAGTTGCTCAGCAGTGGCATCAGCAATATGCAGTAGCGGAATCGCAATAGCCTGTTCAACAGCGGGCGCCACTTTATGCATAGTGTTAGTGGCAATTAGTAGGCACTCGGCACCCGCACACTCCACACTTTGGGCGGCGCGGGCCAGCAGATCACCGGCTGCCTGCCAATCTCCCTGCTGTTGCATCGCCTCAATCTCGGCAAAATCAACACTCACCATCACAATCTTGGCCGAATGAAAGCCGCCAAGCGCTGCTTTAACGCCTTCGTTTAAAGCTCGGTAATACCCTTGGGTCGACTCCCAACTCATGCCGCCCAGTATGCCAATCACACGCATCCGCCACCCCCTATGGAAAATGAACTACTTTATTAACAGGCTAATCTCCAGACTACCCTTGCAGCTCCTTTTCATCACCCCCATAACTCTAGAATAGCCGCACAAAAGCTAGGATTACCTCAATACTGTTAACCGTAATAGCGAGGAAACAATGAGCGACAACACCTATACCCCACCCAGTGTTTGGAAATGGGAGCCTGGCAATGGCGGTAAATTTGCCAATATCAATCGCCCGGTTGCGGGCCCTACCCATGACAAAACACTGCCGGTAGGCAAACACCCTCTGCAACTTTACTCCCTTGCCACGCCCAACGGTGTCAAAGCGACCGTGATGCTCGAAGAGTTGCTGGAAAAAGAAATAGCAGGCGCCGAGTACGATGCTCACTTGATCCAAATTGGCGAAGGCGATCAATTCAGCAGTGGTTTTGTAGCGGTAAACCCTAACTCCAAAATTCCCGCGCTGATGGATCATTCAGTCAATCCACCACAACGGGTATTTGAATCCGGCGCCATCCTGCTTTACCTAGCTGAAAAGTTTGACGCTTTCTTACCTAGCGAGCCAGCGAAGCGCACGGAGTGCCTCTCCTGGTTGTTTTGGCAAATGGGCAGCACACCCATGCTGGGTGGTGGTTTTGGTCATTTTTACGCCTATGCGCCGGAAAAGTATCAGTATCCGATTGATCGCTACACCATGGAAGTAAAGCGCCAGTTGGATGTGCTTGATCGTCACTTGGCGGAAAATCGCTATATGGCAGGCGATAAGTACACCATTGCCGATATGGCCATTCACCCCTGGTACGGCGCGCTGGTAAAAAACCGCGTTTACGAAGCAGCCGAGTTCTTGGAAGCTCACACTTATAAGAACGTCCTACGCTGGACCGAAGAGATAGATGAACGTCCCGCTGTAAAACGCGGCCGTATGGTGAATCGCACCTGGGGCGAGCCTCACGAGCAGTTGCATGAGCGCCACGACGCTAGCGACTTTACGCATAAAACCCAGGATAAGCTGGCTGATGGTGAGTAAGTAGCCCAAAAAAAGAGCCTACGCTTAATCTCTCAGCGTAGGCTCTTGGTAGCTTCCAGCTTACAGGCTAAGGCTACTCAACCCGTGAGTTATTCAAAGCATAGTTCCATACTCGATAGAAGTAGAAAATATACCCCAGCCCAAAGGTGATCAGCGAAATCAGCATCCAGAGAATAATATGACCGATGTTACTGAACAGGTTGATATCACAAACCATTTTTCGCTCTACCCCAGCAGCATCCACTACCGAAGTACGGTTAATCACAAACCGTGAAAACGAATAGGGGAAGAAAAATAGCGCTATACCAAAAGTAACGATGCTGAGTACCACCCAAATAATCAGATGGCCAATAATATCGAGGATGGAAAGATCAGCTTTGATATTCACGTTGCGTCCTTAAAATTAGCAGTGGCGAAGAATACCACCGCCAAGCGCAAACGTGAACGTAAAAATTAATATTACTTAGGAATATGAGCTACGAACTGCATCAACGGGGGCCACGAACACCCTCTAAACTCGAATGGCTGCTCTCTGCATTCTGCTTGATAACACTTATGGAACCATCCGTTTCCAGTACCACGGCTTCCACAGCTTTCACATCAGCAATACCACTGCCGCGAATAGCTGACTGAACTTCATCTTGAGTAACCCGTGCTTTTCGCATGGAGGTGGTAATAAACTCCCCTCGATAAAGCAGCATCAGTGGCTCGCCGGTCACTAACCGACGTACCCAGGCGGTTCGTACGCTGAACCAAGTAATGATGAACTGAAGAGAAATCAGTAGCGCCATCGCCACAGCGCCCTCAGATAACGCTACGTTTTTAGATAAGAGAACCGTGGCCAATGTGGAACCAAGGGCTACCGTTACAATTAAATCGAAGGCGTTCATCTTCGAAAGCGTGCGATTGCCCGATATTCGCAAGAAAAAAACGAGAGCCGCGTAAGCCAGTATCCCAACCACGATAACTCGCAGTAAATTACCCCAACCATTAAAAAAATACGCTTCCATGTGCTCATACTCCCTTAAACGCCAGCGTTATTTAAACATAACATACCTCACTGCCTAGGCTAGCAGCCCTGATTCTGTTGTATACGGAAGGAGTCATTTAGTGCTGGCTATTCCACCACTCGGCATAGGAGCTGTTATGCGGGGCCAAGCCTCCTTCATCAGGGGCATTATCATCCCACCATACGGGACCACGCTCCCCTAGCGCCTCTTTAGCGGTTTGTACTGCGTCGCGGGCTTGGCGAAGTGCATCATCATCACCTTGCTGCTGGGCGGTTCTCACTGACCGGCGGGCCTTCATTAGCGCCTTGATATAAAAGCGCTTCTCATCTTCACTTAAGTGTGGATTTGTACAGCGCCAGAGCCGATTTTTGGCAACGAAATAGCGCCCATCGGGAGTGTGAGGGTGTTTATTTGTCATCACGACACTCCTCCCGAAAGACGCTCACTCTCAAATCGCTCTTAATTAGTTAGAAACGCTTGGATAGCGTTAAGGCACCAAATTTATCTTGCTCTTCCTGGCCGTCGAATTCACGTGAACGCTGTACAGCGGCGTAAGTGACCTGCCAATCTTCCCAGGCTAACGCCAGTCCTGCTGAAACATCGCCGACCCATTCTTTCCGATCAACCGAGTGGCTATCCCTGAAGGTATTACCATCTAGCGTTAGGTTTTGTGCCATGTAGTAGCCGTCTACGCTCGCAAACAGATACCACTGCCATCCCTCTTTACCCGTCATATAGTGGCGGCTACCAGGATTGGGGGTCAGCGTAGGGATCCCCGGGGCTTCGTCGCCCCAGCGCACACTATACCCTGCGCTTGCATAGGTGTAGAGGTTGCCCAACGCGGCACTTACGCTAGGGCCATGGGCGAACTGCTTACCAAGAAACGGGGAGCTATGCCACCATTGGCGCCGCATGGTCGCATTCACTATCGCTTCATCGCCCAGCTGGTTATCCCACCCGTTCGGGCGGTCACTATCGGTGATGCGATGCACTTCGCGCTGAATACTGTCGGCAAGCGATGATGGCCCAACCAAACCAATATCTAAATGCAGGTCGGTCGATTGGCGCCAATTACCCATTGGCACGTCTTCATAAAGCGAAAGACCGCCGTAAACGATCCCTGCATAGGGGCGATCATCTTCAATTAACGCACGCTTTTCAATATTGTTGGGCGTATAAATCTGGTGCACCAGCCGGAAAGCTGCCATATCGGCGTTGCCGATAATGCTATCAGGGATAGCCTTGGCCAAGTGCTGTGTCCAACTTTTCGCTTCGGGCTCAAATGCCCAATTAAGCTCAAAACCACTGGTAAAGTGGCCATCGTCACTGCTGGCCATACCATCGTTTTCATGCTTGATGGACAGTACGCTATCGTCTGCCTGTGCGAAAATAGGCATCAAACTAATAGCAGCTACCAGCGGGAACAGCTGGCAGCGTAGAAGGGAGTTACCTTTCATTGCTCATTCCTTGAGATTGTCCTTGAGACGATTGAGATACCACCAACCAACATGATCTCCCACAAACATTGTTGATTGTATGTAATTGTGCAAAAAGATAGCAAGCATACTGTAAAAAAATAAAGGATGGCCCATCGGCCATCCTTTTGTCTGTCTAATGCTTATGTTGCTAGCTTAATAGGGTAGACGAAAGTCTGATAATTGCTAGCGATCGCGCAACAGCCACTGCGGCGTAATCTCATGCTGGCCATTTTCATCGGTAATATACAGCGAACCTTCACTGATCATAATGGCCCAATTAATAGCTCTTGGCAGGTCTTTAGCAATGGTCGCTAGAGCCTCTTGTGGTAGTCCCGCCACATGGACGTTTTTCAGTGACGTTACATTGGGCAGCACTTTGCTTTCCCATAGATCTACCCGGCCATAGGCGAGCAGCGATACACGCTCCGCCCGACGTGAGCACCATGTAATGCGCTCGGCATCTGGCAGACCTACTTCGATCCAGTGCAGCAAGCGTCCATCTAAGCTTTTCTCCCATAACGCCGGCTCGTCTACATCGGAAAGACCGCGCCCAAAAGCCAGCGACTCGCTATACCACAGCACATAGGCAAGCAAGCGTGCAGTCATGCGCTCTTCCGTCTCAGACGGGTGACGCGCCACGGTAAAGCGCAGCGTTTCATAAACGCCACGATCCAGATCGGTGAGGTTAATATCCACTTTGTAGGGCGTTGCGCTAAGAGCCATGAACGTGTCCAAACGAAAATTTGCGCTAGTGTACCCGATGCCACGGGCGAATTGTGCGGAAGTTAAGCATGCCGGTAATCAGCACTCAGCGTGCCATTTTTCAACGTTTCATCTTCATGCATGGGCTCGCGCCACGTCTCTTCGAGCGCGGCTTGATACCACGCCTGCATCGCTGGCAGCGCCAGCAAGCGCTCGACATACACTTGGGAGTGTTCACTCACTGGCAGGTTAAACGTCTGTACGCGAAAAGCGACGGGCGCATAAAACGCATCAACGGCGGTGAAGTACTCACCCGCCAGAAAAGGCCCGTCAAAGCGTTCAAGCCCCTGCTGCCATAACGCATCCAGGCGGGTTAAATCCGCCTTGAGCTTTGCTGACAGGCTGTTCAGCTCAACTCGCACACCGCAGTTCATGGAACATTCATCGCGCAGTGCACCAAAGCCGCTGTGCATCTCAGCGGTGGCTGAACGCGCCCAGGCACGTGCGATCTTATCCGTTGGCCACACGTTAGTGTGCTGTTCGGCCAGATACTCGGTAATGGCTAATGAGTCCCACACCGCCACCCCATCGCCGACCGCTTTATCCACTAGGCAAGGCACTAAGCCTGAAGGTGAAAAATGAATAAAAGTGTCATGGCTCGCGCCAAAACCACCTTCGAACGGCATGAGATGTTCGTTAAACGGAATCTCCAGTACCTTCATCAACACCCAAGGGCGCAGTGACCAAGAAGAGTAGTTTTTATTGGCAATATAGAGGTCAAACATGCAGCGCTCCTTGGGTGTTGAGGTGAACCACAATTAGCTAACCAGTGATGCTTTCGAGAATAAAACGGGGGTGACGCAAGCGCCACCCCCTAAATAAGCAAAAGCGGAATAAATTAAACCCTAGATGCTCAGTGCTAGCACCTGATGTTAAAAGTTTGGCTTACGCTTCTCGACAAAGGCCGCCATGCCCTCTTTCTGTTCGTCACCGGCAAAGCAGAAGGCGAACAGGCTGGTTTCCAACGCCAGGGCGCTATCCAGGTCCTGGTCCATTCCGTCGTGAACCGCCTGTTTGGCACCGCGAACCGACTGGGGGCCGTTGCCTTTAAGCTGCTTGGTGAGCTCTTCAACGTAGTTTTCCAGCTCCGCTTGCGGCATAACTCGGTTCACCAGGCCAATACGTAGCGCTTCTTGAGCGTCGATTTTGCGCCCAGTGGTGACCAGATCAATCGCCATGGCTGGCCCAACGCGACGTGGCAGGCGTTGTGTACCGCCAAAACCGGGAATCACCCCCAACAGTACTTCCGGTTGACCAAATACAGCGTTGTCGCTGGCTACTGCCCAGTCGCAGGCCAACGCCAATTCGCAGCCACCGCCAAGGCAAAACCCGTTCACCAGCGCGACCACCGGCACGGGCAGTGTTTCTAGGCGCTTAATAGTACGCAGCGCTTGGCTGGCGAAAGCCCGCGCCTCTTCGGGTGTTTTTTCGCGCATTTCGGTGATATCGGCACCGGCCACGAAGGATTTTTCACCCGCACCGGTAATCAGCACGGCGCGTAGGTTCGGATGAGCTTCAAGCTCAACCAAATGGGCTTCCAGCGCGGCTAATACCTCACTGTTTAGAGCATTCAATGCTTTAGGACGGTTGATGGTCAGCCGCACCATCCCGTCGTTATCTACTTTCTCGATCACAGCTTCGCTCATGGCGGACTCCTTATTCGATTTGTTATTGAACATGAAAGTGAACACCCCTCAACCCTAGCGAACGCTTGGTTGAGTGGCAATGACTTCTTTATGCCGCGCTCTTATCGTCAGCGCAAGCTAGTCGTAATGATAAAAGCCGCGCCCGCTCTTACGGCCTAGATAACCCGCGGCCACCATGCGCTTGAGCAACGGGCAGGGGCGGTATTTCGGGTCACCAAAGCCCTCCTGAAGCACTTCCATAATCGCTAGGCACACATCCAGGCCGATCAAATCTCCCAGCGCTAGTGGGCCCATGGGGTAAGCCGCGCCGAGTTTCATGGCTTCATCCACTGCTTCAGGCGCTGCGGTGCCTTCCTGGACGATAAACGCCGCTTCGTTAATCATCGGCACCAGCAGGCGATTCACCGCAAACCCAGGCGCGTCGCCGACTGGAACAGCTGTTTTGCCCAGCGCCTTGGCGAGGCTTTCAATCTCGGCTACGGTTGCATCAGAGGTCTGCTCGGCGCGAATCACTTCCACCAATTTGAGCACCGGCACCGGGTTAAAGAAATGCATGCCTACCACGCGCTCTGGTTGCTCACACACCGCCGCCAAGCGGGTAAGCGACAGCGATGAAGTGTTGGAGGCCAGAATGGCGGTGCTGCTCAACTGGCTTAGGTCACGAAACAGTTTCTCTTTGAGTTCGGGCTGTTCGGGGGCCGCTTCGATAATCACCGTGCAGTCGCTCAAAGTATTGAGTGTTGTCGTGCTAGAAAGGCGCTCCAACGCAGCCTTTTTATCGGACTCGCTGATTTTCTCTTTAGCGACCAACTTGCCCAAGCCTTTATCGATGTTCGCTTTGGCACGACCAAGCTGCTCCTCAGACACATCGTAAAGGTGCACTTGAAAGCCACTGACAGCCACCACCTGAGCGATCCCTTGCCCCATAGTGCCTGCCCCTACAACGCCGATTTTTTTGTCGCTCATGCATGCTCTCCTCTATCAGAGTTTAATACGTCGAAATTCTCAATGCTGCTTGGCTTCTTCACGCAGTACGAATTTCTGGATTTTGCCCGTTGAGGTTTTCGGTAACTCGCTAAAAATGACTGTTTTGGGGACTTTATAGCCCGCCAAATGCTCGCGACAGTGGGCAATAATATCGGCCTCGGTGACTTCGCCGTAGCCGACTTTAAGCTTTACAAACGCGCAGGGCGTCTCGCCCCACTTCTCATCAGGTTTAGCCACCACCGCGGCTTCTTCAACCGCGGGATGGCCGTAAATAGCGTCTTCCACTTCGATGGTCGAAATATTCTCACCACCGGAAATAATAATGTCCTTGGAGCGGTCTTTGATCTCGATATAGCCATCCGAGTGCCACACAGCCAAGTCGCCTGTGTGATACCAACCGCCTTCCAGTGCTTGCTCAGTGGCCTCAGGGTTCTTTAAGTACCCTTTCATAACGTTATTGCCGCGCATCATTATCTCCCCCATGGTTTGGCCATCTTTGGGTACTGGCTCCATGGTCAGTGGGTCGGCCACACACAGTGCTTCGAGCATGTGATAACGCACGCCCTGGCGGGCTTTGATTTTGGCGCGTGCTTCGATGGGTAGCTCATCCCATGCCTCACGCCAGGCACACACGGTTACCGGCCCGTACACTTCGGTGAGGCCATAGACGTGAGTGACTTCAATGCCCAGTTTCTCAACCCCGGAAATGACCGAGGCTGGCGGCGCGGCACCGGCGGTAGTGACTTTCACCGGGTGATCGAATTGGCGCTTATCTTCGGCGGGCAGATTCACCAAGCCATTGAGAATAATGGGCGCGCCACTGAAGTGAGTGACTTTCTCATCACTAATCAATTGCATAATTTTCTTCGGGTCGACGCGGCGCAGGCAGACGTTCACCCCCGCGTTAGCGGCAATCGTCCAGGGAAAACACCAGCCGTTGCAGTGAAACATCGGCAGCGTCCATAGGTAGATCGGGTGGTGGGGCATGGCCCACTCCATGATATTGCTCACCGCGTTTAGATAAGCGCCGCGGTGGTGATACACCACACCCTTGGGTTTGCCGGTCGTGCCAGAGGTGTAGTTCAGCGAGATCGCCTCCCATTCATCCGCAGGCAGTTGATAGGCGAAATCGGCGTCGCCCTCGCTTAGCAGCGCTTCGTACTCGATCTCACCAATGCCCTGGGTATCGCCAAGGAACTCGACATCGGCCACATCAATGATCAGCGGTTTATTGGTTAGCTTGGCGACGGCTTGCTGAATAACCTCAGCAAACTCGGGATCGACCAGAATGGCTTTGGCTTCGCCATGCTCGAGCATATAGCTGATTGCCTCAGCATCCAGGCGAATATTAAGCGTGTTAAGCACGCAGCCCGCCAGCGGCACGCCAAAGTGCGCCTCGAACATTGCCGGGATATTAGGCAGCATCGCCGCCACCGTTTGGCCTGGCTGAATGCCCCGCTTTTCGAACGCAGAAGCAAGCTGGCGACAGCGCGCCCAGGTTTGCCCCCAAGTGCGCCGGGTGCTGCCATGTACAATGGCAGGGTAATCGGGATAAATCGACGCCGAGCGTTCGATAAAGGTCAGCGGTGATAGCGGTACGTGGTTAGCGGCGGATTTAGGCAAGCCTTGCTCGAAAATAGCGGCCATGGTCGGCTCCTGTTGTTGTTAAGCATCCGTTTTAAGGGATCGTTTTAAGAGATCGTTTTAAATAGTTGTTTTGATTGCCCAGAAACGGCACCGCCGCCTCTAGGGCGGCGGTGCTGACTCGTGTATTAACGTCAATAAACCTCAAATTCGCTTAAACACTGTGTTCCCGCCTCGATCACCGCGCGCTGGGCACGGCCTACCGGTAACCATTGAGTGATGGCAAATTCGGCGCTGCGTAACTTGGAAGTATAGAAGGGATCATTGCTGCCGTTATTAAGCGCGGCTTGGGCGCTTAGCGCGGCCTGGCCCATTTGCCATGCGCACAGCACGTGGCCCGCTAAGTTAAGAAACGGCGTGGCATAGGCCTGCACCGCATCTGCGCCCTTGTCAGAATCGGTACCTTGCTCTAGTACAATCGCCTGGGCGGCTTTTAGGTCTTCCAAGCCAGCAGCCAAGCTACTGCCCAAGGAAGCCAGGTTCGGGTCGGCATTAAGCTGTTTCACGGTGACGGCAACGTCGCTCAGTAATGCGGTTAGCGCTTCACCGTTATCGCGTTGGAGCTTACGACCCGCCAGATCAAGCGCCTGAATACCGTTAGTGCCTTCGTAAATGGGGGCAATTCGCGCATCGCGGAGTAGCTGTGCAGCGCCGGTCTCTTCCACATAGCCCATACCGCCGTGTACTTGAATACCCATCGAGGCAATATCTACCGCCTGGTCGGTGGAGAAACTCTTAATGATAGGGATTAAAATGTCGGCGCGTGCCTGGGCGGCTTGGCGAACGTCACTACTTTCCGCATGGCGGGCGGCGTCCAGTTCAGCAGCGCAATACAACGCCAGTGCGCGCAGCGCATCGGTACGCGCACGCATCGAAAGTAGCATGCGTCGCACGTCTAAATGATCGCTGATGCTACACTCGGCACCGCCGCGTGTTTTCGGGGCACGTCCCTGTCGACGTTCAAGCGCATAGGCAAACGCATGCTGGCAAGCGCGCTCGGCCACGCCGATGCCCTGAATACCGACTTTGTGACGCGCCTCGTTCATCATGGTGAACATGTGATTAAGGCCACGCCCCTCTTCACCCACCAAATAGCCAATCGCACCGCCGTTTTCACCAAAACTCAAGGTACAAGTAGGTGAGCCGTGGATACCCAGCTTGTGCTCAATGGAGGCGCAGGTCACATCGTTGTGTTCACCCAGAGAGCCGTCTTCATTGACCAGGAACTTGGGTACCAGAAACAGCGAAATGCCTTTATTGCCTTCCGGTGCATCGGGCTTACGGGCCAGCACCAAGTGAATAATGTTTTCGGCGGCATCGTGTTCGCCCCAGGTAATGTAGATCTTCTGGCCGCTGATACGGTAGTGGTCGTTTTCAGGGATGGCGCGAGTGCGCACTTGGGAGAGATCCGACCCCGCTTGGGATTCGGTAAGGTTCATGGTGCCCGTCCAGGTGCCTTCCACCAACTTGGGCAAGTAAGTCGCTTTTAAGTCATCGCTGCCGTGATGGGCCAACGCCTCAATAGCACCAGCCGTTAGCATAGGGCAGAGGCCCAGCGCCATATTGGCACCGTGAAGCATCTCTTGTACTGCGCTGGCAACTACTTCCGGCAGGTTCTGCCCACCCAGTGCCTCGGAGACGCCAATGCCGTTCCAGCCACCCTCGACATACGCCTGATAAGCTGCCGCGAAACCTTCCGGCGTGGTCACGCTGCCATCTGTGTGGCGCTTGGCCCCCTGTCGATCGCCGCTAGCATTGAGCGGCCCCCAGACGTCACCAGCGAGTTTTGCCGCCTCTTCGAGTACCGCCTCAACCAAATCGGGCGTGGCCTCTTCAAAGCCCGGTAGGCTAAGCGAGCGGTGCGCTAGTAGCTCTTCGAGCACAAAGCGCAAATCGCGTATCGGCGCGGCGTAAACATTCATGGCGAACCTCGGGCTGAAAAATGAAACAAATGTTTGAAAGGCTAAGGTGGATAGTAGTAATACTCACCCGCCTACACCATTAGCCCAAGGTATCAGCCGCCACCGCTCAACGCCCTCACCCGAGGCTACTTTCGCACGCCCGCTTGCTCCACATCATCATAATAAGTGATATGACTCTCATCTTCCGCCGGCGGCCCGACCACGGGCTCGGCGGCGTCAACGTCCCACACGGCATCGGAAAGATCTTCCAGGTGTTCGTGCTCTAGCGCCCCTTGCATCAACTCTTCAGTGACCACTAGCTCGGCACCGGCAGCGGTCATGGGTGTCGTGGGGGTGAACGGCGCCACCGGCAGCGGCGCAGGACGCACATGACGACGCCAGGAGAAGAACATCACAAAGAAAAGACTCATTGAACCGAAGGCCCAGAACAGACCCGCATCACCCATCGCGGTCATGACCGGGGAAATCAACAGCGGGCTGATGGTCGCACCAATCGAGTTGATTAACAGCAGACCTTGGCTCATGCGCACCAGTGCCCCTGCGGGCGCACGGTCTGCGGCGTGACTCACTGCCACCGGGTAGAGCGCAAACACACCGCCGCCGAGCAGGAACAGCAACACCGCCAACAATGGTGTAGAAAGGGGTAGCCACAACATAGCTGCAGAGATCAGCACACAGAAACCGCTAATACCAATTAGCACCATTTGCCGGTCGTGACGATCCGACCAGCGGCCAATCGGGTACTGAAGCAGCATGGCACCCATGATGACGACCGCCATCATCTGGCCCACCTGGCTCACGCTCATGCCATTACGTTGAAGATAAAGCGGCAGTAGCGTGTACGCCGCCGCCACTACCATGCCGGAGCCCAAGCTGCCCATCACGCCGGTCGGCGTTAGGGTGATCAGTCGATGGGGTGGCAGCGGTTCAGCGTGTTCCATGATCGGCGACACGCGGGGAATCATCGCCATTGGCAGCACAGAGAGCGACGCCAATAGGCCGATCACCATAAAGGGTGCGGTCACGCCCATGGCATTGGTCACGCCCAGCAGCAATTGCCCCAACACCCCGGCGGCGTACAGCGAAATCATATACAGCGCCAGCAGGCGGCCACGGACTTTCTGGTCGCCAGACGTTAACAGCCAGCTTTCAATTACCAGATAAACCCCGACCGTGGCCCAGCCGCCAATCAAGCGCAGGACAAACCAGGCCCAGGGGTCAAAGAACAATCCTTGTAGTAGCACCGTGACGGCCACTAACGAGGCAAAACTACCGTAGGCCCGGATGTGGCCGATGCGCAGTAACAGGCGATCATTCACCATTGCGCCTAACGCAAGGCCGATAAAGTAAGCCGACGAGACAATACCGACCACCGTGGCCGACTCGCCGGCGGCATCCAGGCGCACGGTAATTAAGGTGGCAAGAAAACCGTTGCCAATCCCGAGAATGAATAGCCCTAAAAGGGGCGCCAGCGCCATGGCCAGCAGTTGCCGCGACATGAAAAACCTCACCTTGCCTGTAGAAGTAAAAACCATTGCCAAACGAGAGCAAAAAAACCGTCATCTCACCTGGCACATCGAGTCAGGCAGGAATATCGGCGCGCAATTATTGCCCCCAAGGGAACAAAGTCAATGCTTTTCTAACGTTACAATTGTTCACGTTAGCGTTTTATATAGAATAACCGTATCTGGCCCAGGAAATTCCACTACCAAACTATGCTTTCGTGCCCACCAACGAAAGGTCTCTTCACTAAAAAAGCTGATATGCGTAGGGTCACTAATATAGTGCCAGCGGGCAAAGGCCTCAGGGGAGGTAACCCGTTTCGTCATCAACCCCAGATAACCGCCAGGGGCGAGCTGCGCCGCCAACTGAGTCAGCACTTGGCCAGGCTGTGACAAGTGTTCGACGACTTCTGTTGCGGTGATAAAATCAAACGTTTGGGTAAGCACTGAGGCATCAGGCGCGTAGAATGGATCGTATATCGCCATCGGGTAGCCTTGCTCTGCGAACATCACCGATAGCGTCGGTCCAGGCCCAGAACCAAAATCGAGTCCACGCGCGTTAGGAGCGAGCTTTGCCACTAGCGGGGTAAATAAACGCCCTAAAAAGCGCCGGTATCCCGTATCATGCGGCGAGTTTTGATGTTTATCATATTCAGCTTTTTCAGCAGCAGCGCTCAAATGCTGCGCAAAGGGGACAAATACCAGCTTGCACGTGGCACACTGGTAGTAGTCACGACGCCGATCACGGTGGTAGAGCGCATTGGTGGATTCCGCGCATAGCGGGCAGCGGCGCATCATCGCATTCTCTGGCTTATCGTTTTGTATTAAGGAAGGTGGCATGCTATCAGGTCTGGATCATCTTGTTGTAACAGTGACCGATATGGGTCGCGCCGTCGATTTTTACTCACGCGTTTTAGGGTTAGATGTACGTTACCGCGATGCCCAACGAGTCGATTTAATGCTCGGTGATACCGCATTGCGCCTACATCAAACCGACACCGACATTGCGCCTATCTCAGCAACCCCCACCCCCGGCAGTCTGGATTTATGCTTGCGTTGCCAACTGCCGCTGGATGAATTCAAGCAACACCTGGATGCGCTGGCTATTGACGTAGAGCTAGGCCCCGTGGCCCGTCAAGGCGCCAATGGGCCTATCGAGTCGATCTACCTACGCGACCCAGACGGCAACCTGTTAGAGATTTGCCGTCCCGCCTCGCGTTAGTGCCCCGTTTTCGTTAGTGATAAGGCAAATCGCACACGGTATCATGTTGCCCTTAGCAGCACCGCTGCGATGCGTTAGCAAGTGCTGATCCTTTCAGTCGCTACCATTCAGCTTTATATACGGTTTTATCGAAAGGAAACGTTATGCGTGAAGATGCCAATGATGCGTCCCTTAATGGCGAAGTCATCAGCGAAGAGCAACGCCATCCGCCTGACACCACGATGGCAATGGTAATCTATGCACTCTATTTGGCTAGTTTCTTCCTCGGCTTTACGTCGCTTATCGGTGTGATCATCGCCTACGTCTATAAAGGTAAAGGGCCCGCATGGCTGGACGAACACTACCGCTACCAGATTCGTACGTTCTGGATAGGGCTGCTGTACGGTGTGGTCTTTTCGATCTTGACCCTGGTAGTGATTGGTTTCCCGCTACTGTTAGCGCTCGCTGTTTGGCTAATCATCCGCTGCGTTAAAGGCTTTAAAGGGCTGCAAGAGAAACGCGCCCCTTCTAACGTAGACACCTGGCTGTTTTAAAATGGCGCAACAAACAGGTGATACCAGTGAGCGCTTTTCCAAAGCCAGTGCGATTAGTTGGCTATGGTGTCGGCTTTCACGCTGGCCTCTAAAGTGGCTATGGCGCATGGCCTCAGCGTTGGGGCCAATCATATACCGCTTTAACAAGCGCGAGCGTGAGGTAACCGAGCGCAACCTGACGGTTGTTTACCCCGACCTTGCTAACGCTGAACGTCAAACCCTTGCCCGGCAGAGTTTGCGACACTCAACCGCCACGATGCTGGAACTGGGCCACGCCTGGATGGCGGAACCGAGTAAAGTTGAAGCCAGTATTTTAACGGTGCAGGGTCGCGATAAACTCGATAATGCTCGGAGCGAAGGGCGGGGCGTGATCGTACTCGCCCCGCATTTTGGCAACTGGGAAGTGCTTAACTTTTGGCTATCGAGCCATTTCCCTTTTACCGCCATGTACGAGCCACCCAAAATCACCGCCCTTGACCCGGTGATCCGACATGGCCGTGAGCGCATGGGAGCAAGCCTCGTTCCTACTAATCCGCGCGGCGTCGCTGCGTTGCTTAAAGCGCTTAAGCGCAGCGAGGCCATCGGCATACTACCCGACCAGGAACCCGATTGGGGCAGCGGCGTTTTTGCGCCGTTCTTTGGCCGCGACGCCTACACCGCCACCTTGCTGCCAAAACTGGTGGCGCGCACCCAGGCGCGCGTGGTCACCGGGGTCGCGCTACGGGTACCCGGCAAAGGGTTTGCCATTCATTTTCTAGATGCCGATGAGCGTGTTTACAGCCCCGATGACCAAACATCGGCCACCGGCGTCAATGCCAGCGTGGAAGCCGCAATAGACTTGGAGCCTGCGCAGTATCAGTGGGAGTACAAGCGCTACCGTAAAGTGGTTCAAGAACAGCAAAAGCTAGCTAACTACCGCGACTACCGGCTTTATTGATCATCGGCTTTATTAATCCTTGGCTTTATTAATTAGAGTATACGTATGACTCAAAACGACCTATCTCGGGATGAGATCCGCCCGCCGCAGATTATTTACGCGCTCTACCTAGCAGGTATCGTTACCGCCAATATCACTCTGCTGATTGGCGTTGTGATTGCTTATGTCTATCGCAAAGACGCAGCGCTGTGGCTACAGCCGCACTACCGTTACCTGATTCGTACCTTCTGGATCGGCACCCTGTATGCCTGCATCGCCTTTTTGCTCAGCATTGTCATGGTCGGCACCCTCCTCTGGCCGCTGCTTGCGGTGTGGCTAGGTGTGCGCTGCGTGCTGGGGTGGATTGATGTGCGCAAAGGTCGCCCCCCGGCACGCCCCGCGAGCTGGCTTTGGTAAGCCCACCCTCACCCATTGTTATCCCGTGCGTAAACATCGTCCAAGCGTTCGATATCGTCTTCACCCAGATAGCTCCCCGACTGCACTTCGATCAGTTCAAGAGGAATTTTGCCGGTATTTTCCAGACGATGTAGCGCACCGATGGGGATATAAGTGGATTGGTTTTCACTCACCAAAAAGCTGCGCTCTTCAAGCGTTACCCGCGCAGTGCCCTTCACCACGATCCAATGTTCAGCGCGGTGATGATGACGCTGCAGTGAGAGCCGCCCGCCGGGCTTCACGGTAATGTGTTTGACTTGATAGCGTTCGCCGCTATCCATCGCTTGAAAGCTGCCCCAGGGGCGCTGTACCTGGGGGGCAGAGCAAGGTTCGTTGCGTCCCGCCTGAGTAAGCGACGCCACCAGCTGTTTAACCTGCTGGGCTTGATTACGGTGGGCTACCAGCACGCTATCCGATGTCTCCACGACAACCAGATCCTGCACGCCCAATGTCGTGACCAGGCGATGTTCGGCAAACACCAACGAATCCTGTGTGTCGGTGAGCCACGTATCACCTTTGGTGGCATTGCCTGCAATGTCAGGTTCGACGGTTGCCCAAAGCGCATCGAAACTACCGATATCACTCCATTCAGCGGCCAGGGGCACCACAGCGGCGTGCTCACAGTGCTCCATCACCGCGTAATCGATGGAATCCGCCGGACAACTAAGAAACGCCGCTTCGCCCAAGCGCAGGAAATCCAAATCACGATGCGCAGCGCTCACCGCCGCCTCGCAGGCCGCTAACATATCCGGCTGCAGCCGTTGTAACTGGTCTAAATAGCTTGAGGCGCGCAGCAGAAACATGCCGCTGTTCCATAAGTAATCACCGCTTTCGACCAACTCAGCGGCACGCTGAGCATTGGGCTTTTCAATAAAGGCCGCAAGGTGATGGCCACCTTCCAACGCCTCACCACAGGCAATATAACCGTAGCCGGTTTCAGGCTGCGTCGGCACGACCCCAAAGGTGACGAGATAGCCTGCCTCCGCTAGCGGCGCGGCAAGTGAAACGCTGTATTGGAACGCTTGCACATCACCGATCACATGGTCTGCAGGCAGTACCAGCAATAATGGATCATCGCCAGCATCGCATGCCAGCAGCGCCGCGCAAGCGATCGCGGGGGCGGTATTGCGCCCTTCCGGCTCGAGCACCACGGTGGCAGCTTGGTCCATTTCGCGCAGCTGTTCGGCCATTAAAAAGCGGTGGCTGTGGTGGCCCATTAGCATTGGCACAGCATCGGTTAGCCCGTTTAAACGACTAAGCGTTTGTTGCAACAGACTTTGCGACGAGGTTAAACGCAAAAACTGTTTCGGCATCTGTTCACGAGAAAGCGGCCAAAGCCGCGTGCCGCTACCGCCACTTAAAATCACCGGCTGAATCATTGCTGCGTCCTTGTGGTCGTCCTTGTATCAGAGAGTGTCTGCATTGTCTGTTCACTCACCAAAATCATCCTGCAGCCAGTGGCGCAGTTGGCTCATGCGGGGCACATCGTTTGCTTCTTCGAGCGCAGGCAACGTGCCGGGCACAAAGCCACGCTTTAGAAAGGGTGCTAATAATGCACGATCGCCGCTGATAATATGCACAGGCACCGCCGCACTAGCGTCATCGCCAGTGATCAGCGGCGCGGCTTGATGGTCACCCAACACGATCATCAACGTATTGTCATCCGCCACGCGCTCTGCCCAGCGACCGGTGACTTTAACAGCGTAGTCCACCGACCAGGCATAGTGATCACGAATACGCTCGATGTCCTGCCACAACACCTCCGGCGGGTCACCAGCACTCTCCCAAGGAGCAAAAATACGTCCGTCGCCAATGGATGACCAATCATCCAATACCGGCAAAATCGGCGTCCAGGGTGCATGACTAGAGATTAAGGCCAACTGAGCAAACACCGGTGTATCGCCGAGCAAGTGACGCTGAGTGTAGTCAAGGGTGAACTGATCGGGCATGGTCACCCAGTTGAGCGCAGGCCCGGCGTAATCGATATCTTTCGCCGCAGCAATTTCATCGAAACCATAAGCCTCGCCTTCCGGCCATGCCATCGTGATGGCGGGCATCACAGCCAGCGAACGTTGCCCTGTAGCACGAAAATCATCGATCAATGTGGAATGCCCACTGCTCAACATCAGCTGATACCACAGCTGATTGTCGATCCATCGGCCGCTGAGCGTTGTTGCATGGGCTAGCCAGGATTGCCCACCACGAATTGGTGACGCCAGCAGTCCAGACACTACGTGGAGGTCATGTTCGCCTAGGCGCTGCTGCATATCGGCCAGGGTGGGAAGCAGAGTTTCTGCATAACGCGGGGTAGTCAGCGCCGACACACCATAGGACTCGATAAAGGTCAGCAGTACATTGCGCCCTGCCAACCCCGGCAGCGGCTGTTTTTCCAGCGGCGTAGCTTCCAACTGTTCAGTAAAGGCAACACGCGCAGCATGGGTAGCGGTAATTTGCTGCCACTGAAACCGTGTACTGTCCAACAATGGCAAGTGCGCACTGTTTACCAGCCGCACCCCGTTAAACGCTAGTGCCGCTCCGCTGGTGGCAGCAACGAGCAGCGTTAATGCGACTGCTCCGGGTAGCCGTTTAATCGAGTAGGCGACCGGTGGAAGCAACAACCGCGCTAAGCCCACGCTGATACCCAGCAGCACGGCGAGCCCCGCCAGCATAGCGCACACTGCCAAAAACTGGCCTACATTACCTACTAACAAATGATAGACGGAGCGCAGCAGGGGTAAGTCAAGGTAGAGATTGATTGGCCGGGCAAACGCCATTTGGGTGGCCGCCGTACCGAGATTGGCGGCGGTTGCCAGCATCATCCAACCGACTAACCCAACACCCACTAAGCGGCGTGCCTGGCCAACAGGAAGCAATAGCATAAGCGGCACAATGATAAGTGCCTCCCAAGCGACCAAATACTCATTAATCTCACCAAAACGCCACCACAGCGGCGCGATAAGTAAGAAATTTAGTATCAGGACCAGTATTAATAATCGACTCATCGCGTTCTCATTTGTGCCTGCTTTAGATTACAGTGTTGAAAATATGCCCTTGCAACGATGGATCTCGGTGAAAGACTAGATGAGGAGCAAAGAAAAAGGCTGCTGAAAAACGCACCAATCATGTACTGCTGCTATCATTCGTATAGTTATTGTTTAAAATTTTAACGTGTTGTTTGGCTCAACTCCATGCATTTGCGGCCTTCACTCGAAAGGATTTCGTCCATGCGTTGTAACTGTTTTTCTAGGTGCCCAATTTCTTGGCGGCAGGTTCGTAGGTGGCAAGGCGACAGATGGCATGTCGGTAGGTGGTTAGTTCGTAGATGGTTCGTGTTAATTGGCTGTACGCTAGCCTTACCGGCCTTAGCCGAAGACGATAAGCATTTCAGTGCCGTCATTGAACGAGCCCAGCAACTGGCTGCAGAGGCTTATCACCCCCCCGAAGAGTCACTGCCCAAGGTATTACGTGAGCTCGACTACGATACCTACCGACAAATTCGCTTTAATCCCGCCCACGCCTATTGGCAGGACGAAAGCCCCTTTAGCTTACAGCTGTTTCACAGCGGTTTTCTCTTTCCGACTCCAATTACCCTGAATGTCATTGAAAACGACACGGTCACCCCGCTGCCTTTTTCGGCAGAGGATTTCTCTTACGACGGCAATGCCGCAAAGCTAAAAGAGCACGATTTAACCGGTAGCGGCCACGCGGGCTTTCGTCTTCACTATCCTCTGAATAGCGAGGAATATGACGATGAGTTTGCCGTTTTTCTCGGTGCTAGCTACTTCCGAATCGTGGGGCGCAACCAAGCTTACGGGTTGTCGACCCGAGGGC
Organism: Vreelandella sulfidaeris Esulfide1; assembly: GCF_054072535.1. Lineage (NCBI taxonomy): Bacteria > Pseudomonadati > Pseudomonadota > Gammaproteobacteria > Oceanospirillales > Halomonadaceae > Vreelandella > Vreelandella sulfidaeris. The sequence goes on along the minus strand of NZ_CM133364.1, from coordinate 970,203 downwards.
TAGCGATCGATACAGCCTCAACCACTGGCGAGGAATTTCCGGCGTTTCGTGAGTTTTGGATGTACAAGCCCGACGCAGATGCCGAGCATATTGAGCTATTAGCGTTAATGGATAGCCCCTCTATCAGCGGCGCCTATCGGTTTATCATCCAGCCTGGGGAAAATACCCAAGTAGAGGTCGAAGCGGCATTATTTGCTCGCAACGATATCGCCAAGCTGGGCGTAGCGCCGCTCACCAGCATGTTCACTTATGGAGAGGCAAGCCGTAAACGTCCCGACGACTTCCGCCCTCAGGTACATGACTCTGACGGTCTGCTGATGCAGACCGGGAGCGGTGAATGGATATGGCGCCCGCTGACCAACCCCGAGCATCTGCGCATCTCAACATTCATGGATAGTGCACCTCAAGGGTTTGGCTTGATGCAGCGAGAGCGTGACTTTAACCGTTATTTGGATATCGAAGCCCAATACCATCGTCGCCCCAGCCAATGGGTCATGCCGCTAGATGACTGGGGCCCCGGCCGGGTGGAGTTGGTCGAAATTCCAACGCCTGATGAAACCCACGACAATATCGTCGCCTACTGGGTAGCGGACGACACGTTGGAGGCTGGCGAGTCCCGCCGCCTCCATTACCTAACCCATACGCTCAACACACAGCCAGAAGCGCATAGCCTTGGGCGTGCAATCCGTACCCGCCATGGCCGCGCAAGCGTACCGGGACAAGCTGATTCGACGTTGCAAGGGCAGCGCCAGTTCATCGTCGATTTCCAAGGGGGCGCGTTAGATGATATCGCTGCCGACCAACCCGTCGAGTTAGTTATCAACGCCCAGCAAGGCGAAGTACTACTGCCTCAGGTCACTCCGCTCCCTAACAAAGGCTGGCGCGCTAGCTTCAGGCTGCCCGATAGCCATCAACCCAGCGATGTTCGCCTCAGGCTGACCCTAAATGAAGAACCGATAAGCGAAACCTGGAATTACGTGTGGTATCCCAATGACCAATGAAGATATTCAGGGAACCCAACGAATGCGGCGTTTGGCGCTGCAACGGCTAAGTAGCGCAGGCGGGCTCATCCGTTCGCTGTTTATTTATTGGCGGCCAGGGCGCCAACGCGGGCTACAGCGTCTTTACCAACCGTTTATTCAGCCCGGCGCCGTCGCTTTCGATATCGGTGCTCACCTAGGTGACCGCAGTGCGGCCTTTCATGCACTAGGCGCCAAGGTAGTGGCACTTGAACCTCAGCCTGATCTCGCTAAGTGGTTTAAGCGTTTGGTAAGGCCGCCGAGCATTACGCTGCTACCGCTTGCGGCTGGCCCGGCGGCGGGGTTTGCTGAGATTGCTATCAGCCCCGGCAACCCTACTCTTTCTACCCTCGCCTCCGGTTGGCGCGAGCAGATCGGCGACCGTAACGCCAGCTTTAGTCATGTTCGCTGGGAGCAACGCTTACAGGTACCGGTCACCACACTGGATACGTTAATTGAAGAGTATGGCGAACCCAGTTTTATTAAAATTGACGTCGAGGGCTTTGAGGCGGAGGTGCTAGCAGGGCTCAGTTGTCCGGTGGCAGCGCTTTCAGTGGAGTTCGTTGTCGGTGCACTAGAGGTTAGCCACGCCTGCATCCACCATCTAAACCGTCTTGGCGACTATCGCTACAACGCGGTAGCGGGCGAACAGCGCCATTTTCGCTGGAACGAATGGCAAACCCCGCAGGCCATGACCGAGTGGCTAAGGGCTGGGGCCGAGGGGATACCGTCTGGTGACCTTTATGCCTGCCGCTCGGACCACCCGCTACTAGGGGCTCTCCTTGATCCTTTTACAACTCAATAGGCATATCACTTAATGATACATCACTGGCAAACGCTCACCGCCCCGCAATTAGCCGACTTCGCCCAACGCGACCCGGTAGCGGTGCTGGTACTCGGCGCCATTGAACAGCACGGCACCCACCTCCCTTTAGCCACCGACCTGACCATTGGCGAAGGCCTACAGGCGGCTATGCTGGCGCAGCTTGATCCCGCAATGAATGTTGTCTGCCTGCCGCCCATAGCGGTGGGTGCCAGCGATGAGCACGCCAGTTTTCCCGGCACACTCAGCCTGCCGGCGCCATTGGCGATTGCCACACTTGAAGCGTATGGCGACAGCCTAGCCAGGGCAGGTATTCGCCGCCTGGTACTGCTGAATAGCCACGGCGGCAATAAAGCGGTCATGGATTTAGCAGGGCTCACCCTGCGGCGACGGCATGGCATGCGTGTCGTAAAAGCCACCTATACCCGACTACCGCCATTAGCAGACGCCATAGCTTTTGAAGAGTTACGCTACGGCTTGCACGGGGGGTTACTCGAAACCGCGATGATGTGCTATTTAGCGCCAACGCTGGTCCAGTTGGAGGAGTACCAAGCCGCACCGCCCGCAGCGCCCTTAGGCGATGCCCTCGTGAGTGCAGAGGGTGCGGCCGCGTATTCCTGGCTAGCGGAAGACTTAAGCGCCCAAGGCGTGGCCGGGGATGCCAGCCACGCCAGCGCCGCATTAGGCGAGCGGCTAGTGAGGCACTATGCCCGCCAGTTAGCGATAGTGGTAACCGAAACCGCCCAGCTGCCACCGCTAACCAACTAAAATTGCTCATTAACTAAAACTGCTCACTTGCTAACACTGCTTCACCAGCGCGAGGCTCCTTGGCCCGCGACGTTCGGATTTAGCGCTGGCCGCTTAAGACATCTTCCAACAAGTGTCCACCTCGGGTTGCCTTGGCATTGAGATAGCGTTGGTTGTGGTCGGTGACACTGCCATACAGTGCTTGGCGTGCCACCACCTCGATACCGCCTTGGCGCAGCGCCTCTATTTTTAACGGGTTGTTGGTCAGCAGCTGCACTTGGTTAATGTCGAGCGCGTTAAGCATATCCACCGCCACCGCGTACTGGCGCTCATCGTCTCCAAAACCAAGCATTTGATCGGCATCCACGGTGTCCAGGCCGCCATCTTGTAAGGTATAGGCGCGTAGCTTGTTGGCCAAGCCAATACCCCGTCCCTCTTGTGCCAAATAAAGCAGCACGCCGCCGCCCATGGACTGTATATCTGCCACCGCATTGCGCAGCTGCTCACCGCAGTCACAGCGCAAACTGCCGAACAGATCACCCGTTAAGCACGCCGAGTGCATGCGCAGAGGCACCGCACCTTCCCAGCGCTCCGGTTTACCAATCACCACAGCAACGTGTTCGCGCAGGCCATCGGGCTCCCGGAAAAGTACGAAGCGGCTGTCAGCCGCATCCTCAAGAGGAATATTCGCTTCGCTGACACGCTTAAGCATGCCCTGGGCCCCCGCTAAGCACTGCTCAGCCTCTTTTGCATCGACTTCCAGCAGCCGCCCTTCAGCCACTTGCTGTTCAATATCCTCAGCAGATTCTTCGCTGACAAAGGCACATAGCGCGGCGGGGATTAGCAGCGCACGGCGCATTAGCGTAATGGCACCAAGTTCGGCCAGACTCGCTGGTTTTAAGCCGCTGAGCAAACCACCGGCGGGCTGCGGAAGCATTTCCGCCGAGGCCAAGCCATGCAACTCATGGGTGTTGATATTTGCCGCTAAAGGAACGCTTGCCGCCTCAGCAGTTAAGCTCATTCCCATCGCCGTCAGGCGGTGGCGGGTAAGCACTAACGAAGGCCGTTCGCCAGCTAACTGAGCAAGTGCTTCTACCGACTCACTGCCTTCCAACGCCTGTACCAGCAACCGCTGCTCACCAGCATTCACCACCACTGGCAATCCACGACGAATATCGAAAATAGCGCGTTCAATCTTGTACATAGAGGCCTCCTGGCTTCCTGGCGTGGGGGATATTATGTGTTTGCTCTGGACCAACTTGCTCTGGAACAAGTAAGTCCCGCATGATGAAGCGAATGTTTTAGCGCGGAGGCGTCATGCCCAACTCCTCTATCAACACGATTGAACTGGCCGATGCCTGGGAATGGCTGCTGGGGCTGCGTCATCAGCGCCCTTGCGATACAACAATCACCTTGACGCCTAACGGCGAATGGCAAACCCTTCAGACGGTCAGCGCTGAAGCGCGCGAGCTGCTCGACTGCCTGACGCCGCTGGCCAGTCGCCCGTCCTGGGTCGTGGCGCAATTGGGACAGAGCATGGATGGCCGTATTGCGACGGAAAGCGGCCACTCCCACTACATCAACGGTCATGAAAGCTTGGTTCACCTGCACCGCCTGCGTGCACTGGTCGACGCAGTGGTGGTCGGCGCCGGTACCGCTAGTGCCGACAATCCGCAACTGACCGTGCGCCATGTTAGTGGCACCCACCCGACGCGGGTAGTATTGGACCCGCGAGGGCGTATACCGAATGACTTGACACTGCTGCGCAGCGATACCGCCCCGACGCTGCTTATTGTAGGGCCGGAGGCCGCACAAGCGGTCACTCCTGCTCATGTTCAGCACTGTGTGCTGCCGCTGAATGCCAGCGGGCATTTCAACCCTCACGATGTCATCGCCCTGCTCGCCGATAAAGGCTTGCCTCGGGTATTGGTAGAGGGCGGCGGCGTTACTGTTTCTCAGTTTATCGAAGCGGGGGCCGTTGACCGGCTGCACCTGCTGGTCGCCCCGTTGCTGATCGGCTCCGGCAGGCCGGGGCTTAAAATGACGCCCATCAAGACGCTCGAGAGTGCGCTGCGCCCGCCCACGCGAACCTTCCGCTGTGGTGACGACACGCTGTTTGACATGCGGCTGAGGGAACCCCCCACCTGAGGGTTGCGCTTTTTGACGGCGGTTAAGCGCCACCCAAATACCCGGCAGGCTAGCCAGCAAGACCAGAACACCATAGGCCATCGACACCGCCACTCCTTGGGCAGGCGGTAAGTCTACCAACATCCAGACACCGGCGGCGGTGCCTTCACGTAGCCCCCAGCCAGCGACTGAAAACGGAATCAGCATCGCCAGTAGCAACACCGGTGCGAGTGCGAGCACCTCGAGTGCCGGAAGAGCAACGCCAATTGCCCGCGCGGCGCACACCATCACTAAGCCATAACTCAGCACAATCATCAGTGACGACAGCAACTGCCGGGGCCACACGCTGCGCCGTAACAAACCGCGCTTTATATCGCCAGCCAAGGCTTGGCTCCAGTGCGGCATCCGTGACAACCCATTGCTTAAGCGCTGACGCTGAAGCAGGCCGATGGCGACTATCATCGCCAGCCCGACCACGCTTAGACCAACCACCGTAAGCGCTGTGACACTCAGCGCGTTATGCCACAAAGGTGAGAGCAGCAGCGCCGTTAGCGTTAGCACTGCTACAGCCACCTGCCCTGACGCGCGCTCGATAATGACCGCCCGCCATGCACGACCACGTGACTGCGCCTGGCTGGCATGACGGTGTGCCCGCCCGGCATCGCCTAACACCCCACCGGGCAAGAGCTGATTGACCAGCAGCGCCAGATAATATTCATGCAGGGCGTAGGAAAACCGCAGCGGTACACCAATAAGCCCGGCAGTAAACTGCCAGCGCCAGGCACATAACATGATTTGTAGCGTGCTTACCGCTAGCGCCAGCGCGACCCACCCGGCGGAGAGCCGCTGCACCTCGGCCACAATGGCCTGGGGTTCAACCCATAGCAACACGGCACCCAGCAAGGCAGTACTAATCACCAAACGCCGTAGCCATGGGCTTTGGATATACGCGCCTAGCCGAGTGCACAACGTCTGAGCAACCCCCATAGGCTTATGCCTTTTCCTTGGGTATAGAGGATTCCTTTGGCATAGCGAACAGGTCACGGTGGCCTACCCAAATACCCAGTGCACCGTTTGCTACCGCCTGTTGGCGCTGCTGTAACCAAGTAGCAATACGCGAGGCTGCTTCAGGGGCTTGCTCGGTGGCGGCCTCGGCCCAGCCTGCAAGCAACGCCATCATTAACGGCTGCTGATCGTGATCACCCGCGGTAAGCTGCCAGGGTGTGTCGGCTTGCTCAATCTGGTAATCGGCTCGCTCTAACGCAGCAACTAACGCCCCGTGGGCCTGACCGCCCAATGCCTCGCCCAAGCCTTTATCGCGCTGTTGGTGGGCAATAAACATGGCCAGCAACCATTGGTCTTCTTCGTCCAACACCGGGTCGCCTTGCGTGTCGATAAAATGCCATTCGCCGGTCACGCTCAGCGCTATTAGTAGCGCTTGCTGCTGCTTGGCACAGCGACTCATCAATGTATCAATCCATTGCTGGGAGACCAGGTCCAATAGCGCTGATGCGGTCACCAAGTGGGCATCGTTCACCGGTACAGCGTTAAATGGCTGCAACGATACGCAGTGAGTTTCAACCGCCACGGGCTGCCCCTGGCTATCGCTTAATCCGACCGCTCGCTGATACGCTTGTGCTAATAAGGTGGCATCGTGATCGATCAGTTTCCAGCGCTGGCGACCATTCAGACGCGGGGCCAAAAAGCGCATATTGCTGCCCCGACCGCAGCCAATATCCACTATCAAGGGCGTTGGGGTCTGCGCGCCCAACCACTCAGACGCGAATTGAGCCAAGCGTTGGCTACGTGAGGCGAAGTCGGCCGTTTCTCGCAGGGTCAGCCAATCGGATTCAAACTGGCTACCGGCACGCAAGGTAGGCGCGGCGCTTGAATCACTCGGCGCGGTTAAAGCCGCCGCAAACGCCTCACCCGCCGCCTGCCAATCACTTAACTGGCCGCGCGCCTGTACAGCCCCGTCGCGCAATTGGTGTTGCAGTTCGGCATCGTTGCAAAAGCGGTTCAAGGCATCCTGAAGTGCTGCACTATCGCCCGGCTCAACGCTCAACCCGGCGCCTTCAGGCAAGGTGTCGCGTAACGCGCCACCGGTGGTCGTAATTACCGGCAGCCCGTGGGCCAAGGCTTCGGTGACCACCATGCCATAACCTTCGTACCAGGAGGGAAGCACCAGCGCATGGGCGTGCCGGTAGGCCGCTTCCAGCGTCTCGCTATCGCACTCGCCGTGCAGGCGTACTTTCTGCTGCAAGCCGTGCTGTTCGATCAGTTGTTGCACACGTTGCGTAAACGCAGCGTCGCGTGCCCCGCCATAGCAATCACACTGCCAGTGGTCAGCCGTCACCCCCGCCAGCGCCTGGACAAGGATATCCTGCCCTTTACGCGGCGTTAGCGTCGCCACACATAACAAGCGCAGTGCCTCTCCAGGTGTTGCCGCAGGGCTGATGGGCGCTTCTGCAACGCCCGGCTCAACGACCGAGACTGTAGCGTTAAGCGGGATGGCGTAGTGGGCCGCCAGTACCGGTAAACGGCGAGCGGTAAAATGGCTGGTGACAATAATACGCGCCACAGGAGCAAGCGCGTTTAACTCGCTGCGGTGAAAACGCTGCTGATCGGCCTCATTAAGGCCAAGCTCATCGCCCAGGGGATGGTGCAGTAACGCGCTAATATCCAGCCGCTGGGCGTGCTGAGCGACCACGTCAGGTAGTGCGCCCATGGCCAAGCCATCGATAACTACCGCTGAATGATCGGGCCGATTCTCAAGCGCTAGGCCCAGCGAGGTGGCCGCCTCGGCGTCTGCATCGGGAAAGGTACCCTCAAGGCCCACAACGTCGATTTCCCAATCCTGATCACGTAAGGCAGCGACAATATGTGCATCGTAGAGGTAGCCGCCGGTGCGCTGGTCGGGGTCGCCCGCCACTATTAGGGTAAAACGCTGGCTCATAGCGCGCCTTCGAAGCTAGCCCAGGCCACATGGGATTCGTGTAGTTTAACCTCCATGTGGGTAATACCTTGGGCGGTAGTGCCCATTTTGCCTTCGCCAATTGCTTTGGCTAGCTGATCAAAGATCACTTTGGCCATAAACTCGGTAGTGGTGTTCTTACCGTTAAACTCGCTTATCTCATCCAGGTTTTGGAAGTTATAGCCCGCCAATACCGCTTTCACGGTTTCGCTTGCAAGGCCGATGTCGATGACCAAACCATCCTCATCCAGCTCAGGGCGCTGGAAGACAACATCCACGACATAGGTGGCCCCATGGGTACGCTGGGCAGGACCAAAGATTTCGCCGTTAAAACTGTGGGCGATCATAAAGTGGTCACGAACACATAAACGAAACATAAAAACTCCTGATCAAATAGTTAACAGCGTAATACTATTGGGGATATCTCAGCCGGTGACAAAGCTCGACGCTGCTACGACCAAACAGCGTATTAGCAAGCGTGGGGAAGTCCTCAAAATCGCTTTCCCCGCTGATCAATGCATCCAATCGTTTATCCACTAATAAGCTTAGCGCTAATCGAAGGCGGCGCTGGTAGTTCCAGCGAGGGCGCAGCTTCATTGGCAGTTGGCCTACCTGGCTGGCCTTGATCGTGAGCCGTTGGGAGTGGAACGCGCCACCTAGCGGAATCGAGATATCCCCTTCGCCAAACCAGCTCATTTCGATAATGCGCCCTTCACTGCCAACCCATTCAAGGGCTTGGCGTAAGCCTGCAGAATGGCCGCTAGCGTGGATGACACAGTCCTGGTCATGGGGGACTTGTTCCGGGGTAGCAAATGCCACCCCTAGCTGCTCGGCTAGCTGGCGACGCTCTGGGTTAATATCAACCAATTGCACGTTAACGCCGGGCACTTGTGCGCATAGGTAAGCGACCAGTGTGCCTACGACACCTGCACCAATGACACAAATATGCTCGCCCAACATAGGCTCGGCATCCCAAACGCCGTTAATGGCCGTTTCCATGTTGGCGGCCAATACAGCGCGCTTGGCGGGTACGTCGTCGGGCACTTCTAGTACCGCCGAAGCAGGCACAACGTAGTGGTCTTGGTGGGGATACAAACAAAAAACAGTTTTGTTTAATAACGCGTCAGGCCCCTGCTCAACGCGACCAACGCTGCAGTAGCCGTACTTAACCGGGGCAGGAAACTCTCCCGACTGAAAGGGCGCACGCATACGCGAAAATTCGCTTTCGGGCACGCGGCCGTTGAACACCAATGATTCGGTGCCACGGCTGACACCACTGTACAAGGTGCGTACGCGCACTTCATCGTGGGCAGGAGACGTTAATTTTTCACGCCGCAGCTCACCTTTCGTAGGGTTTACTACCCAGAAGGCCGTTGCGGTTTCAGGCGCCGACATGAGCATTCCTTTTCGTTTGGAGCCCATGTATTTCGAGCTCTTTTTCAATCCTTTGAAGGTGGCGTGGCACCATGGCGTTGCGAACTATTATTAAAATGCACATCAAGCATCTTGGTACGGTCGCACACTGGTTCGTCACGTACTGAATGGCCTCATACAGTAAAGTTTTCAATGACTCACCTATTTCAGCGTAGCGGTTGAAAAGAAAATATTCGATTAACTTTTGGAACACAGGGAAACTAACTAGCCTATTTTCTTGTTCTCATAGACAACCCTACCTTCTTCTACAAGAATGGTACATATAAAATTATTTGCATCATTTATTTCAACTGCGGACAACGACGCCGCTTCGTGAGCCACCATGCCGCCTTTTTCCGACGCCTCGTTGTACACTCTGACCAAACGGCTCTACAGCGCTGTAGAGCTATTCTTAGGGGGGTTGCTGTTAATGGCACTGGGCAAAAGCCTGCCATTATTAATAGCTGACCCGGCTAACGGGTGGATTGCTGCTGGCTTATACACGTGCATATCTTTCTTAGTCATCACTTTCTGGCCCTACGGCTCACTGGGCTGGGCAAACAGAGTCACACTGCTGCGTGCCGTACTGGTTTCACTTATGGCCGGCGCACTCGCCGCCAATGCGTTCGTAGCGGCCATATGGCAATGGCTGGCTCTTGCGGTGATCGCTCTGCTGCTAGATGGCGTCGATGGCTGGATTGCAAGGCGCACCAAGAGTCATACGATGTTCGGCGCTCGTTTTGATATGGAGCTGGATGCCCTGCTGATTTTGCTGCTTTGTGCGGGATTGCTGCGACTGGAGTCACTGGGCCTGTGGGTGCTACTAATTGGCGGTATGCGCTACCTGTTCGTGGCGGCCGGTTGGTGGGTCTCATGGCTCTCAAAACCATTGTTTGAAAGCTTCCGTCGTAAAGCCATTTGTGTATGGCAGGTGGTCGCGCTGCTACTGGCGCTAACGCCCCTCACCTCTCACCTCATGTCCAGCCTGCTTGCCATCAGCGCGTTGCTCTCATTGCTGTACTCGTTTGGGTTTGATGTTTGGTGGCTTTACCGGCAGGCAAAACGTGTCTAGAGCACTGCGGTTCTAACGATCCGCGCTGCGGGACCACTACACAATGTGAAGGGAGGCGGTGCGGCGTTTAGCCACTCGGGTAATACGAGCTTGAATAAGCCAGTTCCTCTTTACTATAGTAATTTTCAAGCTATTCCTACGCGTTCCGGGAGATTCACATGGATCAGGATCACTCGACAACTACCCCCTTCCCTTCCGCCCAGCAAACAGCCCAAGCCATTGCTGAAGCTTGCGAACCCCTGCCAAGCTTGGAAGAGGAAGAAGCATTCGGCGCTCACTTCGATCGTTTCGGTGAGGCCAACATCGTATTGCTAGGCGAGGCGTCCCACGGCACCTCAGAATTCTATCGGGCACGTGCCGCTATTACACGGCGACTCATCGAGCGACATAACTTCAATATTGTGGCGGTTGAAGCGGACTGGCCCGATGCCTCTCAAATCGATCGACATGTTAGACATCGTCCTGCAGACAGTAATCAACAACAGGCGTTTACTCGATTTCCTTCCTGGATGTGGCACAACATTGAAGTAGATACCTTTACTGAATGGTTGCGCCAACATAATGCAGGGCTGCCCTTCAACCAACGCACCAGTTTTCACGGTCTGGATATCTATTCATTGCGTGCCTCTCTTTTTGCGGTGCTTGATTACCTGGACCAAACCGACCCTGAGGCCGCTAAGGTTGCCCGCCAACGTTATGGTTGTTTAACACCCTGGCATAGCGAACCGGCCATGTACGGTCACGCCGTATTACGAGGTGAGCGAGACACTTGTGAAGAGGCGGTGGTTGAGCAACTCCAGGCGCTACTGGATCACCGGCTCGAATACATGGCTAATGACAACGAAGAAAACTATTTCGATGCGACCCAGAACGCCCGCGTAGTGAGAGCCGCCGAACAGTATTACCGGCTTATGTACCGTGGTTCTACCCAATCTTGGAACCTGCGAGACCGGCACATGTTCGATACGCTGCAGCAGCTCCTCCAGGCAAAAGGCCCCAACGCCAAGGCAGTGGTCTGGGCGCATAATTCTCATATCGGCGATGCGTCTGCCACTGAGATGGGCTGGAAGGGACAATTCAATATCGGCGAGCTATGTCGTACCGCCTATGGCGATAAAGCAGTTCTTATCGGTTTCGGTACACACACGGGGAGCGTGGCGGCGGCCGACGATTGGGATTCTCCTATGCGAATCAAGCAGGTCGTACCGTCACGTGCGGACTCCTTTGAACGGATATTCCATGAAACGCAGCTGCCACGTGCCTTAATTGAATTGAGCAATCCCCCACATTCGGATGCTCAGGAACATCTAAGTCAAACACGCCTGGAGCGTGCTATTGGTGTTATCTATCGCCCCGAAAGCGAATATTTCAGCCATTACTTCAAGGCGTCTCTAGCGGAGCAGTTTGATGCCTATGTGTGGTTCGATGAGACCACCGCCGTAACGCCATTGCCGAGTGCAAAACCCCACGGCGTACCCGACACGTATCCTTTTGGTGTCTAGGCTTTTTGGTATTTAGGCCGTTTGGGGTTTAGGCAGCTTGGAGGATAGGAGCGAAGCATGCACAAGCGTTCAGAGCTTTACGAGAATCGGCGGGATGGAGGGCGCCAGCTTGCCCACGCCTTATCCAGTGATCGTTATGACGTGGTGCTGTCTCTACCCCGTGGCGGGGTGCCGGTCGCTTACGAAGTAGCCACCCACCTTAAACTTCCGCTTGATGTCGTGATCGTGCGTAAGATTGGCGCTCCAGGACAACCCGAGTTTGGGTTAGGCGCGGTGGTCGATGGCGAGCCACCACAGGTAGTGTGGAATCAGGAGACACTAAAGATTTTCCAGCCATCTGAAAGCTACCTTGAAGCGGAAATACAACGACAACTAAGCGAGTTAACCCGTCGACGCCACGTCTACATTGGTAGCCGTGCGCCGATTAACGTTAGCGAAAGGCGCGTACTGCTGGTGGATGATGGTATCGCCACAGGCGGAACCGCTAAAGCGGCTGCCAGAGCACTTCGCCAAGCCAATGCCACCACTGTCACCCTGGCTGTGCCTGTTGCCCCGCAGTCGACACTGGATGAATTAGCCACCGAAGTCGATGATTTGATCTGTCTAGCCACTCCCGAACCTTTTATCGCTGTTGGTATGCACTACCAGGACTTTACTCAAACCAGCGATGAGGAGGTGATCAGCCTGCTGCAGAGTGCTGACTCTTTTTAAACTATCGTTTTTTAGATTATCTTTTTTTAAGATACTGCTTTTAACCTATCTTTTTTAAATCCGGCGATTAATGCAGGTAAAAAAAATAAAAGTTTAAATTAACCAAAACCTAAGTTAACTATAAAAAATAAACTAAAAGAGCCAGCTTTTAATGTGTATAAAAGCTGGCTCAATTAAAGTCGTTAGACTTAGTTTTCTAAGCGTTCTCAGGAAGCCATAGCAGCGCACTCATCGGCGCAACGATGACATACTTTGGCGCACTCCTGACAATGCTGAGCATCGTGCTTGGCGCACTCATCGCCGCATGCCTTACAAATATCAGCACATACTCGGCAGATATCCTTGGCATATTCACTACCCTGGGCCATAAATGAGGCAGCTAAACGACATATTTGCGCACATTGAATATCCAAACGGATACACTCAGCCATCATTTTTACATCGTCTTCTTGCAAGCAGGCAGTTGCGCAAGAATCACAGTAAACGGCACACACGTTGCACGCTTCAATACACGACTTGTACTTTTCAAATTCCATCTCTCTACCCTCCTTTTCATAATATGGTCATAGTATGGCTATACAACTTGGCATGGCTGTACTACTTGTCCAATTACCTATGCGTTAAAAGCTGTACTTATGCATTAAAATCTGTATTTAGAGTTGCGATAGAACTCATTTAGAAAGATAGAACAATTACTCCCCAGGGCAAGCGAAGCAAGCCGCATTGCTTAACGGTGAACGCTTCAACCCTAGCGCTCTAACCCCAGACGCTGATGCCATTCAGCAAGGCTTTCATCGGGGTATTCATCGAAGCACTTATCCTGAAACTGTGCGTTTATCTCGACCCATGGCGCCCTGCTTCCCAACATCATATGTGTCCGTCTGGGGGGCGTAGGCAAGGCAGTGTCGATCGCTGAGGCGAAAGGATGGACAAGCTCAGGCCATTCGGGATCATAAAGCCATAGCGATGAAGAGCAGTGCTTGCAGAAACTCCTTTCCCCCGTACTCCGCTCGCCTTTGATAAGGGCACGGTAGATGGTGATGTGCTCCTCTCCACTGACTTTAAGTGTCCTGCTATCTCCGCTGAGGTTGATGGTGTAACCACCACCGCCCGCCGTTTTACGACAAATAGAGCAGTAACAGCGGTTGAATGGGTAGGGGTGATGGGATTTCACACTGAACGTAACTGCCTGGCAATGGCATGATCCTTCCAGCAGCATAGTTGCCTCCTTTTGCGGCGATCACCAAAGACATGTGTCTAAGTGTAACCGCATAAGCTGGGTACTCTACTAACTATAGTCAAATCAGCGTTATTCCCTAGCTTTTCTGCAACTTGTTTTCTGCAATGCGGCTTCAAAGCCAGGCTCCTAACAGCAATCAATCCCTCTGCCAAACAGCTTGGCGCATGGGCTATATCTTTCCAAAGCATGGGCTATATCTTTCCAAAGAGAGTGATTGAAGCTGTTTGTAAGTAAAGCGTCACCGTTCAGCCCTCAACGCTTGAAGCAGTTTCGCAACGGCTATTTCCCCTTCCGGCTCGTCAAATGCTTGTACCAGCGAACCTTGAACGAAACTTAAAAATCGATAGGCGGCGGGCGGCAGTCGTCGTTCACGCCGCACCACAAAGTGCCAGCGACTCTGCAGCGGGAAACTCTGAAGCGGCAACTCTTGAACGCCTTTGGGAGAATCCGCGATCACGTGGCGCGATAGCACCGCCAGACCCATCCCGGATGCCACCGCCAGGCGGATCGCCTCGTTACTGGCAATCTGCTGGGTTGAGCGCAGCTCAATACCTTCACTATAAAGCCAAGCATCAAACGTATGCCGAGTCGCGGAACCCGGCTCTCGCAGCAGGAACCGCTCTTCTTTGAGCGCTTCTATCGTGATGCCTTCCTCCTCGGCCCAGCGACAATTCTCAGGACCCACGACGACCAGAGGATTGCTCAAAAAAGGCGCTGCCAACACGTCGTCGTCCGCGGGAGGATGGCTAAACACATAAATATCGTCTTCATGACGCTCAAACCGATTGAGCATCTGCTGGCGATTACCAACCTCCACGGTGATATCTACCTGTGGATTAGCCTGACTGAATGGCCCCAGAAGCCGAGTTAAAACGTACTGTGCTGTGTTCACCAAGCCAATACTAAAGTGACCTCGCCCGCCGCTGTTGTATTCGTCAAGGTACTGACTAAACACATCTGCCCGGCTGAGCAAGTCTTGGCTTAGCTGATAAAGCGCCTGACCAACCTCAGTGGGCACGATGCGTCCCTGCTCCTGACGCACAATAGGTTCGCCGACGATTTCCCGCAGTCTTTTTAACTGCTGGGAAACGGTTGGCTGGGTCAGGTGGAGTCGATTTGCCGTGGCGGTAATAGAGCCTGTGCGTACGACGTCTGCATAAACCTGCAGCAAGCGAAATGTAAGCTGGCGTACTTTCATCACTAGCATCCATAGGTAATTATCTATAACACTATAAATTCTATTTTTTTTAATCAATCTCTTTGAGTCGCTAAAGTAACCGCTTTAAAACCCATTAGGAGATTTTCCGTGCCGGATATTGTGGTGATGTTCTTTGTGTTGGGTGTGGTGGCCGGTGTGGTGCGCTCCGATCTCAGTATTCCCAAAGCCGCTTACGACATACTAAGCCTGCTGCTAATGCTGACCATTGGTCTTAAAGGCGGCATGGCCCTGCACGGCAGTTTAAATACTGCACTGCTTATTGAACTGGCCGGGGTCACCCTGCTGGGGATAATGATCCCCTTGGTTATCTTCCCGGTCGTTCGCTATCTGGTGCGGCTCTCCCTGGCGGATAGCGCTAGTCTCACAGCACACTACGGCTCGGTTAGCGCCGGGACCTTTGCGGTCGCCCTAGCTTATACAGAGGCACATAACCTGGTTACCGGTGGCCAAGTCACGCTTTATTTAGTGCTGCTTGAGCTACCCGCTATCATGCTGGGACTTATGCTCTACCGGCGGCTCAGCCGTAATGGCACTAATGCCGCAACGTCGGGGCTATGGCACGAAACGTTAACCAATCGCGGTGTCATTCTATTGGTAGGCGGTGTGCTTATTGGCTGGCTTTACGGCCCTGATGCCGGTGAATCGGTTACCGGTCTGTATACCAACGCCTTCCACGGCATCCTGGCCATCTTCCTGTTGGAAATGGGTTTGGTCGCAGCGGAAACCCTACGCAGCCTGCGGTGGGGGCATAGCCGCCTGATTATGTTCGCGCTAGCGGCACCTATCGTGCTTTCCTGCTTTGGCCTACTAATGGCGTATTGGCTGGGGCTGCCCGCTGGTTCAGCGGTTATTTTGGCCAGCCTTACCGCCAGTGCCTCCTACATTGCAGCCCCCGTTGCCGTTCGGGCCGCCATTCCAGATGCCAACATTGGCCTTGCCATGCTGGCATCTTTGGGGCTCACCTTCCCTTTCAACGTGTTAATTGGTATTCCGCTCTATCATCAACTCTGGGCATGGCTGGCAGGTTGAGAGGGAGTATCCAACGTAGCGCTGTGATGGCTGACCAGAGGACCTGACAGCTTGCGCAGCGCCACGTAGAACACCGGTGTGAGGAACAAGCCAAACAGGGTGACACCGATCATGCCGGCAAATACCGCGGTACCCAGCGCCGCCCGTACCTCTGCACCTGCGCCGGTAGCAACGACCGAAGGCAACACCGCCGCCGTGAAGGCAATCGAGGTCATGATAATCGGCCTTAGCCGCAACCGGCAGGCTTCCAGGGCCGCTTCCACCACGCCCTTACCCTGCAGTTCCAGCTCACGGGCAAACTCCACGATCAGGATAGCGTTCTTGCACGCCAGGCCAATCAGCACCACCAGCCCCACCTGGACAAAGACGTTGTTGTCACCCCCGCCAAACCAGACGCCAATCAGCGCTGCCAGCATCGACATGGGCACGATCAGAATCACCGCCAGCGGGAGCGTCCAGCTCTCATAAAGCGCCGCCAGCACCAGGAATACCAGCAGGATCGACAGCGGAAAAACCAACAGCGCGGCGTTACCCTGAGTGGACTGCTGGTAGCTCAGGTCGGTCCACTCCAGCGCCATGCCCGGGGGCAGCACTTCTTCCGCCAGCGCATTAATGGCGTCCATTGCCTGCGCGGAAGAGAGCACTCGGGGGTCGAACTCGCCAGCCAAGTCCGCCGCCGGATAGCCGTTGTAGCGCAACACTGGGTCCGGGCCGAAGGTTTGCCTGATATCCACCATCGTACCAATCGGCACCATTTCTCCCTGATCATTACGGGTACGCAGCCGAGCGATGTCTTCCACGCTGCTCCGGTAAGGGGCATCCGCCTGGGCGATTACCTGCCAGGTTCGGCCAAAGCGATTGAAGTCATTCACATAGGTCGAGCCAAGATAAGTCTGCAGGGTGTCGAACAGTTCGGTCAACGGCACACCCTGGGCCTTGGCCCTCAGCCGGTCCACTTCGGCATCCAACTGGGGCACGTTAGACTGGTAGCTGCTGATCGGAAAGCCCATGCCCGGTGTTTGCGCAATCGCGCCCTGGAGTTGGTTAAGTGCCTCCTGCAATGCCCCATAGCCAAGGTTGCCGCGGTCCTCAATAAACAGCTGAAACCCTGAACCATTGCCCAGCCCGAGAATCGGGGGCGGCATAAAGGAGAAGGCAAACCCCTCTTTCAAACCGCTAATGCCCTGATTGATGCGGGCGTTTATCTCTGCAGCGCTCAGGCTACGCTCACCAAAAGCGCTGAGGGTGAGAAAGGACAACCCAGTATTGGAGGTGTTGGTGAACTGCAGCGCATTCAAACCAGGAAAGGCAATGGCATGCTCCACCCCTTCGGTCTCCATGGCAATGTCCACCACATCCTGGAGCATCTGGTCGGTTCGCTCCAGAGAGGCTCCTTCCGGCAGAATGACACCTGCAATCAAGTAGAGCTTGTCCTGCACCGGAATAAACCCGGGCGGCACCGCCTTGAACATTACGCCGGTGCCCAGCAGCAACAGCGCGTAGACTACAAACACCGCGCCACGATGCTTCAGGGAGCGGGCCACGCCGCCCTGGTACTTGCTCGAGCTGGCATTAAAGAAACGGTTGAAAGGACGGAAAATCCAGCCAAACAGCTTATCGATCACGCGGGTGAGCCGATCTTTAGGCGCGTTATGCGGCTTGAGCAGCATCGCTGCCAGCGCAGGCGACAGGGTCAGCGAGTTAATGGTGGAGATCACCGTGGAAATGGCAATCGTCACCGCGAACTGGCTATAGAACTGACCGGTCACCCCCGATAGGAAGGCCATAGGAATAAACACCGCACACAGCACTAGGCCTACAGCGATAATAGGGCCGGAGACTTCCCGCATAGCCTGATGAGCGGCGGCCTGGGGCTTTAGGCCCTCTTCAATATTGCGCTCGACGTTTTCCACCACCACGATCGCGTCATCCACCACGATACCGATGGCGAGCACCAGACCAAACAGGGTCAGCGTGTTAATGGAGTAACCCAGCAAATAGAGCGCCCCAAAGGTGCCGATCACCGAGACCGGTACCGCAAGCAACGGAATAATAGACGCACGCCAGGTCTGCAGAAACAGCGTGACGACCAGCACCACCAGCAGCACGGCTTCCAGCAGGGTGGCTATCACTGACTTTATAGAGTCGTTAACAAAGATCGTGGTGTCGTAGACCGCTTCGTACTCAACGCCTTCCGGGAACTGCTCGGAAAGCTCATCCATGGTGGCGATCACCTGCTCACGTATCTCCAGCGCATTGGCACCCGGCGCCTGGAATATCCCCACACCCACCGCGTTATTGCTGTCCAACTGCGAGCGCAGCGTATAGTCCCCGGCGCCCATTTCCAGCCGCGCCACATCGGAAAGCCTAAGGATTTCGCCGTTTTCGCCACGCTTTAATACGATGTCGCCAAACTCCTCCACCGTTTCCAGCCGCCCACGGGCATTGATCAGGGTGAGAAAGTCACTCTCCTCAATGGGTTCGGCGCCTAACTGCCCGGCTGAGACCTGCACGTTCTGTTCCCGCATAGCGCCCACCACATCACTGGCGGTCAGGCCACGGGCGGCTATACGCTCTGGGTCAAGCCACGCCCGCATGGCGTAGTCACCTCCGCCGAATATTTGCGCGTCCCCTATCCCTTCAAGCCGGGCAAGACGATCACGGACATTCAGCCGCACATAGTTGCGCAGGTAGAGGGTGTCGTATTCACCGCTGGGCGAAGTCAAATGAACAACCATCAGAAACGTCGGCGACTGCTTCTGGGTAGTAACACCTTGACGACGCACGGCTTCCGGCAACCGCGCCTCGGCCTGGCTAACGCGGTTCTGCACCCGGACGGCGGCCTGCTCAGCATCGGTACCAGGGCGGAAGGTGACGGTCATTTGCAGCACGCCATCAGAGCCCGCCACGGACTTGAGGTACATCATGTCCTCGACGCCATTGATGGCTTCTTCCAGCGGCGTAGCGACTGTTTCGGCGATCTCCTTCGGGTTGGCGCCAGGGTAAACCGTACGTACCACCACGGAGGGCGGCACCACGTCCGGGTATTCGCTAATCGGCAGGTTGGGAATAGAGATCAGCCCCACCGCCAGAATAATAATCGACAGCACCGCTGCAAAGATCGGTCGGTCCACGAAGAAACGGGAGAAGTTCATGGCGGTTTAATCCTCCCTGGCAGCAATGGTGGGCTGATCGGCGGAAATAGGGGTACCAGCCGCCGGGGCGGCCGCTACGCTTTGCGGGCTCACTTCCATTCCGGGGAAGAACACTTTTTGCACACCGTTAACAATGACTCGATCACCGGCGCTGAGCCCCTTGGTGATGACCGTTCGCTCGGCCACTTGGCGTCCTGTCGTTACCTGGCGCCGCTCGGCTAAGTTGTTCTCATCAACGACATAGACATAGCGGCGATCCTGGTTGGTCAACACTGCCTTGCGGTCCACCAACACCGCCTGTTCTAAACGCGCGACAGGCATGTCGACCCGAGCAAACTCCCCAGGGCGAATGCGTCCATCTGGGTTGGCCAGCACCGCCCGGAATTGCAGGGTGCCTGTATTGGGGTTTAAGCGGTTGTCGATAAAATCCAGGGTGCCTTTGTACTGGCGCTGCGGGTCGCCGCCTAACTCGATCGTCAAGTTGTTCGGCGCGTCACCGGTCAATAGTGTCTGGCTGGCAAATGCGGCCTGCTCATCGGCTTCAAAGTAAACGTGAACCGGATCAATGCTCACAAGGGTAGTCAGCAGGCTCTGATCAGCGTTAGCCAGATTGCCCAGCGTCACCATGGCCCGACCGACGCGGCCACTAACCGGCGCCGTAATACGGGTGTACTCAAGGTCCAGCTCGGCAGACTCTAACGCTGCTTGCGCGGCATCCACCATGGCGCGGGCATTGTTCAAGGTCGATTGACGCTGGTCATGCACTTCCTGGGAAATGGCCTGGCGCCCCAATAACACGCGGGCGCGCTCGGCTTCGCTTCCCGCTTGGGCCAGTTGGCTCCTGGCTTGGGCAAGATCCGCCTGGGCGGCGCCGACCCGGGCCTGGTAAGGCCGCTGGTCGATCAGGAACAATAGAGCCCCTTGCTCTACCAGCTCGCCCTCTTCAAACGCTACCTCCTGGATATAGCCGCTGACCCGAGGCCTTAATTCAACCGTTTCTGCGGCTTCCACCCGCCCGGTAAACGATTCACTTAACACCACCGGCTGAGCGACGATTTGCGCTACGTCGACTTCCGGAGGCGGCGGAGAGGAAGGCGCTATCGCCTCCTCGCTCTTGGCCTCGCAACCAGCCAGTAAGGTCATTATTAGCAAAAACGGAATCACCCCTCGGCTGCTTGCAAAGCGGGCTCTTTGAGACAAACTTCCCATGATGACTTGCTCCCATGGCTATCGGCATTCGATAGCAGCGTTCGTTATTTAGATGAGTATCGCGTTGGCAGTTATGTAGTCGGTTAAGCAGTGCCGGATTCGACCAGGGACCAAGCACCGACCGGATATCAGCTAACATAGGTGAAGAGAGAAGGTGGGAGGTATCAGGTTCCTACGGAAAAATTGCCCAATCCTGTCGAAGCAGTGACAGCGTTAAACCGGCTGGCTAGTCGAGATGTCGGCTGATTGCCATGCCTAGGCATAATGACGATTCGATGACACGCGGTTGGCATTGTCGGTTTCTACGGGGTGCTTGCCTGATTCTGCAAAACCAGATGAAAAAGCCACCGATTCATGAAACGGAGGCCTATACTGCTAGGTGTTAAGGAGGAGAGCCCGTGACCGTTATCGCACCTGAGCAAATCGCCCATTTCAGCGACAGCCTGCCGCAGCAATTGAGCAAAGTCGCCCGTCGCTGGGCGCCGTTGGAAGCGCTTCAGGACACGGCGATTGCCGAGGTCCAACTGATACGCGCTGACACCGCCACTAGCTTTCATTGTGCCGTGTATGAACCCTGCCTGTGCTTTGTCATCCAGGGTAGTAAGACCGTGCAACTGGGTGATAAAGAAATCGTCTACAGCGGCCTCAGTTATATGGCAAGCGCCGTTCATCTACCCATGCTCGGTAGAATTGACCATGCGACACCTGAGCAGCCTTACCTTGCAGTAAAAGTCTCGGTGGATCCCCAAGAGGTGGCCGGGCTAATACTGGAGCTCGGCGATAAGGCACCGCCAGCAGGCACTGACTCCATCTGCCCCGAGATGGACTGCGGGCTTATTTCGGCGCCCATGGATGATCGCATGCAGGGCGCGCTCTATCGGCTGCTGGGCCTGCTCGATTCCCCGGAAGACATTCCGGTGCTTTCTCCCTTAGCCCGGCGGGAGTTGATCTACCGAGCGCTGATGGGGGAAATAGGGCCGCGGATGCGCCGTTTCACCGCCACGGATTCTCAGGCGCACCGCATTGCGCGGGTTATCTACTCCCTTAAAGAGCGCTACGCCCAGCCGCTAAAAATCAGCGAGCTGGCAGCCGCCGCTAACATGAGCGAATCCACCCTGTATCACAGCTTTCGGCAAGTCACGCGAATGTCGCCGCTACAATATCAAAAGAAGCTACGCCTGCTTGAGGCCCGGCGATTAATGCTCGCCGAAGGACTGGACGCGGCTACCGCCAGTTACCGGGTGGGTTATGAAAGCCCCTCACACTTCAGCCGCGAATACAGCCGCATGTTCGGCGCCCCGCCGCGTGCCGATGTTACCCAGTTAAGGGGCGTCGCGGCGGTCTCAGCAACCGCCTAGTGAAGTGAACTAACAACACTCTCAACCTTACATAAAACACCCCGGACGTTGGATGATATCCAATGTTCGGGGTGCAATTTATACGCAATGGTCCGCGCTTTTCAGCGCGGACTTGAGGCTCAGCGATGCAGATCGAAGCGGTCGTTCTCCATTACCTTGACCCACCCTGACACGAACTTGTGGATCATGTGGCGCTCGCCCCCGTTCGCGCCAAACTCCTCAGCGATGGCGCGCAGCTGCGAGTTCGAGCCGTAGACGAGATCAACGCGCGAGGCAGTCCATTTGGTCTCACCGGACTTACGGTCCCGGCCCACAAAGCGCTCCTCGCTCTCATCGGTCGGCTCCCACACAGTGCCCATGTCGATGAGATTGACAAAGAAGTCATTCGTCAGTTGGCCCGGACGGTGGGTGAGGATACCGTCGGTGTTGTTCTCATCGGCGTTGGCACCGATGGCACGCATACCACCCACAAGCGCAGCCATCTGCGGTGCGCTGAGGTTCAACATAAACGCCCGGTCGACCATCAGGTGCTCAGCGGGAATGCCCGTCGACTGCGCCTGCATATAGTTGCGGAACGCATCATGCCTCGGTTCCAGGTAGGCATGTGTATCGACCTCGGTCATCTCCTGGGTCGCGTCGGTACGGCCCGGGATGAACCGAATGGTGATGTCGTACCCGGCCGCTTTAACGGCCTTCTCGACCCCCACGTTCCCGCCGAGGACGATCATATCCGCCAGGGAGATGTTGGCGTCGGAGTCGTTCTTGATCTTCTCGAGTTGATCAATCACATCCGCCACGCCGGAGCGCACATTGATGTCCCAGCCGACCTGCGGCTCAAGACGAATACGTGCACCGTTGGCGCCACCGCGATGGTCGGTCTGGCGGTAAGTACAGGCCGAGGCCCAAGCGGTACTGACCAATTGCTTGGCGGTCAGCCCGGTGTTAGCGATTGCCTGTTTTAGGGCAGTAATCTGCTCATCGTTAACCAACGGCCCTTCGTGCTCAGGTACCGGGTCCTGCCAGACGAGAACCTCATTGGGCACCTGCGGACCAAGGTAGCGGGCACGCGGTCCCATATCGCGGTGCAACAGCTTGTACCAGGCGCGGGCAAACTCGTCGGCAAGCACGTCCGGATTCTCGCGATACTCCTTGGATATCTTGAGATAGTCCGGATCGACAATCATCGCCATGTCGGCGGCGTTCATCACCGGTGGGTTCTTTTTGCCTTCGACATGCGCATCGGGCACCCAGAATCCGTCTTTGACCTCTACCGGTTCCCACTGGTTTGCGCCAGCGGGTGATTTCTTGACCTTCCACTCGTGGGAGAAAATCGTCTCAAGGTAGGTGTTATCCCACTTGGTCGGCGTAGGGGTCCAGGCGCCTTCAAGACCTGAGGTAATGGTGTACTCACCCAGGCCGGTCTCGTGTTTGTTTGCCCAGCCGACCCCCATCTCATTGATCTTGGCCTCTTCAGGCGCACCGCCGACGGCGTCCGCTGGTCCGTTGCCGTGCATCTTACCGAAGGTGTGACCACCCACGGTCAACGCCACGGTTTCACGATCGTTCATCCCCATCCGGGCGAAGGTTTCACGTACATCCATCGCCGACTTCGCCGCGTCCGGGACACCATTGGGGCCTTCGGGATTGACGTAGATCAGCCCCATCTGGACCGCGGCGAGCGGATTGTCGAGAACCCGGTTGCCGTCTTCGAAGCTGCCGGTATAACGCTCATCCTTGTCACCCAGCCACTCGGCTTCCGGCCCCCAATAGATATCATCCTCAGGCGCCCAGATATCAGAGCGACCAAAGCCAAACCCGAAGGTCTTGAAGCCCATGGTTTCAAGCGCGCGGTTGCCGGCAAGCACCAGCAGGTCGGCCCAGGAGAGCTTCTCGCCATATTTCTGCTTGATTGGCCACAACAGACGACGCGCTTTATCCAGGTTACCGTTATCCGGCCAGCTGTTGAGCGGGGCGAAGCGCTGCGCGCCGGTGCCGCCGCCGCCGCGACCATCAAGCGCCCGGTAGGTGCCCGCCGCGTGCCATGACATGCGGATGAAAAACGGGCCGTAATGCCCCCAGTCGGCGGGCCACCAATCTTGAGAGTCGGTCATCAATGCATCGATATCGGCGCAGAGTTCATCAACATCGAGCTTCGCGAACGCCTCGCCGTAGCGAAATGTCTCATCGAAGGGGTTGGCGTCGGGGTGTTTCTGGTGCAGAACGTTAAGGTTGAGCTGGTCGGGCCACCAGTGCTCGTTGCCTTGCAGACGTGGGGTAGTACGCGCTCCCCACTCTTGGCGTGTAGGCTTTTGATCAGACACGTTATTCTCCTCGACTAAACGATGGGTTTAAAGCAGTCTAGTCGATAATTTTGGATCGCGTTAAGTATCTAAAGCTCTTCCAATGGCTATAAGTGTCATTGGGAAAATTTATCAGTTGCTAGAGGATCATTGAAGAATTCGACGCTGCAGATTTCAAGCTGGTGAAAGTATTTCAGATAAGCAGGAATACTCTAAAAGCCAATAAACTTCCTCTATGGCCACTTCGTACCGGCGCACTCTACCTGTACTGTTCAACCATTAGCGAGTAGGGTAGCTATCCGGATCGGCTCTCCCAGCGCTTTGTTGTAGCACGCTGTGTGAGTTTATCCGCCTCCCTATTAAGGCGCTTCCAACGCCTGACTTTTGCACTACCAGGCTGCCAACCGCAGTCTCATCTCGCTACAGACATACCTAGAAAGATGTTCTGTTTTTTGCTTACGTCCTGTCGCGGCCACCCCGTAAAGGGAACTGTGGTTGCTATTTAGGATGCTAGGGCTGCAAAGCCTATGGGTATTCAATGAACGAAGAAAATTTCTATCAATTCTCGACCCTGACCGTGCTCGCCTTGCTAGGAGCCTTTTACGGCGGCACTTACCTGCTGACCTTGCTGATCAAGAAGAAAAAGGAAAATACCGACGCCTTCATGGTCTCCAATCATCAGATCGGCTTCGGCCTTGGCGCGGCCAGCATGACCGCTACCTGGATCTGGGCAGCCTCCTTCTACGGCGCCGCTACCTCGGGTTACACCTACGGGATTTCCGGCCCCTTGCATTACGGGCTGTGGGGCGCCTTGATGATTCTGTTTATCTATCCCTTTGGACGCCGCTTTCGCAAGCTGGCGCCCAACGCGCATACGCTGGGTGAGCTTATCCACGCCCGCCATGGTTCTTCCAGCCAGCTGATTCTCGCCTCCTCCAACATCCTGGGCAGCATCATTAGCCTGATGGTTAACTTCACGGCTTCCGGTGCACTGGTCTCGGTACTTTCGCCACTCTCCTTCCAGGCCGGTGTCGTCATCGCCGGGGTCGGGGTGCTCTGCTATACGCTGTGGTCGGGCTTCCGCGCCTCGGTGCTGACTGACTTTGCCCAGCTAATGGCGATGATGGCCGTTGCCATCCTGATTATTCCAGCGGTGATGTTCGCACTTGGCGGCCCACAAACGCTGTCGGATGGCATGAGTCTCCTCACGCCAGAGCAGGCGAATCTGTTCTCGATGGACGCCATTCTCAATCAGGGTGCTCCCTTCTTCGTGGCGGTGCTGGCTTACGCCATTGGTAACCAGACCATCTCCCAGCGGCTATTTGCCGTGCGTGAAGACCACATTAAACCGACCTTTATTACCGCCACCATTGGTTACGGCGCGATCGTAATCGGCCTGGGTATGATTGGTTTGATGGCACTAATGACCGGCATGGAGCCGATCAATGGCGACATGAATAACCTGATCCCGCAGATGGTATCAATGTACCTCTCGCCGATGTTTATCGGGCTGTTCTTTATCCTGGTCATTGGCTCGCTCTCTTCGACTGCCGATTCGGACCTTTCCGCTATGTCCGCGATCGTAATGGCCGATGTGTACGGCAAGAACATCGCTAAAAACAAGCCCGACCCGACCAAGATGCTGTTCATCGGCAGGCTGACCATGATTGTCGCGACGTTAATCGGGGTAATTCTCGCCAGCTTCTCGATGGATATTCTGATCATGCTGGTCTTCGTTGGCGCGCTGTGGGGCGCGATTGTATTCCCGGTCATCGCCAGCTGTTTCTGGAGCCGGGTAACCAATGCGGCCTTCACCTCGGCAGTGATTGCGGGCCTGCTGATGTTCTGCGTCGCGCGCTTTGAGCTGCTGCCCATGGTCGGTGTGATCGCCGGGCTGTTTGAGTTACTCGCCGCCGTAGGCGGTGGGGTTGTGCTCGGCCTGATGGCCTTCGGCTTCTGTGGGCGCCGGGTCGGTTTAATTGTGGGTGCACTCAGCGCTATCGTACTGGCCTACTTCTTTATCGGCTTCCTGCAGGACTACACGGTACTGATGGCCTCTTTGATGGCCTATGGCGTCAGCACCATTGTCTGCATCGGCGTCAGCCTGATGAGTTCCAGCAAGTTCGACTTCTCGCAAATTGACCAGAACGTCATCAACTACGACCCAGCCAAGCCTGCTACCCAGGCCTAAGCCCTGTGTCGCACGGACACTCCGTCAGCTGGTGCGCCATCGCGCACCAGCCAGAAAAAAGGAAAGCACATGCAAACCTTTATACTCGCGTTATATGTACTTATCTGGCCGTTGGCCTCACTCGCTATCTTCGCGATTATCGGCTTCGCCACTGTAAAAGACATTCGCGTAGCTCGTCGCGAGAAGCGGGAGCTAGTTTGAAGTAGCTAGTTATCGTGGGACATAGCAATGCAAACAGAAAGGAGTCTGAAAGCGGCAAAGGATTGCCATCAAGTCAACCAACGCCAGGAATTCCATACAATTTCCATAGGGTTGATCAGGATATTGAAAGTATCCTGCGTAACCGCCCCAGAAAGTGCCATGCGCCTCTTTCACCCTGTTGGCGCTGTCGTTGCGCCGATATCCTCGCTGAAGCCTCTCCCATAAGAGGAGCACCCCCTCATAGCCGAATTCACCACCCTGCACTACCCTTGAAGCATTTTTCACAAACCTAGCTAGGAACATTCATGCGTGAGCTCTCCCGCAGTCAACAGATCAAAGGCCTCATCGGTTGGCTGGTGCTGGCCTACCTTGCCGCCGCCATTGGCGCTATCGCCTCTGTCAATGCGGCTGCCTTCTACGAAACGCTCCAGCAGCCCGCCTGGGCGCCGCCGGCCTGGCTGTTCGGGCCGATGTGGACAACGCTTTACGGCCTGATGGGTATCGCCGCCTGGCTTGCCTGGCGCGAACCGGGTGCGCGACCGGCACTGGTGATGTTTCTGGTGCAACTAGCACTTAACGCTCTGTGGAGCTGGCTCTATTTCGTCTGGCAATTGGGCGCTATTGCCTTTATCGGCACGCTGGTGCTATGGGCTTTGATACTGATTACTTTAGTGATGTTCTGGCGCCTCAAACCACTGGCTGGCGTTTTGCTTGCGCCTTACCTCGCCTGGGTGAGCTTGGCCTGCGCCCTCACCTGGAGTACCTGGCAGCTCAATCCGCAGATTCTTGGGTAATAGCCTAAACACGCTCAACTGAGGGGACATGGGCCGGGATGAAGGCCCCCTGAAGAAAACGCTGCAAGCGATAGGCGCCTTTGTTGACTCAGCGAATCCCTGCTAGCTTTTACTAGCATCTCATCTGCTTTTAACCCACCGGAGCTAATATGGAATTTTTCAGTCTCTGGCACCAGGCAGCGCTGACCAGCACCGGTTTTTTCTGGATGGCCCTTTGGGCATTCGTGCTGGGTTACGTCATCAGCAGCCTGATACAAGTGCTTGTAACGAAGGAACGTATGCAGAAAGCCATGGGTAAAACCGGCCCGCGCAGTATGGCGCTAGGCACCTTCTTTGGTTTTATCTCCAGTTCTTGCAGCTTTGCCGCGCTGGCTACCACGCGAAGCCTGTTCCAAAAAGGGGCTGGATTAGCGCCTTCCATTGCGTTTCTTCTCGCCTCCACCAACCTAGTGATTGAGCTGGGTATCGTCATCTCGATATTCCTGGCTTGGCAGTTTGTGGTAGCTGAATACATTGGCGGTATCTTACTGATCCTATTTGCCTGGCTTTTCATTCGGGTCACCAATCCCAAAAAGCTTATTCAACAGGCCAGAGATCGGCTTGATAAGAATGAGGAAGATCATCAGCATGGCGGTGAACAAAAGAGCTGGAAGTCAAAACTGACCAGCCGTGAGGGTTGGCAGCAGATCGGCATGACCTATGTCATGGAATGGCAGATGGTATGGAAGGATGTATTAATCGGCTTTACCGTTGCTGGCGTGATTGCCGCCTTTGTGCCTGAAAGTTTCTTCCATGGGCTTTTTCCTGGCGCTGGCCAGACAGAAGGTGAACTGGGCTTTCTCTCTCTGCTAGCTCAAACCTTAATCGGTCCTTTTGCAGCCTTTTTTACCTTTATTGGTTCCATGGGGAATATTCCCTTGGCTGCTGTGCTTTTCGGTAACGGCGTCAGCTTCGCGGGCGTAATGGCCTTTATTTTTTCGGATTTGGTGGTACTGCCGGTTCTGAGAATTAATGCGCAATATTATGGCTGGAAGATGTCGCTGTATATTCTCGCACTGCTGCTTAGTGGGCTGGTATTTGCTTCTCTGATCATGCATTACGGCTTCGCGGCATTCGGCATGCTACCGGATGCAAGCACTGTGCAAACGGCAACGGAACGCGATCATTTCAAGATGGACTACGGTTTCATACTCAATCTGATATTCATCGCGATATCCGCGGTTCTGGTGTTTTTTTGGTATCGGGCCAAACATGCCAACTCGGGCCATGAGCATCATCATGACCATGGCGGCGGCGCAGGAGCTGGTACTTGGGTACTGCGAGGTTTTGTCGTTATTGCGGCGGTATGGCTGGCCGGAGGCCTTCTAGTGGCACCGCTAATGGCATGACCTACTCGCTGACTGACCTACGTGCTGGTATTGGTCAGTATTGAAGCACTGCTTTGCGTTGCCTCGATGGCGATTGAGTCGGTATGGCTGTTGCTGGCGGCGAGGTTGGTGTTGCCTACGTTTAATAAACATGAGTCCACAGCATCACAACCGGGGATAGAATATGCAGACGATTAAGCTAGGTGGCGACAGCGTACCCCGTATCGGCCAGGGCACTTGGCATATGGGCGAGGATGCCGGGCAGCGTCAGGCGGAGGTCAGGGCGCTGCGCGAAGGGCTGGACATGGGCATGACGCTGATCGATACCGCCGAGATGTATGCCGAAGGCGGCGCTGAAGAGATTGTTGGCCAAGCGATCCGTGACCGGCGCGATGAGGTGTATCTGGTTAGCAAGGTCTACCCGCATAACGCCAGCACCCAGGGTGTTCAAGCCGCCTGCGAGCGCAGCCTGCGCCGATTGGGCACCGACACCATCGATCTATACCTGCTGCACTGGCGCGGCCAGTATCCGCTGAGCGAAACAGTCGAAGCTTTTGAGCGGCTGCGCGAGCAGGGCAAGATCCTGCGCTGGGGCGTGTCGAACTTCGACATTGACGACTTGGCAGAACTCGACGCGCCCGCTTGCGCCACCAATCAGGTGCTCTACAACCCCGAAGCCCGGGGCATTGAATACGACCTGCTGCCCTGGCAGGCACAACAACACATGCCGCTCATGGCCTATTGCCCCATCGGGCAAGGCGGCGCGCTACTGCATGACGCAACCCTGCAACGCATCGCCGGCAAACACGGCGCTACCACCGCGCAAGTGGCGCTTGCCTGGGCACTGCGCCACCCCGGCGTGATCGCTATTCCTAAAGCCGTGAATCTGGATCATCTCAAACAGAACTTTGATGCAGATAACGTCAGACTCGACGAAGATGACCTGGCACAAATCGACGCCGCCTATCCCCCGCCAACGCGCAAGCACTCTTTGAAGATGGTGTGAGGAGGCGCCATTAACGGCCCAGGATTAACGGACTAGGACAGGAGCGCTGTCATGTCACTGCCCGCCCCAAAATCCAATGCCTGGATCAGCTTCCTTGCCCACCTGCTGTTTATCCTCGCGGCGTGGACGCTGTTCATTAAATACCTGTTTCCCGTGGGGTATGCGCTGGCCTACGACGAGCCCTGGGCGCGGTATATTTACTGGGATCTATGGCCATTGGCGCACGTCTGGCTAGGCTGGGCGCTGCTAAAGCAGCCTCGCTATACGCGTGCCTTGGCGGTGGGCATGTCCGTTTTTGAAATCCTCATCATCGCCACCCTGTTCGTGCGTTTTCTCGACGACCCTGAGTGGTCGATCTGGCGCACCAACTGGTTTGTGAATAAGGTGTTTGTGCTGACATGCTTTGTACTGGTGTTGGCTTCCACGGTGCCGATTCAAAAAAATCGGAAGGAGCGACCGCTATGAAGCATCACGTCAAACATCGCATCAAGCATCGCATTACGCGCCGACAAAGCCTTACGCTCATCGGCGCCACACTCGCCGCCATGGCGCTCCCCACCGCATCGCTTTTTGCCAACACCAACGGGATTCGCCTGAAGGCCTTTGCGGGCACTGACAAAAAGCTGCCCGTGATTGGCATGGGCACTTGGCGCACGTTCAATGTCGGCAACGACCCTGAGTTGCTTGATGCCCGCACTGAGGTGGTCAAGGCATTCTTCGAGCATGGCGGCGGCCTGATCGACTCATCGCCCATGTATGGCTCGGCACCGGATGTGATGGGCTATGCCCTACAGCAGCTGGGCACGCCCGAGAGCCTGTTTGCCGCTGAGAAGGTCTGGAGCCCCGCCGGTGGCTCAGCCCGCGAGCAAGTGGCCGAGCTTGAAGACCGCTGGAAGGTTGAGCATTTCGATCTGGTGCAGGTACATAACCTGACGGACTGGCGCGAGCACCTAGCCGCGCTGCAGGAAATGAAAGCCGAAGGCATCATCCGCCATATTGGCATTACCACCTCGCACGGG
Source organism: Vreelandella sulfidaeris Esulfide1 (assembly GCF_054072535.1). Lineage (NCBI taxonomy): Bacteria > Pseudomonadati > Pseudomonadota > Gammaproteobacteria > Oceanospirillales > Halomonadaceae > Vreelandella > Vreelandella sulfidaeris. The sequence goes on along the minus strand of NZ_CM133364.1, from coordinate 939,727 downwards.
CGCCGCCACAGCGAGGTTGAGCAGATCATGACATCAGAGGATATCGACTTCGTTCAGCTGACCTACAACATCGCCCACCGCGAGGCCGAAAACCGGCTACTGCCCTTGGCAGAAGAGCGGGGCATCGGCTTGATCGCCAACCGACCTTACGATGGCGGCAGCTTGATCAAGACCCTCAAGCGCCGTGACGCGCCACTGCCCGAATGGACCAACGCGGAATGCGGTTGCACCACCTGGGCGGACTTTCTGCTGAAGTTTATCGTCAGTCACCCGGCGATAACGTGTGCCATTCCCGCCACCACCCAGGTCGAACATATGCGCGAGAACATGCGCGCTGGCCACACCCCCATGCCCTCGCCCACTGCCAGGCAGCGGATGGCCGACTACATTGAGTCGCTATGAACGAGTGGACGAGCTACCAGCTACAGGACTTTATTCCCTTCACGGCGGAGATTTACTTTCGCCTGCTTGAGCGCATGGGCGAAACCTTCTGGCCGCTGCATCTGCTGACCCTCGCCCTCGGCGCCGCCACCCTGGCACTGGCGCTGAGACACCGCACGCAATTCGCCTGCCTGCTACCCGCCCCGCTCTGGGCCTTTGTCGCCGTCGCGTTTTTCATTCAGCGCTATGCAGAACTCAACTGGGCCGGGGGCTATATTGGCGATGCTTTCATAGCCCAGGCCGTGCTACTAGTACTGATGGCGCTAACCGGATGGGGAATGGATAACGCACCACGCGCAACACACCCACCGGTTGCCATAGGCATCGCCATCACCCTCTTCGGCCTCGTACTTATGCCAACGCTAATGCCGCTAATAGCGCCGCTAAGCGGCGGCTCCTGGTACCAAGCGGAAGTATTCGGCATTCATGCCGACCCTACGGCGGCGACCACGCTGGGCCTGCTGCTTATTATGCTTCGTGGGTTCGCCCTCTGGATCGCCGCCCTCATTCCAGCGCTCTGGCTGGTCGTGTCAGGCCTAACGTTGCAAGCGCTGGATTCGACGAGTGCCAACGTGCTGTTCGCCGTACTGGCTATTGCGCTGGTTGGGCTGGTCTGGAAAAGTATTGATTCCAAGCGATAGCGCCGCAGCATCTTCGATAGGGAACGTGTAGAAGGCTCTGGTTTATCGACAATTTGCCGTTTCCCGCCTGGGCTCAGCCGCTGGTTTTAAGCGGCAGAAAATCGATAAGAAAGTTCTTAACCGAATTAACAAGCTAATCAAAGAGACCAAACGAGAGCCATTTGAAGGAGTCGGCAAACCAGAGCCTCTCAAACACAGCCTCGCCGGTTATTGGTCTCGGCGGATCAACGAAGAACACCGAATGGTTTACAAAATCACAGATGGCGCTTTGCTTATTGCCTAGCACCGGTATCACTTCTGTTTTAACGCCAGTGGTAATGGGTGCCAACGGAGTGCAGCGTAGTTGGCGTCCCGTTGACCACCTTGTTAAGTGTTGACTTCATAAATAATCACAATGGGGTCAGAACGATTTAAAGCTACTCAGTTTGCTTAAAAATAAATAGATCTGCCCCCTTTGGTAATTCATTGCCGACTTCGCTTTTTACCGGCTGGTTTTCCGGCGGTCCATCGCCGCGGCAATGTCCTCTTCGTGCGCCTCGCCCCAGCCGCAAAGCGGCTCCATGGCCCGCACCAGACTCGCCCCGAAGGGCGTCAGCGAGTAGTCGACGCGCAGCGGGATCTCCCCATAGTCGGTTCGCTGGACGATGCCGTCGGACTCCAGCTCTTTCAACTGCTGGATCAACATTTTGTCGCTCACGCCCTGGACGCTTCGCCTGAGCTCGCCGTAACGCGTCGGGCCCTTGTTTAAAAAGAACAGAATCAAAGGCTTCCACTTCCCGGAGATCACGTGCAGCGTCGCATGCAGGCCACAAATGAAACGTGGGATTTCTGAGTTTTCTTTCGCCATAAAGGGTACTTACCAAAAGGTGCATACTTGAACATTTGTAAGTGGTTTATATATCGTGAAAGCGAATCGAGTCAACACACACGGAGACCCAACCATGAGTCGGCTAAACGGTAAAATCGCACTAATCACAGGCGGAGCCAGCGGCATCGGCCTAGCCTCGGCCCAACGCCTGATCGACGAAGGCGCCTTTGTCTTCATTGTCGGACGGCGCCAGGACGTCCTCGACAACGCGGCGGAGGCACTGGGCCCTAACGCCCGGGGTCTCCAGGCGGATGTGACGAAGCCGGAGGATCTTGACCGCGTATTCGAGACAGTGCAGAAAGAGAAAGGGCGCCTGGACGTACTGGTGGCCAACGCGGGCGTCGGCGAATTCGCCAGCCTGGGACAGATCACCGAGGAGCACTACGACTACATCTTCGACATCAACGTCAAAGGCACCCTCTTCACCGTCCAGAAGGCCCTGCCCCTGATGACGAACGGCGGCTCCATCATCCTCACTGGATCCACGGTGGGCAGCATGGGCACCCCGGCCATGAGTATCTACAGCGCCTCCAAGGCGGCCGTCCGCAATCTGGCGCGCAGCTGGGCCCATGACCTCAGGGGCACCGGCATTCGCGTGAACGTCATGTCTCCTGGCCCGACCCAAACAGACAAGCTGATGGAACTGCTCCCGTCCGAAGCCCTGAGCGAGATGAAACGGACCGTACCACTTGAGCGTCTGGGCGATCCCAAGGAAACCGCGGGCGCGGTGGCGTTCCTGGCGTCCGACGACAGCAGCTTTATGACAGGGAGCGAGGTGTTCGTTGACGGGGGCTACGCGCAGGTTTAGGGGGTTAGACGGGGAACGGGGGGAATAGGGACAGGGTAACGTTTTCCTGTCTCTATTATTCTTTAAACATCAAACCAGAGAGCTAATCACCAGAACAGTTCTTTGGGAATGCCTGTCTACCGCTCTTTGCTTCGTTCATTTTTTTGTAAGTTTGTCGATTTCATCTAGGAGATACTTCTCTTTCTTCCTGGGTTCACAGAATAAGTGCCGCACTTTGGATCACAAGGTAGAGGCAGGAGTGCCAGCGGACGGCATCCTCGACTTTACCGACTAAAGTGAAAGAGCATGGGATACCGACAACTAACCCAAACACAACGATATCAGCTAACAAATACATTGTTAGCCAAGGCTATATTAGTTCGCTATTACAAACTTTATTTTTAGAACAATCCCTTGTTTGTTTAACCATCCGTGGTAGGCTTCATCTCACTTTAATACCCGACTTTTACACTCAAGCATGAGTGCTTAGCACCATACTAATAGTTTCTTATACGCGGATTCTTCATCGAGAGATGTGTACTTCATGACGCCTGTTGCCCTGCTATTTCTAGCGGTTTCCATGTCGGCAGATGCCTTTGCCGCCTCCCTCAGCAAAGGCGCTAAGCTAACCAAACCCCGCTTCCGTCATGCCGTGGCCATTGGCCTGGTATTTGGCATTATTGAAGCGATGACGCCCGTGCTGGGCTGGGTGGCGGGCAAGGCATCGCAGCAGTATGTAGAAGCCTGGGACCACTGGGTCGCCTTTGCTCTGCTTTCCGTTATTGGCCTGCACATGATGCATGAAGGGCTGAAAAAAGAGGAAAAGGTAGCACATCGCAAGCAGACCTTCTGGTTGCTGGTGCTGACGGCTACCGCTACCAGCCTGGATGCTATGGCCGTGGGCGCCAGCCTTGCGTTTATCGATGTGAACATCATTACCACCAGTCTTGCCATTGGTCTGGCCACCACTGTGATGGCCTCCATGGGCACGCTACTTGGCCACAAGCTCGGCAAGTATGTGGGCCACTGGGCTGAACTGATCGGCGGCTTAGTGTTAATCGGGATTGGTGTGATGGTCGTGTTGGAACATACGGGGTTGGTGTAACGTGCCATTGTAACCAACCCCATGCCTAAGCGTCTATTGTTAACAATATGGTTAACAACGGCCTTTATGGTTAACAACTTTTAACTAGGCCGTTAGCGACTATAACGGTGGCATAAGCACAAAGTTGCCAAAATACGTATCATTAAGAATACTCTATTCTCGCACTTACTATATCACTTAGTTCAAATATTTTAGTCACTAACGTGCGTATTTCACCCTTTTCAATATAACCAATCAGATTCTCAAAATCGGTTCATTCCAGGCCGTGCAACCAATGGGCGTTAAATCATTAAGATAAAAGTCGCGCATATCAATAGTCATTATGGAACCGGCAATAGCACCGACTGAAGCATAGCGACCACCACATCTACTGGTCACTCCAATGCTGTACTCAGCCCAGGTGAATACGGTTGTTAAATACCGTATTCACGCTCAACCTTCGCCACCCGAACCCGAAAGCTTGCATACCATTGCTGGTGACCCAGGCGCTGGGCCTCAAGATGCTCAGCGTTCTTCTTCCAGTGGCTGATTGCCTCAAGGCTAGCCCAGTACGATACGGTAATACCCAGGCCCTCCCGGGCAGACTCGATACCCAAAAAGCCTGGTTGCTTAGTGGCTAATGCGACCATGCGGGCCGCCATCTCGGCATATCCGTTGTCACCTTCCGTACGGCAACTGGTAAAAATCACCGCATAGTACGGAGGTTCAGGGGTGTTGGCAGTTTCCAGCATAGCTTCCTCTGTCATTTAATGCCGATAGGCCGGTGCAAGCGTTGCCTATAGTGAACATTTTTCGATATTGGCGCGGCGTTTCTGCGCTTGCTCAACCATTTGCTCCTGGCGCTCCTCAAGGGAGTTCAGCCCGAGGCGCGCACGACGTTCATTCACCGCCGCCGCATCTGCGATGGGGAACGGTATTGGCCAACCCTTTTCATCAACATCGAACTGGGTGCCGTAAACCTGAGGCTTACCAGATAAGGTACGCACCCGATCCTGCAGAAATGCCAACTGCCACCCCGCTACCTCTTCTCTGGCAACCGCCTCTTTCAGCAGGCCGGCACACTCCGTCATAAAATCAATATCTGATACAGAATGCTGAGCGATCAGCCATGCCGCTTTGGCAGCTTCTTCACCAACCTGCGGGATACCAGGCCAACCGTGGACGCTAATGATTTCTTTCAGACGGGCAGTATTTTGCTCGTGCAAGGCTTTCATTCGGGGATGGTAGGACTCAGCGGGCAGTTCGCCAGCATCGAAGAGCTGCTGCAACAAGTGCTGGTCTTCGCGCATCACCATGACTAGCTCGTCTGCAAGGTTTTGGTTCATCTACATCTTACCGTTTAACGCGTGGGATCAGCCTTATGGATGCCATTAGCTACACGTCCGCTAGATCCAATCTAGCAAAAACCATGGAGCAGGTCTGTGAAGACCATTCACCAATGAACATCACCCGCAACAAGGCGCAGCCTGTGGTAATGATCTCTCTCGAAGACTATGAGGCGCTACAAGAGACAGTCTATCTCCTGCGCGCACTAAGAGCGCCCGTCGTTTGCTGGAATCCGTTATCGAGCTGGAACAAGGTGGTGGTCAGCAAAACAAACTTCTTGAAAACGGCAGCGCCGGGGCGAGCCCCGGCGCTGATATCGAACATGGTTAAATAAATTGACGGTTAGAAGCGGAAACCGGCTGATGCGGTAAAGCTGTCGATCTTATAGTCGCTGTCGAAGTCGTAGCGCTCGTATTCGGCACGGATCAGGAAGGGGTCGAAGTTGAACTGCGCGCCGACACCGTAGACCGGATCGGTACCGTCCTGATCTTCAAGATCAACGCTAGCCCCGCCAAGGTTACCGTCGACGTCGGTTTGCCACTTGGCCACACCGGCCTTAGCGAAGGCGGTAAACCAGGAGGTGATGGGCAATTGACCGACCAGACTCGCCCCGTAGGCGCTGGATTCTAAATCGGTATTGGCGTCGCTGTTACCCCTCAGGCGCGTACGACCAAGATCGGCATAGAAGATTTCGGTAGCGAAGTAAGGATTAAATTCGTAGCCGACGAAACCTTTAAAGCCGTTGTCTTCGTCATCATCCAGATCAAAGTCTTCGGCGCCATCGGAGATGAAATCGCCGACTTCGTCGTCGTCGTTCTCCAGCGAGCTGAAACCGGTACCAATGCCCAGATAAAGGCCATCAGCATTGGGTGCGGCGAATGCCGACGGTGCAGCAGCGAGCAGAGCGGTAGAGGCAAACGAGGCGGTAAGTAGGGTTCTGAGTTTCACGTGTATTCTCCTTGTGACGACTTGCTGTGAACGATTCTAGGAATCGTCATGGTATTTAAAGGCTATCCTGCCGTGATTCACGCAATGTGACAGTCGTTTGATTCACATGTATAAACATAGGCAGAACACTGTTCGAAAACAAGGAGGGTTCGGTTACGAAAGGTAACTTTATATGATAAAAAAGTGCCTCTACCGGGAAGGTAGGGGCGTTTCGGTCATCGACTTAGCGCTGAAAACGGTTCATCAATATGGTGAGCAGTGCCGGTTACTGATCTCGGCGAACCATCGAAGAGCACCGAATGGTATACAAAGTCAGGAATGACGCTTTGCAAATTGCCCAGCTTCGGCATTAGAACTGATTTAACGCCGCGACGTCACCCCCGGATTGAGTAGCGCTACACTTTAGAGTCTGATCCTATGCGTAAGGAGATTGGACATGAAGAAGCGGTTCAGCGAAGAACAGATCATTGGTTTTCTGGGCGAAGCAGAAGCGGGACTGCCCATCAAGGACCTATGCCGTCGGCACGGTTTTTCGGAAGCCAGCTATTACCTTTGGCGCAGCAAGTTTGGCGGCATGAGTGTTCCCGATGCCAAGCGACTCAAAGAACTCGAAGCCGAAAATGGACGCTTGAAAAAGCTGCTCGCTGAGTCGCTACTGGAGATGGAGGTCACTCGCGAGGCACTGAGAAAAAAGTGGTGAGTGCCCCTGCACGCCGAGACGTGGTGCGCTTTATGGTGTCACGTGGCCTGAGCGAGCGCCGAGCACTGCGTGTCATCCGGATGAGTGCCAGCGCGTTACGCTATCAGCGAATGCCGGACCGCAACCAGGGCTTACGCGAACGCATCCTGGCGCTTGCGCATCGGCACCGTCGCTATGGGGCGGGCATGATCTATCTGAAGCTACGTCAGGCCGGAGAGCCGGTCAATCACAAGCGTGTTGAGCGTCTATATGCCGAAGCTCGCTTGCAGGTGAAGCGTCGCAAGCGCAAGAAGGTTCCCACGTCTGAGCGAAAGCCCCTTGGCCGCCCTGGTGCCGCCAATCAGGTCTGGTCAATGGATTTTGTGTTTGACCGCACGGCAGACGGGCGAGTGTTAAAGAACCTCACCGTTGTCGATGACGCTACCCATGAAGCCGTCGCTATCGTGCCTGAACGTGCCATTGGTGGACTGTTTTTAACACGTATTCTGGATCATCTGGCTTTACAACGTGGCTTACCTAGCGCCATTCGTACGGATAATGGAAAGGAATTCTGCGGGCGCGCCATGCTGTCATGGGCTCATCTACGGGGCGTTGCCCTGTTTTTAATTGAACCTGGAAAACCCAATCAAAACGCCTACGTAGAATCGTTCAATGGGCGCTTTCGCGATGAATGTCTGAATGAGCATTGGTTCACCAGCCTTCATCACGCCAAGGTTGTTATCGAAGCATGGCGGCGGGAGTACAACGAAGAGAGACCGAAGAAGAGTCTTGGCGGACTGACACCTTCAGCCTACGCCGAGCAACTGGTGTTAAAACACGATAAAGTTACTTCTGGCTCTAAACCCGGCTGCTACTGAGAAAGGGGGGACGTCGCAAGCACGTAGCGGATTGCTCGATGGTGAACCCCAATCGCAGCACCTAATTCGCCGTAAGTGATTGTTCCACGTTGTTTCGCGACACCAGTTAATACTGGCCATGCCCGGAACGCTCGCTCTACTTGGTTTACAGCCATGTGTGGAGTCTCCGTAAAATATAACAGTGATTATATACCCCGCTGCATAACCTCAATGAACGCGCCGGCGCGTTCATTGAGGTTATGCAGCCACCCTGATCAAATCTACCCCATTGACTCCCTTAAGAGCAAAGCCAATTTTGGTTACATATCCAAAATTCGCATGCTTGCGCGACTTGCCATTCTTAAGAATGCTGTATATAAATACAATTAATGTATTCAGGCGGGGGGCAACCAATGGAGCGGGAAAAAGCTACTCTAAGTGTAATACGCTATAGCCTTCGTACTGAGAAAACCTATTGTTACTGGATTCGATTTTTCATTCGTTTCAAGAGAATGCTGCCTCCTGCCACTATGGCAGACAATGAAGTGCGGCAACTTTTGGAATATCTCACGATAGAAAGGCGCGTTGCTGCGGCAACACAAGACCAGGCACCCAATGCCATCGTTTATCTCTATCGACACGTTTTAGATCAACCGCTGGGTGAGGTTGGTAATTTTAGCCGGGCTAAATGCCTTCTGCTGTTATCTTTAAAAAAATGATTAACAGCTAAATTGAGAGACAAATCGCACTTCCTGAAGCAGCACACCACCGAGTTCGAAGTTCTTGGCGGCTGCCCCGTCATGGGCAAACCCGATTGAGCGATAGAACTTAATTGCCCGTTCATTCTGAGGAAAAACCCACAAACTGCACGACTTGAAACCTTTCTCAAGCATAAGCTCTTTTGCCCGCAGCCAGAACAAGTGACCCACTCCTGTTGACCAAGCTGTTGGGGATACATAAATAGCCCAGACTTCCGCTTCACTCTTGTGCGAACCGATATCTCGACATTTTCCAAAGCTAAGCCAGCCTTGGACAACACCAGCCTTCTTAGCAACCAGTAACGTAGGATCACCCGCCGCAATGCATTCGCTCCACTTAGCTTCGCGACGTTCTATTGATAGCGATGCTAGATAATCGTCTGGAACAATGGATCTATATGCAGCACGCCAAGCTGCCACATGAATCTCAGCGACTGCACGCGCATTTTCAGATGTGGCTTGTGCTATTTGCATTACGGCTACTATCTCCCTCACTCTTGGTTAAAAGTATTTTTACACGATGCCGGAAATAAAAAGTACCAAATACATGACTGTCGTTGCCCCTTAAAGTTATGCCCTCTAGCGATAGGAAAATACGTCGATTCTTAGCGTACACCACAATATCAAGATGCAACGCCGCAACCATAAGGCTCAACAGCCCCTTGCATCTCCCATAACCGCCTCCTACACTCCATCAACGAACAGCTTGACGGGGTGCCGGTGAAATCCGGCTGAGATGGCGCAGGGTGAGCTTTTGGCTACCGAGCGCTGGTCCCGCTGAACCTGATCCGGCTAATGCGCTGCTTTATGAATTGCGGCGCGGGTACCGGCGTAGGGATCAAGCGATGGCCTTGGCTAGCTCTCTTACGATCGCACGCCACCTTCCGCGCCATTTCCTCGATCTTTCTCGCCTTACCTCCGGATCATTACCACCGGAGGCATCATGGGCTATCGCTTTACTGATCTCACCACCGCTTGCCAGGACGACTGGCGCGCCTATATTGAGCACGATTTTGTGTGCCAGTTGGGCAACGCCACGCTGCCTGAGGCGTCGTTTCGTCATTACTTAAAGCAGGATTACCTGTTTTTGATTCACTTCGCCCGCGCCTATGCGCTGGCGGCCTATAAAAGCCCCACCCTGGCAGATTTACGCCAAGCCCATGAAGGTTTAAAAGCCATTGTGGATGTGGAGTTGGGCCTGCACGTGGGCTTTTGCCAAGAGTGGGGGATTTCCGAGCAGGAGCTGGCCGAACTCCCCGAAGCCCGCGCGACCATGGCCTACACCCGCTACGTATTGGATACCGGCAGCCGCGGCGACCTGCTCGATTTGCACGTGGCGCTTGCCCCCTGCCTTGTCGGCTACGGCGAAATCGCCAACTGGCTGAACGACCAGCCTTCTACCCTGCGCGGCGAACAGAACCCGTTTGATGCCTGGATAGCGATGTACGAAAGCGAGCAATTCCAGGCCGCCATGCAGGCGGAGCTTGAATGGCTCAACGCCCGTTTGACCGATGTCACCCCTGCCCGTTTTAAAGAGCTTGCCAACATCTTCCGCGATGCCACCCGCCTGGAAATCGACTTCTGGCAGATGGGCCTAAGCCTTACTGATGCTGAGCTTTCTCGCTAACCCCAACAACAACCAAGGATGAACAGCCATGACCAAGACCGTTAAGAGTAAAACCGCCCACTTTCTCGCCGAAACTGCCCAGGTAGATGCTGCCGCCATTGCGCCATTGCCCGCATCGCGCAAGGTGTACGTTGAAGGCTCGCGGCCTGATATTCGCGTGCCGTTTCGGGAAATTAAACTGTCGCCCACCAAAACCAGCAGTATTGATGAAGAGAACCCGCCGCTGCTGGTGTACGACACCTCCGGTCCCTATACCGACCCCAATGCTCAGATTGATCTGCGCCAGGGCCTGTCAGCCCTACGTCGGGCGTGGATTGAAGAGCGCAACGACACCGAGTTTTTAGCCGGGCACACCAGCGAGTACGGCAAGCGTCGCGCCAACGACCCAACCCTTGCCCAGCTGCGCTTTGATTTAACCCGCACACCACGCCGTGCACTCTCTACAAAAGACGGCCGGCCTGGAAACGTGACCCAGCTGTACTACGCCCGCCAGGGCATCGTGACGCCGGAAATGGAGTTTATTGCCCTGCGCGAAAACCAGCGCCGCCAAGCGCTGGGCACCGCTGAAGTAGAGCGCATCCTGGGCCACCAGCACCGCGGCCAGAACTTTGGCGCCAGCATTCCAGACGAGATTACGCCAGAGTTCGTACGTGATGAAGTTGCCCGCGGCCGGGCGATTATTCCCAATAACATCAACCACCCCGAAAGCGAGCCGATGATCATTGGCCGCAACTTTCTGGTCAAGATCAACGGCAACCTGGGCAACTCGGCGGTCACCTCTTCCATTGAAGAGGAAGTGGACAAGATGACCTGGGGCATCCGTTGGGGCGCTGACACCATCATGGATCTATCCACCGGGCAGAACATCCATGAAACCCGCGAGTGGATTATTCGCAACTCACCGGTGCCGATTGGCACGGTGCCGATCTATCAGGCGTTAGAGAAGGTCTACGGCGTGGCTGAGAATCTCACGTGGGAAGTCTTTCGCGACACGCTCATCGAGCAGGCCGAACAGGGCGTGGATTATTTCACCATTCACGCAGGCGTCTTACTGCGCTACGTGCCGCTGACCGCCAATCGGGTAACCGGCATTGTCAGCCGGGGCGGCTCGATTATGGCCAAGTGGTGTTTGTTCCACCATCAGGAGAGCTTTCTGTACACCCACTTCGAGGAGATCTGCGAGATCTGCAAGCAGTACGACGTGGCGTTCTCCCTGGGCGACGGCCTGCGCCCGGGCTCCATTGCCGATGCCAACGACGAAGCGCAAATGGCGGAGCTGAAAACCTTGGGCGAGCTGACACATATTGCCTGGAAGCACGATGTACAGGTGATGATTGAAGGCCCCGGCCATGTGCCCATGCACCTGGTAAAAGAGAACATGGATAAGCAGCTGGAATACTGCGATGAAGCGCCCTTCTATACGCTTGGGCCGCTGGTCACGGATATCGCACCGGGCTACGACCACATTACCTCCGGCATTGGCGCTGCCATGATCGGCTGGTTTGGCTGCGCGATGCTTTGCTATGTAACGCCGAAAGAGCATCTCGGCCTACCCAACAAGGATGATGTAAAAACCGGCATTATCACCTACAAGATTGCCGCCCACGCAGCGGACTTGGCCAAGGGCCACCCGGCGTCACAGCGGCGCGATAACGCACTTTCCAAGGCGCGCTTTGAGTTCCGCTGGGAAGACCAGTTCAATCTAGGCTTAGATCCGGACACCGCCCGGGAATACCACGACGAAACCTTGCCCAAGGATTCCGCCAAGGTGGCGCACTTCTGCTCCATGTGCGGGCCAAAATTCTGCTCGATGAAGATTAGCCAGGAAGTGCGTGATACCTACCGCGACCGTACGCCGGATAGCGCCAGCGACGCAGAGGCGGTAAAGCGTGGCATGGAAGAGCAGGCGGAGAAGTTTCGTCAAACGGGTAGTCAGCTGTATCAGGAAGTTTAAAACTGGAAGCCACTGAGCGATTTAACTACTGAATAGGGCCCTTGCGTATTAGGTAAACGCAAGGGCCCTTTTGATGATAATGCTGACAGATCTGGCAGTTTAGCTTCCGCAATCGTTGCAGTACCCGGCTCAATACCGGTAGAGGTTTACCCAATCAGCGATATGAAATAAAAAAAATTCTCATTTAAGTAGCAGGTCATTTTCCATAAATTATGTATAGTTAGCATTAGGGGAGCGATCTGCTCAAAATGGCTTACTTAAAGCCTACACCTTCAAAGAACTGATTCCATATGAAAACCAAACTTTCCTTGGCGGTATCCGTTGCCCTGCTTAGCGCTGGCATGCTAACCGGCTGCAGTGATGATAAAGAACCCACGGCAGCAGCAACGCAACAGGAAACGCCGAAAAATAACGTAGCGCCGATGCTGCAATATATCCCGGCAGACTCCCCCTACTTTATGGCCACGCGTGAATCAATGCCTGAACAAGAGGCGTTTGATTTTTATCGGCGCATGCAGCCCCAGGGCAGCCTCGAATCCAATCTGGATGAGTTGCGCCGCACACTGCCCGAGATAGGCGATGACGTGCAGCACTCACTGGTGACGTTGTTAATCGCTATGGGTGAAGAGCTAGACAGCGTTGAAACATTGGATGATGCCCATGCGCTGGGCCTTAAGATGGGACCCCAGGCCGCCTTGTATGGGTTGGGCATCCTGCCTGTTTTGCGCTTTGAGCTACACGATGAAGATGCCTTTCGCGAAACGCTTCAGCGCATCCTGACCAAGGCAGACCTCAACCCGAGCACGGCCACCACTAACGGCACCGACTACTGGGTGCTGACGCCTGAGGGGCCGGTCAATGCGATCCTAGCCATTATTGATCAGCAACTGCTGTTGTCTCTCGTGCCACAGGATGCCAGCGACGAGCTGCTAGCGCAGGTTTTGGGTAGCACCCCGCCTGACAGCAACATCGGTGATACCAGCGCACTGGCGGAGCTTGAACAGCGTCATGGCTTTACCCCTTACGGGGCCGGGCAAATTAACGCTTCACGCCTGCTTAGTGAACTGAGTACACCCACTCATCCAGGCACTCAGGCACTGATGGACGCCGTTGAGGCAGAGCAGCTGGATCTATCCGCCTGTCAGGCCGATATTGACCGCATCACCAGCCGCTTCCCCGGCCTTGTAATGGGCATGCGTGAGTACAACCTTGACGGCCTGGAGATGAACCTAATCCTGGAAACCGATGAAGGTATTGTCAGCGACCTGCGAGCTCTGACCACTCAGGTGCCGGGCCTGGGTAGCACAGAGGGCATGGCCAGCTTGGGAATGGGCCTGAATTTACCGGTACTGCTTCAGACCGTTCAAAAGTATGCTCGGGAAGTGCGTCAAAATCCCTTCAGCTGTGATGAGCTACAGGATCTAAATAATGCCTGGACCGAGATCAACGTGGCGATGAACAACCCTGCTACGATGATGATCGGGTCAGCGCTATCCGGTTTGAGAGCCCGTATCGACAGCCTGACAATGACCGATGGTGAACCCACCGGTACTGGCATCCTGACGATCGCCTCACAAAACCCGCTGGGGCTGCTGTCTACCGTAAGCGCCTTCGCACCTGAGCTAGGGGCGCTTGGGCTTGAACCCGGCGGAGAAACCAAGAAAATCAAAAGCATGTTGCTACCACCAGACATGCCAACGCTCTATGCCGCCATGTCGGATACAGCCATTGTATTGGGCGCGGGCCTCAGCGATTCAGACGCATTGCAGGACGAACTGCAAGCGCCTGCCTCAGAGCGTGACCTGCTGCTTCATGGCCACATGACAGGCGAGTTTTATCATTCGCTGGCCGATGTCATGGAGCAGGTGCCATCCGATGAAGTATCAGCGTCCGATATTGAGTTGTTCAAGCAGTATGCTGAGATCTACGAGAACATGGAGTATGGGGTCAGAGTGGACGATGCCGGCGTTGAGATGAATTTCTCGCTGGACTTGAAGTGATATCAGGCTGCGCTATCAATAATGACCCCTACCTGAAGTAGGGATGTGTAATACACGCTTGGGTAGACAGCAGTTTAAGGCCATTAAACGCCAACAGGGGGCCGAAGCCCCCTGTTGGTATCTATATTTTGTTGAGCATTAACGCTTTTTCTTTTGGCTGTCCTTGGCATCGCCTTTGCCTTTTTGAACTTCGCCTTTCGCCTGCTGGGCTTTACCTTTAGCTTCAGTTTTGTGATTGTCTGTCGCTTTGCCAGCCGCTTCTTTGGCTTTACCGGCTGCTTTGTTGCCTGCGCCTTTTGCTTTATCTTCTGTACCCGTTGCCATAACAAACACCTCTAATCCGTTAGTAGGGAAAATGCCGTGTGTGAAGGTGCCTGTGGCACTGCAATCACACGTGGACACACCCTCAGATTAGCCTTTATTAAAAAAGTTGCTCAAATTTTTTTAATGGCAGGTTTATTTATATTAAGCGTGTTGGCGCCCAGCGGTTTAATAAAAAATGCAGGCAAGCCATGACCAATAATGTGAGCGTCAGGGCCACACTCATTGAGGAAAACCGGTAGAGCGCGCTGTAAACCAGGTCTTGCTGCGGCCCGAGCGATTGACCAAATAGAATCCCCAAGGTGGTTAACCCACCAAAACCGACCCCCGATCCACCGCCTTCATGGATATGCTCCCGGCTAAAGAGCATTAATCCCAGCCAGTAGAGCAGTACCACGAGTAGGAAGTGGTGGCTTTGGGTATAGAGCAGCAGTTGCATCAGTAGCGCTAAATTACACCCTAACAACGTTCCTACGGCTCGCTTGGCTGCTGATACGCGTGCCCCGGCATACCCCAAGGTAAATAAAACCAGAATGGTCGCCATCTGAGCGGAAAGCGACCCCTGTAAATCGAACACCTGAAACACCACAAAAGAGAGCGTAGCGGTTACACCACCGATTAGAGTTTCATGGCGGATTTGTGAGGGTGGCTTGGCAGCCCGCGGAGGCGGCTTACGCGCTTCAACATCGGGAAAAAGGCTATGCATCAGCATGGCAATAAACACGGCCAACCCGCTGGCCACCAGGTTGCAGGCCAATAGATCGCTCAAGTCGACGTTGGGGTAGCTGGCGAAGTGGAGCAAAATACTTAATGTCAGCACGCCGTTGGCGCCAAACAAAAAAAGCGCCCCTTTCGCCATCAGATTAAAGCGAAACAGGAAAATGGCCAGCACGACCAGCGTCATCACCACCGGCATATGCTTAAGCAGCCCCACCACCAGGCTAACCTCAAGCACGTTGAGCGAGACGTTGGCTAAAAACTGGCGAATGATGTTGCCATTTAGGATCGGCACCATGCCCAGTAAAAACATGGGAAAAACGGTAAAAAACACCCCGTAGTTCCAGCCCATCAGTTGACTGACGATAAACCCTAAGCTGCCGCCGCCCGCCACGCGTAAACATTGACGCAAACCATTTTGGGTTAATGCCGGGCGAGATGCACCATGAGCGCCAGATGCACTGCGCTTACCCCACCCACCTAGCAGCGGCTTAATAAGCCCGCTTTTAGCAAACACGATTTTAGTAAACCTGTTTTTAATATACATAGTGCAGCCAGCTGATCAGGTGCGCCTGCAGCCACACAAAAGGTTTAGCCAAGGCAGCATCGCCAGGCTGGAGCTGCACCGTTGCCCGAGCACCACTGGCGAGGGAGTTGGCTAATGGTTCTGTTAGCGCTATATGCACGCGCATACGCTGGGCATCGCGCACCCAACGGTCGGTGGTGGGAATATCCGCCAGTTGGCCATCTGCAGCCAGTTGCCCTTCGCGCACGCCAGCATCCATGGCAAGCACTGTTGCATCGAATACTTGGCCCGGCCATGCATCAAACACCACCTGGGCTGCATCGCCCGGCGTTACATGACGCAGGCTCTTCTCGCGAAAGTCGGCGATGATATCGACTTCATCCGCCACCACCGCAACGGCGGGCTGGCCTGCTTGCACGTAGTCGCCTATGTCCAACTGCAGGTTTGTCACGTTTCCCGCCTGGGCGGCGCGCACCTGGGTATGAGCAAGTGCCAGCTGGGCCTGGGCGAGTGCGTTATTCGCTTGGCGCAAACGCAGGTTGCTCTCGCCTGAATCGCCCAGCTGTACTTCTAAACTAACGATTTTGGCTTTAGCCGCCGCCACACTGGCCTGCGCAGTGCGCTCAGCGGCGACCTGCTGTTCGTACTGTTGGCGCGATACGCTCTGCCTTGCCATCAATGCTTCCGCACGTTCAAGCTCGCCCCGCCGCTCGGCGGCCGTCGCTTCAGCGGAGGCCAATTCTGCTTGTGCAGAGGTTAATTCCGCTTCCAAGCGAGCATTCTCTTGCTCGGCCTGCTCGCGATTAAGCTGCGCCTGCTCCACCGCTAATCGAAACGGCGTCGGGTCTATCTGAAATAGCACATCGCCTTTGGCAACGTGCTGATGATCATTCACCAATACGTCACTTACCGGACCGCTAAGCTCAGGTGCAATCCGTGTTACCGGGTGCATTACCCTCGCCTCTGGCGTCATGGGCATAAAGCTATCGGCAATCAGGAAATAGATAAATAGCAGCACAAAAGCAGTAATTGCTACTTTCACCCAGCGGGCAAATGTTTGGTCGGGGGTCATGCAGAGCTCACTTGTTAGCCACCAGGCAACCGCCTGGCCAACGCCTCTTATCGGGCGCGCATTGTTAGGGGAATGCGTAAGAGACTTTAGTCTAACAACTAATTAGCTTGCTAACAATATACAGGCCCTTTATCAAAACGCACGATGCCGCCCGTAGGCGGCATCAATACAGAACACGCTTAACTTATTATCCGTTATTACCAGGATGGGCCGCTCATCACATCAGGCAGCCACAGTGCCAGAGAGGGGAATGCCAGCACGAGTGCTAGTACCACTAACTGCGCAATGATAAAGGGCACGACCCCCCAATACATATGTTTAAGCGTAATTTCTGGCGGCGTGATGGCTCTTAAGTAGAAAATTGCCGGGGCAAGCGGAGGCGTTAAATAGCTCGTTTGCAGCACTACCAGAAAGGCTACACAGAACCATATTTCATCAAACCCCAGCATACGCACAATTGGCATCGCCACAGGTATGATGATCAGTACTACAGAGATCAAGTCAAGTACGAAGCCTGCGACAAAAGCGATGAACAAGATCAAACCGAGAATCATCCAGGGGCTTAATCCGGTATCCATCAGCATTGATTGCACCGTTGCCATACCGCCAGAGGCAAAGAACACCCCTGCAAACATACTGCCGCCCATGACGATCAGCAGGATCATTGCCGAAATATTCATCGTTTTGATCGCCGCGTGCCACAACACATCACGCGTTAAGTTGCGGTATGCCAGCGCCAATAATACTGAACCCAGCGCGCCACAGGCGGCTGCTTCTGTTGGTGTAGCTAAGCCCATTAAAATGGTGCCCAGTACGGTAAAGATCAGTAGCATTGTCGGCAGTAAGGCGATCATTGTGACGCGCATTTTTTCTTGAAAGCTTACCTCGGGCTCGCTCTCTTCTACCCGCGGCGCCATTGCTGGCTTTAGATACGCCACGCCGATGATGTAGATCAAAAACATCGCCGCCATTAAAAACCCAGGAATTAGCAAACCGCTAAATAGAGAACCGACAGAGACGCCAGCCACAGGACCTAGAACCACCACCGTAATAGAGGGTGGAATAGCGGTACCCAGCGATCCACTGGCACAAATCGTTCCTGAAATCAGGCTGTTATTGTAATGATGCTTAAGCATTACCGGGATCGCGAGCATGCCGATAACCGCTTCGGTAGCTCCCACTACGCCACTGGAGGCAGCAAATAGCGTACCCATAATAATCGCGCCGACCCCTAATCCACCGGGTAAGCGACGCGTCCACATATGAATTGCTTCAAACAGCCTCTCGGCTATACCCGAGCGTTCAAGCATTGCCCCCATGAATATAAAGAGCGGTACGGCGGCAAGGATAGAATTAGACGCGGTGTCTTCAATTTTGGTCAGCAGCTGGTAAGCCGCCACATCACCAAATTGAATTATCCCAAACCCTGTTGCCACCAGGATCATCGAAAAGGCGATCGGAAAACCGGAAAAGATAAACAGCATCAATACCGGAAACATTAATAAAGATAAATAGCTGCTCATGAGGCAGGCTCCTCAGGTAGCGGCTGACCACGCAGTATCGCTACCGCCTTTAAGAGCTCTGCGATTACCTGCAGCGCTAGTAAGGTAAACCCGATAAACCACACCGTTAAGATTGGCCAGACGATTGGGTTCCATGCGGAACGGCCCGAACGCTCATTTGAGTTAAACGCTTGCAACGCGTAGTGAAAAAGCTCCCACACCAGCCACGCTAAAATAGGCAAAAACAGCACATAGCCGATCATACGTAATAGCGCGTTAGTCTTGTCATTCAGTTGCATTGAGACCAAATCTACACTGACGTGGTGACCAATTCGCAATGCATTTGCCATACCCAGCATGAACATTGCGCCCATGACCATATAGCTAATTTCAAACGCCCATAATGTGGGGCGTCCAATAACATAGCGGCTGAATACTTCCACTACTAGCGCGCCAACTAGCGGAAAAATCAATATCGCGCCCACCCAACCAGCCCATCGGGTCAGCGACTCAATCGCTTGAATTAGTTTCATGACGGCTACTCATCAACACATCGTAAAAGAGAGGCTTTAACGCACAAAAGAGAGGTCAAAGACCTCTCTTTCATTTTTATCGCTAACTCACTTAGCGGCCCATAGTACCAATCGGCAGGCGATACTCAGGCCATACGCTCATGTTGTCTTTAAAGCCGCGCTGAGATTCGACAACGCGAGCAAACCACTCATTTTCAGCGGCGTACTCGTCTTCCCATTTCACGGTCTCTTCATAAATAGTGTCGATGAAGGATTGGTCTAAATGGACGATCTCGTTAGGGCCATCAAGCAATGCCTGATAAGCATCCAAGTCAGCAAAAGAGCTCGCCAGCCAGGTTTCAAAAACACTGAGCTTACCGGCTAAGCGCAACATGTCCTGGTCATCTTCGCTCAGCTCATTCCAGGTATCTTCATTTACCTGGCACTCTAGGAAACCACCTGACTGATGAACCCCAGGCAGGATGACGTACTGCGCGACTTCCTGAAAACCAGTGGGCTGATTCATTTCAGGGCTTCCCCACTCTGCCGCATCAATGACGCCACGTTCCAGGGCGCTGTAGATATCGCCACCCGCCATGACTACCGTGGATGCGCCAAGACGAGAGGCTAACTCAGACCATGCACCGGAAGTACGCAAGCGTAAGCCCTGGAAATCTTCCAAGGTTTCGACACGCTTATTGGAGTGCAGGAAAATTTCGGTGCCCAAGATCGCGCAAGGGAAGGCAACGACATCAAAGACATCCCGGCGGTACTCTTCGTATAACTCAACGCCACCCCCTTCGTACATCCACATCATGAACTCTTCAGGGGTTAAACCGCTTGAGTGACCAGCCAGAAGTGCCGTCGTCGGGTCGGTGCCATAGTCATAGTTAATATAGTTATGGCTTACCTCAGCGACGCCTGACTTGACGGTATTCGTCACTTTCAGGGCACTGCCTAATGTGCCACCGGGATATACTTCAATGGCAATCTCACCACCAGAAAGCTCATTGACACGATCTGCAAACATTTGTGCATCGCGCTCAAGCCAAGGGCCACCACTCCAGGGTGTCGCCATGCGCCAATTTTTCTCGGCAGCTTCCGCCGTCGCGGATGTTGCTGCTAACCCTGCGCACAAACCCACTGCTACGGCGATTTTGTTTATTTTAAACATGGTAGTTTCCTCTTGAATGGAGCTTAAAAGTCGAGCGTTGGGCTTTATATGTTCTTTTCTCGCCAACGAGTCACTTCGACATTATCACCTTCGCATTTGCAGCATTTAGCTCAAACTACGAACTAGTATGCCGATTCTCAGGCAATACTCATGAAAAAACCCCGTCACCAAACGGCCACGGGGTTATTAAGATTTTTCTTTTACTACGCTTTAGGAAGAATTTCTATACTTAGCGCCCCTTGGACAAACTAAGCACCATAATGCCACCGACTACCACAGCGCCACCCACTAGCTGGCCGGGGCTAAGCATTTGGCCTAGCACGAAATAGCCCAGCACCAGGGAGGCCACCGGCTCAATATTCATAACCGGTGCGTTGCGCGCCATGTCGAGTCGCGGAACAAAAATAAATAACGTGGAAAACGCCGAGCCATAAAGAAGCCCTAATAGCGTAAGCCCAAGCCACCCTTCACTATTATCTGGCAGGCTCATGCCTCCTGGCACGACACCCGCAATGCCGCCGATGATCATCACGATAAATACCGTTTGCATGGTCAGCAGGCTACGCAGCGTACTGCCCACTCCGGCCAAGCGGTGCTCCGTTATCCACAGCGCACAGGCGAAGACAAAGGCTGCCATTAGGCCAAAACCAATCCCCGCTATCCAGCCGGGACCCATGCCATCAGCACTGGCAATCCACGAAGGAATATCCAGCACCACCAACAGGCCGATTAAAATGGTACCCATGATCAGACAGCTGCGCAGGGTTGGGCGCGGACCGCCTAACGCCCAACTCAATAGCGCTAACTGAATCGGGAAGGTATTCACCAATAACAGCGCAATCACTACGGGCAGTCTGGCTACCGCCGAGTAAAGGCTGACGCTTTGGATCGCAATCAACAGCCCTACGGTGAGTTGCCACGGCCATGAGCCAGCGGGAAGCCATAGCCGTTTTCGTTGCACGATTACAAGAACTGCTAATATTAAGCAAGCGACCCCAGAGCGAGTTAACACGGCTAGCAGCAGGCCCGTACCATTATCAAACGCCAGCCGTGCAGATACGTGGTTGGCGGCAAACATGGTGGCCACGGTCATCATTAACAAAATAGCTAAATGGCGCGGCAATAAATTGGGCAAAGAGGACGCTGACATAAGAACGGAACGGCTCGTAATGGTAGTGAAAATGCGAAATTGATCATCGCTGGGTAGGGTATCAATAACCCAGCATGCCTAGCTTTTACGTAGAAGGCTAACGAAATGAGTTCGCTGATCTTCTGCATTGCAGCATGTTAAACTAAAGTCTAGCTCTTTTCCCCATGAGTTATTAAAAGGTGGTTATGAACGCACCGGTGCTGGTTATCAATTGTGGTTCTTCGTCTATTAAATACGCATTGATTGATTCAGACCCCCAGGCACCCCGCTTAGCAGGTTTGGCGGAACGCTTAGGTGGCAACGATGCGCTTTTGAAAGGCAAAAACAGTGACGGTGAAAGCTTCACACAACCGTTACCCAATGCGGATCATACGCAGGCCCTTAACGCCATTTTAGAGCGTTTGGAAGGCCGGCTACCGGTTGCTGTTGGCCACCGGATCGTGCACGGCGGCGAACATTTCACCCAAGCCGCCTTGATTGGCGATAGCGTAATCGAAGCCATCGAAACTACCGCTGCGCTCGCACCACTGCACAACCCAGCGAATTTAGCGGGCATTGCGGCAACCCAAAAAGTCTTCCCTACCCTGCCGCAGGTAGCCGTATTCGATACCGCTTTCCATCAAACGCTCCCGCCCCGGGCCTACCGGTACGCACTGCCTGAAACCCTGTATACCAAGCATCGTATCCGGCGCTATGGGTTTCATGGCACCAGCCACGCCTACGTTAGCCAGCGGGCGGGCGAAATCAGTAGTCGTGGCGCAGGTGGTTGGTTAACGGCTCACCTGGGCAACGGCTGTTCTACCAGCGCCGTATGGAACAACCAAAGCCAGGATACCAGCATGGGCTTAACGCCCCTGGAAGGTTTGGTAATGGGAACGCGCAGCGGCGATGTCGACCCGGGGTTACATGCCCACCTACACCGGCAATTGGGCTGGTCGTTAGGCCAAATCGACACCGTGCTCAACAAGGAGAGCGGCTTGTTGGGCCTGTCTGGGTTGACTAACGACATGCGCGAAATTGAAACTCAGGCTCTAGCCGGGCATGCAGGCGCCAATCTTGCCCTTGAAGTGTTCTGCTATCGCATTGCTAAATCACTGGCGGCGCTGTCCTGCGCGCTCCCCCAACTCGATGGGATTATTTTTACCGGTGGGATCGGCGAGAACTCGCCCACGGTACGCCACCGCGTTCTTAACTTGTTGCCGCACTTCGGCTTTGCATTGGATGGGGAGGCTAACGAAGCCACCACTCGCGGCAAAGAGGGCAAGCTAGATAGCGCCAACCATACCGGCCCCGAGGTATGGGTGATTCCCACCGACGAAGAAGGACGTATCGCTATGGAAACCCGCCACTGCGTGGAGGCGCTTACATGAATAGCCCAACCCAGCCTCAAGCCATCCTTCTTGTCCCCACCAGTGTCGGCGCTGGCCTAACGTCGGCCTGCTTGGGTTTAATCCAAGCCCTCGACACCATTGGGCTGAAAGCTGGCTTCCTGAAGCCTTTTATGCAGAACGAACTGAATGGCCCAGGGCTTGATCGCTCGACTGCGTTAGTATCGCGAACACTCAATCAGCGCCCTCCGTCGCCAATTTCCCAAGCCCGGTTGGAACGTCTGCTGCGTGATGATCATACCGATGAGCTGATGGAAAATGTGGTCGAGCTTTACGAGCAAGTTAATCAGCAGGAGAGCCATGGTGGCGCCTCCCTAGACCTTATTGTGGTTGAGGGCGTGGTGCCTACCCAACACACCACCTACGCAACACAAACCAATGCACAGTTAGCCCATGCGCTTAATGCAAGGATTATTCTCGTCGGAACCGGCGACTTAAATGAGCCGCAGGCCTTGGCTGACCAGCTTGATATGCATGCACGCAGCTTTGGAGGGCTCAGTTCCAGCCGCACCCTGGGCGGCATTTTGATGCGCATGAAGAATCTCCCTTACGGTCAGGAAGATGATCTTTCCGCCGCCCCAGGTACGGTTAAACCGCAATTGGAAGAATCGGTGCTCGCCGAGTTGCGGCAATACTCCCCTGCGCTGGCTACCGACAGTTTCCATTTGATAGGTGTCGTGCCTTATAGCAACACCTTGAGCGCGCCCCGCACGCTGGATGTGGCGCGTGCGCTAAACGCCAAATTGCTTAACGAAGGGGAGGCGTCAAGCCGCCGGGTGCTTTCCACTAGCCTATGCGCCCGTAGCGCCACCAACGCGCTGCATATTTTCAAACCGGGCAGCTTAGTGGTTGCCTCGGGTGACCGTGACGATGTGGTGCTGGCCTCTGCCTTGGCCACCATGAATGGCACACAGCTTGCCGGTGTGCTGTTAACAAACGGTTTTATACCCAACGAGAATATGATCGAAATGTGCCGCCCTGCGCTAAAGACAGGTCTACCGGTACTGGTTGTGGAAACCGATAGCCTGACCACCGCTCAAAACTTAAGCCAGTTAAGCAGCGAAATCCCAATGGACGACTTTGAGCGTGCAGAGCAAGTCGCCCGTTATGTGGCCGCTCACATGGATTTAGATTGGCTGAAAAGCAAGCTCAGCCACGGCTATACACGTCGGTTATCGCCTTCCGCGTTTCGTTATCAATTGGTTAAACTCGCCCAACAGGTTAAAAAGCGTGTGGTACTGCCCGAAGGGGACGAGCCGCGCACCGTCGAGGCCGCGATTATTTGTCAGCGCCGAGGCATTGCCGATTGTGTGCTGCTCGGGAAGCGCGACGATATCGAGAACGTGGCGCGCAACCGCGGGCTGACACTCCCTGACGGGCTGACCATTATCGACCCCGAAAGTACCCGTGCTCGCTATATTGACCCTATGGTGGAGCGACGCCGCGGTAAACTTAACGAGCTCACCGCCGAAGGGCAGCTACACGACAACGTGGTGCTGGGCACCATGATGCTGCAGTTGGACGAGGTAGACGGACTCGTCTCGGGCGCCGTGCACACGACGGCTAATACCGTGCGTCCCGCGTTTCAATTGATCAAAACAGCGCCGCAATACAACCAGGTGTCATCGATCTTCTTTATGCTGCTGCCCGAACAGGTGGTGGTTTACGGCGACTGTGCCGTGAATCCTGACCCAGACGCCGAGACGCTCGCTGAAATTGCGCTGCAGAGCGCCCGCTCCGCTGAAGCCTTTGGCATTGAGCCTAGGGTTGCCATGATCAGCTATTCCACCGGCGACTCGGGCACTGGCGTGGATGTAGAAAAAGTACGCGAAGCCACGCGCATCGCCAAACAGCGAGCGCCCCACTTAGCGATAGATGGCCCCCTTCAGTACGATGCAGCGGCCATCGAGAGTGTCGGCAAGCAGAAAGCACCCGACTCCCCCGTGGCCGGTAAAGCGACTGTGTTTATCTTCCCCGACCTCAATACGGGTAACACGACTTACAAGGCCGTGCAGCGTAGCGCCCGCGTCGTCAGCGTGGGCCCTATGCTGCAAGGCTTGAATAAGCCGGTGAATGATCTTTCCCGTGGCGCGTTAGTAGACGATATCGTTTACACCATTGCGCTGACCGCGATTCAAGCCAGCCAGCGCGAAGCTTAAGCAGTCATTAACCCTTTTCCCCAAATACAAACACCCCGAGCAGTTACCTGTTCGGGGTGTTTTATGGCGTATTTATACTGGAGAGGGTCAGGCCAGCATCGGCACCATTGCCTCTAATACCATCACCAAACTCATCGCCGTGATGGTCAGGATAGAAACACCGAACACTTTCTTGGCCCAGCGGACATCGTCATCTAACCGATAGCCGCGCAGTGCCAGGTAAAGCCAGTAGCCACCCATGGTCAGCGCTACGCACAGGTATCCTGCGCCCGCTTGGCTGGCCAACCCCAGCGCCAGCGAGGCGGGAATAAACGCCACTATATAGCCCAGGATATGGTGCTTGGCCATTTTCACCCCGCGCACTACCGGCAGCACCGGGATCGATGCGCGGCGATAATCGGCGTAGCGGAAGATCGCGATGGCATAGGAGTGCGGCATCTGCCACAGGCAGAAGATCACCAGCAGCATGATCGCGCCGCTGTCGAACTGCCCTGCCACTGCGCAGTAACCCACGACCGGCGGCATGGCACCCGAAAGACTGCCTACCAACGTGCCGTACTCCGAGCGGCGCTTCATATACAGGCTATAAAGCCCTACATACACGCCCCAGCCAATTACCGCTAAAGCAACGGTTAATCCGTTGGTGCCCAGCGCCAGGCACACCACCCCCGACACACCCAGCAGCGCCGAAACGCCCAGCGCCTGGGTGATGGAGATGCTGCCTCTTACCAGTGGGCGATGGCGCGTACGCGCCATCAATGCATCAATATCGCGGTCGATGACGTTGTTACACGCACAACCCGACGCGATGATTAATGCAATCCCCACCATGACCGAGACAAAGCTGAGCCACTCAAACTGCCCCTGCGCGGCAAGAAAGTAGCCGCCCAGCGTGGCAATCAGGTTACCCCCGATAATGCCGGGTTTGGTCAGTTCAAGCAGATCCCGCCAACGACTAGGCGCCGTGATCAGCCGATCATCATGTTGAGATGCAGATGCTGCATGATCCACAGCGAGCCTCCTACCACTAAGACGAGAATCGTCAGTGTGAAGACGAAGGACATTACGTTCCAGCCTTCGTCAGCTTTGGTATTCATATGCATGAACATGACCAGTTGCACCAATATCTGCAATACCGCGGTCACGGCCACCACTATTACTGTAGCAAGTGTGCTTAAGGTGCCACTCATCACCACCCCAAAGGGGATAATGGTCAGTATCAGCGACAATACCAGTCCTGTCACATACGACTTTACGCTGCCATGGTGATTAGTGGGGTTAGTCGGAGAATGACTCATCTCACAGCACTCCCATCAGATAGACGAATGAGAAGACACAGATCCAGACGATATCAAGGAAGTGCCAGAACAGACTTAGACACAAAATCCTTGACCGGGTCATGTCGTTCAAGCCTTTGGTTGAGAGCTGAATCAGCATGACCAAAATCCAGATCAAACCAAAGGTAACGTGCAGGCCGTGGGTACCCACCAGGGTAAAGAACGACGACAGAAAGGCGCTCTTGTCGGGGCCATAGCCTTCATGAATCAGGTGCTGGAATTCGTAGATTTCCATGCCCACGAACGCCGCGCCCAGCAAGAACGTAATGCCCAGCCACGCCTTCACCTGACCCAGACGTTCGGCATTCATCGCCAGTACGCCCATGCCAAAGGTAAAGCTACTAAACAGTAGTAGAAAGGTTTCGACCAGTACAAACGGTAACTCAAAAATCTCAGCCGCGGTGGGTCCACCTGCCGTGCCTTTCATCAACACGGCGTAGGTGGCGAAGAGTGATCCGAAGATCACCAAATCGCTCATTAAGTAGACCCAAAAACCAAACAGCTTGGTGCCCGTTGCATCGTGATGCTCATGATGCACGACCGACCCTTCGTGATGTAACGTATCCGTTGCCATTAAGCTTTCACCTCCACGTAGCGTTGCTTACCTTCGCGTCCTTCAACCTCGGCAGACGGCTTGTAGGGATCGGAGTTTTTAACGCGTTGCTGGTGCGCGCGCTCGATACGCTCTACTTCTTCAGCGGAAACGTAGTAGTCGATATCGTCGTTAAACACCCGCGCCATAAAGCTGACAAAGACACCGATGGCGCCCACCCCTGCCAGCCACCAGATGTGCCATACCAAGGCAAAACCGATGATCAGCGCAAAAAAGCTGATGACAGGGCCAGCCACGGTGTTACGCGGCATATGAATATCGGTGTAAGGCGCTTCTTCCAACTCTTCGTTACTGCGCTCCTTCTGCGACCAGAAGCTGTCGATATCCCCCACTTCCGGCAAGCGTGCGAAGTTGTAGAACGGCGCGGGTGAAGACGTTGACCACTCCAAGGTACGGCCATCCCACGGGTCACCGGTCACATCAGCGTTCAGCTTGCGGTCGCGGATGCTAACCCAGAACTGGATGACGGTGCAGGCGATACCCATCATGATGATCACCGCGCCTACCCAGGCCAGAATCATCCATGGCTGCCATTCAGGGTTAGCGTAGGACTGCATGCGGCGCACGGCACCAAAGAAGGCCAGCACGTAAAGCGGCATAAAGGCGACATAGAAGCCGATAAACCAGCACCAGAATGAACGCTTGCCCCATTTCTCGCTCAACGTGAAGCCAAACGCTTTGGGGAACCAGAAAGTCAGGCCTGCCATCATGCCGAACACTACACCGCCGATAATGACGTTGTGGAAGTGAGCGATAACAAACAGGCTGTTATGCAACACAAAGTTAGCGGCTGGCACGGCCAACATGACACCGGTCATACCGCCCAGCGTAAAGGTGATAATAAAGCCCAGTGTCCAGAGTACCGGCGACGTTAGTTCCAAACTGCCGCGGAACATCGTGAACAGCCAGTTGAAGACTTTCACCCCGGTGGGAATGGCGATGATCATCGTCATAATGCCGAAGAAGGCATTAACGTTGGCGCCTGCGCCCATGGTGAAGAAGTGGTGCAGCCAGACGATAAACGACAGCAGCGTAATCGCAATCGTCGCCCATACCATGGTCATGTAACCAAACAGCCGCTTACGGGCAAAGGTCGAAATGACTTCCGAGAACACGCCGAAGGCGGGCAGAATCAGGATATAAACTTCCGGATGGCCCCATGCCCAGATGAGATTGACGTACATCATCATGTTGCCGCCAAAATCATTGGTGAAGAAGTGCATACCGAAATAGCGGTCCAGCGTTAGCAGCGCAATCGTTGCCGTCAGAATCGGGAACGAGGCGATGATCAACACGTTGGCGCACAGCGAGGTCCAGGTGAAGATCGGCATGCGGAACATGGTCATGCCTTTGGTGCGCATCTTCAGAATCGTCACGAAGAAGTTGATACCGGTGAGCGTCGTCCCTATCCCGGATATCTGTAATGCCCATATCCAGTAATCGACCCCCACCCCGGGACTGAACTCGATCCCCGATAAGGGCGCGTAAGCCAGCCAGCCGGTTTTGGCGAACTCCCCCACCACCAGCGAGATATTGACCAATATCGCGGCGACGGCAAACAGCCAGAAACTCAAGTTATTCAGGAAGGGAAAAGCGACGTCGCGGGCGCCAATTTGCAGCGGCACCACCAGGTTCATTAGGCCGATGACCATGGGCATGGCGACAAAGAAGATCATGATCACGCCGTGGGCGGTGAAGATCTGATCGTAGTGTTCGGGCGGTAAATAACCCGCGGCGCCCCCAGCGGCCATGGCCTGTTGGGTACGCATCATAATCGCATCGGAGAAGCCGCGTAGCAGCATCACCAGCGCAACGATAAAGTACATGATGCCGAGCTTTTTGTGGTCAACGGAGGTAAACCACTCGTTCCACAGCCAGCCCCACTTGCGGTAGTAGGTTAACGCGCCTAACAGCGCGATCCCCCCAATGGCCATAAAGGCCGCGACGACCATGATGATCGGTTCGTGATAGGGAATTGCCTCTAAAGTGAGTTTTCCAAACACAGCTTAACCCCCTGCTTCAACGCTAGTGGGATGGCTGCGCATGGCATGATCCTGACTAGCATGGTTGTTGGTGTGGTGACCGGATGCGGCCGCTTCTGGAGTGGCATGGGTGTTATCGCCATCGGCAGAATCAGCATGGTCGCTGCTCATTTGATGGTCGCCGTCCATTGGGTGATCGCCGTCCATCGTGTGCTCACCGCCGGTATGGAAGCTTTTCAGGATGCTTTCGTATAGCGATGGCGAAATCGCCGAGTAGTACTCAACCGGGTGCGACTCAGTGGGCTCAGCCAACGCTTCATAGCCCTCGGGGTAGGTCAGCGCTTCAGAGGCACCGCGTACGTTTTCAACCCAGTCATCAAACTCGCCAGGGGTGGTCACCTTGGCTTCAAAGGTCATGCCGGAGAAACCCGCACCACTGTAGTTGGTGGAGCGTCCAGGGTAGTTGCCGATTTCATCGGCAAGGAGATGCAGGTCGTTATCCATGCCTGCCATGGCGTAGATCTGGCTACCTAAGTGCGGAATGAAAAAGGCATTCATCACCGAGCCGGAGCTGACCCGAAAACGCACCGGGGTATCCACCGGGAAAGCCACTTCGTTCACGCTGGCGATGCCTTGTTCGGGGTAGATAAACAGCCATTTCCAATCCAGCGCGACTGCCTGAATTTCGATCGGCGCTACGTCGCTTTCCAGCGGCTTGTGCGGATCAAGGCTATGCGAGGTTTTCCAGGTCAACAGCGCAAGCACAGCGATAATTGCGCAAGGCACGATCCAGATCACGGCTTCAATCGCATTGGAGTGCGCCCAATCGGGAAGGTACTTAGCCCCGCTGTTACTACGCCGATAGCGCCAGCCAAACAGCAGCGTCATGGCAATAACAGGAATAACCACAATCAACATCAGGCCAAAGGAGGTCAGAATCAGCGTGCGCTGCTCAGCGCCAACTTGGCCTTTGGGGTCTAACAGAGCTGAACTACAGCCTGCTAGTAACAGACACAACGCAAGGAGCACTAGCGTGCCTCGCCTGCGCCATAGTGAGCGTCGTTGCATGGTGTGATCTCGTCTAAGGTTTAAAACCGGTTTCAAAACCAACGGGTTCAATAAAACACTAGCCAGCTAAATAGCAAGCTAACTATCACCCCATACTCTTCCCAAAACATGCTCATAGAGCATACGCTCAGGAACATGCGTAGTGCACTGAGCGCCATTGCTCCGGGAAAAATATGCGCCGCCAAGTGGGAATTGGCGTCGGGTCTCGCTTGCTAGATCAGCTAAGACTAAAGTATTTTCTCTTGATCGAGATCATCTAAGAAGTGGCGCATTGCCGCACCCTAGGTATTGACAGGGGTAGACAACCGGCAAAACGCTTACGCCACTGTCACCGCAGGCACACTTCGACCGTGCCCCTCCAACAGCTGCGGTGCGCCCTGATCATCGGTGACTACCACATCAAAATCGTCCAGCGAAGCGAAATAGGCCGGCCGGATCACACCAAATTTGCTGGCATCGACTACCAACAAGCGCTGCATCGCCGTGGCAATCGCAGCTTGTTTAGGTGCTACTTCGTGGAAGTGGAAGCAGCTTACTCCGCGCTCAAGGTCCACTCCCGCCGCTGAAATCAGCGCTTTATTGATACCTAACCGTTCGATAGCGGCGGTCATGTTATCGCTGCCAAACGACTGTGAGGCAGCATAAAAAAGCCCGCCCAATAGCACTAAGCGTACGTTAGGCAGTACTGCGACAGCATTAGCAACGTTGAGCGCATAGGTGACCACCGTGAGTTCTTGGAAATGACTGAGCTGACTCAACAAGGGAATGAGCGTCGAACCACAGTCAATAAACAGCGTATCGCCCTCTTCGATAAACGCGAGTGCACGCTGGCATAACCGATACTTCGCCTGATAGTGGCTGGCCTGCTGTTCGGTTAAATCGTAAATCGGCGTTACACCCGGATAGCTCGCCATGACTAAGCGACCACCCAACAGGCTAATGGCTGTCGCCTGGGTGGTGAGGTCGCGGCGAATGGTCATTTCTGAGACATCGCATAGCTCTGCGGCATCACGCAGATGAAGAGTGCCGCCACTGGCAAGCGCTTCCTGAAGTTTGGCAAGGCGCAGCGCGCTACGGCCATTCATGGTGGGCATCCTCTTGTAATACCTCGTGTTGTGATGAGCGCAATATGACCATTCAGTTGCTTCAATTTTTATTTCTATGCTGAGCGAGCAGCGTCGAGATTTCCACTGTGGCGACGCCTACTAGCGCAAATATTGATGCTTACGATAGACATATGACATTTAAATAGCGTTGATGTGACAATGCTTGCAAATCAACGTTAGAAAAATAACACTAAATGTTATAATTTTAACATTAACGCCAGCCCGCACGACTCTAACCTCGGATAGCCACTCGCAAATGGCTACGCGATAACCCTGTTGAGGCTCACATGACTGCTCGAAAACACACTCGCTCTTCATCGCTTGCCACCCTTAGTGCTGGCGCTTTACTGGCAAGTACCGCCCTCGTCACTCCAGCATTTGCAGATGACGCTCAGCCTCACCCTCTTGACCGGTTATGGTCGTTTGCCAATGTCTCGGTCAACTATCTTGATTGGTCGAACGGCACCGAAGCACGCACTGCTACCAACGCGGCGAAAAGCGACTTTATGTTTCTCGAAATTGAAGGCGGCGCGGGCTTTAGCTGGGGTGAGTTTTACGGCTTCTTTGATTTCGAGAACCCAACCAACGATCAATTCGATGAATCGAGCGGCGGTCAAGACAACTTCCGTACTGCGGGTAAAGTAACCTCGCACATCTATCTGGGTGACAGCCCGCTGTCGATCTATGCGCACCTTTATGACTTCCGGGATTACGGTTTTGAAAGCCGCGAACAGGATCAAATTTTAGGCCTGGGTTACCGCACTACCTTTGATAACGGTTTATGGTTCAAGCCGTTCATTGGCGCCGCGCGGGTGCAAAGTGACAGCTATACCGGAATGAATGGCTTTATGGCTGGCTGGGTAGCGGGTTATGATTTTGCCGCGCTCGACCAGAACTTCAGCGTGACTAACTGGCATGAGCAGACCTTTGGTCGCGATGACGAGTATCTGGAACAGAACTACGTGGGCGACAAAGCTGGCAGTGTGGGCACCAATGGTGCGCTAAGCCTATGGTGGCACCCAAGCGATTTGATCACCACCGGCATTCAGTACCGCTATTCTGAAAACAAGTTGGGCACCCCCAACGATTATCAGAATGCGATGATCTACTCCGTCAAGCTCAACTTACTATAAAAGCGGTTAACCCCCGCAGACTCGAAGGATCCCCACATGACACTCCTTATGAGCTTGGTGGGTATGGTCACCCTAGTGGCCATCGCCCTGATCTTCTCTTACGACCGTAAGTCTATACGGCTACGCACCGTGTTAGGCGCCTTTGCTATTCAAGCGGGAATTGGTGCCTTTGTACTCTATGTGCCGTTTGGCCAGGCGGTGCTACAAGCCATATCCGCGGGCGTTAGCCAAATATTGGTATATGCCGACGACGGTATCGGCTTTCTGTTCGGCGGCTTAGCGGATGTGGAGAACAGCGGCTTTATCTTTGCGATTAAAGTGCTGCCGGTCATTATCTTCTTCTCCTCGTTAATCGCCGTGCTCTACTACATCGGCATTATGCAGTGGGTGATTCGCATTTTAGGTGGTGCTCTGCAAAAAGCGCTGGGTACCTCACGGACTGAATCGCTCTCCGCGACCGCGAATATCTTCGTCGGCCAAACCGAAGCGCCATTGGTGGTGCGCCCCTTTATCGCCCGTATGACGCCTTCACAGCTATTCGCCGTTATGTGCGGCGGCTTGGCGTCGGTGGCGGGTTCTGTATTGGCGGGCTACGCCGCGCTGGGTATTCCTATGGAGTATTTAGTCGCCGCCTCCTTTATGGCGGCGCCCGGGGGCTTACTGTTCGCCAAGCTGATTATGCCGGAAACCCAAGACGTAACCGACAGCGACAGCGTTTCCAAGGTGGAAGAAGAGATTGAGGCCCAGGAAGACAAGCCCGCCAACGTGCTGGACGCTGCGGCATCTGGCGCCACCTCAGGTTTGATGCTGGCGGCCAATGTGGGCGCGATGCTACTCGCCTTTATCGCCTTGATTGCGTTGATCAACGGCATTTTAGGCGGCGTCGGCGGCTGGGTGGGCTTTGACTCACTGAGCCTGGAATTGATCTTGGGCTGGCTGTTTGCCCCGCTGGCGTTCCTGTTGGGTGTACCCTGGGAAGAAGCCACGCTGGCAGGCTCGTTCATTGGCCAAAAATTGGTGGTCAACGAATTTGTCGCCTATATCAACCTGGCACCCTACATCGATGGGGAACAGGTGGTGGCTGCGACGGGTCAGATGATGACACCGCACACCATGGCGATACTGTCTTTCGCGCTGTGTGGCTTTGCTAACCTCTCCTCCATTGCGATTCTGTTGGGCGGTTTGGGTAGCATTGCACCGACTCGCCGTAAAGAGATTGCCCGCTTTGGTGTCAAAGCCGTATTGGCCGGTACACTCTCCAACTTGATGTCGGCCTCTATTGCTGGCTTCTTTATTGCGCTGAGTGGCGCGTCTGCATAGCGCTTATATGCTTAGCGTAATAATGACGATTTAGCGCATCGGGCGCTGCGGTTTTATCCGCAGTGCCCGTTTTTATCTTTTACTGATTTGTGAGAACTCCATGACTGCGACTGCCTCCCCCCATACCGTCCAAGCCGCCCGCCAAGCACTCACCCTCATGGACCTGACGAGTCTGAACGATAGCGATACTGACAGCAGCATTGAAGCGCTCTGTCAGCAGGTAAAAACGCCCTTTGGCACGCCTGCCGCGGTGTGTGTTTACCCACAGTTTATTGTCACTGCCCAGCGTGCACTGACCGCTCATACCCTCAATGACCAAGTGAAGATTGCCACGGTCACCAATTTCCCCAACGGTGGCGACGACATTATGGCCGCCGCCCGTGAAACGCGTGATGCGGTTGCCTCCGGCGCCCATGGAGTTAAGCTCAAGTCTGGTGTATGGGAGGAGGTAGGAAGGGTGGCGTATCCTGTTGATTGATCACGACCAAGATCTCAACCAACACGAGTGGATACGCCATGGCCGATTCTACCCTCCGGACTCTTTCACAACCAGAACCCCAGGTCGCTGACCCGCTGCACGAGCTGCTGCGCCAAGGTGCCCGTGACCTGATCGCCAAGGCCGTCGAGGCCGAGTTGGCCACCTTTCTGGCGCAGTATGCCGATCAGCGGCTCGACGATGGACGCCAGGCCGTGGTCCGCAACGGCTACCTGCCCGAGCGCACGGTCCAGACCGGGATCGGGGATGTCAGCGTGCAGGTGCCCAAGGTGCGTGACCGCAGTGGCGGTGGCGCTCGCTTCAACAGCAGCCTGCTGCCGCCCTATCTGAAGCGAGCCCGCAGCATCGAGGAGTTGATCCCTTGGCTCTACCTGAAGGGGATCTCCACTGGCGACTACCAGGAGGCGCTGGCGGCACTGCTGGGCGACCAGGCCAAGGGTCTGTC
This sequence comes from Vreelandella sulfidaeris Esulfide1, assembly GCF_054072535.1. Taxonomy (NCBI): domain Bacteria; kingdom Pseudomonadati; phylum Pseudomonadota; class Gammaproteobacteria; order Oceanospirillales; family Halomonadaceae; genus Vreelandella; species Vreelandella sulfidaeris. The sequence continues at coordinate 905,715 of NZ_CM133364.1, read as the reverse complement.
GGCCAACACTGTGTCACGGCTCAAGAAGCAGTGGGAGGACGAGCATACCGAGTGGCGAAAGCGGGACCTGTCAGACCGTCGCTACGTCTACTGGTGGGCCGACGGGGTGTACAGCAACGTGCGCATGGATGACCGCCTGTGCCTGCTGGTGATCATCGGGGTCACCGAGCAGGGCCGCAAGGAGTTGGTGGCCGTCGAGGACGGCTTCCGCGAGTCGGCGGACAGCTGGAAGACCCTGCTGACAGGCCTGCGAGAACGCGGCCTGACCCAGGCTCCCAAGCTGGCGGTGGGCGACGGCGCCATGGGGTTCTGGGCGGCCCTGAGCAAGATTTACCCGGAGACCGACCATCAGCGCTGCTGGGTTCACAAGACGGCTAACGTGCTGAACAAGCTGCCAAAGTCAGTACAGCCCAAGGTCAAGGCCGACCTGCATGACATCTGGATGGCCGAGACCCGCGACGAGGCGCACAAGGCCTTCGATCGCACGCTGAAACGCTTCGAGGCCAAGTACCCCAAGGCGATGGCGTGCCTGGCCAAGGATCGGGAGGAACTGCTGGCGTTCTACGACTACCCGGCAGAGCACTGGGTGCATATCCGCACCACCAACCCGATTGAGTCGACCTTCGCCACGGTCCGCCTGCGGAGCAAGCGCAGCCGGAACTGCGGCTCCAGAGCGACGACCCTGGCGATGGTCTTCAAGCTGCTCCAGAGCGCCGAGAAGCGCTGGAAGCGCATCAAGGGGTTCAGCAAGCTGGAACTGGTCGTGAACAACGTCCGGTTCCAGGATGGAGAGCAAGTAACCGATCAGTCAGACAGGACTGCCGCCTGACCGCCATCCACCAGATTTGACTATAACTCGCGCCCATGAAGTCGATGTCGTTTTCCCCTACCGCGCCCTGATGGCGGGCGACGAAGAAACCGGCCTGGAACTGGTTGAGATGTGCAAAGCGGCTTGCGCTGGTCAGGCACTGCTCAAAGTGATTATTGAATCCGGCGAACTCAAAGAGCCTGCGCTGATCAAACGCGCCAGCGAACTTGCCATTGAAGGTGGCGCTGATTTTATTAAAACGTCGACCGGTAAAGTAGCCGTTAACGCAACGCTGGAAGCCGCTGAGATTATGCTCAAAGCGATCAAGGCCAGTGGCAAAGACGTTGGCTTTAAAGCGGCAGGTGGCGTTAAAACCGCTGAAGACGCAGCGGAATATCTGGCCCTGGCCAACAATATTATGGGCCCAGGCTGGGTGACGCCTGCGCACTTCCGCTTTGGCGCTTCCAGCCTGCTGGGCAACCTACTAGCGACGCTGAGCGGCAACACCAACGCGGCACCCCAAGGCCAAGGAGGTTACTAATGTCTGCCAATACAACCCAACACGCGCTGCTCCCCCAGGAGCTGATTCGCCTAAAGCGTGACGGTCAGCCATTGCCTTTCGATGAAATCAAAGGTTTTGTGCAAGGCATTGCCGATGACCGCATCAGCGATGCCCAGATTGGCGCCTTCACCATGGCGGTATTTCTTAACGGCATGAGCCGTGAAGAAGTGGTCGCGCTGACCACCGCTACCCGCGACTCTGGCCACGTAATGCAGTGGAGCGATCTCAACCTGCCCGGCCCGATTGTCGATAAGCACTCTACCGGCGGCGTCGGTGACTTGGTTTCGCTGGTACTCGGCCCATGGGTCGCCGCTTGCGGCGCCTTTGTACCCATGATCTCCGGGCGCGGCTTAGGTCATACCGGTGGTACCCTGGATAAACTCGAATCGATCCCCGGCTACGACCCCTACCCCGCCCCTGAGCGCTTTCGTGACGTGGTCAAATCCACCGGCGTTGCGATTATCGGCCAAACCGGTGATTTGGCACCTGCCGACAAGCGCATCTACGGCGTGCGTGATGTGACCGCCACCGTGGAATCGATTCCGCTGATTACCGCCTCCATCCTGGGTAAGAAGCTAGCCTCTGGCCTGGATGCGCTGGTGATGGACGTTAAAGTCGGCAGCGGCGCCTTTATGCCGACGCCGGAAAAATCCCAGGAGCTTGCCAAAAGTGTCGCCAATGTGGCCACCCAAGCGGGCACGCCCACGACTGCCTTGCTAACCGACATGAGCCAGCCGCTAGCGCCCTGCGCCGGTAATGCCGTGGAAATCGTCGAGACGCTGGCGCTGCTGCGCGGCGACCGGCCCAACAGCCGCGTGATGCAAGTCACCCGCGAGCTGGCGGTGGAAATGCTAATGGCGGGCAAACTCGCAGGCTCGCGTGAAGACGCGCTGACGCAGCTTGAAAAAGCGTTAACCTCCGGCGCAGCGGCCGAAGTGTTCGCCCGTATGGTGCGCGAACTGGGTGGCCCCAGCGACTTTATGGAGCGCTCAGAGCACTACCTGGCCAAGGCTGAGGTAATCAAACCGGTTTATGCCGAGCAATCGGGGATCGTACAACGCATCGATACCCGCGCCGTAGGTATGAGCGTGGTAGAACTGGGCGGTGGCCGCCTGCGTAACGACGCCAGCGTCGATCACAGCGTCGGCTTTACCGACATCGTCGAAATTGGCGAAAGCGTGGATAGCCAGCGCCCCATCGCCATGGTTCACGCCCGCAGTGAAGCCGCTGCCGAGCGCGCCGCCGAACAGCTACGTGCAGCATTCACGCTTGGTGAAGGTGCTGCTAGCGCTGACACCTTGCTACAAGACACTTTCCGTGGAGAAGCCTTATGAGCCGCGCGATTTTATTGGTACTCGATTCGTTTGGGATTGGCGCCGCCCCAGATGCCGCGACATTCGGCGATGAGGGTGCGGATACCCTGGGCCATATCGCCGCCGCCTGCGCACGCGGCGAAGCCGATAACGCCAACCGCTCAGGCCCGCTCAAGCTGCCCAACATGGCCAAGCTGGGGCTGTTTCATGCCCACCGCGATGCCACGGGCAGCGTAGCCGAAGGCGTCGCACTGCCGGACGATCTGGAAGGCGCTTACGCCCACGCCAAGGAAATTTCCAGCGGCAAAGACACCCCCTCCGGCCACTGGGAAATCGCTGGTGTCCCGGTACGCTTTGACTGGGGTTACTTTCTGGATAAAACCGATAGTTTCCCGCTGGAGCTGCTCGACGCCATTGTGCAGGAAGCCGATTTAACAGGCGTGATTGGCAACTGCCACGCTTCCGGCACCGAGATCATCGCCCGCCTGGGTGAAGAGCACATAGCCACGGGCAAGCCGATCGTTTATACCTCGGCGGACTCGGTTTTCCAGATTGCCGCCCATGAAGAGTATTTCGGCCTGGAACGGCTTTATACGCTGTGCGAAACCGTCCGTGAGCTGCTGGCGCCTTACAACATCGGCCGAGTCATTGCGCGCCCGTTTATCGGTGAAGACAGCAGCACCTTCGCCCGCACCGGCAACCGCCGCGATTACAGCGTCGAGCCGCCCTCATCCACCGTGCTGCAAAAGCTCGCCGATGCCGGTGGCGAAGTGGTTTCGATTGGTAAAATTGCCGACATCTACGCCCACTGCGGCATTACCCACAAGGTAAAGGCCAGCGGCCACGACGCGCTGATGGAAGCCACACTTAACGAGATTGAAAGAACCCGCGACCGCGACACCGGCGAGCGCGCCATGATCATGACCAACTTTGTCGATTTCGACTCGGTTTACGGTCACCGTCGAGACATACCGGGCTACGCCGCGGCACTGGAAGATTTCGATGCCAAGTTGCCTAAGCTGCTGGCGGCACTCAGCGAAGATGACCTGCTGATTCTGACGGCTGACCACGGCTGCGACCCCAGCTGGCACGGCACCGAGCACACCCGCGAGTACATCCCGATTCTGGTTCACGGCCCCGGCTTTACCCCCGGCCCGCTGGGCGAGCGCGGCACCTTTGCCGATATTGGCCAAACCCTGGCCGACTTTTTCCTGCTCTCGGCCATGGCCGATGGCAAAAGCTTTCTACCCGTCGCTGCTTAAAGGCTAGCGCCGCTTAAAGGAGACCTTTGATGGCTACACCGCATATTAATGCCGAGATGGGCGATTTCGCTGATACCGTACTGATGCCCGGCGATCCGCTGCGCGCCAAATACATCGCCGACACTTATCTGGAGAACGTTCGTCAGGTCAACGATGTGCGCAATATGTTCGGTTATACCGGCACCTATCAAGGCCGCGAGATTTCCGTCATGGGCCACGGCATGGGGATTCCGTCGGTTTCCATCTACGCCAAAGAGCTGATCACCGACTACGGCGTTAAATCGCTGATTCGTGTGGGTTCGTGCGGCGCGGTACGCGACGACGTCAACGTGCGCGATGTGGTGATTGGCATGGGCGCCAGCACTGACTCCAAAGTCAATCGCATGCGCTTTAACGACCACGACTTCGCCGCCATTGCAGATTTTGAGCTTACCCAGCACGCCGTTGCCGCCGCCAAGGCCAAAAACGTGCCGGTCAAAGTGGGCAACATCTTCTCAGCGGATTTGTTCTACAACCCGCAAACCGAGATGGCTGAAATGCTCAAGCGTTACGGCATTGTCGGCGTCGAGATGGAAGCTGCTGGCCTTTACGGCGTCGCCGCCGAATTTGGCGCCCGCGCCATGACCATCTGCACCGTGTCGGATCACATCCTGAAAGGCGACTCGCTTTCCAGCGCCGATCGCCAAACCACCTTCGACGACATGATGCTGATTGCACTCGACACCGTATTGCGCGACGACGCTGCCCGCGCCTAGAACGTTAAAGCGAGAACGTTGAAAAGAGCACGTTGAAGTAGCCAAAGGAAAAATGATGGATCAAGTATCTGAAGAGATCGTTCAGAAGTTATTCAGCGCGCGAGCTAACGCCTATGTGCCCTACTCAGCACACCCGGTGGCGTCAGTGATGGTGACCCCCGATGGTCAGCAGTTTGCGGGCACCAACGTGGAGGTGGCGCACTACAAAGGCCTCTGCGCCGAGGCCTCAGCCATTTCCGCCATGATCACTGCCGGGCAGCGCCAACTGGCGACGGTCTACGTGATGGGCCCTGGCGATCACCTCTGCACACCCTGCGGCGACTGCCGCCAGCGAATTCGTGAGTTTGCGACGCCAGAAACCCAAATCCAGGTGCTTTCAGGTAGTGGCGAATTGATGAAAACCTACACCATGCAAACACTGCTGCCCGACGCCTTTGGGCCCGAGCAGTTACCGCCACGTTAATCCAGCCTGCTTGGCAATTAAAACCAGCCCCCACGCGGGCTGGTTTTGTGCATTTTTTGCTCGTACTCTTAATAGCCACCGTATGCCTTTGATGAAGTGTGCCGATGAGAGCACAGCACTTAATTTGGAGAACGCCATGGCTGGTTTACTGCCCAACGTCGACCCCGACGGCTTGCTTGAATACTCAGTGGTCTACACCGACCGCTCGCTGAACCATATGTCACAGCAGTTTCAAGGTGTGATGCGCGATATATCGGCCACGCTGAAAGAGGTGTATAACGCCCACGCAGCGGTCATCGTGCCAGGCAGTGGTACCTTTGGCATGGAAGCAGTGGCGCGTCAGTTTGCCGTTGATCAGAAAACCCTGGTGATTCGCAACGGCTGGTTCAGCTACCGCTGGACGCAAATTATTGAGATGGGCCGTTTAACCGATCAGCACACGGTGCTTAAAGCGCGGCGTCTTAACGCCGATGACTCGCGCTCGCCATTTCAGCCAGTGCCCATCGATGAAGCCGTCGCGCAGATTCGTCGCGAAAAACCAGCGGTGGTATTCGCCCCGCAGGTAGAAACCTCGGCTGGACTGTTGCTTCCGGACGCGTATATTCAAGCACTCGCCGAGGCCACTCACGAGGTAGGCGGCCTGTTCGTGTTAGACGCCATTGCGGCAGGCACCCTTTGGGTGGATATGCAGGCGCTGGGCATTGATGTAGTCGTGAGTGCGCCGCAAAAAGGCTGGAGCGGCTCGCCCTGCTGCGCCATGGTCATGCTTTCAGAGCGCGCCACGCAGCGTTTGAGCGAGACCCAGAGCAATAGCTTTGCCTGCGACCTGGGCAAGTGGCACAGCATTATGCAGGCTTATGAAAACGGCGGGCACGCTTATCACGCCACCATGCCCACGGACGCTTTACGGCAGCTACGGGATATCATGCAGGAAACCCGCGCCTACGGCTTTGCCAGGGTAAAAGAAGAGCAGCAAGCGATTGGCCGTGAAGTCCGTGCCATGCTCAAGCGCCACGGTTTTGTCAGCGTGGCGGCGGAAGGCTTTGAGGCCCCAGGTGTGGTGGTCTGCTACAGCGACGATAGCGGCTTAGTAGGCAAACTTGCCCAGGCGGGTGTACAGGTAGCTGGCGGCGTACCGCTGATGTGCGATGAAGGCGATAACTTCCAAACCTTCCGGGTCGGCCTGTTTGGTTTAGATAAGCTACATCACACAGAGCGCAGCGTGGATAACCTAGAGCAGGCGATTCAGGCAGTCGTATAGGAAGGCAGCGGTGTAATAAGGCAGTCATCCAAGAAGCAAAATGCCCGCTATTTAATAGCGGGCATTTTAAATTTTCATTACGGTTACATATAGCCTACGCCCCGCGGCATCATACCTAGATGATTTTCCACGCGGGTAACCCCTGCCACGTTTTCAGCGGCCACTGTCACCGCCTGCTTCTGCTCAAGCGATTCGACCAGTCCCCAAATTTCCACAACTCCACCGTCCACAATTAAACTAATGTTTTCAGTGTTTGCACCGGTGTTGTGCTCGACTTCGTTTAGAATGGCTTCACGAATTTGTCGATCATCGGTTGGAGATTGCGTCGGCGCCACCGCCGCATTGGCAATCCCTTGCAGCAAGTTAGCGCGGCTGACGATCCCTACCAACTTGCCTTCACGCACGACGGGCACACGTTTGATATGGTGCTTTTCCAGCATTCGAGCAATGCTATGCAGCGGTGCGTTCTCTTCTACGGTCAGTGGGTCTGGCGTCATCACTTCATGGGCTTTACGACCATGCGTCTTGACATAGTCGCCTGCATCTTTACCACCAGCAAACAACGATAACCACCATGAGTGACCATGGTCACTGTCATCTTTTACCCGGCGCATTAAATCGCCTTCACTGACGATCCCGATCACCCGTTGCTCGCCATCCACCACGGGGACGGCGCTAATTCGGTGCTTGAGCAGCAGCTGCGCAATGTCACGTACTTCAGCATCGGGCCCAACACTTACCACTTTGGGTGTCATGATATCGATAGCTTGCATGGTTCTTCTCCTGGTGCCCAGCCTTTGAGACAAGCACTTAAGACAAATCCTGAAAACTGATCGTTAAGGTATCTCCCCTAAAGACTGGCCTAAAGACTGAAACGCATAGGCAGGTTGCCCTGCGTACTTTGAGTTTAGTTCGCTGCCTACAACTTGCCTACGTTGCCGAGCTATCTTGAAGAACGCATTGAGACTGCTTTGATCTAGCGCAGTTTATTGGTCCGCTTGCTTAAGTGTTCTCTTTAGCGACACTGTTATCTTCAACTTTCTCAACGTCCACAATGCCTGATCGACTCACCACGACTTTCCAGCGTGCGAGATAGGGTGTGTCTTCACTGCCTGTTTCACGTATGACAAGATTGAACAGGTGGCGACGCTCGACGCCCTCGCGCACCGCCTGTCCATCTTTAAGGCGATAGATGTGATGTTTGCCTTTGCTCATTAGCCGCGCCAGCATGGAGATATCCAGATTTAGCGTTTCGCGGGTATGCTCGTAGCCGCTTAAAAAGCGTGTGGGCGACATGCGGGAACTTGAACGGTAATGCAACACCACCTCTTCACGTTGGGCCACCTTACGCCGACGCATCTGCTTAATAGCGTTATCCAGCGAGGCAAATCGTTTGTAATCAAACCACTCCAGTTGGCGACCTACCACGGCATTTTGCGTGGGGTCCAAGTACTGGCGGCGCCATTTGGGGCGGCCTTTACGTAGCCAGCGCCAAAGCGTATTGCGCAAATCATCCTTAAACACTTCACGCATGGCATAGAGTAACGCCATGGCCAATACAAACAAGGCAGAAAGGTCCCCTAGCGCACTACGCAATTGCAACACACCCAATGTCACAAACCCCATTACCACCGCGGTGGCTAATGCTTTAACCGCTCTCTGTTCGCCACTGCCAAGCTCAAGAGACTGCTGCTTCAAAGTGATGGGGTACTCGATCAAGCGACGCAGCAGGCGCATTTTGTTCGACATTCGCGTGGGGTCGGCCCTTACCCTTTCGGCGTTATACTTCTGTTCGCTGCGGTGCTCATCTTCCCGGTGGCACACGCTGATAAAACGTCTGCGAATATCGGTAAATTCACCGCCACGGGGCATATGGGCAACCAGCGCTAGCAGTTGCTGTTCGGTAAACCAGGAAAGGTAGTTATCAATATTGGCAAAGTACTTTTTGAAGCTTTCATCATCAGGTTGGTTACGTCGCAGCCGTTTGAGGATTCCGTCACTCAGATCAATCATTTCATGCAGTTGATCGCATAAGGCAACGGCACTTTCTTGTATCTCACTGTTTTCTTCCCGCAGTTCTTGACGGGCATGGCGTAATTTATTGGCACTAACTAGCATCGTTTGAGTGGTGCGCTCCATCGCCTCCACGTATTGGTAAGCGTATAGGCTCAAACTCAAACGATACGAATCGCTACCGAGTCGGTTACGGCTGGCAAGACGACTATGTACCAATGGTAGAAGATATTCGTCACTGTAGTAGGTGCGTGAGACATGGATGGCGGCATGATAAAAAGCCTCTTCTGAGATCAGTTGGGTGCTTAATCCCAGCTCACCAGGCACAAAAAGGTAGACGTCGAGGTTATGCGATGTTTCTTCCTTGAGCCGTCGGGTAAGGCGCAACTGAAAGCTGTTTTTACGATCAACGTTGATCAACTCACCAATCTCCTACTCCCTTCACTAACATGATGATATACCATGGCTGAAATGTTCATGGCGCTGCCCGGAAAACTGTTGCCAGATCACGCCCACTGTTCACCTCTTTATCTGTGGAGCTAGGAAATGTCCATTGCCCGTTTTTCACCCTTTGAGCTGCTGCTATTAAAGAGCCGCAGCCAAGTGGATACGGCAACTCTGCTGCTGCTGGGCTGGGTGCTGGTGCACCGCCAACACGTCTCGGAAGGCCAGCGACGACGTCGCTTGGCCCAGGTAACTGCGCAGTTTCGCCACGGGCATGAGCTAGGCCCGGTCATGAGTATTGCCCATAGCCAAGACCTCCAAGCCATCCAGTTAGCCGCAGAGGTAGTCCGCAAAGAGTGTGGCACAGAGCGCAGCCAGAGCATTATTCATCAAGCCATTACTGTCGCTACCGATGACGGCGAGCTGTCATTGGCCAACCATTATATTTTGCGCTTTTTAGCGGACTTGCTAAGCGTCGCCCCGATGACCTTAAATATTCTGTTTAAGGAGCTGACGGGCATTCCATTGGTGACTCCCGAAGATCCCAGCCGTGATGCCTATTGGCAAGTTCACGACCCCGATTATCATGCCCGCAAAGTACGTGAGGCCGAGGCGGCTGAGCAGAAACAACAACAGACCAACGCTCGGGCAGAACAGCAGCAACGGCAGAAAGAGCAACGCCACCAACAGAAGCAGCAAAAACAGCAGGAAAAGCAACGCCGCCAAGAGGAGGCCCGCCAAGCGCAGGAACAAGAACAGCAGCGCCAGCAAGAGCAAGCTCGCCAGCAGGAACGCCAGCGACAGCGCGAGCGAACCGAACGGGAACAACAGCGCTCTCGTCAGCAAGACTCGCACCGACAAGGCTCCCACCAGCAAGACTATCGCCAACAAGAGTATCGTCAACAAGAGCAACGCAATAACCATTCCCACCAGCAGCGTACCGCGCCACCACCACCCGACCGCACTACCCGGGCGCTTTCGGTACTGGGGCTTACCCCCGGCGCTAGCCGTATTGAGGTTCGTCATGCCTATCGGCGAATGGCGCAGCTCCACCATCCAGACCGCTTCTACTCCGAAAGCGAACATCAGGTCGCTCTGGCTTCCGCGCGTTTCCAGCGTATCAAAAACGCCTACGATTACTTAATGCAAACTTACTAAGGCCATGCAATGCTAGGCGTTTTGTGCTGGTCCTTGAGAATAAAGCTATAAGAGAAACGATAGCCCCCTATGCGCGATTTGTACCAGCGCCTCGCGGTTTCCCCTGAGGCCAACGACCAAGAGATCAAACGAGCCGTCGCTAACTGCCAGCATAGCGCGCTGCGCCAAGATGCCGAGACGGTTTTTTCCGTTGCCGAACGCCGCGAAGCCTACGATACGCTTCACGATACCGTGAGCGATATTGGCAGGCTACGAGCGCGGCTAGGGCTCAGCCACAGCGCACACTGGCAGGGTGACGTGGCAAACGACTTTTCACTACCGCCCGATCATGCCATTTCGCGCCATGATGAACTGGTAGATCGCGTTAGCCACGCAGTCTCGCTGTATAACCGTTGGCGTCGCTTACGCGGGCCGTGGCTATTCATCGCCGTGTTCACCGCCGGTGCTGGCATAGGTGCCTGCCTGGGGCTTGCCTTGTGCTGGGGGCTTTTGCCGGTGTGACGCCGCTCGATCAGCCGTCTTATCATACTTTCGCTCTTGCTCGTCGCGACGAATTTCTGCTTTTGTCGGGCGCGGTGCAGGCTTTGGCGGTGTGGGTCTTTTGTGGTCGTCTGTGTCCGATTCTTGCTCCGCATCTGAAGCCCTCTGATCGCTGGCTGGCGCGTCATCGTCAAGCGAGAATGAAGTGCCTGCGGTGGCCTCCATGCGATCTTCCGAGCGCGACTCCATACTGATGCTGAGGCGCGGTACGCCCAGGTCAATCTCTTGTGCTTCCATACGCTGCTTGAGTAGCAGATTAAACGCCCTGGATACATCCCACTGCATCTCTGGTGCCGTGCGAAAACGCATACGCAGGATAGGACAGCCATCTTCAAACCCCTGAACCCCCTGCATTTCCAACGGCGACCAGATGTAGTGGCGCATCATCGGGTCGCGACGCAACTCCTGCGCGGTCTCCTGCATCAGCGTAATCGCGTCGTCGATTTTCATATCAAATGGAATACGGATACGCATCAGTGCAATACCGAACTGACGCGACATGTTGTGAATCGATTCAATGCGGCTAAACGTGATGATGTGCACGATCCCATCCAAGTCGCGAAGACGTACGGTGCGCAGCGTCAGCCCTTCGACAGTCCCCATATGGTTATTGATCTGCACAAAGTCATCGACCGCCAGCGAGTCCTCGATCAAAATAAAGATGCCGGTAATTAAATCCTGCACTAACGTTTGGGCACCAAAACCAATCGCCAAACCGATCACACCGGCACCGGCTAGCAGCGGCGTCACGTTGACACCCAAATTAGCCAACCCGGCGATGACGGCAATAATTAAAATAGTCACGAAGATGACATTGCGAATCATGGGGGTGATGGTTTGTGCCCGGGCTTGATTGACCCGCCGCCCCCGTGAACGCGCTGATGACATCAATGCACGCTGGATAGCCGTGTCAGCAAAGATCCACACCAGCCAGGCCAATAGCACGGTGGCGCCCAGGCTGAACAGCGCTTGCCCAATGCGGGCACTGGCCACGGCTTGCTGACCAAGGCCAAAGAACGAACTGCCCCACACCTGCATCGAGAGCTCAGCAAACACCATCCATGCGAAAATATGCGCGAGGACAAAGCCGAAGCGCTCTAAGCGTTTGCGATATTGACTCTGGCGATGACGGTGACGGCGCTTGCCAATCCGTTCCGCCTGACGGCGCAGTAGCCCAGTCACCACCAGCGTAAGCACCAGCAGGCTGGCGGATATAATCGAGCGCGCCAGTGCGGTGCCCACATCGCCCACCGTGATAAAAATGGCCAGCAGTGAACCACTGACCAGAAGCAGCGCGGGTATGTGCCATAACCCACCCAGCGAGCGAATCATTTCGACGGCAGTACTGGCATCACGGCGCTGCTTGAAGGGTCGGTTACAAATCAAATGACGCACGGGGCGTTTGAATTTAATAATAAACCGCGCTGCCAGCAGCGCTGCCAGCATATTGGAGAGAACCGAGACCAAGCTTGAAAGTTCGCTACCAAGCAGTTCAACCAAGCGAGTGGAGTTGACCGCATCGCCAAGCGCAATCAAAGCACCAATCACAAACATGCCACGCAGGGCACGCTGTTGAAGCAATTGAACTGCCGTAAACCGATGGCCGCGGCTAAAGAAGGCGATGACCGTTTCAAATACCACCGAAAGCGCCCGACCACACAGGCAGATATAGGCAACTACCAGCACTAAGGTACGCCCAGGGCTATCAGGTAGTACTTGGCCAATCCCAAGCGTAATAGCAAACGACAACGCCCAAGGCAGCATTCGGCGTAAAAAATGCACCGCCATTAGCCAGGCTTTGGGATCCCGAGGCAAATCCAGCGGCCATTCTCGGCGTGTAGCCACCATCCGCCCAATGGCAATCATTACCACCAACAGCACGCCCCAAATCAAGGCCAATATGGCTCCCTCGACAACCGCTCGTATCGCCTCGCCCTGGTCGGCATCATCGTTTAGCGCCCGTAAATCCTCAGCCCCCTGTACGAGTTGGCGCGCCCACTGATCAACCGGCGAATCGCCTGCTTGAGCCTGGTCGCCAAGGTCGCTTAACGTATCGGCGAGTGCCCCCAATAGCCCCTGCCGCACTACGCCCTCATCCTCACTGGCAGCGTCGGCTGTCACTTGCAATTCACGCAGCGATTTAAGCAGCTCGGTGCGCCGCTCCTCGTTTTCAAGCATGGTAATGACATCATTCAACGACGCCTGAAACTCTTCTCCGCTGACTTCGGCAGTTTCCTCCTCAGAACCGCCGCCCAAACTGGGTAGCGATACGGTTTGCGCCTGGGCCTGCGTTATCGTCATGCTTGTCATTACTAGGCTTGCCAATACAAACAAGGCAACGCCTATTAGCGAGTTAATCAACCAGTGCTGTCGCACGCCTTACTCCTGAAAATTAGCTTAGATGGCGCCCTGCTTATCGTCTGCCGGCCTTATGGTTTACTGAACAGGGTAATACGCTCAGTCTCATTGCGTGACTATGATAGGCTGGATACTTAAACGTTCACCTCAAGGATGCCGAGATGACGCTGCAAGCTCCACCTAACCGCTTAAACAGTCACGGAAAAATCCGGCAAGTAGGCGTCGAAATTGAATTTGCTGGCCTACCTCCCCGCGACACGGCAATGCTGGTACGCGAACTGTTTGGCGGGGAGCTTAACGTGGTAAGCCCTCATCGGCTACTAGTAGAAAATACCCGCTGGGGCGAATTTGGCATTGAACTTGACACTCAGTATGCCCATCCCGATAAATCCCTGCTCGACGATCCTCATGCAGAAGACAGCGAGTGGGCACGCCATCAGCATCAGCGGCGCATCGAATTCCACCAAAAAACTCGTGAATTAATTGGCGATATGGTCATCGGCTTAGTGCCTACCGAAATCGTTTGCCCACCGGTGCCCTGGAATGAACTGGAAGATTTGGATGCACTGTTTGAAGCCCTACGTGAGCACGGCGCCAAGGGGACCGATGCCAGCTTGATGTATGGCTTTGGGTTGCATCTAAACCCTGAAGTAGAGAGTTTTGACGCTGACTATTTGCTCGCCATGCTGCGTGCCTACTTACTGCTTGCGGGCTGGCTGCGCGATGAAATTAAAGTCGATATTACCCGCGAGATGCTGCCCCACGCCAACCCATTTCACAAAGCCTACGCGTTAAAAGTACTCGATAGCCGCTACGCGCCTGATCTTGACACCTTGATTGACGACTATCTGCACTACAACCCCACACGCAATCGCGAGCTCGACATGCTGCCGCTTTTTGCCTATCTGCGTCCCGACCATCGTCATGAATTGTTGCATACCCAGCTCACTAAGCCCCGGCCCACTTTTCACTATCGCTTACCCAATGCCCAGCTTTCTCAGCCTGGTTGGGGCTCGACGATCGAGTGGAATCGCTGGGTGGAAGTCGAGAAACTTGCCGCTAACACTGACGTCTTACTCGCTCGCTGTGCTGAATATATCGCTGATCATAACCGCCCCCTGCTAACTCGGGTTAAAGACAAGCTGGGGCGCTGGCTGAGGCGTAAGCACTAATTTTTCCCATTTCATTTTTTTTGCAACAGTGAGCAACCACCCGCATGACTCGGCCACTAATCGGAATTACTACCTCTGACCAAAAAAGCCACTTAGCGTGGTGGTTTGATTGGTTTGCCGTCTGGCGACATGGTGGCAAGCCGCTGCGTTTATCGCCTTCTCGTCCGCGTCCTGAACACCTGGATGGATTGATCATTGGCGGCGGTGACGATATTCAGGCCCACCTATACGGTGGGGAGGTTCAGTTGGATGTACGCCTTGACCCCGCCCGCGATGAGCTGGAGCTCGCGCTGCTCGAACGCTTTATTCCGCTGCATACGCCAGTGCTGGGCATTTGTCGGGGAGCGCAACTCATCAACGTTCATCTAGGCGGCACCCTGGATCCCGATATTTATACCACCCATGAAGGTTTAAAACGGCGACGCACGGTACTGCCGCGCAAAACCGTCGATATCGTCGGAGCAAGTAAGCTGCACCGCTTGCTAGGCGTAACGTGGTGCCGCGTTAACAGCCTTCACCACCAAGCCGTGCATGAAGCGGGTAAAGGAATTGAGATTGTCGCTCGCGACCGGGATGGTTTGGTGCAAGGCATAGAATCACGCGAACACGATTTTCTGATTGGCGTGCAGTGGCACCCCGAGTGGCTGGTTTTCAACCGCCCCCAGCAGCGCTTAATTCGCGCCCTGGTGACGGCATCAAAACGCCACGCTAGGCGGCGTGCTTAACCTTACGCTCTGTTTAACGAGAGGCGCTAGTTTAATGCCGCCAAGGCAGCATCGTAGTCGGGCTCGTTTTTCAACTCGCTCACTAGCTCACTGTGCAGCACGCGATTATCGGCATCCAACACCACTACCGCACGGGCACACAGCCCCTCCATCGGGTTATTGCACAATGCCACGCCCCAGGTTTCACGAAACTCTGGATGACGGAAAGTAGACAGTGTTTCAACATTATCCAGCCCTTCTGCGCCACAAAAGCGTTTAGCGGCGAAAGGTAAGTCCGCAGAGACAACTAAGACCACTGTGTCCGCCAGTTTTGACGCCAATTCATTGAATCGCCGAGTCGACATGGCGCAGGTGGGCGTATCCACACTGGGAATAATATTGAATACTTTACGCTTGCCTGCATACGTATCGAGCGTGACATCCTGCAGTTCGGTATTAGTTAGCGTCATCGCGGGCGCTGCTTGCCCGGCACTGGGCAGTGTGCCAGCAACATCCAGTGGTTCGCCTGCACGGGTAATCTGTTGCATTGCCTACTCCTTATTACATTAATCATTAATGCGTTCTTAACGCCTGAGAAGCCATGGTAGGCTATCTTCATCGTTTTGAAGACATTGTTTTGGAGACATCACATTGCGGACTCGACGCGAAAGTCTCAGCTCAACGTTTGTGTTTCATTTCACCGAGGGAGTGATATGGCCTGTGTATTGATCGTTAAAACTGGCGATGCGTATCCAGAAGTTGTTGACCAATATGGTGATTTTGAAACGTTATTTGAAAAGCAGCTTAGCACTGCCCTGCCAGCACACTTAGACCTGCAGGTGTGGGATGCTCAACGAAACCCCACTGCACCGGCGCTTGATGGCTTGGCAGGTATTCTCATCACTGGCTCGCACAGCATGGTCAGTGATGCCGAACCCTGGAGCGAAGCGCTTAAGCCGTGGCTAAAAGCAGCACTAGCCAACAATACGCCTATGTTAGGCGTTTGCTATGGCCACCAGCTAATGGCCGACTCGTTTGGCGGTGTTAGCGACTACCACCCTGCGGGCCGCGAGTCCGGCACTCATACAGTGCGGTTGACGCAAGCGGGCCAGCAAGATCCGCTGTTTAGCCAACTCCCCGAACGATTTGCAGCTCATCTCACTCATGCGCAATCAGTCATGCAGGCGCCTCAGGGAAACACCGTGCTGGCGCATAACAGCCATGACGCCCATCAAGCGCTGCGCTATGGCCCCCGCCAGTGGAGCGTGCAGTTTCATCCTGAGTTCACCGCCCACGTGATGTGCGCCTACCTGAAACGTCAACAGGCGGCACTGCTCGACCAGGGCGAAGAGCCCGACACTCTGCTGGCGAACGTTATTGACTGCAGTGAAGCCTCAAGCCTACTGCGGCGTTTTTTAGCCTTTGTATAACCGTTTCCATCACACTTTTTTACGCCATCACTTGCGCTGGTCTCGCCGCGACGCTAAGCGATCGGCAAGCCTTGTTGGTTCCGGCAGCTTGGTACGTCCTAAACACTGCATCACCCACGTAAGTGACGTCTCCAGCGTGATACGGTGACCGGGTGATACGAACACCGGCTTGACCTTCGCACGCGAGCGCAACACGGCCCCAATCGTCTCTTTTCCCGCATAAAGTGGCGTCCAATCGCCGCGCTGCTCACCTACCTCAGCGTGTTTGCCATACAGACGTGATTTAGCAATGCCAATAGTGGGCAAATCCAGCCATAGCCCCAAGTGAGCCGCCACCCCTAGCCGACGCGGGTGCGCAATCCCTTGGCCATCAACCATCACCAGTTCGGGCAAAACGCTGAGTTTTTCGAACGCGCCCAGCGCCGCGGGGATTTCACGAAACGATAGCAAGCCGGGAATATAGGGCATACGGGTGGGCTCACGGTTAACCACTTGCTCAACCACGCTTAACTCTGGTGCAGTGGCAGGGTCCCATTTCAGCACCACCACGGCCGCCCGGGTCGTTTCGCCGCCATCTTCAAAACCGATATCCACCCCGGCAATATGCGTTACCGGGGCCAGGCGGTCGGACATTTCTAGCTGCGTCGCTAACTGCGATTGCAGCGCCATCGCCTCTCTAGGCGCAAGGTTCCATTCATGTAGCGATGCTGACATATCATCCTCCCTGAAGACCTTTCTGAAGAACAATCACTCTAATGATTGGTGCATAAGGTAGCAAAAAAACGCCCCCGCACCAGTGAAGGTGCGGGGGCGATCGGGATGCTCAGTTGCCGCTAAGCGGTAGCTGATTAATCCTTACGTTGATGAAAGCTTAGGCGCGTTCGCGACGACGAACCGGCGCATCGCCTTCATCACGACGACGGCGCGGTGCGCGTTCAGCCGGTGCGCTGTCTTCGCTGATTTCCAGCGGACGACCGGCCACACGGGCACGGGCCATCTTGGTCAGAATCGTCGAGGGCAAGCCGCTCGGCAGTTCCACGACAGAGAAAGCGTTGCGGATATCGATACGGCCGATACGTGCGCCTTCGATGCCACCTTCATTGGCGAGAGCACCGACTAACTGGCCCGGCTTGACGCCATCTTTATGACCGACGGAAACGCGGTAGCGCGTCATACCTTCAGTCGGACCGCTAGTGCGTTCACGGCGTGCACCCGGCTTACCGGCAGGAGCGCCATCACGCGAGGGCTTCTCTTTACGCGGTGCCTGTAAGCGACCAATCGGTGCTTCATCAGCGCGCGCCATCGCAGCAAACGCACAGGTTAGCTCGATCGGGTCGTGGCCTTCTTCGATCAGACGTTCAATCAGCGCGCGTTGCTCTTCTGCACCCTTGGTTAAGGAGGCAGTGACACGCTGATGAAAGACTTCATCACGATGGGCACGAATAGCGGCTTCGTCAGGCAGCGCCATTTCGGTCATCTTCTGACCGGTTGCCTGCTCCATCCAGCCGACTTTGCGGCCTTCACGGAAGCCAGCAAAGGTGATGGCAATACCACTGCGACCAGCACGACCAGTACGGCCGATACGGTGCGTGTAGGCTTCCGCATCTTGGGGCAGGTCGTAATTAATGACGTGGGTGATACGCGACACGTCAAGACCACGAGCTGCCACATCCGTGGCGATCAGCACGTCGACTTTGCCACGCTTCAAGCGCGTAATGGTACGCTCACGCAAGCTTTGGTCGAGATCACCCGACAGGCCAGCAGCGTTAACACCACGGGCAGTCAACTGCTCAACTAGCGTGGTACAGGCCGCACGTGTACGTACAAAGACGATGGCACCATCGACCGGTTCAACTTCAAGAATACGGGATAGGGCTTCGAGCTTAGCACCGCCATCAACACGAACAATGCGCTGCTCAATGTTTTCGCCGGTCGTGGTACTAGATTCAATGGCGACTTTCACAGGGTTAACCAAGTAGCGGTTAACAATGCGTTCAATTTCAGCCGGCAACGTGGCCGAGAAGAACACGCGCTGAGCATCTTTCGGGGTATCGGCAACCACGCGTTTTACGTCGTCGATAAAGCCCATGCGCAGCATTTCGTCGGCTTCGTCCAGCACTAGCGCAGAGAGGCCATCAAGCTTGAGGCTACCGCGATCCAGGTGGTCGATAATACGACCGGGGGTACCCACAACCACTTGTGCGCCACGCTTAAGGGCGCCAAGCTGTTCACGGTACTCTTGGCCGCCACAAAGGGTCGCTACTTCGAGACCTTTGAGGTTTTGGCCATACTTGCTAAACGAGGCAGCTACTTGCTGAGCTAGCTCGCGGGTCGGCGCCATTACTAGCACTTGCGGTTCGCGGCGAGTCAGTTCTAAACGTGACAGTAACGGTAATGCAAACGCTGCGGTTTTGCCGGTACCCGTCTGGGCCTGGCCCAGCATATCGCGGCCTTCAAGCAGCGCGGGGATGGTTTGTGCTTGAATCGGCGAGGGAACGAGGTAGCCCTGGGATTCAACAGCAGACAGAACGGCAGGCAAAAGGGCCAGATCGCCGAAGCTCGGCGAGGCGACAGAAGTCGAGGTCATTAATCACACCTTGGTAGGCCGGTAAGTACCGGCAAAAAAACATCGTGAGCGTCTCTGACTCTGTTATCGCCAAACGACATGAATGTGGTCGTTATCGAAAACAGGCACCGCCGAAGCGGTCAAAGCCATCAATGGAGTCGGAGACGCCGGTCGCACCTAGCATCCGGTTGGCAAGCACCGCCTTAGCGGGCCAACCGTTGTGGCGACCTTCTGCGCCGATTTCACCCGTGTGGTGAAATACTGGAGGCGCGCCATCTTCACAGCAATGAACATCTAGCAATTGGCGAGATGTTCCCGCAAGCGACACTGCTAATAACTATTAATATGTAGTAGTGCTTATTAATAACTATTACAGATAAACGCTTATCGTCGTGATGGAGGGGTCAACACATGCGAGGAGCGCGCATCCTAACATCGTATTTTGCTCCTGACCAGCCTTTTTAACTTGCACCATACTGAATCAGGGACTTGCACTCATACACATATGGTCTAACCTAAGAGGTGCCTAATCAAGTTCACGAATCTCAAGGAGTGATGCAATGAACTGGGATCAAATCGAAGGTAAATGGACAGAAATGAAAGGCAAAGCCCGCGCTAGCTGGGGTGAGCTTTCCGACGATGAACTGGATCAGATCGGTGGTAAAAAAGATCAGTTAGTGGGTAAGCTGCAGCAGAAGTATGGTTTTGAACGCGAGGAAGCCGAACGTCAAGCCGATGATTGGGCTGATCGTCAGTAATAGCTATCAAGCCATTTTTTACTATTTATCGTAGCCACATGGAGAGATGCTATGCGTAAGACAATTCTGACAACCGCGATTAGTGCCACCCTACTAGGTAGCTTTGCAATGGGTGCCCATGCGTCTAATGAACCGCAAGGCATGTACTCTGCTGATGACATTCTTGACGCTGAAGTCTACTTTGCTGGCGGCTCCGGTGATGAGATCGGTGAAGTCGATGACATCTTGTTTGACGAAGAGATGCGTATTAGCGCGATTGTCATCGAAAGCGGTGACGTGCTTGGCTTAGGTGGGCGTGAGATCGTAGTGGATACCGATTACTTCACTCTCGAAACGGATACCGAAGACGATGGCGATACTGAACATCGCATTATGGTCGAAGCCAGCCAGGAAGAAATAGAAGCTTTGCCTGCCTATAATAATGATTGGTGGGAACAGACCAAGGCCAATGCTCGTGATGCTTGGCAAACGACCCAAGAAGGTGCGGAAAGCGCTTGGCAACGCACTCGTGAAGCTATCGATGTCGACGATAACAGCTAATAACGCTTAACTAGGGCAAACGTTTTTCGCAGTCTTATTTTGGCTGTGCTAATAGATAAATCTAACGTACCGATATCTTAGGTATGGAAAAGGGCCGCTCACAGAGACGGCCCTTTTTGATGGTGACACTATAGCGAATGGCTATCTAACCATGTGCTGTCTATTTACGCCGTACGCCTTTACCTGGCAAACGCTCCCGATCGTGAGGGCGCTGAAAGTCGAGCAGCGGGCCAGCAGGGACAATACGGGTTGGGTTAATCGTATCGTGGCTATAATAATAGTGGCGTTTGATGTGATCCATATTGACCGTTTCAGCAATGCCGGGCCACTGGTAGAGCTCTCTGACGTAATTAGACAGATTGGGATAATCTTCAATACGCTTAAAATTGCACTTGAAATGACCATAATAAACTGCGTCAAACCGAATCAGCGTTGTAAACAGACGAATATCTGCCTCAGTCAGCCACTCCCCTGCTAAATATCGCTGCTCGCTTAAGCGCGCTTCCACCCGATCCAGCGCATCAAACAGCGCTTTCATATGCTTCTCATAGACGGCTTGCTCTGTGGCAAAGCCGGTTTTATAAACCCCGTTATTGATATGGTCGTACACATCGGCGTTGATTTCATCAATCACGCTGCGAAGATCATCGGGGTAAAAGTCCAAATCGTTGCCGGTGAGCTCGTCGAACGCATGATTAAGCATACGCAGTAGATCAGCAGACTCATTATTAACAATGGCACTGCGTTGCTTATCCCATAGCACAGGTACTGTGACTCGACCGGTATAGTGTGGGTCGGTCTTGGTATAAAGCTGATGGTGAAATTCCGCGCCGTTAATCGGGTCACCGCTGGAACCTTCATCCTCACGATAGGTCCAGCCTTGGTCGAGCATCAACGGGCTGACATGAGACGTGCCCACCAGCGGCTCCAGCCCTTTGAGCTTACGCATTATCAATGTGCGGTGCGCCCAAGGGCAGGCTAGCGAGACATATAAATGGTAGCGGTCTTTCTCTGCGGGGTAGCAATCACCGTTTGTCTCCGGCTGAGTGCCGACCCAGTCGCGTAACTGGGCTGATTCCCGCACGAACTCGCCGCCGTGCTTTTTGGTGTCATACCACTGGTCTTGCCATTGGCCATTTACAAGCAGTCCCATGGGGCGTCTCCTGAAAAGTCTTATGGTGTGCTGGTTATTGCTTAATATTTCCAGCATACGCCCGCAGTGTGGAGGCTCAAGCGGATGTTTTACGCCCTTTCATTCGAGTGAATCGAATCATGCAGTGCACACTCGCTAACGACGGCTTTTTTTAGCGCTTCAGCCATCGCATGGGCCGCAGGCCCTGCGCGGTCTCGATCACGAAAGATCATTTGAATAGGCACTTCACGGATACCGCCTGCAGGCAGCGGCAATGCCTTTAATTGGCCGTTTTTTAACTCTTCGCCAATACGCGTTTCGGGCATCCAAGCAAAGCCCAAACCACGTCGCAGCATATCAAGTGACGTATTTAGATGAGTAACGGTCCAGCGTTGTTCGGCTTTTAACCAGCCTGCGTTTGTCGATTGCCGCAGGGCTGAGTCACGCACAACCAACTGCCGGTGCTGAGCCAAGTCGCGTAAATCCAATGAACGACCCAACTGATGCAGGGCATGCCGAGGATGCGCTACCGCCACAAAACGTACCGTTACCAGCGGCTCACCTAAGAAACCCTGCGCCTCAATGCCAGAGACCACTAGGTCTGCGCGGCCATCGTAAAGCATCTCAATGCCTCCATTGAGAACACTTTCGTGCAACTGAACGCGTACTTGAGGGTACGTTTCAGAGAAGCGCTCCAGCGCTTTGGCTTGCGCAGCTGCAGGAAAAACCTGGTCGATTGCCACCACCACTTCTGCTTCTAATCCAGCGGCAAGGCGAGTAGCCACATCCTCAAGCGAGGCTGCGCTCTCAATTAACTGGCGTGCACGCCGAAGCAGCAACTCACCCGCTTCGGTCAAACGTACTTGGCGGCCAACGGGCTCCAGCACTTGGACCCCTAGCTGCTCTTCCAATTTATGCACAGCGTGGTTCAACGTAGAGGGACTTTTATGTACGGCTTCAGCCGCACGCGCAAACCCACCATGGTCAACCACGGCGGCTAGCATTTGCCATTGTGAAAGTGTTACCCGTGACATTTCGATTTCCTCAACGCAATACAGCGAAATAATGCGCTTAATGTTCGAAAAAAACATGACTAGAATGCCAGGAAATGAGCATCAGTTCTGCCAATGCTTTTAAAATGCTTGCGAGTAGCCAATTGGCGTTGGTTAAAAATGTAGCTAGCGACTGAAAAGAAACTAAATTCTGAACCTTAGTTATATTTTAACTTTAATAAACTTAATTTTCGTCTATGTTAATTCAGGTTATTTAATTATCCGGCCTTGTTCGTTACATTTGTTAGCAAACGGTGTTTATAAATAGTAATATCGGCTTTTATTTGCCTTATTTTTCTTTAATTATGCTTTATGTATAGATGTACAGTCTATGCACCCTTGTCCTCATGGGGTAAGGTTTCCGGGTTTATGCGCTTAATAGTTACTTTTAATCACGAACTCGGCGGTCTATTTACCCATGTTGCGAATCCTCCATTCGCTGCCCCGCACGCACAAATTATTACTGTTACCTGTGGCCACTATGGTTACTGTGCTGGGCGCACAAAAGTTGCTGACAACATACCAAGATTTAAACCAACCACACACACCACTTGAAAGCGTGCTGGTACCGCTTCCAAGTGATTCAACACCGGGCGTACCTTCTTTGCGTCAAGAGCGCACCCCGGTGGCTGAAGCGATCGACCGCGCCTCTCGCGCCATCGACGCCACCCGCGACAATATCCCTCTCAGTGAACTAACAGCGTCCGAGATCATTGATCTTGATGTCATCGCCACCGCTGACGCCGATATAGCGTCCCAAGCTGCCCTGGATGATGATGTAACAGTGCTTAATGCCGCCTCACTTGATGCCCCTGCGCTTGAAGCTACGCCTGCACTTAATACGGCAGCGCTGGGCATCACCGAGCTTGATGATGGCGCACTGCATATGGCGATTGTGCTGGGCACACTGACCAGCGGCATGCTGGATGCAGATAGTGCTTCTTCGGTTGAAATTGCCGATGCTACTTCTTATGAGGATTACGGCGCTGAACTATTTGGTGATATCTCATTTTTGGACTTAGAGCTGGCAGCAGAAGAGCCGTTTGTACCTGAATGGGAAACGCACATTGTGGAATCCGGTGAAACCTTCGCCGTGTTAGCACAAAACGAATTAGGCCTCGGCTACAGCGAAGTAATGACCCTGCTTGAAGATTTACCCGATCAACGCATGCTCACACACTGGCGCGCCGGGCACAGCTTTGATTACCAACTGGGTGAAGATGGACGTTTACTGTCACTGCGCATGATGAAAAATACGCGTGATGGCATATTACTGGAAAGGGATGCAGACCAGTTTGCCATTACCACTATTGAACGACAGGGTGAACCCGTTCAACGCCTTTATGCAGGTAGCGTCAGCGGTAGTTTCGCACGCTCGGCCCAGGCGACAGGTTTAAACAGTGGTGCGGTAACGGAACTGACGAAGCTACTTGAGAAAAAGCTCGATTTTCGTCGTGGTAGCCGCCGCGGTGACCGCTTCCAGGTACTGGTCGAGTCGGACATGATTGATGGGGAAACTCTTGATTCGCGCGTATTAGCGGTTCAATACGACGGCGAGCGCATGGATTTAACCGTGGTGCGCAATGCCACTGATGATAATTTTTATACCCCTGAGGGTGGCAGCCTTGACCCGGCCTTTGCACGTCATCCATTCGAAGGCAGCTACCGTTTGAGCTCCAACTTTAACCCACGGCGTAAACACCCGGTCACTGGTCGTATCAGTCCGCATAATGGCACCGACTTTGCCATGCCCATCGGCACGCCCGTCACGGCCCCCGCCAATGGGGTCGTCGAGCGTGTAAGCAACCACCATGCGGCAGGGCGTTACATCATCGTCCGTCACGACAACGGTTACCGCACGCGCTATTTACACCTTTCACGCCCGCTAGTTAAGCAAGGTGAACGTGTGACAATGGGCGAGCGCATTGCGTTGTCAGGCAACACAGGCCGCAGCACTGGCCCTCACTTGCATTACGAAGTCATCGTTAACAACTCACCGGTGAATGCGATGACTGTATCCCTACCCGAAAATACCAGTTTAAGCGGCGATACGCTTATTGCGTTCCAGAACCAAGCGGCGCCTATTCTGGCCACATTGGAAAGCGGTGAGACAGGCCCGACTAACGTGGCTAATTATCAGCAGGAAAGCGACGACTAACGGCTCTTATTAAGTAAACGTTTTAAACCGCAAAACACCGCCAAGTTGGCGGTGTTTTTCGTTAGGTTGCTTTGTTTCTATGCTTCCAGCATGTTCTTCAACAGTGGTCTTCAAGATTGGCTTTCAACCATTAGACAGAACGCTGTAACGCTGCCAACAGCGTTGCATCACGGCGGTAGATGTCGGGCCTGAACTCCACTTCACCTTGTGCATTTGGCCACGCGGTTAAATAGTGAAGTGCCACAGGAATACGCTGAGTTAGGCGTACGTTGAGATCGCTCCCCCCACTCAATAAAGTGCTCATTTGGTAACGACTGCCAGTGTCTTGCAGCAGCATTTGCGCTAGTTCAGCCACGCCTTCAACGCGAACACAGCCTGAACTGAGTGCCCGCCGGTCACGCTGAAATAAGCCGCGTGCGGGGGTATCGTGCAAATAGATCATGTCATCATTAGGAAACCGGACGACAACGCGACCCAGCGGGTTACCCGCACCCGCCACTTGGCGCAGCATAACGCCACCAGGGCGTTGCCAATCGATCTCTTCTGCCACAAGCGGTTCACCGGAGAGGCTAATGACCTGGATGTTTTGTTGCGCCAAGTAATCGATATCCGCCCGCACACGAGGCAACACATCTTCGCGCATAATTGTTGGTGGTATTGTCCAGGACGGATTAATCGTTAAATGGCTGATGGTAGAGTGGATAATGGGCGTTTCACGACGTGGCGACCCTACCACCACCCGAGCATCCCAATGTTGGCCGTTCGGGCGCACGTAATGCATTCGATAGCCAGCAATATCGACCCACACTTGTGGTTCAGCAGACTGCATCGGACCGATCCAACGTGCACGTTCCAAATTCACCCGCAGCTGGTCAATGCGTGTCGACACCGAGGTATTGAGGGCCAGACGGGTCTGTTCGCCCACTACACCATCTTCTTGTAACAAATGGCGTCGTTGGAAGCGCTTGACAGCCGCTTCTAGCGAGGCATCAAAGGTCCGCCGGTTAGGTGCCGACTGCACACCGATAAGCGGATAAGCGCTGCTGTCGGCTACCGATACATCGGCATCCCCCCACAGTGCCAAGCGTTGGCGCAGCACGCTAACATCATCGGCTTCATCCCCTGGCCGAAGTGATTCTTCACGTGCAGCCAAGTAAGGTGGACTACCCAGGTTAGCCAGCTGATAATGCTGCTTCAAGGCATCGCGCAGCTGTTGGTATTCGGCTGATGAGGGCCGGGCCAGCGCAATAGCGTTATCAATCGAACGATCTTCAATAGCATGCACAACACGTCGCAGCGAGTAGCCACGCTCAGGGCGCGGCGCTTCCCAATTGGGCTCGACATCCCGCGGGTTCACCTTACCGCGCTCTAAATGATCCAGTGCCAGCAGCAGAGATTGAGTGGCTTTAATATCAAACGATACCTGGGCATCATTGCCGCTTACCTGGCTACGCTGAAATTCACCGAGCAGCGAATCAGCGTGATAATCCTCTGGCACCAAGCCATCGTTTTCAAGGCTGTTGAGCGCCGCCACCAATGATTCAACCGCTTCCGCTGTCGGCCAGACAAGCTGACCCTTATGCAGTTGATAGAACTCAGCAATAGGTAAACGGTGCGGTTCCACCGTGCTTAATTGCTGAGCTAGCGCCTGCTCCAGCGGTACTGATTCCGCATACGCACTGTTGATGCCTAAAGGGCTATGGCTAAGCGTTAAACACAGAGCGACCCCTATCGCCCATCGTCTTAGTGGCTGTATCTCGTTCATCGCCCTCTCCTTGCGTTACTATAGCCTTCCACTTCGGCCGACCCTGTTTTTTTATATTAGCCGGCTACTTTTCATCATGACTGATAATGCTTGTAGGATCGACTTTTATGGCTCTTCGTTTAAACGTTGCCACGTTATTATTTTCTCTACCTTTTACGTTGCTTACGTTACCGTTACACGCAGACAGCTTCTTTTCTCAGGTTAATTCTGCACCACCTTCCGGTGTGCTGCCTTTACATCATCAGTTACTTCAGCTGGCCCCCCAGGCGAGCCCTGACGCACTGCGGCTAGCCGCACAGGCACTTAACTGCGCGGAGCCCAATGCCGAGCGCCTTGCAGTGATCGATTACTCACTGCCGTCTACCGAACCACGCCTGTGGGTATTCGATTTACGCCAGCATAAGCTGCTTTTCGAAGAGCTGGTTTCTCACGGTCAAGGGTCTGGCGACGCCCAAGCCGAAACGTTTTCCAATACCCCCGATAGCCACCAATCAAGCATCGGGCTGTTTCGTACCATGAACAGTTATTACGGGCGCAATGGTTACTCATTGCGCTTGGAGGGCCTTGAACCCAATGTCAACGACATGGCGTTTGAGCGCGCTATCGTGATCCACGGTGCCGATTATGTAAGCGACGCGTTCATTACCCAAACAGGGAGATTGGGGCGCAGTCATGGCTGCCCGGCGGTACGTGTAGAGGTAACTTACCCGCTGATTGACAGCTTAAAAGAGGATCAATATGTCTTCGCTTATTATCCTGATGCAGAGTGGCTTACCAGCTCTACGTTTCTAGGCTGCACGGCAGCTCCCGCACAGCTAGCCCGGCGCTAACGCTCTCTAGTCTCCTGCAAGGAGGAACATTAACAAACTCAGCCTCAAAGGCGATCAATAGTTGAATTTTTTCATCTTCAGCCGCTAAAACAGGCGTTCAAGGGAACCCTCTGCAATACTTTGTGACAAATCAACACAAATTATTGCTTACTGCCGTAGGTGTCTCTGACATGTTCACCTTTATGCACCCTTACCAAAAAATTCGCCGCCTGGAACAGGAGGTTGCTGACTTACGCGCTCAGCTTGAAGCCGCTACCCCTTCCCCCAGCCGCCGTCTGTTAAGCCTAATGAAACCGGCGCAATCAATCAGCATATTACAAGCGAGAGGGGCCGATATGCTGGCCTCTTTAAATAACGGCGTTCAAGAATACGCCGACCAGCTTGCCGGTGAACGCTCCACCTTAACGGAGACGCTTAACCTGATTGTTAATGCCGAGCAAGCGGTCAATACCCTTCTTCAGCGATGCCATGACACTGAACATACCGAAGCGTTATCCGCCTCGCCGTTAGTAACGACGAGCACCCTTCAAGCACTGAAACAGCTGCAGGTTGCGCTCGCTCGTAATGCGGACAGCGCCCAAGCGTTAGCCGTTAGTACGGCGCTAGAAACGGCTCATAGCCAAGGTCTTCTTGAGCCGGCTGGCTCAGCGAGCCAGCAGCCACCAGGGCTAGCAACCATTGCGGATGATGCACACCGCTTAGCACTTGATACGCACCAATTGAGCCACCAGCTCAGCGTGCTGATGGAGCAAGTGAATTCTCAAGTTAAAGAACACTCGCATGCCATAGCTAAAAAGCGTCAGGCTGACGATGAGATTGCCCACTCAGCGCATGCAGCCAAGCAGGCGTTGCATCAGCTTGCTGATCAAACACAGCATATGCACAAAGTGATTCATAACAGCGCCACCGCTGCATTTTTACACTCTGCAAAGCTAGACCATGCGGTGTGGAAATATCGGCTTTATAAGCAGCTGTTGTCTGCAAGTACGGACATTCCACTGGAAGACTATCATCAATGTCGTTTAGGCCGCTGGCACCAGCATGGTGAAGGCTACCAACGCTACGCACGTTCCGAAGCTTATCGAGCGTTGGCGGCGCCGCATCGTCGAATGCATGAAAGCGGCGCAGAGGCACTTAAGTTTGCCCGCCTGGGAGATCACAACGGTCAGTTAGCTGCCTTAGGCGTGATGGAAGAAGCCAGCCAACAGCTTGCTCTTCAATTGGATAATCTGATGGAACACGCTATCTACGAGGTACCTTACTCGTCCAGTCACCACTCACCTCTCGCGGGGGCACCTTAAGAAGACAACAATATTTAAACGCCCCTTGGCTTAAGCACAGCTCCCCGGGAGCTGGCTTTTGCATGCCTATCGCAGAGGAGCCAGCTAACTAGTTTTTCGTTTTCTTTGACCGCCTATGCCATGCTGGTTTCATTGCAATCAGTCTTCTCACCAGTGGTAATGGGAAAAAGTACATGACACAGGTCAAAAAGCTGGACCTCGCATTGCAAGGCGGCGGTGCCCACGGGGCCTATACCTGGGGCGTCATTGATCGCCTTCTGGCGGATGAGCGAATTGAAATTGAGGGTATCAGCGGCACCAGCGCCGGGGCAATGAACGGCGTAGTGATGGCCGATGCGCTAACAAGGGGAGATAAAGAAACGGCTCGACAAGCGCTGCATGATTTTTGGCAAGCCGTTAGCCGAGCGGGTATGGCAAGCCCGATCCGCCGTACGCCCATGGATATATTGACGGGCAACTGGAGCCTGGATCACTCACCCGGCTTTATTGCCATGGACCTGTTAAGCCGTGTGGCCTCCCCCTATCAACTCAATCCGCTCAACATTAATCCGCTTCGCGATATCGTCGCCAGCCATATCGATTTCGAGCGCGTGCGCCAATGTGAACAACTTAAGCTGTTTGTAGCGGCGACAAATGTGCGAACAGGTAAACAGCGCGTTTTCCGGCGCGAGGAAATGAGTGTTGATGCTGTCATGGCCTCTGCCTGCTTGCCCTTTCTGTTCCAGGCTGTAGAAATCGACGGCGAAGCGTATTGGGACGGCGGCTATATGGGTAACCCGGCATTATTCCCTCTGATGGAAGAGTGCAGCGCACGGGACATTCTACTCATACAAATTAACCCCATCAGCCGTAAAGAGGTGCCCACATCAGCTTCGGCTATCATGAACCGCCTCAACGAGATCACCTTTAACTCGGCGCTCATTAAAGAGATCCGCATGATTGCGCTGCTTAAGCACGCGCTCGATGAGCAGGGCATTGTCAACTGCTATCAACAGGCATTGTTTCACCGTATTAGCGGTGAACTAGCCCTTGAAGGACTTTCCGTCTCCAGTAAATCCAATTCCGAGTGGCCTTTTCTATGCCACCTATTTGAGCAGGGTCAGGCCGCTGCTGAACGCTGGTTAAGTGAACACTTCGATGCCATAGGCCACCACTCTACGCTCGATATAGATACCGTTTACCTACATGAATAACGCGCTAAGCGTGGCGTCATGGTTCAATGTTTTCACCGGGCCTTCCTGACTAGCACCAAGATGCCGCAGAACATGCTCTGCATGCCCAATTATGCAGCATATTCACGACTTCCGTTGACTTCAGAAAACTCAATAACAAATTAACATTTTGATTTTTAAAAACAAATAATAAACTGGCAAACTACCTGCATGACGCTTACCAGTGGTGGTAGGCGTGGACCAGGCCCAATGGGGTACGAGTGCGTCGAGCCTGACCTTCAACGATGAAGGCATGTTCTCGTCAATTGCTGGCGCGACACGCTAATTTCCTGCGTTTTGCGTAGCGATCAACTCGTTTTATGCCCCGTGAGGCCATCCCATGGACATACGCAATAAAGCAAACCGCATTCGGCTATTTAACTTTTCCACCCCTCAAATGCGCGCTTTCCATTTTTCGTGGTTTGCGTTTCATATCTGCTTCTTCGGCTGGTTTGGCATCGCCCCTCTAATGGCGATCGTTCGTGAAGACCTTTCGCTTACCCAAACACAAATCGGCAATACGATTATCGCGTCGGTGGCTATCACGGTGATTGTGCGCCTTGCGATTGGCGTGCTATGCGACCGCATTGGTCCGCGTAAAACCTATACCGGCTTACTGTTACTAGGCGCCCTCCCCGTAATGGGCATTGGCTTAGCAGATAGCTTTGAAACCTTTCTACTGGCGCGTTTAGCCATTGGTGCTATTGGCGCCTCCTTCGTGATTACTCAGTACCATACCTCTATGATGTTTGCCCCCAATGTAGTCGGCACCGCCAACGCTACCAGCGCCGGGTGGGGTAACCTGGGCGGGGGTACGACACAAATCCTAATGCCACTGATTTTCTCAGGCATGCTGATGCTAGGTGTTAACGAAGCCTTTGGCTGGCGGCTGGCAATGATGGTACCTGGCGTGGTTATGTTCTTTACCGGTATTGGTTACTGGCTTTTCACCCAAGACGCGCCTAACGGGAATTTCAGCGAGCTGCGCGCCCGGGGTGAGTTGCCTGAAGCAAACGGTGAAAATGGTGCCAAGCAGAGCTTTCTAGCCGCCGCTAAGGATATTCGCGTTTGGGCATTGTTCGTTGTATATGGTCTCTGCTTTGGGGTGGAGCTGACGATCAACAATATTGCAGCCATCTACTTTTTTGATAAGTTTGATCTTACCCTGGCCACGGCAGGCCTCATCGCGGGCTTATTTGGCCTAATGAATATTTTTGCGCGCACCCTGGGCGGCGTCTTCTCGGATCTTTTCGCTAAGCAGGGCGGCTTAAAAGGACGTGTGCGCTGGCTTTTCATTGCCTTGATTTGCGAGGGCATCGCCTTGGTAGCGTTTTCGCAAATGCATGTGCTCAGCCTCGCGATTGGCATCATGTTGGTGTTCAGCCTGTTTGTGCAGATGGCCGAAGGCGCCACTTATGGGGTCGTTCCGTTCATCAATAAAAAAGCGCTGGGCGCCGTCGCTGGTATTGTAGGCGCTGGAGGCAATGTGGGCGCCGTCGGCGCGGCATTTCTATTCCGTAGCGAAAGCCTCAGCTACCAGCAGGGCTTGTTCTATCTAGGGCTAACGGTGCTTGTGTTGGCATCCTGTGTTCTGCTGGTACGCTTTAGCGATGCCACCGAAGCCGAGGAGGCTAAAGCCTACCGCGATGCGGTTGGTGACGACGTTGGGGCGGGCGCACTTTCATTACGTTAAGCTTACGACTAGGCGCTCCCATGTAGCTGATTAGCCACAGGGAGTGCTTACTTTTGGGCGGCGAGTCATTGAGGAAATATTTATGTCTTCAGCGCAGCAACTGCTCTTAACCGCCATCCGTTGCGATATCGACAATCTTACGCATCTTGCCACTGCCGCCGATATTGTCGGTGATATCAGCCACTTTATTCATATGCTCCAGCGTGAACGGGGCGCATCGACGATCTATCTGGTGTCTCACGGACAACGCTTCAAAACCCGCCGAGACACCTACCGGCAGCATAGCCAACAGGCCGAAACGTTAATGCGCCAAAGGCTGGAAGCACTCAGCCAAGAGGCCCGGCCCCAGGCAGCCGCTCGCTTACTACGTCGTATTGCCGCCGTTTGGTATGCCCTCGACGAACTTGGCGCGCTTCGCCAAGCCATCGATACCTTTGCGATCACCCCTGATGCCGCCACTCAGGCTTTTAACCAACTGACCAGTGGATTGCTGGCGATTGTATTTGAGGCCGCTGACACCTCTATCGACCCCGACATTACCCGTACCTTAGTCGCCATTTTCCATTTAATGCAGGGCAAAGAACTGGCTGGCCAGGAGCGCGCCTGTGGCGCATTTGGCTTTACCCACGGCCACTTCGATGAACCCCACCGCGCCCTGCTCAATCAACTGATGACGGATCAGCAGCGCTGCTTTGACACTTTTGTGGAGTTTGCTACCCCTGAGGCGCAACTGTCATGGCAAAAAGAACTTTCACCGCGCACACTCGCAGGCATTTGCCACCTGCGCGACATCGCCTGCCAGCGCTCTACTGCAGCGCAATCGCCGCCCAGAGAAACGCCTGATACGCTGGGTGAAACTTGGTACGAACTGACGACGCTGCGTATCGACTCGATAAAAACGGTTGAGGAGGCGCTCATCACACAGTTGAGTGCGCTTTGCCACCACAAAATCAACCAGGCAGAGGACGCCTTAAAAAAAGCCCAGGCGGAGCCCTGCCGCCCTACGCCCGCTCCTTGCGAGCAACTACTGGCGCTGAACGTTGCGCCACTCGGCGATCTGACCGCCAGCGCACTCACCTCGCCGTTAGGTCGCTCACTTATTGAACTCACCCAGGCCCAGGCCAGCCGTTTACAAGGGCTTAGCGATGAGCTGGAAAACACCCGCAAGGCGCTGCGTGAACGTAAACTGATTGAGCGCGCCAAGGGGCTTATCATGGCCCACCAAGACATGAGCGAAGAAGAGGCCTATCGTTTCTTGCGTAAAACCTCAATGGATCAAAGCAAAAGCATGGCGGATATGGCCCAAGCGATTCTCGATCTCTCTTCAATGTTAAAACGCAAAGAGGAGACACATTCCCGCTAGC
This sequence comes from Vreelandella sulfidaeris Esulfide1, assembly GCF_054072535.1. NCBI lineage: Bacteria > Pseudomonadati > Pseudomonadota > Gammaproteobacteria > Oceanospirillales > Halomonadaceae > Vreelandella > Vreelandella sulfidaeris. The sequence goes on along the minus strand of NZ_CM133364.1, from coordinate 873,102 downwards.
GGAAATCAGCAAAGCGTTACTAAGCTGGTTAGGCGTATGTTTGCAGGATGTCGACACCTTAGCCATGCTAAAGGCCTACCTCACTAAACGAGCAAGGAGTGCTATCTATGCATCATGGCGTGCTATTAATTACCGGCGCATCCAGCGGCATCGGCGCAGCTACCGCCCGAGCTGCCTCACGGGAAGGTTATAAATTGGTTTTGGCCGCCCGTTCTAAAGATAAACTCAACGCGTTAGCTCAAGAACTCGGACCGGAAAACGTGCTGGTTTGTGAGCTGGATGTCGCCAATTTTGAGCAGCAGCAGGCCATGGTAGAACATGCGCTTGAGACCTTTGGTCGCCTGGATGCTATCTTTGCCAACGCTGGACGCGGCGGCTCCCCCGGCGGTTTTAGTAGCGCCGACCACGACGCATGGCGTGAGATGATCCTTACTAATATTTACGGTGTCGGCCTTACTATTCAGGCCTGTTTGCCCGCCCTTAAACGCAGCAAAGGCCATGTCCTATTAACGGGCTCAGCAGCAGGCCGCACGACCATCCCAGGCTCGATGTATAGCGCTACCAAGTGGGCGGTGACTGGCATTGGCTATAATCTTCGTGAAGAGCTACGCGGCACGGGCATGCGCGTGACACTTATCGAACCGGGGATGGTCGACACTCCCTTTTTTGATGAACCGCCGGAGCATGCGTTAGAAGATCGCGATATCGCTAATGCAGTGGTGTATGCGCTTTCACAGCCTGCCCACGTGGACATCAATGAAATCCTTATTCGCCCAACCCCACCGCTTGAGTAAGCGGCAAGCGCCATGCGGACCAGCACTTGCCACGTTCCCACCTGTGTAACCTACACCTTGTAATTCATCTGCGCTGGCCGCATAACGTGATATTACCAAGCGCGCTAAGTAATTAATGATGCTACGCGCCCACGAATTAACTTGCAGGTGAACCATGAGCCAACTCGCTTCCACGGCGCTTTCCGTCCTTGATCTGGCCCCTATCCGCCAGGGTGGCAGCGCCGCTGACACTTTTCGCGACAGCGTTTCACTGGCGCAGTTAACCGAGCGGCTCGGTTATACCCGTTACTGGCTAGCCGAGCACCATAATATTGCGGGTATTGCCAGCGCCGCGACCGCCGTACTCATCGGCCATATTGCCGGCCAAACAACCACACTCCGCGTTGGCAGTGGCGGCATTATGCTGCCTAACCATCCGCCACTGGTGATCGCCGAGCAGTTCGGCACCCTGGAAACGCTCTACCCCGGCCGTATCGATTTGGGCTTGGGTCGTGCGCCCGGCTCAGACGGCGCCACCATGCAGGCGATGCGTCGCAACGCTCATGCCGGGGTAGACGATTTCCCACAGCTACTTAATGAGTTGCGCAGCTACTTAGCCGATGAAACCCCTCATCAGCGTGTGAAAGCAGTGCCTGGACAAGGTACCCATGTGCCTATTTGGCTGCTGGGCTCCAGTGGCTACAGCGCGCAGTTGGCAGCCAAGTTAGGCTTGCCCTTTGCGTTCGCTGCTCAGTTTGCGCCGGGGTATTTATTTGAGGCTCTGCGTTTATACCGCGATAATTTCCGTCCCTCAGAACATCTGGATAAGCCCTATGCCATGGTGGGCCTGCCAGTGATGGCTGCTGAAAGCGATGCGATGGCGCATTACTTGGCCACCACCGCACAACAGAAGTTTCTAAATCTTATTCGAGGTAAGCCGACTCAGTCTCAACCACCGGTTGAACAACTGGACTGGTCGCCGGTAGAGCAGGCTCAAGTCAGTCAGTTTTTGGGCGCTGCGATTATCGGCGGACCGGATACCGTTAAAGCAGGACTCGAGGAGTTCCAAGCACAAACCGGCGCCGATGAGCTAATGATAAACAGTGATTTTTATAATCATGCTGATCGGCTGCGCAGCTACGAGATTGTGGCTGAAGCCGCTCGCTAGGACGTAATGAGACGCTCAAGGGTCGCTTTGAAGTTGTTCACAAGTATCGCTGGGAATTTATGACCTCATTAACCTTTACTCCGATGTCCGACGATGACTTCGCCAGTTTTTGGCCAACGTTCCAAGCTGTTGTCGCGGCGCAAGAAACCTATGCGATTGATCCGGCTATCAGCTTCGAAGCCGCCCGGAAGCTATGGTGTGTAACGCCGCATGCAAGCTTCACGGCCAAGGATGAAAGTGGCCAATTGCTGGGGGCTTATTACTTAAAAGCCAATGCAGCAGGCCCCGGCGACCATATATGCAATTGTGGTTATATGGTATCTCCCGCCGCGCGCGGAAGAGGAGTCGCACGCGCTATGTGCGAGCATTCACAACAGCAAGCTAGAGAATTAGGGTTTATGGCCATGCAGTACAACGCCGTGGTGGCGGCGAATGAAATTGCGGTTGCGCTATGGCTAAAGCTGGGATTTAGCATTGTAGGCACCGTTCCTAACGCTTACCGCCACGCTCGCCTTGGCCTTGTCGATGCCCATGTCATGTACAAGGCGCTTAATGAAGGCTAGTCACATTACCCTCCCTCTCGTTTGAATACCGACTACTTAGGAGTTTTAGCGTTATATAAACGTTGAGCAACTCCACAGCTTTTCCGGTAAGGTTTATTATTTAACGTAGGTTAAAATAGCTGGCTGTTTATTACCCACAGGCCGCAGCCGCCATTTGGACACACGACTTACACGGGAAAGCATCTGGTAATGTTTGTTCTTTCTTCGCTTATCTCACGCTTCTCACTGCGCTCGCGCTTTATCGCCTTGATTGCCATATTAGTCTTTGTTACTGCGCTGCTACTTGGTTGGGTGACGTCCCGTGAATCGGCCCAGCAGATGGAAGCCAACATTGGTAATGCGGCGGCAGAATCAGCCTACCAGATGGTCGATAAGCTGGACCGCAGCATGGATTCACGCATCAAAGATGTAAAATTGCTGCTTGGCATACAAGCCCTCACTAATGGTGCTGACAAAAGCGTACTGCGCGAACAATTAGAGCTCTTACAAAGTAACCATAATGTTGTCTCGTGGATCGGTTTCACTGACCCAACAGGGACAGTGCAGGCTGCCACGGGGGGTATCCTTGAAGGGCAATCGATTGCCGCCCGGCCTGTTTTTCTTGAAGGTCGCCAATCGCTCTGGGTAGGCGATGTGCATGAGGCCGTGCTACTGGCCCAATTGTTGCCCAATCCCAGCGGGGAAGCCCTTAAATTTGTCGATATTGCTACTCCGGTGCATGATTCGCAGGGGGAATTTCTAGGCGTGCTGGCAGTCCATTTGAGCTGGGAGTGGGCCGAATATATTCAGCAATCCATGTTTTCTCCTGCCCAGCAGCGGCAAGATACCGAGCTGTTACTGCTTTCAGCTGATGGCACTGTGCTGTTAGGGCCAGAGGCGCTTATTGGCCAATCATTAAACAGCCTGAAGCATATAGCTGGCCCCACCCGAACATCGCCACAATGGGCCATTGAAACGTGGCCCGATGGCGAGCGCTACGTGACAGGCTATGCCTGGAGCAGCGGTTTTGAAGACTTTCCTGGATTAGGCTGGATAGCCGTTAGCCGTAAACCAGTGACTTCCGCTTTTGCGCCTGTAGAGGAGCTGCAAACAGCCATTATGGCAATAGGTATCGTACTGGCACTGCTGTCTGCAATAATTGGCTGGTTGACGGCATCAAGAATGGCAGCGCCGCTTACCCGTTTAGCGAGAGCCGCCGATCAAATGCACGATGGCGAACATAACAATTTCATTCCTCTCGAAAGTGGTTCCCCGGAACTTAAACGATTATCGACCTCTATGCGTGACATGGTTAGCCGCTTGCTGGAACAGCGCAGCACTATCAATCGCTTAGAAGACTTAGCCAATACCGATCCGCTGACGGGCCTGCCTAATCGTGCATTTCTAACTCAGTATTTGCAGCTTGCAATACCTGAAGCGCAAAGAAATCATCAAAGTATGGTGGTCATTTACATCGACTTGGATTGCTTCAAGCAGGTCAATGATGAATTAGGCCACCATGCGGGCGATTTACTGCTGATTGAGATCACTCAGCGATTAAAAAATGCACTGCGCAGTGGTGATGTAGTCGCTCGTTTAGGTGGCGACGAGTTTGTTATGGTGCTTAAAACCAAGCCCGAGCATCTGGAGATGCTATCCCATGAAATTAGCAGGCGTTTGTTAAGCTCTATCTCCCAGCCCATTTTATTACCTGAAAACGAGCAGGCACGAGTTGGCTGTAGTTTAGGTGCCGCTTGGTGGCCTCAACACGGGCACGATATTAACGCTGTGTTCCAGCTTGCAGATGATGCGCTGTATGCTGCCAAAGCTAAAGGCAAGAATCAGCTCGTTATTCACTCCCCTTCACTGCCCACTACAAAACAACGCTGAAGCTGCTGTTCAGCGGTAACGCTGCCCATCGCTGTTAACTTGGCAATATTGCGCTCGGGAATAGCGTCGGTATCACCGTAAAACTCAATGGCCTTTTCGACACTCTCTTCACGCAGCAGATGAACCATGGCGTAGGGAGAACGATTGGTATAGTTGGATGCATCATCCGACTCAGCCCCGTCAAAACAGTAGTCGGGATGAAAGGTGGCTAGCTGATAGATCCCTTCATACCCTTGGTCGACCAAGATACTTTCAGCAAGCTCGACGAAATCCAGGTAGTGATCAAAGTTTTTAAACAGCGTTGGAAATACCAATAGCGTCGTTTCAGTGTCGGGATGCTCATCCAGCCACTGCACTTCAACCATCAGCTCTTCCAGCGCCACTTCCATTTTTTTTGAGCGCACCACTTCCACGCGGATCGTTTCTCGCTCCAACTCTCGCTGTGCAAAGGGGCAAATATTCTCCGCCACGATAAAAGTGCGCACCCAGGTTAGGGTTTGCGCCACTATTTGGTTATCGGTATGCATAGCACCCTGCCCTCTAGATCAGTAAGTCGGTAATGACGATCCTATTATGTGCGCAGCAGTTTACACACTGGCTATGTGCTATGTCGTGGCTAACTAACGCCTAGACCGCGATACGGCTCGCTACGCATGCTCTTGATAACGCTTTAGAGCCACTTCATAAGATTTATGGATATGGTCATCCATCAACTCCCGCGCGGCTTTGGCATCACGCTGTAGTGCCAACTCCACGAGCTGATGATGCTGTTCGTCAAGCTCTTGACGAATCGTCGGCATTTTGGGCCCTAGACGGCGATAACGATCGAACTGGTCATGCAACTGCTCAATAAAGCGTAACAGCCAAACTGAACCACACGGCGCCACTAAGGTGCGGTGAAATTGCGTATGTAAATGTTCCCACTCTTCCCCTTTATCTAAGGTGATATCGGCCCGCTTCAGACGATGCGCTGCAGCTAATAAATCAGCCTCCCAGAGCGAGTCACCATGAGCAATGGCACGTTCAAGCGCCATCCCCTCCATTTCAAGGCGCATCTGGGCAATATCATCCAATTCATCCCGCGATAGCTTCGGCACACGAAAACCGCGTTGGTTTTCTTGAACCAAGAGTCCATAAGCCGCCAATTTATTAAGCGCTTCCCGTAATGGACTCAAACCGACTTGGTAGTGCTCTTTAAGCGAATTAATAGCGAGCTTTTCGCCGGCGACAAAGCGCCCCCCAACCAAGTCCTTGCGTAAATGATCAAACACACGACTCGATGCCGTACCAGTTGGCCCGACGGGCGTTGCTGTCTTAGGTACAGAACTACTCATGACAATGTCCTTTTTTCATCACAATTTTTACTGTCCATTCTATTTTTCAATGTTGACGTCGGATCAGGCACTACCTATATTCTATTTTAGACAAGATAATCGATTTTTTAACCTACAAACGATAAATAAGGTCTAGGCATGCTTCTGATTTCCGCATTGGCTTGGTGGGATACGCATCCATGAAAAAACGGGGCGCCTCCTGGCAGCTATTTTGGGCTTTTTTCCGTGTAGGCATCTTTGGATTTGGTGGCGGTCCCGCCATGATTCCCTTAGTGCATGCAGAAGTTGTCACCCGTCACCACTGGCTAACCGATGAAGAGTTCGCCGATGTACTGGCGATTGGCAATACATTGCCTGGCCCGATTGCCACGAAGATGCCAGGTTACATTGGCTACCGCGTTGGCGGAGTAACGGGTTGTATCGCCGCGGTTATTGCCATCATCTTCCCAATGATAGTGGCGATGATTGTCATGTTAGGCATTTTTAGCCGATACCGCGATATCGCGTGGATTCGTGGCATGGGCCAAGCGGTAGTGCCCGTCGTCATGGTGATGATGGCCCAGCTCACCTGGGACTTTTTTGATAAATCCAAGGCCGCGCTTGGCTGGTGGGTCAGTATTGCCATGGCCTGTGTTGCGGCTGGCCTCATTTACTGGCTCGGCATCCATCCAGGCTGGGTAATTGGCGCCATTCTCGTTGCCGCCCTGCTACGCCCTTCCGGCACTAAACCGACGGGTGCGAAGAAAGCGGAGGGTAACGCGTGATTTATTGGGAGCTCTTCTTAGCATTTTTTATTCCGAACATTATCGGTTATGGCGGTGGTCCCGCCATTATTCCGCTGATTGAAGCCGAAGTCGTCGGTCGATATGACTGGATGACCGCACAGACGTTTGCAGAAACGCTTGCGTTAGGCAACGCCCTGCCAAGCCCTATCGCAACCAAGATGGCAGGCTATGTAGGCTATGAAGTCGCTGGCATTGGCGGCGCCTTCATCGCTGTGGCCGCTACGGTTATCCCTACGTTGCTTTTGATGCTGGGCGCGTTAGGACTGCTATACCGCCATCGCGATTCCCCTCGGGTTAAGCGCATGAGCCAATGGGTTCGTCCGGTCATTGCCATGATGATGGCGTGGTTAACCTTGGGTTTTCTACTCGAAAGCCTTAACTCAAGCGGGGCTATTCATACGCTGATTATTGGCGCAGTCGCAGCGATCGCCCTGATTCGCTTCAATACCCACCCTGCGTTTGTGGTCATGGGCGCTCTGGTTTATGGAGGGCTCTTTCTCGGCTGACACTCACTGCCGCACAGTCTTATAAAACCGGATTGTGCTGTGACAACAAGAACCCGATAACGGGACCACGCGCTCACCACGTCGCTGCTTTACGGGCGGCATCCCATAACACCAAACTCAATCTATAAAGGTGTAAAAGAATGACGCGTTCAACATTGACTCTAAGCACTACGCTAAAAACTGCCATCGCCGCCATCGGACTTGCGTCTGGTTTGGCAATGACGACGACCGCGCAAGCAGACTATCCCGAGCAGGATGTGCGCTTGATTATTCCTTACGGTCCGGGCGGCGCAACGGACATCCTGTTCCGGCTGATTTCCCAAGAGGCTGAAAAAACGCTGGGTGAATCCATTGTGCCCGTCAATATGGCAGGCGCAGGCGCAACACTAGGTTCACGTAATGTGAAGGATGCCGATCCGGACGGCTATACGCTGCTTGGCAGCCACGACACCATTGCGCTGTCAAAGCTAGCAGGCACCGTCGACTACTCCTTTGATGCCTTCGAACCCATCGCGCTGCTCACCCAAACCATCAACATTCCCACCGCACATGCCAATCATCCCGTGCAGAGCGCTGAAGAAATCGCTGACTACGTGAGTGAAAACCCAGGCCAAGTGCGTTTCAGCATGATCCCAAGCTCTACGGATCACTTCTTCTGGGCACAGTTCTTCCAGGAAGCGGGCATCGATATGGCCGATGTCCGCCTAGTCGGCTACCCCGATACCGGCGAGCAGGTTTCAGCCTTGATGGCGGAAGAAGTCGATTTCGCTATGTTCAACCTGCCTTCTGGCGGTGCCTTCTTTGAAGACGGCACCTTCCGTGCTCTTGGCATCGCCCATCCAGAACGTCTCGATAGCATGCCGGATGTCCCTACCCTGCGCGAGCAAGGTATTGAGATGGATCACTCCACCAGCCGTGGAGTTTTCGCCCCCAAAGGCACGCCCCAAGAAGTCGTCGATACTATCGCTAATGCTTACGAGCAGGCCCTGGAAAACGAAGAAGTACAGAGCCGTATCGAAAACGAGTTTGGCTCGGTCGTGAGATTTCTAGCGGGCGAGGATTATCAGGCATTCCTGGATGAAAACGAAGCGGCGCTAAGTGCGGCTGCCGAAAACATCGATTTCCAGAACTAATTCATACAATTTTTGCATCAATATTTAAGAGAGCAAACACATGATAAATCCTGTGAAATCACGTTTTTTAGTAGCCACGATGGCAGCGATTAGCATTGGAAGTTTCACCGCCGCCAGTCACGCTGATGAGTTCCCAACGCAAGATATTCGTATGGTTATTCCTTATGGTCCTGGTGGGGCTACGGATATCATTTTCCGTTTGGTTTCCCAAGAAGCGGAAAAACACCTTGGGGTATCGATTGTTCCCGTCAACATGGCTGGGGCTGGAGCGACATTAGGATCTCGCAACGTAAAAGATGCCGACCCCGACGGCTATACCTTGCTTGGCAGCCACGACACCATTGCGCTTTCCAAATTAGCCGGCATGGTCGATTACTCCTACGACGCCTTTGAGCCCGTCGCTTTGCTGACTCAAACGGTCAATATTCCAACTACTTACCCAGGACACCCTGTCGAAGATGCTGGTGGAATGGCTGATTACATTCGTGAGAACCCAGGCGAAGTCCGCTTCAGCATGATTCCCACCTCAACTGATCATTTTTTCTGGGCGCAGCTCTTTGAGGCGATCGACGTCGACATAAGCGATGTGCGGCTAATTGGTTATGCCGACACAGGTGAGCAAGTGTCAGCACTAATGGCTGAAGAAATAGATTTTACCATTACTAATATCCCATCGGGCGCATCTTTTTATGAGAATGAAACGCTTCGCCCGCTTGGTGTTGCTCACTCTGAACGGCTGAATGGTTTAGACAACGTGCCAACGCTTAATGAGCTAGGCATCGATATGGAAAACGCCACTAGCCGCGGTGTGTTTGCGCCTAAAGGAACCCCTCAAGAACGTATCGATATCATCGCAGATGCCTACGAAAAAGCGCTTCAAAACGAAGAACTGATTGCTCGGATTGAGAATGAATTCGGCTCTGTTCCTCGTTTCCTTGCTGGCGAAGATTATCAGGAGTTCCTTACGGAAAATGAGGAACGACTGGCGGAAGCCGCTGATGATATTGATTTCGACAGTTAAGCCTCTCTCCGCATGCCAGCACTATTGGCATGCGGTAGAGATTGCTAAGGAGAGTTTTGTATGCTGACGCTAACGAAAGACCGCGCTTTGGCGCTGGCGCTGCTTTTGATTGTAGCTGTCATGTGGGTGGAATCAGGCAGTATTGCCCCGCCTACCAGTTGGCAACCTTACGGGTCAGCGCTGTTCCCACGCATTTTATTGGTGGTGATTGGTATTTTTTCATTGCTGATTTTGGTGCGCTCGCTGCTGGTAAAAGTGCCGGAGCGACCAGGCGCGAAACAGCTCATTGGTGAGTGGTTTCAAAGCCGACGCACCATACTTGCGCTGTTTTTACTCTTTGGGCTGTATGCAGCGCTACTGCCTGTGGTGGGCTATATCGCCGCAACCATTGGCTTTCTTGTTACCTCGCTCGCGCTGTTGATGGGTGTTGATTCGCGACGCAAATGGCTGATCAACCTCACACTGAGCTGCTCTTTGGCGATCATCATCTTCGTTGTTTTCCGCTATGGCCTGAATGTTTGGCTGCCTTAACCTGGAGTAAATAATGACGAACTTTTTCCTCCAAGCGCTCGCTGAGGTCGGCACGCCATCGGTATTGGGCTTGATCGTTATTGGCGTGTTATTTGGGATTATTGGCGGCAGTATTCCTGGCTTTACCGTCACCATGGCTATCCTGGTGGTCTTCCCTTTCACCTTTGCAATGGATCCGGTGAGTGGTGTCTCGTTAATGGTCGGTGTTTTCGTGGGGGGGTACTCGGGCGGCATTGTGTCTGGCGTAATGCTCGGCATACCCGGCACGCCCTCTTCAATCACCACCGTTTATGACGGCTACCCAATGGCGCAGAAAGGTGAGCCTGGTCGCGCACTAGGCATTGGCGTTGCCTCATCGTTTCTAGGCACCATTATCAGCGTCGCAGTACTGGTCTTTTTCGGCCCTTTAATCGCCAATTTCAGCATGAACTTTCGCCCCTGGGAGATCACCGCGCTGATTGTTTTCGCCTTGACACTGGTGGCAGGTCTTTCCAGTGGCGCTCTGCTCAAAGGCTTAATGGCAGCGGCGCTAGGGCTTTTAATTACCACCGTGGGTTATGACCGTAACAGTAATCTTCGCTTTGATTTTGGCTTGCCTGCCATGGGCTCTGGGTTTGAAATCCTTCCTGTGATGATCGGTATATTTGCTTTCTCTCAACTGCTCGGAAACATTGAAAAGCTCAAAGATGAGAAAAGCGAAACCAAAAAAATCGATACCAATGTGACGATTCCCTACGGCCAAATCATCAAAGATATGGCAGGACAAAAGCTTAATACGCTTCGCTCTTCATTAATTGGCAGCTTAGTGGGTGCGCTGCCCGGTACGGGCGGCACCGTGGCAAATTTCTTGAGTTACGATCAAGCGAAGAAATTCTCTCGTCGCCCGGAAGAGTTTGGTACTGGCATCCCTAGCGGCATCGTGGCTTCAGAAGCCTCTAATAGCGCGGTGGCGGGTGGTGCGTTCGTGCCCACGCTGGCACTGGGGATACCGGGCGATTTGCCCATGGCGATCATGATGGGCGTGCTGATTTTGCACGGTATAACGCCGGGGCCGATGATGTTTGAGCAGAACCCGGTACTGGTGGGCGCCATTTACGCTAGCCTGCTGATCGGCGCGGTAGTCATGGTACTTTGCAACCTGCTGCTGGTGCGCTGGTTCGCCAAGATATCGCTGATTCCTCAACAGATACTCGTACCCGTCGTGCTCATGCTGTGTGCCATTGGCGCTTATGCCCTGAATAACAACCTGTTCGATATTTGGGTGTTGTTCATCTTCGGGATTATCGGCTATCTGCTTTGGAAAGCTGAAGTACCGCTAACGCCGCTGATACTCGGCGTAGTGCTTGGCGACAACCTTGAACGCCAGCTATTCCGCGCCCTCGAGCTTAATGAAAGCTGGTTGACGTTTTTAACTCGGCCACTCTCCGCGCTTTTCCTGGCACTCGCCGTCGCTTCGATACTGTTTTCGCTCTATCAGGATCGCAAGATCCAGCGTTTAAGAACTGCAGCTCAGCGAGAAAATGTATAGCTCATCAATAGCTTATATCAAAAACACCGCTCATAAGGATTCTGGCATGCAACACGATGCTCTTTATTACCCCAGCGCTTCACGCCGCATGGCAACGTTTGGTAAGCGTGGCATGGTCGCCACTTCGCAGCCGTTAGCGGCGCAGGTGGGTATCCGTATTTTGCAACAAGGGGGAAATGCGATTGACGCCGCGATTGCCACCGCGGCTGCGTTAACGGTGGTCGAACCTACTTCGAATGGGATCGGCAGCGACGCTTTTGCGATTGTCTGGGTCGACGGCAAACTGCATGGCCTCAATGCCAGCGGCCCAGCACCACAAGCAGCGACCATTGAAGCCTTAAAAGCGCTCGGCCATGAGGCAATGCCCAACCATGGCATGCTGCCAGTCACCGTGCCCGGCGCCCCCGCTGCCTGGGCGGTGCTTTCCGAGCGCTTTGGTAAATTGCCGTTCGCCGAATTGCTGGCCCCGGCGATTGCGCTAGCCGATGAAGGTTTCCCCGTCTCTCCCGTTATTCATCAAATGTGGAAGGAGGCCTTCACTACTTATTCGGCCTATAGCGAGGCTTCCTTCAAGCCCTGGTTTGATACGTTCGCTCCCGGAGACCGAGCACCGGAAGCTGGTGAACTGTGGCGCTCGGAAGGCCATGCTAAAAGCCTTAAAGCGATTGCCGATACCCACGGCAAGGCATTTTATGAGGGCGAATTGGCGGAGGCTATCGACGCCTTTTCCCGCGAGCATGGCGGTCTGTTGCGCAAAGAAGACTTGGCGGCTTACCAGCCGGAGTGGGTCGATCCGATCAGTGTGCGCTACAAAGGCCACGATATTTGGGAAATCCCCCCCAACGGCAGCGGCATGATTGTACTGCAAGCGCTGGGTATGCTTGAACGGTTGGGCGAACAAGGGTATGACGCAGTTGAAACCCTGCACCGTCGTATTGAAGCCACCAAACTGGCTTATGTTGATGGCTTTGCGCACGTTACCGACCTTGAGGCCATGCGCCCCACTATTGAGCAGATGTTGGATGACGATTACTTAACATCACGCGCCGCCCTGATCGGTGAACAAGCGGTTGATCCGGTACACGGTAATCCCATCCAAGGCGGTACCGTCTACCTAGCCACGGCTGACAGCGATGGCAACATGGTGTCGCTGATCCAGAGCAACTTCAAAGGCTTTGGTTCCGGTATGGTCGTTCCCGGCACGGGTATCAGTCTGCAAAACCGCGGCTGGTCCTTCTCTCTCGACCCGCAGCACCCCAACGCGCTTGCCCCCGGCAAACGCACCTACCACACCATTATCCCAGGCTTTATCACCAAAGATAACCAAGCCGTTGGGCCGTTTGGTGTGATGGGTGGCTATATGCAGCCCCAAGGTCATGTGCAAGTAGTGACGGCCATGCTAGAAGATCAACTGAATCCCCAGGCGGCACTTGATATGCCGCGCTGGAAATGGACCAAAGGAAAAACCATCGAAGTCGAAGCCGATTTCCCCAACCACTTAGCGCTTGCCCTGGCCCGCCGTGGCCACGACATCGTCAAGGTCGCAGACTCTATCAGCTTTGGCCGTGGCCAAATCATTCTGCGCGACCCTAAAACCGGCGTACTACAAGGCGGCACCGAGCCCCGTACCGACGGGGCAGTGGTTCCCTGGTAAGCCACGGCTCGGATAAGCTGCAATTCATCCACTCCTCTCCGCCGCGTCGCCGTTGAAGGCAACCGGCGGTTGGGCTGGCTATCCACGTTCAACCACCGCATCATGGCACTCCTTTTTGTGAGCCGTCTGCCAAGTTACCTATGTCCCCACCCGCTTCTGAAACCTCCTCTTCGCCGTTAAGCGGCTTTTTTGGTGTCTTCCGCTATAGCCGCCGGGCGCTTGGCCTAGTGTGGGAAACCTCCCGTTGGATGATGCTGGGGTTAGCGCTCTGCACTCTGGTTGCTGGGGTACTCCCTGCGGTGGCGGCTTGGGTTGGCCAGCTGATCGTGGATGGCGTGGTGAGCGCCATGGAGACTTACCAAGCGGCTTCAGATCCCAATCTGCTTGTGTCTATTACACCGGTACTGCAGTTGGTGGGTATAGAAGCCTTAATTATTGCGTTAATCGCCCTGGCCCAGCGTGGCCTTTCGGCCCAGCAGTCGCTACTGCGAGCCCTGTTAGGGCAAAAGGTCAATGTGATGATCCTGGAAAAAGCAGGCTCGCTGTCGCTCAGCCAATTTGAGGATTCAGAGCTATACGACCAGCTCACACGTGCACGGCGCGAAGCCTCCACGCGCCCATTAGCACTGGTGAATAAAACGTTTGGACTGCTGCAAAACGCTATCTCACTGGGCAGCTTTAGCGTTCTCCTGGTGCAGTTTTCGCCTTGGGCACTGATGATTCTTGTGGTGGGTGCCTTACCGGTATTTATATCAGAAGCTAAATTCTCAGGGGATGCTTTTCGTCTGTTTCGTTGGCGTTCGCCACAAACTCGCATGCAGATCTATTTAGAGACAGTACTCGCTAGAGAGGACAGCATAAAAGAGGTCAAGCTGTTTGGCCTGGAAGGGCTATTTCTCAAGCGTTACCGCGATATCTTTACCCAGCTATTTGCCGAAGATCGCCGCCTCACGCTGCGTCGTGAAAGCTGGGGGTTTCTGCTGGGTTTGCTCGGCACCTTAACCTTTTATTTAGCCTATAGTTGGGTCGTAATTGAAACGATCGCCGGGGCACTTACACTCGGCCAAATGACGATGTATTTAATGGTTTTCAAGCAGGGTCAGGCCGCGCTCTCCGCCAGTCTTACCGCTATTAGCGGGATGTACGAAGACAACTTGTACCTGTCCAACCTTTATGAGTACCTCGAGCAGCCGGTTGAAGCCGAGACAGGCACTCTGACCCAGGGCGCACTGCCTGGCGATGGCTTACGCTTCGAGCACGTCAGTTTCTCCTACCCTGGCGGTGCTCATGTATTGCACGACATTTCGCTCCACCTTACCCCGGGCCAAAGTCTGGCTTTAGTAGGCGAAAACGGCTCGGGCAAGACCACACTCATCAAACTATTGACCCGGCTCTATCACCCTACACAAGGGAGGATTTTATTAGACGGTAGCGATCTGCGAGATTGGAGCACCCAAGCCTTACGTGAGCGTACAGGCGTCATTTTTCAGGACTTCGTGCGCTACCAGCTGCAGGTCGGTGAAAATCTGGGCGTTGGCGATACCCACGCCTTTAACGATGAGCAGCGTTGGCAGCAAGCGGCGCGTCACGGCATGGCGGATGACTTTATTACTCGCATGGCCAGCGGCTACCAAACCCAGCTTGGCCGTTGGTTTAAAAATGGCCAGGAGCTTTCCGGCGGACAGTGGCAAAAAATTGCCCTCTCCCGTGCTTATATGCGCGAAAACGCCGATATCATTGTGCTGGACGAACCCACAGCGGCAATGGATGCCGCAGCAGAAGCAGATGTCTTCGCCCGTTTCCGCGAACATAGCTATAACAAAATGGCTATTTTGATCTCCCACCGCTTCTCAACAGTACGCAGCGCTGATCTCATTCTTGTTATTGATCAAGGACATATTATCGAGCGCGGCACCCATGAAGAGTTGCTTGCTGAGAATGGCCGTTATGCGAAGCTATTTCAACTGCAAGCAGCAGGTTATAAATAAACACTTAAACATGAACAATTCTTATTACAATCATGGTTAAATAGTTACACCGCTAATTAAAACCTGGAACGTGAACAAAGGTGACAAGTGTCATAAAACCATCGACCCTGCTAATGCTTTAACGGTAATGTGCACTCATTACTTTCCACTACAGGATTGGCACATATGAACCGCCTTCAACAGATAAAAGTTAAATACGCTCTCGCTTTTATTAGCGTTGCATTAGCGCTATTAATCATAGTCGTTGCAGATGTACTGCTCGTTAACATGGTAAAAAAACGTTTAGATACGTTTATTACTAACTATATTCCGGCCACTTCAGCCACACTAAACGGTGACCGCGATCTTTACCAAGCACGGGTTGCAGAAATCGAGTATTTGTTATCTCGCCCCAACAGCGAGCGTGCATCGGCACTTATCGCCGAGTTTGAAGCAAATGCCCAACAGGCTTATGAGCGTATGGGTATCTATGCCGAGTTAATGCAGAACTACCCGGAACTTACCACTCAACTAGCTGGTTTTGAAACACTCTATAATGACTGGAAACAAGAAGCAGAGCGAGTTTTTGAGTTGCATCAACGTGGTGATACCGCCGAAGCTTTAAACCTGCTTGATGGCTCTTCATTAGACCGCTTTAATACACTGCGAGATATCTATGATGTTTCGGGAATGAATATCGAAACTGCCACTTATCAAGCAGAAGCAGCAGTGGTTGATAGAATTCAAGTACAGCAAACATCTACTATCATTGTTGCGTTAATTATCTTTATTGCTGCAACGCTTATTGCCTTGCTGGGCCCGCTAATGATGTCTCGAGCTATTCGCCAAATTACCGGGCGTATTAAAGAGATTACCGAAGGCGATGGCGATTTAACCGCACGTATCGAGAGTAGTCGCCGCGATGAAATTGGTGACCTCGCCCAACAATTTAACGCCTTTATTAAGCGCATTGACGATACGCTGCAGTCGGTTAGCAGCAGTACCGTTAGCCTCCAGCATGCCTCCACTGAAATTGCCAAAGGCAGCCAAGAGCTTGCGGCGCGTACTGAACAAGCCGCGGCCAACCTGCAGCAAACCTCTGCCTCCATGGAAAAAATCGCAGCGGTGGTCAACAACGCCTCCGATTCTGCTCAGCAAGCTGATCAATTGGCGCTTTCAACCCGCGACTTGGCTCAGCAGGGCTTACACTCCATGCACAGTGTTGAGCAGACCATGGATACCATTAACGACTCTTCGTCTGAAATCAGCAGCATCGTTAGCATGATTGAGAGTATCGCTTTTCAAACCAATATATTAGCGCTGAATGCGTCCGTTGAGGCTGCACGAGCAGGCGAGCATGGGCGTGGTTTTGCAGTGGTAGCCCAAGAAGTACGTATATTAGCCAGTCGTTCAAGCGATGCGTCAAAGGGAATTGCCACCCTCGTCAATACGTCGTTAAGCCGGACAAAATCGGGTGTCGACCAGGTGAAGGAAACCGGCGCTACGATGCAGGAGATGGTAAAAAGCATTGAGCGTGTGGCTGACGTTATTGCTGAAATCAGCGCAGGTGCCAAAGAGCAGAGTGTCGGCATCGGTCAGGTGAATGACGCCGTGAACGAACTGGATAGCATGACGCAGCACAATGCGTCCATGGTGGAGGAGTCTAGTGCTGCTGCTGCGGAACTAAGAGAACAGGCCGACCGACTGAGCGTATTAGTGGGCGCCTTCAAACTTAGCAATACACAACATGATCCTCTCACATCGAACAAAGTAGCACTTCCTTCAGGCCACAGACAGTCGCACAGACCGCCATCTAGTGCCGTTGCCCCGCGCCGTTTAGCAGGTGCACAGCAACCCGAGTGGGAGTCGTTCTAAGCAACTCCCTTAGCCCTCTCCTCTTCCTTGGGTTTCCAGGCCCAAGGAAGATTAACGACTTGTTTATGAGCGTTGCCTTGCTCACTGGCGCACAGATGATAACGAATAACTAATAGTATGGGTCATCAGGGAACTTCTATGCTGTCGAATGCCTTAATTATTGATGATGATCTTGATGTTCAACTGCTGGGCAAAATGTTGCTTCGCCAACGCGGCTACAATGTGCAGACGGCAAGTAGTTTTGGGGAATTGGCGCGCCAGCCCAGCCTACTCAACACCGAGTTGATATTACTGGATCTTGGGCTGGGGGAATTCACCGGTCTGGATATACTGGACTATCTAGACGACTTACGTTTAAACGCTTCAATACTGTTAATCAGTAGTTGCTCAAAAGAGACCGCAGCTGATGTGATTGCAATCGGCGAAGCCAAAGGCTTACGTATGCTTGGCTTTATACCCAAAAACCGACTGCTTACCGATCTTAAAACGTTCCTTGAGCCTTTGAAAAATGCCCTCAAAGCTCCCACTCAAGAGGAACTGGCAAGCGCTATACGTAGTAAGCAATTTTTTTTAATGTACCAGCCTAAACAAGATCTTAAACAGCGCCAGGTCATCGGCGTTGAAGCGCTAGTGCGTTGGCAAGATCCTGAACGTGGCTTACTTTCTCCCGATAGTTTTATTCCTCTGGCAGAGCAGAGCGGTCTAATGGTTCCGCTCACTTGGCTCGTTCTTGAGCTAGCGCTAGCGCAGCAGGCTAAATGGCAAGCGCGTGGGTGGAGCCTAAACGTAGCGATTAATATACCGGCAGCCTTTATTCAATCAGAGGGCATGCTGGAAGCGTTTGATCGACTTACCCAACATCATGGTGCTTTGCTCTCCAATATCACGCTGGAACTCACCGAATCCGTCGGCGTTGAGTGTTTAGGCTACGCTTGCCATGTATTAAAAGCATTGCAGCAGCGCGGCTGCCAACTGTCATTAGATGATTTTGGCACCGGCTATTCGTCTTTGAGCCAACTCCACCGGCTGCCGTTTAATGAACTCAAAATTGACAGGAGTTTTGTCTCAAGCATCGACCAGGACAAAGACGCTCTTGCCATAACAGCGTCTATCATCGACTTAGGCAAGCGTCTGGGGCTTAAGATTGTCGCCGAAGGGATCGAAACAATGGCACAGCACACCCTTTTGGTTGAAGCGGGTTGTACCGTAGGGCAAGGTCACTATTTTGCTCGCCCGTTAACCGCCGCCGATTTCGATGCTTGGTTTAGTGAATACTTACCTACCGCACCAACACCTCAGCAACAGAGCATGCTTTCTTGCTGCAAGGCCTTCTGACTAGCGACCCTTAGCACCACTAACCGCTCTAAATGGAAGGCCAGTTCGCTTAACGAGGCGACTGGCGCCCTGAGCTCTAGCTGGCTAGCTTGCTCAGCAATCGCAACACAGCCTAACGAGGAAGCGGCTCCCTTAAGTGAGTGTGCTTCTTGGCTCAGGGCTTCGCGATCCTCGCACTGTAAGTAGGCGTTAAGCCGGGCGTAACGATCGTCAAACCGAGTTAAAAAAGTCGTCATCAATGCATCCAATGCGCTCGGTTCGAAGGTCTCTTTCAATTCTTCACAGATATACTCATCAAGCAGTTGAATCGCCTCATCTTTCTCTGTCAATAGAGCGTGAGCGCCAGCCGTCTGATGATGAGCGAGGATAGTCGTGCGTTCTACGTTTTCATCAGTCGATAGTTCAACAGGGGATAGATAGCGACCGATCACTTGATATAGCTCGTCTCGTGTAAAGGGTTTGTGAATCATATCGTCCATACCGCTCTGCATGCAGCGCTCACGATGTTCAGTCATCACATTGGCGGTCATCGCGATAATAGGCAGGCGGGGCAACTCATGGAGTACTTCAAAAGTGCGCCAGCGTTGGGTGGTCTCAGTGCCATCAAGCTTAGGCATTTGCATATCCATTAACACCAAGTCGAACCTACCCTGGTTGGCTGTCAGTTGGTCGAGCGCCTCCTGGCCATTCTCTACAACTGTCACCTGTTGGCCAAGGCGTTCGAGCATCACCTGCGCCACCGTTTGGTTCAGCGGATTATCCTCTACCACTAAAATGTGCTGATGGGCAGCAAATAGAGGATGCTTTTCACCGCTGTGATAAACCGCCAAAGGCTCGGTTTCCGCCATATTAACGGTGAACCAAAATCGACTGCCCAACCCCAACTGACTATTAACTCCTATCTCACCCCGCATGGCGCCGACTAGCCGCTTGCAGATTGCCAGTCCAAGCCCTGTTCCTTCGTGGCGACGCGCCATGGAAGTATCCACCTGGGTGAAAGCTGAAAATAGCTGTGCTTGATCCGCTTTAGCAATACCACAACCGGTATCGTGTACCTCAACCAAAACATTATCGTTTACTAGCGGCTTCACATGACATTTAACAAAACCCTCTTCGGTAAACTTCAGGGCATTATTAATTAAGTTCATCATCAGTTGGCGCAAGCGTGCGATGTCGCCTATTACATAGCGTGGTAGCGCTGGGTCAATAGAGTAACTGAAGGTTACCTTCGCCTTCGGCCCCCGAAATGTATAACTTTCACATAACTCATCGATGCATTGATGAAGATCAAAGGGCTGCTCATCCAAATCAAGCCGCCCAGACTCAATTTTAGTGTAATCAAGTACATCGTTAATTACCGCGCGTAGACTCTCCGCACTGCGCTTTAGTGCTGCTAAATACGTTTCTGCCCGGAGTGTTTCCACCTCTTCGCTTAGCAAATCCGCCATGCCTACTACGCCATTCAGTGGCGTGCGAATTTCATGGCTCATCACGGCCATAAACTCCGATTTCGCTAAACTGGCTTTCTCTGCTCGCTTGGCAGCCTCGTTGAGCTCTAAACTCTTCACTTCTAATGCCTGTGCCTTACGCTTACTTGAGCGCCCTTCCAGGATCAAGGCGCGGACTAACATACCGCCTGAGAACATGAGCAAGATAATAAGCAGGAGCACCAATCCATACAGGTTTGTCAACACGCGGCGTTCCTCGCTGCGCATATGTGAAACGTGGGCATTGGTTTCGATCAAAATCGTGCTGGTAAGCTGTTGAAAACTTGATGTCCTTTCCAGGAGGCTAGCTATCAACGCATTACTTAATTCGGTGGGGTCGTTCCACAGGGGTTCAAGCAGCGTTTCCATCTCTAAAATCAATACTTCAGTCTGTCGAATAACGCCTTCAACAAGCTCAAGTTGATTCACAACTTTTCCAATGTCCCCTTGAAAAAAAAGTGTCTTCCGACTGAAAAGAATCTCGTAGCGTAGCAATATATCCTCAACAGTCGCATTGCCAGCGTTCGCTTCCATCAGTGTTAAACGAAGCTCTCGCACTTCGCGGTCATATTGGTACCCAGCCCACAACAGGTTTTCAAGTAGTCGATTCTCAAGCGCATGCTGACGATTATAAATAACCCCGCCGGTGGTTAGTGCGGAAAGAAAAAAAAGGATCGCCGAAAACGTAGCGACCCTGGTACTGCGGGAAAAATAGAACTTCATTAAAGCCAGCATAACAACTACTCGGTTATATTATTCAACTTCGATACGCATCACCTGCCACACCGAACGGGAAAAGATTTCTTCATTCAAAAGTTCGGGATGTTCGTCAAAGGGATAAATTACAAATAGCGGTCCCTGATCACGAATACGCAGTGCTTTGCCATTTGCCTGCATGGCGAGAATAACGTCGTAATTCTCAAAATCACTGACAGGTATGGTCGCCGCGTACTCATTCAACGCTACCACACGTGTATTTACTCCTTCGGCACCGGCGGCTTCCAGGATGGCGCGCCCTAACGGGCCAGAGAAGCGCACCGCGCCATCGTACCAAGGGGTACGGGTAATCGTTTCGTGTTGCTCTAAAGTCTCCAACATCGCTTTGTCAAAATGGGCTTCATTTCCAACGTTTGGATGCCCCACTTTGCCACTGACCACTAGCAACACCGGCCCTTCAGGAGCCTCCAGGGCAATAGCCTGTGCCGACAAGAGGGCAAAGCCTGCTAAGGCAATGAACCCCCTAACTTTCAGTACCACAGAACGACACGTCATGCTGCACCTCGGTGTTAACTAATAGAGTGCAAGCAGTATATATCGGCCGTTTGGTGGATAACTGTGAACCTTTGTGCCAACGCACTAACCTCAACTATACTTAAAGTATGAGCTTTGCGATCCCTAGGGTGCGAAATTTGTAATACGACAATAAGGTAAATCAACATGCATATTGGCGTACTCGAGGATGACCTCGACCAACAGGCCTTTATTGAGCAGTGTCTCCTAACAGCCGGTCATCGCGTATCTTTATTTACTCGCTCCAACGAGCTTCGGCGCGCCACGCAACAGCACACCTTTGATTTACTTATTATCGACTGGCGGCTCCCCGATAGCTGCGGTATGGATGTGGTCGCTCACCTGCGTCAACACGACAGCTGGCGCGGGCCTATCCTGTTTATTACCGCCAGTCAGGGTGAAGAAGATGTGGTCAAAGCCCTAGAACAAGGCGCAGACGATTTTTTAGCGAAACCCCTTCGTCCTAAAGAGCTGATCGCTCGAGTGAGCGCGTTGGGTAGACGGTCAGGCTACGCGACATTACGCTCGGCGCCTGCCTGCCCCGACACCTTTACCCTGCATACCGAAGAGCATTACATCAGCGTGGCCGGCCAAGCCGTTGATTTAACCGAACGTGAGTATCGGCTAGCCGCCCTCTTTTTCTCAAAAATCGGCGAACTGATCATACGAGCTCACTTACTTGAGCTGATCTGGGGTATTAAAGGCGATGTTTCAACGCGCACCGTTGATACCCACGTAAGCCGCTTACGCCGTAAATTGGAACTGGACGGTCGTCATGGCCTGCGTCTACGCAGCGTTTATCAGTCAGGATATCGGATGGAAACATGCCAAGTTACCCATGGCGAGCAAATAGCGAGGTAAATTGACGCCCCGGCGATAGGAAGTGGCCGGGGCGTTTTAGGCTTAGAATAAAGTGCAGAGATATAGCGAAACCACTTGTCGAGAAAAACCTAACTCAAGCGGCTTGGCTATATCCCTGCTTAGTGCATGAATTAGTAATGCGTCCTTTACGGGAGTAGCTTCCTTTCCCCTTTTTCGGTGTTTGCTGCTGCATTTTAAACATCGGCGTTCGCAGCTGTGCTTTTAACGCATTGTCTTTGATTTTACGCTGTTTCATCGTTCTCTCCGTTCGTTTAAAGATGCCTGCCTAGGCAGGCACCCACTACGACACATACTATTTACTGAAGTTCGTCGTTTAGCGTTTCATGCCCTGATTATTCATTTCTATTACTCATCCCAGGCTGGCGCAAAGTCAGGGTTAGCAATACGCTCTTGGCGATCCAACATGGCAATATCAGCCATTTCACTGTCGCTTAGTACTAAATCTAATGCGGCAATGTTGCTTTGAATATTGCGCGCCTTGGTCGATGAAGGAATCGTCACCATATTGCGCTGTTTTACCCACGCTAAGGCAATTTGCGCGGGCGTTACGCCATGGGCGTCGGCAATTTTCTGAAGAGTCGGATTGTCCATTACCTTGCCCACCGCCAGCGGCATAAAGGCGGTGACCTGAATACCTTGCTGCTCGCAGTGCTCAACCAGTCTATGGTTCTGAAGGAAAGGGTGGACCTCGATCTGATTGGTCAGAATTTCGCCCTTACCCAGAATACTGATCGCCTCGTCCACCTGATCGCAGGTGAAATTAGAAATACCGATATGGCGTGCTTTGCCTTCCGCTTTGACTTCCTTCAGGGCCGTCAAATAATCCGCCATCGGCACGTCATCATTAGGCGATGGCCAGTGAATCAACAGCAGATCAACGTAACCTGTGCCCAGCTTCTGGAGACTTTCGTCTACGCTGGCCTTCAGCGTGGCAGGTTCCAGGTTGTCAAACCATACCTTGGTGGTGAGAAAAATATCGCTGCGGTGCACGTCGCTGTCATGAATCGCGGCACCAACCTCCGCTTCATTGCCATAAAACTGTGCCGTGTCGATATGGCGATACCCCGCCTCAAGCGCTGCATGAATGCTCTGCTTGAGCGTATCGCCTTCCAGGCGAAAAGTACCGAAACCGGGGTTAGGCATCACTTGTTGCATCATTAACATCCTTTTCTATTGATAGCGTGTTAACTAACATGGGGTGGTGATTGCTTCACTTCAACCCCAGGGCCTTGAAACGCCGTTAACCATGAAGACGCTATGACAACCGCTACCAACGCACCTGCCAGCGCTAATGAGCCTTTACTGCCGCTTCACCGCCAATCGGGGTTTTTAAGCTTTTTGCTGTCGCGCTTAGCCGCGGTATTTGCCATGCAAATTCAGGCCATCGTGGTGGCTTGGCAGGTTTACGACATCACCCGTGATCCCATGGCCCTGGCGTATGTGGGATTGGCGCAGTTCCTGCCCATGGTGCTGCTTCTGCTGCCCGCGGGGGATGTCGTTGACCGCTTCTCGCGCAAACGCATTTTGCAGTTTAGCTGGGGAGTACAAGGGCTGTGCAGCGCCTTGCTGCTCACGCTTTCGCTGAACGAGAGCCACAACGTGACCGGCTTTTACGCAGTATTGGCACTGTTTGGAGCGGCGCGCGCTTTCACCGGCCCTGCGCTACAAAGTTTGCTGCCCAATATCGTGCCCCGCGCTCAGCTTGCCTCGGCCATTGCATTGAACAGTTCCATCATGAAGATTGCCGTCATTGCAGGTCCTCTATTAGGCGGTATTCTTTATGGTATTGGGAGTGGCAGCCTTGCATACAGCGTTTGCCTAGGGTGTTTTACGATCGCGCTGGTGTTACTGCTCCCTGTACCAATTCGCTACGCTGAAGCAGCTAAAACGCTAGAAAGCACAGCGGTAAAGCGGTTTACGGCGGGAATTCGCTATATCCGCTATCAGCCGATTATTTTGGGGGCCATTTCCCTGGACCTGTTTGCGGTTTTATTAGGGGGAGTCGTCGCGCTGCTGCCTATTTATGCGCAGGAGGTGCTGCACGTTGGGCCAGAAGGATTAGGTGCATTACGCAGCGCAATTGCTGTCGGTGCACTGCTCATGGGGTTGTACTTAGGCATGCGCGGTATCAAGCGCCGCGCCGGTTGGGTCATGTTTGTAGCGGTAGCCGTTTTCGGCGTTGCCAACCTGGTGTTCGCTTTTTCGACGATTTTTTGGGTTTCGCTGATAGCCATGTTCGTGGCGGGTGCCGCCGATATGATTAGTGTATATGTACGCATGACACTGATTCAGCTTGCTACTCCCGATGAAATGCGTGGCCGTGTGAATGCGGTCAACATGCTATTTATCGGCTCCAGCAATGAGTTAGGCGAGTTTCGCGCGGGCAGCATGGCTGCCTGGTTTGGTGCCGTACCCGCAGCCATCATTGGCGGTGTCGGTACGCTAGCAGTGGTGGGCGCCTGGATAAGGCTTTTCCCAACCTTACGCCGGGTCGACCGCTTCGACGATGCGCGCTGATAGCAGCAACCATGGCTATCCTTACCGCACTAATAGGGCAATCACGATAATAGCCAATGCCAACGACACACCCTTCCAGAAAAGTACCGGGTCACGTTCTAACAATGGTAACTGTGCGCGCTTAAGCAACCCTGGACTTGGTGAGTTCAGTTCAAAAACAAACTCCGAAAGCGCCGGATAACGGTTGTAGGGGCTGGGATGCAGCGCCCTTTTAAGTACTTCATCCACCCAAGCAGGCAGTTCACGGTTTTCGTTGAGCGCTGACTGATACGCCAGCTTATGTTGCGCCGCCCTTGTGCGTGTTTTAGCCACGTTGGTGCCGTAGGGCAGCGTGCCGGTCAACATCTGATAGGTGATAACGGCCAGGGAGTACTGGTCTGCCTGGGGAGTACCCCCTTCACCTAAAAAATACTCCGGCGCGGTGTACTGTGCGGTGCCTAGGATATCTTCGCTAACGTGGTCTTGGCTCTCCGCTTCGGCAATTCCCGCCACCTTGGCTGCGCCAAAATCGATCAGCTTCACCGTACCGTGGTGATCAATCATAACGTTATCAGGACGCAGATCCTGATGGAGCATTTCCAGACGATGAAAGGCGCGAAGCCCTTTGGCAATCTGCTCGACAATGGGACGGACACTGGCTAATTCAGCATTGGGGTGGTCGCGCATCCATTGGGTCAGGGTTTGCCCTTCGATATAGGCCAGTACGGTATAAAGATAATGGCGGGGTCGCTCTTGCACGGGAGCTTTAAGTACATGTTCATTATCAATGCGACGTGCAATCCACTCTTCACGCACAAACCGCTCAATACTCGCCGGGTCTTGGCTTAGCTCGGTTGAAAGCGTTTTCAACGCTACCTTATCGCCACTAGCGATATCTTCCGCCAGGTAGACATGGCTGCGGCTACTGGCATGCAGTTGACGCACAATGCGATAGCCATCCAGTTCGCTGCCCGCGCGTAATTCTGGTGGCTGTGGTAATACACTCATTGCTGCATAAAGCTCATCGGCGTGATGCTCGGGCAGCGTATCAACGCGCACAATCTGCACCGTCAGGTTATCGTCGCTGCCGTTCTCAAGAGCGGCATCAACCAGCGCCTTAGCGGCCATATCAAGATCGCCCCAGTGAGCATGAATCAGCGCGACCATTTCAGCGCTGGTTAACCACTCGTAAACGCCATCGGTGGTAAGTACAAACAGATCGTCGGCGCTGAGCGATACGGCGCGATAATCCAGCTCCAGGTGCTGGCTGGCCCCCATGGCGCGGCTTAAATGGCTGACTTCCCGCGATGCCCAAAAGCGATGATCCTCGGTTAGCACCTCCAGCGTATTGCCGGTAAGCTGATAGATACGGCTATCGCCGACATGAAACAGGTGTGCGGTGGTGGACTTAAGCACCATCGCGCTCAGGGTACATACATAGCCGCGGTCCAGGTTATAACGGTACTGGCTTTGCCGGGTTTGGGCATAAAGCCACGCGTTAGTCGCTTGCAGTACCCGCTGGGCTGACGTTTTGACCGTCCAAGTGGCCGGGGTGGCATAATAATCGCTCAGAAATCCACCCACCGCCGCCTCACTTGCCTCGCGGCTGACATCACTGCTGCTGATCCCATCTGCTAACGCGATCGCAATGCCTTTGTTTACGCGCAGGGAGTCGTTGGGCAAATAGGCACCATAAAAATCCTGGTTGCTTGGCTTGCGCCCTTTATCCGAGTACTGGCCGAGCGAAATGGTCAGCGCTGCCATTATGCTTCCCCTAAAAAAGCCTCCGCCAAAGCGAAGGCTTATGGTTCTTCAAAGTTCGCTATGCAGCACTTATAACGCTTTCTGTGGCGCGGTACGCACATGGGTGGTGTAGAGGGTGAGCCCCGTCAATGCCAAACCACCAATTAAGTTACCCAGTACCACAGGAATCTCGTTCCAGATCAGATAATCCATCATCGAAAAATTACCCCCCATCATCAGCCCGGATGGGAACAGGAACATATTGACCACCGAGTGCTCGAACCCCATGCCGAAGAACAGCATAATCGGCATCCACATGGCAATGACCTTGCCGCTGACCGTGGTCGAAATCATCGCGCCCACTACGCCCAGTGAGACCATCCAGTTGCACAATATGCCACGGATAAAAATCGTTGCCATGCCGCCAGCACCGTACTCTTTATAGCCCACCGTGCGCCCTTCGCCTACTTCACCAATGACTCGGCCCACCTCGCTAGGTTCGGTGCTAAAGCCGTAGGTAAAGACAATCGCCATTAGAAAAGCGACCGTTAATGCCCCGGCAAAATTACCAGTAAATACAATACCCCAGTGCTTAAGAATACGATTAATCGTAACGCCGGGCCGCTTATCCAGCCATGCCAGCGGTGTTAACACAAACACCCCGGTCAACAGATCAAATCCCATTAGATAAAGTATCGAAAAGCCCACCGGAAACAGGATGGCGCCGATAATCGGGTAGCCGGTTTGTACCGCTACGGTCACCGCAAATACTGCAGCGATGGCCAAAATAGCCCCCGCCATAAAGGCACGAATCAAAGCATCGCGGGTAGACATGTGCAGTTTGGCTTCACCGGCATCGACCATCTTAGTGGCAAATTCAGCAGGCAATAAGTAGGACATAAAGGCGTTTCCTTAGCAGCAGGTTCAAAGGTCAAAAGTTAAAGGTCAGAGGAGTAAGGCTGAGCAATGTCGGTGGTTTTTAAAGCAGGCGAAGTGGCGACTCTTTGCACCACGCTGCCCACCACAATCAAGCAGGGTGACGGCAACGGAGTTGCGGCGAGTTGCTCGGGCATGTCAGCAAGCGAGCCCACCAGCGACTGCTGTTCGGGCTGGCTGGCGTTAGCCACCAGCATGATCGGCCACTCATCCGGCAGGCCTGCCTGGCGCAGGCCGTGGCAAATGGCACTCACTTTTGAAAGCCCCATATAAAACACCAGGGTTTCATCCTTGCGCGCCAGCGACGCCCAATCCGGCGAACCGTCTTCGCGGCATAGCTGGGCAGTCACAAAGCGTAGCTGCTGAGCATGACCACGGTCGGTGAGCGGGATGCCCATACAGGCAGCGGCGGCAGAGGCCGCGGTAATCCCCGGCACAATGGCAGCAGGGATCTCAGCGGCGGCCAAAGCGTCCAGCTCTTCACCCATCCGCGCAAACACCGCCGGGTCGCCGCCTTTCAAGCGCACCACCGATTTACCTTCCCGGGCGAGTTTTACCATCAGCGCACCGATCTCAGCTTGCGGTACGCTGTGATGGCCGCGTGCTTTACCCACGTAGTAGCGCTCGCTGCCACCAGGGATCAGCGCCAGCACGTCATCGCCCACCAAGCGGTCATACACCACGGCGTCGGCCTGCATAAGTAAACGTGCGGCCTTGAGGGTTAACAGCTCCGCGTCGCCGCTGCCTGCGCCGACCAGATAAACCTGCCCCGCGCGGCACTCACCACGCAGTGGCAAACGTATATCAGTAGCATGCTGAACCCACGGCGACAGCGCGCGTTGCGACAGCCGCATAAAGGCGTTAAACCACTTCAGTAGCAAGGGATTGCTTAGTGCGGGCATGGGGCCGCTCCTCTTCAATAAGTGATTTCAATTCGGGAATACAGCTGCCGCACTGGGTGCCGCAGGCGAGCCTAGCGCCCAACGCTTCTACGCTGGTGTCACCCTCGCGGATGGCATTAACGATGGTGGTTTGGCCTACCTGGTGACAGCTGCAGACCACCGGACCGGTATCCGCAGCGCCGTCGTCGCAGCCTGCTAATAAACGTCGGCGATGGGTATCGCTGAGCCTTTCATCGTTAAAACGCGCTTCCAGCCACGCCAACCCTGGCAACTCGTTGGGCGGGCCGACCATCAGCCACCAGCGCAACTGACCGTTTTCCACGCAGGCGGCGCGCAGGCGTCCGTTAGTCGGGTCTTGGCTGACGACCGATACGTCGCCGGGCAGCCACGTTTTCAGCTGCGCTAACCAGTCATTCACCGACTGAGTATTGGCAAGCTGCCAGCGCTGGCAGCTGCGCATGGGAATACGTGTCCAGTAGGCACTGGTGCACCAGGGTGTTGACTCCGTTACACCTTCGGCGACCAGCAGGGTGGCCTGCCATTCGGTAGCAAGCGGCGCCAGCGCCACAGCGCCGTGTTTCGATTCAGGCTGCCCAGAGAGCGGATCCGTAATGCAGTCGATCAGCGCGCTGCTTCTGGCCTGCTGGGTGAAGCAGTCAGTCCAGTGGATGGGCACGAAGACCTCACCGCGGCGCTGGGCATTGGAGACCCGCACCCGAGCGCGAAATTCACCTTTCGCGGCGGTTAACACCGCCAGCCCTTGATCGCTCACACCGGCGGTATCGGCGTCGTCGGGGTGCACGTCCATAAAGGGTTCAGCGCGGTGGTTCATTAACCGCGGTGAGCGTGCGGTGCGGGTCATGGTGTGCCACTGGTCACGTATCCGGCCGGTATTAAGCCGAAGCGGATAGGCTGCACTCAGCGACTGCTCAGGCCCTTGAGGATGGATCGCCAGCAGCTTGGCGCGGCCATTAGCGGTGGCAAACTCGCCCTCCTCAAATAGCCGTGCCGTGCCGTGGGGCGCTTGAACAGTCACCGGCCACTGGATCGGCGCCAGGGTGTCGTACCCCTCTTGACCCAGCCCTACCAGCCCTGAAATATCGAACACTCGTTTCGGACTTCCCTCAATGCCGTTTTCAAACGCCGAGAGCCGAGCGTGCTCGTCGAAAATCTCCCAAGGGTGCGCGTAGTTAAACGCCTCGGCATACCCCAACCGTTTCGCCACCTCGCAGATTATCCACCAATCGTGGCGGGCCTCACCGGGGGGCGGCAACATGCCCCGCTGGCGAGAAATACGCCGCTCGGAGTTAGTCACCGTGCCATCTTTTTCCGACCACCCCGAGGCAGGCAGCACAATGTCGGCATAAGGCAGCAGGTCGGTATGGGCAGCGCACTCGGAAACGATTACCAGCGGGCACTTTTCCAGCGCAGCGCGTACCCGTGCAGCATCGGGCAGGCTGATGGCAGGATTGGTGGCCATTACCCACAGCGCTTTTATCTCACCACGCTCAATGGCTTCAAACAGTTCCACTGCTTTATAACCGGGCCCTTCCGGCAGGCTCGGCGTCAGGCTGTCGGTAGCCCAAAAGCGGCTGACCAGCTCGAAGGCACCTGGGGTGTGGTAATCCATATGCGCGGCTAATTGGTTGGCTAACCCACCTACTTCGCGGCCCCCCATGGCGTTGGGCTGGCCGGTAATCGAGAACGGCCCCGCCCCCGGCAAGCCAATCTTTCCACCAGCTAAGTGGCAGTTAATAATCGCGTTGCACTTATCGGTACCACTGGCGGATTGATTAACGCCCTGGGAGTAGAGCGTGACCACATGCAACTGGCTGGCGAACCAGTAGTAGAAGGTTTCCAGACGCTCGGGGTCGACATCACAGACCGCCGCGACTTCCACCACTGAACCTGCGGTTTGCTGGGCTGCCGCCAGCGCATCCTCAAACCCTTCGGTGTGACGCTCAAGATAGCGGGTATCGAGCTTTTCACGTTGCGTCATCCACGCCAGCAGGCCGTTAAATAGGTAAGCATCGCTGCCTGGTTTAATCCCAAGGTAGAGGTCAGCAATTTCACAACTGTCTGTCACGCGGGGGTCGATCACCACCAGGCGCATCAGTGGGTTGCGCTCTTTCGCCACTTTAATGCGCTGGTAAAGCACCGGGTGATTCCAGGCTAGGTTAGAGCCCACCAACACGACCAGCTCCGCCTCCTCCAGATCTTCGTAGTTGCACGGCACCGCATCCGCACCGAAGGCACGTTTATAGCCAGCGACCGCAGAGGCCATACACAGTCGCGAATTAGTATCTAAGTGGGGTGTGCCTAAAAAGCCTTTAAACAGCTTATTGGCTACGTAGTAATCTTCGGTTAGCAGCTGGCCGGAGAGGTACGCGGCCACACTATGGTTGCCATGCTCGGCCCGCAGGGTGTTTAAGCGTTCGGCAGTAGTGCTTAGGGCATTGTCCCAGGAGACCTCAACACCATCAATGCGAGGGTGAGTCAGCCGCCCCTGGTTCCCCAAGGTTTCGTGTAGCGCAGACCCTTTGACACACAGCCGCCCGTAGTTCGCCGGATGCTCGCGGTCGCCCTCTACGGCGCTCAGCGTGCCCGCGTCAACGGTTGCCGTTACGCCACAGCCGACGCCGCAGTAGGGGCATATGGTTTTGGCCTGAGTCATAGCTACTCCTCGGATTGCTCATTAGCGCCAGGCATAAAAAAACGCCCAGTCCCGTTCTCTAATGCGCTCTATAAACGCATTAAGAGAAGAGGGCTGGACGTCGTTGCCACAGCGCACCTTCATCGGTGCAATACACTCTTCAGACTATTTTCAAAACACTCTTCAAACAGATGAAGATTGTCTAACAGCTACACATTCGGCTACTTATTTTTCTAACGGCTTTGGAGTTGTTCGCTGCCATCGCCAAGCAATGAGCGCTTATCCCTTGTTAACTAGCTTGTTGCCTAGATAGCTGCAAAAGCCAAGCCCAGAACCAACTATTTTAAAAATTGTTTCTTATAAACAATTATTTAAAAACCGACAGATGACTACGCAACGCTCTTTTTCGCACTGTACACACGCTAAATGGTGTTTGAGAGTGCACGCTACCTCCCTTTTCGCACCATCACCGTGCAGTCTATCCGAAGAGCATTGCCACAACTTACCCATAACCTACACATAAGCAGCTGAAGTTATTTAAAAAAACATTCTATACGTCCAGTTGGCTAGCTCCTTGCTTGTTACAGAGTAAGGTTTTTAATCAGTTGGCAGCCAATGGCGGTTGTCGCGCGTTTAAAAAGACGCTATCGGGCAACGACGCCCCTGTTACGCACGCTTTTGCGATTTTTTGCAAAGCGGTGCGCGACAGGGGCGTTTTTTGTTTGGTGCTCAAGCATCCGCAACGACACAGAGGAGCTACCCATGGAAACCATTTCCCGGTGCTCACCCAGCGACCATCTAGTCATTATTGGTAGTGGTATGGCCAGCCACCGTCTGATTGAGGCGCTGGTGAAATCACCTACGCGCCCCCAGCGCATCACGGTAATTGGCGCTGAACCAACCCCCGCGTATAACCGTATCCTGCTTTCGCCACTGCTGGCCGGTGAGATGCAGCAAGACGCACTTACTCTGCGCGATGCGCAGTGGTACGCGGCTCAGAATGTCACTCTGATTCTCGGCGAAAAGGTCGAAAGCCTGCAGCGTGATCGCCGTACGGTAATCACCGACACCGGCCGCACACTGCATTACGACCGTTTGGTCATCGCCACCGGCTCACGCCCAGCGCTGCCCGACATCCCCGGTATTGAGCTTGCGGGTGTACACGGCTTTCGCGACTTGCAAGACGCTGGTGCACTTACCGACATCGCTCAACAGGGCGGTGATGCAGTGGTGATTGGCGGCGGTCTGCTGGGCCTTGAAGCTGCTGAAGGACTGCGTAAACGCGGCAGTGATATCAGCGTCAGCGTGCTCCAACGCAGCGAGCGGCTAATGAACCGCCAGCTGGATACCACTGCCGCGCATCTGCTTGAAAACGAACTTTCCCAGCGTGGTTTAAAGATCATCACCGGCGCCCAGTTAGCACAGCTAGAGGGCGATACTCATGGGCGCGTAGCCAAGGTACAACTTGCCGATGGCCGTCAGTTCAACGCCTCTAGCGTGATTATTGCCGCGGGCATTACTCCCAATGCGGAACTTGGCCATCAGGCAGGACTGCGCACTGATCGAGCTATTGTGGTTGACGAATGGCTCACCACCTCAGACCCGGCCATTTCCGCCTTGGGTGAATGCTGCCAATTTGATGGCACCACCTACGGCTTGGTGGAACCGATCTGGCGTCAGGTAGAGGTGCTCGCCGCGACGCTGTGCGGCACAAATACCCAAGGCTATGCGGATGCGCCCAGCGCCACCAAACTCAAAATCAGCGGTGTTGCGCTCTACGCCTTTGGCCCCACCGACGCCAGCGCCGAGCATGAAGTGCTTAGCTACCACGACATTGAGCGCGGCGATTACCGTCGTCTGTTACTTCGCAACGGCCAGCTTGAAGGTGCGGTGCTTTACGGCGACACCAGCCAAGGCCCTTGGTACTTCGAACAAGCACTCGTAGGCACGAACCTTAACGACTGTCGCCATGCACTCCTGTTTGGTGCTGCTGATGTAGCAGTGCTCCAAACCATTGCGGCTGACCAGCACAACGATACTCCCCATTTATCGACCTTAGAGGCGGCATAGCTATGTCTATCGAAAACATGTCCACTACACAGCAATTAATCGTTATTGGTAACGGCATGGTCGGCCACCACTTGGTCGAGCAACTGGTCGATAACGGCGCACTAGAACGCTATCAGGTTACGGTGTTTGGCGAAGAGCGCCATCGCGCCTACGACCGGGTGCATTTGTCTGAATATTTCAGCGGCCGCGATGCCGATTCGCTAGCACTTTGCGAGGCGGATTACTACGCCGTCAGCGGCGTAGAACTGCGTACTGGCGAGGCCGTGATCGAGATCGACCGCAGTGCGCAAGAAGTGGTCACCGACCAGGGCCGCTACCCATATGACCGCTTGGTGCTAGCCACCGGCTCCTTCCCCTTTGTGCCGCCGATACCCGGTAATGACCGCGATGGCTGCCTGGTGTACCGCACCCTGGACGACCTGGACGCCATCCAAGCCGCCGCCGAAAATGCCACCACCGGCGTGGTGGTGGGCGGTGGCCTGCTGGGTTTAGAAGCCGCCAATGCCCTGCGGGGATTAAACCTGGACACTGCCGTTGTTGAATTTGCCTCGCGGCTGATGCCGATGCAGGTAGATAACGAAGGCGGTGAACTGCTGCGCGAAAAAATTGAAGCCTTGGGCGTACAGGTGCTCACCGAGCGCGCCACCCAGCGTATTGAAGATGGCGAGGCGAGCCGTCACCGCATGGTCTTTCAAGACGATAAAGTCCTTGAAACCGATCTCATCGTCTTCTCAGCAGGCATTCGTCCCCGCGACCAGCTAGCTCGCGACTGCGGCCTGGAGATTGGCGAGCGCGGTGGCGTCGTGGTCGATAACCAGTGCCTTACCAGCGACCCGGCTATCCTCGCGGTTGGCGAAGTCGCACTGTGGAACCAGAGCATTTTTGGCTTGGTGGCGCCGGGCTACCAAATGGCCAAAACCGCACTATCCACGTTGACCGGTGGAGACACACACTTTGGTGGCGCCGATATGAGCACCAAGCTCAAGCTGCTGGGCGTGGACGTGGGTTCGATTGGTGACGCTCACGGCAACCAAAACCCCAGCGCACGCATGTTCCGCTACCTGGATCCCATCAAGCAGGAGTACCGCAAGCTGGTGGTCTCCAGCGATGGTAAAAAGCTGCTCGGCGCCATGTTGGTGGGCAACAACGGTGTTTACGACACCTTATTGCAGTACTACTCCAACGGTATTGAGCTGCCCGATGAACCTGCTTCACTGATTCTGCCACAAAGCAGCGGTGCCGCTCCCACGCTCGGCCCCGGGGCGCTGCCAGAAACCGCCTCCATCTGCTCTTGTCATAACGTCACCAAGGGTGATATTTGCGCCACTATTGACGCTGGCGTGGTAGATCTAGGCGGTGTCAAAGCGGCCACCAAAGCCAGCACCGGCTGCGGCGGCTGCACCGCGCTGCTGAAAAGTGTGGTTGACCATGAGCTAGAAGCCCGTGGTGTGGAAGTCGATAAATCGATTTGTGAGCACTTTGCCCATACCCGCCAGGGGCTTTACGATATTGTGCGTGTCGAAGGCATCAAAACCTTCACCGACCTGATTGAAAAACACGGCAACCCCGACACTCACCGCCTGGGCTGCGATATCTGCAAGCCCGCTGTAGCGTCCATTTTGGCCTCCTGCTTTAACGAACCCATCACCGATGCGGCGCATATCCCATTGCAGGATACCAACGATACGTTCATGGCCAACATGCAGAAGAACGGCACTTACTCGGTAGTGCCGCGTGTGGCCGGTGGTGAGATCACCCCTGATAAGCTCATTGCCCTGGGCGAAGTGGCTAAAAAGTATAGCCTCTACTCCAAAGTGACCGGCGGCCAACGTATTGACCTATTCGGCGCCCGCCTGGAAGACCTGCCGGATATCTGGGGCGAGTTGATTGCCGCAGGCTTCGAGACCGGGCACGCCTACGGTAAATCGCTGCGCACGGTGAAATCCTGCGTAGGCAGCACTTGGTGCCGCTACGGCGTACAGGACAGCGTTGGCATGGCGATCCAATTGGAGAACCGCTACAAGGGGCTGCGTTCACCGCACAAGATCAAATTCGGCGTTTCCGGCTGCACCCGCGAGTGCGCCGAAGCTCAGAGCAAAGACATCGGCATTATCGCTACCGAAAACGGCTGGAACCTCTACGTTTGTGGTAACGGCGGCATGCGCCCCCGCCACGCCGAACTGTTCGCCACCGACCTAGACGACGAGCAGCTCTACCGCACCATTGACCGCTTCTTGATGTTTTACGTGCGCACCGCTGACCGCCTGCAGCGCACCTCGGTATGGCGCGAAAACCTCGACGGCGGCCTGGAGTACCTCAAAGAGGTGATTCTGGAAGACAGCCTAGGCATCAACGACGAGCTGGAGCGCCAAATGCAAACCGTGGTGGATACCTATCAGTGCGAATGGGCCGACGCCATCAGTGATCCAGAAAAACTCAAACGCTTCCGTAGCTTCGTCAACGACGACCGCCCGGATCCGTCAATCATTATGACCTCCGAGCGCGGTCAGCTGCGCCCCGCTTAAGCGACGCTGGGCCCTGACACTGACAACGACACTGACACTGGATAAAAAAGAGGCAATCCATGACCGCAACTGCATTGAAAAACGAGATGGATACCATGGCGCTTCAGAAGACAAAGACGTGGCAGAAAGTCTGTACCAAAGCCGATCTAGTCGCGTTCTCTGGCATCGCCGCCTGGCTTGAAACCGCCGACGGCCCCGCCCAGGTCGCTATTTTCTACTTGCCCGGAGTGCAGGAACAGGGCGATGAGCTCTATGCTCTTGATCATCATGATCCCTTCTCGAACGCAAACGTAATCGCTCGGGGCATCGTAGGCGATCTTAAAGGTGCCGCCGTCGTCGCCTCGCCTATCTATAAGCAACACTTCCGTCTTAAAGATGGTCAGTGTTTAGAGGATGAAAGCGTGAAGCTCCGCACATGGAAAATCGTCTTTAAAGGCGATGAAGTTTGGGTTGAAGGATAATGTTGGATTGAAGGATAACGTAGCCGTTGAATCGCCGCCCCGTATCAACTGACTCTATAAAGAAGGGCGGCGATTTAGTCTTACAAGCCCTGAATAATCGTTTTTTTAGCTATCCAAAAAAGTAATCAGCGCCCTATTAAACTCATCGGGGTGTGTGGCATTAAGCCCGTGGGGCCCGCCCTTGATCACTTCCGTTTGCGCATTGGGCAGTAATTCTTGCGCCCGCTTGCCGCTGACCTCAAAGGGTACGATGCCATCTGAATCCCCATGCAATACCAGGGTGGGTATATCGATCTTGGGCAGGTCTTTGCGAAAGTCGGTATAGCTAAACGCTTTGATGCAGTCATAGGTCGCTTGCGGGGACGCAAACGCCGCAATGTTGCAATGATACTGGCGGTTCGGCTCGCTGATTAAATCGCTGCGCTCACCGGCGGTGAAAAAGCTCTTCGTGAAGTCTTCTAGGAAGGCAAGACGGTCGCCTTTTACACCTTCAAGGAATTGGTTGATGGTGGCATTATCAAGACCACCTTCAGGATTGTCGTCGGCTTTATAGAGGTAAGGGGGAACCGCTGCAGCAAATACGGCTTTATTGACTCGCCCAGTGCCGTAACTGGAAAGGTAACGCGCTACTTCGCCGCCACCCATCGAAAAGCCCACTATGGTGGCATCGTTTAGGTCCAGCGTGTCGATCAGTTTCTTAAGGTCTGACGCTAGCGTATCGTAGTCATAGCCACCATCTGCCTGGGTAGACCAGCCAAAACCACGGCGGTCATACGTCACGACTTTATAGCCTGCCTCTACCAGCGCTGGCACCTGCTTCTCCCATGAGCGGCCACTCAGCGGCCATCCATGGATCAGCACCACTGGTTTACCCGCCCCGTGTACCTCGTAGTACAGCTCTACCGGCGTGCCTTGTTCCGTTCCTACGCTTAGCATTGGCATCGTCTAACCCTCCTATTTGGTTTAACGTGAATCAAATAAATGCCTCCTAAGATTAGTAGAACTAACGAGGCTGTCCAAAGCATCGTTTTGAGTAGACGACCGGCATTCGATATGTCACCAGCAAAGTTGCTATGCTTATCGACTATTTTGACGATGTACACTCTGGAGCAGAAACGTTAGTGAAGACAGAATCGAGAACCTTGGCATTCTCCGCCTTGATGGCGCTGCTTATTGGCTGTGCAGGCATTGTTGCTACGTTAGCCTCCAACTCGCAGGCGATCCTGCTGGATGGTCTATTTAATCTTATTTATTTCAGCATCGCCCTCGTCACTATTAAGGTCAGCAAGCTTGCCAGTCGCCCGGACAGCGAGTCGTACCCCTTTGGTTACAGCTACTTTGAGTCGCTTGTGAATCTGTGCAAAGGGCTGCTTATTTTAGGCGTGTCTATTTTCGCCCTGGTCGACGCTATTGCCGCCCTGCTCACGGGTGGCCGCGAAATAGCGGCTGGCTTGGCGGTAATTTATGCACTCTTTGCCACCGTTTCCTGTTCGTTTACGGCCTGGGTGATGCACCGTAGCCAGCGCCATGTGAGCAGCCCATTGGTGGCGGCAGATAAACTAAATTGGCTAGTGAACAGCGTCATTTCCGCCGCGGTATTAGCAGCCTTTTGCCTAGTGATGTTGTTTGAGCGACTGGGCTGGTTGGCTATTCTGCCCTATGTGGATTCGGTGCTCGTGATTGCGGTGGTGGTGCTCTGCCTGGGTGTTCCTGTGCGCATGGCCTCCCAAGCACTGAAGGAATTGCTTAACAAAACGCCAGAAGAATCTATCGCAGAACCTGTTCGCCAAGCCGTCGCGAATGCCCTGGCTAACACTGACACCCAGCAAGTGCGTGTTCGCATGGTACGCCCAGGCCGCCTGCTGTATGTCATGGTGCATGTGGTATTGCCTGAGGCATCCCGTCTGTCCATCACCAACCAAGATGCCCTACGCGCTCGGATTGACGACGAGGTGCGTCGCTACTACTCCCCCGTGGTGTGCGATGTCGTGTTTACCGCCGACACTCGTTGGGCGGTGCCCTCTTGCGGGCTACTGGTAGAGAAGCATCGCTCATGACATCGTGAACGCTGGGGGCTGTCTATTGTGCCTTACGCAGCAAAATGATCGCCATGATAACGCCGCCCAATAGTGCGAGACCAAACAGCGTTAACGCAAGCGTATGTCCTACCGCATCAATCAGTACGCCGGTGACGATTACAGGGATACTGAAGCCCAAGTAAGCCATCAGAAAATAGCCCGCGCTGGCTTGGGTGGCTTGTTGGCTAGCCGAGGCATCCGCACTCACCAACACACCACTTAACCCTCCCAAATAGATAAACCCATAGCAAGCGCTACTGGCTGCTACCGTGCCCAGCAGCACCGCCACAAGATTTCCTTGGACAGCGCCCCAAACGATCAACCCATAGGCAATCGGCAAAATCACCAGACCCAGTCGGGTAGCGCTGCGCGGCGTAAGCCTTCTCGCCCAGGGCTGAAACAGCACCCCGCAGCTGCAGATACCGAAGGTGGCGAAGCCGCTCCAGGCGGATAAACCGTGCAGGCTTAGTGTTGAAGGCAGAATCGCAATCACCAACCCCACCGTCGCCCAGGCCAACAAAATTGCCAATCCATAGGCGAGAGTTCCTTTTGGATAGCTGGGAAGACGCAGCATAGGCGTTTTAGTAGCGCTCGGTGAGCTATCCTTAAGCGTGGTGACCACCACCAATGCCAGCAAAGCGGCAGCGATATAAAGCCACAGACTGGGTGGCGATATGCTTGGGGTGTGGAAAACAAACAGACTAGTCACCGCCGCCCCCAGGCCAAACCCAAGCGCGGTACTGGCCGTCACATAATTGGTCGCCACACGCTTATCCTCTTCCACCAATAGTAGTTGCATATAAGCGGGAGCCACCGCTGACATTAGCCCCGTACTGATACCCAGCAGAAAGCGAGCCACACCCAGCGCCGGCAAACCGGGCGCTATCAGGGTGATCCCGGTCGCCAAGAGACATAACAGCAGAGCACTCATTATTAATGGCTTGCGCCCAACCCGATCGGCCAAGCCATTTAACCCCAGCAACACCGGTATAATGCCCACTACATAGCAGGCAAAAGCGATGCTGGTGGCACCAACGCCCAAACCATCCCGCGCCGCCAGCGCATCGTAAAGAGGGGCCTGTAAATTAACCGCCGTGGTAATCGTACATAGCGCAAACGCCAGGCAGGCTGCGCTCCTTTTATTGTTAGCGCGATTGGCAGTGCGGCTCATAGCGAAGTCCTAAATAAGTAAGTCATTGAACCGCTACCCTCCCACGCTTACCACGCAGCGGTAAGGTACACTTAACTCCCACTTTCCAGACACTGTTCCGCCCTTTTAGCGAACAGTTGAAAGCCATAGGGCACG
The DNA here is from genome assembly GCF_054072535.1 of Vreelandella sulfidaeris Esulfide1. Taxonomy (NCBI): domain Bacteria; kingdom Pseudomonadati; phylum Pseudomonadota; class Gammaproteobacteria; order Oceanospirillales; family Halomonadaceae; genus Vreelandella; species Vreelandella sulfidaeris. The sequence continues at coordinate 834,231 of NZ_CM133364.1, read as the reverse complement.
TTATGAAACTAGAGGTTAATCGGCACGCCACGACTCCCATCGCCCAGCAGCTCGAAGCGGGGATTCGCGCTTGGATTGCCGCGCACGGTGCAGGCGGTGGCCGTCGTTTACCCTCTATTCGTCGCTTAGCCGCCACCCACCACATCAGCCGTAATGCGGTGATTGAAGCCTACGAACGACTTGTCGCTTCTGGCTTAGTGCGCTCACGACCCGGATCAGGTTTTTATGTGGCGGATAGCGCAGCAGCGCTGGTATCACAACCAGCAGCTATGAGCGGATTGGAAGAGGTCACCAGCGGCCTATGGGGGCTTTTCAGTGCCAATGAGCACACGCTCAAGCTGGGCTGCGGCTGGCTGCCAAGCGTCTGGCGCGAAGGCGATGACCTAACTCACGCCATTCGCCAAGTGGCACGTAAAAGCCGTTCAGGAATTTTCGAGTACAGTACCCCGCAAGGGCCGCAGGATTTACGCGATTTAATCCAGGAACGTCTGCGCCCACTGGCGATTAATGCGGACGCCCAGCAGATCGTGATGACCGGCGGCGGCAGCCATTCGCTGGATCTACTGGTGCGGATGCTGCTTGAGCCTGGCGATGTGGTCTTCGTGGAATCACCGGGCTATTACAACCTGTTTGGCCTGCTTCACTTACAGCGAATCCGCGTGATTGGCGTGCCGCGATTAGCCGATGGGCCTGATATCGAACGCTTGGAGGTGTTGTTGGCCGAACATCGCCCAAAGCTGTTCTACATCAACAGCGTTTTTCACAACCCCACGGGCAGCACGCTCACCCCAGCGGTGGCACACCGAGTGTTACAGCTCGCCGAGCAACACGATTTTCAGATTATTGAAGACGATATCTACGCGGATTTTCAGCATACCCCCACCACCCGATTGGCAGCGCTAGACGGTTTAAGCCGGGTGTTCTATCTGGGCAGCTTTTCGAAAAGCCTCTCCTCTTCGCTACGAGTCGGCTTTGTCGCCGCGCCAGTGACTTGGGTACAGCGCCTAGTGGATATAAAGATGTTGACCAGCATTTCCGCTTCACGATTTGCCGAGCAGGTGGTCATTACGATGCTGCAAAACGGCAGCTACCGGAAGCTTACCGAACGGCTGCGCATCAAGCTCGCCAATCAAATGGCAGTGGCACTAACGATGCTAAAAAATGCCGGCTGGGAGGTGTATACCCAACCGGCTGGCGGGATGTTTGTGTGGGCAAAACCACCAGCAGCCATCACCCCTGAAGCCCTGAGTGAACTGGCTAACCGGTGGGAAATCACGCTATCGCCGGGGCATCTGTTTTTTGCCGATCACCAGCCAACGCCCTGGCTCCGGCTCAACGTTGCCTATATACAAGACCCAAGGGCGAAAGCGTTTATTGAAGCAGGGAGTTAACCCCTACCCTTCTTTTGCCTCTTTTACAGGCCATACATCGGCATCTACTAATTCCGGACGTTTTAATATGGCGGGGTCAAAGAGTGGCTCTTCAATACCTGCTCGGCGTTGACGCTCGTAATCCTTCAATACGGCAACCGCAATGGGCGCCATAAACAGAATGGAAAACAGGTTTGTCGTGGCCATTAACCCCATTGCCAGGTCGGCAAAGTCCCAGACCACGCTTAGCTCTGCCACCGAACCGAGCAGTACCATCGCTAGAATGATCACCTTGAACACGCTGACCGCTTTTTTAGCGTGGCGGCGGAACAGAAATTCGATATTAACCGACGAGAACGAGAAGTTGGCCAAGATCGAGGTAAAAGCAAAAAACAGTATCGCTAACGCAATGAATATCTCGCCAAAGCCACCTAGATGATCAACCATGGCATCTTGGGTAAGTTGTATCCCTTCGATGCTCTCCCCTGGCGACTCCGACATCAGCCGTTCATAAACGCCAGAGAGCAGGATCACCACAGCGGTACAGCTACAAATCACAATGGTGTCGACGAACACCCCAAAGGATTGCACCAAGCCCTGGGCCGCGGGATGTTTGACGGTCGCCTGGGCAGCCGCGTTAGGTGTCGAGCCCATGCCCGCTTCGTTGGAAAATAAGCCACGCTTGATGCCATTTTCCATGGCCGCTTTAATCGCATAGCCTGCTGCACCGCCCACCGCTGGCCCAAGACCAAAAGCGCTCATCACAATCAGCGAGAGCATATCAGGGACGGCAGAAAGGTTAGCAAACAGAATCCATAGCGCGACCAGTAAGTAAGCAATGGCCATGATCGGCACGATTTTTTCGGCGGTTCGTGCCACCGACTTGAGGCCGCCATAAATCACAAAGCCTGCCAAAATGGCAATGACTACGCCCGTCAGCCAGTTAGGAATGCCAAAGGCACCGCTCATGCCCTGGGCAATTGTGTTGGATTGCGCGGCGTTAAACGCCAGTCCATAGGCGATAATCAAAAATACCGCGAACAGTGATCCTAACCAGCGCCAGCCTAGGCAACGTTCGATATAAAATGCAGGGCCGCCGCGGAATACGCCATCCTCGTTACGATGCTTATACACTTGCGCCAGCGTCGATTCGATAAAGGACGTTGCAAAACCGAGCAACGCTGTCACCCACATCCAAAAAATGGCCCCTGGGCCACCAATCCATAGCGCCAGGGCCACGCCGGCTAGGTTGCCGGTCCCCACCCGCGCCGCCATGGACGTCGCAAATGCCTGAAAGCCGCTAATGCCATCCCCGGCGCCCCGGGCGGTAAACGTCACATAGGCCATATGCCTGAACAGACGAAACTGCATCCCGCGAGTCATAATGGTAAACAGCAGGCCAGCACCTAAGAGTAGATAAACAAGAATGTAGCTCCAGATAAAGTTACTGACAGGCATCATGATGGTATAGAGACCATCGCGCAGCGGGGCAATGATTAATTCGAGGGTCTCCATGGGCATGTTCTCCGTTTGATCTTGTGTTTACACGTGAGTATGTGCCCTGACCCGACGTGCTATGTTGGCTCGCTTAGCTAACGACCATGGCATTAGTCTAGACGCTCTTTTAGCCACCTCACAAATAAAGTACATAAAAAAGCGGCCCTTAGACCGCTCGATAAACTCCAACTTGCTTGTTTCTTACGTTATTTCTATAGTTCGCGCTTACCATCTACCAATCGACTCACCTTCAATGGATTCGCTTCATGTAGGGCTTCAGGCAGCAACGCCTCAGGTAGCGATTGGTAGCATACCGGGCGTAAGAAACACTTGATGAAGCACTTTGGAAGCGAGAAAGTCACTGGTACTAACGGCAAACAACCCCGTTTGGCACTGGTAACTGCCGCTGCCGGTTTGTCCACGAGCAACTTCACGCACATTAGCTTCACTGCTTAGCGCAGAAACGCCTTTTTCATAAGCGCTGTGAATACCCGGTGTCAGCATGGTTTGCGCGCCGCTAGCTTCCACGGCTTTTTGCGTTGACTGAATAAACGACTCAAGGTCGGCACCTTTAACCGCAATCACCAAGCCTGGGCTTGTGCAGAACTGACCAGCGCCCATATTAAGTGAGCCAACAAAGGCTTCCCCCAGCGCTTGGCTGTTTGCTTTCAGTGCTTCTGGTAGTAAAAAAACGGGGTTGATGCTGCTCATTTCGGCATAGACCGGGATCGGCTGAGGCCTAGCCTGAGCGGACTGCATCACCACCTGCGATTCACGAGCAGTGAATGAACAACTATAAATAATTGATTTATTTATAACTCAATCACCCAATCAGGCTTAAACCGCGCGGGAGTAAACTCATTCGGGTAACCCCCAGGGTTGGCAACAACACGGGTGCCGTTACGCAGAATATCCACAGGCTCGTGGACATGCCCATGCACCCAAATGTCCATCTTGCCCATTAAATGAGGCAGGTTAGAAGCAAACGCAGGAGATAACACGTCACCCAAGTATTGGCCGGGAATACAGTCATGCAGCGGCGCATGATGGCTAATCACCACCTTGGGGCCGTCAAACGGCTGTTCTAGCTCGCGCTCAAGCCATGCCAACGCTTCTCCATGCAACTGCTGGCTAGCCTGTGGTGTGAAAGCCACCCCTGGCGAGGTTTGGATGATTTTAAAGTCAGGCATGTAGCGCAGCGCCTTGGACTCTGTATCGGCGGAATTTTGCGTTGGATCACCGGCATAAAGCGCAAAGTCAGTCCATAAGGTAGTGCCGTAAAAACGTACGCCATTAAGGGTGACGGCACGATTATCCAGAAGCTCAATGCCGAGCCGCTCGGCTTCAAGCGCTAGCTCGTCACGCAGCAGCGGCATGCAGGTATTGTAGAACTCATGGTTGCCCGGCACATAAATAAGCTGCGTGTCCGGAAAACGATGGCGCGCCCAGGCTAAACCCTCACTTTTACGGTGAATATCACCAGCCAGGATGACCACATCAGCCTCCACTTCTGGCAGTTCGCGGTTCCCCTCAAAAAATTCCAAGTGAAGATCAGACAAAATACGCAGACGCATAGGGCTCCTTATAGCGAACATTTAATAATTGTGATGCTGCACTGCAACAAGGATGCGTTATACTCCAGGGGTCGTCCCACTAGGAGGACCGCCAAATGACTTTTTTAATCATCACCCCTGCACACGATAATGAAGTTCTGGAATTCTGGAGCTTGAACGCACAATGGAATCTTGCCGCAGCCGAGGCTCTGAGAGCCTATTTAGGTTAATTCAGGCTTTTTTGCCTTTTAAGACTAAAAGATAGTGACCGAAGCCGGGATAACTTCCGGCTTTTTTATTTTTATGAAAAACGTTTCCATTCAATACGATAGTACTATTAGCTAGCTATTTGTAAGCTTAGGCTTACAAAAATAGTCAATCGCCTACATCGTTTGGGCTACCCCCTGGCTGTAAAAGCCCTTATTATCTTGCTCGACAGTGACAATGCTGCTTTGCACAACTCAATTTGTGTATAAAAAATTGTCCTCTGTATAACAATACCTTTCACGTATCCCCTGGAAAAAGGAGTGGCCGCCATGCAGTACTCAGCTAACCACAGACAGACGATGGAAGCCGACATCATGGAAGTGTGGGCAGAACGCGCTCAGCAGCAACGTGCAGCATATGACGCCATTAAGGCCTACTTGGGCTAAGAGCAGGAAATGCTTGGCGATATGCGAAAGCGCCTCCCACGCCTCGTATCTACGAGGCGTTCTTATATCGTTTTATCAGAATGGTTACAGCCAGTTAGACTCAGGCGCTTCGGTCGTATTCAACTGCCCAAGATAGGTACCCTGTAGGATATACATGCGCTTCACATCCCTGTATTTTCCGTTAATAAAGAACTCCTTTACTAGGTGTCCCTCCTCAATAAAACCGCTCTCTTCGTAGAGATGGATCGCTTTGACGTTCTCCACCGCTACAATCAGATATACCTTGTGCAGGTTTAAAATCGTGAACGAGTAGTGCAAGGCTTGGCGGATCAACGAACGGGCAAATCCTTTGCCCTGGTGAGCTGGGGCAATGATGATTTGAAACTCGGCGCTGCGGTGGATGTAGTCGATCTCGATCAACTCTACCAAACCGATTGCATTACCATGGCTGTCCTCAGCAACAAATCGCCGCTCGGCATTGTCATGGATGTGCTTGTTATATAACTCTTCCAACTCATCGAATGACTCGTAAGGCTCTTCAAACCAATACGACATAATGCTCTGGTTATTATTGAGCTCGTGGACAAAGCGCAAATCGTTACGCTCAAGTGCACGTAAGTAAAGTGTCTGCTCCATCGTCCTCTATCCTTATGAATATTGAATAAGGATACTCGCTTTAAGCAGGCTCGCCATCATGATTTATACGGCTATTACATTAGCCGCCGGAACGAAAAAAGCTCTGCCAAGGGATGCGATTTACCTTCAATAAGTGCCCGTAGTAGCTTTGCGCCAATCATGCTATAGCTAATACCATTGCCACCGTAGGCCATGGCGAAATGTACACGTGGACCGTGCGCCTCGTGAGGACCAAAAAAAGGCAAGCCGTCTTCTGTTTCCGCAAAGGTGCCACCCCAGGAAAAAGTAGGGTTAATATCGAGTGTCGGCCAAAGCGCCTCTACCTTACGCGTTAATCCCCTGGCTTTTTCCTCGACTCGCGCATCACGTCGTGCGGGAATATCGTTCTCATCATCATCGCCACCCACCAACAGGCGGCCATCGCCAGTGGTTCGCATATAAAGGTAGGGGCGCGCCGATTCCCACAACATTGTGTGACGTAGCTTACCCAACGTTTCTAGTGACAGCGGATCGGTGATAAATGCGTAGCTGCTCCGATTAACGGCAACCGGTTTAGGCAACCATGTTTGTGACTCATACCCCGTCGCCATCACCACATATTGGCAACGCAACGTAGCGCCATTGGTTAGCGTTAACGTGACGCCCTGCTCATCCGGTGCCATTTCCTCCATTTGAGTTCGGTCATAGACTTCTCCGCCCCGTTCAATGACCTTGGCAAATAGCTGATAAGCCATACGATACGGATCGACACTGGCCGCTAACTTAGTGAGGATCGCCCCAGGTGCAGCAAAACCGTACTCTGCTAAAATAGCCTCGGAGCCAAGCCACTCGGCCTCAAATCCATGCTTTTGGCGCAGCGCCAACTCTTCTTTGAGGGGCGCCACATGCTCTTCGTTACTGGCATAATAAAGGCTGTGCTGACGTTCAAAATCGACATCACCCATGCCTGCCGCTAAGGTTTCAAGCTCACCGATGGCATCAGCGCAAGCTTGGTAAGCAAGTAATGCATCGGTTTCCCCGTATCGCTTGGCTAAGTGAGACATATGGGTGTCAATTTCGTACTGTAGCAAGCCCGTGCTGGCAGCAGAGCTTCCCCACCCTACATCACGCCGCTCAAGCACCACGACATGATGTCCGTGACGGCTCAGCTCATTGGCGATCAGCGCCCCGGTAATCCCGCCCCCAACCACCACAACGTCACTTCGGTGATTGTGGGTAAGCTGTGGGAAGGCAGACAGCAGACCATTTTTTACTGCCCAGAAGGGATAGCCGCTTTTTAGATCCATCAGGTTACCTATGCTGGTTTAACATGCATTATGCTGGCAACCATAGATAATGGCTAACAACTTACTTAGTTGAGCGCCCTTAAGCATTTGTCCTGACTAATAAAAAGGAGCTCCTAACGATGATTGATCTACGCAGTGATACGGTGACCCGCCCCACTCCCGCCATGCTGGAAGCCATGATAGCCGCTCCATTAGGTGATGATGTATGGGGCGATGATCCAACGGTGAACACCTTTCAAGCGAACCTGGCTGAGCAAGCAGGCAAAGAAGCGGCGCTGCTTTTTCCTAGCGGCACGCAAAGTAACTTAGTGGGGCTAATGGCGCACTGCGAACGCGGCGATGAGTACATTGTTGGTCAGTCGGCGCATACCTACCGCTATGAGGGCGGCGGTGCGGCAGTCTTAGGTAGCATTCAACCCCAGCCGATTGAAAACGCCGCTGATGGTAGCCTTCCATTAGAGAAAATAAGCGCTGCTATTAAAGCCGACGACTTTCACTTTGCGCGCAGCAAACTGCTGGCGCTGGAAAATACGATTGGCGGTAAAGTACTGCCCGCAGACTATGTATTAAAAGCAACCGAACTGGCCCGCGAACGAGGGTTGGCAACGCATTTAGACGGTGCGCGTCTGTTTAATGCAGCGGTAGCCACGGATACCTCGCTCAAGCAGCTTTGCCTTCCGTTTGATAGCGTATCGTTATGCTTTTCAAAAGGCCTGGGCGCACCCATCGGCTCGGCACTGGTGGGCTCTCAAGCATTGATCGACCGTGCCCGTCGTTGGCGTAAAGTTGTCGGAGGCGGTATGCGCCAAGCGGGTATTATTGCCGCCGCGTGCCAGCATGCCCTGGATCATCATGTAGCTGATTTAAAGAATGACCATCACCGTGCAGCGCGTCTGGCAGAGGGCTTGGCAAAGCTGCCTGGGGTCGACATTACCTCACAGGCTACCAACATGGTTTTTGCTAGTTTTCCCGACGCTCATGTCAAACCACTTTCCATTTGGCTAAAAGAGCACGGCATATTGATTGAACTGCTTTACGCTACCCGCTTCGTTGTTCATCGTGATATTAATGATGCGGATATTGATAAAGTCATTACAGTGATGGAGACCTACTTTAGTCGGCACTAAGCATTGAGTGATGACGCCCCGAGGGCAAGATGCACAGCAATACCCGCCATCATCACGCCAATCAGGCCGTCGATAATACGCCATGCGATGGGTTTTGAAAGCCAGGGCGAGAGTGCAGCGCCGCCCCAGGCCAGCAGGCTAAACCAGAGTATGGAAGCCGTGGAGGCTCCCGCCACAAAAACGCCGGCGCTCTCCTGCTGGGCGCCAATGGCGGGTATCAGCAGCAGGGTATCCAGATACACCTGAGGATTGAGTACGGTGACGGCCAGCGTGGCTAAAATCACTTTCGTTAAGCTACGCGCTTTGCCCGCTTCGGCGCTCAACCCTTGCCGACCGTTAACGGCCCTGAATAATGCCTGCGCCGCCAACCAGCTTAAAAAAAGGACGCCCATCCAGCGCATCGCTTCCAACGCGCTGGGTATGGTAAGCAGAAACGCACTCACACCAAACATCCCCGCCGTGAGCAGAATAATATCGGCACTCATGCATAGCCCCGCCGACCACCAGTGATACTCGCGACGAATGGCCAGCCCTAGGATGTAGGCGTTCTGCGCGCCAATCGCCATGATAATGCCGCCGCATACCACCAATCCGGTGAGATAACTCTCCCACATTGCCCTGCCCCCAGTACCAGAATAAGTATCGCGTTAACACATCGCTCTCTTAAAACATCGCACTAAGGTAACGGGCAGTTTGGATAACTAAAAATCATCCTGCTAATACCCTATTAATTTTTCTTATAATCGCTTACAGCTTACGCAGCCCCCACATAAAGTAGGCACCGCCGATTAGCGAAGCGACCAAGCCTGCTGGTATCTCGTAGGGAAATATAATCTGACGCCCCACCCAGTCCGCCAGCACCATCAATAGCATGCCGATCAAGGCCGCCCCCATCAGATGCTGCCCTGCACGGGAGAAGCCGACCAAGCGCGCCATATGCGGCGCCAGCAGGCCAATAAATGAAAGCGGCCCCACCACCAGGGTGGCGCAGGCGGTTAACAGCGCCACCAGTAGAAGCAACACTAAACGGGCACGATTGAGCGTTACTCCAAGCGCCTTGGCCGTCGGCGCGCCTAAGGGCAAGATATCCAGCCAGCGGGTGAAGGGCAGCGTGATCAGCGCCAATACAGAGGCAATGCCCCCGACCACCACCGCATTGGTGATATCCACGTAATAGGTAGAGCCCGCCAGCCAGGCGATCACCTCTTGGCCACGCGGGTCGCCACCCGCCAGCATCACGCTGCGCACCGCGTCAAACAAGGCACTGACCGCCACCCCGGTGAGCAGCAAACGTTCAGGGAGATAACCGCTCTTGCGGTTGATACCCACTAATACCAGTAGCGTCGCGAAAGCCCCCAGGGTGCCCACACCAATCAGCATCATATTGGTGGGGGCGGGCAGCAGGAAAATCCCCAGAATCAGCGCAATGGCGCAGCCACCACTGATACCCAATACTTCAGGGCTGGCCATTGGATTGGCTGAAAGACGCTGAAGAATCGTCCCCGCAATCGCCAGCATCAACCCACTGGCTGCGGCCGCCATCACCCGGGGCATGCGCCACTGCATGACATTCCAGTTATCAGGCGCCAGCCAATACCAGCCGTCTACACCCTGGCCGAAGAGCAGGCCAAGCACTGTTGCCCCCAGTAGCGCTAGTAGTAAGCCAACAGCCAGGCGCGAAGGCGCAGGATGACGATGGGCGAAAACACCGGCCCCTTGCGGCGGCTTGTCGCCCTGCAGTTTCAGACGCGGAATAAGCCACATTAATAGTGGCGCCCCAAGCGCACCGGTAATCGCCCCCGTAGGAATAAAGGCTGCCGTCATGCCCGAAAACTGCTGCAGCAATAGATCCGTCGTGGCCAACAGTACGGCCCCTAATAGGGTTGACCAGAGTAACCGTGGCCCTAACCGGCGCGCACCCGCCATACGCACGATATTGGGCGCTGCCAAGCCGATAAAACCAATGATGCCCACCACGCTAACAACGCTGCCAGTAATAAATACTGCCAGTCCCATGCCTGCAAAGCGCAAATAGGTGAGCGATACTCCCAGGCTTTTGGCACTGGCGTCATCCAACTCCAGCACCGCCAGCGGGCGCAATAAAAACCACGCGACCACGCAGCTAATGGCCAGCCGCGGCCAAAGCACTGCCACGCCATCCCAACCGTTTTGCGCCAGAGAGCCCGCGCCCCAGATCAGCAGCCCCGAGAGCGCTTCGTGGTTGAACAGCAACAGCGCTGTGGAAAGTGCCCCCAGGTATAGATTCACCACCAAGCCCGCCAGCACCACCACGATGGGCGCCAGCCCGCGCCGCCACGAAAGCAGAAATACTAAACTCACTGCCAGCGCGCCGCCCAGTAGAGCGACCCATTCGCGCCCGGCGACAAGCAACCCCGGTGCCAGCAGCGTGGCGGTCATCAGCGCCAGGTTAGCGCCCGATGCCACTCCTAGTGTGGTGGGCGAGGCTAGGGGGTTACGCAGCACCTGCTGCATTAGCACGCCTGCCAACCCCAAGCCGCCCCCGGCTAACAACGCGATAGAGAAACGCGGCCACCAAGCGTAATAAAGCAACAGCTCGTCAACGTTTTCAAAGGAAGGCGCCACTAACGCCTGCAGGCCCAGCGTAAAACCGCCCTGGCTCTGCAGACCCAGCCAAAACAGCACCAACATCGGCAGGCTAAGCAATAGGCACGCTTTAGCAGGCGACATTCCTCCTATTCGTTGGGCAAATGGCGCGGCGCCTAGCATAGCGAACACCCTCTTTTATTAGCCGAGCTTTTCGCCACGCGGAGCGTGATAGGCAGCAGCGTCATCTTTTAGCCTTAATAGTGTCTGAAAGTTAGCCATTGAATAGTAAGCAAAGATTCTAAATGATAACTATTAGCACTACAATTGACACCTTTACTAATGGAGACAGTTACCATGGCTGCCAAGCAACGCTACCAGCTTTTCGATATCACCCTTGCTCGGCGCACCCAAGTCAGCGCTTCGTTAGTCAAATTTACCTTTACTGGCCCTGACGTTGGCCGAATGGAAACCTACGCTCCCGATCAGCGCATCAAGCTGTTCTTTCCTGAAAGTGGCGGCAGTCTCGATCCGCTGTTTGAGATAGCCAAGCTGGAAGAACACGACTGGTACGGTGCCTACCAAGCACTACCGGATGCCCAGCGCCCCGCTGCGCGTACCTACACCATCCGCGCCCTTCGTCCGGAGAAAGCCGAGGTAGATGTAGAGTTTGTACTCCACGGCGACAATGGCCCTGCATCTCGTTGGGCCATGCACGCCCGCCCAGGCGACCGCCTAGCCATGACGGCCCCTGCCGCAAATACGGAAGGCCCAAAGCTAGGTTACGAGTGGAAGCCACCACAAGGCGTACGTCGTATTTTGATCATCGCTGATGAAACCGCCCTCCCCGCCGCCGCTGGCATTCTGGAAACCCTTGATGACCTGCCGCTCAAACCCAAGGTCGAAGCACTATTCGAAACGCCTCGCAGCGACGATGCTCAGCCATTACCCCAGGCCAGCAAGCTACGCTGGCTGGCACGCGATACCGAGCCCGGCTGCCAACACGGTGAGTTGTTGATGAGAGCGCTGCGCGATATTGATTTGCAGCAAGAGATCATTGCGCTGGGAGGCAAACCCTCGACCGCGACCGGTGATGTCAACGAGGATGAAAATGCTCCGCTCTGGGAACCCGCCACCTTGGACGACAGCGCGCCCTTCTACGCCTGGATTGCCGCTGAAACCAAGGTCGCCATGAAGCTGCGCCGCTACCTGGTCAATGAGTGTGGGCTACCCAAGCAGTACGTTACCAGCATGGGCTATTGGCGTCTGGGCAAGACCTATAGCTAAAAGCCTGATCAATCGCCACGCTGACAAAGACCTTACTCTTCGGCCTCTCTGATTCTAGAAAAGGCTCGGGTATCAATGACCCGGCGGCGGTGCTCCTGATAGGCCACCGCGAATATCAACAAAAAGCCAAGTAGCACACGCTGCAGATGAAAATCAGCCCCAATTAGTACCATCCCATTTTCGAGAATCCCAATGGTCAGGATACCCAACAAGGTGCCCCCAATGGTCCCTACACCACCATAAAGGGCCGTGCCACCCAGCACCACAGCGGCAATGATGTGCAATTCGTAGAGATTACCAAGGCTAGGTGATGCCGCATTAAGACGGCCCACGATAATCGCCGCCGCCAAGCCTACGCAGGCTCCTTGAAAAGCATAGACAGCCACCTTGTGCCGGTTCACATGAATACCCAGCACTTGGCAAGCATCTTCATTCGAACCTATTGAGACAGTATGGCGACCGAAACGGGTGTGGAAAAACAACCAGTAGGCAAAAGCCGTCGCCACCAAAGCAATGATCGCTGGAACCGGTACGAAACCAATGAACCCCTGTCCGATGAACCTCAGAGATTCAGGCATCCGAATGATTGAACCACCCATGAAAAAGTGAGTAGCACCGCGCAGAGCAACCAGCATCCCCAGCGTGACGATCAGAGGATTAATTCGAAAGCGTGTAATGACCAGGCCATTGAAGGCCCCTATCAAAGTTCCTAGTCCGACCACTACCACCATAGCAATAGCAACAGGAGTGCCCGCTTCAATCAAAGTACCAAGCACCATGGCACAAAGACCCAAGCTCGAACCTACAGAGAGATCTATTCCACGACTTGCAATAACAAACGTCATCCCCAGGGCGATTATCAAATACACCGCCACTTGCCGTAGGATATTCATTTGATTGCCAATATCGAGAAATCGATCACTCAACAGGGTGATACCTACATAAAGAAAAACGATCACAATGATGAGCGGGTTAATTTTATCAAGCAGGGAGGCCTTTGACCCTTTTTGCTTGGCCAGTCCTGAATCATTTGCCTTACTATTTAAACTCATCATTGTAGGCGTCCTCCCATGATCAATTGGACGACATCCTGCTGGCTGACTTCATCTGTGGCCACGCTGGCCGCGATACGACCGCCCTGTACAACCACGATACGGTTGGCGATGGAAAAGACATGTTCCAGATTGTGACTGATAACCAGGATCGAAAGACCTTGAGCATGCAGATTTCTGATGACATTAAGCACCTTGGATTGCTCTTGAATGCCTAAAGCAGCCGTTGGCTCATCCATAATCATCAATTGAGCCTTGGCGGAGAGAAGGATACGTGCAATGGCGATTGCCTGGCGTTGGCCACCCGACATCAGCCGTACTGGACGATCCACTGACTGTAGTTTGATCTTGATCTGATCCAACAAACGCTCGGTTTCAAGTCGCATTTTCTTGCGATCGAGGATCGGCAGGAACCCTAGCCACCGCTTCATTGGCTCCTGCCCCATGAACAGGTTGCCAGGTGCATCAACATCGTTCACCAGAGCAAGGTCCTGAAACATGGTCTCGATACCTGCGTCACGCACTGCATCGGGACCGCTGGGATGAAACGACTTACCCTGCCAGAAGAGTTGCCCGCCATCAGGCTTCACAACGCCAGACAGCATCTTGACGATAGTGGACTTGCCAGCACCATTATCACCCACCATGGCGACCACTTCATTGGGAAAAATATCGAAAGAAACTCCCCTTGCCGCCTCAATAGCACCGTATGATTTCCTCAGGTCCTGTAGAGAAAGCAGGGGTGAAACAGCCGTATCCATAGAATCCATGCCCCTAAAGTATCTCGTTCATCATCCTGCACGAGTGGCAGGACACTCCATGAGAAGATGAAATGTCACCCAGAGCCGGATCGATACAAAACGGCTCCGGCTACTTTTTTTATTGACCGTGGTAGTCACGCAGAAAAGCGTTGACGTCGAACATCTCTAAAGGCACGAACTTAGCTATGGAGTAGACGGATTCGGTGACAGGAATATCGGAGTAGACCGTCTTCTGGATCTGGTCTTCATTACCCGTCAGGTGTTGCAACAGGGCCTCTGCCGAGGCACGCCCCATTGAGCGAGGGTCTCTGAAGGGGGCTACGCCTATCTCGCCAAGCGCCACACCTTCCAGCTCAGCAATCGTGCCTCCCATGCCGCCGACAATAATCTCACCCGGTTCCAATCCATTGGCTATCAAGGCTTGGCTGGCTGATACCGACATGTAACTATTGAGAGCCACGATGGCATCGAAATCATAAGCGGCCAGAGCACGCTCAGTCTGCGTATAGGCAAGATCACGATCAAAGTCCGCATACGCTTCATAGACGATTTCGACATCAATGTCTTCAGCCTCTTCGAAGGCACGCAAAACCCCTTGACCGCGTGCTTCCGAGATTTCAGAGTCAGCAGGCCCCCAGAGCATAACGATCTTAGGATCGAAGTTGCCTTCACCACGTAAGTGATGCATTAACCAGTCGCCGGTCTTATAACCCATTTCATCATGGCTGTAGACGACCCAGTTCAACACTGCGTCATCATATGGAACACCGCCTTCGGGACGCTCATAGTCAGTCATCAATAGTTTGGCGCCAGAGTCGGCGATAGCCATTAGCCCAGGCTCATTAAGATCCAGGGAGGTTGGTCCCATCAACACATAGTCCAACTCTTGTGAGGCAAAATTTTCAAGGTTTTGCACCATTTGAGCATGGCTCGAAGGCGTATCAGGGGCGGCCTGATAGAACTCATATTCGAGTCCTGCTTCGTCAAGGTGCTCACGAAAACCTTCCCGCAACTGCCCAAATATGGCACCCAAGTCGATACTATGCGCTGCGAAACCAATTTCCACCGGCTCATCGGGAAACTCACTTTGCTGGGCCTGCACATTTCCCACCATGAACGCGGAGGACATTACTGCGCAGGCTGCAGCAAAGGGAAGACGGCCAAAGCGGCTGTATTGTTCTGTTATTCTCATGTGCAACCTCATGCTAATTGTTATTGTCGTGGCATATTCTAAAAAGGCTTAAAGATATCAGTTACGATAGGAGCTATTTAGGTGGCTATATTATTCCGATATATATTGGGGAATATTAAGGAATTAAAGCTTTTGAATAGGTGTATTCACATGTGTGCTTATTAGTAATACTGCATTATTTATAAATGAAATAATGCAATTGCTATATTTCACACACACCAGACTATTTTGCTTACCTCATGATCAAAAGATCGTACACGATCCCTAAAAAAGCAAAGTCGCTTGTCCTAGACTTTGGGCAAAAATATCAGAGACTTCGTATTTTGCATTGCATCATGCTGTCTCAGATATTGTTCACAAAGATCCAGAACATAACGAATGGACAAAATTCTAACCCGCTGGGTTGATATCCTTCTTAACAGTCCTCTGCTACCTAGAGCCATAGTCATTTCAATTGGCCGCCGAAAACACCATATTCGCGCTAGTAGACTGCTTACCATCCGGCTCTGGTGCTACCAGTTTGCCACTCTCCAAGCGCAACCGATCAATCGGTGCAGCATGTGCTCTTTGCGCTCCGGCATAAAATCTTTTCACTTTTCTGTTAAAAATGAGAACCATTAGCACTAGAATAGAGCAATATTGATAACCCCATCGCCAGGAGTCATTCATGTTTGAGGTCAAAGGCGTCACCTTTGAAATCAATGGGAAGCCGATTTTACATCCTATTGACCACAGCTTTCATGAAGGCAAAGTTTACGGCCTGATTGGCCATAACGGCTCGGGGAAATCGACGTTAATCAAGCTGATGGCACAGCAACAGTCGATTAGTGGTGGGGGAATTGAGTTTGATCAGCGTCCACTGAAAGATTGGGGCAACCGTGAATTTGCTCGCCAAGTCGCTTATTTACCTCAACATTTACCCAGCGCTGAGAACCTGACCGGCCGCGAGTTGGTCGGCTTTGGTCGCTACCCATGGCATGGACTGCTGGGTCGTCACACTCAGAAAGACAAAGACGCCGTAGAGCGCGCCATCGCATTGACCCACACTGAGGCCTTTGCCGACCGCTTGGTCGACACACTCTCCGGCGGCGAGCGCCAGCGGGTGTGGCTAGCCATGCTACTCGCCCAGGGCAGCCGTTTTCTGCTGCTGGATGAACCGCTAGCGGCGCTGGATATCGCGCATCAAATGGAAGTATTAGCGCTGATCCGCAAGCTGTGTGACGAGTTGAACCTTGGTGTGATTATCGTGTTACACGATATCAACATGGCATCGCGTTACTGCGACGAGTTGATGGCGCTGCACAGCGGTCGTCTATTGGCTCATGGCAGCCCTGGTGAATTAATGAGCTGTAGTACTTTAGAGGCGATTTATGGCCTACCGATGCAGGTCATGAAGCACCCCAACGGAGAGCATAATATCGCTGTGGCGCAATAAGTTTAACGCTTGAGCACTTATTTAAAGCGCACTCATTCTCAACAAATATCTTTAATTGATAGTCATTACCGTTTAACCTAAGCCACTGTTTCTTTCCCCGCGCCTAGTGTTGGAGTTCGGTTATGCCCCTTGCCTTACATCAGCCGCAACTGTTCGAGCCTTCGTTGGACGCCTGTTACACCGGGCCGTTGGCAAACTTTACGCCGCCCTTAATAGGGGGCACGCCGCCGTTGGAAGCATTTAAAACAGCCCGCTGGCGGGATACCGACTGGCTAAAACAGGATCTCGCCCGCTTCGCTGAGCAGTACCCAGACGGTGACCCACGGGCGGTGGTATCGATTTGGTCAAAGTGGCATTTCAGCGCCCTGACGGTTCCTGCGTTAACAGCGAACCTGTTACTTAATCGGGACTTGCCGATGGGGTTGGATGACCTACAGGTTATCTTTAATGAAAAAGGCGCCACGTCGCGGCTATGGCTGCTCCACGAAGGCACAACGCTAACCACCCACGACCCGTTTGAACGCTTTGCTACTCTCATTCAGCAGCATTGGGCGCCGCTGATTGAGCAGTTAGCGGCGATCTCGGGGGCCGCGCAACGGGTCTTCTGGAGCAATGCAGGCGGTTACCTGGATTACTACGCGAATGCGCTGGCCGAGCATCCTCTTGCTAATCGGCAGGCAATTGAGTCGACCAAAGCGTTGCTGGAGGCAAAAACTCTGCCCAACGGCAGGCGCAACCCGCTATTTCAACCGGTGCGTTACTTTTCGCCCAAGGGTAGTGAGGAGGTTAAGCGAGTGCGCAAGCTCTGCTGCCTGCGCTACTTATTGGAAGAGTTCGATACGTGTGGTACTTGTCCGCTGGAGGGCTGCGATCTGGAAGCACGCAAGCGCGCCAAACAGGTCACATCCTAACACTTACTAGGTATTAATTTGCGCTACTGCGTCTTCACTTGCTCTCGCACGCTGCTCGCCTTTCAGTTCGCTTAATTGCCCCTTCGACATCTCCAGCAACCGATCAGCGTGGATGAAATAGCTGTCGTCATGGCTGATAGCAAACACGGTTTTGCCCATCGCTTTTAAGTGCGGTAACAATTCACGATAGAACAGCCGCCGGAACTGTGGGTCTTGATCCGCCGCCCACTCATCAAGCAGTAAGACATCGCGTTTTTCAGCAATCGCTAGCAGCAGCGCCAAGCGCTTACGCTGCCCTTGGGAAAGCTGAGTATTAACGACCCGATCACCCTCCCACTGCAACTTATGCTGCATCTGCAGCCGTTCGAGCCAGGTATCAATAACTTGCGGGTCAGCAGATAGCCCTTCAGGGCCCATGGCCTGATCAAACTGATGGAAGTCGGTAAACACGCTGGCGAAGCGGGCGCGAAAGGCCTCCCACTGGTCGGCATTAATCACTTGGCCATCGATCTTAATTGAACCGCTCTGCGGGCGGTATAACCCCGAGAGCAGCCTTGCCAGGGTCGACTTACCGCTGCCATTACCGCCAATCAGAAATACCTGCTCACCGCGCTCAAGGGTCATACTGAGAGGCCCTACTTGGAAACCCTCGCCCTGGGCAGTATTCGGGTAGTGGTAGGTGACCTCTTCTAGTTCAAGGCGCTGCCAATCGGTCAGCGTATCGGCTACCGCAAAGCTTGGCTGGTATTCGGCTAGTTCCAAACTGCTTAATTTATCGAAGGCCACTTGTGCACTAATCAAGGTTGGCCAAGCACCCACTGCCTGAATTAGCGGCGTGCGCAGAAACAGTAGCGTCAGCGCAAAGGTGGAAGCCACGGTGGTGTTCGCCCAACCCAGGCCATTGGAGAGGAAAAACACGACGCCGATAGCGCCTAACATCATAATGTTAGACCAGTTATTGGCACTGAGGTGGTAGGTATCGGCGCGGATGATGTGGTAACGGTAGTCGCGGGCATTGGCGGTATAGCGCTCATCAAAAAAGCGCCGTGCACGGTCTCGGTTCAGCGCCAATTCTTTGCGCCCTTCAATGGCCGACTGGAAATCCTTATAGAGACTGTCTTCGCTTTCGCGTACCAGATGAAAATGACGATATACCTTAGAGACCAACCACCAACCCACGCCCATGGTGAACGCGATCCATAGCACGGTGATCACCACCATCTGCGGCGAGAGCCAGGCCAGATAAGCCACCGAGGCAAGCGTTAGCACCACGCCCTGAATCAACTCGGGTAGGCGCACAAAGCCAATGGTGATGTTGCGCACATCACTCGACAAGCTGGCAAGCAGTGTGGCGTTACCCAACTGCTCCAAGCGCTCAATATCGGTGTCGAGAATACGCTTTACCAGCCGTGAGCGCAGATCAAACACAAAGTGATGCCCCAGTACGGTTAGCGCTAATTGTGTACTTAGCGTGACCACCAGTAGCACCGCCAGCAGGCCTAGAAATTGCGGCAGCGCCGCCATACTGCCTACCTCAATAAGCCGCTGGTTGATAAACGCAATCACCCCTACCCCTAAGCCAGCGCTCAATAGGCTCAGAGCAATGGCGCCTAAAAAGGGCCAGCGGTAATGATGAAATACTAAGCGCAGCAGTTCCATGGGGTTCCTTGTCTTCCTGCCTGTAAAGAGCGCTGAAGTCTAACAGCAGCGTCACTCACCAAGAAGGCGTCATTCATGTTGGCTTCAAACGTCTAGCCTGACAGCTTGTGTCAGAAGGCGATTTCTAAGGCCTGTTTCAAAGTTCTATATTAAAGTTCTATACCAGCGCTTTATTTCAGAACGTTATGTCAGATGGTTATCCCAGCGAAGTTCCAGGCTGGCAAGCAGTTCGGGTATCGCCAAGTCAGGGGCTACACGATAGAGCCCGCCCTGACCGGAGGAGACCAGAAAGCCACCGGTGCCATCGCACCGCGCACCAGCAGCGTCGGGCAGCGCTAGGTTAGCAACAAGATTGCCGTGCACGGCATCCAGTAGCAGCACTCGGTTGCCGCGAGGGGCCGTCACCAGGACATTGCCAGAGACACGGCTAAAGGCAACGCTGGCGATGTAGTGGTTCAAGCTGGCAGTCAGCTCATCGTCAAGCGTCAGCTCAGAGAAACGTCTATCAGTATCCAGGCGACAGATTAGCGGATGGCTCTCCCACTCGGGGCCTTCAAACTGGTAGCCAGCGATCACCGTGCCGTCCGCCGCCACGTCAAGATGACGGCAACTTAGCTGATGGTGTGAAGGTTCGTGGCGGGCTAGCATCTTGCCGTCATGGCGATTCATCAGCAACAGCGCCGGGGCCATGGTGTCCAGATTAAGCTTAACCCGACCGTAGTCTGGGTGCGTCTGGATGCCCCCCAAACCAATCACCAGGGTGTCGCCATCGGGCATCAGCCTAAGCTCATGGGGCCCAATACCGTCCAGCGGCATATCGCGCATATGGGTGTAGGCGTTTTCAGCATCGTAAACCTGCACAAGCCCGGCGCTATCCTCCAGGCGATTGGCGGTGACGTACAGGTAGCGCCCACTCAGATCAAACACCCCGTGCCCGTAGAAGTGATAACCCTCACCGGCCGCAAGGGTGTGAACTAATTGGCGGCTGTCGCCATCGATCACATACATCCGCGTGCCCGGGCGCCGGGCAAACAATACCGCCTGGCGCGAATCAGGTCGTAAGCAGCCGCCGTGGCAGCGCTCAGGCACCTCAATCATAAAGCGGGTCTGGCCATCCAACGCCACCCCGGCGATGAAATGCCCTCCACTGGGGTCATCCACTGCGCTGAACAACCAAGCGGCCTCCTCCCGAGCGGGCAGCGCCCAGCTCAGCGGGATCAGCGCCATGGCCACACTTCCCAACCCCACTTTGAGTACCTGCCGTCGATGCATGGCTTAATCTCCGTCGCTGGAATTAAAGCCACGCATCAGACCGAGTTCACTTGCAATCTCGTTCCCCAGCAGATGGCGCAGCTGGCTGATATTGAGGTAGAGCGACTGCAGACCGCGAAACGCCTCTTCGTCGTCAAGAGCAGGCGCCAAGCCCGGCGGCAGTTCGCTGGCCTGAACGAGCGTCTTATCCAACTGATCACGAAACGTCTCGGCGAGCGGCAGCGCATCGGCCTCGCGCAACAGTGCAGTGAGCCCCGGCAAGAAGCCGGTACGCAGGCCTTCCAGGCTGCTCTCTACCAAACGAACCGTTTGTCCGCTACGCCACGCTTCGGCCAAGTAGCCGTTGGCGGGTGTACCTTTCAGCCCCATAGGCTCACCAAGACGCTTATCTTCAAGTAGTTCGAGGGCCTGGATCGCGCTGGCCAGTGTGGTTTCGGTGTAATTAGCAGTATCAAGATAGTGCTCGCCAAAGGCTTGCCAATCGCGATGCAGCGCACTTGTAGTATCCGCGAGTTGAGTGGTGATGGCCTGCATCAACGAACAGGTGTTGGGGTCGTTCAGGGCCTGTTCGTCCATGGCGTCGTCATAGAGCAAGTACTCAAGAGCGGGAAAGCCCTGGATCGCCACGCTGTCACCGGCTATATCCTGGGCATCCGGAGCGTCGGTTGCTTTTAGCCACACGCCTACCTTGCGGCCCACCAGATTTTTGCGATCCGGCCAGAACTGCAGCTGCCAGCCCCGGCTGTTCTGCTCGACCGGGCCAAACTGGATAAAACGTACTGCCTGCCAAGCTTGATAGGCGCTCAGCCAGTCGTTTTCCAGCCGCTGCCTGAGTACCTCATCAGGGGCTTGGCAAAAGCGCGCGACGCTGGACTCCAAACGCTCGGAGGCGGCACTCAGCTCGGCATACTGCAATTCCACCGCGCCGTGCCACATTTCCCGCGGCGTAGGGGTGTCCGTAGCAAAAGAAAGCGGCGTCGCGAGTAGCGCGCAGGCCAGCAGACTCAAGCGGCGAAGGGAAGCGATCACATCAACTCCTTAACAACAATGGCTTACAGGGATTCAAGAAAGCGGATAAGTTCGGCTCGCTGGTCGGCGGGCAATGCGCGATAGCCCTGGGTAGCGCTTTCTGCCTCACCACCGTGCCAGAGAATCGCCTCTTCCAGGGTGCGGGCTCGACCGTCGTGAAGAAAGCCCGCTCGGGGATTCACCGTTTGCGCCAGGCCAATCCCCCACAGCGGCGGAGTGCGCCATTCGCGGCCATCGGCCTTGAACTCGCTACGATGATCAGCCAGCGCCTCGCCCAGATCGTGGAGCAGCAGGTCACTATAGGGCCATATTTCCTGCCCCGCCAAGGCCGGGCGGGGGGCGTCCTCGGCGGTATGCTGGCGCGGTGTATGGCAGCTTGCGCAGCCTAGGGCGTTAAATCTCTCAGCACCCCGTTTCACTCCAGGGTCACTCATATTGCGTCGCATCGGCACTGCCAAGCTGGAGGCATAGAAAGTGACGAAGTCAGCCACGTCATCGCTAACTTCAGGCGTACCACCGTTTGGGAAGTCATCGCAGCCCTGGCTCGCCATACAGTCGGTGTGTGGCACCAAACTGGAGGTTAGCCCCATGTCGCCAGCAAAGGCGTGCAGGCCTTGCTGCTCAACACTGGGCTCACCGGCTTTCCAGCCAAAACGCCCTACTACCGTGGTGCCACTGCGCATGTCCCACACCTGATTGGCGCGGCCGGAAATACCGTCCCCATCAGCGTCGTCGGGGTCAGCGGCAGCGATCAGGTCAGCCTCGGGAATTGCCTCCAGCAGGCCCAGGCCAATCATCGGCGGTGCCAGCCGCGGCGAGGTTTGCAGAGCGTCGGGCAGCTCTCCATAGGCGGGCTCGGCAATCGAGTAGATCGGCTCCTGCAGGGTGACACGATGATCATCGGCAAATCTGACCTCCCGTGGACGGTAGTCGATCACCAGCTTGCCCTCCGGCTGGGCGCCGGAAATCGCCGCGGTTTGCAGTTGCAGGCCATAGTTAGGCACCGGCAGTGCGCCCCGCTGTTCCAGCGTCGCCGAATCTGCTTGGCTAGCGGGCAGCGAGAGCCGCAGAAACAGCGCGATAGGATTTTCATCTTCTGTCGGCGGGTGGCCGCGCCCATCCTTGAGGTGACACCCCTGGCAGCTATTGGTGTTGAGCAACGGGCCCAGGCCATCGCGAGCCTCGGTGCTGGCAGGCGCCGCCACCCAAGGGTTGCGAAAGAAGCTATTACCGACGCTAAAATCCAGCCGCTTGGTCATGGCCATATTGCCCAGCGGCAGCGAATAAGCATTATGGTCGAACTGTTCTACCGAACCGTCACCGCCACTCATGGGCGTCGTTTGGATGGGATGATCTTGGATAGGTGATTCGGCTGCGTGCAAGGGCGCCATCAACAGGGCCAGCAATAGGCTACTTAGAGAAAGCCAGCTTAGAGAAAACCGGCTTAGCGGGACACGGATTAAGCGGTACATGGTGATACCTTGAGAAGGTCGGTACTCTGAATACGAGCCATTCGACAAAAACCAACAGAGCCGCTCGATAGCAACACTACCGGCGGCTCATGGTAGACGCTAGACGGGTCTAGAAACGATGACCGGCGTCATCAGGCTGCAGGGAGGTAACGCCCAGCTCGCCGGCGGCCTGTTCGATAGACCCTGTTTGCGCTACCAGGGTGAGAATTGCTTCGTTGATCAATTCACTGCCCTGCTCGTTACCCGGCGCGATCATCATATCAAACGCCATCGGCGAGCTCTCAGCTTCTGCCGCTTGCTTGATAGCATCAAGGCGCGCCATGGTGGCCTCAAGCTGTTGGCGTAGATTATCGGCAAGCTCACTATCTGCCTGAGCCAGCAGGTCTTGCAGCGAAGGCCCCTCTACCACACTACCATCAAGGCGCTGATAGCTGCCGGTGTAGATATTCTGAATACCCTTGCCGTTGTAGTAGTGGGAGTTGTGGGTATTGTCGCTGAAGCAGTCGTGCTCATCCTCATAAGAGTTGGCTTCAAGGGCTACCTTTAAGCGCTCCCCCGCCAGCTCGCCCAGGGACAGCGAGCCCATACCGAACAGCATACGGCGCAGGCCCTCCTGATCGCTTTCCGCCAGCAACTCTTGGCGATAGTTACCCTCAGTTTCCGGCGCCCACTGGGCCACCATCCACTCAAGATCATCGACGAGTAGGTCGGACACTGCGTCCAGATAGCTGCGGCGGCGATCGCAGTGGCCATGTGTGCAGTCGTCGCCGGTTTGGAAATCACTGACCGGTCGTTCGCCGCTGCCCTGCTCAAATCCATTGAGATCCTGCCCCCAGAGTAGAAACTCGATGGCGTGGTAGCCGCTGGCGACGTTGGCCTCCGAACCACCAATTTCATTCAGGTCGGCCAGGAGCGCTGGGGTGATCTCACTGACATCCAGGGATTCGCCGCCGACAGTGATTTGCTCATTGGCAATGATATTAGCGGTGGCGCCTTCATTGCCCAGCTCATGCTGGTAGTCGTCGCCCTCGACATAATCGATCATGCCTTCGTCAAGGGGCCAGGCGTTTAGCTGCCCTTCCCAGTCGTCTACCACGGCATTGCCGAAACGAAATACTTCGCTCTGCTGATAAGGCACCCGCGCCTGCAGCCAGGCTTGCTTGGCTGCGCTCAGGGTCTCGGCAGTAGGATTGGCGAGCAATTCGTCAATACGCTCGTTCAATGCTTGGGCAGCATTCAGCGCATCAGCGTAATTGGCATGTGCCAGATCGGCGTAGTGTTTAACCACGGCGTCAGCGCTAACGGTGTCGTCTCCAGCGGTGTCAGCAGCAGCGGTGTCGACAGCAACTGGAGCAAAAGGCATCAGCGCGCTAAGCGCAACAATGCCAGCAAGAGGGCGACGGAGCATGATGGCGGGCATTACAGTGTCCTTTAGGCTGTGGCGTAACAGGAGCTACTCACATAAAGTGCTAGGCATCTCCTTGAGGTAATGCTCTAGCCTAACTGAAATGTAATTCATTGCCTTATGAGATTCAATCCCATTTGATCATTAAAAAAGAACGGTCCGCCGTTTAATTATCTTTTTTTGTTTTATGTCATTTTTTACTGCCTTGGGAAAATCGCCATGCTGGATTACAAACTTCTTCATGCCTTGGCGACCGTGGTCGAGTGTGACGGGTTCGAACGTGCAGGCGATGTGTTAGGGCTTTCACAGTCAGCCGTGTCCCAGCGCATTAAGGCTTTGGAAATCCGCCTTGGTCAGCCAGTACTGGTACGCCATCCGCATTTAGCACCGACCTCTGCGGGCCAGCGTCTGTTGACTCATTACCAGCAGGTGCAGCTATTAGAGCGCGACCTACGTGGCTCGTTGCCTACGCTGGACGATCAGTCTCCACGCCTACGTATCGCCATCAATGCGGATAGCTTGGTCACTTGGTGGGCCGAGGCCGTCGCCGCTATTTGCCAGGAGGAAGGTGTATTGCTGGACCTGGTCATTGAAGATCAGGATGTTGGCCTCAAACGTTTGCGCGATGGCGATGTGGCGGCCTGCCTATGTGCCACGCCACAGCCGATTGCCGGGGCACGCTGCGTCGCGCTGGGAGAAATGCACTACCACCCGCTAGCCACACCGGC
The DNA here is from genome assembly GCF_054072535.1 of Vreelandella sulfidaeris Esulfide1. Lineage (NCBI taxonomy): Bacteria > Pseudomonadati > Pseudomonadota > Gammaproteobacteria > Oceanospirillales > Halomonadaceae > Vreelandella > Vreelandella sulfidaeris. The sequence goes on along the minus strand of NZ_CM133364.1, from coordinate 809,341 downwards.
CTATATCCAACGCTACTTTCCACAAGGGCCAACGGTTGAGAGCTTTCAGCGTGCACCGGCCATTGTTTTCGGCCCTCATGATCAGTTGCAACACCGCTTTCTTGCCCAGTGTGGCTTCCACGGGCACTTTCCTTACCACCTTTGCCCTTCCTCAGAAGGGTTTGTGCGTTTAGCCACAGCGGGTATCGGCTACGGCATGATGCCGCAGCTGCAAGTCGGTGAATTAATGGCCAGCGGTCAACTGGCTAGCGTCGCCCCGCAGCACTTTTTGACCGTGCCATTGTACTGGCATTTTTGGCGTCACAGCGGGCAACTCATACAACGGATTACACAACACTTAGGTCCTATCTTTTAAGGCTTATCATTTATTAATAATGAGAGATTTAAACGTTACGATTTTCAAACTCCGACTACACTAAAAGTGCTTACCGCGTGGCACAGAGTATTTTGCTTAAAGCATTGTCCCACTGCCGCGCTAGTGCTGGAAATCTTGCTAAGCCACTGATAAATCTAAACACTGCAAGCTGATTGGTGGCAATCCGGCACAAGCAAGGGAACCCAGGGAATAAAGTACGGGATTAAAAAACTAATAAAGCGGTACCCTATGCAACTAAAACGTTTAACGGCAGGTATTAATACCGGCTTATTACTGCTGCTTGCGGTTTTTTATATCCCCTGTGTGCAGGCAAACACTCTTCTATCTGCGTCGCCAAGCCAAGCGAGTTATTCGCTTGCACCCTATACCGAATTTTGGCATGAAGACGAACAGCCTGTAACACTTAACGATTTACTTTCCCAACCTCGTCGTTTTGAAGAAGCACAACAGGCTGAAGACTTAAATTTCGGCTATACCCCGCACGATGTGTGGCTGCGTACTCAGATACATAATGACTCGCCGGAAGCCCAGCGTTGGATAGTCCAGTTTGAATATCCATTTTTAGATTACGTTACTCTTTACACGCTACGCTTACAGGGCAGTGATGTGCAGCAAAGTGGTAGCGCAGTACCCGTTGAGCAGCGCGCACTCGCCCATCGTCAGGCTGCTTTCCCACTGGAACTAGCCCCCCATGAAACCGTCACGTTGTATGCCCATGTGGCTGCCCCGGGCAGCAAGATGCTCAGCTATCACCTAATAGCCCCCGAGGCTTTTTACGCCCAAAACGATCGTCATAATTTTTGGCTGGCTACCTACTTTGGCATGCTGCTGGCATTGGGTTTATATAACTTACTGCTATTTCTGGGTTTAAAAGAGCGTGTCTTTCTTCACTACACGCTCTTTGTCGCCGGATTTGGGGTGGCCATTCTGTCGTTCAACGGCATTGGGACGCTGATGTTTTGGAGTTTTTTGGGTGAAAATACGGCCCGCCTTGTGGCGCTGGGGTTCACCTTTGCCTCCGCTACGGGAACGCTGTTTGCGCAAAGTTTTCTTAACACAAAGGCTTATTGCCCTCGCTGGCACCACCTGCTCAGCATCTTTCGCAGCTACTGTTGGCTGGCTGTTATTGCCATGCTATTGCTGCCCATTCCCGTAGCGCTTCACCTAATGGATGTAACAGGCTTTACGGCGGCTTTACTGCTCCTGCTATGCGGCAGCCACTGCAGCCTGAGGCGCGTACCAAGTGCTCGACTGTTCGTCCTTGCATGGTCGCTTTTTTTGCTAGGCGCGGGGGTCTTTGCGCTGCGTAATCTGGGTATCCTTCCGACCAACTTTATTACTCTGCACGGTATTCAAATTGGTTCAGCGCTAGAAATGCTGCTGCTCTCGTTTGCCCTGGCATCGCGCTTCAACGAACTTAAGCGGCAAAAAGAACAGGCGCAAACGGCGATGGTCGCTGCGCTCAAAAAACAGGAAGCCTTACTGGAACAAAAAGTCGCCGCCCGCACCGAAGCGTTGGAGCAGCTAGCCAACAGCGATGTGCTGACCGGTTTGTTAAATCGCCATGGCTTGAAACGCTGTGCGGAAAGTGCGCTGCAACGTAATCGTCAGCACGGTAATCGCCTGGCGCTACTGATGCTCGACCTGGATCGTTTCAAACCTATTAACGATAGTTACGGCCATGAAGCGGGCGATTTTGTATTGCAGAAAGTTGCTAAACGGATTGTTCACTTGGCCCGCACGGGTGACCACTGTGCGCGATTTGGCGGCGATGAATTCATCATCCTCATGGAGAATATTGAGCCCGGAGATTCGCTAGCAGCCACTGATTCGTTAAAAACCATTGTGGCGCGCATCGATCAAGCCATTCGTTCACCGATCAAACTCCCCTGTGGCGCGAGAGTCAGCGTTAGCGTAAGCATCGGGGTAAGTACTTGCCAGGGAGCAGAAGATGCCACCCTCGAAAGCTTACTGCGTGAAGCTGATAGTCATATGTACGCCGTCAAGTCACACCAAGCAGCAGCTTGCTATCGCTACGGCTCGGCGAGTTCTTAATGATTAATCAAACAAGCTCATGCGTTTCATAACGTTATCGCGCTTGATTTTCCAATGGAACATCGCGCCAGCAACGTGCAGTACTATTAAGCCTAAAATGGTCCAGCCTAGCCGTTCATGCCACATGAAGAGCTGCTCAGAGAGCTGTTCGCGTTCATCAATAATTGCTGGCAAATGCCAGTGGAAAAACTCAACGGGGAAGCCACCACTTGCCGTGGCAGCCCACCCCAGTAAAGGCATTATAATTAGCGCCAAATAGAGCAAATGGTGGACACTGGTGCTAACGACCCGTTCGAACGTATTCAAGGGCGGTTCGTGGTCAGGCACCACAAATGCCAAACGGGTAATGATGCGTAGTGTCATCAGCATAAGAATCAGCACGCCCAGCGTCTTATGGCTGGTATAAAGCAGGTTCGTGACCGTATTGCCTACTATCTCAACGGTGCGCTCATACCCCAGAAAGCCTAGTGTTAAACCAATGGCAAGAGCGAGCAATACCGCACCAGCCACCAGCCAGTGCAGCACTCGGTGAGGGTAGATATAGTGATCAAGTTCGTGCATGTAGTACTCCTAACAGCAAATTCATTGACTCTTTATTCTAGTCAGTAACATCCCCTTGCGTTGATTAAAGCACTGCGCCGCCGTCAACGCTAAGTGTTACTTATGCCTTGCGATTTATTGCATGGTCACCGCCTTCGCCCAGGCGCGTCCTTCCCCTCATGGAAAACACCTTATAGCGCTAGCGTAGGCGCTGCTAGCTGCTCGCGTATTAACTCTCCTAGCCGACGTGCGGGCTCTGAAGGGCGGTGAGGTGCCCTGTGCAGCGCCAGTTCGATCATCGGCAGCGCAGGCAGACCACTACTGTCATCTAAAGGCCTCAACGCTGGAGTGAGCATGCTGCGGGTCACTACCACGATGGCAAGCCCAGCGGTAACGATCGGTGCCAACCCCGCCATGGATTGGCTGGTATACGCCACCCGCCAGCTACGCCCTGCTGATTGCAGCGCCTGCTCGGCCACTTCACGAAATACATCGGCCCCCGGCGAGTAAAGCGCCAGCGGTAGCGGGTCGCTAAGCAATGGTTGCTGATTCATCCCCACGGCCCACACCAATGGCTCACGGCGAATCACATCGCCCCCCGGCGAGTTGCGCTGCCGTGTTACCAGGGCGAGATCGATTTCTTTAGCCTTAACCTGTTCAACAAGATGCGCGCTAGTACCACAAATCACTTTAAGCCCTACTGCAGGGTAAAGCTGATGAAAGTATGCAAAGACCGAGGGCAAAAGCGAGGCGTAATCTTCCGGTATACCCAGCGTAAGGTCGCCGGTGACCTGGCGCGCCTGCATATCGCTCCACGCTTCGTCGTTTAGCGCTAATAGCCGCCGGGCGTGGTTGAGTAACCGCTCGCCTTCGGAATTAAAGCGTATTCGTCGCCCCTCCCGCTCGTGCAGGGTAAGTGATAACTGCGCCTCTAACCGTTGCAGCTGCATGCTCACGGTGGACTGTGTGTACGCCAACCGTTTTGCCGCCGCGGTCACACTGCCAGTGTCCGCAATCGCCACCAGGGTGCGCAGCAGAGTTAGGTCTAAGGTGGGCGCGCGCATATATCACCATCGTTGATAAAAACGATCATAAAAGATCGATATTGTGATGCTTTGATGAGAAGTATGCTGCTCGGCACCTGCTTAAATCAAGGAGATCCAATATGCATCGCGTCCACTCCCCCGCCCTATTTCCACGTTGGTACAGTGTTAGTGCGGCACTGGTGGCCGTCATGCTTTGGAGTGCAGCACCGCTCTTGGCTGAATTTGCCAAAGCAACACCGCCCTTGCAGCTGACCGCCGTTACCTTGTTAGCGGGGTCATTGGCGACACTGCCCTTAAGCCGCCGTGTTAACGTCGCCACCGGTGGCGCGGGCTGGCAGGTCAGCGTTTGGATAGGTATTCCGCTCCTCATTTTTGGCGCCGTAAGCACCTACTTTATTGGTATGCGGTTAGCGCCTGCTGCCGAAGCGGCCCTCATCACCTACACATGGCCCGTGCTGTTTGTGCTGCTCAGTCAATGGAGCCGCTTTGGTCGCTTGCGCATCGCAGGGGTTGTCGGCGCTCTGATTGCATTTTCAGGCGCAGCGCTGTTGCTGGTTCCTCAAGCCCTCAATGGGGGCTTGGGAGGCGCCACCACGGGATACGCGCTAGCGCTGCTGGCCGCTTGCTGCTGGGCGATCTACTCGTGGCTAAGCCAATCAGCACCGGTGGCGTTAGCACCGCTGCTGCCTAGGTTGCTACTTATTGCATGTGCTATCTCCGTGGCGGCCAGCTTGGTACTGGAAGGCAACCTCGCCCTCCCCAGCGGTGAAGCCCTATTCGCGGGCATTGCACTGGGGTTGGGGCCTTACGGAGTAGCCATGGTGGCATGGGATAAAGCACTGCGCTGGGGGCATGCCAGCCTGGTCGGCAGCCTGGCATATGGCGTACCGATTCTTGCCGCTCTGCTGCTGGTATTGGCAGGCATGAGCGTGCTCGACTGGCGTTTACCTGCAGCGGCATTATTGGTAGTGGTTGGCTGCCTCAAAGCCGGTCGCTAATCTTTTTGAAAACAGGCTATGTTCTTCCAAATACAGCGCTGGCTCGCTGTGCAGAATCTCGTTGAGCAACTCAGGCAACCAGGTAGGCTTAAAAAGCACTGGATCGGCTTCACGCATTTCTTCCAACGTCCACCAGTGCCAAGCCTGAATAGTAGGCTGCTCTTCATCGCTCAGCGGCGCATCGTTTCTTGACTGATTAGCGACAACCTCAGCCGTTACCGGGCAACGCACCAGAATGTAACGCTCCAACCAGCGCTCGGGCGTGGATCGCGCCGCGGTAGAAAGTTCATTGACCTCGCGCAGTAACGGACCGATAGGACACGTTAGCCCCGCTTCTTCTTTCAGTGCTCGCATGGCGGCACTGGGATAATCTTCTCCTTCTTGCAGTTCTCCGCCAATGGTGGCCCAGAGGGAGAGCTGCGGCTCCTCGTGATAGCGAAATAACAGCAATCGGCCTCCAGGGTCGACCACCATTAAGCGTGCTGACTGGCGTAACTCACGTTGCTGATTCATAAGCGTTCCATGCCTATTATTGATGTAAAAAGGCAGCGTTGAACGCGACAACATCCGACGCTATCAACACTGCCTTTTTAGCCTAGCTGGTTTGCGCAACTTTACAGCGATAAAAAAACGCGTTTGCCGCCATAAGCGATAAACGCGTTTAGAAGAGCGTAAAAAATGTGGGTAACGTTTACAGATCTGGGGGAATATCCGTCGGTTCCATTTCGAGGCTTAGTTCAAATAAGCCGCTGCCAGTCGCGCTAAAACCACGCGCACTTACCGTATAAGTACCCGGCAGCAATGGCTCTTGAAGGCGTGAGTCAGTGCCACCTGCGCCATCATCGTCGCTGGCTGCAACGCCTTGTCCACTAATCTCTATAAAAGTATCAAAATCTGCAGAGCGCATTTCCAACGTTACTAGCGAACTCTCTGTCACCTCTAATTGATAGTTGAGTGGCTCGCCGCTATACCAACCGTTGAGGGGCTCTCCTGGCATGATTGCCCCTTCATTGCGCAGCTCTACATCAGGCATGTCATGGGGCTTCATGGAAAGCGTAAACATACCGCTGCTTTCGCCATAAGCAGTACGTGCCGTTAGCTCATAGACGCCGGGGGCAAGGAAATCAGCAATGCTCGCGTTCAGTTCACCGGCACTATCGTCATCTTCACGGTAGTAGCCATTAGGCCCTTCAAGCACTAGATAGGAATCGATATCGCTAGCACTCATCTCAATCTCATACATGCCAGCTTCTTCAATTTCCACTTGGTAATTTAATGCCTGCCCACTGTACCAACCATTGAGTGATTCATCCGCGGTGAGTGACCCGTCATTTCGCAGTTCACCATCCCCAGGTAGCTCATGGGGTTCTACACTAAGCGTGTAAATACCATCGCCATCACCGTAGGCACTTCGAGCCGTCAACGTATATTCACCAGCCTCCAGGAAATCGGCAATGCGTGCGTCTAAATCGCCAGCGCTATCGTCGTCTTCACGCGCATAGCCATTCGGCCCTACTAACTCTAGGTAAGGGTCGAAGTCATCAGAGCGCATTTCCAGTTGATAAAGGCCCGCTTCTTCTATGTTTAACGTAATTTCACGGGCATCCCCTTGCAGCCAGCTATCGACGGGCTCACCCACTGTCACTGTATCGGCATCTGTCAGCTCAACGGCACGGCTGTCGACAGTAAACGGGCCGTAGCTATGGGCATCAGCGCCACTAATCACCACTACATAGTCACCGCTTTCTTCAACACGGTGGCGAACCACCGGTGCATGGTCGAGCAATTGGAGTTGGTCATCATAGAGCGCTACAACACCTTGCAAGGCACCGCGTAGCGAAATTTCGACAATCTCACCCTCTTCCAGTGAGGTCGCATAGCGCGTAAAACGGCTACCATCGTTGCCGTTTAGCTCACTGGCTGCGGTTATTTCACCACGCAATTGCTCATCAAGGATGAGCTGATCCAAGCCTACAATAGCCTCGACGCGTGATTGCTGATCACTCACTTCAGCGTGTTCAGCGGACTCTTTATCAATGTCTTGTCCCTGCAAAGGAATAACCTGAGCAACAAGAAAGCCAACGGCTGCGCCGCCAGCGGCCACCAACACAAACGCAAGTGAAGAAGATCTAGCCATGATCGGTTCCCTGTCAGTCGAAATGGCAAATATTAATTAAGCAATTGGGATTATAGAGTGATTAACTCATTAAAGTGAGCGTTTCATAAAAATAGTGCGTTCACTGCAGTTTATTGTTTACTAACCTCATGCTTGAACCGATAAGCCACTAACAATCAAAGGCACAAGCGTAACGATTAAAAATCTTGAAATTGAACCTAATTGCGTCGATCTTCTCAAAGGTTGATGAACCGGAGTGACAAGGGTAGTATCGGCAGGTCTACTCGGTATTTCATCAACGAATGCGAGATACGCACTACGCAAAACTGAGGCACTCCTATGGGAGCTCAAAAACGACTGATCCGAACGATTTGCTTGGCAGCGGCAATAGCAGTAAGTAGCGCTGCCAATAGTGCTTTTGCACATCAGACAGAAACACAGGAAGGTGTCGCCTCCTTTTACAGCGACCGCTTTCAAGGGGCAACCACTGCCAGCGGGGAACCCTTCGATCAACAGGCACTGACTGCTGCCCACCCAAGTTTGCCGTTCGGCACTAAGGTGTTGGTGACACGCCCAGACACGGGGCAAGAAGTGGAAGTATTGATCAATGACCGTGGCCCCTTCATTCAAGGCCGCATTATTGATTTATCCAAACGCGCGGCAGCGAAACTTGGCATGATTCGTCGCGGCACGGCTCCAGTGATGGTAACGCTGTTGGATTAACGGATAACACATCCTTGATTTTAGTGTGATACCCCTTAGCCTAATCAATGCGACAGCACCCGAAGCATCGTTAATACAGAAAGCAACCTAAAAACAGGGCGGCCAGCAATGGATCGCCCTGTTTTTTATGCGCATACGCATGTTTGCTATGGTGAGACGAACTTGTCAGCAGGCTAATGGTCTCTATGCTACAAGGAGTTTTCACGTTATTTATTGCAGGAGGCACCCATGCAGACGCGCTTTTATACGCTGACCGATTACCCCACTGGCCTACCCGACCGCGCCCTGTTCAAATTAGAATCGCAAACCCTACCCGAGCTGGCCGAAGGTGAAGTACGTATTCGCAATAGCTGGCTCTCCGTCGATCCTTACATGCGTGGCCGTATGAGCGGCATTCACACCTACGTAGCACCGTTTGAACTGGGTAAGCCCATGGAAGGTGCCGCCATTGGCGAAGTGATTGAATCAAATGACGCGCGACTCAACGTGGGCGATAAAGTCAGCCACATGGGTGGCTGGCGTGATATTGCCCAATTGCCAGCACAAGAAGTTATGCCGCTGCCCGACATCGATGTTCCTGAGCAGGCATACCTGGGTGTTTTAGGAATGCCTGGGATGACCGCCTGGACCGGCCTCAATTTGATCGCTGAATGTAGGCCTGGCGATAACGTTTTAGTCAGTGCGGCCAGTGGTGCGGTTGGTTCCATGGTCGTGCAACTAGCCAAAGCAAAAGGCTGCCATGTCGTGGGCATTGCTGGCGCAGCCCATAAATTGGCATGGCTGGAATCGCTCAGTGTGGAACCCGTCAGCTATCGCGATAGAAATTCCCACGAGCTAAGTGATGCCATACGCCTAGCCAGCCCCAACGGAATCGACGTGTACTATGAAAATGTCGGTGGCATTTGCCTTGAAGCTGCACTCAGCCAATTAAACGAAGGCGCGCGGATCGCGGTTTGCGGCATGATCAACGACTACAACGCCGAAGAACCGACCCCAGGCCCCAGCAACCTTGCACAGCTGATCATGCGAAAAGCCAAAATGCAGGGCTTTATCGTTGCAGATTATTGGGAACATTACCCCGAATTCTTAAAAGAGGTAGCGCCTCAGGTCAGTGCTGGGAAAATTGATTATAAAGAAACCGTGAAAGAGGGTTTAGAGAACACCCCCGAGGCTTTCCTGGCGCTATTTGAGGGCGGCAATACCGGTAAGATGCTGGTTAAATTAGATAGCTGAGCATTGCCCTAGATTAACGTTAACCACACTTCCCAATCCTACTTAGAAAGCCGCGCTACGTTGATAGTGCGGCTTTTTGTTTGACTCTCTTTTGTGCTAATCCAGAAAATCATTAGACCAAAAGTGAATTGATTATTAAAATCATTAGCGAACTAAGCGTGATTTAACCCATCGGCTTTGTCGATTGGTTAGGGCACGTTTTTAAAAGCGCTGCTTATCGGCCAACGTAAAGTGGCATTAATTCGTTGTTAAATAGGGATTATCTCATGGACGAACACTCTCGTACGCGCTGCAAATGGCCACCGTTGCTGCTCGGCCTTTTGCTAGTAGCGGCGGGCCTTGCCTTGGTCATAGGTGGCGGCAAGCTGGTTAGCTTAGGTGGCAGTGCTTACTACTTAATTGCCGGCATAGGCGTTATCGCCAGCGGTGTTTTACTCGCCATGCGTCGCGGCGCAGCTCTCTGGCTATATGCGCTCATTTTATTTGCTACGTTGGTTTGGGCACTCTGGGAGGTCGGCCTGGACTGGTGGCAGTTGGTACCGCGCGTTGCGATTCCCTGTTTAATCGGGATCATCATGCTGCTCCCCTGGTGGCGTAAGCCGCTTCATTCACGTGGTGGCAGCTTGGCACTGTCAGGCAGTATTGTGGCAGCCATTATTGTTGCCATCGCTAGTCAGTTTAGCGATCCAGGGACGATTGAAGGCACCATTTCCAACGCCAGTGAAGAGGCTAGCGACGTTAACCCTGCTCAAGTATCGGGTGATGACTGGCCTGCCTATGGCGGTACCAACGCTGGCACCCATTACTCTTCACTTAATCAGATTACGCCTGACAACATCGGCGAATTGGAAGAGATATGGCGTATTCAAACCGGCGACGCGGCTGGTCCTAATGCGCCCCCTGAAATTACCAACCAAAATACGCCGCTAAAAGTAAACGGCAGCCTTTATATCTGCACCTCGCATAGCCGCGCCATGGCGCTATCACCGGAAACCGGTGAGACCCAATGGTCGTTCGACCCGGAAGTTAGCACCATGGGTGCAGAGGACTTCTCCCTTTGGGCACATATGACCTGCCGCGGCCTCGCCTACTACGATGCGGCTAACTATTCCACAGACCCAGCTTCCACAGCCCCAGATTCCAAAGCCACAGACTCCGCAGCCCCAGACGCTAACGAATCAGCGGATGGCAGTGCGTCGACGAGTGACACAGCGCTCTCTTTCGATATCTTCAATGATAGTGATATTTTCAGCCTCGACCTTTCCTTCCTGTCACTGCTGTTTGGTGTTGAAGAAGAAAGCGATACGCAGCCCATGCTCAGTGAAACCGACGTCATGTGCCCACGCAGGCTTTACCTGCCCACGGCGGATGCACGTTTAATTGCTCTAAATGCCGACACAGGTGAGCGGTGTACGAGTTTTGGAGAGAATGGCGAAGTCGACTTGACCAATAATATTGGCGACTTCGATCCTGGCGGCTATTACTCCACCTCCCCCGCTACCGTGACTGAAAATCTGGTCATTTTAGGCGGCCACGTTACCGACAACAGCTCTGTCGATGAGCCTTCCGGCGTTATCCGCGCCTTTGACGTACATACTGGTGAGCTGGTGTGGAACTGGGATAGCGGCAACCCTGACGACACCGAGCCGCTAGCCGAAGGCGAAACCTATACGCGTAACTCACCTAACGTCTGGGCGCCCATCAGTGTGGATGAAGAGCTCGGTATGGTTTACCTGCCCATGGGCAACGCGACACCTGATCAGTTTGGCGCTAACCGTAGCGAAAACGATGAAACCTATAGCGCAGGTCTGGTGGCACTTAACCTGGAAGATGGTCAGGTAGAGTGGGTTTATCAGTTTGTCCATCACGACCTGTGGGATATGGATTCACCCGCCCAACCGGTGCTAATTGACCTTGCCACCAATAACGGTACCCAGCCCGCCGTTATTCAACCGACCAAGCAGGGCAGCCTGTATGTATTGAATCGTGAAACCGGTGAGCCCATTGTACCCATCGAAGAGGTGCCTGCTCCACAAGGCGCTGTGGAAGGCGACTGGACGGCTGAAACACAGCCACGTTCAGCGCTTAACCTGCTGCCACCGCCACTCACCGAACGCGATATGTGGGGCGCCTCACCGTTTGACCAGATGATGTGCCGCATTCAGTTCAACTCGTTGCGCTACGAGGGCCAATACACACCGCCTTCGCTGGAAGGCAGTATTGTCTACCCGGGCAATGTCGGTGTCATGAATTGGGGTGGGGTCGCGGTTGACCCCGAGCGTCAAGCGTTGTTCACCGGTGCTAAGTACTTGGCGTTTATTTCCACGCTGGTGCCTCGTGAAGAGGTAGAAGAAGGACAAGGCTCGGCCAGCGAACAAGGGTTGCAGCCTAACGCAGGCGCTCCCTATGCAGTAGAGCTGGGACCACTTCTTTCCGTGCTCGGCCTGCCCTGCCAAGCGCCTTCCTGGGGCGATGTGGCCGGTATCGACTTACAAAGTGCCGAGGTAGTGTGGAAACACCGCAATGGCACGACCCGTGACAGCATGCCGTTCGATCTGCCGATTGGTTTGAAGGTAGGTGTTCCTGCATTGGGCGGCCCGGTGACTACCGCTGGTGGTGTGTCGTTCTTGAGCGGCACGCTGGATCAGTACTTACGCGGTTACGACATCACTACCGGCGAGGAGCTGTATAAAGCTCGCCTGCCTGCAGGCGGCCAAGCCACGCCAATGACTTACACTGGCGAAGACGGTCGACAGTACGTGGTGGTCACCGCGGGCGGCCACGGCACCTTTGGCACCAAGATGGGGGACTATGTGATTGGCTACGCGCTGCCTGAGTAACCGAGCGACCTAGTAGCGTCACCAACGAGAACGGGCGGCCCACATGATGGGCCGCCCGTTTTTTCATCTGTTTTATTAACCTACCGCTTAGAAACTCACCTCTAACCCGCCATACACACTGCGCCCTGGCGCGGATTCATAAAAGCGACCATAGGTACCGTTCAAGCGCACGTTGGCGTAGTGTTCTTCATCAAACAGGTTGCGGACGCCAACATACGCATTTAGCCGCGTATCGCTGCCCAACTGCCAACCATCTCCCACGCGCAGATTCACCAGCCAATAGCTATCGACCTCTGTCTCGTTGGCGTTGTCTGCGACCATATCGCCCACGTACTGGGTTTCCAGCGTCGCAAAGCGCTCATCAATCCCCTCCCAGGTTAACAAATTAACCCAGGTTTGCTCGGGCAGGCCGGGGATACGATTACCACCAAAGCTCTCCGTCGGTGTGGCAAATTCATCAAATTCGTAGCGCGCCAGCGTTAGGGCGCTATCCAACCGCCACTGATCGGCCAACTGCCAACCTAGCGCCAGCTCAATGCCGTCTCGGTCGGTATCCCCCGCATTTTGGTAGAATGTGCGCCCACCACCTTCCTCTTCGTAAGGCACAAGCTCATCGCGCACGCGCACTGAAAACAACGCCAAGTCGTAATCCATAGCCAACGGCTCAACATAGCCACGTAGCCCTACTTCTCGGTTCCATGCCTTTTGTGGCTCAACCATCGGGTTAAAACCACCGCCCGCTGGGTTTGCAAACTCTGAGAACGTGGGGGTTTCAAATGCCGTGCCAGTATTGATATAAGCCTGATGCTGCGGGCGATAACGGTAACTCAGGCCTGCTGAGCCACTCCACTCGTCAAAGGTTTGCTCACCGCTTTGATCGCCATCGTCCAGATAACGATCCTCCACTTCTAATTCCACTCGGTCAAAGCGTGCGCCAAGCGAAAGCGTTACTTGATCGGTCAAGGCCAAGTCACCCTGGGCAAAGACCCCAGCCGAGGTTGCCGTTTGGGTCTCTTCAGCCACCTGCTCGCCGACAACGCCTTGACCGCTTACATCGTTACGAAAGCGCTCATCGTCTTGGTGGGCCAAATCAACACCCGTGATATAACTCAGCGGCATGCTACCTAGGCTGACTTCATGATGGTACTCAGCACTCGCGCCCAGATAGTCACGCTGATAGCCGATGCGGCTATCGCCCACATAGGGCAACTGTTGTTCAAAATCACGCTGGGCAACAAAGCCTTTTAGGTAAAATTCGCCAGTACCAACGGATAAATCTTCGTACTGCAAACCAAGAAGCTGTTGATCTACATTCTGCCCTGCATCAAGCGCCAAAGAGTTCGGGGCCGCCTGATCACGACCACTCGACACTTCACTCGCATTCAGCGCACCGGGATCTTCAGAACGAGGATTCTCAAGCAGATTGATAATCGCGGTTAAGGCTCTGTCGCTACCTAATTCGCGTCGCAGCTTGGCATTCAATAGATACTTCTCTGTGGAGCTCTGCTCCCGGTAGCCATCCACATTGAGCGCCGAGAGGCTTACATGGTGCGACCAATCGCCTTGGGCGCCCCCGGTTTGTACGACCGCCTTGCGATAGCCATCGCTTCCCACCCCGGCACGAACGCTAGTACCAGGGTTATCACGCCCATCGGCGGTGGTGATATCAATTACCCCACCCGCCGCATTGCCATAGAGCACCGAAGAGGGCCCGCGGATGACTTCAATACGCTCTGCACTGTCCAAGTCGATAGCATCTAACTGCGCCTGGCCATCGGGCAGCGTGTAAGGAATACCATCGACCATCACAGTAATACCGCGCACGCCAAACGGCGCGCGAGCGCCAAAGCCGCGGATAGAGATTCGCTGGCCTTGGGCAAAGTTGTCACGGTTTTGAAGGAACACGCCTGGCACCCGCACCAGCGACTCATCCAATCGCACGCGCTGCTGGCCTTGCGCAATCGCTTCACGGTCGAGTGTGGAAACGGCTGCAGGGGTGGCGTAAAGCTCTCGTGACAAACGCGGCGCGGTCACTTCTAACGTAGCTAAAGTGTTGTCATTCACCGGACTCTCCTGAGCCCAACTTTGACCTGACACAAAGCAGCATATTAAACAAAGAGATGTATTGGATACTTTCAACATGGGCTCCCTCCCAGACGGGTTACACCGGAAATAATAGTGGAATTGAACGATTTTATAGTTGGCGAGTCTCAGTTAATTCGCCAAGGCATGGAAAATTATTTTGGCAGTGCCTACACTTGTACAAGTTAAACCCCTGAAAGCAAAGGAGGCTTCATGGCGTTCACAGCGACTGATCCAATCAAGATGATTTTTGCCGTTATCCTTCCCCCACTCGGCGTATTTTTCGAGGTTGGTTTTAAAGGACATTTTTGGCTGAATATTCTCCTCACACTGTTTGGCTTCATACCGGGCATCATTCATGCGTTTTATGTGATTTTGAAGCACTAGCGGTTAATGAAATTGAAGCTGCTGAATTAATGGTTTGAGAATTAGTGATATGAAAAGCCGTCTAGGTAAATAACTAGGCGGCTTTTTTGTGCCACTAGCCCCGTCCGGTGTGTCGACGCTGATGCAGCGCGTGAACCCTTGCATCTAACCCTGCTACCGGGCCATCTACCTTCTCAGGATGCTGAGTAGCGTCACCGCCAGCAATGCGGTTACGATCCTCTGCCAACACGTCCCCTTCAGCACTGACTAGCACACTACCAAAGGGCTCATCGCCCGCTTCAAGGGCCTCTTCGGCCAGTTCGATGGCACGGTTCAAATAGGTGAGTTCTTGACCATTCACTATGAGAGCTCCCTTGTAAATCGATGATGCTTGTTCGCTACTCTTTTATTATGGAGGTGTTTACCGTGGCGGTGGCGTCTTCCGAAGTGGTCTCTCTCAACTCTTCGCCCTCGCTTCGAGCAATGACCGAGGTACCGACTAGATCGCCTGTCACGTTTAACGCGGTAGCCCCCATTCCTACCAGCGCATCGATGGCAGTCAACAGCGCAACGGTCTCGATTGGCAGGCCGACTTGGGCAAATACGGTCGCGATCATAATGATCCCAGCCCCTGGCACCCCGGCCGTGCCCACTGACACCAGCGTCCCAATCAGCACTATCTGCACCATGCTGATGAAATCCAACGGCGCCCCTATCACGTTGGCTGCAAAGACCGCCGAAATCGCGATGCGAATCGCCGCCCCATCCATATTCAAGGTAGCTCCAAGTGGCAGGCTAAAGCCATAAATGCTTTTGGAAATTCCCAGGCGGTGAGCGGCATTAATAGTGAGGGGCAGCGTGCCTGAACTACTTTGGGTGGCAAACGCCGTTGCCATGGGGGTTCTTGCCTCACGGAAGAAGGTGCGAAGCTTGACGCCAAACAGGCGCATAATGCCGCAATAAATCAGCAAATGCGTGGCTAGTGCGAAATACAGTACGACCACCATGTCGCCCAACGACAGCAGCGTTTCCAGCCCCTGCTGACTTACCGTTTCAGCGACAATCGCAAATACCCCAATAGGTACATAGTGCAGCACCCCCGACATCACTTTTAAGGTGACCGCATTGAGCGCTTCAATCACGCCAAACAGCCGTTCCCCCATGGCTTGCTGGTGTTGCGACTGGCGCATTTTCAGCAGCGCAATGCCGAACACTAACGCCGTAAAAATAATACCCAGCATATTGAGTTCGACAAACGCACCGATAATATTGTCGGGCACGATATTAAGCAGCGCATCGACAACGCCGGGGTTATCCGGCACCGAGAAGCTGGCCTCCTCCTCCAGCCTCATTCCGCTACCGGGGTTAAACAGTGTTGCGATGGTCAAACCCACCATGATCGCCAATGCCGATGAGGCCAAATAGTAGCCAAATACCTTGCCACCAATGCGCCCTGCGCTACCCTCCCGTGATTGGTTAACCCCCACCATCAGCGTAAACAGCACAATAGGAACAATTAGAAATGTGAGCAGCCGAAGGAGTAAATCCCCCAACGGCGCCAACCAAACCGCTACCGGCTCACCACCAGCCAGCCCAACCACAACGCCCAGCACCAGAGCGATAGTGATGCGTAAAATCAATGACGCCTGAGAATAGACCTTCCATATCCGTGTCATCTAAGTCCCTACGGTTCGATGTAAAAACGTACTTTGCCATCTGGGCAGTGTGTACCAGCTTGCCGCATGCTGCGCACTTCCGTCGCCGATGGACGTAAATCCTGTTGTTTAACCCTAGATCACCCGCCCTGTTCTAAACACGACAGGATTAGGCAAACATGTAGCAGGATTGCGTCTATTGGCTTTTGCTGCCACTGGTTAATCTCCCTCACTAGTCATAAACAGAAGGATGATTACATGGCGACTGCAACTCCGCATGCATCACGCTCGAGTGACTTGCCGAGCGTGACGTTTAGCACGAGGCATTAAACATGCAAGAGACTAACCTTCCCATCTACTGGAAACGTGAGCTGGTCATCGCTGGCATTATCACTCTGTCGCCAGCGATCACTGCTGCGCAAACACTTCCTGATACAGGAGATGATGCGATGGCTGAGCATCCCTACGTGGGCATATGGGTAACCAAAGATGGCCGAATTCGCCATGAGCTGTTGCCCAATAACCGATACGACGAGGCGCGCGGCGAACGCGAAAGCGCTTACCAAGGGCGCTATCGGTTAACCGATAACTATATTGAATACTGGGATGACACCGGCTTTACCGCTGATGGTGAATTTATAGATGACGTGCTCTATCACGGTGGCATGGTGCTATATCGCCAGGAGCCATCTCTCATTTCGCCCCGCTAAAACCACGACGATGATGTAAAGCAGCGCAATCGCCGCTGATCCCACGGGCGGATGGGCGAAGGCTCTCACACTTCGCTTAATGACCGAAGACCAGTGAGTGGTGGGCTGCCTGTCCGGCTAACGCACCATCACTGACCGCCAACGACACATTGCCCACGGGCCGGGCTATATCGCCACACGCGAACACACCAGGTACCGATGTGGCCTTGGAAGCATTGATTTTTACCACCCGTCCCAATGGCGTCACTTCAAGCTCACACCCTAACCGAATCGCCAATTGGCTGGGATCGGTTTCAGTCACGATAAACAGGCCCGCTAACGAAAACATGCGGCCATCTGCCATTACCAAGCCCACGCTCTCACCTTCATCAGTTAACCGTTCAACGGCGCCCCGCTCAATATGGGTGCTACGTTCATTGAGCTTTTCCAACTGAGTCATATTGGGTTCAAAAGCATCGTTCAGAAAAAGTGTTGTTTCCCCCCAGTCGGGTAGCAGTATTGCCAAGTGCATTGCGAAATCAGAGGAGGCCAGTACGCCAATTCGCCCGCCGTTCAGGTCAAAACCATGGCAGTAAGGACAATGGAAAACACGAGTCCCCCATAATTCGGCTATTCCCGGCATGTTGGGAAGCCGATCGCCGACACCCGCTGCGAGAATAATACGCCTTGCGTAGATACGCTCATTCACCCCCTGCTGGCTGGCCAGCAACAGTGTAAAATCATCCTTTTGACCGGTAATCGTTTCGACATGGCCTTTGCGCCATTCAACCGTTGAGTACTGCGCTAACTCTGCATAGCCTGCAGCTGCTATTTCTCTAGGCGGCTTGCCATCCTGGGTTAAAAACCCCCGCGAATGTGACGCAAAGCGATTACGAGGCTGCCCGGCATCAACCACTACCACCTTCCGGCGTGTCTGCGCTAACTGTAGTCCAGCTGCCATGCCTGCGTAGCTTCCGCCCACTATGGCCACATCATAAGTCATTGTTTGCCCTCTAATCCTTGAGTGCGTAGTGTCCGTTCTGGTTAAGTAGGAAATGCGTCGTGACTAAGAAGTGTAGATCAACCCGTAAGCGATGCCGTATTGCGCTGATAAATAGAACATAAGTTGTCTAGGCTAGTGGGTCTCGCTATTTTTCCCTGCCGGTAAGGCTTCGTTAAAGCCCCTGCATAAAATTCGCCTTGGAAAGAAATGGGTATTAGAAGGGTCTATAACCGCGGCTTTAGAAAACAAACAACAAAAGCATTGACGAGCGATACAATTCGTGACATTGTAGGTGCAGTTGGTTAGCAAGCAGCATGGTTTCAGAAGTGTACGAAAAAGATTTAGAAATGTACGAGATAGACGTGTACGAGATCTTTCGGCAAGCCTGTAATTGTATTCCTTGTTTTATCCGCTATTAATCTGGGTGATACCAGGAACTTTACAAAGCGCTTTGCGCGAAAGGATTTTTACTATGTCTACTGGCACAGTTAAGTGGTTCAACGATACTAAAGGCTTCGGTTTTATTGCTCCTTCTGACGGCGGCGATGACCTGTTTGCCCATTTCTCTGAAATTCAAGCAGACGGCTTCAAAACCCTGCAAGAAGGCGCTAACGTTTCTTTTGACGTTACCCAGGGTAAGAAAGGCCTTCAGGCTTCAAACATCAAGCAAATTTCCTAAGTCTAAGTCTCTAAGACATAGCGCTTAAGAATTTGCTCGAACCTTCCGAGGTTCGGATAACAAGGCCCGCTTATGCGGGCCTTGTTGCGTTTAAAAGCGACTAAAGGCGTCGCCACTGCGCCACATGCACATCCACTGTCACGTTCAGCACATCAAGAGCCGCTGCGCGAGCACGACCCTCAGCGCTGGCTCGATAAAGATGCGGCGTCATCGCCAACAGATCGGCAATTTCCTCACTTCCGTTTAGTGCAAGCGAGTAGCTGACTCTCTCCCTGCTATGGTGAGTAAAGCCTTCCGGCACCTCTGTCTCAGTCGAGCGTTCAGGTTTTAACGTGGGATAGATAACCTCCCGCAGCTCCCTCAAGTGATTAGTCCCCGCTTCAACCTGCAGTAGTACGCCTTCGGTTTTCAGCACACGAGCAAACTCGCTTACCACTGGAAAGCCAAACATACACAGCACGCTATCCAACGTTCCCGTTTGCACCGGCAAGTGCGCATTGCTGCCCACGACCCAACTACTTAGCGGCATCTGTTTAGCATCCTGCTTTGCTGCGGCCAATACCGCCCATTTAGAGATATCCAGTCCCATCAAAGAAAGTGGCTGCGTGTCAGTCGCCGCATCAACTAATTGGCGAAGGTAGTAACCTTCACCGCAGCCGGCATCCAGGCAGCTAAATGGCGGGTTGCCCACCGCTTGTACCTCGGCATGGCTCAACACGGCGTTACTAACCGCCTCCGCAATAGGCTGATAATGACCTGCGTCTAAAAAGCGCTGCCGCGCAGCGACCATCGCCTTGCTATCACCAGGGTCGTGGGAGCGCTTCTGCTGCACAGGCAGTAAATTAACGTAGCCCTGCTTGGCAATATCAAAACTATGCCCTGCAGCACAGCGCCATGTGTTGCCCGCTACATGTAACGGCTCGCCATCTAGCGGGCACGCCAGTGCTTGAAAAGGGGTAATGCTCATAGACGCTTCATCGTTGATTAAGAGATAGTAGATAGGATGTTGCTAAGAAAATTCGGTTTAGAGAGTGCTATGACGCTAAAACATCCTAAAGGCTAACACATCATGCATCGACTGCTGCGCATTCCGAGCGCTTGGCCTTACTTGATCGCTATTTTTCTCAATGTCTTTGTGGATCTAGGCCACAAGATCGTCATTCAGAACACGATCTTCAAAAGCTACGATGGCGAAGCACAGGTCGTGCTCACCGCACTGGTCAACGGACTTATCCTGCTGCCGTTTATTTTACTGTTTAGCCCGGCGGGCCATGTGGCTGACAGCTATCCCAAAGTACGCATTCTGCGCACATCGGCCTGGGCCGCCGTCGTGGTCTCACTGGGCATCACCGCCGCCTACTACCAAGGCTGGTTCTGGCTGGCCTTTTCCATGACGCTGCTGCTGGCGATTCAATCGGCCTTTTACTCACCGGCCAAATACGGCTTGGTAAAAGGACTCTTCGGCAAGCCGCATTTGGCGGAAGCCAACGGGCTGATCCAGGCGGTTACGATTGGCGCCATTCTAGCGGGCACCGTGGCGTTTACCGCGCTATTTGAAACCTGGGTCTCACCGCAAGATCAAACCCCAGCGCAGCTGTTGCGCCAAATAGCCCCGCTGGGCTGGCTGCTGGTGCTCAATAGCGCTCTCCAGGTGGTGGCGCTTTACCGCCTTCCGCTTGATAACACCATTCGGTCAGAGTTACCGCTGACCTGGCAGCGTTACATCAAGGGCACTGCCCTAAAAGACAACCTGCGGATTATCGCTCACCAGCCTGTCATCAGGCTCTCCATTATCGGCCTTGCCACCTTTTGGTCAGTGGGCCAAGTGCTGTTGGCGGCTTTTCCCGCTTACGCCAAAGACGCCCTCAGTATCAATAATACCTTGGTGCCCCAGGGCATTCTCGCCGCTAGCGGCATCGGGATTGCGCTTGGTTCCCTATTCGCCAGCAAACTTTCCCACAACCGCATTGAAACCGGCTTGATCCCCGTTGGCGCAATTGGGGTAGCCGTGGGTTTATGGTGTCTGCCGCTGTTAACCACACCCGTAAGCCAAGCGCTGAACTTTGTTTTTATCGGCATCATGGGTGGGCTTTTCATCGTGCCGCTTAATGCGCTGATTCAGTTTCACGCCGCCGACAACGAGCTAGGCACCGTGCTGGCCGCCAACAACTGGATTCAAAACATCGCCATGCTGGGCTTTTTGGTGCTCACGGCGCTGTTCGCGTTGGCGGGAGTGAATAGCCACTACCTACTGCTACTCATTGCTACCGTAGCCATGGTGGGCGGTGGTTACACCATTGTTAAGCTGCCCCAAAGCTTGGTGCGCTTTCTATTGAGTTTCTTGCTGACCCGACGCTACCGGGTAGACGTCCATGGCTTGCAGAACCTGCCTGCCCAGGGCGGAGTGCTGCTATTGGGCAACCATATCAGCTGGGTGGATTGGGCCATGGTCCAGATCGCCAGCCCCCGCCCGGTGCGCTTTGTAATGCTCAGATCGGTTTACCAGCGTTGGTACCTACGCTGGTTCTTCAAAGCCTTGGGGTGTATTCCTATCGAGCGCGGCAGCGGGGCCGAAAAAGCCCTGGCCGATGTGGCGGAACAGCTCAACGCAGGCGAAGTGGTATGCCTGTTTCCTGAAGGGGCGATTAGCCGCACTGGCCAGCTAGGCGAATTCCGCCGCGGCTATCAGCGCGCCTGTGAAATGGCTAACCCAGACGTCAAAATCGTACCGTTCTACCTGCGCGGCCTCTGGGGCAGCCAATTTTCCCGCTCATCCAGCAAGCTTAAAGAGCTGCGCAATGCACCACTGCACCGCTCGGTAGTGGTCGCCTTTGGCAAGCCGCTACCCAAGGATACCCCCGCCGACGTGCTTAAACGGCGTATTTTTGAGCAGGCTACCCGATCTTGGCAGAAAGCCATGAACGATCTACCCTCGCTACCCAACGCCTGGATTCAGAGCGTTAAGCGCCGCCCTAGCGACCTTGCCCTGGCCGATACCCTGGGCCGCACATTCAACGCAAGCCAAGCGCTCACTGCCAGCCTGTTGATGGCAAAGCGTGTTCGCAAGCTCAACCCCGGTCAGAACGTTGGCCTACTGCTACCTACCAGCAGCGCCGGGGTTGTCGCCAATATGGCTACGCTGCTGGCGGGAAAAACGGTGGTGAATCTTAATTATACCGCCGACCAAGAAGCGCTCTCCTCTGCCCTTTCCCAGGCGGAAATTGCTACCGTCTTCACCTCACCACGCTTTGTGAAGAAGCTCGAGCAGCGCGGGCTCGACGTTAGCCAATTACTTCACGGTAAGCAGATGGTCTTTTTAGAAGACCTGCAAACCACAATTGGCCGCGCTGAGCGCTTGAGTACCTGGCTTGCGGTGAGAGTATTGCCGACGTGGCTACTACAGCGCTGCTTCTGCCACGCTCGCGATGCCGGCGCCACCGCCGCCATCCTGTTCTCAAGCGGAAGCGAAGGCGAACCCAAGGGCGTAATGCTGAGCCACCGTAACTTGATGGCCAATATCAAGCAGACCTCCGACGTGCTCAATACCCAGAGCAACGACGTTGTAATGGGCTCACTGCCGCTATTCCATGCCTTTGGCTTCACGATCACCCAACTGCTACCGCTGATTGAAGGGCTGCCGCTGGTGTGCCATGCCGCCCCCTCCGATGCTCCCGGCATCGCGGGCGCAATTGCCAAGCACAAGGCTACCATCATGTTCGGCACATCAAGCTTTTTGCGCCTTTTTGTACGCAGTCAAAAGGTGCATCCACTGATGCTGCAAAGCTTGAGGATAGTAGTTGCTGGGGCCGAGAAGCTCGATGAAAACGTGCGTACCAGCTTTGCCCTTAAATTCCACAAATCAATATATGAAGGCTACGGCGCTACCGAAATTGCCCCCGTGGCTTCGGTGAATCTTCCCGATGCAATGGGCGCTCATTACCAGCAGATCCAGCACGGCAGCAAGCCAGGCTCCGTAGGCATGCCGCTGCCCGGCACCAGCTTCAAAACCGTCGACCCCGACAGCTTTGAAGAGCTGCCGACCGGCGAGGCCGGCATGATATTGATTAGCGGCCCGCAAATTATGCAGGGGTATCTCAATGACCCCAACTGCACGGCCAAGGCGCTCCACGAGATCGGTGGTCACCGCTGGTACATAACGGGGGATAAAGGTTTTATTGATGAAGATGGCTTTTTAACCCTGACTAAAGCCTAGAGCAGATATTCTTTTCGCCATACCTCTTAGCTACCGAGATGGGCTTTTTGGATGGAAAAATGAGGAACAGTGACTTACAGGTGTTTTGAAAAGAAATCTAGCAGCAGCCCATAGTGCTTATTCTGCCCTGAGCTACTAGGTATATGATCTTCACCTTCGTAGTAGTGAACTTCCGGGGCGCGGCCATGCTCGCGCAGGCGTTGTTCCAGGCGTTTGGTCATTTCCACCGACCACATTCGGTCTTTGGTGCCATGGGAAAGTAGTAGCGGCCCTAGGTAGCGTTCGATCTCTATTGTTGTGGTCGGCAGCAAGCCTTCGTGACTATCACGCCATGTCCAGGCGCGCTTGCTGACGTCCCAGGCTTGCCAGCCCAGGTCACCCTCATCGCGAAAGCTACGTGCATCAAAGGCACCGCACACAGCATCGGGCGGGCTATGCGCGGCAATGGCATCAGGCATACCTTCGATCTTATCTCCTGCCATCAGTGAGCCGAGCAATAACGCATGCTCGGCGCCGCGTGAAATACCATAAAGCCCTACTCGCTTATCAGCGAACTGGAATTCCCGTAGGGCTTTAAATGCCTCCACGCTGCGATCCAGTGGGTAATCGATAATATGCCCCGCATTCCATGCATTACCGCCGCTTGAGTAGCCATAAGGGAACGCCAGGAAGCCATGGGGGGCGAATAGCATCGCATCACGATGGCTCCACCCCGCCCATGCGCCTTCAGAACCATGCAACAACATGACGGCTGGAAAAGAGTCATCGCCCGGTGGGCCATAAGTAACGCCCCAGCCGGGCAGCAAACGCTGCACAATATTTAACGACATTTAGACAACCACTCATTCACCATAAATTTCTCTGCCATCACCATGCTATTCATTCATTTCGAATTTATGCGATGCCGTGCCCCAGCATCGTATAAAGTTTAACTAGCATAGTAGCTAAAAATGACGCTTCCATCGCATTAGAATATTATGGATCACTAGACTTTAGTCGACACCCAGGATATTACTATGCACCAGCCAATCGCTGTTTTCGACGCTGGCATTGGCAGCTATGCCATTGTTGCCGAGATACATAAGCGTCTTCCCAAACAGGATATTGTTTATTTCGCTGATCGGGCTAGCTTTCCTTATGGGAGCAAAGGGCGTGAAGAGCTACTCGCTGTCATGCATCGCACACTGCGTTTTCTTGAGGGCTATGCACCCTCTGCCATCGTCATCGCATCGAACGCACCGTCTATCATGGTGCTGGATGACGTTCGCCAAAGCACCTTGGTGCCATTGTTCGGCGTCTACCCGCCCATCGAAGAAGCACTCGCTATGTCGGCGAGCGGCAAGGTCGGCATCATGGGGGTGCATTCACTCATCGAAAGCGCGCCGCTCAAGCAGTTCAT
The DNA here is from genome assembly GCF_054072535.1 of Vreelandella sulfidaeris Esulfide1. Lineage (NCBI taxonomy): Bacteria > Pseudomonadati > Pseudomonadota > Gammaproteobacteria > Oceanospirillales > Halomonadaceae > Vreelandella > Vreelandella sulfidaeris. Next base: position 785,328 of record NZ_CM133364.1, on the reverse strand, counting down.
CGCTCGCCATGCACCCCACCCGGAGAATGTCAGCCTGATCAATGCTTCGTCCATGGTGGAGCTTGTCGAGAATGGTGCCTTTCTATTCGACCCAAAAGCGACGCAGAAAGCGGTCACTACTTTTATCGATGGCGTCTTCCGGCAGCACCCCGATATCGACACGCTGACACTTTCCAGCACGCATTTACCATGGCTTCGCTCCTTCTTTGAAGCGGCGAGACCCAGTTGCCAATTCCTCGACCCCGCCGAATCGATTGTCGCTGGATTAGGCGATGGCACGCCGGGCACAGGCCAAATTCAAGGTCTGGTGACAGAAAGCGAGACCTATGATATTGAGACATTCCGACGTATGCTGCAGCAGTTCGGCGTCGATATACCGCTAGAGGTAGTCTAAGCGCCATAAGGCTTTATCAGGTCAAAACGCGTAGCTTTTCCCTGGGTTCTTTAAACGAGTCGGTAGCGATGCCAAACCGTTCCGAAAGCTCGCAGATTTGGCGCCAGTTCAGCTTGCGGCGCCCACTGAGAACTTCAGACACCACCGATTGAGCGCCAACTTCAGGTAGCTCGCTCTGCGCTATCCCATGCTCTTGCATAAGGTAGCGAAGTACCTCACCTCCAGACACCTCAGGCATCGGGCGATGTGCTTCATCATAGGACTCAATGATATCACCCAAGCGATTCGTCAGGCCGGCAAGTGGGTGTGTCTCATCGTCACCGACAAGATCAAGAATTTCATCAAGCGCCTCGACCCGGGCATCGTATTCAGCTTCGGTATGTGGATCGCTAAGAAGAGGGGCAAGATAAACCCAGTGTTCCGTCGCTTGCTCAACGAGAGCGTGCATAGTCACTCCTTTTTCCACTTACCCTTGTCATACTCTTTGTGATCAAGGATATGGCGGATAAATACTTTTTTACTCTGATAATGAACAACAGCGATTAACCTCAGCTTGTTGCCACCTATGTCAAAAACGTGAAAGTTTCCCACTTTATCAGTGGCTGGGAATAGCGCTTTCATGGCATTGAAATCTTTTGGGTCATTAGACTTCATCAGCCGATACCATGCTTCTAGGGCAGTGGCAGTATTCGGGTTTGCTTCTATAGCTTCCCAAATACGCTTCTGTGTGATGACATGCACTAGCCAAACCCTCATTTACATAACCATATTATAGCAAAATGCGATAAATAGCAAATTGCTATACACGAGAAAGCAGTGCTGCTTGACGGCCAGCTACTCTGATGGTTTCACCTCAATACTATCCCCTTCCTCCGGGCGCTTAGCCTGCTCGCCGCGGGCGATATCGTGATGGCTAATCACCACGATCTCCCTGGGCCACCATTCTGGGTAGTTATCACGAATAAAAGTCATTAGCTTCTCGCGGACGTTCATTTCTGCTGCCCAGCCGGACAATGGGTCTGAGGTCATCAGGTAACAAGAGACGGTCTGCGCCGTACCGGTTTGGCCGGTCACGTAGCACAGCAGCTTGTGGTGCTCGATAACGTTACTTTCTTCTTTAGCAAATTCGATAAATTTATCCCTAACGAGACCAATATCAGCGCTTAAATGGAGGGTGAGCTCCAAAAACCGATACATCTTGGTGCTCTTGACGGATAGGTTCTCGAAAGGCTTCGACGTAAAGTAGGTAACGGGCACAATCACACGGCGCTCGTCCCAAGACCGTAAACGAATGAAGGTATAAAAAATGCCTTCTACGTAGCACCACTGGCCTTCAAAAATCACCAGATCGCCAATACGAATAGGCTTGGCAAACGACAGTTGGAACGACGCCAGGATATTCCCTAGCACCGCTTGACCTGCGACACCTACCAGCACCGCCAACACGCTGGCAGATGCCAGAATAGAAAGGCCAAGGGATTCAAAGAGCTGAATCTGACCCAGTATGTAAATAGAGACGCCGGTCACTGTAATCAGAATAATGACCCGGCGCAGCGCATAGAGTGAGGTTAGTAGCCGACGCTCGTCGCGTGGTTTCGTATCATCGATTTCGCCCACTAATCGGCGCGTCATCCGCAGCATGATGATATCCACCAGGCGCAGTGCGATCGTACCGGCCCCCCAGGCCAAGATACTGATTAATAAAACCCGAAATGTTGTTGTAGCGACTGCTGAAAACGACACTACATAATCCAGCAGCATCTGGGTGATCAACGACATCGTAATTAGCGCCGCAGGCAAGCCGATTTGACTGGCAAAAATGGTCGATACTCCCGCAGGCAGCCATTTCGACATCAACCCGATTAGGCGATGAACGCCCCAACCGACCATACCTACGAACAGCAAAAAGACCGGAATGGCTATCCACTCCCAAATTCTCAGGAGGCCAAACGATGATTGGAAGCGTTCAGGGATATAACTTTCCAACATTGATGGACCGTACTGCTCATACAGCACCGGGATATACGACACGCTGACGGGCATGATCAGCCAGACCGGCTCCTGATCACCCACCCGGTATCGGCCCAGTCGAATATCGTAGGTTTCCCCGTCCGCTTTTAAGGAAGACACCTCGATATTGCGGCGGGGCTCGCCGACGCGGGGATTTTGGCCCGCCGAGTCTTCAATAACAGCGTCCTCCCTACCTGGCAGGTCAGAAATACTCAGCCATTCACCGCGCTGAAAAATCTCGGCTAACTTCCGGGCCAGCTCACGCCCCTGTTCTCGCTGTTCCCCTTCTGAAAGGTCAGAGAGATTGAGCATATGGGCAGCGGCTTCATACTCTTCCTGATCCGTCAGTTCCAGGAAACTTCTGATTGACTCACGCGGTGTCACCCGATTCGCTTCTTCAGGCGGCTCACCCAGCCCCTCGTTTAACGCATCGACGGTAAACCATCGATGGTTCTCGCTCTCTCCTCCTTGAGTTTGCGCCACGCATAGGCTGGAAACTGTCAGCGCCAGTACTAACAAACCCCATGCGAGCCACGAGCTGATTGCTTTCATACATACCTTATTAGTTGAGATGGGCCACTTTCCTACCAACGAAAAGCCGTTAACTTAGCCAGCCTGCCGGTTAAAACAGGCCATCCTTGTCAGTTAAGAGGACAAATTACAGCCTACCTTTCTTAACGGTGCAAGGCGAAGTGTAGCGACAGCCATGTTCCTAACAGGCAATTAGCTCATCACGTAGCTCATTAGGTTTGGTTGCTAACGTTGTACTAAGGTCGGAGCATACAGTTCAGCTATCGGCTTCGTGCAGAACCCGCTGTTCCCGTCGCCAAGCTGCGGGCGGTGTTCCAAATGCGCGCTTGAACGCTTTGCTAAAGGAAGCTTCCGACTCGTAGCCCGCTTCCAACGCGATACGCGCGATGGGGATAAGCGACTCACGCAGGCGACGGGCAGCGGCTTGCATACGCAGCTTGGCTAGATAGCGCATCGGTGGCATGCCCACCAGCTCAGTGAAGCGCTCGGCAAAGGCAGAGCGCGATAACCCAACTTGGCGAGCCAACAATTGCGTTGTCCAATGACGTTCGGGGCAGTCATGCAACTGGGCCAGCCCTCGGCTGACAAAGGGATCGCGCAATCCACCCACCCAGGCACGCTGCTCAGGCGGCAAACGAGAGAGGTAAAGCTGCGCCGCCTCGATAAAAAGCAGCTCGGCAAGCCTGGCGAGAAGCGCTGGCGAACGAACTGTGCCAGCAGCCAGTTCCGCGGCGGCAAAACGGAAAGAGCTTTCGATCCACGCTCTGGCCGCCCCCTCGGCCACATCGAAGGTCATGACGCTGGGCAGCACACCAATCAATGCAACGCAGGGCGTCTCACTGTACAAAAAACCACACAGCAAGCGCGTCGTTTCACCGCCGCCACCATGGACAATCCGGGCCAATCCGCCTTCGCTCATGGGCTGAAGTAGTTGGTCGACGCTGACGGGATGGTCGGTCAACTCACTACCAAGAAGGTGGGAGTCGTTACGCGGCAGCAGTACGATATGCCCAGCGGGTACGGCGACAGGTAGCCCTTGGCCTACCTGCAGCAACAGCCGCCCGGCACTCACGTAGTGATAGGCCAGGATGCCTTCAGGCACGGGGGTGAACGGGCGACAATCCTCTGGAGTGACCTGCGCCACCACACACCAGGGCGCAGAGAACTCGGCATCGAGAAAGATGCCACCGGTAAAGCGGATCATGCGCAGCACATCAAGTGCAGCATCCATGGGTTTGTGTCTCTATCACGGCGGATCGGACAACAACACCGGCGCCTCGGCTATTATGGTTTTCAGTGCCTCAACGTAGTCTAGCAGACTGGTGAGCGGAGAGGCCGCCGCCAATAACGACAATCAAAAATGGAGCCATGCTGATGCTAACTGACCGCCAAGGAAACACCCTACCCGGCGCCACCACCGAAACAAGGGAGCTTTACCACCGCGCCATCGATGCCTTCAATATCTATCGCGGCGACCCTGTTACCCCGCTCAATCAAGCCATCGAAATAGCCCCCGATTTCACCATGGCACGCATTGCCCGGGCCTATCTATTTGCTCTAGCCGCAGAGCCCGCTGCTGCAGACGCCGCCAAAACCGATTTAGTCGTCATTAAACAATCACGCTTGAATGACCGCGAAACCTCTCATGCGGTCGCCCTCACGCAGCTGCTTGCCAGCGAGTGGACCGCTGCAGGGCTCACTCTGGATCATCATAACCTACGCTTCCCACACGACCTGCTGGCTCTGCAGGCGGGTCACCTAATCGACTTTTATCGTGCGAATGCTCGCAATCTACGCGACCGTTTCTCGCGTGTGCTACCGCGATGGTCGCCGGACATTCCAGGGCATTCGATTGCAATGGGCATGTATGCCTTTGGGCTGGAGGAAACCGGCGACTACGCCCGTGCCGAGCAGGTTGGCCGACAAGCGTTAGACACCCAGCCGCTCGACTGCTGGGCGCATCACGCCGTGGCCCATGTCATGGAAATGCAGGGCCGTGCCCAGGACGGCATTAGCTGGATGAGCACCCGCGAGCCTTACTGGTCTGGTGATGACAACCTATTCAAAGTACACAACTGGTGGCATCTCGCCCTTTGCCACCTTGATCTCGGCCACTCAAAAGAAGTGTTAGCTCTCTATGACGGCCCCATTCGTCAGGCGCGCAGCAATGTCGTGTTGGATATGATTGATGCCTCGGCGTTGCTATGGCGGCTGACCCTTACCGGTCAGGACGTAGGAGAGCGATGGCAGGAACTGGCGGTCGCCTGGGACCAGCACGCAAACGGCACGCTTTACCCCTTCAACGACTGGCATGCTGTCATGGCCTATCTGGGCGCCGGGCGCGACGACCGCGTGGAATCACTACTGGCAACGCTCCGCAATACCGACCGAAGCTCCGAGGCAGCGAACTGGGCTCGCCACATCGGCCTGCCGTTAGCTGAGGGGTTTGTCGCCTTCTGGCGAGGCAACTACGCCACCGCGACCGAACGTCTGTACCCGTTGCGCTTTATCGCCAATGCTTTCGGCGGTAGTCACGCCCAGCGCGACATTATCGACTGGACGCTGACCGAAGCCGCCTTGCGTGGCGGGAATCACGAGCTTGCTGAAGGGATGGCCAACGAACGCCTGGCGCTCAAGCCGCACAGCCCTATCAACCAGGGCTTTCTGCGCCGGGCCACTGCTCCGATCAAAGTCGAGCGTCAGATTGTCTGTAAAGGTGTACAACTAGTGGCGCCTCGCTCTCTACCGCCCAGGCCTCGGTCATACGCGAGAAGCATGGGCCCAATATAAAGGGCCCCGCCGTAGCAACAGACGCCTAAAACACAAAGACGGGCACTCCCCAACGACGTAAGCGGGAGCGCCCGCCCATCTTTGATGGGGTTAAAAGGCCTTAAGGGCTTAGGTTTTCAAGGGTTTCATCGTGAAGAGAAACCAGCAAAGGTTCACCATTATCGTTGATACGAAACTGGCCGTAGCGGGCAGCCTCATAGCGCTCAGCGTGGCCTTCCTGGAAGAAGAACGCATTGGTGGCAAAACGCACCTGGCCGTCGCGCAGCCGATATTGCAGCCGTCGTTCGTCATTCTCCAGTGTGCTCTGGCCATCTGCCAAGCGCTGAAAATGGCCAATGCCTTGTTCGTCCAAGCGCACAACGGCGTGGCCATCACGTGTCTTGAGGGTGTCGCCGTCATGGCGGCTTTGAAGCGCACGCTGAATATCGTTACTCAGTGCAAAATTGAGCGCCATGTAGTCGCCCTGCATTAACGAGCGCGGGTCGACCGGCGCCAGCTCTAGGTAGACGACCTCTCCCTCCGATAGTTGACGCTCTTTCTGCCAAATCGCTCCGTTCACCACCGCTAAGATCAACAACATGGTCGCAACGATAACGACCCGGCTCCACTTAGCACTACGCATCATGGCACTAAGCATCACGGTCTAAGCTCCTGTCGCCTTGCGTGGCCATCTTTGTATTTAGCCACTGGCGTAACGCCCAACGCAGTAACAAGAGCAGTCCTCCTATTACCAGTAGCGTGAGTGACTTCATCAGCAGCGTGGCATCCAGCCAGTAGTAACAGCTGCCAATACCCAGCAGCAGCGACAATACACCGGCGCTAACCAATACACGATGACCAATGGTAAAGCCTAATAACATCACCACCACGCCCTGCCCGACACTCGGTAGATGAAATGACACAATAAGCAATACGATCGCGCAAGCGTATGCCGCCCAGCGCCCCTTGAATGAAATAGGGTTCTGGAAAACCCTATGAAAAACCAGCAGCAGAGCGAGCGCTATTAACGCAACGCTTAACCACGGCAGTAATTCCCTCCAAGCGCTGCCTGCCATGCCATCAACAAATAACAGCGATTGGCCGGTATGGGCTAATCCCTGAATGGCCAGCATGCCCACCAAAAAGCCGTAACCCCACGCCTGCACGTGGTTTATGCGCGTTGGCCAGCGAAACTCATTGGACCAAAGTGCGGTAAGTGCCAGCAGCGCCATGCCACTGGCGACCGGCCCCATAGCGTTCGCTACCAACGCCATATATAGCGCCACGCATGCAGCAAAGGCAGAAAAGCTACGATGTGCCTGACTCGGCATTACCAGTGCCAGTGCGCACTGTAAACCAAACAGCGACCATCCCAGCAACGACCAAAATGGGTAAGCGAAAGCCTCCCAAAACGCAGCCAATGCCCAGGCGATCAGTAGTTGCCCGGCGAAGCTAATCGCCAAACCCAAATGTTCGAGTAGATCACTTTGTGCCTTGCGAAATAGCCCAAAAGCGGCGCTGATCATAACAAGCCCTATGGTCAGAGACGCCACTGGGCTTTCCACTAAAAACACCATGCCCATTGCGATAAAACCAAGCAGAAACAGCGCTGCCAGCCAGCCGGAAAACGCCTGCAGCAAGCGCACAAACCAAGGCGTTCCCAACGGTACAGGGGTGGTCGGCTCGTTTATAATAATGCCCGCTTGGCTCAGTCGAGCTTTTAAATCATCGGCATCGCGCGTCATTGGGAAGCCTCTTGGTGTAGTCGCTTCAGCCACACGACGGCCCCGGCGCCCATCGCCAATACCGCAATAGCGATCATCATTAAACTCCCCTCCTGCCAAGCGCCTTCCCATAGCAAGAGCCTGGCCAGCAGTAGCGTCACAACGCTGATCGCCGACACACAGCCGCCCGCTATCAGTAGTACATCAGAACGCCAGCGTCGATAAACGCCATACAGTGCTATCAACCATAGGGGATATACCACCAGCACTGATGCAATAGACGGCGTGGTATCGACGACATAGGTCATCATTAATAGCGTGATAGAAACGCCGCTTCCCAACGCCACGATGCGGAGGGACCAAGGGCTTACGTGCCAATTTCGACGCTTCCCTCCCCATTCCCACACGGCAAGAGCGATGGTATTGAGCATAAATAACCACCCGAAAACAGCCTCGCTGCTCGCAAACCAAACATTCATCACCCCGCCCCAAGTGTGAAAATAAAGCCCTAACGCCGCGTTAAGTAGTCCAAGCCACAATAACCAAAGCAGCTCAAAACGAACGATATACACCCAGGGCAGGATCAACAGGGCCCAGATGAAAAACAGCTGCCACGGATCGGCTCCGGTTTGGTACGTTTGGCCAAACAACGCCAGCAAAACGCCCACCAACAGCGATGCGGCCGTTAGTGCGACCTTGGCATCCACTCGGCTGGTGTTAGCCCACACGGCAACCCCTACCACTAATACTAGCGCGCCCTGAACCACGCCAAAGCGTAACCAGCGGCCCATCTCAGCCCAGTTATAGGCCACAAAAAACAGTACCGCGAAAGCTAGCGCCAAACCTCCCAGCCATAGTAAAAGCCGATCGACAAATACGGCCCATTCACGTGGTGAAGGTTGCAGTCCGGCAACCTTGACGGCTCGCGACACCTGTTCAGGCGGTATGACGTTGCGTTCAATCAATGCCATCAGTTCACGGCGTGTAGAAGCCATGGGGTTCCTTGTCGATAGAGGAGAGACATTCGGCCTAAAAACGTGTCTATAGTAGAGGGATTAAGCCAGCCACTCCTATCATTCGTAAGGCAGGCCTCAGCGGCAAGCAAAATAGATTTATCGCTTCTTCTTTTTTGATACCATTTCTTACAAGTTGTGTAGAACTTTTTATTTATTCCAGCATCGAAATAACTCTCATTAAAAACGGTGTTATAGCCCGCCCGGCCTAACCCAGCAGGAGGCACCTCATGCTCATAAAGATTGCCAAACCGAGTGACTTACATGAGTCAGATGTCACGCCGGAATCTATCTACCTCTCCCGTCGTCGTTTCATGGGGGGTATGGCAGGCTTAGGCGCCGGGCTGGCTCTTTCCGGCCACGCCCAAGCGAATGCTGACTACTCGGACGTCCCTGATGGCAATGCGCCAGCGTGGCTAAAGGAGAAAATCAGCAAGACCCAGTGGGAAGCCGTCACCCCTAGCAACCCCGAAAAAGACAAAATCGCCCCCTTTGAGGACGCCAGCGGTTATAACAACTTCTACGAGTTTGGCTCTGGCAAAACCGACCCCGCCCGCCATGCAGGAAGCCTGGAAACCCAGCCCTGGAGCGTGGTAGTTGATGGTGAAGTCAATAACGGTGGGCGCTTTGCGCTAGAGGACTTCGCCAAACCAGCACAGTTTGAAGAGCGCATTTACCGCCTACGCTGTGTTGAGGCCTGGTCGATGGTGATTCCCTGGCTAGGCATTCCCCTTGCAGAGGTCATCAAGCGCGCCGACCCCACCAGCAAAGCTAAATACGTTCGTTTTGAAACCTTGGTCGACCCAGAGCAGATGCCAGGGCAGCGCTCATCGTTTGCACTGATCGACTGGCCCTACGTGGAAGGCCTGCGCCTGGACGAAGCCATGAACCCGCTAACGCTACTGGCCATGGGAATGTATGGCCGCGAGTTGCCCAACCAAAACGGTGCGCCCTTGCGGTTAGTAGTGCCTTGGAAATACGGCTTCAAGAGCATTAAGTCGATTGTGCGTATATCGCTGGTGGAAGAGCAGCCGGTCAATTCCTGGCAGCAAATCGCCCCTGATGAGTACGGCTTCTACGCTAACGTGAACCCAGAGGTGGATCACCCCCGCTGGAGCCAAGCCACCGAACGCCGGTTGCCCAACAGCCTGTTCAGTCCGAATACCATTGATACCCTGATGTTTAACGGCTATGCCGATGAAGTCGCCGACATGTATGCGGGGTTAGATTTGAGAGCTAACTACTAATGGCAACACAGCGCACATGGCTACTCTGGCGCGTGAGTGTTTTTTTAGCGGCGCTAGCGCCGCTGGTATTCTGGGGCTGGCAGGTGGCGAATAACGCTGCAGGCCCCGAACCGGGGCGTTACCTACTGCTGAACATCGGCATTGGCGCGCTTTGGTTGCTGCTGTTTACCCTTAGCCTTACGCCGCTTACCAAGCTCACCCGCTGGAAAGGCTTTGCGTTAATCCGTCGACAGTTGGGTCTATGGACGCTCGCCTACGCGACCCTGCATATGCTCAGCTACGCGCTGTTTATCCTCGGACTCAACTGGGCGCTGCTGGGTAGTGAACTGGTAAAACGGCCCTATATTGTAGTCGGCATGATCGCGTTGATCGGCCTTGCCGCGCTAGGAGCTACCTCCAACCGCTGGGCGATGAAGCGCCTCGGCAAACGCTGGAAGCCGCTGCATAAATTTTCATACGCCATTTTGGGCCTGGTTCTACTGCACTTTTTTTGGGTAGTGCGCGCCGACATGCAAGAGTGGGCGATGTACGCGGCGATTGCTGCGCTCATCATGGCGACCCGCCTACCCCCAGTAGCCCGCGCGCTGCCTAAACTACGCTATCGGTTTAGTCGTGCTTAGGTGTATATGGCGTGCGAAGCTTAGCCTAGGACGCGGCGCAGGTGATCACGGTAATCGACTTTGTTGCGATCTACTTGCGGCACTTTCATCACATCGTTGGCGATAAAGGTGGGTAGTGCCTCTAGGCCGATAAATTCCTGAGACTTATGGAACGGGAAGTAAACGCCATCCACACCGCGCCCTTCAAAGAAGTTATCCGGCTCCTCGAACGCTTCCAAAGGGGCGTTCCAGGTCAACGAGAGCATGTAGCGGCGGCCCTGAAGCAAGCCACCGCTGCCGTACTGCTTGGTCGGATCTTGGCGGCTGCGGCCATCACTGGCGTAAAGCGAACCATGGCCTTCTGTAAACACCTCATCAATATAGCGCTTGACGATCCAAGGTGCGCCCATCCACCAGCCAGGCATCTGATACACAATGGTGTCTGCCCATAGGAAGTTTTGGACCTCAGTTTCAAGGTCATACCCCTGATCAATCACTGTCTCGCGTACTTCGTACCCCATCTCGCTCAAGGTATCCAGGGCTACGCTATGCAGCGCATTATTGAGCTCGCCGCCAGAGTGCGCAAACGCCTTGCCACCGTTAATCAATAAAATCTTCATTTACCCAATCCCAATTAATGAGCTTCGCCAAGCCTATAGAGTTTAGGCGTAGCCTTAATGGCGCGTATTGTGGGATGAATCGCAACGTAAAAGAAGCAACGTACCGACAAGATACTTTTGATTTAATATCAACAATTCTAACCGTTGGCCATTACGTCATTTGAGAACGTTATAAAAAGCACTTTATGAGAAGCCGGTCATGAAAAGCACCCTTGAAGAACAGCAGGCGTTTGTGACCGTGGTCGACAGCGGCTCAATCACCAACGCTGCCGAACGGCTGGGCATTACCGTTTCCGGCGTTAGCCGTGCGCTCAACCGCCTGGAGCAAAAGCTCGGCACCACGCTACTACGCCGAACCACACGCCGCCTGGAACTTACCGAAGAGGGTGAAACGTTTCTAAACCACTGCCGCCGTATTCTTGCCGCCGTAGATGAAGCCGAAGAGGCCATGCTGGATCGCCACAACCAGCCTCAAGGTAGATTAAGAATCAATGCCGCCCCCAGCTTTATGCAGTTCGTGATTGTGCCGGTGATTGGCGAGTTCCGTGCCCGCTACCCAGGCATTACGCTGGAACTGGATACCCACGACCGCTTTATCGACCTGCTGGAACAGCGCGTTGATCTGGCCATTCGCATTGGCCAGCTAGAAGACTCATCGCTACACGCACGCTTACTCGGCCACAGCCCGCTGCGTCTTCTTGCCAGCCCCCTTTATCTGGAACGCAATGGCTTACCACAAAATATCGAAGACCTTCAGAAACATAGCTTGCTAGGCTTCAGCCAGCTCGACCATCTCAACCAGTGGCCGCTCACCCTTGCCGATGGCAAGCGCTTTCACATTACGCCAGCACTAGCGGCTTCTAGCGGTAGCACGCTAATAGAGCTCGCCATTGCGGGAGAAGGTATTGTTTGCCTGGCTGATTTTATGACCATCTCTCCCCGACAGAATGGCGCGCTGGTCGATGTACTACCCGACCACATCGAACTGCAAACCCAAGCAGTGAATGCGGTGTACTACCGTCAAACCACGCTTTCCCAACGTACCCGGCTATTTATGGAGTTCCTGGCGGAACGGCTACCAGGTAAATATTTACAGGGATGAGAAGCGGCCAATAAATGTGATGTGCTGCAAAACATAGCTCAGCCTACCCGTCGATCAACGATAGGCGCATGCTGCGCCATCAACTCGACGACCCAATCGATGAACACGCGCAGCTTGGCGCTGACGTGCCGATTCGGTGGGAAAGCGATGTACATCGGCATCGGTTCCAGGTGCCAATCATCAAACAGGCGAACTAGTTCACCGCGGGAAACGTGCTCCCTGGCCATGTAATCAGGCAACCAAATGACGCCTAGTCCCGCCAGCCCGGCCGCAAGGCCGGCATTCCCGTCGTCGACCGAAATCACGTAGCGCCCTTGCACGGAAACACGCTTTCCATCGCGGCACAGAGCATAGGGAAAAGCCAAGCCAGCGCGTGCCCAGCTGAACCCGACAATGTAGTGAGGCGGGAGCGACAGCGCTTGCGGGTGCGTAGGATGACCACTCCTTTCCAGATAGCTTGGTGCGGCGTAAACACCGAGTGTCAGATCCCCCACGCGTCGTGCCACCAGCGATAGATCGGTAAGCTCCCCGCCGCGCACCACACAGTCTACGCTTTCACCGATCAGATCCACCATGCGATCACTCACCCCCATATCGAGTTGAATATCGGGATAGCGAGCGTGAAACGCGGGCAAGGCGGGGATCAGGATCATCCGTGCAAAAGGGCTGGGCACGTCCACTCTTAATCGGCCGCGAGGCAACACCGAGGCGTTGGAGAGGCTGGTTTCGGCATCATCCATATCCGCCAGAAGCTTAATGACACGCTCGTAATAGGCCGCACCGTCCGCCGTGACGTTCACCTGGCGTGTGGTCCGGTTGAGCAGTTTGACACGCAGTCTTGCCTCAAGCTGTTGCACCAGTTGCGTCACGCTGGTCTTGCTCAGGTGAAGTGTTTCAGCGGCCTTGGTAAAGCTGCCCGTCTCCACGACCCGAGCAAAGGCTTGCATTGCATTGAAACGGTCCATGGTTATGCCGGATACCTTGTGATTGTTCGCGATATGCAAACAATGTTGAACAGAATTCGCCGTTTATCCACCACGAAGGCAGGCTTAAAGTGACTTCATCGTAAACAAAGGGTCGCTTTTGACCTACTGATGGAGATTCACATGGCTAAGCGTGACGTTATTTTCCCCTCGGGCCGCCAAGCGCTTTATGAACAGAACACCTATTCTGCCGCTGTTCGCTCAGGCGACTTTCTGTTTGTATCGGGCCAGGTTGGCAGTCGTGAGGACGGCTCACCCGAGCCAGATTTTGCCGATCAGGTGCAGCTTGCTTTCGACAACCTACAGAGAGTACTGGAAGCAGCGGGGGCAAGCTTCGACGATATAGTCGATGTGACGAGCTTCCATACCGACCCTGAAGTCCAGTTCCCTACCTGGTTGGAAGCCAAAGCGCGCGCGTTTCCAGAAAAACCCTACCCGAACTGGACGGCGGTCGGCGTGACATGGCTGGCGGGCTTCGATTTTGAAATCAAGGTCATTGCCAAACTCCCCAAGTAAGCCGCCATATATCTCAAGCGCCCATTCGTTGCGACGATGCGGCGCTTCTACTGGCAACCTTAATAGTCTTCTGCAAGCGCAGCGCGTCGCGCTTCGGCGGCGCCTTGAAAAGGCGGCCGTATTCGCGAGTGAACTGAGAGACACTTTCATAGCCCACTTCGAAGGCGGCATTGCTCGCGGTAACACCTTCGTCAAGCATCAGGCGGCGTGCTTCGATCAAGCGCAGCCGCTGCTGGTATTGGCCCGGTGTTAGCGACGTCATGTGCTTGAAGTGCTTGTGAAACGAGCTAAGGCTCATGCCTGCCTCAGTCGCCAGTTGCTTTACCGGCACGCGTGACGTGTACTGGGCTCTTAAGATTGCAATAGCAGCGGCGAGACGGCTTGCGTAGCTATCCGGATCGGCAATATCCCGCAAGGCGGCGCCATGAGGGCCCGACAGCAGCCAATAATGCAGCTCCTGCAGGATACCGGGGCGCAAAAGCGTTGCGGAATCGGGGCGATCCAGGAGTTTCATCAGCCGTGATGCGCAGTCAATCAACTCCGCTTCGGTGTCTTCGGCGAATAGCGTTTGCATCTCGGATGGGCGCTGGGCACGGGCGCTGCCCATGTGTGCGGTTAGCTGGCGCAAGATCCCTCTATCCAGGTCAATCGCAACGGCCAAATAGGGTTCATCCTGGCTGGCTTGGACAATCCGCCCGACGACAGGCATATCCGCGCTCACGATAGCCGATTCCCCGGCCGCTACTACTCTGCTCTGGTGTCCTACTGTCATCCGTTTTCCGCCCTGTAACACCAGGCAAACCAACGGCTTGTATATCGATTGCAAGTCACCGGCGGGGGTTTCGACGCGCATCATGCTAAGCCCCGGCACTGGGGTTGCCACCAAGCCATCGTGATTGGCGTGGTACCTAGCGTAGGTTTGAACCGCCTGTTTGAGTGCGTTCATATGCATTCCTCCAGCCTCTCATCGCAACGTTAGCATGGCTGAGAAAAGGTTTCTCCACGCCTGCAGGATCAGGCAAGTTTTGCGCAAGGCTTGGCAAGCCCCGCTATCACCGAATGATTAACACTAAGATGACTCAGCCATTAGCAAAGACGCCGCAATGGTACTGAGTCCTAAAGTGTTATTCCGTTAGATGGAGGGTTTAAAAGTGAAAACATCAGGCAATACCATGCTCATCACCGGCGGTGGTTCAGGCATTGGCCGTGAGCTTGCCCAACGCTTCAACGCGCTGGGTAACACCGTGATCGTCGCCGGTCGACGCAGGTAGACGCTAGTGGAAACCATTGGCGGTCGGCAAAATATGCACGCGATGGTTGTCGGTGTAGAGGATCTGCAAGCGATTGCGGCCTTTGCTGAACGCGTCATCGCCGAGCATCCCCGCCTCAACGTGCTGATCAACAATGCGGGCATTATGCGCCGCGAGGACTTGACCCGTACCCATGACCACATTGATGCCGAACAGACGGTCATCACCAACCTGCTCGGGCCAATCCGGCTAACCAACGCACTGACCGACCATCTGGTGAGCCAGCCCGACGCGGCGATCGTCAACGTATCCTCCGGGTTGGCGTTTGTGCCGTTGAGCGGCACGCCTACCTACAACGCCACCAAGGCGGCTATCCACTCCTATACGATTTCGCTTCGCGAACAGTTCAAGGGCAAGGTCGAGCTTATCGAGCTGGCGCCCCCCGCGGTGCAGACCGAGCTGACACCCGGCCAGTCGACCCGCGAAGGCTATATGCCGCTCGATGAGTTTATCGACGAAGTCATGACACTGTTCCAGGCAAAGCCCACGCCCAAGGAAATCCTGGTGGAAAACGTCAACTTCCTGCGCTGGGCGGAGCGTGACGGCCACTTCGATCAGGCGGTGGAGATGCTCAGTAAAATGTGAACGGCACGGCTTCGGACCGACTGACGGGCTGCCCGGATCAAAACTGCCAATTGGCCGGGACCCAGGCATAGCCGGTGTCGGTCTTGAGCATTCGGCCAAGCCCCGGGAAGGGAAAATGAAAGCCGAGAACGGGTAGCCGGTCTGCCGCGGCCATATCGAAGATCCGGCGGCGGGAGGCCAGCGCCGTTTCCTTGTCACGATCCGGCCCGGGCACCCATGAGTGATCAATATTGACGATGGGATGATAGGCAAGATCGGCTGTCAGCAGTAGCTGATCATTTCCGGAGTGGACAAGGAAGTTCGCCATGCCCGGGGTGTGGCCCAATGCCGGAAGTGTAGTCAAGCCGGGAACGATTTCTGTGCCGGCTTCGTACAATTCGATATCGTTGGTGACCGGCGCGAGGCTCTGCCGGATGGCGGCGGCGAAATGACGACGAAAATCCTCAGGTACCGGCATGTAGGAAAGATCAGGATCGTTCGCGATGAAGAAGTCCCAATCGGCACGGGGGGCAAAGACGGTTGCCCGTGGAAATGCCTTGCGCCCATCGGCCTTTCGCAGATTGCCAACATGATCCGGGTGCGTGTGCGAGATAACCACGACGTCGATATCATCGGGTCGTAAACCGATAGCGGCCAGATTATCGAAGATGCGACCGCCTAGCGGCCCCATGGTCTGCCCGGCGCCGGCTTCGAGAAGAATTCGCCGGCCATTGGTTTCAATAAGCAGGGTGTTGAGATTCAGCGTCAGGTGGTCGGTCGGCAGGAAGGCTTGCCTCAGCACCTCCTCTAGTTCCGCCTCCGACGCATCGCTGGCGTAAACCTGGGGTGGGCCGCCTATCAGCCCGTCGCTCAACACGGTGGCAGAGATATCGCCGACGCGAAAACGATAATAGCCGATATTTCCACCTGCATTGATACCCTGAGCCGTAGATGACGCGGCGGAAGCCGCCTGTGCAAAGGCCATGCTCCCGGTCGGCAAGATCACACCCGCCGCTACCGACGCCGCTGTCAGCATCACCTGCCGACGATTCACTGTTATTCCGCTCATATTGTCCACCCTGTTCGAGTCACTGATTGCTTTGCAGTACTTGTTGTCAGCGTCGACCAAGACTAGAAGTAGCCAAAACCGAGTCATTGCGACGCGCTTTTAAAGGATGACCCAGAACGGGCATGCGGATAAGCTAACGAAAACGGATCAGCTTATTAAGCAGGGCTTTGCAATGCGTCAACTACGCCTTGACAGCTTAGAGATATTCGAAGATGTGGTGCGTTGCGGTGGTTTTAGAGCCGCCGCACTAGGCAGGGGCGTGTCATCGTCCGCCATTAGCCAGTCAATCAGCGCACTTGAGGAAGCGATGAACATCCGGCTGCTGAACCGAACGACACGCAGCGTCGCGCCCACTGAAGCAGGCCAACAGCTGCTTGAGCGACTTGGGCCCGCGCTTCATGACATCCGAACAGCGATCGACGACCTCAATCAGCTTCGCGAGCGCCCCTCTGGCAGCGTGCGGATCAATGCCCCAGGACCAGCGGCCGACCACGTGCTGTGCCCGCTGGCCTTTGAATTCATGAAAATGTATCCCGAGGTCAATGTTGAGATCGTCAGTGATGCGGCGATCGTCGATATTGTGAAGCAGGGCTTCGACGCGGGCGTGCGCTTTGGGAACCAACTCGCCCAGGACATGATCGCCATGTCCCTGGGCCCCTCCTTGCGATATGCCATCGTGGCCTCGCCCGATTACCTTCGGGAGCATGGTCGTCCCGACTCACCGCACGATCTCTTGCAGCATGACTGCATTCGCCGCCGTTTCCCCGGCGGCACCATGGTAACGTGGACATTCGAGAAGGACGGCGAGGAAGTGGCGATCACGCCGCAAGGCCGGTTGACGCTGAGCTCAGCGCACCAAGAACGCCAGGCGGCGATGGCAGGATCAGGCATCGCGCATCTGTTTGAGGATTATGTGCGCGCCGACCTCGAACAGGGCAGCGTGATTGAATTACTCAGCGACTGGAAGAAGCGACTGCCGAGTTGGTATCTGTATTATCCGAACAGACGGCATACCAGCGCGGCCATGCGGGCCTTCCTCGACTATATCCGCCATAACCGCGACCCTTAAGCGTCGATGGTTTTAATAATGTTGGCAGGATTACCGCCTACCACCACATTCTCTGGCACATCTTTAGTAACAACGGCTCCCGAGGCAATGACAACATTATGACCGACGGTCACGCCTGGATTAATGATTGCCCCACCACCAATCCAGACGTTATTTCCAAACGTAATTGGCTTTCCATACTCTTTGCCAGCATTCCGCTCATACGGGCCAAGGGGGTGCGTGGCCGTGTAAATCTGCACATTCGGCCCAAGCATACAGTTATCGCCAAAGCGGATTTCACAAACATCGAGCAGAATGCAGTCGAAGTTGGCGAAAAAGCTTTCGCCGACATGGATGTTATACCCGTAATCCAAACGTAGATTGGGTTCGATATAGAGATGTTCTCCCGTCGATCCGAACAACCCTTTCAAGGCTTTCAAGCGCTGGGCGTCAGTTTCCAATACGTGATTGTAGAGCCTCACTTTTCGCCTTGTTTCTTCGCGCTCTTTTAGCAACACCGGATCAGCAGGGTTATAGAGTTCTCCCGCTAACATTTTGTCTTTTTCTGATCGCATTAGTCACCCTCCTCGATTGTGCCCAATATTAATCACTCCCAGCCATTGTTATCACCCTGCGCTATTTCAAACGGACCGGCATGTATGGCGCTCCGACCCACCAGCTCACCCAACCGGACACCTACTACCTGCCGTTCGAGGGTCGCCTAGGCAATGCTGCACGCCTTGCCGGAGGATAGGAGCGATCGATAAGTATTGCGTAAGTTTTCAGTAAGTGAGCGACAGCGACAGTCAACACTCTTTCCACCCAACGTTGACTGAATGGCCTCTCGCCTGTGGAGATTTCGCGCATGCTCTATCAACTCCTGCACCGGTGGCGCTGGCTTGGCGCCTGGACCCTGGCCAACCTGCTGCTTGCCTGGATGATCTCGCTGCGCTATGTCGGCTATATCCAGCCCGAGGGGGCCGAGCAATGGAGCTACCTGCTGCTGGTTTTCCTCGGCCACCTCTCGCTGCTGGTATGGCTGGGAGCTCTGCCGATGTTCCTACTGGCCACGCTTTTGCGCGGCATCGGGCTATGGCTGTTAACCACCCTGTGGGCGAGTGGCCTGCAGCTACTGCTGCTGCTTGATACCTTCGTCTACGCTCAGTATCGCTTCCACCTGAGCGGCTTCATCCTCGACCTGCTGCTCAACGCCGGGGGCGACGTGTTCAGCTTCTCATGGGTCGCCTGGGCACTGGCCGTCGGTGGCGTGCTGGGCATGTTGGCGGTGCAGGGTGGTCTCGGGCGGCTGTTCAAGCGACGTCCACCTTCACGGCCTGTGGCCGCCATGCTGGTAGTGAGCTTTTTGGCCCTGCTGGGGGTGCACGGTTGGCATGCCTGGGCGGATGCCCACTACGACCGCGACATCACCGGTATGACGCGTCATGTGCCGGTTTTCTATCCGGCCACAGCCAAGCGCTTCTTCGTCGAAAAGGGGTGGGTCGACCCCCAGGCGGTGCGCGATCGGGTGGATCTCGAGGCGACGGAGGGAGAGGCGACGGAGGGAGAGGCGCAGGGCCTGGTCTACCCCTCCGCGCCGCTGAGCTGCTCGCCGCCGGTGTCTTCCGACAACCTGCTGTTGGTGCTGCTGGATACCCTGCGTCACGACATGCTCACTCCTGAAGTGATGCCGAATCTTTACCGGTACGCCAATCAACCCGGTTGGTTCAGGGCGCGTGAGCATATCAGTGGAGGTAACTCCACCAAGGCCGGCGTCTTCAGCCTTTTTTATGGCCTGCCAGTCACCTACTGGGATGCATTTACTGCCAGCCAGACGCCCCCGGTGCTGATGGAGCGATTCGAGGCTGCCGATTACCGCTTTCAGGTTCTCTCTTCGGCGACGCTGGTGAGCCCTGCCTTTGACCGTAACGTTTTTGCCGGCCTCAAGGATGTCTCGCTGGAGACGGCAAAAGGCGAGCCTTGGGAGCGCGACCAGCAGATCACCGATGACTGGCTAGCCTGGATGGACAAAGAAGATGCAAGGTCAGATGAGCGGCCGTTTTTTGGTTTTCTGTTCTATGACGCCGTGCACGGCTACAGCCATCCGCCAGACTTCCCGCGGTTCACGCCCTATTGGGAGCATATCAACCACATGAGCCTAGGGCCTGACTTTGATCCCGAACCTTACTGGAACCGCTATCGCACGGCGGCGCGCTATGTGGACCAGCAATTAGGGCGCGTACTCGACGACCTGGAGCGCCGTGGGCAGCTTGCGGATACTGCGATAGTGATTACTTCCGACCACGGTGAGTCTTTCAACGAACATGGCAAGAACTACTGGGGACATGGCAGCAACTATACGCCGGAGCAGATCCAGGTCCCGCTGGTGATGCATTTGCCGGGACGCTCCGGTGGTGCGCTGGAGCGGCGAACGCACCATGCCGATATCGCACCGACGCTGCTCGAGGAACTGCTCGACTGTGAATCGGCTCCTCAACATTACACCCTGGGGCAAAGCCTGTTGGACGTCGAACCCCATCGCGACTGGATGCTTTCAGGCAGCTACATGGGTTATGGCATCCTGATGCCCGACTATCAGGTGGCGGTGCACCCTACAGGGGCCTTCGAAGTGTATGACTACCGCATGAACGAACTCGACGATATCGAGCTCCAGCCCCGGGTGTCGAACGAGGTACTCAGGGCGCTGTCGCGGTTCTATCGTTAAGACACCAAGGATGGAGCATTGCCAGCTTCATCATACGGAGTGAATCAGCCATTACCTCAATGCCTAGATGGCGAGCAGTCTCAGATGTGTCGAAGTCGTCAGCCCGCCGATCACGGCAATGCCCACGCTCAGCCTGCAGTGACGGTCATGCCGCCGTCGGCCATGACGACAGAGCCGACCATGAAACTCGCGCGCTCCGACGCCAGGAAGGCGACCATTTCGGCGATCTCGTTCGGTTGTGCCGCGCGCCCGATGGGTGCACCCTCACCGTGTTGGGCCAGAAAGCCGGGGCCATCATCCACGACATCATTCAGGATATTGGTGACGACATCGCCTACTCCGATGGCGTTTACACGGATGCCATGCTCGATGGCTTCAAGCGCCAGCGTGCGGGTCAACTGGGCCAGTGCGCCCTTCGATGCGGTGTAGGCCGCAATGGTCGGGAAGGCAAAGTAGGAAGCATACGAGGCGATATTGACGATCGCACCAGACTGGTTCGGCATCATCGCTTTCACGGCTTCGCGGCAATGCAAAAACGCCGCAGTCGCGTTCACGGCCTGAATGCGCTCCCAGTCCTCCCGCGTCATGTCCACCACCAGCTTGTTGATGATGATTCCTGCGTTGTTAACCAGGATGTCGAGCCGACCGAACTGCTCTACCGCTAGGGCAACTGCAGACTCAGCGGCGCCGTCATGGGTGATATCGGCCACTAGCGGCACCAGACCCGACCGGGCCAGTTCTTCGACGGAGGGGTTGATATCTTCTGCGACGACCTTCGCGCCCCGTTCATTCAACAGCAACGCGATGGCTTTACCGATGCCGCTGGCAGCGCCCGTTACCAGTGCGACCTTGCCTTCGACTTCCTGTAGGGCAGCGTTTTTGATGTCAGTCATGGGTTCTCTCCAGAGTCGGGGCCAAGCGAGACATTCGCCGGCCAGCACCCATCGGGTGCTGTCGTTGATGACGCTTTTACTATCTCGCAGGCAGGCGGGAGCGGCTTTTGAAGGTTTGCTCCGGCTATCGCAGTTTTGCGCTAAGCTGTCGATGGCCGCCCTCACCCAAGAACACCTCTGATGGATAGATCTCCGTGAATAAGCCCGAGCCTGACGTTTCTTCTGAGGACTCCTTGCGAATCCCCGCCGAGGCCATGTTGCAGTACATGCCGAGCGAGCAACTTGCTCTGTCACAGCGCGTTGCGCTAAAGGACGTGGTGCTGCACCTATTCACGCATCACAGTGTTACTGACCCCCTGCTAGTGCCGGCCGTGGCCGAACCGCTGCTTGTGATGGTGCTGTCCGGGTCGGCCATCGTCGAGGAACGCGTCCTGGGCGGTGAATGGGAAGTGACGCAGGTGCAGGCGGGGAACTTCTACCTGACCAGCACTGCGTTGCCGTATGAGATGCGCTGGCAGGCCAGAGGGGGCGACACCTTCGAGGTGCTGCATCTATATCTCGCCCATTCGCTGATCGACCACGCCTCCCGTCACCTGCTGGGCAGCCAGGCCGGCCCGATCGGCTTTCTCGACATCTCCGGTGGACGAGACGATCTGGTGTGGATGCTACTCGAACAGATGCGGCTGGAACTGATCGAACGGCGCGAGCCCAGTTCGCTTTTCGTCCGCAGCCTGGCCCAGGCATTGACCGTCCATCTTGTCCGGACTTACCGCGACCCAGAGGTCATGGGCAGGCGCAGCAACGCGCTGCAGGCCTACAAACTACGCCGTGTTATCGATCTCATGAATCAGCGCCTGGCCGAAGCCTTCTGCCTGGTGGACCTGGCTGAAGCTGCGCAGCTGAGCGAATACCACTTCAGCCGGCTGTTCAAGCGGGCAACGGGGCTGTCGCCGTCGCAATATTTCATTCATCTGCGCATGGACCGAGCCCGTCAGCTGCTGCTGGACACCGACCGCAGCATCATCGACATCGGGATGGAGGTTGGCTATTCAAGTCCTAGTCACTTCTCGCAGGTATTCCGCGCCAAAGTCGGCACCACCCCAAGCGCCTATCGCAGCCCGGAGCACAGCTAGAGATGCTGCGGCTTGAAGCTGTCGCTGAATTCGCGCTGGTTCTATTACTGATGACAGTGAGCACTAGACGCCAATAACGGAGCATCAAATGCATCAGGACGAAGTCAAAGCGCTGTTTGATAAACAGGCTGCAAACTACGATACCCAGTGGGCGAAAACGGCATCGATCCGACACTGTCTACATTTGCTTCTCGGGTCGCTGTTTGCTGAGCTCCCTGACAGGGCAAGAATTCTCTGTGTTGGAGTAGGGACGGGCGATGAGTTGTTTTACCTTGCATCCCGGAATCCCGAATGGCGCTTTACCGCGGTAGAGCCATCTGGTCCTATGCTTGATGTCTGTCGGCAAAGGGCAGAAAAGGAAGGTGTGGCATCTCGCTGTGTTTTTCATGAGGGGTACCTCAATTCGCTACCGGATATCGAGCCATATGACGCGGCAACTTGCTTCTTGGTATCTCAGTTCATTCTGGAAGAAAGCGAACGCGCGAAGTTCTTCAGTGAAATCGCGAAGAAACTGAAGCCGAGCGGGGTTCTCGCAAGCGCCGATCTGGCATCAGACATTGAGTCGCCTGAATATGACGTGCTGCTCCATGCCTGGATGAGCATGATGTCTGCAGCCGATATTTCACTAGAAGCGATCGAGCGCATGCGTAACGCCTATGCCATCGATGTCGGTGTGCTTCCGCCAGCCAAGGTTGCGTCGATAATCGAGTCGGGAGGCTTTGAGCTTCCTGTTCAGTTTTTTCAAGCGGGGTTGATTCATGCCTGGCTGTCAAAACGAGCACGGAACAATGTCGCAGCAAGTGCGCGGTTGCAACGTTAGGAGCAAAGGCACATGCCGAAACGCACAGAACCCTACCTACGTTACGCGTCCATTCGTCCTGATAGGGAAGTCGACTACGTAGCTTACCCCTTTAGCATCCCTGCTGTTCGGGAGATAGAGAGCATCGAGTTCCATCCCAATGTGACTTTCTTTGTCGGTGAGAACGGCTCGGGCAAGTCAACCGTCATGGAGGGCATCGCCGTTGCACTTGGCTTCAGCCCAGAAGGGGGAACCAAAAACGTTCGCTTTCAGTCGGCAGGCTCAATATCGCCTCTTCATGACTATCTGCGCCTCGCCAGGGGCGTGTCCAAGCCTCGCGACGCGTACTTTCTCAGGGCGGAAAGCTTCTTCAATGTCGCAAGCTACATGGATGAGACCGCCTACCTCAAGGGCTACGGAGGACAGTCGCTGCACACGCAGTCGCACGGCGAGTCTTTCATGGCTGTCCTTCTGAACAAGCTCCAGGGTAACGGGATCTACCTGTTTGATGAGCCTGAAGCGGCGTTGTCGCCCATTCGCCAGCTCGCCGCGCTCAGCGCCATTCATCATCTTGTAGAAGATCGCTCTCAGTTCGTCATTGCTACGCATTCGCCGATCCTTCTCTCCTACCCAAACTCGAGGATCATTCTTTTCGATAAGGCTGGGGTGAGTGAGGTGGCATTCGAGGACACCGAGCACTTTGCCGTCACCAGGGACTTCCTCAACAATTACCCGAGGCGCCTTGAGCAGCTTTTTCAGGAGGATACAGACGACTGACCGTTCATCAAGAGGGCTCGATTTTGGGTAGTGTGTCTGGCCCTGCGACTGATTCCTTGAGAACGCCGAGTAGAGCACCAACGTTAGCTTGACACATCGGGCACTGGCGACCATTTTATAGACAGACTTGTCTGTTCAGGGTGTGTTTATGATGACGCGCGATTCATCGTCGGTCTCCCGGCCTCGTGAACGTATTATTGAAACTGCCAGCCGTCTGTTCTTCCGCCAAGGCTATTGCTCGACGGGCATCAATCAGATTATCAGCGAGTCCGGTGTAGCCAAGGCCAGTTTTTATACCCATTTCCCGAGCAAAGAAGACCTCGTTATTGCTTGGCTAAAACAACGTGAAGAACGCTGGATCCATGAGTTAAAGGAACGAGTTGACCAGCACCAGTCGACCGATAAGCGTATCGCCGCGATATATAGCATTTGGTACGAACAGATCCGCGAAGAAGGCTATCGTGGTTGCGGTTTTATCAATATGGCCGGGGAATTCAGCAATGAAGAGAGTCCGGTCAGGGCATTTGTGCGTGACCATAAAAACCGGGTAAGAGAAATAATCGCCGAACATGTGCTGGATGAATATCGGGCCGTGATGAAGCCTGGTGACTTCGATGAGTTAGTTAACACTATCTACTCGCTTTTCGATGGCGCTATTGTTCAAGCACAGAACTTTATGCAGGACTGGCCTATTAAGGCTGCATTGAAGGCTTCCATTCACCTGCTGCCCCATGATCGTGGCGAGATGGCATCGCCCCATGAATAGGTCTCTGCCCCTCCTGCTGAAGCGAAACTCACCCTTCAACGTGGTCGGCGCCGGCCTCTTGATAGTCGCTTCTACTTACGGGTTGTCGCGTTATACCTATGGCCTGTTCGTACCCGCGATCAGACATGATTTTGATTTGGACCAGGCGACAGTAGGCGCCATTGGTAGCGCCTCCTATCTGGGGTATCTACTGGCAACGCTTGTCAGTCCGCTACTGGTGCGCCGTTTCAGTCCACGCCTGCCGATTATAGTGGGGGGAATGACGGCGACGCTGGGTATGTTAATGATCGCCCTGGCGTGTAACCCGATGTGGTTGGCACTGGGTGTGACGCTCGCCGGTTGTAGCCCGGGACTGGCTTATCCGCCGCTTTCTGATGCCATCAAGCAACTTTGCCGCGCTGAAAAACAGAGTCGCTACTACGCCATCATCAATTCGGGCACCAGCTTCGGGGTCATGGTGTCTGGCCCCTTAGCATTGATAGCGGGCCCTCGCTGGCAATTGGCTTGGTTGTGTTTTGCGTTTATCGCGCTGATTGCCACATTATGGAATCTGCTGATAATGCCAGGCTATACGCGTGCTGAGGGTAATAAGAAAAGCGCTGATAAAGAACACTCAGGTAGTTCGCGTGATTGCCAAGAGCCCATGTTGGTGCTGTTGAAGCGCAAGTTGAAGGACGGAGCAGTGCGTCGTTTACTGTTGGGCGCGTTGTTGTTCGGGCTGGTAACGTCCGTTTACTGGACTTTTTCTGTTGAATTGATCGCGGCGAAAAATAACCTGTCTGAGACAGGCAGTATCATATTCTGGATGGTTGTCGGCATTGCCGGTGTGGCGGGTGGATTGGCCGGCGAGCTGGTCACTCGCTTTGGGCTGGCTAAGGTACTGAAATGGGCAACGCTGGCCATCGCTGCCTCGATAGCATCACTCACCACTGCGAGTGAATCCATACTTATACAGACCCTGTCGGCAGTGATGTTTGGCGCCACGTTTATACTCATTACAGCGTTATACGGTATCTGGAGTGTCAGTTGTTTTCCTGAAGCGCCCTCTGCAGGTTTTGGTGTGACCTTCTTTCTCATTTCCGCTGGCCAACTGATATCGCCCACCCTCGCTGGGGTGGGCGCAGAACTCTGGAAAATGACGGGTGTGTTCCAGGTGACCGCCGTATTGTGCCTGGGGATACTGTTGTTGCTGCCCACCCAAGACGTACGGAGTATGTGATCCCCTCTGGCCCAAGGCGGCCACTCTGGATTGCCCGGCTATCCTAACCCGCTACGTCAGTAGACGTAGGCGTGTGGGTCAATCGTCCAAAGCGCCTGGTGGTCCATCGCACCGTGTCGTCCACGTAGCTGTACACCACCGGAATGACGAGCAGGCTCAGGAACGTCGAGGTGATTAGCCCGCCGATCACGACGATCGCCATCGGCGCGCGGAAGCTGGGATCGGCGCCCCAGCCGAGCGCGATCGGCAGCATGCCAGCGCCCATGGCGATGGTCGTCATCACGATCGGGCGGGCGCGCTTGCGGCAGGCATCGATGATCGCGTCCCGGCGCTCCAGGCCATGATCGCGGCGGGCGATGATGATGTAGTCGATCAGCAGGATCGAGTTCTTGGTCGCAATGCCCATCAGCATGATTAGCCCTATCATCGAGGGCATCGACAGCGCCGAGCCTGTGACGAACAGTGCCAGGAAGGCGCCCGGGACCGAGAACACCAGTGCGGCCAGAATGGTCGCCGGCTGCACGAAGTCCTTCAGCAGCAGCACAAGCACCATGTAGATGCACAGCACGCCGGTCAGCATCGCCAGGCCGAAGCCGGACGTGAGCTCGTCCATCTCTTCGGCCTCACCGCCCGATGCCCGCGTCACCCCCGGCGGTAGTATCTGCAGGCTGGGCAGCGCGAGTGCCGCCTGTTCCACCTCACCCAGCTCCCGGCCGTTCAATTCGACCTCAAAGTTGATGTTGCGCATGCGGTCGTATCGCGTGATCTGAGAGGGGCCGCTGCCGATCTCGAGGGTGGCGACGTTCTCCAGCGGTACCGCTCCACGCGCACCGGGTACCGGGAGCTGCTTGAGCGTCTGCAGGTCCTCGCGGGCGGCATCGGCGAGCCTGACGACGATGGGCACCTGGCGCTCGCTCAGGTTGAGCTTGGCGAGATCCTGGTCGTAGTCGCCCAGTGTGGCGACGCGCAGCGTTTCGGCGATCGCTGCCGAGGTGACGCCCAGGTCGGCCGCGCGCGCGAAATCGGGCCGCACGACCAGTTCGGGGCGTGCCAGGCCCGCGCTCGAGATGACCGCGCCGATGCCGGGAATCGTGCGCAATTCGCGCTCCACCCGCTGCGCATGCTGCTCGAGTACCCGGCTGTCTTCGCCGGCGAGTACCAGCACATAATTCTCGCCCGAGTCGCCCTCGCCGACGGCCACGCGAACGCCGGGCAGCGCTGTAACCTCATCGCGCAACTGCGCCTCGATCGCCTGTCTTTTCAAGCCCGGGCGGTCGTCGCGGTGGGTCAGGTTTATCGTCAGCACGGCGGTGCGGACGTCAGCGCCGGAAGCGCCCGCCGACTCGGTCGGATCGTCGCCCGAGTTGCCCGCACCGATCGCCGTGTAAACCATCTCCACGTGTTCATGCTGCTGGAGAATGCTCCGCGCCCGTTCGGCGAGCGAGAGCGTGTCGCGCAGCTTGCTGCCGGGCGGCAGCGTGAGGGTCACCTGGGTTTGCGCATTGTCTTCGGGGGGAATGAAGGCACCGGGAAGCGTCGCGGCGAGCGCCAGCCCGCCGACGAAGAAAGCCGAGGAGCCGACGATCACTAGCAGGCGATGACGCAGGCACCAGCGCGCCCCCGCCAGGTAGACACTCATCCAGCGCGGCTCGCGCTTGGCATGCGATTTCGGCGCACGCAGCAGGTAGGCCGCCATCATCGGCGTCAGCAGGCGGGCCACGACCAGCGAGAAGAACACCGCTGTCGCCGCCGTCCAGCCGAACTGCACGAAGAACTTGCCGACGATGCCGCTCATGAACGCCGTCGGCAGGAACACCGCGATCAACGCGAAGGTGGTCGCGACGACCGCCAGGCCTATCTCGGCGGCGGCCTCCATCGCCGCCTGGTAGGGCTTCTTGCCCATCAGCAGGTGGCGCTCGATGTTCTCGACCTCGACGATGGCGTCGTCGACCAGGATGCCGATCACCAGTGACAACGACAGCAGCGTCACAATATTGATCGTGAAGCCCATCAGGTACATCGCCGCGAAGGTGGGGATCGCCGACAGCGGCAGCGCGACCGCCGCCACGAAGGTCGCCCGCCAATCGCGCAGGAACAGGAACACCACCAGCACCGCTAGCGCCGCCCCCTCGTAGAGCAGCCACATCGAGCCTTGGTAGTTCTCGACGACGGGGTCGACGAGATTGAGCGCCTCGGTAACGGTGACGTCGGGATGCGCTGCCTTCAATTCATCGAGCGCGTCGCGCACCCCTTCGGCGACCTCGATCTCACCGAATCCCCGCGCGCGCGCGATCTCGAAGCCGACCACCGGGTCGCCATTCAAGAGTGCGGCCGAACTTGGTTCGGCGACCGTATCGGAGACGTCGGCCACCCGGCCGAGTTTGATGCTTCGGCCATCACCCAGAGTGATGTCGAGGTCGGCCAACTGCTCGGCGGTCTGCACGGTGGCGATCGTGCGCACGGAGTGTTCGGCACCGCCGAGATCGACACGCCCGTCCGACGCTTCCTGCTGCACCTGGCTCAGCTGTTGCGATATATCCGCCGCCGTCGCATCCAGCGCGAACAGCTGCGCCGGATCGAGATCGACATGCACCTCGCGGGTGACGCCACCGATGCGGGAGACGGCGCCGACACCGGGAACCGCGAGCAGGGTCCGGCTGACCTCGTCGTCGACGAACCATGATAGTGCCTCGTCATCCATGCGCGACGAGGCGACCGTATAGGTCAGGATCGGCCTGCCGGAGAATTCCACCTTCTCGATGACCGGGTCGCGCAGGTCGGCCGGAAGGTCGGCGCGTACGCGAGCGACGGCATCGCGTACGTCGTCGAGAGCCTCCTGCAGCGGCTTCTCGAGGCGAAACTCGACCGTGACGATCGCGTTGCCATCGGTAAGGGTGCTCGTGATGTGATCGACCCCCTGCATCGTCGCGACCGAATCCTCGATCCTGCGCACCACATCGGTTTCGAGCTGTGCGGGCGAGGCGCCGGGTAGCGAAACCGTTACGTTGACTGCGGGTATCTCGACGTCAGGGAATTCCTGGATCGTCATCGTCTTGAAGGCCATCAGGCCCGCGAAAGTGAGCACGATGAACAGCAGCACGACCGGGGTGGGGTTGCGGATCGACCAGGCGGAAACGTTGAGGTTCATGGTTTTTCCTCTGCTCGGTTCATGGCATCCCACGATGATGGATCCTCGACCACGCGAACCAGATCGCCATCGCCAAGGAAGGCGCCGCCGGAGGCGACTACCGGAGCCGACGCCTCGATGCCGCCGGCGATCTCGATGCGCTCTCCCACACGCTGGCCCGTTGTCACCTTGGTCTGTACGACCCGTGAGTCCGGACCGAGACGCATCACGTAGCTGAAACCGTCACGCAGCAGCACCGCGCTTTGCGGCAGGGTCATGGCCCGGCGTGTGCCGAGTTCGAACTCACCGCGTGCGAACATGCCCGCCCGAGCGACGTCGCTTACCGGAAGATCGACATAGACCAGGCCATTGCGGGTAGCGGTGTCCACCAGCGGCGCGATGGTGCGCAAACGCCCGTCGAGCTCATAGCCGCCTGACAGGGTGATCCTGGCACTTTGGCCGGGTTGCAGCTTATTCAACTCAGAGGCGGCGACCTCGGCCCGCCACTCCAGCCTGCCGTGGCGCATCAACCGAAACAGCTCCTGATCGGCGCCGGTAATAGCGCCTACAGTGGCCGTACGGGAGGTAATCAAACCGTCGTCTGGGGCGACAATTTGCGTTTGAGCCAAGCGTAGCGCTTGGGCTTCATTCTGTGCTTGCGCAACGCCTAGCCGCGCCCTGGCGGTGAGTTCGGCGGTTTCGTATTGCTGAATCTGCTGTTCGGAAAGCGAGCCGGTGGTTTTCAAACTGCGGGCGCGCTGAGCGTTGGCATTCGCTTCGGCAAGCGTTGCTTCGGCTTCCGCCACGGCGGCGCGGCTCCTCGCCAGCTCTGCGCGCACCGTCGTGTCGTTATAAACGGCCAGCACCTGCCCTTCCGTGACCTCATCACCTACATCTACTTTGACGTCTACCAACCGCAGACCACTGATTTCGGCTCCGACAATAATCTCCTGCCACGCAGCGATATCCCCATTAGCCGCAATCGTCGTCGGAAGCGTCTGAGGTTCTAATGTCGTCACGTTGACTGATAGTGAGGGCTGCGCTGTCGATTCGGCGACGGCATCGCTTTCCGACGACACCGCCTGCACACACGCCAGCGCGGCAGCGCTAGCGATCACGGCAATCGTAATGCCGAGATACATTTTTCCGGTTGGAGGTGACATGATTCAGGCCTGTTTCAAATTGTTCAGTTCGTTGATGAAAAACGACATCAAGCATTTCTGTTGAACCACTATCGGCCTGCCTTCCTTTCTCATTTCTTACTGAGGTAACGTTTTAAATAAATCCGGCACCAGTAAGAAACGCGTAAGATAGCCCTCCTGATGATGGCACTGTCATATCACTCTAACTTTCACACCATGCTAGGAGTGCAACCATGGGTTCTCATCAGTCGCTATTGCTGAACGGCCGCCTCACCACTATAAGATTGGCGACAGCCGTATTTATCGGTGGTCTTGTTATTGCTTCTCCGTTGGCGTTCGCCGACGAAGAGAGTTCAGACGGAACCACTTGGGGATTGGGCGTAGGCGCCATAAGCGAACAGGATCCCTATGCCGGTATGGACAGGGAAAACACCCCATTTCCCTTGCTCCTGGTCGAGAACCGGTACATTAGTGTCTTCGGACCGGAAATCGAATTTAAACTGCCGAGTCTGGTCATCAGCGATTCTCAACAGCTCAATTTCGGCATCGTCGCCCAGTACGATGAGAGCGGCTATGAGCAAGGCGACGCCAAAATTCTCAACGGCATGAGTGAGCGCGAGGGCGGCTTTTGGGCGGGGGCCAACGTGGCGTGGGAAAACGAGCTGTTTGAGGTCAGCGCCGAATGGCTCACCGACGTCTCCGGCAACAGCGACGGGCAGCGCTTCGATCTTGGCCTGGAGAGAACGTGGGATTTCGGCGAACATATAATGCTAACCCCATACTTAGGGGCGTCCTGGCAGGACGACAAGAACATCGATTACTACTTTGGCGTTCGCGATAGTGAGGTTCGCTTCGATCGTCCTGCCTATTCAGGGGAATCGGCTACCAATATCGAGGCGGGGGGTGCGCGGCGTGTACCAGTTTGACCAGCATCACTCTGTGCTGTTAGGGGTTGAGGTCACGAGCTTGGCGGACGAAATCAAAGATAGCCCGCTGGTGGACCGTTCGACCGAAAACGCCGTGTTAGTTGGCTATCTTTATACCTTCTGATGAGCCGCATACTGCTGATCGAGGACCACGACCGGCTAGCCCATTTAATGTGCAAAGGGTTGGTGGCCGCAGGTATCGGCGTTGATGTGGTCGACCGCATTGATTCGGCTTGGGCTGCTGTTCAGCAGATGCCCTACCAGGCACTGGTACTCGATCGCGGCTTGCCAGATGGCGATGGGCTGCTATTGCTCAAGAAGTTGCGCAACGCGGGCCTTAGCGTGCCCTGTCTGGTGTTAACGGCTCGCGATGCGCTGCATGACAGGCTAGAAGGCCTCGAAGCCGGTGCCGACGACTACCTGCCCAAGCCGTTTGCCATGGATGAGATGGTGGCACGTGTACGTGCCTTGCTACGCCGCCCTGCGGAATTCCATTCAATCGACCCCATTCACGACGACCTGAGACTGCATACGGAAAGCGGCGTTCTGTTTAGCGGGAACGAGAGTATTACCCTTGCCCCGGCGGAGCTGCACATTATGCAGTTGCTGTTATACAAGCACGATGAAGTAGTCCGCCGCAGCGCGCTGGAGGCGGCGGCCTGGGGGTTAAGTGAGGCAGTGACACCGAACGCACTGGATGTTGCCCTGCACCGTTTACGCCGTAAGCTGCTTGCCATCGGTTCGCGCCAGCGGATCGCCAACGTCAGAGGAATGGGGTATGCGCTTCGTCAAGCGGATGACGCTAAATAGCCTGAGACTGAAGATACTGCTGGCCTATGTGGCGGGAATGGTGCTGAGTATCACGCTGCTCGTGATCGCGGCGACTGCGTTGCTGCAGAGCAACATGCTGGCGCGGATGGACCTGACCGATGCCACGGAGGGGCTAGTCGATAATATTGAGTTCGACGCCAATGGCAGACCCGTAGGCTTCGACTCGAGTCTGGAGAAGCGCGCTTGGCTCTATGAAGGCCCGCAGCGCGAAGCGGCGTACCGGATTCTGGATGAAGCCGGAAACGTGGCCGCCTTTTCGAGTTCAGGAGAGGAGTTCTGGCCGGCCGACGGCGATCCTCAGCGATTGGCGCGCGGCAGCTTCACCTTCGAGCATGAGGGAAAGACCTTCTACGGCGCCACGCAGCCCCTCGAGCATGAGGGGCGAAGGTGGTATCTGCAATTCACGGTCAGTGCGAGGCTCTTTGATGTCGTCTATACCGTGGCTTTTCCGCAGGTGGTCGCTGCCGTGGCAGTGTTCGGACTCGTGATGTTTGTCGCCTTCGGGTTGTGCGCCTATATTACCCTGCGCTACACCCTCAAGCCGTTGCGAGACGTATCGGAGTCCGCGGCGGCCATCTCACCGCGCTCCATCAACGCCCGACTGAATACGGACGCGGTGCCCGCGGAGATTGCGCCACTGGTGGATAGCTTCAATCACGCCCTGGAACGCCTTGAGCGGGGTTATCGCCTACAGCAGGAGTTTCTCGGCCATGCAGCACACGAGTTAAAAACACCACTGGCATTAATTCGTGCACAGATTGAATTGATTGCAGATGGTCAGAATGAACGCGAGGCGTTATTGAGCGATGTCGAGTATATGACGCGCCAAGTGCAGCAGCTGCTACTCCTGGCCGAAGCGAGCGAGGCGCATAATTACCAGTTTACCGTGGTTCGGATGCAGGACATCGCCCACGAAACTTCCGCCTACTTGCAGCGTATGGCGGAGTCCGCAGACGTGCATTTAACGGTGCTTGCCGCGGATCAAGGGGTGACATGGAAGGCTGATCGCGGGGCATGCTTCACCCTGCTCAAGAATTTGCTGGAGAACGCTATCCAGCATGCCCCCGAGCAGACTCTCGTCAGCCTGGAGATCCAGGGCAATACGATTACCGTGCGTGACCGCGGGCCTGGCGTCGAGCCGGAACAGCTATCTCTACTGTTCTCTCGTTTCTGGCGAGGTGCACACCGTCGCGACCATGGTGCCGGTTTAGGATTGGCTATCTGCCAGGAGATTGCCATGGCGCACGGCTGGACGCTGTCAGCCCACAACGCCCATCCCGGGTTGATCGTGAAGCTCTGTAGAGCAGATAACGTCGATGAAAACGATTCCCGAGAAAACGATTCCCAAGAAAAACATATTGGCGAACGGCTGCCTCACCATCAAGATGAACGCCCACTCAAGGCGCTCACGACAGATCTGTTTTAAGTGGAATGCCTTGCACACTCTTCGTTAGAGACCGATTTGATGCCAACGTACTTTTAGTAAGAAAAGCTTTCAGTAAGAAACGAGAAAGTAAAGTAGGCCGATATTGTCAGCTAGCGGTAATGACTGACCCAACAGAGCATCACCCATGATTGCCCGATCAATCATTCTTGCAAGCGACCCTATGAACTTAGGAAGGAGTTTGTAATGCATATTCTAAGTATTCTAAGACGCAAGCCCCTAAATCCGCCCAACCTGCCCAATACCTTGATCGAAGGTCATAGCCAAGCCGTATTAGTTCAGGGGGGCTCCCGTGTATTGATGTCTAGCCAGGTTGGGGTGGATAACACAGGAGAGCTGGCGGGCCCCGAACTTCCCGAGCAGACAGAGGCGGCACTAGACAATATCGAACGGTTGCTATCAAGCCTTGGTGCAGATCTCTTGCGAGTGGTGATGTTGAGAATCTACTTAGCGGAATCCGCACGTTACGACCAGCAAGTGGTGATGGAGGCGTTGAAGCATCGTTTTCCTATCGCGCCGCCAGCGGCCACCTGGTTGATTGTGTACGGCCTTGCCGAACCGGAATGGTTAATCGCTATCGAGGCCGAGGCAGTGCTGCCGGGGTTTGCCTTAAACAGCTAAATGACCGCAACAGTCGAAATAATAACGCTGCTCGTTAAACACTACATAGCCCGCCTGCCCGACCATGCTAAGTAAGAGGGAGCACATTTGTGACGCTCTGTCAGAGGCAAGCACCTACAGAGAGGCTTCCATGATTTGCCGCCTTAGCGCTTTACTTTTGACACTTTTCTTGCTGACTTCCTGCGCCGTGCCACCGGATTCGCCAAGTTTTCAACCCTCAGAAAACCTGCCTCGCTTTGACCAGGAGAGTTTCGATCACTATGTGAGCGAAACACGTACATGGATTGCCGATAACCGCGCTTTCATCAGTGAAAACCGCGACCTTGAAATAGAACTCAATATGCCGTTTGAAATTCGCCCAGATCAACCGGCGAAACGCGGTATCCTGTTAGTGCATGGACTGGGGGCAAGCCCGTGGTATTTTATCGATATCGCCACCGCGATGGCGAATGACGGCTGGCTGGTTCGCTCCATCCTGCTGCCGGGTCACGGCACGCGCCCCGCCGATCTGATGCTGCCTGATAATGATGATTGGGAAAAAATCATTGCCCATCATGCCAAACTGCTGGCAGCCGAGGTTGATGAACTTTGGCTGGGTGGTTTCTCAACGGGCGGTAATCTGGTCACCTCCCATGCGTTCAGCGATGACAATGTCGATGGCCTGCTGCTGTTTTCTCCTGGATTTTACCCCGATACCCGCTATCTATTTCTCGCCCCGGCCATTGCCTATTTATGGGACTGGCTCGACATCGATGATGAAGACAATATTGCCACTTATCGGTCACTTTCTGCGCGCGGGGCCTCTCTCTATTATCGTTCGGTCAGTGCCGTGCAAAAAAATCTCAACACCACACGCTTTGATAAACCCGTCCTAATAACGATGAGCCAGCATGATAGCGTCCTTGACCCCAACGCGACGCTCAATGCCTTTCAGAACCGCTTTCCCAACCTGCAGTCGCGCTTTGTGTGGTACGGCGATACCCCACAACACCTAGACGATCCCCGCGTCACCACATTTACCAGCTACCTACCCGATCAGCGCATTAGCAACTTTTCCCATATGAATGTGCTGTTTGCGCCCGAGAATACTTATTACGGTGCAGAAGGTAGCTACATCATGCTGGAAAACGGCCAGAACGGTCTCTCCCCTCCCGATGACCGAGACACTCTGTGGTTCGGCGCATGGGGCCAGAGCGAAGCAGAAAAATACCACGCCCGTCTGACTTGGAACCCCTATTTTCTCGAACTCCTCGCCCATATCCGCGCGGTGACAGACGGCTAATCAGCGAAAACAACTGACTGATTGAGAATAAAGAGGGTAACGACATGCTTGTAACTAAGCCTTCACGGCCAAAGTGCTTTTTACTAACGTCTTGCGTGGAAGGGAAAACATTATTCTCAGATATTTGGCTGCCGGAAGCTTCTGGAAATTTAAGCTATTTACAGTACCTTGCTTTACGCATAACGATTTCTTTAATTGCTTTTCTGGCGTTACCCATGATTCTGCTTAATGCAGAATCAATTGAAATTATTATTGCCGTCTTCAGCGTTCAAGCTAGTTCTACGGCCTTGTTGTTTTCAAAAACTAAAACCAAAGGTACTACAGCTTGGCTGCTGAGTTATATTGAGGATGAGATAATAGATTCCACCAATACGATAGGAATGGCAGGCGCAGGGGCCCTTTTCGTTATATTTTTATTGGCCTGATCCATTCCTTAATTGCTGTGCTGAATATTGAATGACGAGCTAACCATTAATAACGACTCGGCCTCAGAACCTGAGGAAAGCAGTCCCCCGAACATAGAACCCTCGATTCACTGCTTTTTCCAGTCATCAGGCTGTTCGATCGCCTCTTCTCCTTCTTCAGGAACACGTACGCCGGGTTTGTCGATAACTTGAACAGTGCTTGCCTGAGGGCCTTTTTCGCCCATCTCGGCCTCGAAGCGCACTTGAGTACCTGGATGCAAGCGCTCGAAGTCATCATGTAGCACGGCGTTGCGATGGAAGTAATATTCCTGGCCATCAATGGGCGACTTTATGAAGCCATAGCCTTCGTCGCTAAATAACCGAACCACGAACGCATGTGACTCATAGCTGTTTTCATGCTGTTTCATATCACCCCTCCTGCGTGCGGTTTCCTTCTTGAGTTGTTTCTCTACAGCCTCGAATGCCTTGCGAATGATCGAGCGTAGTTGCACGTGCATGTCTTCGACCACGCCCTTTTTATCGCCTACCAAATGTTTCTTCGGCGGTAGGGAGGCCTCGACTTGGGCTCGGTAGATGTTACCGGTATGTTGGGAGTGCTGTACGCGCTCAATAGTCACGCGGCAGGAAATTAGATTGTCGCACATACTGTCCAGGTGCTCGGCGCGCTCCTTGATGTACTCATCGATCCAGTCACTCTGGCTGATATGGTTGTAGGTAATTTCCAAAGGTACCTGCATGATTATCTCGCTCTGTCGCATTGATGAATAAGCGTCGCTCGCAAAGAAAAGGTTGCGTCCCTTCACTTATAGTTGCTGTGTCAGATTTTTCCGCGATGCACCGGTTTTTTAACAAATGCGTCTAGCATTCACGAGAGAAGCGCAGTCCACGGCGCCCAGGGCGTTGGCGCAGGTTTAGGCGCTTTAGTCACGGGATGCGGGGCTGACCTAATACATAGGCTTTTCTTAGGAGCATTGGCAACAGGCACTATGTTTGCTTGTCTCGCTTGCTTCGCTTTGGGCAGGCTGCTGATCGTCAACTACACTTTCCTAACGAAAATGACGTCGTCGTCTGGGATGGCTTCGCGCTTGCACACGCCAGCCTAGGTAAATCAATCAGCTTGATCAGCATAAGGAGTTTGCCGTGACAGCCTCTAGTACACACACTTATCGCAGCGGATTGCATCCGCTCCATGCCGTACTACTTGGGGGAACCTTCCCTCTCTTTCTTGGCGCCATGCTTTGCGATTATGCCTACTCAACGACCTACCACATTCAGTGGGCGACCTTTGCTTCCTGGCTAAACGTAGGTGGGCTTATCTTTACAGGGTTTGCATTTTTATGTGCGATTATTGGCTTCTTTCGCTCCTCTCATCGCAACATGGTTCGGCTGGTTTACCCAGCACTGCTACTACTTACCTTGATACTGGGCTTTATTAATGCGCTGGCGCATGCTCGGGACGCCTGGGCCATGATGCCTGCCGGCTTTGCTCTTTCGATCGTGGTTGTTTTGCTCGCGGGCACGGCGACTTGGGTCGGTTTTTCCCGCCTTGGTAACGGAGGTAAGCCATGAAGCTTAAGCTTACTAGCCTCTTCGCCGCGCCTCTCTCGGTTCTTCTCGTTGCAGGTGGCGCTAGCGCTCAAAGCGAACAGGATTATGGCCCCAATCCTGACCTTCCTGAACCGCAGCGCGGACTCCTGCCGGATATGACAGTGCCTGAGCCCGCTGAATGGGGCGACCAGCTCCCCACTGTTCCCGACGGATACACCATTACGGCCATTGCGACTGATCTACAGATACCGCGCCAAACGTTGGTGCTGCCCAACGGCGATATTCTGGTGGCCGAAGGGAGCGGCGGCAATGCCCCTAAGTTAAAGCCGAAAGACTTCATTGCTGGCTATATAAAAAGCCAAGGCACCACCTCCGTTGAGAGCGGCAACCGACTAACCCTGCTACGCGACGAAAATGGCGACGGCAATTACGAGCAGTCGGTATTTGCTGATGATCTCAATGCGCCTTACGGGTTGGCGTTGATTGATAATAACCTCTATGTCGCCAACCAAGATGCAGTCGTACGCTTTGATTACGAGGAAGGTCAAACCGAGGCCAGCGGGCCGCCGGAAGAGGTCACGCAGCTACCCTCCGAGATCAATCACCACTGGACCAAAGCAATGACCGCGAGCGCGGATGGCCGTTTTCTTTTTGTAGGCATCGGCTCCAACAGCAACATTACCGAGCGCGGCATGGCAGCAGAAGTCAACCGCGCCGAAGTGTGGCAGATTGATCCAGGATCTGGTGCGCATAGGCCCTATGCCACCGGCTTACGCAACCCTACGGCGTTGGCGATCCAGCCTGAGACGGATCAACTGTGGGCGGTGGTTAACGAGCGGGACGAACTCGGGCCCAACCTGGTTCCCGACTACCTCACCACCGTGCAACAAGGGGGGTTTTATGGCTGGCCCTACAGTTATTGGGGGCAGCATGTTGATTCACGTGTACGCCCACAGAAACCCGATAAAGTGGAATCGGCCATTGTGCCCGATTACAGCCTGGGTTCGCATGTAGCGCCGCTTGGCCTCGCCTTCTCCACGCCTGAAATGGGCGATGACTTCGCCGAAGGTGCCTTTATCGGTGAGCATGGTAGCTGGAATCGCAATGACCCCGTCGGCTATAAAGTCGTTTTTGTGCCCTTCAATAACGGCGAACCCGATGGCGACCCGATTGACTTCGTTACCGGGTTTCTCAACGGCGACGATCAAACGCGCGGTCGGCCAGTGGGGGTCACTATTGACCCGGACGGTGCCCTCATCATCGCTGACGACCTGACGAACGCCGTTTGGCGCGTGACGTATGAAGGCGATGAGTAAGATGCCTCACTAACAGCGTGATGAAGGCGGCAGTCGCAAAGGCTGCCGCCTTTCCTATTTGATCTAAACAAGGTTGTATATGATCCAGTCAATCGAAGAGCTCGAAGCCATCCGAAAGTCATGTCAATCGATGGTCACGAGGAGTTCAAGCCTTTCCGCAGGCACCGCCATCATTCCCATACCGGGGCTCGATATAGGTTCTGACGTGGCTATATTGATGCGGCTAATCCCTAAAATTAACGAAAAATTTGGGCTGTCGCCTGAGCAAATCGACAGCCTGGACGTTGAGTCCAAACTCTTTGTGATGACCGCCATTTCCAATACTGGCAGCAAAATGGCTGGCAAATACATCACCAGAAAACTGATCGTGCTGTTACTTAATAAGATGGCAGGCAAGGTAGCCGCAAAGAATGTTTCTAAGTTCGTGCCCTTCGTTGGCAGCGCCGTAGCCGGCAGCATTAGCTTTACCGCCATGAAGTACATGGGTAACAGTCATATCGATGACTGCTTTGAAATTGCATTAGCGGCTCTGGAAAATGAGAGATTTGAAACAGCCGTCGTGATTGAATCAGCGTTAGAATCAGAATACCGAGAGCCTAATCAAGATAGCTCGCACCTATATTAGGACTGGTAGTACTGGCTAACGTAACGCCGTTTAACGCGCGGCATTTCCCCCATCTGGTGCACTACCGAGAAAATCTCGGTAGTTGCTAATGGCGCTAACGCCCCTTCCCCGCCTTGCTTTGCTGCCTTCAGTAGGGAGTAGTGACGTTAGTTGCTCTTCATGTTTTTTCCCTTTTAGGAATCCCTGCTGCGACAATCAAGCATCATTCACAAATACTAAACATTCTCACGCGCATTTACATTTGGGAACCGTTTTTATATGATCACTTCGTTATTTAATTACCTAAAATTAATAAGCAAGTGGCGCAAGGGATCCTATGAAAACGTCTTCACTTCATGTTTCGACTATGAAGCGGCTTCGAGCACCCAAAGACTCGTTGGCAGTTTCCTCCTCACTTCGGGGTATCTCGCTTACCGCATTTATCGCTACCGCCCTGTTCATGTCGAACGGCGCGCTGGCCCAATCCAACGATGCCGAAGCATTAGGCACCCTGACCGTCACCGGCACCAATCTCTATGAGAATGTCGGCTACACGCGACGTAGCACTAACGCTGGCACCGGTTTGACACTTAGCCAGAAAGAGCTGCCTCAGGCGATCAGTATCGTCACTGAACAGCGCATACGAGATCAGAACCTAAACTCCATCGAAGAAGTGCTGAGCAACACCACTGGCATTTCAACGCGCAACGTAGACAGTGAGCGCGTCAGCTTT
This sequence comes from Vreelandella sulfidaeris Esulfide1, assembly GCF_054072535.1. NCBI lineage: Bacteria > Pseudomonadati > Pseudomonadota > Gammaproteobacteria > Oceanospirillales > Halomonadaceae > Vreelandella > Vreelandella sulfidaeris. Next base: position 745,521 of record NZ_CM133364.1, on the reverse strand, counting down.
TCATCGCGCGGCTTCCGCATCAACAGCTTTCAGTACGATGGTATTCCGACCCTTAACACCGACAACCGCTGGTACTTCGGCGAAGGCCGCCTCAATACAGCGATCTATGATCGAGTCGAGGTAATACGTGGTGCCAACGGGCTGGTCAGCGGCTCGGGTAATCCGGGGGCGTCAGTTAACTTCGTGCGCAAGCACGCCGACAGCCGCGAACTTACCGGCTCCATCTCCGGTACGCTGGGCAGTTGGGATAAACGTGGCAGTACCCTCGATGTGACCACACCTCTGACGGCCTCTGGCGATGTACGCGCACGATTTATCGGCGGTTATGAAGAAGGTGGCGCGCATCTTGACCGTCAGGACAAACGCCGCACGTTCGGCTACGGCGTTATCGATGCTGATGTAACGGAGTCCACCACACTCTCGATAGGCTTCGACTATCAAGACAGCCATACTTCCTCTCCCACCTGGGGCGGCTTACCGCTTTGGTATAGCGATGGCAGCGAGACGGACTACTCGCGTTCGTTCAGCGTGGCGCCAGACTGGTCTTACTACGATTTCGAGTCCGAGAAAGTATTCGCTGAAATCAGCCACCGGTTCGACAATGACTGGCAAGTTCGGGTAGTGGGTACTCATGAAGAAACCGATATGGACGGCAAGCTGGCCTATCCCTATGTGGAAGGAACACTGCCGGATCGAGCCGATGGCAGCGGCGTCAGCTTTTTCACAGGATGGAACCGTGGGCACCGGGAAGTCGACTCTGTTGATGCCCAGGCCAGCGGGCCATTTACGCTGTTAGGCCGCGAACATGAGTTGGTCATCGGCGGCAGCTACAGTGACCAAACCAACGACTACGAAAACACCTTCATTAGCGGTTTCAGTGTTGATGACTTCAATAACTGGGATGGCAGCGCGCCCAACGAGGGTTGGCCCGCATTTGTACCATCCGAGGCATCCAGTACACGTCAGAAAGCTGTTTATACCGCATCACGCTTCTCTCTAGCGGACCCACTGGCGCTGATTATAGGGGCGCGCTACACCGAATGGGACGGAATGACGCTATTCCGCAGCCTGGATAGCCAGAGCAAGTACGAAGTCACGCCTTATGGCGGTGTAGTGTTTGATTTCAATGATACCTATTCGGCCTTTGCCAGCTACACCGAGATTTTCGAGCCGCAAAATTACCGCGATGCCAGCGGCAGCTATCTGGACCCAGTGATCGGCAAAAACTACGAGACCGGACTTAAAGCCGCCTGGTTTGACGGACTGCTGAACGGCTCCTTCTCGGTATTCCGCATCGAGCAGGACAACGTCGCCGCGGCCCTCCCGATGAGCCCAGGCCAAACCGAGACGTTCTATTCAGCCGCCGACGGCGTGGTGAGCGAAGGATTTGAGGTGGAGCTGAGCGGCGCGATGACCGATGACTTGGACATGACTGTTGGCTACTCCCATTTCACCGCAAAGGCTGACGATGACTCGTTCAACATTAACCAGCCGCGTTCGCTGTTTAACCTGTTTGCCAGCTACAACGTGCCGCAGAAACGAGAGCTAACCGTGGGCGGCGGGGTTAGCTGGCAGAGCAGCCTCTTTGCTGGCGACCTTAGCACTCCGGCCGGTATACCCAGCGAATTCGAGCAGGATAGCTACGCCCTGGTCAATCTTTTCGGCCGCTATCAGTTCACACCGGACTTGTCGCTTCAGGTCAACGTCAAGAACCTGTTCGACGAGAAATACTACAGCAATGTCGCAGGCTACGGCGTTTACGGTGAACCGGCCAGCATCTCTTCGACGCTGCGCTACGCGTTCTAACCCAGCCGCCCTTCACGCTTATATCGAGCAACGACCTCCACCCGGCATACCGGATGGAGGTCGTATCGCTTGCAGGAGATTGGACAATGACATGGCTTCATGACAGCAAGACTCTTTGCGTCGCGCTACTAGCATCGGTCAGTGTTGGTACAGCAAGTGCCCAATCCTACCCCTTGGAAATCGAGCACACCCTGGGCACCACGATGCTTTCCGAGAAGCCCGAGCGGGTAGCGACCGTGGCTTGGGCCAACCACGAAGTGCCGCTGGCACTTGGCGTGGTGCCGGTCGGCTTTGCCGCCGCCAACTTTGGCGATGAAAACGGCAACGGTCTGCTGCCCTGGGTGGACGCCCGGCTTGAAGAGCTGGGCGCAACGCCCCCCGCCCTGTTCGATGAAGGTGACGGCATTGATTTTGAAGCCGTGGCCGAAAGCCAACCCGATGTGATTCTGGCCGCCTACTCGGGGCTTAGTCAGGCGGATTACACCACCTTGAGCCAGATTGCCCCGGTAGTGGCCTACCCAGAAGGCCCCTGGGCGACCGACTGGCGCGACATGATCCGCCTGAATAGCACAGGCATGGGCATGGCGGAGGAAGGCCAAGCGCTCGTTGAAGAACTCGAAGCGCAGATTGCCGACACCGCCGACAACCACCCCGAACTGGCAGGCAAGACGGCCATGTTCGTGACCCACCTCGACCCCACCAACCTGGGCCGCATTTCGTTCTACACCGATAACGACGCACGGGTGCGGTTTTTCCACGACCTAGGACTGGAATCCCCCGAGGTGGTCAAGCAGAACTCCACGCCTGGCAAATTCGCTGGCGAAATCAGTTCTGAATTGATCGACGAGCTTAATGACGTGGATATTCTCGTCACCTACGGCGGCCAGCCGCTGATCGATCAGCTCAACGCCCACCCGCTCACCTCCCGGCTGCCAGTGGTGGAAAACGGCGCTGTTGTCCTGCTCGGCAATACCCCGCTGGGCACGGCGGCCAACCCCACCCCAATGTCAATTTCATGGTTGCTGGATGATTATGCAGACCTTCTCTCAGAAGCCGCACGCAAGTCAGACTAGCCGCGCTAAGGTAACTGACCCTGGCGTCGCCCAGCAGCGCAGCAAACTGAACTCACGTATTGCTGGCGGCCTATTGCTGCTGGCTTTGCTTATGCTGGGATTAATGCTTTCCGTCGCTTTTGGTGCCCGGGAAGTGGGTTGGCAGGAAATTGCCGCCGCGCTGAGCGGCCAAGTGGAAACCATTGGCGATGCCGCCGTGGCGAGCCGACTTCCACGCACATTGCTTGCCATGCTTGCCGGGGCTGCGTTGGGGGTTTCCGGCGGGGTCATGCAGGGTTTGACCCGCAACCCGCTAGCGGACCCCGGCCTTCTGGGTGTTAACGCCGGAGCGGCGCTGGCGGTAGTAATCGGTATCGTCTGGTTCGGAATCGACGAGACGACCAGTTACATTTGGACCGCCATTACCGGCGCCGCGATCGCCGCCTGCGCGGTTTACGCGATTGCCAGTCTTGGCCGAGGCGGCGCCACGCCGCTCAGATTGGCGCTGGCGGGGGCGGCTATTACCGCGGCACTCAGCTCGCTGGCCACCGCCGTGGTGCTGCCGCGCGGCGATATCGGCGGGTTGGTGCAATCCTGGCTGGTGGGTGGCGTGGGCGGCGCGACCTATGACCAACTGCTGCCGGTACTCCCTTTTCTACTCACCGGGTTTGTCATCACCCTGCTCGCTGCGCGTAAACTCAATATGCTGGCGCTGGGTGATGACACCGCCGCCGGGCTGGGCGAAAAGGTGGCCGTGGCCCGGGCCATGTCGGCTATCGGCGCGGTACTGCTGTGCGGGCCGATTACCGCCGTATGCGGGCCGATTGGCTTTGTCGGTTTAGTCGTACCCCACGCCTGCCGCCTGCTAGTGGGTGGCGACTATCGCTGGCTGCTGCCCTTCTCTGCCCTGGGCGGCGCGGTACTGTTGATATTTTCAGATGTCGCCGGGAGGCTAGTGGCTCACCCATCAGAGCTGGATGTAGGCATCGTCACCGCCTTTATCGGCGCGCCGGTGTTTATCTGGATTGTTCGCAATCGCAAAGTAGGCGCGTTATGAACCAGACGCCCCTCAATGCGATCAGCCACTTCCGACATATTCGCCGGGCAAACGCTAAGCACCGCGTTCGCATTTTGGCGGTGCTTTCCGCCTGTCTTCTAGCAGGCGTGCTGTTAACCCTGATGCTCGGGCAATCCTTTACGCCACTTTCCACGGTGTTGCGCGTGCTGGGCGGCGCCGACGTGCCGGGGGCAAGCTTTACCGTGCGCGAGCTGCGCTTGCCAAGAGCCGTAGTATCCGTGCTGGTGGGCGCTTGTTTTGGCCTGGGCGGCATCGCCTTTCAGACCATGCTGCGTAACCCGCTGGCCAGCCCCGACATCATCGGCATCAGTACCGGCGCGAGCACCGGCGCCGTGTTTGCCATTGTGGTGCTCTCGCTAAGCGGCCCGGCGGTTTCGCTGGTGGCGATTGCCGCGGGACTGGGCGTGGCGCTTCTGATCTACACGCTCTCCTGGCGCCAGGGCGTGGCCGGCGGGCGGCTAATCCTGATCGGTATTGGTCTGGCCGCCATGCTGCAAAGTATCACCGCTTACCTGCTGATGCGCGCCCCAAGCTGGACACTGCAAGAAGCTCTGCGCTGGATCACCGGCAGTGTCAACGGCGCGCAGTTGGACCAGGCGCTGCCGCTGTTCATCGCCCTGCTGCTGTTCGGCGGGCTGCTACTAAGCCGCCGACGCGACCTGGAAACCCTGCGCATGGGCGATGACCTGGCCGCCGGGCTGGGCGTTCGCCTAGCCGTCACGCGCGCTGTCGTGGTCATTACCGCCGTTGCGCTGGTGGCGTTTGCCACCGCGGTATCGGGGCCGGTGGCCTTCGTGGCGTTTCTTTCGGGGCCCATTGCGGCACGGCTGATGGGCCGCAACGGCTCGTTGCTGGTGCCTTCCGCGTTAGTGGGTGCCCTACTGGTGCTGCTGGGCGATTACGCGGGCCAGTTTCTGCTCCCCGCCCGCTATCCGGTCGGCATCGTGACCGGTGTGCTGGGCGCGCCTTATCTCTTGTATCTCATCGTTCGCGACAACAAAACTCAAGGCACCCTATGAGCGCTTGTTCACTACTCGCCCAGGGCCTGGTGGCAGGCTATGGGGAACGCACCATTCTCGATGGCGTTAGCTTGACGGTGCCTGCCGGTCAGACAACCGCCATTGTGGGCGCCAACGCCTGCGGAAAATCGACCCTTTTGCGTGTGCTTTCGAGGCTACTGACGCCCGCCCAGGGCAGCGTGCTGCTAGATAATGATGCCATTCATCAAATGCCCACCCGCCGCCTGGCGCAGCAGCTGGGGTTCCTACCGCAATCACCCATCGCCCCGGAAGGCATCAGCGTGCTTGAACTGGTCAGCCGTGGCCGCCACCCGCACCAGGGGCTTTTCAAGCGTTGGAGCGCGGCGGACGAATCTGCCGTGGCCGAGGCGTTGGCCGCCACACAGATGAGCGAGCTGGCCGAACGCCACGTGGACGAGCTTTCCGGCGGGCAGCGGCAACGGGTATGGATCGCCATGGCGCTGGCCCAACAAACCGACGTGCTGCTGCTTGATGAACCCACTACCTTTCTAGATATCAATCACCAGATCGAAGTGCTTGATCTGCTCACCGATCTCAACCGCGAGCGCGGCACGACTATTGTGATGGTGCTCCACGAGCTGAACCTGGCTGCCCGTTATGCCGACCAGCTGGTCGCCATGGCCAACGGCGATGTTTATGCAGTAGGCCCGCCGGAGGAGATCCTGACCGAGCAGATGGTGCGGGAGGTATTTGGCCTGGAAAGCCGAGTGATAGAAGACCCGGTGACCGGCAAACCGATGATGATACCGCTGGGGCGACATGGCAAAGAAGTCAGCAAGGCCTGACGCCTTACGCCTCGACGGCGGCACGCCCTTTGATGATCGAGCGGGCCAGCATTAGATACGCCACCAAACCACAGGCGGCCATGGCCAGGATGATCGATTCAAGCGTATGCGGCAGCATGGCGGATAGCGCGCTTAAGATCCCGGCGATACCGAACTGGGCAGCACCCAGAAGCGCTGCGGCCGTGCCACCGCTGGTGGGAAAGAACTCCAAAAAGCAGGCCTGAATATTCGGCGAGATCGCCCCCACCGCGCCGATGGTCAGCATCATAGCGGGCAGGAAAGCGTACAGCGGCCACTCCATGAAGGCGGCCATCACCAGCAACAGCATGCCGACCGCCTGACAGCCCGTCGCCAATTGTAGGATACGCAACGACGGCAGCCTGGAAAGCAGCACACGATTGAAGATATTGAAGATAAGCATCGCGATGATGTTAGCTGCAAACAGCATCGAAAAGCTCGAAGGCGACTGGCCGAAGTGCCCCTGATAGATAAAGGAGGCGTAGGTGATGAACATAATCAGGGTGGAAAAAGAGCCCGCCTGCCAAACGATGAACGGCAGCGCAGGCTTTGTCGTTAGCACCAGTTTGTAACGCGCCAACAAGCTCATTTTAGGGCTTTTCGCTCGCGACACCTTACCCTTGCCGGTAAAAAGCACCCGCACCAGTAACGGCACCAGCAGCAGCGCGTACGCCGCCAAGGCGAAGAAAATATAGTGCCAGGAGCCCAGCGTCAGAATCGCGCTGCCTACGCTAGGCGCAATACCCGGCGCCAGCACCATGATAAAGCCCATCATCGAGAACAGTTTTGCAGCGTCGCGGCCCGCTACCCGGTCGCGTACCAGCGCCGGTACCGATACCAGGGTCAAACCAGCGCCAATGGCCTGAACTGCCCGCCCGCCAAGCAGGGTGTTCAAGGAATCCGCCATACCGATGACAATGCTTGAGAGCGCAAAAATCACCAGTCCACTCATCAGAACACGCTGTCGTCCGAAGCGGTCCGAAAGCGCACCGCCGATTAACTGACCCAACGCCATCGCGAATATATACACCGATACGCTCAGCGATACCGCCTGCTGTGATACCCCCAGCGATTCGCCAATAACCGGAAAGGCCGGCAGGTACGTATCCATGGAAAACGGGCCCAGCATCATGGTCAGAGCCAGGCTCAGCACCACAATGAAGGGCGTTTTTGATTGGCTCATAGCAGCTCGCGGTAAAGTGGCGTAATGATGGACAACCTCAACTCTATGATACCGATTGACGCCCTCAAGGCAATCGGACAGAAAATGAGGGATACGCTGCTTGGCGGTGATCCACCGAATAATCGGTCAGTCTCTTATCGGATAGCTCGGCTATGTTAAAGACCATGTTAAAGACTATGTTGAAGACCATGTTTTAAAGGCTATGTTTTAAAGACCTGGTTTTAAAGACCGAGCTTTAAAGACGATGCTGAAAGAACACCCAATGAGGAGGCCAAGATGTCTATTCCGCAGCCCGAATTACTCCATTTTGATAGCGATGACACGACCGGCTATCCCAACTCCCCACTGCCGGTGCTGGTTTACCGCCAAGTTCTCGACACCAGCGATGCAGATGAACTGGCTGACGCGTTTGAAAGCATGTTTAAGCGCCACGGCTGGCCGCCAGCGTGGCGCTATCACCTCTATGACTTTGACCACTTTCACTCCACCGCCCACGAGGCATTGGGCATCTTCCGCGGACAAGCCCGGGCACGGCTGGGTGGCCCTAACGGCCGCGAGACGGTGCTAAGCGCGGGCGATGTGCTGGTGCTTCCAGCCGGGGTTGGGCATGCCAGCATAGAATCAGACGATGATTTCTGTATGGTAGGCGCCTACCCACCGGGGCAAGACCCGGAGATAGAGCGCGGCGACCCAGCACAGCTTGAGGCAGCCCAAGCGCGAGTAGCTTCCGTCACCTTACCCGAGAACACCCCGGTAGGCGGGCCACTCAAATCGCTGTGGGAGTAGACGTCCTAGCCATCTAGACGACTGGTCTAATAAGGCGTAAGCTGTCTTTTATGAACACGACACCAGCGACCGGCGATGTTCGGCAGCATATCCTCCACACCGGCCAGCTTATTATCGCTGGCAGAGGCTTCTCGGCGGTGGGTCTTAACGAGATCCTTAAGGCCGCCGGGGTGCCCAAAGGCTCCTTTTATCACTACTTCGGCTCCAAGGAAGCTTTTGGCGAAGCGCTGCTGGAAGACTACTTCACCGGTTACCTCACCCAGCTGGAAGAGTGCTTGAGCCAGCCAGGGGTTTCCAACGCCGAACGTCTGACGAGCTACTGGACAAACTGGCGGAACACCCAGCACCACGGCGACCCGAGAGGCAAGTGCCTGGCGGTCAAACTCGCGGCGGAAGTCAGCGATCTTTCCGAGCGTATGCGCCAAGTACTGCAGCGCGGCACCGAGTGCATCATCGCCCGCCTAGCCCTGGCGATTGAGGCAGCCGTAGATGATGGATCGCTGCCCGGCTTGACCGGTACACAAGGCAATGCGACCGAGCTGGCCACCACGCTTTACCAACTGTGGCTGGGCGCCAGTCTGCGCGCCAAAATTACCCGCGACCGGGTACCGCTGGATGCCGCCTTAAAAGCCACCTACGCCCTGTTAAATCTCTCTCCAACTCTCTATCACACGTCATATCACACCCAGGAAAGGACGCAATCATGAAAATTCTCGTCGTCGTTACCTCACACGACAAGCTTGGCGATACAGGCAACAAAACCGGCTTCTGGCTCGAAGAGCTGGCCGCGCCCTACTACACCTTTATGGATGCAGGCGCCGAGCTGACCCTGGCCTCCCCCGAAGGCGGCCAGCCACCGCTAGACCCCAGCAGCAATGCGCCGGACGCCCAAACCGAGGCCACCAACCGCTTTCAAGCGGACCTCGACGCTCAGGCAGCGCTGGCCAACACCCGAAAGCTTGATGATATCGATATCGCCGAATTCGACGCGGTCTTCTACCCCGGCGGCCACGGCCCGCTGTGGGACCTGGCCGAAAGCGCCACCTCCGTGCGCCTGATCGAGGCTGCCCTGGCAGCCAACAAGCCAGTGGCAACGGTATGCCATGCCCCCGGCGTGCTCCGCCATGTGAAAGGCAGCGACGGCAAGCCATTGGTGGCTGGCCGCAAAGTGACCGGCTTCAGCAACAGTGAAGAAGAGGCCGTTGGCCTGACCAACGTGGTGCCGTTTCTGGTCGAAGACATGCTCAAAGACCAGGGCGGCCAATACAGCAAAGGCGATGATTGGAGTTCTTACGTACTTGTCGACGGCCTGCTAATTACCGGCCAGAACCCCGGCTCATCTGAAGCGACCGCCCAAGCGCTTTTAAACAAGCTTTCCTGATAATTACCCAAGGAGAATGGAATGCCGGCTTATGTTGTACTGACGCGTGAACGCACTCACGACACAAAGGAAATGGAGCAATACGCCACCAAGGCGAAAGCCGCCCGCGAAGGCCACGACCCGCAACCGCTCGCCTTCTACGGTGATTTTGAAGTGCTGGAAGGCAGCGACATGGAAGGCGCGGTCATCCTGCGCTTCCCCGACATGGCCGCCGCCCGCGCCTGGTACCAAAGCGACGCCTACCAGGAAGCCCGCAAGCACCGCTTCCAGGGCGCCGACTACCGCGTGTTTATCGTGGATGGGATGGAAGAAGCGTAATCAGCGCTCTCTATGCAGCGCTTAGTAATACAAAGGGGCCGTTCGGTGATTTACGAACGGCCCCTTTTCTATTTTGCTAATTCATATGTCCGCGCTAACGGCTTCGCCTTGGGTAGAAATCAAGCTTTGCTTGATCCGTCGTCGAACCTGTCATTTACCCTCTTGGCGAACTAATAAGGAATCTTTATTCATCACTTGCCCTTTTAGTTACCGCTCGGTAATTTACAATAAGGTTTGAGGCTTTTTATTATAATAGTTACCGATCGGTAATTATTGTATTGTGAGACGCAAGTATCACCCCTATAATTACCGAACGGTAATCAAAAGCAGGTTCCTATGCCAATCACTAACTCCCCCTCCTCCGTAACTACTACCATTCGCCAAAGCGAAGACCTCGGCAAACTGGTGCGCCAACTGCGTGCCGAGCAGGGCCTATTACAGATTGATCTGGCAGGCCTTGCTGGCACCGGCAATCGCTTTATCGTCGATCTGGAACGGGGCAAGCCGACCCTACAGCTGCAAAAAGTGTTAGACGTTTTGGACTTGATAGGGCTTGAGGTGGTCGTGAGGCGCAAAGGGGGCAACCGCCATGGTGAGTGACGGTACCTTAACGATTTATCACGACGAAAGGCATGTTGGGTGGTTGTATGATACTCAACCACTCCGCTTCGAATACGCGTCTGAATGGCTGGAGCACTCTAAAGCTGTGGGTCTCTCACCCTCACTCCCCCTCACGCAGCAGGTTCACTCAGGCGATGGCGTGTTGGCCTATTTTGAGAACCTGCTGCCGGAGGGCGACCTTCGGCATCACTTGGAACTTCGCCATCACACCACGACTGTTTTTGGGCTGCTGAAAGCCATTGGTGGCGATACGGCCAGCGGCTTCACCCTGCTTTCACCGGGCGAGTCACCAGCTCCACCGCACTACCGGCCTATTCATTGGGAAACTGTGGCTGAACACTTGCAACATCGAGAACGAGGCCCGCTGTTTTCGCAACCGTTCTCGCAACCGTTCTCGCCACATGGCGAAGAAGCGCGGATCTCACTGGCTGGGGCACAAAACAAATTACTGTTGATGGTACAGCCAGATGGAAGCCCCGCCATACCAGAGGGTTCTGCGCCTTCCAGCCATATTCTCAAGCCGGATATTCAAGGCCTGAAAGGTGTCTGGACCACCGCCCTCAACGAAACCTTTTGCATGCAGCTGGCCGCTGAACTCGGGCTCGGCGTCGCCGAGGCTAGCTACCAACCCGAAACCCGAGCCTGTCTATTGCGTCGATACGATCGCATCTCCGACGCACAAGGTAAATTGCGGCGCCTACACCAACTCGATTTCTGCCAGTTGGCCGGCACCCCATCGCTGATCAAATACGAAAGCGACGGCGGCCCAAGCCTGGTTCGCTGTCGTGAACTACTGCAGCAAACAGGCGCACCGGCTAAAGACTTGCAGCGCCTGATCGGCTGGCTCTTTTTCAATCTGTTGATTGGCAACAACGACAGCCACGCCAAAAACCTCGCCATCCTTTATACCGATGAAGGCCCCCGCTTGGCGCCGTTTTACGACCTGATGAGCACGGCGCTTTATAGTGGTCTATCGCGCCGCTTTGCACTGCACATCGCTGGCGAGGATCACCCCGGTAGTATCGAGCGCTCACATCTTGAGACGCTGGCCCGCTTGCTGCGGTTCCAACCACGTTACTTTCTACGCCAAGGACTAGAACTCGCTGAACGCATGCCCGCAGCCATTGACAGTACCCTAGCCACGCTGAGCCCCATGGCGAATCAAGGTACCGAACAGACGCTGCTAGAGAGGTTGCAGCAACGGCTTTTAAGTAACTGTCGAAAGCTGCCGGCGCGATGGTCGACAGATTAATACAAACGCGTGGCACGGCGTTATATCTCAGCGCTGCCTCAGTATCGATAGCTTCACTTTTCTTTCAGCAGTATGAAGTGCTCAATCAGCCGAATCATCAGCGTTTTTTGATCGGGTAGGCTCTCAGCTACTAACAGGGCTAACGCCACCAGCGTGTTATCGTTGATCAATTGCTCGACTGGCCGGGCCAGCAAGGCTGCGTTGCGGCGTAAGTACCATAGAAACAGAAACGAACCACAACGCTTATTTCCATCGGCCAATGGGTGGTTTTTAATTACAAAATAGAGCAAATGCGCAGCGCGAGTGGCTACATTGGGGTAAAACAGCTCATCACCAAAGCCTTGCTCAATGGTGGCCAAAGCCGATGTCAAACCGTCGCCCCGCACCTGCCCAAATAGTTCGGTTGCCTCACCTTTGGCGATTAAGGTTTGCTTTAACTCACCAATGGCTTTCAAGGCTTCTTCCAACTCCAGTGAGTGCATACCGGGCTGCTTAACGTTTAGCTCGGTTAATTGCTGCTCGTCGTAGCCCTGCAACAAACTCCAGGAGCGAGCGTAATCGCTAATCACGCGAGCAACCGCTTCGCCTTCTGTAGAAACCAAGCCTTGATTGGTCAAAGTACGACTGAGCAGACTCACCGCCTGCTCAAACTCTATACCACGCTCGGTTAGACGTCGTTGGTTAAGGGTGTAGCCTCGAACTAGATATTGTTTGAGTACAGCTGTGGCCCACTTGCGGAACTGTACACCACGTTGAGATTTCACGCGGTAGCCAACTGAGATAATGACATCAAGATTGAAGTGATCAACCTGATAAGATTTGCCATCTTCGGCAGTATGTGCAAATTTTGCACATACTGAATTTCGCTCCAACTCTCCCTCTTTAAAAACGTTGCGAATGTGCTTTGTAATAACCGAACGCTCGCGTCCAAACAATTCACACATCTGCGCTTGGCTCAACCAAACACTTTCTTGCTCTAGTGTCACCTCAAGGTGTGCTTGTCCATCTTCGCTGGTGAATATCTGTATTTGCTGATCATTCATGATCGCTTCCTTTAGGTTTACAAACGTTATGCATTTCTAAAGCAAGCTCACTTCAATGCAGCATATACCCTACTGCCGCAGCAAACACCTAAACCAGCCTGCTTTTAAGCTAATTAAACCTTAACATAACACTGTTTATATATACACATAAAAAACCCCGCCTACCAAGGAGCCCGCAAGTACCGCTCCCAGGGCGCCGACTACCGCGTGTTTATCGTGGATGGGATGGAAGGAGCATAAAAAGCGTTCTTTACGCCCTAATCACGCAAGCTCAATTAACGCACGCAGGCTTGGCGGTACACCCACCGCCTTGAGCGTTTTTCTGGCGGGTAGGCTTTTATGGTTATAACAGTTCGTTCTAGTAGAGGGTTGATCATTAAACTGTCATCTATTACTGTGAATATGTCGGCGGCAGGAAGCTGCTTTTGAAATGGAATTCCCGCTCAGGATGAGCGGCCGCGACCAGGAAGGTACAAGTCTAAAGCGCTCCCATGGTGGGGCGCTTTTTTTTGTGTCCGCGGTAAGCCAGCTCGCACGAAAACTGAGGGCAGTGGTTTCCATAAACTCGGAACGCCCGGTGCAAATTTCAGTAACGGCGATCTTGACTCCCCCTTTCTGCCGACTTCAAATAACCCTACTCAGTCATTCTGGCAGTATTGTTTTCTTCCGCCGTTACCGCGTCTAAGAGGCTCCATGTTCTTAAAATTAGTGCTATGGACTATTCGTGTACTGATATTCCTATTAATAGTGGTGAGCATACTTCCTGAACTGCCCAGCGGTCAGTGGTGGGTCAGGCTCTGGGAATTCCCTCGACTGCAGTTGGCCTTCATTTTGGCTGTGCTTTTGCTGCTACTGGGCTTCCATGCGTGGCTGAAGCGGGCACAAAAAGAACATGCGGTGTTGTTAGTGTTGATCCTCGCGTTAGGCGGATGGCAACTGTTCCATATCGTGCCGTTTGCGCCGATCTGGCCAAACGAAGTGCCAACCGCCGATGCTCAAGCATTGGAGGATCAGTCAACGTTTAAAGTCCTGACCGCTAATGTTTCCTATACGAATGACAGCTACGCCGAAGTAGTCGAGTTAATCCAGCGTGAGGACCCTGACTTACTACTGTTAATCGAAATTGATAGTGAATGGGAAGACGGCTTAGCGCCGCTGAATGAACACTACGAGTATCGAGTAGGTAAGGTTCGTGGGGAAGGATTGGGAATCGTGCTTTGGTCACGGTTCCCATTCCTTGAGCAGGAAGTGAGGCACCTCGTTTCCGAACGCCGCCCCTCTGTCTTTGTGACTCTGGATATTCCCGGCATAGGCCCCGTACGCTATGTAGGTACTCACCCAGTCCCACCGGGGTTGCAAGATCGTATCACTCATAATGATGAAACCACTGAACGCCGAGACAGCCGGGTTCGCGACGCTGAACTGATGCTCGTTGCCCGCCATGTTCAGCAAGATGCAGACAACCGTTGGATAGTGACTGGTGATTTCAATGACGTCGCCTGGTCCGATACTACCAAGCTATTCGCCGACCTGAGCGATCTTAAAGATCCACGAAAAGGAAGGCGACTGCTGAGCACTTACCACGCTGAGCGTCCATTGTGGCGCTATCCGATCGATCATCTATTCGTCTCTGACGGTTTTCATCTCATCGACCTGGACCGAGTAAGGGTTAAGGGTTCAGACCACTTCGCTATTACGACGACGCTGACCGCCGCGAGAAAGGATCAAGCGAAACCTGAGGCTTCTGAGGAGGAACACCAAACGGCTCAGGAACTAGTCGAGGAAGGTACTGAAGATGCTAGTGAACATGATGTTAGCGATTAACAGAGGCAGACCCATAGAGCTGGTTATAGCGCTGATCCAATAGGTTAATCCGTAAATACTCACTGCCCAGCGCGGGTATACGCGCTTGGGTACGGCAAAAAAACCACCTGATTTCGGCCATTTGCCTTTGCCTGGTAAAGCGCTTGATCAGCGCACTTCAACAGGCGATCAACACCGTGCTGGCTAACGTCAGGGCTGACATGATCCAGCCCTGACACCCCAACGCTGACGGTAACGCATGCAGCGGTGTGGGACTTTGCGTGAGGAATATTCAAGCGCTCCACCGCCTCGCGCAGCTTCTCGCCCAGGTAACGGCCCCCCGCTTCATCGGTGCCGGGTAACACTAACGCAAACTCTTCCCCTCCATAGCGCGCCAGCAAGTCAGAAGGCCGTGAAAGCACGCCTTTCAGCGCCGTTGCAATTTGCTGAAGGCAGTGATCGCCACTGTCATGACCATAGCGGTCATTAAACAGTTTGAAATGGTCTACATCGCACATAATGACGGACATCGCCCCAGGCTGACGCACTAAACGAGCCCACTCCTGCGCCAAGGTGTCATCCAGCACTCGTCTGTTCGCCAATCCCGTTAATGGGTCGGTGTTGCTCAGCGTCTCTAAATACTGATTGTTTAGCGTGAGTTCGTCTTCCGCCTGATCAATCTGTTTCCGAAAGAGATAGAGGAAAACACCCAATAGCGTTAACGCCCCCAACACACTGCCGGCATACATGATGTCAACCCACGGTGAGGGAACCGGCTCGGCCACGAAGCTCTGAGAAAACAGGAAATGGACGATAATATAAAGCGTGCCTAACGTCGCCATGATGGCGATATACTTCAGCACATGAAGGGACTGAAATAGGAACACCAATATCGAAGCAAGGGTGAAATAGAAAAGATGTACCCCAGCACCGGCGCTAATAAAAAAAGATACGACAAACACTTGGCTGCAGGCATTACCCAGCAACACATTTCGAGCAACGCTGTACCGCCCCCTATGGTTCAACAGCAGTACCACTACATAAACGGCTATGAAAACCAGGTTGGCAACAAATACGCCAAGATAAAGGGCAAAATCGTAGAAAAAATAGAACAACTGGTAGGGAATGGTCGCCGCAATTCCAAATAGAACGACCTGATTGCAAAGCGCTATTTGCCGACGCAACCTGACCGGGTTCCCCGCAACGCCGAGCGACCATAGTCTCTTTATCACATTCAACATCGACTGCGCCTTTTTGCACTTGTAAAAAGGATAACCATCCTTTTTACCCACTTCCACCGGTTGTTTAAAGGCGGAGTGTTCACACGCTACTGGCTATAGGCTCAACCTGGGCGCACCTGAGCGGGGAGTAAGGGTCACGCTCGCACAGTTTACCTGCGTTTGCTGTTCACCAATTGAATAGAGGACTTCGGCTTTCTGCAAAGCGTCGAACTCTATTCGGATCACATTGTGAGCCGATTAGGGTGTGTATTCGGCTCACACAGGAGGGCCTTCTACAGGAGATCTCGCATATAACGCACCTATTCGGCATGCGCCTTCTTAGAGGGAATGAGATGCAGTAAACCCACCACTAACGAGCCCACCACAAAGCCAATCACCGCTGAGCACAGCGTATTGAAGCTCCAGCCCAGCGTGCCGCCCAAGGCACCGGTTGCCTCGCTAATGCCTAGCTCAATATGGTGTACCCACTCATAGGGCGCGCTGAACCAACCCGTGCCATCGGCACCCAGATTGACCATCAGAATATGCCCACCCACCCAGAGCATGGCGACGGTGCCCACGACCGAGATGGTCGCTAGCACCTTGGGCATGGCAGTCACCAGACCACGGCCCAGGGTCTGCATTCCCGAACTATCCCGCTGGGCGAGCTTCAGGCCGATATCATCCATCCTGATCAACAGCGCGACCACGCCATACACCAGAAGTGTGATGAAAAATGCGACCACCACCAGACTCGCCAGCTGTGACCAGAACCCCTGTTGGGAGACAGTGGCCAGCGCGATCACCATGATTTCAGCAGACAGAATCAGGTCGGTGCGAATGGCACCACTCACAATCTTTTTCTCGGCTTCCGGCCCCTTCTCTACCGCTGGTTTGTCGTCGTCATGCTTGCCTAAAAGCTTATGCCAAACCTTCTCCGCGCCCTCAAAGGCCAGGTAGGTGCCGCCCACCATCAGGATGATCGGCAAAAGCGTGGGCAAAAAGTGATTCAGCAGCAGCGCCACTGGCAGGATATAAATCAGCTTGTTGCGGATGGAGCCCAGCGCGATCTGCTTCACAAGCGACAGCTCACGCTCCGCTGCTACCCCCTGCAAATATTGCGGGGTCACCGCCGTATCATCCACCACCACCCCGGCCGCTTTCGCCGTCGCACGCCCAGCGGCGGCGCTCACATCGTCCAGTGATGCTGCGGACAACTTCGCCAATGCGGCAATGTCATCCAATAATCCTATCAAGCCGCCTATGGCCATGGATGCTTCCTTTGTGAATAACAGTGGCAGTTAGTAAAGCACAGAGTGGCTGGGACGGAGCGCCTCTCTTCACGCATCAGATGCTATCCGTGCCAGGATCTGCTCAAGTTCATGGCGATCCGCCTGACGCTTGGTGTGCGAGCGACAGGTAAGGTTGTGCAGCTTTCGCCCTACCCCTGGCAATGCTGCTGCACCCTCTAGATTGATCAACTCAAAATCAGGCTGCTCGTCTTCGACGGACCATAGAAAATCACATGACGGCTTATCCAGCATTTTGGATATCCATAGCAGTAACCGTGCTCTATTCTCCAGCAGTTGCGCCGCTGTCACCGGTTTGGCGGTCATGCCCTTAAAGTGAGCATTGAAGATCGCCTCAAAATCCACCGGCTCCCGGGGAGCCAGAACTTCCCAAGCCGGTTTGGGGCTACATGTCAGGTACACCAGAAAGGTTCGCCACAATGTCACATCGGCCCGTTCGTCTTCCAGCATCAAGCCAATGTCGAAAAGATCCCTGGGATGCTGACGAGACAAGGCCGCTGCCAATTTTCCAGCGTAAAGATCGGCAAAATCGAGTACCTGAGTTGAAGCAAAGCCGAAGGCCTGTTCGACTTCCGGTTGGACCACCATCGTTCGAACCGGGTGCACTGTACCTCGCATCACCGGGGTTGTTTCGATCTGCACACGTGCACGGCCGCGGCTGCAAATCAACCGCGTGATGCCCCCGGTGTTCGTGCCGCCCGACGTCTGTACCTGTAATTGCAAAGGGCGGGCACGCAATGTCTCCGCTAACTGCTCCAACGCCGCTGAAATCGCCGCCACGCCTGTCTCAAAGTCCTGCACTGGCAGCCAGGTCAGGTCGATATCCACTGACAGCCTGGGGAGATCATGCTCAAACAAGTTGATGGCGGTGCCACCCTTTAGTGCAAACCGGGTTTCCTTTGCCAGCACCGGCAGGATATCTACCAGCAATTGCACCCGGTCGCTGTAGCGTTTATCCCAACTGCTCATCAAGATCTCCCGGCAGAACAATTTGGTACTTCGAATGCAAACGGCCACCAGGAACCAGCGATCGCTTACCACGACCGAGATTCAAACTATTAACCGATAGGTGCGAAAACCAAGCGTGCCCATGACGCTCGGCCAGCGCGAGAAACAGACGCTTAGCCTTGATGCTGTGGCAATGGCTCAGCAGCATTTCAAGCCGCTTTGGACGTAGGGTGGCCATGCCCTGCAACAATGCATCAACCTCGTAGACCCCACCAGCATCAGACGCCTCATTACATAACTCCAGCATGGCCCGCTCCGGTGTAGAGCATACAAGCCCCCCGCTCGGCACCGCTTCACGCCGTTCCAGCCCTTGTTCCAGCAACGCCTGA
Source organism: Vreelandella sulfidaeris Esulfide1 (assembly GCF_054072535.1). Lineage (NCBI taxonomy): Bacteria > Pseudomonadati > Pseudomonadota > Gammaproteobacteria > Oceanospirillales > Halomonadaceae > Vreelandella > Vreelandella sulfidaeris. Next base: position 727,488 of record NZ_CM133364.1, on the reverse strand, counting down.
TCCGTTGTCTCATCTGTAAGCGGAATAACTGGCAGGTCAAAAGGCCCCTTGCCGCAGTAGTCGACACGCTCCACCAACGGCAACTTACACACCCACCCCGGCAAGCGATCCAATCCATAGAGTGTGATTACTGCGGCTTCGCCAAGCCGTAGGTAGTGCTCATGCCCCAGCCAAGCCAAAGCAAAGCGTCCCCCTATATGCAGCGACAAACCCTCAGTCTGTTGCAGCGTGCGCACCACCCCTTCCCACTCAAGGGAGCCGCCTTTGCGCATGTACACGCCACGCGCCGGGGAGACCAGCCAACCACTCGCGACATAGCGGGCCAACAAGCTACTGTAATAGCCATGCGCTCTTAACCACCGGCTGGAAACAACGCCGGTATCGCTCAGCCCAGCCAGCAGGAGGTTTAATTTTCCATCATTTTGATCACTCATAGTGACTAAAATACACTTTCTATAAACCAGCACAATGACCAGAGTTTAATAAATACCAAAAAAAGTCACTCAAAGTGACTTTATAAGAATTTTTATAAACCTTACCAGCAGGTACCTTGTTCACATGCCATGGCATAGCGGCTTGCGTATTCTCCACTACAAGGTGCCATCCACTGTTCGTCCAAGTAACACCGTATAGCGCGTGCTGCGCCCACCGCCGGGTAGCTTGGAGAGGCAGCCTTTTTCCAGCAGCTCTGCCAAATCCCGCGTGGCGGTGGCTTTACTCACTTTGGCTAACGATTGGTACTTACGAGCATTGATGCCCTGCTCAAACTCCTCCCCTGCCGTATCCAATAAGCGGTTCAGCACCTTGATTTGCCGTTCATTCAGCACGGTGGTGGCATGGCGCTGCCAGAAGGTGGCTTTCATTAACACACGGTCGATTCTTAACAGCGCCTGCTCAAGCGCCTCTTTCAGCGTGTCCAGAAACCACAACAACCACGGTGTAATATCGAGGCTGCCTTTCTGAGCGCTTTCAAGGTGATCGTAGTAAGCGTGGCGGCGCGCCATAATAGCCGCGCTCAAGGAATAGAAGCGGACGGATTGCCGCTCTGCTTGCGCAAGCGCGCGATCTGTCACCGCGCGGGTAACGCGCCCATTACCATCATCAAAGGGGTGCAAGGTAATCAACCATAGGTGGGTGATGCCAGCGCGAACCAGCCCATCAAGCCCCTGAGGCGGCTGGTTGAACCAAGTAATAAAGGCATCCAGCTCAGCCTCCAACTGCCCACGGGGCGATGCTTCAAAATGCACGTTAGGCTGATCAAGCCGCCCCGACACCACTTGCATGATGTGATTGCCGCGCAGCTCGCCTACACGTACTTTGCCTAGCACGCCGGGGCCTTGAACAAAAAGCATGGATTGCCAAAGGCACAACTGTTCCCGGGAAAGCGGCTCGTCCAACTGACGCGTAGATTGCAGCAATAGCTCAACCAGCGCCTCAGATGCTGGTGTTGTTCTGGTGGAGACACCTGCCTGCTCTAAACCCAACTGGAGAACAACGGAAGACCTCACGGAGCCAACATCCAGGCGCTCACCTTCAATTTCGCTGGTACGAAGTGCATTCTGGATCAGTGCATCCATCTCTACATCCAGATCGGCCTGGCCGTGGACAGCCTCGGTTTTACCCAGCACGCGGCCCTGCAGTAGCCGCACGTCATCCAACGTAGGCCGAAGCACCGATTCGTCCCACTCAAAACACGGCCAATGGCGCTGTTCCCAGATATACATGAGCCGATTGCCCCGCCTATTCAGATCATATTATGAGCCGATTATGGTTTATATTCGGCTCAAGGGCTAGGCAGGGAAATGTTTCAGATGGGAAAGAGGATGCAGCAGAAATTGAACATTCAGCCTGGACGAGTAATCCCACATTTATCTGGCGGGGTTGCTGCAAGAACGTTCTTTGGAATGTGGGATATTAGGTGCTTGTGACACTCAAAATTAAATATTTAAGGTGAACATGTTTCCCTATTCAAACCTCTGCTCCCTTTCGCGATCTCTATTGGCTTCACGAGCTCGTTCTTCAGCCTCATCCCTTTTTAGCCGCGTCAGAACATTTCTTAAATGTTCCGCCAAACCCTCCAATTCAGATGATTCTAGTTCTTTTAATGCTAAGATACGTCTAGCCATTATATTAGCACTATTACCCGAGCAGCTCATGGGAGAAACAGCATCAACGTATATGTCTAGTACTTCAACTGAATTTGGCGCGGCATTAAGTATTGCTAATGCTTGCTCCGACAACTTACAGGCCTTGTCATCCTGAGTTGAATCAAACGGAGCTATAATGCCAGCTATTAGTTTCCACGCTTTTTCGTCTCCAGAATTTATGCACCAATCAATTAAATCCTTCGAACTTACGTTCTCAAGTGGGTTTTTGAAGTTCGGTTCACCCTCAGAAATATGGAAGCGAAGATAATCCTGAACATCACCTTCAAGAAGAGCACGGGTCAAAAATGGCGACGTAAGATGCTTGACGACCACAGTGACAGCTTCTCCATACCAATACATATGTTCTAATGCCCCATTGCTGTCATTGAACAAGGCGTCTAAAACCAAGGTTTTCTCCTCAACACACCCTTTGAATGGCAAACAATGGCTTAAAACCTCCGTGAGTCTATAATCACCCAAACCTCCGGGCTCAGGGTCATTTTTGGTTAGATGACTCGCCGCCGCGCGCAAGGCAATTTTACGAAGTTCCTCTCCCAAAATATCTTCACTTTTCACTTTGCCATGCAAGCGCATAGTCAAAGCTTCTAGCAACACACAGTCACCATTAGCTTTAAAAAGTAATTTTTTAGCTAAATCGACCAACTTTGAGTAAGCAACGTTCAGATACTCATCTTGCCAAAAAAGCCTCTCAATTCCTTGAACATGACCTTCAATAGATTCAAATACGTTTACGCATCGATCAAAATCGACTTCAGAAAAACTACTATACGGATGTAGGCCAACAATTATTGGCTTAAGAAGTTCGTCGTCCGCAGCTTCGTTGAGCAATTCGAATGTGAGCTGTTTATCCAAATTTGATAGCTCTTCTAAAGCACCCGATAGAACGCTGTAGTTAAATAACTTACTTTCAAGTGAATGCAAAGCTTCAATAAGGATATCCCACGTCCAGCGAGGTTTTGCTGAACTGCTCATAAGTCCTCGGCCAAAGGCCATCCTGTTTGGCGCATGATTACTATCAAACAATTTCATAGCAAGTAATTGCAACATTGCAGGCATCTTACCCACCTGCTCGCCATATCCAAATGCTCTATTTTCGAGGCGTACTCTCGCATCTTCATATTTTTTTGGATTTTGTTCGTCAAACTCGTCATCAAGTAGCCAGCTTTGTTGACCAGGATTGATCACGAGAGCCTCAATTTTTGAAACTAGGTCTTTAGGAGAGAGCTCATCTTTTAACATGAGTAACTGAGATTTAACCGACTCCAATTCTGAACTACTTAAAGACTTTCTATAGTCGTAGTAAAGAGCCGAGCAAACGGCACGCCACCCCTCAAGCCAAGGGGCTTTATCGTTTAAATCTAAAGCTATAGAATACAGGTCAGGACGTAAGTCTGGATAGCGCCAAAGGAAACGAAAGCGACTAGCAACTAATTGCCTTGCTGAACTCGCTAAAGTTGATTCCCCAAAGTTCGACACTTCGACGGAAATTTTAATAAAGCGTCTCAACCATTGAAGACGTTCATCGAAATTTGGGTTATGTCCGTAATCTCTAGGTCTAGCCCCAAACTCCATCATGCTATGACCAGACCATCGATCAGACTCTAACGCAGAACTAAGTAATTTAAGACCTATTTCTTGCCTGGTCGGTACGTTTGAACATAAGCAAACTCGAACAACGCTGGCACGCTGCTCCAGATTAGCATGCGTGCCAGATAAATATAATTGAAACAATCCCTTCAATTTCCCACGTACGCTATCGTAATTGTTTTCAGTATCTTCGTGCTCAGCAACCTGAAGGAGTACTTCTACAGCACGTTCGAAGTATTCTGGATAATAAGCCAGACCTACAAGTAGATTAAGAGAAACTAATCGAAATGGGTCACTAGGCCTAAGGTTAACAAGAAGATCCTTTGTTGTCAGAGTTCTCTCAATCAAATCAAGTGTTCTTTCTGGTGCAACTGGCGCGATGTACCGGAAGAGCTGTCGTTCATGCTCATTGAATTGAGTAGGATCTGATAAAAAACCTCCATCAGACATCCAAAGGCTCACGATTTTGATTGCAACTGGGTGTTTATGAAGAAACCCCAAACGTCGCCCAAAAGATTTCAGAAGCCGTGGACTGGCACGTCGCTCGAAAATTTCAGCAAGCATGTCAGCTGGAATCTTATTGAGCGCATCGGTGGCAAGTCGATTTGCAATCACATGCGGTAAGATCGCCCGCCACCGGGCTCGTTGTTGTGCGACTTGACGCTCAACTAAAGTTTGAATCGCTCTGTGCATGCTCCGCTTGCTGTATTCGCAGAGCTCGCCAAGAAGACTAAGCTCGTCTACTCCACCCTCTTCCCTCCCAATCGAAAACGAGTACACCAGAGATAACACCTCGGCCTGCTCCTTAAGGCCTGAGTCGTGTTTATGACGCTGATAAAACAGGCGATTGAACAGTTGTTCATCGGTAAGCCTAGACAATGTACCGTCGATTGGGGCTGACTCGGCGATTGCTAAAGCAAGCCTGGCATTACCTTCAGAAAACTCGGCAATTTTTGCCGCATTCAGTTGCCCTAACTCAGGATGACGCCTAATGAGTAATTTTTCTGCAACTTTGGGGCCATTTGCTTCGATTTGCACAACCTCAGTTGTTTGAGGCTTGTCCTCTCGAATATCGTACTCGACGGTGATTAGCTTAAGCGAATTGTTGTGAGATCGAAGACGTTCTGAAAGCGTACTGTGCAACTCAGATTGGCAATTATCTAAAACAACTATTATAGACGCTTGTTGAGCAAGCAAAGTCTCTATCATTGTATGTGCAGATGGATCAGGCTGGTTTCCAATGTCCGCATAAATAACTGCTGTCCGATCCAACACCTCTTCACCAACGTCTTCTTCAAACAATGCTTGAACGAAGCGAGACTTTCCTACTCCTGACAGCCCCGTAATCCTAATTGTCTTTTTAGAAGACAAAATAAGCCTGCGGACTGCTAGGATAGCTTCTTCAAGCGAGAGTTCTTTATGGCCTGACGAAGGAATATTAACCGTGATACCTTCTTCTAGAATTAGACTATCGCCGATATCTATAGGTGTTGAACTCCATCTGCCGAAGGGACGCCATCCGGATAAGGGGCGTCCAAGAACATCTCTAAGCCATAACTGAACAGATGGATACTGACGCAGCCAACGGTGAAGACATGATCGGTCATAGTAATTAATAGCTAGCGACGTTGTATGTGGATCCGATGTTATAGCCTCACGCATAGCTTTTATGCGCTTTTTATAAGTCGGTGGTGAGCAGTCCTCGGTTGAGGCTATTATGTATGCCCCATCCACTTCAGCCAACTCCTTCACAATAGCCGACAATTCTTCGCCATTTCGCATTTCATTTAGAACTTCTGCACGCCGCATGGGCTTAGCTTTAGCTTGAAAAACTGTATCTGAACGGAGAATAAAATCTCCATCAAAATTGCCGTTTGAAGCGGTAACTCTGATATCTACACCACCGTCTGGCGCAGTTATCGAGCCAGACCAGAAGACATCCCTTAGCTTTCCGCCATAAGCAGCGAGTTCTGCTTCACAAAGTCGAGCAATAAGTTCTTCGAGTTGCGTGTCGGTTAGTCTTGCTAGATCTTCTTTTTGCAACTCGATTATTGACATACCTAGAACTCCTAACCAGCTCTTTAGATCACGAAATTGCAGCCTTATAATTCTAATCAATAGATGCTGAGGCGGGTGAAGTGGAAAATAAAAAAGCACCAAATAGGCTCTTCCAAACTCTCTCACAATTTCAGATTACACGAGTCAATGCAGCTACAATAAACCCGCCAATTGGCGGGTTTTTAACGAACAAAGCTCTAGTGAGAAATCACTCCCACTCAATCGTAGCAGGCGGCTTACTACTCACGTCATAAGTCACCCGTGAAACCCCTTCCAGCTCATTGATAATCCGGTTGGAAACCTTCTCTAGCAGCTCATAAGGCAGGTGCGCCCAGCGAGCGGTCATGAAGTCGATGGTTTCGACCGCGCGTAGCGCGATGACCCATTCGTAGCGGCGGCCGTCGCCGACGACGCCTACTGATTTCACCGGCAGGAACACGGCGAAGGCTTGGCTGGTTTTTTCGTACCATCCAGAGGCGCGCAGCTCTTCGATGAAGATGGCGTCGGCATCACGGAGGATGTCGGCGTAGTCCTTCTTCACTTCGCCCAGAATACGCACGCCCAGGCCGGGGCCGGGGAATGGGTGGCGGTAGACCATATCGTAGGGCAGGCCGAGTTCCAGGCCGAGTTTGCGCACTTCGTCTTTGAACAGTTCGCGCAGCGGCTCGACCAGCTTGAGCTTCATGGTTTCCGGCAGGCCACCGACGTTGTGGTGGGATTTGATCACGTGCGCTTTGCCAGTTTTAGAGGCGGCGGATTCGATCACGTCCGGGTAGATGGTGCCCTGGGCCAGGAACTCCACACCTTCAATTTTGCTGGCCTCTTCATCGAACACGTCGATGAAGGTGTTGCCGATGATCTTGCGCTTGGCTTCGGGGTCTTTCTCGCCCTTCAGCTTGCCGAGGAACAGGTCTTCGGCGTCTACACGGATCACCTTCACGCCCATGTGCTTGGCAAAGGTTTCCATTACCTGATCGCCTTCCGCTTTACGCAGCAGGCCGTTATCCACGAATACGCAGGTCAGTTGGGTGCCAATCGCTTTGTGCAGCAGCGCGGCAACCACAGAAGAATCCACACCGCCGGAAAGGCCAAGCAGTACATGGCGGTCGCCCACTTGCTCACGCACGCGCTGAACCTGGTCTTCGATGATTTGTGCGGGCGTCCACAGCTTTTCGGCTTTACAGATATCCAGCACGAAGTGCTCAAGAATGCGCTGGCCCTGCAGGGTATGGGTCACTTCCGGGTGGAACTGAACACCGTAAAACTGCTTCTCTTCCCAGGCCATGGCGGCAATCGGGCAGCTCGGCGTGGAAGCGGTCACGGTGAACTCGGCGGGCGCTTCGGCGACCTTGTCGCCGTGGCTCATCCATACGTCCAGCAGGGTTTTGCCGCTTTTAGCGTCTACGTGGTCCTTGATGTCTTTGAACAGCGCGTTATCTTCGTCGATCTGAATCTGCGCGTAGCCGAATTCACGCTGGTTGGAGCCTTCTACCTTACCGCCCAGCTGCTCGGCCATGGTTTGCATGCCGTAGCAGATACCAAACACCGGCAGGCCCATTTCAAACACGCACTGCGGCGCACGCGGGGAGTCCAGCTCCGTCACGGATTCCGGCCCACCGGCCATGATAATGCCGTTGGGGTTGTACTCGCGGATCTCTTCTTCGGTGATATCAAACGCGCGGACTTCGGAATAAACGCCGATCTCACGAACGCGGCGGGCGATCAGTTGGGTGTACTGCGAGCCGAAGTCGAGAATCAAAATCTTATGGGCGTGAATGTCACTCATGGCGGGGTCTCGGTTAAGCGGTGTAGGTGCCGCTGGTAAGGCCAAAAAGCAAGCGGCGAGCTGTTGTGCCCGCCGCCGTTTTAACTAAAAACGCTGGTTAGCTCACCCGGTAGTTGGGAGCTTCCTTGGTGATCTGCACGTCGTGAACGTGGGATTCGTTAAAGCCAGCGCCGGTAATTTGTACAAACTCCGGCTTGGTGCGCATTTCCTGAACATCGCGGCAGCCGGTGTAGCCCATGGAGGCACGTAGCCCACCCATCAGTTGGTGAACGATAGCGCCCATCATGCCTTTATAGGGTACGCGGCCTTCAATGCCTTCCGGCACCAGCTTCTCGGCGCCTTCGCTCTTATCCTGGAAGTAGCGGTCGGCGCTGCCCTGGTTCTGGGACATGGCGCCCATGGAGCCCATACCACGGTAGGCTTTGTAGGTACGGCCCTGGTAAAGCTCGACTTCACCCGGCGCTTCTTCGGTACCGGCCAGCAGGCCACCGACCATCACGGCGCTCGCGCCAGCGGCAATCGCTTTGGCCAAATCGCCGGAGAAGCGAATGCCGCCATCGGCAATTAGCGGAATGTCGAATTCTTTGAGTGCTTCGGCTACGTTGGAAACCGCGGTAATTTGCGGTACGCCCACACCCGCCACAATACGCGTGGTGCAGATGGAGCCAGGGCCAATGCCGACTTTCACGGCATCCGCACCCGCTTCGGCCAACGCTTTGGCAGCGGCACCGGTGGCAATATTGCCGCCAATCACCTGAATGGCCGGGAAGTTCTGTTTGATCCAGCGGACGCGGTCGATAACGCCTTGAGAGTGACCGTGGGCGGTATCGACGATAATCACATCGACGCCGGCTTCGGCCAGTGCCGCTACGCGGTCAGGCGTTTCCGGGCCGGTGCCGACCGCTGCGCCCACCAGCAAACGACCGTCGCTGTCTTTGGCGGCCATCGGGTAAGTGCGGGCTTTTTCGATATCCTGGAAGGTCACCAGGCCGCGCAGGTGGAATTCGTCATCGACGATCAGCATTTTCTCGATGCGGTGTTCGCGCATCTTGGCTTTGCTGGTTTCGAGATCGGTACCTTCTTTGACAGTAATCAACCGCTCGCGGGGGGTCATGATGTCCGCAACGCTGTCGCCGTGGTTGGGCTGGAAGCGCATATCACGCTCGGTCACAATGCCGACCAGAGTTTCGCCTTCAACCACCGGGAAGCCGGAGAAGCCATTTTCACGCGCCATGGCAAGCAGGTCTTCGAGCTTGGCTTTAGGGCTAACCGTCACCGGGTCTTTCACAATCACACTTTCGTGCTTTTTGACCTTACGCACCTCAGCGGCCTGCTGGGTCATGGTCATGTTCTTGTGAATGATGCCAATGCCCCCTTCCTGGGCCATCGCAATCGCCAGTCGCGCTTCGGTGACGGTATCCATCGCGGCAGAAAGCAATGGAATATTGAGCGAGAGATTGCGGGTCAGGCGGGTTTTGAGGCTGACATCCTTGGGGAGAATGTCGGAGAAGCCGGGAACGAGGAGTACGTCATCGAACGTAAGTGCTTCTTGGGCCATACGTAGCATAGCGGCAACACCCTGATTGAGAGGAAGTGGGGCGTGAAAGGTTAATCTCCTATTATAGCGTTTTGAGGGGCATCCCAGCAATGTGATGACTGCATATCACAAGACAAGCAGCACCACTGGGGGTTGCTGCTTGTCCGTTAAACGTAGCGCGGCAGCGGTTAGGTAACTTACCGCGGCCTATTCGCCACGCTGCTCTTTTGTTTGAGGCTATCAAACTTAGTCTAGCGCGCGGTCGTCGACCTCACTGGGAAAGTCCAGATCTTCCAAACGTCCGGTTACCGCAGTGGCAATGTTGGCCAAATGCGAGGAGACACGCTTGTAGTGGCGAGCCAGCAGCGAGTACGCCACTGCTTCGTGAAACTCAACCGCCTCTTCTTCACCTAACAGCGCTTCGATGAGGCCATCGCAGGTTCCGCCTATTTCTCGGGCGGCAGTGATAATACGATGGGCCTGAGCTTCGTTTGAATCACGCGTCGCCTCGATTAACTCTTTAAAAAGTCCCGATAGACGCTCGGAGATCTTATCCAAAGGTTTCTGATAGCGATCCACACGAAAGCCTTCACTATAGAAAGCGCCGACTTCAAAGACGTTTTTACAGTAATCGCCAATACGTTCGGCGTCTTTCGCTACACTCATTAGCGCCAGGCAGATGGCCACATCGTGGCCGGGATTGACGGTCAAATGGCGTAATACCTTGCGACGGATGGAGCGCTCAAGCTCGTTGACCGCAACATCACGCTGGTAAAGCGGCTGCCGTACTTCTTCGGCGGGCACTGTGCTGTAAAGCACCTCGTTGGCACGTGCGAACATCCAGGCACCATGCTCTAGCATCTCGGTCAGGTCCGCGTAGGCCTGATCGATGCTGGTTTCCGAGGTAAGCGCACTATAAAGCTGTTTGAACATGGGAAACCCCTCGATTGGCCGCGCTTAGCGCAGGCGCATGAATAATTCGGTCAGTGTAATGCCGACCACCGGCACTACCAGGAATACGCCGATCAGGAACAAGAAGGCATAGCTGATTTTCTGCCCAGCCAAACGGCCATACCAAGTGGCAATGCGCAGCGGAATCACCCGTAGCGGCCACCAAATAAGGGTACCGGTCACGTTGAAGATAACGTGAAACAGCGCCACCGTCATCGCTGCGGCGATAGGGTTGGCAGTGGCCGCCAGAACACTGGTGATCGTGGTACCCAGGTTAGCCCCCATCATAAAGGGTAGCACTCGGCGCAGGCGCACTACGCCAGCCCCCGCCAATGGCACCATCAGGCTGCTGGTGATTGAGCTCGATTGCACCAGCACGGTGGAGACCAACCCTATGCCGTAGGCCCGAGCATCGGTACGGAAGAAATAGGTACGGAAGAGACCATCCATATGGCGCAGCAGAGCACCTCGCAAGTTCTTCACCATAAAGACCAGCGCCGTGAACATCAGCAGCATACCTAGCCCCGCCACGAAGAGTCCGGCAGCGGCTACACTGGGCATTAGGGTAGACCCCAGCCAGCTGGCAACATCGACAATGGGGGCAGTAATTACCTTGATGGGGCTACTAGGTTTGGAGACTTCCTCCAGGCCGATCAAATCAGCCACCCAACCGGCCAGGCGAGTAAAGATGCCGTAGCCTTCCGCATGGAACATTCCCGTCAACCACTCCACAGGGAACACCAACAAGACCGTGAGAATATTGAATAAGTCGTGCATCAACGCGGCGGTAAACGAGCGTCGGAAGTTGCGCTTTATGCGCACGTTGGCCAGGGCGACGATTACACCGGTCACGGCGGTGCCAATATTGGCACCCATGATAGCGAAAACGGCGGTGCCCAGGGTCATCTCACCGCTTGCCACCAGCGTAACGATTAGCGCCGAAGTAAATGACGAACTCTGCACCACCATGGTGACCAGTAGCCCGGCCATCAAAGCGATAAAGGGGTTTGCGCCAAGAGCGAAGGCGCGGGTTAGCAAGTCGCTGTCGCTGCCAAAGGCACCCAGGCCAGCGCCCAGCACATTAAGCGCTGCCAGGAACAGGTACAGGCACAAGCCGGCGTAAATACCGCGCAACCAAGCGGGCACCTCACGAGGCACATCGCGGGCAAAAGCAGGACGATCGGTTGAAGGGCCGAGATTCGACATAAGTGGTCTGCCGTGTTGGTGGACAATCTATGTATGACGATTTAATGACAGTTTTGTGTCGGCGAGCAACGTAACAAGCTTATGTGACAATTCCATGACGAACACAAAAAAATTAACATTCGCGCCGCGGCCGCAAAACTAACCTCTTGACAAATATCATTGCTGATACAGGTTAGCGCATTGTCTAATAACCGCACCTTAACAATGATTACCGCACCGCAAGCGTTGGATGTAAACTGCCTCCATGACCGCCTCAAACAGTACTATCCTCTCAGTCAGCGAACTCAATCTCAAGGCGCGCAAGGTGCTAGAACGAGATGTGGGCGAGGTGTGGGTGGAAGGCGAGCTTTCCAACGTTTCCCGCCCGGCGTCCGGGCATGTCTATTTCACGCTCAAAGATGACCGTGCGCAGATCCGCTGTGCGCTGTTTCGTCAGCGGGCGCGGTTTGTGTCGGCGCCGATGCGCGATGGTGATCAGGTCAAGCTGCGCGGACGAGTGTCGTTGTTCGAGCCCCGCGGCGACTACCAGCTTATTGCCGAGGCCGTTCAAGCCGCGGGCCTGGGCGAGCTGCTGGCGGCCTTTGAGCGCTTAAAAGCCCAGCTGGACGCCGAAGGCGTGTTTGCCAACGCACGGCCACTGCCCTTTCCACCTCGCAAGCTGCTGATTTTAAGCTCCGCCACCGGGGCGGCGATTCGTGATGTGCTGGCGGTACTGGAAGCCCGCTGGCCACTGGCGGATGTAACGCTGATTCCGGTGCTGGTACAGGGCGCGGAAGCAGCACCTGCCATGATATCGGCGCTGGCATTACTCAACCGCCAGGCACGCCTGGACCCCGAGCGCGATGTCATCCTGATTACCCGCGGCGGCGGCAGCCTGGAAGACTTGTGGGCGTTTAATAACGAGCATTTGGCGCGGGCAATTTTTCATTCGCGCCTGCCGGTGATGTCGGCGGTGGGCCACGAGGTGGACGTAACGCTTGCTGATTTTGCCGCGGATATGCGTGCCCCTACCCCATCGGCGGCTGCCGAACGATTAGTGCCGGATCAAACTGCCCTTAAGCGCCAGCTTGAGCATCAACACAGCCGTTTGCAGCGGGCCATGCAGGCACGATTAGAGCGCGACAGCCAGCGCCTGGATACCCTGCGCGCCAAACTGCGCCACCCCGGCGAACAGCTCAATCGTCAGCGCCAGCACGTTACCACCCTCAGTCAACGCCTTGAGCGCGCCATGCAGCAAACGCTCAGCCAGCAAAAAGCGCAGATGACGCAGTTAAGCAGGCGGCTGGCCAGCCAGGACATGGCGCGCTTGCATCGTGCGGAAAGTGAACGGGTAAACCAGTTGAATCGCCGCCTAAGTAGCGCCATGCAGCGCCAGCTAGAGAGCCAGCAAGCGCGGTTGAAAGCCGCCGCGCGGGAACTGAATGCGGTTAGCCCGCTGGCGGTGTTGGGGCGGGGTTATGCCATTGCCCAGGATGAGCAGGGTCAGGTCATCAGGCGGGCGGAAGATACCCAGCCCGGACAGAAGCTCAAACTGCGGCTGGGTGAAGGTAGGCTCAGCGTAGAGGTGAAACGGCGCTTTAAGTAGTGCGGCTCAAGGCGTTCGAGTTACTTCGCTGTCAGCGTTATTGAAAATAGCGCTGGGTTTTCCTGCGCCTCTTGCTGAATAGCGTCATCAATCGGCGTGTCGTAGGTTTTCAGCAAGTAGCCCAACACGGAATAGAACCCCACCATCGCGATCAGATCGATCACGGCGGTGCGTCCAATCGCTTCCGCCAGCGCCGCCTCCTGCGCCTTGCTCAACCTATGCTCGTCTAATAGCGCATCCACCGCCTCTATGATCAAACCGTCCAACCCCATGCTTCTTTGCGGCACGCCGCGAATAGCGTTAATCCGCGCGTCAGAAAACCCCAGCGCCAGCGCGCGGCTAACGTGGTGTGCCCACTCGTAGGCGGAGCCCAGACGAAACCCGGCGCGCAGTATCACCACTTCGGTAAGCGCCGGGCCTAGCGCGTTCTCCTTCACCACGTGCTGGCGCAACGGCGCCCACGCGGTCAGCAGCGCGGGGTGATGCGCCATGGTGCGATAAACGTTAAGGGCACCGGCAAATCCCTCACGCAGCTCCGCGATGTTATCGGGCCAGTCGGCGTCAGCAATCGGCGGGCAGGGGGATGGTTTCATCGGAGAGTTTCCTTATCAGCTTATTCAGCTATCGCGGCGTCAATGGCCTGGGTAATGCGCTCGATCAACAGGTCAATTTCTGCAGGTTCAATGGTATACGGCGGAGCCAGCAATATATGGTCACCATATATGCCGTCAATGGTGCCTCCCATTGGGTAGCTGATCAGCCCCCTTGCCATTGCTTGGCGCTTGACCTTGGCGTGGATTTTCCGGGCGGGATCAAACGGCGTCTTGTGCTCTCGATCGGCGACCAGTTCAATGCCGCGGAACAGCCCTCGGCCTCGAATGTCGCCCACATAGGGAGACGCACCCAGCGCTGCTTCAAGGCCGCTTTGTAGTCGTTTGCCCATGGCGTTCACATTGGTCAGCGTTTCTGGCCGGGCAATAATCTCCACCACTTTATTGGCAGCGGCCGCCGCGACCGGGTGACCCAAATACGTATGCCCATGTTGAAAAAGGCCGGAACCCTTTGCGAAGCTCTCATAAATAGCCGACGACAACATTACGGCGCCAATTGGCTGATAGCCGCCGCCCAGGCCTTTGGCGATGGTGAGAATATCGGGCGTTATGCCCTCCTGCTCGCAGGCAAACATCGTGCCTGTCCGCCCCATGCCACACATCACTTCGTCGAGAATCAGCAGTACGCCATAGTGGTCGCAAAGCTTGCGAATACGTTTGAAGTAATCCGCTTCAGCGGCCACTGCGCCCAAGGTAGCGCCGACCACTGGCTCGGCGACAAACGCCATCACATTGTCAGCACCCAGTTCGAGAATTTTAGCCTCAAGCTCGTCTGCCAATCGAGCGGCATACGCCTCGGGAGTTTCGTCGTTGCCCTTATCGCGGTAGGCGTAGCAGGGCGAGACGTGATGGGTCTCGGGCAGCAGCGGCTGAAACTGCTGGCGCCGCATGGCATTACCGCCCGTGGCTAACGCGCCAATTGTGTTGCCGTGATAGCTCTGGCGTCTGGCAATAATGTGGCGGCGCTGAGGCTGCCCCACTTCCACGAAATACTGGCGCGCCATTTTTAAAGCGGCCTCAACGGCTTCTGAGCCCCCCGATACCAGGTAAACGTGGTTTAACGGCTCAGGCGCTAAATTCACGAGCTTCTCGGCGAGTTCTTCTGCGGCATCCGTAGTGAAAAAACCGGTGTGCGCGTAGCAGAGATTGTCGATTTGGGCACGCATGGCCGCTAACACTTCCGGGTGAGCGTGCCCCACGCTCGTCACCGCCGCCCCACCCGAGCCATCCAGGTACTGGCGCCCTTCGGTATCAGTGATATAAACGCCCTGCGCAGAGGCTGCGTGCGGCAACGCCTGACCAATACTGCGATGAAGAAGTCGCGTCATGGAGCCTTCCTTTTAAAATGCCTAGAACCCAATCATCTCGACATACGTTGATCTTGGGATAAGAGTGGCACGACCTGACAAGGCAATGCAACAAACAAATCATATATATTTATATTAAAACAAATGGATCATTGTTATGATTCAGCTTACCCAGGCCCACAGCGCTGAGAGGCAACGCTCTATGTCACAAAGCCCTAAGTCAAAAAGTCCTATGCCACCGAGCGATCAGCTAAAAGAACAGATCATTGCGCAGTTCGATACCCTGTCAGCACAGCTCCAACAGGCAGCGCGTTATCTACTTGAGCACCCTGAAGAGGTGGCATTGGTATCCATGCGTGAAGTGGCGAGGCATGCGGCGGTGCAGCCGGCGACCATGACGCGGCTGGCCAAGGTGCTGGGCTTTCAAGGCTACAACGATATCCGCACGCATTATGCGCAAACGCTGCGCAGAAGAGGCGACGGTTTCGCTGACAAGGTTCGCCAACAGTCCCCTGCAGCCACTGGCGCCACGGAAAGTGATGCCGCCCAACAAATGCTGCAGGGGTTAAGCGCTCAGATAGTATCGCTGTGTGCGCCTGAAACACTGGCACGCTTATCCGCCATGGCGGATAGGTTAGCGGCGGCCAAAAAAATCTATGTGCTGGGCTTACGCTCCAGCCACGTGGTGGCCTGGCATTTTCATTACGTTATGTCGTTGCTAGGCGAGCGTACTGTCCACCTTGATGGTCCTGCCGGAACGGGGGGTGACGCACTAATGCGCGCGAAACCTGATGAGGTAATGCTAATCGTCTCCATCAAGCCATATACCGTGGATTCATTAGCAATGGCGCAATTGGCAAAAAGTAAGGGCTTGGCGGTTCTTTCGATCACCGATAGCGAAGTCTCTCCGCTGGCAGGTATTTCCGAGCAGGCAATTTATTGCCCTACCGAGAGCAAGAGCTTCTTCCATACACTGACCCCCGCCTTAGCCATTTCGGAAGTGCTCTGCACGCTACTGGCCGAACGCAATCGCCCTACCGCACTAGACGCCCTGCAAAACGCCGATGACCACCACTTACAGCTTAAAACCTACTCGAATACGCTGCCTCGGCGGGAGTAAGAAATGCAAACGGCGCTACCGAAATAGCGCCGCGTCTTTAAGCTCAAACATAGCTTTACTTAAACCTAACGTACTTACTGCTTATCCTGGCTGCTATTTTTTTCAGGTGCATGTTCGTCAGATGGGTTGTGACCAGAACCGGGGTTCACATGATGCGTATCCGGCATCGGGTTAGCATCATCGTGGTGATCTTCGCGGTCTTTAGGCGCTTTTTTGTCGTGCTCTGAGGCTTGAGTCATCGCTTCTTCCTTTTGTTGAAGTACTGAGTTTATTCATTGCTCTGGCTGTCCGACCAGCTGGGCTCGTTGAATAGCGTCATGGGTACCAAAAAAAGTGGCCGCACTAAGCGGCCACTGATTATTTCCTGGCGGAACTAACAGTATCAAGGCGTATGGTTAGTACCCGAGCCTTGCGTGTTGCCAGAAGGCGTACTCGACCCCGCTAAGCCTGAGCTATGTCTCTCAGTCGATGAGTCGCTGTCTTCAAGCCGCTTATCCTGGTTCGCGTTCACATTAGAACCTTGGTCCTGGTGTGATTTTTCTTTAGCTTCCTCGGCTTTTTCGTGAACAGTTTGCTGAGCTTTATCCGCTTTTTCATGAATAGTATGCTGGGCTTTATTCATTTGCTCTTGCCCGCTTTCAGCGGCCTTATGAAGAGCGCGATCACGATACTCGCCCATGTATTCATCCTCTTTTTTGGTGGCAGGGAAAACAGCACCCAAGGCGGCACCTAGTGCAAACCCTAGCGCGCCTACCACCAGCGGATGTTCTTGAATAAAGTCAGAGGCTTGCCCCTCAGAATGGCGAGCACGTTGACCCATATTATGCATGTGGTCATGAGTATTGTGATGAAGACGGGATGTGGAATCTCTCATGTTATCTCCCATATGGTGGGCTTTATCTCCCCACTGCTGCGCCGTTTGCTTTGCTTTTTGGCCTAAGGTTTGGGCTTTGCCTTTGGCACCGCCTTTCATGCTGCTGGCACTTTCTTTCACGCGGCTCATGCGGCCTTTACCATCGCCATGGCTTTCTGAGCTAACGTGCGCTTCTGAACCACTGTGATTATCTGAAGCACCGGCTACACCAGAAGGCGCATTACTATAGGCAGGCGCTCCACCGTTAGGGTGCGTGCCTTCATGAACGGGGATACCCTGCGGGCTTTGAGGACCGCGAGTAGTCGATGAATACTCATCACCCATGTAAAAGTGCTCGTCAGTCTCAGAGGCGTACCCATCATGCTGGTGTTGCCCTTGATTCGGGTTACGTTGGGCCAGCATTAACCAGCCAATACCCGCGCTGGTGAGCAGAAACGGCAGTGGGTTTTGCTTAATCGTCGTGCCCAGGTTGGTAACAAATTCGTTAGCGCCACCCTGACGAATATATTCGTAAGACGTATTCAACAGTTGCTGAGGAGAGAAGCGCTCTTCGATTTCATGCAGCGTAGAATCGAGGCGCTCGCGCGACTGATGGATATCCTTTTCAATATCTTCAGGTTTGCGCTGGTTATCCTTATCCGTCATTTCAACTCCTCCTTGACGTTGTGCTGATGCTCTTTCGCAGTCGCTTTGTCACTTTGCAAACTATGCATCGTACGATTCGGCATCAGGTTGCGAGCCTGTAGCTTTTTCTGGCCCGCTTTGAGCATCACTATACCGATAACCGTCACAACGCCGCCGACAATCAATGCAGATAGCCAAGGTGTGGTGTCGGGCGGAAGCACCTCATTTAGCAGGAACACTATCGCTGCTAACAGCGTTAAAAAGCCGCCGAGCAGAACTGCACCGGCAATAGCAATCTCTGCGATACCACCCATCGCCTGATGGGTCTTTTCAGACATCTCCGTTTTGGCAAGCTCTGCTTCGTTGCGCACCAGCGACGTCATTTCTTTCGTTAACGTCGATAACAACGACCCAATTGATGAGCCTTGTGACGTGGTTTTATTCTCCGAATCCATTCTTAGCCTCCCTGGCCCTTTGATTAGGGCGATTCATTTCCTCGACCCAACTAAACCCCTTGTTTTTAAACCCCTTGTTTTCAAACCCCATCGTTTTGAGAGGGGCTGCCTGAAAGACTGGATGATTGGCTATACGCGGAAGTCTGGGGAGCCGAACCCGGCGAGGTTGCCGAAGGCTTAGGAGGCACACTTTCTTCCATTGGGCGGCCCATTGAACGCTCATCTGTCGGATTGGAGTATCCGTCGTTGCCATGCGTGTGCTTATTGGAGCTTCGCAGAAAGCGCGATGCTAAAAAGCCAGCCGCAATAACACCCCCTACAAACAGAGCGGGTTCACGGCGGCTAAAGCTTTTCGCTTCATCGCATACGCTGCGTAAATCTTTATCGCGTAATTTTTGCGACATACGCTCAGTGGTATCAGCGAATCTTCTCGCTTGCTTAGAGAAATACGGCTGTTGCTGTTGATCAAACTCGTCAGCCATTTTCTGCAGCACGCTTGTGAATTTTTGGGACTGTTCCGCCGCATTATCGCGCTGCTTGGTAAAGTAGCTTTCTGCTTGGTGTTGGGCCGCCTCGCTTACATCATGCGCGGTATCTCGACCTCGCTGCTTGAGCGATTCCTTTGATTGGTTCGTCTGGGCTGTTGCGCCTGGATTAGGCTGCTTTCCTTGATCATTCATCTGATACTTCCTCCTTGTCGTTTCACTTGTCAGCATCCGTGGTGAAACACAATCAGCGACACTGCAAATCTATTTAGTTCAATTAACTAATGCATTTATGCACTAAAAGAAGACCAGCACTTATACGTAGTCAACTTAACTTCCTTAATAGATAGCCCACTTTCAAAACATAGTGCTGATTTTATTATTGTCAATTTATGTGCCAATCCATTTCATCATCCAGCCACCTCATTAACCTAAGTTAATAAAACGCGTGATTTATTTAAATTAAATTAACTATTGTTGGTAGAGATAATATAAAAAAGCGGAAATAAGAGAAGTGTGCCATTTCTGCTCATTTGCCTCCTTTTACGTCGATGGTCTATGGTAAGAACTGTGTTTAGGGCTGCATTTGGGACTGAGCTTAGGACTGAGCGCAGGAGTAAGCTTAGGACTGAGTTTAGGTCTGTATTGAGCTTAGATTTACGCCCATAAAGCGGGGTCTCTTAGAGCTCTGTCTCTTAGAGCTCTGTCTCTTAGAACGTCTCTTAGAACCGAGTCCCTTAGAAATGTGCCACCTTAGAACGGTGTAGAGCATCGCAGTGAATCCGAGGATCGGATTGTCGCTGTTTGTGCTAGTTATTACCCAGTGATTTTGAAAGGTAAATATTGAACGACACGTACCTGTGCCAACAATGGAGTGACCGCACATGAGTGATCAAAAGCAACCTCCCCAGCATCAAGATAAGCAGCCGGGCGATGAATACGCGATGCGCCCCGAACCCGAGTATATCCGTGAGAGCTACCGCGGCACCGATAAGCTGCTGGATAAAGTGGCCATTATTACCGGTGGCGACAGCGGCATTGGCCGCGCAGTGGCCGTTCACTACGCCCGGGAAGGCGCCGACTGTGCGATTGCCTATTTAGACGAAGATAAAGATGCTGAAGAGACTAAGCGATTAGTGGAAGCGGAAGGCCGCCATTGCTTGGTGTTAAAAGGCGATGTAGCGGAACCAGAATTTTGCCGCGATATCGTTAAGCGTACCCTTGATCACTTCGGTAAAATTAATATTGTGATCAACAACGCCGCTGAGCAGTACGATTGGGACGACATTACCGAGATCCCCGATGATCAACTGCTACGTACCTTCCAGACCAATATCTTTAGCCATTTCTATCTGACGAAATCTGCCCTACCGCATCTTAGCGAGGGTGACACCATCATTTCTACGTCATCCATCAACGCCTTTAAGGGCAATAATTCGCTGATCGATTACACCGCTACCAAGGGCGCTATTCAGGGATTGGTGCGCTCGCTAGCAATGTCACTGATGGACCGTGGCATTCGCGTTAACGCAGTGGCGCCAGGGCCAGTCTGGACCCCGTTAATTCCGGCCAGTTTTGATGACGAGAAGGTGGCGTCATTCGGCGGTCAGGTACCTATGAACCGTGCTGGCCAGCCCAGTGAAATGGGCCCCGCCTATGTTTATTTAGCCAGCGAAGAGTCGTCCTATATGTCCGGTCAAACCATGCACTTAAATGGCGGTGTTATTTTAAACACTTAATAAGCATCTAACGTGACTAGCTAAACACGTGACTAGCAAAACAAAAAGGGCGGTTTCGCCGCCCCTTTTATGGGTGTCTTACTTCACTCTTTACCGCCCACTATCATTTCTTTATATTAATCGACTTCTCACTTTCTACTTACCCCCTTATATGCACGCTTGAACGCTCACGCTTTAATTCCCACGCTTTAATTCCCACGTTTCAATACTATCCCCGTTCTACCCCGCCAGGATTTTTACTAATACCTTCGATTTGCGGGCGTGATTGTAAGTCTCGCGCTTAAGTGGCGGTAAGTCTTCTAAGCTGGCCGTATGAAAGCCATGCTCCACAAACCAATGCGCCGTGTGAGTGGTGAGCACGAACATGACATTTAAACCGCGCTGCCGGGCACGACGCTCCATGGCTTCCACTAGGCGCTCGCCCCGCTCGCCGCCGCGGTAGCTGTCGTGTACCGCTACGCAGGCGAGTTCAGCAATGCTGGTATCCGGGAATACATGCAGCGCGGCGCATCCGATCACCATGCCGTCGCGCTCGATCACCATGTAGTCGTCAATCTCGTGCTCCAACCGCTCACGAGAACGGGCGACCAGCATGCCCCGCCGCTCTAGGGGCTCGAGGAGTTCTAATAAACCCGCCACATCGTTGAGCGTAGCCGGACGCAGCTGTTCGTAACGGTGCTGGGTAATCATGGTGCCCACGCCGTCACGGGTGAATAGCTCACCCAACAAGGCATCGTGGTTGCGCCAGGAGAGCAAATGCGTGCGAGCTACACCTTCCCGTGCGGCGGTGCAGGCGGCCTGTAAATGGCGGGCTAGCTCGCTACCCGGTACGGCGTTCGTTAATCGTGGCTCGGCCTCCGCTGGCGAGAGCTGGCGAAGCAGCGCGCCGTGATCATCTTCTAGCCCTTCTGACTCGCCCAGCAAAATCAGCTTATCGGCCTTTAACGCTATAGCGGCGTGATGGGCTACTTCAGAAGCATCCAGATCAAACACCTCACCGGTGCTTGAGAAACCCAGCGGCGGCAATAGCACTAGCGAACCTTTTTCCAGCAGACCTTGAATGGCGCTGGCGCGCACGCGGCGCACTTCACCGCTGTGGTCGAAATCGACTCCTTCGCGTACGCCCAGCGGCTTGGCGGTCACCAGGTTGCCAGAGATGACACTCAGCTCTACGCCATGTAGCGGCGTGCTGGGCAGGCCCAGCGACAGCCGCGCTTCCAGCCATAGCCGCTGATGGGCAGCGACCTGCTCTACGTGCGCCATCACAGCGCGGTCTGCCACCCAGCGGCCATCAACGCGCGTTGGCTCTACGCCGGCGGCGCTTAACGCTTCGTGTACCTGGGGGCGAATACCAAATACCACCACCAAGCGCACGCCCAGGGTATGCAGCAGGGCTAAATCTTGAATCAGTTGCTCCCCTCGGCCAGACGCCATGGCTTCGCCTTCAATTAAGATGACAAAGGTTCGTCCCCGGTGAGCATTGATGTAAGGGGAAGCGTTACGAAACCAATCAACAAAAGGGAAGCGCGTATCCAAGGGCCGCTCTCCGGCAGCAGGTGAAAGAAACATGCGACGTTTATTACGTCCAATGGGTTACTTTACCAGAGCACAAAAAACAGCGGCACCTTCTAATGCAAATCTGCTCGATCTAATGCAGATAAACATGAAGATGCCGCTGTGATGTTACCGCTCAGTTGCTTCTAAACGCGTTCGAGCCTGCGTTTAATCGAACATGTTTAGCCGAACATGCCTTTGAACATAAAGAAGAACAGAATGGCGAGACCTGCGCCGGCTGGCAATGTGATCAGCCATGACATCGCAATCGTGCCAATAACGCGCAAGTTGAGGGCCGCCATACCGCGTGCCAGACCGACACCTAAAATTGCACCTACCAGCGTATGGGTCGTTGAAATCGGCAGGCCAGTGCCTGACGCCAGTACCACCGTCGTGGCCGCCGCCAGCGTGGCGGCAAAGCCGCGACTGGGGGTAAGTTCGGTAATGCCGGTACCCACGGTCGCAATCACTTTATGGCCGTAGGTGACCAAGCCCACCACAATGCCACCGCCGCCGAGTACCAATACCCACCATGGCACCAGCGCGGAGCCACCGATTTCACCGCCGGTTTGCACCACGCTAATCACTGCGGCCAGCGGGCCAACCGCATTCGCCACATCGTTAGAACCATGGGCAAAGGCCATGGCACAGGCAGTGAAGATCATCAGCACGCCAAATACACGTTCAACGTTGGCGTAGCCAAAGTGGTCCTTCGCATTGTGCTCGAACTTGATACGACGCTGCATCAGCCAGCCAATTCCCATAATCACGCCGCCCAGTAGAATCGATAGCAGCAGGCTTTGATTAAAGGTCAACTCAAGACCAACATGGGATAACCCCTTGGTCAGCGTCACCATCGAAACGATAAAGCCGACGAGAAACACATAGCCAGGTACATAGCGTTTCGCAGCAGCAAACGGGTTGTCATCTTCAAAGATTAGATAGTGCACCGATTTAAACAACACAAAGCCGATCGTACCCGCCAGCAAAGGGGACACTACCCAGCTCGCGGCAATCGTGCCCACTGCCCCCCAATCCACCATGGCGGGGCCAAGCCCTGCGACCGCAAAGCCAACAATCGCGCCGACGATCGAATGGGTGGTAGAAACTGGCCACCCCCTCATAGACGCTACCAGCAGCCATGTACCCGCGGCTAGCAACGCTGCCAGCATGCCATATACCAACAGCTGCGGGTCATCCTGCAATAGCTCAGGGTCGATAATGCCTTTGCGGATCGTATTGGTTACCTCACCGCCGGCTAACCAAGCACCCAGGAATTCAAAAACAACAGCAATTAAGATCGCTTGTTTGATGGTGATCGCTTTCGACCCCACCGAGGTTCCCATTGCATTGGCGACATCATTTGCACCAACGCCCCAGGCCATAAAGAAGCCAAACAAACAGGCCAAAATAATGAAGATTTCACCGTGCTGGGCAATAATCAGCATGAAAGGTCCCCTTAGCGGGCAGTCAGTATCTGCAGACGGCTACCCACACGCTCAGCGCGATCAGATAGTTCGCCAACCCATTCAATGATCTTGTAGAGAAAGATCACATCCACTGGCGGTAGCTGGCTCTCAAGCGAGAACAGTTGGCGACGGATCGTCACCTGTTGATCGTCGGCTTGATGTTCGAGGGTGTGCAGCTCGCGGATCATTTTCTGCATCACATCGGAGACGTTTTTGCCAAAGCCGGATTCAAGCAGGTCCTTGAGCTCTTCCAATGCCTGACGGGCTTGGGCGACACAAGCAATACTGGTACGAATGTAGTCACGCATCGGGTCGGCCAATTCATCCGGCACGCGCATTTTACGCCCCAGCATAATGCCGGTAATGTCGCGCACCTTGTTGGCGATTTTGTCTTGCACGCTGATCAAATCGAGCAAATCAGAGCGCGACACCGGTAAAAACATGGTGTTGGGCAGGTTCAACCGCAGCTCTGTTTTCAGCGTATCGGCGTCGTGCTCTAAGCGGGTGACGTTTTCGCGCAATTCAGCTGCTTTGTCCCAATCATCAACCAGCGTTGCTTCAAAAAACGGCAACAGTTGATCGGCACATTCATTAGCCTTGACGATATGGGCCAACAGCGGCTGGAATGGCGAGCGGCCAAACATCGAAGAAAAAGGATTGGAGGTAACCATAATGCCTTTTAGCCTATTTTCGGGGAGCCTGGAAATGGCGGCGCCAGTATAAAGAGTGCATCCGCCGGCGTCATGAAAAGTTCACAAAAGTAACCAAATATTCATTTAAATGTCACGATAACGAGGTAGCGAGCATCATGAAAAACTCTAGCCCAATGGAAGTAGAACTTAAACTCGCCCTCGCCCCGGAAGGCCCAGCTGCGCTGGTCAAGCACCCGTTCCTCGCGTCAGAACCCGCACTTCAACAAACCTTGGTCAATACCTACTTTGATACGCCTGAAGGCGATTTGACCAACGCGCGAATTGCGTTACGCCTGCGTCAGGTAGATGGTCAAGTACTGCAAACGGTGAAAACCGCTGGTCAGGGCGGCGGCGGGCTCTCTCAACGAGAAGAGTGGGAGTGGCAAGTTTCTGGCTCACAGCTGGATCTGGCCGGGCTGGCCGCACTGCCCCCCTTTCAAGGCGCCCTTGGCGGTGTACTGGACTCGCTAGCCCCTCAACTGCGTACCGATTTCTCACGACGCAGTTGGCAGCTAACCGATTGTTTAGTAACCCCAGGTTCCGCAGGCCAGGGTAATCATATTGAACTGGTGCTGGATGAGGGCGCTATTATCAGCGGTGACTACCGCACGTCAATTCGCGAGATGGAACTCGAATTAAAGAGCGGCGAGCCGGAAGCGCTATGGACGCTGGCCCTGAAGCTAGCGGAGCAGGTGCCGCTACGCCCTTCTGATAGCAGCAAAGCATCCCGAGGCAATGCGCTCAGCAATCAACACTGGCCGCTGCCGGAAGCACACTCCCCAGCGGAATGGCTGCACCGTGCCACGCTGGCCCTGGATGCCTATCACGACAGCCAACAAGCGGCCTTTCTTACCCATGCCCAAGAGGCACTAGCGCGGCTAGCCGAGCATCCAGCGCTAGATATAACGGCGCGCGCTCATGCCCAAGCGCTGACCAGTGGCCTAAATGGGGCTGGCCAGCCCAGCACAGTATATGGAAAAGCTGCGTTGGCACTCGCCCATCGCTTGGCGTACCAAACCACGCTACGCTAACAGTTTAAGTTTAGTGTTCTTTTCAAGACTATTCTTTCAGGACCGTATTAAGGCTCACTTCGGGATGATGCAATGAATTTACACTTAACCCCTGGCAAAGAAGACCTACGCGTCCGACTGTTTCATATTATTTTTGAATCAGACACGCCGGGCGCAAAAGCGTTTGATATCGCCTTGATTGTGGCGATTTTGATGAGCGTCGCCGTCATCATGCTGAGCAGTATCGAAATATACGCTGAACGCTACGGGCATATATTTTTCTATCTCGAGTGGGCTTTTACGCTGCTGTTTACCATCGAACTAGCCTTGCGAATCTACTGCTTGGAACGACCTACGCTCTATTTAAAGAGCTTTTACGGCATTGTCGACTTAATTGCCATTTTGCCCATCTGGCTGGTATTACTCGTGCCGGGCGCTCATGGGTTAGTGATTGTTCGCTTGCTGCGGGTACTACGCATTTTTCGTATTCTGCGCTTGATGGAGTTTGTTGGCGAAGCTCGATTGTTGATGGACGCGCTCAAACGCAGTTTGCGCCAGATTCTGCTGTTTTTTAGCGCCATTTTAATGGTAATAACGTTGTTCGCAGCGTTGATGTATACCATTGAATCCCCCGAGGCGGGCTTCACCAGCATCCCCATGTCGATGTACTGGGCCATCGTGAGCATGACCACCGTTGGCTACGGTGACATCGTGCCCGCCACATCGCTGGGCAAATCGATTACCGTGGTATTGATGCTGCTCGGCTACTCGATTATTGCCGTGCCTACCGGGGTATTCTCAGCGCAGGTGATCCGCTCGATTCGTGAGGAGCGTTATTCAGAAGAAGCCTGTCCCGGTTGCGGGTACGACCGTCATGAAAAGCGTGCCCGTTACTGTCTGCGCTGCGGCACCTGGCTAGACGAAGATAGCGAAGATCCGCGCAAAGCCAACAACGAGCCGGCTTCTGAATAGATTAAACTTGGAAGGGAGTAATATCCCCACGCCCTTCGCGGATAATTTTAGGCGGCAGTTCCCGCAAGTCGATGACACTGGTCGGGTCTAAATGACAAGCGCCACCGTCAATAATGGCATCTAGGTGGGCGCCAAAACGTTCACGGATCTCTTCCGGGTCGTTCATGGGCAGATCATCACCCACGGGGATTAGCGTCACGCTCATCAGGGGCTCGCCTAACGCCGCCAATAGCGCATGCGTAATACGGTGATCGGGCACGCGCACGCCAATGGAGCGACGCTTGGGGTGCAACAATAGCCGCGGCACCTCAGACGTGGCGTCCAGAATATAGGTATAGGGCCCTGGGGTGTGCGCTTTCAACAACCGGAAAACATCGTTATCCACCTTGGCGTAGGTGCCGATTTCCGAGAGGTCGGAACATACCAGGGTAAAATTATGCTTGTCGTCCAATGAGCGTAGCCATTTAATCTTCTCAATGGCTTTCTTCTCGCCTAAATGACACCCCAGGGCATACCCTGAGTCGGTGGGATATGCCACTACACCGCCTTTACGGATAATCATAATGGCCTGATCGATCAGACGCTTTTGCGGGTTTTCCGGGTGAATCTGGAAATACTGGCTCATAAAACTGCTCCTTTCATAGCACGCTGTCTTAGCTGTCCCTACAGCATAGCTGACCTCAGCTGGGGATAACTTAAGCGGGTGATAACTTAAGCGGGTATTAACTTAGCCGACCGCTAACAGGCCGGGCGCTGCTTCGCGCAGATGCACTAGCCGCGGATGCTGCCATATGGGTGGCGCCGCCGTACGGGGTATCAAGCTCATGCTGCCAGGCGCCGCATGACTGCCAGGGAAGTGAAAGTCACTGCCCATGGACGCATACAAATCGCGCTCTACTAGCTGTCGCGCCAAATCACGCGTGCTATCCGGGTTCTGCTGGCCGCTGACCAGCTCAACCGCTTGCCCACCCGCCGTTTGAAAAGTATCCATCAACAGGCCACGCTTGCGCCGGGTTAAGCCGTAGCGCAATGGGTGGGCAATCACGGCAACACCGCCCGATTCCACTATCCAGCCCACAACTTCGCTGATTTCAGGCCAGTGGGCTTTGACATCGCCTTTCTTTCCGCTGCCCAGATAGCGCTTAAAGGCGCTTGCCCAGTCGGGTACCACGCCTTCAGCCACTAGCGCACGGGCAAAATCCGGGCGTCCCAACGGGCGGTCGCTGCCTGCATGAAAGCGCGCTTTTTCCAGCGCGTTGGATAAACCTACTTTTTCCAGCCGCTCGGCAATGACCGCAGCGCGCTGAATACGCGCCTCACGCTGCTGAATCAGGCCTTCCACCATCGGTCCTTGCAAGCCGCCTGGCATCAACGCAACCACATGAATATTCACACCCTGCCAGCGTGTGGATAACTCACAACCAGGGATAAGACATAGCCCTGCTTGCTCAGCGGCACGGCCCGCTTCTTCAATGCCGTCCATGGTATCGTGGTCGGTGAGCGACATATGTGTCAGCCCGCGCTCGGCGCACAGCGTTACCAGTTCCGTGGGCGTTAGCGCGCCATCGGAAGCGGTGGAGTGCATGTGCAAATCAACGGGGTAGCGCTGATCGGCATCAAAAGTATAGGGAAGTCGAAGCATAGGTGACGCCGTGTGGCCCGTTTGTCAGAATAAGCTGCTTTTCTGTTGTGAATAAATCGTTCACGACAGTTAAGATATGGTGCGCGTATCTACCCGTGCGGTCAATTAACGGCCCGTTTTCATCCTCGTTTTATCAAGGAGTTATACGTCAATGCTGTATGCCATTATCAGTGAAGATGTGCCCAATAGTTTAGAGCGTCGCTTAGCGGCTCGTCCCGATCACTTAGCCCGTTTGGAAGCGCTACGTGATGAAGGCCGTGTGGTATTAGCGGGGCCTCACCCTGCTATCGACGCTGACAACCCCGGCGATGCTGGCTTCTCTGGCAGTCTGGTGGTAGCGGAATTCGACAGTCTGGAAGAAGCCAACGCGTGGGCCGATGCCGACCCTTACATGATTGCAGGGGTCTATGCCAAGGTAATTGTTAAGCCGTTCAAAAAAGTTTTGCCTTGACCCCAATAGGCGAGTGTGGAGGGTCCGTCCGCTTTTTCACAGAGCCTGTGGAAAACTCTGTGCAAACCCGGCGGACGCTTTGCGCTAAGCCAGAGCTAGCGCCAGCGGCATCAAGTTGATCAATTTTTAACCACTTTTTATTTTAATGGATAACTGCGTGACCCAACGTCCAAATGCTTTGCCACCGCTGGCAGCATTAACTACGCCAACCTTGACCTGGAACGAGGGAGCCCCCCACGCAACAGCGTTTGATGACGTCTATTTCACCCGTGGCGATGGGCGCGCAGAGACCGAGCATGTATTTCTGGACGCCAATCATCTCCCCGAACGCTTCGCCGCCTGGGAAGCCGCGCGGCCTTTTGTGATTGGTGAAACCGGCTTTGGCACGGGTCTTAATATGCTCTGCGCCTGGGTTTGTTTTGAGCAACATGCGCCTGCCAATGCACGCCTGCACCTGTTATCCACAGAGAAATTTCCCCTTGCGCGTGAAGCACTTGAACAGGCGTTGAGCGCCTGGCCTTCGTTAGCGGATTATGCCCAGGTGCTATGTGCTCAGTGGCCCGCTGCCGTTAACGGCATTCATCGCCTACACCTAACCGAGCGCGTGACGCTGGACCTTCATTTCGGTGATACCACGGAACGTTTGATGCTACTGGATGGCCAAGTGGACGCCTGGTTTTTAGACGGTTTTGCGCCTTCCAAAAACCCCGATATGTGGCAACCGGAACTGTTTAACGCCATGGCCGCGCGTTCTCGCCCCGGCGCCACCTTCGCCACGTTTACCTGTGCAGGCGTTGTCAAACGGGGCCTGAAAGCAGCGGGCTTTAGCTGGAAAAAGGTACCGGGATACGGCCGTAAGCGTGAAATGCTCGCCGGTAGCATCGAAACGCCACCAGCGGACCAACGCCGCCAGCCCACTCCCTGGTATACACCGCCGCCTGCCGCGCCTGCTAAGCACGTTGCAGTTATCGGCGCAGGGCTTGCGGGCAGTACGGTTGCGGCAGCGCTGGCGCGGCGCGGCATTCAAGTAACGGTGGTAGAGCGCGAAGCCCCTGGCGCGGGTGGCTCGGGTAACCGTCAAGGGGCGCTGTATGTAAAGCTCGCCGCTGAAACCAACCACCAGAGCCGTGTTTATCTTGCCGGATTGCTGTATAGCCAGCGCTGGCTTTCACAGCAGCACCCCTCCACAGCGCCCTCATCCACTATCCCCTTGTGGCAGCCCTGCGGCGTGGTTCAGCTAGCAAGTAGCGATAAAGAGGCGCGGCGTCAGCAGCGCTTTATAGAACAGCACCCACTGCCCCGCGAAGTAGTGTCTGCAGTGGAAAAATCTGCGTTAACCGATACGGCAGCTATCTCGATTAACGCCCCTCATGGGTTGTTTTACCCGCATGCGGGGTGGGTGAGGCCTAAGGCACTGTGCGAGCATTTACTTAATCAGCCAGGCATTACTTTGCACCAGGGCGATGTTACCTCCCTTACCCGCAAAGGGGCCGGTTGGCGGCTTCAGTTGGCCGATGGCAGTGCGCTCGACGCGGATCAAGTTGTAATCGCCAGCGCCCATCAGGCCAATCGTTTTGCACAAACGGTGGAGCTGCCTCTGCAGTCGGTGCGCGGCCAGATTAGCGAGGTAACGTTACCCGATAAGGTAACGGGACCTCACCGCGTCGTATGTGCCGGTGGCTATGTCGCCCCTGCACTGGATGGCGTATTGACCTTTGGAGCTAGCTTTGTGCCCAATAATGCGAGCACCGATGTGACGGACGACGACCACCAGCGCAATATTGATGAGCTGCGCCTAACGCTGCCCGCGTTGGTCGAAGCGTTAGAACTGGCGGGCAACCCACTTAGCCCTGACAACCTTGGAGGCCGCGCGGCGGTGCGCGCAGCAAGCCCCGACAAGACTCCTTATGCGGGGCCAGTGCCTGTCGCTGAAGCCTGGCGAGCCGACTATTTATTACTGAGTAAAGATGCCACCCGCGTCCCGAATAAGCGTGGCGAGCACCACTCAGGCCTATGGATATCGACGGCCCATGGCTCGCGGGGGTTGGCGAGCACACCGCTGTGTGCCGAGGTGATTGCATCACGCATGTGTGATGAACCAATGCCACTGGAAGCACCGCTGGTCGATCACCTTCACCCAGGGCGGCGCATTATTAGCGCGATTATTCGGGGCGAGAATGCTTAATAGACAAGCTTGAGATTGCCGCGTCGCTGCGCTCCTCGCAATGACATATCGGGAGGCTTTTCGCAAGATGAATCTAAAAATCGCCTTCTTCCTCGTCATCGGCGATATCACGGCCAAAAGAACGCCACTGCGCTATGGTCATGACCTCAGTCATCTCTAGCTCGAGGTCGTGGGCGATGATTAGTTCATTGCGCTCTAGCTGCTTTTTGAGCTCGGCTACCCAGCCGTGCATGCCTTCGCCCGTGGTATCAGTGGTGTCGTAGCCCTGACGGGTAACAAACGCTTCCAACAAGGCATTGAGGGTTTCCGGGGGTAGCATTCTTGCAGGCACTTCAATAAAACGGCTCATCCACGCTGCTCCCACTCTGCCAAACGTTCAATAAAAGTGGCCTCGCCGACAACTTCCACGCCCATCTGTTCGGCTTTGGTCAGCTTGCTGCCGGCCGCTTCACCAGCGACTAGACACGTGGTTTTTTTCGATACGCTGCCTGCCACCTTGGCCCCTAACGCCTGCAGGCGTGCCTTACCCTCATCCCGCGTCATGCTCTCAAGCGAACCGGTGAGCACCCAGGTTTGGCCTTCCAGCGGCGTGGGGCCTTGGGTGACTGCCGCCTCCTGCCAGGTAATACCCGCTTCTAGCAGGGCAGCTATGGTTTCCTGGTTGTGCGGCTGACGGAAGAAGGTATGCACATGGACAGCGACAATCGGCCCGACATCGTTGACGGCTTCTAGCGCCATCAGCTCAGCGGTTTGAATGGCTTCCAGGGTGCCGAAGTGACTGGCCAGATTGGCGGCAGTCGCTTCACCCACTTCACGGATACCCAGCGCATAAATAAACCGCGCCAGGGTTGTTGATTTGGCTTTTTGTAGTGCATTGACCAAATTCGTGGCAGATTTCTCGCCCATGCGCGGCAGGCTTTGTAGCTGCTCTACGCTCAAGTGAAACAAATCAGCCGGGGTTTTCACCCAGTCTAAATCGACCAACTGAAAAATCAGTTTTACCCCTAGCCCGTCAATATCCAGCGCCTTGCGGCTAGCGAAGTGTTTTAGCGCCTCTTTACGCTGTGCCGCACAGTAAAGACCGCCGGAGCAGCGCGCCACCGCTTCGCCGTCGATGCGCTCAATATCCGAACCGCATACCGGGCAGTGTTCGGGAAAAACAATGGCCCTGGCATCCGCTGGCCGCTGCTCCACGTGCACCCTAACGACCTGGGGGATAACATCGCCGGCCCGACGGATCGATACCGTATCACCAATCATCACGTCTAAGCGGGTGATTTCATCGGCATTGTGTAGCGTAGCATTGGACACAGTGACACCTGCCACAGTGACCGGCTCAAGGCGCGCCACAGGGGTAATCGCGCCGGTACGGCCGACCTGGAACTCGACATCGTTAAGGGTAGTGACCTCTTCCTGAGCAGGATACTTAAAGGCCACCGCCCAACGCGGCGCACGGGCAACAAAGCCTAGTTCACGCTGGTAACGTAGGTCATTGACCTTAACCACCACGCCGTCGATATCAAAGCCCAGCGCATCACGCTTGGCGCCCAACTGCTCGCAGTAATCAGCAACCGCCTCAGGGCCTTTGACGACCTTCAACTCAGCGCTGGCACGAAACCCCAGCGTCGATAATCGCGCCATTAGCTCGCTATGGGTGGTATCGCCAAGCTCAGGTTGCAAACGTGCAACTTGGTAGCTGTGGAACTCCAATGGACGCTTCGCGGTGATGCGCGGGTCGAGCTGGCGCAGACTACCAGCCGCCGCATTGCGTGGGTTGGCAAATACCTTGCTACCGTCTTCCCGAGCGCGCTCGTTCAGCGCTTCAAAGCCTGCATGGCGCATTATGACCTCGCCACGTACTTCCAACAGTTCAGGTACGTTTTTGCCCATTAGTTTTAACGGCACTGAACGCAGCGTGCGCAGATTTGAAGTAATGCCTTCACCGGTGCGCCCATCTCCGCGCGTCGCCCCGCTCACGAGAATTCCCTGTTCGTACACCAACGATACGGCGGCACCGTCTAACTTAGGCTCGCAGGTAAATTCAATCTCGTCCGCGCTGCCTTCCAAGCGCTCGGCCACTCGCTCGGCAAAGGCATGAATGTCTTCACGGCTAAAGGCATTATCCAACGACAACATAGGGATAGCATGTACCGCGGGTGGAAAGCCATCCGCTGGGGCGGCGCCCACACGTTGCGTCGGCGAATCACTCGTGACCAACTCAGGGTGTTGCGTTTCCAACTGCTGTAAGCGCTGCAGCTTACGATCGTAGTCGGCATCCGTCAGCGTGGGGTCATCCAGTACATAGTAACGGTAGTTTGCTTCATCCAGGGCGGCCCGCAGTTGGGTAATCTCTTCCAGAGGTTGAGAATCAGGCTGACTCATTAGACTAGGTTCCAGTACACGGCAGCGAAAACGCAAAACCTGGGAAATATGAAAAGGAGCGAATTACAAAACGTTGGCATATTGAACAGAAACACCCGCCTTCTGGCAAGAAGGCGGGTGTTTAACGGCAGGTATTCCTTAGCGTTCGATAATTAGCGCGCTTGCATGTGTCGCTGTAAACGATGACGACGTTCAAACTCACGGACACGTTGGCGGGCAAATTCAATCGTTTGCGCGGTCATGACACTGCGGTTTTCATCTTTCAGCTCGCCGCCCATATGACGTACTACCACCATGGCGGTTTCTACCATGGCTTCAAAAGCAACGGAGCTATCAATTGCCCCAGGCAGCGGCATTAACAGGGTGATGCCTGGCGTCATAAACTCACCCATCTTTTCAATGGGGAAAGTACCAGGCTTAACCACGTTCAACATCGAGAACTGCAGCTCGCTATCATCGCTCTCAGTTTCAAAACGGTGGAAAACACCCATCGCGCTACTATAACGCAACCCGCACACCATCATTAGATCAAGTAACTTGGTGCCATCGAAACCTTCGGGGTCTCGGGAGAGAACGCTAATCACGACGACTTCTTCGGCATTGCTCAATGTTTCTTTGGCGTGTTCACCGTTCACATCGTGGCGCAAGGCTTTTTCTATGGTCGGATGTACGCGGGCTCGCTCATCAACCTCACGCTCATCGGCAACTTCGCTGTTATAATCGTCAGCTTCAAAGCGTTCTGCAACGCTATCTTCAAAACCATCTTCATGGGCTGCATACGCATTACTTTCGTAGCGACGCGCTTCTTCCTCAGCGGCGCGCTGCTGAGCCGCCAACCTATCGGCGGCAGCTGCACTGGCCGCGGCTTCTTCACGGGCTTGTGCCTGTTCTTGAGCAAGGCGGACACGCTCTGCCTCAGCAGCTTCTTTTGCTTCGCGGCGCTGTTCAGCTTCTAGCGCTTTACGCTCAGCTTTCTGTTTAGCCAATTCCTTATCTCGCACCGCTTTCTCAGCCTTTTTACGCTGTTTTTCTTTGCGGCGCTCAATCAAACGGCGCTTAAGTGAGCGCCCCATTCCTTCAAAATCAACTAAGCGATATTCATCGATTTCATCATCATCCAATTCATCGTATTCACCTACCGTATCGGAACGCAATTGGCGCCGTTTAGGTGAATGCTCATTGGCATGTTTGGCAAAGACGGCATCTTCAGGCTCGGCACGCAGCACAGGCTCTGGTCCTTGCTCCTGTTGAGACAACTCCGCTTTACCAAGCTCTTTATCACTGGCAGCGAAGGAAAGCGCATCAGGCGTCGCCGGCTCATTTGCTTGTACGCCTGATTCAGTAACCGAGGGGTTAGGCGCTGCGGCAGGATAATCTGACGGCTCGACATTTTGCTGAGCAGTAGCTGCCCGGGGCTGCGCTATATCAGCGCTTGCGTTGGGCGGCGTGTTGGACATAGAAATACTGGGTTCCCGGCGCTCATGCTCAGTCGGCATAGAGGTAGTAGGAGTTGAGGTAGTCGTAGCAGTAGCAACCGACTGCGGCGTTTTTATCGCATTAGACGGCTGAGGTTTTGCAACTGATGCTGCTTTTTCTACTCTATCCGCTTTATCCGCTTTACGTTTAGCTGCTTTGGCTGATGCCGAACGCCTAAACTCAGAGAGCACCCTGGAGGGGCCAGGATGCTCTTGACGTTCTAACTTCGGCTTATTGCCTAAGCCACTATAGTCAGCGGGCTTAATAACGCGAGCTCCACCGTTGGGAAGTTCCCAATTAATCTCTGCAGCTTTAGCCGCCTCTTCGGGATCTTCAGAGCTTTCCAGCGGCTTGCCTGAAAGATCTTTATCCACTTGGTCTAGACGGGGTACACGACGCTGACGTTGAAGCCTACGCGCACCGTCAATAACGATAAGCGATACCAACGCCAACCCTAAAATGATTAGCCACTCTCTTAATTCCATGTCGAACATTCCATGGTCATCTTGCCGGTTGCTAAGGCACCATGCCTGAATTTGGGTAACTGCTATTTAAAAGTACTTATTACCAAGCATAGCGCGATTGCTATGAAAATGGCCAATTTTTGCTGTATTTAACGCAATTTTCACGTCGCCGCAAAGTGTTGCCACCGCTTAAGGCAAAAAAAATCGACCTTAATTCAATAAAAAGTGCCGCAAGCATTTTGTTTAACATTTATAAACAAATTTATAAAGGAATCCTAGTCGAAAGAGAAGTTGTTTTGACAAATGACTCCACCTCCAAACCATAACCTGCTTATAAAATGCTTAGCCATCTCATGCGCACAATAAGGGGTAATATAGTTAAGTTGTAAACTTTAGGGTATTTTTTACGCTTTCAGCCTACTGTTAATCTCTCTTTATTAACCACTTGGACGTTGATCCGACACTCGCATCCAAAAGCTTTCGGCGGCAACGCTTAACGGGGCTATTGGCCGTACAAGATGGATTTGCACTGCAATATCCCATTGCTCATCCAATGCCCGCACCAGCCGCCCATCGCTAAGCTCCTGCTCTGCAAGGCTTTTCGGCAGCCAGGCAACGCCTTTCCCTTCCAGGGCCATCGACATCAGCACGGCGGCCAAGTGGCTACTAAACTGCGGTTTAAGCGCTAACACCTCGCTATTACCGTATAAACGATGAGCGACTATCCGCCCCAACCCCGACGCTTCGGTATAGGCTAAATAGGGTAGTTGACTAGTTGCGTTATTACCCTCTACCGAGCTTCCCATCAATGCGATGAGGGTGTCATTACCGACTTGCTGACTGTCAAAATGCTCCTTGGCCAGTGGCGATGGTACGTCGGGATGGCGATGGCAGAGCAAAAAGGGAACCTCTCCGTGCACCAGCAGCTGCTCGCAGCCAAGCATGCTGTCTGAGTGGAGTTGAATGGCTTCAATTGGCGCTCCGCTCTCTACCTGACGGATCCAGCGTGGAAAAAAAGTAAAGGAGAGCGAGTGGGTGGCGGCGAACTGCAGGGTTTTCGCTGCTTTACCTGCCACTTCCTGGGCTTCGGCGCGCAGCCGATAAAGACGGCTGGTCGCTTCGAATGCACGCGTGTGGATATGGGCGCCGGCTTCGGTGAGCGTGGTGCCTTGGGGCGTGCGCACAAACAGGCTGACGCCCATCCACTGCTCAAGCGAGCGAATGCGCCGACTAAACGCAGGCTGGGTAATATGGCGTGCTTCGGCGGCGCGCACAAAGCTGCCGTGTTCTGCCAAGGCGATAAAATCTTCGAGCCAAACCAGTTCCATGGGCAATGCCGTTTCAGCATGGGGTGGCGCAGTAATAGCATTGGTAGCGCTGAATTGTCACGCTTAATGTGGTGCTATCACCCTTTAAGGAGCACAGCATGCGCATCGTTGAAATCCGCGAAAAAACCGTTTCCATCGCCTCACCCATTGCCAACGCTTATATCGACTTTTCCAAGATGACCTGTTCGGTGGTGGCAGTCATCACCGACGTTATACGCGACGGTAAACCTGTGATTGGTTACGGGTTTAACTCCAATGGCCGCTATGGTCAGGGCGCTTTGATGCGCGACCGTTTTCTTGACCGTATCAGCGAGGCCGACCCGGAAAGCCTGATTGATCAGGCCAATGACAACCTGGACCCCTTTGCTATCTGGAAAACCTTAATGGCCAACGAAAAGCCCGGCGGCCACGGTGAGCGCTCCGTGGCGGTAGGCACAATCGACATGGCCGTGTGGGATGCAGTGGCCAAAATTGAGGGCAAGCCGCTTTATCGGCTGCTGGCTGATCGTTACCGTAACGGGCAGGCAGACGATAAGGTTTGGGTCTACGCAGCGGGTGGCTATTACTACCCAGGCAAGGATCACAGCAAACTGCAGGATGAAATGCGCAGCTATCTGGATCGCGGCTATAACGTGGTCAAAATGAAGATTGGCGCCGCGCCGCTAGAAGAGGACTTACGCCGCATCGAAGCCGTTATCAAGATAGTCGGTGATGGCAGCCGGTTAGCCGTGGATGCCAATGGCCGGTTTGACCAAGCCACCGCTATCGCCTACGCCGAAGCGCTCAAGCCTTATAACCTGTTCTGGTACGAAGAGGCTGGCGACCCGCTCGACTATGCCCTGCAGGCGGAGCTTGCCAACCACTATGAGCTACCCATGGCGACCGGCGAAAACCTGTTCTCGCATCAGGATGCACGCAACTTGCTTCGCCATGGCGGTATGCGGCCCGACCGCGACTATGTGCAGTTTGACTGCGCACTCTCCTATGGCTTGGTGGAGTATATGCGTACCCTGCAGGTCATGGATGAGCTTGGCTGGTCTTCGCGCCGTGTGGTTCCCCATGGCGGCCACCAGATGTCGCTGAATATTGCCGCAGGCTTACAGCTAGGCGGCAACGAATCCTACCCGGACGTTTTCCAGCCGTTTGGCGGCTTTGCGGATGGCATTCAGGTAGAGAATGGCTACGTAGGCTTGCCAGATATTCCCGGCGTGGGTTTTGAAGCCAAGTCTAAACTTTATGCCGTCATGCGCGCGCTTGGTGAAAGTTAAGGGTGAAGATTAAGTGTTAAGGGTATAGATAAAGAGCGAAGGCGCTTAATCGACCAGCGCCGCCGCTTCTTCAATACCCACCGAGACTAACCGCGAAACGCCGGGCTCTTGCATGGTGACCCCCATCAGGCGCTCGGCGGCTTCCATGGCGATCTTGTTGTGGGTGATATAGATGAACTGAACGTTCTCGGACATCTCTTTCACCAGCTTGGCGTAACGGCCTACGTTGGCGTCATCTAGCGGGGCGTCTACTTCGTCCAACATACAGAACGGTGCGGGGTTGAGCTGAAAAATAGCGAATACCAGCGACAGCGCGGTAAGCGCTTTCTCACCGCCCGAAAGCAGATGAATGGTGCTGTTCTTCTTGCCCGGCGGGCGGGCCATAATCGCCACGCCGGTTTCCAGCAGGTCATCCCCGGTCAACGTTAGCCATGCCGCGCCGCCGCCGAACACACGGGGAAACAGTGCTTGCAGCCCGGCATTGACCTGATCAAAGGTCTCACGGAAGCGCACCCGAGTTTCCTGGTCGATACGCTTAATCGCCCGTTCAAGGGTTTCCAGCGCCTCAGTGAGTTCAGCGTGCTGTGCTTCCAGGTAATTGCGCCGCTCGGCCTGTTGGTCGTACTCCTCAATGGCAGCGAGGTTGATCGCCCCCAAGCGGCGAATCTTGTCGGTGGTGCTTTCCAGGCGCTCCTGCCAACGGGTTTCCGTCGCTTCCTGCGGCAACTGTTCGGCGAGGGTCTCGACGTTATGGCCAAGCTCGGCTAACTGCTCATCCTGGGTGGCTGCTTTAAGGGCAAGCGCCTGCACCTCCATGCGCCGCTGCTGGAGCTGCTCGCGACTCTGTTCAAGATTGCGCTCGTGTTGCTGGCGAGCCAGTTCATCGTTACGCAACTGCTCTGCCAGTGCCTGGGCCTGCTGACGCGTCGCATTCAGGCGCCCTTCCTGCTGCTCACGCTGATGAAGCAATTCTTCGAGTTCTTCCCCCGCCAGCTCGTCGGGCTCGACCAGCATTTCCCGCGCTTCTTCCAGTTCAGCAATGCGCAGCGAGAGGCGCTCCTCAACGTCACTGGAGCGCGCCTGCTGGGAACGGAGGCTATCGCGCTCGGCACTTAAGCGTTCGCGTTCTAATGCCAACGCCTGCTGCTGAGCTTTGAGTGGGGCGTGCTGTTGCGTCAACTGGTCACGCGCCTCACGCTGTCGGTTACGCTGCTCGGCATTGGTTTCCCGCGCTTGCGCCGCGCTCTCCAGTTGCTCCATGGCCAAATGCCAGCGGGCACGCTGCTCATCAAGAGTAAGCGCTAACTCTGCTTCATCTTCTTGTAACTGGGCGAGTTCTTCATCCAACTCCGTGGCGCGGCTTTCCAAGTGCTCCAACCGTTGCGCCAGGCTGCGCTCTTTAACCGCTAACTGCTGCAGGCTGGCAGCGTGTGCGCGCTCTTGTTCGGCCTGCTGTTCGCGCTCCTGCTCCAGGGTTTCGATGGCTTCGCTAGCAACGTCGCACTGCTCCTCGGCCAGCGCCAAGGCTTCTTCTTCACGCTCGCGCTGTGCAGTCAGCTCGGCGTAACGGCGGCGTGTCAGCAGCAGCCCGTCGATGCCCTCACCGTTGGCCTGCTGCTGTAGCCAGCCGCGCCCCAGCCATACGCCTTCCTGGCTCACCACACTTTCGCCGGGGGCGAGGTGGGCGACCTGAGCCTCTGCCTCTGCTGTCGTTTGTGTGTAGTGAATGCTTGCTAACCACTCGCCTAGCGCACCGGCGCCTTTGACGAGACTAGCCAGCCGCTGCCCAGACGCCGAGGCGGCGGGTGGCGTTTTATCAATCAAGCGCCAGTCGGTGGCTAAGGCCTCAGGCAAGACTGCCAACTGTTGGGAGGTGACAAGCCGCGCATTGAGCCAGGGGGCGAGTAGCCAGGAAGTAAGCGCTTCCCAACCGGGTTCAACCTGTAGTACTTCGCCTAGCTGCGGTGCCTCTGTCAGGCCATGCGCTTCAAGTGTCGTGCCGAGCGCTGGGTCGTGGTCTGCCAACGCAGCGTCGATTAGCGCTTGCAGCGAGGCCAACTCCCCTTGACGCTGGCTGAGTTCAGCGCGCTGCTGATCGCGGGACTGGGTAGCCTGCTGGTAGGCCGCTTTGGCGTCGCTATAGCGCTGCTGCCACTGGTCGCGCTGGGTTTGAAAGCTTTCCGCCTGCTGCTGGGCAGCGGCTAACTGCTCTTCACACACGCCATGCTCTTCGCGTAGCCCAGTGAGATCGGCGACCTCACTGCGTTGCTGGCGACGGCGCTGATTTTCAGCCTGCAGGCGCTGGATACGCTGTTCCAGGTCACGCAGTTGATCCTGGGAGCGGTCCGCATCGCGGCTGGCGTCCCGCCAGCGGGTTTCGGCATCGTTCCACTGCTGTTCGGCGGCTTCCAGCGCGGGAGAGGCATCAGCAAGCGCCTGCTCCAGGCTTTCGAGCTGCTCCTCTAACGCTTCGTGTTCAGGGAGCAGGTCATCAAAGCGCTCATCAATGGCGGCTAAACGCGCCTGATCGCCTTCGCTCACCCGGCGCTGCTCGTCCAGGTCGCGCCGGGTGGTGGCAATGTCGCTGGCCAACTGCGTTTCACGGCTACGGCGGTGAGCTTGATCCTGCTCTAAGCGGGCAATGCGCGTGGTCGTTTCAAAGAACTGCTGCTGGTGGCGATCCAACACTTCCGAAAGTTCGTCGTGCTGCTCGCGGGCTTGTTCCAAGCGGGTTTCGCACTGACGCACCCCGAAGACATCTTTTTCTACCGCTATTTCCAACTCGCGAACGCGGCTCTCCTGGTGCGATTGCTCTGCGCGCAGGGTCCGGCCCCGCAGCAGCGCCAGCTCGCCCTTGAGCCGGTACTCTTGCTCTTTCAGCTCTTGGTAGCGCTTGGCGGCTTCGGCCTGACGCTTGAGACGCTCTAGCTGTTTATCCAACTCTTCGCGAATATCGTCCAGGCGCTCCAGGTTCTCCTGGGTGCGCCGCATGCGATTTTCGGTTTCCCGGCGGCGCTCTTTGTATTTGGAGATACCCGCCGCCTCTTCCAAGGTCGAACGCAGATCGTCAGGGCGGGCTTCGATCAGCCGCGAAATCATGCCCTGGCCGATAATGGCGTAGGAGCGCGGGCCTAGCCCGGTACCCATAAATAGGTCGGCGATATCCCGCCGGCGGCACTTCTGGCCGTTGAAGAAGTAGTTGGATTGCCCGTCGCGAGTGACTAAACGCCTCACGGCTATTTCGGCATATTGCGCGTAAACACCGCCCATTCCACCGTCGCGGTTATCGAACTTGAGCTCGATGGAGGCTTGGCTGATAGGTTTCCGGCCGGTGGAACCGTTAAAAATAACGTCGGCCATGGATTCGCCGCGCAGGGTTTTAGCGGAGGACTCCCCCATCACCCAACGCACGGCGTCAATAATATTGGATTTACCGCACCCGTTCGGGCCCACGATGGCGGTCATATTGCCATCGAAAGGCACCGTCACAGGGTCGACAAATGACTTGAACCCGACCAAGCGTATCGAGGTTAAACGCATATCGGCGTCACGCTTCGCGGCATCAAAACAGGGCGGTTCAAAACGCGGCTACTCAAAGACACGGTTAATCACCACCTCGGCGGCTTCATCGTCTGAGATTGGCCCCACGCTGACGCTTTCCAGGTCGCCAAATAGATCGCCCGGCTGAGGCATGGCTTCACCGGTGGGCGAAACGCGAACCACTAAACGCGCTTCCTGCACCTGGGAAATTTGTGCCTGGGGCGACATCGCTGCGCTGTCATCCAGTACCACGGTCATGGGCAGCTCGGACACCTGGGCCCGAACGACCGCCAGGGGCGGCAGTTCGCCTTCAGTATCACGCGCGGTGATAAAGACGCTGGCATCATCGTCTACACGATCGGCCAGCGCTTCATCCAACGAGACACGCACCCGAACACCGTTGCCTTCGGCGACGGTCTCTTCAGGTTCAATACCCATGCGCTGTTGAGCCACTTGAATACCATCACGCAGCGAAGACACGGTGTTGGGATCTTCAATGTTGGCGATTGCCCGACGCCAGTGGTCAATCGCCTGCTCGTAATCGCCGTCATCAAAGGCGTGAATGCCTAACAAACCCAGTACCGTGGGCTGGCGAGGATCCTGCTCCAAGGTTTCATCAACCAGCGCCTGCACCTCATCGGTAAGTTCACGCTCGGCCATAAAGAAGCGAATTTGTGCTAACTGTGCGAGCAACGGAGGGATACGCCCTTCAATCTCCATCAAACGTTCCAGCGCCGCCACGGCCTTGGGCATCTGGCCGGTTTCGCGATAGACAGGAAACAGCGCACTCCATACGTTGGGA
This sequence comes from Vreelandella sulfidaeris Esulfide1, assembly GCF_054072535.1. NCBI lineage: Bacteria > Pseudomonadati > Pseudomonadota > Gammaproteobacteria > Oceanospirillales > Halomonadaceae > Vreelandella > Vreelandella sulfidaeris. Next base: position 686,160 of record NZ_CM133364.1, on the reverse strand, counting down.
TTACCTGGCTGCCGTTCGGCCTGCTCTTCCATGCGCTCAATATACATGGCAAGCGACCCTTCCGGGTCGTTCTGAACCTCTTGCTGAACTGCCAGTAGCACCAGGTCACCCTCTGCGCCCTGCTGCTGGTACCAAATGACACTGACCGCAACCATGGCAACCATGACGAATGGCACCACAAGGCGACCGGCGCTGGCTGGCTTCAAAGGGCGCCGCTCGAGCACGGCGGTATCTTCCAGCAGGCTACGTTCAAGCTCTAGGCGGTCTTCTTCAAAGCGCGCGGGATCAATATCACCGCGTTCACGTGCTGCCTCTAGCGACGCCAGACGACGCTTAAAAATCGCTACGTTCTGCTCGGCAGAGGTGTCGTTAGCTTCAAAGGCGTACTGCTGATCGTGCAAAGACTTAGCGTTCCTAAGCGGCGACACCAGCAGCCATAGCGCTGGAAGTAGTAAAACAGCAATTGCGACCCAAAGTAGCGTCATGAGGCCCCCTTACGGTTAGTCAGCGCTTCTATACGCTGACGCTCTTCGGCGCTCAGCGCTTTGGCCGAGGCGTTGCGGCGTGCGCGAACCATCAACACGATAATGACCGCGCCTAGCAGTACCAGGGCGATAGGTAATCCCCAGAGCAGGTAGGTACGGCTCTCTAAACGGGGGTTATAGAGAATATACTCGCCAAACCGTTGCACCATATGATTGATAATCTCGGTATCCGACTGGCCGTCTTGCAGTAGCTGGTAAACACGCTCGCGCATATCACCTGAAATAGGAGCGTCGGAATCGTCTATCGCCTGGTTTTCACACAGCGGGCAGCGCATGGAGGCGGTTAAGTCGTGATAGCGCTTTTCCTTGACCGGGTCATCAAATTCGCGCAGTTCTATCCCGCCTGCCACTGCACCAAACGCTATTAACAGCAACAGGAATGCGGTGATGTTACGTATTAACGCCATTTTTCCACCTCCGGCAGTATCCGTTCGCGCACATCTTCCGGCGAGACATAGCCTTTATGGTGGTAGCGAATCACGCCGTCGGCATCGACCAAAAAGGTTTCGGGGGCACCGTAAACCCCGAGATCAAACCCTAGCTCGCCTTCTGGATCAAAAATATTGACTTCAAACGGGTCGCCAAATTCGCTGAGAAACTGCAGGCCCTTCTCGCGGGTATCACGGTAGTTAACCCCGACCATACGGATATCGCGGTCAGCCAGCTCCAGCAGCTGTGGCATCTCCTGCTTGCACGCGGGGCACCATTCGCCCCAAACGTTTACCAGGGTCACTTCACCTTCTAATAGCGTTTGGTCGACCCGGCGGTTCTCATTGCGCAGTGTGGTGGCTTCAAAGGCGGGGAATTCCCGCGCCATCAAGGCTGAGTCGCGTTGGGAGGGATCCAGCGCTAAGCCTTGGTAGAAAAATAGTGCTAAGCCTAAAAAACCTATCGGCAGCAGTAATAGCAGTAGCCGACGCTTCATACGGTGGCCTCCTGGGCAGTATCGCCTCTGCTGGCCACTTTTGGCACTTCGCGGTTTACCGCAGCACGGCGGTAGCGCTTATCGAGCACTGCCAGCACACCACCAAACGCCATCAGCAACGCACCCAGCCATAGCCAACGCACAAAGGGTTTGTATTGAACTCGCATTGCCCAACTGCCATCGCCAAGATCCTCCCCCATGGCCACATAGAGATCGCGAAACAGCCCTGGCCTCAGGGCAACCTGGGTCATCGGCATGCCGGTCGCCAAGTAGAGGCGCTTTTCAGGGCGCATGGTAAAGCGACGGCCCGACTCGCCGCGCTGAACCTGAAGAATCGCCGTATCCGCTAGGAAGTTAGGTCCGCGACGTTCGGTCAGTTCGCTCATAGTGAACTGATAACCCGCGACTTCTACCGTCGTGCCCGGCGACATGCGCACATTGCGCTCGATATTGTAATTAGACACTACAGTAACGCCGACGATGGTGACAGCTACGCCCACATGACCTAGCACCATGCCCCAGTAAGCCAGCGAGAGTTTGCGTACGCCGGCGACAAACGAGCTGGCGTGGCGGGTTTTATCGAATACATCACGCACCATCGGCAGCACAATCCATAACGCCGAGACAATGCCTAACGAAACGAACAGGTTCCACTCGCCGCGATACAGCAGCGGCATCAGCACGCCCAGCACTAGGGCGGCGACACCCGCCAGCCATAGCTTACGGACTAAATCCTTCGTCGCCATGCTTTTCCAGCGGGTAACCGAACCAAGCCCCATAAAGATACACATCACTACGGTGAGCGGCACAAACAAGGCATTAAAATAGGGCGGGCCTACGCTGATTTTTCCCAACCCCAGAGAATCCAGAATCAGTGGATAGACAGTACCGAGCAGTACGGTGACGGTCATAATCACCAGGAAGATATTATTGACCAGCAGCAGCGCATCGCGGGAGAGCCAATTAAAGCCAACCTTATGGCTTACCCGTGGGGCGCGCAGAGCAAATACTATGAGCGACAACGTCACCGTAATCGCCAGCAGCATCAGGATAAAGAACCCGCGAGCTGGGTCGTTGGCAAACGCATGCACCGAGGTAAGCACGCCCGAGCGGACCAGGAAGGTCCCCATCAGCGAAAGCGAAAAGGTCGAGATCGCCAGCAGCACGGTCCAGCTTTTAAACGAGCCGCGCTTTTCGGTGACAGCCAGCGAGTGAACCAACGCAGTGCCTGTCAGCCAGGGCAATAGCGAGGCGTTTTCGACCGGGTCCCAGAACCACCAGCCGCCCCAACCAAGCTCGTAATAGGCCCACCAGCTGCCCAGCGCGATACCCACGGTCAAAAACGCCCAGGCCAGATTCGTCCAAGGCCTTGCCCAGCGAGTCCAGGCAGCGTCCAACCGCCCTCCCATCAGTGCTGCAATGGCAAACGCAAAGACAACGGAAAAGCCGACGTAACCCATGTAGAGCATCGGCGGATGGACCACCAGCCCAAAGTCTTGCAGCAGCGGATTAAGATCAGCGCCGTCCTGGGGCATATCGGGCAACAGCCGCTCGAAAGGATTGGAGGTGATCAGAATAAACAGTAAAAAGCCCGTGCAGACCAAGCCCATCACACCCATGACCCGGGCGACCATATCCCGTGGCAGATTGCCGGTGAACAGGCTAGCCACAAACCCCCAACCTGCCAGCATAAAACTCCATAGCAGCACGGAGCCTTCATGGTTGCCCCACACTGCGCTGAATTTGTAGTACCAGGGCAGCAATGAATTGGAGTTATTGGCCACGTTCGCCACGCTGAAGTCGTCGAGCATATAGCTGGCGGTTAAACAGGCGTAGGCAATGGCTATAAACACAAACTGCCCAGCCGCCATCGGCTGGCCGTAAGCCATCCACAAGGGACGGCGGGTCGCTGCGCCCGCCAGCGGCATCACCGCCTGCACCATCGCCATGAGCAGCGCAATAATTAGCGCGAAGTGGCCAATTTCAGGGATCAGTTTGATGAACATGTGTACTCCGCATGAGGCTTTGTTACCCGCCCTGGTATTGCTAATCCTGGTTTTCTAAACCTGGTTTCTAAACTTGTTTTCTAAAACTGGTTGGTTTTCTAAAACTAGTATTCGCTTGCCTGGGGAACGCCTTCTTCATCTAAGCGTTTACCTACTTCGGCAGCTTTGGCCTGATAATCGGCAGGCGAATAACCCGCCTCTTCCAGCGCCTGGGCGACTTCAGGGGGCATATAATTCTCATCGTGGCGCGCAAGGACTTTATCGGCATACAAACGTCCATCGGCCTGAAGCTCACCCACCACCACCACGCCTTGGCCTTCGCGAAACAGGTCCGGCAGAATTCCGCTGTAGTAGACCTCCAGGTCATCGACGTAGTCGGTCACGGTAAATTCTACGTCGAGGCTCTCGGGGTCTCTTGAAACCGAACCCTCTTTTACCATGCCGCCTGCACGAATTTGCCGCTCCATCGGCGCATCACCCTGGGCGATCTGTACCGGGCTAAAGAACAGATTAATGTTTGCACGCAGCGCATACAGAGTGAGCCCCACGGCAATCGCAGCCAGTGACACCAGGCCTAGGATTACAAAGAGTTTCTGTTTACGTTTTGGTGTCATTGGGCGCTCCCCCTCGTACCGTTTTGCCGCCTTACACGGCGTTTTAAACCCTTGAGCAGTTGACGCTGTTCAACACGCGCATGCCATACGGTGGCGAGCAATAGTAGCGCCGTAACGCCCCACGCAGACCACACATAAGGGGCGTGGCCACCCATAGCGATAAATTCGGAAAAAGAGCCAAATGCCATTAGTGCGCCTCCTTCGCCCGGGTGCTGACCAGTTCCTGCACCCAGTGTTTGTTAGCCTCGCGACGCAAGATCTCGCTGCGTGTACGCATTAGCGTTAACGCGATAAAAAAGCTGTAGAAACCCAGCACCATGATGACCAGGGGCAGCCACATTTCAGTGGGCATCGCCGGGCGCGAAGTCAATGTAAATGAAGCCGGCTGGTGCAGGGTGTACCACCAGTCCACTGAGTACTTGATGATGGGAATGTTGATCACCCCCACCATGGCCAGCACCGAGGCCGCCCGCGAAGCACTATCCCGGCTGGTAAAGGCACCACGCAGAGCAATTACTCCTAGATACAAAAAAAGCAGAATCAACATGGAAGTCAGCCGCGCATCCCACATCCACCAGGTTCCCCAGGTCGGCATACCCCACACCGCACCGGAAAACAGCGCTATAAAGGTCATTGCGGCTCCCAGCGGGGCCATGACCGCCGCGGCCATATCGGCGACTTTAATTTTCCAAACCATGAAAACCAAACCGGACACCGCCATGGCGATAAAGATGGACTGGGCTAAAAAAGCCGCCGGCACATGGACATAAATGATCCGGAAGCTATTGCCCTGTTGGTAATCCGCCGGGGCAAACGCCAGCCCCCACAACGACCCGGTGATAATCAGCAGCCCCGCCGCCGCCCAAAACCAAGGCTGTAGTTTGGCGCTAATACTATAGAACCACTTGGGTGATCCTAGTTTATGAATAAAGGCCCACATAGCGAGTCCTGTCCTTAACCGTTAATACTGATACGCAGCGATGCAGCAATCGCCCACGGCGCTAACATCAGCGCGGCGGCGAGAAGCGCACCCAAAATAGCCAAATGCGCTAAAACACCGTCGCCGAAAATAGCCGCTTGCACCGCACCGGCGCCAAAAATTAATACCGGGATATACAGTGGCAATACCAACAACGAAAGCAGTACGCCACCCCGCGCCAAGCCGACCGTTAATGCCGCACCAATCGCGCCAATCAAACTCAAGCTCGCCGTGCCCAGCGCCAACGACAGCGCCAACACGGCGTAACTACCCGCCGGCAGTGCCAGCATAATGCCTAACAGGGGGGCCATCAGCGCTAAAGGCAACCCCGTTAGCAGCCAGTGTACGGCCACTTTTGCCAGACTCAGCGCAGCCAGCGGCTGGGGCGCCAGCAACAACTGTTCAAGGCTTCCGTCGTCATAGTCGCTGCGAAACAGGCTGTCTAACGACAGCAACGCAGCCAATAAAGCTGCCACCCACAATAATCCCGGCGCAATAACCGCCAATAACTCAGGGTCGGGTGAAATAGCGATTGGAAACAGGGTGATCACCAACGCAAAAAACACCAGCGGATTGAGCACTTCTCCACGGCGCCTTAACAATAACGTTAAGTCACGCACTAACGTAGCCTTCACGGCAATCATCAGCCCACCCCTATGATCGAGCAGGGGCATTGCCGGCACCTGTTGGGCAGTGTTTGGAGCGTGCACCGAAGTAATGGAAGAACCCTGTAACGTGCTATGTGAGGAACCCTGTGAAGAGCTATGCAATCTTGACTCCTTCTACCCCAGCGCTATCCGCCTCAGCAACGGAGAAGCGGTTAACTCGTGGTGTGTCGTTACTAACACGCAGCCACCGGCCTGAGCGTGGGCAACAAGCTGTCTTTCTAAATCAGCGACGCCGTGACGATCTATGGCGGTAAAAGGTTCATCCAGTACCCATAGCGCCCTTGGCGTTAATGTTAAGCGCGCCAGGGCCACACGACGCTGTTGGCCTGCCGAGAGTTGCCCTGCAGGCACATCTTCAAAGCCTGCCAATCCAACACGTTCAAGGGCTTCTAAGCGCTCTTCCTCATCACCGCTCTCCCCGCTTAACGCCTGATACCAGGCTAAATTTTCTAACGGGGAAAGCCCTGATTTAATGCCTGGGGCATGTCCTAAATAGAGCAAATTAGCGAGAAAATGTTCACGCGCCTCGCTCATCAAAGCGTCATTCCAAAAGAGTTCACCCTGATAGTCACTGAGTTGCCCGGAGAGGATTTTGAGCAGCGTGGTTTTACCGCTGCCATTAGGACCTTCAATGCGCACTATTTCTCCGCTGCGAATATCAAGATCCAGCCCATTGAACAGCCAGCGGTCATCACGTTCACAGGCCAGCTGTCGGGCTTGAAGGCACAGGCTCAAGGGACTCTCCAGACACATTGATTTCGCGTCGAACTCTACACGGAAAGCCCCTTTCTCGCCACTCAGTCTATGCGGCGCTGGGTCGCAGCATGATCTCCGTCAATGATCGTTAAGACGAATTAATGCTAGCACTGTATGCAAAAACAGGCTTATACTAAAACTACTGTATGAAAAGACATGCTCTGGCGAGCTCAGCACTGGAGATTTATCAATGACGATATCGATGGCAGTACCCACCGCGACCTTCGGCCATAGACAACCAGTACCGCGGGCTTTCGCCATGGCACCAAGCGTGACTCGACGCAATACCTATGCATTAAAGGTGCGTGGTAACGCACTGTGTGATTGCAACTTATTCGATGGCGATGTCATTATTATCCGGCGTTATCAACACGATGCCCAGACAGAAACCGCCGTTGCCGAAATCAATCAGCAAACAATAGCCTTGAGGCAACTCTCTATCAGCCGCTTTGGGGTAGAGTTATGGCCTGAAGATGTTTTGCAGCCCGCGCTATTTTTGCATAACCGTGATATTCAGGTACTCGGGATGGTGATGGGTGTTGAACCTAACCCAAGCGCTTGCCTGAAAAGTAAGCCTACTATCACGGAGCATTAATGCGCTACCGGGTTCCGGCACTCCCCCCTTCGTCCTGGCATACGACTGATATCGAAGTAGAAAAGAGCCACTTCATAACTTGGGTCTGCCACGCGCCGGACATCAGCGCGTTCACCATCATGTTGAACGCCGCGAAAACTGCACATCCCAATGCTAGCCACCACTGCACTGCTTATATTGCCGGGCCACCCGGCGAACAGAATTTGATTGGCTTCTCTGATGATGGTGAGCCAGGCGGCACCGCCGGGCGACCAATGTACCAAGTACTGCAGGGTAGCCAACTGGGCCATATTGGCTGTGTGGTGATTCGCTATTTTGGTGGCACGAAATTGGGTACCGGAGGTTTAGCCCGCGCTTATGCCCAAGCGGTTAGCCATGCGCTTGAGACATTGCCTACTCAAGAAGTCATAGAGCGTGACACTTATACCCTACGCCTCAGCTTTGCCAGCGAGGCGATTGCCCGCACCTGGTGTGAAGAACACGACATCCCTATTGAGCAAGCTGACTACGACGGCGATGGTGTCCGCCTGTGTATTGGCTGGCCACGTGACTGCCCGCTTGATCTTTCCCTGCTGGAAAACCGTGTGAAGAACGCTATTGAGGTTCTTACAGCACCAAAGACATGAATAAAGCGGTGCCGGAATATTAGTAGTGTGTCTGTGTCATTGCGAGGAGCCTGCGACGAAGCAATCTCGGCCGGTGCGGTGGCAAACAAAACCGAGATCGCCGCGCTTCGCTCGCGATGACAGAGAACTAGTTACCCAAGATATTTAATCATTACCCCGGCCGCTACCGCCGAGCCTATAACCCCCGCTACATTAGGCCCCATGGCATGCATCAGCAGGAAGTTGTGCGGGTTCGATTCCAGCCCGACCTTGTTGGCCACTCGGGCGGCCATGGGTACCGCCGATACGCCTGCGGCACCAATGAGGGGGTTAATCGGCATTTTACTGACCAGGTTCATTAGCTTCGCCATTAATACCCCCGCGGCCGTGCCGATCCCAAAGGCAACTATACCTAAGCCTAGTATCCCCAGCGTTTCAAATGTCAGGAAGCTATCGGCCATTAACTTGGAGCCGACGGATAGCCCCAGAATAATGGTGACAATATTGATCAGGGAATTCTGCGCGGTATCCGATAAACGCTCGACCACGCCGCATTCGCGCATCAAATTACCGAAACAGAACATGCCGAGTAGCGGCGCGGCATCGGGCAGAAACAGTGCGACCAGAATCAACAGCATCAGCGGGAAAACAACCTTTTCCAGCTTGGAGACTGGCCGCAGCTGCGTCATCTTGATTTGCCGTTCTTTATCGGTGGTCAGCAGACGCATAATCGGCGGCTGAATTAGTGGCACCAGTGCCATATAGGCGTAGGCAGCCACGGCAATGGCGCCCAGTAGCTCGGGTGCCAGCACGCTGGAGACATAGATAGACGTCGGCCCATCTGCGCCGCCGATAATACCAATGGCGGCCGCCTGATTGAGCGAGAAGTCCATGATACCCATCGATGTAAGCGCCACGGCGCCAAACAGCGTGGCAAAAATACCAAACTGAGCGGCGGCACCTAGGAACAGCGTTCGTGGGTTGGCCAGCAGCGGGCCAAAATCTGTCATCGCGCCCACGCCCATAAAGATAATCAACGGGGCGATGCCCGAACCGATCGCGACTTTGTAGAAGTTGTAAAGCATGCCATCGCTGTAACCAACGCCCACGGCGATATCCCGCGCGGCGCGCACCTGATCCGGCGCGGCGCCGTCATGAGCAATCGCATGCAGCGACTCTCGCCAGGCTTCCGCGTTCGCCAGCGGATCGAGGGTGGCGCCCAGTGCTGCCGCCATCTGCTGTAACACGGCGGGCTTTGCCACCTCGATCGCTTGGTCGAGTGCGGAGATAGCCAAGCCAGCCTCGGGGATGTTGGCGAGAATGCCGCCAAAGCCAATCGGCACTAGCAACAGCGGCTCAAACTTTTTATAAATGGCCAGATAGAGCAGTAGCAGCCCTACCAAAATCATGGTCGCCTGGCCAAGCTCAAGGTTATACAGCCCAGAGCCTTCCCATAACGTGACTAATTTATCCATTACCGGATGCCCTTAGAGTTCGATCAACGTATCGCCTACGGCTACGCTGTCGCCCTCGCTGACGTTAACCTTAGAGACAGTGCCTGCGCTGCTGGCACGCACTTCGGTTTCCATTTTCATCGCTTCCAGAATGATGACGACATCACCCTCAGCGACCTGCTCGCCGGGACGTACATTGACCTTGAAAATATTACCGGCCAAGGGGGCATCAATGCTTTCACCACTCCCGCCACCGCTCGGTGCCGGAGCGTCGTCTTTGGGTGCATCCGTTGCTGCAACGGAGGCGGTTTGCTCCTGTACGTCGCTGATGTCGCCACCTTCAGCAACCTCCACAACGTAGGCTTTACCGTTGAGTTTTACGGTATAAGTTTCTGGACCGCGGCTAGCGGCGGGCGCTTTGCTCTCGGTTTGTGCCGGTACGCTAGCGCTTTCTGCCTCAGCTGCCTGAGGAACAGGCTCGAAGGCATCGGGGTTGTCTCGATTCTTAAGGAATTTCAAACCAATCTGCGGAAACAGCGCATAGGTTAATACGTCGTCGACTTCCCGCTTGCCTTCGGCCAAGCGGATGCCCTCAGCGCTGGCCTTGTCTTTTAGCTCTGCGGCCAGCTTGTCCATCTCCGGTGATAGGTTATCTGCTGGACGGCAGGTGATCGGCTCGCCGCCTTCCAGCACGCGCTTTTGCAACTCGGCGTTAAAGGGCGCGGGAGCCGCGCCGTATTCACCTTTGAGCAGCGCTTGTACCTCCTTGGAGATCGACTTATAGCGCTCGCCCATCATTACGTTCATGACCGCTTGAGTGCCGACAATTTGCGAGGTGGGCGTGACCAAAGGGATAAAGCCCAGGTCCTCGCGCACACGGGGAATTTCGCTGAGTACATCATCCAGCTTATCGCCCGCCCCCTGCTCTTTGAGCTGTCCTTCCATGTTGGTCAGCATCCCACCCGGCACCTGAGCAATCAGGATCCGCGAATCAATACCGCGCAGCGAGCCTTCAAAGGCGGCGTACTTTTTGCGCACTTCACGGAAATAGCCAGCGATATCTTCCAGTAGCTCAAGGTCCAGGCCGGTATCGCGGCCGGTGTCTTTGAGCATCGCGACCACAGATTCAGTTGGGCTGTGGCCATAGGTCATCGACATGGAAGAGATCGAGGTATCGACGTTATCAATGCCCGCCTCGACCGCCTTCAAAATGGTCGAGGTAGAAAGTCCGGTGGTGGCGTGGCAGTGCAGGTGTACCGGAATCGATAGCTCTTTTTTGAGCCGGGTGACCAAATCGAACGCCGTATAAGGCGTCAGCAGCCCCGCCATATCCTTGATAGCCAATGAATCCGCGCCCAAACCGGCAATGGTTTTGGCGAGGTCGACCCAGCTATCCAGGGTATGTACCGGGCTTACGGTATAGGAAATCGTGCCTTGTGCATGGCCTTCGACATTGCGTACCGCCTGGATGGCACGCTCTAAATTACGTGGGTCATTCATGGCATCAAAGACACGGAAGACATCCACGCCATTGGTTTTTGCCCGTTCGACGAACTTATCGACGACGTCATCGGCATAATGACGATAACCCAACAGGTTCTGGCCCCGCAGCAGCATGGCCTGGGGTGTATTCGGCATGGCTTCTTTCAGGGCACGAATACGCTCCCAGGGGTCTTCGCCCAAATAACGGATACAGGCGTCATAGGTGGCTCCACCCCAGGTTTCCAGCGACCAGTAGCCGACACGATCAAGCTTTTCGGCGATCGGCAACATATCGTCCAGCCGCATACGCGTGGCAAACAGCGATTGGTGGGCATCGCGCAGCACGACATCAGTAATGCCTAGTGGGCGTTTAATTTCGTTCATGGTCTTGGCTCGCAGTAGAGAATCACAAGTTTGTAGTAAAAATAACAAAAAAATAGCCAAAAAATGGCTTTAATGAAAAAATTTAAGAAAGTTAGTGACGCCGTGTTGATCGATAACGATGCACTGCAGCACTGATCACCGCCATCACCTCGTCATTTTGAGCAGAGGGAGCATGAGATGACGGCGATTTCTTAGCGGTCACGGCGGTCACTGGTACGGGTTGAAAACGCCCGATCAGCTTCGACATGAAAGTGACACTGATCACTAAAAGTGTAAGAAAAACAAAAACGACACCCATTCCAAGCGCCATTAACGCCAAACCGTCTTGCAATAGCTCTAGATCCTGCATAAGGCGCTCTCCTAATTTACTAAATACGGTTTATAACGATGATTCACAACCAGGGCTTCTAATTGGTTTCTAAATTGCTCATGCGCACATCATTAAGCCTATGCCGTGAAAGGCACTTGGCGCAGTGAGGGGAATACACTAACCTGCCACACTCAGAATAGAATGCAATGGCGCGATAGTGGAACTCATGGTTGTTAATTTACTACATAAAGGCAGAATTGGCCTAGCCCCGATGGAAGGGGTGATTGATGCATTGACTCGCGACCTGTTGACTAGGCAAGTCGGTTTTGACTGGACGGTGACCGAATTTGTCCGCGTTGTCGATGCGCGCCTGCCACCAAGAGTATTCTACAAGCATTGCCCAGAGCTTGCGCAACCGCCTGTGACAACACCAAGCGGCATTCCCGTGCATTTACAACTGCTTGGCTCTGACCCTACCGCACTGGCGGCCAATGCGCGCCAGGCTCTCAAGCTTGGCGCGGTGAGCGTTGATCTCAATTTTGGCTGCCCTGCCAAGCTGGTTAACCGCCATGATGGCGGCGCTTCGCTGCTACGCCAACCGGATCGCGTTTATCAAGCCGTCAAAGCCGTTTCAGAAGCGCTAGAAGGCGAAATCCCCGTGACGGCCAAGATTCGCCTGGGGTTTGCCAATCGCCGCTTAGCCGTTGCCTGCGCCCAAGCCACTGAAGCGGGCGGTGCAGCGCAGTTAGTCGTGCATGCGAGGACGCGCGACGAAGGCTACCGCCCTCCGGCGCATTGGGAGTGGATCGGCAAAATTCGCCGTCACGTGAGTATTCCGGTGGTCGCCAATGGCGATATCTGGACCCTGGAAGATTACTGGAAAGCTCGCACGTTGTCGGGGTGTTGTGACGTGATGCTAGGACGCAGCGCGCTGGCGGACCCCTGGCTTGCTCCGCGCATCCGTCACTGGCAGCTAACCGGCGAACGATTACCCGAAAGCAGCTGGGCAATGCGGGCCAGCGTGCTAAAAGAGTATGCCGCCCTACAAAGGCAACACCTGCCTGACCGCGTCGTGGTCTCGCTGGTTAAACAATGGCTCGCCCAAATGCGCCAAGGCAGTAGCGAAGCACATCAGAACTTTCAGCGCGTTAAACGTCTTACCGAATTAGACCAACTGCTCGGCAGCCTCGTCATTGATGAGCAGTTCGCTGCACTGGCTTAGCCTTACGCTCAACGGTGCTGCTCATACCGCTAGAAATATAAAACTCAATAGCCAAAAAAAAGCGCCCTACCGCAAAGCGGGGGCGCTACACACGATCGCAAGACCGGGGTGCGAGCGATTCTCTTCCGGTCAGGCTAGAAACAAGTGTTCAGACTAGAAAAATAGCCGGTCAGGCTGGAAACAGAAAACCCGCTCTCGTTTGAGAGCGGGTTTAGGAATCTGGCGCGCCCGGGAGGATTCGAACCTCCGACCCCCTGATTCGTAGTCAGGTACTCTATCCAGCTGAGCTACGGGCGCGTAATATTTCTGTAAACATTTATACTTACATTTACCAAGACTAGTGCTGATGCTATTAGAACCAGCGCTGCTGGAATTCAGATTACTAATCTTAGAAGGTGGCGCGCCCGGGAGGATTCGAACCTCCGACCCCCTGATTCGTAGTCAGGTACTCTATCCAGCTGAGCTACGGGCGCATACCTTGTGACCATGTACTTTTTAACAAAACTTTTATTAATAAAAACTCTCATTAACAAAGTACTAACTGGCCGTGCTGTTGGCGGAGAGAGAGGGATTCGAACCCTCGATAGGGCTATAAACCCTATACTCCCTTAGCAGGGGAGCGCCTTCAGCCACTCGGCCACCTCTCCTTAACGGCACGGCGCGAATATTACCGATTTAGGCTTCTTATGTCTAGTCCCCGACGGATTTTTTTCGCACCGACCATATCTTACAGATAAGCTTACGTCTTAAGCATCGTGTCATTATGCAAACTCGCAAGTCTTATTCTACTTCGTTTTCACTGTTTCGTTCACGCTGAATGCGCTGGTATATCTCTTCACGATGAACTGCAACATCTTTAGGTGCATTAACACCAATACGCACTTGATTGCCTTTTACACCTAGAACGGTGACGGTGATTTCATCACCGATCATCAGGGTTTCGCCGACTCGGCGAGTTAGGATGAGCATGGCTGATCTCCTTTTCAGACGTTTTATGCAACGGGATATGTCAGCCGGAGGCAACACTACACCATTATGCAGTATAGTGTTGCCTGTCACCAAGGACTCCGGCTCCATGACACTTAAACCTCCCGTTGAAAGAAAGCTCACCACCACACGGCAGCAAGTACCCCTTCAGCGTAGAAGGTTTAAAGCATTCATGTTATTCAGATTCGATATCTGCCTTATCTAAACCAAACGCTTTATGTAGTGCATTGACAGCAAGTTCCATATGTTTCTCATCAATTACGACTGAGATTTTAATCTCAGAGGTGGATACCATACGGATATTAACGTTCTCATCGGCTAGTACACGGAACATTTTAGACGCTACACCCGCGTGAGAGCGCATCCCCACACCCACTAAGGATACCTTGGCGATATTATCATCGCCACGCAACTCACCACCGCCTAAGTCTGGGATTACCGTTTCTTCAAGTAACTTTTTAGTCGCTTTGTAATCGCCCTTGGCGACCGTAAAAGTGAAATCGGTATAGTCACCTGCTGGCGCCACGTTCTGCACGATCATATCCACTTCAATATTGGCATCGGCAATAGGGCCTAAGATACGCGATGCCACACCCGGCACATCCGGCGTATTCAGCAGGGTTAACTTTGCTTCGTTTTTGGTAAAAGCGATACCGGAGATCAGTGGTTCTTCCATAGCGTCCTCGTCTTGGTCTGCTTCTGCAACAATTAGGGTACCGGGGCCGTCTTCAAAGCTCGACAGCACCCGCAGGGGCACGTTGTATTTGCCTGCAAACTCTACCGCGCGGATCTGCAGTACTTTGGAACCGAGGCTGGCCAGCTCCAACATCTCTTCTACGGTAATGCTCTCTAACCGCTGAGCTCTTGAGCATACGCGCGGGTCAGTGGTGTACACCCCATCGACATCAGTGTAAATCTGGCATTCATCGGCACCTAATGCCGCCGCCAGCGCCACCCCAGTGGTATCAGAACCACCGCGTCCCAAGGTAGTGATATTGCCGTCTTCATCCACCCCTTGGAAACCAGCCACAACCACGACCTGCCCTGCTTCCAGGTCAGCTTTCAGGTCATCGGTTTCAATCCGCTGAATACGTGCTTTGGTATAGGCGTTATCGGTATGAATACCTACCTGGGCGCCAGTATGCGACGTGGCCGATACACCAATTTGCTGAAGTGCCATCGCGAGCAAGGATATGGTTACCTGCTCACCGGTCGATAGCAGCATATCCATTTCGCGTGGTGCAGGATCTTCGTTAAGCGCCTGTGCCATATCTGTTAAACGGTTGGTTTCGCCGCTCATGGCGGAGACCACAACTACGACCTGGTGGCCTTGATCGCGGAAGCCCTTAACCTTTTCCGCTACGGCCTTGATACGCTCGACAGAGCCCACCGAAGTGCCGCCGAACTTCTGTACGTATAGTGCCATATGCCGTTTTTCCTATGCGTTCGGGAATTTAGGGTGAAATTGTCACAAATAAGGCCGGCGACAATCATGCCACCGGCCTAGAGGTTTAGCTAAGCACGTTTTCCAACCATACCGGTACGCTCTTCAACGCATCCGGCAAGGCGTCGGGCTGACTACCTCCCGCTTGCGCCATATCAGGGCGGCCACCGCCCTTCCCTCCCACTTGGGAGGCAACATGGTTAACCAGCTCACCGGCCTTCACTTGACTGGTCAAGTCTTGGGTTACCCCAGCGATCAGGCTTACTTTGCCAGCGGCTTGGTCTGCAACGCCGAGAATAATGACGCCTGAACTGAGCTTGTTTTTAAGCTGATCAAGAATGCCGCGCAGGTCTTTGCCTGAGACACCCTCCAGCTGAGTCGCCAGGAGTTTAACGCCATTAATCTCTTGCACCTGACTGAGCATGTCGCTGCCTGCAGCGCTGGCCAGCTTCGCTTTAAGCTGTTCGAGCTCTTTTTCAAGGCTACGGTTACGCTCAACCAGCGACTCCACACGTGCTTCAACCTGCTCGGGCTTGGTCTTCAAACGTTCGCTCAAGCGCTCAAGACATGCCTCCTGTTCGCGGAAGTAGGTCAGCGCGTTTTCACCGGTGATCGCCTCAATACGACGTACACCGGAAGCAATGCCTACTTCGCTCATCACATGACAGCAGCCAATATCGCCACTGCGCGCCACGTGGGTACCACCACATAACTCAATAGAGAAGTCATCGGCGCCGATAGTCAGTACGCGCACGTTCTCGGCGTACTTAGCCTCAAACAACGCCGCTGCACCTTTGGCTTTGGCTTGATCAAGGCTCATTTGCTCGATCTGAGTCGGTGCGTTGGCCAGAATCTGCTCGTTAACCAGCCGTTCGACTTCCGCTAGTTGCTCAGCGGTCATTGGCTCAAAGTGGCTAAAGTCGAAACGCAGTCGCTCTGCATTGACCAGCGAACCTTTCTGCTGAACGTGATCGCCCAACACCATACGTAGCGCTTTATGCAGCAGGTGTGTTGCCGAGTGATTGCGGATGGTTGCCGTTCGCAGGCTGGCATCTACTTCGCCACGCACACTGGCGCCAACACTCAGCGAGCCCTCTACCATCATGCCTTGATGAAGGTGATGACCGCGCTGCTTTTGGGTATCGGTGACCTGAAAGCGCCCACCGTCGACATATAGATAGCCCGTATCACCTACCTGCCCGCCCGACTCACCGTAAAACGGCGTGCGATCCAATACCACGACGCCCTTTTGGCCTGCTTCCAGCGCAGCCAGTGCATTGCCTTCGCTGTCGACCAATGCCGTTACTTTGGCTTGGTCTTCTAACCGGTCATAACCGGTAAAGGCCGTTTCGCCATCCAGTTCAATCGAGGCGCTATAGTCGGCGCCAAATTGGCTGGCCGCCCTAGCGCGGTCGCGCTGAGCCTCCAATGCTTGTTGAAAGCCCTCTTCATCGAGGGTAACGCCGCGCTCACGGCAAACATCGGCGGTAAGGTCAAAAGGGAAACCATAGGTATCGTAAAGCTTAAATACCGTCTCACCCGGCAGTACCTTGCCATCAAGCTCAGCTAGCGCCGCATTCAGCAACCCCATCCCGTGATCCAGCGTGCGCGCAAACTGCTCTTCTTCCTTCAATAGCACTCGCGCTATTTGAGCGCGCGCCTCACGCAGTTCCGGATAAGCATCGCCCATCTCCGCATCCAGCGCGTCCACCAGCTTGTGGAAGAACGGCTCTACCGCGCCCAACTTATGGCCATGACGAATCGCGCGGCGAATGATACGACGCAGCACATAGCCACGCCCTTCGTTGGAAGGCAGCACGCCATCGGCAATCAGGAAGGCACATGAACGGATATGGTCAGCAATCACGCGCAGAGAAGGTGTGGCGATATCCGGGTGGCCGGTGGCTTTGGCGGCGGCTTGCAGCAGGTTTTGAAACAGGTCGATTTCATAGTTTGAATGCACGCCTTGCATGACGGCGGCCACCCGTTCTAAGCCCATACCGGTATCGATAGACGGCTTGGGCAGCGGGTTGAGCGTACCTTGGGCATCGCGATCAAACTGCATGAACACTAAGTTCCAGATTTCGATGTAGCGATCACCATCTTCTTCAGGACTACCGGGAGGGCCACCCCAAACCTCTGGTCCGTGATCAAAGAAAATTTCCGAGCTGGGGCCACAAGGGCCGGTATCGCCCATCTGCCAGAAATTATCTTCATCGAGCTTGGAGAAGCGTTCAGGATCAATGCCAATCTCATCTTTCCAGATGCGCTCGGCTTCGTCATCGCTAATGTGCACCGTTACCCAAAGCTTTTCTTTGGGTAGTCCCAGCGTTTCGGTCAGGAACACCCAGGCAAAGCGAATGGCATCATGCTTGAAGTAATCGCCAAAGCTGAAATTACCCAGCATTTCAAAGAAGGTATGGTGACGTGCGGTATAGCCGACATTGTCTAAGTCATTATGCTTACCGCCCGCGCGCACGCAGCGCTGCGCAGAGGTGGCGCGCACGTAAGGGCGCGGATCTCGTCCCAGAAATACATCTTTAAACGGCACCATGCCAGCATTGGTAAACAGTAGCGTGGGGTCATTCCCCGGCACTAAAGAGCCGGTGGGTACAATGGTATGCCCTTGCTCTTCAAAGAAAGAGAGAAAGGCCTGTCTAATCTCTGCGCTTTTCATAGGGTATCCGTAACAAGAAAGCGTGATGTCCCAGGGCGCTGTCGACGCTACCCTCAGGGGTCGCAAAGCAGCCATTATAGCGCAGTTGTCAAACGACTAAAGCCGCACTTAGTGGCAGAGAGGCAAACAGCTAGGTGAACAAGCGTATTAGAGCGCGATTAAAAATGTAAGGAGGGAGGTGTTAGCGGGCTGAAGAAGAGAAATTACAAACAGGAGAGCGCGTAGCGAATTTGTTCAAAATCAAAGCCTCGGCTGGCCAGAAAGCGCTCGCGCCGGGCACGTTCTTTAGGTGTTTCGCCGGGGCTGTCAAAACGACGCGCAAGCGTATCGCGGGCTAATTCAAACCAATCGACTTGCTCACTCTCTTCCACCGCTTCAAAAGCGGCATTGAGCGTTTCTTGATCAACGCCGCGTTGACGCAACTCGCCTTTAATGCGAACAACGCCTTGGCCACGCAAAACACGCGAGCGCACAAAACTAGCCGCAAAACGAGCATCTGACTGTAGCGCCTGCTCAGCTAGAGTGTCTAAGCATTCATCAATAGCTGCATCATCGAAGGACTTTTTCTTCAACCGTTGGGCTAACTCAGCGCGAGAATATTCGCGCCGAGCTAGTAAGCCAATGGCGATGTCACGGGGCGTGGCATCGCGCTGCGAGCCAAATGCCATCAGCTTGCCTTAGCGAAGATCGGCTTACAGCAGATCGTCGTCACCAGCATCCACTTCCGCCGCTGCATCTGCAGGTGCCTCTTCCTTCTTCGGATCAGGTTTGGCCAGGAGCTGCTCACGAATCTGTGTTTCGATCTCGAGCATGACTTCCGGGTGCTCTTCCAGATACAGTGCTGAGTTAGCTTTACCCTGGCCGATTTTAGTACCTTTGTAGCTGTACCATGCACCGGCTTTGTCAACCAGATTGCACTGCACGCCCAGGTCAATCACCTCACCCGCATGGTAAATACCTTTGCCATAAAGAATCTGGAATTCAGCCTGGCGGAACGGCGGCGCCACCTTATTTTTAACTACTTTTACGCGGGTTTCGTTACCGGTGACTTCATCGCCCACTTTCACCGAGCCTGTGCGGCGAATATCCAAACGCACACTGGCGTAGAACTTGAGTGCATTACCGCCGGTAGTGGTTTCTGGGCTACCAAACATCACACCGATCTTCATGCGGATTTGGTTGATAAAGATCACTAGGCAGTTAGCATTTTTAATATTGCCGGTGATTTTACGCAGTGCTTGAGACATCAAACGCGCCTGAAGACCAACGTGGGCATCACCCATTTCGCCTTCGATTTCCGCGCGGGGTGTTAGAGCTGCGACCGAGTCGATAACAATCACGTCAACACCGCCGGAACGCACCAGCATGTCGGTAATTTCCAGCGCCTGCTCGCCGGTATCCGGCTGGGAAACCAGCAGGTCATCCAGATTAACACCCAGTTTTTCTGCGTAGCTGGGGTCAAGGGCGTGCTCGGCATCAACGAAGGCACACACTTTGCCTTGCTTCTGCGCCTGAGCAATCACCGAAAGGGTCAGGGTCGTTTTACCCGACGATTCCGGGCCAAAGATTTCGCATACACGGCCAAACGGCAGGCCGCCGATGCCAAGTGCGATATCCAGCCCCAAAGAACCCGTGGAAACCGACGGCATGACCACGCGCGGTGCGTCGCCCAGACGCATAACGGTGCCCTTGCCGAACTGACGGTCGATCTGGGTGAGTGCAGCGTTTAGCGCTTTAGTGCGGTTGTCATCCTGAGCCATTCAGAAATTCCTCATAACAAGCTGTATAATTACCCAGTAGTATGCCAAAGATTGCGCCGTAAACAAATCCTTGATCACGCTTTCCCACAACTATTTTCCTACGATTACTTTTTGCTCTCCTTCACGCGGGCATCCAGACGCGCCACTAGCCCTGCCAATGCTTGTCGCACTGCCTGCTCCCGCACTGCCTGACGGTCACCCGGGAAATGAAAACACTCCGCCTGCTGGTCGGTGGCATCTCCCCAGGCCAGCCAGACAGTACCTACCGGTTTTTCAGCGCTGCCGCCATCCGGCCCGGCCACACCGCTAACAGCAACCCCCAAACCTGCACCACTTTCCCGACAGGCGCCTTGCACCATCGCTTTTACCACCTCTTCACTTACCGCGCCGTGTGCGCTCAGCGTAGCCTCGGGAACCCCTAACAAACGTGTCTTAGCTGCGTTCGCATAGGTGACATAGCCCGTTGTGAAATAGGCTGAACTGCCTGCCACTCCCGTAATCACGCTGGCGATACCACCACCCGTGCAAGATTCGGCAGCGGTTACTTCCACCTTTAACTGCTGACAAAGCCGCCCCAAACGCTGAGCGAGCAGGGTTAAGTCAAGATTTTTCAGACTAGATACGCTGGGCACTATGTCGCTCCTTCAAGTGAGTCGTCAGTTCAGCGTAGAATACTGTGTTTAGCTTTCTCAAAGAAATTGCTCAATCAGGACGCCCATGTCACAGGCCATCCCCCCGAACACGCCAATGATCACGCAATATTTAAAGATCAAACGCGAACACCCCGAGGTACTGCTGTTCTACCGCATGGGGGATTTTTACGAGTTATTTTTTGATGACGCCAAGCGCGCCGCGGCACTACTGGATATTACGCTTACCCAGCGCGGGCAGTCGGGGGGCAAACCGATCCCGATGGCAGGCGTACCTTATCATAGTGCTGAAGGCTATCTCGCACGCCTGGTCGCCGGTGGCGAGTCGGTGGCTATATGCGAACAGATTGGCGATCCCGCTACCAGCAAAGGTCCCGTTGACCGCCAGGTCGTGCGCATCGTCACCCCCGGCACGCTGCATGATGAAGCGCTGCTGGATGCACGCCGCGACAACGTGTTGGTATCAGTCTCTCCCGGCAAAGATAGCTGGGGCCTGGCCTGGCTGGAACTCTCCAGCGGCCGCTTCAACGTACTGGAAGTGGAGAGCGAGGCCGAAATGCTCGCCGAGTTAACACGCCTCTCCCCCGCCGAGCTACTGGTACCCGAAAGCCTGGCGTTACCCGACACCTGGTCGCAAAAGCGCAGCCTGCGCCGCCAGGGCGAGTGGCTGTTTGACCTGGAGAGCGCTACCCGCAGCCTCTGCGATCAGTTTGAAGTACAGGACTTACGCGGCTTTGGCTGCGCGCATCTCACCACGGCGCTGATTGCGGCCGGGGTGCTGATTGATTACGCCCGTGATACCCAGCGTTCGCGCCTGCCACACGTTACTGCGATTAGCGTTGAGAATCGCGATGATGCCGTGGTGATTGACGCCGCCAGCCGACGCAATCTGGAAATCGACATCAACCTCGGCGGCAGTGCGGACAATACACTCGCTAGTGTGCTGGACACTTGCACCACGGCCATGGGCTCGCGGCTACTCAAACGTTGGCTCAATCGTCCTTTGCGGCAACGAGAGATCGTCCAGAACCGCCATGCGGGCGTGGCGCTATTAAGTCTGGATGCCGCTTATATGCCGCTACGCGACACGCTGAGCGCGGTGGGCGATGTGGAGCGCATTCTGGCCCGGGTCGCATTGTATAGCGCTCGTCCGCGAGATTTGGCGCGTCTGCGTGACGCTTTGGTCACCTTGCCTACCCTTGAGGAGCAGCTGGGCGAGGTAGAGAGCGGAAGCGCCCTCGACAGCCTGCGCCCACATATTCGCCCCTACCCCGAATTAGCCGACACGCTTAGCCGTGCTTTGATCGAAAATCCACCTGTCGTGATTCGGGACGGCGGCGTGATTGCCGATGGTTTTGATGCCGAGCTCGATGAACACCGCGGCATGGCCGAAAATGCCGGGGACTACCTTGTTAAGCTGGAGATTCGCGAGCGCGAACGCACCGGGCTTGCCAATCTTAAAGTGGGCTACAACCGGGTACACGGCTACTTTATTGAGCTGCCCCGCTCCCAGGCGCAGCAGGCGCCCGCTGACTATATTCGCCGTCAAACGCTTAAAAACGCCGAGCGTTTTATCATTCCCGAGCTCAAGGAGTTTGAAGATAAAGCGCTATCGGCCAAATCCCGCGCATTGACGCGTGAAAAGTGGCTGTATGATCGCCTGCTGGGTGAGCTTAATAACAGCCTCCATGCACTACAAAGCACCTCTCAAGCTCTAGCGGAGCTAGACGTACTTTGCGCCTTCGCCGAGCGTGCCGAAGCGCTGCACTGGGTTCGTCCGACGTTAAGCGAGACCACCGGCATTCGTATTGAGGCAGGCCGGCACCCTGTGGTTGAACAAGTCAGTGAAACGCCTTTTGTTCCCAATGACGTGACGCTCAATCCAGACCAGCATATGCTGATTATTACCGGACCCAATATGGGCGGTAAATCAACCTATATGCGCCAGACAGCGTTAATCGCTCTACTGGCCCACTGTGGCAGCTTTGTACCCGCCGACGCCGCTGAGATTGGTCCGCTGGACCGGATATTTACCCGCATTGGCTCCTCAGATGATCTCGCTGGCGGACGTTCCACCTTTATGGTCGAGATGACCGAAACCGCCAATATTCTTCACAACGCCACCCAGCAAAGCTTAATTTTGATGGATGAAATTGGCCGCGGTACCAGCACCTTTGATGGCTTGTCGCTGGCTTGGGCCAGTGCCGAGCATTTGGCAAAGGGCCGTGCGCTAACGCTGTTTGCGACTCACTACTTTGAAATGACCGCATTGCCTGAACATACTGAAGGGGTTGCCAATATTCATTTAACAGCGACCGAGCATGGCGACAGCATCGTGTTTATGCACCGCATTGAGGCAGGCCCCGCCAGTCAGAGCTATGGCTTACAGGTGGCACAGTTAGCGGGCGTTCCCGGCCATGTTATTAAGCGAGCCCGTGAGAAGCTGATGAGCCTGGAGCACCACGACGTAGATACAACCAGACAAGCACCACGCAGCACCCCGCAGCAAAACGACCTGTTCGCCGCTGCGCCACATCCTGTGGTGGAGGCATTGGAAAATGTGGATATGGATGGTTTGACGCCGCGGGAAGCGCTATCACTGTTGTATCAATGGCGAGACCTGATCTAATGGTGATCACCGAACGACCTATAGCAGGTTATACAGAAGGCCATATGGCGCTTGCCGCCAGGTATGCGCACCTCTAGAATGTCGCACAAACTTTTAGCTTATAAAAAACGGCTGATTTATAACCATTCACGATTGACCATGGCCGGGAGCAACCCGGCCCTGCAAGAGGGATAGCAAGATGACGTTTGTCGTTACCGAGAACTGCATCCAGTGCAAATACACCGACTGCGTGGAAGTATGCCCGGTCGACTGTTTCTACGAAGGCCCGAACTTCCTGGTCATCCACCCGGATGAGTGCATTGACTGCGCACTGTGTGAGCCTGAGTGCCCCGCCGAAGCGATATTTTCCGAGGATGAGCTGCCCGATGGGCAGGAGCCATTTATCGAGATAAACGCTGAGATGGCAGAAGTATGGCCCAATATTGCCGAGCGCAAAGATCCGCTGCCTGACGCCGAAGAGTGGGATGGCAAGCCCGGCAAGCTAGAGAAACTAGAGCGCTAGCCGCTAATCAATACCTCTCTTTAAAACCAGCGCTTATTTTAAATTAGCGCTGGTTTTTTATTGTGTCGCCGAAAGTGATTCGTCAAAAATGTGTTGCCAAATTGCGGGCAAAAAAAAGGCGGCCCTTAGGCCGCCCGCTCCAAGCACTTCCTCTGACCACTCCCTGGATCAACTTCCTCAGATGACTTCCCTGCCGGGACTTACCTCTTTGTATCACCCGGCGCATCTGACCCTCATCCCGCTGCATCCTGTCTGAAGCATCCTTGCCTCCCCTTGTCCTGTGTTCATTGTCGCAGATCGTCTCGACTTCTCAACAACGCCCAAATGCAAAAAGGCGAGCCTTAGCGACTCGCCTTATAAAAAATAATATATTTAAAACAGCCACTTAAACTTAAATTAGTGGAAAATTTCGTATTTAACCATCTAATCCGAGCAATTCTCGTCGGCATTTGTAAGATATATCTTACAAAATCTTGAGACATCTCTTACAAGCCAAATGAAAAGTTCGCTCAGCATTGGCTATTTACTGACCTTTAATTGCTTTTAAGCCCGGATAAGTGACGTTTTCTAGCTCGGCCTCAATCACCAATAAACGGTTGTACTTGGCAACACGATCAGAGCGGCACAGTGAGCCCGTTTTGATCTGCCCGGCACAGGTGCCCACCGCCAAATCGGCAATGGTGGTGTCTTCGGTTTCACCCGAGCGGTGCGAAATAACCGCTGTGAAGCCCGCGTCTTGGGCCATTTTGATAGCATCCAAGGTCTCGGAGAGCGAACCGATCTGGTTGAACTTGATCAGGATAGAATTACCGATCTGCTCATCGATACCGCGCTTGAGGATCTTGGTATTAGTGACGAACAGGTCATCACCCACCAACTGTACTTTATCGCCCAGCTTGTCGGTCAGCGCTTTCCAGCCCGCCCAATCCGATTCATCCATCCCGTCTTCAATAGAGACGATCGGGTAATCAGCGCATAGGCCTGCCAAATAATCAGTAAAGCCCTCGGCATCGTAACTCTTACCTTCGCCAGAAAGGTTGTACTGACCGTCTTTGTAGAATTCGGAAGAAGCACAGTCCAGCGCAAGGGTGACATCTTTACCCAGGGTATAGCCGGCATCTGCAACGGCTTGCTTGATGACTGCCAGTGCGTCGGCATTCGAGGCTAAATCGGGCGCAAAGCCACCTTCATCGCCAACCGAGGTTGAAAGGCCTTTCGCGAAGAGCACTTTCTTCAGCGCGTGGAAAATCTCCGCGCCCATGCGTAGCCCTTCGCGGAAATTAGGCGCGCCAACCGGCTGCACCATAAATTCCTGGATATCGACGTTGTTATCCGCATGCTCACCGCCGTTGATGATGTTCATCATTGGTACCGGCATGCTGTACTGGCCCGGCTGACCGTAGAGTTCGGCAATGTGCGCATACAGCGGCACGCCTTTGGCGTTAGCAGCGGCTTTAGCCGCTGCCAGCGAAACCGCCAGAATCGCGTTAGCGCCCAGGTTTGCTTTATTGTCCGTGCCGTCCAGCGCCAGCATGGCCTCGTCTAGGCCACGCTGATCACGTGCATCCATTCCCAATAGCGCATCACGGATTTTGCCATTCACCGCCTCGACTGCTTTCAGTACGCCTTTGCCCAGATAGCGCGATTTATCGCCGTCACGAAGCTCTAATGCTTCACGCGATCCGGTAGAGGCACCACTGGGCGCACAGGCTTCACCGACAGCGCCACTGGCAAGACGCACATGCGCCTGAACGGTCGGGTTACCACGTGAATCCAGTACTTCCAACGCACTGATAGCAACAATTTTGGTCATGGCTATATCCTTTCCTGTTAATTAAATAGAATTATTAATATAACGTCCTGATTAGCGAATCGTTAGCGGCTCAAACCCTTTAACCAGTGCATCCAGCTGGGCAAGCTGTGTTAGAAACGGCTCTAACTGATCGAGCGGTAGCGCACAGGGCCCATCGCACTTGGCGTTATCAGGGTCAGGGTGAGCCTCTAAAAACAGCCCTGCGAGCCCGACAGCCACGCCTGCACGCGCTAATTCCGACACCTGAGCCCGGCGACCATCAGCGCTGTCCGCACGCCCACCGGGGCGCTGCAACGCATGGGTCACATCGAAAAATACCGGATACCCCGTTTGCTTCATATCGCCAAAGCCCAGCATATCAACAATAAGATTGTTGTAACCGAAGCTTGAGCCGCGCTCGCAGAGCATTAACTGGTCGTTACCCGCTTCCTGGAATTTACTCAAGATATGGCGCATTTCATGGGGCGCCAAAAACTGAGGTTTCTTGATATTGATAACCGCGCCAGTTTTAGCCATAGCGACAACCAGGTCGGTTTGCCGGGCCAAAAAAGCAGGCAACTGGATAATATCGGCCACTTCCGCCGCCGCCTCAGCCTGCCAGGGTTCGTGCACATCGGTGATAATCGGCACGTTGTGGCGGGCTTTGATGTCGGCCAATATCTGCAGCCCCTTTTCTATACCAGGGCCGCGATAGGAGTGGATCGAGCTACGGTTGGCTTTATCAAAACTGGCTTTGAAAACGTACGGCATGCCCAGTTTTTTCGTTACCGTGACGTAGGCCTGCGCGACTTCGTCGGCAAGCTCGGCAGACTCCAGCACGTTCATCCCGCCTAGCAGCATTAGCGGTAACGAATTGCCGGCGGTTAAGCCGGCAACGTTGATATGACGTTCTTGAGATCCCTCTTGAGACCCTTCTTGAGAAGCCATGCTTCTGCCCTCTTATTCCTGAGAATGTGCATGGGCGCGATTGCGCGCTGTTTTATGTTCTAGCGCGGCGTTCACAAATCCTGAGAAGAGCGGATGGCCATCACGCGGCGTGGAAGTGAACTCCGGGTGGAACTGACAAGCCACGTACCAGGGGTGATCCGCCAATTCGATAACCTCGACCAGAGATTGGTCAACGCTCTTACCCGAAATCACCAGCCCAGTTTTTTCAAGTTCATCAATAAACTGGTTATTGACTTCGAAGCGATGACGATGGCGCTCGACAATCTCATCAGACCCGTAGGCTTCGCGTGCTTTGGTGCCAGATGCAAGATGACAAACCTGGCCGCCCAAACGCATGGTCCCGCCTAAATCAGACGCGGCGTCGCGAAGCTCAATCTTACCTTCCGGGTTCAGCCACTCAG
Source organism: Vreelandella sulfidaeris Esulfide1 (assembly GCF_054072535.1). NCBI lineage: Bacteria > Pseudomonadati > Pseudomonadota > Gammaproteobacteria > Oceanospirillales > Halomonadaceae > Vreelandella > Vreelandella sulfidaeris. The sequence goes on along the minus strand of NZ_CM133364.1, from coordinate 659,804 downwards.
TGATCAACCCCACCACCGGGTGCTGGGTATCGTGGGTAAACTCAGTCGAGTTGGCATCGCTCCAACCTGCCACGTTACGCGCAAACTCAATAACGGCCACCTGCATGCCTAGGCAAATACCCAGGTAGGGAACGTTATTTTCACGGGCAAACTGGGCCGTGAGGATCTTGCCTTCCACGCCGCGCTCGCCGAAGCCACCGGGCACCAGGATGGCGTCTTTGCCCGCCAAGCGCTCAGTGCCGTGGCGTTCAATGTCTTCAGAGTCAATATAGTCGACGTTGACCTTGATGCGACCTTGAATACCCGCATGAATCAGCGCTTCATTGAGCGACTTGTAGGCATCCAGCAGCTCCATGTATTTACCTACCATGGCGATGCTAACGGATTTGAGCGGATTGAGTTTGGAGTCCAGCACCTTCACCCACTCAGAGAGATCGGCTTCGGGGGCTTCCAAACGCAGCTTGTCGCAAACGATCTCGTCCAGGCCGTGTTCATGGAGCATCAGCGGAATGCGATAAATCGTATCGGCATCCTGCAGTGGTACCACGGCACGCTCTTCGACGTTGGTAAACAGGGCGATTTTACGACGCTCGCTCTCTTCCAGCTCCACTTCACTACGACAAATCAGAATATCCGGCTGGATACCGATGGAACGCAGCTCTTTGACGCTGTGTTGGGTCGGCTTGGTTTTGGTTTCACCCGCCGTCTTGATGTAGGGCACCAGCGTGAGGTGCATAAACAGCGCGCGGTTGGCGCCCTGCTCACTACGAATCTGGCGGATGGATTCCAGGAACGGCAGTGATTCGATATCGCCGACGGTGCCGCCGATTTCGACCAGCGCCACATCGAACCCTTCGCCGCCCGCGTAAACGCGCTGCTTAATTTCGTCGGTGATGTGCGGGATGACCTGAACGGTGCCGCCAAGATAATCGCCACGACGCTCTTTACGCAGTACGTGCTCGTAAACACGCCCAGTCGTAAAGTTATTGCGCTGGGTCATTTTGGTGCGAATAAAACGCTCGTAATGCCCGAGATCAAGGTCGGTTTCGGCGCCATCTTCTGTGACGAACACCTCACCGTGCTGGAAGGGGCTCATGGTGCCCGGATCCACGTTGATGTACGGGTCGAGCTTGAGCATGGTGACCTTAAGGCCGCGGGCCTCTAAAATCGCCGCCAGCGAGGCGGAGGCGATGCCCTTGCCAAGAGAGGACACAACGCCGCCGGTCACGAAGATATATCGTGTCATGGATAACCTGTCGAAACGTGATCAGAAGGCACGGCAGAAAGCCACGCCAGGATGGGTCGACAGACTAGCAGATTACGACCTAAGGCTCAATTTGAACTGCACTACTGAAAGTACGCGCTGCCATTCTGAAGCATCGCGCCCTGTCATTGCGAGGAGCACAGCGACGCGGCAATCTAACCCTAGATCGCCACGCTTCGCTCGCGATGACATTTAGCTGAAGTATCGCGCCCTGTCATTGCGTATAGGGACTCCTCCCCGGTTGCAAGCGACGATGATGGAAAAACGTAAGCCGATGCGTGCGTATAGTCGGCCTCTCAAGGGGGACGCTATCCCCGGACCCTGATGAATGTCGCGCACCTTCTCTCCTCAACGAGCGGTAGGCTTCTTCAGCCATCGCAATGACCAGGTTTTGAGAAGGTCGGTCTGACCTGTTTTTCATCCATCGTTGCTCGGCAACAAGGTAGTCGCCTCTCGGCGCTTAAACGCTGATGGTATTAACGTTTAGCTCGCCATCAGCGCTGAACTCTCATGAAACTCCTGGCGGTAGGCCTGACCACGGTGTAGGACAGCCCAGGCGGTTCGCACCGTCTTGTTCGCTAGCGCGACTGCCGCCTTGTTCTTGCCAACGCGTGCGACCAGCGCGCGTAGCCAACGGCTTTTAGCATCCTGCTTGTCACCCACGGTGTTGATGGCCGAGTGTGCGTATAGGGACTCCTCCCCGGTTGCAAGCGACGATGATGGAAAAACGTAAGCCGATGCGTGCGTATAGTCGGCCTCTCAAGGGGGACGCTATCCCCGGACCCTGATGAATGTCGCGCACCTTCTCTCCTCAACGAGCGGTAGGCTTCTTCAGCCATCGCAATGACCAGGTTTTGAGAAGGTCGGTCTGACCTGTTTTTCATCCATCGTTGCTCGGCAACAAGGTAGTCGCCTCTCGGCGCTTAAACGCTGATGGTATTAACGTTTAGCTCGCCATCAGCGCTGAACTCTCATGAAACTCCTGGCGGTAGGCCTGACCACGGTGTAGGACAGCCCAGGCGGTTCGCACCGTCTTGTTCGCTAGCGCGACTGCCGCCTTGTTCTTGCCAACGCGTGCGACCAGCGCGCGTAGCCAACGGCTTTTAGCATCCTGCTTGTCACCCACGGTGTTGATGGCCGAGTGTGCGCCGCGTATCAGAGCGGCTTTCAGCGAGACTTGACCCGTTCGGCCAATGCCCTTGATCTTCGCGATGCCACCGCTGCTGTGTTGTGTCGGGGTTAATCCCAGATACGCTGATGCTTGGCGACCTTTCTTGAACGCGTTGCCGTTACCGAGGGCGCTATAGAGCTGGGTGGCGACCACCGGCCCCACTCCCTCAATCGCCAACAGTTGGCGACAAGGCATCACCGCACGGCTCATCTGCTCCACGCGTTTATCCAGTGACTGAATACGCTCGTTGAGTCGATCCAGCTCCGCCATTTGCTCGGCAATCAAGTCACGCATCAACATCGAAAGCTCGTTGTCGGCATCTTCCAGGGCGAGCCAGACACGTTGCTTTAACGCTTTCTGCCCCCGACCGCTGATCACTCCATATTCCTGCAATAGTCCATGAACCTGGTTGATCAACTGGGTGCGTTGATGAATATACCTTTCCCGAATGCGGTGCAGGCTCTGAATATCCTGTTGCTCGACGCTTTTGAGTGGGACAAAGCGCATATCAGGGCGCAATCCAGCCTCGACGATCGCGAGCGCGTCATTGGCATCGGTCTTGTGCCCCTTGCGGAAGGGCGTCACAAACTGGGGCGAAATGAGGGCAACGGTATGGCCGAGGGCCTGCAGCTGTCGCGCCCAATAATGCGATCCGCCACACGCTTCCATGAACACCCGACAGGCCGGCTGACGGCGCATAAAATCCAACACCTGATGCCGTTTAAGCTCTTTGTTGACCTGAACACGCGAGGAGCGTGTGTCGACAACACACACTTGAAAAACGCGCTTTGCCAGATCAATACCTATTGTCTTATGCTTGTTCATGACTCTTCCCCTCCGCATTGAAGTGGTTCAGCTATCAATGTAGCTCTCTGAAGCTTCGAGAGGGGAGGAGTCCCTTTCATTGAGGAGTACAGCGACGCGGCAATCTAACCCTAGATCGCCACGCTTCGCTCGCGATGACATTTAGCTGAAGCATCGCGCCCTGTCATTGCGAGGAGCGCAGCGACGCGGCAATCTAACCAGATCGCCACGCTTCGCTCGCGATGACATCAAGCGTATTCAGTAACGCTTTTAAACGCCCAGGTAATCCAAAATGCCTTCCGCTGCCTGGCGGCCTTCGTAAATCGCCGTGACCACCAAATCAGAACCGCGCACCATATCGCCACCGGCAAAGATTTTTTCGTTGCTGGTTTGGAACGCATACTGACCGTGCTCCGGCGCGGTGACGCGATCGCGCTCGTCGACCTGAATGTTGGCGCTGTCGAACCACGGCGCGGGGCTTGCCTGGAAACCGAAAGCGATAACCACAGCATCCGCCGCAATGATCTCTTCCGAGCCGGGCACCACCTCAGGGCGCTGACGGCCGTTTTCATCGGGCTCACCCAAGCGTGTGCGAACCACCTTCACGCCTTCGACCTTCTCTTCACCCACTACCGCGACCGGCTGACGATTGAACAGAAACTCCACGCCCTCTTCACGGGCATTGGCCACTTCGCGGCGCGACCCCGGCATGTTGCCTTCGTCACGACGGTACGCACAGGTCACGCTGGTTGCATTCTGGCGAATGGACGTGCGGTTACAATCCATCGCTGTATCGCCGCCGCCCAACACCACGACACGCTTGCCTTCCATGGAAATATAGTCGTTGGGGTCTTGCTCGAAGCCCAGGCAGCGATTGACGTTGGCAATCAGGAAATCGAGCGCCTTGTAAACGCCCGGCAGCTCTTCACCTGGAAAGCCACCTTCCATGTACTTATAGGTACCCATGCCCAGAAAGACCGCGTCGTACTCCTGCATCAAGGTTTCAAACTCGATATCGGTACCGATTTCGGTATTGAGACGGAACTCGACGCCCATTTCCTCAAAGACCGCACGGCGGCGTTCCATGACGTTCTTTTCCAACTTGAACTCGGGAATACCAAACGTCAGCAGGCCACCGATCTCAGGGTACTTATCAAACACCACCGGCTTGACGCCGTTACGGGCCAGAATGTCGGCACAGCCTAAACCAGCAGGGCCCGCGCCAATAATGGCCACTTTTTTGTCGGTCCAGGTGACGTGAGACATATCGGGACGCCAGCCCATGGCGAATGCCGTATCGGTGATGTACTTCTCCACCGACCCAATGGTCACCGCACCGAAGCCGTCATTCAGCGTACAGTCGCCTTCGCAGAGGCGGTCCTGCGGGCAAACGCGGCCACATACTTCGGGCAGCGAATTGGTTTTATGCGACAGCTCAGCAGCTTCAATAATGTTGCCTTCCACCACCAGCTGTAGCCAGTTGGGAATATAGTTGTGCACCGGGCACTTCCACTCGCAGTAAGGGTTACCGCAGTGCAGGCAGCGATGCGCTTGGCTTGCCGCATCGGTGGGTTTGAACGGCTCATAAATTTCCGCAAACTCTTTAGCGCGGGCGCGAGCATCTTTCTTTTGTGGGTCCTTACGACCCACATCGACAAACTGGAAATCGTTATTTAAACGGTTAGCCATGATCTTTTTCTCCTGTCAGCGTGAGGGGCATAAGCGGGCTATTCCGGCTGACGCCGAGACTGATCCAGCAAGCTACCCAGGCTGGCCGCTTTGGGCTTCACCAGCCAGAAGTGGCGCGCGTAATCGCTGAAGTCTTCTAAAATTTCCGCCCCACGCGCTGACCCCGTTGCAGCCACATAGGCTTCGATCATTTCACGCAGGTGACGACGATACGCCTCCATGACCTCTGTGTTGATACGATGAATCTCGACCAGCTCGTGGTTATATTTGTCCACGAAGGTGCGCTCCTCATCTAACACATAGGCAAACCCACCGGTCATGCCCGCGCCGAAGTTAACCCCGGTTTCGCCGAGCACGCAGACCAAACCGCCGGTCATATACTCGCAGCAGTGGTCGCCCGCGCCTTCGATGACGGCTGTCGCGCCAGAGTTACGTACCGCAAAGCGCTCGCCCGCCATACCGGCCGCAAACAGCGTACCGCCCGTAGCACCATACAAGCAGGTGTTTCCGACAATAGCGGTCTTATGGCTTTCGAACTGGCTGACTTTAGGCGGCACAATTACGATGCTGCCGCCGTTCATGCCTTTACCGACGTAATCGTTGGCATCGCCTTCCAAATAAAGGTTCAAGCCGCGCGCATTCCATACCCCAAAGCTCTGCCCCGCCACCCCAGTAAAGCGGGCGGTGATCGGTGCGTCTTCCAGGCCTTCGTCGCCATAGCGCTTGGCGATCGCGCCGGACGTTAGCGCAGCCACGCTCCGGTCACAGTTGGTAATAGTGAAATCAAACTCACCACCCGAGCGGTTTTCGATGGCATCTTTCAACGCCGCCAGCACTTCCTGGTTTTTAGCACCTGGGTCGTGAGGTACGTTACGGCTAACCTTGCAGAACTGCGGCGCATCGGCAGGCACAAAGTCATTCGCCAACAGCGGCGTCAGGTCAAGCTTACGCTGGGACGCTGTATTGCCCTCAAGCGCTTCCAGCAGGTCGGTGCGGCCAATTAGGTCGGTGAGCTTGCGTACACCCAGCATCGCCATTAACTCGCGCACTTCTTCGGCGATAAAGCGGAAGTAGTTTTTGACCATGTCCACAGTGCCGCGGAAATGCTCGCCACGTAGAAAATCATCCTGGGTCGCCACACCGGTGGCACAGTTATTGAGGTGACAAATACGCAGGTATTTACAGCCCAACGCGACCATGGGCGCGGTACCGAAGCCAAAGCTCTCTGCACCCAGAATCGCGGCTTTCACCACATCCAAGCCGGTTTTCAGGCCGCCATCGGTCTGGAGGCGAATCTTGTCGCGCAGGCCGTTGATACGCAGCGCTTGGTGCACTTCGGGCAAGCCCAATTCCCAAGGAGAACCGGCGTGCTTGATCGAGGTCAGCGGGCTCGCCGCCGTGCCGCCGTCGTAGCCCGAGACCGTAATCAAATCGGCGTAGGCCTTGGCCACGCCGGTGGCGATGGTGCCGATGCCGGGCTCGGAGACCAGCTTGACCGACACCTGGGCGTCTGGATTGACCTGCTTGAGGTCAAAAATCAGCTGGGCCAAATCCTCGATAGAGTAAATATCGTGGTGCGGCGGCGGTGAAATCAGCGTAACGCCGGGCACTGCATGACGCAGCCTGGCAATTAGCTGGTTAACTTTACCGCCGGGCAACTGACCGCCCTCACCGGGCTTGGCGCCCTGGGCGACTTTAATTTGCAGCACTTCTGCATTGACCAAATACGCCGGGGTAACACCAAAGCGACCCGAGGCGATCTGCTTGATCTTCGAACTACGGATAGTGCCGTAACGCGCTGGGTCTTCGCCGCCTTCGCCGGAATTGGAGCGACCACCGGCTTCGTTCATGGCTTGAGCCAGCGCTTCATGCGCTTCAGGCGAGAGCGCACCCAGTGACATACCCGCGCTGTCAAAACGGGGCAGTAAGTCTTCAATCGGCTCTACTTCCTCCAGCGCAAGCGGCGTTTCAGCAGGTTTGAGCTTGAGCAAATCACGAATAGTAGCGACCGGACGCTCATTAACCAGTTGCGCAAACTTTTTCCACTTAGTGTAGCTGCCTTCCTGCACGGCGGCCTGCAGCGTCATCACCACGTCGGGGTTGTAGGCGTGATACTCGTGGCCATGGACATACTTGAACATGCCGCCCTGGGAGATACCTTTGCGGGGAGTCCAGGCATCTTTTGCCAGCAGCGCCTGCTGCATCTGCAACTCGGCAAATCCAGCGCCCTGAATACGCGATGCCATGCCCACAAAGCACAGGTCCATCACTTCATCAGACAAACCCACCGCCTCGAACAACATCGAACCCCGGTAGGAGGCCAATGTCGAAATACCCATTTTAGACAGGATCTTGAACAAGCCTTTCTGTAGGCCTTTACGATAATTCTCGCGACCGTCAGCCGGGTTGCCGGTCAGCTCGCCGATGCGGTGCATATCCGCCATGACCTGATAGGCAAGCCAGGGATAAACCGCCGTGGCACCCACACCAAACAGCACCGCCATCTGGTGAGCATCGCGTGCGTAGCCGGTTTCGACCACGATATTGGCGTTGGGACGCAATGCCAAACGGCCTAAATGCGAGTGCACAGCCCCCACCGCCAAGGCAGCCTGAATGGGAATCAGCCCTTTCGCCAACTCGGCGTCGGTAAGTACCAAAATGACCTTACCTGCGCGCACTTGTGCTTCAGCTTCTGCACAGAGCGCCTTGAGCGCCTGGTGCAGGCTCTGCTGCTCGGGGTCGTAACCCAGTGACAGCGTATGGCTGGCAAAGGCCGGGTCATCCTGGCTCACCAGCGCAGTAAACTTGCGCGGCGACAGCACCGGGGTCGTCAAAATCAAGCGATGCGCGTGCTCAGGCGTGGCTTTAAACACGTTCAGTTCGGCGCCACAGCAGGTTTCCAGCGACATGACGATCGCTTCGCGCAGTGGGTCGATCGGCGGGTTGGTGACCTGGGCAAACTTCTGGCGAAAGAAGTCCGTCAACAAGCGAGGCCGACTCGACAGCACCGCCATCGGTGTATCGTCGCCCATCGAGCCAACGGCTTCCTGACCGCTTTCCGCCAACGGACGCAGCACTTGGTCGCGCTCTTCATTACTTACCTGGAAAAGTTTCTGCTGAACGTTCAGCGAGTCGGTATCCATGGTCTGGAAACGCGCAAGCTCGGTCAGCGCTGACTCCAAGTAGTTGGCTTCCTGCTTTAACCAGCGCTTATAGGGGTAGGCGGATTTCAGGCGCTGATCGATATCAGTAGTGTGCAGCACTTCACCGGTCTGGGTGTCCACGGCGAGCATCTGGCCGGGACCAACACGACCCTTGGCAACCACGTCTTCCGGCTTGTAGCCGTAGGTGCCCGTTTCCGAGGCTAGCGTGATATAGCCGTTTTTGGTAATCACCCAGCGCGCCGGGCGCAGGCCGTTTCTGTCAAGCATACAGACTGCTTGGCGGCCATCGGTCATGACCACGCCCGCTGGGCCGTCCCACGGCTCCATGTGCATGGAGTTATATTCGTAGAACGCGCGCAGTTCAGCGTCCATGGTTTCGACGTTCTGCCACGCTGGCGGCACCATCATGCGCACCGCGCGATGAAGTTCCATTCCACCGGTCAGCAGCACTTCCAGCATGTTGTCCATGCTTGAAGAGTCAGAACCGGTGGTGTTGACGATCTCATCCAGACCGGCGATATCCGGCAGGCGCTCGTTAACAAAATTGGCTTTACGCGAGTTCGCCCAGCCGCGGTTGGCTTCAATGGTATTAATCTCACCATTGTGCGCCAACAGGCGGAACGGCTGTGCCAGCGGCCAACGAGGCGCGGTATTGGTTGAGAAGCGTTGGTGGAAAACGCAAATGGCAGTTTCCAGACGCGGGTCGTTCAAGTCCTGATAAAACGCCGGTAGATCCTCCGGCATTACCAGACCTTTATAGGAGATCACTTCGGATGAAAGCGATGCGACATAGAAGTCCTCTTCGTCACGCAACGCCTGTTCAGCGCGGCGACGAGCCATAAACAGATCAACATCGAAGTGCTCACCCAGGCCAGGCTTTACAAACAGCTGACGAATACGCGGCAGGCAATCCAGCGCCATGGGGCCACAAACGCTGGGATCCGTCGGCACATCGCGCCAACCCAGCACGTTGAGCCCACGCGCTTCTAGCTCATGGGTCAAGGTATCGCGGGCATTCGCTTCCCGGGCATCATCGTTGGGTAAAAACACGACGCCCACGGCAAAGCGATCACCCAAGTCGGCATCAAACGACTCTTTGGCCAGCGCCTGCATAAAGGGGGTAGGCATTTTGAGTAGCAGACCACAGCCGTCGCCGGTTTTTCCGTCGGCAGCGATACCGCCCCGGTGGGTCATGCAGGTCAATGATTCGATGGCAGTTTTCAGCAAGTCGTGGCTAGCCTGGCCTTCCATATGGGCTATCAGGCCAAAACCACAGTTATCGCGAAATTCGCCAGGCTGGTGAAGACCTCTATTCATGGGCGTGCCTCTACTAGTCAGCGTATTTTTTTAGCAGCTTTTATATGGTATAAAGGACGGTTTTGCTTTTTTTATGGTGCTTATAACCTGCCCAGAATAGGGTGTTTCCCACGTAGGCTGCTGCAAGAAAATGGCCGGTAAGCATAGCGATTGGCGCCTACGTTGCGCAATCTCTTGACGTTCACAACGTCAGGGAAACCCTTTTCAAATCCTGTATTTGCACACCTTCTTAAGTGAAAAAAGCATATACTTCAAGCACTTGTAAAGACGTTAAACGATAAATAAACCAACCAGATTAGGCGCCATACTTTAGTCTAATAAGGCTAAAAAACCCCATGCCGATAGCGCATAAGGCATGCGGATTATCTAAACCGCAGCCGGCAAACGAATGATTTTAGCTTTTCATCCCGATCATCCTGACCTACAAACGACGGCAGGACAGCCCGATGATAGGGCTGCCCTGCCGTATGCGTTCTGCTGAAGCAGATGTTCTAGAGTGGTTTAACAGCGAGGGTAATCGTCAAGCAGGGTAGCAAGCATTTCAACGGGCGTTGTATCGCTGACACAGGCATCACCCAGCGCATTAAGCAACACTAGTCGCAGCCGGGTATCGATGTTTTTCTTATCTAGCCGCATGCGCGTTAAAAAGTCATCGCTGGACATGTTGGCGGGTGCCGCCAAAGGTAGCTCGGCGCTGTCAATCACCGCTAGGCTGCGCGCGAGTGCTGCATCATCAATCCACCCCAGCCGGTTTGAAAGCGTTGCCGCCATGGCCATGCCCGCGCCGACCGCCTCACCGTGCAACCAGTTGCCGTAGCCTTGATGCGCTTCAATGGCATGACCAAACGTGTGGCCCAAGTTGAGCAATGCACGCACGCCCTGTTCAGTCTCATCTTCGGCAACAATGTCTGCTTTGATTTGGCAACTGCGCGCAATGGCGTCTGTGACTACTTCAGGCTCCACATCAAGCAGTGCGGGCATGTTGGCTTCCAGCCAGCTTAAAAACGCTTCGTCGCGGATCAGTCCGTACTTGATGACTTCGGCCAGCCCGGCGGAGAGTTCGCGTCTGGGCAGACTCCTCAGCGTATCGATATCTACCAGCACGGCTTTAGGCTGCCAGAAAGCACCGATCATGTTTTTTCCCAGAGGGTGATTCACACCAGTCTTGCCGCCCACGGAGGAGTCAACCTGGGAAAGCAGCGTGGTCGGTACTTGAATAAACGCCACGCCGCGCTGATAGGAAGCTGCGGCATAGCCAACCATGTCGCCAATCACCCCGCCGCCTAGGGCGATCAGGGTGCAGCGACGGTTAAAACCGGATTCCAATAGCGCATCCCAAATACGGCTGACCTGCTCAATGTTTTTGTACTGCTCGCCATCAGGCAACACCAGCGTACGCACATCCAAATGATCGGGCAGGCTGGCACAGAGTTTTTCCAGATATAATGGCGCGATGGTCTCGTTGGTCACCACCATCACCTGTTTTCCGGCCAAGTAAGGTGTCAGCGTATCGGCCCGACCCATTAGACCGGTACCAATATGAATCGGGTAGCTGCGCTCATCTAACGCAACATGAAGCGTGCGTGGCGCACCAGCTGTCGAAGTCATGGAGATACCTTATGGTTAAGCGTTCCGGCCGTATGAGACGGCGACGAGGACTTCAGAGGGTCCACCAGCCGATGCACCCGACGCAGGATCTCATTCACGACTGCCCGCGGGCTTCGCCGGTCGGTGCGCACCGCAATATCCGACGTCGCCCGATAGAGCGGATCACGTTGGGCAAACATATCCTTCAGCACCTGCTCGCGGTTATCGCACTGCAAAAGCGGGCGATTGCGATCTTTTGCCGTTCTTTTGAGTTGCTGGTCGACAGTGGTCAGCAAATACACCACTGTGCCACGCTCGCGCAGTGCACGGCGGTTCTCTTCGCGCAGCACCGCACCACCACCGGTGGCAACCACCACGGGTGAAAGCCGGGTTAACTCATCGATCATGTGCGCTTCCCGCAGGCGAAAGCCCTGTTCGCCCTCGACATCAAAAATCCAGGGTATATCCGCCCCGCAGCGATCTTGAATGGCGTGGTCACTGTCATAGAATTGGCGCGAAAGCTCGGCCGCCAACAGGCGACCAATAGTGCTTTTGCCAGCCCCCATGGGGCCTATGAGAAATAAGTTGGGTAAATCCTGCATCAGCGAACCGTTAAGCCATCGTCTAGGAGTCGTGGAGTAATAAAGACTAACAACTCTACCTTTTCATTGCTCTCTTCGGTATAGCGAAACAGTCTACCCAGCAAAGGAATATCACCCAAAAGCGGTGTTTTGGCGATTTGGCGCAGTTCTTCCGTGGTTAAAATACCGCCCAACACCACCGTTTGGCCGTTATCTACCAGCACTTGGGTTTCAATTGTATTGGTGTCTATCGGGGGCTCGCCGCCAAACTCCGATTCACGGAAGCTATCATTTTTGATGATCAGATCCATGATAACGCGATTATCCGGGGTGATCTGTGGCGTCACCTCCAAAGAGAGCAAAGCCTCTTTAAACTCGGTATCCGGGTTGTCATTGCCATCCACACTCTGGAAGGCGCGCTCTTCACCCTGGCTAATTTTGGCGGTACGTTGATTGGCGGTAATAATTCTAGGCTGAGAAATAGTCTGGCTTTTACCCTCGCTTTCCAGTGCGCGCAGCTCCAAATCCAACAAAATATCACCGGATAAATAACCAAAACTAAAACCGGTGCCAGGCCCAGTGGCAGCACCTAAATCCACGGCCAAGTCCCCTTGCGCCCGGTTAATGCCATTCGGGTTGATATCGCGTCGACCGAACGTGCCATCCTCCCCCTCTTGAAAGCCTCGAGTGCTCGACATGCCCCAGTTAATGCCCAGCTCGCGTGAAGCGGTGTCTCGGGCAATGACAATACGTGCTTCTATTTGCACCTGGCGGACGGCGACATCCAAGCGGTCAATGGTGCGCACGATATCGCGCACCTGATCAGCCGTATCCTGTACTAGCAACGTATTGGTGCGGTTATCAATGCTGACACGCCCACGCTCGGTGAGCAGTCCAAAACCATCGCCTTCACCGCCGCGCAGCAGCTGGGCCAAATCCTCAGCTCGGGCGTACTTGATCTCGATGAACTCGGTCACCAGTGGCGAAAGGGTTTCAAGTTGGTTGCGCGCCTCTAGCTCCTGGCGCTCCAAATCTGCCAGCTCACTGGCAGGTGCCACGACAATCACATTGCCCTGCTCCCGGCTCGACAACCCCTGACTTTGTAGAATTAACGCTAGCGCCTGGTCCCAAGGCACGTCGTTTAAATTGAGCGTCACTCGACCCGTTACACTGTCACTAGCCACCAGATTTAACCCAGTGAACTCGGCCAGCGTCGCTAGCACCGAACGCACTTCGATATCCTGAAAATTAAGACTTAAACGCTCACCAGTGAAGCGCTCGCCTGTTGCCTGGGAGGATTGTGCTTCCTGGCTGGCGGGCTGCACTTCGACCGTCAGCGTTCGGCCACTTTGCGAGGAAATCATTGCATAAGCGCCCTGTGTGGCGATGGCCAACTGGGCATCACCCTGGTTGGTGCGGGGCGTAATCCGTGTGATCGGTGTAGCAAAATCGGTGACATCGTAGACCTGGTTAAGCGAGTCGGGAATGGCCACATCGCGCAAATTAACCAGCACTTGATCAGGGCCGCCTTCGCGGACGTCCGCCTCGACACCTTCTCGGTCAAAAGTGACCATCAGCCGACCGGCGCCATCTGCACCACGACGAAAATCAATATTCTCGATCTGCGGCCCTTCGTCAGTTTCAAGCCCTGCGGAAGCAATGCTGGGAGAAGGACGAGGAGAGCGGCGGCTGTCTGCCTCGAAGGTAAGCCGTAGATGGTTATCCTGCACACTAGATGTGAACGCCTGCGGCTCGCTGAGCGTTACCACCAAACGCGTTCGGCCATTGCCCTCCAAGGCAGTAATCTGCTCGATACCGTGGCGGCCCACCTTGATTCGCCGATTAGTGAGGCCACTTTGGGCCTCAGCCAAATCCAAGGCCACACGTGGAGGTGAATCCAAGCGGTAGCTGCGTAGTTCAGGCACACCGCCAGTGAAGCTAAGGTCGACATTGACACCACCGTTGTCGGCGGGCTGCACATCAATATCGGTCAGCACCGAGGCAGCCGCCAGAGAAGGCAGTAATAAAAGTACTAATACAAGTACTAATAAAAGTACTGAGGCCATGGCCATAAAGAGAGTGTTTCGCCAAGCTGTAACTGCCATGAGCTATTATCCGCTTACTGGTAAAAAAGTGGCTACGTGATTAGCGCGCAGACCCTGCGTTGATAACGAGCGATGCTTGCCGCTCTTGCCAACCTTCCCGCTGGGTAAACACCCGTTCGATGACACGAACTTCTTGTGCGCTTACCTCGGCAATACGCCCATAATCAGTACCCATATAGTTTCCCTCTTTCACGCTGGTCACATTACCATCCGGCGATGCAACCAGCGCCACCTGCCGTCCCGCCATCTGCATCGTACCGACCAATCTGAGCTCCTGCAGTGGAAACTGCTCCAGTGGCTCCGGCGTGCGCTGCTGGTCAGGGGCGAGAGCGCCCTCGTTACGATTAAGGCCGCCCTGGGCAATGGCTTCAGGCGGCAAAAAAGGGCTACGACCATCGCTATATAAGTAGGTTAAATCGCGGCTTTCGGGCATCGCGACAGTCATGCTCGGCGGCTGCCCCCCCGGCGACTGACGTATATCGGCCAAGACGCGTTCAAGCTGGGGCAAGTCTGCGTCCGCACAACCTGCCAGCATCACTGTTGAGGCCATTAGGGTAATGGCGGCGGCCCCCCTCACGACGAGCAGCGCTATTTGTTTTCGCCTCATAGCGCTTTCGCCTCATCACTGGCTGCCTGATCACTTTCCTCAACGTAGCGATAGGTACGGGCCAATAGCGAAAGACGCAGCGTGTCTCCACGCCCTTCAACTGACTCCAAGGTAAAATCGTGCTGGGTCACCATCCGCGGTAACGAGGCAATATCGGCACTGAAACGAGCTAATTGGTGATAACCGCCACGCACCTGTATATCAAGCGGTTGCTCGATATAATGGGCCTGCGTTAGCGTTGGGCGCAGCCGAATCGTTTCAATCGTCAGGCGGTTGTCGACGGCGGCATCGCTGATACTATCGAGCAACGAGGGGATTTCTGCATCGGTGGGAAGCATGGTGCGCAAACGCGCCATCTGCTCTTCCAGGGTAGCCAGCTGTTCACGCATTTCCGGTAAGAAGGCCGCTTCCGAGGCCTGGCTGCGATACGCACTCAACAGCCTGACCTCTTCACGCTGGGCCGCGCCGAAAGCCTCGCGCTGTTCGCTCACCACTAACCACATCATGACACTCAATGCCGCCAGCAGTGCCAAACAACAGCACAAACCTTTTAACAGCAACGGCCAGCCCCCGGCTTCCTTCACGTCGAGATCCCGCCAGTCGACATCGCGCAGGTTCTGCCATTCGATAGCCCATTGCTCGCGGTTAAGGCTCATGGTGTTCCTCTTTCCACGTCTTGACCCGCTTCTTGCAACTCTGCTGTCGGGGTCTGATTAACGTCAAAACGAAATAGCCGACCTGTACCATTTTGGTCATTTTCAACCGCCGAGAGAGAGGGCACACCTAAACCAGGCAGCGCTGCAATACGTCGCAGTTGCTCAGAGACCTGCCGTTCGCTGCCAGCCACCGCCGTGACGCTAACGCTGTTACCGCTTTTCGCCAGCCGTTGGTAAATGACACCGTTAGCCACACTATCCGCCACGTCATTAAATAGCTGCACGGTATTCGTTTGCTCGGCCTTTAATGCCTGGAACACCGCGATCTGCTCGCCTAAACGCTCAGCATCGCTTGCGTAGCGAGAAACGCCGTCGATATCAGCATTAAGCCGCTCAATATGATCACTCACGTAAGCATTGCGCTGTTCCTGGGCGGCCAGTTTGAGTTGGTAATATTGAGAGATCAGCAGGCCAAGGGCTACGCCAAATACCACCATGCCTGCCACGATAGCGTAAAATTTGCGTGTTCGTTGCTCACGCTGCGCTTCGCGCCAGGGCAAAAGATTAATAGTGATGCTCATTGACTCACTCTCATCGCCAAGCCCCCTGCCGTGAGCATCGCGGGGGCATCATTAGTCAACGCCTGAAGATTTAAGCGCTTATTCACCAGCATGCGTTGGAAGGGGTTGGCAATCGTCACTGACATACCGCTGTCGTCGGCAATCCGCTCGGCAAGCCCTGGAATAACGCTCGAACCACCTGCCAACACAATGTGCTTCACTTCTTGCTGACGCCCGGCGGTATAGTAAAGCTGCAATGAGCGTCCCACCTGCTGCACCACGGTTTCCAGGAAAGGGTTAAGGACGCGCTCGTGATAATCATCAGGTAGCCCCCCACGCTTTTTAGCGAACCCTGCCTCCTCCATGCTCAATTCGTAGCGATCGCGGATCGCATCGGTTAGCTGCCGACCGCCAAACACTGTGTCGCGGGTATAAACGATGTGCCCGCCACGGACGACGTGAAAGGCGTTCATATTGGCGCCAATATCCACCAACCCAACGCAGGCGGTAGGGTCATTCTCAACCTCAAGCTGACGGCGCAGCTCAGCTAGCGAACGCTCCATAGCAAAGGTTTCAACGTCAACGGCGGCAGGCTCTAAGCCAGCTCGCTCTAATGTCTCAGTAAGCTGAGTTATATCCTGCTGCCGACAGGCGACCAGCATTACCTGCTGCTGCTCATCGTCGAAAGGCGCAGGGCCCAAGCACTGAAAATCAAACGCGACTTCATTGAACGGAAAAGGAATATGGCGGTCGGATTCGGCCACGATGCGCTCTTCAATCTCCTCTTCGTTTAGCCCGGCAGGAAAGCTCAGCGTTTTGGTAATCACGGCGCTCGCAGGAACGGCAACCGCTGCTTTGCGGGTAGAAGGCTTGGCGTGTTCCACGGCACGACTCAGTACACTAGCGACGTCATCAATATCGCGGATACGGCGCTCGACGACGGCGCCTTCGCGTAACGGCCTCACTGCATAGCTTTCAACTTGGTAGTTATCGTGGCACTGTTTT
This sequence comes from Vreelandella sulfidaeris Esulfide1, assembly GCF_054072535.1. Taxonomy (NCBI): domain Bacteria; kingdom Pseudomonadati; phylum Pseudomonadota; class Gammaproteobacteria; order Oceanospirillales; family Halomonadaceae; genus Vreelandella; species Vreelandella sulfidaeris. The sequence goes on along the minus strand of NZ_CM133364.1, from coordinate 643,294 downwards.
AGCTCAAGCAGTTTAACGGTTGCCGATGTAATATCGACACCGATCAATCCCTTACCAGATTTTAGAAAGCGCATATTGGGTCTGGCTCCACCTGCTTGTCGCCCATTTATCACACGTAGTTTGAGGTTACATGATTTTTAGTTAAGTCACACGCTAACGAACTTACGACATATCAACACTGGTGGTGGCCGCCTCAGCTTCCTATAATGGCAGCCAATTTCATGATACGGCCGTTTAGTTGCCGTACTTTTTATTCTTCCCCGGGTGCTCTCTGTTCATGACGTTTCTTCGAACCCTTATTGTGTCGCTGTTTTTCCTGGTTGTGTCGCTGGTCGGTGCCACCGCGTTAGCCGTGGTAGGTGCCGCCATTTACTTTGCCCCGGGGCTGCCCGACGTTCGCCAACTGCAGGACTTCGAACTGCACACGCCGCTGCGCATTTTTACCCAGGACGGTAAATTGATCGGCGAATTTGGTGAAGAGCGTCGCATGGCGATCAACTTTGATGAAATCCCCCAGGATATGATCAATGCCCTGATCGCAGCCGAAGATGCCAGCTATTTCGACCACGCAGGCGTCGATCCGCGCGGTTTGGCCCGGGCCGCCGTGGAACTTGTGCAGAGTGGCGGCACCATCCAATCAGGCGGTTCGACCATCACCATGCAGGTCGCGCGTAACTATATGCTAACGCTGGACCAGACCTTTACACGTAAAATTCGCGAAATCCTGCTGGCGTTGCAAATGGAGCAAGTGCTCAATAAAGAGGAAATTTTTGAGCTTTACGTCAATAAGATTTTCCTGGGGAATCGCGCCTACGGTATCGCTGCGGCTGCCGAAACCTATTACGACAAGCCTCTCGCCGAGCTTAACCTGGCGCAAACGGCCATGATTGCCGGCCTGCCCAAGGCACCTTCCGCGTTTAATCCGCTAGCTAACTCCGAGCGTTCGCTGATTCGTCGCAACTGGATCCTATTCCGCATGCGCGAGCTTGGTCATATCGACGATGAAACTTACCAAGTAGCCGTTCAAGATCCCGTCACCGCCCGCCGCCACTATACCCGGGCAGAAGTCGATGCCGCTTATGTCTCTGAAATGGCGCGCCAGTATGCTGTGGAGCGTTTCGGCGATGACGCTTACACCGGCGGCTATCGTATCTACACCACCATTGATAGCGAGCTGCAGCCCCTTGCCCGCCAAGCTTTGGCCAATGGGTTGACTGACTATGACCTGCGCCATGGTTGGCGCGGACCGGAGCAGCGTGATATTGCCGCAAGCCTGGTTGAAGCGCAGGAGCAAACGGCTATCCAAGGCCTGGAAGAAGAGCTTTCCGAATCGCCGGAAATCCGTCAGACCGCACGTCAAGCGGCCCAGCGCAGTCAAACGGAAGTCGAGGGTATAGAGGGCGACGTTAGCAACTGGGCTCAGGTGCTTGAACGTACGCCTAACTATGGGCTTCTCCAGCCCGCCATTGTGGTAGAGAGTAGCGGTCGAGAGATGCAGGTGCTTACCCGCCGCGGTGGCTTACAAACTATCGACTGGGAAGGCTTGAGCTGGGCTCGTCCTTACCTAAGCCCGCGTAGCCGCGGTGCCGAGCCCAGTTCGGCGGAAGAGATTGCGGTACGCGGCGACATGATTCGCGTAATTGAGGAGGAAGACGGTTCACTACGCCTCTCTCAGCGTCCGGATGCTGAAGGTTCGCTGGTCGCGCAAGATCCTCAGACAGGCGCTATTTTGGCGCTACAGGGCGGTTTTGACTTTAACGCCAGTAAGTTTAACCGTGCGGTACAAGCGCAGCGCCAGTCAGGCTCGATCTTCAAACCCTTTATTTACTTAGCGGCCCTTGAAGATGGCGAGATGAATGCCGCCAGCGTCGTGAACGATGCGCCCGTGGTACTCGATGATGGCAGCGACTCCATATGGCGGCCGGTCAATTCCAGTCGCGATTTCCAAGGTCCCATGCGCTTACGCCCCGCCCTTGCCCGTTCTCGCAATTTGGTGACCATCCGCGTGCTGCAGACCATGGGGCTTGATCATACGATCGACTACCTGGAAGGCTTTGGCTTTGCGCCTGGTCGCTTGCCACACGGCTTGGCATTGGCACTAGGCAGCGCAAGCCTGACGCCGATGGAGATGACCAATGCCTATGCGGTATTGGCCAATGGCGGCTTCCAGGTATCGCCCTGGTTCATCGAGCGCGTCACCCGTGACGACGATAACGAGATCATCGATGAAGCCACCCCGCAGGTCGCTTGCCCAAGCTGTGCCGAGGATCAAGAGACGGTAGAAATCGATGGGCGTGAATACCCAATCGCCAAACGCGTAGCGGACCCGGCAGCGGTTTACATTCTGCGCGATATGCTGCGTGACGTTATCACTTCAGGCACTGGCCGTGGCGCGCTAAGCCTTAACCGCGACGATATCGTGGGTAAGACCGGCACGACCAATAGCCAGCGTGATGCCTGGTTTGCAGGGTTTAACAACAACCTGGTGACCACGGTATGGGTAGGCAAGGACAGTAACGAAACTATTTCTGAATATGGGGCTCAGGCCGCGCTACCCATTTGGATAGAGTTCATGGGCGATGCCCTGGAAGGTACGCCTAGTGCCGTGCCCGAGCGCCCATCGACAGTGGTGACCGCGCAGGTGGACCCGCAATCAGGCCGACGCTTAGCGGACGGCCAGACGGGGGGCATTACCGAGCTGTTCCACCAGGATCACTTGCCGGACTACCAGCAGCGCCGCATCAGCCGTGAGCTGGAAGAAGCTAGTGGTTCCCAGGGTTCAGGTACCGCTGAGTCGATCTTCTAAACCAGCCAATCCCATAGCACACCAAACAAAAGATCCACCAAACAAAAGGCCCGGAGATTAGATCTCCGGGCCTTTTCATTACTTATTATTTTTCTCTATTTGTTACTTTTTCACTACTGGTTAAACCGCCTTCCACTAACCGCTAACAGGCGTCGCGGTCGCTTCGCGTTTGCTGGCCAGCCAGTTAGCACCAATGGCAACAACCATTACAACGACACCGGCAACCTCGCTGAGCAGATTGGGGTAGAACACCGCAATGATCGCCCCGGTAATTGCGATACGTGGCAACCACGACATGCGGGTAAAGAGATACCCTTCCAGCGCTGCCGCAAAAGCGCCCAACGCCAGTATGGCGATCACTCCGTTCCAAATCACCACCGGCACCGGGCCACCCATAATGATCTCAGGATTGAAGACCATAAACAGCGGAATCAGGTAAAGCCCTTTGGCGAACTTCCATGCCTGGAAGCTAGTTTCCATCGGTTTACTGCCAGCAATCGCCGCCCCGGCAAAGCCTGCCAAGGCAATCGGCGGCGTCACGTTGGAGTCCTGGGAGTACCAGAACACCACTAAGTGAGCGACCAACAGCGGAATACCAAACTCTTGGGTAAGCGCAGGGCCGACCAGTACGATCAGAACGATATAGCTGGCGGTGACCGGCAGCCCCATGCCCAGCACCAAGCTAGCCAACAGCACCATTAATAGCGCCAGTAAGATATTACCGCCGGAGAAAGCCAACATCATGGAAGAGAACTTCAACCCGAGACCGGTCAAGCCCACGATCCCGACGATGATACCGGCCACCGCACAGGCCATCGACACCGCGACCGCGTTACGCGCACCCAGCTCCAAACCTTCGATCAATTTGGCAATACCGGCGCGGATGGTATCTTTCACCGCCGAGGCCGTCACCGGCTGTCCTTGGCGAGGCGCTACAAAGAAGAACCACAGCGCATAGCGAATCACCGCCACGGCAACCATAGTGACCACTGCGTAGTAGCCTACCCGCATCGGCGACATGCTCATCGCCAGCAGCCAGACCAGTACCGCTAGCGGTAGCAGGAAGTGCCAGCCCTCTTTCATTACCTGGCGCATCTGCGGCAGTTCGTCCTTGGGTAACCCCTGCATGCCTTGCTTAAGCGCAATGATGTGGACAAACAAATACACCGTCGCAAAATACATAATCGCTGGCAGGATACTGACTTTGACGATATCCAGGTAAGGCGTATTGGTGTATTCGGCAATCAAGAACGCCCCGGCGCCCATTAGCGGTGGCATGATCTGCCCACCGGTCGAAGCCGCCGCTTCAATACCGCCCGCCTGCTTGGCCTTGTAGCCCAAGCGCTTCATAAGCGGAATGGTAAAGGCACCGGTGGTGACCACGTTAGCAATCGCACTGCCGGAAATAGACCCCATCCCGGCGGAGGCCAGCACGGCAGCTTTGGCTGGCCCACCGCGCTGGCGGCCCGTCGCCGCATAGGCCATATCGATAAAGAACTTGCCCGCTCCGGTACACTCCAAAAAGGCACCAAATAGCACAAAGATAAAGATATAAGTTGCCGCAACGCCTAGCGGCAGGCCAAAGATGCCTTCTTGCCCCAGGTACAGCTGACCGGCGACCCGATCAAAGGTATAGCCGCGGTGCTCCAGAATGCCCGGCATCCACTCGCCCAACCACGGCAGCTCACCCCGCGGCCCGGCAAAGGCATAGACGATCGCCAACAGGCCAATCACGGTCATACCGAAGCCTACCGCCCGTCGGCTGGCTTCCAGCACGGTTACCGTGGCGATACAGGCAACCAGAATATCGGTACTGTTCCAAAACCCGGCACGGCTGAATATCTCATCCAGGTTGAAAACCAAGTAGCCACCGGTCAGCACCGCCCCGGCTAAAAACACCACGTCCAGCCCCCAACCTAACACGCCCCGTTTGCGGGTCGGGCCAAAGGCGGGAAACATCAAAAACGCCAGCATCATGATCAATGCCAGGTGAATGCTGCGCTGATAAAAAAGCCCTAACGGCTGAATACCCGCAGAATAGAGCTGAAATAGGGAGAGACCCACCGCCACAATGGTGATTGACCACAGCACCATGCGGGGTTGAATCGCATTACCGCCCGGCATCACGCTCGGCGGTTGCTTGGATTCGTTCATGAAGTCCTCGGAAGCGTTAACTAATGTCGTTTTTATTCACGCGGGGATGCGTGAGGGGCTATTAGCTGAATGGTCACGCGTTGCCCAGCCGCGTGATCACTTAAGCTCACCGGCGCATGCTCACCACCGGGCCACACGACGCGATGGTTGACGGCAGGAGAACCGACTCTTAACACATACCGGTTATTGGCGACTGGCTCGTTAATACCATTAATCCAGTAACCGCCTTCACCGTCGGATACCTGCTCGCCGCGGCCAAAAATATGCCCGAGCCCGGCGGCAAAGTCAGGTTGATGACTGCGCTCCAGTTGCATGACACCGGCCGCATTACGATAGCAATCCAACACCGTAAAATGCTCGACGGAGTGCTGCCACTTAATGCACCAGCGACCACCCGCAGGCACCGCTTCATCCACCAGGGTGTCGCCTTGCTCGGTCACCACGGCTAGGTGCATAAACGCCGACGCCGAAGCAGGGGAAGCCCCCACTTCGGCGAACGGAGAACATGCAATCAGTAGCGCCACCAAGCGTTGCTGCCACTGCATGGCAATATCCTTCAAGACACGTTAGCAGTTACGGACGCAGGCGATCCGGAATCTCAGCACCGGTCTCTTCGAAGTAACGCAGTGCGCCTGGGTGTAACGGCACCGGGGTAGAGTCCATCGTGAACTTCACCGTCGTGTCGTTCGCTGCCGGGTGAACGGCAATTAGCTCATCGGTGTTTTCAAACAGCAACTGAGTCAACTGGTAAGCCAGCTCTTCGTCCATATCAGAGTTAACGACGAGCACGTTGGGAATACCGATGGTCTGAACGGCTTCATCCATACCGTCATACATACCGGCGGCAAGCTCGTAGGGGGCAAAGACTTCTTCTTCCGCCTGAGCATTGGCCACTTCTTCATCGGAAAGACCGATTAGGCGAATGTCGCGTGTGGCGGCCAGGTTAAGAATCGAGCTGGTCGGGGGGCCAACGCTCCAGAAGCCAGCGTCGATATCACCGTCGCGAATGGCATCAGCGGTTTCGTTGAAGTTAAGGCGCTGGGGAGTGAAGTCTTCATAGCTGACGCCATTGGCTTCGAGCAGCGCACGAGCGTTTAGCTCGGTACCGCTACCCGGCGCACCAACAGAAACCCGCTTACCTTCCAAGTCGGCAATCGACTCGATGTCGGATTCCGCCAGGGTGACCAGCTGAACGGCGTTGGGGTAAACCGAGGCCAGTGCACGGATGTTTTCAATCTGACGACCTTCGAAGTCGCCCGAACCGTTGTACGCCTGATAAACCGTATCGGCCAGTGCCAGCGCAAGGTCCGCGTCACCGCGCATGATCAGACCCATATTTTCAACCGAGGCACCGGTCACTTCAGCAGTCGCCTGAGCGCCTTCGATATGGTTGTTGATCATTTCGGCAAAACCACCGCCGATCGGGTAATAAACGCCACCGGTACCGCCAGTCGCGATTGAAAGTTGTTGGGCACTGGCGGGAAGCGCGACTGCGAGCATAGAAGCGGCAGCAACAGCGTAGGGTAGAGAGCGTAGAGTTCGCATGAGCATTTCCTCCGTCCTGCTTGGACTTATAGGTATGGTTGACGAAAAAGGAGGTGTTGAAGCCCCAACTTCTGCTTGATCCATAGGCAACCAGAAGCGGTGGAAGAGAAGTTAGCACGGCTTATGCGTTAGATGCTAATAGAGGTTATCAGCGCAACGGTGCCTTAATCTGCTATTGATTGCCTGCGCTGTAGGCATGTACTCGAGTGATTACTTGCTCAACAAAATGACGAAACTCTGCATAAATGCCTTACCCTATGCCAAATTGTTAATATTTTTGATAACAGCTGACACTCTTTACCTCTTACCGTCAAACGCCCAGGAGCCCCACTGCTATGGAGTCAGGTTTTAAGGCGTCCAGCGCGCCGCGCCAGAATCTAGCCATTAGCGCTTATCGCCAACTCAAGCATGACATTATTCGTGGCCGCTACGCTCCAGAGCAGAAGCTGCTAATGAGCCATTTGAAAGAACACTACGGCGCCAGCACCGGGCCCTTGCGGGAGGCGCTCTCACAGTTAGTCGCTGACCGTTTAGTGGTAGCGATCAGCCAGCGAGGCTACCGCGTGGCCCCAATGTCACTGGCCGAACTCAACGATATTTATGATGCTCGCGCTCAGCTTGAAGGGCTAATACTGCGTTTGGCTATCGAGCGCGGCGACGACGACTGGGAAGCCACGGTGCTGGCCACCGCGCACCGATTAGCGAAAGTCACCGACGTCAGCACACCCGATGATCTGCTCGACATCTGGGATCAGCGCCACAAAGCTTTCCATACCGCCATCGCCAGTGGCTGTAACTCCCCTCACCTATTGCAAATGCGCAACACCCTGTTTGATCAGGTGGAACGTTACCGCCACCTATGGCTTCAGGAAACCGTGATGTCATCCCAAGCGCTAGAGCTTAAGCGGCAGGAACATACGGCACTGGTGGAGGTTATTTTAGCCAGGAATACAGACCAGGCCGACACGATGATGCGGGACCACTTGATGACCCCGGTGCCGATTATTACGCGGGTGCTCAAAGCACGGGGTATCACCTAGCCACGTAGTATCACCTAGCCACGTAGCACCACCTAGTCAGTTCGTATCAATTAAATTCTGCGTTTTAAAAAAATGTAGATATTTTAAAAAAACGGCGATACATTGACTGCAAGCACCTTTGCAACTTCTTACGACTGCCCATTTCATCGCTGTAGGCGCTACGCTCTTTAGAGACCGTCAAAAAAGTGACTGCCATAACAGCGCCTGCCGAACGAATAAAGGAATCCACGCCATGACACATTTTAACTGGGACGACCCGCTGCTCCTGGAACAACAGCTCACTGATGAAGAGCGCCAGATCCGCGATGCGGCCTACGATTATTGCCAGGAAAACCTTCAGCCCCGCGTGCTAACCGCTTTCCGCGAAGAGCGCTTTGACCGCGAGATCATGACCGAGATGGGCGAGCTTGGCCTACTCGGCGCCACCGTTTCCCCCGAGTACGGCGGCGCAGGCGTTAATCACGTGGCCTACGGTTTGATCGCCCGTGAAGTCGAGCGCGTCGACTCCGGCTACCGTTCCGCCATGAGTGTGCAGTCCTCGCTGGTGATGTACCCCATCGAAACGTACGGCTCTGAAGAGCAGAAGCAAAAATTCCTGCCCAAGCTTGCCAGTGGCGAAATGGTCGGCTGCTTTGGTCTGACCGAGCCTGATCACGGCTCCGACCCCGGCAACATGATTACCCGGGCGGAAAAAGTCGACGGCGGCTACCGTCTAACCGGCGCCAAAATGTGGATCACCAACAGCCCGATCGCTGATATCGCGGTAGTGTGGGCGAAGTCAGCAGCCCACGATAATCAAATTAAAGGCTTTATCGTTGAGCGCGGCACCGAAGGCTTCACCACGCCTAAAATCGAAGGCAAGGTATCACTGCGTGCATCGATTACCGGTGAGATCGTACTGGATAACGCCTTCGTTCCCGAAGAGAACCTGCTGCCCAACGTCAGCGGCCTGAAAGGCCCGTTCGGCTGCCTGAACAAAGCACGCTACGGCATCGCCTGGGGCGTTATGGGTACCGCGGAGTTCTGCTGGCACGCAGCACGTCAGTACACGCTAGACCGCAAGCAGTTTGGCCGCCCGCTGGCTGCCAACCAGTTGATCCAGAAAAAGCTCGCCGATATGCAAACCGAGATAACACTGGGCTTGCAAGCAGCGCTGCAGGTAGGCCGCCTGATGGATAGCGGCAACTGGGCACCGGAAATGGTGTCACTGATCAAGCGTAACAACTGCGGCAAAGCGCTGGATATTGCTCGCCAGTCCCGCGATATGCACGGCGGCAACGGCGTTTCTGACGAGTACGGGGTTATTCGTCATATGGTCAACCTGGAATCAGTGAATACCTACGAAGGTACCCACGATGTCCACGCCTTAATTCTTGGCCGCGCGCAGACAGGCATTCAGTCGTTCTTTTAAACGCCATCAGCCAAGGAAACAGCCTTTATGAGCAAGCCCGTTATGAGTGAGCCCACTAAACCACTGGCCGGGATAAAAGTACTCGATATTTCCAGAGTACTGGCCGGGCCTTGGTGCGGCCAGATGCTTGCGGATATGGGCGCGGATGTCATTAAGGTGGAACGACCCGGTAGCGGCGACGACACACGTCATTGGGGCCCTCCTTGGCTGGCCGGTACCGAAGAGTCGGCGTATTACCTCTGCGCTAACCGAGGCAAACGATCCGTAACAGTGGATATGGCCAAGCCCGAAGGCCAGGCGGTGATCAAGCAGTTAGTCGCTCAATCTGACGTACTGCTTGAGAACTTTAAAGTCGGCGGCTTAAAGCGCTATGGCTTGGATTACGCAAGTCTTAAAGCGTTGAATCCCAAGCTGATTTACTGCTCGATTACCGGATTCGGCCAGGAGAGCCCCTACGCCCATCGCGCCGGTTACGACTTTATGATTCAAGCCATGGGCGGCATCATGAGCCTAACCGGTAAGCCCGATAACGAACCGGGTGGCGGACCAGTGAAGAGCGGTGTTGCGTTCACCGATATTTTTACCGGGCTGTATGCGGCCAATGCAGTACTGGCAGCGCTTTACCAGCGCCGCGATAGCGGCGTTGGGTGCCATATCGATATGGCACTGATGGATGTACAGGTCGGTGTGCTCGCCAATCAAGCATTGAATTACCTGACCTCCGGCAATGTGCCCCAGCGGTTGGGTAATGCTCACCCTAACATCGTTCCTTACCAGGCCTTCGCCACCCAAGATGGTCATATGATTATGGCCGTCGGCAACGACGAACAGTTCAAGCGTTTCTGTGCGGTGCTTTCGCTACCAGCGTTGGCCGAGGATCCACGCTTTGCCACCAACGGCGCCCGAGTGAATAACCGTGCCCTGCTGGTTCCCCAGCTGGAAGCGGCACTGGCCCAACGCACCACCGATGAATGGCTGGCCGCCTTTGAAGCCGTGGGTGTGCCCTGCGGCCCCATCAATACGCTCGACCGCGTCTTCGATGACCCCCATGTTAAAGCCCGCGGTCTCAAACAGACGCTGCCTCACGATCAAGCAGGCCAAGTGGATCTTGTCGCCAATCCGATCCGGTTTAACGGCACCCAGATGAGTGCCGGCATAGCGCCGCCCCACTTGGGGCAACATACTGAAAGCGTGTTAGAAGAACTGGGTATTAGTGTCGAACAGCGCACTGCGCTTCGCGAAGCGGGGATTATTTAGCAGCGTTTGAAAGACAATCATTGTTGTATAAAGCGTCATCAAGACTATATTTAGATGTATAAAACAACGCAAAGCGCCCCTATCTTCGACTGCAGCCTTGCCTATAGTCACAGCGCTTCTTCACACTAAAGTTTTAGCGGCACCAGCCCCTAACGCGCCCCTAACTCGCCACTATCAGGCAGGAGCAGCAATGAGCCAGTGCGCACGCGTTAACGGCAGCTGCCATCGCTGTGAAGGCGAATTACCATTTGAATTCACCATGGCTTTTCAGCCGATTGTGGACTTATCCCTGGCTCGCATCGTTACTTACGAAGCCCTGGCTCGCGGTACGAACGGGGAATCTGCTAAGAGCATGATCGCAAAAGTCACTGATGATTTGCGCTACCGCTTTGACCAAGCCTGCCGAGTGAAAGCAATCGAAATGGCCAGCGCTTTGGGCATGCAAACCAATCTATCGATTAACTTCCTGCCCAACGCCGTTAATGAGCCCAAAGCCTGTATCCAACCAACGTTAGCGGCATCCAAAAGGGTTGGCTGGCCAATTCACCGGCTCATTTTTGAAATCACCGAAACCGAGCGCGTCCACGACCGACAGCACCTGCGTAATATTATTAATACCTATCACTCCCTGGGCTTTCAAACGGCGCTCGATGACTTTGGCAACGGTTACGCCAACTTGGACCTACTCACCGATTTAACGCCTGATAAGCTTAAAATCGACCGTGAACTGGTGGTACGCTGCGATAGCGATCATCGCCGCCAAGTGCTGTTGAGTGCGATTATATCCCTCGCTAAAAAACTCAATATGACGTTGATTGCCGAAGGCGTAGAGACCCACGCCGAAGCACTATGGCTGGCGCGAGCGGGCATTGTTTGCCAGCAGGGTTTTTACTTTGCCAAGCCTCGGGTGAACGCCCTTAGCGTAGATTTAACGGCGCGCCTTCAAGCGCTACGGCATGAGTTTAAAATGGCATAAGTTTAAAATGGCATAATGTGCTGTCATCGCATCGTCACTCATGTAAGCAACCTTATTAAGAACTATATTAAGAACTATGCTAAAAGTTACGCACTATGTTGAAAGATCAACCTTCATCAATAGGGAGTAAGCCATGAGCAGCAATGCCGAACTGAACGAGCTAAAACGCAAATACGTCGCTGCTGGCGCCGCTAGCCCAGCGACGGCATTCGCCGACCGTGCTGAAAACGCTGAAATCTGGGACGCTGACGGCAACCGCTTCATCGACTTTGCGGGCGGTATTGGCGTACTCAACGTAGGCCACCGCCATCCTAAAGTGGTCGCTGCGGTCAAAGCCCAGCTCGATAAGTTGATGCACACCTGCCAAACGGTCATGCCTTATGAAGGCTATGTAAAAGTGGCTGAAAAGCTCAGCCAAATCGTTCCGGTCCGTGGCCATGCCAAAGTCATGCTGGCTAACTCAGGTGCAGAAGCACTCGAAAATGCGGTCAAGATCGCGCGCGCGGCTACCGGCCGTTCCAACGTCATCTGCTTTGACGGCGGCTACCACGGCCGGACCTTCTTCACCATGGCCATGAACGGCAAGGTAGCGCCCTACCAGAGCGACTTTGGCCCCATGCCGGGCACCGTCTTCCGCGCCCCCTTCCCAGTGCCCTACCATGGCGTTAGCGAAGATGAAGCCATCCGCGGCTTGAAGATGACGCTAAAAACCGATGCCAACCCGAAAGATACCGCGGCGATCGTGCTTGAGCCGGTGCTCGGTGAAGGCGGCTTCTACCCAGCGTCGACCAGCTTCCTGACCAAGATCCGTGAGATCTGCGATGAGCACGGCATATTAATGATCATCGACGAAGTGCAATCGGGTTTTGGCCGCACCGGCAAGATGTTTGCCATCGAACACAGCGGCGTTGAGCCGGACATCATGACCATGGCCAAGAGTATGGCCGACGGCATGCCGATCTCCGCGATCGTCGGTACCGACAAAGTAATGGATGCCTCCGGCCCTAACTCCCTGGGCGGCACCTATACCGGTAGCCCCACTGCCTGTGCGGCGGCGTTAGCGGTCATGGACGTATTTGAAGAAGAGAACATTCTGGAGAAGAGCCAAGCCCTGGGTGACAAACTGGCGAAGCGCTTCAATGATTGGGCTGGCAAGTTTGACTGCATCGATAACGTGCGCAACATGGGCTCGATGGCCGCGTTTGAGCTGGTCTCAAACAAAGCTGACCATACGCCTAACGCGGAACTAGCGGCTGCGCTGTGCAAGAAAGCTCGCGAAGAAGGCTTGATCCTGCTTTCATGCGGTATGTACGGCAACACTATCCGCTTCTTGATGCCCGTGACTATTCAAGACGACGTGCTCAACGAAGGCTTGGATATCATTGAGTCCTGCTTGGAATCACTGACCTAAGCTTCAGCAATGCCAAAACAGACGCCGCCCAATCGGGCGGCGTTTTGGTGAGTGCTACGGGTTGATTCAGACCTCATTGCCAAAATGGCTAATTAACATGGTCGTTAACGTGGTCTGCGGTCGCCTTCCAGGAAGTTCGCCGTAAACACTGCTTTGCCATGGGTCTCAAACGACCACTTCATTACCTCACTTAACGCCGCCATCACGGCATCGAACTCGCCAAATACCTGAGTGCTCATGCGATTCGGGTGTACTTCCAACCCCGTCGCCTCCAGGCGTTTCACCACCTCTTTAACCACCGGTTTGAAGTCATCGGCCAGTGGGTAATAACTAAGCTGTACGGAAAGATACATAACGCCTCCTTACGCTGTATGGGAAGACTGCCTAACGTTAGCGATGCGCTGCCAGGCAGCCAGAATAGCGGCGCGCGTCTCATCCGGGTGTTCCATTGGGAACATGTGCGTACCAGGCACTTCGCTCACCGATAAACCCTTACGCTTCAAGCGCTTGATGCGCGACGCCGTCAGCAGGTGCGACTCGCTACCCGCCACCAATTCTATCGGCACGCCTAGCCGCTTTGGCATCTGCGAAAGGTGATCAGGCAGGTGGCGGAAAATTTCAACTTCGATCCGCGGATCAAACGTCAGCTCCGCACTGCCGTCATCTAACAAACGCGTTCCTGCTTCAATGTAGTCGTTAAGCGCTTCTGGGGTAAAGCGGCGAAACAAGCCCCGGCGTCCCAACGAGCTGGCCATTACTTCACGGCTCGGCCACACCGTGCGGCGCCCCTGGGTTTTGCCGGCAGGCGTCACACGATCAATAAAACCAAATCGCTTAGCGGCTTTCATCGCCCAAGCATCCGTTCCCAGCATTAATGGTGGGTCCAGCATAATCACACCGCAAAACCGCTCGGGCTGTTTATCAGCCGCCATGGCCATCAGAGTGCCACCCAGCGAATGCCCCACGCCCAACAACGGCGTATCGCTCTGAGGCAAATAACTCAGCAACTCATCCACCAAGTTGCCCCAGTTGTGATTCACCGGGTAATCCGGGTGGTGGCCCAGGCGGTCCAGCGGATGCAGATCAAAGGTCTCTGCCAGTGGATTCAGCAGGCTGCGGTAACTTAACCCTGGAAAACCGTTGGCATGGGCAAACACTAAGCGGGTACGTGACGTGGCATCAGCAGACATGGCGGGCTCGTTGGAAAAATAACTAAATGGCGATGGTCAAGTTGGCGATGGATAGACCACCTATCATACGTCTGTTTTATCGTGCACCTGATGGAGCGTCAATCAGCATAAGGGTTAACAGGCTAATTAAAACAGCGATAGCTGTTGTTCTTGGCTGTTTTCCGCGAGCCGATAACCTACGCCTAGCAGGCGTACGGGCCGCTCGCCCCGGGCCCAACCGACATTGAGTAAGGTTTCGAATTGTTCAAGATTAGGCGCGGGGTCGGCGTGTTCTACAGTGGTTTGGGTGAAATCACTAAATTTCACTTTCACCATCACGCCACGCACCGCCAGCGGTGGATCAAGCCGTGCGTAGCGCCGCTCTAAATCCTCGATCAGTGCCGGTAGCTCGCGGCGGCAGGCATCGAGGTCAGGTAAGTCCTGGGCATAGGTCTGCTCGGTACTGACCGACTTACGCTCGCGGTGGGTTTTTACCGGGCGCTCATCCCGCCCCCAACTAAGCTCGTGCAGCCGCCTTCCAAAACGGCCAAAGTGTTCGACCAGTTCGGTCAGCGAGCGGGTACGCAGATCAGCGCAAGTATGAATATCCAACCCCGCCAACTTTTCGGCCGTGCGGGGGCCAACGCCGTGGATCTTTTTCACCGACAGCAGTTGCACAAAACTATCGACTTTATCCGGCGTAATCACGCACAGGCCGTCGGGCTTGTTCCAGTCGCTGGCAATTTTGGCCAGGAACTTATTGGGCGCCACGCCGGCGGAAACGGTAATTCCCACTTCGCGGCTCACCCGCTCGCGGATCGCTTCTGCCATTAGCGTGGCGCTGCCGTGATGCAGCGTGACCTCCGAGACATCCAGAAAAGCCTCATCCAGGGAGAGCGGTTCGATAAGGTCGGTGACCTCGCGGTAAATCGCAAATACCTGGCGGGCCACCGCTTTGTATTTAGCCATCTCACCGCGGATTACGGTGAGATGCGGGCAGCGCTTGAGCGCCTGAGCCATCGGCATGGCCGAGTGAATGCCAAACTCGCGGGCGGGATAGTTACAGGTAGCGACCACCCCGCGCTGCTCAACACTGCCACCGATGGCAATGGGAATATCCCGCAGCGCGGGGTTATCACGCATTTCCACCGCCGCGAAAAAACAGTCACAGTCGCAGTGAATAATCTTGCGCACTGGCTACCCTTTTAACTGTAAAAAATCACAGTTTATCACAACCTACGTGCCGCAGAATGTTCTTAGCACCTGCTCATTTTCCGTGGCGGGCGCTGCCAAACGGCGTGCTTCAACGGATTCATCGAAAGGCTGGGTGATGACCGCCAGTAGGGTATGAAAAGGTGCAAAGTCGCCGTCGTAAGCGGCATCAATGACCTCTTGAACGCGATGGTTGCGTGGAATGATCACCGGGTTGGCGTTTCGCATGGCGGCAGAGCGCTCGCTATCATGACTGGCGACCTGCTCGGCCTGCCAAGTCTCCAGCCACGCGGTCAACTCGTTAGGCTGAGTCGTCAGCGCCAGCAGCGCCTCGCGGTGCCCATCACTCGGCGAAATTGCGTAGTGAGTGAGCGCATCAAAGGTGGCGGTCATATCCATCCGCCCCTGATGCATCTGGCTTTCTAACGCTTCCATTAATGGTGCGGCTTGTGGGCTTTTCTCTGCCAAGCCGAGTTTATCCGCATGCAGGCGGAGCTGCTCCGCGCTGAACAGTGATTCAAAGCGGCGAATGACGTCAGTGGCCTGCTGCACCAGCGCGTCGCCCTCTTCACACATCAACGGCAGCAGCGTTTCGGCAAAGCGGGCCAGGTTCCACTGGGCAATCGCCGGCTGGTTGGCAAAGGCGTAGCGGCGGCCTTGATCGATGGAGCTGTATACCTTCTGCGGGTCGAACTGCTCCATAAAGGCGCAGGGGCCGTAATCGATGGTTTCACCGGCAATGCTGCAGTTATCAGTATTCATCACACCATGAATAAAGCCGACGCTCATCCAGCGGGCGATCAGCACTGCTTGACGGGCCACCACCGCTTCCAGTAGCGCCATATAGGGGTCTTCTGCGTTGGCGGCTTCCGGGTAGTGGCGATCAATCACATGATCCGCCAGGGCTTTTAGCAAGGCTTCATCCCGCTGCGCAGCGGCAAACTGAAAGGTGCCCACGCGAATATGGCTACTCGCCACGCGGGTAAAGACGGCGCCGGGTTCGGACATCTGCCGAACCACGCGCTCGCCGCTAGTCACGGCGGCCAAGGCGCGGGTGGTGGGAATCCCCATCGCCGCCATAAATTCGCTAACCAGGTACTCACGCAGCACCGGACCTAACGGCGAACGGCCATCGCCACCGCGGGAAAACGGCGTGCGGCCGCTGCCTTTTAGCTGCACATCGCGGCGCACGCCGTTCTGGTCGATCACTTCGCCCAGCAGCAACGCGCGGCCATCGCCTAATTGCGGCACGAAATTGCCGAACTGATGGCCTGCGTAACCCAGCGCGCCCGATTTAGCTCCCGGCATGGCCTGATTACCGCTAAACCATTGGGCAAGTGTCGTTGGGTCAGGAATCTCTTTAGCGCCCAGTTCATCTGCAAGCGAGGCATTAAAGGCGATGAGTTCAGGCTGGGCCACCGGCGTTGCCTGGGTAGCGACCCAGAGGGGTTTCGGTAACGTGGCATAAAGATGTTCAAATGACAGCACGATAGGCTCCGCTTTTAGTGGCAATATCTAATGTCTATATCTAATGACTATATCTAATGGCTATGCTTAGCTAATACCCTAGCACTCTACTCAAGTAAACGCCGAGACGATGATGTTAAAACCGTGCCCAAACATATCTAATGTTAAAGGCAGTGCGCTAACGCCCCTCCCCCGCGACTTTTATAATCGCGACACGCTTAAGGTCGCTAGAGAGTTGCTGGGCTGCTGGCTAGTGCGCGAACAGGACGGCGTGCAGATGGCTGCCAGAATCGTTGAAACCGAAGCGTACTGTGGCGCTGAAGATTCTGCCTGCCATGCCCATAAATGCCGCTCGCCACGGACAGAAGCGATGTTCGGGCCTGCAGGCCACGCCTACGTTTATCTCGTTTATGGCATGCATTGGTTACTGAACGTGGTCACTGAGCCCGAAGATTCGCCCTGTGCGGTGTTGATTCGTGCGGTTGAGCCCACGTTAAACGAGACCGCTATGCGCGCGATTCGTCAGGCAAAGGGTAAACAGTTAAGCAATGGCCCCGGAAAGCTGACCCGTGCGTTCACGATTGATAAAGCGCTGTATGGCCACGATATGACACAGGCTGACAAGCTGTGGATTAGCGCCGCTGCGCACGATGCCTCGATAGCCAGTGGCCCACGTGTAGGCATCGACTACGCCCAGCCCGAGCACCGCGATGCACCCTGGCGGCTCTGGTTGGAAGATAATCCTTGGGTATCGAAAGCGCGCTAATAGCGGTCTTTAAGAGAACTGCAAACAGCGAACGGCCTCTTCAAGCACCGGCGTTAACGGCGCGCGCCATTGGTAGCTTAATAGTGCATCCGCCCGAGTAACGCCGAGCGAGAGCGACGCCAGCGGCAATCCGCGTTCATGGGCGGTGCGGCAGAAACGGTAGCCGGAAAACACCATCAACGAGGTACCCACGGCCAGCACTGCCTCCGACTCGGCCAGTGCTACCTGCGCTGCTAACCTACGCTCGGCAGGCACCACATCACCGTAAAAAACCACATCGGGCTTTAAAATACCGCGACAGCGCGGGCAGTCGAAAATACGAAAAGTACTGAAGTCGGTTTCAAGATCGGCATCACCATCCGGGGCGTGGCCAGCCTCCAGACCTGCAAAGCTAGGGTTCATTCGCGCCATCTCGGCATGCATCGCGTGGCGCATCATTTGGTAGTCGCACACCATGCACTTGACCATATCCGCCCGACCATGCAGGTCGATCACCCGGCGCGAACCGGCCCGCTGATGCAAGCGGTCAACGTTTTGGGTCACCAACTGCTGGATATACCCCTGCGACTCCAGCGCGGCCAGTGCCCGATGCGCCCCACTTGTCTGGGCTTCGCGCATGGCGCTAAAACCAATCAATGCCCGCGCCCAATAGCGCTGGCGAACGTGATGAGAACTCATAAAATCGCCATGCTGCACCGGGGGCGGCCGCTTCCACTGGCCATCCGCATCGCGATAGTCCGGAATGCCGCTATCGGTACTCACACCGGCACCGGTAATCACCCACAGTTTAGGGTGCTGCTGAATAAACGCAGCCAGCTCTTCACCCGCCTGGGTAATGCTATTGGCTATTTCCACGACCTGCGTCAATCGTTCACCTCTAGGCAATATTGCTCAAACTCAACGATACTGTATGACAAGCAACGCCTGCGCAATGCGCAAAAGCACCTCATTTTAAGGAGCATATGATGCAACAGTCTGAGCAACGTTCTGGACAGAACGATCATGATGTCATCATTGTCGGCGGCGGCATGGTCGGCGCCGCACTGGCGGCGCGCTTGGGCCATACAGGCTTTTCGGTCGGGCTAGTGGAACAGGACGATGCCCCCACCCCACCCAGCGGTGACTATGACCTGCGCATCTCATCACTCAATGCCCGCTCATTGGCGTTTGTTAAGGCCAGCGGCACGTCTTTACCCGAGGAGCGCAGCTGCCCTTTCCGCCATATCGATGTCTCCAATCAGGACGGCACCGGCCACTCGCTGTTTTCCGCAAAAGATAGCGGCATGAAAGACTTTGGCATCTTTATCGAAAACCGCACGCTGCAGTATGCGCTATGGCAGCGCATAGAACAGCTACCCAGCGTTACTTGTTACACCCAGTGCGCGCCGTTAAGCACGCTCACCTCAAACAGTGCTCGCCTGCTGGAATTGGATAACGGCAAAACGTTAAGTGCCCGTTTAATCGTCGGCGCCGACGGTGCGCACTCTACCCTGCGGACACTGGCCGGTATTAGCGTCACGAACTATGACTACCATCAGCGGGCAATGATCATCAACGTGGAAACCGAGCTACCCCAGCAGGATGTTAGCTGGCAGGTGTTTACGCCTACCGGCCCGATCGCCATGCTGCCCCTGCCCGGCCATCGCGCGTCCTTAGTGTGGTACGACAAAGAAGAGACCACCAAAGCCCGCGAACAGTTAGACGATGACGCGCTTAAAGCCGCCATCGAAATAGCTTTCCCTAAACGCTTGGGTAATCTCATCCGTATCGTTGCGCGGGCCAGCTTTCCGATTAAGCGCCAACACGCCCAGCGCTATATCGGCAAGCGCTTAGCGCTGATTGGTGATGCTGCTCATGTGGTACATCCGCTGGCAGGCCAGGGCTTGAATATCGGCCTTCATGATGCCGACACCCTGGCTGAGATTATCATTCAAGGCCGCGACCCAGGTGACTACGTCAACCTACTCCGCTTTGAGTGCCAGCGCCGCGCGGCCAACCAGGCCATGATCGCCGCCACCGACACGTTTCATCACCTGTTTACCGGCGCCAGACCGCTGCGCCAATTGGGTGATTTAAGCCTGCAGCTCGCCGAGCGCTTCCCGCTCGCCAAGCGCATGATGATGCAACAGGCCAACGGCTTGAATCCATTCAAGGTGTGGTAGCCGCTGATACAAGCAACGCATTTTAGCAACGAGAAAGCCAAGCCATTAAGCTTGGCTTTCTCAACTCCGCTAGTTACACCTTAATGCGGTTATTCAAGAACTCACGAATCACCGGGATAATGACATCGCCGTGTGTTTCCAATGCAAAATGCCCCGTGTCGTAAAAACGAATGTCCGCCTCAGGAATATCTCGCTTCCAGGCTTCAGCGCCTGGCGGAAGAAAGAACGGATCATGCTTTCCCCATACGGCGAGCAACGGCGGCTGATACTCCCGAAAATAGGCCTGAAATTCGGGATACTTCGCAACGTTGGTGGCGTAGTCCAACAATAAGTCGAGCTGAATATCCGCCATCCCAGGTTGAGAGATATGAGCCCCTTCCAACGTATAGGCATCCGGTGCTACCGCACTTATGTCGCTTACCCCCTCCAGGTACTGCCATTTGATGGAAGCAGGCGTCGGAAAGTCGCTAAGGGCATCACGATTCGCCTTTGAAGGGTCGTTCCAATACGTCTGAATAGGCTCCCACCCTTGTGAAAGCCCCTCCTCATACGCATTGCCATTTTGCGAAATGATGGCAGTAATTTTTGACGGGTGAGCCACCGCCAAACGCCAGCCCACAGGTGCACCATAGTCGTGAACGGCAATGGCGTAGCGGTCAAGCTTCAACTGATCCGTAAATTGATCAATCGTTTTCGCCAGGTTGGCAAAGGTGTATTCATACTGCCCTCGCGCTGGTGACTCGGTAAAGCCAAAGCCGGGTAAATCCGGTGCCACAACGTGATACTCGCAGGCAAGCGCCTCAATAACATCACGCCACATATACGACGAGGCAGCGAATCCATGCAGCAGCAGTACCGTCGGTGCCGCTGGATCCCCCGCTTCACGATAAAAGACGTCGACATCGCCCACTTTCTCGAAACGATAGTGAACCTGCCGCTTAGCCGAGCCAGAGGCCTGCCTAACGTTGATCGTCAGCGCTTCCTGGGTGCCAGTTGAGGCCGCCATATTTTCAGATGTCATAGAGGAACTCCTTAGTAACCGTTAATAAATACTTTTGAAGGTTATGCAGAACAGTAGTAACCTGTCAAATATGAAATTAAGGGTTACTCAATATGTCATCTAAAATTGCACCTCCGTTTATCGCAAGCAATCTCGCCATCGATTTCATCAACACACAATTTGGCGTAGGGGACGAGCGCCAAGAGTGTTTGGATGACGGCAGCAGTGTCATTGAGTGGCTTCAGCAGGCGGGCGTGTTATCGGAGTATCATGAAAGCCCACCGTCTGGGTTAGTCCAACTTGCTCGAGAAATGCGTGAAAACATGCGGGATCTGCTTATCTCGGCCCAACAGGGACGGCCCGCAGATCCCACTGTAGTGAACTACGTGCTGGAACGGGGTTACCATATAGAGAAAATCGAATGGCAGCCAACGGCATCGGCGTTTCAGAAAAAAACGGTTAAGCGCAACATGGAAAGCGAGAGCCTGTTGCAGCCTGTTGCGTGGGCATTGGTCCAACTGCTTACCGAGGAAGATTTGCAGCTTGTGAAGGAGTGCGAAGCCTCAGACTGCGTTCTGTTGTTCCACGATCAAACAAAATCCCACCGGCGCCGCTGGTGCAGCATGGCTGCTTGCGGAAACAGAATGAAAGCGGCAGCGCATCGGGCTAGAAAGAAAACGAGCACGTGAGACTCGTCGACTTCAGCTCGCCAAACGTATGAGTATGCTGCAAGCTAATGGGCTTAATAAGCTTAGTATTATTTAGGAATAATTAATGCACCCAGAGTCTACTGATCTAGTCACATTGGAGCTTTTTTTTGAGAAGCTGGCACTGCTACCCAAACCGCCACCCCCTATCCCCAATCTGTTTGCCGTTGCAGGACCTGGACAGAATGAGAACCGCCTATCGAACTTAATGGCCTTCTTTATGGGCGGTTATCCCGGCGCGCCCCACTGGTTAGCCAAAGCCCTGCTGCATGCACTGGTACGTAGCGATCAATTCGATCACGAACATCTACAGCAAATCGACTGGGAAGCGGTTACTACCGAGCGGGAAGCAGGCAGTTGGAACGCTGAGAGTGAATCAACCAAGCGCCTGGATTTAGTAGTTTCAGGAAATGACTTCGTCCTGGGTATCGAGCATAAAGTGTGGGCTTCGGCGGAGAATAATCCGTTTTATGCCTATGACGATTTGCTGAACAGCTATGGGGTTAAAGCCTACAGGTGTGTTTTATGCCCGGATGTCTCCAAGGCAAGCGTTCAAGCGCCCGCCAAGAGCGCGGGCTGGCCGACGCTGTCCTACGCAGCACTATTGGCCTCGGCCTATGAACTGTACGGGCAAGATGTAGCACCATCTAGCCAGACAAAATGGCAAATTTTCTATCAAGAGTTGTTGCAGCACCTCTTCTCTATCGCCCATCCAACAGAAGAAAAGACAATGACGAAAGACGAGCTGTTATTTTCGTTAAAACATTTCAATGACTTGCACGAAGCATCTCAGCGTTTAGAGCAATTCGAACAAGAGTTGATGGTGGAAGGGAAAAGCTCTATTGCTGCTGCGTTACAGATAGACATCAGCGAACTCAGTACCAATAAGAAGCCGGAAAATTGGAAGCAAACAAGAGCGTGGCGTTTCATTCCCTCTGCTTGGAGTAATAGCCACGGTGGAGCCTCTCAAGTTTGCCTTGTTTATTATCCTTCATCAGAGTCGGAAGGCGATGAAAGCATCGGTTTCGAGATACGGGCATATTTGGAAAGTCAGGAAAGCAGTGATCTTTGGCTTAAAGAAATCGAACAGGCATTTCTGAAGGAAACGCCTGCTACCAAACAGCCGGGATGCAGTTGGTACAGAGATGGCGGTGACAGCGATGCTTGGTATGAAGTCAAAGGACGCTGGTTGGCGTTGAGTGCTTGGCCCAGAGAGTACACCAAGGTTGGAGCCATGAAAGCGCTGGGTGATTTAGCCAAATGGGTAAATGAACACGCTTTCCAGCCAGGAACCAATAAAACCGGCTAATGAGGTTGAAACGCTGAACGGTACGACTTGAAACCGTTCAAAATACGCTAGAACCGGCTACGCTGAGAGGGTGGCCACTGTCTGTGGCCCAAAACAATCACAATAACCCCTCGTTTAAGGCACCCCAATGGCATCTACACGACAAATGCTGTTCACGGCAACGCTATGTTCCGGCCTTGGCCTGCTTCTGACCTCCCCCCTTTGGGCCTGGGATGGCATCGTCGAAAAACACACCTTTGAAATAGACAGCTTCACTACCCAGGGCGGCGAGACGATCCCTAACGTCACGGTGGGCTGGGAAGCCTATGGCGAACTTAATGAGGCTCGCGATAACGTTATTTTAATTACCCATTTTTTCTCAGGCTCCAGCCATGCAGCAGGCCGTTATGATCAGGATGGCGAACCAACCGGCTACTGGGATGCCATCATTGGCCCCGGCAAACCGCTGGATACCGATGAGTACTACATTATCTCCTCGGATACGTTGGTAAACCTAAATGCCAATGACCCCAACGTCACCACTACCGGGCCCGCCTCCATCAATCCCGATACCGGCGAGCCCTGGGGAATGGACTTCCCAGTCGTCACCATTCGTGACTTTGTCGAGGTACAGCGCGAGCTACTGGAGAGCCAAGGCATTGAGTCGCTGCATGCGGTGATGGGTGCCTCGATGGGCGCGCTCCAGGCCATCGAGTGGGCCAGCGCCTACCCAGACCGAGTAGAACGGCTTATTTCAGTCATCGGCGGCGGCGTTGCCGACCCGTGGCTGCTGGCCACGCTAAGCGCCTGGGCAGCGCCGATTCGGCTGGATGCCAACTGGAACGAGGGTAACTACTACGACGGCGAGCCGCCCACCGACGGGCTAAAAGAGGCGCTGAAGCTGGTGACGCTCAACGCCAACCACTGGCAGTGGGCCAACGAGACATTTAATCGCGATTGGGCCGACGAAGAACGCGACCCGGCCCAGGATATCAACGCCCGCTACGCGATCGAGCAAACGCTGGATGATATCGCCGCCACGCGTGCGGAAACGTCTGATGCCAACCATTTCCTGTACCTGGTTCAGGCCAACCAAACCTTTATGGCGGGCCATGGCGAATCGTTAGAAGAGGGGCTTGCCGCCATCGAAGCACCCACACTGATGTTGTATAGCGAAAAAGACCTCGTCTTCGTCCCTGAAGGCGTGCGCCGCACCGCCGAGTTGATTGAGGCTGATGGCACCGACGTGACACTGGAAACCCTGGAAGGTAATCGCGGGCATTTGGATGGTGTGCTATCCATTGACCAGGCGAGTGATACGTTGCGTGAGTTTTTACAGTAAGGGATTGAGCGCTGGCTTTTAGGTTAAAGCCAGCGCAAGTGCAGCTGACAATATTTAAAGTTTTAGCCACTTGAGTGCGCATTGCTATGCGCATATGCTATTTACATGCTTATGACAGTCACAGGGGGCTGCAATGGCCGCGCTATATAACACCGCAGCACCGAAAAAAGCCGCAAATTTGTCAGTTAACAGCGACTTGCTTCAAAAATCTCGCGCTTTGAACATTAATCTCTCGGCCACACTAGAACGCGCATTGAGAGAAGAGTTGGCAAAATGCGAGGCATCCCAATGGATCGAAGAAAATCGAGCTGCAATCACAAGCTACAACGATTTTGTCGAGCAGCATGGCTGCTTCGGTGACGAATTTCGGGAGTTTTGATGGCTCAGTTCGATGTCTACCCTAACCCCAGCAAGACCAGCAGAGCGTACTATCCGTACTTGGTGGATATCCAAAGTAGCCTACTTACAGATCTGGCAACCCGAATCGTGATCCCATTGGGCAATCGAGCAGCTTTTGGTGGCAACGTCATGCAAGGCCTCACACCGGAAATAACGTTCAACGGTCAGGGGCTGTTGTTGCTGACGCCGCAAATCTCATCAGTGCCAGTGAAACATCTCAACTCCCCCGTCGGTACCCTTTCGCATTTTAGGAGCCAGATTGTGGGTGCGCTTGATCTCGCTGTTACTGGGATTTAATGTTCAAAATTATCGCGTCCATGCTCTCTTTTAGCACCCCGAACCTGGCTGGCAGGCATATTGAGTTCGAATCAGTTCGATTTCTCGGATTTTTTTGCAGCAGGAGGATCAGCGACAACAGTCGCTATCCTCAATTCAGGTCTGAGCCTCTAGATCATTAGCGGTTGGCGTTCTCTTCGGCCACCTGACGAAGCGCATCGACAAGCACGTCAGCGGGCTGGGCGCCAGAGATCAGGTAACGTCCATCGAGAATAAATCCTGGCACCGCGCTTACCCCTGCCTCCATGAAGCGCTGCTCTGCTGCTCGTACTTCATCCGCGTACTGATCCGAGCGTGCGATGGCCTCGGCAGTGTCGCCGTCCAGCCCAACCTCAATGGCCTTCTCCCGCAGAACCTCTGGGTCGGCGGGGTTTTTCGCCTCACCGAAGTAGGCCTCGAAGAGTGCCAACTGCAGGGCGGTCTCTTGGTTTTGCGTTCCGGCCCACGCCAGCACGCGGTGGGCAGCGAAGGTATTGTTCGCCCGGCGCTCAAGGGCACCACGGAAATTCAGCCCAAGCTCTTCGGCGGCGGCCATAATCTCGCGCTGGGACTGCTCCATGCTGGCCGCGTCCTTGCCGTACTTGCGGCACAAGTGCTCCAAAATCGGCTCGCCCTCGGGCGGCATGTCGCGGTTCAGCTCAAAGGGCTGCCAGACCAGCTCAACGTCGATCTCGCCATTGAGTGTCTCTAACGCTTGTTCCAAGCGCCGGTAGCCGATCGCGCACCACGGGCAGGCGACATCGGACACTAGGTCAATTCTTACCTTTTGCATGATGGATATCCTTGTTGGGTTTGGTCATCAGCGCACAAACTGCGCTAAGACTTGGCATTTATCAAGCAACGCCTAAACGCAACCAGCTCAGTGGGTAAGGAGCAATATTATGGGTGTCTAGAATACTCGGAGCGATTCAGTTATATAGATACAAAAAACAAGAAAGCTATTCACCCGCCACTTCAGAAAAGTGGCCCGCTTTATCCAGGGTGTATTCGCTAAAATCCTGCGCCAAATAAAGCGAACCTGAATAGACGTGCTGGGCCTCTTTGCGGATATCCTCAATGGACGGCGACGCATGGGGGTTGAGCTGGTAACGGGGGCTAAAGTGCGTCAGCACCAGATTGGGAAGCTGTACCGATTCGGCAAACACGGCGACAAGTTTGGCGTAGCTATGCCCTACATCACCGGCCTTCTGGGCCATCTCTTCTGTATAGGTGGCTTCATGAACCAGCACCTGTGCCCCCGCGCAGGCATCCATCAACAAGTCAGGCTGGTCATTGTCGCCAGCGATCACCACTTTTCTTGGCTTGTGTTTGAAGATCAAGAAGTCATGGCTTTTTAACTGCTCGCCCTCAAACTCAACATCAAACCCTTGCTTCAACTGCCCCCACAACGGCCCTCTCGGAATTCCCTTTTGCGCTAGCTTATCCACGTCCAAGGCAGCATCGACCTTTGTCTCCGTAAACCCATAAGCATAGGACGGCGCCCGGTGTGAAAGCCTGAAGGTGGTCACCGCGATGCTTTCAAACTCAACGCTGGGCAGGTCGTCCGAGTCGATAAACGCCAGGGCGAAGGGCAAGCAAAGCTGCGTGGCCTCACAGGTGGCCTCCAACCACGCTTTGATACCGGCGGGCGCCACAATGGTCAGCGGCGCTTTCCGGCCACCCATTCCCGCACTCGCCAGTATGCCCGGCAACCCATAGCAGTGGTCGCCGTGCACGTGGGTAATAAAGATGGCTTTCAATGAATGGAACGACAGCTTCGTGTGCAACACCTGATGTTGAGTACCCTCACCACAATCGATTAGGTACCAGCCCTTCCCCTTGCTCTCTCGTAGAGCGATGCCGGAGACGTTTCTTGTTTTGGTGGGCACGCCAGCGGAGGTGCCTAGGAACAGTAAATTCATATCGCGTCCATGCTCTCTCTTATGCACTCGCTTTGGGAATAAGGCGGTGGACTAGTAGCCAACTGAATTTAAGCATTCGTGCTTTTACGCTAATTAATAGGCGTACATTAATGCAGTTGGGGCGTACCTGCATCCGCCAAGCCTAGCTGACTTGACTTGCGGTTAAAGCATTAGCGCACCTAGCTCATAACGCATGGGCTCAGCCGCCGGTTTGTAGCGGCAGCGGAAAACCAGTCGGCTGCAGCCGCTTGTTATGTTTCACCTTTTCAGCGTCTTCCTGAGTTCGTCAACACTAGCCCACGGCCGCTTCCTATGGAGCATTCGATGGCAATTCGCACAGACCAATGCGAAATCAGAGACTTTTGTAATTCGCATTTCTCCGGCAACAAGCTCGCTTAACGGCCTAGTGTGGTGTGCCTCGATGTACGATTCCCCGAGGGGACCATACTTTCTTGCGAAATCGAATCCGCAAATTTCACAGGGCAACGCTCCATCGTGTCTCTGAGCATGCTTGCGTTTGGCCTGGGAGACAGCCCTAGAATCTCTTTCCCTGTACTTGTGTAGGCGCTCTATTCTTTTGCCTTCCGGGAAAGATTGGCGCGTTGATTCATCGGTATTGTCCGATAGCTCATCTGCAGTAATTCGGAAGGTTGAAAGTTGGAAAACATCCTCCAGAAAATCTTCCAGGGTTACGAGGACCCCAGGAAGAGACACGACATAATCGACGGAGCCGGCAATTTGAGCGAAAGCTTCCTTCCTTTCTTTGTTGCGCCCATCGCGTTTTCTCGGTCGGTACGTCCAGATTAGATCCACCGATTCTTGCCCATCCCGTTGATTGTGTAATTCTGCTATTGGGGCAAGATTTTTATTATTCGGGTATAAGACAACGTAGTAGTTGCCATCTTCATACCAATCGATGACTAGTAACCATAACTTTTCGCCATCGACTCGTTCAATTCGAAATGCTCCTATACAGGATTTGCCATCCGCAAAGGAGTGGAATCCCTTCAGGGGAAACTGCCGAATTTCCTCCGAAAGATTAAACTCGACACAACTTCCGAGGTCATCCTGCAGGACTTTTACCAAATGGCGAGCGGTATTTTTATTCATTGCAAAAAGCCTAGTTGTAGGACATAACAGTAATTATAAGAAAGGCTAATAACCTCAATAAAGGAGTTGACGCACTCATTGAGTTTATGTAGCCACCTCGTTTGACTCTACCCATTGATTCCCTTAAGAGCAAAGCAGATTTTGGCGGAATATCCAAAATTCGCATACCTGCTCGTTTTGCTATATCTAACAGTACTTACCTCATTGCAATGAGCAGTTAGACTAGGATATATCACGGAATAAACCTTGTACTCACGTTGGAAGCATCACTTCGCCTTTATATGGCTAGGCGTGGCCAAGCTGAGTAAGGTTAAAGCTAGTTGAGGGGCCGCTGTTGGTGTTCGTAATGTTGCGGGGCCATGAGGAAGGCTAGTAGTGGCCTGAAGAGCCATATCAGCAGCATGAGGCGTTCCTAAGTCTTATAAAGTGTCAACGCAATGCCGCAAGCGACCAGGCCAGAAGAAACGAATCGCCATACGCCGGAACCCTCTTTAAGAATGATAATTGTAGACTGAGCAGAATCTCTAATAAAAGCTAAACTAGCTAGCTTAGCTCAAATTCATATGACGACATAGACTAGACTTAAATTATTTACCACACCCTTTCTGTAATAAACTTGTTGTAAAACCATCTGAGAAATGAAAATAACTTGCGATGAAAAATAATATTATCTGAGTATAACCCAACCCCATAGTCGGCTTTGCAAGCATACCAAAATAAAATGCAACTGCAATCACAACAAAGAGAAACCGTTTTGCTGTATATAAACCAAAATACTGCTGACTGGTCTTAACTGAACTGTTTGCTACCGCTTTAGACACTTTCGATGTTATTTGCCCAAATATTAAGCATGATGCCAGAGACCAATCTGGAGATAGAATTATATCTTGCCATCTACCTATATAAAGCCTCACACCAATGAGAAGCATGAAAGGAATAGCCATATAAATAAATTCACTTTTTAAATCAGCATAAATGGCTTTTCTCTCAAGCTTAGTTGGCTCATAACTCATATTGACGACCATTATTTCGGTGCACATTTACAATTTCTTTTATTCGGGCATTTCTTATTTGTGGCTGCCCCTTTCCTTTCGGAGGAGTATAAATATCATAAGAAATATCCGCTTCGATAACGTCTTTTGGCCCAATTGCTTGTATCAACCCATTTTGATAACTCTCAAGCCACTCCTTATGGGTTATTCGAGCGCAAAATCTTCTGTCCAATGAATGGCTGCGAAAAGACCACACTGAATTGCCTTCATTCACTGAAATTTTCACAGAAAGTTTGTCTCTATGTGCTTGGCACTCTGTAGATCCTCTGAACATGTTTTTAGGATTTCCAGTAAACCTCCAACTAGTATTTAAATTACACTTTTGTTCAGGCTGGTGACTAGACATTATTATCACACTTTCTCCTGGATTTATCTTTTCGTTCGCAGCAGAAAACCCCTTAAGAACATATGCTAAGTTCTGCCTATCAATGTAAGGGTCAGCAATTTTATACTTAATATTATCCGCTAACGTTGATTCAATACTTACGGCAACAGATTCAACCTGTTCTTCACTTTTTGTTTCATTAGTTTCTTTTAGAGCTTGAAACAGACTATTTCCTGATGAGTAAAATGCTTTTTCCAGCATAGCGTCAATACTGTTCGGCAATGCAGAAAGCTTGCTCAATATAGAGCTTTTCTCAATGTCATTGAGCTGAAATTGAAAATCTAATTTCAGACCAACAGAATTTGTAAGTAACTGCCCGAAGTCTTTGTATGCATTAATATATAGAGCCATCGCCTCAAAAACTTCTGCAGGATTATTCCTATTCTCAAGGTATTTTAATTTTATCATCAATTCTGGCGGCACTTTATCTCCTTATTATTTCCGGTGTCATACAGCAGGCAAAAGTGACTGCATGCTTACAAAAGGAGCTTAGTTAACGTTCAGCCACTTAGGTAATGAAACCAACTTATTCAACTCTATCCCATTGATTTGCTTCTAGGCAAAGTAAATATTGCCTATCTATCGAACATTCTTCTTCACTCATGTTTTACTGCTTCCACTTTCACTTTAATGCAACACCCACCACCTCCCCACCAAACCACTGCTGCTTAAGCCCCCGCTGCTTTTCCAGCAGCAACGTTAAGTACTCACGCAGTGGATGAGCGGCTGGCAGTGCGGCAAGGTGCTTACGAAGCCTACGTTGGTAAGGAAACTGTTCGGCAGGCACGTGCAGCGACGTGGCGTTTTGAGTAAGCCATTCGATGGCGGGCAGGAGCAAGTGGGTGGCATTGCTGTCGAGCGCTAGCGTCACGCCTTTTACATCGAAGTCACCGGCGTAGATATGCGGTCGATGGGTTTTGCGCCACGCTTCGGCCAGTAAGGCAAAGCCGCCGCCGTAGTGGCTGTCGCCTCGGTAGACAACCAGCGGCTTTATGTAGCCGCTTAGTGCTGGGAGTTCCGGCGAAAACTCATAGAAGCTGTCCAGGTTTTCGACCTGGATTAGAGCGCTGAACGCGCTTAGCTTTAACCTCAGTACATCCACATCGCGAATAGTGCGTGGCTCGCTGGCAAGCCCGGTTGTTGGCTGTGGCGGAAAGCTGACGAGTATCCTTCTTGCACGGGGGCTTTCGCGGGTGGCTTTGTCTTCTTCCACGCCCTCTTTCGCCTGGGCGCTGCTGGTCAGGCCGCTGAGTGAGCGGCCTAGCGGTGCTATTCGGGCGCTGTCTAATACGTCATTGATCTGCGCCAGCAAGGCGGCGTCAAAACGCAGCGCTTTACTGTTGATGCGCGAAGCCAAGTCAATGTCGTGCTGGTGGCACCAAGCCACTACGTCGTCTACCCACTGGCGGCGAGGCTTCTCCACCGCGGGCTGGCGGAGAAGTTCGCGGGCGACGCCGTTAAGGCCATTGCGTGCGCGGCTGGGTAGGTTCATACGGCCAGCTGCAGTTCTACATCGTGGATCAGGCGTAGGTGGTTGAATTGGCTCGCCTGGCTCTCCTGCTGTTTGAGCCGAAACGCCTTCTGATCGCTGCGCGGCAGGCCCTGGTATTCTGAAATCACCTGGAAAAGCCAGATTTCATCCGGCCATTCCAGCGGGCTTTCGTGTAGGTACTCAAGGGCGCTGACCGGCGCCGCCTGGGATTGGTCGATCACGCTTAAATAGAAGTGTTCCACATCTTGCTTGAGCGCCTGCTGGCGGGCGGCGGCCAGGCTGCTTTCCTGGGCTTGTGCCGGGGCCGCGGCTTCAACCGTTTGCGTGGTGTGGCGCGGCTGGGGTAGCTGGTGCAGCAGCTCGGCGAGCAATCGGCTATCCAGGTTGCGATCCAGCGCCGGGGCGGCGGCAGCGCTTAGCGGTGCGGCTTGATTGACCAGCACGGGCACCTCGCTGCGCCTTGCATAGTTGCCCGGCACAAAGCCGGGGTGTTCGCGCATAAAGGCGGCCATGCCGCTGATCAGGCGGCTGCGCGCCTGCTGCTTACGGAAGCGCGCCATTAGTTCGATCAAGCGCCGCTGCACTTCGCGCAGACCAGTGTAGTGGTTACTTAACTGCTGTTGAAGCTGGCTGATCAATAGCTTGCGCAGGCTGCCGTCGCTGCCCACTAGCTCGATCAGCTCGTCGAAGTCGATCAGCGCCAGGCCATCCAACAGCCTCGCGATCTGCTTCTGGGCGCGGTCGTTTTCGCGGATCTTGTCGTTGAGCTGGCTGACGAAACCAAAATCGCTATTCAGCCGCTGCCATAAGCTGTCGATGGCATCGGCAAAGCGCCCGTTCAGGTCATCGACTTCCTGGCGCAGGCGCATTAGCTGCTGCTCTAACCGCCAGTGTTCGCCGCGGCTGCGCGCTTCCCGGTAGCTGTGCACCAATGAGCGAATCAGCTCCAGGGTTTCCGCTACGTCGGCATTCACATGGCGGCGGGTCTCGTCGGCGAGCATCTCGGCGATCAGTTCGCGCACCTTGGGCGCCAGCTTCACGCCGCTCTGCTCATCCGGGCGCCATAGAACGCGCGCCGCCAACAGCTTGCGCAGCGCGCTGTCGCTGAGCGATTCCAGCGGCACTTCATCGCGGGTGTAGGCCTGCATCAGTGCCTCTGAATGCTTGCCGAGCAGTGCCAGCCGTTCACTGCCGGTTTTCAGCAGGCGGCTTTCCAGCTCATTCCCACTGCTGTTCACGCTCGTACTCACAACAGCGCCTCCTGGGCGCCGGAGCCCTCCTCTTTGTCGGCGTCGATGGGCAGGTTCTCTTCATCGCGGATAAAGCGCACCAGATCCACCAAATAGTCGATCTTGCCGGTGACCACAAATACCTGCCGCTCGGCGTGAGGTTGGAGCAGGTAGCCGTGCTCCTTCAGGCGCTTGAAGACCTGCTTCACCTGAGCATCGAGCTGATCACTTTGCGAGCCGAAAAAACTGTCGGTGGCCAGGCGCTCCAGGCGTTCGCGCAGGCTCTGGTTATCTTCGCACTTGGCGCTGAACTCGGCGGGTTTGAGCACATCGCCGGGGGCGGCCAGGGTATCGCGGCCTAACGCTTCTTGAACCAGCTGCAGCCACTCCAGCAGTGGCAGCAGACTATTGAGCGTGTCGTTAAGCTGGCGCGACAGCTGATCCCGGGCGTTGTCATTGAGCTGACGCCAGGCGAGGAAGTAGACGCTGCCGTCTTCGTTGCTGGCCAGTCGGCGATTGAGCGGCCGCAGGTAGGTGTCGATCTCTTCGCGGGTCTCTTCATTGGTGAGATGGCGGTAGCCGCTCTCATCGCTGATCGGGCAGACAAACTCACCGGCCAGCAAGCGCTCAAGCAGTGGGCCATGTTCGATCATGCTGTCACCTCCTGCTGACGTTCCTGGAGCCGTTCGGCCAGGCGGCTTAGCCGTGGCTCGATGCGTTTTAACACCCGCTTGTTGGGGTTGGTTTGATCGCGGTCGATCAGGTAGCGGTTGGCGAACAACAGCAGCACATCGGACTCTGGATTGGGGAAGGCGCCGACGATATGAATGCGGTTGCTGTCGCAGGCGTCGAACAGTTTTTCGACGTTGTGGTACGCCAGCGTGCCGATCTCATCGA
Organism: Vreelandella sulfidaeris Esulfide1; assembly: GCF_054072535.1. NCBI lineage: Bacteria > Pseudomonadati > Pseudomonadota > Gammaproteobacteria > Oceanospirillales > Halomonadaceae > Vreelandella > Vreelandella sulfidaeris. Next base: position 610,780 of record NZ_CM133364.1, on the reverse strand, counting down.
TGGGCCAGTGAATGGCGATGTCCGCATCGCCACGCAGCAGGCGGGTAAACGCCAGCAGGAATTTACACAGAATCAAATACGCCATGCCGTGGCTGGAGGACTCCAGCAGTTGGCGGTCGTTCTTAATCACCAGATCAGTGCCGCCTTCGTTCAGGTGCAGCTCCAGGCGTAGCAGGCTTTCGAAGCTGTACTGTTGGTCGCTGCGCAGTAGATCGACCACGTCCGCCAGGGTATTGAGGTAGTCGTCGCTGGGCAGCGTCTGGCCTGATTCGCGCCACTCTTTATAGCGCTGGGCGAACAGCTTCAACGGCTCCCAGAAACCGAGTTCATCAATGGTCGACTGGATGCGCACTTCGGCCTTGGTGATGCCCTCCAGGCGCAGGTCGTCGGCGACCTCTTCCGAAAGCCGACGGCTTTGGGCGCTGATGCGCCGATTCAAATCGCGGAACACGGTGAAGAACTTGTCCAGGTCGTCGCTCAGGTTGCGGCCTTCCTGAATCAGCTGCTGCTGTTGATCTTCGAGCAGTTTGAGCATGTCGCGCAGTAGCGGCAGCTGTAGGCGCGGGTTGTCGCTCTGCAGCTTGCTGCGTTCGCTCTCCAGCGCTTCGGCAAAGCCGCTGCTGGCGTCCTTGATCAGTTGGCTTTCCACCTCCAGGCAGCCACGGCGCAGTTGCTCGATGAGCTGGTGGCGATTGCCCAGTGCCTGACGGGCGCGCTCAATACGCTCGTCCACATCACCCAGTGGCGTGCCGGGCGCCTGGCCGTCGGGCTCGATGGCCAAGGCTTCCAGTTGCGTAAGTAGCGGCTTCAAGGCTTCCAGGCAGGCGTATTCGCTCTCCCGCTGGGTTTTCAGCGTGCTGACCGTGCTTTGGTGGGTTTTGCGTGCCGCCTGGAAGTCGTTTTTCAGGTGCTCTTTATCACGCTGCAGCTTTTGCTCCGCCTGCTCCAGCTCGGCTTCTTGCGCGACCAGCTGCGGCTTGTGCTGCCCCCACTCAACGCGCATAAAGCGAGTGTATTCGGTCAGTTCATCCTGACGGGCGGCGGTAACGCGGATGCGTTCATCCTGGCTTGCCAGCCGCTCCTTGGTATCTTTGAGTTTGGCGGGGTCGACGCCCTGCTCGGCCAGTTCCTGGCTAAATGCTTCTTCCAGTTCCGCGCGCTGACGCTGGTGCTCTTGGTTGGCGTCGCTCAACTGCTGCTTATACTGGCGCAGCTGGGCATCCAGGCTATCCACCTGGCTCTGGCTATCGGCCTTTAGCTCTAATAGCTGGCTTTGATGGGTTTCATTTAACGCTGCAAGCGCCTGCTGCTTCTCTTCGCGCAGCTCGTTTTGTGCCTGTTCCTGGCGGGCCAACGCGGTTTGATGGGCGGCACGCCGCTCCTGCTGGCGCTTGGTATGGCGCTCCTGCTGTTGGCGGCGGGCCTCTATCGCAAACTCGACTTCCTGCTCGGCGCGCTTGTGGGCCATGCGGCCCTGATCCTGAGCTTCATCGGCCTGCTGCACCCGCTCGTTATGCTGCTTGAGGGATTTCTCGGCGGCCTGACTTTCTGATTGCACCCGCCGCTTGGAGTTATCCGCCTCTTCGATCGCGGCCAGCAGGCTGGCTTCATCCTGAGCGTAGTCGGGTAACGCGATGGCAGAAAGATCCAGCGCCAGCCCGAACAGGTCGTCGCTGCCGCTTTCGGCCAGTTGCGGGGCAAGATCGCGACGCTCCAACAGTTCCGGCGCAATCACCTTGCCTAACTGCTGCTCCCAACCGGGGCGGTGATAACGCAGGAAGTGGCGCAGGCTGCCCTGCTCGGGGTCGCGCTGCTGATAGAGCGCAAAACTGCGCTGCTCGGCGCGCTCAAGCTGCTGGCGAAGCTGCACCAGCTGCTGCTCGACGTCGTCGCGAGCGCGGCGGCAGCTTTCAAACTCGCGGCGCAAGCCATCCAACGTAGCGGCCGATGCATTGCGCTCCTGCTGTGCTTGATCCAGACGCGCCTGGGCAAGCTCCGACTCATTGGCCTCTTCGGCGGTCTGGGTCGAGAGCGAGAGCTGCGCTTTCAGTTCGGCTAGCTGCTCAACACCGAGTTCCAGCTGCGCCTGGTATTCGCCCTCCAGGCGCTGGCGCTCCTGCTGGTAGCGCTCATTAAGTTGCTGTTCGGCTTCCCACTGCTGCTCCCGGCGCAGGGCTTTCTCTTCGACCAGGGCGTCGATCAGTTCTTGGGCTTCGCGGGTTTGGCGGGCCAGCGCTTCGGACAATTCACGCAGTCGCCCGTCCAGACGTGCCTGGCTCTCTTTTACCGCGTCCTGCATCACGTTCAAGTGAGTGCGCAACTGGTCGCGCTGTTCGCGCCACTGGGGTAGCGCGTTGATATCGCGCTCCAGGGCGGGCATGTCCGCGTCAGCATAGCGCTCGTACTGGGTTTGCAGGTCGTTCAAGCGGCGCTGGGTCTGCTGCAAATCGCTGACCACTTCGCTGTGCTGGTCGTTTAGCGCGTCCCGCGCCTGGGCGTAGTCACTTTCCCGCTGCTGAAATTCGCGCTGATGGCGGGCAAGCTCGGCGTCTACATCGGCCATCTGGCGCTCTGCCCGCTGGCGGTCGTCTTCAAGCTGAGGCTTGAGTTGCCATAGCGTGGCATCAAGATGGGCAAGTTCACGATCAATACCGGCAAGCCGGGCGAGCGACGCTTGCAGCGGTTCCAGGCGCATGGACTGGCGCATCTGGGCGATCCACTCCCGGGCCTTGATGTTGCGAATCCGCGTTACCGGCAGTTCGACACCATCCTCTTCGAAAATCGCCGCCAGCATGGTCTTGAGGGTGTCCATCTTGCCCTCTTTGGCATGTACCGCCGAGACCAGCTTTTCGATATGGCGGATGCGCCGCTCAGGCTTCACCAGGCTGAACTGCGCCGCGATCTGGCGCAGCTTGAGGCCGTCGCGGCTGTTGCCGTGCAGTTGGGTAAAATCGTTTTGGATCACCGAGCGGAATTCAGAGGTAGCACCGAGTTTGGGCGACACCGGCGTACCGCTGCGCCGTAGGCCGCTGGCCCACTGGGTATAATCCAGCGCGGCTACGCCCGCCTCGCTTTCCACCAGATAATCTTCCGGCTGGTAAGGCGCGCCGACAAAGCGATACTCGATCCCGCCCTCGGCCTTGCGGGTCAACACCGCCTGGCAGATATTGCCCGCTTCGCGGCGGTATTCATACACCAGGTAGCTATTGCGATGTGGCAGGTAAAACGCATCAAACTTCATGCGGGTTTTAGGCACGACCTTGTTGGGTAGCTCGCCGTAAAATACCGGCACCAGCCGCTGTAGCGTGGTCTTGCCGGAGGCATTGGTGCCGCAAATATTGGTGTGGCCGTCCACACTTAGTTCGACCACCCCTTCCAGGTGGCCGTGAATCATTACGATGCGTAGCAGGTGGGCCATGCCGTGTCCTTTGGTTGCTAAGCGGATCGTTTTGCTGATCGCCGAATGCAACTATTTTGCCAGACACCTGGATGGCTTGTCCTACTCATTACGACTTACCGAGCAACCCTTCAAAGAAACTCACCGCATTGGCTTCCAGCCCCTCCAGGTAGTAGCCGCCTTCCTGCACCACTAGCGTGGGTGCGTTCAGGCCCGCTACCCTTCGGCCCAGCTCACCGAATCCCGCAGTAGAAACGGCGACTTTGGCTTGTGGGTCGAGTTCGTAGATATCGAACCCCAGCGCCAGCACAATCGCATCTGGCTCGAACAAGCGAATGGCCTGGCAGGCTTCTTCCAGGCGGTCAAAAAACACTGACTCTTCTGACCCATGGGGCATCGGCAGGTTGAGGTTATAGCCCAGTCCGGCGCCCTGCCCGCGCTCGTCTTCGAAGCCGGTTACCGCCGGGTAGAAGTTGGTGGTATCGCCGTGGATCGAGATATACAGCACATCGTCGCGCTGGTAGAAAATCTCCTGAATGCCCTGGCCGTGATGCATGTCGGGGTCCAGCACGACGATGCGTGGGTAGCGAGAGGTAAGGCGCTGCGCAGCAATGGCGGCGTTATTGAGAAAGCAAAAGCCGCCGGCGGAATCGATACCCGCATGGTGGCCTGGCGGGCGCGATAGGGCATAGGCGAATTGCTCCCCGGCCAGTAAAGCCTCCGCCCCGGCGACCGCGCTTTGCGCGGACCAATAAGCCGACTGCCAGGTGTACTGCCCCACCGGCGCGCTGCCGTCAGCCAAGTAACGCCCGGCTTCCGCCAAGATGCCGCGCAGGGCATTGGGCGAACGCACGAAGATATTGGAGATCACCTCTTCACCCCAATCCTCGCCTAGGGCATGCCAGCGCCGATGGGCGCTCTCCAGAAAGCGCAGATAGGACAGCGAATGCACTGCTCTTAACGGCGCCACGCCATGATCCAAGGGAGCCTGAATATCAAACCCTAGCTGCTTGGCCGCCGCTAGCAGTTTTGTCGCGCGCTCCGGCACTTCCTGGGGAGTGCGCATCTTGCCGCGGGAGAAGTAAGTTTGCGGCTGATGAAGCAATTGATCATCGTGAAAGAATGTCTTCATCGGCACTATCTTCATCAGAACTATCTCCGGTTTCACCCACACCCTTCACCACGAATTTGCGGGCAACGCCTATGTGGTAATCAATCGCCTCACGGCAGGCGGCCGGGCTGCCGCTATCCAGCGCGTCGAGCAGCTTAAAGTGGCTGGTGGCGATGGTGTCGGGGGCTTCATGGGTTTTGGTAATTAGGGTGATGCATAGGCGAAGTTCATGAGTAAGGTCGTCGAAGGCACGTAGCAGCCGCTCGTTGCCGGCGTAGTGCAGCATCAGGCGGTGAAACTGCAAATCCTCTTCAATTCGACGGGTGCCATCGTTACTGGCGGCCGCTTCACAGAGCACCTCTACCTGTTGCTTAAGCGCGTGCTGTGCTTCCGGCGTATAGCGCTCTGCCAAGCGGTGAATCGCGTGCCTCTCAAGGCATAGCCGCAAATCAAAGACATCTTCGAGTTCAACGGCATTCAACGCGCGAACAAAGAAGCCGCGGCGCGGTTTTGATATTAATAAGCCACGGCTTTCCAACAAACGAGCGGCCTCACGCACCGGCGCACGGCTGACGCCCAAGTCCCGGGAAAGCTGTACTTCCGAGAGCCGTTCACCGGGTAAAAAGTGTTGCTGAATAATCGCTTGGGTCAAATAGTCAGCCACCTGCTCGACGAGGTTTTGCTGCTGGATAAAGGGCCTGGGAGCCGCCGTTGATAAGGCCATAAAAGTCACTCGTTGGGTGTAACGCTGTCACTCCAGTATGACGAAAAATAGCGCCTTGTCGACGAACGATTGCCGACTGTCGACAGTTTTGCCGCATGCTGCTAAGTTCAAAGTGCAAGGTTCAAAAGGCCCCCAATAACCCACACAACTGGGCCTAACACGCCACGCCTCGCTCGCCTAACGACTACGTAAATTTATTACGTGCTAATAACCGAGGAGCAGGAAACATGAAGACACCCTTAGCTTTGGCTATTTCCGCTGCAGCATTTGCTTTCACCTCCGCCGCCCTGGCCGATGACCCCAAAGAGGGCGGTGTGGTTAACACCATTATCCAGCCGGAGCCGCCCGGCCTGGTGCTGGGCATGGTTCAGAACGCGCCCACCCGTACCGTGTCGGGCAATATTTACGAAGGACTGTTGCGCTACACCACCGACCTTGAGCCCATGCCACAACTGGCGGAGTCATGGGAAGTCAGTGATGATGGCCGCACTTATACCTTCCACCTTCGCGACGACGTTACCTGGCACGATGGTGAAGCCTTCACCGCTGAGGACGTAGTGTTTTCCGCTGATGTTTTCCACCGTGAATTGAACCCCAGTGCCCGCGCAGTGCTGCAGCATGTGGAAAGCATCGAAGCTACCGACGACCACACCGTGGTATTCACCCTGAAGCAGCCTTTTGGTCCTTTCCTGCTCTCGTTTGAAGCAGGCACCTTTACCATGGTGCCCGAACACCTTTACGCAGGTACCGATTTCCGCGATAACGAACACAACGACCATCCCATTGGCACCGGCCCGTTCAAGTTCGACAACTGGGAACGCGGCACCGTCATCGAGCTGGTCAAGAACGAGGAGTATTACGAAGAGGGCTTGCCCTATCTGGATGGCGTGAACTGGCATGTTATTCCTGATGGCGCTTCCCGTGCAGTGGCGTTCGAGAACGAGACCATTGACGTGCTGCCGAGCGGTACCGTCGAGAACTTCGATATTCCCCGCTTGGCCGAAATGGATAACGTCTGCATGACCGAAGAGGGCCACGAGTACTTCAGCCCCTTTGCCATGCTGTGGATGAACAACCGCGAAGGCCCCACCGCGGATAAACGCTTCCGCCAGGCGGTGATGTATGCCATGGATCGCGAGTTCGCTAAAAATGTCCTGTGGAACGGCCTGGGCAATGTCCCGCTCTCTGCCTTTGGCTCCAATGCGCGCTTCCAGAACGATGATCTCGAACCCTACGACTACAACCCAGACCGCGCCCGCGAGCTGCTGGATGAAATGGGCTACGACGGCGAAGAGATTACCATTCTGCCGCTGCCCTATGGCGAAACCTGGACCCGCTGGGCCGAAGCCGTGCAGCAGAACCTGCGCGAAGTGGGTATTAACGTTGAAACCCAAGCCACCGACGTGGGCGGCTGGAACCAGCGCCTGGGCGATTGGGATTATGACCTGGCCTTTACCTATCTCTACCAGTACGGCGACCCGGCGCTGGGTATTTCACGCACCTACCTTTCCGACAATATTGCCAAGGGCTCGCCCTGGAATAACGTGGAAGGCTACGAAAACGAGCGTGTCGACGAGCTCTTCAACGAGGCCGCCACGGCATTCCCCGACGAAGAGCGCGAAAAACTTTACCGCGAGGTTCAGGAAATCCTGCACGAAGATGTGCCCGTTGGCTGGCTGATGGAGCTGGGCTTCCCGACCCTTTATCGCTGTGATGTGAAAAATCTGGTCACCTCCGGCGTGGGGGTCAACGACGGCTTTAAAGATGCTTGGCTAGATCGCTAAACCCAGGCCACCCAGGTAGCGCGAGCTACCTGGGTTTTTTAGCTATGTCTTGAAGGTATTAGTCAGGAAATTACTTATGGTTTACGCGCGCCTCATTCTGATGCGGTTGTTCAAGGCCGTCATTGTGCTGTTTTTAATCGTTATTTTTAACTTCCTGCTGATTCAGCTGGCCCCCGGTGACCCGGCTGCTATTCTGGCCGGTGAAGCGGGTGCCGCCGACCAGGAGTTTCTCAACCAGCTGCGCGAGCGCTTTGGGCTCGACCAGCCGATGTATGTGCAGCTGTGGCACTACGTGTCAGGTATCGCCATGCTCGATTTTGGCTACTCCTACCGATTGGGCGTTCCTGTCTTTGATCTGATTATGGATCGTTTACCCGCCACCCTACTGCTCACCGGCACCGCTTTCGTGCTTTCGCTGGTGCTGGGCATCGTGGCGGGCTCCATGGCTGCGGCAAGGGTCAAGAAACCCTCTGGCTCGCTGATTATGGCGCTGGCGCTGGTATTCTACGCCACGCCGCTGTTCTGGGTTGCACTGATGTCGGTGGTGGTGTTTTCGGTCTACTTGGGCTGGCTGCCCGCCTACGGACTTTACACCGTGGGGGCTGGCCATACAGGGTTTGCGCTGGTGCTTGATATTGCCCAGCACTTGGTGCTACCAGCGACCACCTTAGCGCTATTTTTTATGGCGATTTACACCCGCATGACGCGCACATCAATGCTCGATGCCGCGCAGCAGGATTACGTCAAAACCGCCCGCGCCAAGGGCTTGAAGCCAGGCATTATTCAGCGGCGCCATGTGTTGCGTAACGCCCTGCTGCCGATCATCACGTTAGCAGGCCTGCAGGCGGGGCAGATGGTCGGCGGCGCGATCCTGACCGAAACCGTGTTTGCCTGGCCCGGCATTGGCCGGTTGATGTTCGAAGCGCTGCAGCAGCGCGACTACAACCTGCTGCTGGGTATTTTCTTCTTCTCGGCGGCGCTGGTCATCGTCTTCAATATCATCACTGATCTGGTCTACAGCCTGGCTGATCCACGCATCAAGAAGGGGGCCGCATGAGCTTTTTCGCACGCTTCGCGCAAAACCGCGGCGCCCTCGTCGGGCTGATCATTCTGCTGCTGATTATCGCCATGGCGATACTGGCGCCGTTGCTGTTTCCTGAATCGCCATGGCGCATGGTGCAGCGGCCCTTTTTGCCGCCGCTCTCGCAAGATGGCTTTCCCCTAGGCACCGACACCATGGGCCGCAACGTGGCCTCAGGCCTGATGCACGGCGCCTGGGTATCGCTGTTGATTGGCTTGGTCTCTACCTGCGTGGCGCTCTTGATCGGCGTGCCGCTGGGCGCCATTGCCGGCTACTACGGCGGCATCATCGATGATTTCTTGATGCGCTTTACCGAGTTCTTCCAGACCATTCCCAACTTCGCCCTGGCGATAGTGCTGGTGGCCATCATGCAGCCCAGCATCACCTCGATTGTGCTGGCGATTGCGATTGTCAGTTGGCCGCCGGTGGCCCGCTTAGTGCGCGCTGAATTTATGTCGCTGCGCAACCGCGAGTATGTCGAAGCCGCGCGCCTGGTGGGCCAATCCAACACCACGATCATTCTGCGCCAGATTCTGCCCAATACGCTGTCGCCGATTATCGTGCTGGCATCGCTAATGGTGGCCACCGCGATTTTGCTGGAGTCAGCGCTGTCGTTCCTCGGTTTGGGCGACCCTAACGTGATGTCCTGGGGCTATATGATCGGTGCTGCACGCACGGTGATTCGTCAGGCGTGGTGGCTGAGCTTTTTCCCTGGCGTGGCGATTCTGCTCACCGTTTTGGCGTTGAACCTGGTGGGTGAAGGGTTAGACGACGCACTGAACCCCAAACTATCACGCGAGCGCTAAGGACTTTATATGCCTATTACAGAGAATCCATCGGCTGACACCGTCCTCAGCATTCGCGATCTCAACATTGCGCTCCCCAAAGGGGCGGATCGCGCCCTGGCGGTGGAGGACGTTAGCTACGAGGTGAAGCGCGGCGAAATCATGTGCGTGGTGGGTGAGTCCGGTTCCGGTAAATCGATGGCCGCCAACGCCGTGATGGGGCTGCTACCCAAAGGCGTGAACGCCACCCGGGGTGAGATACTGTTCGAGGGGCAAGACTTGCTCGCTCTGACGGAAAAGCAGCACCGCGCTCTGCGCGGGCTAAAAATCGGCATGATTTTCCAGGAGCCAATGACCGCCCTGAATCCACTGATGCGAGTCGGCGCGCAAATTGCCGAGGTGTTCGAAGCCCACGGCCAGCTCACCCCCAAGGAGCGCCAGACCCGCGCGCTGGAACTGTTGATCGAAGTGGGCATTCCCCAGCCGGAGAAGGCCATTCGCGCCTACCCGTTTGAGCTTTCCGGCGGCCAGCGCCAGCGGGTCATGATCGCCATGGCCCTGGCGCTGGAGCCCATTTTGCTGATTGCCGATGAGCCCACCACGGCGCTGGATGTCACCACCCAAGCGCAGATACTGGAGCTGATTCGCGACCTTCAGCAGCGGCGAGGTATGTCAGTGATGTTTATCACTCACGACTTTGGCGTGGTGGCCGAAATCGCCAACCGCGTTTGTGTGATGCGTCACGGCAAGATCGTCGAGCTGGGGGACGCCAAGCCGGTGCTTGAGAATCCTCAAGACGCCTATACCCAAGCGCTGATTGCCGCGATTCCCAGCAATGCGGTGCCGCCCCACCGGGAGACCAGTCAAGTTGCTCCGCTGTTGGAAATCAAGCAACTCAATAAGGTCTTTCGCTCCCGAGGCGGCTGGCTCAAACCTGCCCGGGAAGTGCATGCGCTTAACGATGTTTCGCTCACGCTGGCTCGTGGGGAAACGGTGGGGATTGTGGGTGAGTCCGGCTCGGGAAAATCCACGCTTGGGCGCTGCGTGGTGCGTTTGGAACACCCCGACAGCGGCGAGCTGCTGCTGGATGGGGTGAACCTTTCTCAGCTCAAAGGCGATGCGCTGCGACGGGAACGCCACCGAGTGCAGATGATATTCCAAGACCCCTACGCCTCGCTCAACCCACGCACCAAAGTGGGCATGGCGATTGCTCAAGGACCAATTGCCAACGGCACGCCCAAAGCCGCGGCGCTCAAGCAAGCGGGCGAGCTGCTCGATATGGTGGGCTTGGGTGCCAGCGCCGTGGAGCGCTTTCCCCACGAGTTTTCCGGCGGCCAGCGCCAGCGTATCGGCATTGCCCGAGCGCTGGCGCTCAACCCCGAGCTGATTGTGGCGGATGAAGCTGTCTCGGCGCTGGATGTATCGATTCAGGCCCAAGTGCTGGAACTGTTGGAAGAGTTAAAACAGCGCCTCTCGCTCTCGCTGCTATTCATTACCCACGACCTGCGCGTCGCCGCGCATATCTGCGACCGTATCGTGGTGATGCAGCATGGCCGCATCGTTGAGCAAGGCAGCGCCGAGCAGATTTTCCTCGCCCCGCGTGAGGCGTATACCCAAGACCTGCTCAAGGCGATTCCCGGCCGCGAAGCGCCTGTGGCGGCGACAGCGTAATTTATCGGGCAAGACCAAATGGGCAAGAAAATGGAAAAGACAAGCTAAGGAAAACAGATGCAGATAACCCTGGAGGTGCTGCGCGCCATTGTTGGCCCGGCCCATGTATTGACCGGCGACGATGTGTACAGCCGCCGCGTGGACTGGATGACGGGCGCGCCCTGTCAGGCAGGCGCGATTGTTCGCCCGGCCGATACCGAGCAAGTCTCTGCCGTGATGCGTGCCTGCCATGAGGTACAGCAGCCGGTAGTGACGCACGGCGGCCTCACCGGTCTGGTTCACGGTGCAGAAGCGAGCCCGGATGAGCTGGTGATTTCCCTGGAACGCATGACCGCAATCGAAGAGATTGATCAAGTGGGCGGTACCCTCACCGTGCAGGCCGGGGCACCGCTACAACGGGTTCAGGAAGCTGCGAAAGAGGTCGGTCTGCAGTTCCCGCTGGACCTTGGCGCTCGGGGCAGTTGCACGATTGGCGGCAATATCGCCACCAACGCCGGCGGCGTTCGGGTGATTCGCTACGGCATGATGCGCCAGCAGGTGCTCGGCCTGGAGGCAGTGATGGCCGATGGTCGCGTGGTCAGTTCCCTGAACCGCATGCTGAAAAACAACGCCGGTTTTGATTTAAAGCAGCTGTTTATCGGCAGCGAAGGCACCTTGGGCATCGTGACCCGCGCGGTGCTACGCCTGCAGCCCCCCACGCCCAGCGAGCAAACGGCGCTGGTGGCCTGTCCTTCATTTGAGGCGCTCACCGGGCTACTCAGCCATATGGGCAAAGCACTCGGCGGCAGCCTGGGTGCGTTTGAGGTGATGTGGCAGAACCACTATCGGCTACTCACTGAAACCCTGGGCCGCCACACCCCGCCGATTGCCACCGAGCATCCCTTTTATGTGATCATTGATTCCCTGGGCAGCGACGCTGAGCGCAATGCCACTCAGTTCAGCGAAGCATTAGAGAGTGCGCTTGAGAGCGAGCTGATTGTCGATGCGGTGATTGCGCAGTCGACGACCCAGCGCGATGGGCTTTGGGCGATTCGTGAGGATATCGAGGGGCTGGTCAAGGGCATGGCGCCAGTGCTTACCTTCGATGTCAGCCTGCCGATTGCCGATATGCAGCGCTACACCGATGCCTTGGAAGCGCAGCTAACCCAGCGATGGGAAGATGCGCGCCTGGTGGTGTTTGGCCACCTGGGCGATGGCAACCTGCATATTTCCGTTAGCGTGGGAAGCGCTGAATTAGAGGTGCGCCGTGAAGTGGAAGCGATGGTTTATCAACCGCTGGCAGCACTTGGCGGCTCAGTCTCCGCCGAGCACGGCATTGGCCTGGAGAAGCGCCCCTGGCTAAGTACCTGCCGCTCCAGCGCCGAGATCGCTCTGATGCAGTCGCTCAAGCAAGCGCTCGACCCGCTTAATCTGTTAAATCCCGGTAAAGTACTTTAAATAAAAGTGCTTTAAATAATAGAGCTTTAAATAAACGCGCTACGTTAATCATTAATACTGATTTGAAAATCGTTTCTAGGAATCGTTATGCCTTCTCAAAGCACGCCCCCTTATCCCAACCACTTACTGAGTGAAGGCCCTGTTAATCCGTTTCCGGGCATCAAGGTGCTGGAGCGTAAACTTGGCCGGGAGATCTCCCATCGGCTGGGCTCTAACGAAGGTCTGGACATGCCCCACCGTGCCCTGCGCGACCACTTTGGCGATGCCCTGACCGAACACGTTTACTGCTACGGCGATTCCGAAGCGCTAGGGGTGCGCCAACGCTTGAGCGCGCAGCAGGGTATTGCGCTGGAAACGATGCTGGTGGATGCCGGGGCTGACAGCTTGATTGCCCTGGCCCTGCGCACCACCTGCGAACCGGGCGAAACTGTGGTGAGCACCGCAGGCACCTACCCCACCTTTGGTTACTTCGCCAAAGGCCAGGGCTGCCGCTTGATTGAACCCAGCTATTTTGAGGCGCCGGGCGTGCTGGCCCCCGATCTGGAAGCGCTTATCGCAGCGGCGCATCAGGAAAACGCGCGGCTGGTGTACCTGGCCAACCCGGATAACCCCAGTGGTCACTTACATAACGACAGCGCCATCCTCAAGCTGCGCGAGGCGCTGCCCGACTCCTGCTGGCTAATGTTAGACGAAGCCTATGGTGATTTCCGCGATGACGCGGGTAGCGAGTTCGCAGCCAAAGCCATACCGGGAGTGATTCGCCTGCGCACGCTCTCCAAGGCTCACGGCCTGGCGGGTCTGCGCATTGGCTACGCCATCGCCGCCCCTGAGGTACTGGCGATGATGATGAAGGTGCGCATTCACTACGCGGTATCTTCGCTGACCCTGGCCGCCGCCGAAGTGGTACTCGACCACCCTGGCGAAGTGAATCAGCACGTTGCCGATGTAAAAGCCCGCCGTGAGCAGTTGGCTGAGCACTTTCGCGCACTGGGTGCCGACGTACTGCCCAGCGCTACTAACTTTATCGGCATTCGCCTGCCCAGCGCCGAACTCGCCGCCGAGGTGCATCAGCAACTGCTCGCCGAAGGCGTGTTAGTCACTCGCTTAGTGCACCCTGAGCTTGCCAATATCATACGTATCACGGCCGTGCAGGCAGCACTGGAACCGGGGAGATTGGCTGCTTTGGAGAAGGCGATTAGCGCTTAAGCCGGCGTTAACCAATGCCGAAAATCATCCAACTCACCGCGCACCGCCTGGCGATATAGCCCCTGCAGTTGAGCCGTCACACTGACTGGGCTGATGGGCTCATTGGCGGGTGGTGCTCCCGCGCGTCCACCAATACGACGGCCATCCAGCTCGCGCAGTGGGAGTATCTCGGCGGCGGTGCCGGTTAAAAATGCCTCATCGGCGGTGTAGAGCTCATCACGGGTAATCCGCCGCTCGCGCACTTCGATGCCTAACACTTTTTTCGCCAGCTGAATCACGCTATCCCGGGTGATGCCTTGCAAACACGACGTTACTTCCGGGGTGTGCAGCACGCCATCGCGCAGCAAGAAGACGTTCGCCGCCGAGGCCTCGGCTACATAGCCTTCTGGATCGAGCATAATGGTTTCATCGAACCCGGCCTTGATCGCGGTGTTCAGCGCCAGTATCGAGTTGACGTAGTGGCCGTTGGTTTTCGCCCGGCACAGGCTGATATTGACGTGGTGGCGCGCCCAGGAAGAGGTCAGCGCACGCAAGCCGTGGGTCGCGGCCTGGGGCGAAATATAGGGGCCCAAATCCCAAGCGGCCACCATGACATGGGTCGTTAGCCCCTGGGCGCGCAGCCCCATGCCTTCCGCACCAAAAAACACCGTGGGCTTGAGATAGGCATTGCTCAGGCCGTTTTTGGTCAGGCACTCGCGCTGGGCATCGATCAGCTCCGCTTCGCTAAACGGCAGCGGCATATCCAGCGAATGGGCGCTTTCTGCCAAGCGGCGGGTATGTTCAGCAGCACGAAATAGATGCGTGCCGCTAGGGCCAGCATAGGCGCGCACGCCCTCAAAACAGCCCATGCCATAGTGCAAGGTGTGGGTGAAGACATGCACCTTGGCCTCGCGCCACTCCAGCCATTCACCATCCTGCCAGATCCAGCCATCGCGGTCATAAAGCGGTGTCATTGTTTACGTTGCTCCCACTGTTGGCACCAGTCATCGATTAATGCTTGCTGGTGCGGTTGCAGGGCCTGATAGCCCCAAGCGGCAATTTCATCGTTTTGCGGATCGGGCACGGCAATGGCACTGCCTGCCAGCGTCTGGATCACCGCGTGGCCGCACAGCGGCACATAGCCTTCTGAATAACCGCCTTCATGGACGAACACCAGCTTGCCCTCGCAGCAGCGCTCGGCCAGGGCTTTTAGCTGGGCGGTCATGGTGGCGAACGCTTGGCTATTGAGCAACATTTTGCCTAATGGATCTTTGGCGCAAGCACCGTAACCGCACGCCACCACGATCAGGTCAGGGTTGAATGCCTCTAGCGCGGGCAACACCAGTTTTCCCATGGCGTACGCGTAGGCGCCCAGGCCGCAGCCCGGTGGCAGCGGCAGGTTGAGATTGGCACCCAGGCCTGCGCCTTCGCCCTGTTCGTCAAAGCCACCCGTTTCCAGCGGGTAGTTGGCCGCTTGATGAAGAGAAACGGTAAAAACCTCAGGGTCGTTATAAAACGCTGCCTGCTGACCGTTGCCGTGGTGAACATCCCAATCGAGTATCGCCACGCGGTTAACCTGCCCCAAGGCTCGGGCACGCATCACCGCCACAGGAATATTGCCCAGCAGGCAAAACCCACGGCCCTGGTCGGCTTCGGCATGATGCCCCGGCGGTCGGCATAGGGCGTAGGCATTGCTCACCTCACCCAGCGCCACAGCCTCAACGGCGGCAACAGCCAACCCTGCGGACTGCGTGGCCGCCGCCCAACTGCCGGGCATGTAAGGTGCGCAGTCGCCGCCGTTGCCACCGCGTGCTCGATCCCCTGCCTGGAGCTTGTCTAAATAGCGTGGCGTGTGAAAGCGCAGCAAGTCGTCAAGCGTCGCAGCAGGAGGCTTCACCACGTAAAGCTCGTCGATCAGCCCGCTGACTTCGAGAATATTCTTCAGGCGCCGTTTGCTTTCCGGGCTTTCCGAAGCGGCCTGGGGCTGCAGGAATTCGCCTGGTGCGGAGAACACACCTATTGCACCCTGGTCGTGCCAAAAGCAGCGTTCGTGCCAGTAGAAACCGGTTCTGCTCATGCCGTAAAACCCTGCATAAAAGCGGTCAGGTTGGCGCTTAGGTGTTCAGTGGGGTAACCACCTTCTTGCACAATCACCATGGGCAGCGAAAGCGCCGCCAAGCGTTTGCCTACTTCAATGAACGCCTCGGTTTCTACTTTGAGGCCCGCTAGCGGGTCATCCTTGTGGGCGTCTAGCCCCAGCGCCACCACCACGGCACCCGGCTCATAACGTTGCAGGTGATCAATCAGAATCGCCAAGGCATCGAGATAAACGTCGCCATCACTGCCCACCGGCAGGGGCAGATTCACATTGGCTCCAACGCCTTCATCGCTGCCCTCTTCCTCTGCACCGCCCCAGAAAAACGGATAAAAGTCGCTAGGGTCAGCGTGCAGTGAGCCAGTCCACACATCGCTACGATAATAAAAAATATCCTGGGTGCCGTTGCCGTGGTGCAGGTCCACATCGATGATCGCAACTTTGCCGTAGCGTTCACGCAGCACGGTCGCCGCCAGCGCAGAGTTGTTCAGCAGGCAAAAGCCCCCGGCGCGCTCCGGCCCGGCATGGTGGCCCGGCGGGCGGCACAATGCGTAGGCCGTTGGGGCGCCATTAAGCACTTCTTCTGCTGCCGCTTCCGCCGTTGCCGCCGAGGCTAAAGCGCCTTGAAAGCTCGTCGCGCTTAGCGGGCAGGCCATGTCGTGCAGGTGCCAACCCGCTTGCCCAATGGGGTGGCGCGGGTAGTGGTGGCCACCACCGCAGGGGTGGATATTGGGAGCGACAAACTCCGACGCGTTGGGCAGCGCCTGCCAGCGGGCGTAAATGGTATCCAGGAACGTTAGGTAGCACGGCGTATGAATCTGTTCCAGGCGCTTACGCAGCGTAGGCGAGTCGGCCTCTTTAGGTACGCTCAGCGTCAGCCCTGAACGGGCAAGCCCCTGGGTCAGCAGCTCCGCACGCACCGGGCCTTCCGGCGACGGCACAGGCTGGCCGCGCAGCAGGAAGGTCGGCGGCGCATGCAACGCCTGGTCAGGGTGATAAAAACACTTCATGGGTCGCAGTCCTTAGCGGAGCTATGATGCAGTAGATTCAGGCAATGACTCCCACACTTCAATGGCAGCAGCCAGATCTTCCAGCGAAGCGCCTACCGATTTGAATAGCGTGATGGCTTCCGGTGTCGAGCGCCCCGATTTAGCCCCGCTTAGCACCTCGGCAAGCTCCGCCTGAATCTGGTCGAACTGGAATTCGCCTTCTTCAATGGCTTGCAGGATGTCGCCCGCTTCGCCTTTGGCGCCGGCGTAGGTGTCCACAAATACTTCTGAGCGACGCAGGCACAGCGCATCGGTTTCGCGCATTTGTGGCCGAAACGCGCCGATCAAATCCAGGTGAGTGCCAGGCGTTAGCCACTCGCCCTTGATCAGCGGTTGGGTAGAGAGCGTCACGCAACTGACGATATCCGCCTCTGCCACGGCAGCCGCCAGCTCTTCCACCACTTGGGTCTCGAAGCGTTCGGCGTACTCGTTGGCAATGGCTGCCGCTTTACTGGGATTGCGGCCCCAGATCAGCACCCGCTTGATAGGACGCACGCTGGCGTGAGCCTCGATCACCATGGGCGCCAACTTGCCGGTACCTACCACCAGTAGCGTTTCAGCATTTTCATTCGCCAGCGCTTGCGCAGCCAGCGCCGAGGCCGCCGCTGTGCGACGTCGGGTTAGCTCGCTGCCGTCGATACAGGCCAACGGCTGGCCGTGCTTACCTTCGCTGAGCAAATAGAGCCCGGAGATGGCGGGAATACCATGGTCGGCGTTTTGCGGAAATACGTTGACCATTTTCACGCCGATATAGCCCGCCGCTTCCCAGGCGGGCATTAGCAGCATGGTGGCTTCGCCATCGGGCCGGTGCATCGCGTGGTGATGGCGGGGAGGCGACTCCACGCCGTTCACGAACGTTGTGTGTAGCCGCTGTATCAAGCCGCCCCAGCTCAGGTAACGAGTGACCTCTTCGGCAGAAACAACCCGCATATCAGGCCTCCGGCAGCGCAGCTACCACCATGATTTCCACCTTCCACTCGGGCTTGGCGAGCTGAGCTTCAAGCGCTGCACGCACCGGCGGGCGACCCGGCACGACCCAGGCATCCCAGGCAGCATTCATTTGGTCGAACTCCGCCATGCTGGTGACCCAGATT
The DNA here is from genome assembly GCF_054072535.1 of Vreelandella sulfidaeris Esulfide1. Lineage (NCBI taxonomy): Bacteria > Pseudomonadati > Pseudomonadota > Gammaproteobacteria > Oceanospirillales > Halomonadaceae > Vreelandella > Vreelandella sulfidaeris. Next base: position 593,367 of record NZ_CM133364.1, on the reverse strand, counting down.
TGCGCTGAGATCAGATGCTCTTTTGAGGTGCCCGCTTGGGCTAGCAGTTGATCGATACGCGCCAGTACTTGCTCGGTTTGGCCACGCATATCCGCCGTGGCATCAGGTGGAACCTGGCCTGCGAGGTAAACGGTGCCGTTATGAATCGCCACTTGGCTCATACGTGCATTGCTGTCTTGATAGGTAACGCCCATGGAGTCTCTCCTTCGAAGGTATTCTTCAGAGACTAAAGCGCAGAGCAGCAAATTACTTGCCCGACACTGCGGTAGATTTGCCCGCAAGTCATGCAGGCCGTTTTAAAGCAGCGTCTACTGACAGGAAAGGTCTATCTATCCGACGAAGGGGAGATTTCAAAATAGCGACGATAGGCGCGGGAGAAACTGCCCTGATCGCGGAAGCCTACTAACATGGCGACATGCCCCAGGCTAAGCGCGCTGTGTCGCACTAACGTACGTGCATGCTCCAAGCGCCTGCGCTGCACATAGGCCAGCGGCGTCACACCGGTCAGTTCGCGAAAACAGGTGTGAAAGTGGCCAGGGCTGAGCGCGCACAGCGCGGCCAGCTGTTCCACCCGAATCTCATCGGCCAAGTGTTGATCCAACCAAGCATCCAGGCGGGCCAGATCGAGGCGTTCACTGATGCAGTGCTGGCCCAACTGGCCAGCCGCGGCGGGCGTGGCATCGTGCAGGTACATGGTCAGCGCACGCAGCAGCAGAATGGCAATTTCATTTTGCAGCGCAGGGCACTGCTCGAGCTGGTTCGCCAGGGCATGGGTCAGTTGGTTTAGCGCGGGCGGCACGCTGAAAAAGCGAGGCTTATCAAACAAGCGCTCGATCTCACCGCCCTTTTCAAGCGACGCCAAGTGCGCAACGGGAATATCCAACACTAAGGTGCGGTTACTGCCATCGCCCTGGTACTCGTGATGGCGCGACGAAGGAATCAGACACCCACGGCGAGCGGTGACCCGTTCCCCCTGGCCTTCCATCGAAAGCTCCGTTACGCCACAAGTGGCCAGAATCAGTTGATGGAAGTCGTGGGTATGGGCCACCTGCTCTTGGGCTAAGTTGCGGCTATGCAGCTCAAAAAAGGCCATGGTGGAATACCATCGGTGCGTCGAATGCGATTCATTCACTATAAAACGGCTAAGCAACAAAAAGCGAGCAAGCGGCCAACTGTGTGTTAACGCTCAATTGAGGGGACGGCTGTCATCCGCCAGTCACGGATGCCGTTTAGGGTGGCCATAAGCGGCCACAAGAGTCCTCATAATATGCCACCACTTCGACGCCACTCTCACCACAATACGCTCGACGAGTCAGAATTCGCGGCATTCTCAAAAGCCCGTTCTCAAGCCCTGTCACAAGCCCTCACTCAGCTAGCCAAGGGCAACGCCCTAGCCCAGCATCGCGAAGCAGAGCGTGAGACGCGGCTGGCATCAGCATTAACGCTGTTTCACTCAATGGCATTCACAACCGCGATGCCACTCGAAGGCATGAAAGTACTCATGATTTCGGATGTCTACTTTCCCCGCGTCAATGGCGTCTCCACTTCCATTGCTAGTTTTCGCGGCGCCCTGGAACGCTTGGGCCACTCGGTCACGCTGATCTGCCCCGACTATCCGGTAGGCCAAGTGGACGAACCCGGCGTGCTGCGTATCCCTTCTCGCCACGTACCCGGCGACCCTGAAGACCGCATGATGCGCTACGGTGATCTACTCGCCCTGGCACCTTCGCTGGCAGGTGAAGCCTTTGATCTGATTCATGTGCATACGCCTTTTACCGCCCACTATGCCGGTGTAGCGCTGGGGCGTCAGCTTGGGCTACCGGTGGTGGCGACCTATCACACGCTTTTTGAAGAGTATATTCATCACTATATCCGCTGGCTTCCCCGGCGCTGGCTGCGCTTTGCGGCACGCAGGCTTTCGGTGCACCAGTGCCAGCAGCTCGACGCCTTGGTGGCGCCTTCACGGGCGATGCAGCAAGCACTCACCCACTATGGCGTGACGACGCCCATCACCGTCATTGCTACTGGTTTAGCGCTGGAGGCGTTTTGCCTGCCTCAAGATCAGCGCGACTTTCGGGCTCACTACGACCTGCCACAAGAAGCGCGGCTGCTGCTTTATGTCGGCCGCGCCGCCTTTGAAAAGAACATCGGTTTTCTGATCGATATGCTGTCTCAGGTATTAGTCGAACACCCGACCACCTGGCTAATCATTACCGGCGAAGGCCCGGCCCATGATTCGCTCGTCAAACGCGCCCAAGAAATGGGCGTTTCAGACGCTGTCCTGTTCCTCGGCTACCTTGACCGCAACGGCCCACTGCAAGCCGCTTACCGCGCCGCCGACGTCTTCGTGTTTGCATCACGCACGGAAACCCAGGGACTGGTGCTGTTGGAAGCGATGGCCCTGGGCACGCCGGTGGTTTCCACCGCCATGATGGGCACGCGTGATGTACTCAAAGAGGGAGAAGGCTGCCTGATCGCCGAGGATAACCATGACGACTTTGCCGCCAAAGTTAACCGCCTGCTAAGCGATGACACCCTGCGCCAACAGCTTGCCGAACGAGCCCAAGTTTACGCTGCTAGTTGGCACGAGGATGCTAAAAGCGCAGAACTTGTCACGCTCTACCGTCAACTTACCGCTGAGCGCTGCGAGAATACGCACACGTAGATGCTACATCTGATAGTGCTACCAGCAAAAAAAGAGCCCCAAGCAGGGCTTGAGGCTCTTGATATGGCGTAGTACGTTAAAAATTATTCATTATCAACGTAGCGATCAATGTCGAAGTTCTCCATGCCCTCCATTTCATCGGCGCTATAGGGCAAGTTATAAGACTCGTACGCCGGATCCCAGCCGTAGTCATAGCCATAGAAGGGATAAGCAGATACACCATCGCCACCAGAAATGATGACAGCTTGAATTTGGCCGTTGTCGTTAAACAACACATTTTCGATGTAGCCTTGACCAGCGCCGGTATTCACTGCAGCGTAATCATCGAGTAGATCGGTAATTTTCCAAATATTGTTGCCAGCTTCGACATTGTCGCCGACCTGTGTGGTCTGTTGTAAGGCACTCTTGCTGACGTACTCGTTTTCACCTTCAAACAGGTCGTAGTCGTCGTAGTTATCGGCGTTCAACGGCACCTGAATATTGTCGTTAGAAACATCGACCTCATCCCATGGAACCGCCACGTGCGTGTCGCCAATGTCCCAAACACCACCAATTTGGACAATGATCGCTTCAATCTGGTTCTTGTCGTTGACCAGCACATTTTCGACGCTACCGATATCATCCTCATCGTCAGTCGACACATCTCTATCGAGAAGCCAATCGGCGTCGAAGCCGCTCTCATTATAAAGATCGTCGTAGTTCCATTCGGTAATGGCAACGACATCGTCACCGTCGCCATACTGCTGGGCTTGCGCCATAGAGCTTACCCCTAGCGCGGCGATAGCGACTGCAAGCGTCGTTTTAAGTGGAAAAGTAGCCATCGTTATACCTCCAATGTTTAACGAGTCATAAAGCGTGCTTTACTTTGTGTTGGAAACAACACGCAACGAACAATACAAACCCTAGTAAAACACAAAAAGACTTGCAAACTGCCACCGGGGTAGAGCGACCCTTTAATTTTTAAAATAAATAACCTTTTGTTTTAATTGATAAAAAATTTGTTGATAAATATTAATTCATCGGTTTAAGGCTTTGTAGCTAAATCAGCGGGTTACCGCTTTGCTATATTTACATACAGCCCGTTGGTCGCGCTGATTTTGCGACCAGATAGTTTAACGCACTATGCTGAACGCATAGCAGGTTGAATTGAGCCGTAAGACAAGGAGGATCTATGTCACGCACGATCAAAGTAGCAAACGCCGATAATGAGCCGAGTTATGTAATAGCTGAGCCCGAGCAAAGTATTGATGGACCTTACACATTTTTCCTGACGAATAGCGATCCGGTAAATCACGTAGCAGCCGGCCGTTTTGAAGGCCCAGATGGCGAGTCTTACTATGCTCAGGATCAAGATGATATTGAATGGCTAATCCAGCTGCAGTAGCACTGGCATTCTGTAGGTAGCACCCAGCCTAGCCCTGGCCGACTATGGCAGCGTGTCCGTTCATGAAATCGCAGCGGTATACGATATTGGCAATAAGCCACCAGAGGATCGCTATGCTGGGTGCGTAGTAAAACTGAGAGGCGAACCAGAGACCTACTGATTACAAGTTAGGTGAGCTCTGCTGACACTTTGTTGACACTTTTGGAATACCGGGAACTAAAAAAAGGCCTAGCGATGAACGCTAAGCTCTTGATATTTATTGTGCCGGTGGCCAGACTCGAACTGGCACACCCGTAAAGGCGGCGTATTTTGAACCTTTATCGTATTTACACAAAACAGCATACTGTATTGATTTTGAAGAATTATTACCTAGCAAAAAGCTCGCTTCAGCTCGCTAAAGCTAATTTATGTTGACAGTATGTGGACACGGCCCTGCTTCTGGTCATGCTTTCACTTCACTTAAATATTGATTTCAGTGTTTCAGCAGTCCATCATGATGATAAGCCAAGAAACTTGGCATAGCTAAAAGCTATAATAAAAAGTATAAGCATTTAAAAAAACTATTGGAGTCGACCTATGCTTATTTTTGGTTCTAAACATAAAGAACATATTATGCGTTCTAGTGAGCCTTCTTCTAAGGCTACATTTAAAAACGCTAAAATAAATAGCGATGGCTCTGCGACCTTTGACATAAAGGTTATAAAGAATAGCATGCCAAAAAAAGAGCAAGAAATTTCTCATAGATTTTTTAACAGCAGAAATAAAATGGCATAAATAATGATTGCTCTGCTGTTAATACCGATTTTAATCTGCGGTATAACTATATTGAAAGGTCACCCATATGAAAGCTTAAAAATAGGAACTTATAAAGGGTGGCCTATTTATTTGTATGCAATAAAAAATGGCACTATTTTTATATTTTTTATCTTCATCATTTCTGACTTACTCATACCCTTATTCTCTGAATTTTCAAAATTTTATTCTTTGTCCCCAGAAGATCGAAAGCAATTTTCTCTATTTACCTTCATCTCACTAGAAAGCAAAGAACTAAGCCCTCTCAATATAATATCTGTATTTCTGTATAATATTAATCATACCGAAAATATTATTTCAATTTTCTCTTTGAATGATGAAGAAAAATTAACGTTAAAATTTCTTTCCCTCTCTTTTCTTAGCATAGCCCTCTCCACTCTCTTAGTTAAACTAAAATTAGCATCAAAAAAAATACTTTCAAAAACTACACCTCGGCTAGCTAGTTTTTTTCAGGAAAGAGACAATGCAAAAATTGCCTCTATCTATAAAGAAAAAAGTCCATCTGATTTTCTTTTGCTACAAATCACAGATACTTTTGTAGAACAAGATATCTTTATCTCTCAAATAAGCAATAACATTTCACATTATGAAAAATATCGAACTTTTTCAAAAAACATAAATACTCTTAAAGACAAAGCCATACTGTATGCAAACATGAACAAAACCATAAATTTCTTCATAAGAATATATGATAGGTTTTGCGATACAGAGGAAAATCGCTTAAGAGAAATAGAAGATACTTATACTAAATATAAAAAAATGTATAAGAGTCTACTTGAACAAGAATATATCGCTTATCAAGAAATGTGTTATCAAGTGCGCGTTGAGGCAGAAGATAGAACTTATGCATTAATAACCTTAAATTCTAGAAAAATTTATATTGGAGTCCCTATTGCCACTGGCAAGCCAGACGAAGAGGGTGTAGAAAATAAAGAAGTACTAATATTGCCTTCTTTCTCAGGTGTTAGAGATGAAAAGAAACTTTTTATAGAGTTGACTAATATGTACTATATCAACCACGATGATTATACATATACAGATTTGATAGCTATACCTAAGACACAGATTAACTCAGTAAGTGCTTTTTCAATTTCAACACATAACCTTGTAGATAAAAACATGTCTAAAAGAAATGAAAGCTCTTATTTCATTAAAAACTATGTAAAAAATTAAGAGCTTCTCCATTATTTAACTCTTTTTACCCACAATGCCTTCCCCCTGGATACCATCTATCCACAACCCGCTGTGCTAGTTGGTACCCGTCCCTGTTTGCTTCAACGTGCGTCGTATCCTCTATAGAGCCTCTAAGTATCTCGTACTCGAAGCGTGCCGGGTTGCAGCGGGAAAGTAAATGTAATTAGCTTTAAATATGATGCTAATTGCGTTGAAGGCAGGATGAACATTGGGGTTAAGCCCAGGAGCGGCTTGGATTGCTGGTTTTGCGAGGAATGCAACCACAGAAGAGCAAGGAAGGAGTGACAGGCACAAAAAAAGGCGCCTAAGCGCCTTTTTTTAAAGTTGGTGCCGGTGGCCAGACTCGAACTGGCACACCCGTAAAGGCGGCGGATTTTGAATCCGCTGCGTCTACCAATTCCGCCACACCGGCAATGGCTGCGCATTATACGTAAATGTCGAAGTAGGTCAATCATGTTGACTGACTTTATGCAGCCAAAGCGCTATCCTATGCCGCCTGTTTGATCAACGCTAAGAGTTATACACCATGCAGCGCGCGGATTTTCATTACGAGCTACCCGACGAATTAATTGCTCGCTACCCTTCTGAACAGCGTAGCGACTGCCGTTTGCTGTGCGTGGATGGCCAGAGCGGCGCGCTTGAGCACCGCCGCTTTCCTGATTTGCTTGAGCTTTTAGAACCGGGCGACCTGTTGGTGTTTAACGACACCCGCGTAATTCCGGCGCGCCTGCACGGCCATAAGGCCAGCGGCGGCAAGGTGGAAATGCTGCTGGAGCGCCCGCTGGATGCCCATCGTGGCTTGGCGCATATTCGCTCGAGTAAATCACCCAAGCCCGGCACCGAGCTGATTTTCGAAGGTGACGTTCACGCCATCGTAGAAGGCCGCCGTGACGCGCTGTTCGAGCTGCGCTTTTTGGGCGATACGCCGATGATCGCGCTACTCGAAAAGCACGGCCATATGCCGCTGCCGCCGTACATTACCCGCGAAGACGAACTCAGTGACCGTGAGCGCTACCAAACGGTCTACGCCCGGCGTGACGGCGCTGTAGCCGCCCCCACCGCAGGGCTGCATTTTGATCAGCCGCTGCTGGATGCGCTGGCTGATAAAGGCATTAACCGTGCCTTTGTCACCCTGCACGTAGGTGCGGGCACCTTTCAGCCGGTGCGCGTCGACAACATCCTTGAACACCATATGCACAGCGAGTGGATTGAGGTCACGGAATCCACCTGCCAGCAAGTGCGCGACACCCTGGCGGCGGGTAAGCGCGTGATCGCGGTTGGCACCACCAGCGTGCGCTGCCTGGAAAGCGCCTGCCAAAAAAGCAGCGATGGGCAGATCGCGCCTTATAGCGGCGATACTGATATTTTCATCTATCCCGGTTACCAGTGGCGCTGCGTGGATGCTTTAATTACCAATTTCCACTTGCCTGAATCGACCCTGCTGATGCTGGTCTCCTCCTTTGTGGGCTACGACACCATTATGCACGCCTACCAGCGGGCAGTGGCCGAGCGCTATGCGTTTTTCAGCTATGGTGATGCCATGCTGCTGACCCGCTAGTGTGGCCCCACTGACCCGGCACCTGTCGCGCTAAACGAACGAGCTTAACGAGTTACCTTACTTATGCGAAACGAATGCTTCATGCGCTTTGAGCGCCTGGCCGAAGATGGGCGCGCCCGCCGTGGCCGCCTTCACTTTCCCCGTGGCACGGTGGAAACCCCGGCCTTCATGCCGGTGGGCACCTACGGCACGGTCAAAGGCATGACGCCGGAGTCTGTCAAAGAGATCGGCGCTGAAATCATCCTGGGCAATACCTTTCACCTATGGCTACGCCCTGGCACCGAGGTGATTGAAGCCCACGGCGACCTGCACGACTTTGCCCAGTGGGATAAGCCGATCCTGACCGACTCCGGCGGCTTCCAGGTATTTTCCCTGGGCGAAACACGCAAGATCACCGAGCAGGGCGTGCACTTCCGCTCGCCAGTGGATGGCAGCAAAGTGTTTATGGGCCCTGAAGAGTCCATGGCGGTTCAGCGTTCGCTGGGCTCCGATGTCGTCATGATCTTTGATGAGTGCACGCCCTACCCGGCTACCTTTGACGAAGCCGAGAAATCCATGGAGCTGTCATTGCGTTGGGCCAAGCGCTCGCGGGATGCCCACGGTGACTCGCCATCCGCGCTGTTCGGCATCATTCAGGGCGGCATGCACCCTGCGCTGCGCGAACGCTCGCTCAAAGGGCTGTTGGAAATCGGCTTTGATGGGCTGGCGATTGGCGGCCTCTCGGTGGGCGAACCGAAGGAAGAGATGATCAAGGTGCTCGACTACCTGCCCACCTGGATGCCGGACGAGAAGCCGCGCTACTTAATGGGTGTTGGTAAACCCGAAGACCTGGTGGAAGGCGTTCGCCGCGGGGTGGATATGTTCGATTGCGTGATGCCTACCCGCAACGCACGTAATGGCCACCTGTTCACCTCGGAAGGTACGGTCAAGATTCGTAATGCCAAGCACCGTTTCGACACTCGCCCGCTCGATGAAGAGTGCGATTGCCATACCTGCAAGAGTTTCTCGCGGGGCTATTTGCACCACCTTGACCGCTGCAATGAAATGCTTGGCTCAATGCTCAATACCATTCACAACCTACGCTACTACCAGCGTGTAATGGCTGATTTGCGCGCGGCAATTGAAGCGGGTACATTGACGACCTTTGTGGAAGGCTTCTATGCGCGGCGCGGCCTGCCGGTGCCTCCGCTAAGCCAGCCCTGACGAATTAATCGCCACGCGCCTTGGCGCGTGGTTTAAACTGTTTGACCACGATTTTAAACGTAAGCTTTTCTAACTCAGGAGTTCTCTGCAATGCTGGATTTCTTCATCTCACCAGCCCATGCCCAAGAAGCCGCCGCTGGCGGTGGTATTGCGCAAATCGTCATGCTGGTCGGCTTCGTGCTGATTTTCTACTTCCTGTTGTGGCGCCCGCAGGCCAAGCGTGCCAAGCAGCACAAGCAGCTGGTATCCAACCTGGACAAGGGCGATGAAATCGTCATTGGCGGTGGCTTGGTAGGTCGTATCACTAAAGTGAGCGACGAGTTCCTGACCATCGAGATTTCTGAAGGCACCGAAGTTAACGTGCAGAAGAACGCCGTTGCCGCCGTACTGCCTAAAGGCACCATCAAGTCCATCTAATCCTTGCATTACCCCTGCCGAGCTAGTGCCAGCCACCCCGGCAGGGGTGACATGGTATGAATGATGGTGAACTTTGCTGTGCACGGCGAGTCCGTGCACAGCATTCCGTTTGTAATTGAAGGCAGGGCTTGCATGCTCAACCGTTACCCCCTGTGGAAGTATCTGCTGATACTGGTCGTCCTGGTGGTTGGCCTTATCTACTCGCTTCCCAATCTATTCCCCGAAGATCCCGCTATTCAAATCAGCAGCGCCCAAGGCGACTCGCTGGATGAGCGTCAAATTGAGCGCGTTGAAACCGCGCTTAGCGAAAACGATATCGAAGTAAAGGCGTTCGAAGAAGAGAACGGACAATGGTTAGTTCGTCTGCGTCATGATGACGATCAACTCCCCGCACGCGACATCGCCGCTGACCTACTGGGCAATGATGCGACCGTTGCATTAAACCTTGCCGAAGCAACGCCCGAATGGCTACAGGCCTTTTCTGCCTCACCCATGACGCTGGGCCTTGATCTGCGTGGTGGCGTGCACTTCCTGCTCGAAGTGGATATGGACGCCGCGCTGACCCAGCGCCTCGAAGTCAACGGCAGTGCCATGCGTGAGCTACTGCGCAGTGAGCGTATCCGCTACCGCAATACGGAGGTGGAAGAACGCTCGCTGTCGATCGATTTCGCCAGTGCGGAAGATCGTGATACGGCACGTAGCCTGATTAGCCGTGACTTCCCTGAGTTTGAGTACAGCAGTGAAGGCGATGGCCGCGCCTCCACACTGGTCATGACGCTTAGCGATCAGTCGGTGAACGAAATTCAGGACTACGCGATCAACCAGAACTTGACCACCTTGCGCAACCGGGTCAATGAGCTGGGTGTCGCGGAGCCGATGGTTCAGCGCCAGGGCCCCAACCAGATCGTGGTAGAACTACCCGGCATCCAAGACACCGTGGCCGCCAAGCGGATCGTGGGTGCCACCGCCAACCTGGAATTCCGTCTGGAAGCCCGCCCCGACACACCGGAAAACGAAACGGAAACCTTCGCCTTCCGCAATGAGCCCTCACGCACCGCTGAGTTAATGCGCGATGTGATCATTACCGGCGACAGTGTTTCCAGCGCCAGCAACAGCTTTGATGAAAACGGTCGCCCGCAGGTCAATATTGATCTGGACGGCACCGGTGGCACGCTAATGAATCGCGCCACGCGCACCAACATTGGCCGCAACATGGCGGTGCTCTTCATTGAGCACAAGAGCGAAGACACCGTGGTGACCGACCCGGAAACCGGCGAAGAAACCATCGAGCGTGAGCCCTACGTTGAGCGCGGTCTGATCAGCCTGGCCACGATTCAAAGCGCGCTGGGCAACAGCTTCCGGATCACCGGGCTGGACTCGCCGACGGAAGCCGCCGAGCTTGCCCTGCTGCTGCGTTCCGGCTCCCTTGCTGCACCCATCTACTTCGTACAAGAGCGCACCATTGGGCCAAGCCTGGGCGCCGAAAATATCGAGCGCGGGTTGCTCTCGGTGCAAATTGGCCTGTTGCTGGTCGTGCTGTTCATGTTGGTGCGTTACAAGGTATTTGGCGTGTTTGCCAACATCGCCCTGGCGCTGAACTTAACGCTGCTGGTCGCGGTGATGTCGATGCTGGGCGCCACACTGACGCTGCCGGGTATTGCCGGTATCGTGTTGACGCTGGGCATGGCGGTAGACGCCAACGTGCTTATCTTTGAGCGCATACGTGAAGAGATACGTAATGGCCTGTCGGTTCAGCAAGCCATTCAAGCTGGCTACGAACGCGCCTTCACCTCCATCGTCGACGCTAACATCACCACGCTGCTGGTAGCCGTTATCCTGTTTTCGATTGGTACCGGCCCCGTCAAAGGGTTTGCGGTTACGCTCTCTATCGGCATTTTGACGTCGCTGTTCACCGCTCTAATGGTGACCCGCGCCATGGTCAACTTGGTTTATGGCAGCAAACCCGTCAAAAAGCTATGGATTTAAAATGCATGGATTTAATCCACGTGCTTAGCCCAGAACTTAAGAGGTGGTAATGAAACCCCTATCACATCTGCAAATCGACTTTATGGGGCGGCGCAAGTTTGCGTACATCGTCTCGGCTGCCATGTTAATCGCGTCGATTGCTGCCATCGTTATTCTACAGCTCAACTTCGGGCTGGATTTTACTGGCGGCACGCTGATTGAGGTGCGCTATGGCGCGGCGCCCTCACTCGATGCTATTCGCGTGCTGCTCGAAGAGAGCGGCTTCCAGGATGTTTCGGTACAAACCTTCGGTGCATCCACCGAAGTATTGATCCGCCTACAGCAGGCGTTTGATGCCGATGTGGGTGGCGAAGTCGTTAACCTACTGCGCGCCGACGGCGATACGGTCAACCTGGTACGCTCTGAGTTTGTGGGCTCCCAGGTAGGTGACCAGCTTCGCGATCAGAGCGGCCTTGGCCTGCTGGTCGCACTCGGCGTGGTCATGGTTTACGTGGCGCTCCGCTTTCAGTACAAGTTTGCGATTGGCGCACTGCTGGCGTTGCTGCATGACGTCGTGATCGTGGTCGGCGTGTTCGCGCTTTTCCAGCTCGATTTCGACCTCACCGTACTGGCGGCCATTCTGGCGGTGATCGGCTACTCCTTGAACGACACCATCGTGGTCTACGATCGCGTTCGCGAAGCCATCCGCACCTCGCGCATCGACGATATGCCGCAGATATTCAATGAAGCGATTAACGCTACGCTTTCGCGTACGCTGGCAACCTCGGGCACCACCGTCCTGGTGCTGCTCGCGCTGCTACTGCTGGGCGGCGATATGATTGAGAACTTCGCCATTGCGCTGCTGGTCGGCATCGTGGTGGGTACGTTCTCTTCCATCTATATCGCCGCAGCGCTCCTGCTACCACTGAAGCTGTCGCGGGAAGACTTGATTCCCACCAAGAAAGAACTCGACGAAGAAGAGGAAGAGCTGCCGTAAACAGCGCTTTCCAACCTATAAAAACGCCTCTGCTGGTTTCCCGGCAGAGGCGTTTTTTTGTTCGCATGCATTAGCTTATTTCATAATCATGGTGCCTACTTTTGCTTGGCTACTTTTGCTTGGCTACTTTTGCTTGGCTACTTTTGCTTGGTCATGCGCTTGGCGCTGCCGAAGAGAGCCAGGCCGCCGAGCAATGCCGCACCTGCGATTACCCCCACCTGCCCCCTGTGGGTCGCCATCCAGAGTTGGAGGCTATCGTCGTGGGCTTCACGATTGAAACGTCCGCGAGCGCCCATATCACCTTTAACCGGCTGCCAGAGATTGTCGGGAGCGCTAGGGCTGCTGGGCTCGGCAGTCTGCTGCCCACTAACGGCGGTTCGCGCCAGGAAGCGGTCCATTAAGGCAGGCGCAAGCTTATTGCCGACAATAGTGGCTACCGAGGATAGCCCTACATAAAGCTGGCGTCGCCGATGATGAGCGGCCCAATAAATGGCTTTTGCGCCGACTTCCGGCTGATACACAGGTGCCATTGGCCGGGCGCGATAGGGTAGGTAGCTCTTGCACCAGTCGAACTGCGGCGTATTGAGACCCGGCATTTCAACGAGGGTTACATGCACGTTGCTGCCTTCATTCAACAATTCACACCGCAGCCCCTCGGTCATGCCTTTGATCGCATGCTTGGCCCCACAATAGGCCGTTTGTAACGGTATTGGACGATACGCCAACGCCGAACCGACCTGGACGATGGTGCCTCGGTTGCGAGCGCGCATACGCTTCAATGCCGACAGGGTGCCATGCACATAACCCAGGTAGGTCACCTCGGTAACTCGCCGAAACTCTTCTGCGCTCATCTCGTGCATCGGCGCAAAGACTGTGGTCATAGCGCTATTGACCCAAATATCGATCGGCCCCAGCTCCGCCTCGATCAGCTCGGCTGCCCGTTCGACCTGATCAGGATCGGCGACATCCGCGCTCACGGTGACAACGCGGGCGCCCAGCGCTTCGACTTCACTTTTCACCGCCTCTAATCGGTTCTCGCTACGGGAGATCAACCCCAAGTGCGCCCCGTGACGGGCAAATTCACGAGCCGTGGCGCGGGCTACACCGGCGCCAGCGCCCGTAATGACCACCACTTCACGTGGGGGTGCGCTGTCCTGACGATTGTCCATAATCTACTGCCTCCTAATTATCTCTGTATCTTTATCATTGAATTAGTCTCACCGGCGTTGCCGGCTCACTCCCCATGCCAGCAGCCCTGCCATCACAACCAAGCCAGCTATGCTTGCGGTACGCTGGTTGGCTTTTCGCTGCGCTTGAGCACGCCTCCATTCGATAGCCTGTTCCGGTGGACCATTGATAACGTCTTGCGCGCTATCCATCGCCATGCGTAGCACCTCGGCAATATGTAACGCACGGCGCGGCGTGGCATGAGCGATCTGCTCACGGCAACTGAATCCATTGGTGATAATCAGGGTGCCCTCCTCAGCCTCGCGTACTCGTGGCAGCAAGACACGTTCACCCGCAGCCATCGAAATAGCGTATTTATCATGTTCAAAGCCGAAGGAACCGGATAGCCCGCAACAGCCCGAATCCAGCACTTCGTAATCCAGCCCCATTTGCTGCATCAGCGCCAACTCGGCATCCAGGTGCATGATGGCTTTGTGATGGCAGTGACCATGCACCAGCGCCTTCCTCGTCAATCTGGGTGGCTGATACCCCTCAGCCCGGTGAACCAGAAATTCACTGAGCATGAGGCTGTTATCGTGTAGCCATTTAGCGCGGTCGTCGTCAGGAAAGAGATTGATCAGCTCATCGCGGAAGACCGCTATGCACGAAGGCTCCAGGCCGATAATCGGCATATTCATTTCAATCGCCGCGCTCAAGGCCGACATCACCTCTTGCAGGTAAGCCTTGGTATCATCGAGCATGCCGAAGTCGTACAATGGACGCCCGCAGCACAACCCTTCAGGGGGTATCACCACACGATAGCCCGCCGCCTCAAGCACTTCGGTGGCGGCCTGAGCCGTCTCGGGATAAAAATGATTGCTGAACGTATCGGCCCACAGCATCACCGGTGACGCCTGTTCATTGACGACCGGACGTTTGGCGAACCAGGACTTGAACGTTTCGGGTGCGTACAACGGCGCCTGCCGACGCTGGGGCATCGAAACCACGCGCTTGGTCAGGTTGCCTAACAGCGGTGCCCGGGTGACGAAGTTGGTGAACGCAGGCATTTTCGAGGCCAGGCGCGACCAACGATCGATAAAGCCGAAAGCGTAGTGATTGAGCGGTCGCGGATGTGCTCCTTTCGCGAAGTAATGCGAGAGAAACTCGGACTTGTAGGTCGCCATATCCACATTGACGGGGCAGTCGCCCTTACAGCCCTTGCAGGCCAGGCAAAGGTCGAGAGACTCATGCACTTCCTCGGATTGCCAGCCGTCAGTGATTACCTCACCGTTCATCATCTCGAACAGCAGACGCGCACGGCCTCGAGTGCTGTGCTTCTCCTCATGCGTCACCATGTAGCTCGGGCACATCGTCCCGCTGTCGCTACGGCACTTGCCGACACCCACGCAGCGATACGCAACCCGTGAGAAGTTGCGCTTGTCGTCTGGAAACTGAAAGGTCGTTTCCACCGGCAAAGGGTGGTACTCAATCAGACGCAGGTTCTCATCGAGGCGATAGGGGTCGATAACCTTGCCGGGATTCATCTTCCATTGCGGATCCCAGATACGCTTGAACTCGCGAAAGGCCTCGATCAGTTCCGATCCGTACATTCTCTCGAGCAGTTCGCCACGCGCCTGGCCATCACCGTGTTCCCCGGACAACGACCCGCCATAGGAGACCACCAGATCAGCGGCTTCCTGGGCAAAGTGGCGATACGTTTCGATCCCTTCTTCGGACTGTAAATCGAAATTGACCCGTGAATGGATACAACCCTGGCCGAAATGCCCATAAATTGAGCCGACGTAGCCGTACTTTTTATAAAGCTGCTTGATATCACGTACGTAATTGCCAACTTTTTCGGGCGGCACCGCGGCGTCTTCCCAGCCCGGCCAATGCGGTTGTTGTTCGGGCGGCGGGAAAGCGGTCGCCCCCAAGCCGGCTTTGCGCACGGCCCAAACGCGGTTGGCGTATTCCTGGTCGTGAACAATCTGATAATCGCTGGGTGGGCTGTCAGTCTTTTGCAGGCGTCCAATCAATTGCCTGGCCTGGGCATCCGTGTCTTCGGCATTCTCGCCACCAAACTCGATCATGAGAAAGGCATCGCCCTTAGGCATCTGCTCAAGCGTTTCCTCGTTCATGTGCTGGTCGGCTTCATGTTGGAAAAGCCGCTTGTCGATGGCTTCCAGGGCAATCGGTCCCGCCTCGATGATCAGAGGCACATGGTCGCCAGCCATCGCGACATTATCGAAGCCCACTACCATCAAGGTGCGATGCGCCACGTTATCGGTCAGTTTGAGGGTTGCCTGCAGCACCGTCATGCAGGTACCTTCGCTGCCGCATAGCGCACTGGCTAAGTTAAAACCGCGCTCCGGCAGGAGGTCGTCGAGGTTGTAGCCCGACACCCGGCGCGGCATATGTCGGGTCTGGGGGTATTGCTTGCGAATTTGCTCACTATAGCGATCGCGTAGGTTGCGCAACCTGTCGAAGATCTCTCCCTGCCGACCGCCTGCGGCAATAATGCTATCGATTTCGTCCTCACTGTAGCCATCCTTGAGCGTCATGCGCACCCCGTCATAGGTCAGGACCTCCAGCGAATGGACGTTATCGCAGGTACGCGGTCCATGCCCGTAGCACTGGGCCTGGACGGAATGAATCCCACAGGAGTTATTGCCCAGATTACCGCCGATGGTGCACCACTCATGCGTGGCCGGGTCGGGGGGAAATACCAGGTTATAGGGTTCCAACGCCTCGTTGACATCGTCATTGATCACCCCGCTCTGCACGGTAATCCGCTTGTTTTTAGGGTCGATATTAAGAATGTGATCCAGGTATTTCGAATGATCCATCACCACGGCGTGATTGACCGTTTCTCCAGAGAGGCTGGTGCCGCCGCCGCGCGAAAGGATCGGCACGCCATGGGCATGGCAGATACGGTGTATCGCTATAACGTCATTCACCGAGCAGGGGATGGTGACGCCGATCGGCGGTTGACGATAGTTTGAAGCATCGTTGGCGTAAAGTGCCCGGCTACCAGCATCAAAGCGCACCTCGCCCTCTATTGCTTCGGCCAGTTCTTCCGCCAACTGACGGTATTGCTCGGTATCTTCCTGCCCCGACATACGACTCGTCGTCAGATCGTTCACTGTTGCCTCCTTGCCTTCAGCCCGAGGCGCCATCAAGCCGAGCGATTAGTCCAAAGACAGCTTGAAGGCCTGCGCCTCCTGCCGTTTAAAGGTCAGCCCCAAGCCAGGCTGCGATAGGTCCGGCGCCATGTTGCCATGCTTATCTGGGTTGACTCGCCCCTCGAAAAGCATCGATTCGATACGCGCATGATCATGAAAATACTCCAGATGGCGTACCGCTGCCGCGCAGCAACCCGGGTGCATGTGCAATGCCGGCGCGGTGTGGGTTGACAAGGCAATCTGATGGGCATCGCAAAGTACCGCTACGTCGAGAAAACCACTGATTCCCGCGCAGCGCGTAAGGTCAGCCTGTAAGACGTCCACCGCCCCGGCCTCAAGCATGCGGCGAAAATATCCCAGGTCGTAGCCATACTCCCCTGCGGCAATCTCGATACTTCCCGGCACCCGGTCTCGCAATAGTCGCAGGCCGGGCAGGTCGTCTGATGATACCGGCTCTTCGTACCAGCTTACGCCATACGCCGTGAACGCCTCGGCCATGGCCAGCGCCTGCTTGCGTGCATAGGCACCATTGGCATCAACATATAATTCAGCCGCCGGGCCAATCGCCTCACGCGCCAGACGAACACGGTCGATATCCCGCTCGGGCTCTCGGCCGATCTTCATTTTCACGCGCGAGATGCCCGACCCAACCCAATCACTTAACTGGCGCTGCAACTGCTCGGGCGAGTAGGACGTAAAGCCGCCGCTACCGTAGACCGGCACTTCCGAGCGCACCGCACCTATTAACGCGACCAGCGGGATATCGAGCAACCGCGCCTTAAGGTCCCACATCGCTACATCAATCGCTGCAATCGCCATGGAGCTGATGCCGGGGCGTCCCAGGTTACGAATGGCCTCGACCATTTTTAGCCAGCCGCCGCGCACCGCCAAAGCGTCATGCCCTTCGATAATGCCAGCGAGCTTGTCACGGATCAGCGTGGCGCAGGCCGGATGACCATAGGTATACCCCAAGCCACTCTGGCCGCCTGCATGCAGTTCGACCAATACCAGCGTTGTGGAATCCCATGTCAGGGTGCCGTCCGATTCCGGCCCATCGGTGGGCACCTGGTAGGCCGATACCTCAAGCGCTTCGATGGGAAATCGTTGCTTGAGCATTACGTCTCCCCTGGTTAATGCTTGCGCAACTGGGTTAATGCTTACGCACTTTGGGCACGAATTCTCGAGCGAACTGCTTAAACGACGCTTTGACGATGCCCAACGCATCCGGATCACCACTCATCAGGGCCGACATATACGCTTTCGCCTGTTCGGGCTTTATATGGGGCGGAATCGGCGGAATGTTGGGATCGGTCATGACTTCCAGCACTACCGGCCGGTCGGCGCTCAAGGCGCGATCCCAAGCGCCCGCCAAGGCATCGGGTTCACTAACCTTGATGCCCTTGAGCCCAATCAGCTCGGCATATTCTGCATAAGGAAAATCAGGCACATCCTGGGAGGCTTCGTATTTCGGGTCGCCCTCCATCACGCGCATTTCCCAGGTCACCTGATTGAGGTCCTGGTTGTTAAGCACCATGATGATCAAGCGTGGATCAGACCAGCGCTTCCAGTACTTGGCGATGGTCACTAGTTCGGCATTGCCATTCATTTGCATGGCACCGTCGCCAACCAAGGCAATAGCGACTCTATCTGGATAAGCGAATTTGGCGGCAATGGCGTAGGGCACACCGTTGCCCATGGTCGCCAAGCCACCGGAGAGCGAGGCCATCATTCCGCGCCGCAGCTTTAAATCACGCGCATACCAGTTGGCCGCGGAGCCGGAGTCGCTCGTCAGGATACAGTTGTCGGGTAACTTGGGCGAAAGCTCCCAGAAGACACGCTGAGGATTGACCGGATCGGCATCGGCCATGGCGCGCTCTTCGAGCACCTCCCACCATTGGGCAATACTCTTTTCAATATGCTCGCGCCAGTCACGGTCGGCTTTCTGTTTGAGATGCGGCAACAGCGCCTGCAGGGTCGTGGCGCTGTCACCGATGAGATTGACCTCCATGGGATAGCGCATGCTTACCTGACGACCGTCGATATCGATCTGTACCCCACGCGCCTGGCCTTCTTCGGGCAAGAATTCCGAGTAGGGGAAGCCCGAGCCGATCATCAACAAGGTGTCGCAATTCGACATCATCTCCCAACTCGGGTTGGTGCCCAATAGGCCGATAGAACCGGTCACAAAGGGTAAATCGTCAGGCAGTGCGGCACGACCAAGCAACGCTTTGGCGACACCGGCGCCAAGCTTTTCGGCTATCTGGATAACCTCATCGGTTGCATTCAGCGCCCCGGCCCCGACCAGGATAGCCACTCGCTCACCTTCATTGAGTACCGCCGCCGCCCGCCTGAGATCGTCTTCATGCGGCACTGTAAGTGGCGCGGCATACCCCACACCAGAATGAATGGTGCCGTGCGCATGGGGTGGTGTCTCGACCGCCGGCTGGGTTTGCAAGTCATTGGGAATGATGATCGCCGTCACGGTGCGCTCAGACAAGGCGATGCGGATGGCCCGATCGACCAGATGGCGGATTTGAGCCGGGCTGGTCGCCATATGCACGAATTCGTGGGCGACATCCTTGAACAGCGACAGCAGATCCACCTCCTGCTGATATTCTCCGCCCATGGCGGCACGCGCCTGTTGACCAACGATCGCCACTACCGGCTGATGATCTTTTTTGGCATCGTAGAGCCCATTAAGCAAATGGATCGCCCCAGGGCCAGAGGTGGCGGTACAGATACCCACCTCGCCGGTAAATTTTGCATGCGCACACGCCATGAAGGCGGCCATTTCTTCGTGCCGAGTCTGGATGAACTCAAACTGATCATCGGCTCGATTTAGCCCCCCCATGATGCCGTTACTGCCATCGCCGGGGTAACCATAAATACGCTTAACGCCCCACTCACCCAGTCGTTTGAGCAGGAAATCGCCCACCTGTTGTTCACTCATACCAAGCCTCCATGCCCATAGCCTTTCGCTTTGGCTAAGCTATTTATTAATGCAACATCATTCACGACAACTAAAGGTATAGACCCTTAAAACAGAGGTGGTCAATTCAGGCAATTGATTAAGTACGGTGTTACTTGCCACTCGGCTTAAAATTAATATTTATTTATTTAAATATAGAAAATATATTTAATTCAGCTAGTTAATATAAGTCATGGAAATAGCGATTGTGGATTCCCCAATCTAAGCTTTAGGCAATACTTTTAAACTTTAAACAACATTTCTTAAATCCAGGTGTTAGAGAAAAAGGTTCTTCGCCAAACAAGGACGCTACGTATGCAACGGTTATCAAGGATCGAGAATTACGGTTTTATTGGCAATATGCGCACAGCGGCAATCATCGACGTTGATGGTTCGATCGACTGGCTGTGCTTACCTCGGTTCGATTCAGATGCCTGTTGCGCCAAGTTGGTAGGCGAACCCGAAAATGGCTATTGGAAGTTATGGCCCACCGAAGAGGTTATTTCCCAAACCCGTCATTACCGTGGTGAAACCCTTGTTCTGGAGACAGTGGTGGAAACGGCATCGGGTAGCGCCTCCATTATTGATTTCATGCCTCTCTCGCGTGATGCCGATAGCATCATCGACGTGGTCCGTATCGTCGAAGGACATAAGGGCACGGTGGAGATGCAAATGCACGCGATCTTTCGTTTCGGTTACGGTCATGTCGCCCCCTGGGTACATCGACGCAAAAAAGGCATCACCGCCGTATCCGGCCCGGATAGCTTGCGTTTGGAAACAACAGTGGATCTGGAAACCAACGAGGATGATATAAGGGGTACTTTCACCATTGAGGCCGGTGAACGCGTACCTTTCGTACTCACTTGGTACCGTTCCTTTTGCACCGAACCTTCCACCCGTGATGCTGAACAGGCATTGAAGGATACCGAACAGTGGTGGCAAGAATGGAGCGCGCACTGCGATGTCAGCGATGAGTTTCGCGAACCCGTCATTCGCTCGCTGATCACGCTCAAGGCACTTACCCATATCGAAACGGGCGGTATGGTCGGCGCAGCGACCACCTCTCTACCGGAGAAGACGGGAGGCCAACTCAACTGGGATTACCGCTATACCTGGCTGCGAGACGTCACTTTTACGCTGTACGCCCTGCTCTCGTCAGGTTACCGGGACGAAGCCTGTGCCTGGCGCGAATGGCTGCTGCGCTCGGTTGCTGGTGACCCTGCCAAACTTCAACCTGTTTATGGCTTGGCCGGAGAGCGTCGCCTTTATGAACACCGACTCGACTGGTTAACCGGTTTCAATGACAGCCGTCCGGTCCGTGTCGGTAACCGTGCCTACCTACAGCGGCAACTGGATATCTATGGCGAAGTGATGGATGGCCTGCATTTTAGTCGGGTTCATCATATCGAACCCAACGAGGACATCTGGAAAGTGCAGTGCCAATTGATTGATTTCCTTGAAAAGCATTGGCGAGAAAAAGGCATGAGCCTATGGGAGCTTCGTGGTCCGGCGCGGCATTATACGCACTCAAAAGTCATGGCCTGGGTTGCCGTTGACCGTGCCATCAAGGGCGTCGAGGAATTCGGTCTCGATGGCGACCTTGAGCACTGGCGTGCGCTACGAGAAGAGATCCACGCGGAAGTCTGCGAAAAAGGGTTCAACCAAGAGCTCAACTCTTTCGTTCAGTACTATGGCTCAGATACCTTGGATGCGTCACTGTTGTTGATTCCACAAGTTGGATTTCTACCGGCAAGTGACCCACGCATGCAGGGCACGATTGAAGCCATACAGGAAAACCTCGTCTATGAAGGTTTTGTGTACCGCTTCAAGAGTACCCACAAGGAACAGCACCTTACCGAGGGAGAAGGTGCTTTCATCGTTTGCTGTTTTTGGTTGGTCGACGCTTTGATTCTGCTGGATCGCAGAGACGAGGCCTACGCGCTATTCGAAAAGCTGCTGAGCATCCGTAATGACCTGGGGCTGCTTGGCGAGGAATACGACCCCATTCGGCAATGTCAGCTCGGTAACTTTCCCCAGGCTTTCTCACACGTCGGCCTGATCAATAGCGCCCACAACCTCGGCTGTTGCGATAAAAAAGGCAGGAAAGGCCCGGCGGAAGAACGCGGTGAAGAATAGCCGGGCAAACGCTTAAAAAATCGGTAACGGCTAGGCAGCGCTGCTTAAAAGTGCGGCGTTAACTGCTTGATCAGCGCTTTATAAAGGCGCGGCCCAGCGGCCATTAGCTGGCCTTCTACTTTCACCGTGGGTTGGCCGTCTGGCGTCCCCATCAAGGCCCCCGCCTCTTTCAAGAATAGCGTGCCTACCTGCATATCCTGCTCTTCCAAGCCGAGCACAAAAGCGCTGTCCACTCGTCCGGTTGCCAATTCACACAGATCCAATAGCCCACACCCCGTCGCTACCAGGGTTTCCACCTGCGGGGCAAGTTGTTGGGAAACGGTTAAATAGGCAGGCAGATGGCGAGTACGCAACCAGGCTTCCGGCAGGCCCATGGCCATGCGCGTACCGCTAATGGCGGTAGGCTTGCTGACGCGCATGCGCTTGTCGTTATGCTGGGCGCCGCGGCCGCGGCTGGCGATGTATTCGTCGTCGGCGAAGGGGCAGATAATGACCGCGTGTTCGGGACGACCTTTGATTAGACACACCACTGACAGTGCAAAGCCCTTACCGGCAACGGCTAAATTGGAATAACCGTGCATTGGTTCAATTTTCCAGACGATATCCGCGCCTTCGCCTTCACCTGCGCGGTGCGGCGTAAAGCGACCGGTAACACCGTGCTGTGGGTAACCGCGCTCCAACTGCTGAACAATCGTCGCTTCGGCCTTGCGCGCCGTTTCGTCGAGTAGGCGGTCAAGGTTAAATTCATCGTGAGCGTTTTCAATGCGCTCGCGTACACGTAGGAAATGTTCGACAGCGCTGCGTGCAGCACGCAGCGTAAATTGGACCATCGGATTCATGATCGGGCCTTGTGACAGTGATGTTAAAGAACGTGATGCTAGTGATAAAGCATAAACATAGGCGCAGGTGCCGCCTTTGGCGCGCAATTCTAGCAGACCCCTCTCGGGCATACCACCGAGTCATGCTAGACTTCGCGCTTTACCTATTAATGATTTCACCGAGCCTTATCATGCTTGAGCGCATTCGCATTGTTCTTATCGGCACCAGTCATCCTGGCAATATCGGCGGCGTAGCACGCGCCATGCACAACATGGGCTTGGCAGATTTAGCCCTGGTTGCCCCCCGTTGTGAGGTGATTACCCAGGACAGTATTTCCCGTGCATCGGGTGCTGATCATTTGCTTCACCAAGCCAATGTGCATGCCACGCTGGAAGACGCAGTGGCTGACTGCACCCTGGCCGTAGGCGCCAGTGCGCGCTCGCGTACCCTGCCGTGGCCGATGCTTTCACCCAGGGAATTAGCTGACCGACTACCCACCGAGTGTCAGCCTGCCGACTCCCGTGTAGCGCTCGTCTTTGGCCGCGAAGACAGCGGCCTGACCAATGCCGAGCTGCAGCGCTGTCATGCCCATGTGCATATTCCGACGAATGCCGATTTCAGCTCGCTCAATTTGGCCGCGGCGGTACAAGTACTCGCCTATGAGTGTCGCATGGCATGGCTTAGTCAGGCTCAGGTTGATACGCCTTCCGTTGCGCAGAGCGATGACGATGATCTGGCGACCCACGCCGAGCTTGAGCGTTACTTTGAACACTTAGAGCGCACCTTGATTGGCATTGACTTTCATGACCCGGCTCAACCACGTCAGCTAATGGCGAGACTGCGCCGGCTCTATCTGCGCGCCCGCCCTGAGCGGATGGAAATGAATATTTTACGCGGCATTTTGTCAGCCACCGAGAAAGCCGCGAGCTCCAAGCAACCCAAGCCATAATTTATTAGACTTGAAAAGCTAGCTTTGAAGCACTTGGCTTGAAGTACCTTATGCCTGCCCCCATTTCTCGGAGTCAGTTCAGATCGCCTCTTGCGATGCTCTTGCAAATGAGTGACTGCACCTCTACCGCCCAAGGATCACCTCATGTTTCAACGTCTACGTGAAGACATCAACAGCGTATTTGACCGCGACCCAGCCGCACGTAACTTTCTTGAGGTGCTGACCAACTACCCCGGCCTGCATGCCCTCCTGCTGCATCGCTGCGGCCACTGGCTTTGGAAGAAAAATCTCAAGTGGTTAGCGCGGACCCTGTCGACGTTTTCACGCTGGCTGACCGGCATTGAAATTCACCCTGGCGCCACCATCGGACGACGCTTTTTTATCGACCACGGTATGGGCGTGGTGATTGGTGAAACGGCCCACGTCGGCGATAACGTCACGCTTTATCAAGGCGTGACGTTAGGCGGCACAAGCTGGAATAAAGGCAAGCGACACCCGACGCTAGGCGATGGCGTGATCGTCGGCGCCGGCGCCAAAATATTGGGCCCTTTCACCGTTGGCGCTGGCGCTAAAATCGGTTCTAACGCGGTCGTCACCAAAGAAGTGCCGCCAGGCGCCACCGTCGTCGGCATCCCTGGCAAGATCGTTAAGCGCGCCGACCCCGATGTGGAAGAGGCGCTGGATGTCGACCCGGCACGGCGCGAAGCTATTTGCCAGAAATTTGGCTTTGATGCTTATGGTGTCAGCCAGGACATGCCCGACCCGGTGGCCCGCTCCATGCAGGCCATGCTCGACCATATGCACGCCGTGGATGAGCGCATTGAACGCATGTGCTCTACCCTGCGCAAGCTAGACGATAATTACCGCGACGGGCGGTTACCGGCGCTACGTGACGAAGATTTTGCTGACGTTCTCGATGAGCACGACACCGGCTGCCCAGACGTCGACCAACGCTCTACAGCACCGGCATCTGCTAAGTCATCCGCTGAGTCATCGAATACGCCAGAAAATGAGCCAAAAGCGGAGCAAGAAACGCTGCCGCCGCGTAATGGTTGACCAAAGCACTCAGGTTTTCCCATAATGACGGCACATTTGCCGTTAGTGCGCTGAGCGTTCAGCGTAGAGGGGCTTGCCATGCGCTTGACCACCAAAGGCCGTTACGCCGTTACTGCCATGCTTGATTTAGCCCTGCATGCTCACAGCGGCCCGACCAGCCTAAGCGATATCTCCCAGCGCCAAGAGATATCGCTCTCCTATTTAGAGCAGCTTTTTGCTCGCCTGCGCCGTGCAGGCTTGGTCAACAGCGTACGCGGACCGGGCGGCGGCTATCTGCTTTCGCAGCCACCCGAGGCAATTAGCGTTTCCAAGGTGATTGACGCCGTCAATGAAAGCGTTGATGCCACTCGCTGCCAGGGGCTTTCAGACTGCCAACAAGGCGACACTTGTTTGACGCACCATTTATGGTGCGAGCTTTCCGTGCAGATACGCCATTTCCTTGACGATATGACGCTGGCACAACTGATGCTGCGGCCTGATGTCATACGTATTGCATCGCGACAAAAGCAGCGTGCTGAGGCGGGCATTCTCGCCTCTTCACTCTGAGCCTGTTCATTCAAACCAATGCACCGATCAACCGCCGGAACGTAACGATGACCACACCCACGCTGCCCATTTACCTGGATTACGCCGCCACCACACCGGCGGATGCCCGCGTGGTCGAGGTTATGCAGCGTTATCTGACGGTTGATCAGTTGTTCGCCAACCCTGCTTCGCGCAGCCATATGCTGGGTTGGCAGGCAGAACAGGTGGTTGAGCAAGCGCGTCGCCAAGTAGCCGATGTCATTGGCGCCGATCCCAGGGAAATCGTCTGGACCAGCGGCGCGACCGAAGCAGATAACTTAGCGTTGACTGGCTTTATGCGCGCCAATCGCGAGCGTGGTTTGCACTTGGTCACGTCCATCATTGAGCATAAAGCGGTGGTAGACACGGCCCATGCGCTAGAAAAAGAGGGCTTTGAGGTGACGTGGCTCACGCCTGGGCGGGATGGCTGTATTCAGCCTGACCAGTTGCGTGCAGCCATGCGTGACGATACCGCACTTGTCTCACTCATGGCCGTTAACAACGAGCTGGGCAGTATTAACGATATTGCCGCCCTCGCCGACGTTGCCCACGAATTTGGTGCGGTCTTTCACACCGATGCCGCTCAGGCGGTAGGCCGCATTCCCCTGGATGTGGTGGCCCAGCAAATTGACCTGATGTCGCTTTCTGGGCACAAAACCTACGGCCCCAAAGGTGTCGGGGCACTATATGTGAAGCGCCACCCTGATATCCGCGTTGAAGCACTGATTCACGGCGGCGGTCATGAACGCGGTATGCGCTCAGGTACCCTGCCCACGCACCAAATTGCCGGTATGGGTGAAGCCTTTGCGCTGATGCAGCAGCAGTACGATGACGACAACGCCCATATTACCCGTTTGCAGCAGCGTTTTTTGCGCGGCCTAGAGGATGTAGAAGGCGTGTTTTCAAACACTCCGCTAGACGATACTAAAAAACATGCTGTCCCGAACATTCTCAACCTGGCATTTAAAGGCGTCGACGGGGAATCGTTATTAATGGCACTGAGGGATGTCGCGGTCTCGACTGGTTCGGCGTGCAATTCGGCCAGCGTCGACCCCTCTTACGTACTGCTCGGCATCGGCACGCCGCGAGCCCTTGCGCTCTCGTCGCTACGCTTCAGCTTTGGTCGCTTCACTACCGAAGCCGAGATTGATCATGCGCTAACGCTCATTCGCCACGCGGTGAGCGGTTTACGTACACCGCCCCGTTAAGCGGCTGACTATTTTTAAGGAGGACGCCTCATGGCAACACTCAATATTACCCCGGCTGCCGCACAACAAATTCGTCACGTGCTCGATGAACGCGGCCAAGGGCTTGGCCTGCGTGTTTCGGTCAAACCAAGCGGTTGCTCCGGCTATAGCTACGTGCTCGATTTTGCCGATACCGTTAGCGACGAAGAAGTACATTTTGAAGAACATGGCGCCAGCGTCTATGTCGCTCCCGATGCTGTAGAGATGCTCAACGGCAGCGAAGTGGACTATGTGAGCGAAGGCCTGAACCGCTTTTTCCGCTTCAATAACCCGAATGTTAAAGACGAATGCGGCTGCGGCGAGAGCTTCACAGTCTAATCTTTGCTTGGCCAGGTTTCATCACCGGTATTCATCCCCCGGCTTAAGCGTTATAATCGCGCCCCAGGATACCTAACATCAGGCAGCGGAGCTTTCCCGTGCGCTGATAAACGCTAGCTGCTGAAACGCTATTAGCCGAATCATTTTCTAGGCCGCCCCGGCTTTCTGGGGCGGCAATTTTGCTTAACCCCCTTTTAAGGAGACCACTACCATGGCTACTGAACGCACTCTTTCTATCATCAAGCCTGATGCCGTTGCTAAAAATGCAATTGGTGACATCATCGCCCGCTTTGAGAAAGCCGGCCTGAAGGTTGTGGCCGCCAAGATGGTACATCTCTCTGAAGAGAAAGCAGGCGGCTTCTACGCTGAGCACAAAGAGCGCCCGTTCTTTAAAGACCTAGTCGGTTTCATGACGTCTGGCCCGGTGGTTGTGCAAGTACTGGAAGGTGAAGGCGCCATCGCTAAAAATCGTGACCTGATGGGCGCGACCAACCCGAAAGAAGCGGCCCCCGGCACTATTCGCGCTGATTTTGCGGAAACAATCGACGCGAACGCTGTCCATGGTTCTGATTCTCCGGAAAGCGCTGAGCGCGAAATTAACTACTTCTTTGGCAACGACGAAATCTGCCCGCGCTAAGCCTGTTAAGGTAGCGCCGCCGTATCAACTTTCGTTGCCGGCCATTTTGCGGGGGCCATGCCCCCGCCCCTTTCTATAACGCTGACCGCCATGACCACCACTGTAGCCCAACATACGCCTGCCCCACGTAGTGACGTCGATAGTTCTGACGTTGCCCGCACACCTGCTGCAAAAGCGACGCCTGAGCGCCAAAACCTGCTTGGTATGTCCCGCGAGCAGATGGAAGCTTTCTTTTTGTCAATCGGCGAGAAGAAATTCCGTGCCGCGCAACTAATGAAGTGGATTCATCAAGAAGGCAGCGATGATTTTGCTGCCATGACGAATCTCTCCAAACCGTTGCGTGAAAAACTGGCGCAGGTGGCAGAAATTCGTGGCCCCGGCGTGGTTTATGAAGGCACCTCCAGCGACGGCACGCGTAAGTGGGTGCTAGAGGTAGAAGATGGCAGCTACGTAGAAACGGTGTTGATTCCGGCCGAAAATGGCAAACGCCGAACACTGTGCGTCTCGTCTCAGGTTGGTTGTTCGCTGGATTGCAGCTTCTGCTCCACCGGCAAGCAGGGGTTTCAGCGCAATTTAACCGCCGCTGAAATCATCGGCCAGGTCTGGGTCGCCCAGCGTAGCGTTGGACCACGGCGTGATACGGCAAACCGACCGGTGACCAACGTGGTGATGATGGGCATGGGCGAGCCGTTGCTCAACTTTGACAACGTTGTGCCCGCCATGAAGCTGATGCTTGATGACAACGGCTATGGGTTATCCAAGCGCCGTGTGACGCTTTCAACTTCTGGCGTCGTGCCGATGATCGACAAGCTCGGCGATGAAATGGACGTCAGCTTGGCGATTTCGCTGCATGCGTCTACTGACGAGTTACGCAATGAGCTAGTGCCCATCAACCGCAAATACAATATTCGCGCGTTGCTGGATGCTTGCCATCGTTATCTGGCCAAGTGCCCGGATAATCGTCAGGTCACCATCGAGTATACGCTGATCAAGGATGTTAACGATCAGCAGGAACACGCCGAGCAGCTCGCCGCACTGCTTAAAGAGCTACCGTGCAAGATCAACCTGATTCCGTTTAATCCGTTCCCCAATTCAGGGTACGAAAAGCCATCGCGTAACCAAGTCATGCGCTTTCAGCAGTGGCTCTACGATTTGGGCTACAACGCGACCGTTAGAACGACCCGCGGTGAAGATATTGACGCAGCCTGCGGCCAACTCGTTGGGCGCGTGAAGGACCGTACCAAGCGTAGTGCGCGTTATATCCAATCGGTACAACTTGATGCGGACTAACGTTATACGGACAGTTTGTGCGGTTGGCCTGTTGAGTCCAAAACAGGGCTTATCTTGACTTCCGCTTAGCACGGCGCTTTGATGGTCACGGTTTTTATGTAGCATCAGGTTAGTTGTAGGACGTTCATCACAAGAGGATTTACATGATCGCTCACCGCAGGCGCCAACACCCATCTCGGGTGACCATGCTAACCGTTCTTATCGGTAGCTTGTGGCTAGCCGGCTGTGCCTCGTCCAACACCCTGACACCGAAAGCCAACCCAGCGGCGGCAGATGCCTATACCCAGCTTGGCGTCGCCTATCTGGAACGCAACAATCTTCCCCGCGCACTCAATGCACTGGACCGGGCGCTTGAAATTGCCCCACGCCATGCAGAAGCGCTGCAAGCACTGGCACTGGTTTATCAACGCCAGGGCGAGAGCGCGCTTGCGAACGACTATTTTCAACAAGCGGTTAATGCCGAACCTGACTTTACCCGTGCCCGCAACAACTATGCGGCTTTTTTATTCGGACAAGGTGAGTTCACCGCCGCCTGCGAACAGTTAGAAACCGCATCAGAGGATGCCCAGTACGCCAACCGAGCCCAGCTATTCACTAATTTGGGGCAGTGTTACCTGGCGCTGGAAGAATTTGATAAAGCACGTGCTCGATTGGAGCGCGCGCAGAGTATTGATCCGCGTAATTCACGCGGTTATTTAATGTTAGCTGAACTCGAATATTCGCAGGGCAATTATTCTCAGGCCTGGGCGCCGCTGCAAACGTATTTACAGCTCGCCGAGCCCGACCAAGCAGCATTAAGAATGGCGGTCGATATCGCCCATTCACGCGGCGAGTATAATGTCGCCGCTGATTACCAGCGCCAGCTTGGCGATGAATGACGATTAATTGACGCCCTGATCACCGCTTATTTAATGAAGGATGCTCAGCCATGAGCGATACACAGTCACAAGAAAGCGTCATTGATAGCACCAGCACTAGCATTAACGCCTCCCCCGGCGAACTGCTTTCTCACCAGCGCGAGCAGCTCGGCATTCCCCTCGCCGATGCAGCCCGTGCACTAAACCTGCGCCCCGCTGTGGTGGGAGGGCTTGAGCAGGATGATTATCAAGAGATCCCGGTCGCCGCTTATCGACGTGGCTATCTACGCGCCTACGCCAAATACTTGGGCATGGACGACCGGCTGGTACTTGAAGCCTACCAAGCTCACAATGGCAATATCGACACCGAACGCAGAGTCACACCGGTGTCGACTGCAAGGCCCCCTTCCCGTATTGGTGCTTGGTTGTTTAAGCTCGTTACCTTATTGGTTATTGTCGGCCTTATCGCAGTGACCGTTATGTGGTGGCAAAGCCGGGGGGGCAATGAACCGCCGGGCTTTGGCGCTGCTTCTACGGAAGAAACCGCTAACACCCCAGCGGAGCCGGCCGATGAACCGGCTGAAGCAGAGGAAGAGAGCGCTGCGGCTAGCTCAAGCTTTACCAGCGGCGACGAAAGCAGCACCCAGCCGAGTAATGCCACCAGTGTCACGCCTTCGCCGACAGCTTCGCAAGACCAAGCACCCAGTGCGCAGGATGACGCTGATGCAATCGTGGGGCTTAACGAGTCAATACTGGATAGCGATAACGGCACCTCCATTACTGCCGCGGGAAGCGATGAGTTAAGTAGCGCTGAATTGAGTGCTGAACAGAGTAACGCTGAACAAAGTAGTGCTGAGCAAAGCAGCCCTGAACAGAATAGTCCTGAGCAGAGCGGCGCGGATAGCGAGCAAACTGCTGCCGCCGAGCAGACCGCCAATGCCAATGTGCTTGAGCTGACGTTTAACGAACAGTCATGGACTGAAATTTTTGATGCCAGCAATCAACGTGTCTTCGTTGGTCTGCAAACGCCTGGCACCTCAACGACCGTCGAAGGCGAGCCCCCGTTTCGTTTAACCGTGGGTAATGCCACCGGCGTTGAGTTGCGCTACCAAGGTGAGGAAGTTGACCTTCCCGCCCGCGCAGGTGCCAACAATGTCGCCCGATTCACCTTGGGAGAGTGATCCGTCCTATGTACGCCCCTTCTCCGATAAAACGCCGCTTTTCCCGCCAGATCCAGGTCGGTAACGTTCCTGTAGGCGGTGACGCCCCCATTGCCGTGCAAAGCATGACCAACACCGACACACTGGATGTTGCCGCCACCGTGGCACAAATCCAGCAGTTGGAAAAAGCCGGTGCCGATATCGTGCGTGTCTCCGTGCCCGATATGGACGCTGCCGAAACCTTTGGTCAGATCAAAAAGCTCGTCAATGTACCGCTCGTTGCCGACATACATTTTGATTACAAAATAGCTCTACGCGTCGCCGAGCTAGGCGTCGACTGCCTGCGCATCAACCCAGGCAACATCGGTCGTGAAGACCGCGTACGCGCAGTGGTTAGTGCGGCCCGTGACCATGGCATCCCGATTCGTATTGGTGTCAATGCGGGCTCATTGGAAAAAGACCTGCAGAAAAAGTATGGCGAGCCAACACCTGCCGCGCTGGTGGAGTCCGCCATGCGCCATATCGATTATCTCGATCGCCTGGATTTCCCAGATTTCAAAGTCAGCGTCAAAGCCTCAGACGTGTTTATGGCGGTAGCCGCCTATCGCGACCTTGCCGCACGTATCGAACAGCCACTTCACCTGGGCATCACCGAAGCGGGTGGGCTACGTTCAGGCACGGTGAAATCATCGATTGGCCTCGGCATGCTGCTGATGGATGGTATCGGCGACACGATCCGCGTATCGCTGGCCGCAGACCCGGTAGAAGAGATTAAAGTCGGCTTTGATATGCTGCGAAGTCTCAAGCTGCGCTCTAAAGGTATCAACTTTATTGCCTGTCCCAGCTGCTCGCGCCAGAACTTCGACGTCATTGGCACAATGAACCAGCTCGAAGAGCGGCTGGAAGACGTGATGACGCCACTGAACGTCTCGGTGATTGGCTGCGTGGTCAACGGCCCCGGCGAAGCCAAAGAGACCGACATTGGCCTGACCGGCGGCAGCCCCGCCAACTTGGTGTATATCGATGGCAAGCCAGCGAGCAAGCTGCGCAATGACCATCTGGTAGACGATCTGGAGCAGCTGATTCGTGAAAAAGTGCGCGAAAAACAGCAGCAGCAAGACGCTATGATTGCCCGCAGCGTTTAAGCGTTGGGGGTCGCTGCCAGCTTGGGCGGCCAGTGCCTGATGGCAGAATAAGGAGTTTTCTTTGAGCAAGTCCGCCGTTAAAAAGATTCAAGCCATTCGCGGAATGAACGATCTATTGCCCAGCGATAGCCCGCGCTGGCAGTTTTTTGAAGCCAAAGTTCGCCAGCTGATGCTGCGCTATGGTTTCAACGAAATTCGTACGCCTATCGTTGAGCAAACCGCGTTGTTTGCGCGCTCTATTGGTGAAGTCACCGATATCGTCGAAAAAGAGATGTACACCTTCGATGATCGCAACGACGAGAGTTTGACGCTACGTCCAGAGGGCACTGCAAGCTGCGTGCGCGCGGCAATGGAACACGGCCTGCTGTATAACCAGACCCAGCGGCTGTGGTACCAGGGGCCCATGTTCCGTTACGAACGCCCGCAAAAAGGCCGCTACCGTCAGTTCCATCAAATTGGTATTGAGGCCTTCGGTTTTGATGGCCCCGATATCGACGCTGAGGTAATTCTGCTCTCAGCTCGCCTGTGGCAAGAATTGGGACTGATGGAGCACGTTACCCTGGAGCTTAACTCCTTGGGTTCGTCTGAGGCACGGGCGGCTTATCGAGACACGTTGGTGGCCTATTTCGAGCAGCACCATGAAGTCCTTGATGAAGACTCCAAGCGCCGTCTAACCAGCAATCCGCTACGCATTCTCGATTCCAAGAATCCGGCCATGGCCGAGATGCTCGACGCTGCGCCGCAGCTGATGGACCACCTGGATGCCGAATCCCGCGAACATTTCGATCAGCTAACCGCGATGCTTGAAGCGGCGGGGATCGATTATGTGATCAACCCTCGCTTAGTGCGTGGGCTCGACTACTACTGCCGCACCGTGTTCGAGTGGACGACAACGGCACTGGGTAGTCAGGGCACCGTTTGCGCAGGCGGCCGCTATGACGGCTTGGTGGAACAGCTAGGCGGCAAACCGACCCCGGCTGTCGGCTTTGCGATGGGCATTGAGCGTTTGATCCTATTGCTCGAAACCCTTGAGCTAATTCCTGATGAAGCCCTCGGCGGCTGCGATGTTTATGTGTTGCCGATGGACGATAACGCCACCATTACGGCTATCACCCTGGCTGAGCAGTTGCGTGGCGAACTACCTGAGTTGCGTTTACAACTTCATTGTGGCGGCGGCAGTTTCAAAAGCCGGATGAAAAAAGCCGATAAGAGTGATGCCTCGATGGCCATCCTGCTCGGCGAAGATGAAATCGCACAGCAATCGGCAACGCTCAAGTTTTTACGCGATGACCGCGAACAGCAAAATGTCCCTCAAGCAACATTAGGCCGCACGCTGCGCGGGCTATTAGCCCCTGGTGCTTAGTAAGCGTCCATATAAGCCCAGATAGACAAGCCTAGACATACGAACAACACGAACGTCGACAAACGAATTTAGCAGACTAGGAGCCCGCCCGTGGTGGAGCTGAGAAGCGAAGAAGAGCAGCTAGACGCGGTAAAGCGCTGGTGGAAAGAGAACGGCATGTCGTTGATTGCAGGCGCAGTCCTGGCGGCGGCGGGGGTGTTCGGCTGGAATGCTTGGCAGAACTACCAGCAAGGTCAGGCCGAAGCCGCCTCCATGCGCTATCAACAATTGGTCAGCATTAGCACGGGCAATGAGCTTAGTGACGAACAGTTGGCCTCTGCGCGGGAACTGGTTAGCGACATTACCGATGAACATGGCGATACGCTCTACGCCGAACTCGCCCTGCTACTTGATGCACGCTTGGCGGTTCAACAAGGCAACTTGGAAGATGCGCGTACCGCGCTGGAAAACGCTGCCGAATCGTCGCGACGCTATGTGCAAAGCCTTGCATGGCTGCGCCTGGCCCGTATAGAACTCACCGACGGTAATCCTACACAGGCGCATGCGTTGCTAGACGAGCCGATCAGCGACGCATTAGCAGCCCAGCGTGCGAACGTGCGGGGCGATGCGTTTGCCGCCCAAGGCGACACCGACGCGGCCCGCGATGCCTGGGAAACCGCCTTGGAAGTGTCTCAAACCCAAGACCAGCCGCTTTACGGCGTACAGTTCAAGCTTGACGATCTCGGCGCTGAGGAGGCGACACAATGACTTTAGGTATCCCAACGAAACAGCTGATACGGGTAAGCTTTGGCGCACTGACGCTGGCTCTATTGGCTGGTTGTGCCAGCAAAGGCGAGTCGGCCTATTCGCCTAAAGAATTGCGCAGCTTCGACGAGACCTCCTCGCTAGACACTCAGTGGGATCGCAAGGTGGGTGAAGGCCTGGGTCACGCTCGCTACCCTATTGCGCCGGCACGTGAAGGTGACACCGTATTTGCAGCGGGCGTTGAAGGCGTGGTGATGGCCATGAATGCTGATAGTGGTGACGTTGAGTGGAAAATCGATCTGGATACGACGATCTCCAGCGCGCTCACCGCGGTTGCAGGCCAGGTTTACCTAGCCACTGGTAACGGCGAAGTGATCGCCTTGGATCAACGTGACGGCAGCGAAGAATGGCGCTCGCGGGTTTCCAGCGAAGTGCTTGCCGCGCCCCAGGCCAACCAGCAACTGTTGGTCGTGCAAAGTGTCGATGGCCGTGTGACTGCCTTGGATCGCGCCAGCGGGGAAAAGCGTTGGGTATACACCAGTTCGCAGCCGTCACTCACCCTGCGCGGCACCGGTACGCCGATGGTCATTGACCCGGTCAGCTTTGTCGGCCTGGCCAATGGCCGCCTGGCCACGCTGGATAACCGTAGCGGCCAGCCGCTATGGGAAATGCAGGTTGCCACACCGCGCGGACGTAGCGAAGTAGAGCGCTTGGTTGACCTTTCCGGCCAGCCGATCATTAGCCCTGATGGCCGTCTGTTTGTGACCAGCTATAACGGCCGTGTGGTAGCGCTGGAAGCGACCCAAGGCGACGTGCTTTGGGAAGCGGATCTCTCCAGCCGCCATACCCCGATTCTGGTCGGCGACTTCCTGTTCGTTGTTACCGATGACAGCCAGGTTGTTGCACTGGATGCCAACAGTGGCCGCGAAATTTGGCGTAATGACGAACTTCAAGACCGTTGGTTAACGGCACCCGCCTTTGCCGATGGCCGTTTAGTCTTCGGCGATTTTGAAGGATATGTTCACCTGATCGACGCTCGCGAAGGCGATATCGTGGGCCGCACTCGCGTGCATGGCTCGGGTATCACCGTACGCCCGGTCACTGACGGCAGCACCATTCATGTCCAGGCCAACAATGGTCGCCTGGAAACCCTGGAAGTAACTCCATGACACCCGTCATTGCTTTAGTCGGTCGCCCCAATGTGGGCAAATCGACGTTGTTTAACCGCCTAACGCGCTCGCGTGATGCTCTGGTGGCCGACTTTCCTGGCCTCACCCGCGATCGTAAGTACGGCAACGGCATGCTGGGCGATAAGGTCTATACCGTGATCGATACCGGTGGTATCAGCGGTGACGAAGAGGGCATCGACGCAGCCATGGCTGAGCAGTCTCTCGCTGCCATTGATGAAGCCGATATTGTGCTGTTTATGGTCGACGCACGCGCTGGCCTCATCGCCGCAGATCAGGCGATTGCTAACCACCTACGCGTTAATCAGAAAAAGACCTGGTTGGTGGTGAATAAAACCGACGGGCTGGAAGAGCATTCGGCGATGGGCGACTTTTGGTCGCTGGGATTAGGCGACCCCTGGCCGATTGCTGCCGCTCACGGACGTAACGTTTCTACCCTGATGGATGTAGTGCTCGAACCGTTTCCTGAACGCGATGCAAGCATCCCCGCCGACACCGGTAGCAAAGGCATTCGCATCGGCGTGATTGGTCGCCCCAATGTGGGTAAGTCGACCCTCGTTAATCGCCTGCTGGGTGAAGATCGGGTGGTGGTCTTTGATGAAGCAGGCACGACGCGCGATGCCATTGAGATTCCCTTTGAGCGACGCGGCAAGCCCTATGTACTGATTGATACCGCGGGTATCCGGCGCCGCAAGAATGTCCGCGAAATCGCCGAAAAATTTTCCATCATCAAGACGCTGGATGCGATTAAAGAGTCGCATGTAGTGATCATGGTGCTGGATGGCTCCAGCGGCCTGGTGGAGCAGGATCTGCACCTGCTCGACTACGTGCTGACCACAGGGCGCGCCCTGGTTCTGGCGGTCAATAAGTGGGACGGTCTGGAGACCGAAGCCAAAGACAAGATGCGCACCGAGGTTAAGCGCCGCCTGGGCTTTGCCGATTACGCAGAGCTGCACTTTATCTCTGCTTTGCATGGTACCGCAGTAGGCGATCTCTACCCGTCGATTGACCGCGCCTTTGATGCGGCCAACGCACACTGGTCAACCAACCGCCTCACCACGCTGCTGCAGGATGCGGTCAGCCAAAATCCGCCTCCCATGGTACACGGGCGACGGATTAAACTACGCATGGCCCACCAGGGCGGCAGCAATCCACCGATTATCGTCGTTCACGGCAATCAAACCGAAGCGCTGCCCGAAGCCTACCGTCGCTATCTGACCAATACGTTCCGTAAAGTATTAAAAGTGCGCGGCACGCCGATACGTTTTGAGTTCCGCTCAGGCAGTAACCCATTCGATAACATGGCGGGTGCCAGCGATAAAGAGAAGGCTAAAAAGCGCGAGCTTAACCGCACCAAAGAGGCGCGCAAGAGCCGTCGCTAAGCCGCATATCACGTCTTCTTCTTTTACGCCCGTTTGCAACGTCAGACGGGCGTTTTTGTAGGCGACCTAACAGGCTTCATTAGTGATTAATTTTGCTTGACAGTGGGTGGTTTCGGCACTCAAATAGCGGCGTTTTAACGCTCCTACCACACTTTTCCTACCAAATATTAACACTACGTTTGCCTACTGCTGTGCTACCTGTACACGTCGTAGGGGGAGATATCTTATGCTTTATGCTGCTCGCCGCTGGATAATCCTACTGGGCGTTGCCAGTCTGTTAACTGGCTGCCTCGCCCTACCCCAAACCGGCCTATTTGCTTTTCGCTTAGCCGTTACCTCCCTGGGCATTGAAGACGTGCGAATCGGCCCTTACAGCGTTAACGCTGGCTTGGATACTAGCGATTTAACCAGTCTGATTGCTTCCAGCCTGGGTGCGGGTAGCCTACCCATACAAGCCACCATTGCGATGGGCCTAGGCTTGCCCGTCGGCATGCCACCGGTAGAGATGGCAGGTTTTCGCTGGTCACTGGATATGCCCGGCGTTGACCCTGTGCAGGGGCAATATAAGCAGGACGTCACGCTAACCTCCGGCAACGATGCCAATTTGCGCTTACCCGTCGCCTTCGACGTGCTGGCCACCGACCCCCAACGCATGACGCCGATGCTGGAGCTTGCCAGTCAGCTGGCAACACAGGGCGAACTGCCAGCCGGTAGTGAGTTGGCCATTACCCCTGGAGATCTACGTGGCTTGGGCATGAAACTCCCATCAGGGCTACTGACGCCCAAGACTCGCCTAAACGTAGGCGCTGACGGGCAGTTAGTTCCGCAGCACTAAGGGCTACTCAGGTCAGCATCCAAGTCATCCTCTAGGTGGGTTATGATGGGGGATTGATTTACTGCTACCAGCGGTTATCTTGTGTGCAGGAAAACCATTCGTCTATAAGGAAACCGTCTCATGCGCTGGCTTCGCCCCCTCGCTGTTACCGCTCTATGTGCTTCTATCGCTGCTTGTACTACCTCGCCCACCGGACGCTCACAGCTGTTGCTGCTCTCAGACAGCGAGCTTAATCAGATGGGCCGTCAGGCGTTCACTCAATACCAGCAGGAACTTCCCAGCGCCGGCCAGGCTAGCCAGCGCTATGTCCAGTGCATTGCGGATGCCATTGTGGCGGAACTTCCCGCCGAGCAGCAGCAGTTAGACTGGCAAATCCGCGTATTTGAATCCGAGCAGCCCAACGCGTTCGCGCTTCCCGGCGGCTATATGGGTGTGAATACCGGCATGCTGGATATTGCCACTAACCAAGACCAGCTCGCCTCGGTCATAGGTCACGAGATTGGTCACGTACTGGCGAACCACGCCAATGAGCGCGCCTCGACCGAAAGTGCCACCTCACTTGGCCTATCGGTAATTTCCAGCACCTCCGGCATGCAGTCCGCGGGTGGCCAGCAGCTGATGGGTGTGCTCGGTATGGGCGCGCAGTACGGCATCGTCCTACCCTTCTCGCGCGCCCATGAAAGCGAAGCCGATGTGATTGGGCTGGATCTGATGGCCCAGGCGGGTTTCAATCCCCGTGAGAGCGTCACCCTGTGGGAAAACATGCAGGCAGCGACAGGCGGCGGTGCCCCCCCCGAGTGGATGTCGACCCACCCTGGTCAAGGCCAGCGCATTGAAGGCCTACAAGGCAATATGGATCAAGCACTTGCCCTGTATGAGCAGGCTCGCAGCAATGGTCATACCCCCAACTGCCCACGCCCGTAACGCTCACGTTGTGGTCTGACGGCGTCAGGCTCTTGAGGTTTAAATGATTAAATTAGGGTTACTGTTACTGGTGCTGCCGCTGTTTGTACTGATGGGCGTTTATTTCTGGGAGTTGAACGGTGTGCGCGCCTGTCAATTGGATGGCGGATATTGGAATTACGTCGCGCATGTTTGTAGGGACACGCCACAGCCGTTTGTTTCTTGGCTGGAGCGCTCACCGCTACTCGTCAATGGCGGCATGCTGCTCTCGGTGGTTGGCCTAGCAATGTGCATGGTGGGGTTATACGTAAAACGTGCTAATTGAAGCGTTTTTAGTATCTGTATCATGACAGCGGGGTCGGATAAGTCATCCGACCCCGCTTTCTTTTGTGGCGTTCTTGAGTTCGCTTATTGATAGTTAAGCGATTGGCGTAATATTTCGCGCACAGGAGCTGTTTCCGGACGCACGTTGCGCCATAGGAAAAACGACTCAGCGGCTTGCTCTACCAACATGCCTAAGCCATCAAGCAGCTTCGCGCCACGTGGCCCCGCCCATTGTAAGAACACCGTCGGTTCGGCCCCGTACATCATGTCGTAAGCCCAGGCATGCGGCGCAAATACTGTGTCTGGTAGGGGCGGCAGCTCCCCAGTGAGACTGGCGCTAGTGCCGTTAATTACTACATCAAAAGTACCGTTCAGGGCATCGAAACCGCCGCCACTAATCCGCCCCAGATCGGCAAAATCACTGACCAACTGCTCGGCTTTGTCAGCGGTGCGGTTCACCACGACGATTTCACTCGGCTGTTCGGCAAGCAGAGGTTCCAAAATGCCCCGTACGGCCCCGCCCGCTCCCACGACTAAAAGTCGTTTTCCGGCTAACGCAACACGGTGATAGGTCAAATCGCGCACTAGGCCAATCCCATCGGTGTTATCGCCATAGGTACGCCCATTGCCACCCAGAATCAGCGTATTCACCGCGCCCGCCCGGCGGGCACGATGGCTCAGGGTATCGCACAGCGCGAAAGCGTCTCCTTTGAATGGCACGGTGACGTTGGCACCGCGTCCGCCCGCATCGACAAACGCACGCCACGCACCAACAAAGCCATCCAACGGCGTCTCTTCGGCGGTGTACTCACATGCCTGCTGGGTTTGGTGGGCAAACTCAGCGTGGATCAGCGGCGACTTGGAGTGATTGATCGGGTTGCCAAACACACAGTAGCGATCGGTCATAGCGCTTCTCCGCTAATGCTTAGCGTTGCATCGCCAGCGGCTTCATCGAGCCAGTCACGAGGGTGTAAGAAATCCTGCAAACGCGCTTCAGCGCTACCAGGCATTGGCTCGAAGGCATACTCCCAGCGCGCGAGTGGCGGCATCGACATCAAGATAGATTCGGTGCGCCCACCGCTCTGCAGGCCAAACAGCGTGCCGCGGTCCCATACCAGATTAAATTCAACGTAGCGGCCACGGCGATAGAGCTGAAAATCGCGTTCTTGATCGTTCCACGCATCGTTCTTGCGGCGCTTAACGATGGGTAAATAAGCGTCTAGAAAACTGTCGCCCACCGCACGTTGAAAGGCAAAACATTCTGCAAAGCTACCTTCGTTCAAATCGTCGAAAAATAGCCCGCCAACACCGCGCGTTTCATCGCGGTGCTTAAGGTAGAAGTACTCGTCGCACCAGACTTTATAACGCGGGTAAACCTCATCACCAAACGGATCACAGGCGGCTTTTGCTACACGGTGCCAATGCACCACATCTTCCATCACAGGGTAAAATGGCGTTAAGTCAAAACCGCCGCCAAACCACCAGACCGGCGGTTCGCCGGTTTTCTCAGCAATAAAAAAGCGCACATTGCCATGGCTGGTGGGCACATGCGGGTTCTCCGGGTGCAATACCCAGGAAACACCCACCGCGTGGAAGCTGCGCCCAGCCAGCTCTGGGCGCGCGGCGGTGGCCGAAGGCGGTAGTTGGGCGCCATAAACGTGGGAAAAGTTGACGCCACCTTTTTCAAATACCCCTCCATTAGTCATTACTCGCGAGCGACCGCCGCCGCCTTCTTCACGTTCCCAGCTATCCTCTTGGAACCGAGCAGCACCATCCGCCTCGGTCAATCCAGCGCAAAGCCGCTCCTGTAGATCAAGAAGGTAGTGTTTAACGTCATCGAGGTGCTCGTGGGCCACGGTAACTCCTGGGTGATTGATAGTGAATGGAGAGTAGTAAGTGGTGGGCAGTAAGTGGTGAATAGTGAATTAATGGCGTACTGCTTAAGGACGCATGATTTTGCCAGTGGCTAAATCTCTTATGGTGCTAGGTTTGGCATTACCGCCAAGGTCGCCTTTCACCACATAGGCCACTTCATCGCCAAAGATTTCAGTGATCTCAGTAGCGCTCATTGCTGGTGGCTCCCCCGAACGGTTGGCTGAAGTCGACACCAGCGGGCCACCAAACGCTTCGCATAGGGCTTTCATCAGCGGATGGTCGGTCACTCGCAGCGCCACGCGCTCATGAGCGCCTCGTACCAGACCGTGGCTGCGGCCATTATCAGGCACTAACCACGTGTTAGGACCCGGCCAGCTGGCAGCCAAAGGCGCATGCATCGCGAGCGGAAGTTGGCTCAACCAGGGTAGGAACTGCTCAATACTGGCGGCAACGAGAATGACCCCTTTTGCTGGGTCGCGTTCTTTCATACGCATCAAATGGGCTAGGGCTTCATCGTTTTCGGGGTCACAGCTTAGCCCCCAAACTGCTTCGGTAGGGCAGGCAATCACTCCCCCGTCACGCAGTGCACGAATCGCAGGGGCTAGATCAGTCGCCAAACTCATGGTCTCTCCTTACGGCAACATGCCTTTAATGGTTTTATCCTATCATGGCCGCGGCAGCCGCACCCAGCCTCCCGCTTGCTGGCTGACCCAGCCGTCTAACTCAAGCATCAGCAGGCGCTGTTGGCAGTCGCTGACCGTCACGCCGGTGGCATGCACCAATAGGTCAATAGGTGTCGGCGTGGCCGATAGAGACGCTAACAAGTCATCAGGCAGGGTTTCGGGAAGCGACTCGGGAAGTGGCTCTTGATTAGAAGGCCTTTCTAAACCAGCCGATACACCTTGCTTCGTGTCGTCATCGGGCGGAATAAACGCCTCTGCCCAGTGGCCGAGGTCAGCAATGATATCGTCGACACTACAGGCCAGATGAGCACTCCCTTGGCGTAATAGTGCTAAGCATCCGCGTGCTTGCACATTGTGCAGTGAGCCGGGCAGTACAAACAGTTCGCGATTTTGCTCTAGCGTGAGCCGTGCACTCACCAGCGAGCCGCTTTTTTCGGTAGCTTCAACCACCAGTGTACCGAGCGAAAGGCCGGTAACAATTCTATTCCGCCGCGGAAAAAATGCTGGGCGGGCCACGGTGCCAGGCGGATGCTCCGATAACACTAGGCCACCAGGCAGGCGACTAAGCTGTTCGTGAAGATCACGGTGGGAGGCGGGGTAGATCACATCCACGCCGCAACCCAGTACGGCAATAGTGCTTCCACCGGCATTCAGGGCGGCGCGTTGGGCAACACCGTCAATCCCCAATGCCATACCGCTGACGACACACCAGCCGCGGCGGGCCAGGTCGCGCGCAAACGCTTGCGCGTTATGTGTGCCTTCCCCTGTCGGGCGGCGGGTGCCTACCATAGCAAGCTTGGGGCCTTCCAGTGCGCCAAGATTCCCCTGCGCCCAGAGTACTACCGGCGGGTCGGGTAATTCATTTAACAGTGCAGGCCAAGCGGGGTGGTCACGATGCAGTATGTGCCGACTTGGGACGCTCTGCTGCCAAGCCAAGGTCTCATCAATAACGTTTTGCAGCGGACTGCGTGCGGGGTGCTCAAGCCATAGGCGCAACTCACTGGCCGCACGGCTAGGCAGTGCGGCCAACC
This sequence comes from Vreelandella sulfidaeris Esulfide1, assembly GCF_054072535.1. Classification (NCBI taxonomy): domain Bacteria; kingdom Pseudomonadati; phylum Pseudomonadota; class Gammaproteobacteria; order Oceanospirillales; family Halomonadaceae; genus Vreelandella; species Vreelandella sulfidaeris. Next base: position 551,349 of record NZ_CM133364.1, on the reverse strand, counting down.
AACCTGCTGGCCACTGTGGTTGGCGGGCCAACAACTGCGCAATACGCAGTGCCCCCATACCCGGCAGCGCATTGACCACCAGCCACTCATGGGCGTCCATATGTCCTCCTTATAAACCCATTTTTTTGCCGACCGCTAGTCAACCGATGACACCACTTGATCACCCACTTCCAACACGTTCGATGCCTGCATCACCAGGGCATAACTGACGTGATCATAGGGTTTAAACACCATCACAGCGCCCGCTTCAGTGTTGGGCAGTTGAACCAACTCCTGAGTACGAGGATCGTTGATTAACTCCCCTTGCTGGTTAACTTGCAGCACATGGCCCGGCTGCAACCCATCCAGCGTGCCACGATCGAGCGTAACGATCTGAAAGCGCCCAATAAAGCGCACGCCACCCGGTACGGCAATAATCCGCCCTTCGATAGCACTTAACGGTGCACGGGGTATTAATTCTGTGCTCTGCTCGTGGTCATCCAGCGGCAATACGATATCGTTAACACGCACTTCCTGATGAGAACTCACGACCTCAAGCTGAACAATATCGCCTTCACTACTAATATGCCGAGCGGCGCCCACTTTAGTTAATTCGATACCAAGCGGTGTGCCTTCCAGCGTTTGGTAGGTCTCCGATTGACGGTAGATGCCCAACTGGCCGTGACGCGGCACGTCACCTCGCGCGTAAAGCTGATCCCCCGCACCACTAATCAAGCGACGGTCATCTCCCGCAATGACATAAGCCAACGCTTGCAACGCCTCGGCGTTGTCGACCACACGGTGTTCGCGTAGAAAGGCCTGCGCTATCTCCATAGGGATCGGCTCAACCGCTTCCCCATGCGGCAAGGTGCGCACCTGTGGCGAAAGTTTCACCACGTTTTGCTCTCGCTCCCACGCAATTGCATCAGCGCTCACCAGCATGACGATAGTCAGCAGTAATGCGCCAAAACCGTCACAATAGGCGTGTTGTTTCGCCGCCATCCTGCTTTCCCCTATTCGCTGATTAAATACGTCGCTGATTAAATACGCTGAATAAATGCGCTGTTAAAGATGCTCATTGAAGACAGCCCCTATCGGGCACCCATGCCCAGAAACGTTGACAGCATGATATAGTGACCCATCATAAAGTACCTAGGCTAGAAGACGCTCGTCACTGCCTAGCTTGACTTAATTTAGACTCAGCATAACGGTGATTGTAACGCCATGGCCAAACTTCCTATTCTTGAATTCCCCGATGAGCGCCTGCGCACCAAGGCAGCTGCGGTGGAAACCGTCGATGATGAAGTGCGTAAACTCGTCGACGATATGCTGGAGACCATGTATGACGCCCGTGGTATCGGTCTAGCGGCAACGCAGATTGATGTTCATCGGCGTGTTGTCGTCATGGATGTTAGCGATGATAACTCCCAGCCGCTGGTGCTCATCAATCCACGTTACACTCCGATTGGCGACGAAAAAGAGCCGCTGTCAGAAGGCTGTCTGTCGATTCCCGAGTACTACGCCGAAGTGCCACGCTATCTTAAAGTGCAGCTCAACGCGCTGGACCGTAATGGCGATGCCTACGAGCTAGAGGCAGATGGCCTGCTGGCACACTGTATTCAACATGAGTATGACCACCTTGAAGGCGTGCTATTTGTTGATTATTTATCGCCGCTTAAGCGTGACCGCATTCTCAAGAAGATGCAAAAACGCCATAAGCAGAGCCAGGACGCTTAGCCCGCTTTTCCTACTTACATGTCAGATACGCCAGGTAGCCCTCAACTTATGTCACGATTGCGCGTTGTTTTTGCCGGCACGCCTGAATTCGCCGCTTCTAGTCTTGCAACGCTGCTGGAAAGCCAGCATGAGGTGGTCGCGGTTTATACTCAGCCCGACCGCCCCGCCGGGCGCGGTCGTAAACTCTCGCCCAGCCCAGTCAAACAGCTGGCTTTAGAGCACGGCCTGCCTGTTTATCAGCCCCAGACGCTAAAAGCGCCTGCTGAGCAAGCCGAGCTGGCCGCTCTCAATGCCGATATTATGGTCGTCGTCGCCTATGGGCTGCTGCTCCCCCAGGCCGTGTTAGACATACCACGACTAGGCTGCGTGAACGTGCATGCTTCGCTGTTGCCCCGTTGGCGCGGCGCTGCCCCTATTCAGCGAGCGATTGAAGCGGGTGATAGCGTCTCGGGCGTCACCATCATGCAGATGGATGCTGGCCTGGATACCGGTGCGATGCTCTCAGAAGTACGAACGCCGATTACGCCACGTACTACCGGTGGTGATTTGCATGACCGACTCGCCATTCAAGGCGCCAATGCGCTGATCAATACGCTGGATGCGCTGGCCACTGATTCCGTCCATGCGACGCCTCAACCTGATGCAGGCGTCACTTATGCCGCCAAGCTCAGCAAGGCGGAAGCCGAGCTCGACTTTCATCAACCTGCGCAGCAACTTGCCAACAAAATTCGCGCCTTCAATCCCTGGCCAGTGGCCTGGTGCGCGCTAGGCGATGATCGTCTGCGACTGTTAATGGCGAATGCAGAAGAGGGCGAGCAGCCACCCTGCGAGCCAGGCACGCTACTAAAACACGGCGACGACCATCTGCGGATTGCCTGTGGGGAAAACGGCAGCGAGGTGCTTTGTGTGACCAGCGCACAGTTGCCCGGCGGTAAAGCCATGGCTGTGCGTGACTTACTGAATGCGCGTCACGCGCGCCTTGCCAGCGGTACCCGCCTCGGTGCTCGTCTTGACACTCGTCTTGGTAAACCAGCGGCACAAGCCAGCGAAGGAGACACACCATGAGCCAAAAACGCCCCCCTCAAAGCGGCGGTAGTGGCCAGGAAGTACGCGCCGCCGCTGCGCGCGCGTTGGCCCCAGTGCTCAGCGACCAAGGCTCACTGGCCGGGTTGGATGAACATAGCGTAGTTGCGCGTGACCGCGGGCTGCTCAAAGAGCTCTGTTTTGGCACCTGCCGCCGTTTACCCCGCCTGGAAGCCTTAGCGGGCGTGCTGCTCAAGCAACCGTTTAAAAAGCGCGATAGCGATGTGCAGGCACTGCTCTTGGTGGGTATTTACCAACTTCTTTATATGCGCATCCCCGCCCATGCGGCGGTCGGTGAAACGGCGGGTGCTGCCCGACTCCTGGGCAAAGAGTGGGCCACTCGCGTACTCAATGGCTGCCTGCGACGTCTGCAGCGCGAGTCCGAGGCGCTTCAGGCTCAGGTAGATAAAGATGAGAGCGTGGCGTTAGAGCATCCCCCCTGGTTACTTAACGCCTTGCGTCAGGCATGGCCCGAACAGTGGCGCGCTATTATTGAAGCCAATAATCATCCTGGTCCGATGACATTAAGGGTCAATCAGCGCTACAACGATCGTGAAGCCTACCTGTCGTTGCTAACCGAACAGGGATTGGATGGCCACTTGTGCCCTCACGCCCCCGACGCCATCACCTTGGAAACACCCTGCGATGTCACGGTGCTGCCTGGCTTTGAAGAGGGGCATGTCAGCGTTCAAGATGAGGCAGCACAGCTATCGGCAGTGCTGCTGGGCCCCGTACTTGCACCACGGCCAGGCGCGCACGTATTGGATGCTTGCTGCGCGCCTGGCGGTAAAACCGCCCATTTACTCGAGCAGTTTGATATTAACCTTACCGCGATTGATAGCGATAACCAGCGCCTGGCGCGGGTGGAAGATACCCTTAGCAGGCTAGGCGTTGAAGCGGTGCTCGAACACGCCGATGCAACCGAGCGCGACTGGTGGAGCGGCACACCGTTCGACGCCATTTTGCTCGACGCGCCTTGCTCGGGTACCGGCGTCATTCGGCGCCACCCTGATATCAAAAAACTACGCCGTAAAGACGATATCCGCCCCCTCGCTAAGCTTCAGCGTCAGTTATTAGATAACCTGTGGCCGATGCTGCGCGAAGGCGGCACCCTGCTCTACGCCACCTGCTCGGTACTGCCGGAAGAAAACGGTGAACAGATTGAGGCGTTTCTTGCCCGCACCCCAGACGCACACATCACGACACCTAACGACGTTGCCTGGGGTATAAACAGCGGTGCGGGACGCCAACTGTTTCCAGCGCAAAACAGTCACGATGGCTTTTTTTATGCCAGACTAGAAAAGCGATCTGCCTAGGCGCTAGCTGATGCCTTGGCAGTGAATTTATGACAAAGAAGGAGACACTATGAGTCATCACACTTATAAACATGTAGAACTGACCGGTTCCTCCGAGAAGGGTATTGAAGAAGCAGTACAGAACGCATTAGCCAAAGCTTCCCAGACTATCAAGCACATGCGCTGGGTGGAAGTGGTCGACACGCGCGGTCATATTGAAGATGGCCAAGTTGCGCACTGGCAGGTCACTGTCAAAGTTGGCTTCACGTTAGAGTAATCCTCACCTGCTTTTTGGCGGTGGCTGGTTTACACTGGCCGCCGTCTTTATTGCAGCGCATGATAGACGTTCCTGACCGACCGATTACGTCTTGAACGTCAGGACAGAGTCTTAAGGCCTCCTTCCGGTCTTACCGACATCGCGCTGGCGCTTTTAATGGAACCGATGCTTAGCAATGAAAATCATCATTCTCGGCGCCGGCCAGGTCGGCGGCACCCTGGCAGAACACCTCGCCCGCGAGGAAAACGACATTACTGTCGTTGATACCGACGCCAAAAAACTGCGTGACCTACACACCAAACTCGATATCCGTACCGTGACCGGGGCGGGTTCTTACCCCATTGTGCTGCGCCAGGCAGGCTGCGAAGACGCCGATATGTTGATCGCCGTCACCAACAGCGACGAGATCAACATGATCGCCTGCCAGGTCGCCCACACGCTGTTTCGGACTCCGACCAAAATTGCTCGCGTGCGCGCCACGGCGTACTTAACCCGCAAGGGCCTGTTCGCCCACGAAGCCATCCCCATCGATGTACTGATCAGCCCCGAACAGGTGGTGACCGACCACGTGCGCCGTTTGATTGAGCACCCCGGCGCCCTGCAGGTATTGGAGTTTGCTGGGGGCTTGGTGCAACTGGTCGCGGTGAAAGCCTTCTACGGCGGCCCGCTGGTGGGCCAGGATTTAGCTTTTCTACGCCGCCATATGCCCAACGTGGATACCCGCGTGGCGGCGATTTACCGCCGCAGCCGGCCAATCATTCCCCGCGGCGATACGGTCATCGAAGCCGACGACGAGGTGTTCTTCCTCGCTGCCCGCCGAGATATTCGTGCGGTAATGAGTGAACTGCGCCGGGTCGAGCGGGACTTCCGCCGCGTAGTAATTGCCGGGGGCGGCAATATCGGGGAGCGGTTGGCGGAGCATCTGGAGCATAGCCACCAGGTCAAAATTATCGAGCATAACCTGGAGCGCTGCACCACACTGTCTGAGCGGTTGGATCGCACCGTGGTGCTCCACGGCAGCGCCACCAGCAAACGCCTGTTGGAAGAAGAGAACATCGAAGAGTGCGATATTTTCTGCGCGCTGACCAACGACGACGAGGTCAATATCATGTCGTCGCTGCTGGCCAAGCGGTTAGGCGCCAAGAAGGTGCTGACGCTAATCAACAACGCCGCTTACGTCGATTTGGTACAAGGCGGTGAAATCGATATCGCCATTTCGCCCCAGCAGGCGACCATCGGCAGCCTGCTCACCCACGTGCGCCGCGGTGACATCGTTAACGTCCACTCGCTGCGCCGGGGCGCTGCCGAAGCCATTGAAGCCATCGCCCACGGCGACAAGCAGTCCTCCAAAGTGGTGGGGCGCACCATTGGCGAGATCGATCTCCCCGAAGGCACCACCATCGGCGCCATTGTGCGCGGCAAAGAGGTCATCATCGCCCACGGCAATGTCATGGTAGAAAGCGGCGACCATGTGATTCTGTTTGTGATCGACAAGCGCCGCATCCGCGATGTCGAGCGCCTGTTCCAAGTCGGTTTAACGTTCTTTTGATAACCCCCGAACCCCTGCCACCGGCAGTTAATAACAGGAGCATGCGACAACCATGAGTCTGCGGGTTATTTTGCGCATTTTGGGGCTGCTGCTGATGCTTTTCAGCCTGACCATGCTCCCCCCAACGCTGATCTCTCTCTGGTTTCGCGATGGCGTCTGGAGTGCTTACATCAGCGGCATCGCTATTTCCGTGGCGACCGGGCTGCTGCTCTACCTACCCAATCGACGTTCGCAAAAAGAACTGCGTATCCGCGATGGTTTTATTATCGCCGCCATGTTTTGGACGGTGCTGGCGCTGTTCGGCTCGCTACCCCTGATGCTGTTCGGCGAGGGCTCGTTGAGCGTTACCGATGCAGTATTTGAATCGTTTTCCGGCCTGACCACCACCGGTGCCACCGTGATAACCGGCATCGACTTTTTGCCCGAATCAATTCTCTACTACCGCCAGCAGCTTCAATGGCTGGGCGGCATGGGGATTGTCGTATTGGCGGTCGCTATTTTGCCTACCCTGGGGGTTGGTGGCATGGCACTTTACCGCACCGAAATACCGGGACCGCTAAAAGACTCCAAACTCACACCACGCATCACCGAAACTGCAAAAGCCCTGTGGTATATCTACGCCACGCTTACCCTCGCTTGTATGGTTGCTTATATGTTGGCGGGCATGAGCTGGTTCGATGCCTTGAGCCACAGCTTTTCAACCATCGCCAACGGTGGTTTTTCTACCTACGACGCTAGCATCGGTTACTTTGATAGCGCCACGATTGAAATGATCTGTGTCGCCTTCATGCTCATTTCCGCCTTCAGTTTTAGTCTGCACTTTATTGCCTGGCGTGAAAAAAGCCTGATGCACTACTTTCATGATTCTGAAGCGCGCTTTTTGATGCTGTTTCTGCTCGCCTTGGCCACTGTTACGGTGCTCTCACTGTGGTTAACCGACACCTACGATACGCTGCGCGGCTTGCGGCATGGGGTTTTCCAGGTCGTCTCGGTGGCTACCACCGCAGGCTTTAGTGTTGCCGATTTCTCCATGTGGCCAGGCGCCTTACCCTTTTTGCTGTTTGTTGCCGCTTTTGTGGGTGGCTGCTCCGGGTCGACCGGCGGCGGTATGAAAGTCATACGGATTATTTTGATTCTTAAGCAGGGAATGCGTGAAATCATGCGACTGATCCACCCCAACGCCGTCATTGCGGTCAAAGTGGGCAAAGTCAGCGTTCCCGATAGTATTGCCCAAGCGGTATGGGGGTTCTTTTCAGTTTATGTGCTGCTGTTCTTTTTAATGCTGGTGGGCGTGATGGCGACCGGGGTGGATCAGGTAACCGCGTGGTCGACGGTTGGCTCAGCGCTCAACAACCTAGGCCCAGCGCTGGGAGAAGCCAGCACCCATTATGGTGACATGCCCACTCTGGCGAAATGGATTTTGGTCCTCGCCATGCTGCTCGGTCGCCTGGAAATTTTTACGGTACTCGTGCTGTTCACACCCGCTTTCTGGCGGCGATAAACAGAACATTGCAGACCACTTATTGATTTTGAGAGCCCTCAATGTCCCACGAAGAAACATCTCACGAAGAAACGTCTCACCAAAAGACGGAGCCGATGGCCGAAACGCCGAGCGCGTTACCGACGACTAGCGGGCCGTTAAAAACGTTCACTGTCGGCGAAACCCACTACACCCTGCTGGGCACAGCCCATGTGTCGGCGGAAAGCGCAGAGGATGTGCGTAAACTGATAGATAGCGGTGTCTTTGATGCAGTAGCCATCGAGCTCTGCGACGCTCGTCACCACAGCATGTCCAACCCCGACGCCATGGGCGAACAGGATCTGTTCCAGGTATTTAAAGAAGGCAAAGCGGGCATGGTGGCGGCGAGCCTGGCGCTCGGCGCGTTTCAACAGCGGATCGCCGATCAATCCGGCATTCAGCCGGGGGCTGAAATGCGTGCCGCCGTAGAGGAAGCCAGTCGGCGGCAACTACCGCTGTTGCTGGTCGACCGCGATGTAGGCGTGACGCTGAAACGCATCTACAGCAACGTGCCGTGGTGGCAGCGCTTCTCGCTTTTTTCAGGCCTGATAGGTAGCGTGCTTTCCCGCCAGGATGTTTCCAAAGAGGATATCGAAAAGCTCAAAGAGGGCGATATGCTGGAAGCAACCTTCAGTGAGTTTGCCGCCGAATCGGAAGCACTTTATACCCCGCTGATTCGCGAGCGCGATCGCTATATGGCCCTCCGTTTAGCCGAAGAGGCGCCGCCAGGGCGCTACCAGCACGTACTGGTGGTGATCGGTGCGGGCCACCTAAAAGGCACCGGCGAACACTTGGAAGCACCGCTGCCCACCGACCCTAAAGTAGAGCGCGAATCGCTGGAAGCCACGCCGCCGCCGTCCAAGCTCTGGAAAGCGATGCCGTGGCTGATTACAGCGCTCGTGCTCACTGGCTTTGCGATTGGTTTCTCGCGTAATACCGACCTTGGCTGGCAGCTGGTACTTGAGTGGTTCTTGATTAACGGTATTCTTTCGGGGGGCGCGACGATTATTGCGTTGGCGCATCCTGTGACAGTGGTGGCCACCTTCTTTGCCGCTCCACTAACGTCGCTGAACCCCACCATCGGCGCTGGTTTTGTGGCCGCGGGGGTTGAGCTTTACATGCGCAAACCCAAAGTGCGCGATTTTTCATCGCTGCGCCACGATGTCACGCAGCTAAAAGGCTGGTGGCAAAATCGCGTATCCCGCACTTTGTTAGTGTTTATTCTTGCCACGCTAGGCTCTGCTGTGGGCACCTGGGTAGCTGGGTTCAGAATCGCTGGCGCGCTGTTTGGCGGCTAGGCGTCGCATCGTTGCAGTAGGCGGGTCGATTTTGTGATGCAATCGGCTCGCCGCGTAGCTATCGTTAAACACCTCAAAATAATCATCCAACACATCCGCAGCAACCGTATCCCCGCCCTGACGTAGCAGCTCTATAGCTACTTCTGCAGTACATAAATGCACTTTTGACGCCGGTTTGCGCAACCGATAGCGGGTTTCCCGCTCGGTGCGCAGTGGCAGCACCGGTAACGCATCAAGGTAAGGACTTTTGCGGAACATACGCCGCGCCTGACGCCAGGTGCCGTCCAAGATGATAAACACCGGAATACGCGCCTCATGCTTTACCGCGTGCACCGCCTCTATATCCACCACGCGATCTGCGTAATCGGGCTGATCATCGGGGAAGATCACAAAGGGCGCATAGCGCGGGTCTCCCAACAGCGCCGCTAACTGGGCATCCGGCGCCGTGCGGTACCAGGTAAACACCTGCGTGGTCGGCAGCACATCGCGAATCAAGCGCCCGGTATTGGTCGGTTTGTAATGCTCCAACGGATGCGTCAATAACCATACCTGAGCGACACTTTCCGCCTTCACTTGATACGGGCACAAGCAGTTCAGTACGGGAAGCTGGCAGTTATCGCAGCGCGTAACAAAACTGCCACGCGCTTTGAATTCGCGCCGCGGAAGTAACGGATGCTCGGCGGCGCCATCTCCAGCAGAGCGGTCTTTAACAGAACGGTCTTTAACAGAGCTATCAAAGGCAGACATCCGCGCTCCAAAGGGTTGGATAGCCAAGGGAAGAAAGGGCGCAGAGTATAAATGAGTGCGCCATCTTTTGACGAATGTTTCCAACGCCACCGTAAACACAAAAAATTCTCAACGTTGACACCTGAAGCGCAACGCCGCTAAAGTCTCGGTACTGCCTCGTCAACTAATAAAGTTAAGAAGGTTTACATCATGACCGTGCCCCGCGAGCAATTTCACGAACAGCGCCAGGAACAAGGCTTTCAGCAGCGCCACGACTGGACGCTAGACGAGATCAATGCGCTTTTCGCGCTGCCGTTCAATGATCTGCTGTTCAAAGCCCAGCAAGTTCACCGCGCCCATTTTGATGCTAACGCGGTACAAATCTCCACCCTGCTGTCGATTAAAACCGGCGCCTGCCCAGAGGACTGCAAGTATTGCCCTCAGTCGGGCCACTACAACACCCAGCTGGAAAAAGAGAAGCTGCTGGAAATCGAAAAAGTCGTCGAGCAAGCCAGGGCCGCCAAAGAAGCCGGCGCCAGCCGTTTTTGCATGGGCGCGGCGTGGCGCAGCCCGCGTGACAAGGATTTATTGCTGGTCGAAGAGATGGTCCGTCAGGTAAAGGCGGTGGGCCTGGAAACCTGTATGACGCTGGGGATGGTTGACGGCGAACAAGCCAGCCGACTGGCCACGGCGGGGCTCGATTACTACAACCACAACCTGGATACCTCGCCGGAGTACTACGGCGAGATCATCACCACCCGTACCTATAGCGATCGCTTGGAAACACTCTCCAATGTGCGCGACGCGGGCATGAAAGTGTGCTCCGGCGGCATTCTCGGCATGGGTGAAGATGCCCAGGATCGTAGCGCTCTGCTTCAGCAACTGGCCAAACTGTCGCCGCACCCTGAATCCGTACCGATCAACATGCTTGTAAAAGTGCCCGGTACGCCGCTCGAAAACGTTGAAGACCTAGACCCCATCGAGTTTATCCGCGCTATTGCGGTGGCCCGCATCATGATGCCACAAAGCCATGTGCGGCTCTCCGCAGGCCGTGAACAGATGAACGAATCGACTCAGGCGCTGGCGTTTTTGGCGGGCGCCAACTCAATATTTTACGGCGATAAGCTGCTGACCACAGGTAATCCCCAGGCAGATCGTGACCGCGCCCTGTTTGCCAAGCTGGGCCTGCACCCTGAAAAGTGCGAAACCTGCGAAAGCGAAGCTACCCAAGCGGCACGCCTTGCCCAACAGGCACAGCAGCAGGTGCACGCCGAAAGGGTTGCCGAGCTGGCGGTAGACGCCAGTGTCTGAAGCGTGGCAACAGCGCTTGGCGGATGCCCGCGCTAATCGCCAGCAGACACAACGCTGGCGAACCCGGCAGGTAGCCAAAAGCAACATCCTCGACTTTGCCGGTAACGACTACCTGGGCCTTTCCCAGGACCCCCGCGTATGCGAGGCCCAGGCGGCGGGCGCTCGCCGTTACGGTGCAGGTGCAGGCGCCTCGCATTTGGTCAGCGGTCATCTGGAGATTCACGACGCTCTGGAAGGCGCCCTGGCGAGCTGGACAGGTCGTGAACGTGCGCTGCTGTTCTCCACCGGCTATATGGCCAATATCGGCGTGCTGCAAGCGTTGGCGGATCGCCATACGGCTATCTTCCAGGATCGACTCAATCACGCCTCGCTCATTGATGGCGCGGCCCTTAGTGGTGCCCGCTCGCGACGCTTTCATCACCGTGATACCGACGACCTGGAAAGCCTGCTCTCGCGTAGTGAGTCCACTCATAAACTCGTCGTCAGTGATGGCGTGTTTAGCATGGATGGCGATATCGCTGACATCGAAGCCTTAGTCACCGCCGCGCAACGCCACAATGCCTGGTTAATGGTCGATGATGCCCATGGCATAGGCGTGCTTGGCGACAACGGCAGCGGCTGCGTGGGCAGCAATTGGAGCAGTGTCGACGTGCCGATTTTAGTCGGCACATTGGGCAAAGCGTTAGGCACCGTTGGGGCGTTTGTTGCCGGAGATGCCGAGTTAATCGATCATCTGACTCAGTTTTCGCGCAGCTATGTGTATACCACCGCCCAGCCACCGGCAATTGCTGCCGCTACGCTAAAAGCGCTGGCGATCGTTCAGGAAGAACCTGAACACCGCACTCGACTCAACGCCAACATCGCTTACTTTCGCCGAGAGGCGCTGGGCTTAGGGCTGCCGCTTAGCACCTCGGCAACGTCCATCCAGCCGCTAATATTAGGCGATGAAGCACGCACTCTGCGCTGGGCGATGCGGCTACAACAGCAGGGCCTACTCGTCGGCGCCATTCGTCCGCCCACAGTGCCTAATGGCGAAGCAAGGCTGCGTATCACGTTAAGTGCTCGTCACACCTGCAGCAACATTGACCATTTGCTGGAAAGTTTAAAGCACTGCCAGCGCGAGGAGGCAGCGTGCCTCGCCAACGCTTAGTGCTGCTTTCAGGCTGGGGAGTCGATCGACGTATCTGGCAGTCACTAGAAGCGTACTGGCCTAGCTGGATTGAGGCTCAGCCTATCGACTGGCCGGGCTACGGCGATACGCCCCCGCTGGCTAAAAACGCGACACTGGAAGAAGTGGCAGAGGTCATGGCCGAACCGTTAGCCAGCGATGCCATCTGGGTCGGCTGGTCTTTGGGTGGTTTGCTTGCCACTGCCCTGCTCGACTATCTTCCCGCTCCTAAAGGGCTCCTATTATTAGGCGCAGGCGCAACGTTCTGCACTGATGATGGCGTCACTGCAGCCCAACTTAAGGCATTTAAGCGCGCCTTTCAGCGTGATTCTCTTGCCACTTGGCAACACTTTTTGCGTTGGCAGACACAAGGAGAACCCAGCCCTAGGCAAACTGACCAACAGCTGTGCAACCTGCTAGGCGATACATTACCCGCCGACATCACTACGCTCACTACCGGCCTGCACTGGCTGGCAGCGATTGATAATCGCCCACGCTTAGTGGCGCCGCCTTGCCCGGTTGTGCGTCTTATTGGCGAACATGATCCACTAATCGCCCCTACCCAACGCAGCAACAGTGCAACCCTAAGCGGTGTCGGCCACTGCCCCATGCTTTCACAGCCCCAGGCACTCGCCGCTGAAATCGCTCGTTATGCTGCCCCAATGACTAACACCAACACGGCGGCTTTATGAGTGATCTAACGCTGAACAGCGACGCTAACTGGCAGGCCCGAGTCGCCCACGCCTTCTCCCGGGCCGCCCCCCGCTACGATGAGCTCGCCAAAGCCCAGCGCCAGATAGGTCAACGGCTTTGGGATGCGCTACCCGACGATGCTCGCCATGTGCTGGATGTAGGCTGCGGGACCGGCTACTGGACACAGCGGTTGGCTAAACGTTACCCACGCGCTCAGATCACCGGGTTAGATTTAGCGCCCGGCATGCTGGAACAGGCGCGCCAGCGCTACGCTGACAGCATTGACTGGCAACACGGCGACGCTGCTGCCCAACCATTCAATGATGGTTCATTCAATCTGGTGTTTTCTAATTTGGCGGTGCAGTGGTGCCTAGACATTGGCGCGGTAATGGATGAGCTTTACCGAATTCTCACGCCCGGCGGGCAGGCACATATAACGACGCTGTTGCCAGGCACGCTGAAGGAGATCGCTTTTGCCTGGCAGCGCCCCGACGCGCTGCTGCAAACGCCCAACCAAGCCAGCGTAGAACGAACCATTGTTGAGAGCGGCTTAACGATTGCCCAGCAAACGGCGACGGTTGAACGCTTCTACTATACCGACCTGCCAGACGTCATGGCGTCCATTAAAGGCGTAGGTGCACAGCTTCCCAGGTCGCACACCCACCTTACCCGAGCGGATATTGCCACCGCACAAGCACGCTTTGAGACATTGCGCCAATCGGAAGGTCTACCGGTGAGCTACCACTGCTTAACGCTGCAATTGGAAAAATCGCTATGAACGTCTGGTTTGTGACTGGCACCGATACCGATGCGGGTAAAACATTGGTCACCAGCGGATTACTCTATGCCGCCCGTCAACAGCAATTGAGCACGCTGGGCTTAAAACCTATCGCTTCGGGCAGCCAAGCGACGCCTGAAGGCCTGCAAAATAGCGATGCCCTCGCCCTTCAGCATCAAAGCATGCCTCCGGTGAACTACGCCACGGTTAACCCCATCACTTTTGAACCCGCGATTGCGCCCCATTTAGCCGCGCTGGAAGCCGGCCAACCACTTGAGGTTGGTTCCCTCTCCCGCTTGCTGCACGACACACTTAGCCAAACTCCCAGGGACATCACCCTGATTGAAGGCGCCGGTGGTTGGCGTGTGCCGTTAAACGATCAGGAAGATTTTGCCGACCTGGCGATGGTGCTTGAACTGCCGGTAATCCTGGTCGTTGGCTTAAAGCTGGGCTGCTTAAATCATGCCCGCTTAACGGCAGAAGCCATTCGCGCCGACGGCCTGGTGCTGGCAGGCTGGGCGGGTAGCGTGGTTGATCCCGCCTTTGCCGCCGACCCTGCCCGTTTTGAGGCCAATATCGCCCATCTAAACGCCAAGCTGGCAGCCCCCTGTTTAGGCATTATTCCGCACCTTGATCGCCCCAACGCCGTCACTGCCGCCCGCTATCTCTCCCTGGAGCCGTTATGAAAACGTCTGTTTGGCATCCTTATGCACATTTAAAAACCCAGACACCCGCGCCCAAGGTGGTGGGCGGTGAAGGCGCGCACTTTGTACTTGAAAGCGGAGAACGCCTGCTGGATGCCACCTGCTCCTGGTGGTGCATGATCCACGGCTACGGCCACCCGCGCTTAGTGTCGGCTATTAGCGAACAGGCGGGCGAGCTTTGCCATGTCATGCTCGGCGGCTTGACCCATGAACCCGCCGACCGGTTGGCCCGTGAACTGGTACGCATTACCCCAGCCGGGCTGAACCACGTCTTCTATTCGGACAGCGGCTCGGTGGGCATGGAAGTGGCGATGAAAATGGCCCTCCAGTACCAGGTACTCACCGGCCACCCCGGTAAGCGAAAGATGCTTTCGCTGATGAAGGCGTACCACGGCGACACCACCGGATGCATGGCGGTGTGCGACCCGGAAGAAGGCATGCACAGTTTGTTCGCCAGCCTGTTACCCCAACACTATTTTGCTCCAGCCCCCACAGCGCCTTTCGACGCCACAGCTGAACAAGTCGAGCGCGACCTTAGTGCGCTGCGTAGCGTACTTGAACATCACCATGATGAGATCGCCGCGCTTCTGATGGAGCCGCTGCTACAAGCCGCAGGCGGGCTCAACATGACCTCGCCCGCCTATATTACTGGCGCCAGGGCATTGTGCGATGAGTTTGGGGTGCTACTGATTTTCGATGAGGTCGCCACCGGCTTTGGCCGCACCGGCAAACTGTTTGCCGCCGATCACGCAGGCGTCACACCGGATATTATGGTGCTCTCTAAAGGCCTGACCGGCGGCTATTTGGGTCACGCTGCAACGCTCGCCACGGATCGCGTCCATAACGCCTTTATCGGCGACACTCCCCAGCACGCCTTTATGCATGGGCCTACCTTTATGGGCAACCCATTAGCCTGCCGCGTGGCGCTTGAGAGTCTAAGGGTGTTCGAGGAAGAGAATTACCTGGGCAAGATTGCGACGCTCAGCCAGCAGCTGCAGCGAGAGCTACTCGAAGACCAGGCGCTGAACGCGCACCCCGCCGTGGCCGACGTACGCGTCCTCGGCGCCACCGCCGTCATTGAAGCCCAATCTGCCGAGGCATTAAAAGGCGTGGGCGACTTCGCCCGCGAACGCGGCGTTTGGCTGCGCCCCATTGGGCGCTGGCTGTATACCATGCCCGCCTACATTACCTCGGAAGCGGAAATCGCGCAGATTACCAGCGTCATGAAAGCGTGGTTTCTGGAACAGTAAAACACTCAGGAAAGCAGCAGATTACCCTGCTGCTTCCAGCGATTGACCAGCGCCGGAACGCCCTCACCAGCGGTGGTATTAATGGCCAACACGCCTGGCGGGCTGAGCCTATCCGCTTCCGGGTCGACCAGCGCGCAGGGGGTATCGTAATCGATATAGGATAATAGCGATGCGGCGGGCATGACGGCCAGCGACGTGCCAATAACCAATAAAAAGTCAGCTTGGCTCACCAGTTCGCAGGCCTCGGCAAATAGCGGCACCGACTCGCCAAACCAGACCACATCAGGGCGAAGCTGGCTGCCTTTATCGCAGATATTACCCAGCTCGATACCACCTTTAGGCAGCGGGTAGCGCATACGTTCATCTACCGATGAGCGGGCTTTTAAAATCTCACCGTGTAGATGTAATACATTGCGCGAACCTGCCCGCTCATGAAGATCGTCAATATTCTGGGTAATGATGTTAACGGTAAACCCCGCCTGCTCCAGGCTTGCCAGCGCTTTATGGGCAGCGTTGGGTTTAGCACGGCGGATCTGCTCGCGGCGCTGATTATAAAAATCCAATACTTGCTGGGGATTACGTTTCCACGCCTGAGGAGTAGCAACCTCCTCGACCGGGTGGTTTTCCCATAGGCCGTCGCTGGCGCGAAAGGTTTTAATCCCGCTCTCCGCGCTAATCCCCGAGCCGGTAAACACCACCAAATGCGGGCTTACTGCCATGATGACCTCATCGTTTCTGTTTCACTTCACCTTGAACAGAAGCCTAATATACTAGCTGCCCAATGCTGCCCGCAAAGCGCTGTTTGTTACGGTAAGGATAAACGTCGATGACGCGGCCATCGACAATCGCCTGCTGCAACTCCAGCCAGTAATCGGGGTCGAACAGCTCTGGATGCTGCTGCATAAACAGACGGCGGAGATTTGCGTTGGCGAACATGAAGGGACCGAACTCCTCCGGAAAAATATCATTAGGGCCAATGGATAACGTATCGCCCCCCTGGAAGTCATTACCTTGAGATTTAGGTATATGCCTAAAACGGCACTCGGTGAGGTAACAGACTTCATCGTAGTCGTAGAAGATCACCCGGCCATGGTGAGTAACGCCGAAATTCTTCAGCAGCATATCGCCGGGAAAAATATTCGCTGCGGCCATCTGCTTAATAGCGTTACCGTAATCCTTAAGCACCGTCTCCTGCTCTTTATCGCTGCACTGTTCCAGGTAGATATTCAAGGGGGTCATCATGCGTTCGGTATAGCAGTGCTTGATGATGACCTTGTCGTCTCTCAGTATCACCGTGGAAGGCGCTACCTCAAGCAGATGTTCCAGGCACTCCGGCGCGAAGTGGTCCTGGCGGACTATAAAATTAGAGAACTCCTGGGTGTCGGCCATGCGCCCCACTCGGTCGTGACGCTTTACTAGCCGATACTTTTCGCGCACCACGGCGTGGGTCACGTCTTTGGCCGGATCGAATTTATCTTTTATGATTTTAAATACGGTGCGAAAGCTAGGCAGTACAAACACCGCCATCACCATGCCGCGCACGCCCGGGGCGATAATAAACTGATCCTCACGCTTGGCCACTTGACGATTCAATGCTCGGAAAAACTCGGTTTTGCCATGCTTGAAAAAACCGATGGCAGCGTAGAGCTCCCCTTCGGGTTTGTGCGGCATTAACTGCTGCAAGTAATCGACAAACTCCCTGGGCACCGCGACCTCCACCTGAAAATAGGCGCGGGTAAAAGAGAAAATAATCGACACCTCATCGGTTTCGATCAGTACCGTGTCCAGATGAAGGCAGGGATCGGCATCGGCTTGGTCACCATAGCCTTCACCATGAAGCACTGGCAGCACCAGAGGTACCTGCTCGCCACCTCCCGTAATTCGACCGACGAGATAAGCGCCTTTATTGCGATAAAAAACGCTCTTTAGCAGCTCTATTTCAGTGTCATCAGCGTTCAAAATCGTCGCGGGTAAGTGTTGCTGTAAGAAGGTGGCGCCGAGGCTTGTATCCTGGCCTATATCCGCAAAACGGTTATCGAACGGGGCATCTATAAGCGCCCACTTGAGCGCGGCCTGCCAGTCGCCATTGACCTTGCGCCGTCGACACAGCTCGATCCCCGAGCGGTGAGCGGCATCCTCCCGCGAGCTATACACAAACATCCAGTCGTTGCGGATATGGCGGTGGTGGAAAATGGCACAGAACAGCGAGTTAAAGAAGGTTTCAGCGAGTTCAAAATCGAGCCGGTGGCTGATCAGCTCGGCGTAGTGGTTACGCGCCTCGCGCCAGCACTCGCAGTGGGATACCACCTCGGGATCGAAAGTACGCTTTAGGCGCCCCAGGGTAGTATCGATTTTTTCCTTATAGAGATTGATCCGCTCCGCGGATGCCTGCTGCGTTTCGCGCCAAGCCGCCTCATGGAAACGACGGCTGGCATCGGCAGTGATCTCTTTAAAACGTGCACGATACTCATCAAAACCGTGCAGAATTGTCGTCGCTAAGCGATACGCAGGTGAGTGCTTCACGGGCCAGACTCCTGATCATTTTTACCAGCTTCGCGTAACGGGAAACTACATGCGAGGCGACCTTGGTGGGGAGCCTCGCAAATCAATGTCCGCTCTCAATGCGCTTGACCCGTAAACAGAAAGCCCCAGCAGTGCGATCAGCAATCAAGAAACCGATTTGATAAATGTCGTTTGGCGTTATAGCGGGGGCATCGCTCAGCACTGTGCCACGCCGCACCGCTTCAAAAGCATCCCATGAAAAGTGCAGCGTTTCCCAGTGGTCTTGAGGTGGTGTGAATTTCACCCGGTAAGCAGACGCATCACCCAAAGAGCTACTTTTCAAGCGCAGTTGATAGGTACGCCCATCACCCTGCACCGTCAACGCGATGCCCTGGGCATCCGCGAGCGTAGGCTCGAAACCGTTAGGTTCCCGGCGAACGGAGGCAAAACCACCGCCGTTTTCCAACGACACCTCGCCATGAAAGTGGCCTTCATCGTCGACAACGCTAAAGCCGCTCTGGGACACACCACCCATTACACCATCATCGACGGAATACCAGCGCCGCTGTTCACTAGGATTATCAAAGGTCAGCGTCATAAGGCCACCTCGCAACGGTTAATAGATAAGAAAAAGCCCCTGGCGTCTTACCGCCAGGGGCTTCACAGTAGCCTAATCGTTGGTTCGCTTACAGCTTAGCGGCGGCGGCCGGTGCGGGTTCGCTATCGTCTAGCTCCTCAGGTGAAGCGGAAACCAGCGCAAATTCCTCCTCGGCGGTTTTTGCCACAAGGTGGTGCTTGCTGTAAAAGAAGAAGTAAGCAGCACCAACAATAAACAGCACGATGGTGTAGTTGAAGGCACGCGGGTCGAAGGCGTATACCCCAGTCAGCGCAACAAGGGAAAGCACCAATGCAATCCCTGAAGTGACGACACCGCCAGGGGTTTTATATGGGCGCGGCAGGTCGGGCTGTTTTACTCGCAGTAGAATATGGCTGAGGGCCATGAGCGCGTAAGAAATGGTTGCGCCCACTACCGCCATTCCCAGCATCAGGTCGCCTTCCCCACTGAGTGAAACCAAAAAGCCAAACACGCCGGGCACGATCAACGCTAAATAGGGTACTTTGCGCCCGCTGGTGAGCGATAGCTGCTTAGGCAGATAGCCCGCCCGGGAGAGCGCAAACACTAACCGGCTGTAGCCATAAATAATCGAGAAGAAGGACGCAATTAGCCCCGCCAGGCCCAACACATTCACGACGGTCGCCAGGGTCGGATTGCCCGCTGCGTTCAACGCATCCACCAGCGGCACACCGCTCTGGCCGATCATTTCAGCGCCCGCGGCACCGGCCAGCAGCACCACGACCAGCAGCGCGGTGAACAGCAAAAACAGCATCGCCGCGATAATGCCTTTGGGCATATCACGAGCAGGGTCTTTGGCCTCCTCCGCCGCCAGCGGTACGCCTTCCACCGCCAGGAACAGCCACATACCAAACGGCAGTGCCGCCCAAACACCGTACCAGCCAAACGGCATAAAGGTGCTCGCCCCCGCCGCATCGGTGGCGGCAATATCGAACAGATTAGCAGCATCGAAATCACCGATCAGCGCCACCGCCGTGGCGAGAATGGCGAACACCGCTAACCCGCTAATCACCATCATGACTTTAAGCGCTTCGCCCACGCCCGCTAGGTGAATGCCGATAAACAGCGCGTAGAAAATGAGGTAGACCAGCGGGCCGTTAATGCCTAGCAATGACTCCACGGCGGCGCCAATGAAGATAACAATGGCCGCCGGTGCCAGGGCATACTCAATCAATACGGCCAGCCCGGTCAGGTAGCCGCCAGCAGGACCCATGGCCTGGCGGGCAAAGCTGTAACCGCCGCCAGCGGCGGGGATCGCCGCTGACATTTCGGCAAGCGATAACACCAGCACCAAATACATCAACGCCATTAAACAGGCGGCTATCGCAAAGCCACCCCAGCCCGCTTCAGCAATGCCAAAGTTCCAGCCGGCGAAATCACCGGAAATAACGTAGGAAACCCCAAGCCCCGCCAGCAATATCCAGCCCGCGGTGCCTTTACGCAGTTGGCGTTTCGCCAGGTATGCCTGATCAATCGATGGTTGTGTCATCGTTTTGCCCTTTCAGTGTGGAACGAAATCGTCGTCAGCGGCGTGCTGTTGTTTATCAACGTTGTTCCATGTTGTTGTGTATACATTGTTATTGGGGGGCTGCTCTTTCGATGTGCACGTTCGTTAATCAGCGACCAGAAAGTTTCGCGTCGAGCTTGGTGCGTCTGATGCCGAGTCACCTTCCAGCACATCGTCTTCGCTGCGGTCTTTTAATTTAACCCCCGACAATTTGAGCTGCCGGGCTTCTTTTAACAGCAGAAAGAAACGTCTAGCCGCTTCCTCGACCTGCAAACCAGCCGGGCGAACATTGGAAATGCAGTTGCGCCGGTCGTCCCTTAACCCCGGCTCGGGCGCCCAGGTCAGATACAACCCCAGGCTATCCGGCGAACTGAGTCCAGGCCGTTCGCCAATCATCACCAATACCGCATCGGCATTGAGCAGTGCGCCAATTTCATCGCCAATCGCGACCCGCCCTTGCTCGACGATCGTTAACGGCGCTAGCTGCCAATCAGTGGCATCGCTATCGAGCGTTTGGTACAGCGTGCTCAGAAACGAGGCGCTATTTTGCTGCACTGCCAGCGCCGAAAGCCCATCGACTACCACGACCGCCAAATCAAAGCGCTGCTGAGACTCAGTTGCTTGCTGGAGGTGCTCACGGCTCTCGTCGTTAAGACGACGGCCATAGTCGGGCCTTTGCAAGTACATGGCGCGATCTTGGGCGTGGCTGTGCAGGTGCAGCGGTGCCTCAGCCAAATTGAGAGCCTGGGTCAGCTCGCTGGAGAGCGCTTCCTCATCCAGCGGGCAGTGGACCGCATCCTGTGCTTGGGCGTGGGCCAACTGAAACGCCAGCAGCTTACTGGTCGGTAGGCTGACGCCTGCACGCCCCAAGCCAATGCGTGCATCGGTAAAGGCATTCAGACGCTCCCAGGGGTTTTCCACCACGATGGGGGATGAAGGATCATGTGCCATGACGCGGCTCCTTGGGCAGGTGGCGCAGGCTGTTGGCAAAGGCGGCGGGAAGCTTGTCGTTGAGCCGGTGGGTGCTGACATCGTGGAAAATCTGCATCTCTTCGAGCCAGCGTTCAAACTCCGGCGCTGCCTTCAGCCCCAGCACCCGTCGTGCATAGAGCGCGTCGTGGAAAGAAGTGGTCTGGTAGTTGAGCATGATGTCGTCAGAACCGGGGATCCCCATGATGAAGTTGCAGCCCGCCACGCCGAGCAGCGTGAGCAGATTATCCATGTCATTTTGATCGGCTTCGGCGTGGTTGGTGTAGCAGACATCGCAGCCCATGGGCACGCCTAACAGCTTGCCGCAGAAGTGGTCTTCAAGGCCCGCACGGGTGATCTCTTTGCCATCGAATAGGTACTCGGGGCCGATAAAGCCAACCACGGTATTGACCAGCAACGGATTGAACTTGCGCGCCACTGCATAGGCGCGGGCTTCACAGGTTTGTTGATCGAGCCCGTGATGCGCGTCGGCGGAGAGCGAGCTACCCTGCCCCGTTTCGAAATACATCACGTTGCGCCCCACCGTGCCACGGTTGAGCGACTGTGCGGCCGCTTCGGCCTCGGCGAGGGTGCTCAAGTCAAAACCGAAACTGCGATTAGTGGCTTCGGTGCCGCCGATCGACTGAAAGACCAGATCGACCGGGGCACCTTGCTCAATCGCCTCCAGCGTGTTCGTTACGTGGGTGAGCACGCAGGACTGGGTGGGGATTTGATACTTCTGAATCACCTCATCCATCAGGCGCATCAGCTTGACGCTCTGGGCGACATTATCGGTGGCGGGGTTGATGCCAATCACCGCATCGCCACTGCCGTAAAGCAAACCGTCGAGAATGCTTGCGGCAATGCCGGTCACATCGTCCGTCGGGTGATTAGGCTGGAGTCGAGTAGAGAGGCGCCCCGGCAGGCCAATCGTATTGCGAAAGGCGGTGGTGACCCGGCACTTTTTAGCGACCAGTATCACATCCTGATTGCGCATCAGCTTGCTGACGGCAGCGGCCATTTCGGGGGTAATCCCCGCTTTCACCTTCGTTAATACGTCACTCGTCGCGTGATCGGAGAGTAGCCAGTTACGAAAGTCACCGACGGTAAGGTGACGAATGGGGGCGAAGGCGTCGGCATCATGGTCATCAATAATCAGCCGAGTGATCTCATCTTCCTCGTAAGGGATCAACGCCTCGTTCAAAAAGGTGGTGAGTGGAAGTTCGGCCAACACCATTTGAGCGACCACGCGCTCTTCGGCACTCTCTGCCATCACGCCAGCCAAACGGTCGCCAGACCGGGGCGGCGTGGCTTTGGCCATCAACTCCGCCAAGCTTGCGAAGCGGTAGCTGTGGCTACCCACCGTGGTGTGATAGGTCTGCGCCATGGGCTTTCCTTTGTCATTACCACTACTTTAAATCGCGCTGACTGCACGTTGAGGAACAAAACTTGCTTGTTTCCACCATAGCGCTATCCCTTAAGAGGGAGTATCAAGTTTTGGCAAACTCGTTGAAATTCCTTATATATAAATAAATACAATCGGTTAACACATTCACCAAGAAATATTTAACAACAATAACGCCCTGAGGAGAGCTTTATGTCCACGCTCGATAGCCCGTTTGCACCAAAAAGATGCACTCAGGAAGCGTTTGATGCTGATGAGCATGCACAGAACTTAACCCGGTGGCAGCAGGAGTACGACCAGCTCAGCCCAGGTAGCTTCTATGGTCGCCTTGATGAAGTGGCGTTAGAAACCATGCAGGTGTTTAAGGAGCACACTGGGCAAGCGCTACGCCAGCAGTGCCGAGTATGGCCGGACTCGCTGTGGATCGGTATTCCCGCCAACCAGCAAGGTTCACGCATCAATGGTCAAGCACTCACCGCTGGCGAGGTAATGTGCCGCCCCGGCGGGCAGGATTTTGAACTGGTAACACCGGGCGCTTTCGACATCTACGGGCTGGTGATCCAGTTACCCGCGTTGTCAGCAGCAGCCGAGCGACAGGGAATCAGCTTGGATACCCACTGGCACTTTATGCCGCGGCGAAAAGTTGCTCACGAAACGCTTTATGCCGTGTCGTTTCTTATCGAGCGGCTACTCGCTAGCCAGACCCTGGCGATTGCCAGCCATATCCATCAAGACATTCTTTTGATGGCGCTATTGGAGCTATTGCAGGTCGAGCAGCCCAACGTTGTGCTGCCCCCTAGCTACGCCCATCGCAAGGAAGTGGTCGATCGCGTCAAACGCTACGTGGATGAACATTTGGACGGACCCGTGACAATGGATGAACTTTGCCAGCTTACTCACGTTAGTCGCCGCACGCTGCAGTACAGCTTTACGGCTATTTTAGGCATTAGCCCGCTGCAGTTTTTACGTTTAACGCGGCTCAATCGTGTCCGCCGAGCGCTGCGGGCGGCGTCGCCACCGCAATCGGTTACGGAAATAGCCACCTATTGGGGGTTCTGGCACTTGGGGCAGTTCGCCCATGACTATAAGCAGCAATTCGGCGAGTGCCCGTCGCAAACGCTCAATGTGCCAGCATGATTAAGCGCGAGCGTCGTTAAACAAAACAGCAAACTTAGCTAAACGTAGGCAAGTATTTAGATTCACGCCCTGGCAGACCCAAGTCGAACCAACTGTGATGCGCCCTGCTGTCGACCCATACGCGGTAATGCAGTTGCGACATCATCACCGGATCATCCAGAAAGTCCAACCGCTCTCGTGAGTTCATCCCCGCGGGCCCCTCCGCTACAGCGCGAGCAACCCGCTCGTCACGACGCTGGCGAATGGGTTCAACATCGTTATGGCGTGATGTTCCTAAGGCCGTTGCCAAGGCGTTAGGCACGGGGTCTACCACCACTTGGGCAAACGAGGGGGCCGACATTGCTGTGTTCATCCTGGTGAGCAAGTTCACCATGCGCCGTAGCACGCGGGGCGGTTGCGTTTCTTCGGGAATCCGGAAAAGCCGCTTTTGAAAGCAGAACCGGCCTAACGAGACGCGGCTCGACAGTGCCGATACCGGAATCGATAGCATTAGCGCAACGACGATGGGCGAGAGCCACCAAAGAAAGGTGGGCTCCATCACGTAAACACCCGTCGCCCACACAGCTCCTAATAAGGTTTGGCTCCAATGGGTGCGGATGGCATCTCCCCACGTAGTGTCGCTGTTCTCACGCGAAGGAGAGCGCCATTGAACCGCCCAGCCCATTAATGACGTCAGCACAAAGCGGGTGTGAAACAGCATTCTCACTGGCGCTAATAGCATAGAAAAGAGCGACTCAAGCACCATGCTCGCCAATACTTTGAGCGGCCCGCCAAAGTGGCGGCTACCCTTTATCCACACCAGCAATACGCTTAGCAACTTAGGTAAGAACAGCAGTAATGCCGTCACGCCGAACAAGCCCACCGCTAAGGTTGGGTTCCATTGCGGCCAAACAGGAAACAACATCCCCGGCTCAGGAAAATAGTCGGGCGTGCTAAAGGTATGCACGGCTAAAAGGGCCGTAGAAAGAACTAAGAAAAGACACCATAGCGGTGCTGAAAGATAGGACATTAAACCGGTCAGGAAAACGGCACGGTGTACCGGATGAATACCTTGCGAGAAAAACAGCCGGAAGTTCATCAAATTTCCGTGACACCAGCGCCTGTCGCGATTGAGTTCATCCAGCAAGTTAGGTGGCATTTCTTCATAGCTGCCTTCCAACTGGTAGGCAATCCATACTCCCCAACCAGCGCGCCGCATCAGCGCCGCCTCGACAAAGTCATGGGATAAAATCTCCCCCGACATTGAGCCCTTACCGGGAAGTGGCGCGAGTATGCAGTGCTGCATAAAGGGGGCGAGCCGAATAATCGCGTTATGACCCCAATAGTGCGACTCGCCTAATTGCCAAAAATGTAACCCCGCGGTGAACAGCGGCCCGTAAACCCGCGTCGCAAACTGCTGCATGCGCGCGTACAGGTTGAGTCGCCCGGAAGCGCGTGGTGCCGTTTGGATAATGCCCACCCTGGTATGCACTTCCATCATTTGCACCAGGCGGGTAAGACATTGACCGCTCATGACACTATCGGCATCCAACACCACCATATAGCGGTAGCGCGCGCCCCAGCGTCGGCAAAAATCGTCAAGGTTACCGCTCTTACGTTTGACTCGGCGCTGTCGACGGCGATAGAAGACCTGTCCGAAAGCGCCCAGGTCACGGCACATCACCAGCCAGGCATAGGTCTCCTGGATGGCAATATCGGGATCGGACGTATCGCTTAGAATGAAAATATCGAAATGCCGATCATTACCCGTGCTGCGCAGTGATTCCAGGGTGGCGCGCACCCCGGCAAACACTCTGGCCACGTCTTCGTTACAGATAGGCACCAACAGTGCTGTGCGGGCTTCAGCAACAATCGGCTCATCACCCACTTCGCTATCAATGGCATAGCGGTCATGGCTGCGTAATAGCTGGAAAAACCCCATCAATGCAGTCCAAAACCCGGCGGACACCCAGGCGAACAGCAGCACGAACAGCGACAGAATAGTGATCTCAAGCCACTGCATGCCCTGGCCGGGGAGTACCGTACGCATCTGATTGGCAGCGATGATACTTTGACCGAAAATCAGCACCAGCAAAATCCAACGACGCCTGGTGGCGACCCACTTCCAGGACGCGGAGGGCGACTCTCTTTTGCGCCGTCGAAAATCACCGTTAGCCCAGCGCTTAAAGCGCCGACCCATATTAACGAAAGGGTTGGTCGACCACTGCTGGGGTGCCAATGGCGTTCGTTGCATCGGCGGGGCTGTGCGCAAACGCGTAATACCGGACGTATCCGTTGACAGCACATCTGGCGGGGCTAGCGGCGGCTCGGCATAGGCCAGCGCCAAGCGTCGACCCACTGACAGCGCTGCAGGATCCTTATTGCCTTCGCTGTCTGTTTCGTTATCCCCACCCAACGCAGCATGCAGCGAAGCTATGTCGTGTTGATCAAGATCACCAACCAGTAACTTGTAACGCTCTTTCCGATCCTGGGTCTGCAACGCCAATCGCTCTAAATAAAAATCCGTTGGCGTTGGCTGTGCTGAAGTCATTACATCAGCCATTAGCGGGCAACCGGTAGTACCACGTTTCGGACATTTGCTTGCCATCGAGCATTAACTTGGCCCTGATATCCAAAGGCTGATTGCCGTTACTGCGCCTCACGTTGACAAACACACGCCAACCGTTGGTCGCCGGGTTATGAACAACGCGGCTAGCGGCTAATTCCCCATTATCGCCCACGCTTGCCTCAACACTCATGTTTGCATCGCTGCCGATACCGGAAAGCGAGGGTCCTATAAAATCGAGGACGAAGGCGAGGGTCCCGTCGGGCTCACGTACTAGGTCGTCGCGAATCACCTCTCCGCGTGAACGGCGAGTTTCTTCAACCCACGCAAGCTGAGGATCAAGGTGGCGGCTTTCATCGGTTGTGAGCGTAATGCGGTAATCGAATGCCAGCGGTGTTCCCGGCTCATGTGCTTCATCAGCCAGCCACATCGAGACGATGTTGTCGTTGGTCTCGTTGTCTGTGGGGATCTGAATCAGCTCCACGCTGCCGGGTCCCCATTCGTTGAGTGGCTCTATCCAGGCGCTTGGACGCAGATCATAACGTGAGTTGACATCCTGATAGTCACTAAAATTGTGACCACGCTGCATAAGACCATAACCACGTAACTGGGGCGTTGCTTGCCTATTCATCATCAATCGGGACGGGTTGGCTAGCGGGCGCCATGACCAACCATTTTGCGCATCATTGATTAATAGGCCATTAGAGTCATGGATTGCCGGGATATAGTGTTGGGTCGAAGAGGGCTGCTCTGGGCCATAAAAGTACATGCTGGTTAGCGGAGCTATCCCCAATTTCTCGACTGCCCGGCGTAAATATAGGCGCGATTGTACGTCTACCAGAGTGTCTTCTCCGGGACGTAGTACGAAGCGGTAGGCACCGGTCACGCTAGGCGAGTCAAGCAGGGCGAAAATCGTCAAGTATTGGCTTTCTGGGCTAGGTTCAATGATCCACATTTCTGTAAAGTGTGGGAACTCTTCGCCCGAAGATAGTCCTGTATCAACGGCCAGCCCGCGCCCTGAAAGACCATAAACCTGTCCTCTGCCAATCGCGCGAAAATAGCTGGCTCCCAGAAAGACCATCACCTCATCTTTCCGCTCATCATCATTGAGCGCATGGTTGATCCTAAACCCGGCAATACCAACGCCATCACTATTCTTAACGTCGTCGGGGATATTTAAATCACCGTAAGTAAAGTCATCAGGGTTGTATGCAAAGCCATGAACCTCGCCCTCCTGATCAATACTGTTTAATTGGATGGCACTGTCATAATGCATGCCTTCAGGGATAAAGCTCAGGGTGAAAGGTACGTCGTCACCGCTCCACACGTCCCGATCCCGCTTATATTGTATTTGCCCATACTCCGCATAGCTGAGTTCGCGCAGCTCATTGGGCAATGACGTTTCTGGAGCCCGGTAGCCCTGCTGGGCCAGCTCTTCTGCCCTTCTAGCGACATCTTCGAAGTCAAAAGCAAAAGCCTCGAAAGGGATGCTTCCGGCCAATAGGCCGCCTAGAACGGCTATTGAAAAAAAACCTTTGCCGCTTGAAAATTTACTTAGCGGGATCGATCCACTCATTTAGCGTTATGCTCCTATCCAATCCTTTGACTGAATTAAAATTCGCTTATTTGCCGAATCAACATACGATAGAGTCCATTCGATCAGCTAAATGCGTCCTTACGCTATTGCTCGCCATTGCTTAGATACATACCACGCGCGTATGTAAAGATGAAATTACATTTTCAGGTATAGCATGAGTCTGGACTAATTAGCACCCCTGACTGACCGGGCTTTTTGCAAGGGCTGAGGGGGAAATGAGAACTTGTTCAGCATATTGAGCCGCGTGGAGAGGCGCCATATCAAGCGTGTGGTCTATACAAGCAGCCGTTCGGAGAGGGGCATTCTCCTCCCTTAATACAAAACCTATGGCCTAAGCCAACGCTGAACAAACTGCTCGGCGGCCAGTGGCCGGTCAAAGTAGTAACCTTGTCCCTGAGTGCAGCCCATAGCCAGTAGTGCGCCAATTTGATTTTGGTTTTCAATCCCTTCCGCAATGGTCTCAAGGCCCAGCGTGTTTGCCATGGCAATAATTGTCGCCACAATGACACGGTCGTTGTCGCTGGTGAGCATATCGCGGACAAAGGAAATATCGATTTTAATTTTGTCGGCGGCGAAGCGCTTCAGGTAAGCAAGTGAGGAGTAACCGGTGCCAAAATCATCAATGGATAGTCCCAGCCCGTGCCCCTTCAGCATCTCGGTCATGGCAATCGCTTTTTCAGGATTGTCCATAATGCCGCTTTCGGTAATTTCCAAACTAAGTTGCGAGGGCTCAATGTTGAAACTAGCACAGCTATCGAGCAGGTTGGCGACCAAGTCTTCTTCATCAAACTGTTGGGCAGCAATATTGATCGCTAGCTGGCCCGGCATCGAATAGCCCTGCTCCCGCCACTGCGACAGCTGTCGACAAGCTTCTTCAAACACCCAGTAACCAAGCGCAACGATCATACCGCGCTCTTCGGCAATAGGAATGAACTTGCCGGGCGAAACATCGCCAAGTTCCTCATCGTGCCACCGGCAAAGGGCTTCAGCGCCAATCAGAAGACCGCTGCTTAAATCCACCTGGGGCTGAAAGTGTAGGCTCAACTGCTTTCCTGCAATGGCAGACGCTAGGCGCTTGGCAATAAGCAACTGCTCAGCAATGACGTGCCCCATCCAGGGCTCAAATACACACGCAGCAAGCTTTTGCCGTTTAGCTTGATACATTGCAATATCAGCATATTTTAACAATTCTAATGGGGTTGCCGCATGCTGGGGATAGAGCGAAACACCAATGCCCACTGAAACTTCAAAGGAGTGCTGTTCGACAATAAGAGGACGTACAATGCTGTCGCACAGCCGCTGAGCCGTGGTTAACGCGCCACTCACTTCCATCCCAGGGCAAACAACGACAAACTCATCGCCCCCTAAGCGGGCCAAGAATTCCCCCTTGCCGAGTGAGCTAGCAAAACTTCTTGCAACGGCTTTAAGGACTAAGTCGCCCAGATCGTGCCCAGCGGTATCGTTAATCTCTTTGAAATGGTTAAGATCTAACAGCAATAGCGCTAGTCTGGTGGTGTTTGCAGCGGCAAATTCGCGCTCCAGATAGCGCATAAAAGCGGCGCGGTTGGGCAATTGAGTGCCAGGATCACAAAAGGCTAATTGGCGTATTCGTGTTTCATCTTGCTGACGCTCAAGCTCAGAGGCTGCCCGCGCCGCAAACAGCTGCAGTACGTTACGCACAATATCCACATCGTTCAGTGGCTTTTTAAACATAACGCCAATAAGACCCATCGGCTGACCGTGACTGTTATCTAGCCGACGCCCAACATAGCCGTTCACCCAACTCAGTGCACCATTGCTCTCCCTAGGCAGCATGATGGCGGCACCCTCGTGAACAACGCACTCCTGCTCAACCATTACCTTATGGCAGGGAACACCGGGGAGATAATAAGCAAAATTATCCTGAAGTTGACCATTTACATACAACGTTATGGTATGCGCAATATCAGTATTTTGCTCATCTAACAGCGCAATAAACCCCACCTCTGCAAACAAAGCCTCGGCCATATGCATGGTTAATTGATGCAGAAACGCTTCACCATTTTCAGCCGAAACCGCCGTCGCTACGTTAATAACAGCGTGTTGAAAGCGTTGCTGCTCATGAATGGTATTAACCAATACTTTGTTGTGACGACCAATGCGCTGCAGCTCTCTTTTTTTATATAACAGCCGCTCGCGGGTGTGGCTTTCGGCCAACTGACGCGATAGCTCTGAGCCTGCCAGCGCGGAAGCAATGCGTAATACGTCATCGGTGTATAGAGGAAGCACCAAGGGCGAGGAGTGCATCAACGCGATAACGCCTAAAAAGCTACCATCAGAGGCGGTGATAGCGATACCTAAATAACTCTCAGCACACGTTGCCGCTAGTTGCTTATCGTTTGGGAACTTCTGGCGAACCTGGGAGGGAACAAAAAACTTTGTAAGGTGGGCAACTTGTTGGCAAGGCGTGGCTTCGACAAAATAAGGCGCCCTTTCATTGAATGACTCCTGTGACCACATCGCCAACGTGGTCGCTATTTCCTGGTGGCTATCGACGTGCTCTACCGTGACATAGTCAACTTTGAGCACATCTGCCAAAGACCTCACTAGATGGTGAAAAAAACCTTCTTCACTGACATAGGACAGCTTATCCGCTAACTGGTGAAAAATTTCTGGTGCAGTAGTAGGAGGCATGCTATTAAACGCCTTCGGATTTAATCGTGCCAGAACACAAGCTATTTGCTAGCGCGTTTTGAACAACTTTTTTGAAAATACCAATCCCTACCCGCTGCATAAAACACTTCCAGTCATTAATTAGGCTTCAAATATCTTGTATAGGAAAAAGCTCACTAAATGCTCAAAAAATAGTTTTTCATTCTTTGCTAATAACACTCCAGTTAAAAACCAACTTACCTTCATTATCGACAAAGGTTTTAGCTTGCTACTTTTGTGCTGCTTTTATCTGTTTTTTAAAATTAAGCATTTCATCTTTTTGCCTTTAAAAGCCTCAAACTTACATCTATACAACTAGGCCATTTTATATTTACCGAACGCTCAATTAAATTAACTTCTCACCTACTACTAGCTTTCAGGGAATAACCAAGCGAAACAAAAAGTTACCTTTAATATCCAAATCAACCTTAGAGGATGATATTCAACCCAAACAGTCCTTCATGTCAATAGGTCGTTCCTCAACCATCTAGGTCTAATGGAGGACGTTGTGAATAAAACTGAACAGAAACGGTTAGCAGGCAGTATTGGCCGAGCTATTGCCAAACAGCGGGTTCGTAGCAAAATGACCCAAGAAGAAGTGGCTGAGCGCTTAGGAGTTGGCAATGAAGCCGTTTCGCGTATAGAACGCGGGCGAGTAATACCCAACATCGTACGTCTTATTGAACTTGCTGAGATTTTTAATTGCGAAGCAGCTGAGTTGCTTGGACAAGCAAGTTTTCACGTTGATGATCAATCAAGCAGAATGAAACAACTTCTAGCGCCTTTAAACCAAGAGGATCGAAAACTCATCCTTGATACGGTGGAAACCCTAACCATACGCTTGCAAAGAGGTTAACTTATTAAACGATGACCGTGCACCATTAACATGAAAAAGCTAAGCTAAAACAATATAAGTTATGCCAACACTTAACCCAGGCGGTTATCAATATAAATTTATATTTAAAATTCGTTTATTGTGGCTACAACCTATTTAACGGGGCTGTATTAACAATATTCTGCCGCACTCGATTGCACATAAAAGAAAAATGGATTCTAGGTCGCTAGCATACTCTCTTGGTTGGATTAACGCTTTCATGCTATAGGTAGTCGGGCCCTGACGTTCAGCAACCGCAGCATTGCGCTGCATAGAGGCGTTATGTTCAACACTACCGCGTGGAATCGCCTTCGCTACACCGCTTATGCCCCTTTCTATGACACAGTCGCTGCCCGCGCCTTCCGTAGACCACGACGTATTGCGCTTGGTCAAGTGGATTGGGAGCCTGGCATGCGCGTACTGCTGGTGGGTGCCGGAACGGGGTTAGACTTGCCTTTTCTGCCTTGTGATATCGAATTACACGCCACTGATATCGCGCCGGCGATGGTAAAGCGCATAGCCAAAAGAGCTGAAACGCTGCGCCGCGATGTTGAATGCTGCGTTATGGACGCTGAAGAGCTTGACTACCCCGACGAGCACTTTGACGCTGTCATCATGCACTTGATCATTGCTGTCATGCCTAATCCACACAAAGGACTCACCGAGGCACATCGTGTGCTAAAACCCGGCGGCCAATTATGTGTGTTGGATAAGTTCCAGCCGGATACACACCCCGCGGGGGCGGGTCGACGTTTTCTGAACCAACTGACCTCAGCGCTCGCGACCGATATTACCCGCCAAGCGCAGCCACTGCTGACTGACGCTGGATTTTTGATCCGCCATGATGAGCCGGTGCTTATGAATGGCCTGTTCCGTGCACTCCTAGCCGCCAAGCCCTCGACATCTAATCGTTAAGCGTGTGACTTTTTACCGCTGGGCACAGACTAGCGGTGGCTAAGTAAACTAACTAAGCTGGCTCACTATTTTACCGATACCACTCGGATTCAGCGAATGACAGCCCGTCCCTCTACCCGTACCGGCAAACTGCTTTTTACCCTGCTTAGCCGCCTGCACTTGTATATTGGTCTTTTTATTGGCCCTTTTATCCTTATCGCTGCGCTGTCGGGAATAGCCTACCTACTTAGCCCGCCACTTGAAGAGTGGCTCTATCACGATACGCTTTACGGGGTTACCGAGGGTGAGCCACACCCCATGGCTGCGCAAATTGCCGCTGCTCAACGCTATCTTGACGATCCGCTGCTACCGAGTGCAGTGCGCCCCGCGCCAGCACTCGGCGACACTACCCGGCTGATGTATAGCGATCCAAGCTTAGGTCCTTCTGAGCACCGGGCGATATTTGTGGACCCGATTACACTGCAAGTAGCTGGCGACACAACCGTTTACGGCACCAGCGGTATTTTACCGCTACGCACAGCGATTGATCACTTTCACCGCCAGTGGTTAATGGGTGATATAGGCCACCTTTATAGTGAACTAGCCGCCTCATGGCTTTGGCTTGCCGCGTTAGGTGGCGTAGTGCTATGGGCTTGGCGGCAGCGCACGTTGAAAACGCTTTCTGGTGCTCAAGCCACACGCCGACGCCACGCAACGTTAGGGTTGATATTGGCGCTGGGGCTGCTGTTTTTTTCGGCAACGGGGCTGACATGGTCCAAGTGGGCAGGCGGTAATATTGCTGAACTGCGCCATGTATGGGGCTGGGGTACCCCTAGCGTCTCAACGGCACTGATCGATTCCGATAACCAAGCTCATGATGAACATGCAGAACATCGCGGCCATACATCCTCTGTTTCAGCCCTTATGGCCATTACGCCCAATGACTTTGATCGCGCACTAAAGGCTGCACGAGCAGCAGGACTATCGGCCAATCGTCTTCAACTCTCGCCATCAATGAGTGAAAACCAAGCGTGGCGAGTAGCGGAAATCGATCGGCGCTGGCCTACCCAGGTGGACCAGGTCGCGCTGCATCCGCGCACCATGGCCGTCATCGATCAAACTGATTTCGATACCTTCCCACTAGCCGCCAAGTTCACCCGCTGGGGAATTGACCTGCACATGGGAGTCCTGTTTGGCCTAGTTAATCAAGCAGTACTCGCTTTGATCGCTGCCGGGCTTGTCACGCTGATAGGGTGGGGTTATGTAATGGCCTGGCGGCGACTACGCACAGTAAATGGTCAACGCTTTCCTACGGTGACTGAGCCCTGGCTGATGCTCCCGCTCACGGCCAAAATAAGCGTGCTATTCGTCGTTATCGCGCTGGGCGTGGCGCTACCAGTGCTGGGTGTAAGCTTGGCGGTTTTCATCGTGATTGATGCGCTGCGCTGGTTTTCTCTCGCAGATACATAACGAAACCTGCCGTCCTTTAAACAAGCCTATCTCTCAACAGACTTTATTGTTATATTATTACATAACATAAACGAGTTAAGAGGCATGCTAGCAATGACTGCGTTTTCTCCCCTACCCGTCACCGTGCTCTCGGGTTTCCTGGGCGCAGGTAAAACTACCGTGCTCAATCATATTCTCGCCAACCGTGAAGGCCGCCGGGTGGCGGTGATCGTGAACGATATGAGCGAAGTGAATATCGACGCCGCCCTGGTTCGCGGCGGTCCAGGCGAATCGACGCTGGATAGCAATGTGGCCCTTAACCGCTCTGAAGAGCGCTTGGTAGAAATGAGCAACGGCTGCATTTGCTGCACCTTGCGCGAGGACTTACTGATCGAGGTCAGCCAGTTGGCCCGGGAAGGCAAGTTCGATTACTTAGTGATTGAGTCCACCGGCATTTCCGAGCCGCTGCCTGTCGCAGAAACATTCACCTTTGAAGACGAAAATGGCCAGAGCCTCTCTCATGTCGCTCGGTTGGATACCTTAGTGACAGTGGTGGATGGCGCTAATTTTCTTGACCAGTACCGCGAAGCGCAAAGCTTGGCGGAAGCGGGCGAAAGCTTGGGTGAAGACGATGAGCGCAACGTCGCCGATCTACTGGTCGATCAGATCGAGTTTTGCGATGTGCTGCTGATTAGTAAGACTGACCTGATCAGTGAAACAGAGTTGGAGGCTCTGAAAGCCATTCTGCGTTCGCTGAATCCTGACGCGGAACTGGTGCCCATTACCCAAGGCGGCGTGCCGCTGGACAAAGTGCTGGATACCGGTAAGTTCAACTTTGAGCGCGCCCAGTTGGCGCCTGGCTGGCTTAAAGAAATGCGCGGCGAACATGTCCCCGAAACCGAAGAGTACGGGATTGGCAGTTTTGCCTATCACGCCCGCCGGCCTTTCCATCCGCATAAATTTCACGATCTACTTAACCAGGAGTGGTTTGGCAAAGGCCTGCTACGCTCGAAGGGCTTTTTCTGGCTCGCGACCCGCCCACAAGCTGCCGGTCATTGGAGCCAGGCAGGCGGCATCGCCCATCACGGCCCCGCAGGTGTTTTCTGGAAAGCCATTCCCGAAGAGCATTGGCCAACCGATCCCGAAACACGCCAATTTATTATGGAGAAGTGGCAGGAGCCGTTTGGCGATATGCGCCAGGAGCTGGTGTTTATCGGTCAAAACCTAGATCAAGCCAGAATGCGCGAAGCGCTGGATAATTGTCTGCTGCTCGAGGAGGAACTGCTGGAAGGTATGGAAGCGTGGAAGCAACTTCCAGACCCCTTCCCGGCTTGGGAGTGAGTCATTGAAGTGATGCAAACATAGAAGAGAGAGGCCGCAGCCTCTCTCTAAAGTGGTAAGTGATAAACTTTACTATGCGGCGCCTATGAACCCTCTGCCTCTACAATTCTCATTAGGTTTACTGGCCATATATCGCAATACCGCAGCGACCACTGTGTTTAACGAAATACATGGTTTGGTCGGCGGCGTTCATAAGCTCTCGGCTATCAGCAAAGCCGCCGTCATGCAGGCAAGCAATACCAATAGAAACGGTGATATGGATGGGCTGATTTTCCACATAGGCAATAGGTTGTTCAGCCAGTTTCTGTAAGATTTGTTTTACTAACTGATGAGCAGAATGGGCGTCTTCATTTGGCATTATAATCATGAATTCTTCACCACCGAAGCGTCCGGCGAGGTCACTATCCCGAACAAGCTCTCTGAGGAGCTTTCCAAAGTTTTCCAGGATCACGTCGCCCACCAAGTGCCCATATTGATCATTGACCATTTTAAAATGGTCTAAATCAATAAACGCCACCGAGAGGTTTCGCCCCTCTTCACGGCAATGGGTAAAGTGTTCACTCAATTGTTCTTCCAACCACCCACGGTTAGCCAGCCCTGTTAATGGATCAATACGGCTGCAGACTTCTAACTCGTCTTGACGCTTAAGCAGGTTTGCTAGTTCTGATTGTTGTTGCTCTAAGCGCGCATTCAACGCCAATGTTTGTTGAAACAAAAGGTGTTGCGCTTCAGCCATGAGAGCGTCGCTATCTAGGTTTTTTGGGGCTGTGATTTCGAGTACGTCTGCTAATGAGGGAAGCTGCGTTTCAATCGTCGATAGCAGTTCGGCAAGCACGATATGCTGAGCTTCTGTGTGATTTTTTAGCTTGCGCATTAAGCTGACCAATGAATGCGCGGGGGAAGGGGCAAGCCAAGCATCGGCGATCAGCCCTGAAATGCGCACACAGAATAAGTCTATTGGGGCGAAAGTAAAATCAGAATGACTGGTACTAATCGCTTCGGCAAGATGGGTGGGAACGCCCCATTTTGCTGCTAACCAAGCCCCTACTGTTGCGTGATCGCAGCCAAACTGCAGTTGCTCTGAATGGATAAGCTCGGAGTGATGCGTTGGTAACGGCTCATATATAGCTTCGACGTCTTCAGGATAAAGCGCTTTTAGAGCCAATACACCAATGTCTTGCAGGAGCGCGGCAGTGAATACAAACCCCGCTTGCCCAGGACATAATTGTTCTGCCAAGTAACGCGCCGCAATAGCAGCAATTAAAGAACGGCTCCATACCCGCTGCAGGTATGCAGCTTGGTCTTTAAGCTTGAATAAATTAAAACTTAGCGTGGTGGCTAAGGTGGTGTCTAGGCCAACACGTGCCACAGCTTCTCGGCAAGTATGGATGGTCGGTGCGCGCCGAGCGTAATAAGCGCTGTTAGCCAGCGCCAATAAACGCATGGTTAAAATAGGATCTGTTTGAATGGCTTCCGCATAGGCCTTTACGTTCGCATTTGGAGAACGGGCTACATCAAGTACTTTAATGGCGGCGGACGGCAGTGTAGGTAGATTGAAGCAGTCATTAAGCCCTTCGCGTATAAAGTCGGGCAAGTTTGCGCTCAAGCTGAGCTGTTGACTGTTGTCAGTTGGTTGAATAGCTAGCATTTCGGTTCCCTTCGCGAGGTACGGCTCCGAGCGTTAGCACCCAGGCGCCCCACCCTTTGGTTATTCTCTGGCTAGGAAGGTACGGCAACTCTTACACTTAGTCTAAGACTAAAACACTTTTTTATGGACTAGATTTTCTAATCTTGAGGCTCTTTGCCACGCCGTCCTCGATTGTGACGGGAGGAAAGCTGATGATACCCCCTACGGCGCTACTCGACTAACCGGGGTGTTGTCACATAGCCCGGGCCATGACCTTACCCTCCAAGCATTGCCTCCGCCCACTGGCGCACCTCTGGGTAGGCGCGCTGCTCAAAGACGGCGAAGCCGTGCAGACTTCGCGTTTTGAGCGGGGTAAAGACCGGCATGGTTAAACCGCACAGAAAGTGCGCGAGTCGCTGGGCATTGGGCGGTTGGTCAAACTGTTTGATATGGCGCTCCATCAGCGGCGTGGCGTAGCGCTGAAACTCGGCCGCCGTCAGCGGTGGCTCAGGGGGCGCTTCCGGCAATCGCACGGGGTGGCCGTAGCACACCGAACAGTGCCCACAGCGGCCCGGCTCGGTATCGGGAAGCGCATCAAACATGCTATTACCAAAAGAGCCATCACCAAAGTGCTCAGCCAGCCGTCGCGTCAGGCAAGTTTCTGATTCAAATAGCGCTAGCATAGACTGCAGCCGATCAATCTCAATGCGCTCCCGCATCAAGCAATCGTCGTATAACTGGCTCGCTAGCGTTTCAACGGCAAAGTCCGGCTGGCGAATCTCATACACGTCGGTCATCCGCTTGCCTTCCAGGGTTAACCAGCCTTTGTCCTGAAAGTACTCAAGCGCCGTGATGGCCCGAGCGCGGGAGGAATCAATCTGTTGTGTCTGCCCTGCCTTGTTCAAGCGCTCAAAATCCACCATACCCCAGGTGCGAGCGATAGGGATATTATCGACAATAAGACGTACAAAGGCCGCCCGCTCGCCTTCAAAACGATTTACCAACTCACTCGGCTCAATGTGGTAGCGCAGCCGGTACTCGGCTAGAAATGCAAAGCGCGGTGCGATAATGCCATGCATCTCCAACCGCACTAGCAGCGTCTTTAGCGGCAGCGGGCGAATATTGGTATCTCGGGAAAGCGTATTAAGCAGCACCTCCCACTGATGGTCCGGCGTCTTACCTGCCGCTGCGATCTCTTCTAGCAAGTGAACGATACCGCCGAACTCGGGGGTATCGCCGTAAACGAAATTTTCCAGTACGCGCAAACCATCTTGTCCGGCCATGGTCAGGCAGGTAGAAGGCTGACCATCGCGTCCCGCCCGGCCAATCTCCTGGCTGTAGTTCTCGATGGATTTAGGCAGATCATAATGCACCACATTGCGAATATCGCCCTTATCGATGCCCATGCCAAAGGCAATGGTCGCCACAATGCAGGGTGACTCACCGCCCATAAACTGGCGCTGGATCTCATCCCGCCGCTGTGCATCTAACCCCGCATGGTACGCCTGGGCGTTAATTCCCTGAGCAGCGAGCGTGCGAGCTACCTGCTCTGCTGTCTGTTGCAGAGTGACGTAAATAATCGTCGGCGCTTCGCTGCCCGGCTGCATCTGCGGCTTCAGCCAGGTAATCAGCTGCTGCTGGCGATCCTTCTTAGCAGGCGCCACCAGCAGTTCTAAATTGGAGCGGTAAAAGCCGGTGGTGATGACGTTCTCCGGCGCAATGGCAAACTTTTCACCCATATCGGCGATCACCGCGGGGGGCGCCGTGGCGGTAAGCAGTAGCACCTGAGGAATGGCAAACTCGCGCTGGTAGTCGGGTAGTTTGAGGTAGTCAGGACGGAAGTTATGTCCCCATTCAGACAAACAATGGGCTTCATCCACCACTAAAAGCGATATCTGAACCTGACGTAGAAAGTGGCGAAAGCGCTCGTTTTTGAGCCGCTCCACCGACACCATGAGGATTTTTAGCTCGCCGCTCTTGGCGCGCTCCATCACCTCCTGGGTGGTGGCGCGGTCTTGGGTGGAGTCGATACTCGCTGCTGCCACGCCGTGGCGGGTCAGAAACGCGAGCTGATCCTGCATCAGCGCCAGCAGCGGCGACACTACCAAGGTTAAGTGCGGCAGATGAAGCGCTGGGAGCTGATAGCACAAGGATTTTCCAGCGCCGGTGGCAAAAATCGCCGCCGTTGAGTGCCCCTCCAACACTCGAGACACCACCGCCTGCTGACCACCGCGAAAGTCATCAAAACCAAAGACGGCTTTTAGCGTTTGCAGCGCTGATAGGGGGGACATAAGTACTCCTCGATAACGAAACTCAGGCTAAAACGCTTTCTCCAGCGCAAAGCGCGGCTGGGTATGGCCCTCTCTCGTCACCGTTTCAGTGAACATCGCTAGCGGACGTACCCAGAGGCCGTACTCACCATAAAGGGCGCGATAGACCACTAAATGCTCTTCGCTTTCGCTGTGTTGGGCAGTGCCGAGCACTTCGTAGAGATTACCTTTGTAATGGCGATAAATACCGGGAATAGGGGCGGTCATTGGCTCTCCTCTTAAGTGCCGTTTTTGACGGTTGGCTGGTTAGCTTTTTTAGCAAGGCGTTCAAGCACTTTTGAGGCAGCCACAAAGCCAAAGGTGCCGGTCAAAAAGGTAGCCGCACCAAAGCCCGAAGCACAGTCCAGGCGAGTAGCATCACCGCTGCCGGGCTTTTGCAGGCATACCTCTCCATCCCCGCTTGGGTAAACCAACTGCTCGTCGGAGTAGACGCACTCTACCGAGAAACGCCGTTTGGGGTTGCGGGAGAAGCCATAATCCCGGCGCAGCCGCGAGCGCACTTTGGAGAGCAGCGGGTCGTGCTCAGTGCGGGTCAAATCCGCCACTTGAATACGCGTCGGGTCGGTTTGTCCGCCCGCCGCGCCGGTGACGGTAATCGGTATTTTGCGCCGCTTGCACCAAGCAATCAGCGCGGCCTTGGCGATCACGCTGTCAATGGCATCCACCACATGGTCGACATCCTCGGGAATGCGCTCGGCCAGGTTGGTTGGCGTGACGAAGGCGGTATCCGCAATTATCTCAATCTCGGGGGCGATCAGACGGCAGCGCTCGGCGAGCACCTCCACCTTGGGCTGGCCTATAGTGCCATCCAGCGCATGGAGCTGACGATTGATGTTGGAAACACACACATCGTCCAGATCGATCAGCGTGAGTTTGCCAATGCCCGAGCGGGCCAGCGCCTCTACCGTCCAGCTACCCACGCCGCCTACCCCGACCACGACTACATGGGCATGGCGAAACGCCGTGGCAGCCCGCTGGCCGTACAGGCGGCGAATACCGCCAAAGCGAAAATCATAGTCGCTAGAAACACGGTCGTTAGAAACTGAGGCGGTAGCAAGGGAGGTTGAGGGCTCGTTCAATGACATAAAACAGACTCACAATGCTTGGAGGGCTGAAGGCGTGGTATGGGGTGGCGTGCGCACGCTGTCTAGCGGTAAGTGTCCCGCCCAACCAAGATGATTAAACAGCGCGACCATGGTGTCGTCCAAGGCGCAGCTTAATTGTACACGCTTGTTCAGCACAGGATGATCAAAGGCCAAATGGGTCGCCGCCAACAGTAAGCGTGGCGCCCCCATCTGCTCGGCAAAAAAGCGGTTGTGGACACTTTTACCGTGCTTGGCATCACCAACGATCGGGTAACCGCGCCGCGACAGATGACGGCGAATCTGGTGGCGCCGCCCGGTAAGCGGCCGCGCTTCCACCAACGAATAGCGCGCCACCGGGTAGCGATCCACCTGTACAGGCAGCTCTACGCTATCCAGGCGGCGAATATCAGTCATCGCGGGCATGGCAGGCATCTCCGCCTTGGGGCGCGTGCCATCCTCCTCCCGCAACGGGTAATCCAAACGCTCGCTTTCCGGGGCTTTACCGCGCACCACCGCCAAGTAGCGTTTCTCTACCTGCCGCTCACTGAACATCTCGCTAAGCAGGCCAGCGACTGCTGAGGAAAGCGCGAATACAATCACTCCCGACGTAGGCCTATCCAGCCGATGAACGGGATAGACCCGCTTACCTATCTGATCACGCAGCCGCTGGAGCAAAAATTCGGTTTCGCCACGCGCCAATGCCGAGCGATGCACCAGAAGCCCTGACGGCTTATGCACCGCAACGAGATGCTCATCCTGATAGAGGATGTTGAGTGGCGTCATAACGCTCCCTGGTAAAAGCTGGGGACAAAAAAGTCGTTCATTATAAAAACAGCCCGCTATTGTCGCGGCTGGGCAGTGAGATGTCATCCACTGGGTAAGTTGGCAGAGTGGCGCAGTGGCAACTACCTTAAATGAGCAACGCTGCTACAGCGTTTCCATGGATCAGGAAGGAGAGATCGATATGCGCTATACAATCCCCGTTACTGCGATGGCTGCCTCGCTGCTGCTCGCCGCTTCATCGGCGCACGCCAATGACACGCTTGATGTAGAGATGCATAAAGTTAGCGCCGAAGGAGTTGAAGAATCCATTGGTACCGTTTCACTTGAGCAGACGGATCATGGCTTGCTGCTGACACCCTCGCTCAGTGATATGAATCCTGGCGTTTATGGTTTTCACGTACACCAAAATGCCAGCTGTGAACCTGCAGAAGACGACAACGGTGAAATGACCGCCGCGCTGTCTGCTGGTGGCCACTATGACCCTGATGATACAGGCACTCACCAAGGCCCCTATGAAGAAGGGCATTTAGGCGATCTGCCAGTGCTAACCGTCAATGATGAAGGCGAAGCCAACCTTCCTGTTTTGGCACCGCGCCTGAGCATGGACGATATGCCGGGCCGTGCGCTGATGATTCATGAAGGCGGCGATACCTACGATGATGAGCCACACCTTGGCGGTGGTGGTCCCCGTATGGCTTGCGGCGTAGTGGAGTCGTAAATTAGCCGCCGTTGTTAGCAGCCAGCATGGGCAGCCTTTGGGCTGCCCGTTTTTTTGCCTGAACCCAACTAAAGTCTAACTGTGATTTTATAGCGCTTATCTGTACATTCGCCCTGGCTTAAGAAGCACCTGTTTGCGTGCTAAAGGCATGCACGCCCATTTCCCCCTACTGCTCTAGGTACCTTAGATGATCACCTTTATCGTATCGATCCTGCTGCTGATAGCGGGCTACTTTACCTATGGGAAGTTCGTGGAGCGTGTGTTTGTGACTGATCGCAAACGACGCACACCCGCATTCACCATGCGCGACAACATCGACTATGTGCCGATGAATACGACGCGCAACTCACTTATTCAATTATTGAACATTGCCGGTGTGGGGCCTATCTTCGGGCCCATTTTAGGCGCGCTTTACGGTCCAGTGGCATTTGTCTGGATCGTGATTGGCTGCATTTTTGCCGGTGCCGTGCACGATTATCTGACGGGCATGATCTCGATCCGCAACCACGGCGCTCACCTGCCTCAGCTAGCAGGTAAATTCCTCGGCAAAGCGATGAAGCACGTCGTCAATGGTTTCGCGATTCTACTGCTTCTGCTGGTGGGCACGGTCTTTGTGACCTCGCCTGCCGCGCTGTTAGCCAATATGACTTCGCTGTCGCTTACCCTGATCATTGTTGCCATTTTTATCTACTACCTGATCGCCACGTTGTTACCGATTGATAAAGTCATTGGCCGTATCTACCCCTATTTCGGGGCACTGCTACTGTTCAGCGCTGCGGGCATTGGTATTGGCTTGATAGTGACGGGCGCACCGATCCCCGAGCTCTCGTTCCAAAACATGCACCCTGACGCCGCCCCTATTTTTCCGTTGCTGTTTTTAACCATCTCGTGCGGTGCGCTTTCCGGTTTCCATGCCACCCAAACCCCGATTATTTCGCGCACCACTCAAAACGAAACCAATGGACGCAAAATCTTTTACGGCATGATGATCACCGAAGGCATTATTGCGATGATCTGGGCAGCAGCGGCAATGAGCCTGTTTTATGGCGACCAGTCGCTTTCTGATGTGCTGGCTGCTGGCGGCCCTGCTGCGGTGGTGAGTGAAGTTTCCACTACCATGCTTGGTGCAGTTGGCGGCACGCTGGCAGTACTGGGCGTTATCGTACTACCGATTACCTCGGGCGATACCGCTTTCCGCAGTGCGCGGATGATCATCGCCGACTACATCAAGATCGATCAAAAGCCGATGTTAAAGCGTGTCATGGTCGCCCTGCCGCTGTTCGTGGTGTCCTACGGGTTAACCCATATGGACTTCACGCTACTGTGGCGCTACTTCTCCTGGGCGAACCAAACCACCGCTGTTATCGCATTGTGGGTAGGCACCATGTATTTAGTGCTGTCGCGTAAGCCTCACTGGATCACATCAGTCCCAGCAACCTTTATGACCATGGCCACCTTTACCTACCTGGCCTATGCGCCGATTGGTTTTGGCCTACCTATGCAACTAAGCTATGTAGTAGCAGCGCTTGGCACACTTATCTGCATCGCCCTGTTTATGAAACGTGTGCGTCGTTTGAGCCGCATGACTTTCGCGGTTGATGAACCTGCCGAACAGGTACTTGGTGCAGGCAAAGCGGGCGATACACTGGCGACCAGCGCTTAATGTCCTAGTGCTTGAAAAGCAATCATGTAGTATCAGAAAAGAAAACGGGCAGCCCTAAGGCTGCCCGTTTTACGTTGCATGTTTAGCTGAACTAGAACGTTAGCTAAAGGCTTGGCTAAAGAATTTTACTCTTCGCCAGCCATCTGCATTTGGCGCTGCAGGTAGTTCTGAATGCCTACCTGTTCGATCAGTTTCAGCTCAGTTTCGATGTGATCGATATGACCTTCTTCATCGGCGAGCAGATCACGGAGCATATCGCGGGTAACGTAATCTTTGACGCTTTCGCAATAAGTGATGGCTTCAATGTAGTCGTTACGGCCATCGTGCTCAATTTTAAGATCACTCTCGAGCATCTCTTTTACGTTTTCGCCAATGTAGAGTTTGCCGAGGTCTTGCAGGTTAGGCACGCCCTCCAAAAACAGAATGCGCTCGATGATTTTATCAGCGTGCTGCATCTCTTCGATGGACTCATCGTATTCCCATTTGGCTAACGCTTTCAGACCCCAATCTTTATACATTTTAGCGTGCAAAAAGTACTGATTAATCGCGACCAATTCGTTGCCAAGCGCCTTATTCAGATGCTCGAGGACTTTAATATCACCTTTCATGACGTCACCTTTTCTACTGTAATGCCGATGTTTAAGCCAATGTTTGAGCTGGCCTTTAAATAATGCGATCAAGCAGTTACGTTATTGAAGAAGTATAGACGCACATAGCTATACTCCCAGCTTTCCTGAGAGTATAGATAAAGTGTTTAAAAGTTCAAGCAAATCATATATTTGCTAACGATAACCCTAACAATAGTGATTCGCGTCACACAGCGTAAGCGAGACCCATATCGGCTTCTTGGCGTGCTTCCTGAACGGCGTCGCGGGTAATAGATTTAGCATAGCACGCGCACTTGCCGCACTGCGTTGCACAGCCGGTTGCCTCGCGTACTTCCCGCCAGCTGCGCGCTCCGTCGCTAACGTGCTGGCGAATCTGATGATCGGTTACTCCCTTGCACACACAAACGTACATGGCGACACCTCATAAAAGTCATGAGATGAATGTAAATGATTCGCATACATCTTTTCAAGTAGAAATCGCTGCTTTTTGATAGCTATTCGTCTTAACAGATACGAGAAGCACGATAACGTCTTGGCGCAACAATGTTTTTTGCAATCCATTTGACACCACGCCAGCGGGAATTATTTTTTCGGCAACACCACCGTTTGCGTGTTCGATGCAATATCCGGCCAGCTGCGCCTTTCGGGGTCGAATAGCACCCACCAGTAACCCAAACCAAACGCCAACAGCGATAGCCACGCTACGCCACAACGGATAAGGCACTGCTTTACACTCAGCGAATAGCCATCCA
Source organism: Vreelandella sulfidaeris Esulfide1 (assembly GCF_054072535.1). Taxonomy (NCBI): domain Bacteria; kingdom Pseudomonadati; phylum Pseudomonadota; class Gammaproteobacteria; order Oceanospirillales; family Halomonadaceae; genus Vreelandella; species Vreelandella sulfidaeris. Next base: position 506,871 of record NZ_CM133364.1, on the reverse strand, counting down.
CCGTTTGCACCCGCAGCCGCCACGCCTGCATGCCGAGTGTCATCCCACCCCGGGTCCAGGAGAAAACGAAAAACAGGGTGACAAAAAACACCAGCATGAGACGCAGACTCCAAATATCGCCGGATGTAGTGCCAACCTCTTCGGGCTGTTGGCCAAGCACATAGCGGAAAAAAACCATATGCGCGACGGTTACCGCGATCCAAATTGCGGTGACTAAGAAGCCGTCATACAGCATGGCACCCAGTCGTCGACCAAGGCCCGCTGGCCATACGCTATCCAACTGAGTAAAGCGTCGTGTTCCCATCGTTTTCTGGGCTCCTGGTTGGCCGTTGGTTGTTTTAGATAATCCTCGTCCCTAATAGCTCGCCGTTGCGGCATTAGCCATTGCGACGTAGAAAATAGATCCCTACCCCTGCACACGCCAAGGTCGGCACAAGAACAGCCCAGACGGGGGAAAAGCCAAAAATGGTCGAGGCAGGCGCCAGCAAATCCTGCACGTATTTGAAACTCAGCCCGGTCACCACGCCATAAAACACCCGGGTGCCCGCCGCAACTGTGCGCAACGGGCCAAACACGAAGGAGGCAGCAATCAGCACCAACGACCCCATGGTGAGCGGCATCAGCATCTTCTGCCAAAAATACAGCAGCGCCTGATCATTTTGCAGGCCCTGCGCCTCTAGGAATTGGGCGTAGGCCCATAGCTCGCTGGGCGCCTGGCTCTCGATATCGCGCAGTAATCTCTCCAGTTGGGTAGGAGTAAAAGCGGTATCCCACCCCATGCTTGCCGTTTGATCAGACTCGGTATGATTATCGAAAATTCGTGTCGTCGCGATGTTTTCCAATTGCCAAGCGTCGCCCTCCCACCGTGCACGCTGGGCGTGGGTAGCTTCGACGAGCTGACGGTCATCAAAACGGTAGCGGGTTAAATCTAGCACTACGTTATCCGCACGAATCGCCCCAAAACGATAAACGCTGTCGCCTTCTATCTGCCAGCCGCTGCGGCTGGTCAGCATGGCGCCTTCGCCCTGCATTTTTTCCAAGCGCCACGCTTCGGCATATTGCTCGGTGCGTGGGCTCACATACTCCGCCACCACTAGCACCACGGCAACGACCACAAGGACTGGCTTCATTACCCCCCACACAATGCGCGCCAACGAGCGGCCAGCGGCGCGCATAACGGTCAGCTCATTGCTGGAGGCCATGCTGCCCAGACCAATCAGCGCGCCAATCAATACCGCTACCGGCGCGTATTGATAGAAACGCCAAGGGGTGCGCATTAGCAGGTAAATCAGCGCATCTAGAGCCGTGTAGCCAGCCTGTACATCGCCTAAATCATCGATATAGGCAATAGTAATATCCAAGCCCAGCAGTACGAACTGAACGACGACAATGGCCGCCAGCACGTTGCGGGCAATATAACGATCGAGACGGTCAAGCACCATTAGCGCATCCCCTTACGTTGCGAGCGCCACAGCATTAGCAGCCCCAGCCCTAAGAACACTCCATGTACCGGCCATACCCCCAGCAGGCTTGACCAGGTACCGCTGCCAATCGCATCGACCGCTGCCAGCAGCAAGCTGAGATAGGCAACGTATAAAAAGACGGCGGGTAACAATTTGCCAAAGCGCCCCTGGCGAGGATTAACCCGAGAAAGCGGCTGCGCCATCAAGGCCAGCACAAACACCATAAGCGGGAGCCCTGCCCGCCACTGCCACTGGGCTTGGGCACGAGGGCTTGGGTTACTCCATAGCGCCGACGTAGTGGCGTACTCCAGTGAATCCAGCTCCTGCCTGTCACGGTTCAGCCCTAGGCGCAATGTATAACGCTCAAACGTTAGCCGCTCGGCGCTCTTATCACCCGGCGTCACCCCATAGCGCTCGCCATCATCCAGCACCAGAAAGCGGCTACCGGTTTTAAGTCGCGTTTCCTGATAGCCCGATGCGGCGCGGGTCACGTAGTCGTGGGTACCTTCGTCGCCCTGCAGGTTCTGCTCGTGTACCAACACATCCTGCATTTCCGAACCATCGCTTGAGAAGCCTCCAATGTAAGCGGTACGACCACCACCAAACTCCTGAAAGCGACCGGGTGCCAGTACGGATACATCCAGGCGGCTGCGCTGCTCTTCCAATGCGGTTTCGGTTTGCAGCGCCCCATAGGGTGTCAACCACAGGCTACAGACCCCTACCAGCACCGACACGACGCTGGCGGGCAGTAGAGTTACCTTCAATAGCCGCGTAGGGCTCATGCCACAGGCGACCATCACGGTAATTTCGCTGTTCATATAAAGCTGTCCGTAGGCCAATAAGATGCCTAGAAAGAACGACAGCGGTAAAATTAGCTCCATAAAGCCAGGCAAATGAAACACCATCAGGCTGCCTAACATGGTGACCGGGATATCACCTTCCGCCGCGTCCGAAAAATAGCGGATAAACCGGCTGCCCATAATCACCAATAGTAAAATGCCAGCGACTGCCGACATGGTGAGTAACACTTCGCGAGTTAGATACCGAAATAAAATCAACGCGCTCTCCGGCTAGTCGTACAGGATGCCATGCAATAAGTGGATGGCTTGGGTACACTAATCAAACTATCCTCAGTCCCTTTTCAAAATCAAAAGCAACGGGGCATTATCCCGAATCCCTCGATGCTTGTCTTGTTGGAGACATCATGGAATTTTCCGTTCAGACTGCTAACCCGGCCAAAACCGAAACGGCCTGCCTCTTGGTGCCGGTTTTTAAAGGTAGCGACCTTCTGCCCACCGTTGCCAAACTGGACGACGCCAGCGAGCGCCTGATTGGCCAATTGCTGGAGCGGGGCGACTTTGATGCTGCGCTTGGCAACGTACAAATGGTCCCCTTTGCGCCAGGCTTGGGTGCAGAGCGTATCTTATTGGTTGGCTTGGGTGAGCGCGAAAAATGCCAGGAAGCAGCCTTTATCAAGGCACTGGATGCTGCCATGGCAGCGCTAGTAAAACTCCCTATCGACGAAGCCAGTGTAGTATTTGGCGATGTTCCGCTCACCGACCGCGATGCGGCCTGGAAGGCGCGCAAAGTGATGGAAGCCGCTGAACGAGCCATTTATCGCTTTGATCAGTTCAAATCCTCGCCAGCCCCGGCTTTCAGCTTAACCAAGCTAACGCTATTTATCAGCGACACCGATGCGGTTGCCCAGGTCAAACAGGGCGCTCTGGTGGGCAATGCAATTGGCCAAGGCATCAATTACACCCGCACCCTGGGCAACCTGCCCGCCAATATCTGCACGCCCCGCTACTTGGCCGAGCAGGCCGAGCAGTTGGGGCGCGACTCGAAAGGCGCACTTGAGGTCGACATTCTCGATGAAGAAGCGCTGGAAGCCCTGGGCGCGGGCTCGCTGCTTTCCGTTGGTCGCGGAAGCAAAGAGCCAACACGCCTGATCGTGATGAAATATCAAGGCGCCGACAGCGCCGACGAAGCCCCGCATGTGCTGATCGGCAAAGGCATCACGTTTGATACCGGCGGCATTTCGCTCAAGCCCGGCGAAGGCATGGACGAAATGAAATTCGATATGTGCGGTGCTGCCAGCGTATTCGGCACTGTCAAAGCCGTACTGTCGATCAAGCCGAAGCTCAACCTAGTGTTTATTGTTGCCGCGGCGGAAAACATGCCTGATGGCCACGCTACCAAGCCTGGCGATATCATCAAAACTCTCAAGGGTTTGACCGTCGAAGTGCTTAATACCGACGCCGAAGGCCGCTTGGTGTTGTGCGATGCGCTGACCTATGCCGAGCGTTTCACCCCCGCCAGCGTGGTCGATATCGCCACCCTCACCGGCGCCGTCATTGTTGGCCTGGGCCACCACGCCACCGGCCTGCTCTCCAACGACGACGACCTAGCCCTTGATCTGCTGGATGCGGGCGAAGGCGCGTGGGATCGCGCCTGGCACCTGCCGTTATGGGATGAGTATCAAGAGCAGTTGGACTCTAATTTCGCCGACTTGGCGAATATTGGCGGTCGCCCGGCAGGTACGATCACGGCGGCATGTTTCCTATCGCGCTTTGCTGATCACTTCCCTTGGGCGCATCTGGATATCGCCGGTACCGCCTGGCACTCTGGCAAGCAGAAAGGTGCCACCGGACGCCCTGTCGGGCTGTTAACTCAGTACCTACTTGATCGTGAAACAGATGCCGAAGTTGAAAATAGCGACGGCTAATAGCATCACGGATCAACACGACGGGTGTTCAACGGTTGCCTTTCAGCGCGGCAACCGTTAAACCTGAATATATCAAGGTACAGCGAGCTTAAACTCGCTGAATCTTTAGCGTTTCGTCAATAACACCCAACCGCCCCTCTTACAGGGCCGGTTCAAGCGGAGAGTAACAGCCGTGCCCACTGCCAGCTTTGAAACGAGTTTTGAAACCCTGCCATCCAATCAGCCAATGGCCGATGAGATTCGCGAAAACATTCTTAAAAACCCCGGTTTTGGTCGCTACTTTACCGATCATATGGCGCATATCCGCTGGACCGGGGACGCTGACTGGCACGGCCACCAGGTGCGCCCCTACGGGCCACTAACACTCGACCCCGCCGCTTCGGTGCTGCATTACGGCCAGGAAATTTTTGAGGGTATCAAAGCCTACCGTCACGCCGACGGCTCCATCTGGACGTTCCGCCCTGAGAAAAACGCCGAACGTTTTCGTCGCAGTGCCCGCCGGTTAGCGCTACCGGAACTTTCCGACGAAGACTTCATTGGCTCGCTAAAGGCGTTGCTGGCCCAAGACCACGCCTGGGTACCCACGCCTGCCAGTGCCGCCGACGAGTGCAGCCTCTACCTGCGCCCGTTTATGATCGCTTCTGAAGCGTTCCTAGGTGTTCGCCCGTCACAAGAAGTCGATTACTACGTGATCGCCTCCCCGGCGGCGGCTTACTTTAAAGGCGGTATTGCCCCGGTATCGATCTGGCTATCTTCAAACTACAAGCGTGCTGCTGCAGGCGGCACCGGCTTTGCCAAATGTGGCGGAAACTACGCCGCTTCATTAGCGGCACAAAAAGAGGCCGAGGCTCACCAGTGTGGTCAGGTCGCCTTCCTTGATGCTGCTGAAAACAAGTGGGTCGAAGAGCTCGGCGGTATGAACCTGTTCTTCGTCTTCAACGATGGCCGATTAGTGACGCCGCGCCTAACGGACACCATTCTGGAAGGCGTGACGCGCAATTCAGTACTCACGCTGGCTAAAGATGAAGGCCTCACGCCCGAAGAGCGCCCCATCAGTATTGATGAGTGGCGTGAAGGCGCAGCGTCCGGCGAGATCACCGAAGTTTTTGCCTGCGGCACCGCAGCGGTCATCACCCCGGTGGGCGAACTGGTCACTGAGAACGAGCGTATTCGTCTCGCAGCAAGTGACGCCAATAACAACAGCAATGAGATCGCCATGCGCATCCGTACCAAACTACTCGACCTGCAATATGGCCGCAGTGAAGATAAGTACGGCTGGCTAACCCAGCTGGTTTAAGCTGCTTTAGCGTTAACGCTACCCACTCAATGCCGCCGCAACGTTTGCGGCGGCGCTGTTTATCAGCAGCACCCTTATCCGCAATCGCTGGAGCCGCCGATGGCGCGCATTGATTTCTATATTTTGCCCGATACCACGCTGGAAGCGCGCTTACAGTTTGCTTGCAAGCTTGCCGAAACCATCTGGCGCAAAGGCTATCGCTTGCATCTTCACTGCGAGGATAAAGCCCTCGCCGAGCAAGCCGACGCAGCGCTATGGAATTTTCGCCCGGACGCTTATTTACCCCACGCCCTGGAAGATAGCGAAATGGCCGCCAGCGTACCGATCACGCTAGGCTGGCAGCAGTTGCCAATCCCCGCGGAAGAGACCGCACTACTCAATTTGCACCCCGACATTCCCGACGGCGTGGAGCACTACGCGCGTATTGCCGAGATCATCAATCAACACCAACAAGTGTTGGTCGCCAAACGCGCCTGTTGGCAGCGCTATAAAGAAATGGGTTATGAAGTAGTGCCGCACAAGCTCGGTTAATAATGCTAACTCAGCGGAAGAGACTTGATATGCCTACATCACCGCTTACCCGCTACCCCTTAGCCGTCATTGTCACTGCCCAACTGTTCGGCACCTCGCTGTGGTTTAGCGTTAACGGCGTTGGCTTGGCGCTGCAGGAGGCCGTGGGCCTTAGCGAAAGCGATTTGGGTCTATTAACCATCGCCGTGCAGGCCGGGTTTATTAGCGGTACGCTGCTGATTGCCACCACTGGCCTTGCCGACCGCGTCCGTGCCAGCCACCTGTTTGCGATTTCTGCCGTGCTCGGCGCGCTGATCAACGCCGCCTTTATCGGTGTGGCCGAGAGCGTAACGCTTGCCACGGTGGCACGCTTTGCGACTGGCCTTTGTCTAGCGGGCATCTACCCGCTGGGGATGAAGCTGGTGGTGAGTTGGACACCCAGCCACGCCGGGGCGGCACTGGGCTGGCTGGTGGGTATGTTGACGCTGGGCATCGCTTCCCCTCACCTGCTGCGCGGGTTAACGCTGAACCTGCCCTGGCAGTGGCCGCTGCTGTTGGCCTCATTGTTGGCGCTGGTCGCCGCGCTGATGATTTTCAAACTGGGCGTTGGTCCTCACCTTCCGGCGACCGCCAAGAGTGGGCGCCCGTGGGCCGGGTTAGCCGCTTTCAAACAACCCCGCTTTCGTGCCGCCGCGCTGGGTTATTTCGGCCATTGTTGGGAGCTATATGCACTGTGGGCGCTGGTGCCGTTTTTGGTTGCCCGTGAACTTGAGCGTTTGGGTGCTTCAAACAGCGCCCAGCCGTGGCTGAGCTTTGCGGTGATTGCGTTGGGCTTACCCGGCTGCGTACTCGCGGGTAAATTTAGCCGTCGCATAGGCAGCGATCGAGTGGCCTGCGTGGCGTTAGCTACTTCGGGTGCACTGTGTTTGGTTTATCCTCTTTTGGGCAGCGCCTCGCCTTGGTTGTTATTGACGCTACTGGGTGTATGGGGCGTCAGCGTGATTGCCGATTCCGCCCAATTTTCAGCGCTGGCCAGCGCCACAGCACCGCCAGAGCGGTTAGGCGCGGCACTGGCGATGATGAACGCGATCGGTTTTGGGTTAACCATCCCTTCTATCGCACTGGTTACCGCGCTGTGGTCGAGCCAGTCGCTGGCGGTAATCTGGTGGCTGCTGCCGGGGCCCATTCTCGGGCTACTCGCCATGCACGGTTTCTCTTCGCATCAGTCTTCGCATCAGCACCCTGCGAAAACTGCTCGCCCTAATAATCCGACATGAGTACCACCTGACGGCTACGCCACTCCCGCGGTATACTCTTGCGCTATACATTTTTACATTTTGCACATTTCTTGCCAGCCGTGAGCCGACTCTCCATGGAAAAGACCTACCAACCCGAACAGATCGAAACCCGCTGGTACGAGCGCTGGGAAGCCGATAATCGATTCGCTCCTTCCGGCCAGGGCACGCCTTTTTCGATCATGATTCCACCACCCAATGTGACCGGCAGCCTACACATGGGCCATGCGTTCCAGGACACCATTATGGATACCCTGACGCGTTGGAAGCGGATGCAGGGTAATAACACTTTATGGCAGGTAGGCACCGATCACGCCGGTATCGCCACGCAAATGCTGGTCGAGCGCAAGATAGCTGCAGAAGAAGGCAAAACCCGCCATGACCTGGGGCGCGACGCATTCATTGACAAGGTATGGGAGTGGAAAGCAGAGTCAGGTGGCCATATTACTCGCCAGTTGCGCCGTATGGGCGCCAGCGTCGACTGGTCTCGCGAACGCTTCACCATGGACGACGGCTTCTACAAAGCAGTTCAAGAAGTATTCGTGCGTCTGCACGAAGAAAAGCTGATTTATCGTGGCAAGCGTTTGGTCAACTGGGACCCGACACTGCACACCGCCATTTCTGACTTAGAAGTGGAAAACAAAGAACAGCAGGGCAGCTTCTGGCACTTCCGCTATCCGCTAGCGGATGGCGTCAAAACCGCTGATGGCAAAGATTACGTGGTGGTCGCTACCACCCGACCGGAAACCCTGTTGGGCGATACCGGTGTGGCGGTGAATCCCGAAGACGCGCGTTACGCGTCGCTGGTCGGTAAATTTATCGAACTGCCACTGGTGGGTCGCCGTATTCCGGTCGTCGCCGACGAGCACGCCGACATGGAGAAAGGTTCCGGCTGCGTCAAGATTACCCCCGCCCACGATTTTAACGACTACGAAGTCGGCAAGCGTCAGAACCACTTACTCATCAATGTTTTCTCCAAAGACGCAACGATCCTTGAAAAAGCCGAAATCTTCGATCTTAAAGGCCAGCCCCAGCCCGACGAAGATGCCAGCCTGCCTGCCAAGTACGCCGAACTAGACAGATTCGAAGCGCGCAAGCAGATCGTTGCCGATATGGATGCCCTGGGCCTACTGGAACAGGTAGAAGCCGTTAACAATACCCTGCCCTATGGCGACCGCTCCGGCGACGTCATTGAGCCGCTGCTAACCGATCAATGGTTTGTCGCCGTGGAATCCCTCGCCAAGCCCGCCATTGAAGCGGTGGAAAACGGCAATATTCAATTTGTGCCCAAGAATTACGAAAACATGTACTTTGCCTGGATGCGCGACCTGCAGGACTGGTGTATTTCTCGCCAGCTGTGGTGGGGCCACCGCATTCCGGCTTGGTACGACCCCGAAGGCAATGTCTATGTTGCCCGTAGCGAAGAGGAAGCCCGCGAGAAACACGCGCTCGATCCCGAGTTGGTGCTTACCCAGGACGAAGACGTACTCGACACTTGGTTCAGCTCGGGCCTATGGACGTTTGGCACATTAGGCTGGCCTGAAAAAACGCCGGAACTGGAGACCTTCCATCCCTCCAGCGTGCTGGTGACCGGCTTTGACATCATCTTCTTCTGGGTTGCCCGGATGATCATGATGACGCTGAAGTTCACCGGTGAAGTCCCGTTCAAAACCGTCTATGTACATGGGTTGGTACGCGATGGCCAAGGCCAGAAAATGTCCAAATCCAAGGGCAACGTGCTCGACCCCATCGACCTGATCGACGGCATCACCCTGGATGAGTTACTCGAAAAACGCACCGGTAATATGATGCAGCCGAAACAGGCCAAAGCAATTGCCAAAGCCACTCGGGACGAGTTTAAAGACGGCATTGAAGCCCATGGCACCGATGCACTGCGCTTTACCTTCCTCTCCCAAGCGACCACCGGACGCGATATCAAGTTTGATATGAACCGCCTGGAAGGCTACCGCAATTTCTGCAATAAGCTGTGGAACGCCTCGCGCTACGTGCTAATGAACGCCGAAGGCGAAGATTGCGGTACCAGCGGTGAAGAGGTTGAGCTTTCCCTAGCTGATCGCTGGATTATCTCGCAGTTACAGAAAACCGAAGCCCAAGTCACCAAAGCAATGGATGAGTATCGCTTCGATCATGCTTCCCAGGCGCTATATGAATTTGTCTGGAACGAGTATTGCGACTGGTATTTGGAGCTTTCCAAGCCGGTACTTTGGGACGAGAATGCCAGTGCCGAAGCTAAGCGTGGAACGCGCCGCACACTGGTGCGAGTTCTGGAAACGACCCTGCGCCTTGCTCACCCGATGATGCCCTATATCACCGAAGAGATCTGGCAGCGTGTCGCACCCCTATCGGGAGCTTATATGGGCAAGGATGCATCGATCATGCATCAAGCTTGGCCGGAAACCGACGAGAGTAAAGTCGACCATCAGGCTAGCCTGGACATCGAGTGGCTAAAAGGGGTCATCATCGCTGTCCGTAACATCCGCGCTGAGATGAACATCTCGCCCGGCAAACTGCTCGACGTACTGCTGACCAAAGGCAGGCCCGAGGATGCCGAGCGCCTGGAGAGCAACCGACATTTTCTATCCAAATTGGCCAAGTTGGAAAGCGTGACCTGGCTTGAAAATCCCAACGATGCGCCGCTTTCCGCCACGCAATTAGTGGGCGATATGGAAGTGCTGGTCCCGATGGCGGACTTGATCGATAAAGATGCAGAGCTGGCACGTCTCAACAAAGAGATAGAGAAGCAGGACAAGCTCATCGGTGGCATTGAGAAAAAACTCGGGAACGACGGTTTTATCGCCAAAGCTCCCGTAGCGGTCGTCGAAAAAGAGCGCGGCAAGCTAGTCGAATTCCAAGCCACCAAGCTGCTATTGGAAGAGCAGCGAGCCAAGATCGAGGCGTTGTAAGTAAGCTCACATGATAGCTTTCAGCTAAAAGAAGGCGGTGCTGAGCAGTACCGCCGATTAACGAAAGTTATAAATGCTGTTGGGTTAGGGGCTTACGCGCTTATTAGTTCGCCTGCCACTGGACGCCCGTGCCTCCTTGACTATGTTGATAGTGATGTCGGTTAACGCTTCGTTTAACCGGCATTTTAATCACTTGGCATATTAAGGAGGATAGCCATGCGTTTCATTTCGACTCGTGTACACGGGATGGTCGATTACGCGATGGGCCTGCTACTCATCGTGGCGCCCTTCCTTTTCGGCTTCGCCACAGGGGGTGCTGCTCAGTGGGTACCGATCATTCTAGGTGTGGTGATGCTGGCCTCAGCCATCATGACGAAATATGAGCTTGGGCTTATGCACCTGATTCCCATGCCGTTACACCTCACTATGGATCTGATCAGCGGTATTCTGCTACTGGTTTCTCCTTGGCTATTCGGCTTCGCAGATATTGTATACCTGCCCCATCTCATCCTCGGTATTCTTGAGATCGGCGCCAGTCTCACCACGGAAAAGCAACCGAGAAACGTGACGGCTTCAACGAACCGCGGCTGACGACCAGCGGCCTGACGATTCCAGACATTGCCCAAGTCGTCTAGGGATGCTTGTTTCATTACCGCCCGTTAGCTTATGCGCCCGCTGCTCGATGCAGTGGGCGCTTTTCGTTAAGCGAATCCCCTCAAGCTGTTCGATAGGTATTTCTAGCTCCTTGTATTATCTCTTAACCACTTTTTCTTACGAAACGTGTAAGGTTGGTATAAGAACAGCCACTAAGTGGCATCGCCGAGCCAACAACAACACGGATTGTTCTATGCCGACACCTACTGAGGCACGATTAGAAGCGCTGACGACCGAGCTTAAACGGGCCGGGATTACGTACCGTGAGCTTTCGCCGATGGCGGATACCGGTCTAGCCCACGATCATGTATGGGTTCATCGCCACAATGGCGATGACTGGGTGGCGCGCCTGCCGAAGCAGAGTCAGATGAACCTGCCACCGGAAGAGAACCTTGCCTATCAGGCTGCCTGTTATGAGCGTTCCAGCCCTGGCGGGCATACGCCTAAACTTTATGACACCCTGCGACCAAGCGAAGCACTGCCTCGTGGCGGGCTACTGGTAGAAGCTATCCGCGGTCGCCTGGCAAAGCTGCCGGAAGACCTGGACGCCATCGCGGATGCCCTGGCCAGCTTACACAGTCAATCGCTGCCTAATGCCGCGGCGCGGCCACCACTGCTTGCCCCTGAGAACCCTTGGCTGGCGATGGTGAATGAAGTGCGCCAGCAGGCTAACTGGTTAGCCGATGCTCAGTTGGCGAGTAAAATTACTCAGCGCATAAAGCAGGAACTGGATCTGCTCCCGACCCGCTTAAGCGACGCTACGCCTACCCTGATAAGTTTTGATACCCACCCCGGCAACTTTTTAATCCGCGAAGACGGCCGCGCGGTGCTGGTGGATTTAGAGAAGTGCCGCTATGGTCTGCCGGGTATCGACCTTGCCCACACGTCGCTCTACACCTCGACCACCTGGGATCTTAATAGCCAGGCCGTGCTGTCGCTGGGGGAAGTGATTAATTTTTACCGCCGCTGGCAAGCCGCCATGGAGAAGTCGCCCGACACCGACACCCTGGTCGCCTGCCGCCGGGCGACTTGGCTATGGTCGTTGACCTGGTGTGCCAAGTGGCGCGCCCAGCATTTGAATGCCAAAGATAGCCATCAGCGCGGTGAAGACTGGTCGGCAGAACTCACCGACCCAGCGGTGATAGACCACGTACGCAATCGCGTTGAGCACTACCTCTCACTGCCGATTATTGATCACGTTCACAGCGAATTGCAGTGCTTGCAGGCCTCCCTATAACGTTTTTATCTTCTCTTCGATGAGGTACGTAATGCCAACTCACCACTCCTGTGCGGGCAAGCCCAAGCCCCTGACTGCTGCGCTTACCGCCACCCTGTTAGCCGTTGCGCTACCGGCCCTGGCCAACCCTGACCCAGCAGAATGGCAAGGTGTCGTGGCAGAAGCAGAAGGCCAAACCGTTTACTGGAATGCCTGGGGCGGCGATACGCGCACCAACCGTTACATTGATTGGGTAGCGCAACAAATGCAGGCGCAGTATGGCATTGAGGTGGAACACGTGAAGCTGGACGACACCGGCAGCGCGGTAGCGCGGGTGCTGGCGGAAAAGCAGGCCGGTAACCACGACGATGGCAGCATCGATCTGATTTGGATCAACGGTGAAAACTTCGCCGCGATGCGCGAAAGCGACCTGCTGTTCGGCCCCTTCGCCGAAGCGCTGCCCAACTTCGCTCTGACCAACGCCGCGGACAACCCCGAGGTCGTCACCGACTTTACCCTGCCCACCGAAGGCTTTGAATCGCCGTGGGGCAAGGCGCAGATCACTTTCTATTACGACAGCGCCCAAACCGAGTCGCCACCCCAAGATATGCCGGCGCTGCTCACCTGGGCTCGAGCCAATCCCGGCTAGTTTAGCTATCCACGTATTCCCGACTTCACTGGCAGCACCTTCCTGAAGCAGGCGCTGATCGAATTGACCGAACAGGATGAGGCGCTTTATCAACCGGTGGCAGAGAGCGATTTCGAGGCGGTCACCGCGCCACTGTGGTCATACCTGGACGCGCTACATCCACACCTGTGGCGCAGCGGGCGCTCCTTTCCTGATTCTGGCCCAAACCTGCGCACGCTGATGAGCGACGGCGAGCTGAGCCTGGGGTTCTCGTTCTACCCCACCGATGCTGCCGTGGCGGTCATGGAGTATGAGCTACCCGACAGCGTGCGCAGCTACGTGCTGGAAGGCGGCACGCTGGGTAACGTTCACTTTGTGGCAATCCCCTACAACTCGCCCCATAAAGCCGGTGCCATGGTGCTCGCCGACTTTTTGCTTTCGCCAGAGGCCCAGGCCGAAAAGCAGTCGCTGGCCATGTGGGGCGACCGCAGCGTGCTGGATATCGATCAGCTCGACGCCGCTGATCAGGCGCGCTTCCAACAGGGCGAACGCCACCCGTCAGAGCTACCGGCGGACGCGCTCTCGAACACCTTACCCGAGCCCCACCCCAGTTGGATGACCGCCCTGCAAGACGCTTGGCTTGAGCGCTACGGCGTCAACTAGCGCATGTTGCGACTGGCCCCGGCGTTCATCATCGCCTTGCTGGTACTCCCCGTTGGGGCGGGTTTACTCATGGTGCTGCTGCCGGCGTTCGGCTACCTGCCTGCGCTTGGCGGCCACAGCATTAGCCTAGCGCCCTGGCACATGCTGCTTATTCAACCGGGGCTTGGCCGTTCGGTCGCCGTCAGCTTTGCCAGTGGTCTGGTCAGCACGGCGATGGCGCTGATAATCGTGGTGCTGTTTCTGGCGGCCAGCCAGGGCACTTGGTTGGACCGCGCTATTCGGCGGCTGGTGTCGCCGCTGCTGGCCATTCCCCATGCCGCCGTTGCATTTGGTCTTGCCTTCTTGATCGCCCCGTCGGGCCTCCTGGCGCGGCTGTTTTCCCCAGCGTTGACGGGCTGGGAGCGCCCGCCGGATGTACTGATCATCAACGATCCCTGGGGGCTCTCCTTGATGGCGGGGCTGGTATTGAAAGAAGTGCCGTTTCTACTGCTGATGAGCTTGGCGGCGCTACCACAACTGGCCCCAGAAAAGCGTCTGATGCTGGCGCGGTCGCTGGGCTATGCGCCCACCATTGCCTGGCTAAAAACCGTGCTGCCTTCGCTCTACCCGCTGATTCGCCTGCCGGTGTATGCGGTGATCGCTTACGCAACCTCGGTGGTCGACATGGCGATGATTCTCGGCCCCACACTGCCACCCACGCTGAGCGTGTCGATTTTAAGCTGGTTTAACGACCCGGATATCAACCACCGCTTTATGGCCTCGGCTGCTGCGGTGCTGCAACTGGGGGTGACGCTGGCAGCGCTGTTATGCTGGTGGCTGCTGGAACAACTGACGAGCAACCTAATGGCCAACTGGCTCACCAATGGTCACCGCCACCAGGGCGACGCTTTCCTACGTACCGTGGGCCACTGGGCGCTGCTGGTGTCGACGGGTACTGCGCTGGCCGCCCTGGTCGGGCTGGGGCTGTTTTCAGTGGCCGGTTTTTGGCGCTTTCCCGATCTACTGCCGCAAATGTTTACCCTTGACCACTGGCAGCGAAGTGGCGCCATGCTGATCACGCCGCTGGTCAATACCGCCCTGATTGGGCTTGTCGCCACGAGCCTTGCCACGGCCCTGGTACTGGCGACACTGGAAAACGAACACCGCCAGCACCTAAAGCCCAAACGCGCCCTGTGGTTGCTCTACTTACCGCTGCTAGTGCCACAGATCGCCTTTCTGTTTGGCCTGGTAGTGGCCGCGGAAAGCCTGAACATTCGCCCTCAGCTCGCCCTGGTGATCGCTGGCCACCTGCTGTTCGTGCTGCCTTATATCTACCTGTCGCTTTCCGAGGCGTACCGGCGCCTGGATCCGCGCTGGCTACAGGTGGCACGCTCATTGGGTGTTTCGCGTAGCGCTGCTTTTTGGCGGGTACGTTTACCGTTACTGCTCGCACCGGTGTTAACGGCATTTGCCGTGGGCTTGGCGATCAGTATTGGCCAGTACTTGCCTACCCAGCTGCTGGGTGCCGGGCGTGTAACGACCGTCACGACCGAAGCGGTGGCCCTGGCGTCGGGCAGTAACCGACGCTTGATTGGCGTGTGGGCGCTTGTGCAAGCGGGCCTGCCGCTAATTGGCTTTATGCTTGCCCTGACGCTTCCCCGCTTTTTGGGCGTGGGCCGCCGTGAACTTTCGACGTAAAGGGATGACCGTGACTGCTACGCCTACCGCACCGCTACGCCTTGAGCAGGTTTCCATCGCCCTTGTAGGTCGCGAGCTGTTGGCGGTGGATGCCACCATTGCCCCCGGCGAAGTGCTGACGGTGATGGGTCCTTCTGGCTCAGGGAAGTCCACTCTACTGGCGTATATTGCCGGCTTTCTTGACCGCGAATTTACGGCCAGTGGTGGGGTGTGGCTGGGAGAACGTGACTTGTTGAACCGGCCTGCTGAGGCGCGCGGCATTGGTTTACTGTTTCAGGATCCGCTTTTGTTTCCTCACTTGAGTGTGGCGGGCAATTTGCGTTTTGGGCTACCGCGGCAAAGTAAGCATAAGCATCAACAAGTCACGCAAGCCCTTGAACAGATAGGGCTAGCGGGGTTTGAAGAGCGCGACCCAGCCACGCTTTCCGGTGGCCAAAAAGCGCGCGTAGCCCTGATGCGCCTGCTGCTTTCCAAACCCCAGGCGGTGCTGCTGGACGAACCGTTTTCAAAGCTGGATACCGCGCTTCGCAAGGAGATGCGCTCGCTAGTGTTTAGCCAATTGCGTGATGCCGGCCTGCCTGCGCTGCTGGTCACCCACGACCATGCAGATGCGGACGCGGCGGGAGGGCCAGTCATTGCGCTCGGCTGAACGCGCGCCGCGCCTGAGCATCGTCATCCCGGTGCTCAATGAAGCGCCGACGCTGGCAACCCATTTAATGGCGCTGCAAACGCTGCGTGCCCAGGGAGTCGAAGTGATCGTGGTGGATGGCGGGAGTGGCGATGACAGCGTGCGTCGTGCGAAGCCGCTGGCGGACCGTGTGCTCAGCAGCCCGCCCGGTCGAGGCGTGCAGATGAACTTAGGGGCTCACCATTCCAGCGCCCCGACCCTGCTGTTTTTACACGCGGATACTCACTTGCCGACAGGTGCCGTCGAACAGTTGCTCCACGCGCTTAATACCCACGATTGGGGCCGTTTCGATATCCTGCTCGCCGGTCACAGCCGCTGGCTTCCGTTAATCAGTAAAATGATCAACCAGCGCTCCCGGCTCACCGGCATCGCGACTGGCGATCAAGGCATTTTTGTGCGTGCCAGCACGTTCCAGGCAATCGGTGGTTTTCCCGAGCAGCCGTTAATGGAGGATATTGAACTCACCAAACGGCTCAAACGAGTATCGCCACCCGCCTGCCTGACGGCGAAAGTGATAAGCTCGGGGAGGCGCTGGGATCAGTTCGGTGCCTGGAAAACGATCCGCCTGATGTGGCGGCTGCGCTATCGCTACTGGCGCGGCGTCAGCGCCACCCAACTTGCCAAGGAGTATCGTGATGCCCGCTGAAACGCTGGCCAACCGCCCAGTGCTGCCGCAGCTTCACTTGCTGGCCAAGGCCCCGCTAGCGGGGCAAGCGAAAACGCGCCTGGCCCCGTTGCTGGGCAATCAAGGCGCCGCCAACGCCCACGCGGAACTGCTGCGCCACTGTGTCGCCAATGCTTGCCAGGCGCTACCGGCCGAAAACGTCACGCTATGGACAGCACTTGACCATGCACACCCCTTATTCATCGAGCTTCACGAGCAGTTTGGCCTGACCTTAAAGCGCCAGCCCGATGGCGACTTGGGCGCTCGTGTACGTCACGCTTTGAACCATACGCCTGGGCCCGCCATGGTAATGGGCAGCGACTGCCCGAGTATTACTAGCGCACTCATTACCGCTTGTGCGCAACAACTCACCCACCATGATGTGGTCATTCTACCTGCTGAGGATGGTGGCTACGGGTTGATCGGCGCCCAGCGCGACTATCCGGGCCTTTTTGAAAGCATTCCCTGGGGGAGCCATCAAGTGCTAAGCGCAACCCGCCAGCGCATCGAAGCGCTTGGCCTTCGCGCCGCTTATCCGGCCACCATCTGGGATGTAGACCGGCCCGAAGATTGGCAACGCTGGAAAGAGGTAGCCGCTGCGCTGTAAGGAAACAGCGCGACTGCCCACTGAGTTAGCAACGTTCACTCTGTTTACCCCTGCCGCCGGAGCTTACCGTGACCCGACAACGTTTACTGATCGCAGCGCTACTGGTCATTGCCATTGGTGTGTTCTTTGTCAGTGGTGCCCATCAGTGGTTCACGCTGGATACCCTCAAGGCTTACCAAAGCGACTTTCAAGCCGCCTTCGAGCAGCACCCATGGCGGGTCGCGGGCATCTTTTTTGCTATTTACGTGTTCATGACTACCCTATCGCTGCCTGGGGCAACGCTGCTGACTCTGCTGGGCGGCGCTCTATTCGGCCTTGGCTGGGGGCTGCTGATTATCTCTTTTGCCAGCACGTTAGGCGCCACGCTTGCTTTTTTACTCTCCCGCTTTCTGTTCCGCAACCCCATTGAAAAGCGTTTTCCGCGCCCATTTGAAGCGGTTAATCGCGGCGTAGAACGCGACGGCGCTCTCTACCTCTTCACCCTGCGTTTAGTGCCGGTGTTTCCGTTCTTTATGATCAATCTGGTGATGGGCCTCACCCGGATTAGAACATTCACCTTTTACTGGGTCAGTCAGGTTGCCATGCTTCCCGGTACCGCTATCTATGTGAATGCTGGCGGTCAGTTGGGGGAGTTGGAAAGCCTAGGAGGTATCCTTTCACCAACGCTCATCGCATCGTTTTTATTGCTGGCCATCTTCCCCTGGATTGCCCGTCGCATTGTGCTACTGGTCAAGAGGCGCAAGGCTTATCGGGGGTTTACACGCCCATCGCACTTTGACTACGACATTGTCGTGATCGGCGGCGGCTCGGCGGGGCTAGTCACCAGCTATATCGCCAGCGCGGTGAACGCTAAGGTAGCACTAGTGGAGAAACACAAGATGGGCGGCGACTGTTTGAATACCGGCTGCGTGCCTTCCAAGGCGTTAATCCGTGCTGCTCGCGCCGCCCATGAAATTCGTAATGCGCCTCGGTTCGGGGTAACGGCAAGTGAACCCATGATCGATTTTGCTCAAGTCATGGGCCACGTTCAGCAAGCCATCAGCGACATCGAACCCCACGACAGCGTTGAGCGCTACCAAAGCTTGGGGGTTGAGGTGTACCAGGAGCACGCCACGCTTATCTCTCCCTGGGAGATCCGGGTCGGCGATAAAACCCTGAACACGCGGCATGTGGTGCTGGCCACCGGTGCCCGGCCACGGATACCGCCCCTACCGGGTATTGAAGGTGCACCCGTTTTAACCTCAGAGACTCTTTGGTCACTCACTGATCTGCCTAAACGTCTGGTGGTATTGGGCGGCGGCGCGATTGGCTGTGAGCTGAGCCAGAGTTTTGCCCGCTTGGGTAGCCAGGTCACGCTGGTCGAAGGGGGTGGCCAACTACTGGGGCGCGAGGACGCAGAAGTCGGTGAACTGATCGAGCGCATACTGACCCAGGAGGGGGTCACGGTCATGACCGACGCCAAGGCGTTGGAAGTGCTGAACGACGAGTCGGGCTATCAGTTGGTGGTGGAGCATCAAGGCGAGCGCAGGCAGCTAGCCTTTGACCACCTGCTGGTAAGCGCGGGACGCCAGGCCAATGTCGAGGGTCTGGGGCTCGATGCATTGGGGATCACGACCACCCAGGCAGGCACGCTTGAACTGAACGAACGCCTGCAAACCCGGCTACCCAATATCTGGGCCTGTGGTGATGTGGCCGGGCCTTATCAGCTCACCCACGCTGCGGCCCACCAGGCGTGGCACGCAGCGGTCAACGCGCTGTTTGGCGAACTGAAAAGCTTCGCGGTGGACTACCGCTTTATGCCGGCGGTCACCTATGTACAGCCGGAAGTAGCGCGGGTGGGGCTGAACGAAAAAGAGGCCACGGCTAAAGGCATTGCGTTTGAGGTCACCCACTACGCCATGAGCGAAAGTGACCGCGCCATCGCCGAAGGCGCCACTGAAGGCTTTATCAAAGTGCTTACCCTGCCCGGCAAGGATAAAATCCTGGGCGCAACGATCGTTGCCGAAAACGCCGGTGAGTGGCTGGGCGAATTCACCATCGCCATGAAACACTGCCTGGGGCTCAACAAGCTACTGGGCACCATTCACCCCTACCCCACGCTTGGCGAAGCTGCCAAGGCCACGGCGGGCGTATGGAAAAACGCTCACAAGCCTGAAACGGTGCTGGCAATATTGAAGCGTTACTTCAATTGGCGCCGAGGTAGGGATAAGTGAAATTACTGCTTATAGGCGCAGGGCATGCTCATGCCTTTGTACTGGAAGCTTTTGCCAAGCAGCCTGATCCAAGCGTCGAGATCACTGTTGTTAGCGATAGCCCTTTCGCGGCTTATTCGGGCAGCGTGCCAGCATGGCTAGCGGGTGAATGTACGCTACGTGAAACACAGATTGATGTGAAGGCACTCTGCCAGCGAGCCAAGGCACGCTTGGTGCTTGCTCCGGCTCGGTCTATCAATGCCCAAGCGCAATATGCAGAGCTAGCTGATGGAGAGCGAATCGTTTTTGATGTGGCTTCGCTCAATATCGGCTCAACGCTAACACTACCCCAGCAGCACGGAAAGCAACGCCCCAAGTTACTCGCCATGCGTCCGTTAAGTTCGCTCCATCAGCGTTGGCAGGCGCTGCAAGAGGATATTAGCTACCTACCCAGTGTTGGCATCCAACGCATTGTAAGCGTTGGCGGGGGGGCTGCAGGTTGTGAAACGTTGATGAGTGTATTGGCGCAGTTGCGCCATCTACGCCCAGATATTACCTGGCAAGGCGTGCTGATCACCGCATCCAAAACACTACTGCCCGGCGCCGGCAGGCTGCCCCGTTGGTTAATGGCACGGGCACTGAAGCGTGCGGGTATTAGCGTACACTCAGGCGTACGGGGCAACGCCTTGGTAGCGGGCGGGGTAAGCACTACAGAAGAAGGGCGAATAAAGGCCGATATCGTGCTCTGGGCGACCGGCGCCGTAGGCCAGCCGTGGCTAAAAGGCACAGCTCTGCCATTGAATGAGAAGGGCTTTATCCGCGTTAACGCATCGCTTGAGGTCGTTGGCCAGCCAGGAATCTTTGCCGTCGGCGACTGCGCGGCCTTTACACCACCGCTACCCAGCGCAGGCGTTTATGCGGTACGCATGGGCCCCATACTGGCGGATAATCTGCGTGCCGCTTGCCACCGCGAGACGCTAACCGCATGGAAGCCACCCCGCCGCGTGCTGGCGCTGATTGGAACCGGTGATGGCTACGCTATCGCCAGCCGGGGGGCGGTCGGTTTTGCAGGCAAGTGGGTGTGGCAATGGAAGAAGCGGATTGATGCGCGCTTTATCGCCCGCTTCAACCCGCCTTTTAAAGACTAATTACTACGATCAAATTCTAACTAAAAACTTATCGAGCGATGACCAGGCACGGCAAAAATTGACGAAAGGTTCGAGTTTACGGGGTTGTAAATGAGTACCTTGAGTCTATTTTTAACACAGCATGGTCGAGCGCAGATTGTTTTCAGTAGAATTTAGTTGCCTTCGCGCCAGCCACCCAAAACCCGACTATCTGGCCCAAAAAAGACCAACCGATCGTGATCGATCAAGTAACGATAGGCGTTTTCCATCATATCCGTGACGCGCTTGGCATCGCCCATTTGCGGACACGCCATACGTGTCGTTGCCAGTTCGCTAAACTCGATGCGCTGATTTTCGCCTAGCGTTACTCCACCGGTAAAACGGTTGCAGCCATCATGGCCGCTGACGCTACCATCGCGAGATATCTGGAAAAATGGTGTTTCCGGCATAGAGAGCCGTTCATCGGTGCCCACCAAGAGCAGGTTCCAGCGCTGCTCAACAATAGCGCCCGAAAGCGAGGAACCACTTTGCTCTTGTGGGGATGTGCTTGGCCCTGAAGTGCTGCTACACGCACTTAACAGTAGCGCAGCCGAGGCAAGCAGTGGCAGTAAACGCCAACCTTTCATGGTGATATTTCCTTCTATCATAGTTACCAGCTACCGCTGTTTTCCATGGAGGCCCAGGGCTCTTGCGGCGCCAGGGCGTCGCCCTTCTGCAACAGCTCTACGGAAATGCCATCGGGTGATTTTACAAACGCCATATGGCCATCGCGGGGCGGACGATTAATCGTAACGCCATTGTCCTGAAGGTGCTGGCAAAGTGCGTAGATATCATCCACACGGTAAGCCAAATGGCCGAAATTACGTCCGCCCGAGTACTCTTCAGGATCCCAGTTATAGGTCAGTTCAAGCTCGGGGGCCGTCAGCCGCTCTGAACGCGTCTCGTCCGCTGGCGCAGCTAGGAATACCAGCGTAAAACGGCCTTTCTCATTGTCTTTGCGGCGGACTTCTTTAAGCCCCAGCAGGTCGCAATAAAAACGCAGCGAAGCGTCTAGGTCACTGACACGCACCATGGTATGTAGATATTGCATATTGACTCCTGAGAAAACATTCTTAGCCATATTTTACAAAAACGTGACAGCGCCCACAAAACATCGCGACACTGTACAATTAAGTCATACCGTTTATCTTAGCTGGGTTTACCCGTCGGAGAAACCTATGGATTCAGTGACACAAGCCGTGCTTGGCGCAGCTATTGGCGGTGCTGTTCTGGGCCGGCGACTAGGACGTAAGGCCATCCTGATTGGCGCAGTGCTGGGCACTCTGCCGGACCTTGATGTGGCGTTAGATTACGGCGATGCCGTGGCCAATGTCACCGAGCATCGCGGGTTTAGCCATTCGCTGTTTGTGCTCACAGGTTTAGCGACCCTGCTGGCGCTTCTGTGCGCACGTTTTGCCCCAACAAAAAATATTAGCCTGCCACACTGGTGGTGCTTTTTTACGCTTATTCTGATCCCCCATCCTCTGCTCGATGCGTTGACCACGTACGGTACCCAACTGTTTTGGCCACTCAACTTAGTACCTGCGGCGTGGCCGATTATTTTTATTATCGACCCCCTTTACACCCTTCCTTTGCTGTTCGCAGTGGGAGTTGGCCTCGTATCTCTGCGAGTTAGAAAAGCCTGTACTTGGGGGTTGGCGATCACCTGTGTTTACTTAGCCTTGGCAGCTGGGGCAAAGCTAATGGTTGAACAGCGGCTTGCCCCTGCCCTTGCGGAGCAGGGGTTGGAAGATGCTCCCCTGCTGATACAGCCAACACCGTTTAATACAGTGCTATGGCGTGCCACGGTTGTGGATGGTGATCATTATTATGAAAGCTTGATTAGTGTGTTTGGCGGCGACAGTCAACCGCGCCTCGAGTCGCTGGTTCGTAACGCGGCATTAGAAGAACCCATCCTGACCAGCCTGCAAGGACAGCGCTTAGCGTGGTTTGCGGGTCCTTTCCTGCGCTATGAAGTGCGTTGGCTAAACGGTAAAGAGACGCTGATAGCCACCGATATCCGACTCGGCTTCCCAGGGTTTCATCCGTTTAGCTTCACACTAGCAACGCGAGAGGATGAGCGCTGGGTACCGCTAGCAGTGAGTGAGCAGGTACAAAGCTCACGCAGCATTCATATGACAACGCTATCGCGGCTTGCCGCTCGTGCCGCTGGCAATACCTCAGCCCTGTGTGCCAGCGACTTTGTAGAGCAACAGTGGCGGGCTGAGCATATTGGCTATCGTTGCTGAACTAACGTACTAGGGAGCGATACCTTGGCCACAGCCACTGTATTGTTCGCCATTATAGGTTAGCGTGACCCGGGCAGGAAAAGGCTTGCCGCTCATGCTGTCAAAGCAGGCACCAGCTTCGATGCGTACACGAAAAAATGGCGTCACATCGGCATTTTCAAGCACTACCCGCCCTGCTTCATTATCCATCACACTCACCATATAGGGTTGTTGCACACTCTCTTCCCCATAGTTGAGCTCCATCGTTAGTGTTGGCGTCTCGTTTGCCAAGGCAACTGACCAGCCCGGCTCATTGCCGCGGCCAAAGAACATCACGCCGGGTTGCTCAGTACGGGTTAACGCATCACGATGCTCGGCCAATGTGCATTGCAGCTGGCCTCGCGGCGTCTCGACGAGCGCCTTCTCACCCCGGTTCCAAAAGCTAATTTCGCCGTCTTGATAGCGAGCGCCGCTGGCCACTACCGCTTGGGGCAACCGCCATGCGCCGTGCAACGACCAAAGACGTAGATCATTGGCGTTGGTAGCGGTCACCAAATGCTGCCGAGCAGGCTCACAATGCCAAGCGTCAAAGCGCTGCGCAGAACCGGGGAAAAGCGACGATGGAAAAAAGGGGGCTCGGTTATCCTGCGCGGCTTGATTGGCAGCAGACGTTTCTGAGGAAGGCGTCGCCGCACACCCCCCGATGATGACCATCGCCCCCGCTGCGACGACGGCTCCACCCCATGCGTTTAACACCTTCATACACCACGCTCCCTTTATGTCTATTTCTTTTGCTGTCTGTATGGCTTATCCGCGCTTGAATGCCTGCAGATCATTCGTATCGATACTCTGTACCTGCGGGGGCAACCCCATCTCTTCACGTTTGATTTTAATCTGCATCTTTTCAGCTAGCCGCTCAGAATCGTCGTCTGTGGTACGGCCATTAAGCTCTGCCAACTGCGCCATGCCCTGATGATAGAAAGTAAGCAGGTCTAGCGCTGTACGGTTATTTTCTTCCACCGCTTTGCGTAGTTGAGAAAGATAGCCGCTGACTTGCGACAAGTGATGCTTGAGCTGCCAGACATAGCGCACCTCGGTCATCCATGGGCGCTCACGTAGTGCGGCAAACAGCGCACTGGTGGCCAGCAGGCCAAGTAGCACCCCTAACGCATTTAGCCAGAAGCTGCTGCCAAAGGTGGACGTTAAAAGCATTGAAAACAGAAGGCCAAAAATAATCAGTTGCCCCGCCATGGCAAAACTGATCATGCGGGCTTTGCGGCGGTAGGTCTCGGGGTCGTGATGTTCTAAGGTAAATACCATGGCCAGCCTCACTGTTTCTGCAAACGCTCTATGATACGGGGCTGGCCAGGGCAAACAAGTAATAGTGTAAGTGAGGGCTTAACTTAAACGCTCAGCGGCCGTTTTTAACAGATGCTCGGTGGTTTCCCAGCCGACACACGCATCGGTGACCGAGACACCGTAGCGTAGTGCACCGGGCTTTAGTGGCTGCTTACCTTCAAAGAGATGACTTTCCAGCATCAGTGCCACCAGGTTGGCTTCCCCCGCCTGACGCTGAGCTAATACATCCAACATAACCTCGCTTTGGCGGCGATGGTCTTTACGCGCATTGGCATGACTGCAATCTACCATCAACCGAGGATTTTGCCCGGCATTACGCAACGCGGCGGTAGCCGCCCGAACGTGTTGCGCCTGGTAATTGGGCTCACCATGACCACCCCGCAGAACCACATGGGTGTGAGGATTACCCACGGTTTGCTGAACCACCGGACAGCCTTGAAAATCTACCGTGAAACGTTGGTGTGGGTGAGCGGCGGCGCTCATGGCATCAATAGCGACCTGAACATCGCCGCTAGTCGCATTTTTAAACCCCACCGCAGCTGCGAGATCACTGGCAAGCTCACGGTGCAACTGCGACTCGGTCGTGCGGGCACCGATTGCTACCCAACTCAGTAAGTCATCTAAATAGGGCGCCAGCATCGGTTGCAAAAGTTCGGTGGCTACCGGCAGGCCACGCGCAGCCACGGCGAGCATTAATTCACGTGAGAGGGCCAAACCGCGGGACATATCACCGCGACCATCCAGTCCAGGGTCATAGGCTAACCCTTTCCAGCCCACGGTGGTGCGAGGCTTTTCAATATAGACACGCATGACGGGTAGAATCTGTTCACTCACCTCATCACTCAGCGCCGCCAAGCGGTCAGCGTATTCAAGCGCTGCGTCGGGATCGTGCACAGAGCAGGGACCTACAACGACCAATAGCCGGTCATCATGGCCACTTAAAATTTGCTGCACAGCATGGCGCTGGCGGGCAATTTGCTCACTTAGCGGGGCATTTAGCGAAATACGTTGACGCAGCTCAGCCGGCGTAGGCAGCCTTTTGGCTGTGGCTTCAAAAGGGTCTGTAGACGAAAGCTGCGAAGTAACGTGGGTAGCGTTGACTAGGGGGTTACTTACAACGGAACTGATGGACGCATTCATGATTAATTCTCCGTAATCGTATGACTTCGTGTGTCTAAGTGACCACCCAGGCGCACACGATCGGAGGTGGCAGCTAGCACCGATCGCGCATCGCTAAATCGCCAGCCATAGCCATAACCCACAAAGCCGATAGCGAAAGCGTTAGTCAGTGCGCGATAAATCATGATGTAGCTCCTTGATGAAATAATAATGATAAATAAACCCTAAAACGCCAAAAGCCCCGGCGGGGGTTACCGACCGGGGCTTTTGTGCTTGCGGCAGGCAACCGAGTGGTGTGCCTGGTGGCGCGACATTAGGCGTCGGCCAAGGGCACACCGTGGCTAAACCAATACCAATAAGAGACTGCGCAGCCACGATCTATACCTACGTCCACGCACACGCCGTCAGCCATATCTGGCTGTGGTTTCATTGTGCATGGCGTGATAAGTCGCTGCATGTCTCTATTCCGTTAGTTCCGCTGGTAAAGGCTAGCCCGAAAGTCTTGTCCGCTAAGGCTGCCGCTATGGCGCTTTAATTTATCCTGCCTGCAAGCGTTGCAAATGGCAACACTTAACCGACAAATGCTTGTATCCAGCCAATCGTGGCAGGCAACGCTGCCATGCCAACCAACACAACCACGCCTAGAAAAATGGATAGAAAGCCAGATTCGTCTTTATAGTCTTCGTCGTGATGGGCCATATTAGCCTCCCTTTATAACGGTGCTATTTATTTATATCGGTGCTGTTTATAACGGTGCTGTGCCAAAGCGCTATGCCAAAGCAGTAGTAAAGCTCAGGGGCGTTATATTAGTTAGCCCGCGGTGCGTAAGCAAACACATCCGAAAACACCCGTTCCAATTTCGCACCTTTATCTTCAAGGACGTCCACACAGGCGTACACCATGCCGGGTGAGCCCGAAATATAAACGTCGTGGGTATCCGGGGTAATCTCAGCAGCTTTTAAGACGTGGTCAATGCGCCCCTGATGATGGCTAATTCGTTCTCCCACTGCCAACGGTTCTTCTAATGGTAGCTCTGTCACTGCATGGAACGAGACGTTAGCGTGGGTTTGCGCCCAGTGGCTGGCTAACTGTTCCAAATAAAGATCACGATGCTCCCGTGCTGCCCACCATAGCGAGATTTCCCGCTCCGGCTGCTCGTGGAGCACCGCTTCAGTAATCGCTTTCATCTGAGAGAAGCCTGTGCCTGCAGCTATTAGCATTAACGGCCGCTCGCTTTGACGGTCAAGCATGCATTCACCGCCCGGCAAACGTAGCGTAAGCTGGCTGGCTACCTGAAGCAGCTCACGCAGCCGCGCAGAGTTGTCACGCTCTGGCCAGTGCTGGATATGCAGTTCAACAAGGCCATTACCACGATCGAAGCTAGCAATTGAAAACGGCACCCATGTTGTATCGTCTAACTTAAGTTCTAAATATTGCCCCGGCTCATGCTGCATGGCTTCCGCACGCCCTACCAGCGTGACACCAAACACATCGGAGTTTAAGTTCTCAACCTCGGTGACTTGGCAAGTCAACGTCCTTGCACTCATGAAAGCCTCTTTTTTGCAAATTCGATCAGCGATACGCCCCATGATCAACGACCGTGGCGAGAGGGTGGCAATTCAAGGCCTATACCCAATGCTTCCCAGCGTTCATCGACCCGCGCTTTAACGGCTTCATCCATCACAATGGGAGTACCCCATTCGCGGTCGGTTTCCCCCGGCCACTTATTGGTAGCGTCTAACCCCATTTTCGAACCTAAGCCTGAGACCGGTGAAGCGAAATCGAGATAATCAATCGGCGTATTTTCGACCATCACGGTGTCCCGTGCAGGGTCCATCCGTGTGGTGATCGCCCAGATGACATCTTCCCAATTGCGTGCATCCACGTCGTCATCCAACACGATCACAAACTTGGTATACATGAACTGACGCAGGAAACTCCAGACCCCCATCATCACGCGCTTGGCATGACCAGGGTACTGTTTTTTCATAGTGACCACCGCCATCCGGTAGGAACAGCCTTCCGGTGGCAAGTAAAAGTCAACGATTTCGGGAAACTGCTTGCGCAGGATGGGCACAAACACTTCGTTCAGCGCCACGCCCAGAATCGCCGGCTCATCAGGTGGACGCCCCGTGTACGTGGAATGGTAAATCGCATCGCGGCGCATGGTCATTCGGGTAACAGTAAATACCGGGAAGTGGTCAACCTCATTGTAGTAACCAGTGTGATCACCAAAAGGGCCTTCCGCGGCCATATCATCGGGGTAGATAAAACCTTCGAGGATAATCTCGCTCGACGCGGGCACATCAAGGTCTGCGTGGCCGCACTTTACTAGTTCAGTGCGCGAGCCGCGCAGTAGCCCGGCAAAGGCATACTCCGAGAGCGTATCCGGTACGGGAGTAACCGCGCCCAAAATTGTCGCTGGGTCAGCGCCGAGCGCCACCGCAACGGGAAAGGGCTCGCCAGGATGGGCTTTCTGAAATTCCAGGAAATCCAACGCCCCACCACGATGAGAAAGCCAGCGCATGATTAGGCGGTTCTTGGCAATTTTTTGCTGACGGTAGATGCCTAGGTTCTGGCGTGCCTTGAGCGGTCCTTTGGTAATGACCAATGGCCAGGTGACCAGCGGCCCCGCATCGCCAGGCCAGCAGTGCTGAATCGGCAGTAGGCCGAGATCAACCTCGTCATCTTCATACACCACTTCTTGCACCGGTGCATGTTTAACGTTTTTCGGGCCCATGCTGAGCACTTGCTTGAAGATCGGCAGCTTGCCCCAGGCATCCTTCAAGCCTTTGGGTGGGTCAGGCTCTTTGAGAAAAGCCAGCAACTTACCTACTTCTCTGAGCGCTTCTACCGAGTCCTGACCCATGCCCAGCGCAACCCGCTTGGGCGTACCAAACAGATTGCCCAGCAGCGGCATGTCGTGGCCTTTGACGTTTTCAAATAACAACGCCGGACCACCGGCACGCAGCGTGCGGTCACAAATTTCAGTGATTTCCAGATAAGGGTCGACTTCGATATGGATACGCTTGAGTTCACCCTGCGCTTCAAGCGCCGCGATGAACTCGCGTAAGTCTTTGTACTTCAAGGCACGCTCCCTGACTGGCGATGCGCCGCTCTACCCGTTTTGATCAACGTTAGCGGCGCTTCATCGCTTCAAAGAATTCAAGATTGGTCTTGGTATCTTTTAGACGGTCAATCAGAAATTCAGTAGCGGCGGTGTCTTCCATGGGGTTGAGCAGCTTACGCAGAATCCACATGCGCTGCATTTCATCCTCAGAGGCCAGCAGGTCTTCACGACGGGTGCCGCTGCGACGAATATTGATCGCCGGGAAAACGCGACGCTCAGCCAGCTTGCGGTCCAGGTGGGCTTCCATATTGCCGGTACCCTTGAACTCTTCGAAGATGACTTCGTCCATCTTGGAGCCGGTATCGACCAGCGCCGTGGCGATAATCGTCAGGCTGCCGCCCTCTTCGATGTTACGCGCCGCACCAAAAAAGCGTTTCGGCTTCTCCAGGGCGTGGGCATCGACACCACCGGTCAGTACTTTGCCAGAGCTGGGTACCACGGTGTTGTAGGCACGCGCGAGACGAGTAATCGAGTCGAGCAGGATGACCACGTCTTTCTTGTGCTCAACCAAACGCTTGGCTTTCTCGATGACCATTTCGGCTACTTGCACGTGACGCGCCGGCGGCTCATCGAAGGTCGAAGCGACTACTTCGCCACGCACGGTGCGCGACATTTCGGTCACTTCCTCAGGGCGTTCATCGATCAGCAGAACGATCAAATGACACTCTGGGTTGTTGCGCGTGATGGAAGTCGCGATGTTTTGCAACATCAGCGTCTTACCCGCCTTGGGCGGCGATACCAGCAAACCACGTTGACCTTTACCGATCGGCGCGGTTAGATCGATGATCCGCGCGGTCAGGTCTTCCGTGGAGCCGTTACCAATCTCCATACGCAAACGGTCGTCTGGGAACAGTGGCGTTAAGTTCTCAAACAGGATCTTGTGCTTGGCGTTTTCCGGACGGTCAAAGTTGATTTGACTGACCTTCAGCAGGGCGAAATAGCGCTCACCCTCCTTCGGCGGACGGATTTTGCCTGAAATGGAATCGCCTTTGCGCAGATTGAAACGGCGGATCTGCGAGGGCGAAATGTAAATATCGTCCGGGCCGGCGAGATAAGAGCTGTCAGCGCTACGCAGGAAGCCAAAGCCATCCTGAAGAATTTCCAGCACACCGTCGCCGTAGATATCCTCGCCACTTTTGGCGTGTTTTTTGAGGATGGCGAAAATGATGTCCTGCTTGCGCGAACGGGCCAAGTTATCAATACCCATTTCACGGGCGATATCGAGGAGCTCGGGAACGGTTTTTTGCTTGAGTTCAGTGAGATTCATCGGTGTGTTAGAAAGTTGCTCATGGAAGCTGGGCGCCAGGCGCCGGGAGTAAGACAGGAGGCGTGAAAGTGACGCCGTGTGATGCGTTCAGACCCCACTAAAGGCACGCGCTCGAAATGAAAGGAACTTGGTTGAACTTAACGGATAACACCATTGCTTGTCATCATTAAGGCTCAACTCGAGGGTGCTAACACTTGCTTAATCTGGTTCACACAGAAGAGTGCCTGAACCAGTGGGCTATCTGACGACTTGGAATTCTGGCTGACGCTAACGGGATAAACAGTAAGTAACGTCTGGGGCGACCAAGGTGCCGTACTTGAACGACGCATGCAAGATGATTTATCTAACTAATGGCTCACCTAAACAACGACGTGCTTTCGAACACACTAACTAACCAGGTCAGATCAGGCCAGTTGTTCGATGGTAGTCAAGCGCCGCGACAAACGCAAGCCTTTGGCAATTGACAATAGATAAAGGTCGCCGCAACCTTGGCACAGCCATCACGAAGGAAAGCTTATGCACAAGGACATTTCACCTCCCATTGCCGACTCTGCCGCTGAGACAGATAACAGTGCACCGCAGCGCCTAGCCGCTATTGACCTGGGCTCCAACAGCTTTCACCTACTGGTGGCCAACTATCAACATGAACGCCTCCAAGTGGTGGCCCGCTTAGGTGAAAAAGTGCAGCTCGCTGCTGGCTTAGACGATGACGGTCTGCTCAGCGAAGCCGCTATGCAGCGCGCTTTGGACTGTTTGGGGCGCTTCGCACCGTTTTTAAGCGATATTACTGATGCCAATTTGCGCATCGTGGGCACTAACGCGTTACGTGATGCCCATAATAGCCAAGCATTTATCGAGCGCGCCGAGGCCCAGCTAGGTCACGCCATTGAAATTATTGCCGGTCGTGAAGAAGCCCGCCTGATCTATTTAGGTGCGGCGCACGCCCTGGCAGAAAACGGCCGACGCCTGATAGTCGATATTGGCGGAGGCTCGACCGAATTTATCATCGGCGAAGCATTTGAACCCAAGGCGTTGGAAAGCCTACGCATGGGCTGCGTCACCTTTTCCCGGCGTTTCTTCCCCGACGGTGAGTTAAACGAAAAACGCATGCGCCGTGCTGAGCTAGCCGCCCTTTCGGAGCTGGCCAATATTCAGCGCCCTTACCAACGCTTAGGCTGGGATGACCCGGTCGGCTCAAGCGGCACGATCAAGGCCGCCGCCAGCGTCCTGTACGCTTATGGCGATACGCCTCACGAAGGTGTTATCACCCGAGGCGGATTGAAGAAGTTGCGCGAGCGCCTGCTCAAGTGCAAACAGCTGGACAAAGTCGAGCTGGAAGGCCTCAAGGCCGACCGCGCCAAAGTCTTCCCAGCGGGCGTTGCCATTCTTGGGGCGATTTTTGAAGCCTTTGATTTAACTCAGATGCGCTTCGCCGACGGCGCTCTGCGTGAAGGCGTGCTTTACGACATGGCCGGACGCAACAGCGCGGAGGATTCGCGCTCGAAAAGCCTGGAATCACTGAAGCGCACCTACGACGTTGATACCCGCCAAGGGCTCAATGTCGCCGATACCGCCGAGCGTTTGTTTCATCAGGTGCGCCATGCTTGGTCGCTCAATCCCGACCAAGCGCGCTATTTGCAGTGGGCCAGCCACGTACATGAAATCGGTCTAGCGATCTCCCATAGCCAGTTTCATCGTCACGGCGCGTATTTGTTGGAGCACTCCGACCTGGCTGGCTTTTCGCGCCCCGAGCAGCGACAGCTGGCGTTTTTAGTGCGTGCCCATCGGCGTAAATTTCCGCTTAAAGAGTGGCAGGCACTGCCCGATGCGCAGCAGGCAGTCACTCAGAAGCTCGCCCGGCTGCTGCGTTTAGCCGTACTGCTCAACCATTCGCGCCCTGAAACAGCGCCAGCGCTACCGGCGTTAAGCGCCGACAGTGACAGTTTGACGATTACGCTACCTGAAAGCGACGAGCCTACCCTACTG
Source organism: Vreelandella sulfidaeris Esulfide1 (assembly GCF_054072535.1). Taxonomy (NCBI): domain Bacteria; kingdom Pseudomonadati; phylum Pseudomonadota; class Gammaproteobacteria; order Oceanospirillales; family Halomonadaceae; genus Vreelandella; species Vreelandella sulfidaeris. The sequence continues at coordinate 475,413 of NZ_CM133364.1, read as the reverse complement.
AGCACCGACTTGGAGCAGGAACAGGTGTTTATGGAAGCCGCTGGTTTTAAACTCTCGATTAAACAGACGAAGACAGACGGCTAAACGCGACCCTCTCAGCCTGCCATAGCAGCTCGTTGGGTGGGCGAATGACACCGATACACGCCTCAGCCTGCATGATCACCACTAGCCGCTCGCGCTCCCAGGGCGGCACATCTGCTTCTTGGAGCAGCCGCTTTAAATCGCGCCGCCCCCGTCCAGCAAGTTGAATGACCTCGCCCCCCTGCCGCCAAGTGACCCTGAGTCGTTGAGACAGCGGCTGGAAAAGCACTACTTGCCAGTCTAACGACCCTAGTGGTGTCTCAAGCGGCGTTTCGCCGTCCCAAGAGGCCTCCCAAGGCGCTAGCGGCTCAAGGGGAGCCATCAGGTAGAGCCGTTGACGCCACAGGCGTGCCTGAGCACCCTGCCACTCCACGCACACCTCGGCATCAGCCCTCGCTGACAACTGATCCAACAGGCTCTCTAAGCGCTTTTGTGGCGGCGTTGGTACGCCCTGCTGCTGGCAGAAGGTACGCACCAACAACCGTTGGCGGGGGCGCGAGCGTGCCCCCAACGCGGTAGCATCGATGGAATGGCGGCAGCCGCCTAGCGTCATTAGCTCGGCCTGCGCATATTCGGTCAATAACGTATCGGCTTCACTGGCATGAGCGGCGCTACCCGCCAAGGCTTCGTCTACCGTAGGCCAGCGTTCGCGGAGTGTCGGCAGTACCTGGTGGCGTAAACGGTTGCGATCAAGCGCAATGTCGCTATTGGTAGGGTCTTCGCACCAAGGCAGGTTGTTCGCATGCGCCGCTGCTTCAATCACTGCCCTGCGCACTGCTAGCCACGGTCGAACCAGCGAAACGCCCTGGGCGTCGCGCCGAAAAGGCATGCCGGCTAAGCCGCGCACACCGCTGCCGCGTAGGGCCGCAAGTAGAAAGGTTTCCGCCTGATCGTCCTGGTGCTGGGCCAACCAGAGCGTATCGCCAGTGGGAATGTGGGCAAAAAAGGCTTTGTAGCGGGCGTTGCGAGCGGCGCCTTCAATGCCCTCGCCTTGTGTATCTACCGCCACATTGACCACCCTCAGAGGGACATTGGTTCGCTCACACAACGCCCGACAGTGCGCTTCAAAATTCAGCGCTGCTGCTTGCAGACCGTGGTTGATATGAATGGCGTGCAGCGAGCGATCAGCTTGTTCGCAGACTGTCGCAGCTAACGCAAGCAGCAAGCAGGAGTCTAAACCACCCGAGAGTGCCACCCAAATAGAGCGCCCCGGCGGGGTTTCCGCCAGGGCGTCATTGAGCAAGTTTTGCAGCGTATTAAGCGGCTGGGGCGCCATAGCTCATCAGACGTTGATAGCGACGTTCCAACAGTGCCTCGGTCTCCATCGACTGCAACCGTTCCAGGCTTGCTGTCAGGGCCTCTTTGACCCGTTCAGCCGTGGTGAGCGGATGGCGATGTGACCCACCGAGCGGCTCTTTAATCAGCGAATCGACAAACCCAAGCTCTTTCAGGCGCTCAGCGGTGATCCCCATCGCTTGGGCGGCATCAGAAGCTTTGGTAGCACTCTTCCACAAAATTGAGGCGCAGCCTTCCGGTGAGATCACCGAGTAGGTGGAGTACTGCAGCATTTGTAGCTCGTCACATACGCCAATGGCCAGCGCGCCGCCAGAGCCACCTTCGCCCACCACGGTGGAAATAATCGGTGTTTTCAGTCGCGACATGACGGCCAGGTTATAGGCGATGGCTTCTGATTGGCCGCGCTCTTCCGCGTCGATACCTGGGTAGGCGCCGGGGGTATCGATAAAGGTCAAAATCGGCATTTTAAAACGTTCGGCCATTTCCATCAGGCGGCACGCTTTGCGATAACCTTCGGGGCGTGGCATACCGAAGTTACGGCGCACTTTCTCTTTTACATCGCGGCCTTTCTGATGGCCGATCACCATCACCGGCGCGTCATTTAAGCGGGCAACGCCTCCCACCAGCGCGGCATCGTCGGCAAAGTTACGGTCGCCGTGCAATTCGTCAAAGTCAGTAAAAATGTGCTCAAGATAGTCCAGCGTATAGGGACGCTGGGGATGCCGTGATAGCTGAGAAACCTGCCAGGGAGTCAAATCCTTGAAGATCGATTCCGTCAGCTTGCGGCTTTTCTCTTCCAGCCGAGAAATCTCGTCTGAAAGGTTCACTTGGCTATCGGAGCTGACTAACCGCAGCTCTTCAATTTTTGCCTGTAGTTCGGCAATGGGCTGTTCAAAATCGAGATAATTAGGATTCATCGGCTCTGCCTTAAGCTGCTTGTTAAAAACAAGCCTGATCGAAATAAGTATTATCGCACCCTGACCCTGCTGCGCAAGGGTGGTGCCCACACGGCTCCTTTCTAGCGATAGCGCAGCTGCACGCCTGCCTGCCCCTGCACATCCCTTAGTGCCAGCAATAAATCATCGCTAGGCGCGACTTTCCACTCATCGGCAAGCTCCAGCCAAGCCACTGCGGCCGGGTGACGGTACTGCAGGCGCACCGGTAAACCCTCTTGATCGCGATACGGCGTCAGGCTGTCGCGCAGGGTTTCAATTAAGCGACCATTGATCTGCCCCGCGTCCAGTGCAAGTTCCACCGCCTGGCCGTAGCGAATGCGCGCCGTCACCATTGGTGTAACGTCTTTACCGCGTAGACGCAGACCGCCAGAGAATTCGTCGCTGGAGACTTCGCCCTCAACGATTAACACCTGATCGGCCTCAATCTGACCGCGCAGCTGCTCGAACAGCTCCCCAAACAACGAAGCTTCAATACGCCCGGTACGGTCATCCAAGGTGATAAACGCCATGGTATCACCACGCTTGGACTTCATGGTGCGCACGCCGACTACTAATCCAGCAACGCGCTGGGGGTCGCGAGAGGGTTTTAAATCGCTGATCCGCGTCGAGACAAAGCGCTTCAACTCTCGCTCGTACTCGTCGATGGGGTGCCCCGTTAGGTAAAGCCCCAGGGTATCTTTCTCCCCCGAGAGCCGTTCGCGATCGGTCCACTCACGCGCATTGATATACTCGGCGTAAACGTTGTTGTCGCTGTCGTCGCTCTCGGTAAACGCATCACCAAACATATCCAGCATACCCAGATTTTGATTGGTGTGGTTCTGAGCGGCGGCTTTTAGCGCGTCTTCCATGGCGGCAAACAGCACTGCGCGGTTAGGGCCGATGGTATCCAGTGCACCGGAACGAATCAGTGCTTCCAGGGTGCGCTTGTTCATCCGTTTAGGGTCGATACGACGGCAGAAATCAAAGATATCCTTAAACGGACCGTCTGCCTGACGGGCTTCGACAATGGCGCCAATCGGGCCTTCGCCCACGCCCCGAATCGCGCCTAAGCCGTAGACTACACGCGCATCGGTATCGACGGTGAACTTGTAGCCACCCACATTGACATCCGGCGGGGTGACGGTCAGCTTGAGGTTGCGGCACTCCTCAATCAGCGGTACCACTTTATCCAGGTTGTCCATTTCCGTGGACATAACGGCGGCCATAAACGGTCCCGGATAGTGGGCTTTGAGCCACGCCGTTTGATAAGACACCAGCGCGTAGGCAGCCGAGTGCGACTTGTTGAAGCCGTAACCGGCGAACTTTTCTACCAAGTCAAAGATGTTACCGGCCAGATCTTTATCGATACCGTTGGCGGCGCAGCCTTCCATAAAGCCGTCGCGCTGCTTGGCCATTTCTTCGGGCTTTTTCTTACCCATGGCCCGGCGCAGCATATCGGCCTGGCCAAGGCTATAGCCCGCCATCACCTGAGCGATCTGCATGACCTGCTCTTGGTAAAGAATAATGCCGTAGGTGGGCGCCAACACCGGTTTCAACAGCTCGTGCTGATAATCCGGGTGGGGATAAGATACTTCGGCCCGGCCGTGCTTACGGTTGATAAAGTCGTCCACCATGCCCGACTGCAGCGGACCGGGGCGGAACAGCGCCACCAGGGCGATCATGTCGTCTAGTGAGTCGGGCAACAGGCGCTTGATCAGCTCTTTCATGCCACGAGATTCGAGCTGGAACACTGCCGTGGTTTCGGCGCGCTTGAGCATCTCGAAGGTCGGCGCGTCGTCCAGCGGGATACTGTCGATATTAAGCGGCCCCTCACCATTGACGCTGCGCACCTTGTCGACCATCTCCAGCGCCCAGTCGATAATCGTCAGCGTGCGCAGGCCCAGAAAGTCGAACTTGACCAGCCCGGCCTCTTCAATATCGTTTTTATCGAACTGGACCACCAAGCCAGAGCCATCTTCATCGCAGAGCAGCGGTGAGAAATCAGTCAGCTTGGTGGGGGCGATGACCACGCCACCGGCGTGCTTACCGGTGCCCCGGGTGGTGCCCTCAAGCTTGAGCGCCATCTCCCAGATCTCTTCGGCCTCTTCGTCGTTGCCGATAAACTCTTTGAGCGCAGGTTCCTGCTCAATCGCCTTGGCCAGGGTCATACCCACTTCAAACGGAATCAACTTGGAGAGCTTGTCGCCCAGCGAGTAGGGGCGGCCCTGGGCACGGGCAACGTCTCGCACCACGGCCTTCGCCGCCATGGTGCCAAAGGTGACAATCTGGGAGACCGCGTTGCGCCCGTAGCGCTCGGCCACGTACTCGATCACCTTGTCGCGTTTTTCCATGCAGAAGTCGACGTCAAAGTCAGGCATGGAAACACGTTCTGGGTTAAGAAAGCGCTCGAACAGCAGGTCGTAGCCGATCGGATCCAGATCGGTAATTTTTTGTGCGTAGGCCACCAACGAACCAGCACCGGAACCACGCCCCGGGCCTACCGGCACGCTGTTGTCCTTGGCCCACTGGATAAAGTCCATCACGATCAGGAAGTAGCCGGGGAACCCCATCTGGATAATAACGTTGAGCTCAAACTCCAGCCGGTCACGATAGCGCTGGTCAATCGCTTTATACTCATCGCTGTCGCGGGGATAGCGCTCAGCGGGAAACAGAAAGTCGAGGCGATCCGTCAGCCCATCGTGGGAGACCTTGCGGAAGAACTCATCCTGGGTCATGCCTTCGGGAATGCCGAACTCGGGCAGGAAAATCTCGCCCAGGCGCACGTCCACGCTGCAGCGCTCGGCGATCATCACGCTGTTTTCCAGCGCTTCAGGGATATCGGCAAACAGCGCTGCCATCTCGTCGGGGCTTTTTAGGTACTGCTCTTCGGTGTAGCGGCGCTCGCGACGCGGGTCGTCCAGCGCTTTACCTTCACCGATGGCGACGCGAGTCTCGTGGGCCCAATAATCGTCGCGCTCAAGAAAGCGCACATCGTTGGTCGCCACCACCGGGGTGCCTGTCTCAATCGCCAGCTTGACGCTGGCGTGAACGCAGGCTTCTTCCAGCGGGCGCCCGGTGCGAACCAACTCTAGATAAAAGCGCTCGGGAAATGCCGCCTGCCACTCTTCGAGTAGTACCCGCGCGTCCTGTTCGTGATCAGATAGCAGGTGGCGGCCAATCTCACCTTCCCGCGCACCGGAAAGCGCAATCAACCCTTCGCTCTGTTCCAGCACCCACTGTTTATCAAGAATGGCGCGCCCCTGACGTTGACCGTGCGTCCAACCTTTCGAGATCAACTCGGTCAGGTTGCGATAGCCAACATCGTTCATCGCCAGCAGTGTTAGCCGGTAAGGGTGGGACTCGTCATGAGGATTCTGCAGCCATAAATCACTGCCGATGATCGGCTTCAATCCCGCCCCTTGGGCGGCTTTGTAGAACTTCACCAGACCGAACAGGTTGGTTTCATCGGTCAAGGCCAGCGCTGGCATCGCCCGCTCAGCAGTCGTGCTGACCAGCGATTTGAGCTTAACCAGGCCGTCGACCAGGGAGTATTCACTGTGCAAACGTAAATGAACGAACGGGACCGTCATGAGACTCTCAGAAAAACGCTAGATGAAGAAGAAATACGTTAAAGCAGCGCCAACTGACGCTGCACAGGCGCGAAGCTACGACGATGTTCGGCCAGTGGCCCGTGAGCTGCAAGCGCCGCCAAATGCTCTTTGGTCGGGTAGCCTTTATGACGCGCAAAACCATACTCAGGATAGCACTCATCCAAGACGACCATCTGCGCGTCGCGAGCGACCTTGGCCAAAATTGATGCCGCGGCAATGGCACAGTGACGTGAATCGCCCTTAACCACTGCCTGGCCAGGCAGCAGATGGCCAGGTAATTTATTGCCATCCACGAGTAGATATTCCGCCGCCGGTGCCAGCGCATTGATGGCTCGACGCATGGCTAAGTGAGTGGCGTGATAAATATTCAGCCCATCCACTTCAGCAGCGCTGGCTTCTGCCACGGCAAACGCCAGCGCTCGCTCACGAATCTGCACATCCAGCGCTTCACGCTTGCGCGCCGTCAATTTTTTAGAGTCGGTAAGACCGTCAATCGGCTGCGCGGGATCGAGAATGACCGCCGCGGCCACCACGCTGCCGATCAGTGGCCCTCGGCCTACTTCATCAACACCCGCCAGCCGCTCACCGCTGTAGGCAATTTCTAATGGTGGGAAATCCTTGTGCTCGATCAACCAATGCTCAATGGCCATCGCCTTATTCGCCATCCATACGCTCCAGCGGCTGCCCTGCGGCTAACAAGCCAATTGCCACGGCAGCGCGACGGCTGGCGCTGCGCTGAAGCGTAGCGTGCATCTCGGCAAAGCGCGCTTCCAGGGCATGGCGGCTATCTTCGTCCGCCAACATGGCGCTGAGCTGGTCGGCAATCGCCTCCGGCGAGGCGGCTTCTTGAATTAGTTCAGGTACCAGCGTTTCCTGGGCAATCAGGTTAGGCAGGGACACCCACTGCGTTTTAACCAACCGCTTGGCCAGCCAGTGGGTGGCGGGGGCCATTCTATAGGCCACCAGCATGGTGCGGTGGCACAGCATGGCTTCCAGCGCAGCGGTTCCCGAGGCCAACAGCACGATATCGCTGGCTATCATGGCCTCACGGGCCTGACCATCCAGCAGTACAGTACGCTCCACAAGCAAGGGGTAATTAGCCAGCAGTGCGCTAATTTCCCGGCGACGGTCAGCGGTGGCCGCGGGAATTACCACCTGTAAGGCGGGATGGCGTTGGCAGAGCTGTTCGGCGGCGTTAAGAAAAGTGTCACCCAAAAAGCGAATTTCATTAGCGCGGGAGCCGGGCAGCAGCGCCAACACTTGGCTATCAGGCGCCAGCTCCAGCGCTTGGCGGGTAGCAGTACGGTCATTTTCCAGCGGCATTTCGTCAGCCAGAGGATGACCCACAAAAGCAACGGGAACACGGTGTTCGCGATAGAAGGCGGCTTCAAAAGGCAGCAGTGTCAGCATGCCATCCACTGACTTGGCGATACCTTTTACCCGCCCCTGGCGCCACGCCCATACGGAAGGACTCACGTAGTGGGCGGTAGTAATGCCCGCTTCGCGGAGCTGACGCTCCAGACCTAAATTGAAATCAGGCGCATCGATACCCAGCATAATATCCGGCTGCCAAGCCAAAGCTTCGGCTTTTAGAATACGCCGCACACGGATCAGTTCAGGAAGGTGCTTAAGCACTTCCACCAGCCCCATTACCGCCAGCGTTTCGAGGGGAAAACGGCTTTCCATGCCTTCGGCCTGCATACGCGGCCCGCCGATACCACGAAACTCGATGCCTGGATGGCGTGCTTTGAGTTCACGCATCAGTCCAGCGCCAAGAATATCGCCAGAAAGTTCTCCAGCCACTAGGTAGACGCGTTGCAAGGTCATAAGAGCGCTAGCATGGGTTATCGGGTAATGCCGCGGGTCGAACGCTCAATGGAAGCTGCAAAATGTTCGACCTCAGGTAATTGAAAGCGACTACGCATCTCAGCCAGCGCCTGCTCGGTCGTTAGCCCTTGACGATAAACCATCTTATAGGCAGCGGTTAAGGCACTAATCGCCTCGCGGCTAAAACCACGCCGCTTTAAGCCCACTAGATTGAGACCGCGCGCCTCAGCAGGGTTGCCGTTGATCATGATGTACGCGGGCGTATCCTTGGTGATAATCGAACCACCGCCTGCCATGGCATGATCGCCAAAATGGCAGAACTGATGCACTGCCGCCAGACCACCCAGAATGACATAATTACCAATGGTCACATGGCCAGCCAGGGTGACTTGGTTGGCCAGAATGCAGTCGCTACCAATCACGCAGTCGTGACCAACATGGACATAGGCCATAAATAGATTGCGTGAACCAACCGTGGTTTCGCTGCGATCCTGGATAGTGCCACGATGAATCGTAGCGCCTTCGCGAATGACGTTATCATCGCCCATGACTAACCGCGTTGGTTCGCCTGCGTATTTTTTGTCCTGGCAGTCTTCGCCAACGGATGCAAACTGAAAAATACGCGTCCGTTCGCCTAATGTAGTGGGACCTTTCACCACCACATGCGGGCCAATCACCGAACCAGCGCCAATACTGACATCTGGGCCGATGATGCTAAAAGGGCCTACCTCAACATCGTCAGCAAGACGCGCCGTCGGGTCGACCAGTGCAGTAGGATGTATCAAGCCACCTTCCTCTCGGCACAAATGATTTCCGCTTCGCAGGCCAACTCACCATCAACCTTGGCGCGGCAGGCAAATTTCCAGATACCCCGTTTCCCTTTAATAACGTCAGCTTCTAGCGTGAGCTTGTCACCCGGCATCACCGGACGCTTAAAACGGACATTATCGCTGCCGACCAGATAATAGACGTAGCCATCAGCAGGTAGTTTATTGACCGTTTTAAAACCAAGAATGCCACATACTTGGGCGAGTGCTTCGAGCACTAACACACCGGGCATAATCGGATGATGGGGAAAATGGCCGTTGAAGAACGGTTCATTAATGCTGACATTCTTGTACGCAACGATGGATTCGCCAGTGGTCAATTGCGTTACTCGATCCACCAACAAAAAGGGGTAACGGTGGGGCAAGTATTCGCGAATCTCATTAATATCCATAACCATCGTAGCGACCTCTAAAATGACAAAAAACCTGGAGCTCATGAAGAGAGTCAGGCAAATACCAGCACGCAGACTGGCTAAAAGGCTGTGGATTATACCCCACTACCGCCTAGTTTTACGCCAGCAGTAGGCACACCATTCAGCTGTTATCCATTATTCGTACTAATCGCGCTGCTTTTTTTCCAACCTCGCTAGGCGCTTAGCGATGTCATCGAGCTGTTTAAAGCGGACTGCATTTTTACGCCACTGGGTATTGGCCATAGCACCGGTACCGGAGGAGTAAACCCCAGGTTCATGAATCGAGTTTGTTACCAAACTCATTCCCGTCACTTGGACACCATCGCAGATAGTCAGATGGCCAGCTAAACCAACCCCACCCCCCAGCATGCAATGCCTGCCAACTTTGGTAGAGCCCGCAATACCCACACATCCCGCTAGCGCGCTGTGGTCGCCAATGATGACGTTATGAGCAATTTGCACCTGACTATCAATTTTGACGTCATCGCCAATCACGGTATCACCCAACGCGCCACGATCAATGCTCGAACAGCTCCCCACTTCAACGTCATCTCCCAGCACGACACCACCCAACTGGGCAATCTTATGCCAGCCTGTGCCGTCATGGGCAAAACCAAAGCCATCACCACCGATAACGCAGCCGCTTTGCAATATGCCCCGTTTACCAATCACCACGCCGTGGCACAGAGTAACATTGGCATGTAAACGCGTTGCTGCGCCGATGGTGCAGTCAGCCCCGACAACGCTGCCGGCCCCGATCACCACGTGGTCACCCAGCACCACACCAGATTCAACCACGGCATGCGCTTGAATGGAGACATCTGCGCCTACCTGCACATCATCAGCGACAACCGCAGTCGGGTGAATACCCACCACGTCGCGAGCGGGTAACGGATCAAACAGCTGCGATAGTTTGGCGTAGCCTAAATAAGGGTTTTCGATCTCAAGGCGCGGTACCGGGCAGTGCTTGCCATGCTCAGGGTGCAGTAATACTGCCGCGGCCTTAGTCGATGCCAAATCTTTCAGATAGGCGCGATTGGCTAGAAAAGCCACTTGATCCGACTGCGCTTCTTTTAGCGTTGCCAAACCACGTATCGGCTGTTGGGCATTGCTGCTAACGGCAATACCCAAATGGTGCGCAATGTCTGCAAGGGTAAGGTGATAAGAAGCGTGCGTCATGGGAACCCAGGGAAGCTTTGGTGTGGCTGGGCCACACCAGTCATCGTTTAAAATTAATTTAAGGTATTAAAAATCTCAGTGACCTCATCGGTCAAATTAGGCAGATCAACCCCTGAATGCAGTACCCCCTGGGGCTCGACCAGCACATCAATGCCGTGGCGTTCCAGTACCTCTGCGACGGCTTGCTCCAGTTTCGGCTCAGCATCTTCCAGGAACTGCTGTTCGGAGCGCTGCTGTGCCTGCATGACTTCCTGGCGCAGCTGTTCAAAACGGCTGCCTTTTTGCTGCAACTCACTCATCAGGGACTCGCGTTGGGACTGCGCCATCGTTTCGCCTTCGTTTTGCAGGCGCTGCTGGAGCTGCTGGAGCTCGTTCCCAAGGCTCTGAGCTTCACGCTGTTGATTGCCGATTTGTCCTTCAAGACTACTCAGTGACTCTTGCGCGGATTGAGTATTCATCAATGCCGCTCGCCAGTCTAACACTGCTACTTCCGCAGCGTGAGCAGGCAAAATCATCGCGCCCAACAGGCATACAACCGCTGTCAGTTTACGCATCATGTTAACTCCTTAGATCACGCTAGGCGCGCCACCATGGTACGCAATCTAGCAAAATTAGAACGACTGCCCTTCGAACGACTGCCCTTCGAACGGCTGCCCTTAGAACGATTGCCCTAATGAGAACTGGAAGAACTGTGTATCGTCACCGCTCTCATCGTTTAATGGTTCGGCGACGCTAAAGGTCAGCGGGCCAACCGGCGTCAGCCAAGAAAGACCGATACCAGCGCTGTAGCGCAAATCGCCCAAGTCGACGCCAGAGCTGCATTGTTGACGATTTGCGTCTTCATCGAGTACGTCATAACAAGAACTCAGGAAGGTATTACCCCCATCTAAAAACAGTGATGTTTGCAGGGCACGCTGATCTTCGATAAAGGGCAGCGGGAAAATGATTTCAGCGCTGCCTTCTACTGAAACGTTACCGCCGAGGGTACGATCACGGCCGCCTTCAGTGGCCGGCGTGGTGCGCTGACCGAGTGTATTCGACGTGAAACCACGCACCGAGCCAAGGCCGCCCGCGTAGAAGTTTTCATAGAAAGGGTAAGGATCATTGCCGCCCAATGTATCGGCATAGCCGACATTGCCGGTAAATTTGAATGCCCACGATTCATCATCATTAATCGGGAAGAGCTGTTGGGCTCGCGCACGCAGTTTGTAGTACTCCGCATCACTTCCCGGCACACCGGTTTCCAACGACAAGCGTTGGTAGCTTCCATCGGTCGGCATGATACCTCGGTTGAGGTTATTGCGCGTCCAGCTGGCGGTTAGTTTTAAGCTTTGCGCATTTTCACCCTGCTCATCGACGTAACGGCGAATTTCCGAGGCTGTATCGTTATAAGTTTTTACCGTCAGATCTTCAAGGCTGGCACCAAAATTGAGGCGAGACAGCTCGCTGACGGGGTAACCGAAGTTGATACCGGCGCCGTAAGCATCCGTCGAGTATGTCGAAATATCCGAATCGGCATAGTCAGTTTCGCGATAAAACAGATTATAACCGCGCGAAATGCCATCCAACGTCCAGTACGGGTCGGTAAAGCCAAAGTTAACGCTGGTAAAAGTATCACTGCGCTGCGCCCCCACATTGACCCGGTTACCCGTGCCCAGGAAGTTATTCTGCGATAGACCTACCCCGTAAATAACCCCGGCACTCTGGGAGAAACCTACGCTTGCAGAGACGGACCCCGAGGGCTGTTCTTCGACGTTATAGGTCACATCCAGCAAGTCTGGCTTGCCAGGTACAGGCTGCGTATCCACTTCGACCTGGCTAAAAAAGCCCAGCCGCTCAAGCCGCTGCCGTGACTGCGTAATGGCTTCAGTGGAGGCAGGCGCGCCTTCCAACTGCGTCATTTCACGTCGCAGTACTTCATCTTGGGTAGTCGTATTCCCGTAGAACTCAATACGGCGTACATAGGCACGTTCACCGGGATTGATAGCAATGACCAGGTCAACCGTTTCACCATCATCTGACATTTCGGGCACGCCCTGAATATCAGCAAATGCGAAGCCTTCGGCGCCGAGGCGCTGACGCAAAGCTTCCGTAGACGCATTCACATCGCCCCGGGAAAAAATCTCACCCTCTTCGATGGTAAGCAATTGCCGAGCTTCATTTTCGCTGATCTGCAGATCGCCCGCGAAACGGATATCGCCCACGCGATACTGATTGCCTTCATCGACATTCAGGGTAATAAATATTTCGGATTTTTCTGGACCAATCGATACTTGGGTCGAGGCAACATCGAAGTTGACGTAGCCACGATCCAAGTAGAACGAACGCAGCCGCTCAATGTCACCGGACAGTGCTTCACGTGAATACTCGTCGCTTGAGAACCAGCCAAAAAAGCGCCCAGGCCGGTCATTTAGCTCGAATACCTCACGCAGCGTTTCGTCATCAAAAGCCTCGTTGCCGACAATATTGATCTGTCGAATTTTGGCGACTTCGCCTTCGTTGATATTGATATTGACCTGTACCCGGCCTTCATCAACTTCTTCAACTTCGGTATCGATACTGGCGCTGTAGCGACCTTGAGACTGGTAGACACCTTCCAGTTCGCGCTGAATCTCCTCAAGCGTAGAAAGCTCCAGCACCTGGCCCTCAGAGAGGCCTGATTCGCGCAAGCCATTGCGCAGGTCTTCTTCGGATATCTGGTCGTTGCCACTAATCTGTAGCCGCGCAATGGTTGGGCGCTCGACGACTTGAATAACGAGCACATCTCCCTCGCGTGCCAGAGAGACATCGTCGAATAGCCCAGTGGCAAACAAGTCACGAGCAGCGGCAGCCAGCTGCGCTTCGCTGACGCTCTCATTGGCACTCACAGGGAATGCATTGAAGACCGAGGCGGCGGAAACCCGCTGCAGTCCTTCCACTCGAATGTCAGAAACATTAAAGGATTGTGCTTGAGCGCCGCTAGCGCCCATCAGCAAGAGTGCCGCCATTCCAAGGGTCTTGATTTTCATGCAGTCAATTCGCTCGCGTTGGTCTGCCTATTATTCCAGAAAGGCACCATATACATTTGTGCAGGCAGATGACAAGGCATCCTGCGCGCTACACGCGTCATTACCACAGGCGCATCAGATCAAAATAGAGGGCCATCAACATCAGGGTGCCGACCATGGCAAGCCCAATACGTAACCCTACGGCTTGGGTTTTTTCCGATACGGGTCGTCCACGCACGACCTCCATAAAATAATAAAGCAAGTGACCACCATCGAGCACGGGGATAGGCAGTAAGTTAAGCACCCCAAGGCTGATGGAAAGATACGCTAGAAAGCCGACAAACGCTTCCACTCCTGCACGGGCTGAATCGCCCGAGACTTGCGCAATGGTGATTGGCCCCGACAGGTTGGAGGGCGAAATAAGACCTACCAACATCTTTCGAATCGCGTCGATAGTGAGCAGCGTCATCTCACCGGTGCGTGAAAGCGCCTGACCTACCGCTTCGACCGGGCCATAGCGTATCTCACGCTGAAACGCAGCTGGCCACTCGACCTGCTGGGCGCCTGCACCGATATAGCCAATCTCATCTCCCGTTTCTAGGCTGTTACGCCCAGGCGTTAAATTAACGGTTTCCTGCTCGCCATCACGCTCGTAGGTAAGTTGCAGTGTTTCGCCAGGACTACCGCGCACGATATTGACGAAGTGCATCCAGTCATCCACTGGTTCGCCATTAACCGCCACCATCCTATCGCCAGCTTCTAGGCCTGCCTGATCTGCGGCCTCCCCGCTCACGACTTGGCCTAAAACAGCCGGAAATTCCGGCTGCCATGGGGTAATACCGAGCGTTTGCAATGGCTGCGGCGGGTCTTGGCGAACCAAATAATCATTGACGGGCAACCCATAGCGCTGCGCGTCAGACGCGCCTTCAGGGCGCGCGTCGATATTCAATTCACCACTGAAGCCAATGATCGACACCAGCTTTAGATTAACATCTTCCCACGAACGCATCTCATCGCCCTGAATGGCGACAATTTCATGACCTTCGGCAAGCCCTGCCTCCGCGGCGGGAGAGTCAGGCGCAACACTTCCTACCATCGGCGACACCACCGTGGTACCGGCGACAAACAACGCCCAGTAGGCAACGATCGCTAGCAAAAAATTGGCGACAGGCCCTGCGGCCACTATTGCAATGCGCTGCCAAACGGTCTTGCGGTTAAATGCCTGATCGAGTTGATCTTCTGGCACAGGCGCCTCGCGCTCGTCCAGCATCTTGACATAGCCGCCCAGCGGAATCGCCGCTATCGCATATTCTGTGCCGTGTCGGTCCACCCGCGACCACAGCGGCTTGCCAAACCCCACCGAAAAACGCAGTACTTTGACACCGCAGCGCCTAGCCACCCAAAAGTGCCCAAACTCATGGAAGGTCACTAACAAGCCCAGCACTACAATGACCGCTAAAATATTTTGTATCAGGCCCACACCACAGTACTCCTTAACGCCCCGCTTTTACGACCAGCCCAGCGAATGCTTAAGCGGACCATCGTGTTATCAGTTCCAGCGACTGTTGCCGCGCCCATTGATCCGTTGCTAAAACGCTTTCAAGGCTGTCGACACGACCTTCATAGGGCCGCGACAGGACTTCGGCCACCAGCTGACCAATGGCTGTAAAACCGAGCTGACGCTGGAGAAAAGCTTCAACAGCCACTTCATTGGCCGCGTTTAAAACCACAGGCGCCATCCCCCCCTCCTGCATTGCTTCACGAGCAAGCCCCAAACAGGGGAAGCGGGCTTCATCAGGGGGTTCAAAATCGAGCCGTGCCACTTGGAAAAGATCCAGTGTTTCGACCCCGGCGTCAATTCGTTCAGGCCACGCTAGCCCATAGGCAATAGGGGTACGCATATCAGGATTACCTAGCTGCGCAATCACCGAGCCATCGTGATACGCAGCCATGGAATGAATCACGCTTTGCGGGTGTACCACTACCTGGATCTGCTCGGGAGTGGCATCAAATAGCCAGCAGGCCTCAATCAGCTCCAGCCCTTTATTCATCAAGGTGGCGCTATCCACCGATATTTTACGCCCCATTGACCAGTTCGGATGAGCGCAGGCCTGCTCGGGAGTGACATTGTTGATATCGGCCTGGCTCCAGGTTCGGAACGGCCCCCCAGAAGCCGTTAGTAGCAGTTGGGATATGCCGTGACGTGCCAAGCCACCACGATGCTCCGTAGGTAGACACTGATAGATGGCATTATGTTCGGAATCAATTGGTAATAGCGTTGCGCCCGCGCGTGTAACAGCATCCATAAACAGTGCGCCGCTCATCACCAGTGCCTCTTTATTGGCTAATAGCACGCGCTTTCCCGCCTCAGCGGCTGCCAGCGCAGGCAGTAAGCCCGCGGCGCCCACAATGGCCGCCATCACACAGTCTACGCTAGCGTCTCGAGCAACTTCGCAAAGTGCCTCTTGCCCTACGTTCACCTCGGTGGGTTGGCCAGCACGCTTAAGCTCATCACGTAACCAAACGGCATCGGCTTCCTCATTCAATACGGCGACAGCGGGTCGATGCGCCAAACACTGAGCGAGCAGCGATTCTTTCGAGGTGTGCGCGGTGAGGGCGTGGACGCTATACCGGTCGGGGTGACGACTAATCACATCCAGCGTGCTGGTGCCGATAGAGCCTGTCGACCCGAGCACCGTCACGCGCTGCATCGATCGATGAGTAGTGGCCCGCTGAGCAGTTTGTTGGGGTGCTCGCTGACTCATAACGCCTGCCCCTGAGCCAACACAGGCACCAGTACCTCAAGATAAAACAGTGCAAACAGCGGAATTGCCGCCGTCAGGCTATCGATACGGTCCAGAACACCACCGTGGCCAGGAAGCAACTGGCTCGAGTCTTTAATATTACGGTGACGCTTCAGCATACTTTCCAGCAGATCCCCAAGCACAGACGTCAACGTAACGATTGCCGTCACCAAAATGAGCGTGAGGCTCCCGGCCATATCCAGTGACAGCCCTACGGCAAACACAATGGCGAGAAGCGCCGTTGTCGCTAAGCCGCCGTAAACACCTTCCCATGATTTGCCAGGGCTGACGTGGGGGGCGAGTTTTCGCTTACCCCAGGCACGTCCCACAAAGTAGGCACCGATATCAGCACACCAGACCAGCAGCAGCACAAATAACAGCCACGCCATACCGCTCTCGCGTAGAACGTTAAAGCCCACCCAGCAGGGCAATAGCACCCATAGTCCCATTGCCAAGCGCCGTACGGAAGCTTGCCACTGCTCTCCTGCCGCAGGATAACGCGCCACCCAGAAAAGGTTTAGTAGCCAGCCCGCAGCTGCCAACCAAAGCGGCCATATTGCGGTGGCAGCCCCCATCAACCACATGATGAGCATCAACACCGCCACCACGGCAACTGACTGAGCCCGCTGCACTGTCTGGGTAATCCCAGCGAGATTGGTCCACTCCCAAGTGCCGAGTAGCACAATGAGCGCGGTAAACAGCGCAAAGGCGCCACCCTCTAATCCAAACAGGCCAACCAACACCAGCGGTGCGAGCCAGGCTGCGGTGATAATCCGCTGTTTAAGCACCTTGCGCCTCTATTTGTTCGTCTGTCATACCAAAGCGACGACGACGCTGACAGAAGTCATTTAATGCCGCATCAAACGCGTCTGCTCCGAAATCAGGCCATAACAGCGGTGAAAAGTGCAGTTCTGCATAGGCCAACTGCCAAAGCATAAAATTGGACAGCCGCTGTTCACCACTGGTACGTATACACAAATCCACCGGTGGCACATCATTCATACCTATGGCGGTGTCAAAGCACGCTTCGTCAATCTCTGAAGGTGCTAATTCGCCGGCCGCCACCTGCTCCGCTAACGTGCGCGCCGCACGGGCGATCTCCCACTGTCCACCATAATTGGCGGCAATGACAAGGTGCATCCCCGTATTGTGAGCAGTTAACGCTTCAGCACGCTGAATATGCTTTTGAATCGCGTGGGAAAAGCCGCGCTGTTCGCCAATAATAGAGAGGCGAACATTACGCTCATTGAGCTTTTTGACTTCCCGCTTCAGCGCCATCAAAAACAGCTCCATCAACGCATTGACTTCCGCCGCTGGGCGTTTCCAGTTTTCACTGGAGAAAGCAAACAGGCTCAGCGTTTGCACATCGCGCTCGGCAGCTCGCTGAATTACCGCGCGAACGGTTTCGACGCCTGCACGGTGTCCGCGCACTCCCGAAAGCCCACGTGCGCGCGCCCAGCGGTTATTACCATCCATAATGATGGCCACGTGCGACGGCGGAGCCTCCCCTGTGTGAGAAGGCAAGTAGGCGTCGTCCGGCTGCTCTCCAGGAAGCTGCGGTGACGTCATGATTTCTCGTCCCAAAGATCAGTCATAAAAAAAACCAGCCAGAGTGTGGCAAAACGGGCAGCATAAGCTGCCCGTGGCTGAATTAAATACAGTTTAAACCTGCATGAGATCCTGCTCTTTCGCGGCCAGCGCCTTATCGATTTCAGCAATATATTTATCGGTCAGCTTTTGGATCGCATCTTCACCTTCACGCTGGTCGTCTTCAGTAATATCTTTATCTTTCAACAATGATTTGAAATCACCGTTAGCATCGCGGCGCACGTTGCGAACGGCAACACGCGCGTTTTCTGCTTCGCTACGCGCTTGCTTGATGTAGCCTTTGCGAGTTTCTTCAGTGAGCATCGGCATCGGCACACGGATCACGTTACCTGCGCTGGCCGGGTTAAGGCCAAGGTCCGAGGTCATAATGGCCTTTTCGATTTTCTGAACCATGCCCTGTTCCCAAGGCGCAATCGTCAGCGTACGAGCATCTTCAACGTTGACCGACGCCACTTGGCTAAGCGGTACTTGGCTACCGTAATAATCCACAGTCACGGCGTCTAAAATGCTCGGATGAGCACGGCCGGTACGAATTTTATTAAAGTTACTGTGCAGCGCCTCAACGCTTTTTTTCATGCGCGATTCGGCATCTTTCTTAATATCGTTGATCACGTCATTACCCTCTGTATATCAGCGTGCCTTCCTTGCCCCCTACAACCATATTCAGTAGGGCACCAGGCTTATTCATATCAAATACCCGCACCGGCATATTATGGTCACGTACCAGGCAGATAGCGGTCAAATCCATAATGCCCAATTTTTGATCCAGGGCGTCATCGTAAGAGAGCTGGTCATACTTCACAGCATCGGTATTTTTTACCGGGTCTTTATTGTAAACACCATCGACTTTGGTCGCTTTAATCACCACATCCGCATCCACTTCAATACCACGCAAACAGGCAGCGGAATCGGTGGTGAAAAAGGGGTTACCTGTTCCTGCAGAAAACAACACGACGTCCCCGGAGGTTAAATAACGAATAGCGGTTCGCCGATCGTAGTGCTCTACCACGCCGCTCATCGGAATGGCCGACATGACTCGCGAACGGATGTTGGAGCGCTCTAAAGCGTCGCGCATCGCCAGCGCATTCATTACAGTCGCCAGCATTCCCATATGGTCGCCGGTAACACGGTCCATGCCCGCTTCATTGAGTGCCGCACCGCGGAACAAGTTGCCACCGCCAATCACGATACCCACTTGTACCCCAATGCCGACGAGCTGGCCAATTTCCAACGCCATGCGGTCAAGTACCTTCGGGTCAATACCAAAATCATGCTCACCCATCAGCGCTTCGCCAGAAAGCTTGAGCAAAATACGCTTGTATTTTGACTTCGAACTCTCAACGTTGCCTTTGCTGGGTGCTACGTGGGGGGTAGGCTCTTGAACATCACGTGACATAGCATCTCTCCTGAGGCAGACCTGAACATAGGCAGGTGGGGCAGCCCACTTTATACAAGGGCCGGATACGCGAAGGCGTGCGCTTACGCGCACGCCATCTTTTTACTGAAACCTCTGACCTCAGCGACGGCCAGCCTGTTCCATAACTTCCTTGGCGAAATCGACTTCTTCTTTCTCGATGCCTTCGCCCACTTCAAAGCGAGTGAAACCAACCACTTCGCCACCCGCCGCTTTGACGAACTCAGCAACGGTTTGGTTCGGGTCTTTCACAAACGGCTGCTCGGTCAGGCTGTTTTCAGCCAGGTACTTTTTCAAGCGGCCCTGAACCATTTTCTCAGCGATCTGCTCCGGCTTACCAGCCATATCAGGCTGTGCCAGGATAATCGCTTTTTCAGCGTCCAGCTCTTCCTGAGGCATGTTTTCCGGATGGGCAACGGAGGGATTGATCGCCGCCACGTGCATGGCCACATCTTTCGCAACTTCCGATGAGCCACCGGTCAGCACGGTCAAAACGCCAATGCGGCCACCGTGGACGTACTCACCGACCAAGCCACCGTCAGCAGCGTCGACCACAACGGCACGACGCACGCCAATGTTCTCACCGATTTTTTGAACCAACTGCTCGCGCGCCGTTTCCAGATCGCCCGCCATAACAGCGGCGACATCTTCGCTTTTTGCAGTGAAGAAAGCACCGGCGATCTTGTCGGCAAACGCGATGAAGTTGTCATCACGAGCAACAAAGTCAGTCTCGGAGTTGATTTCGACCATTACGCCGTAGCTACCGTCTTCCGCTACACGCGTTACCACAACGCCTTCGGCGGCGATGCGGTCGGCTTTCTTAGCCGCTTTTAGGCCTGAGCTTTTACGCAGGTTTTCAATTGCAACTTCGATATCACCGTCGGTTTCGGTGAGTGCTTTTTTACACTCCATCATGCCGAGACCGGTACGTTCGCGAAGTTCCTTGACCTGAGAGGCGCTGATAGCTGCCATGAGAATTCACCTCTGAAATGGTTCTATGAGAGTTAAACGCAACACAGAGTATAGGTATGATAAATGACCATCATGTATCACGCTGCCCTATGTCTCTCTGTATTGCGGGGCCGGTATCGAGTGCCGGCAAATTCTTCCGCCCAGGCGTTTCACCTTTCGCGGGAAAAAGGGGGCATAGCCCCCTTTATCTTGATGCGGCACTTCTGCTTACCGCACCCACTGCTGCACTTACTCAGCGGCAGTGTTGTCTTCAGCTGCAGCGGCCTCTTCGGTCACTTCAACGAACTCTTGAGCGTTGCCTTCTTTGGCACGACCACACGCATCCGCAATCGCTTTAACGTAAATCTGGATAGCGCGGATAGAGTCATCGTTGCCTGGGATTACGTAATCAACGCCATCGGGGTTGGAGTTAGTATCCACCACGCCGATAACCGGGATGCCCAGCTTGTTGGCTTCGTTGATCGCGATGCGCTCGTGGTCAACGTCAATCACGAACAGTGCGTCCGGCAGGCCGCCCATGTTCTTGATACCGCCGATAGAACGCTCAAGCTTGTCCTGCTCGCGAGTCGCCATCAAGACTTCTTTCTTGGTCAGCTTCTCGAACGTGCCGTCTTCGCGCATGGTTTCAAGATCACGCAGACGCTTAATCGACTGACGAATGGTCTTGAAGTTAGTCAACATGCCGCCCAACCAGCGATGGTTGACGAACGGCTGACCAGCACGGTTAGCTTCTTCTTTAATTACCTTGCTTGCGCTGCGCTTGGTGCCAACAAACAAAATTTTGTTGTTGGATGCCGCCATCTTCTCGACCACATCGATCGCTTCGTTCAGCGCCGGAAGGGTGTGCTCGAGGTTGATGATGTGAATCTTGTTGCGCGCGCCGAAGATAAATTTGCTCATTTTCGGGTTCCAGTACTTGGTCTGGTGGCCGAAGTGAGCACCTGCTTTAAGCAGGTCACGCATATTAACGTGAGACATGGTAGAACTCCTAAAACTCGGGTTAGGCCTCCACGCACCCCATGGATCCGACCGTTGACCACGTTAGACGCTGCCAGCGGCACCCGGGACCATGTGCCGGTGCATGTGTGTTTTTAAGGCTTGATGTTTTTAGTGATTAATCAAGCATTGCGTCTCTTGAGAGGCATAATGCGGATTCATCGCCCTGCCCTACTGCGTCCTTCCCAGCCAAGAAGCTCGGAATCACGATTGCAGGAAAGCGCGCGGCTTTATACCATAGATCATTGCCAAGATGAAGTCGCACCCCGTTTGACGGTCTTAAATTGCGCCATTCAATTTTCCATTCTGCATTCATATCGAGCATTCATGAACGTTCCTATCAAGACGCCTTCTGAAGTCGAACACATGCGCGAAGCCGGGCGCCAAGCGGCTAGCGTGATTGAAATGATCACACCTCATATCCAGGCAGGCATTAGCACGGGGGAAATCGACCGTCTCTGTCATGAGTATATTGTTAACGAGCTGGGCTCAGCCCCTGCACCGCTGAACTACCATGGTTTTCCCAAAGCGACCTGCACGTCGATTAACCATGTGGTGTGCCACGGCATCCCCGACGACGCCAAGAAGCTCAAAAATGGCGACATCATGAACCTGGATATCACCGTTAAGACCCAAGACGGCTATCACGGCGACTCCAGCGTGATGTTCGTAGTAGGTGAGACGATTCAGGGCGAACGGCTGTGTCGCATTACTCAGGAGTGCCTGTATAAAAGCATTGAGCTGGTGAAGCCTGGCGTGCGCCTTTCGGAGCTTGCCCGCGTGATTCAAAAGCATGCCGAAAGCAGCGGCTACTCGGTGGTGCGCGACTTCTGCGGCCACGGCATCGGCGCTGATTTCCACGAAGAGCCGCAGTTTTTACATTATGATGGCTACGCACCGGATGCCGACATTAAGCTCGCTGCAGGCATGTGCTTTACCATCGAGCCGATGATTAACGTCGGCGGTTATAAAACCAAGGTACTGCGCGATGGCTGGACCGCCGTCACCAAAGACCGCAGCCTTTCAGCACAGTGGGAACACACGCTGCTGGTGACCGAGGGCGGTGTAGAAGTACTGACCGCGCGTGGCGATGAAGACTTCAGTTTTCTAACCAACTGATGCTATTACACCACCACCGGTTTGAGCCGGACACCACGCTTTTCGACCTGGATCTTTTCCGCACCGAGCTTGCCGGTTCACGCTCGCCGGTAGCGCCCTTCAAGGCCGCACTGCGCGAGCTACAGGCGCGTCTGGACGATCAATTTCGCGCCGGTGCGGATATTCGCGACCTTGTGCGTGGCCGCGCCTGGTACTTGGACCAGTTGCTGGCGATTGCCTGGGCGCAGCATGTGTGGCCCGATGAAGGTATTGCGCTGGTGGCGGTAGGCGGCTATGGCCGTGGTGAGCTACACCCCCACTCGGATATCGATCTGCTGCTACTGCTGGCGCAGGACGACGACACCGCCTACCGCGAACCGCTGACCGCCTTTATCACCTTCTTGTGGGATATTGGCTTGGAAATTGGTCATAGCGTTCGCTCGCTTAGCGACTGTGAGCGGGAAGCCGAAGCGGATGTCACGGTGATCACCAACCTGCTCGAATCTCGCCTGATTGCGGGGCCAGAAAGCCTGCGCGAAGCGATGCGCGAGCGCCTTAGTGCCGAGCACATTTGGCCCGCTGACCGCTTCTTTGAGGCCAAGTGGCAGGAGCAAATTGCCCGCCACTACCGCTACAACAACTCTGAGTATCACCTGGAGCCAAACCTCAAAAGCTCGCCAGGCGGGCTGCGTGACATTCAGATGATCGGCTGGGTGGCCAAGCGCCACTTCGGTACCGAG
This sequence comes from Vreelandella sulfidaeris Esulfide1, assembly GCF_054072535.1. Taxonomy (NCBI): domain Bacteria; kingdom Pseudomonadati; phylum Pseudomonadota; class Gammaproteobacteria; order Oceanospirillales; family Halomonadaceae; genus Vreelandella; species Vreelandella sulfidaeris. Next base: position 452,625 of record NZ_CM133364.1, on the reverse strand, counting down.
CATTACACCGATATCGTCGCCAACGGCTTTATGAATGATGCCGAACTGCGCATCTTGAGCCAGGGGCAGGCCTTCTTGTGGCAGGTGCGCTATGCCCTGCACATGATTACCGACCGCGCCGAAGACCGCCTGCTGTTTGACCACCAGCGCACCATCGCCGAAATGTTCGGCTTCCGCGATACCCCGGAACGTCTGGCGGTCGAGCAGTTTATGAAGCGCTACTACCGGCATGTCACTGCGCTGGCGGGCCTCAACGACATGCTGCTGCAACACTTCGACGAAGTGATCCTACGTGGAAAAGAAGCGCTGGAGACTGTCAAGCTGAATGAGCGCTTCGAGACCAAAGGCGGCTATATTCAGGTGCGCTCACGCAACCTTTTTCGCGAGCGGCCCGCCGCCATGCTGGAGCTGTTTCTGCTGATGGCCAAGCACCCTGAGATCGAAGGGGTACGCGCCGACACTATCCGGCTGATTCGCGACCACCGCCATCAGATTGACGACCACTACCGGGACGATCCGCGCCACCAACGACTGTTTATGGCCATTATGCGCGCCCCCGGCAACGTGCCGCGCCAGCTCCGACGCATGAACCGCTACGGCATTTTGGGCAAATACCTGCCCGAATTTGGTCGCGCCGTAGGCCTAATGCAGCACGACCTGTTTCACATCTATACCGTTGATGCCCACACCCTGCGGTTACTCAAGTTTTTACACGGCTTCCGCAAACCAGAAGCGAAAGGCGACTTCCCGGTGGCGGCAGCACTGATGCAGCAGCTTCCCAAGCTCGATCTACTGTGGATGGCCGGCCTGTTTCACGACATTGGCAAGGGGCGCGGCGGTGACCACTCGGAAATTGGCGCCCGGGACGTCGAACAGTTCTGCCAGCGGCATCATGTTTCGCCCCATGATACCAATCTGGTCAGCTGGCTGGTGGAGCATCATTTATTGATGTCGATGACCGCGCAAAAGCGCGACATTAGCGACCCCGATGTAATTCGTGATTTTGCCCTGGTGGTGCGTAATGAAACCCGCCTCGACTACCTGTATGTTCTCACCGTGGCCGATATCAATGCGACCAACCCGACACTGTGGAACGGCTGGCGGGCGTCGCTGCTGCGTCAACTGCATGCCGAGACCAAGCGTGCCCTGCGCCGCGGCCTGAACAATCCGCCCGACCGCGACGACTGGGTGCGGGAAACGCGAACCGAAGCACGCTCTTTGCTGCAAACCATCGGCGTTAATCGTGAGCAAATCGATCATCTTTGGGAATCGCTAGGGGAAGACTACTTCCTGCAGTACGCCCCCAGCGAAATCGTTTGGCAGACCCAAGGCATCCTCAATCATAACCAGTCGCCGCTGCCGCTGGTGCTGATCAGCGCCCCCACCGCCGATATGGCCGAAGGCGGCACAAAGGTGTTTATCCACACCCGTTCGGTGGATGATCTGTTCGCCGCCACCGCCGCTGCCATGGAGCAACTGGGGCTATCGATCCACGACGCCCGCATCGCCACTTCCCACAACGACTGGACGCTGAATACCTTTATTGTGCTCGACAGCCACGGCCAACCGATTCGCGACCCTGCGCACATTGAGGAGATGCGCCTGCACTTGGTCGAAGAGCTCGATGACCCCGATGATTATCCAGATATCGTCACGCGCCACACGCCGCGCCAGCTCAAGCATTTCAAGGTACCCACGGAAGTGCTGATTGAGCAGGACCCGGCCAATGAGCGCACCATGCTAGAACTAACGGCCCCCGACCGCCCCGGCCTGCTAGCTCGCGTGGGGCGAATCTTCATGGAGCAGGATATCTCGCTGTCCGCGGCGAAAATCGCCACCCTTGGCGAGCGGGTGGAAGACGTGTTTTTCATCACCACCAAGGCAGGCGAACCACTGACCGACCCTGAACGCCAACAGCAGCTACGCGAGCGGCTGATTGAAGTGTTAGGGGTTTAAGCCTCTTCGCAACCCCGGTTAGGTTTGAGCCTGTACCGGGGCTTGCCTATAATCGTCGGTTTACGCCGCCAGCCATCAACGGACACATCATGAACGCCGATCTTGACGCCCTGCATCCCTACCCGTTTGAAAAGCTGGCCGCGCTGAAAGCCGAGTTAACGCCACCCACTGACTTAGCGCATATTCCGCTGACCATCGGTGAGCCTCAACATGCTCCCTACTCCGCAGCGCTGGAAGCATTAGTAGCGCACCAATTGGAAATGGCCCGCTACCCCGCCACCAATGGCCTGCCAGCGCTTCGTGAAGCCATTACCCATTGGGCAACCCAACGCTTTCAGCTACGCGAACTCGACAGCGAACGGCACGTCGTTCCGGTCAACGGCACCCGGGAGGCAATCTTTGCCTTTGTACAGGCAGCCCTGGATCGCACACGGCCAGCTAAAGTCGCGGTACCCAATCCGTTTTATCAGATTTACGAAGGTGCAACGCTGCTGGCGGGCGGTGAGCCGCTCTATTTGGACTGCACCGCTGAGAACAATTTTCGACCTGACGTTAGTGCGGTGCCTGCCGCTACGTGGCGCGAGGTGCAGATAGTGTTTATCTGCTCACCGGGCAACCCCACCGGCGCAGTGACGCCTCTTGAGGAGTTCAAGCAGCTCATCGCCCTTGCCGATGAGCATGACTTTATCATCGCCTCAGACGAGTGTTATTCGGAGCTGTATCTGGACGAGACCGCCCCACCACCTGGGCTATTACAAGCCTGCGCCGAGCTGGGCCGCGATGACTACCATCGCTGCGTCGTGTTTCACTCGCTCTCCAAACGCTCTAACTTGCCCGGCCTGCGCTCGGGTTTTGTGGCGGGCGATGCCGCCCTGCTAACGCCGTTTAAGCGCTACCGCACCTACCATGGCTGCGCCATGTCGCTGCCTATTCAGCACGCCTCTATCGCCGCTTGGCAGGATGAGCAGCATGTGCGTGCTAATCGCGACGCCTACCGGGAGAAATTTAGCGCGGTGACCGATGTGCTTGCGCCTGTCATGAGCTTCCCTGCGCCTCAGGCTAGTTTCTATCTCTGGCCCGCAGTACCGGGTGGCGACGACATTGCTTTCACCCAGCGCCTGTTTACCGAACAACATGTTAGCGTGCTGCCCGGCAGCTTAATGGGGCGCACGGGAGCAAACGGCATTAACCCAGGTGCTGGGCGCGTGCGGTTAGCACTGGTGGCCGAATTGGCGCCAACGCTGGAAGCGGCACAGCGTATTCGTCATCTGATTGAGCGCGGCTAGCTGAATAGCCAAATCCGCTCAACCGTTCTTTAAGGAGGCTGTATGCTGACGCTCTACATTATTAATACCTGCGACACCTGTCGTAAGGCGCGAAAAGCGTTGGAAGGCAAAGGTATTGCGTTCAAGACCTACGACCTGCGCAAAGATGGCCTTTCGGCGGGTCTGCTTGAGCATATTTTAGAACGTGTACCGCTTGTCGATGTCGTCAACAAGCGCAGCAAAACCTGGCGCGACCTCCCTCAAGAAGAGAAAGACGCCTTTGATACGTCTGCCCGCCAGATACTGATGAAACATCCCACGCTACTGAAGCGACCGCTACTGGAAGTAGACGACTCGACCATTTTGGTTGGCTACCGCGACGGCGATTACGACAAGCTGAGCGGTTAATCGCTTAGCCGCTCTCACTCTTTATTCTTCCCCGACTGATCACTACAGGAAACACTATTATGTTGAGCTTTGCGCTTGGAATCGGCACCCAAAACACCCAGGGCGACTGGCTGGAAATCTACTATCCGGCACCATTGCTCAACCCGTCGGCAAGCTTGGTGGAGGCCGCTCAGCAAGCCCTGGACGCTCCCCAAGGCAACGCCGCCATTAGCTTTTTGCCAGAAGACTGCACACGCTTAGCAAAAGCGCTAGAAGCCACTGGGCACTCTGCCCAGGCGGAGCTTGCTGAAGCGCTTTCTGCTAGCCAGCGGCCGTTGGTTGCCATGTTCCTAGAAACCGACCAGCCGCCGCAAACAGCTCCCGAGGTGTACCTCAAACTGCACCTGCTCTCCCACCGCTTAGTGAAGCCCCACGGAGTGGATCTAACCGGCATGTTTGGCCTGTTACGCAATATTGCCTGGACCAACGAAGGCGCGATTGATATTGAAGAGCTGCCCGCACGCCGGTTGAAGGCGCGCATGGCGGGGCGCGCACTCTCCGTGGATTGCGTTGACAAATTCCCCAAAATGACCGACTACGTCGTGCCTACCGGCATCCGCATCGGCGATACCGCCCGCGTGCGGCTGGGCGCTTACCTGGGCGAAGGCACCACCGTGATGCACGAAGGCTTCGTCAACTTCAATGCAGGCGCCGAAGGCCCGGGCATGGTCGAAGGCCGCATTTCGGCGGGCGTGATGGTGGGTAAAGGTTCGGATCTCGGTGGCGGCTGCTCGACCATGGGCACGCTCTCCGGCGGCGGCAATATCGTGATTAAAGTCGGCGAAGGCTGTTTAATCGGCGCCAACGCGGGCATCGGCATTCCGCTAGGCGACCGCTGCACGGTGGAAGCAGGCCTTTATATCACGGCAGGCTCCAAAGTGACCCTGCTGGATGACCAGGGCCAGGAAGTGAATACCGTCGCCGCTCGCGAGCTTGCCGGTCAAGACGATCAGCTGTGGCGCCGCAATTCGCAGAATGGTCGCATTGAGTGCTTGACCAACAAAAGTGCTATCGCCCTGAACGAGGCGCTGCATGCCCATAACTGAGCCTGAAGCGCTGTCACCCACGCTGCAACTTGCCTTTGAGCTACTGCGCCGACCCTCGGTAACGCCGGATGACGAAGGCTGCCAGGAGCTCATGATTGAGCGCTTAACAGCACTCGGTTTTCATATTGAGCGGCTGCCGTTTGGTGATGTGAAAAATTTTTGGGCAATACGCGGCCATCATGGCCCCGTTGTGGCTTTTGCTGGTCACACCGACGTGGTGCCCAGCGGCCCCTATATCAACTGGCAGTACCCACCGTTCGAGCCCTGTATCGATGACGAGGGAATGCTATGTGGGCGCGGTGCTGCCGACATGAAAGGCAGCCTCGCCTCAATGCTAACCGCCGTTGAGCGCTTTGTAGCCCTCCACCCCAACCACGATGGCCGTATTGCCTTTTTGATCACCTCCGATGAGGAAGGCCCAGCGATCGATGGCACCCGCGCAGTGGTTGAGCATCTACGCGAGCGCAATGAACGCCTTGATTACTGCATTGTCGGCGAGCCATCCTCGACCGCGCGCCTGGGCGATGTGATCAAAAACGGTCGTCGCGGCTCGCTAGGGGCTACGCTCCATATCAAGGGCATACAAGGCCACGTCGCGTATCCGCATTTAGCGCGCAATCCTATTCATCAGGCAATGCCAGCACTCGATGCGCTTGTGAACGAGCACTGGGATGCGGGGAACGCATTCTTCCCCGCCACCAGCTTTCAGATTTCCAACCTACGGGCAGGCACCGGGGCTACCAATGTAATCCCTGGCGATGTGGAAGTAGTGTTTAACTTCCGTTTCTCGACCGAAGTGACCTCTGATGAGCTCAAGGCACGTACCGAGGCTATTCTCGCGCACCATGGCTTGGCGTATCAGATAGACTGGACGCTTAACGGCGAGCCTTTCCTGACCGCTGAAGGCGAGCTTGTCGATGCCGCTATCAAAGGCGTTGAGGCCGTGACGGGGCAACGCCCGATGCTCTCTACCAGCGGCGGCACCTCGGATGGTCGCTTTATTGCTACCCTGGGTGCTCAGGTGGTCGAATTAGGCCCGCTCAACGATACCATTCACAAGGTCAATGAACGCGTTCGCGCCAGCGACCTGGACGATTTAAGCCGGGTTTACGAGGCAACGCTGCAAGCACTGCTCACGCCCGGCGAGGTAAGCGTATGATGGAGCGTTATCCCGATATAGAAATTTACCTGGCCAACGTTTCGTTAGATGCCCTTAATGAGTGGCTAAAAAGCACGTTAATAGCGCCGCCGCTTAGCCCAGCAGGCAAAGGCAAATGGCAAACCCGGGGTCAGTATCAGGGCGACTGCGTACCGGTGTTATTAGTAGACAAAGCCGCCGATGGATTTGCCAGCCTATGGTTTGATAGCAACCACACGCCTTGGTTGACCGATCAAGAGTGTGCCCAACAAGCCGCTGAGGCACTGCAGACCGAAGTGCGCTGCTCGTTGGGCGGCTGGAACCCTGGCGATGACCCCGACCGTTTCTGGCAAGTACTGCCCGGCGGCAAGGAAGGCGCCATAGAGTGGCCTGATTCAGGTCGCTAAAAGAGCTTCCTATAAACGTAAACGACCCCGCCGAGGCGGGGTCGTTTGCTATCCAACTGTCAATAATATCTCGCAATGCTAAGCTGGTAATACCAAATTAGATTGTTAGTTTACTCTATAATGCTCACATCGTCGGCCTGCAAACCACGCTCATTTTTAATCACGTGGTAACGCACAATTTGGCCTTCAGCTAACATACGCGGGCCACGACCACGAATGGCGCGAAAATGTACAAAGACATCTTCACCATTATCGCGAGTGATAAAACCGTAGCCTTTGTTGGTATTGAACCACTTTACTTCCCCCTCTTCACGGCCATCATTGGGATCGATAATGTCTTCTTCCTCATCATCTTCCACAGGAGCAGCCGCCTGAGGCTGGCGTGATGCTGGTTTAGAACGGGCCACTACATCGGACGCTACCACTACCGAAGGCGCAAAAGCAGCAGACGCTAATGTGCCGACACAAAGAACAATAAAACAACCTACAGCAACGGCAATATAGACACCGCTAACTCCACTTATTGCCAGCTCGGCCATCCAAAGCTCGGCGAGGGCACTATCGGTTAAATGAATAATCCCCGCCAGCAGAAGTGGCGTGGGGGCGGCAAGTAATACACTGATTAAGAAACAGCGAAACACAACTTTTGGGTTCATAGAAAATAAAAGCTCTCTTGTTGTATGGGTAACAGACGAAGGACAATACCCGCACTATCAGGCCCATTCCCAATAGCACCGGCATACTACTACATAAGGTTGCAATGTTATCATGACCAACGAATTATCGCCTGCTGAGCTGACCCAACTCGTTGAATCGCTAGAAAGCCGCTTAGCGCATCAAGAGCACTGGCTTGACACACTCGATCAAGCCGTGGTTCAGCAGGAGCGCCGCTTGGAAAAACTTGAGCAGCTAAGTGGCTTGATGCGCGAACGCCTGCGCGAGCAGCATCAGGCACTCCAGGCAAGCGAACCCCAGGGCGGCCAGCGACCTGAGGATGATGTTCCGCCACACTATTAAGCTAATGATAGCGCCAACAAGAGGTATTAATTAGCCTCGAACAACACTCGCGGGATCGCTGCTTTCCAGCCCAAAGGCGTCTGCCACTGCTTGGTAAGTAACCTGGCCAGCGTGCACGTTAAGACCTGGCAGGAAATGTGGATCATCGCGCAACGCCTGCTGCCAGCCCTTATCCGCCAGCGCGAGCACAAAGGGCAGCGTGGCGTTGGTCAACCCCTGGGTAGACGTACGTGCTACCGCGCCAGGCATATTCGCTACGCAGTAGTGAACCACCCCATCGACAATATAGGTCGGCTCGGCGTGAGTCGTGGGCTTGCTAGTTTCGAAACAGCCCCCCTGATCAATCGCCACATCCACCAGCACGCTACCAGGCTTCATATCAGCCAGCATACTGCGAGTGATTAATTTTGGCGCAGCGGCGCCAGGCACCAGCACTGCGCCAATGATCATATCCGATTCGCGCGTGGCAATTTCAAGCGCGTCTGCCGTGGAGTAAACTGTTTTGATACGCCCCTGATAGCGGTCATCGAGCACTTCCAGCCGCGCCAAGGATTTATCCAGAATGGTAACCTCTGCGCCTAATCCTAACGCCATACGGGCAGCATTTTCACCCACCACACCACCACCAATGACAGTCACTTTTCCCGGCGCCACACCGGGCACACCCGGCAGCAGTACACCTGCACCGCCCTGGGCTTTTTCCAGGCTGTGAGCGCCCGCCTGAACAGCCATACGTCCTGCAACGGTACTCATGGGAGCGAGTAGCGGCAGGCCACCACGGGCATCGGTAATCGTTTCATAGGCGATACAGGTGGCACCGCTTTCCATCAGACCACGAGTAAGGTGTTCTTCAGCGGCGAGGTGCAGATAGGTGAACAGCGTGTGCGCCGGGGTGAGCCGCACCACCTCGTCCGGCTGCGGCTCTTTCACCTTAAGAATTAGCTCGGCATTGCGCCACAGAGCGTCCACATTGGCTTCGATCTGCGCGCCAGCAGCTTGAAAATCAGCATCTGCAAAACCAGCGCCATCACCAGCTCCCGACTGAACGCTTACCTGATGACCGCGACCGGTTAACTCACGTGCGCCAGTAGGCGTCAACGCGACACGATACTCGTGATTTTTAATCTCTTTGGGGACGGCGATTTTCATTGATTTTTTCCTGTGCTTATAAAGGTCAGCAATCTTGTTAAGCAAATTACCGCACAGCTAACGTTGACCACCACCCCGGAAATGCAAAACAAAAAAAACGCCGGTTAAGGCGTTTTTTAGGAGAAAAATCTAATGATTGCCGGTTCTACACGAAAAATTCCACTTCTCTTAGCGTCACTCGGCAATAACCGCGCCGCCATAGATACGCCGATACTCCTCGGGTAAACGCTTGGGCCGCCCCGTTGAGAGTGCCACGCAGGCAAACCGCGTGCGGGCATAAAGCAACGTTTTGGCATCCCTGGTACGCATTAGCTGAAAACGCCGCGTTAGGCTGAAGCGCTCATCGCAATCGACAATCCAGGTCGCCAGCTGTAGCGCATCGCCTGCAAAAGCAGGCGCGAGGTAATCCAGTTCATGACGATGAACCACCATGGCCCGGTCAAGCTCTCGGTAGCGCGCAAGCGAGAGACCGAGCGCTTCCGAGTGAGCCCAGCTGATCTGCTCGACCCAGCGCAGATATTCGCTGTTGTTAACATGCTGATAAGCATCAATCGCCTCATCAGCCACATGAATATCGATCACAAACGGATCGGGCAGCGCCCACTCCATCCTTGGCTCCTCTTTATCCTGATTCTCGTGAACTAGTCGCGGAACACGCGCACGCCCAACGCTTTCAGGTAAGACGTTTCAGGAATAGCCGGATGGACGGGATGATCAGGCCCTTGGTGGCCTTGAAAAATCACCTGCCCATGACGATCCTGATGGCGCACCGCGCCACGCACTACGTCCATCAGCCGCTCAGGCGCCAGGTGCATAGAGCAGGAGGCCGACAACAATAGGCCATCACGCCCCAGCAAGCGCATCGCTTCGCGGTTCAAGCGGGCATAGGCACGCTCGCCGTTAGGGATATCCTTGCGCTTTTTAATAAAAGCGGGTGGGTCAAGAACGACCACATCAAACTCTTTGCCGTCAGCTTTCAAGGCTGCCAAGGCTTCAAACGCATCGCCCTCGCTAACAGCCACCTTATCCTGCACGCCATTCAGTTCAGCATTGCGTGCGACTTGCTCTAGCGCTGGGCCTGAAGAGTCCAGGCACATCACCTCTTGTGCGCCATGAACGGCTGCCTGTACGCCCCAGCCGCCTACGTAGCTGAACACATCCAACACGCGCTTACCGGCCACTTGGCGATTGAGCCATTCGCGGTTAACGCGGTGGTCGAAGAACCAACCTGTTTTCTGACCATTGAGCACCGGCACGACAAAACGCGCCCCGTTCTCTTCCAATACCACCTCGTCAGGTAGCGTACCTTTGATGACGTCAACGTGGGCCTCAAGCCCTTCCTGGCGACGACCACCGGTATCGTTACGGAAGACGATGACTTCCGGCTTGATGACTTTCTCTAGTGCATCAACAATCTCATCCGCTAATGCCTGCATGCCGGCCGTATTAAGTTGCACCACTACGACATCGCCAAAACGATCAATCACCAAGCCTGGCAGCAAATCACCTTCGCCATGAATCAAACGGTAGTACGGCTGCGCATAAAGACGCTGACGCAGGGCCAGCGCTTGGTTAAAGCGGTGTACAAACAGCGAGCGATCCAAACGCATTTCAGGATCACGCGACATGACCCGGGCAGCGATGAGCGAGTGAGGGTTAACGTAAGCCACCGCCATGACTTTCCCGTTGGAAGCTTCTACCAGAGCGGTTTCGCCTGCTGCAAAATTTTTCAGCGGCGTCTCTTTAATATCCACTTCATTGGAGTAAATCCATAGATGGCCCGCTTTAAGGCGGCGGTCAGCATTTTTATTCAGGCGCAGGCGTTGGGTCACAACAATCTCCAAAAAACGTAGGCAAAGCAATCACACATAAGAAACAATCAATATTAATAGCGCAAGCGCCGTTTTTAGCGGCTGCCATCAACGCTGGCAGCCGGGGCAAAACACGCTGGCGCGCTGGCCTAGCGTAATGCGGCGTAGTTCCGCGCCACAGCGTAAACAGGGCTGGCCGTGGCGGCCGTAAACATTCAGGCGCTGGGCAAAGTAACCGGGCTCGCCCTGACCACTGACAAAGTCTCTCAGCGTAGTGCCACCTTGCGTAATCGCCGCTGCCAACACTTCTTTCACGGCAAGGGATAAAGCGTCGTAGCGAGCGCGGGAAATTCGTCCCGCTGCACGGCGGGGATCGATGCCCGCCATAAACAGCGCTTCTGCCGCGTAGATATTACCGGCCCCCACCACCACCTGGTTATCCATCAGAAAGGGCTTTACCGCCACTCGCTTGTTACGCGAGAGGGTGTAAAGCCATTTGCCGTTAAACGCATCAGACAAAGGCTCAGGACCCAGATGTGCAAGACGCCTGTCCTGCGTCTCGTCATCGGCCTGCCAGTCCACAAAACCAAACCGACGCGGGTCGTGATAGCGCAATACATAACCGCTAGCAGTGACCACATCGACGTGATCATGCTTTTTAGGCAAGTCACCCACGTTAGCAATGCGTAAACTGCCCGACATGCCCAAGTGCCACAGCAGCGTAGAATCAGCACTGCCAGATGGCGGCGTGGAGTGAATGGGTATTTGCAGGTATTTAGCGCGCCGCTTCAAGACACCAATGCGCGCGCCCACCAATCGCTCAGCCAAGTCATCCGGCACGGGCACACGCAGCCGCGGCTGGCGCACCAGCACTTCGGTGATTTCTTGGCCTTCAATATAAGGGGCAATCCCGCGTCGGGTCGTTTCAACTTCGGGCATTTCGGGCATAGTTGAGCATCGTAACGGCTTGTGATGACAGCCTAATGAAGATGGATTAACCAAGCATGCTGCGCATAAAAAGCATGCATGCAAAAACCCGGCTTGAGGCCGGGTTTTTGAACAAGCTCTCGCCTGCAGAGAAAGCCGATCATTATCGCAAAAGCGATTACTTGATCTTGGCTTCCTTGTAGATCACGTGCTTACGGACAACCGGATCGAATTTTTTGAATTCGAACTTATCCGGGGTGTTCCGCTTGTTTTTATCAGTGGTGTAGAAATGGCCTGTACCGGCACTAGACACCAGCTTGATTTTATCGCGCATGGTTTAACTCTCCCAAAAGGCTTGGCCCAAAAGGCTTGGCCAAAAATGCTGACTTAGATAGCGTCGCCGCGCTTACGAATAGCGACCAAAACTGTGTCGATACCTTTCTTGTCGATGATGCGCATTCCTTTAGTGGAAACGCGCAGCTTGACGAAACGGTTTTCAGACTCAACCCAAAAACGATGGGTGTGCAGGTTTGGCAAGAAACGACGACGTGTCTTACGCTGGGAGTGTGAAACGTTATTTCCAGTTACCGGACGCTTGCCGGTAACCTGACATACTTTGGACATTAGAGCCTCCAACTGCTTGGCCAGGATATGATTACCTGAGTGTTCAAAACTGTCGGGCAAACCGGAGCAGGGAAGGTATCGGCGCCGTTAACCGCCAAGCTTTATCCAAATCCGTTATTCAACCCAAGTTTAAAGGTGGCACTTTATACCAGAGCACTTAGCTGACAGCAAGCAAAAGGGGCTAAAAAGGCCAAACAAGGGCCTGTTAGCTCATTCTACTTAGTCAATATAGCGTAACGCACTACGCGTCGATGCTGGTTACAGCCAGCCACGCTCGGCAAAAGAAACCACTTCTCCATCCCCCACCACGAAATGATCCAACACGCGCACTTCAAACAGCGCAAGCGCGTCTTTTAAGCGTTCAGTGATACGTCGATCAGCATCGCTTGGCTCTGCCACACCAGAAGGGTGGTTATGCGCCAGGATGACGGCGCCAGCGCTAAGTTCTAACGCACGCTTGGCAACTTCGCGGGGATAAACAGATGCGCTGTCTAGGGTACCGCGAAATAGCGATTCATAGCGAATAATTCGGTGCTGGGTATCCAAAAAAAGCACCGCAAACTCCTCATGCCCTAAATGACGTAGCTGCGAGCTCAAATAATGACGCACTAATGCAGGTGATGTCAGCGCATTGCCCCGGGCCAACTGGCTAGCCAAATGGCGCCGCGACAACTCAAGCGTGGCCTGCAGCTGGGCATACTTAGCAGTGCCTAACCCATGGGCAGCGCAAAAGCTTGCTTGGTCCGCCTCCAGCAGTTGGCGCAAGCCACCGAAATTACTGAGCAAATCTCTCGCCAAATCGACCGCTGAACGTCCCTGCACGCCGACGCGTAAAAAAATCGCTAGCAACTCTGCGTCTGAAAGTGCCTGGGCACCCGTATTTAATAGCTTTTCCCGGGGCCGCTCACCCGCTGGCCAGTGATTGATTCCCATCGCACCTTCCGCCCTGCCCGCCTTGGTAATTAGCGCTAACTGCCGTCAAATCAGCCCACCACAATTAGCCTCAGTAAACCTAGCTTACCCTTGTTTGCCCCCAATATGCCAAATTGATGGTGCCAGTGGTATGGTAAGCCTCCTCACGAACGCTGATGTGGATCACTGCCATGGCTTCTGTTGCTGATACAACAAGTACCCCGACAACCGCTTTCCCAAATACACCACTACTCGCTGGCAAACGGGTGCTGCTCGGGGTTAGTGCAGGTATCGCTGCTTATAAAAGCGCTTTACTTGTGCGTTTACTCAAGCAAGCGGGCTGTGCAGTGCGTGTGGTGATGACCGATGGCGCTCAGGCCTTTATTACCCCGCTCACGCTTCAGGCGCTTTCCGGTGAGCCGGTGCGCACCTCCTTGCTCGACCCCGAAGCAGAAGCAGGCATGGGCCATATTGAGCTGGCCCGCTGGGCAGATGTGGTACTGATCGCCCCGGCCACCGCCGACTTAATTGCCCGCTTGGTACACGGCATGGCTGACGACTTGCTCACCACGCTCTGCTTAGCGTCAGAAGCACCTAAGCTGATTGCCCCAGCCATGAACCAGGCCATGTGGCGCCACCCTGCCACTCAGCGCAATGTTGATCAGCTTCAAGACGACGGCTGGCACCAGATAGGCCCTGCCGCGGGCGATCAGGCCTGCGGCGATGTCGGACCTGGCCGTATGAGCGAGCCTGAAGAGATATTTAGCGCTGTGACGGCAATATTGTCAGCGCCGCCTTCTCCTCATTCAGGCGCCTCCGCTAGTGCTCCTCATGCCTCCGCTAGTGCTCCTCATATAGTGATCACCGCCGGACCTACTCGGGAACCGCTGGACCCCGTCCGCTATATCTCAAATCACAGCTCAGGAAAAATGGGCTTTGCCTTGGCAGCAGCGGCAGTGGCTCAAGGGGCCAAGGTGACGCTGATTAGCGGGCCGGTGAATTTACCCACCCCTAAAGGCGTTACGCGGGTTGACGTTGAATCTGCCGAGCAGATGCACAGCGAAGCGCAGCGTCTAGCGCCCCAAGCGGCGCTGTTTATCGGCTGCGCGGCGGTCGCTGACTATCGCGCAGCAGCCCCCGCCGAGCATAAACTCAAAAAGCAGGACGGTAACGACACGCTCACCCTGACCCTGGTTAAAAATCCCGACATTATCGCCAGTGTCGCGGCGCTGCCCGCTGGTCAGCGCCCGCTAGTGGTAGGTTTTGCCGCTGAAACCCAAGAAATTGAGCGTTATGCATGCGATAAATTACAGCGCAAAGGGCTGGATATGATCGTCGCCAACGACGTTTCCCAGGCAGGCCTTGGTTTTGGCAGCGACCAGAATGCCGCCTGGTTGCTCTGGCGCAGCGCGGAAGGCGTAGAGAGCCGAGCGGAAGCGCCTCAGCCGAAGACCCAACTGGCCGCGACCATTATCCAACAAGCGCTCACGCTGCTATCGACCAAAACACCTACTAACGCCTCTGGAGAATCCTTATGAGTACCCGCCCCCAGCTGCAGTGCAAACTGCTGGATGAGCGTCTGAAAGACTATTTACCTCAGTACGCAACAGAAGGTTCGGCGGGAATGGATCTTCGCGCGCTACTGGATGAGCCGCTAACCTTAGCGCCCGGTGAATGCCAGCTCGTACGCACGGGCATTGCGATCTATATTGAAGATCCGGGTCTGGCGGGCATGATCCTGCCACGCTCAGGCTTGGGGCATAAACATGGCATCGTGCTGGGTAACTTAGTGGGTTTAATCGACTCGGATTACCAGGGAGAACTAATGATTTCGGTCTGGAACCGTGGTCAAAGCGTGTTCACGCTAGCTCCCTTCGATCGGCTGGCACAGTACGTGCTTGTCCCTGTTGTCCAAGCTGAACTCAATGTGGTGGATACTTTTGAAGACTCTTCGCGGGGCAGCGGTGGGTTTGGCAGCACCGGCAGTCTGTAGCCATTAGCAGTAGCGATTGGCAAGACATGGTCGTGAAACCTATTAAAGGAAACGTCTGTTTAACTGGGAAGCCTATGAACGCACAGACCGTACCCGCCTCGATTTTTCGCGCCTACGATATCCGCGGTATCGTGGATGACACGCTCACCGAAGAGACGGTGGAAATGATCGGGCGTGCCGTGGGCTCGGAAGCCGCCGCGCGAGGCGAGTCCAGCGTGGCTGTAGCGCGAGATGGTCGTCTTTCCGGCGCTAGGTTACAAGCTGCCCTGATGCGCGGCCTTAACGCTGCAGGATGCGACGTGATCGACATTGGCATGGTACCCACGCCGGTGCTCTACTTTGCCACCCATATACTGCCAAGCACGCAGTCAGGCGTGATGGTTACCGGCAGCCACAATCCACCAGACTATAACGGCTTTAAAATCGTGCTTGGCGGCGAGACGCTCTCCGGCGATGCCATTACCGCTCTATTTGAGCGCATTCAGTTAAACAATTTGGACACTGGCCAAGGCAGCATCACTCAGCAGGATCTCCGAGAAACCTATTTAGCGCGCATTTTAGGTGACATTACAATCAACCGGCCGATCAAAGCGGTGGTAGATTGTGGTAATGGCGTCGCAGGCGAATTGGGCCCACAACTCTTAGCGCGACTTGGGATTGAAACGGTGCCGCTCTTTGCTGAGATTGATGGCAACTTCCCCAACCACCATCCGGACCCTGGCAAGCCGGAAAACATGCAGGACCTGATACGCAAGGTGCAAGACACCGATGCTGATATCGGCCTTGCCTTTGACGGGGACGGCGATCGTTTAGGCGTTGTTACGCCCACAGGCAATCTGATTTATCCCGACCGCCTGCTAATGGTCTTTGCCGCCGACATGCTCACACGCCAGCCTGGCGCCAAAGTCATTTTTGATATCAAGTGCACTGGCAACCTAATCAAAGCAATCAGCGAGGCAGGCGGCGAGCCAGAGATGTGGCGTACCGGACATTCACTGATCAAGGCACGCATGAGGGAGACGGGCGCGCAGTTGGGCGGTGAGATGAGTGGCCACATTTTTTTCCAAGAGCGCTGGTACGGTTTTGACGATGGCCTCTACGCTGCCGCTCGGCTGGTAGAGATTCTCGCCAACCAGCCCAATGATGCAGATACTTTTTTTGCGGACTTTCCCCAAGACGTGAGCACCCCGGAAATTAATATTGCCGTTACAGACGATAACAAATTTTCTCTGATGGATAAGCTTGCTCGCGAGGGCGACTTCGGCGAAGGTATCAAAACTACGTTGGACGGTATTCGCGTTGACTACCAGGATGGCTGGGGGCTGTGTCGCGCTTCAAACACCACACCTGCACTCGTGATGCGCTTTGAAGGTAAAGACGATGCCGCTCTAGCACGTATCAGAAAAGTTTTTAATAACGCGCTACAGCGCGTCGCGCCGGAGCTTGAGCTATCCCACTAATCAAATAGCCAGGCGCAGAAGGGATCGCGCGCACTTAGAAAGCGCGACCCTCACTACACCATCAGCATAAACGTTATCAGCATAATAAACGTTCGCAAGGGACAACCTCATGAGTTCAGCCAGTCGCGACCCCCAGGTCGTTGTGGAGGTGCTTTCCGAAGCTCTTCCCTATATTCAGCAGTTTTCCGGTAAAACCGTGGTGGTCAAATATGGCGGCAATGCCATGACCGAAAGCACCCTGATTGACTCCTTTGCCCGCGACATCGTGTTAATGAAGGAAGTCGGCATCAACCCGGTAGTGGTGCACGGTGGCGGGCCGCAGATCGGTGATTTGCTCAAAAAGCTCAACATCGAATCGCGCTTCGTCAACGGCATGCGCGTCACCGACTCGCAAACCATGGACGTGGTTGAGATGGTACTGGGCGGCTTGGTCAATAAAAGCATCGTCAACCTGATCAACCAAAGCGGCGGCAAAGCGATTGGTTTGACCGGCAAGGACGGCGCACAAATCCGCGCACGCCAGCTCAAGGTCGAGCACCAAAGCCCTGAAATGACCGCTCCGGAAATTATCGATATCGGCCACGTGGGTGAAGTGGAGTCGATCTCGACCGAGCTGATTGAGATGCTCGCTGCGCGTGATTTTATCCCGGTCATCGCACCGATTGGCGTCGACGCTGCAGGGCATAGCTATAACATCAATGCTGATCTGGTGGCGGGCAAAATTGCCGAGGCGCTCAACGCTGAAAAGCTGATGCTACTCACCAATGTCGCTGGCTTAATGAACGCCGAAGGCGAGGTGCTCACCGGTTTAACCACCACGCAAGTCGATGCGTTGATCGAAGACGGCACCATCTATGGTGGAATGCTGCCCAAAATTCGCTGTGCCCTGGATGCCGTCAAGGGCGGCGTGAATAGCTCGCACATTATTGATGGCCGTGTCCCCCACGCGGTATTGCTGGAAATTTTTACCAATGCTGGGGTAGGCACCCTAATCACAGACGCGAGCTAACCGCGACGGAGGGCACATTATGAGCGAAGATCGTAAACCTCACCGCCGCGAGCAGATTCTCCAAGCACTGGCATTAATGCTTGAAGAAGATAGTGGGAAGCGCATTACCACCGCCGCCCTCGCTCGCCAGGTTGGCGTTTCAGAAGCGGCACTCTACCGTCACTTCCCCAGTAAAGCGCGTATGTTTGAGGGGCTAATTGACTATATTGAAGAGACTATTTTTGCCCGCGTTACGCGCATTTTAGAAGACGTACCCGATGCGACTACGCGCTGTGGCACGATACTTGCCCTGCTGCTCGGCTTTGCCGAAAAAAACCCAGGACTGGCTCGTGTGATGGGTGGCGACGTGCTCACCGGTGAAACTGCGCGGCTACGCCAGCGGGTCAATCAACTTTTTGAACGTCTGGAAATGCAGCTCAAACAGATCCTGCGTGAAGCTGAGCTGCGTGAAGGCCGACGCCCCACGATTCCTGCCTCTGCGGCTGCCAATCTACTAGCGGCCCAGGCGGAGGGGAGAATCTCACAATATGTGCGTAGCGACTTCAAGCGCTTGCCGACCGAACACTGGGAAGATCAGTGGTCACTGTTATCGGCTCACTTGCTGCGTGCCGCGGTCCAACCCGCTTAAACCAAGCTGCGGTTGCACGTTGCAAAAAAACCGGCTCCCTTTGCAGGGGCCGGTTTTTTAATACGACAAACAATACGCGGATGGCTTAGGCCACCATGGGCTCACCCATCTTCTGACGCAGCTTTTTCATCGCATTTTTTTCAAGCTGACGAATACGCTCAGCGCTGACCCCGTAGACATCGGCCAAGTCATGCAGCGTTTCTTTACTATCGGCCAGCCAGCGGCGCTGCAAGATATCCCGCGAACGCTCATCAAGCCCTTCAAGCGCAAGCTGTAAGCGACGCGTTGAGTCTTCCTCAAAGTTGCTATCTTCCAGCTGCGTGGCAGGATCTGACGCTGCGTCGTCCAAAAAGTGCACCGGCGATTGATAGGTATTCTCTTCATCGTCGCCTGCCGGGGCATCAAAGCCTGCATCGTAGGAAGAGAGACGCCCTTCCATATCGCGCACGATCTCTGGCTTAACATCGAGATCTTTAGCGATGGCGTCGACTTCGTCGTTATTCAACCACGCCAAACGCTTTTTCGCGCTGCGCAGATTAAAGAACAACTTACGCTGCGCCTTGGTCGTGGCAATTTTAACGATTCGCCAGTTGCGCAACACAAATTCATGAATTTCAGCTTTGATCCAGTGCACGGCGAAAGAGACCAGACGAACGCCTTGATTCGGGTCGAAGCGTTTGACGGCTTTCATCAAACCGACGTTACCCTCTTGAATCAAGTCTGCCTGGGGTAATCCATAGCCGGAGTAACTACGCGCGATGTGAACGACAAAGCGCAGATGCGACATTACCAAACGCCGCGCGGCCTCCAGGTCACCCTCGTCGTAAAGACGGTGCGCCAGTTCACGCTCTTCATCGGCACTTAAAACCGAAATTCCATTGACCGCGCGGATATAACCGCCCAGATCGCCGCCTGGAGAAAGTTGCCCAACCGGTAGAAGACTAGTGCTCATGTGCAGGTGGTCTCCCCTGTAACCCATCGTGGTTGACGTAGCACGTTATCAATAACCTATTACAATAACTCTGTATTACTAAGACCTTATCGTGAGGACAAGGTTCCTACGAAGCTGCACTGACCTGCCTATCGCCCCGCCTTACCGTGTACACAAAGTACTCGCGTCGCTAGCTATTGTGCCAAATCATCTTGGCCGAATACTTGAGAGGTGGCGAGTTACCGCCAACCAAGCACCCAACCAGCCCAGTAGTGTACTGCAAGATAGCAGAATTGTAGAGCCTGTCACGTCGAGTTGGGGCAATGAGAAGCTAGCACCATAACTCGCCGCTAATGCAGCCACGGGTAATGATAGCCAATGATTGCCCATACTCAACAGTGCTAACGCCAATAAACCGCCACCAACGCCATACCAAGCACCGCTATATAGGAACGGTCGCCTTACAAAAGCATGGGTAGCGCCAATCAGCATCACCACTTCGATTTCCCGGCGACGACTCTCCACTGACAGGCGAATCGTATTGCCGACCACCAGCAATACCCCTAGACCAAACAACGCGCCCAGCGCTAGCGCAACACGCCGCCCTAACTCGGCTAAGTTTCTTAACCGCTCCACCCAGGCTAAATCGACGCGTACCTCATCGACACCCGAGAGTACTTCCAGCGTATTGGCCAGTTGCTGCATGGTCCCCGGGTCAACGCTTTCCGGCCGTACCACAATACTGATGGGAAGCGGATTACTATCCAGGCCCGCCAACGCATCATCGAGCCCCAGCGACTGCTGAAACTCTGCCATGCCCTGCTCAGCACTGATCATCTGTGTCTCAAGTACACTCGGCTCGGCGCTGACTGCCTCTTCGATACGGCTTGCCTGAGCGTCATCTGTGCTCAGCTCCAGGTAAACCGTCAGGGTAGCGCTCTCATCGAGTTCGGCATCCAGTAGGCGGGCACTGTCCAAGGTCAACCACAGTGCAGCGGGCAGCACTAGCGCAATGGCAATGGCTAACATGGTCAGCAAGTTTCCCAGCGGGTAGCGTACTAAACGCTGAAAGCTATCCCACGCCATACTGCGGTGATGACGACCCCAGGCACGCAGGCGGCTGGAGAAGCGCGTTTGCTGAGACTTTGCGCCCCGCTGTGAGACCTTTTCGACGGCTGGCTTGGCAGCGGCTTTACGCGGCGCTTTTAGTGCAGCTCCCTGTCGGCGCTTTGGCGTGACGGAATGTTTCACAAGGCCCCCTCATCGGCCACCAGCCGACCATCGCTTAAACGCAGGATCCGATGGCGTAGCCGAGCAATAAGGGCCAAATCGTGGCTGGCAATCATTACCGTCGTACCAATCCGGTTAAAATCTTCGAACAGCGCCATAATATCCGCAGATAGCTGGGGATCGAGGTTGCCTGTGGGCTCGTCGGCAAGTAGCAATGCAGGCTTATTGACCACTGCGCGAGCAATGCCGACACGTTGTTGCTCACCGCCAGACAGCTCTATAGGCAGCGCTTTTTCACGATGTAGCAATCCCACCTTATCCAAGGCGGCGCGCACTCGACGGGCAGCTTCACGGGGCTCAACCCCCTGGATCTCCAACGGCAGCGAGACATTGTGAAAAATATTGCGATCAAACAACAGTTGATGATCCTGAAAGACCACACCAATTTGGCGTCGATAGAAAGGCACTTGGCTGGCGTGCAGTTGGGCAATATCGTGCCCCGCCACGACGACGCGCCCGCGGCTAGGCTTTTCAAGACGCATAACCAAACGCAGTAGTGAGCTCTTCCCTGCCCCCGAGTGGCCAGTAAGAAATACCATCTCGCCACGGGCAACACGGAAGTTAAGATGCGCTAACGCTTCAAAGCGGCCGCCGTAGCGCTTTCCCACATGCTCAAAGGCGATCATGCGCTAGCATCGTCCCCTTGGCGGTCAAATAATGCGTGGACAAAATCATTGGCCTCGAAGGGGCGTAGATCGTCGATGCCCTCCCCCACGCCGATAAAGCGAATGGGGGTTTCCAGCTGTTTAGCGAGCGCAAAAATAATGCCGCCTTTGGCAGTACCGTCTAGCTTGGTCAGCGTAATCCCGCTGACCGGCACAGCGTCATTAAAAGTGCTGGCTTGGGAAATAGCGTTTTGTCCGGTGCCCGCATCCAGCACAAGCATGACTTCATGAGGCGCTGTGTCATCTAGCTTTTGCATCACGCGATGGACTTTTTTCAACTCTTCCATCAGGTGGCTTTTGTTATGCAGCCGCCCGGCGGTGTCGGCAATTAGCACATCAACACCACGCGCCTTGGCAGCCGCGACCGCATCGTAAATGACTGATGCACTATCAGCGCCGGTGTGCTGGGCAATCACCGGCACGCGATTACGTTCACCCCATACTTTGAGCTGCTCTACAGCCGCCGCACGGAAGGTATCACCGGCAGCCAACATGACGCTTTTGCCCTCACGCTGAAAGCGCTGGGTGAGTTTGCCAATGGTGGTCGTCTTGCCCACACCGTTAACACCGACGACTAAAATGACAAACGGACCTGTGCCTGCCTTCTCAAGCACAAGCGGCTTGGCAACCGGTGCCAGCATTGTGGATAACTCTTCTTGCAGACCACGGTAGAGCGCTTCGGGGTTGTTTAGCTCTTTGCGCGAGACGCGCGCTTCCAAGCGCCCGATAATCTCGGTAGTCGCCTCAATACCGACATCGGCTAATAATAGCTGCGTTTCCAGATCTTCCAGCAGCTCATCATCAATCTGCTTTTTACCTAAAAACAGATCGGCGATACCGTCGGTGAGATTAGCGCGGGTTTTCCCAAGGCCTGATTTGATACGCGCAAACCAGCCTTTCTGCTCACCCTTTTCAGCCACTGGTTTTTCTTGAGGCTTAACGGGCTCTGGCTCTACTTCGGGCTTCGTAGGCTCGGGCTCTACTTCAGGCTTAGTAGGTTCGGGCTCCACTTCGGGCTTAACGGGCTCGGGCTCCACCTCAGGCTTAGTAGGTTCGGGCTCCACTTCGGGCTTAACGGGCTCGGGCTCTACTTCAGGCTTAGTAGGTTCGGGCTCCACTTCGGGCTTAGTAGGTTCGGGCTCTACTTCAGGCTTAGTAGGCTCGGGCTCCACTTCAGGCCTCGTAGGCTCAACTGTGGGCGCCTCTTCCGGAGAGCTAGGTAAATCGTTAGGGTCCCGCTGATCTTGTGGCTTTTCCTGAGAATCGTGCTTTTTTTTACGTTTTAAGAAACTAAACATGGGGGCATCCAACTAAAAAGGTGAACATTGTGACCATCCTACCACCGCCAACCAAGACTTTGGATAAACAGCCCGCTACAATCCACAGCATGACAAAACAACGCTCCTCCCGTTCATCCTCTTCCCGACGCACAACTGCTCACCGGGCGGGCAAACCACTTGGTAAGTTACGCATCATCGGCGGTGAGTTCCGCCGCCGTCAGTTGCCGGTGTTGGATAGCCCAGGCTTGCGTCCAACCCCAGACCGCGTGCGTGAAACGCTGTTCAACTGGCTAGGCCAACAGCTTTACGGCCAACAGGTACTGGATTTGTTTGCTGGTACTGGCTCGCTTGGCATTGAAGCAGTCTCACGCGGCGCGGCGTGTGTCGATTTCGTCGAGCGCGACCCGCGGGTAGCGGCGCAGTTGTCGACCAATCTGGCATCGCTCAATATTACCGCAAGCGCGGTGCATGTTAACGATGTTCAAGCCTACCTGACGCGCCCAGCCAAACCCTATACGCTGGTATTTCTCGATCCGCCTTTTCATCAGCAGCTGGCCGACCCCTGTTGCTCTGCGCTAGAGGCTGGTGGCTGGCTAAGCGAAGATGCCATAATTTACCTCGAAACCGAGACGTCGCTGTCACCAAACGTGCCCACCAACTGGCAGCTATACCGGGAAACCCAGGCTGGCGAAAGCACTGCACGGCTTTATCAACGCCACCCGCTGTAAACAGCGCTTGCCGACACGCGGCAGTGGCGTTACGCTCGCCTCATTCGTTCTTAGTGGCAAGCTTTTGGCTTGTTTTTTTGGGCACTTTTTTATTACCTAGTTTGGTTCTCATTCTTACGCTATGGAGGCATACATGAGCCTGGAACTCTTTAATCAGCTTGAACAGAAAGTCACTGATACCGTTGACGCGCTGGAAATGATGAAACTGGAAAATGAAGAGCTACGCGGTGAAAACGCCAAGCTCAAAGAGGAGCGTGAAGAGTGGGAGCGTCGCCTCAATGGCCTACTAAGCAAATTTGAGAGCCTGGAAACCTCCAGCACGTCCTAACTTCAGGACAAATGCGCTGTTGCCCTAAAGCACCTGGGACATCAGCAGCGCATCCTCACGTCCGGCTGCAGCTTGCGACGGTAGCGGTGGATAGTAGCCCTTGCGGACCCCATCTTCGCCAAAACCGCTGCGCTTATAGAGCCGAATAGCGCTCAGATTACCCACCCGCACTTCCAGCAATAGCCGCTCACTTGACCAGCCTTTAGCCTTCGCTAAAACGGCTTCCATCAACGCTAAGCCCGCGCCACTTCGCCGGCATTCAGGCAAGACCCCGATCGCCTGCAGTTCTGCTTCAAACGGTAACCTTGTCACAATGGCGTAGCCCTGCAATTCCCCCTTCTGCCACCAGCCCAGCACACAGGCATCGTCATTACCCAGCGCTTCAAGCATTTGTGAGTCGGAGGCACCGCTTAGCGCCTGACGCTCAAGTGCCGTCAGCAAGCCTAGATGCTCAATGTTCAATTCAGTGACCATCAATTGTTGGCTCAGTGATTGTCGAATTATCATTCTTCCATTGCTGGCTTAGCGCTTGCAGTGCTGGCCACAGTTCACGCTTGCTGGTGGTACCGTCAAGCAGCGAACCAAGGGCTGGCCCTTGCCACACAGGTAGCGAGAGCGTATGGCTCTGGTCTTCGCTCACGTTCAGTATACGATCCAGCGGCGCTTGCTCAGCGCCGAGTTCTCCCCACCAAAGTAGCCGCTCAAGCTGCCAGTCCTGACGACTAACACGACCCGCAATAAAGGCCGCTAGGCCTTCACGCGCTTCATCAAGCGGATCCTCAACGGCAAAGGCATTGGCCATTTGCGGCCACGTAAAGTGCGTTACTTCTGGCAATTCGCTCTGCTGAATACCGGCGGCATGCAGCAGGTTGGCAAGTAGCTGCTGTTCAAGCGAACTCATTTTGCCCGCCTGTAGTACCAACCAGCGGCCATTAAGGCATAGACAGGAAAGGGAGAACTTAAGGGGCTTGGCTGGTGCAGCGGGTGTTACATCAACAGCGGGCTCAGCCGTAACAGATTGAGCATCAACCTGCTTGGCTTGGCTTTGCTTCACGTGGTTCTGTTTTACCTGGCCCTGTTTTTCTGAACCGGATTTATCTTTCAACTCATTCAACAACAGTGCGCGTACCGCCGAGGGCGAAGCGATAGCCTCGGCTGGCTGAGACTCAGGCGCTTGTCGCCTTGGCGCAGGGGCATCATCCAGCAATGCCTGAAGCCGTTCGCGTGGGGGCATCGGGGCAGGCGTAGACTCCTCCCACTCACAGGCCTGCGTAGGCAGCGCATTAGGCAACTGGTATTTCGAGGCCCAGGCGGTAATGCCCATGGCCTCCAAATAGTGGCGCCGAATAACTTCCTGGTTCACTTTCCGCCGCCGCGACAGTTAGGAGAATTAGGGCGTTCACCGCCACGTGCCTGCCACTCGCTAGGCGTATAGAGATGCATCGCCAAGGCATGAACCGGGCCTGACAGCTCATCGGCCAACAGCGCATATATCTTTTGATGGCGTTTGACCGGCATCAGGCCGTCAAAGCTATCGCTCACCAGCGTCACTTTAAAGTGCGTTTCAGAATTGGCGGGCACATTGTGCATGTGGCTTTCGTTTTCAACCTGCAGCACGTCGGGCGCTAGTGCCGCTAATTTCTGCTCAATCTGTGTCTGCAGCGTCATGGGGTTCTCCTTGAGATCACAAACCGTTTTATTGTACGCGCTTACTGCTCCGTAGACGATGCCCGACGAGCGTGCAAGGCGCGTCTTGCCAGCGGCATACGTGCCACGCTTGCTAAAAGCGCCAGTAGCGTCGTCCCCGCCCCCAACCAGAGCGTTACCTGGACAGGCCAACCCAGCGCCAGCGCAGCGCCGACTAGGGCCACGCCAAACGACTGCCCCACGGTGCGTGTAGTGCTCATCACGCCAGAGACGTTGGCGCTGCGCTCCGGCGGCAGGCTGCCCATCATTTCGCGGTTATTGGGTGGCTGGAACAGCCCAAACCCAATGCCGCATAACGCGGTGCGCCATAAGCTACCTGCCACACCGGTCGATTCATCCACTAGCGCCAGCGCAATCAAGCCGACAATCAGCAGCCCAAGCCCTGTGCTGGAGAGAATACTGGGATTAATGCGATCGGCTAGGCGTCCGGCGATGGGGCCAACAAGCATGATCGCTAGCGGCCAGGGAGTGAATAGCCAAGCGGTTTCCAGCGGTGAAAACCCCATCTGCTCCTGGTAGAAAAACGACAGCGCCACAAACGTAAGGCCCTGACCTATAAAGGCGAGCCCTGAGGCAGAAACCGCCAGCGTAAAGCGTGGCTCGGCAAACACACTGAGCGGCAGCAGTGGATAAGGCGCACGACGCTGGCGTGCAATAAACCCGCCACTGGCCAGCACCGCCAGTAGCGCCCAGCCACCGCTTTGCCAAATGGGCGCTGCGTGACTGACGGCGTCCATGGCGATAAAAAAGCTCGCCAGCATCACGATTGAGAGCAACGCCCCAGCCACATCGAAGCTGCCTTGCCTACGCACCTCATGTGGCAAGGCGCGCTTGGCCAGCCATAGCGAGCAGAGGCCCAGCGGCACATTGATGGCAAACAGCCAGGGCCAGTCGGCGAATGATAGAATAACGCCACTTAACGTGGGCCCGGCAGCGTAGCCGCCGGCTACCACCAAGGCACTCAAGCCAAGGGCGCTGCCCAATAGGCGCGAGGGAAAAATAGCGCGATAGAGCGATGGGCCAATCGATAGCGTGGCCGCAGCGCCTAGTCCCTGAAAGGCGCGAAATACCAGCAGCGTTTCCAGATTACGCGATAGCGCAGCCCCCAGTGCCGCAACGACAAAGGTGGCCAGTCCAAATAGGTAGAGCCTACGACGCGTGATCAATTCACTGATGCCTGCAAATACGAGCAAAAACGCGGCACAGACAACCTGAAAAAGGTTAGTAATCCAAACGGCACGGGAGGCCGACACGTTTAAATCCGCAGCGATGGTGGGCAGGGCTAAATTGATCATGGTGGTGTCGACCACCGCCATTAAGGTGCCGGTCACTAGCGCCAGCACGGCCAAGGCACGTTCGGGCCCAGGCAGTCCATCGTCACCGGGACGGGTTTCAAACAATCGCATGCAAAAGTTCCTAGGCAGGCGTGTTGCTAAACAAAACGATCAACACAATTTTCTTCCAGCAAATGATTTTAAAAACAAAGAAACCGGCCTAAGCCGGTTTCGAAGTACGCTCGCTAACTGTCATTAAACAGCCGCGCAGGCAGAAATTAGCTTGCTTAAAATATTAGCACGCTAATCCTGTTCACTGTCGAGTAGCAGGGCATCATCGACTTCAGAAATTTCAAGGGCTGTTTCGTCGTCCAAATCGATCGCTAGATAGCTATGCTCGACGCGCACAAATTCTTGAAACAGCGACCAATCGATCTTATCTGGCCACTGGCGCTCATCCTCTTCCCAAGCGCGTAGTTCAGTCTCGAGAATTTCCACGTAGCGATCACGCACAAAGGTTTCCAGCGCCTCTGGGGTGTCCATCTCTGGAATCAGGTAAATGGTACTTTCACGTTCGACGTCGTCCAGGGTCAGGTCGTCGTCTCCCATGGTGGGTTCCAGCGCGTTGATCCAGTCCACAAAGGGCTGGGTCGGCCTGACGCTCAGTGCGGAGCGATTAAGCAGTTTCATGGGATTCTCCTCGCCGTCGAAACGTTGACCATTATGGGCGCTATAACGCGCCCTTACCAACTTTTCATCCGCTATTGAATGGTTTAACCCACTTCAGGGCGCATCGCCGGGAATAGCAGCACATCACGAATGGAAGGGCTGTCGGTAAACAGCATCACCAGGCGATCAATACCGATGCCCTCACCTGCGGTAGGTGGCATGCCGTACTCCAACGCACGCACGTAATCCGCATCGTAGTACATCGCCTCCAGGTCGCCAGCGTCTTTTTCCGCTGACTGGGCGCGGAAGCGCTCGGCCTGATCTTCGGCGTCGTTGAGCTCCGAGAAACCGTTGGCGATTTCGCGACCACCGACAAAGAACTCAAAGCGCTCGGTGACGAAGGGGTTAGCATCGTTACGCCGTGCCAGCGGGCTCACTTCAGCCGGGTACTCGGTGATAAAGGTCGGCTGGTCGAGCTTATGCTCGGCAACCTCTTCGAATATCTCGGTTTGCACCTTACCCAGGCCCCAGCTCTCTTTGACCTTGATACCCAGTTTCTCAGCGGTGGCCCGCGCCGCCTCCAGCGAGTCCAGATCGCTGTCAGCAATGCCTTCACCGTGATCCAGAATCGCCTGGCGTAGCGTTAAACGGGCAAAGGGCTTGCCGAAATCGTAGCTCGCGCCCTGGTACTCAATCACCGCGCTGCCCAGCACTTCCTCCGCCGCTGTGCGCAGCATCGCTTCGGTCATATCGAGCAGGTCGCGATAATCCGCGTACGCCCAGTAGAACTCCACCATGGTGAATTCTGGGTTGTGACGCGTGGATAACCCTTCGTTGCGGAAGTTGCGGTTAATCTCAAACACCTTTTCAAAACCGCCCACCACCAAACGCTTGAGGTAAAGCTCCGGTGCAATGCGCAGATACATGTCGATATCCAGCGCATTGTGGTGGGTAATGAAAGGCCGTGCCGCCGCGCCGCCGGGGATCGGCTGCAGCATTGGCGTTTCGACCTCCATAAAGCCGCGCGCTTCAAAGAAGCGACGCATGGAGCTGATCACCGCTGCGCGGGTTTCAAATACCTTACGCGACTGCGGGTTCATGATCAGATCTACATAGCGCTGACGATAGCGGGCTTCCATATCGGTCAAGCCGTGAAACTTATCCGGCAGCGGGCGCAGGCTCTTAGTGAGCAGTTGGGCCTCTTTCATCATCACGTACAGATCGCCCTTGCCGGATTTATGCACCGGCCCGTGGGCGGCGACGATGTCACCAATATCCCAGCTCTTAACGTCTTCAAGCACCTCTGGGGGCAAGCCTTTTTTATCCACGTAGAGCTGGATTTGTCCGGCTACATCCTGAATGACGATAAAGGGGCCGCGTTGACGCATCACGCGACCTGCTACAGCGGCGTGGTGATCCAACGCTTCAAGCTCGGCCTTGTCTTTATCGCCAAAGGCGTTTTGCAGCTCAACGGTTAAGCTGTCGCGGCGAAAATCATTGGGAAACGCACTTTTTCCCTGCTCAGCGGCACGCTCGCGACGAGCCGCCAACTTGGTACGGCGCTCGGCGATCAGGTGGTTTTCGTTGTCTGCAGCAGACGCGTCTTGGTTAGCCATGGGGCACCCTGTTCATGTTCAAACGCTAAAAAGATTACAAACCTTGCTTCAAGCTAGCGACGATAAATTGATCAATATCCCCGTCGAGCACTTTATCGCAGTTGCTGGACTGCACGCTGGTGCGCAGATCCTTGATGCGCTGATCATCCAGCACGTAAGAGCGAATCTGGCTGCCCCAGCCGATATCAGCTTTGGAGTCTTCAGCCTCCTGCTTAGCGGCGTTGCGCTTTTGCATTTCGTGTTCCCACAGCCGCGCTTTTAACTGCTTCATGGCAAAGTCGCGGTTAGCATGCTGGCTGCGCTGGCCTTGGCAGGCCACGACAATGCCGGTCGGCTCGTGGGTAATCCGCACTGCTGAATCGGTGGTATTAACGTGCTGGCCGCCCGCGCCGCTAGAGCGGTAAGTATCAACGCGCAAATCCGAGGGGTTAATCTCTACCTCGAAGCTATCGTCAATTTCTGGCGACAAAAATACCGAGGCAAACGAGGTATGCCGACGGCCGCCGGAATCAAACGGGCTTTTACGTACAAGGCGGTGCACACCGGTTTCGGTGCGCAGCCAACCAAAAGCGTAGTCGCCCTGAACGTGTACCGTCGCCGATTTGATGCCCGCCACTTCGCCCGCCGAGATCTCGGTGATATCGGCTTTGAAGCCGTGGCTCTCCGCCCAGCGCAGATACATGCGCAGCAAAATATTGGCCCAATCCTGCGCCTCTGTACCACCGGAGCCGGACTGAATATCCAAATAAGCGTTATTTTGGTCCATATCACCGGAAAACATGCGCCGAAACTCTAGCTTTTCTAACGCGGCCTGCATGCTATCCAGTTCTTGACGTACTTCTTCGACAGTGCCTTCGTCCTCTTCCATTTCAGCCAGTTCTAGCAGATCCCGGCTATCGCCCAGGCCCTGCTCAAGATCATCAATGGTCGCCACGATGGCTTCGAGGGAGGCGCGCTCTTTACCTAACTTCTGCGCGTAGTCTGGATCGTTCCAGACATTGGGGTCTTCCAGTTCGCGGGTAACTTCTTCTAGCCGATCTTTCTTTTCGGCATAGTCAAAGATACCCCCTAAGAACGTCTGTCCGCTCAGACAGGTCCTTGAGCTGGTTGTGAATCGGATTGGTTTCCAACATGGAGTGGCCCTAGCGTTGTCTGTGTCTGACCGTACAAAGGTGCACGATTAGAAAAACGCATAGTGTAGCTAAATTGGCTTCCAACAACCATGCGCTCCGTCATTATCGAAATTCCGCATAGCTACATGTGTAATTTCTGATAGACGCCTGCTTTTCAGCGATGTTAGTACTTAAACAAGTACCCCATAGTCAAACAACCGTATTAGAACAATTTTGGAGGGAACACTATGACTAAAACTCGCACTCTTATGGGCCCTGTAGCGCTGGCGTTGGCGTTTAGCGTTGCCACCCCTCTTCAGGCAGATACGCTTCGCTTAGCCATTATGGGTGAACCGGCATCGCTCGATCCGCATAAAATTAGCGGCACCTGGGAAAACGATGTGGTGGGTGATCTTTTTGAAGGACTGGTCACTGAAGCCGCTGATGGTAGCCGCATTCCCGGCGTTGCAGAGTCGTGGAAAATCTCCGATGACGGCACGGTTTACACCTTCAAACTGAGAGACGATGCCAAGTGGTCGGACGGTGAGCCGGTTACTGCTGATGACTTTGTTTTCGCTTTTCAGCGCATATTATCGCCAGCCACCGCCGCTGATTATGCCTATCTGTTGTATCCGATTAAAAATGCCGAAACGGTATATGCAGGTGACGCCGAGCCAAGCACGCTGGGTGTTGAAGCATTAGACGCGACCACCCTACAAATCACCCTTGAACGTTCAACACCCTACTTTTTAGATCAGCTTTCCCACTATACCGCCTATCCGGTGCCACGCCACACGGTGGAAGCGCATGGTAATGAATGGTCACGCCCAGATAACATGGTCTCCAACGGCGCTTTTCAACTGGAGGAATGGCAGTCACAAACGCGCATCACGGCATCGCGTAACCCCCATTTTCACGACGTTGACAATGTCGCGCTCGAGGAAGTCGTGTACTTTCCTATCGAGGAGCGCAACACGGCACTGAACCGCTTCCGCGCAGGCGAGATCGATATCGCTCGTGAGTTTCCCACCCAGCAGTACGACTGGTTGCAGGATAACCTGCCCGACGCCGTTCAGGTAGCGCCCTATCTCGGCATCTATTACTACGCTTTCAATGCCCGAGATGGCCATGCGACCGCTGACCCGCGTGTACGTGAAGCCCTTAGTCTAGCCGTTCGCCGTGAAGTCATTACCGACCAAATACTCGGTACGGGTGAAGTACCTGCTTATAGTTTCGTTCCACCTAATGTTAGCCACTATGAAGGCCCTACCGCTAGCTTCGCCGACCTATCCCAGGATGAGCGACTAGAGCGCGCCCAGGAATTACTCCAAGAGGCGGGCTACGGCCCGGATAATCCGCTGGAGCTTATGCTGCGCTATAACACCAGCGAAGATCATCGCAAGGTCGCCATCGCCATTGCCGCCATGTGGAAGCCCCTAGGCGTTGAGGTGGAGCTTTATAATTCGGAAGTTGCCGTTCACTATGCGGATATTCGCCAAGGCGACTTCGACGTTGCCCGTGCTGGCTGGATCGGTGACTACAATGACGCCCAAAACTTTTTAAGCCTGTTGGAAAGCGGCGTATCGAATAACTACGGCGCCTACAGCTCGCCTGAATTCGATGCGTTGATGAGCGAAGCTGCGAATACCCAGGACCTTGAGGAGCGAGCCGACATCATGGCCGAGGCAGAGACTATCGCATTGGAAGACAGCGCAACATTGCCCATCTACTACTACGTCTCGCGCAACCTTGTCAGTCCCGACTTAAGTGGCTGGGAAACTAATATTGAAGATATCCACCGCTCACGCTGGATTCACTTCGATAATTAATTCCCTTCAATCCGTCGCTCTCTACCACGACTGACTGCCGTTACATCCTCAGGCTTCGGCCTGAGGAGCGAGGCCCGCTAATGCTTAGCTACACGTTGAAACGCTTACTTCAGGCGATCCCGACACTGTGGATCGTCATTACCCTGTCGTTCTTTTTAATGCACTTGGCCCCTGGTGGGCCTTTCGACGGCGAACGTCAACTCCCGCCTGAAATCGAGGCCAATTTAATGGCCTCTTACGGCCTGGACAAGCCCATCTGGGATCAATATTTCACCTATATGGGGAACCTGCTTCAAGGCGATCTTGGCCCCTCGTTCAAATACAAGGATTTTTCAGTCACCGAGCTCGTCGCTCAAGGCTTTCCTGTCAGCCTCGAACTTGGTTTGTGGGCAATCGGTCTTGCGCTTCTAACGGGTATCCCCATGGGGGTTATTGCCGCTCTTAAACGCAATTCCACCGTTGACTATATGGTAATGGGGACAGCGCTGGCCGGGGTGGCTGTTCCCAACTTTGTGGTTGCCCCGCTACTCGCGCTGGTATTCGGCGTCTTTCTGGCTTGGTTACCCGTCGGTGGTTGGAACGATGGCCATTGGAAAAACATGATCCTCCCCGTCGTGGCCCTTTCTATTCAGCAGATTGCGTATATTGCACGGATGATGCGCGCCAGCATGATTGAAGTGCTAAGTAGTCACTTTGTTCGCACGGCCAGAGCCAAAGGCCTTAGCGAGAGCGAAGTCATCTTTCGTCACGCCCTGCGTCCGGCAATGCTTCCGGTTATCTCCTACCTAGGACCCGCCATTGCTGGGATTATTACCGGCTCAGTGGTGATTGAGCAGATTTTCGGCATACCCGGTATTGGCCGTTATTTCGTCCAGGCGGCGCTCAATCGAGATTACACCTTGGTGATGGGCACTGTCGTTTTTTACGGCGGTTTGATCGTACTTCTCAACCTAATCGTCGATTTACTCTACTCGGCTCTGGACCCGCAGATTCGCTATGATAATGAATAATGCAACGTCGATCCCGCCTGCCGCCAGTAATAGTCTGGGGCGTGAAGCGTGGCGACGGCTTCGCCAAAACAGTGCAGCAACCGCCAGCCTTGTGCTCCTCGTCGTCATTGCCCTGGCCTGCTTGTTTGGTCCCTGGCTAACGCCCTGGGCACTTGATGAAGTGGATTGGAACGCCTTCCTGGCCCCGCCCAGCATCGAAAGTGGCCACTATGCAGGTACTGACGCCAACGGCCGAGACTTGCTCACTCGGGTATTGCATGGTGGACAGATTTCACTCTCTGTTGCCTTGGTAGCGACCCTTGTTTCTTTGGTTATCGGGGTACTTTACGGTGCAATTGCCGGCTACGTGGGGGGCCGAGTCGACAACCTGATGATGCGCTTTGTCGACATCATGTACTCGCTGCCCTTCATGTTCATGGTCATCCTGCTGATGGTGGTGTTTGGGCGGAATATCCTACTGATCTACGCCGCCATTGGCGCCGTTGAATGGCTAGACATGTCGCGCATTGTGCGCGGACAGGTACTCGCTCTAAAGCGCCGTGAATTCGTTGAAGCCGCCCATGCATTAGGTGTTAGCAGCTTTAAGATCGTCACACGCCATCTGATTCCCAATGCCATCGGCCCCGTTATCATCTATGTGACCCTCACCGTTCCCAAAGTCATTTTGCTGGAAAGCTTTCTCTCGTTTCTTGGCCTCGGCGTTCAAGAGCCTTTGACCAGCTGGGGCGTATTAATCAGTGAAGGCAAAGACATGATGGAGACAGCGCCGTGGATGCTGATTATCCCCTCTGTATTTCTAGCGATCACGCTGCTGTGCCTAAACTTTCTCGGCGACGGCCTGCGTGACGCCCTTGATCCCAAAACACGTTAACAAAAAACTCGCTAGCAAAAGCAAGGAACCTTCATGTCAGAGCCATTGCTAGAATTTGACCGCCTGCGGGTTGACTTCGATCTTCCCAATGGAACCGTTACCGCTGTCAAAGACGTTAGCTTTACCCTTCATCAAGGCGAAACGTTGGCGTTAGTCGGTGAATCTGGCTCGGGCAAGTCGATCACATCGACTGCCGCGATGGGCCTACTCCCCGAGCTGGCGCGCGCCAGCGGCACCATCCGCTGGCATGGCGGCTCGGGCGATGAGAATTTAATCACCGTCAACCGCAAGCGTCTGCGGGCCATTCGTGGCAATGAGATCTCCATGATCTTCCAGGAGCCGATGACCTCGCTCAATCCCATGCATCGCGTAGGCAGGCAGATTCGTGAAGTCCTGCATAAGCACACGCCCTTGCGGGGCAACAATGCCTACCTGCGGGTAGTAGAGCTGCTCGAACAAGTGGGGATTCCCGAGCCCAAGCGCCGCATTGACAGCTACCCCCACGAACTCTCCGGTGGCCAGCGGCAGCGGGTAATGATTGCCATGGCGCTGGCTTGCGAGCCTCAGCTACTAATTGCCGATGAGCCGACCACCGCCCTGGATGTCACCGTCCAGGCGCAGATTCTTGCGCTGCTGAAAGATCTTCAGGCCCGCTACGGCATGGCGATCCTGTTTATCACTCACGACCTTGGGGTTGTCCGCCACCTAGCCGATAGCGTGTGCGTCATGCAACATGGCGAAATCGTCGAATCAGGCGCTACCAAGGCGTTGTTTCAATTCCCCCAGCACGCCTATACCCGGATGCTGATTGACGCCAACCCAAGTGGCCATAAGCCCCCCGTTCCCGACTCAACCCCCATTCTGCTCACCGCGCAACACGTTGGTGTTCGCTTTCCCCTCAAAAAGCGCCTGTTTGGCCCTAACCGCTATTTTGAAGCGGTGAAAAACATCGATCTCACCCTGCGCAAAGGCCAAACCCTGGGTATTGTGGGCGAATCGGGCTCAGGCAAAACTACCCTTGGCCGCGCGCTGCTTCGGCTGGTAAAAAGCCACGGCAAGGTACGTTTCGATGATATCGACGTTGCCCAACTTGACCGAGCGGGAATGCGTCCGCTGCGAGCGCGCATGCAAGTTGTCTTTCAAGACCCTTTTGGCTCGCTTTCACCACGCATGACCGTGGGTGAAATTATTGGCGAGGGATTACGCGTTCACCAGCCGCTACTCGGCCGCGCCGAACGCGATGCCGAGGTTATCCAAGCCCTTGAGGAAGTTGCCCTGGACCCCGCCCACCGTCATCGATACCCACATGAGTTTTCGGGTGGTCAGCGGCAGCGGATTGCCATTGCCCGAGCCTTGGTCGTCAAGCCTGAGTTCCTACTGCTTGACGAACCGACCTCGGCGCTTGACCGTTCAGTCCAAATGACCGTCATTGAACTGTTACGCGATTTACAACAACGCCATGGGTTGACCTACTTATTTATCAGCCATGACCTCGCCGTAGTGCGCGCACTGGCCGATGAGGTCATCGTCATGCGCCAAGGCGAAATCATCGAGCAAAACGACACCCAATCACTGTTCAATTCCCCGCGCGAGACTTATACCCAAGAGCTGATGCGCGCGGCTTTCCTGGATAGCCCCGCGACATAAGCGACAGCGTAACGATGAGTGCTCTTTAATAAAAAAACCCGGCCGGAGCCGGGTTTGGGTCGTTCTGGAATACTCTTACGCCTTAGAACCGATAGGTTAGCTGCGCGCCAAAGCCATGGGCTTCATTTTTGTAGTCGGCTGAGTAGTTTGAAGTGATAGGCCCAGTCCCAAGAAGATCATCAGTTTTAGTTTGATTCACCTGAGTGCTACGTTCGGTCAAGTAAGAGTAAGCTACATCCAATGTTAGATCGGGTGTGGGGCTCCAACCCGCGCCAATGGAAAAAATGCGGCGATCATCTGACGGTATACGCACGCTGCGTGTAGAGTCTTGAGTCGGAGTAAAATCCAGCGCTACCCCTGCCCGTAGAGCCAACTGCGGAGTTAGCTGATATTCACCACCAGTAGAAAACGCCCACGCGTTGGAATAGTTCTGCTGCTCATCGGTAATTAAAGGCCGATCGCTGCCGGTCACCAGAATCTGGTCGAATTGACTCCATCGCGCCCAAGACGCACCAAACATAAGCTTGAGATTATCGGTCATCTGCTGCGTTAAAGAGAAATTGACCGTTTCAGGTGTGGTTAAATCTAATGCGGCAGTATCCGTTACCGTACCGACTCCCAGTTGATCTAACACCGGCGAGCTCGCTGTAAAACCGCCTTCCAGATTGAAATCCACTTTTGAGCGATAAGTTAAACCTAGTGTTGTTTCAGGTACCGGCTGGTAAATCACCCCCAAGTTATAGCCCCAAGCCTCATCGTCCCCCTCAACCCTTGAATCTACTTCAGTTACCATAGGATCCATTAAAGGATTACCGGGCACTGAAACCGGAACCTGTCGATGAAGCTCACCTTCTACGCGATTATAAGTAACACCTGCGCCAACCGACCACTGTTCGGTAAAGCGATAAGAAACGGTTGGCTGAGCCGTCATTACCTTCACTTCGGTGTAATTTCCTTGATTACGGCCTTGGAAACTGTCTTCGTAATCAGTTTTTGAACCGAACGGCGCATACACACCGAAGCCAAATGCTAGCTGTTCATTCACTGGGTGCGCATAGAAGGCAAAAGGAATAAGCGTACCTGGAACCATATCACCGTCATTAGAACCAGAAACTGAACCACTGAAAGGTATGACGCCAGTAACATTACCCCCTGCATCTGTATCAACAAGAGCCCCGGAGCGGGAAGAGCTGACATTACTAATGTCACTATTAACGTTTAAATAAGTACCACCCGCCGTAATTTGCGCACGATCTAGAAACGACATACCCGCTGGGTTGCCATACACAATCGTTGCATCATGAATGTTCGAGCTGCGTCCTGCATGGCCGTAGCCCTGCCCACTCACGCTCTGCTCATTGATTTGGTACCCGCCCGCGTGGGCTTGGCTGGCGAAGGCGGCTGTGATGGCAGCAGCCAGGGTGAGCTTATTAAATTTATTATTCATAGTGGGCCTCTCTTCCCGATGATCCGGTGGATACCGTCGATCCACCCCTCGTTATTTTCTACATGACTGTTTTCTCTCAACGGCGCCAAAGGTTCAAGGGCAAACGGTCGTTTTATTTCATTTTTACCTTATACATTAGTCGCACGGTCGTTTTAAATCAGTGTTTTAGTCATTTTGGCTGACAGACTATCCGACGACCAAAAGCCTCTTGACCTATGGGTTACCCATAGGTTTTACACTTAATCGACTATTATTTAACCGGTCAGGAGAATAGGCCATGAAAGTTAACGAGCTTGCAAAACGGGGCGGTGTTACCGCTGAAACCGTGCGCCATTACGCTCGTGAGCAGCTTCTTGCCCCCCAGCGGCACCCTGATAATGGCTATCAACTTTTTTCAGACACTGACCTAGAGCGGCTACGCTTTATTCAGAGGGCACGCAAGTTAGGCTTTAGCGTGGCTGAAATTCGCGACATTCTGACCCACGCCGACCAAGGCGATTCTCCGTGCCCATTAGTACGTGATCTACTCACTAGTCGACTGCCCCAAATTCGGGCGCGCATTGCTGAACTTGAGGCACTCGCCGAACGCATGGAGCACGCGCTGGCCAGTTGGCAGCATATGCCTGACGGCACGCCCGACGGGCACAGTGTGTGCCGCTTAATTGAAAGCTTTCCTGACTCACCATCTACCAAGGAGACCCCATGAGCGACTCCTCTGGCCTGAACACTACCAATCCAATCAACCCTGGCGTCGCCACACGAACCATTCCAGGCATGAGCTGCCAAGGCTGTGTTAAGCGCATGCGCGAGGCGATTCATAACGTCGACCCCAATGCTGAGGTGACCGGCACGCCTAGCGAAAAACGCCTTGAGGTTATATCAACCTTAACCAGCGCCGAGCTTGATCAACGATTGAAAGAGGCTGGCTATTCGCCAGCCGACATGACGGTAGAGGAAGCAGACACAAGCGAAGCGACTAGCAAAGCAGATCCCGCAGCCGTCGATACTGATACTGAAAAAACCACCAACGCCCATTCCCTTTTTCAAGGGCAAGGCAAGAAACAACGCCTGGCGATTAGCGGCATGACCTGCGCCAGCTGCGTCAAAAGCGTTCAGAAGGCGCTTGAGCGCACCGAGGGTGTCGATACCGCCAGCGTGAATTTTGGCAGTCACTCTGCCCAGGTATTCGGCAGTGCTGAACCTCAGGCATTGATCGCCGCCGTAGAGGCGGTGGGCTATGGGGCAGAACCGATTGTGGATATGCGCGAAGCCGAACGCACCCGCGCAGAACAGGATGCTAAGACCTATCAGCGCCGGCTGCGCGGCAGCGCAATTTCGCTGGCACTGGCAATTCCGCTGATGTTGAGCATGTTCTTTTTCCACCCTCACCCGATGGGGCTGGGTCGCCTCTACTGGTTAGTTATTGGCCTGCTCACCCTGGGCATTCTAGCCTTCCCGGGGCGCCACTTTTTCGTTAATGCCTGGAAGAACCTTAAACACCACCAAGCCAATATGGACACACTGGTCGCCATGGGCACCGGTACCGCTTGGTTGTACTCCATGGCGGTCGTGCTGTTCGCGCCATGGCTGCCGGATGTTGCCCAGGGCATCTATTTTGAAGCCTCCGCCATGGTGATCGGGCTGATTCTGCTCGGCAATGCATTGGAGCTACGCGCCCGAGGCCGTACCAGTAATGCCTTAAAGCGCCTGCTTGATTTGCAAAGCCGAACCGCACGGGTGATTCGCGACGGTCATGAGCAAGAGATTGAGATTGATGCCGTGCGTGCTGGCGACCACGTTCGCGTGCGTCCTGGCGAACGCCTGCCCGTGGATGGCCAAGTGATGGAAGGCCAAAGCCATATCGACGAGTCGATGCTCACCGGTGAGCCATTACCAGTGGCCAAGCACGTCGGTGATGAGGTTAGCGCAGGCACGGTGAATGGCCGCGGTGGGTTGGTATATCAAGCAACGCGGGTAGGTACCGACACCCGGCTGGGGCAGATTACCGAACAGGTAGCCAGTGCTCAGAACTCCCGTCCACCGATTGGCGAGCTCGCCGACCAGGTATCCAGTGTGTTTGTGCCTTCGGTAATGATCATTGCCGTACTGACGGCGCTGTTGTGGTTCAACCTGGGGCCTGTCCCACAAGTCATCCATATGTTGGTCACGGCGACCACCGTACTGATTATTGCCTGCCCCTGCGCCCTTGGCCTGGCCACGCCCATCTCGACCATGATTGGCGTTGGCAAAGCGGCAGAGCACGGGGTGCTGGTGCGCAGCGGTGAGGCGCTGCAAACCGCCAGCAAGCTGACCACGTTAGTCGTCGATAAAACCGGCACGCTCACCCAGGGCAAGCCCAGCGTCACCGACGCGCAGTTGTTTGGCGTCGAGCAATCCACCGCACTCAGTTTAGTGCATGCACTCGAGCGTGGCTCTGAGCACCCCTTGGCGGCGGCGCTGATGAATTACGCCCAGGAAAATGATGCCCCAGTTGCTGATATAGCGCATTTCGATAGCGTGACCGGCGGCGGGGTGAAAGCCCAGACGCCTGATGGAAAAGCACTGCTGCTGGGCAATGCACGCCTGCTTAAGGAGGCAGGGGTCGATCTTAACGCAGGTAAAGATCAAGCCCGTGCCCTGGAAGAACAGGCACGCACGCTGGTGTACTTAGCGGTGGATGGCAAGCTGGCCGCACTGTTTGGCGTCAGCGACCCGCTGCGCCACGATACCGTGGCCGCGATCAAGCGCCTGCAAAAAGACGGCTTAACCATCGTGATGTTAACCGGCGATAACGAGCACACCGCCAAAGCCATTGCCGGGGAAGTGGGCATCGATGAGTTTCGCGCGGGCCTGTTGCCTGAAGACAAACACGCAGAGATCGAGCGCCGTCAACAGGCGGGGGAAATCGTCGGTATGGTGGGTGATGGCATCAATGATGCCCCCGCGCTGGCCCGAGCAAATGTGGGCTTTGCGATTGGACAAGGCACCGATGTAGCGATTGAAAGCGCGGGAATAACGCTCATGCGTGGCTCGCTGCACGGGGTGGCGTCAGCCATCGAGATCAGCCGTGCCACATTGCGCAATATTAAGCAGAACCTGGTGGGGGCGTTTGGCTATAACGTGCTGTGTATCCCTATCGCTGCAGGGGTGCTTTATCCGTTCACCGGCACGCTGCTTTCGCCGATGATAGCCGGGGCCGCGATGTCGCTCTCTTCCATTACCGTGGTCAGTAACGCTAACCGCTTGCGGCGGTGGAAAGCCAGCCAGGAGGAAGTCTCATGAGTGTATTGGTCAATTTGGCAGGCGTGGGATTAATCGCACTGATTGTGTGGTGGTTCTGGCTTAGCTGAACGCCATCTAACTCACACCTATGCTATCTAACTCACCCCTATATAGCGCCCTGGCTTATGATTCAGGGCGATAATCAGATTGAGCGTCAACGCCCCCAGCACCGAATAGCCCACGCGATCCAGCGGCAGCTGGGTCAGGGCTATTAACAGAATGACGCCATCAATGGCTAGTTGCACATAGCCCGCGCGCAGACCGTGTTTATCCTGCAGGTAGAGCGCAAGAATATTGATACCACCGAGACTGGTACGGTGGCGAAACAGCATCAGCATTCCGATGCCCATCAGCGCGCCGCCCATCAAGGCGGCGTAGATAGAAGGCACGCTGGCAAACTGAACCCAGCCTTGGGTCAGCTCCGAAAACAGCGAGACCAGGCCGATGGCGGCAAAAGTGCGCAGGGTAAAACTCCAGCCCATGCGCTTCACCGCCAAATAGTAAAACGGCAGATTGATAGCGAAGAAATACACCCCAAACCCCCAGCCGGTGAGACTGCTGGTCATATAGCTGAGCAGTAGCGCTAAGCCTGCTGTACTGCCGGTGAGTAGCACCGCATGGGTGTAAAAAGTAACTCCCAGCGCGACAAAAAACGTGCCCAGCAACATCGCCATTACATCTTCGTAGGGGCGATGCTGGTCCTTGGGTAAATCTTCCACACGCATGAGAGCGTCCTTACTTAAATTGTTAGTAGATGATGCGACGTACAGCTTAAATTGGGCTGGCGTGTTCGACCATTAACTGCAGCGTTTCGCGGCCGCGCCAGCGGTTACGGTTGAGCTTATAGGCGCAATGAAGCGTATCGCCCACGTTAAACCCAGGTAGCTCTCCCGGCGTTAACGCACGAAACCAGATCGCTTTGCAGGTCACAGGTCCTGTGGAGAGTTCCAGCATCAGGTGTGCGCCGTCAGCCCCCACCGGGCGCAGCGCTTCAACAATAAAGCGCCCTTCAAACAGCGGCGGATCAAACTCTCGCCCATAGGGCCCAAGCATCTCGATCTCTTGCAAAGTGGTCAGCGAAAGCTGCGCCGTTGAAAGTTCGCCGTCAGTCCACAGCCGCGGGTAGAGGGTTCGCCCCTCCAACTGCTCGCCTACCGCCTGCAGAAAGGCCGCTTTAAAAGCGCCAAGCTGGTCGCGTGGCACGCCTACACCTGCAGCCCCACTATGGCCACCAAAGCGCGGCAGCGCCTGGGGCGCAAGCTCAA
The DNA here is from genome assembly GCF_054072535.1 of Vreelandella sulfidaeris Esulfide1. Taxonomy (NCBI): domain Bacteria; kingdom Pseudomonadati; phylum Pseudomonadota; class Gammaproteobacteria; order Oceanospirillales; family Halomonadaceae; genus Vreelandella; species Vreelandella sulfidaeris. The sequence goes on along the minus strand of NZ_CM133364.1, from coordinate 411,885 downwards.
ACGTGCGCTGCAGAGCATCGCGTAAGTGTAGTCCGTCGATCGAACGCCCCGACCCTGTCAACATCCCGGGGGCTGCCGCTTGGGTGAGCACCAGTGCTGGTCGGCCATAAGCCTGCACCAACCGCGAGGCGACAATACCCTGCACGCCGGGATGGCCATCTTCCAGCAGCACCACCACCGCAGGTTCATCGGCGCTCAGGGCACTCGCCGCCAAGGTGCGAGCCTCGGCAGCCATATCCGCCTCAATGGCTTTGCGGGATTGGTTGTCCTGATCCAGTACATCGAGCTGACGGTTGGCAACGCCATCGTTCTCGGCCAGCATGAAATGCAGCGCTGCATAGGGGTCATCCAGCCGCGAGCGGGCATTGATGCGCGGGCCCATCTGAAACGCCAACGTCTCAGCGTTAAAGGGCACGCTGTCGGCGCCTAAGCGCGTAGCCATGGCCCGCCAGCACGCCGCATCCATGCGATTGATCAGCGTTAAGCCATGATTAACTACCGCGCGGTTGGCGGGGCTACCGCCCAAGGAGACGCAATCCGCGACCGTGCCCAGCGCGACGTAAGAGAGCCAGGGTGACAGCTTGGGCGTCGATTCCGATAGCGCCCCCCACTCGATCAGCACACTGCGGGCAAGCGACATCAATAGCCACGCCACCATGCAGCCAGCGATGGTTTTGTCGGGGTAGTCGCAATCATCACGGGTAGGATTAACACAGGCAAATGCTGAGCTTGGCGGCCCCTCCACCGGCAGCGCGTGGTGGTCGCTGATGACCACATCAATACCCGCCGCTTTTAGCCGCGCGATACGCGGCTCGTCACTGCTGCCGCAGTCGGCGGTAATGACCAGGGTTGGAAACGGCTTCTGCGCCAGGGTGCGCTCTACCAGCGGCAGGCTAATCCCGTAGCCGTCGTGAATGCGATGGCCAATCAGGCTGTGCAGTTTGCCCTCGGGTACCCCGAACAGCTCCACCAGCGTGCGCCGGATCACTACATGGGAGGTAATACCGTCCACATCGTAGTCGGTGAGAATGCCGATCGTCTCGCCTTCGGCAACGGCCTGGGCAATGCGCTCGGCGGCGCGACGTCCATCAGCGAGCTTTTCAGGATGAACCAGATATCGCAGGCTGGGCGTTACCAGGGGTGCCAACTCGCCACTGTAGCCGGATAAGCGTGAGGCCAACAGCCGCGCCTGAAGCTCGCTTAAGCCTTCTGCCTGAGCACGGGCGTAAAGCGCCTCATCCACTGGACGAGGCTCTAAACGTGGCTCGGTCTTGCTAAACGAAAGCGTGCTAGCGCACAGCGTGTGATGGGGTAGCTCTGCCATCAACGTGTTAACGCCGGTTTTCCGCGACATACTGCTGCACGGCGGCAAGCTCGGCGGGCAGCACGGTGTAACGCTCTTCGCGCTCGATCAAATCTTCCATATGCGGCGGTAGCGGTACACCCGGGAAGCCTGCTTTGACAACTGCTTCAGCAAACTTGGCCGGATGCGCCGTCGCCAGGGTAATCATCGGTGTTGATTGATCAGCGCGGGCGCGCTCGGCGGCACGATAGCCAGTAGCCGTGTGCGGGTCGAGCATCTCACCGGTGCGCTTATGCGCATCACGAATGACTTCAAGTATTGTCGCATCGTCGACGCTATAGCTTGCGAACTTCTCGCGTAGCTTGGCCAGTGGGGCATCAGCCAGCGCCGTCGGTTCCTGCTGGAAGCGCTCAAGCAGCGCTGCCACGGCTAAGCCGTCGCGATCGTAGGCGTCAAACAGCAGGCGCTCAAAGTTAGACGACACCACGATATCCATAGAGGGCGCCAGGGTGGCCGCCAACTCCTTTTTGGAGAAGTCATTGTCGGTCAACGTGCGGTGCAGAATATCGTTGGCGTTGGTGGCGATGATGAACTGCTTCACCGGCAGGCCCATTTTGTAGGCCATATAGCCTGCAAACACATTACCGAAGTTGGCGGACGGCACGCAGAAGCTCACCTCACGGTGCGGTGCGCCCAGCGCGACACCGGAGGCGACGTAGTAAACGATCTGCGCCATGATGCGCGCCCAGTTGATCGAATTCACCGCCACCAGGCGCGTACCGTTGAGGAACGTTTGGTCGGCAAAGCTTGCCTTGACCATCGCCTGGGCATCGTCGAAATTGCCCTCAATGGCAATATTAAAGACGTTATTGGCCAGCACCGAGGTCATTTGTCGGCGCTGCACTTCCGAGACCCGGTTGTGCGGATGCAGGATAAAAATATCCAGGTTGTCGCAGTGGCGACAGCCTTCAATCGCCGCCGAGCCGGTATCGCCTGAGGTGGCCCCCATAATCACCGCACGCTCGCCACGCTTTTTCAGGAAGTGATCGAGCAAGCGGCCTAGCAACTGTAGAGCCACATCTTTAAACGCGAGCGTCGGGCCATGAAACTGCTCGAGCAGGAAGTGATTGGCATCTAGCTGCTTAAGCGGCACGACCGCATCGTGATTGAACGTCGCGTAGGCTTCGGTAACGATACTGCGGAACGTCGCATCATCGATCTCGCCATTGACGAACGGCTTCATCACTCGAAAGGCGATCTCGGCGTAGGAGAGCCCGGCCATCTCGGCGAGCTCTTCACGGGAAAACTCAGGCAGCGTTTCCGGCACATACAGCCCACCGTCACTGGCCATGCCGGTGAGCACCACTTCTTCAAACGAGAGCGCGGGCGCCTGGCCACGCGTGCTGACATAACGCATTTGGGCTTACTCCCCTTCGTCCAGGCTTTCCACGCGAATACGTGTTAACGGCCCAGCGATATCGGCCATGGATTCGATTTCACGAATCGCATCGTTCATTTGTTTCTCTTTCGTGCGGTGCGTCAGCAGAATGATAGGGACCAGCTCACCTTCGGTGGCCTCTTTCTGGATTAACGCTTCGATAGAGATGCCCTGCTCGGCCAGAATCGTTGCCACTCGCGCCAGCACACCAGGACGATCCACCGCCAGCAAACGCAAATAGTAGGCGGTAGTAATGTCTTCCATCGGCATGATGGGTAACTGGCTGACATCTTCACCAATACCGCTGAACGCTAGGTAAGGCACCCGGTAGTGGTGATCGGTGGAGATATCCCGCGCCACGTCGAGCAGATCGGCGACGACCGCTGAAGCAGTCGGCTCAGCGCCTGCACCGGCACCATAATAGAGCGTCGGCCCTACCGCATCACCCATAATCGCAATCGCGTTTTTCACACCATGAACATTGGCTAGCAGTCGTTCTTTGGGAATCAGCGTGGGGTGCACGCGCAGCTCCAGGCCTTGATCGGTGCGCTTGGAGATTCCTAAATGCTTGATCACATAGCCAAGGTTATCGGCCTGCTCGACATCTTCCGCGGTAATCCGCGAGATCCCCTCGGTGAAGGCCTTCTCAAACTGCAGCGGCACGCCGTAGGCAATCGAGGCCAAAATCGTCAGCTTGTGCGCGGCGTCGATGCCTTCCACATCAAAGGTGGGGTCGGATTCGGCATAACCCAACGCCTGGGCTTCTGCGAGTACATCTTCAAAGGCACGGCCTTCGTCACGCATATGGGTAAGGATATAGTTGCCGGTGCCGTTGATAATCCCTGCCACCCACTCAATGCGGTTGGCACCGAGGCCTTCACGCAGCGATTTGATCACCGGAATACCGCCCGCGACCGCGGCTTCAAACGCCACGATGACACCTTTCTCATGAGCCGCTTTGAAAATTTCGTTGCCGTGTACAGCAATCAACGCCTTGTTGGCAGTGACGACATGCTTGCCATTGGCGATAGCGGTCAGTACCAGTTCGCGGGCGATATCGTAACCACCAATCAGCTCCACCAGAACATCGACATTGGGGTTAGTAGCGACTTCAAACACATCTGAAGTGGTATTGATGCCGGTAATATCGCAGTCAGGATGAATACTGCGGTGAGCAACCTGCTCAATCACAATAGGGCGGCCAGCACGGCGCGCAATATCGTCAGCGTTGCGGGTCAACACGTTAAAGGTGCCGCCACCGACCGTGCCTAAACCACAAATACCTACTCTTACCGGTTTCAAAATACTTCCCCTTTCGTGTCGTGCACCTGGTGGTGCTGGTCTTAAGACAGTATCTCAGCGTTGTGTGCCACCTATTTTACGCGGCAGCACTATTGTTTGTTTCAGTCTTCATCCAAGCCTAACATGGCGGTGAGCCGATCGGGGGGCACAAATCCAGGCACTAACTGCCCATCGGGCAAAATTATCGCTGGTGTCCCCTGCACGCCCAAGGCTTTACCCAGCTCATATTGACCAGCGACCGGGTTATCGCAATCCGCTGCGCTGGAAATCGCCTCTCCTTCCTTTGCTTGGGTCATTGCTTCGCTACGGTTATCCGAGCACCACACCTGCTGGAGTGTGGTAGCCGCTTGGCTTCCCATGCCAGCACGTGGAAAGGCTAGGTAATGAACAGCGATACCACGCTCATTGAGTTCGGGAATGGTTTCATGCAAGCGCGCGCAGTAAGGGCACGTCGGGTCGGTAAACACCACCACGGTGGCCTTGGGTTCGTCAGCACCACGGAACACCACTCGTTCATCTTCTGGCACCGCCGCCAGTGCATCGGCACGCTCCTGGTTTTGCTCTTGCTCGGATAGATTGACCAACCCACCGGGCGCATTTTCGTAAAGGTCGCCGACCAGGAAGTGGCTGCCGTCAGCATTGGAATAGAAAGATTCACCGCTCTCCAGCCGAACGTGATAAACGCCATCCATCGGCGTTTCGGTGACCGCTTCCACGGGCATCGCCTGACCGTTAACGCTTAGGGATTCAGCCAGGCGGTCTCCTACAGCGTCGGCTTGAGCAACAACAGGCAGTAGGCTGCCCGCTATCAGTAACGGAAATGCTAAAAAACGGCGTTGACGCATTATCAATTCAACCTCTTGGATGATGTTCTGCATGTAGGCTTTCCAAGCGCGCTTGAGCCACATGGGTATAAATTTGGGTCGTTGATAAATCACTATGACCCAGTAGCAGCTGTACGACCCGTAAATTGGCCCCATGATTCAATAAATGGGTGGCAAATGCATGGCGCAGTGTATGTGGAGACAGTGGCCGGTTAATACCCGCCGTGATGGCATGCACCTTAATTCGATGCCAAAACGTTTGTCGAGTCATGGCCTTGTCGCCCCGCCCAGGAAACAACGCCGGTCGTGTCGGGTCGCTCATTAAATCCAGTCGCGCAGTCTTCATATAGTGGGCCAGCCAATCAGCGGCTTCTTCACCCATCGGCACCAGGCGGTCTTTATCGCCTTTACCGCGTACCCTTACCACGTTTTGACGCAAGTTGACCGCATCGCCGGTGAGCCCTACCAATTCAGATACCCGCAGGCCGCAGGCGTATAGTAACTCCAGCATGGCACGGTCACGCACGCCCAAAGGTGTGTCCGTATCGGGCGCCAATAGCAGACGCTCTACCTCATCCTCTTCCAAGGTATTAGGCAAGCCGGGGATGACCCGTGGCAGCTTGATGTCAGTGAGCGGATCACTCGCCACTTGATTATTGAGGCGCCCCCAACGATAGAAGCTACGTAGCGTCGACAGCAGCCGGGCATTGCTACGCAGTTGGTAGCCTTGCTCACGGCGACTGGCAAACCATTCGCTGATGCGTGCTGGTGGAGGCGCCAGCAGCGCTTCGCCGTGGCTTTCCAAATGCGCCTGCCAGGCGGTTAAGTCACGCCGGTAGGCGGCTAACGTATGGTCGCTGGCGCCCTGCTCAAGCCAGAGAGCATCTAAAAATGCATCGATAACGCTCATACGTCAGCAGTCTCCAGCCGTTTTTGATAAGCGGCATAAACATGCATTTAGATAAAAAAACCCCGCCCCGCAAAGCGGTGACGGGGTCTTAGTATCTGGGCGCGACGCATAAAAAAGCACAGCGCACGCCCACGGAAGAGTGGCGTTTAAGCCAGCTTTTCCTTGATACGGGCAGAACGACCGCTGCGCTCGCGCAGGTAGTAAAGCTTGGCTTGACGCACATCACCGCGACGCTTGACTTCGATCGAGTCAACCAGCGGGCTGTAGGTCTGGAAGGTACGCTCAACGCCAACGCCGTGTGAAATTTTACGCACGGTGAACGCGGAGTTCAGGCCACGGTTACGCTTACCGATGACTACACCTTCAAACGCCTGGAGACGCTCGCGGGTGCCTTCTTTTACTTTTACCTGAACGACAATAGTGTCGCCGGGGGCAAAGGGAGGAATTTCTTTGCCCATTTGCTCAGATTCGATCGCCTGGATCACTTTGCTTTTGCTGCTCATCATCATACTCCTGAATAACGTGTTGGCTTGACCGCTCAATCATGGGTGGCGGAAGCCGTGATCCCGGCGCTCGAAACGAGCTATGCGGGAGTCGTTATGGGTGACACAGGTGCGTTGGCTACTATCAAAAAACTACTCGCCTTGTCCGCCCTGCACCGCCGCTCTGATCTACTCAGTTCTAGCTGAAATAGTGGACAGAGCGTGTTCTTCGATAAACTCGTTCAACAGCTTACGCTGTTCGGCATCTAACGATCGCCCTTCCAACAGATCGGGACGACGTTGCCATGTACGGCCGAGTGACTGCTTTAACCGCCAGCGCTTGATGGCTGCATGATTACCGCTTAACAGCACATCCGGCACTTGGCGCCCGTCAATGACTTCCGGACGGGTGTAGTGCGGGCAGTCTAACAGACCGTCATTAAACGAGTCTTCGACAGCGGAATCCTGATGGCCCAGCACGCCGGGAATCAGCCTTGCCGCTGCATCGATCAGCACCATTGCCGGCAGCTCACCGCCGCTCAGCACATAGTCGCCAATCGACCACTCTTCATCGATGTCACTTTCCACCACGCGTTCATCAATGCCTTCATAGCGTCCTGCCACGACCACTAAAGGCCCGGCGGAAGCCAGTGCTTGAACGCCCTGCTGATCCAACTTCCGTCCTTGCGGCGAGAGATAGATCACCGTCGGCACTAAACCGGTGGCTTTTTGTGCCCGCTCACGAGCCGCAAAAATCGCTGCGCGCAGGGTGTCGACTTTCATCAACATGCCTGGACCACCGCCATAGGGGCGATCATCGACGCTACGATGGCGGTCAGTGGCGTAATCCCGCGGATTCCAAAACTCCAGTGCGATACGCTGTTTCTCTACTGCTCGCCCGACCACGCCCTGTTGCGTTAATGCGTCGAACATCTCGGGAAACAACGACACAACACCAATCCACATGGCAGGCGTCACCACCTCATTGCCCATGTCCGGCTCTATCGAGTCGGCCATCCTGTCACTGTTCATCTCGCTCAAAACTCAGGATCCCAGTTGACGACCATACGGCCCTCTTGGGAACTGATTTCGACAATGACATCGTCTGGCAAAAATGGCAGCAGCCGCTCGCGCTTGTCGATTGCGTCTGAATCACCGCGAACCACCATGACATCGTTGGCGCCGGTTTCAAACAGGTAGCTTACCCGTCCTAACCGCTCGCCGGCCTGAGTGAAGACCGCCATGCCTTCAAGCTCATGCCAATAGTATTCGTCTTCAGCAAGTTGAGGCAGTGCTTCTTTGGGCATCAAAATATCCGTCTGGGCGAGTGCTTCCGCCGCACTACGGTCATCGACGCCTTCAAGCTGCACGATTATTCCCTTACCTTGTCGACGCCCCTGAACGATGCCTATGCGCTTCAGGGTTTCGCCCTGGCGCACCCACCATTCTGGGTATTCGAGAATGCTGTCCATTGGGCTGGTGTAGGAGTACACCTTGAGCCAACCTTTCACCCCATAAGGGCTAGTCAGCTTGCCTAGCACCACATGCGTGTCGTCAGTTTGGCTTAGTTCTTGACGTAGTTCAGAACGCGTCATTGACGACCTCAGCTAACCCAGCATTCATGTTGTTTAAACAACAGATCCAACAAGCAGGCTTATGCCTGTTTGCGTGCTTCTTTAACCAGCTCAGCAACACGACCAGACAACTGGGCGCCTTGGCTCTGCCAGTGAACAACGCGGTCTAGATCAACGCGCAGACGCTCTTCCTGACCACGGGCAACCGGGTTGAAGAAGCCGATACGCTCGATGAAACGACCGTCGCGAGCGTTACGAGAATCTGTAACGGTCAGGTGGTAAAAGGGACGCTTCTTGGCGCCACCACGGGCCAAACGAATGGTAACCATACGATAACTATCCTTCGGTTGAGGTTACGAGAGTGTGTTGTTAGCGCTTAACGCTATCGGAACACTCGTCGTGCTGTTTTCTTGGCGCCATGCTTGCGCAAGGCCTGCTTAGCGCCATTAAGGCCTTCACCGAGACTGTTACCGCTACGTTTTTAACGTATTTTAGGCAACACCCACGCATGAAGAGGCCGCATTCTACGCAAATGCGCTCGGCTTGGAAAGCCTGACAGCCAGAAAACTGATAGGCCGTCAACCTCACCAAGCGCATCAGCACTTCTCGACTGATGTTTTAGCGCCGGGGCAATCCGCCGGGGCCACCCATTCCGCCCATGCCACCGGGGCCGCCCATTCCACCTGGCCCGCCGGGGCCACCGGGGCCACCGCCACCCATCATGCCGGACATACCGCGCATCATTTTCTGCATGCCGCCCTTCTGGCCGGCTTTCTTCATCATCTTCTGCATCTGTTTATGCTGCTTGAGCAGACGATTAAGGTCTGGCACTTGCAGGCCAGCACCCGAAGCAATACGGCGTTTGCGCGAGCCATTGATAATATCGGGCTTGCGGCGCTCTTTAGGCGTCATGGAGTTAATCAGCGCCTCCAGCTTGCCAAGCTCTTTCTCAGGACCAGGGCCTTGGGCCATTTCAGCCATCTGACCCATGCCGGGCAGCTTGCCTAATAAGCCGCCCATGCCACCCATTTTCTTGAGCTGCTGAAGTTGGTCGCGGAAATCTTCCAGATCAAAGCCGTCGCCCTTCTTGACCTTTTTGGCCAACTGCTCGGCTTTGGATTTATCGACGGTGCGCTCGGCTTCCTCGATCAGCGACAGCATGTCGCCCATGCCCAGGATGCGCGAGGCAACCCGGTCTGGGTGGAACGGCTCGAGGGCGTCAACTTTTTCGCCGACCCCCATGAACTTGATCGGTTTACCGGTAATGTGGCGCACAGACAACGCCGCACCGCCGCGGGCATCACCGTCCGCTTTGGTCAGGATCACACCGGTCAGCGGCAGCGCTTCGCTAAACGCCTTGGCGGTATTGGCGGCATCCTGGCCGGTCATGGCATCGACGACGAAGAGCGTCTCTTGAGGTGAGACCGCTTTATGTAGCGCCTGAATTTCCGCCATCATGGCGTCATCAATTGCCAGACGACCAGCGGTATCGATCAGCACCACATCGTGGAACTGGATTTTGGCGTGCTTGATGGCTGCTTCGGCAATCGCGACCGGCTGCTGGTCAGAGCGCGAGGGGAAGAAATCCACCGCGACCTCTTTGGCCAAGGTTTCAAGCTGGTCGATGGCTGCCGGGCGATAAACGTCGGCAGATACCACCAGCACTTTCTTCTTCTCGCGCTCGCGCAGATAACGGGCCAGCTTGGCCACTGAGGTGGTTTTACCCGCCCCCTGCAGGCCAGCCATCAATACAACGGCGGGGGAACCCTTAAGCACAAAGCCGTCGTTGGCTTCGCCCATAATCGCTTCCAGCTCCTGCTGGACGATTTTGACGAACTGCTGGCCTGGTGACAGGCTTTTGGATACTTCCTGCCCAACCGCCCGCTCGCGCACGCGTTCAATGAATTCCTTGATGACCGGCAATGCAACGTCGGCCTCAAGCAGTGCACGGCGCACTTCGCGCAAGGTGTCTTTAATATTGTCGTCGGTCAGGCGAGCCTGACCCTTAATCGACTTTAGCGTCTGGGAAAGACGCTCACTTAGATTCTGGAACATGGGGCCTCTCTGCCTCCGTCACTGCCGTCGGCGCGTACGCCATGGACTGATGTGGGGCGATTATACGCGCTCACGCCCTGAGTCTCCATGGGGGCATCCAGCACCCTTGCCTATTTTCGTACGTTTACCCTGCTGGGCGACGCCGCTTGGATTAGTTATAGTAGTTGGATGGATTTTCGTCGTAATCACGCTTAATTCGTTTATTTATTCACAGCAACGCGCTGCAAGGCGCACGGATAGCATCATGCAGGCGCTCCCTTTCGCCACGATTGCTTTTGTTCTTTATGTTGCGGCTGCCATTTGGCAGGGCATGACGCTGTTCCGGCGTGTGCCGCCCCGTCAGGGTATGGTACGCCTGCTCGCCGTGCTGGGTTTGTTGCTGCACATTCCGGTGGTGGTCCAATTAGTCGGCCAAACCCCTGGGCTACTGCCCGGCTTTAGCACCAGCGCCACCTTACTGATGGCGGTCGCAGTCAACGTCGTGCTAGTAGCCAGCCTGTTTAAACCGGTGCTTAATGCCGGGATTGCGCTGTTTCCGCTGGCGGGTATTGCGCTTCTCGCCGCCACTTGGCTGCCCAATCAGGGCGGCCATACCGGGCTTACACCGGGCATTTTATTGCATGCGATAAGTTCAGCATTAGCGTTTGCCGTACTAGCGATTGCCGCCGCCCAAGCGGTGCTGGTTGGTCTGCAAAATCAGGCGCTACGCCATCACCATATCCGTGGAATTGTGCAGTCGCTACCACCGCTAACTACCATGGAGCGGGTGCTTTTCGAGCTGGTCTGGGCGGGTATTATTTTATTAACACTCTCTATTGTTAGTGGCCTTATTTTTCTAGATAACTTTTTTGCCCAGCACTTAGCTCACAAAACCGTGCTGTCACTGCTGGCTTGGGTAATCTTCACGACACTATTGGTGGGTCGCTACCGGTTTGGCTGGCGCGGCATGCGCGCCGTGCGCTGGACATTGGGCGGCAGTGGCCTGCTTGTGTTGGCTTATTTTGGCAGCAAGTTTGTGCTTGAGGTTTTACTCAACCGCTAGCGACTCAACCGCTAACGGAGTGCAACCACGCCTATGGTTGTCTTGACACATCATTCGCCACCTTCTACAAATCGAGCCTAATACGCCACAAAGGACTTTTCGACTTGAGCGACGACTTCCCCCTGGGGTTACTGTTCGGCCTGCTAGCCTTACTGATACTGCTTTCTGCGTTCTTCTCCAGCTCTGAAACCGGCATGATGTCGATCAACCGCTACCGCCTGAGCCATCAGGCCAACAGCGGGGATCGTAGAGCCAAACGGGTCATGCGCCTGCTCACTCGCCCAGACCGCCTGATTGGCGTTATCCTGATCGGCAATAACTTCGTCAATAATTTAGCAGCTTCGATTGCCACCATTATTGCCATTCACTTTTTTGGCGATGTCTCGGGACCAGCCATCTCCACCGCCCTGTTGACCATTACTATTCTGATTTTCGCTGAAGTAACGCCAAAGACTTATGCAGCTATTAAGCCGGAGCGGATCGCCTACCCCACCTCCTACGCCCTAGAGCCGCTGTTAAAGCTGCTTTACCCGCTGGTGTGGCTGGTCAACGTGATGTCTAACGGCCTGCTCCGGCTGGTGGGCGTTAAAAGCGTGGATAACGGCGGTGACAGCCTGACCCGTGACGAGCTGCGCACGGTGGTCCACGAGGCGGGCACACTGATTCCCTATCGACACCGCGCGATGCTGCTATCGATTCTTGATCTTGAGAACGTCACTGTAAATGACATTATGGTGCCGCGCCACGAGGTACTGGGCATCGATCTGGATGACACCCTTGAAGATATTTTGACCCAGATTCGTACCAGTCAGCACACTCGTTTACCCGTCTACAAAGGCGACATCAACAATATTATTGGCATGCTGCATTTGCGCAACGCGGCTCGCTTTCTCTCCCGCGACGAAGTCACTAAGGCATCAATTGTTCAAGAGGCCCGGGAACCTTACTTCATTCCCGAGTCAACACCGCTGCATACCCAACTGCTCAATTTTCAAAAGCAAAAACGGCGTATTGGCATAGTGGTGGATGAATATGGTGACGTAGAAGGCTTGGTGACGCTGGAAGATATTCTGGAAGAGATCGTTGGCGAGTTCACCACCGATGTTTCTGAAGACGAAGAGATTCACCAGCAAGATGACGGCAGCCACGTCATCGAAGGCACTGCCAATATTCGCGAAATTAATAAGATGCTTGGCTGGCAGTTACCCACCGATGGCCCAAAAACGCTCAATGGTTTAATTCTTGAACACCTTGAGGCTTTCCCTGAAGGCCCTGCGTGCCTGCAGATCGATAATATGCGCATGGAGATTTTAGAGATTCGCGATAATCTCATTACCTCGGCGCGCTGTTGGCAAAAGCTGCGGGCGCCACGCCGTTAGGCGGCAATGAAGGCGAAGGATTGAGTTAAGAGATAGCCCAAAAAAAGCTTAACGGCGGCTGGCGATATCCTGATCGGCCGCCGCTTTTAACGCCCTCACTCTGGCTTCCAAAAACCGCCGCAGCGCCATATCATCGGCATCCAGGCGGTTAAGCGGTGGCCCAAAGTGCAAACTCACCGGCGCGCGAAAACGCTTGGGATACTTCTTTAGCGCCTTGCCCCCATGGTGAGACGTCCACGAGCCCCAGAGGCCTGCCAGCCCAGCCGGAATCACCGGCACATCGTCCCGCGCCAAAATCGTCTCTAATCCGCGCCGGAAAGTGTGTATCTCGCCGTCCGGGGTTAACCTGCCCTCGGGAAACACCATTACTACCTGTCCCTCGCGTAGCGCGGCGCTAACGTCATCCAATGCGCGCCTTAGGGCGCCAGGGCTTCGCCGCTCCGACTCGATAGGAATAGCGCCGACCAGCTGAAACCACCATTTTAACCACGGGGAATCAAAAATCGGCTGGTCCATCACAAAACGCAGAGGCCGGGGACTCGCGCCGCCGAGCACCAAGGCATCCATAAAGCTGACGTGGTTACACACCACAAGCGCTGCCCCGTGCTTGGGGATATGCTGACGGCCATGGATTTGGAGCCGATAACAAAGGCGCATTGAAACAAAAATCAGCCACCGTAGCACTTGGCGAGCCGCATTAACCCACCCCGTCACGTCGCCGCCTCACGATGACGTAGACCAGCCAAAATGGTGCTCATCAATTGATCCAGCAGCTCATCCACTTTCAGTTGCTGCCCCTGCCAGTAGCCTAAACGCTCATTAAGCCCAAGTTGGACTAAACCGTGAACACTGCCCCACAGGGTACGCCCCAAACGGCGAGCTTCGAGATCATCCAGTGCAGGCTGATAGGATTTTAGCGATGCCTCCACTTGGGTAAACAGCGCCTCAATCAAATCACTCTGGCGTTGATCAAGCTCACCCTCTTGCGCTAGTGGATAATCAAAAAGCAGCTGCCAGCGGTAACAGTCCTGCTCAGCAAATAGCCAGTACGCATGCGCCAGCGAGCGCAGCCATGGCTCGGGAGCATCATCGGCAAGGCTTGTGATGGTGTGCTGTAAGCGTGCTAGCGTTTCAACATTGACGTGCTGTAATAAATTATTGAAGCTGCCATAAAGTTTGAGCAGCGTACTAGGGGCACAGCCAACGTCTCTGGCCAGGGCACGCAGTGAAAGACCATGGACTGGCTGCTCAGCCAACCACTCATCACAAGCGTGCATGACCTGCGAGTGGAGGGCATCGGGCGCATGCTGTCTAGGACGGGCCATGGCGATCTCTTAAGGTCAACGGCAAACAAGGCGGAATGCCTTACTGCGCTTTAGCGGGAGCAAGGGATACTATAGGATACCTTACATCGAACACTGTTTTCGACACTAAAACACTACATTTCGTGCTTAATTGCACGAAGTCCCCCGCTATACAGGGTCACTTCCACGACGATTTTGCTTAAGGAGAAGGGTATGACGGGGCGACTGCACGTACAAAATTTACCGCTGACCCGTTTATTGCCGACACTTGAGTCCACCGACTCACTGATTGAGTCGCCGAACCTGGCGCCACGGCGGCCAATTTCAGCGATTCGCCTTGAACAAGGCGAGTATCGGCTCTCGTCGCTTTTTTGGGGGCTTACGCCGCCTTGGTTGGAAGTATTGGATCACGCGCCACATTGCGCCCGGGCCGAGACCCTTGCTTCACGCGCGATGTTTCGCGATGCCTTTAGCTCGCGCCGCTGCGTTATTCCTGTCAGCGGCTTCTATCTTTGGAAAACGCAGCCGCGCAGTAAACAACCCTATTTAGTGACCCAAGTCTCACGGGCGCCGCTCCTGCTGGGGGCGTTATGGTGCCGTTACCACACCACGTTAACGGCGTTTACCGATTCCGCGGCATTGATCACCGTGCCCGCCAATCTACTTTTATCGCCCTTAACTGATCGATTGCCAGTTGTCATTCCCAGCCATGCGTTAGCGGCTTGGCTTGACCCGAATACTGACTCAGAAACGCTTAATTCGCTGTTAGCGCCTGCTCCTTTGGAACTGTTGGGCGCTTTTCCGGTATCTAACCATGTCAATAATCCCGCCTATCAGTCATCGGCTTGTGCCCACCCTACTGGGTCGATGCTGCGCTGGGCTGTGTCACAGGAGCTGTAATGTTGCGTTCCACTTGTTTAAAGCGTTGGCATCTTCTGCCCCAGGGCGCCCTAATTGGCGTTATCGCAAGCATCGCGATGTCGCCACTCGCATTCGCCGCAAGCGATAACTCAGTTGCCGGGGAGGCTGCTGATGGCGTTAAGGAAACAGCCACCCCCATCATTAGCCCTTATGACAGCCGGGACTACCGCGTTTTGACGCTTGAAAACGGCCTTAATGTGCTGCTTGTGAGTGATCCGGAAGCGGACAAGGCGGCGGCGTCAATGAATGTACGGGTAGGTAGCGCCCAAGATCCCGATGACCTTCAGGGGTTAGCGCATTTTCTAGAGCATATGCTGTTTTTAGGCACCGAGCCCTATCCAGAATCCGATGCTTACCAGCGTTATATTTCCAATAATGCGGGCTCTCATAACGCCTTTACGGCGCAGCAGGATACCAATTACTTCTTTGATATTGAGCCATCGGCACTGCCGGGCGCGCTTGACCGTTTCAGCGAATTTTTCCTCTCGCCGCTATTTAACGCTGATCAATTGGAAAGCGAGCGCAATATCGTTCACTCGGAGTACATGGCGCGTATTCGCGATGAATCCCGGCGCGAAAACGATGTACTCAATCAACTGCTCAACCCTGACAACCCCACCACCGGCTTTGCCGTGGGTAGCCGGGAAACCTTAGCTAGCCCGCCTGAAGGCGAAGCAACGCTGCGCGAGCGGGTCATCGATTTCTACCACCAGCATTACGACGCCAATGTGATGAACCTGGCAGTAGTGGCTCCACAGCCGCTCGATACGCTGGAGGAGTGGGTAGCCGAACGCTTTGCTGATATTCCTGACAACGACTTAAGCGTGCCCACTGTTGATGCGCCACTGGTGGAAGCCGACACTCTCCCCCGCTATATCGAGCGTCAGTCGCTGCAAGATCGCCGTCAGTTACGTTTCTATTTTCCGGTGCCCGACCCCATAGATGACTATCGCACCAAACCAGCACAGCTAATCGCCCACCTACTAGGCAATGAGAGCGAAGGCAGTTTGCTGGCGGTACTGCGTGACGCAGGGCTCGCCGATGGACTTTCAGCCGGTGTTGGCCGCGGCGATGGTAACGAGGCGCTGTTTACTGTTTCCATCAGTCTTACCCCTACGGGCGCCGAGCGCTTGGACGATATCGAAGCCACCCTCTTTGCGGCCATCGAGCAACTGCGTAACGAGGGCCTCGCTGATTGGCGCTACGAGGAACAGGCAGACCTCAATGAGCAGGCTTTCCGCTTTCAGCAGCATGGTGCCCCGCAACAGGAAGCGACCCGTCTCGCCATGAATCTATCACGCTATCCGGTGGAAGACGTACAGTACGCGCCTTACCGCATGGACGGCCCCGATGAGGAACGTCAGCAAGCTTACCTGGATGCGCTAACGTCGGATAATATGCTGCGTGTTTACTCTGCGCCGGATGTAGAGAGCGACACGGTTACCCCCTGGTTCAATACGCAATGGAAAGAGCAAACACCCGACCAGTCGAGCCAGGCCCTTGGCGGACTGGCGCTACCAGGACCCAACCCCTTCATCGCCAGTGACCTGACGCTGCTGGAAGGGCAGGATGAGCAGCCGAGCCTGTTAGTCGATACGCCCTCGTTTACCGCTTGGCATATGCAGAGCGCACGTTTTGATACGCCAAAAGTTGAGTGGCGAATCAGCCTACAGAACCCCACCGCTAGCTACTCAGCCGAAGAGGCGGTGCTCACCCGGCTGCTCGCCAGTTGGCTCAATGACAGCCTGAACGAATCTCTCTATCCCGCCTGGCTGGCAGGTCAAGCGTTTAGCGCCTACCCTCACTCACGCGGTATGACGCTCTCTTTCTCAGGCTGGCGGGATGGCCAAACCCCGTTAATTGAACAGGCGCTTGAGCAATTAGAAAATGCCGCCATCACGAACAGTGCCTTTGAACGCGTGCGTTACCAGCTTCAACGCGAATGGCGCAACGCGCCCCAGGCATCGTTGTATGGCCAAGCCAGCCGCACGCTGGGCGAAGCCTTGCTCACACCCCAGTGGTCAACTGCTGAACTGCTTGCCGCCAGCGATCGCTTTGAACGAAGCCATTTAGAGGACTTTCGTCAACGTTTTCTAGACGACCTCTATGTCGATGCTATGGCAGTGGGTAATCTCGATGCGGAACTGGCTCGCGAACAAACACAGCTAATACGTGCAAAGCTCCGGCCGCAATTGACGCGCGACGATATAGCCAACCTAACCCCACTCGCGGTTAGTGAAGAGCATAATGTACTGCACCCTCACAGTTCACGGGATGAGTCGTTGATCCTGCGCTATCTGCAAGCTCGCGACCAAACACCGCAAGAGCAAGCAACGACTAGCGTGATCGCTCAGTGGTTGGAAACGCCGTTTTACCAACAGCTACGCACGGAACAACAACTCGGCTATATCGTTAATGCGGGTTATTCGCCGCTACTCGAAGCACCGGGGATTGCCCTCGTGGTTCAGTCATCCGATGTAGAGAGCGACACTATCGCAGAGCGTATGGATGCGTTTCTTGAAGAGGCTGATCAGCGACTCGACCAGTTAAGCGACGAAGACCTGGCGCCCTATCGCCAAGCGGTACACGATCAGCTGCGTCAGCGCGACACCAGTCTTGAGAGTATGGCCAACCGTTACTGGCAGGCAACAGCATTGGAGGACGTACGCTTTGACCGTCGTGAACAACAGGCCGACCTAGTGCTTGATGTTAGCCTTGAAGATATCAAGGCTCTCTGGCCAGCGCTTCGCGGGCACGCTCTGGATATACGCTTTAACCCAGGCGACGAGCCTAGCGATGTAAGTGATTACCGAGAAGCGCGCTCACCGCTGCCTAAAACACGTAACGACCAAGCGACTCCTTAACGCTAAACCCCGTTACTGATCTCGGCTCAGGCGTCAAACGCCTGGGCCGGCATCATGGCTTCCACGAACATCACCAGCTCTTCCAGAATCTGCCGTTCGCGATCGCTGAGCGTTTGCTGATTGTACTGGGCAATTTCTCGTGCAAAGGCCTTTAGCGTAAAGCCTGCTAGCGCAGGGTCATTAATGCGCATCCAGCGATACGACTCCCACTGTTCACGCTCTTCGCCTTCCAAGGTATCCGGGTAGCTCCGCGCACGAAAGCGAAACAGCATCTCTTCCAAGCGTGGATCTTGAAACGCAAAGCGCTGCCCTACCAGATCCCAAGGCTGCATTTCTCGAACCCGCTCCATCTGCTGGCGATCAGCAGCCGAGAAAAAACTGCCTGAATAGAGCATTAAATCCGGGTCTTGTGGTGCATCTTCGTAACCTGCGCTAAATACCTCGGCGACTTTTTCTGCAACACCACTGGCATCTCGCAACGTTTTCCAGTGTTGACGGCAGGCGGTTACATCCAAGCCCAAGCGTTCAACGATGGCCCCGTACTCACCCTGCCGGGGACCTTCAACGTCTTTTAGGGCACTGGCGGGGAAGACCACCGGGCAGCGATTGATATGGATGACTTTCAGCGGAATACGCGCCTCGCCTTCGGCTAGATCCTGCTGGCTGACAAACACGCGCTCACGAATCTGCTCCGCCGACATGCTCAGCATATCGCGGGGATCAACGCTTAAATCGTAAACGATCACCCCATTGGGATTGGTGGGGTGTTCAGCCAGCGGCATGACTAACGCACTACAGCCCCGGCTGGCGGGGTAACGCCGGGAAATATGCAGCAGTGGTTTGGCGCCGGGCAAATCGAGCTGTTTGGCCACTGCGCGCTTACCACGAAGTCCGAGCAGATAATCAAACAGCTTCGCATTGCGCTCTTTGAGCAAGCGCGCCAACGCGATCGTAGCGCGCACATCGGCCACGGCGTCATGGGCGCCCTCATGGGCAATGCCGTTCGCCGCGGTTAAGTGCTCAAGCTTGAAGCTGGGGGCGCCATCTTCACGCAAAGGCCACTCAATGCCATCCGGGCGCAGCGCATAGAAGGCGCGCACAACATCGATCAAATCCCAACGGGAATTGCCGTTTTGCCACTCGCGGGAATAAGGATCGAGCAAATTACGGTAAAACAGATGGCGGGAGACTTCGTCATCAAAACGCAGGCTGTTGTAGCCCACCACGCAGGTACCCGGCTCACTCATATGGCGCTGAATTTCACCCGCGAATTCTGCCTCGGGGAGACCATGGCGTTGAGCTTTTTGAGGGGTGATACCGGTGATCAAACAGGCCGCGGGGTGGGGTAAGTAGTCATCGGCCGGTTTGCAATAGAGTTCGATCGGCTCGCCGATTTCATTTAACTTGGCATCGGTTCGCAGCGCAGCAAACTGCGCGGGCCGATCGCGGCGCGGATCAGCCCCGAAGGTTTCATAGTCATGCCAGAGAAAACTGGCAGGGGCAGCATTGGGTGGCGCCATGAACAAACACTCCGCTGAGCAATGAAAAGCCCAAGCCTAGCATACCCGCCACCCCTCTCGCCCCGTCTTCAACGCTTGGACTTAGGTAAGGGACTCAACTCTTCGGCAAAGTAACATTCAGTTCAAGCACGGAGCAGTTATCTTCGCTATCCAACGAAATCTGAATAGCGTCATCATCCACATGCACGTAGCGGCGAATCACCTCAAGCAGTTCACGCTCAAGCAACGGCATATAGTCAGGCTGGCCGCGCTGGCTACGCTGATGCGCTACAATAATTTGCAAACGTTCTTTGGCTACCGAGGCGGATTTCCTGCGCTCACGCTTCAAGAACTCAAGCAGTTTCATCGACGACCTCCCCCAAACATACGGCTTAGCAGGCCTTTGCGTTGCATCTCATGAAAGCGCAGCGGCATGTCTTCGCCAAGCAGGCGCGATACGGTGTCGCTATAGGCCTGACCCGCGTCACTAGAGATATCGTGGGTCACTGGTACGCCTTGGTTAGACGCGCGCAGTACGGCTTCCGATTCAGGAATCAAGCCCAGCAAGTTAATCGCTAAAATTTCGCGAATATCGTCTAATGTCAGCATATCGCCGGAGGTGACACGTTCAGGGTTATAGCGGGTGACCAGCAGGTGCTCCTTGATAGGGTCTGCGCCTTGCTCAGCACGTCGGGTTTTGGAGGCTAACAGCCCTAAAATACGATCCGAGTCGCGCACTGAAGAGACTTCAGGGTTGGTGACCACAATTGCCTCGTCGGCAAAATACATCGCCAACTGGGCGCCACGCTCAATACCCGCGGGGGAATCACAGAGAATATAATCGAAGTCTTCTTTCAGCTTTTCCAGAATTTCCGCAACGCCCTCCTGGGTCAGTGCGTCTTTATCGCGGGTTTGAGAAGCCGGCAAAATAAACAAATTTTCGACGCGCTTATCGCGAATCAAGGCTTGATTGAGTCCTGCCTCGCCTTGAATAACATTAACTAAGTCATACACCACACGTCGCTCGCAGCCCATGATGAGGTCAAGATTACGCAGCCCCACATCAAAATCGATCACTACGGTTTTTTTTCCGCGCAGCGCAAGCCCTGTAGAAATTGCTGCTGCACTGGTGGTTTTGCCAACCCCTCCTTTACCAGAGGTCACTACAATTATCTTGGCCAAAAGTCACTTCCTTCTTGAAGTCGTTCGTCGCGAGCGCGAGATCAGTTGACGCTCAGCGCATAACGGGAACGTCAATATCATCAACAAGCCATACTGTAACGGATAGTGTCATCGGCGTCGCTAGGCATATAACACCAGCGTACGCATATACCAACCTTATCCCAGTGGCTTAATTTCAAGTTGCTCTTTTGCAAAGTGAACTTCTGCGGGACGGCCCAGAAGCTGTGAATCAATATCCTCTAAGCGTTTGTAATTGCCTGCCACTGAAAGCAGCTCAGCCTCCAGTTCGCGACAATAAATACCCGCTTGTGTATTGCCATGAATACCTGCCAGAGCGCGTCCCCGCAGCGCTCCATATACATGAATACTGCCTGCTGCTAACACTTCCGCCCCCGCGTTTACCGCCCCAATCACGACCAGATCCCCTTCCGCGGCGCTAACCTGTTGCCCCGAACGAACGGTGCCACGATATAGCCGCGTAGCAAGCGCTGGTGATTCTGCCGCGCTCAACGTTGTCTCTTCAGGGGTTACTTCATGTACAGGAGAATTTCTGACACTCTCCAATACGCGACCGCGGCCCTCTTCTACCGGCGGAAACCACCCTAACCCCAATGCCCAGGCTGATTGGCGAACTGGCTCAGACCCACCACGTACAGCCACGGGCAAAAGCTTATGGTCACGGCATACAGCGCAAATTCGCTCCAGGGCTAAGTGAGGTTCATCGAGCTTTTCCACGCTGAGCACAACCGGTGTATGCTGGAAGAAAGCAGGCGACTGGGTAAGTTTGCCCGCTAACTGCAGTCGAATTCGTTCCGGATCGGCGCTACTTAGCTCCATGACGGTCATCGGCAGCATGCCGCCTTTGAAGGTAAAGGCCACAGCGGCACTATCCACGTTAAGGCTCATGGCCGAACTCCATGTCATGTTCATATAAGATAAAGGTAGCGTACTATCACGCATTGTGGTGTAGAAAATAGTCCTTCACCACATCATAGTAATGCCAAGCTAAGCGACAGCGCCGATGACTGCAACTGCCTAAGTCGCCGACGACTGATTTTTTTTCATGCTACGCACCAGCAGGATGATCCATGCACGGACTGTTAAGACGCCTGTTCGCACCTCGGTGGCAACACCCCGACCCCGAAGTACGTCGTCAGGCCCTTCAGCGACTAGACCCTCAACAAACAGAACAGCGCCAAGCGCTGCAGTCGCTCACGAAAGATACTAATAGCCAGATTCGCCTTGCCGCGCTGATAGCTCTGGATGACTGTGCAGGTCTGGTCGATGCCTACCCGCACCATCATCAGGACGAAGCCTGGTTCAATGCAGTTTGCCAACGGCTCAGCGGTCGTGAAGGTCATACCGACCTGCATCAGCGTCAAGCATTGGTTGAGCGCATCAATGAGCCCAGGATACTGAATGCAGTTGCTTTGCAGGGCGACAACCTCAATTTGCGCTTAACAGCACTAAGTCAGCTTAACGATGAGGATGACTTAATTCATCAGGCTTGCCATAACGGCGTGGCAGCTGTTCGCCACCAGGCTGCCGAACGCATTGACGATGAAGAAGGGCTCAAGCGGTTGTTAAAAGAGGCCCGCCGCGACCGCCAAGTGGTTCGCTTGGCGCGTGATCGCCTCAACCGTTTACGCAGCGATGCACAATGGCTGGAAGCTGAAGAACAACAGCGCGAAACGCTCCTGAAGCAACTAGAGCAACATGCACGTGCGCCCTGGGAACCGCTATATGGTGGGCGTTTTCGCCATCTTGAGCGGCAGTGGGAACAGCTCACTCAGCCACCAAGCGCTGAGCAGGAGCAGCGTTTCCATCAAGCCTTGCTAAATTGTCGCAAAACCTTACACGACCACGAAACCCAAGCGCAGGCTCGCCAACAGAGCGACGAGCGGCGTGAGGAAGCCGAAAACACCCGCGAGCAATTGCTTGAAGGTATCGAAGAAACCTTAGACGGCCTTTGCCACGCCTCTGCCATGACCGTGCAGGATATCGACAGTCTGCGCGCTCAGCGCCAACTACTCGGCCAGCGTTGGCAAGCGCTTTCCGACATGCACCCGCCAAGCGATGCTATGCGTCAACGCTACACGCTGGTGATTCAACACTACGACCAATGCTTAGAGGCGTGGCAGCGCTGGTGCGCGATAAGCGATGACATCAAAACCTCGCTATCCAACGGCGACTACGCAACCCTAGCGACACAGGTTAGCGAATGCCAATGGCCAGAAGCCTTAACGCCTCCCGCGCTACTCGGCCGCGCGCAAGCAGCACTCAACATTGAAAACACCGCGCCATTACAGCCGGAAGAAGAAAACACCAATCTCGACGTGTATGCGGGCGAGCTCGACACCTTTGAACACTTACTAGAGCGCGGCGCCTTCAAAAGTGCTAGTCGGCTACATCAGCGGCTAAAGCCACGCATAGAAGCGCTGGCAGGCCCCGCCGCTCAACCGCTTAAAGCGCGCTTAAAGCATTTGGCCGCCAGACTGGCGGAGTTACGCGACTGGCGGGGTTTTGTCGCTGGGCCAAAGCGCGAACAGCTATGTGCCAGCATCGAAGCACTGGCCAATGATATTTACATGGCGGAAGAAGCGCTCGACCGCCACCATCGCCAACTGGTCAAAGAGTGGAAATCATTAGGCGATGCAGCGGCTAATCGCGATCAATCGGCTCGATTTCGCAGCGCCTCGGATCGCATTCATGAACGTCTTGCCCCTTGGCGGAGTCGTCTCAGTGAGGAGCGTGAAGCTAACCTCAAGGCTCGCGAAGCCCTGTGCGATCAGCTTGAAAGCCTGCTAGCACAGCCTTCTGAAGACGCCGATCCCGATGTACTTCGGCAAATTCGCGACAAAGCACGCCATCAATGGCGCCACCATAGCCCGGTACCACGCGAACGCTCCGAGGCCGTTGGGCGGCGCTTTGGTACCATTCGTCATCAGTTACAGGCACTGATCGATCAGCGCGCTGACACTATCGCCGCGCAAAAACGGGATTTGATCAGCCAGGTCAGTTCGCTGCGCAGCGACGACAGCCAACCGCTGGCACAGCGCATTCACTTGACCAAACAGCTACAACAGCAGTGGCGTGCACTAGGCCGTGCGCCCAAAGGCGAAGAGCAAACGCTATGGAAAACCTTTCGTCATGAGTGTGACCAACTCTTCGCCCAGCGCGATGCACATAAAAATGAGCAGGCGACACGTCAGCAACAGCAACTTGATGAGCTGCAAACAATCATAGATCAAATGGATAGCTGGCAACCCAATGGGGCCAGCGAAGCCGCTACGCTGGACCGTTTCCTCGAGCAGGCCAATCAGCTCGAACCACTGCCACGCAACCGCCGCAGCGAAGGCATGCAGAAACGCATAAGCGGCATCGTTCGTGCGCGTAGAGAGCGCTTAAATCGTCTTGCAGTCGCCGACACAGTTCAGCAGTGGCATGCCATTATGCCGCTAGTGAATGCTCACTTAGCTGAAGATCAGCGTTATCTCAGCGAAGGCACACCGACCGATGTTGATGCGCAAACGGTGCTTAGCGCTTCGCTTCCTGCTGCCTTTAGCATGGCACACAGCACCCGCAATCTGCAGCGCCATCAGGTAGCAGCACCGCTGTCAGACGCCGATTACGCCAAGATAGCGGAATCCCTAGCCCGGCTAAGAGTACATCTTTCGATGCTGGCCGTGGGTAGCGTACGCCAAAGCGATGAGCCTCTACGTCTGGCTATTCAGGTAGAGCGTTTAAATGAAGGCTTCAATCAAGAGCGGAGCCGTGATCAAGACATCAACGATATCTTGGTCGCACTTCTAGCACTGGGTCCTATGCCTGCCAAGCTATGGGACGAGGAAGTGGAAGAACTGGATAATCTGCTAAGCCGCTTGGCACGTGTCCCGCTACCTTAGGGTAACTTGGCAACACGAATACGGTTAATGACAATCCAATAACAACGGGAGGCTGATAGCCTCCCGTTTGCGTTTCCCTGGCAAGGGACTTTAGGTATTTAGCAGTCCATGGAAAACCACTAGCCCATAAACTGGCCACCGTTGATATCAATGTTCGCACCGGTGATAAAACCTGATTCCTTATCGGCTAAGAAGGTGACCAATCGTCCAATCTCCTCTGGCGTGCCATAGCGCTTCACCGGAATTGTCTCCCGAATGGCTTCGCGCACTTTTTCTGGAATATTCATGATCATATCGGTAGCAATATAGCCAGGCGATACAGTATTAACGGTGATGCCCTTAGTGGCGGTTTCCTGCGCCAGCGACATGGTTAGGCCATGCATACCGGCTTTCGCAGCCGCGTAGTTGACCTGGCCAAACTGCCCCTTACGACCATTGATGGATGAAATATTGATGATACGGCCATAGCCATGCTCAAGCATCATCTCAATGACACTACGGCAGGTGTTAAAAACGCTGTTGAGGTTGGTGTCGAGCACTTCGTACCACTGCTCGTAAGACATCTTCTTCATGGTGCCATCACGGGTAATACCCGCACAGTTCACCAGCACGCTAATGGGACCGTACTTGTCATGGATTTCGCGGGCACCTTCCAGGCAGGCGGTATGGTTGGAAAGATCGACACCCGACAACTCAATATTGTTATAGCCGTCAGCATGCTGCGTTTCTAGCCAGGTTTTGGCCTTATCGGGGTTGCGGTAACCCGCGACGACCAGATAACCCGCCTCTGCCAACGAACGACAAATTGCCGTACCGATACCACCAGTTCCACCTGTTACCCAGGCGACGGGGGATTGATTGGCCATTGACTACCTCCCTGATATGACAAACGGCTTGGATCTAACCGCACGCACATTGCGCCACAAGCCATTATGAATAAGCGCGATTGCGCTTGTACTACCCCAGCGCACTATTGGGTTCAGCAACAATGCACCAGCGTAAGCTTTTTGTTATGGCTACTTAAAGCATAGCTGCACTCTTTCCATGTTGCAGCAGGTTCCACACAACGGCTATAAGCCGAACGTGTTAATCCCCTTCTTGACTTCATATAAAACTTCTGTAGAATACGCCACACGTTGATGCGGGGTGGAGCAGTCTGGTAGCTCGTCGGGCTCATAACCCGAAGGTCATCGGTTCAAATCCGGTCCCCGCTACCAAACATAGAGAAAGCCGTTACCGAAAGGTAGCGGCTTTTTTGTGTTTGTCGATTAGGGAGGCGACACAATGGATTACCTGCAACGCGATATACAGCACTGCCCTAGGGTCGCTGTATACGGTACGCTGAAAAAGGGGCGGCGCAATCACCATTGGCTTGAAGGCGCGACCCTCATCGGCCATGACCGACTGGACGCAATTACCCTTTATGACCTTGGCCCTTACCCAGGCGCTAAGCTAGCGCCTTCAAACGGTACGGTGGTCGAAATTTATGCCATCAACGCCCAGCAGTTAGCGCGGCTTGATAAATTAGAAGACTATTTTCACCATGCCCCTGATAAAGGCGTATACGACCGAGCGGTGTTGGCTACCCGACACGGGGAGGCGTGGTGTTATCTTTACAATGCGAATATTGATGAAAGTGCGTTGATCAGCAGCGGGGAGTGGCAAGACCCTCGTTAACAACCTCCTGCTCACGCCAGCGATCCCAATGCGGGATAGGCTCAACCATCTTAAAAAGATGATCCAGAAAAGCACTCACCTTGCGGGTGTGCAGACGACGCTGGGCGTAAAGCACGTGGATATCGCGTCTACCCGGCACGACTTCACAACGCCACGCTTCGAGCAGGGGCAGCAGTGTGCCCGAGGCCAGCTCATCAGCGATCAGCCAGGTGGGGAACATCACCAATCCCTGCCCCATTAGTGCTGCTCTCACCAGGCTCTCCGCATCGTTGCTATACAGGCTGCCGTCGACTTTGTAAGCGAAGGCTTGCGGCTGCTCGGCATGGTGGAAGTACCAGCGCTGGCGGCCCATTTCGCCCTGGTAGAGCAGGCAATCGTGGTGCTCAAGGTCATCTGGAGTGTTGGGCCTACCGCAGCGCTGTATATAGGCGGGGGCAGCGGCTACCACGTAATTCATTGACGCCAGTCGGCGCGCCACCAGCGTGGAGTCGGCCAGTTCGCCGACGCGAAAGGTAATATCGATGCCCTCGCGCACCGGGTCGGTCAATTGGTCGGTCAGCATTAGTTCGGCTTTAATCGCCGGGTAGCGGCGCTGGAAGTGATGCAGAATCGGCACGATTTGGCGCTGACCGAAAGCCACAGGGGCGTTGAGGCGCAGTACACCGCTAGGCTCTCGATTAGGAGCCATTAGCGCTTCCGTCGCTAGATCGAGCCGCTCAAGTATCTCGCGAACTTCCTGATAGTAGCGCCACCCCGCCTCGGTCAACGTCACGGCGCGGGTGTGGCGATAGAACAGCTGCTGGCCTAACGCCTCCTCTAAAGAGGCAATCTGACGCGAGACCGACGACACCGCGCGATGAAAGTGGCGGGCGGTGGCGGTAAAACTTCCTGTCGCGGCGACGCGCTCAAAGATGCGTAGTGCATTGAGATCCATCAAGTTGCTCCTAGCGCAATAAAGATTTGCGATTTTTCCAATTGTAGCAATGATCATCGGCGACCAGACTGCTTTTCATCGGGCACATAGCGTATTTCCGATGCCCGCTCCGAAAAATTATCTGCAACAGGAGTTAATGATGCGCAAAGGCACCGCATTAGTCGTCGGCGCGACCGGCATTACCGGCGGCAACTTAGCCAGCTATCTCACCGCTAGCGGATGGAGTGTCTATGGATTATCTCGTCGCCCTTCTGAACAAGCAGGGGTCATTCCCGTCGCTGCCGATCTATTGGATCGTGAGGCCACGGCGGAAGCGCTGGCGGGGCTCCCCATCACCCATGTTTTCTATTGCACCTGGGTGCGGCGTGACAATGAGAAGGCGAATGTCGAAGCCAACGGCGCGATGATGCATAACTTGCTTGACGCTTTGCAGGGCGCGGGTTTGTCGCATGTTTCGTTAGTAACGGGCACCAAGCAGTACCTGGGCGCCTTCGAGAACTATGGCAGCGGCAAGACCGAGACGCCGTTTCGTGAGTCAGCGCCCCGCGTCCCCGGCGATAACTTCTACTACACCCTCGAAGACATCATGTTCGCGACGGCGGAGCGGGACGGCTTTAGCTGGAACGTGCACCGTCCGCACACGGTCATCGGCTACGCCCGGGGTAACGCCATGAATATGGGCGTGACGCTGGCGGTTTACGCCTCTATCTGCAAAGCCACGGGCAAGCCGTTCACTTTCCCTGGCTCGCAGGTGCAATGGAACGCCTTGACCGATCTAACTGATTCTCTCGTGTTGGCGCGGCAGATGGAGTGGGCAGCCACAACGCCCGGTGCCCACAATGAAGCCTTTAACACAGTCAATGGCGATGTGTTCCGCTGGCGTCGGTTGTGGCATGAAATTGGTGAATTCTTCGAGCTCGAAGTAGCCGACTGCCCAGAAACGCCGCAGCCGCTCGAAACCCAGATGACCGACATTGCGCCTACCTGGGCCGAGATTGCCAAACAAAACGAGCTCGTTGAAGCCGATGTCACCCAACTGGCTTCCTGGTGGCACACCGATGCCGACCTGGGGCGCGAGCTTGAGTGCGTCAACGACGTCACCAAGTCCCGTGACTTCGGTTTTGATCACTTCCGCGAAACACGCGCAGCGTTTTTCGACCTGTTCGCCCGCCTACGCGCGGAGCGCATCATTCCTTAAGCAATTTCAGAAACAATTCCAGAAACAATGTCAGAAACAGCAGCTCCAACAGGGCGCCTAACCGCGCCCTGTTTCTGCTTTATCAGGTTCACGTAGCTTGAAACCCACTAGCAGTGAGTTTTATTTCCCCCCTTTTCCTTGAATCCGCCGCGGCATGCCTGCATATCATGGGGAACTATTATTCATTTTTTGATATCGAGTCTACCCATGCAGATTATTGATCCCCGCTCAGGTAAACCGCTGACTGCGGATACCGGAAGTGCTGCCGCTACCGCGCCTAACGCTGAACAGGCGGCGGTGCGCCCTGAAGATGTCATTATCGAGCTCAATGCTGGCAATATTCAGCAGGTGCTTGAAGCGTCCATGCAGGTGCCGGTGCTAATGGGCTGCTACTCGCCGTCCAACGCAAGCAGCAGCACCCTGCTCGCGGTGCTGGAGAAGCTGGTGGTTGAGTACGCGGGCGCTTTCCTGCTCGGCAAGCTCGATATTGAAGCAAACCCCGAAATCGGCGGCCAACTGGGCGTGCGTTCAGTGCCCGATGTGAAGCTGATTAGCCAAGGCGGCTTGGTGGATGGGTTCCAGGGTGCGCTGCCGGAGAAAGAAGTACGCGAGTGGCTCAATCGCTACTTCCCAGCCCCCGGCGAAGCGCCGCCTACCCCTGAAGAGCAGGCGGAAGAAGCGCTTAAAGCCGGTGACACCGCCGGGGCACGCGAGATATACCAAACCCTGATGGGCCAGTACCCAGAGCACTACGCCTACCAGGTAGCCTTCGCTCGCGTACTAGTCGCCGAAGGGCGCGGCAGCGAGGCCCGCGAAGTACTTGATAACCTGCCCCCGGAAGAGCGCGATGCAGCACCTGCGCGTGGCGTACGCGCCAGCATCGAGTTTAGCGAGCAGGCACTCTCAGCCGAAGAGATTGCGGCCCTGGGTGATCGCACCGATAGCGAAGCGCAGTACCAGCGCGCCCTGCGCCAAGTGGCCGACGGTCATTACGATGATGGGTTGGAGGCGCTGCTGGCGCTGATGAAGCAGGATCGCACCTATAACGATGATGCAGCGCGTAAAACGCTGCTACAGGTATTCGACGCCCTCGGCGCCGACCACCCACTAACCGTTGCCTACCGTCGTAAGCTCTTTGCGATGCTTTACTAGGGTCTTCTGAAGGCTTTCAATCCCGCTTCAGCAGGGAATCCATGCGAGACAGCGCCGCTTCCAGCTGGGAAGCGGTGGTACCAAAATTAAGCCGCACAAAGCCGGGGCAGCCAAAGGCAGCTCCGTTCGAAAGCGCTACCCCCGCCTCTTTTAGCAGCGTCTTGCAGGGCGCATCACCTAACCCTGCCTCGCGCATATCCAGCCAGGCTAGATAGGTCGACTCCGGCGCACTCCAGCGCACGTCCGGCCAATTCGCTACGCGCGCTTGCAGCGCCGCGCGATGCTCACGCAAGACGTTTAACAGCGCCTGGCGCCACGGCTCGCCATGTCGATACGCTGCTTCCGCCGCGACCAAGCCGAGTACGTTACCATCGGGAAGTAGCCCTTTAGTTGCCGCCGCAAAGCGCTCACGCAGTGTGGGGTCGGGAATCACCGCGCAGGCGCTGGTTAAGCCCGCCAGGTTAAAGGTTTTCGACGGTGCCCATAGTGTAATGGTGCGCTTCGCTAATTCAGGAAAGGCCGCGGCTAACGGGCGGTGCTGGGCGCCTTCGTCCAATAACAGGTCGCAGTGCAGCTCATCGGAGACCACCCAAAGGTCGTGGCGCTCCACTAGCTCAGCTAGCGCTGCGAGCTCCTCATGGCGCCACACACGCCCCGTAGGGTTGTGGGGCTGGCACCACAGCAGCATGCGCGTACGGGGCGTAATAGCGGCCTCCAAGGCGGCAATATCGAGCTGCCAAGGCTCATTAGGGGTTGAAGGCGCTTGGAGCATCGCCTGCTGGGGTAGTCGCCCAGTTCGCTTTGCAACCTCTAAAAATGGCGGGTAGATCGGCGCCACCGTCAACACACCGTCGCCTGGTTCGGTCAGCGCTAACGCGGCCAGGTGCAAGGCCGGCACGACACCCGGTAGCCACTGCTGCCACTCCGGCTGAATGGGCCAGTCGTAATGGTGGGCGCTCCACTGGCACAGGGTTTCTGTTAACGTAGCGGGCACTTCGCCATAGCCATAGACACCGTGGGCCACGCGCGCCTGCAGTGCATCGATCACCGCTGGCGGGGAGCGAAAATCCATATCGGCGACCCAAAGAGGCAGTACGTCGTCGCCGTAGCGTTGCCATTTTTGCGATGCCCAGCCACCTTCTGGGTGGCGTCGTTCCACAGGCGTGGCAAAATCGTAGACCATGAAACATCTCACTCATTCAATAGGGGGTTGTGCCAAGCATGCCGCAAGATGACTTTTATACCAAGATGCGGGCGGGGCTATCGGCGCTGTTGCGGCAATGGCGCTCGCTTGGCCAAGCGAATACGGATCAGCTAGCGCTCATTTTGGCCGAAACAGCACGGGTAGCTAAATTAGGCACGCCCGACGCCACGCCCAGCGGCGCGACCCTGGAGCATTGGAGCCAAGATGAGCTCGGTGAAATGCCGCTATGGGCGCCGCGCACTGCGGTCTTTCTGCTCAATCAAATGCCCGCTCGTCCGACCCCCGATAGCGACGCCGAAGCCTGCGCCTGGGCGTACTGCTGGTTGCGCAACCGCTCGTTTGATTCACTGCAAGCGGCGCAGGAGGCGCTCCCCGCGCACTTGCAAGCGCCTCTACAAGACGCGCTTGAAGCCGCTTGGCGCGACCAGCAAGGCCTGCGTTTGGTTTAATTAACAAGCTCGCAGGCTGACAGCCCCCAAACAATAACAGTAAGGATGACGCCGCATGATTGAAGTCCCTCTCACTTGGCAGCTCGCGAAATTAGGGCTCTCGATCAGCATGGTGCTGGGGCTAGGCGCGATTGCGGTGCGCGCAAGCCCGCGCATGGCGGGCCTGCTAGCGGGCTACCCATTAGGCACGGCGTTGGCACTATTTTTTATCGGCTTGGAAAGTTCCCCTCAGTTTGCGACCCAAAGTGCGGTGCATACCCTGGCAGGCTTTACGGCCACAATGGCGCTAGGGGCCGGTTATTGGGTGGCAGGGCGACAGCCGGGCGTTAAAGGTGTTATTGGCGGCGTGACGGGCGGTTTGGTTGCTTGGCTCGCCGTTAGCACACTACTCGCTCAGCTTAACTTCACGCGCCTGAGCGGCACGCTGGTGACACTGTGCGCTATTGCTCTGTTCAGCGGCTTATTTCGCAACATTGCTGATGTCAGGATACCCGCCAGCCGAACATTCTCGTTACCGGCGCTTGCCGCCCGCGCCGCACTTGCCACCGTGATTATATTTACCATTACCAGCCTAGCCCACTGGCTGCCGCCCGCCTGGGCAGGAACGTTGGCAGCATTCCCTGTCACGATGCTGCCTTTTTTGCTGATCCTACACCTGAACCATGGAGCAGCACCGGTGGCGACTGTCATCAAGCACTACCCGATGGGACTGGGCTCGCTACTGAGTTACACGCTATGTGTTTCCTATACTTACAGCACACTGGGGTTGCTTTGGGGAACATTGGCCGGCTTCGCTGCTGCCACGCTATGGCTGTTGGGGTGGATGCAACTCACTGCGTGGTATCAACGCTGCACCGCTTGACCAAGCGCTTGCTTGGGTTAATCCTAAACATCGCTGTTGCGACTACCGCTTCCAACCATCGTCTCTAATAACATTGCTAAAATAAGGATAAGCCATGTTTACCCGTACCATTGAGCCCGCCTTCTACGATACCGACGCCTTAGGGCATATTAACAACACCCGGCTGCCGGCGTGGTTTGAGCTAGCCCGTAATGACTTATTCAAATTATTTACCCCTGACTTAAATCCGAAGAACTGGCGCTTAATCATGGCGCGCATGGAAGTCGACTACCGGGCTGAACTGTTTTACGGTCACGATATCGAAATACGTACGTATTTAACGCGCCTAGGCAATAGTTCGTTTACCGTGACCCAGGAGGCGCGGCAGCATGGCATACTCACTAATCTTGGTCACACGGTTATGGTGCAGTATGACCATCAGGCCAAGTGCGCCAAGCCGATCGAGGGCGACCTTCGCGATGCACTCTCCGCCCACCTGCAAAACGCACCGGAGTCCGTCTGATCGCCACTGCCCCGAGCGATCGGGGCAATAGGAGCCAATACGATGGCAATCCGCTACAACCTCTGGATAGACCCTGATAACGTCGTGCAACACCGTACTGTTGAAAACGATCTTGAGCGCTATTTTGTCGAGCGCTTCGCCGACTATCCGCATATCCGCTTGTTCGGTGCCGACCCCTACGATTATGATGCCCCTTTTAACCGCCTTTATGACGTGCTGATGGCACGAGCCGCTGAGTACTGTGAGCGGACGTGGTGCTATGTCGCGTCGCCTGAACAGCTCAACCGCTGCTTTTTCCGTGCCGTTGGCCGCTCCAACAAATTTGTGAGAGACCAACCCGATGGTGATACGCACCAATCAGGCGCCTGACGAACGTCAGCTCGCCATTATTGCTCAGCAGCTTGGCCGTGCACCGCGCGGTATCGAAGCAGTGGCCGCCACCGACGGTGAAGGCACCCCGCTAGTGTTGCGCATGGCCCCCATCGTCGATGGCAAACCCTTCCCTACTCTGTATTGGCTCTGCTCGGATATTCTTAAAGTTGAGATATCGCGCATTGAAGCCGTTGGGGTTATCAAAGCACTGGAACAGCGGCTTCAGGAAGAGCCAGAATTTCTCGAGGCTTATCTACAAAGCCATCGTGATTATGTGGCAGCTCGCTGGGAGTATATGAGCGATGCTCAGCGGCAAGAAGTCGCGACGTTAGGCTATACGGACGTGATGACCGAACGTGGCATTGGCGGTATTACTAATTGGCATCAAGTGCGCTGCCTTCACACTCAGTATGCGCACCATTTGTGCGGTGATAATGTCATTGGGCAATGGATGGACCAACATCATCAGGTCGATCGTTGTCTGCCCTAAGAAATCAGTGATTCATCACCCTTTTATTTTAGCTATAGGGAATAAACGAATGGCCCGAATCTGCGTTTATCTTGGTTCTCGTGAAGGCAATAGCCCAGCCTTTCGTCAGGCAACTACAACGTTGGGGCGCACGCTCGCCGAACGGGGCCATACGCTGGTTTATGGCGGCGCGCGCATTGGCCTAATGGGGGAACTGGCGAACGCAGCACTAGAGGCAGGCGGTGAAGTCATTGGCGTGATGCCCGATCACTTAGTCGAGCGTGAACAGGCACACTTTGGCTTAAGCGAACTAATCCGGGTGCGCAATATGCACGAACGTAAG
This sequence comes from Vreelandella sulfidaeris Esulfide1, assembly GCF_054072535.1. Taxonomy (NCBI): domain Bacteria; kingdom Pseudomonadati; phylum Pseudomonadota; class Gammaproteobacteria; order Oceanospirillales; family Halomonadaceae; genus Vreelandella; species Vreelandella sulfidaeris. The sequence continues at coordinate 378,739 of NZ_CM133364.1, read as the reverse complement.
GCCACTATGGCAGCCAACGCCGACGCCTTTGTTGCCTTGCCCGGCGGGATCGGCACCTTGGAAGAACTGTTTGAGATATGGACCTGGGGCTATCTAGGCTTGCATGAAAAACCGATGGGGTTGCTCAATATCGAAGAGTTCTATTCACCGCTGCTGAGCTTTCTAGACAGCACAGTCAGCCATGGGTTTTTAGGACCCACCACTCGCGAGATGCTATTTGATGAACCAACGCCGAGTAGCCTGCTGGATGCGTTGGAAGCCCAGCTATAACGCTAACGAGCCGATAGCAATCGCAAAACAGGCCGAGCAGCTTATGGCTCTACGAGTCGACGGGTATGCTGGTAGGTCAGTTGCAGCAAACGAGCGTCTTCACCCGCCCGGTGGCGGTGAATGCCCTGTTCGGCAATCATGGCTTCTTTAGTATCGCTCCATAACGCCTGCTGCTCTTCGGTTAGCAAAATCCTTAACGCCTCAAGGCGAAAATGCGGCAGCATACCCGCATGATGGAATAACAGTGAAAGCCAAGTATTGTCATAACCCCAACTATCACTGTAAGCCTTGCCCAGCTCACGTAATTCATCGTTCAACCAACGGGCAACCTGGCGTACCGGGTAACCTTCCTGAATAAGTCGATCACGGGAGATACCATGCAACAGCTCGGCTTTTGGATCCCAGTGTGTCCACTCATCCAATGGTTGAATGAGAAAGGCGCAGCAACTCCCGTCAGCACGTGCGATGCCTACTTCGATGGGATAACTGCCACGTCCAAATCCGGACGCTTCAATATCTAGTACTGTGGGTAGCGTCTCGGACACAACCTTCCTCACTCAACCAAAGTGTGGCAGCGCTATGCGACGGCTACATCATCTAACGGCTGCTGTTCCGCCTGTCGCTGCCAATAAGCCGCTCGTTCACTATCCACGGCCAAACCTAACTCACCTAGCCGGTAAGCACGTGCAAGGCGTTCAGCGGCTAAGAAATGACCTGACTGGGCAGCCCTTGCGTACCAAGTCACGGCATAGTCTTCGCGGCGAGGATACTGCACACATCCATGCTCGTGGATTTGCGCCACTTGGTACTGGGACTTTATATCCCCGGCATGCGCCGCTTCCAGAACATAACGTGCGCCCCGCGCCTTGTCTTGAGGCGTCTGACTGCGATGAAACAGCATATGGCCGTAAACGGACAGCGCATCAGGGTGCCCTGCGTCCGCACATCGCTTAAATAAGCGCATTGTCAAACGCTGGGTACGCTTTGAGCGCGGCAACAACCAGCGATTATGAAACAAACGTTCGGCTAGACGAAATTCTAGCCGAGTAAACAACGTTGATGCCTGCAGCATGGCAAACCACCCTGCCTATCTGATGGAACCTTGGGCTAGCAGCCATCAATAATAGCTACCAACCACACGAGAAACCGGCCTTTAGCCGGTCGATGGGCTGGCAAGCATACGCCTGCCTTCGCAACGACTCAACCCCATTAATTTGCTGCTTTCAATGAGCCTCGCTAACATGCCATCTATACGCCGTTTACCGCGCTGGTATGTTGGCTTTTATATTGGCAATTCCGCCTTCGTAAGGAGATAAAAATGCAAACGCGCCCACTTGGTAGGACCGGCATGGAGGTAAGTCGACTCTGCTTAGGCACGATGACGTTTGGCGAACAAAATAACGAAGCCGAAGCCCACGAACAGCTTGATCGAGCCGTGGCGTTTGGTATCAATTTTATTGATACTGCAGAAATGTACCCCGTCCCCCCTATGGCGAAGACCCAAGGGCTTACTGAACGCTATATCGGCAGTTGGTTAAAACAGCGTGGCGCCCGAGACGATTTGATCATCGCCACCAAAGCTGCTGGCCCAGGGCTTGACCATATCCGAGGTGGGCCGCGGCTAACACGCGAGCATATCCATCAAGCTATCGACTCCAGCCTGGATCGCTTGAATACCGATTATGTTGATCTCTACCAATTGCACTGGCCAGATCGTCAAACCAATTTCTTTGGCAAGCTAGGCTATGTACATAGTGAAGACGAAGACGCGACACCCTTAGAAGAAACCCTTTCTGCGCTAAAAGAGCTGGTGGATGCGGGCAAGGTAAGGGCCATTGGGCTCTCTAACGATACCCCCTGGGGGGTGATGCGCTCGCTGCAGCTTGCCGACAAGCTGGACCTACCGCGGGTCGCCTCGGTGCAAAACCCCTACAACCTTCTCAACCGCTCCTTCGAAGTCGGTTTGGCTGAAATTGCACATCGTGAAGACGTAGGGCTACTTGCCTACTCGCCGCTAGGGTTTGGCGTACTCTCCGGTAAGTACCTTAACGGCGCCCAGCCGCCGAAAGGCCGCCTGACGCTATACGAGCGCTTCAAGCGCTATACCTCACCAGAAGCAGAAACCGCTACGCAAGCCTATGTGTCGCTGGCCCAGCAGCATGATCTAGACCCTGCCCAAATGGCGCTGGCATTTGTTAATTCGCGCAGCTTCCTGACCAGTAACATTATTGGCGCGACCACGATGGAACAATTGGAAAGCAACCTTGCCAGCGAAAGTCTCAAGCTAGATGACGATGTACTAGAGGCCATCGACGATATTCATCGCCGCATGCCCAACCCCTGCCCTTAAAATTGCCGCTCAACTAGCCTTCCAGTGGGGTTATTGGCAGGCTATCGCCATTATAGCCTCGGCCTTTGCCGAGGCTTGGTATACTAAGGCCACTTATAAGCGGCTTTTACTTACCAGGGCACGACCAGGAGCATGCAATGCTGAGCGTTATATCTCCCGCCAAAACGCTGGATTTTGAAACCCCACCGACGACTAAACAGGTTACACAGCCTGATTTCCTAAAACATAGCCAAGCGCTTATCGATGTTTTACGTGACTATTCGCCGCAGCAGATCAGTGAGCTCATGGGCATCAGCGATAAGTTAGCGGGCCTGAATGCCGCTCGTTTTGAAGAGTGGCAGCCTCCCTTCACACTGAACAATGCCAAACCCGCTGCACAGGCTTTTCAGGGTGACGTTTACACCGGCCTGCAAGCGGAAAGCTTTAGTGCGGCCGAGAACCGTTACGCACAATCGCATTTGCGCATACTTTCGGGCTTATATGGCCTTCTACGGCCTTTGGATTTAATTCAGCCATACCGTCTAGAAATGGGAACCAAGTTGCCCAATAGTGCAGGTAAGGATCTCTATGCCTATTGGAAGCCCATCTTGGCTCCTGCTTTAAATGAGGCTATTGCCGATAGCGGCTCCAACGTACTGGTTAACCTCGCCTCTAATGAGTACTTTAAAGCGGTAAATACCAAGCAACTCAATGCGCGGGTCATTACGCCAGTGTTTAAAGATGAAAAAAACGGCACCTTTAAAATCATTAGCTTCTACGCCAAGAAAGCACGGGGACTGATGAGCGCTTGGCTTATCCAGCAACAGGTTAACGACCCAGAACAGCTCAAGGCGTTCGATGTTGCAGGCTATCGCTTTGATGCTTCATCTTCCCAGGGCGATACTTTCGTGTTTACGCGCGAAGAAGCCGATCGCTAACGCGAGCGTCGGCCTAAAAAAAACGTACGAGGCGTGAAGAGCGCGGCTTTAAGAGCCGCTGGTGCGCCTCTTTAAACAGTGCCGTGTCGCAACGATGCAACCATTCATAAGCCACCATATCCGCCGTCACAGCCACAGCGCCGCTTGCGCAGGCACGTTCACGAGCAAGCGAGGCTTCTTGCGCGCGACGGCTAGCAGAGGCGTCACTCAGCCAGTACAGCTCGTAGCCTGCTTCCAGCAACCCTAACCCCGTTTGCAGCACGCAGATATGTGCTTCTGTTCCGCACAGTACAATCTGCGTTTTGCCCGTTGCGTTTAGCGCCTCACGAAATTCAGCTTCCGCCATGGCCCCAAAATGCTGTTTCTGCCAGAGCCGATAGTTATTTAGGCAGGCGAGCAATGACGCCGAGGATCCTCCCAATTTTTCTGGCGACTGCTCGGTTAACCATACCGGAACATCAAGCAAGCACGCCATTTCTCCTAGCCAAGCCGCCTCGTTCACGGCTTCTTGACCACCATCGACCACAGGCAGTAATCCCGCCTGAAAATCGACCATTAATAATAGACTTTTCTCACGTTGTAGCAGCACGTTGCCTCCTTAATTTTTATCGTTATGAGGACAATAATAGTCACGATACAAAAACAAAGCAGCCGCTTTACAGCGGCTGCTTAGCTAACTTAGTAAACACATGCTCAGCCTAGTCTTCGGCAGCATCTTCCATATCTTCACCGAGCTCTTCCATGCTCTCACCGGCTTCTTCTGCACTTTCATCAATATTTTCACCCGCTTCTTCAGCAGGGCCTTGATCATCGCAAGCGGCAAGACCACCAGCAATTAAAGCCATAAATAAGGCAATCGCTAACTTCTTGGCTAATTCCGTCGTCATATTTTTCTCCTCCTGAGATTTCACTTCTAGATACGTACAGCATAATACTAGATGCTGCTTGGCAACAATACCACAGTAAATGCACAAGCTATTGTTCTAGATTGATTTAAAACAACTGCTTTAATATCACAAATGGCGACAGTTTTTTTAAAAGCGAACGCAGTGAAGCAATCTCTGGAGTATGCGGCCGCAGACTTGAGATGGCCACGTCGCTACGCTCCTCGCCATGACATGATTCCTTTTTGCTCGCCAATGCAGCATGGGTGGCACTGGTCGTTGACTCTGTCATCGCGAGCGCAGCGCGGCAATCTGGGGTGAGGTGGACTTTCTTCCAGCCAACAAAAAACCCAGCCGGGTGGCTGGGTTTTCTGCGGTATAAGTGCCTGACGATGACCTACTCTCGCATGGGGAGACCCCACACTACCATCGGCGCTAAGCGGTTTCACTGCTGAGTTCGGCAAGGGATCAGGTGGTTCACGCTCGCTATGGTCGTCAGGCGTAACTGGCTATGTACATCATGCTGACTAGCGTTTGCTCAATTGTGTTCGTCTCTTTCTATCGTGCCGCCATTGCCTATTGGCTTGGCCACACGCTGCGTATCCGGTGTTGTTAATGTCTCGTTATCATCACGACCAGACCCCTTGGGTGTTATAAGGTCAAGCCTCACGGGCCATTAGTACACGTTAGCTCAACGCCTTGCAGCGCTTCCACACCGTGCCTATCAACCAGCTGGTCTCGCTGGGCCCTTCAGGAGGCTCTAGGCCTCAGGGATGTCTCATCTTGAAGGGGGCTTCCCGCTTAGATGCTTTCAGCGGTTATCCCGTCCGACCATAGCTACCCGGCAATGCCACTGGCGTGACAACCGGAACACCAGAGGGTCGTCCACTCCGGTCCTCTCGTACTAGGAGCAGCCCTTCTCAAACATCCAACGCCCACGGCAGATAGGGACCGAACTGTCTCACGACGTTCTAAACCCAGCTCGCGTACCACTTTAAATGGCGAACAGCCATACCCTTGGGACCGACTTCAGCCCCAGGATGTGATGAGCCGACATCGAGGTGCCAAACACCGCCGTCGATGTGAACTCTTGGGCGGTATCAGCCTGTTATCCCCGGAGTACCTTTTATCCGTTGAGCGATGGCCCTTCCATACAGAACCACCGGATCACTAGAACCTGCTTTCGCACCTGCTCGACGTGTCTGTCTCGCAGTCAAGCACCCTTATGCTCTTGCACTCAATGCACGATGTCCGACCGTGCTGAGGGTACCTTCGTGCTCCTCCGTTACTCTTTAGGAGGAGACCGCCCCAGTCAAACTACCCACCACACACTGTCCTCGATCCGGATAACGGACCTGAGTGAGAACGCCAATGATGCCAGGCTGGTATTTCAAGGTTGGCTCCCTCCGAACTGGCGTCCGGAGTTCAAAGCCTCCCAGCTATCCTACACAGGCAACATCAGCGTCCAGTGTGAAGCTATAGTAAAGGTTCACGGGGTCTTTCCGTCTAGCCGCGGGTACACCGCATCTTCACGGCGATTTCAATTTCACTGAGTCTCGGGTGGAGACAGCGTGGCCATCATTACGCCATTCGTGCAGGTCGGAACTTACCCGACAAGGAATTTCGCTACCTTAGGACCGTTATAGTTACGGCCGCCGTTTACCGGGGCTTCAATCAAGAGCTTCGCCTTGCGGCTAACACCATCATTTAACCTTCCGGCACCGGGCAGGCGTCACACCCTATACGTCCGCTTGCGCGTTAGCAGAGTGCTGTGTTTTTAATAAACAGTTGCAGCCACCTGGTATCTTCGACCGGTTCGGGCTGAGAGAGCAAGTCTCGTCACCCTACGCCGGCGTGCCTTCTCCCGAAGTTACGGCACCATTTTGCCTAGTTCCTTCACCCGAGTTCTCTCAAGCGCCTTGGGATTCTCACCCTGACCACCTGTGTCGGTTTGGGGTACGGTCGCACATGATCTGAAGCTTAGAGGCTTTTCCTGGAAGCGTGGCATCAGTGACTTCCTGACCGTGGTCAGTTCGTTTCGCATCTCGGCTTTAAGATCCCGGATTTGCCTAAGATCTCGGCCTACATGCTTTCACCAGGACAACCAACGCCTGGCTCACCTAGCCTTCTTCGTCCCCCCATCGCAACCATGTCCGGTACGGGAATATTGACCCGTTTCCCATCGACTACGCCTTTCGGCCTCGCCTTAGGGGCCGACTCACTCTGCTCCGATTAGCGTCGAACAGAAACCCTTGGTCTTCCGGCGAGGGAGTTTTTCACTCCCTTTATCGTTACTCATGTCAGCATTCGCACTCGTGATACCTCCAGCGAACTTCTCAATTCACCTTCATTGGCTTACACGACGCTCCTCTACCGCTCACACCTAAGTGTGAACCCGTAGCTTCGGTACCTGGTTTAGCCCCGTTACATCTTCCGCGCAGGCCGACTCGACTAGTGAGCTATTACGCTTTCTTTAAAGGATGGCTGCTTCTAAGCCAACCTCCTAGCTGTCTGAGCCTTCCCACATCGTTTCCCACTTAACCAGGATTTCGGGACCTTAGCTGACGGTCTGGGTTGTTTCCCTTTTCACGACGGACGTTAGCACCCGCCGTGTGTCTCCCACGCGTTACTCACCGGTATTCGGAGTTTGCCTCGGGTTGGTAAGTCGGGATGACCCCCTAGCCGAAACAGTGCTCTACCCCCGGCGGTACTACATGAGGCGCTACCTAAATAGCTTTCGAGGAGAACCAGCTATCTCCGAGCTTGATTAGCCTTTCACTCCGATCCACAAGTCATCCAAATCTTTTTCAACAGATCCTGGTTCGGGCCTCCAATTGATGTTACTCAATCTTCACCCTGCTCATGGATAGATCGCTCGGTTTCGGGTCTATATCCAGCGACTGTGTCGCCCAGTTAAGACTCGGTTTCCCTACGGCTCCCCTATACGGTTAACCTCGCCACTGAATATAAGTCGCTGACCCATTATACAAAAGGTACGCAGTCACAGAACAAGTCTGCTCCTACTGCTTGTACGCACACGGTTTCAGGATCTATTTCACTCCCCTCTCCGGGGTTCTTTTCGCCTTTCCCTCACGGTACTGGTTCACTATCGGTCAGCCAGGAGTATTTAGCCTTGGAGGATGGTCCCCCCGTCTTCAGTCAAGGTTTCTCGTGCCCCGACCTACTCGATTTCACATGATCAGATTTTCGACTACGGGGCTATCACCCGCTACGGCCAGACTTCCCAATCTGTTCGCCTAATCAGTCTCATGCTTAAGGGCTGGTCCCCGTTCGCTCGCCGCTACTAGGGGAATCTCGGTTGATTTCTTTTCCTCAGGGTACTTAGATGTTTCAGTTCCCCTGGTTCGCCTCGTACACCTATGTATTCAGTGCATGATACTCATCTTATGATGAGTGGGTTTCCCCATTCAGAGATGTCCGGGTCACAGGTTGTTGCCACCTCACCGAACCTTATCGCAGGCTACCACGTCTTTCATCGCCTCTGGCTGCCTAGGCATCCACCGTGTGCGCTTCATTGCTTGACCCTATAACCCGAAGGAGTCTGGGGTTCGCAATGATAACGTTTCATTTTGCCGGATACGCTTGAGACGTATCACAATTTAAGAGCACTTCGTAAGAAGTGTTCTTGTCAGCATGATATACATTGTTAAAGAGCGACTGCTATAAGCAGTGATAAGCGTTCTTTCATATTAAAAAAGAAAAAGACCTTTAAGACCTTAAAAGCTATTTTTTCTTTTTAACGTGAAAAAAACAGACTCGCTTATCACTGCTCATGTAACAGCATTCTGATCAGGTAATTCATTGTGGACGCTTACTAACTGTGACGCATCGTTTAAGGAGGTGATCCAGCCGCAGGTTCCCCTACGGCTACCTTGTTACGACTTCACCCCAGTCATGAACCACACCGTGGTGATCGCCCTCTTGCGTTAGGCTAACCACTTCTGGTGCAGTCCACTCCCATGGTGTGACGGGCGGTGTGTACAAGGCCCGGGAACGTATTCACCGTGACATTCTGATTCACGATTACTAGCGATTCCGACTTCACGGAGTCGAGTTGCAGACTCCGATCCGGACTGAGACCGGCTTTAAGGGATTCGCTGACTCTCGCGAGCTCGCAGCCCTTTGTACCGGCCATTGTAGCACGTGTGTAGCCCTACCCGTAAGGGCCATGATGACTTGACGTCGTCCCCACCTTCCTCCGGTTTGTCACCGGCAGTCTCCTTAGAGTTCCCACCATTACGTGCTGGCAAATAAGGACAAGGGTTGCGCTCGTTACGGGACTTAACCCAACATTTCACAACACGAGCTGACGACAGCCATGCAGCACCTGTCTCTGCGTTCCCGAAGGCACCCCGGAATCTCTTCCGGGTTCGCAGGATGTCAAGGGTAGGTAAGGTTCTTCGCGTTGCATCGAATTAAACCACATGCTCCACCGCTTGTGCGGGCCCCCGTCAATTCATTTGAGTTTTAACCTTGCGGCCGTACTCCCCAGGCGGTCGACTTATCGCGTTAACTTCGCCACAAAGTGCGCTAGGCACCCAACGGCTGGTCGACATCGTTTACGGCGTGGACTACCAGGGTATCTAATCCTGTTTGCTACCCACGCTTTCGCACCTCAGTGTCAGTGTCAGTCCAGAAGGCCGCCTTCGCCACTGGTATTCCTCCCGATCTCTACGCATTTCACCGCTACACCGGGAATTCTACCTTCCTCTCCTGCACTCTAGCCTGACAGTTCCGGATGCCGTTCCCAGGTTGAGCCCGGGGCTTTCACAACCGGCTTATCAAGCCACCTACGCGCGCTTTACGCCCAGTAATTCCGATTAACGCTTGCACCCTCCGTATTACCGCGGCTGCTGGCACGGAGTTAGCCGGTGCTTCTTCTGCGAGTGATGTCTTTCCTGGCGGGTATTAACCGCCAGGCGTTCTTCCTCGCTGAAAGTGCTTTACAACCCGAGGGCCTTCTTCACACACGCGGCATGGCTGGATCAGGGTTGCCCCCATTGTCCAATATTCCCCACTGCTGCCTCCCGTAGGAGTTCGGGCCGTGTCTCAGTCCCGATGTGGCTGATCATCCTCTCAGACCAGCTACGGATCGTTGCCTTGGTGAGCCATTACCTCACCAACTAGCTAATCCGACATAGGCTCATCCAATAGCGGGAGCCGGAGCCCCCTTTCTCCCGTAGGACGTATGCGGTATTAGCCTGGGTTTCCCCAGGTTATCCCCCACTACCGGGCAGATTCCTATGCATTACTCACCCGTCCGCCGCTCGTCAGCATCCCGAAGGACCTGCTACCGCTCGACTTGCATGTGTTAGGCCTGCCGCCAGCGTTCAATCTGAGCCATGATCAAACTCTTCAGTTTAAAATCATTGTGATCCTTACTTGTCGTCCAAGGACAACAAAAGCGGATCAAACTTGGCTCAAGGTTCAAACGAATTCACTGTGATACTCCTAAGAGTATCGTTGTGTTCGCCTGCCTTGATATTTAGTGATTTGTCACCAACATCAGCAAGCGCCCACATGAATTACCTGATCAAATTGTTAAAGAGCTGTTTCGCTATAGACGCTGCTTAAAGCAACGTGGCCGCCGTTGAACTGGCTTGCCTCAGCGAGGAAGGCGTATTCTACGCATTTCCTGATAGTTGTCAATGTGCGATTTTCGAAACCGCTAACCATCTGACAAACCGAAGGTTTTCACCTTCATTCACCGCTGGTAACGCTTGGCGTCCCCGGCAGCGGATGCGTACTTTACGGATTCACGGCCGGGTTGGCAAGGGCTTTTTAGCAGAAAGTTCAAATAAGTGTCACACGAGCGTAACGCTTCTTGCCTGCTTGAATCACGTAGCTCTTTCCAGTCGCTAGCATGGTGTCTTTAGCCACCACCTCACCGTCGACCTTGACCCGCCCATTACCCAGCATGTCTTTAGCTTGAGCGCTGTTGTTCGCAAGCTCTGCTCTATTGAGTACCGCCGCAATGGGCGCTTGCTCGCTGCCTTCAAAGTCCACCGCCACTTCAGGCAGGTCTTCAGGCAACTCGCCATCAGCCAATTGGTTACCCGCAGACTTATGGGCATTAGCTGCCGCTTCATCACCGTGGTAGCGAGCAATCAACTCACGCGCCAGCTCCATTTTCACATCACGCGGGTTCGCCCCCTGAGCCACGCTCTGCTTCAGTGCGGCGATCTCTTCGTTGGATTTCAACGAAAGCAACTCAAAGTAGCGCCACATTAAGCTATCCGGCATGGAGACCAGCTTATTGAACATGGAGCCTGGCGCTTCATCGACGCCAATATAGTTACCCAATGACTTGGACATTTTCTGCACGCCGTCCAGTCCTTCCAGCAGCGGCATGGTGATAACCACCTGAGGCTCCTGACCGAAGTGCTTTTGAATTTCGCGACCCATCAGCAGGTTGAACTTCTGGTCGGTACCGCCCAGTTCAACATCGGCTTCAAGCGCGACCGAGTCATAGCCTTGCACCAACGGATAAAGGAATTCGTGAATCGCTATTGATTGATTGGCCTTGTAGCGCTTTTCAAAATCATCGCGCTCCAGCATGCGGGCAACGGTACTTTGCGCCGCTAGCTCGATCATTTTGGCGGCGGAGAGCTCACCAAACCACTCGGCATTAAAACGCACCTCGGTTTTTTCTGGATCGAGGATTTTGAACACCTGCTCCTTATAGGTTTCAGCGTTGGCCTTCACGTCCTCTTCGGTGAGCGGTTTGCGCGTCACATTTTTACCGGTGGGATCACCAATACGCCCGGTAAAATCACCAATGAGAAATATGACGGTATGCCCTAGATCCTGAAACTGACGCATTTTGGTCAGCAGCACGCTGTGCCCCAGGTGCAGGTCAGGGGCCGTGGGATCAAAACCAGCTTTAATACGCAGCTTACGGCCTGAGGCTAGCTTCTTTTTCAACTCATCCTCAACCAGGATTTCATGCGTACCCCGCGCCAGCAGCGCTAAAGCCTGATCCACCTCACTCATTGCCTCTCTCCACTATATAAGAACCGCCCTTGCCGGACGCTCAGGTGTTAAATAGCCGACGATGTTACCATGCCCGTTCGCCTTGGTTGAGCCTTCGTTCAGCTCTGGCTTGATCTTAGCCCCCGCTTTGTACGAGTTCGCTTATGAAAACGCCTACCGCTTCGCCGCTTTACTATATTGGCCTGATGTCGGGTACTAGCCTGGACGGCATAGATGCAGCTCTCATCGCCATTGAAAATGACTTACCGCCGCGCCTGCTGGCGACTCACGCCGAGCCAATGCCTGATGACCTGCGGAGCCTGCTATTGACACTCTGCCATGCGGAGCAGGTTAGCTTTGCCCAGTTGGCCGCGGCCGAACATGCTTTTTGCCAGTGCCAGGCCCAAGCCGTAAAACAACTACTCGCGCCGCTGTCGGTAAAGCCTGAGCAGATCAGCGCTATTGGCAGCCATGGCCAAACCATCGAGCACGCCCCTGCAGGGCACACGGGTGGCCCGGCTTACACACTACAGCTGGATAATCCTAGTCTTTTGGCAGAGCTCACCCACTGCACAGTCGTGGCTGATTTTCGCCGCCGCGATCTGGCCGCAGGCGGCCAGGCCGCGCCGCTGGCACCGGCGTTTCATCAGGCGCTGTTTGGTCGAGCAGACACGCATCAGCTGGTGCTTAACCTGGGTGGCTTTGCCAATTTAACCTGGCTTTCCAGCAGTGCTGCCGATTCAATCATCGGTTTTGATACCGGCCCCGCGAATGTATTGTTGGATGGGTGGTTTGCATTGCACCAAGGGGGGCGTTTTGACCAGAGCGGCGATTGGGGCGCGAGCGGAAAGGTAGATGAAGCACTACTGGCTCGCTTGTTGTCAGAACCGTTTTTTCAGCAGCCGCCACCGAGAAGCACAGGGCGTGAACTCTTTCATCTGGACTGGCTACAGCGTCACCTCAGTGGTCAGGAAGCTGCCGCCGATGTGCAGGCAACGCTGGCTGAACTCACCGCCGTCAGTGTCGCTCAGGGAATTGCACAGTTGCGGCTCGATGACGGCCCGCTCACGCTCATTACCGCTGGCGGTGGCGCTCATAACACCTTTGTCATGCAGCGCCTTGCCTATCACCTGCCCCGCGCCACCTTCACATCACCTGGTGAATACGGCTGGCCGGAAGACTGGATTGAAGCAGGCGCCTTTGCCTGGCTGGCTCATCAACGCCTGCACCACCTGCCGGGCAACCTGCCCTCGGTCACCGGCGCGTCAGGGCCGCGAGTGCTGGGTGGTATTTACGCCAGCGAATGAACGAAGCCACTATCCGTGCGTGGCGCACGCGGATTACTCATCGATCGACGAGAGTGTACCTTTCGCCTGCGCCTGAGCATCTTCGATGCTCACCACGCCTTCTTTCACTAACCGCGACAGCGCGGCATCCAGCGTTTGCATGCCCATGCTGCCGCCGGTTTGAATTGCGGAGTAAATCTGCGCCACCTTGTCTTCTCGAATGAGATTACGCACTGCTGAGGTGGCAATCAGCACCTCATGCGCCGCCACACGCCCGCCGCCCTGACGTTTAAGCAACGATTGAGACACCACCGCCTGGAGCGATTCCGACAACATCGAGCGCACCATGGCCTTCTCTTCGCCGGGGAAGACATCAATAATCCGATCAATGGTTTTTGCCGCCGATGTGGTGTGCAGCGTTCCTAACACCAAATGCCCCGTTTCAGCAGCGGTTAACGCTAGTCGAATTGTTTCCAGATCACGTAGCTCGCCGACCAGAATGACATCCGGGTCCTCACGCAGTGCGCTTCGCAGCGCGTCGGCAAAGCTATGGGTGTCGCGGTGCACTTCGCGTTGGTTAATCAAACAGCGCTTACTGGCGTGCACAAACTCAACAGGATCTTCAATGGTAAGGATGTGCTCGTAGCGGTGGTCGTTAATGTAGTCAATCATCGCGGCTAGAGTGGTGCTTTTGCCCGAACCGGTCGGCCCGGTCACCAGCACCAAGCCACGCGGTAGCATTGCCAGGCGCTCAAATACCTCGCCAAGACCTAGGGCCTGGAGGGAGAGCACCTGGCTGGGAATGGTGCGGAATACCGCCCCTGCACCGCGAGCCTGCGTAAATGCGTTAACACGAAAGCGCGCAACGCCAGGCACCTCAATGGAAAAATCAATTTCCAAGTGTTCTTCATAGTCGCGCCGCTGGCTATCGTTCATGATGTCGTAGATCAATTTGCGCACATCGTTATTATCGATAGCGGGCACATTGAGCCGACGAATGTCGCCATCAACACGTATCATAGGCGGCAAACCGGCCGAAAGGTGCAAGTCAGAGGCATTCTGCTTTGCCGAGAATGCTAGCAGTTCGGTAATATCCATCTCTCTTCCCAGCTGCGGTAAGGTGCTTGAGTATGACAGACATCGCGCTTAACGAGTCACTCGGCTATTCATACGCTCAGGCGCGTGAACGCCTGCGGAGTGCATTAGAAGACGCGGGGCGTGCCAAAGATGCAGCCAAGCTACTGGCAGTCAGCAAAACCAAGCCAGCAGCAATGATTCGTCAAGCCTGGCAGCTTGGCCAGCGCGAATTTGGTGAAAACTACTTGCAGGAAGCGCTGGAGAAGCAGACTGAACTCGCTGATCTTGATGGCATAGTATGGCATTTCATTGGGCCGCTGCAGTCCAACAAGACTCGTTCGGTGGCCGAGCATTTTGACTGGGTACACAGCGTTGATCGGCTAAAAATTGCCAAGCGCCTCAGCGAACAGCGACCCACGCACCTTGCGCCGCTGAATATCTGCTTGCAAGTTAACGTCAGCCGTGAAGAGAGCAAAGCCGGTGTACTGCCGGAGGAAGTAGTGGAATTGGCCAAACAAGTCGCCACGCTGCCTAACCTGCACTTGCGCGGCTTAATGGCGATTCCCGCCCCGGCGGAGGGTGTCGACGCTCAGCGCAAGCCATTAGCCGCGCTTCGTGAAAGTTTAACCGCGCTACAGCGTACATTGCCCGACGCGCCTCTCGATACACTCTCGATGGGCATGAGCGACGATTTAGAAGCAGCGGTACTGGAAGGCGCCACGCTGGTAAGATTAGGCACCGCGATTTTTGGCGCCCGTCAAATGCCTTAAGCACATCACGACATGCTGCTAGCAAGTGCAACTCGCACGCTGACTGAGTCAGCTATCACACTTCACTAAAGGATACCTAGATGGCGAACAAGATTACCTTTATTGGGGCCGGCAACATGGCCAGCGCCATTATCGGCGGCCTCATCGATAGCGGCGTAGATGCAAAGACCATCACCGCCACCGCGCCCAATGACAGCGAACTGGCAACGATCAAGCAGCGCTTAGGCATCAATACCGACACCGACAACAACGCGGCGGTGGCGGACAGCGACGTAGTAGTATTAGCGGTAAAACCACAAATCATGCGCAGCGTCTGCGAAGCGCTGCGCGACAGCGTACAGCGTCAGCAGCCATTGGTTATCTCGATTGCTGCCGGTCTGGACGCTGACACTATCGACCAGTGGCTAGGCGGCCAAAACGCCATGGTGCGCTGCATGCCCAATACACCCTCGCTGGTCGGTTATGGCGCCAGCGGCCTCTACGCCAATGCCCACGTCAGCGATGCCCAGCGTGACGTGGCCACCCAGCTAATGGAAGCGGTCGGCATTGTCGAGTGGGTAGAAGAAGAAGCGCTGTTAGATGCAGTCACCGCTGTTTCTGGCAGTGCCCCGGCCTACTTTTTCCTGATGTTCGAAGCCATGGAAGAAGCCGCAGTTAAACTCGGCCTACCTGCCGCCACCGCGCGCCGTCTGGCTATTCAAACCGCGCTGGGTGCCGCCACCATGGCACAGCAGAGCGATAAAGACCCCGCCACGCTGAAACAGAACGTCATGTCGCCGGGCGGCACCACCGAACGTGCCATTCAACATATGGAAGAGGCACAATTGCGCACCACGATTGCCGACGCCATGCAGGCCTGCGCCGACCGCGCCCAGGCAATGGCCAAGGAACTGAGCGGCCACTAACACGCAGTCGTTCAGCAACGAATCATCGAGGAGACGAAATAATGGGCAATGAATTGGGCAGTGCAGGGTTAATGCTGGTAAATACCCTGATCAATATTTACCTCTTTTTACTCATGCTGCGCTTTCTGCTGCAAGCGTCAAGGGCCGACTACTACAACCCACTCAGCCAGTCGGTGGTCAAGATTACCCAGCCGTTGGTGGGTCTCTTCCAGAGTTTTTTAGGCCCCGTGGCTGGTCGTTTTGACCTCGCAACGTTAGCAGCGGGCTTTGTATTAAAAATAGTCAGCATCATCGCCATTTTTATGGTGATCGGCGTTGGCATGCCCCCCATTGCGGGACTGCTGATCGCAGGCGTGGCGGCCTTAGCGAACGCGATTTTAAAGATCTACTTCTTCGCTTTAATTGTGATGATTATTCTGAGCTGGGTAGCGCCCAACGCCAGCCACCCAGGTGCGCTGCTTGTGATGCAACTGGTGGAACCGATTATGGCCCCCGTGCGCAGAGTCATCCCGTCGCTAGGTATGATCGACCTCTCACCCATTGTGGTGTTTATTGCCATTAACCTGATTGACGGTTTAGTGGTCGGCTCCCTGATCCGTGCTGCGGGTATTTCTGGCGCACTGGTCGGGCTGTGATGGCAATTGCCAATCTTTTGTTCTAATGAATTCTGTTTCAGTAGATTTAGTTTCAATAGTTCTATTCGACGGGCTTCATTCAGTCGCACTCTTTCAGCAGGACTAACGCCTTCAATGCCTGACTCAGATACACTTGCGTTTGCAGACCGGCCGCCGTCTTCCGTCGGCCTTGTTACGCCACATTTAGCGCGTTTCGACACGCCGCTCTCCCTCGCTTGCGGCAAAGTGCTGCCAGCCTACGAGCTGATTTACGAAACCTACGGCACGCTGAACGTTGATCGCAGCAACGCGGTACTGATTTGCCACGCGCTTTCAGGTCATCATCACGCCGCGGGCTACCATAGCGAGGAAGACCGCAAGCCCGGCTGGTGGGACGCCCATATCGGCCCCGGCAAAGCGATCGATACCAACCGATTTTTTGTTGTGTCGTTAAACAACTTGGGCGGCTGCCACGGCAGTACCGGCCCGGTTAGTCATAACCCGGAAACCGGCCGTCAGTGGGGGCCTGAGTTCCCCATGGTGACAGTCAGTGACTGGGTGGCCAGCCAGGCAAGGCTTGCCGACCACCTGGGGATTGAGCGCTGGGCCGCTGCGGTAGGTGGCAGCCTGGGAGGCATGCAGGTAATGCAGTGGACGATGACATACCCCGAGCGGGTCGCCAATGCAGTCGTCATTGCAGCGACACCCCGGCTCTCGGCGCAAAATATCGCCTTTAACGAAGTGGCCCGCCAAGCGATTCGTTCCGACCCGGAATTCTTTGATGGCTGGTACGCCGAGCACGACACCGTGCCCAAACGCGGGCTTAAGCTCGCGCGCATGGTAGGCCATATCACCTACTTGTCAGAAGATGCCATGGGCAGCAAATTTGGCCGCGACCTGCGTAGCGACGACCTCAACTTCGGTTTTGATGTTGAGTTTCAGGTGGAATCCTATCTGCGTTATCAGGGGGATACATTTTCCACCGCCTTCGATGCCAACACATACCTGTTGATGACCAAAGCACTGGACTACTTTGACCCAGCGGCTACCCAAGGCGGTGACTTTGCCAAAGCCTTGGCGCCTGCGCAGTGTCCGTTTTTGATTGTCAGCTTTACTACCGACTGGCGCTTTCCACCTTCGCGCTCGCGAGAGCTGGTCGATGCGCTCACCCGTGCAGGCAAGTCAGTCAGCTACGCCAACATTGATTCGCCCCATGGCCACGATGCCTTCTTGCTCTCGGAGCCGCGCTACGATGCCATCTTCAGTGCCTTTATGAACCGCGCTGCCCGCGAGCTTAATCTTGCCGAACCGGCCGAATATGTAACGAGCTCGGAGAAGGCGTCATGATGCGCGCCGATCTTGAACTGATTTATGACTGGGTGCCTGAAGGGGCACATGTGCTTGATCTCGCCTGTGGCAATGGCGAACTGCTTGAGACACTTGCGCGCAACAAGGGCGTGACAGGTTATGGCTTGGAGATTGATCACGACGGCATTAATGCCTGCGTGGAACGCGGTGTTAGCGTGATTGAGCACAACCTGGATGATGGTTTAAGCAGCTTTTGTGACAATAGCTATGATCAGGTGATCATGACCCAGGCGCTGCAGGCGTTGCGCCGTCCGGACAAGATGCTCGATGAAATGCTGCGCGTCGCCGAAGAGGGCATTATCACTTTTCCCAACTTCGCCTACTGGCGTCACCGCGTTCATTTGGGTCTGCGTGGCTATATGCCGGTATCCAAATCGCTTCCCCACGCCTGGTACGACACGCCCAATATCCACCTCTCAACGTTCAACGACTTTGAGCATCTGTGCCGCGAGAAGGGGCTCGTCATTGTTGATCGTGCAGTGGGCGTGGGAGATCATCAAGGACACTGGAAATCGCGGCTTTGGCCCAATCTATTTGGTGAAATTGCCATTTTCCGCGTTCGCCGACGCTAGGCTTAGACATTCAACTTATCGATCATCCAAGGAGCCACGCCATGTTACGTAGATTAATGATCGGTGCCGCTCTTGTCGGCACGCTCTTCGCTACCGCTGCTGCCCACGCTGAGCAGTTCGTCAGCGTGGGCGATTACGAGATTCATTACAGCGCGGTGAACAGCAGTTTTTTAACCCCGGAAGTGGCTCAGGCAAACAACCTCCAGCGAAGCGCTAATCGCGGCCTGGTGAATATCAGCGTACGCGAGCGCCAGGAGGATGGCAGCACACGTCCTGTTAACGCCAGCGTGCAAGGCCAAGTGAGTGGGTTGACGGGCGTTCAGGAATCGCTCAGTTTTCGCACCGTGCACGACGGCGATGCCACTTACCATCTTGCACCTTTTACCATGCGCGAAGATGAAAGCATGCGCTTTGAGCTAAGCGTGCGCTACGACCGTAACGCCGCCCCCGAGCCGGTGAACTTTATTCAGCGTTTCTATATTGACCGTTAGACCTTAACCTTAGCCGCAAAACACCTTATAACCGCACGGGCAGCTTCCGGGTTAACTGCACCCCCGTCGGGTGCCCCTGCTCTCTCTCTACGGTAATACCATAGGCCAGCACTTCCACCCCGCTGGCCGAGGCCTCCGCCAGAGCTGCGGCGTAAGTCGCGTCGATATGGGCTGCGGCGGCCACGTCAGCAATGCCTTCGTGGGCGACACAAAACAGCAACACCGCCCGCTCGCCTTGCTCCGCCAGCACCCTCAGCGAATGCAGATGCTTGGTACCGCGCACGCTGACCGAATCGGGGAAGTAGCCGTGACCATCCTCCTCTTTCAGGGTGACCTGCTTCACCTCGATATAAGCACGCCCCCTCACAGGATCATCGAGCATAAAATCGAGACGGGCATCGGCCACTTTCACTTCTCGGCGCAAAGTGGCATAGCTTGCCAATGGTGCCAAAGTCCCCGCCTCCAGTGCCGATTCCACGATACGGTTAGCGCGGCCGGTATGCACTGAGGCGAGCGCCACCTGTCCACCGGCCTGCGGCAGCTCGATAAACTCCCAGGTCCAGGCTAGTTTGCGCTTAGGGTTATCGCTAGGTGACAGCCACACTCGGCAGCCCGGCACGTTCACCGCTTTCATTGAGCCGGTATTGGGGCAGTGTGCGACTACCTCTCGGCCATCATCCAAGCGCACATCGGCTAGAAAGCGCTTATAACGCTTGATCAGTGTGCCCGGCACCAGCGCTGGATAGGCCAGCATCACAGCCTGCTCACAAAACGCTCAATCCGCGCCACCGCTTCTTCCAAACGGGCAACATCATTGGTGAAAGCAATCCGCACATGGTGTTCACCGCCGCGTACGGCAAAATCAATGCCGGGGGTAATCGCCACATTTTCTTCCAGCAGCAGGCGCTCGCAGAAGGTCTGGCTATCGCGGCTGTAGCGGGAGATATCCAGCCACAAATAGAACGCCCCTTGGGGTGGTAGATCCGGCGCCAGCCCTAAGCTTGCCAAGCCTTTCAATAGCACCTGACGGCGCTCTTTCAGGGTTTCACGGCGCTGCTCAAGAATATTCCGGCACTCGGACGTAAACGCCGCCAGCGCCGCATGCTGTGAAGGTGTCGCTGCGGCCAAAAACATGTTTTGCGCCAGCCGCGTTAACGGCTCCACGGCATGCTCAGGTGCCACCAGCCAGCCCAAGCGCCAGCCGGTCATGCCGAAGTATTTTGAGAAGCTGTTGACTACAAAGGCGTTGGCCGAGAGCGAGGTCGCCGATAGTGGCGCATCATCGTAGTTGAGCCCCTGATAGATCTCATCGACGATAACCTCGCCTTCACGCTCAGCAACCGCCGTCAGTACGGCAGAGAGCTGCTGCGCGCTCAACGTGTGGCCGGTAGGGTTAGAGGGCGATGCCAGCATGGCAAGGCTCGTCTCCTCGCGCCAGTGCTCGGCGACCAACGCCGCATCCAACTGCCAGCCGCTATCACGGCCAACCGATACCGCGTCGATCTCAGCACCCGCCAATGCCATAAAGTGGCGATTGCAAGGGTAGTTCGGATCCGCCATTAGTACTCGTGAGCCGGTTTCGACCAATAGCTGGCTCGCCAACATCAGCGCCCCCGACGCACCTGGCGTCACCAATATACGCGTAGGGTCCACCGTGGCATTAAAGTGCTCAGCATAATGCCCGGCGATCGCCTCGCGAAGTGCGGGTAAGCCCGCTGCGGGGGTGTAGCGAGTATGGCCACTGGTCAGCGCCTGCTGCCCAGCAGCAATAATCGGCTCCGGCGTAGCAAAGTCGGGTTCGCCCACCTCCAAGTGGATCACGTCGTGGCCGGCGGCTTCCCGCGCCTGGGCCATTTCCAACAAATGCATGACCCGAAACGGGGCAACGTGATCGACGCGCGAATTCCAGGCCATAACGGCTCCTTCATCTCATCATTTTAAAAAACCGGGCAAATATTGAAAAACTAACTAAAACATGGCGCTAGTCATATTCAAGGCCCGACTATCGTAGAAAGCTCGCCATTATGCTTGCAACCCAGTCATTTTTCAGCTAAACAAGCATCCCTTTGGCGTGAGATCGTGACAGTCGCTCATGGTCGATCAGTAGTCACATATGTAAGGGGCAGTCCCATGCCAGTAGCAGAAAAGAAACCGGAAGCGTCCAAGTCCTTCACCCCGTATGAGCCAGCACCGGGCGAAGAGTATATGAACGAGCAGCAGCTAGCACACTTCCGTCAGCTGCTGCTGGATTGGAAACAGGATCTCATGGAAGAGGTGGATCGTACCGTACGCCACCTACAAGAGGATGCTAACAACTACGCCGACCCCGCCGACCGCGCTACCCAGGAAGAGGGCTTCAGCCTGGAGTTACGCACCCGGGATCGTGAGCGTAAACTGCTCAAGAAGATCAACGAAACCATCGATAAAATCGATGATGATGACTACGGCTTTTGCGAAGCCTGCGGTGTCGAAATCGGCATCCGTCGATTGGAAGCTCGCCCGACCGCTACGCTCTGCGTGGATTGCAAGACATTGGCGGAGCTGAAAGAGAAACAGCTCGGCGGCTGAGTTCAGTTGGAACGTGATAGCCAAGCACGGGCACCTATGGGTGCCCGTTTTTGTTGACGGCGCTCGCCTGACCTACCCAAGAGGGCGCTACTATCTAGGACAACGCTGACTAGGACAACCTGATATGCCCCGCTCGTCCCGCTACCGTGGCCGCTTTGCCCCTACCCCCTCGGGTCCGCTGCACTTTGGCTCGCTGGTCGCCGCCTTAGGCAGCTATTTAGACGCCCGTGCGGCCGGTGGGCAATGGCTGGTACGCATAGAAGATATCGACCCACCGCGCTGCCCTCAAGGTGCGGCGAGCACTATTCTACGCCAGCTGGAAACCTTCGGTTTGGAGTGGGACGAAGCGATTATGTGGCAACACACCCGCGGCGATGCTTACCAACAGGCTCTCGACCAGCTTATCCAACTTGGCCTTGCCTATCCCTGCAGCTGTTCGCGCAAGCAGTGGCAGGCGTTTGATATCTATCCCGGCTGGTGTCGCGAGGGTGTTTGCGATGCGAATAAACCGGTGGCCTGGCGGCTGCGCAGCGACCTTGGCAAGCGCCCGACCTGTTGGCAAGACCGGCTGTTCGGCGAACAGCGGTTTGACCCGGCTGATCTGGGCGACGTTGTCTTAAAGCGCAAAGATGGCCTATGGGCGTATCAGCTCGCCGTGGTAGTAGATGACGCCGAGCAGCAGATTACCGATGTGGTACGCGGGCTCGATTTGCTCGACAACACCCCTTGGCAGCACCAGTTGCAGAGTGCGCTTCAGTTACCGCAGCCACGCTACCTACACTTGCCGCTCATCGTCACTACCGAGGGCCAAAAGCTCTCGAAGCAAAATCTGGCCCCCGCTTTGAGCGAGAATGAGCAAGGCGTGCGCCGCCAGCTTTTTCAGGCGCTTGAAGCGCTGGATCAAGCGCCGCCGCAAGTGCTTGCCTCTGAGTCACCAGCGACTCAGTTACACTGGGCGATAGCAAATTGGTCGCTGCAACGATTACGGCCTACGGCTCACCGCCAAACGCCAGCATCAATGCCACCATCGACACCACCTTCAATACCAACAGGAGACTGATATGTACGTCTATCGCATCATGTTGTTTTTGGTGTTCGGCGGTTACTTGCTCTCACCGCTGCTAATGAACGGTTGGAGTGACCCTGAGTCTGCCTGGTACCGCCCGTTTGCCATCTGGGGCGGTTTGATTGCCTTAACGCTCTGGCTGGAGCAAAAGAGGAAGCTTGATGAACGTTGAGGTGCACGTTGAGATAGTTGGCGTCCTGCTGCTTGGACTAGGCTACTTGGCATTACTGTTTGGCTGTGGCTTTGCAGTGGAACGTGGCTGGGTGCCCGTTCGCATTACCCACCACCCGATTGTCTATACCCTTACACTGGGTGTTTACGCCAGCGCCTGGGCAATTTACGGCAGCGTGGAAATGGCCGCCCATGCAGGGTTTGGCTTTCTTGCTTACTATCTAGGCGCAGCAGGGGCATTTTTGCTCGCCCCCGTCCTGCTGGTGCCTATTCAGCGCATCACCCGCACCTATCAGTTGACCTCTCTTGCAGATCTGTTTGCTTTTCGCTTTCGCTCACGGTGGGCGGGTACGCTGGTCACCTTAGTCAGTCTGTTGGCAGTGCTTCCCCTGCTCGGCATTCAAGTACAAACCCTGGGCGATGCCATCGATTTTTTGAGCGCCAGCCAAGCAGGGAGCAGCGTTGCGCTGCTTTTTTGTGCGCTGATTGCCATCTTTTCAGTGATGTTTGGCGCACGTCACTCTCAGGCTCATGGCCGCCATGACACCCTCCTCAGCGCCATCGCGTTCGAATCCCTCGTTAAGCTGCTGGCAATGCTCGGGCTCGGCGCGGTGGCACTGTGGATGGTTTTTGACGGCCCTGGCGACCTTCACTTGTGGCTGGAAGGTCCTGGCGCCGCCCTTCAGCAACAGACACCTCAGCTTGATCCAGCTCAGTGGCGAACCCTGCTACTGCTGTTTTTCGCCGCGGCCTTTATGATGCCGCACCTGTTTCATATCAGTTTCGCAGAAAGCCTATCGCGACATACCTTGCTACAAGCCAGCTGGGCGCTGCCGCTATTTTTACTGCTAATGGCGCTGCCCGTACCCTTGATTTGGTGGGCGGCTCAATCAGTCAATCCCGACATCCCCATCGCGGCTTATGCCGCTTTTGTGATGACAGAACACTGGTGGGTAGGGGCGCTGGCGTTTATCGGCGGACTCGCCGCCGCCAGTGGCACCATGATTATGATCGCCCTGGCATTATCTGGCATGCTGCTCAACCACATTGTGCTGGTGGCTAGGCCGCCAGAGGCACGCAGCGATTTATACGGCTGGCTATTGTGGTTACGTCGTGGGCTGATGGTTGCGGTGATCATTAGCGGCTGGCTGTTTTACCAGTGGGTAGGCCGCCATCACGGCTTAATCGGCTTGGGATTAGCCGCCTTTGTGGGTATGGCCCAATGCCTGCCCGGCATGCTGGCACTCCTCTATTGGCCGGGCGCAAACCGTAAAGGAATGATTGTTGGCTTGGTCGCGGGCGTCATTGTGTGGTTGTGGGGCCTCTGGGTGCCACTTATGTTCTCCCTGCCTGCGCCATCGTTGCCCTTTACGCCGCTCACTCCCGCCGATGCACCGCTGTGGTACAACATCACGCTGCTGTCGTTAACCACCAATATCCTGCTACTGATTGTCATATCGCTGTTTACGCGTACTTCTGAAGGGGAACAATCCGCCGCGGAGGCGTGTTCGGTGGATGCGGTGATCCGTTCCAAGCGTTTTCCATTAGAAGCCGCGACGGCTAGCGACTTTTCCGCCCACCTGGCCCATGCCCTCGGCGATGAAGCCGCCAGCCGCGAAGTTGCTCGTGCTTTGAAAGCGCTCAACTTAACGCCTCAAGAGCGTCGCCCCTACGCACTGCGCCGTTTACGCGACCGAATCCAGGCCAATCTTTCAGGATTAATGGGGCCATCCGTGGCGCGGGATATTGTTGACCGCTACCTTCCCTACCGCCACGACAACACCCCTGAAACCGACGACATCCACTTTGTCGAGAGCCGCTTGGAAGCCTACCGCTCGCGGCTCACCGGGCTAGCCCGGGAACTTGATGGCTTGCGCCGCCACCATCGCCAAACGCTGGCTTATTTGCCTGTAGGGCTATGCGTATTGGGCGATGATGATGAGCTGCTGATGTGGAACCAAGCACTTTCACAGCTTTCGGGGATCAGCGGTGAAAGCGTCATCGGCTCGCGCCGCGACAGCCTACCCGCCCCCTGGCCCAGCCTGCTGGGGAGCGTATTAGCGGCCACGACAACGCCGCTTTATAAACAGCCCGTTACGCTGCACGGCAAGGACTACTTTCTGACCCTGCATAAAGCGATTCTCAGCGGCCATGACAGCCGCGGCGGTAGTGTCATCCTGATTGAAGACCATACCGAAATGAAGTGGCTGGAAGACGAGCTGGTGCATGCAGCGCGCCTCGCCTCAATCGGTCAACTAGCTGCCGGGGTCGCCCATGAAATCGGCAACCCGATTACCGGCATCTCGTCACTGGCGCAAAATCTACGCTATGACACCAGCGATCCGGCGCTGCTGGAAACCGCTGACCAAATACAGCAACTCACTCAGCGAGTCACCAAAATCGTCAACTCACTGGTTGGCTTTGCCCACGGTGGTCGTCAAACGGTGCCACTCCCCAGCTCCCCCGTTGCGCTTGCATCGATAAGCGAAGATGCCTTGCACTTGATCCACCTAGCCCGCTCGGGAGAGGATGTTACTTTAACGTATGCTATACCCGATAATCTGGTGGTACGTGGCGATGCTCAACGGTTAACCCAGGTGATGGTTAACCTACTCAGCAATGCCAGAGATGCTTGCGGCCCAGGTGGGCAAGTGCACATTGACGCAGGCTGCCATGAGCAACTTGCCTGGTGGCGGATAACCGACAATGGCCAGGGCATCGATCCAAAAGTACGTGATCACTTATTTGAACCCTTTACCACCACCAAACCAGCAGGCGAAGGCACCGGTCTCGGCCTTTCACTGGCTTATCAAATTATCGCCGAGCACCAGGGTAAAATAGAGGTGGCCTCACCACCGCCCGGACAGCCTCGCGGCACTGCCATTACCTTATGGCTGCCGCTTTACCAACAGGATGATCAGCTAACCCATGCCCAGGATTCTGATTGTTGAAGATGAAGCGATTATTCGCAGCGCGTTAAAGCGGCTGCTGGAACGTCACGACTACACGGTCAGCGAAGCCGGCAATGCGGAGGAGGCGTGCCAGCTTGAACTTACAGGGTTCGATCTCATTATCAGCGACCTGCGCCTACCCGGCGAGCCAGGTACATCTCTGATTGCCGCTGCAGCCCCCGTGCCGGTATTGATCATGACCAGCTATGCAAGCATGCGCTCGGCGGTAGATGCGTTAAAACAGGGCGCGGTGGATTATGTCGCCAAGCCGTTTGACCACGCCGAACTGCTGGAAACCGTTGAGCGGATCCTGCATAAGCAGTCGATGCAGCAAAGCCCGCCGCCGGATATCACTGACGCAGGCGGCGGCCGCCAGACCATGATCGGCAACTGCGTTGCCATGCAGCAGGTGTATACCCGCATTCGTAAAACCGCGCCAGCCGATGTCACCGTATTGATTCTAGGCGAGTCGGGCACTGGCAAAGAACTCGTGGCGCGCGCCATTCACCAGCAGAGTAAGCGCGCTAAAGCACCACTGATCAGCGTAAACTGCGCGGCAATTCCCGAAACACTGATCGAATCCGAACTATTCGGCCATGAGAAAGGGGCTTTCACCGGCGCCAGCGCAGCACGCACAGGCTTGGTGGAAGCCGCTGATGGCGGCACGCTATTTTTGGATGAAATTGGTGAACTGCCGCTGGATGCCCAGGCGCGCCTGTTACGTGTGCTGCAAGAGGGGGAAATCCGTAAAATTGGTTCGGTAGAAACCCGCCACGTTAATGTCCGCTTAATTGCCGCCACCCACCGTGACCTACGCGCACTGTCAAAAACCGGCGAGTTCCGCCTCGACCTTTACTACCGCCTGAATGTCATGCAGATCGAGCTGCCCCCCCTGCGCGAGCGTGAGGAGGACGTCCTTGAGATTGCCGATATTCTGCTCGACAAAGCGTGTAAACGTCATGAGCGCACGGGCCTGCGCCTATCCCGAGCGGCCCGCCAGGACCTGCGTGATTACCCTTGGCCGGGCAATGTTCGTGAGCTGGAGAACGCCCTTGAACGCGGGGTTATTCTTGCCGAGGGGCATCTCATCCACCCGGATGACTTAGGTTTGACGCCAACACCGACGCGTCCCCATTCCCCTTCCGCCAGCTCCTCAGTGCTCAGCGGCAGCGTAGATAAAACCGCTGAAGAGAATGAAGATGACCTCTCTTTGGAAGATTACTTTCAGCACTTTGTACTTGAACACCAAGATCAAATGAGTGAAACCGAGCTGGCGCAAAAGCTCGGTATTAGCCGGAAAAACCTCTGGGAACGGCGCCAGCGGCTAGGCATACCGCGCAAAAAAACTGCCCGCCGTCCAGGCTAATGAGCTGGTATCGGCTTGGCAGCGGCCAACTAAGACCATCGTCTAATATGCTGATTTAAATAGCAATTGCCCGCTTCTTCGCGGCTATAAAACTGTTACCTTCCCACACAACGGCGTGCACAAACGGACGCAAAAGGGGTAACACTTATCCCACCAAAAAATTCCTATACTTTTTTTAAAATGCCAACCACCTGAAATTTATGATTTATCTAACAGGTGGCACAGCGCCTGCAATATTACTGAGTAAGAAAAACAAAATGGGCATAGCGGTAGGTCACTAACAAAAACAACATGATCCGCCCTAACCTGAGCCACAATAAAAACAACAGGGCCAGGTAGAGATAACGGTACCAATAAAAACAACAGGCTTGAGTCTCATTACTTACTGGCGCAGGCAACACAGGCGCTGACAACAACAATAAAGAGTGTAAGTAGCCCGAAAGGACGCGACGTATACAAGAACTTGCATCCTAACAACAACAATAGCAGTCAATGTGTACACCCCGGCGCCAATAATAATTCCCCGGGGGGAGAAAAGTTCGCGGTTGGATTATTGTTTTGAATACGAGGCGGTCGGAACCATCGTGATCCTTACGCCTAC
The DNA here is from genome assembly GCF_054072535.1 of Vreelandella sulfidaeris Esulfide1. Lineage (NCBI taxonomy): Bacteria > Pseudomonadati > Pseudomonadota > Gammaproteobacteria > Oceanospirillales > Halomonadaceae > Vreelandella > Vreelandella sulfidaeris. Next base: position 351,519 of record NZ_CM133364.1, on the reverse strand, counting down.
CGACTGCGGTGCGTATTCAGGGCGATGTGCCATCATGAAGAAAAACAGCAGCATGGACGCTGATTTGCTGCTTAATAGGGGAGGCTCTCTTAGCCTCCCTTTTCCGTGTCTGAGGCTTGCGTTATCCGCGCAAGCGTCAAGTGCTTTGTAAACAGCTCTTTGCAAGCCCCTCTTTGCAAGACATAGAGGGTCGGCTACACTCAGCCACTAACTGTTTATGTTCAGTACTCGTTTGAAGTGCTTAATAATGACTATTTTTTCGTACCCTGCGAGTTGAAATTATCGCATGTTTAAAGGATTTACCCGTTTCCTACACAGCCCGGGGGAGCAATTGAAGACCTTGCTCGATCCCCAAGAGAGCACTACCAACGCACTCTCTCCACGTAACATCCCTCGGTCCGAGCACCCTGTTTCTCGCCAACATATTAGCGATGCTGCTCTAAAAGTGCTTTATCGCCTTAGTGGCGCAGGTTACGACGCTTACTTGGTGGGCGGCTGCATTCGCGATGCACTGCTTGGCAAAATGCCCAAGGACTTCGACGTTGCCACCAACGCCACTCCCGAGCAGGTACGCGATCTGTTTCGTAATTCGCGACTGATCGGCCGCCGTTTTCGGATTGTCCATGTGCGCTTTGGCCGCGAGGTCATCGAGGTCACCACCTTCCGTGGCAAACCCCAAGACGAGCATGGCGATCACATTGCCCACCAGTCCGATGAAGGGTTACTGCTGCGCGACAATGTATGGGGTAATATCGAAGAGGATGCGTTGCGTCGCGACTTCACTGTTAATGCGCTCTACTACAATATTGCCGACTTCAGCATCACCGATTTTGCCAATGGTGCGAAGGACATTGAAACGCGCACCCTGCGTTTAATTGGCGACCCGGCGACGCGTTATCGCGAAGACCCCGTGCGGATGCTCCGGGCGGTGCGCTTTGCAGCCAAACTGGACTTCACACTAGACCCTGCCACCGAAGCGCCGATGTACGATCAGGCGCCGCTGCTGCTGCAGATACCGCCAGCGCGGCTATTCGATGAAGTGCTCAAGCTGTTTATGTCGGGCCATGGTTTAGTGACCTTTCGTATGCTGAGCCACTACGGTCTATTCGGCATGCTGTTCCCTGAAGCAGAAGAAGCCATGGCCGATGCCGCCTGGGCAGAAGAGCTAATTGAGCAAGCGCTTACCAATACCGACAAACGCATTGCCGAAGAGCGCCCGGTCACTCCGGCCTTCCTGCTGGCAGCATTTTTGTGGGCGCCGGTTAAACAACGCCAGGAAGAGCTGGAGCAAGAGGGCATGCCGGCTATTCCTGCCTTGCAAGCCGCCGCTCAGCAAGTGGTCTCTCGTCAGTTAGAATTCACATCAATTCCCAAGCGCTTTGGTATTCCCATGCGGGAAATTTGGGAACTGCAGCAGCGGCTGCCTCAACGGCGTGGTAAAAAAGCCTTTCAAACTCGTGAGCATCCACGCTTTCGAGCGGGATATGACTTACTCCTGCTACGTGAACAAGCGGGCGAGATACCGCGCGGTTTGGGCGACTGGTGGACCGCCTTTCAGCGCGGTGATGAGCACGAGCAGCGTCGCTTGCTGCAAAAAGTTGGCGGCGACCCGGCAAGTCAAGGCGATGGTCGTCGCAAACGGCGGCGTAAGCCGCGTGCGACAGAATAGCGAGACCCAATAGTGGCATTTCAACTTGCCTATATTGGCCTTGGCAGCAATCTTGAGTCACCTATTGAGCAAGTTCTTCAAGCCCTGAACGAGCTTGCCACACTGCCGTTGAGTCGATTGACAGCAGCGTCATCGCTCTATGCTAGTCGTCCTGTCGGGCCGCAGGACCAACCGGACTTTATCAATGCCGTGGTAGCGCTGGAAACGCGCCTTTCGCCATTGGCCCTGCTTGACCAACTTCAGGCCCTGGAACAACAGCATCGCCGCCGCCGCCAGCGTCACTGGGGGCCCCGCACGCTCGACCTTGACCTGCTGCTCTACGCTAATGACCAGATTAATTCGTCGCGTTTGCGCGTACCACACCCGCAAATGACTGCCCGGGCCTTTGTACTCCTCCCTCTTTCAGAGATCGCCCCCTCGCTCAACTTTCTCCAACAGCCGCTATCTGAATGGCTTGAACGAGTTGAGAAACAAGGCTTGGAACGCCTACCCGACGCCTAGTGTGCGGCTAACGCTACCATTTGACACAAATCTCGACACCGACCACCCATTCAGGTAACAATTGCCGGTTACGCCATACACAATAATGGTCGGCTGCCTCGGGTATGTCTGAAAATTCAGTAAGCGCAGCACGTTTTCAAGCATAGCCTTTGTCGTATCGGCCTTACGTAGAACACGAGAGTACGCCATGAAAACCGTCACCCTAAGCACGCTGCAAGCCTACAAGCAGGCTGGTGAGACATTCAGTTGCCTGACCGCCTATGACGCCTCCTTTGCGCATGCGGCAAGCCAGGCAGGCATTGATGTATTGTTGGTCGGCGATTCGCTGGGCATGGTGCTACAAGGCCATAACAGTACCTTACCCGTCACTATCGACGACATTGCCTACCACACCCGCTGCGCGGCACGTGGCAAAGGCCATAGCCTATTGATGGTTGACTTGCCATTTATGAGCAACGCCACCACCGAGCGCATGCTGGAAGATGCGGGCGTCGTGATGCGTGCAGGGGCGGAACTGGTTAAGCTGGAAGGCGAAGCATGGATGGCCGATGGCATTCGAGAACTGACCCGCCGCGGCGTACCGGTTTGTGCCCATCTGGGCTTAACCCCCCAAACGGTGCATCAGTTAGGCGGTTATAAAGTGCAAGGGCGTGACGCCGCTCATGCCGAACGGATCATTAACGATGCTAAAGTTTTGGTCGATGCAGGTGCCTCGGTGATCCTGCTCGAATGCGTCCCTGCCAGCTTGGGCAAAGCGGTGACCGAAGCGCTGGATGTGCCGGTGATCGGCATTGGCGCTGGCCCCGATACCGATGGTCAGATTCTGGTCATGCACGATGTGCTCGGCATCACCCACGGTCGCACGCCGCGCTTCGTTAAAAACTTCATGACCGACGCAGACAACATTCAAGCAGCCTTCGAGCTTTACCACAACGCCGTCAAAAACCGCACCTTCCCGGCCCAAGAGCACTGTTTTTGAAAACGGTCTTTAAGGCCCTTCTTTAAAGACAGGTTCAAAAAACAGTTTCGAACGGCTCGCCTCTCCGCCACCTTTTAATATTAACTTGAAACGACTATGCGCACTTTGCGAGAAATTGATCAGCTACGTAGCACGCTGCAGGAACACCGCCAGCGCGGTCAGCGCATTGCCTTGGTGCCCACCATGGGTAACCTCCATGCCGGGCATCTAGCACTGGTGGCCTGCGCGCGCCAGCACGCCGATATCGTAGTCTCAAGCCTATTTGTAAACCCAATGCAATTCGGCCCAGGGGAAGATTTAGACGGATATCCGCGTACCTTTGATGCCGATCAAGCGCAGCTTATCAAAGCCGGCTGCGACGTACTGTTCGCCCCGGCGGTGAGCTCGCTCTACCCCAACGGCTTGGACGCACAGACCCGTGTCCATGTGCCCATGGTGGGTGAAGGGCTGTGCGGCGGTTCACGCCCAGGTCACTTCGACGGTGTTTCCACCGTGGTCAGCATGCTGTTCAACTTGGTACAGCCAGACATTGCCTGCTTTGGGGAAAAGGATTACCAACAGCTTGCCGTCATTCGCAAGCTGGTGCGGGATCTGCACATGCCGGTCGAGATTATCGGTGTGCCTATCGTTCGCGCGGAGGATGGCTTGGCGCTGTCATCACGCAATGGCTATTTGAATAGCGAGGAACGAGCTAAAGCGCCCGCGTTGTATCGCACACTATGTACACTGCGTAGCGCATTGGAGCGCGGCGAGTCTATCGAAAAGGTATTACACCAGGGCAACACCACGCTGTATGATGCGGGCTTTACACCAGATTACCTAGAGCTGCGCGATACCATGCTCGGCCCAGTTAGCTCTACAACGCGCCAGGCGATACTGCTGGCGGCTGCCAAGCTAGGTCCTGCGCGGCTAATTGACAACCTCCCTGTTCAACTCCCGGCTAGCACTGTCAGTGGTAACAGAGAATAACCAAACATCGGGTCATAAAGGAATTCACATGCATACCATTATGCTCAAAGCCAAGCTGCACATGGCACGCGTTACTCATGCAGTACTCAACTATGAAGGCTCCTGCGCCATCGACGGTGATTTACTCGACCTAGCGGGTATTCGCGAAAACGAGCAGATTCAAATTTACAACGTCGAAAACGGAGAACGCTTCACTACATACGCTATTCGCGGTGAAGAAGGCTCCAAGCTCATCTCGATCAACGGCGCTGCGGCCCACCTCGCCGCACCGGGCCACCGCATCATTATTTGCAGCTACGCCCACTACTCTAATACCGAACTGGAAACCCATCAGCCTGCGCTGGTGTATCTCCAGGAAGGCAACCACGTCAGCCACACCAGCAATATTATTCCCGTCCAATTAGCGTAGTCTTAGCGTATCTAACCCTTTTCGATGACGGGCCACATGTTGGCCCGTTTTTATTTGCCTATAAATGCGTATTGCCGCAAAGCACCCCCTTCCCCTATGCTGAAGAGACGGCTGACAGAGTACAAATAAAAGAGTACGGCTGACAGAGTACGCCTATCAGGCATCTGGCTTCAGACTGTCTGTTATTTATTCCAGGAGTCATCTTATGAAAGAAGTAGTCATTGTTGCGGCTCGTCGCACCGCTGTTGGTTCTTTTGGTGGTTCGCTTGCTGGCATCCCTGCAAGTGATCTTGGCGCTTTAGTGATTAAAGATATCCTCGAATCCACTGGTGTCGCCCCTGATCAAGTTGACGAAGTGCTGCTAGGACAGGTGCTTACCGCGGGTGTGGGTCAAAATCCAGCTCGTCAGGCGTCCATCAAAGCGGGCCTGCCGGATTCCGTCCCGGCCATGACCATCAATAAAGTATGTGGCTCTGGGCTTAAAGCAGTCCACCTAGCGACACAAGCCATTCGCTGCGGTGATGCAGAACTTATTCTGGCGGGCGGCCAGGAGAACATGTCTGCGTCTCCCCACGTATTGCCCAACTCGCGTAACGGCCAACGCATGGGCGACTGGAAAGCGATCGATACTATGGTACACGATGGCTTGTGGGACGCCTTTAACAATTACCACATGGGCATCACCGCTGAAAACTTAGCCGAGAAATACGGTATTACCCGCGAAGAGATGGATAAGTTTGCCGCTCAGTCCCAGCAGAACGCTGCGAATGCTATCAAAGAGGGTAAATTCAAAAGTCAGATCGTGCCGGTACATATCCCTCAGCGCAAAGGCGATCCGGTCGTTTTTGATACCGACGAAAACCCGCGCGAAGTCACTGCCGAAAAACTTGGCGGCATGAAGCCTGCGTTTAAAAAAGATGGCACCGTTACCGCGGGTAACGCCTCCTCATTAAACGACGGTGCTGCCGTGGTGATGATTTGTTCCGCTGAAAAAGCCAAAGAGCTTGGCCTCGAACCGCTAGCGCGAATTGCCGGTTATGCTAACGCTGCCGTTGACCCCGCCATTATGGGTATTGGCCCAGCACCAGCGACACGCCGCTGCCTGGAAAAGGCGGGCTGGAGCCTGGACGACCTGGATTTAGCAGAAGCCAACGAGGCGTTCGCTGCACAAGCGCTTTCGGTCAACAAAGAGCTGGGCTGGGATGTCAGCAAGGTGAACGTTAACGGCGGCGCAATCGCTTTAGGCCATCCTATCGGGGCTTCCGGTTGCCGCGTGCTGGTATCGTTGCTGCATGAAATGATTGCCCGCGATGCCAAGAAAGGCCTCGCGACGCTGTGCATCGGCGGTGGTCAGGGTGTGGCCTTGGCTATTGAACGGCCTTAATCGTTCCTCTCAGGCAACTAACAAACAATGCCCCCGTTTTTACGGGGGTATTTTTTTGGTTCGTTCTTGCTCAACGACGCTTTTCCCCCACAATGCGCGAAGGCGTTCGCCATACCAATAGCGCGCCCAGTAGGAATAATCCTGACGCGGCCCACATGGCAATGGACAGGCTAGTGCCATCGACCAAGCGCCCCCCTAGCATTGCCCCTAAACCAATCGACATATTGAAGGTAAACGCCATCAACGCCGTGGCGGCTTCGGTATTCGGCGCGGTGCGCAAAATCCAGGTTTGAATGCTGACCGATACGCTGCCGAATACTGCGCCCCACGCCATTAGCAGCATAACGCCGCTACTTGGCTGTACACCCAGCAAAGGAAATGCAGCGACGAAGACCAGCAGCAGGCTGGGAATCGCCAGCACTGCTCGGTAAGGATGCCGTCCGGCGAACATGCCTGCCGCAATATTGCCCACAATGCCTGCCGCCCCATAAAGCAGTAGCAAGCTGCCCACATGGCGTTGGGAAATACCACTGATCTCCTGCAGGATGGGACTAATAAAGGTGTAGGCAGCGAAGTGCCCGACCACCACAAAAGCCGTGGTTAACACCGCCACCCGAACACCACGGTTGCTAAACTGTTGCGCCAATACACGCAGACGCACTGGCTCTCTTGGCGGTAACGGCGGCAGCCAGCGCCACAACGCAATGGCCGTCAACAAGCTTAGTCCGCCCAACGCCCCAAAGGCCACTCGCCAACTACTGAAATGCCCCAATAGCGTGCCCAATGGCACACCCAACACTGAGGCTGCTGCAACGCCACCAAATATCATCGTCATCGCCTTAGGCACCTTCTCCTCGGGTACTAAGCGGGGCGCGATACTGCCAGCAACTGCCCAAAAGCCACCAATGCTAAGCCCTACCAATACACGAGCGGCAAGCAACAATACAAAGCTGCTTGCCAATGCCGAAAAAGCACTGCCCACCACCATCACAACCATGAGTAGCGTCAGCATAATACGTCGATCCAAGCGTCCTACAGCAACCGGTAACAGCGGGGCTGAAAAGGCCGCAACCACACCAGGCACGGTAACCATTAATCCTGCCATGCCAGGGGTAACATCCATACTCGATGCCACCTGAGATAGCAGTCCAATCGGCAGTTGCTCTGCAGTTACCAATAAAAAGATGCCAATCATCACGGCCACCACCGCCCACCAGCGCGGTGCCTGTTCCTGCTCCATAGCTGCTGCTCCCTGCCTAACCAACCTTCGTTTAATAAGCTTACGCTCAATAAAAAACACCGCCCCCGCAGCCAGAGGCTACGAGGGCGGTGTCAGGAACCTAACCAGCGATTTAGATCGTCATTAATAAATTAACGCTTAAATCGTAGATTCGGTTTCCGTTGTTTCCGCTGCAAAAGCGGCTTTCTCTTCTTCAGTGATCTCTTTCATCGACAGCTTCACGCGGTTACGATTGTCGATATCGAGCACTTTAACAATCACGTCATCGCCTTCGTTCAAGAAGTCACGTACGTTATTCACTCGCTCGGCAACGATCTGAGAGATGTGCACCAGACCATCAGTACCCGGCATAATGTTAACAAACGCGCCGAAATCGGCAATACGCACGACCTTGCCGTGATACAGCTTGCCGATTTCCGCTTCAGCGGTAATCGCCAATACGGTGTCAATCGCTCGCTTCGCAGCGGCTTTGTCTTCAGCGTAGATGCGAACGGTACCGTCATCATCCAGATCGATAGACGCACCGGTGTCTTCGCAAATTTTACGGATCGTAGCGCCGCCCTTGCCAATTACGTCACGGATTTTATCTGGATCGATTTTAATCGTTGCCATGGACGGCGCGTTGTCAGAGACATCGCTACGGCTCTGGCTGATCACGACATTCATCTGCTCGAGGATACTCAGACGCGCGGTCAGTGCTTGCTGCAGCGCGAGCTCCATAATCTCTTCATTGATGCCTTCGATCTTGATGTCCATCTGCAGGGCGGTCACGCCCTCTTCAGAACCGGCGACTTTAAAGTCCATATCGCCAAGATGATCTTCATCACCCAGGATATCGGTCAATACCGCAAAGCCGTCTGGATCTTTTACCAAGCCCATGGCGATACCGGCGACCGGCGCTTTGAGCGGAACGCCCGCGTCCATCAAAGCAAGCGAAGAACCGCACACTGAGGCCATCGAGCTTGAGCCGTTAGACTCGGTAATTTCAGACACCACACGAATGGTGTAGGGGAAAACGTCTTCTGACGGCAGCATTGCCTGCACGCCACGACGCGCTAAGCGACCATGACCGATTTCACGACGCTTCGGGCCACCCATAAAGCCAGCTTCGCCCACTGAGTAGGGAGGGAAGTTGTAGTGCAGCATGAAGCGGTCTTTACGCTCACCTTCCAATGATTCGATAAGCTGGGAATCACGCAGCGTACCCAGCGTCGCCACGGCAATCGCCTGGGTCTCACCGCGGGTGAAAACGGCAGAACCGTGTGCTTTGGGTAGCACACCTACTTCGATGGCCAAGGGACGCACGGTTTGGTTGTCACGACCATCGATACGCGGCTCGCCTTTGACGACGCGTGAACGCACAACGCGCTTTTCCAAGCCCGCGAAGGCGCCTTTGACGTCATCTTTGCTGAACTTGTCGTTAACCGGTTCGCCTTCATCGGCCACCAGTTGTTGAATCGCCTGGTCTTTCAGCTCCGCCAATGCATCCTGACGCTGCATTTTGTCGGTAATGCGGTAGGCATCGCCCACCTTGGCCTCAAAAGCATCGGCAATGGCAGCTTTCAGCGCTTGGTTCTCTTCGGTAGCTTGCCACTCCCAGCGCGGTTTGCCCGCTTCAGCGGTTAGCTCTTTAATCGCGCTAATCGCAACCTGCATCTCCTGGTGACCGAACAGTACGGCACCCAGCATTTCGTCTTCAAGCAGCTCTTTGGCTTCGGACTCAACCATCAGCACCGCTTTTTCAGTACCGGCGACGACCATGTCCAGCTCAGAAGTAGCGAGCTCTTCCACGGTGGGATTGAGGAAGTAACCCTGCTCTTCGTTAAAACCAACGCGGGCTGCACCAATCGGGCCACTAAACGGCACGCCAGAGATGCTCAGCGCCGCTGAGGTGCCAAGCAGTGCGGCAATATCCGGATCGTGATTACGATCGGTAGAAAGAACGGTACAGACAACCTGCACTTCGTTCATAAAGCCCTTAGGGAATAGCGGACGAATAGGGCGATCAATCAGACGCGAGGTGAGCGTCTCTTTTTCAGTCGGCCGCCCTTCGCGCTTGAAGAAGCCGCCAGGAATTTTGCCCACTGCGTAGGTTTTCTCTTGGTAATGTACCGAGAGGGGGAAAAAGGGTTGGCTCGGGTTAGCTTCTTTTCTCGCTACCACGGTACACAATACGACGGTATCGTCCATTGTAACCATGACAGCGCCAGTGGCCTGGCGAGCAATACGCCCGGTTTCGAGCGTGACGGTGCTACGACCGTACTGGAACGTTTTCTTTACCGGATTCACAGCGACTTCCTTCAGCATTATCAATATCTACTTGTCTATTCGTTTAGGTCGTTTTGACTCGTTACCATTCTAGGCGCTGGAGCGCGATAGGGCTACCAGTTCCCTCTTTCAGTTCTTTCTTTCAGCTCCCTCTTTGCTAAATGCGACCCATAAAAAAACGGGCAGCTCCTTGGGAGCTGCCCGTTTCTGATCGTTGCCGTTAAACTTAGCGGCGCAGACCTAAACGCTGAATCAGAGACTGATAGCGTTCGAAATCTTTACGCTTTAGGTAATCCAGCAGCTTACGACGCTGGTTAACCATACGGATCAGACCACGACGAGAGTGGTGATCCTGCTTGTTGGTCTTGAAGTGGTCCTGCAGGCCATTGATATTGGCACTCAGCAGTGCAACCTGCACTTCAGGGGAACCGGTATCGTTGTCGCCGCGGCCGTATTCAGTAACGATCTCGGCCTTCTTCTCAGCGGTTAAAGCCATCTGTCTCTCCAGTAAGCAATATGCCTAAAAATGAATGGGTGAGACCACGCATATTTGCAGTCTCAAGCTGCTACTTTCTACTAGCGATTTTCTCGCACACGGCTGCATCCTTGCAACGCTGCTTACGAGATAGCGACGGTACTTAACAGTCGCTTAGGCGCCACTTCCTGAGCACCTTTCACTACGCCAAGGCCGATAAACGTCTCGGCGTAATAAAGTCGGGCTACTTCGTCCGGAGCTAATGCGCCGGTTTCAAGAGCAGCGGGCTGGCCATGGGCCAAACGAGAATGGGCGGTGTCGTCTACCGTCAGTAACGGTAAATGATCCACCAGCACATCCACGGGCATGAGCTCAGCTTCCAGTGCCGCTTGGTCGGCCAATGCTTCCAAGGCCTCTAGCGTCCACATGGCGTCGGCTAAAAAAGGCCCCGTCTTGAGCCTTCTTAACTGACTGATGTGCGCGCCACAACCAAGTGCCAGACCAATATCTTCGGCTAACGTGCGGATGTAGGTGCCTTTGCTGCAGCTTACTTCCAGCTCGAAAGCAGTACCATCAAATGAAAGCAGGCGCGCATCATACACGCTTACTCGCCGTGCTGCACGCTCTACCTGCTTGCCTTCGCGAGCTAACTCGTAGAGTTTTTTGCCCTGATGTTTTAAGGCCGAATACATCGGCGGCACTTGGTCAATTTCACCACGAAAACGAGTGAGTACAGCTTCCACGTCATCGACGCTTAGGCTAGGAACCTCATGCTGCTCAATAATCGTACCTTCCGCATCGCCGGTATCGGTGATCACACCCAGCTCAACCCGGGTGCGATACACCTTGTCGGCTTCCAGCAAGTGCGATGAAAACTTGGTCGCTTCGCCTAGGCAAATCGGTAATAAACCGGTTGCCATCGGGTCTAATGTGCCGGTGTGCCCGGCTTTTTGCGCCTGGAACAGCCGACGAATACGCTGCAGCGCATGGTTGCTGGAAACGCCCTTGGGCTTATCCAGCAGTAGTACGCCATTGACCGGCAAGCCACGACGTTGACGCGCCACTAGCGAGTCTCCTCACTCTGGTCAGCGTCATCCTCTTGGTCTTGATAACGTGCACGATCCGTGGTCACCGCTTCATCTATCAATGAAGAAAGTTGCTGACCGCGCACCACACTTTCATCGAAATGGAAGCGTAGTTCCGGCACGTGGCGTAGCTTAATGCGCTTAGCAATCTGGCTTCTTAGAAAACCAGCAGCACGCTTAAGCACCTGCAGGTTCTCTTTAATACGCTCAGGCTCTTGCTCACCCAACAAAGTGACATACACATCTGAGTAGCCAAGATCACGACTAACGGTAACACCGCTGACCGTGACCATGCCTAAACGAGGGTCTTTCACTTCTCGTTGAATCAGTACCGCCAGCTCCTTTTGGAGCTGGTCGGCCACCCGGTCGGTACGCTTAAATTCGCGCATGTTTAGCTCCTCGTAACCTTACAGGCTACGCTCGACCTTCACTTGGTCGAAGACTTCGATCTTGTCACCGACTTGAACATCGTTGTAGTTCTTCACGCCGATGCCACACTCCATACCGTTACGCACTTCCTGAACATCGTCTTTGAAGCGGCGCAGCGATTCGAGCTCGCCTTCGTAGATCACTACGTCATCACGCAGCACGCGGATCTTCTTATTACGATGCACGTTGCCTTCGATGACCATACAGCCGGCGATGGCACCAATTTTCGGCGCACGGAAGACGTCGCGTACCTCAGCAACACCGACAATTTCTTCTTTCCACTCCGGCGCGAGCATACCGCTCATCGCCTGCTTGACCTCGTCGATCAGCTGGTAGATAACGCTGTAGTAGCGCAGATCCAAGCCTTCACGCTCGATGATCTCGCGAGCAGCGGCGTCAGCACGGACGTTAAAGCCGACCACGATGGCTTCAGAAGCCAGCGCTAGGTTGGCATCGGTACCGGTAATACCGCCCACACCCGAGGAGACCACAGCCACTTCGACTTCATCAGTGGAAAGCTCTTCCAGGGCGCCTTTGATCGCTTCCAGCGAGCCTTGTACGTCGGCTTTGAGGACGATGTTGACCTTGGCCACTTCGTCTTGGCCCATCTGGCTGAACATGTTTTCCAGTTTGGCCTTCTGCTGACGTGCCAGGCGCACTTCGCGGTATTTGCCTTGGCGGAAGTTAGCCACTTCACGGGCTTTCTTCTCGTCGGCCACGACCATGAAGTCATCACCGGCGTCCGGCGTGCCGCCCAAGCCTTGAATCTCGACCGGCATGGCCGGGCCAACTTCATCGACTTGCTGGGCAAGCTCGTTGGTCAACGCACGTACGCGGCCGTAGTGCAGGCCAGCCAGGACGATATCGCCCTTTTTCAGCGTGCCATTCTGAACCAGCACCGTAGCGACCGGACCACGCCCTTTATCAAGACGTGATTCCACCACCACACCTTTACCCGGCGCAGAAGGAACAGCCTTAAGCTCGAGTACTTCGGAGGCCAGCTGGATCGCTTCCAGCAGCTCTTCCATACCTTCACCGGTCTTAGCAGAGACGTGAACAAACTGCGTATCACCGCCCCACTCTTCCGAAATCACGCCGTGCTGGGAAAGCTCGTTTTTGATGCGATCCAGATCGATGCCCTGCTTATCGATCTTGTTCACCGCCACCACCATGGGTACTTCAGCGGCTTTGGAGTGCTCAATCGCTTCGATGGTTTGCGGCATCACGCCGTCATCCGCTGCGACAACGAGAATGACCACGTCCGTTGCCTTGGCACCGCGGGCACGCATGGCGGTAAACGCCGCGTGGCCTGGGGTATCCAGGAAGGTAACGCCACCGTGGTTATCTTCCACGTGGTACGCGCCAATGTGCTGGGTGATACCCCCGGCTTCACCAGTCGCCACTTTCGCTTTACGGATGTAATCCAGCAGCGACGTTTTACCGTGGTCGACGTGACCCATTACCGTAACAACGGGTGAACGGGTGATCTCTTCGCCTTCGTAGGAGATGCCTTCGAGCATTTCCGTTTCCAGCGCGTCATCTTTCACCAACTTCGGCGTGTGGCCCATCTCTTCCACCACGATCGCTGCTGTATCCTGATCGATGGTTTGGTTGATGGTGACCGCTGCGCCCATGTTAAACATGGCCTTGATCACTTCGTTGGCCTTGATCGACATCTTGTCGGCCAATTCAGCCACGCTGATAGACTCAGGGATCGACACTTCACGCACGATCGGCTGGGTCGGCTTCTGGAAAGCGTGCTTGCCATTGCCGGCCTGGCTGCCACCACGGCGACCACCACGACGCTGCTCGGCACGTTTTACCTTCTTACCACCGCCACCGCGTTTACGCTCTTCACGATCACCACGATCTTCATCGTCACGCCGCCCCTTGGCTTTCGCCGCCGTTTTCTTAGGCGGAGCGGTACGACGGTCAGAGCGACCTTCTTTCGGCGGCGCTGGCGGCATATCGTCACCGGACGGCGTGTCATCAATCTCAAGATTGGGCACGTCGATATCTGGCGTTGCCGGCGCTTTTTCAGTTTTCGGCTTGGTTTCAGCTGGCTTCTTAGCGGCGGCTTCTTTCTTGCTAGCAGCCTCTTCAGCGGCTTTAGCTGCCTGAGCCTTCTGCGCAGCGGCTTTTTCTTCAGCGGCACGCGCATCGCTTACCTTACGCTCAGCTTCCGCTTCAGCCATATCACCGACCAACTGGCGTGGGCCTGTATAGCTCGGCTCTGGCGCCTTTGGCTTCTCATTTTCAGCGCTTTTGACGTAAGTCTTCTTCTTACGTACCTGCACTTCGATGGTTTTGCCGCGCTCGCCGGTATTGATGCGGCTACGGGTTTTGCGCGTCAGGGTAATGCGGTTTTTACCTGCATCGCCTGTATCGCTACCGCCGTGACTCTTCTTGAGGAAACTCAGCAGTTTCTGCTTATCTTCTTCAGACACAGCATCGCTTTCAGAAGCGTGCTTTAAACCGGCTTCTTTCATTTGCTCTAGTAGGCGAGGCACATCACGGCCCACCTTTACTGCGAAATCTTTAACTGTCATATCTGACATAGTGACCCTCCTCAGCCCGTGACCTGTTTACTGTGTGTTCGAACCCGATGCGTCATCGACTTCAAACCAGGGCGCACGGGCAGTCATGATCAGTGCCGCTGCGCGCGCTTCGTCCAACTCCTCGATATCGACCAGATCGTCGACAGACTGCTCGGCGAGATCTTCCATGGTGACAATGCCGCGACTGGCCAGAATGAAGGCCAAGTGACGCTCCATGCCATCCATCTCCAGCAGATCAGCTGCTGGCTGGGCGCCGTCTAGCGCTTCTTCCGAGGCGATTGCCATCGTTAGCAGCTCGTCTTTCGCTCGTGCACGGAGTTCCTCTACCAAATCTTCATCGAACTCTTCGATTTCGAGCATCTCTTCCAGCGGCACGTAGGCGACTTCTTCTAGGGTTGTGAACCCTTCTTCTACCAACAGGCGGGCGACATCCTCATCCACTTCAAGGTGCTGGATAAAGGAGTCCACCAGGCTATCAATCTCTTGGTCGCGCTTAGACTCCGCTTCCTCTTCGGTCATGACATTAATACGCCAGCCGGTGAGTTCAGAAGCCAGCCGCACGTTCTGACCGCTCCGACCGATGGCCTGAGCAAGGTTATCCTGAGCAACCGCCACATCCATCGCGTGGGCATCTTCGTCCACTAGAATAGACCCTACATCGGCAGGCGCCATGGCATTGATGACCAACTGGGCGGGATTGTCGTCCCACAGCACGATATCGACGCGTTCGTTTTGCAGCTCGGAAGAGACTGCTTGAACGCGCGAACCACGCATACCCACACACGCACCAACAGGGTCAATGCGGCGATCATTAGTCTTAACTGCAATTTTGGCGCGCGAACCGGGGTCACGCGCAGCACCTTTAATCTCAATTAACTGCTCAGCGATTTCAGGCACTTCAATTTTAAACAGTTCAATGATCAGCTCGGGGCATGTCCGTGATAGCTGAAGCTGGGCACCGCGAGCATCTGGGTCCACTTTAACCAACAGGGCGCGCACCCGCTCATTCATGCGGTAACGCTCACCGTGAATCATTTCGTTGCGCGGTAAAAACGCTTCAGCGTTTTCACCCAGGTCAATGATCAGGCCATCGCGGGTGGTCTTTTTAACAATCCCGGCGACCAGCTCGCCTTCACGGTCGGCATATTGGCGAACGACTTCTGCCCGCTCAGCTTCGCGCACCTTTTGTACGATAACCTGCTTAGCAGTTTGCGCCGCAATACGGCCGAATGCAGCGTTCTCGATGCTTTTCTCGACCACATCACCCAGTTTCAGCGGCGGATCGCGCTGCTCTGCAATGCTCTCTTTAATCTCGTAATCTGGCGTTTCGAATTCGTCATCTTCCACAACGGTCCAAAAGCGGAAGGTTTCGTATTCGCCGGTACGCCGGTCAATATGCACGCGCACATTGGCTTCTTCTTTTTCAAAACGCTTACGTGACGCACTCGCAAGAGCGGCTTCTACCGCTTCGAAGATGACGTCACGAGGGACGCCCTTCTCATTGGAGATCGCGTCAACGACCATTAAAATTTCTTTACTCATGCGTATGCCTCGCCAGAAAACCTATCCTTATATGCATCACCCCGGCAGCCTGCCGGCAGCGCCGCTACCCGGTTAATCGTCGAACTGCGGTACAATGTGAGCGGAATCAATACTTTCAATAGGAAAGCAGTACTCTTCGCCATCCAGTTGTAGGAGTATTTCGTCCCCTTCAACACCGACCAAAAGCCCTTGATACTTGCGCCGCCCGTCAAAGGCAGTGCGCAGCTTTAGCGCGACGTGATGACCTTGAAAGCGGGCAAACTGATCCAGGGAATACAAGGGGCGTGCCATGCCGGGCGAGGAGACTTCCAACCGGTACTCACCGGCAATGGGGTCTTCCACATCCATGACAGCACTGACTTGGCGGCTAATATCTGCGCAGTCTTCCACGCTGACACCACTCTCGCGCTCAATATAGATCACCAGCCGCGAATTCTTGCCCTGGGAAAGATGGTCGATGCCCCAAAGCTCAAAGCCCATAGCGGCAACAACAGGTTCAATCAGCGCGTGAAGCGCAGCGTGTTTAGTGGCCACAGACAAAGCTCCTATAGCCGTTGCATCAGGCACCTGGCCAGGAGTTATTAGAAAAGCTAGGTGGCTGATTGGCGTTACTCGGAAATGTGCATCCATTCATACGGACGCATCCGCTATTAAGATTACTCGTGTTAGCGACAAGCGGGCGTTAGCCTAGCGCTCTAGCTAACCAAAAGCTGCTAACAAAAAGCCCCTTCACTGGAAGGGGCTTTTTAAAAGAAACCTTAAGTACCGTTTCAGCAACACGCCCCAGGATTAACCTGATAGCCGCTATTTTCAATCTATATAATTCAGTCTATACAAATAGAGAAAACAGCTGACGAACATGCCACTAGAAAATGGTAGCGGGGACCGGATTTGAACCGATGACCTTCGGGTTATGAGCCCGACGAGCTACCAGACTGCTCCACCCCGCATCAATCTAGGTCGACGATAATAGACACTTAAGCCACTTACGTCAAGAACTACTTGCTTCAAGAATTGCTTATTTCAAGAATTACTAATTTCAATAGCACTTACTTAAAGCTGTTTTTTCGCCTAAAAACCAAACCTGGCATTCTGACGATAAAAACATTCTGGGAAGCTGGCGAGCCAGCAAAACAGATGGTGCCGAAGGCGGGACTTGAACCCGCACGACCATACGGTCACTACCCCCTCAAGATAGCGTGTCTACCAATTCCACCACTTCGGCATCAGGGGAGACTAAAAAATAACAGCGACCGAATCATCAACTACTTAGTCGTTGCTTTCCTCTAGCACTGGCGCGGTATTATCCACATCCGAAGGCCTATCGTCAAGCGTCGGAACACTCTGCTGCTGCTCGATCAGACGCGAGTCTGGGATGCCGGCTTCCGGCGCCTGTCCGGCTTGAGTCGCGAAGTAAGCCAACGCCATCGAGGTGACGAAAAAACCCGCCGCCAGGATAGCTGTCGTACGCGACAAAAAATTACCACTGCCCCGCGAACCGAACACCGTCTGTGAAGCACCACCCCCGAAAGCCGCGCCGGCTTCGGCACCTTTACCCTGCTGAAGCAGGATGAGTACCACCAGGGCGACCGCAATCACCACATGAATCATAAGAATTGCAACTTGCATGGCGTTATCCTGCTGACTGACAAATAGCATAAAAATCATCGATCTTAAGTGAGGCTCCGCCCACTAGACCGCCGTCGATATCCGGCTGAGCGAGTAGCTCAACCGCATTGCTTGCATTCATACTGCCACCGTAAAGCAACCGCAGTTGATCAGCGAGCTCCTTATCAAAACCCGCTTGGTAGGCACGAATACCGGCCATGACCTCTTGGGCCTGATCAGGCGTCGCCGTGCGCCCAGTACCAATCGCCCAAACGGGCTCATAGGCAATCACCACCTGTTTGCGCTGGCCCGGCTCCAGGCGAGACATTACGTACCCTACTTGACGAAGCACCACATCCATCGTGCGCCCCGCGTCACGCTCCTCCAGTGACTCCCCGACACAGAGAATCGGCGTGATATCCACGCTTAATGCCGCTAGCAGGCGTGCAAATATCTGCTCATCACTCTCTTTATAAAGCTGGCGGCGCTCTGAGTGCCCTACCAACACATAAGTCACTGCGAACTCTTTGAGCATGCGGCCACTCACTTCACCCGTATGGGCGCCGGAGTGAATGGGGTTCAGCGTTTGCGCACCTAATGACAGCACCGTTCCCTCAAACGCGTTACGCGCCGCATCCAAATAAGGGAACGGCGGAATAATAACGGTATCCACTTTCGTTGGCGATACGGCTTCGGAGAAGGCCCGGCCGAACTCATTGATCAACGCCACGGAACCGTTCATTTTCCAGTTACCGGCAATTAAGGGCGTACGCATCGACTTTCCTCACTCAAGGTGGAGCGAAATGGTATAGGAGCGGCCTTGTCAAGACAACCGCTGTTACAAACACAAACCCGGTTTATTGGACACGTTAACTGAGCAAGGCCTGCACCTGATCAGCCAAGGTACGCGCCAACTGGTCTACATCCAAATGAGCACGTCCTTCTACCATCACACGAATTAAAGGCTCGGTGCCTGACGGCCTTAGCAACACACGCCCCTCATCGCCTAACTCTTGCTCTAACGCGGCAACCGCCTGCTGAAGCGGCGCAGACCCCATTACATCGCTCGGATTTGCACCCGCAGGTAAGCGCACATTGACAAGGGCTTGTGGCACTTTTTCCAATGCTTTCAGCAATGTTGGTAGGCTTTTTTGCTCGCGCATCATCAGCGCTAACACCTGCAGGGCCGAGACGACCCCATCGCCCGTGGTTTGTACATGACCGCATACAATATGACCCGACGATTCACCACCCAACTCCCAACCCTTGGCGGCCATGCGCTCCATGACAAAGCGGTCGCCCACTTTAGCCCTCTCAAAAGGGATACCCAACTTATCAAGCGCCATTGATAGGCCAAAATTAGTCATCAAGGTGCCTACTACGCCACCTTGAAGCAAACCACGCTCGTGGCGATCACGGGCAATCAGGTAGAGAATATCGTCGCCGTCGACTTCGCGCCCGTCGCCATCTACCAGCAGCACGCGGTCGCCATCCCCATCAAAGGCGATCCCCAAATCCGCATTTTGCTGAATAACGGCAGCGCGTAGAGCCGCGGGGTGCGTTGAGCCCACCTGCTGGTTAATGTTTAACCCATCAGGTGCAGAGCCAATGGTGGTAACATCAGCCCCCAGCTCGCGGAACACATTGGGCGCGATATGGTAAGTGGCACCGTGAGCACAGTCTAAAACGATTTTAAGGCCGTGCAGACTAAGCCGGTCAGGCAAGGTCGATTTACAAAACTCGATGTAACGGCCTGCGGCGTCGTCGATGCGCGTTGCCTTACCCAGCTGCGCGGCCTCGGCTGTGGTCAGCGGCGCTTCCAGCATGGCTTCAATACGGTCTTCCGTTTCATCGGGTAGCTTTTTACCCTCTGCGGAGAAGAATTTGATGCCATTGTCATCGAAGGGATTGTGCGAAGCGGAGATAACAATACCCGCGTCGGCACGGAACGTGCGCGTTAAGTAGGCAATACCCGGCGTGGGCATCGGGCCCAGCAGAGAGACATCGACACCTGCCGCTGAAAGCCCGGCTTCCAGGGCGGACTCAAACATGTAGCCTGAGATACGCGTATCTTTGCCGATCAGCACCCGCGTACGACCTTTATCACGGCGCAATACTTGCCCCGCCGCCCAGCCTAACTTGAGCATAAAATCAGCCGTAATGGGTGACTCCCCCACCGTGCCACGGATACCATCGGTCCCAAAATAGCGCCTTGTCATGCGTCAGACTCCTTGTTAAGCGGCGGCTCGCATCCTTCTTGTAATACCGCCCACGTCATATTAACGGCATCTACCGTTGCAGCGACATCATGTACACGCAGAATATTCGCTCCACGCTCCACCGCCATGGCCGCTAGCGCCAAGCCACCGGAGAGACGCTCTTCCACCGGGCGGCCCAATACTTTTCCAATCATACTCTTGCGCGACATACCCACCAGCAGAGGAAGCTCCAGCGACTGAAGAGTCTCCATATATTTCAGCAAGCGTAGATTGTGCTCAACGCGCTTACCGAAACCAAAGCCAGGGTCAATCAATAGTCGATTACGACGCAGGCCAGCCGCTTCACACTCGGCGATTCGGCGTGCCAGATAGTCAGCCACTTCCTCCTCTACTGGACGCGCATAAGCGGGCGCCTGCTGCATATCCTGGGGCTCACCCTGGCGATGCATTAAGCAAACCGGCAGACCACTACCAACCGCTGCCAGCAATGCACCTTCTCTCTCTAATGCACGCACGTCGTTGATCATCCCAGCGCCCAATTCACTCGCCTCGCGAATAACGGTTGGGCAGCTGGTATCCACCGATACCAACGCATCCAACTCGCGCACCAGGATTTCCACCACCGGAGCAACCCGATCCAACTCTTCCTGTGGGCTGACAGGATCAGCGCCAGGACGGGTAGACTCTCCCCCTACATCAATTATCGCCGCGCCTTCCGCCAACATTCGCTCGGCATGACGCAATGCGTCATCTAACGCCACGTGCTGCCCGCCATCTGAGAAGGAGTCCGGCGTTACGTTAAGTATGCCCATGACACGGGGGAAGGATAGATCCAGCAAATGGCGCCCACAGCGCAGCTGGAAAGCATTTTCAGTGGTTCGGGTAGAATAGGTGTCCAGAAGTGATTTCATGCTGCAGCCTGGTCAAGAAAAGAAACATTGCAGTGATAGGTGCATAGCATAACAAAAAAGGCGCCCCATGACGGGACGCCTTCGGCGCTTAGGAGACTGCTGGGGCTTATGAGCCTGCAGGGCCACCTAGCGGATCGGAGGGGCGACGACGCGGCTCGTCATCATCCTCTTCTTCACCATCATCTCCAGAAGCATCATTTCCGGAAGCGTTAGAAGAAATATCGTCTTCGGCCTTAGCTTTCGGCTTATCATCGTTGATCGGCGTACCACCGCCAGATGAATCACCATCATCCCAGCCTTCAGGCGGCCGTGGCTCACGCCCTTCCATGATGTCCTTCAACTGATTGGCATCAATGGTCTCGTATTTCATCAAGGCTTCTGCCATGGCGTCTAGCTTATCGCGATTGTCCGTCAGAATCTGACGTGCCTGCTCATAACAATCATCAATAATCTTACGTACTTCTTTATCAAGACGCGTCGTGGTGTCACCGGACTTCATCTTGCCGCCACCCTGACCCGGACCGCCGAGGAACTGATGCGACTCATCCTCGTCGTACATAATCGGGCCCATCTCATCCGACAAGCCCCACTTAGCGACCATGTTGTGGGCAAGCTCAGTAGCACGCTTGATATCGTTAGAAGCGCCGGTAGTAACACCGTTCGGCCCCAACGTCATCTCTTCAGCAATACGGCCACCAAACAGCGAGCAGATTTGCCCAAGAATTTGCTGGCGCGACAGGCTATAGCGATCTTCTTCAGGCAGGAACATCGTTACGCCCAACGCACGTCCACGAGGAATAATGGTCACCTTGTAGACGGGGTCGTGCGAAGGCACAACCAAACCGATAATCGCGTGGCCCGATTCATGGTAAGCGGTATTGAGCTTCTCTTTGTCGGTCATGACCATCGACTTGCGCTCAGCGCCCATCATGATCTTGTCCTTAGCAAGCTCCAGCTCTTCCATGCCAACCAAGCGCTTGTTACGACGCGCGGCAAACAGTGCAGCCTCGTTCACCAGGTTAGCCAAGTCCGCACCGGAGAAGCCCGGCGTACCACGTGCGATCAACTGCGGCTTGACGTCATCTGCCAGCGGCACTTTACGTAGATGAACACCAAGGATATGTTCACGGCCACGAATATCCGGCAAACCAACGGTTACCTGACGGTCAAAACGGCCTGGGCGCATTAGCGCCGGGTCAAGCACATCCGGACGGTTGGTTGCGGCAATAACAATGATGCCTTCGTTAGCTTCAAAACCATCCATTTCGACCAGCAGCTGGTTCAACGTCTGCTCGCGCTCATCGTTACCACCGCCCATACCGGTGCCACGCGAACGGCCCACGGCATCAATCTCGTCGATAAAGATAATGCACGGCGCCTGCTTCTTAGCCTGCTCGAACATATCACGCACACGGGATGCACCGACACCGACGAACATTTCAACGAAGTCAGAACCCGAAATGGAGAAGAACGGCACTTTGGCTTCGCCAGCAATGGACTTCGCCAGCAGCGTTTTACCAGTACCCGGAGGCCCTACCATCAAAACACCACGGGGAATCATACCGCCCAGGCGCTGGAATTTGGTCGGATCACGCAGGAAGTCGACCAGCTCTTCTACTTCTTCCTTGGCTTCATCACAACCAGCCACATCGGCAAACGTCGTCTTGATCTGATCTTGAGAGAGCAGCTTAGCCTTTGATTTACCAAAGCTCATGGGGCCGCCTTTACCACCGCCGGCTCCGCCCTGCATTTGGCGCATAAAGAACATAAAGATGCCCAAAATCAGCAAAATCGGGAAGCTGGCGATCAGCAGGCGCGTCCAGATACTTTGCTGTTCTGGCTCCTTACCGACGACCGTCACGTCATTGCTCAGCAGATCATCCATCAGCTTCGGATCTTCCGCCGCTGGGCGGATCGTCTGGAACTGAGAGCCATCTGTGCGCTCACCCCTGATGGTATAACCATCAATTGTCACGCTTCTTACCTGCTGATTTTGCACCTGCTGCACAAACTGAGAGTAGTTCGTGTTTTGAGGTGCGCTTTCCGTACTGAAATTATTGAACACTGTCAGTAGGACGGCCGCGATGACCAACCACAGAATCAGGTTCTTCGCCATATCGTTCAAGGGGCTACCCTCATTAACAAGAATCCGTCAGTTAAACGCTGATGCTTAATAAAGCCTGATACCAATAAGCTTAGTACTACGACACTACACCAGCATCAATCGTTCAACCATTGCCAAAGCGTCTTATGCCTCGGGCCATCTGTGTCACGCGCGCTGATTGCAGCTAATGTGACACACGTTGCGCCTGCCTGTCTGGCAATTGCGCTGATAAATCTTGGCTATGGACCATACGTCCGAATACCGAACCCCAAGAGCAATTATCGAACCACACCGACAGTTACCCACGAAACCCTTCTGCCAGAAAATACACTTCACGGGAACGCGCTCGAGATGCATCTGGCTTGCGCGTCACTACTTTGTTAAAGCTGCCGCGCAGCTCTTTTAAGTAGGCGTCAAATCCTTCCCCTTGGAATACTTTAGCCAAAAATCGACCACCAGGTGACAACGTTTCGCGTGCCAGCTCCAACGCTAGCTCCACCAAGTACATCGCCTGAGGCTGATCAATCGCCGCCATACCACTCATATTGGGGGCCATATCCGACATCACAAGGTCTACACGGCGATTATCCAGGCGTTTTAATATCGCCTCCAGCACCGATTCTTCGGTAAAATCGCCCTGAATAAAATCGACGCCAGCTAGCGCATCCATCTCCAGAATATCCGAAGCAATGACCACCCCTTCCGGCCCTACCTTCTCAGCGGCAATTTGGCTCCAGCCACCGGGCGCTGCACCCAAATCAATCACCGTCATGCCAGGACGCAGTAGCTTATCCTTTTCATCCAGCTCGATCAGCTTATAGCTGGCGCGAGAGCGATAACCATCTTGCCAACTCTGCTTCACGTACTGGTCGTCAAAATGCTCCTTCTTCCAATTATTACTGGTCTTGCTGACTGAATGTTTACGGTTCGGGGGCTTTTGCTGCATGTGGGAATCTAACACTAGAATATGAGATGGGCGCATTCACGCGATCGCTTTCACTCGGTGGCGTTTCACCGTAAGATGGAGCGTTATGCGCTAACCGGGATACCGCAAGATACCATGAGCTTGTCACAGGCACAAAAGAAAGCATTTCGTAGCATTGGCCACCACCTTAACCCCGTGGTCACCGTTTCTGAGAACGGCGTCTCCGAAAATTTGCTCGCAGAACTTAACCGCGCACTTACCGATCACGAACTGATCAAAGTGAAGCTCGCCCTTCCTGAGCGTGATGATCGTGCTGCCATGATCGCCGAACTGATCGCCAACAGCCGCGCAGAACTCGTGCAAACCATTGGCAAAATGGCGCTTCTTTATCGCCGGAACCCACAGGTGAACCCGAAGCTTTCTAATGTTACTCGCTTTGAGAATCACCACGGCCGGCATTAACCGCTAGCTTGTAAGTTCTCTTTTAGCGAATATGCCGCTGCCATCAAATGCCCCTTCAAGCGACCTAACCAACGTCCATTGAAAGGGCATTTTTCATCACAAGTGCTCGACACTACCTACTTCATACTCCACGTCGCCGCCGGGTGTTTTAACCACGACAACATCGCCTTCCTCTTTGCCGATCAACGCACGAGCAATTGGCGAGGTGACCGAGATGCGACCAGATTTAATATTCGCCTCATCTTCGCCGACGATGCGATAAGTGACTTCGGCATCAGTATCTAAATTAAGCAGCGATACGGTCACACCAAAAATCACTTTGCCGGTTTTCGGCAGTTTAGTGACATCAATCACTTGTGCGACAGAAAGCTTACTCTCGATCTCCTGAATACGCCCTTCGATAAACCCTTGCTGCTCGCGAGCAGCGTGATACTCGGCGTTCTCTTTAAGATCACCGTGCTCGCGCGCTTCAGCGATGGCCGCGATCACCTGCGGACGCGCTTCGCTTTTAAGGTGGTCGAGTTCTTCACGAAGGCTTCTTTCTCCCGCAACTGTCATCGGGACCTTGTTCATTGACTTGCTCCTGCATGCAGATCCTGAAGGCGCCGCACCGTAATCTCCCTACCGTACTCAAGCGCCATGCAAACAGCATTAGCGCCCGCCAAGGTGGTCGCATAGGGCACCTTGCGCGAGAGAGCAGTACGGCGAATGACCGAAGAGTCATTAATTGCCTGGCGACCTTCGGTAGTATTCACAATGTAGGCGATTTCGTCGTTCTTGAGCAGATCGACGATATGGGGACGACCTTCGTAAACTTTATTGACGTGCTCCACGGCTAGCCCGGCAGCTTCCAAAGCAGCCGCAGTTCCCCGTGTTGCACATAGCGTAAAGCCTAATGCTAACAGAGAACGCCCCACTTCGATAATCCCCGTCTTGTCGGGCTCACGTACAGAAAGGAACGCTTTACGCTCCCCGGTCAGCCCAGGAATGGCCTCGCCTGCCCCCAACTGCGCCTTGAAGAAGGCCTCTGCAAAGGTGTCGCCAGAGCCCATCACTTCGCCGGTAGACTTCATTTCCGGCGAGAGAATCGGATCAACCCCAGGGAATTTATTAAACGGGAAAACGGCCTCTTTAACACTATAGAAGTGCGGCACGATTTCGCGCTCAAAGCCCTGTTCGGCGAGGGTTTTACCCGCCATGCAACGCGCCGCGATCTGAGCAAGCGAGGTACCGATGCACTTGGACACAAAGGGCACCGTACGCGAGGCGCGCGGGTTCACCTCAATGACGTAGATTTCACCGTCCTGCCAGGCAAGCTGCACGTTCATTAAACCTTTCACACCCAGCTCGACCGCCATCTGCTTCACCTGATGACGCATCTCGTCCTGCACATCCGCAGGCAGCGAGTAAGGCGGCAGCGCGCAGGCGGAGTCACCGGAGTGAACACCCGCTTGCTCGACGTGCTGCATGATGCCGCCAATCACGACCTGCTGGCCATCTGACACCGCATCAATATCGATCTCAATCGCGGCGCTCAGAAAGTGATCAAGCAGCACTGGCGAGTCGTTGGACACTTTCACCGCGTGGGTCATGTAATTTTCAAGCTCGGAGGCGTCGTAGACGATCTCCATCGCCCGACCACCCAGTACGTAGCTGGGGCGAACCACGAGCGGATAACCAATCGCTTCCGCCTTATCGAAGGCTTCGGCAAAGCTACGCGCCGTGGCATTGGGCGGCTGCTTCAGGCCCAGCTTATCAATCATCACCTGGAAGCGTTCGCGGTCTTCGGCGCGGTCGATGGCATCCGGCGTGGTGCCGATAATCGGCACGCCAGCGGCTTCAAGCTCACGCGCCAGTTTCAGCGGCGTTTGACCACCGAACTGAACAATCACCCCTACCGGCTTCTCTTTATCGGCGATTTCGAGCACGTCCTCCAGCGTCACCGGCTCAAAGTAGAGGCGGTCAGAGGTATCGTAATCGGTAGAAACCGTTTCCGGGTTACAGTTGACCATGATGGTTTCGTAGCCGTCGTCGCGCATGGCAAAAGCAGCGTGAACACAGCAGTAGTCAAACTCGATCCCTTGGCCGATACGGTTGGGGCCACCGCCCAGTACCATAATTTTCTGGCGATCAGACACATCCGCCTCGCACTCCTCTTCATAAGTGGAGTACATGTAGGCAGTGTCCGTAGCAAACTCAGCGGCGCAGGTGTCGACACGCTTGTAGACCGGGCGAATACCCGCGGACTGACGCGTTTGACGGAATTCTTTTTCGCTGACATTAAGTAGCTTGGCCAGGCGCGCATCGCCAAAGCCTTTGCGCTTGAGCTGGTAAAGCTCACGGGCGGAAAAATCGCTCAGCGTTCGCTTGGCAACGGCGCTTTCAGTCAGTACTAAATCTTCCAGCTGGACCAGGAACCAAGGGTCGATATTAGTCAGCGCAAACACGTCATCAACGCTCATGCCCGAGCGCATGGCATCTGCCACGTAGAAAATACGCTCGGCGCCAGCGGCTTGCAGCTCGCCCTGGATAATCGCCATATTATCCGGCGTGAAGTCGGTAATGATCGGATCAAGACCATCGTTACCGGTTTCCAGGCCGCGCAGCGCTTTCTGCAGCGACTCTTGGAAAGTACGGCCAATCGCCATTACCTCACCCACTGACTTCATCTGTGTGGTCAAACGGTCATTGGCCTGAGGAAACTTCTCGAAGGTGAAGCGAGGTATCTTGGTAACCACGTAGTCGATGGATGGCTCAAACGACGCGGGCGTACGACCACCGGTAATATCGTTTTGCAGCTCATCCAGGGTATAGCCAACCGCCAACTTCGCGGCGATCTTGGCAATCGGGAAACCGGTCGCCTTCGAGGCCAGCGCCGAGGAGCGCGACACCCGCGGATTCATTTCAATCACCACCAGGCGCCCGGTCTTGGGGTCCATACCAAACTGGACATTGGAGCCACCGGTCTCTACGCCAATCTCGCGCAGTACCGCGAGGCTGGCATCACGCATGATCTGATACTCTTTATCAGTCAGCGTTTGCGCCGGGGCCACGGTGATAGAGTCACCGGTGTGCACGCCCATGGGGTCGAAGTTCTCAATCGCGCAGACGATGATGCAGTTGTCGTTTTTGTCGCGCACCACTTCCATCTCGTACTCTTTCCAACCCAGCAGCGACTCGTCAATCAGCAGCTCGTGGTTGTTGGAAAGCTCGAACCCGCGCGTACAGATCTCTTCGAACTCCTCTTTGTTGTACGCCACGCCGCCGCCGGAGCCGCCCATGGTGTAGGAGGGTCGAATAATAGTCGGGAAACCCAGCTCAGCCTGAATTTCCCAGGCCTCATCCATGGTGTGCGCCACTTTCGCTTTCGGGCACTCCAAGCCAATGCGCTTCATGGCCTGATCGAACAGATCGCGGTCTTCAGCCATGTTAATCGCATCGGCGTTGGCACCGATCATCTCAACGCCGAACTTATCCAGCACGCCATGCTTTTCAAGTTCAAGGGCACAGTTCAGCGCCGTCTGGCCACCCATGGTGGGCAGAATCGCATCGGGGCGCTCGGCTTCGATGATTTTCTCGACCGCCTGCCAGGTAATCGGCTCGATGTAAGTAGCATCCGCCATGGCCGGGTCGGTCATGATGGTGGCTGGGTTAGAGTTAACCAAAATAACCCGGAAGCCCTCCTCGCGCAGCGCTTTACACGCCTGGGCGCCGGAGTAGTCGAATTCGCAGGCCTGGCCGATCACAATCGGGCCAGCGCCAATGATCAAAATACTATTGATGTCGGTACGCTTAGGCATAACGGTTCCCGCAAAAAATGGTGACGATGAGCGACAAATAAGGCGATAAGGTGATGCGAGGAGCGCGTTAGCGGCGTGCCTGCATCATGGCCACGAAGCGATCAAACAGCGGCGCCACATCGCGCGGACCTGGGCTCGCTTCCGGGTGGCCCTGAAAGCTGAATGCTGGTCGGTCAGTTAGCTCAATCCCTTGTAAAGTGCCATCGAACAGCGAACGGTGCGTTGCGCGCACGTTCGCAGGCAGGGTCGCTTCATCCGCCGCAAAGCCATGGTTTTGGCTGGTAATCATCACTGCGCCAGTATCGAGATCCTGCACCGGGTGGTTGGCACCGTGGTGACCGAGGCTCATTTTGACTGTCTTCGCCCCTGCCGCAAGCGCCAACAACTGGTGACCCAGACAGATACCAAACATTGGAATATCAGTTTTCAGCACGTCCTGAATCGCTTTGATGGCGTAATCACAGGGTTCTGGGTCGCCTGGGCCGTTGGCTAGTAAAATGCCATCAGGCCTCATCGCCAACACCTCGGCAGCGGGCGTTTGCGCTGGAACCACCGTCAAGCGACAGCCGCGCGCAGCCAGCATGCGCAGGATGTTAAATTTGACGCCATAGTCGTACGCGACCACGTGGTAAGGACGCTCTTGCTGAGTGGTATCGGCGTAGCCTTCACCCAAGGTCCACTCGCCTTCGCTCCACTCGTACGCTTCTTTACAGGAGACCTCTTTGGCGAGATCCATCCCCTTCAGCCCAGGGAATGCCCTGGCGGCTTCCAGCGCCCGTGCGACTGCCTCCTCGCCTTCAGCATCAGCGCCCGCCAAAATCGCACCGTTTTGCGCCCCTTTATCGCGCAAAATGCGCGTCAGACGGCGAGTGTCAATATCGGCAATGCCCAGCACATTCTGACTTTTCAGGTAGTCCGACAGCGATTGCTCAGAGCGAAAGCTACTGGCCATTAGCGGCAGATCGCGAATCACTAAACCCGCGACGGCGATAGAGGCTGACTCCACATCTTCTGCATTAATACCGGTATTGCCGATATGGGGGTAGGTGAGCGTTACTATCTGGCGGACATAGGAGAGGTCAGTGAGGATCTCTTGATAGCCGGTCATGGCCGTATTGAACACCACCTCACCGCTGGTTACTCCCTCCGCGCCAATGGCGATTCCGTGGAACACGCTGCCATCTTCCAGGGCCAATATTGCGGGTTTGCTCAATGCGGGGTTATTCAAAACAAGATCCTCCCATGCTGGTGGGAGCCTGTAGGGCGCAGGCTCAGCAAATTCTTCATGAATCCACGGCCTCATCATCCAACGATTCGTTATCAATAATGAGGTCGTAAAAAAGCGGGACGAAGCCGATAAAAAAGAATCGGTTTCATCCCGCTTGTTGTTCGATGCCTCCTGAGCCGCTGGCACAACCTAAAATTGGCTAGCGGACTCGGGACAGGCTTTGGGCTGGCCAACGCAACAAGCGCGCCGTCTAAGGTCTGTCAGTCAGAGCTTCTAAGCCACCCGGCCAAAATTTTTGAAATGTTACAGGAATTCTTGGCCTAGGACTACCCCTTAATCGTAGCACCCGCAGACATTAGTGTTTTCTTAATCCAGCCCCAACACATCCTGCATATCGTAACGGCCGCTCTCTTTGCCAGCGACCCAGCGCGCTGCGCGCACCGCGCCTTTGGCAAAGGTCATCCGGCTGGAGGCTTTGTGGGTAATTTCGATGCGCTCGCCTTCGGTGGCAAACATCACCGTGTGCTCGCCCACGATATCGCCCGCGCGCACGGTGGCAAAGCCGATCTCTTTATCGGTACGCGGGCCGCACTGCCCTACCCGCTCGAACACGCCGTGCTCTTTCAGGGTGCGCCCCAGGCTGTCGGCGATCACTTCGCCCATTTTAATCGCCGTACCCGAAGGCGAATCCACTTTGTGGCGGTGATGCGACTCGATGACTTCGATATCGTAACCTTCATCGCCCAGCGCCTTAGCAGCGGTTTCGAGCAACTTCAGCGTTAGATTCACACCGACGCTCATATTGGGGGCAAACACCATAGCGACTTTATCGCGATAGCTGTCGAGCTGCGCCAGCTCATCATCGCTCATGCCGGTGGTACCAATCACGATGCGTTTACCGTGCTCAGCGCAGAACGCCAAATTACCCAGCGTGACCTGAGGAGCCGTGAAGTCGATCAGCACATCAAAATCATCAACGATCGAGGCGAGTGAATCGACCGCAACGACGCCGCGCTTGCCCACGCCGGCTAGCTCACCAATGTCAGCCCCCACTAAAGAGCTGCCTGGCTCCAGAATACCGCCAGCCAGAGTGGCTTCAGCCTCCTGCTCGACAGCATTTACCAGCGTACGGCCCATACGGCCAGCCACACCTACAATGGCAATTCGGGTCATGCGAACTCCTGCGCTCTGCGTTTCAGTGCGTAATACTTATGTTTTCAAAAATTGCCGCGATTATAACAGACGCACCAACGCCTTCGACGCTCTCTTCATTATTCCCAAGAGAAAGGGATTAGTTCTCCCACACAATTGCCAGCTCTTCATCCCCGGCCATACGTACCAGGTGTCGCTCAACGACCCCCTCAAGCTCATCCAAATGCTCTTCCTCAAGGGTTTCGAGGGCCACCACTAGCTTGTCTGGCTCAGCAACCATTAAGCAGGTACCGGTAGCAAACTTAATGGTCGCTTGCTGGTCGTTTTGCTCAACCTCAAGCTTATGCGCCCAGTGTTTGCAGAGACGATTGATTAATCGCTCAGCCGATGTGGTTTCGATTTCTGCACGGGATAAAGGCATAGCACTGCTCCATTATGTGATGACTCACTAACTTAAAGTTGTCCATAAACATTAGCATTATGGATGAAAACCGCCGAGCATTCTCCGCCACATGGATGCCCGTATCATTTCGATAGTCCGTATCATTTCAATAGATAGAGGCATAATGTAGCCCTACAAACAGAACGCGAATCAGTTACAATAACAACTGCATCTCTCTACGAACAAGTCGTCCTCGTGCGCAAGAGGCGCCAATCCATTGTTTACCCACACCGACCAGCGAGTCATTAAATGCTCAACTCTCATCGCTTGAAACTCCTGCTTGGCACACTCATCACTTTTGGTTACTGCACCACTGTTATGGGTGAAGATATTACCGTCACCGATATCGCAGGCCGCCAAGTCACTCTAGACGCGCCTGCTGAGCGGGTTATTTTAGGTGAAGGGCGGCAAATTTACCTGCTGGGGTTGCTCGAACCGGAAGCGCCTTTTGCTCATGTGGTCGGTTGGCGTGAAGATTTTTCTCAGGCAGACCCTGATAACTATGCCCGCTATCTGGAACGCTTTCCGGAAATCGAATCAATACCTACCTTTGGTGGGTTTAAGGATGGCACCTTTGATGTTGAACAGGCCGCCTCGCTCACCCCCGACGTCGTGCTGATGAATATCGAAGCAAAAGCCGCCACGGAAGACGCTGCCTACGACGATAAGTTGGCACAACTTGGCATCCCTATTGTCTATGTGGATTTTCGTGAGGATCCGATAGAGCACACGATTCCTTCCATGCGCATTATCGGCCAGATTATGGACGATGAAGCCGCGGCCGAAGAATTCATCGAGTTTGCCGAGACACAGTTGGCACGGGTAACCGATGTGATCGCCGAGGCTAATCCAGAACGCCCCAGCGTGTTTATCGACCGGGCAGGCGGCTACTCTGACGAATGTTGCATGAGTTTTGGCCCTGCCAACTTTGGCGAGTATGTCACCCTGGCGGGTGGTAGCAATATTGCCGAAGGAATCATTCCGAAAAGTTTCGGCAATTTGAACCCTGAACAGATTATTGCTGCCAATCCTGATCATGTGGTTGTTACCGGCGGCAACTGGGACGCCTACGTGCCGGGCGGCAACTGGGTCGGCGTTGGACCGGGGTCAGATATGCAAAACGCGCGTGCTAAGCTTGAAGCGCTGACCGAGCGGACCGCGATGACAGGCATTGAAGCGGTGGAATCAGGTAACTTCCACGCCATCTGGCACCAGTTTTACAACAGTCCTTACTACTTCGTGGCCGTGCAACAGCTGGCCAAGTGGCTACACCCCGAGCTGTTTGCCGACTTAGACCCCGATGCCACAATGGAAGAACTGCACGAGCGCTTCTTGCCCATTGATTATGAACCCGGCTATTGGGTCACGCTGAATGACGATTAAAACGATGAGCACCCAAGAGCTCTCCCAGGGGCGAGCTTTTTATCGCACCCAGGTTTTTCGCCGCCAAATCATATTGGCGGCGCTGGTGGTGGCCTTGTTTTTAAGCCTCTGTGTGGATTTAGCTCTGGGCCCAGCCCGCTATAGCCTGAATGAGGTGATCGCAACGCTACTGTCGCCAGATAGCGTCAGCCAGCAGGCGCGGGTAATTCTCTGGGAAATACGTATGCCGGTGGCGCTGATGGCACTCGTGGTGGGCGCCAGCCTGTCGGTGGCTGGCGCACAGATGCAAACTATACTGAGCAACCCATTAGCCAGCCCCTTTACCCTGGGAATTTCTGCAGGCGCGAGCTTTGGTGCAGCCCTTGGGCTGGCGTTTGGCGTAGCGATCATTCCTGCCGCCATTGAGTTTGTGGTGCCGATCAATGCCTTTTTAATGGCGATGGTCACCGCGTTTCTTATTCATGCACTAAGCCTTAAGCGCGGCGTCACGGTCGAAACCATTGTGCTGCTCGGTATTGCGATGGTGTTTATCTTTAATTCGCTGATGGCGCTGATTCAGTTTTTTGCCAGCCAGGAAGCCGTCTCAGCAGTCGTGTTCTGGACCATGGGCAGCTTAACTAAAGCGACCTGGCCCAAGTTCTGGATCGCTCTGGGGATACTGACTGCGGTAATGCCACTGCTGGCCCGCCACGGGTGGGCATTAACTGCCGTGCGCCTGGGTGATGCCAAGGCAGAAAGCATGGGTGTCAACCCTCGCGCGCTGCGCTTAGAAGTGTTGGTGCTAGTGTCGCTGCTCGCGGCTATCGCGGTGGCGTTTGTGGGCACGATTGGTTTTATCGGTCTGGTG
The DNA here is from genome assembly GCF_054072535.1 of Vreelandella sulfidaeris Esulfide1. NCBI lineage: Bacteria > Pseudomonadati > Pseudomonadota > Gammaproteobacteria > Oceanospirillales > Halomonadaceae > Vreelandella > Vreelandella sulfidaeris. The sequence goes on along the minus strand of NZ_CM133364.1, from coordinate 318,930 downwards.
GGTCCGCATATTGCGCGCATCTTACTGGGCGAAGATCAACGCTTCTTCTTACCCGGCTCGGCCCTATGCGGTGCGCTGATTCTGTCGGTGGGCTCGGTGATTTCCAAAATTATTATCCCGGGCACCATTATTCCCATTGGCATTATTACTTCACTGGTGGGCATCCCCTTCTTCTTATTTCTCGTGCTTAACCACAAGAAGGCCTCATGGTAACTCTAGAATTAAACCGCGTATCGGCGCGTTATGGGCGTCGCGCCATTTTACAAGAGATAACAACGCCTCCCTTTAAGGGCGGGCAAATTGTGGCCTTACTTGGCCCTAACGCTGCCGGGAAATCGACGCTTTTTCGACGTATTTTGGGCCTACTGAAAGGCGAAGGGGAGGTCATTATCAGCGGCACCAGCGTCGAGCGCCCGGTGGCCTATATGCCCCAGGACACCGGCGCCAGAGCGGTACTAACGGTTTATGAGTCAGTGCTATTGGCGCGCATGCAGGGTCGCAGCCTTAAAGTGCAGCCAGAGGATCTGGCCCAGGTTGACCGTGCGCTTGCTGAGCTTTCGATTACCTCACTAGGCGAACGCGACCTCGGCAACCTTAGCGGCGGGCAGCGTCAGCTTGTCAGTGCCGCTCAGGCGCTGGTGCAGGAGCCTGAGATTTTAATGTTGGATGAACCGACCTCAGCGCTCGACCTCAATCGCCAGATCAACCTGTTATCGGTACTGAGACGGCTGGCGGATGAGCGCAACATGCTAATCCTGGTAGCGCTTCATGATTTAGGTCATGCGCTGCGCTTTACCGATGCTTCGATGGTATTGGAAAACGGCCATCTGATTGCCTGCGGCCCCACCGAAGACGTTATTACGCCCGCGCTATTGCATCAGGTTTATAAAGTCACCGCCCGCATTGAGCCGTGCTCGAAGGGCCGACCTCAGCTTATTGTCGAAGAGGCTATCTAGCCATTAGTCTTAGCCCTGAACTTAAGCCGCCGCCCCTCCATCGCCGCTAGCGCTACCCCGCTTAACATCAGCGGTAGCGCCAGCAGAAAGCCACTGGAGACCGGGATACCAAACAGCACCCAATCGGCGATCACAGGCCAGACGAGCGCCACATACTCAAAGGGAGCCAGCCGCGAGACTTCGGCATAGCGAAACGCCAACGTCATGGCAATGTGCCCCGCCCCGCCAAATAACCCTGAAAGCACTAACAGGCCAAACTCGATGTGGCTAAGTGAGGCCCACCCCAGCGGCAACGTCGCAAGCCCAGCCAACGACGACACTAAAATAAAGTAGAACGCGATGGAGCCAGCGGTCTCGGTACGCGAAATGCGTCTAACGGTGAGTAGCGCCCCCGCGGTGAGCAGCGCCCCGAACGTCCCCAATACATAGCCCAGCAGCCGACCATCGCCCGCTTCGGAATTAAGATTGGGGACGACCAGCACCGCCATGCCGGCCAGCGCCAATACAATGGCGCCCGCGCGATAAAACGAGAACCGCTCGCCTAATAGCAACACCCCGCCCAGCGCCATAAAGATCGGCGCCAGCTGGACTAACAGTGTCGCCTCGGCCACCGGCAAGAACGCCACGGCGGAAAACGAGAAGAACATCGCCGCCGCGCCCAGTCCAGAGCGTAATAAATGGCCCAGCGGGCGGCGGGTGGCTAGCGCTTTAGGGAACTCCCGACGAATCATTAAAAAGATAACGATCGGGAACAGCGCAAACAACGAGCGAAAAAACACCGACTGCCCCACCGGCACGTCGTCACTGACAGCTTTAATACACACCAGCATGCCGGTAAACAGGGCACCTGACAGTATCCGAAGCAAAATGCCCTTTGTGGGCTTTTCCTGAAGGTTATCCATTGCGCGCAGCCTTCCCTAAACAGCAAAAACCCCCGGCGAACCGAGGGTTTTTTGAGACAAACAACTAACGTTTAACCATTATCTCAGACTTACGGCTTCATATCTTCAAAGAAGCTCTTCACGCTGTCGAAGAAACCGGTTTTCTTCGGCGAATGGTTGTGGCTATTGCTGCCGTCAAAGCTCTCCTGGAGCTGGCGCAGTAGGTCGCGCTGCTCATCGTTAAGCTTCACCGGTGTTTCCACTACCACCTTGCACAGCAGGTCGCCGGGCATGCCACCACGCACGGGCTTCACACCTTTACCGCGCAGGCGGAACAGCCTGCCGGTTTGCGTTTCCGGTGGAATCTTCAGCTTCACACGGCCATCTAGCGTGGGCACTTCAAGCTCGCCGCCTAGCGCTGCATCCACAAAGTTAATCGGCACATCACACTGCAAGTGCTTGCCGTCACGCTGGAAGATGTGGTGCGGCTTGATGGCCACCTGCACGTATAGATCCCCAGGCGGGCCACCGTTGACGCCGCTTTCACCTTCACCATTTAGGCGAATACGGTCACCGGTATCGACACCCGGCGGAATCTTGACCGACAGCGTGCGCGTCTCACGTACGCGGCCTTCACCATTACACTTATGGCACGGCACTTTGATGTGCTGGCCAGAGCCATGACAGGTCGGACACGTTTGCTGCACGGCGAAGAAGCCTTGCTGCATACGCACTTGACCATGGCCATGACAGGTAGGACACGTCTCTTTAGAAGAGCCCGGCTCAGCGCCACCGCCATCGCAACGGTCACACTCGATATGCCGTGGAACACGGATATCGACTGTGGTACCGGAAACGGCGTTCTCAAGATCCAGCTCTAGGTTATAGCGTAGGTCGGAACCGCGTGCCGGGGCATTGGGCCCACGACGACGGCCACCGCCTCCACCAAAAATATCGCCAAATACATCGCCGAAAATATCACTGAAATCACCAGCACCAGCACCGCCGAAACCACCGCCACCTTGGCCATCAACGCCTGCATGGCCGAACTGGTCATAAGCAGCGCGTTTTTCGCTGTCGCTCAGCACTTCGTAAGCTTCGGACACATCGCGGAATTTTTCCGCTGAGGTGGTATCGTCCGGGTTTCGATCAGGGTGGAATTTTTGCGCCAGACGGCGATAGGCCTTCTTGATCTCTTTCTGATCGGCCCCTTTTTCGACACCCAGGACTTCGTAATAATCGCGCTTGGACATGGGCCCTACGCCTCCTGGTTAGCTACGCACTCAACTGCACATTTAGCTACATATTTATAACTACGCATTTAGCCACGTGCGTCTTGGCCGCGGAAACAGCAACGCGGGAGTAAGCTCCCGCGTCACCGCTTTCCTTGGCAGAAAGAGGTTGTTACTGCTTTTTCTGATCGTCGTTGACTTCTTCGTACTCGGCGTCAACCACGTCGTCTTCTGGCTTGGAGCCGGTGCTCTCGGCACCTTCGCCGCCCTCTTGCTGAGCGGCTTCTGCCTGCTCGGCGTACATCTTCTGAGCCAGCTTTCCAGAGGCTTCGGTCAATGCATCCAGCTTCTTCTGAATGTTATCGACGTCGTCACCCTTAACCGCTTCTTCCAGCTCACTGATAGCGGTCTCAATCGCCTGTTTTTCGTCGTCAGTCGCTTTGTCGCCTGCTTCTTCCAACGTTTTACGTGTGGCGTGAATCATGCCATCGGCTTGGTTACGCAGCTGTACCAGCTCTTCGAACTTTTTGTCTTCTTCGGCGTGCGCTTCGGCATCGCGCACCATCTGCTCGACTTCTTCCTCGGACAAACCGCTAGAGGCCTTGATGACGATAGACTGCTCTTTACCGGTAGCCTTGTCTTTCGCCGATACGTTCAGGATACCGTTGGCATCCAAGTCGAAGGCGACTTCGATCTGAGGCACGCCGCGCGGTGCCGGCGGAATGTCGGCAAGATCAAAACGACCCAGCGACTTGTTCTGCGACACTTGCTTACGTTCACCCTGAACAGCGTGGATGGTCACCGCCGTTTGGTTGTCATCCGCCGTTGAGAAGGTTTGTGTCTTCTTGGTCGGGATGGTGGTGTTCTTCTCGATCAGCGGCGTCATTACACCACCCAGAGTTTCGATGCCCAGGGTAAGCGGGGTAACGTCAAGCAGCAGAACGTCTTTAACGTCGCCACCCAGTACGCCGCCCTGAATCGCTGCACCAACCGCAACCGCTTCGTCCGGGTTAACATCTTTGCGTGCTTCTTTACCGAAGAAGTCAGCGGCTTTCTTCTGCACCATCGGCATGCGTGTCTGGCCACCGACCAGGATCACTTCATCGATTTCAGAAGCGGACAGGCCAGCATCTTTCAGCGCCATTTTGCACGGCTCAAGCGAGCGCTGAACCAGTTCTTCTACCAGCGACTCCAGCTTGGCGCGTGTCACCTTAACGTTAAGGTGTTTCGGGCCAGTGTTGTCGGCAGTGATATAAGGCAGGTTCACGTCGGTCTGCTGAGCGCTAGAAAGCTCAATTTTGGCTTTCTCTGCGGCTTCTTTCAGACGCTGCATGGCCAGGTTGTCGCCGGACAGATCAATACCGCTGTCAGACTTGAACTGGTCGACCAAGTAGTTGATCAATGCCAAGTCGAAATCTTCGCCACCCAGGAAGGTGTCACCGTTGGTGGCCAACACTTCAAACTGGGTTTCGCCGTCAACATCGGCAATTTCGATGATCGAGATATCGAAGGTACCGCCACCCAGGTCATAAACCGCGATGGTTTTGTCGCCGCGCGATTTGTCCATACCGTAAGCCAGTGCGGCAGCGGTCGGCTCATTGATGATGCGCTTAACGTCTAGACCGGCGATGCGGCCGGCGTCTTTCGTTGCCTGGCGCTGGCTGTCGTTGAAGTAGGCCGGCACAGTGATGACCGCTTCGGTGACTGTTTCACCCAAGTAGTCTTCGGCGGTCTTCTTCATTTTCTTCAGCACTTCCGCGCTAACCTGCGGCGGTGCCATTTTTTTGCCTTTTACTTCAACCCAGGCATCACCGTTATCGGCTTCGGTGATCTTGTACGGCACCATCTTAATGTCTTTCTGAACAACGTCGTCTTTAAAGCGACGGCCAATCAGACGCTTGATAGCATACAAGGTGTTTTCTGGGTTAGTGACGGCTTGGCGCTTGGCCGCCTGACCGACCAGCGTTTCACCATCATCTGTATACGCGATGATAGAAGGTGTCGTACGGCCACCCTCGGCATTTTCGATAACTTTAGCACTGTCACCATCGAGCACAGCCACACAAGAGTTAGTGGTGCCCAGGTCAATACCAATTATACGTCCCATAGCAATACCTCGAATTCGATTGTTACAAAACTGAAAATTAAGTTTTAGAACTGATTTTTTAAAACTCAGTTGCGGGTTTCCCCGCGGGGTTGCCCTTTATTTGGGGGCCGCCGCTGACATTTCAAGGGCTTTTTTTCACTCCCTGTGCAGCCAATGGCTCAATTGGCTTTTTGGCTGACCACTACCATGGCCGGGCGCACTAGGCGTCCATTGAGCAAATAGCCCTTCTGCATAACATCCATCACGGTATTCGGATCAAGGTCTGGGTTAGGTACCATGGTCATTGCTTCGTGCACCTGCGGATCGAAAGGCTCGCCGTGAGGCTCGATGCTTTCGACGCCGAATTTATTGAGCACATCCAGCTGCATTTTCAACGTCATGGAAACGCCTTCACGGTGAACCTCGGAGGCGCCCTCTTCCATTGTCTCAAGTGCTTTTTCCAGGCTATCCACCACCGGCAGTAGCTCTTTCACAAACTTCTCAAGCGCGAACTTGCGCGCTTTCTCAGCTTCCTGCTCGGCACGGCGACGCACGTTTTGTGCTTCCGCGGCGGCGCGCAGGGCTTGATCCTTGGCGTCGGCCAAGCTCTGCTCTAACTCGCCTACTTGGGCAGCCAGCATTTCCGCCTCAGGGTTGTCGACGTTGCCTTCTAACGGCTCCTCATCATTGATCAACCCTTCAAGCTCGCCTTCCATCAAGCGCTCTTCGGCCACTTTCTCAGCCGCTTGTTCAGCGCCCTCGGCTTCATGCTCGTGGCGGGCCAACTCATCATCCATTGGTGTTTGCGGTTCTTTCGCCATGTTGTGCTCCTAAATAACAAGTAGTGCGCTACCACGCGGGCTGCGCGCAAAGAAGTAAGCCGTTAGCTACTCGCTTTTATTGATCATGCACGCTATATGGGGGCCATAAATTCCATCTCAAGAGGTGCATTGAAGTGAGTTATTAACTACTGTATAAATCAACAACTATTGGATAAGTACCCAGCTCCTATGCTGTTCCGCCTTGGGAGGCGCCATGCTTACTCAGCTCGCTATTCAAGACTTCGCTATTGTTGATCATTTAGAACTCGATTTATCCGGCGGCATGACGGCCATTACCGGGGAGACCGGGGCAGGCAAATCCATCCTGCTAGGCGCCCTCGGGTTATGCCTGGGTGAGCGTGCCGATGCGGGCAGCGTCCGTCATGGACGTGAGCGCACGGACCTCTCTGCACGTTTCGACATCCAGCACCTGCCCGCTGCCGTCGAGTGGCTTTCGGCCCGCGAACTGCCGGCGGAAGAATGCCTGCTGCGCCGTGTCGTCACTGCCAATGGTCGCTCCAAAGCATGGATTAATGGCCACCCTGCGACTATCTCGGATCTCAAATCTCTCGGCGAGCAGCTGATTCAAATTCATGGCCAGCATGCCCACCACGCCTTAATGCGCGAAGAGACCCATCTTGCGCTGCTGGATGATTACGCAGGCCTGAACGATGCCACTACACAATTAGCCGAAACGTTCCGCGAGTGGCGTAATGCCCGCCGTCAGCTAAAGAAGCTAAGCGAAGAAGGCAGCGAAGTTGAGGCCAAACGGCAGTTGCTGCGCTACCAAGTGGAAGAGCTGGATCAGCTCGGCTTAGCAGAAGGCGAATTAGCCACACTAGAGGAAGAGCAACATACGCTCGCCCATGCGGAAGAGACCTTACGCGAGACTCAGTTTGCCGCTGACTGCTGCGCCAGCGATGAAGGGGGTGCATTGTCATTACTGAATCAGGCCTTCACTCATTTAAGCGCACTGCCGGGCAGTGACAAAGGCACCTTGGCGAATACACTGGCTATGCTGAGCGATGCTCGCATTCAAGTGGAAGAGGCTGCCAGCGAACTCAATCGCCTCGCCAGCACGACCGAATTAGACCCTGAAAGGCTAGCGTGGGTTGAAGAGAGAATGGCCGACGTACATCGAATTGCTCGCAAACATCATGTTGCCCCTGAAGAGCTATGCGCCCTACATGCCAATTTGCAACGCGAAGTTGCGCAGTTAGAAGAAGGTGGCAATGATCTGGAAGCTCTCAGTGCACGGGTCGTTGAGCTACGCGAAAGCTACCGCCAAGAGGCGAAAAAGCTCAGCGAGAGCCGCCAAAAAGCCGCGCTTCGCTTGGGTAAAGAGGTACAGCAACAGTTGGGCTTTTTAGCGATGGGTAAAGCGCGTTTCGAAGTGGAGGTCACCGCGAAAGAGGCGCCGAGCCCTGAAGGTCTTGATCGTGTGCAGTTCTTAATTAGCGCCAACCCCGGCCAGCCCGCAAGGCCGTTAACCAAAGTGGCTTCCGGCGGCGAGTTGTCGCGGATCAGCCTAGCGATTCAAGTCGTCGCAGCAACCCATTCGACGGTGCCTAGCTTAGTATTTGACGAAGTGGATGTGGGCATATCCGGCGCCACTGCCGAAATTGTAGGTCAATTGCTACGTAAGCTAGGTGAAAATGGTCAGGTGATGACCGTGACCCACCTACCCCAAGTAGCGGCACAGGCGCATCAGCACCTGCATATTGAGAAACAGGCCAAACGCGATACAACACTGACCCAAATGGCGCTACTCGACGAACAGGGCCGCATCAGCGAACTGGCACGTATGCTGGGAGGTGTGACGCTGTCTGATCAAACCCTCGCCCACGCACGCGAAATGCTGCACGCTAGCCAGCGCCCGCCACATTGATAAGCGAGAACTGCGATATCGCAGTTACATCAACACAACTATATCCAGCACAATTATATCCAGCACAACAAAACGCCCCTGCCTACTTGGCGAATTCCATTAATAGCGAATTTGCCAAGTAGACCAGGGACGCTTATACGTCTTATCCACGGCTACTGTGTCGACCCACGAACATTATTTTCTATTCGTCGGCCCGCTGTCTTGGCGCGTCACATCTGATCCACGGGGACGCACATAAAGCACCAGCGCATGATCCACTAGTTCGTAGCCATGCTCTTCAGCGATCTCTTGCTGACGACGCTCGATGATTTCATCGACAAACTCGATGATCTCACCGCTTTCAAGGCACACCATGTGGTCATGGTGATCCTCTTGGGTCATCTCAAAAACTGCATGGCCACCGTCAAAATTATGACGAATAACCAAACCCGCTGACTCAAACTGAGTCAATACGCGGTATACAGTCGCCAGGCCAACATCTTCGCCCGCATCAATCAGTGTTTTGTACACTTCTTCCGCGCTAAGGTGGTGCTGACCCGAAACATTTTCGAGAATCTGAAGTATCTTGACGCGCGGCAGGGTCACTTTTAGACCGGCTTTGCGCAATTCATGGTTCTGATCGGCCATGGTCGCTCTTCGCAGTAACAGGTTAGGTCGGGTATGATCAACCGAAACCACGATAGTGAAGAATAGGCCCAAATGCAAAAATTGACTCGAATCATCACGCTCTCCGTTGCCCTGACCGTTGTTAGTGGCTGCAGCTACGTTGGCGTGTACAAGCGCGACATTCCCCAAGGCAACCTAGTGACACAGGAGATGGTCAGCCAACTTCAGCCCGGCATGACTCGGGAGCAGGTCACTTATGTGATGGGTAGGCCGCTGCTAGAAGCGCCTTTTGATGCCAGTCAATGGGACTATGTGTTCCGTTTAGACAAAGCGTATGGCGGTGTAGAGCAACGCCGCGTCACGCTCACCTTCGACCCTCAGGGCCGTTTGGCGAACATTGAGCAAGAAGGTGATTTCTCCGAAGATTTGCCGCTTGAGGGTGAGAGCAGCATGGGGCCAGCAACGGAAGGCGTTGATCCCATGGATGCATTACCAGAAGAGAGCACCCAGACGCCGATACCACCAAGTGCGCAGCCCGTGTCACAGCCTTAAAGCACGCTTACCGCCCTGGGTCGTTCGCTTGCCGCTTTGCACGCTCTAAACGAGCGACCTTTGGGTCGATGGCCAGCGGCCGGTAGACTTCTACGCGATCACCTGCACACAACAGGTAAGTGTCAGGGTCGCGTAGTGCTTTACCGAAGATCCCTAGAGGTGCCTGAGAGAATGTAGTATCAGGCAGCTCAGGGAATAGTGTCGGTAGATCAGCCAAGGCAACAGCTTGGCGTGCGGTGGTGCCCTCCGGCACGCGCAGAGCCACTATGCGCTGCTTAGACGGCAATGCAAAAGCCACTTCAACCGTTAGCGTTTCAACGGCCATACAGCTCGTTAGCGCGCTTGGTGAAGGCATCGACCAGCTGCCCAGCTATTTGCTGAAAAAGCTTTCCGAAGGCCATACCGAGCAGCCGGTTGGCGAATTCAAACTCCATTTCTAAACTGACCTTGCAGGCGCCCTCTCCCATGGGGATAAACAGCCAGCGACCTTTTAGACGTTTGAACGGTCCTTTTACCAACGAAAGCTCAATACGCTCGGGCGCAAAAAGGTCGTTGCGCGTGGTGATGGTTTGCTCGACGCCGGCGCGACCCAGGGTCATTTCGCCGATCAGGTGCGCTTCATCATGCTCAATCAAGCGCGCATGACGGCATCCAGGCAAAAACTCCGGGTAGCGCTCGAAGTCGTTGACCAGATCGAACATCTTTTGGGGGGTGTGCCGCACCAAGGCGGAACGATTGACGGTTGGCATTGACCTCTCCGCTGACTTCACAGTGCTCAAAGCGTATCATGGGAAACATTATTTCAGACCTTAAATGGTATCACGCCTCCCCAAATAACGAAGGGGATGCCACTGACAGATTAATTATGAGGTTCCATGGCCACTAAGAAAGGTAATAGTAAGGGCCCCGGTAGCAGCGTTATCGCCCAAAATAAGAAGGCACGGTTTGAATACCATATCGATGAGACCTTCGAGGCAGGATTGTCGCTGGCTGGCTGGGAAGTGAAAAGCTTGCGTGCTGGCAAAGCCCAGCTTACCGACACCTATATTTTGGTACGCAATGGCGAGGCTTTTCTGCTGGGCAGCCACATCATGCCGCTCAACACGGCAAGCACCCATGAAATTGCCGACCCTACCCGCACGCGTAAATTGCTGCTGCATCGCAAAGAGATCGCCAAGATCTTTTCGATCACCCAGGACAAAGGCCACACCTGTGTACCTCTAAAACTTTACTGGAAGCGCAATAAGGTAAAGTGCGAGCTGGCGCTGGTCACCGGTAAACAGCTGCATGACAAGCGCGCCACCGAAAAAGATCGCGACTGGAGTCGCCAAAAAGGTCGAATTATGCGGGAACATAACAAGGCATAACTGGTCAATTAGCTGTGAGCACGTTAGAATGCTCATCTGTAATCAGGGGGCGACATGGTTTCGACGCCGGTGACAACCCTTGCGGTGCATGCCGAGAGCGTGATGTATCTCGTAAATCCCACATCACGAAAAATAGTCGCAAATGACGAAAACTACGCTCAAGGCGCGCTAGCAGCTTAAACACTGTTAGCTTCTTGCCTGGCCCCAAGGTGATGTGCCTATTCATCACTGCGGGGATATGAGCTAAAGCTGATAGGACCGCGGTTGGTGGTGTCTTCTCGCCAACCGTTAAACTTTAGAAGGCTCGCGTGGCTGAATCCTGATCGTCGGAGTCAGTCGCGTTAAAACAAATGACGAAATCTAAGCATGTAGAGCCAATAGGCGCGTGCTGGCGGACGCGGGTTCAATTCCCGCCGCCTCCACCAGACACCCCTACAAATCAAGCACCTTTAGGTGCTTTTTTTGTGTCTCGGATATGAGAAAACTATTCAGATAGACACTCAGCCTGTGATAGAAACTCCGCGAATCCTAAGCAACCATGGCTGTATACGTATTGGCCCCTGGCCACACCATTTCGAGTGGTCAGGGGCGTTAACGATTTAAAGCAGTCAGTACGATTTACAACAATACCAGCGATAGCCCATACACTAGTAGCATCGCGGTAACACCCTGAACGAGGGTTGCCATCGTCTGTGCTCGGTAGGCAAGCCCTACGCTCATGCGGCTGAAGCGCGAGACGACCCAGAAGAAACTGTCGTTGGCATGCGAGACCGTCATGGCACCTGCGCCGATGGCCATTACCGTGAGCGTACGCCCGATATCGCTACCCAGCCCTAACGAGTCCAGCATGGGGGCAACCAGCGCAGATGTCGTCACAAGCGCCACTGTAGAAGAGCCCTGCGCCGACTTCAGCCCGGCCGATACGATAAACGGCATCAAGATACCGATACCCAGCGTGGAGAGCGTGTTGCCCAGGTAGTCACCCAATGGCGAAGCGCTGAGCACGGCCCCAAAGGCACCACCAGCACCGGTAATCAGCAAAATGGGCGCCGCCGCCAGAATGCCTTCGCTGATACGTTCGCTGAACTCAGCGATCCTATCGTCACTTTTCAGCAGCGTGCAGGAAAGCAGCAGACCGATCAGCAGGGCCGTTAGCGGCTGCCCGAGCAGGCTGAGAATGTCCATTACCGCCCCGTCGCCAACAGGCGCTGTCGGCAGGCGGGCAAGCGTACCGATACAGATCAAAAGGATAGGCACAATGATAGGCGCGAATGCTGCCATAGGCCCAGGCAGACGGCCGTAGCTGGCCTTGAGCGCTTCCCAGTCCTGCCACTGGTCATCAGTATGCTGGGGTGTGTCGTGCACGTCAGGGTCGGTATGTGCAAAACGCTTTGCCCAGAGCATACCGGCAATGGCGGCAACGGCGGCTATGGGAATACCTGCAGCAATTACCAGTCCAAGATTCGACTCAAGCCCCAGGTTGCCTGCCGCCGCAATAGGGCCCGGCGTTGGTGGAACGAAGGTGTGCGTGGCATACAGGCCGGTGGCGAGAGCCACACTCATCGTAATTGAGGAGGTATGCAGCTTTTTGGCGAGCGACTCCTTGAGCGAATTGAGAATGATAAAGCCGGAATCGCAAAAAACCGGGATCGAGACGATATAGCCAATCATCGACATCGTCAGCGTAGGAAAGCGGTCACCTATTCGCGCGATAATGAAATCAGCCATGGTGATGGCCGCCCCGCTTTTTTCCAAGATCACCCCGATAATGGTGCCCAACACGATGACCAAACCTATGTAGCCGAGAATGCCCCCAAACCCTGAGGTAATCGTGCTGACAATCGAGTCAATGGGTAACCGGTAAGCGAAGGCCGCGATAAAAGCAGCACCCAGCAGTGCCAGGAAGGGATGTACTTTCCACCTGCTGGTGGCTAGCACAATAAACCCCACTACGATTAACAATATTAAGACCAGCCCCATGCCCTTCTCCTAAATGGTTGCTTATTCAGCTTGATACGTATCACCTTCCGCTCAGCGCTTTAATCACTCAAGCAGTCGGCATAACGTACCCGAAGCGGCCATATGGCGTACACAACAAGGTGAAAAAACCATGCTTTGCCCCCAGAAAGTATGGGATATCTCACCGGCTACCATTCGAAAAAAGCACCCTCAGGTGCTTTTCCGTTTCACGACGAAATCTCTTATCTCACTTAGCGCGGGCAGCTAAGTTCTCCCTCTTCACAGCGGGCATGCTCAAGCAGTGTTTGTGTGCGCGCCTGGGTCACACTTTCAAGACAGCGATTGCGTATCATCGGCTGGGCGCTGCCGCCTTCAACAGCGCTACTTTCAAACGCACACTCGGCATCGCGAAAACCGATCCACGCCCGCTGGGCGGCTCTAAGCTTTTCCAATGACGCGACGTTGTTACTCAGTTGGTCTACCAGCACTTGGTAGGCTTCATTTAGCGCATCGTCAGCTGTGTGATAGGCCTGCGCCGAGCATTCAGTGAGCTCAGCCTGGGTAGTCGCGTTATCACACCTATCGCCCGCATAGGCAAAGCTGCTTGAGACCAACAACCCAATAACAATAAAAAGTGCAGACAAGCGCATAATGAATGGCCCTATGACAATTGGTAAAACCATACGGAAAGTGTGCCGTCGATCTGTCCTGAATCCTATTTTAACAGTGCCCATAACAACAAAGCGCTGGCATGATAGCCAGCGCTTTTCAATCATTACCGTATGCTTAATACAGCTTAATGGGCCAGCATCTCTTCAACAATCTCTTCGCCACTTAGCTCTGAGGCATAATAAGTTGGCCAGTTAGTCACTTCCTCTAACAGTGCTTCACGATCATCGCCCCAGTAAAGGTGGTAGTGGTCTGCATCAGTGGGGTAAATGCTGTGGTCGCTGAACTGAATATACTGGGGAAGCTCTTCAGCCCCTTCGCCTTCAAGCTCGAATATAAAGCGAACCCCCCGGTTGCCCGCCTCGTAATTTAAAATCTCGTAGCCATCGTACTGATAGTCACCCGACATCTCTTCGCCGTTCGCAAAGAAGCTGACATTGCTACCTTCGATAACGATACGATCTACCTCCGTTTCATACCCTATCTCGTAATACGCTTTGTACTCTTCGGCGGTTTTATCGCCACTATCTGCCTTATTCGTAAACACTTCATCTAGCGTGCCATCTTGTAGGTACGGATAGACGGATTGCCAGTCCCCTTCCCAGTCTGACAGCGAGCGATCCTTGACCTGCTCATCCTCAAAATAACCCGAATAGATATCGCTATCATGGTTATGTTTATGGTCGTGGTCGTGGTCGTGGTCGTGGTCGTGGTCGTGGTCGTGGTCGTAGTCGTGGTCATGATGAGCATGATCGTGATCATGGCTGTGGTCATGGTCATCAGCACTGGCATAGTGAGCACTCGCCAGTAACAACGTACTGAATGCTAAGACACTCACACTCTTAAGTGGCGATATCATCATTTTACTATCTAGCATTTTGCTGACGCCCATCTTGCTTTCTCCCTTGTGAAATAACAGCAGCAAAAAAGATACAATATAACATATCATTTAATCAAGCTGTTTTATAAAGGCATACAGATGGTGTTAGGAAAGAGATAACGGGGGGGGGGGAGCGATGACCGACAGCGGATACAGCAATGATGGCTACGGCGGTTCTTGTGAACTCACAAACGCATCGGGCCCCGCGTGAGCGGGGCCCGATCATCGAATCTAAACGATTCGAGAACTTAAATAATCGCTGGGATTAAGAAAGCAGCTTAATGTTTGATGCTTGAAGGCCTTTCTGACCTTGGGTAACGTCAAAAGAAACGTTAGCGCCTTCAGGCAGAGTTTTGAAGCCATCAGACTGAATTTCAGAAAAATGAGCAAAAACGTCGTCGCTGCCGTCAGACGGTGCGATGAAGCCAAAACCTTTAGAATCGTTGAACCACTTAACTGTGCCAGTTGCCATGATATAAATCCTTCTCGCTAATCGCGAATTGTAAAATTCCTGGTATTACCCAGATAAATAGTGAGTAGAACAAGGAATACAATTACAGACTACCGAAAGAATTCGAATGTTTCTGGAACCATGCTTGCTTGCTAACTTACTAACTGCGCACACCTTGCCACGTATGTACAAACAGGTCAAAGCTTTTGTATTTTTTAATTTGCCGACCAGCCTTTTATAAACGTTTATAAACAGCGCAAATTACTAAAAAAAGCAGTAATCTTGGCAGTGAGCTGGGCACCATTAATCCGACCGCCTAGCGCGCTCTACTAGCCAAGCAAACCCCGCATTAATAGCGGCTTGGCGAGTACTCTGGATGAGGTTTTGGAAATGCTATATGGACTCAGTTTATTAGCAGGTATCGCGCTTTTAACCCTTGGGGGAGAGTCGCTTATTCGCGGCGCGGTGGCTGGCGCACGAAGAGTGGGGGTTTCGCCACTGCTCACAGGGCTTGTAGTGGTTGGTTTTGGCACCTCAGCTCCGGAACTTGTCGTCTCGGTTGATGCCGCTATTAATCAACAACCGGACATTGCTGTGGGTAATATTGTTGGCAGCAATATCGGCAACATCTTATTGATTTTGGGCATGTGCGCCGTTATTTGCCCAATGGTAGTTCAACCATTAGCGCTGCGCCGGGATGGCCTGGTGGTGGTACTGGCCAGCCTACTGTTTATTGGCCTCTCATTCGGCGGCGCATTGGGACGCATTGATGCGGGAATTTTTTTAGCAGGACTCGTCGGTTATCTTGTGTGGGCATACATTAGCGAAAGCCGTCAGCACGTTCCCGCCGCGGAGATGCACGCTTCGGAAGCCGAAGAAATGACCAAGCTCCCCACCACAGGCTGGATGATTGCCATCGCGCTAGTAGTCGGTTTGGGCATGCTAATTGGCGGTTCACAGTTGCTGCTGTTTGGCGCCATTGGTCTGGCCCAAGCCATGGGCATTTCCGAGGCGGTAATCGGCTTAACCATTGTCGCCGTTGGCACATCGCTACCTGAAATGGCCGTATCGGTGATTGCTGCATTGCGCCGTCATGCCGATGTCGCCGTGGGTAATATCCTTGGCAGTAATATTTTCAACCTGCTGGGCATCCTGGGCATTTCAGCATTTTTACAGCCGCTGCCCCTTGCATCACGCGTAGCCCTGTTTGACCAGTGGGTCATGCTAGGTGCCGCCGGCAT
Organism: Vreelandella sulfidaeris Esulfide1; assembly: GCF_054072535.1. Classification (NCBI taxonomy): domain Bacteria; kingdom Pseudomonadati; phylum Pseudomonadota; class Gammaproteobacteria; order Oceanospirillales; family Halomonadaceae; genus Vreelandella; species Vreelandella sulfidaeris. The sequence goes on along the minus strand of NZ_CM133364.1, from coordinate 303,341 downwards.
ACTGGTGCTGTTTTTGTATACCGGCATGCGCCTATCTCGTTGGGAAGGGGCCGCATTACTCGCCGGTTATGCGGCCTATATAGCACTCAGCTTTACGATCTTTTAGGTTTTTGGCTCAATTGTTTGGCCATTCCTGATGAATAAGGAATACCGTGTACATTGCAACCCTAGGACCTAGTGGCAATAACCACGAACTGATTGCTAAACGTTATTTAACGAGACGCGGCTCAGGCAAAGGTAGCGTGACACTATTCACCCAGTTTGAAGACGCCTTCCAGGCTCTCCTTGCAGGGCAAGCCAGCCATGTACTGCAGTGTACTGCTCACCCGGCCCACAGTGATTGTGTGGGTCGCTATATGCATCGTGTCTTCCCAGTGGATACGTTTATTGCAGGCAGCAAGCCACTGGCATTGATTGCACAACGTGCCATTACCCAGCCCACCCAGGTGGCCCTGCAACCAGCGACACGCTATTACACTGACTTAACGGAATACATAGAGATTATTGAGGCCCCTACCACAGTAGCAGTGGCAGAGGGCCTGCTCGCTGGGCGTTATGAAGCAGGCATTTGCGCCGCAGAAGTACTCGAGCAGGCACCCAATCAGTTGCGATTGATGCAGTCGCTGGGCCCCGCGCTAGATACCTGGGTGATGTTTGCCACCACCCCACTGCCGGCGTCTTCTTCGCTACGCCTGGAGGCTGACACTTAAAGCAGAACTAGATCATGAAAATCAGAAGGGTCCCCGCCGCGACAAGTGCGCCTCGCTGCCATAGCGCTTTATGCGCAATAACACCGTAAGAGATGGCACCCAAGCCAATCGCCACTTTCAATGCGTCAAACAAGGCACCTGCAGGGTTGAACGCCAGCCGAATTATTTCTGGGTTGGCGACCATCGCCAAGGGAATGATATATAGTCCGATCCCTAACGCCATGGCCTTGAAGGCGACTTTGAGCCAGTTCTCGCCCACCATCCCCGCGGCGATAAACACACCGCCACACACCGGCGGCGTAATCGTCGAAAGCAGCGCGTACCAAAAGACGAACAGGTGCGCCAAGAGCGGCTCTAAACCCAGCGATGTTAACGCAGGGCCGGCGACTGAGACACAGATCACATAGGCGGCGGTTGTCGGCACTTCCATGCCTAAAATCAAACAGGCGAGCGCCGTGAGTAGCAGCGCTGGCCATAGCATGTCATTGGAAAGCGATAAAATAGCTGAGGTGATTTTAACGCCCAACCCTGTCAACGACAGCACGCCCACCACCAGCGAAGCGCACAGGATAATCGCCCCGATCACCGCAATTTGACGCCCCGCGGTGATCGCGGCGACCGCTAACCGACTGGCAAAACCGGGAAACGAAAAACGCAGCGTCACGTTGAAGAATAGCAGCGCCATGCCTGCAAAAATCGCAATGCTAGCCGCGTACTGCGGGGTGTAACCGCCATTAAAGATGCGCTCTAACAGCAGCACGAACGGGATCGCGAAAAACAGCGAAGTAATGGCCACCTCTTTCGCGCCGGGGCGTTCGCTTTCAGCCACAGGCTGTAAGTCATGCCGGGTCGCATAGGCGTTAATACCGACCCAAACGGTTAAAAAATAGAGCACTGCCGGCAGCATAGCTGCAGCCATAATCTGGGTGTAGGGTGTGCCCGTCAGTTCCACCATCACGAACGCACCCGCGCCCATCAGCGGTGGCATGATTTGTCCGCCAGAGGAGGCAACTGCTTCTACCGCACCGGCTAACGAGCGCGGATAACGCAGGCGCACCATGGAAGGAATGGTAATCGCCCCGGTGGACGCCACGTTAGCCGAGGCCGAGCCCGAAATAGAGCCCATTAGCGCAGAGGAAATCACCGCCACCTTGGCGGCTCCGCCGGTAAACCGCCCAGCGACGGCGCTTGCCAGGTTCATAAAGCCTTGGCCCGCCTCGCCGGCATTTAGCACTGCGCCAAAAATCACAAAAATGGCGACAACGCTGACACTGACGCCGGTAAGCGAGCCCCATAGCCCGCCCTCGGCAATGGTTAACGTGCCCACCATACTGGGCAGCGGCAGCCCAGGATGGCCAAAGGCGCCCGGCATATACTGGCCAAAAGCGCCGTATAGCAAAGCCAGCAGGGCCACCAGTGGGAGTGGCCAGCCAATTGCCCGGCGTGCCGCCTCAAGCGCCAGAGCAATTAAAAACAGTCCAATCGCCATCTGTAAGTGGGTATCAATAAAACCGTACTGGTTGGCTAACGCAGCCTCGTTAATCGCAATATAGCCGCATGCGGCAATACCCAGCACTGTCAGCAACCAACCACTCATTCGCTGCGCCGGGGTGTTAGCCATATAGACCAGCACCCAAGGTAATAACAGCGCCATGTGTAGGGGGCGGCTAACGAGTGCAGGCGTTAAACCATAAAAAATCAACCCAAGATGGAACACCACACTGACCGCGCCCAGCATCATCCAACCAGGCGCTATTGCGTCATCATCAGCGGGGGCCGCCGTGTGCGACGAGGTTAAAACACGCATGCCAAATTGCCTATCAATACTGCATCAACACAGGACTGCCACAGCGTAAGCGCCGTGGCGGTGGGGAAATAAACATAAAGGGTTACTGCAAAATGCTAACGCAGGGTATCAGGCACATCGAACCCCGCTTCTTCGTAATAACGCAGCGCACCTGAGTGTAACGTGCCGCTCATGTTTTCCAGCATGCCAGGGGTAATACTGCCCCACCAGGCGGCCTCTTCGGCCATGGCATCGCGGCGCTCCCAGAATGTTTTAGTCAGTGTATAAGCGGTGTCATCATCCATCGCCGTCGTAGTGTAGGCAATCACCGGCAGCGATGTGGTCTCGACATCTTTATCGATACCGGGGTAGGTGCCGCCGGGGATCGTTTGGCGCGCTGCGCCGGTTTGTTCAATTTGTTCGTCGCTCAGGCTGATCAATGAGACTGGCATGCTGGCGGCCGTCTCAATCACATTAGGAGACGGGAAAGAACTGGCGGTCACAAAACCATCAATCTGACCATTTTTGAGCGCATCGGGACCGCTGCCAATGGCTGCATCGGCAATTTGGACACTTTCTTCCAGACCAAACAGTTCCAGATAACGAGACGCTTCGCGGGCGCCAAAAGTGCCTCGGCCTATTAATAAATGCTTGTCTGCCAATGCAGACACATCGGTGACGCCTTCGTCACCTGCCAGTACAAAATGCATGGTTATCGAGGGAATCGGAAATAACCCGCGTATCTCTTGAAAGCGGGGATTCTGACGTTCTGCAAACGCCCCTTCCCCAGCCATCGCCTGAGCGACTAATGCAGGCGGTGTGGTGAACACATAGTTACCTTGGCGCGCCATGACTTCCATTACGTTTTGAACCGAGCCTTGACTCTCTTCCAGGGTCAGCACAATAGCGTCATCCGTACCCTGGCGAATTGCCTCTGAAAGCTCTACGCCCATCTGGTAATAGGCGGTGCCAGCAGAAGCCGACTTATAGGTCACTCGGGTTTCAGCATGGGCAGAGAAAGCGGCACTCGCCAGCGCGAGCGTAGCAGCCGACACGCTAAGCGTACGGCAAAGGGAGCGAAATGGATTGCGCATCGTTGTTTCCTTAGCGTATTCAGTGGCCGTTTTCTAACGGGCCTCGTTTTTATCTTACCAAGCCGCCAGCTTGGCGGGATTCAACATAGCACGATGTCCCTAAGCGAGCACTCTCCCCATCGCCCTCTTCACGATTACATCGGAGAAAGCCTGAGACTGCTTAAGCAAGGCTGTATTAGTGATAACATTTATAAAATTGACGTTTATTCAATAATACTATTCGGCGTTAGTATAATAATCATGAATTTGTTAAGTCTTTTGTAAAACTAATACTGCTAAAGTTACCATTACCTAAAAGATTAATTTATTAAAAAAAGATGCCATTACCCTAAGAAGAACTGTTTTCGTTCGTTTTTATAAGGTATTGCATCGCAATATAGGCTGATAAACTAATTCCGTTTTCAAACCACTCCTGACAACTTAACCATGAGGAAGAAAGTCACATGCCTACGTTGTGCCAACCCTCTCGCCAGCCTCGATTGTATCGTCGCTGGCTTTTTTTGTTAGCGGCCTTACTATTTTCTGTGAGTCCTTCTGCTTTTGCAGTCACCGGTGAGTTAGATCTAACGGCTTCTTTCGTGGGCTTTTTCGCATTAGCTATTTTCGTTCTGGCATACGCACTCGTCATGGCGGAAGAAAAGATTCATATGCGTAAGTCTAAACCCGTGTTGGTTGCCGCCGGCATTATCTGGGGGCTCATCGGCTGGGTGTATGTTCAAAATGGTATGTCGGAAGCATCCGAGTACGCCTTTCGCGTAACGCTTTTGGAATTCACCGAGCTGATGCTGTTCCTGCTGGTGGCCATGACATATATCAACGCCATGGAAGAACGCCGGGTCTTTGACGCCTTGCGTTCCTGGATGCTGCGCAAGGGCTTCAACTATCGCACACTGTTTTGGCTGACCGGCGGTCTCGCCTTTGTGTTATCCCCGATTGCCGATAACCTCACTACCGCGCTGTTGATGTGTGCGGTGGTGACGAAGGTCGCCGAAGGTGATCGGCGGTTTATTAACCTGGCCTGTATCAATATCGTAGTGGCCGCCAACGCGGGGGGGGCGTTTAGTCCGTTTGGCGATATTACCACCCTGATGGTGTGGCAAGCAGGCATGGTTGAGTTCCAGGAGTTCTTCATTCTGTTCTTCCCCTCCTTGGTCAACTTCCTGATTCCTGCAGCCATCATGAGCTTCTTCATCAAGGATGAGAAGCCTGCCAGCGTTTATGAAGATGTGTGGATGAAGCGCGGCGCGCGGCGCATTGTGCTGCTGTTTTTATTGACGATCGTGACCGCTGTACTGTGTCACGTTGTGCTCCACCTGCCGCCAGTGTTGGGCATGATGACCGGCTTGGGCTACTTGCAGTTCTTTGGCTACTACCTGCGTCGCAGCCTACCCCGCTCGCTGGAGCGTAAACGCGAACGCTATAGCCGTCGTGGTGATGACCGTAAGCTGGCGCAGTTGGGCAGTGTGGTTCCCTTCGATGTGTTTAACCGCGTGGCGCGCGCAGAGTGGGATACCTTGCTGTTTTTCTACGGGGTGGTTATGTGCGTCGGCGGGCTTGGCTTTATGGGCTATCTCGGCTTGCTGTCGGAAGCGCTCTATACCGGCTGGAATGCCACCGCAGCCAATATTACGTTAGGCGTTGTCTCGGCGGTCATCGACAACATTCCAGTGATGTTTGCAGTACTAACGATGGAGCCCGACATGTCCCATGGCCAATGGCTGCTGATTACCTTAACCGCGGGCGTCGGGGGCAGCTTACTATCGATTGGTTCAGCTGCTGGTGTGGCGGTCATGGGCCAGGCAAGGGGGTCATATACGTTTATGGGCCATTTGCGCTGGTCACCGGTTATTTTACTCGGTTATGTCGCCAGCATTTTGGTACATATGTGGCTCAACGCTGAGAGCTTTGCGCTTTTTAGCTAAGATGGGCACCTTATACTGAACTGCCTTCCCCCCCTTCAGCTTGTTTGAAGGGGGGGATATAACCGCTTAATAGCTCTCAAAAAGGTACTCAATCGGTGTCGGGCGGCCAAATAGGTAACCTTGATAGCGGTAACAGCCATGGCCTCTGAGCCAATCAAGCTGCTCTTTTTTCTCTACCCCTTCCGCCACCACCGTTAAACCTAAGCTCACTGCGAGCAGTATCGTGGTATCAACAATTGCCGCATCCGTTTTATCGGTAAGCAGTTCATGAATAAACGATTGGTCAATCTTCAACTCATCTAACGGCAATCGCTTGAGATAACTTAGCGACGAATAGCCTGTTCCAAAATCATCAAGCGCAAAGCGGACCCCCTTAGCCCGGAGTCTCAACATCGTATTACGCACTCGCGTTGGCTCATGCATCAACAGGCTCTCGGTTACTTCTAGCACCAAACGGCTCGGCGGTGCCTGCGTTTCTGCCAGCAATGCCTCAACGTCACGCACGAACTCCGGCTGCTGAAACTGCACTGAACTCACATTGACGGAAATACTTAAGGGCGCATAGGCCGTTTGATGCGACCACTTCGCTAATTGCTCGCAAGCTGATCGCAGCACCCAGTAACCGATCGGCAAAATCAGTCGGTTCTCCTCCGCCAAAGGAATAAACGTCGCGGGGGAAACCCAACCGCGCAGGGGGTGATACCAACGCAACAACGCTTCCACACCCGTCGTAACGCCCTGATGGTCGACTTGCACTTGGTAATGCAGCGCCAGCTCGTTGCGCTCAAGCGCCTTATGCAGATCAGCTTCTAAACTGGCCCTTTCCAACACGCTGGTTTGCATGTCAGTATTAAAAAAGCACAGCGTATTTCCCCCAGCGCGCTTTGCCTGTTGCAAGGCCATATCAGCCTGTTGCAACACGCTATCCATGCTGTGCTCGCCCCCAGTAAACAGCGAAATGCCAATGCTGGCACTGATGGGTAACGAGTGGCCGCTTCTTAACTGGGCAATGGTTTCCAACAGTTGGCGCGCCACGCGCTCGGCTTTAAGAACAGCATCCGTCTGCTGCTCGCCTAGGTTATTGACCAGCACTACAAACTCATCGCTACTGAAGCGTGCCAAGGTAGCTTCTTCTCCAAGCCGCTGGCGTAGCTGCTCAGCAACATTAATCAGCAACTGATCACCGCTATTATGGCCCTGTATATCGTTCACTAAACGGAAATTATCCAGGTCTATCACCAGCACTGCGCTATATGACGCGGCCCACTCATCATCCTCAATAGCAGCCGTTAATGAGTCCAACAGTAATCGGCGGTTGGGCAGTCCCGTCAGCGAGTCATAAAAAGCTAGGTAATGCGTGTGCGACTGCATTTCGAGATAATCGGTGAGTTCGGTCGAAATACCGCATAGCGAAGGAGGCGCCCCTGGAGACATCGACAGCGGCATTTTAATTGATAAGAAGGTTCTTACCCGGCTCTCGCCTTGCAAGACGTTACTCTCCTCTACCGTCACTTTTTTACCAGAAAGTAATACATTGCGATCAACCTGGTCGATTTCGGCGGCGCTGCCAGCATCAAAGAATGCCTCATCACGCTTACCGATAATCTTGTCTGCAGGCAGCCCAAATAGATCGCTAATACGACGATTAACGTACTGATACTCTAACGTTGGAGATTTGATATAAATAAAGGCGTCTACACTGTCCAGTATCGTCGCCAGCATCTCTTTATTGGTTTGTAGCAAAGCACGGTTATGCTTTATACGGCGCTTCATTAATACATTGCCAATAAGTGCCAACAACAGCAGAACAAGCAGTAACACAATGCCCCAACGCCCCAAATAATCGTCAACTCGGCGCAGGACATCGACTGGGAGTGTCGCAGCAGACGCTAATAAGGCAGCGCTGGCGATAACCTCAGCACTCTCCCCACTCAGCGGTGCTCGCCCAAGAAAATCTGCTGGTTGGGCATTCTTCGCGTAACTCTGTGGCGCGTATAAAAAAGTCCACAAAAGAAACACCGCCCCGCCACCTCTGAGCAGGCCAGCCATCCGCTGAAGTACGGAATTTTTAAACGATTGGCGGCTATTAATAGCCGCTACCGAATAGCGCATGGCAATTATTTACTGGCCAGGAATGGTAAGCGGACCTGCCCGCTCTACCACTCGCTGCCATGCAGCATCTTGCTCGATTTGGGAAACAAAAGCGGCAATGGCAGGGTATTTTTCCAGTGACTGGACGGCGGCAACCGCCTGTAGCGGAAAGCTCATTTGAATATCGGCACCGCTAGGCCATGGCCCCGCAAAACTGCCGTTGGCTGACAGATGTTGGTTAATAAAGGTGAGATGCTGTTTAAGCTGCGGTGCTAGAAAGCGCTTACTAACCGTGTCGCTAATGCCTTTTGCCAGTGGCTTTATCAACCAGGGTGACTGCTTGGGAAGTTGGCCAAACACAAGCTGCATCACCAATAGCGGCATCAATGAGCCTTCTGCATAGTGCAGCCAGTAGCGATAATCCACCCAAGCGCGACTATCATCGGAGGAAGGCTGGCATCGCCCCTGCCCATAGCGCTGTAACAAGTAGTCAATGATCGCTCCTGACTCAGCTACAGTGAGATCACCATCGGTAATTACCGGCGATTTACCCAGCGGGTGGATCTTTTTCAGCGAAGCTGGCGCTTGCTGTGTTTTGCCATCGCGTTGGTAAACCACTAGCTCATAATCCAGTTCAAGGACTTCTAGAAGCCATAAGATACGATGCGAACGAGACTTTTCCAGATGGTGAACGTGGATCATAAACACTCCATGGGGCTGGGTTTTACGCCAGCATTACACTGGCGTCAGTTATCCTTTTCTGCAGGCACATTCAGCTTAGTATCATAAAGGCCATCATCAAAGGACCAGTATACTAAGATTAGCACCAACACAGCATAGAACCCATGGAAGCGCAGAACTAAAGACAAACTTACGATGAACGCTGGGTGTGCCGCCAACGCGCGACTAGATCCAAAGGTGACCATTTACCTTGCAACCAGGGAGCTAACAGGCGCATAGAGAGGGGGATAAATACAAACACCATTACCGGCGTCAACATCAAGGTGCTAACCACCACACGTGGCACCAGTGCCCAATCGGCGAGCACACCACCAAATATCCACTGAAATAGCAGCGAGATAGGAAAGAAGGCCAACCAGACGGCCACTGCTTGCTTCCAGCGCGGCGGAGCACTGCTGCCACTGGTTTGAAACCACGTATCTAGTCCGGTGGCGCGGTGCTCATGAGGCGCTTCATATAGCCCTTTGCCGCGCGCCAACCATGCATGGCGCGAGGCCGAGTGTTCCCAGGCGGCTAACGTTTCGCTGTTGCTAAAGCGGAATATGATTTGATATTCATCGTCATCAGCGGGGGGTGCCAATACGCCGGAGCCAAGGTAGCCGGCAAAATCGGCCGCTAGCTCGCGCCCTTCATTAAGCCAACGATTAAAATCCAAGTAGCGGCCGTGCTCAACGCGACGCGCCACCATCAATGTGACAGGTGAGGCAGACATGGTATATCTCCTAATGTGTCGACAGCCAACGCCGGGTAGGCAGGCTGTTTGCTTTCAAACGGGTAAGCCTGAAAGTCCAATTGCCACATTATACAAGCAATGTTGATGCCATGCTGTGACTGTTTGCGCTATGAAAGTTTGCCAGGACGATTTAGCGTTCAGGTGCGGGGTGAGGACGCTCGCCGCGTTGGAAAGCACAGACGTGTTGATAGATATCTATAGCACTGCGTATGGCATCTGCCTCGTGGTGGTCGGCTTCTACTACCGGCCCTTGGTGCTCACCTTCACTGCGTAATATGGCATCTACCTCGGGCCGATAGCTGTTCAGCAGGTGCTCTAAATTAATCCTAATCCGGTGAACTTCCAACCCAAATGCCTGACGCTGTTCAGTGCGTTTAAGTATATCCAAAGGGGTTGTAGCCTCTTCAATTAAACTATCTAGCGTAGAGAAAACTAACTTTTCAGCGCTGTTTAAATTGGGGATAACGGCATAAATGAGGTCATTCAAGGTAATTGATGTTTCATGGCGGTGCATAAGCGGATCAACGTCTGGTTAAGGGAGCAATGCTAATAAATCGGCCCTGCTCAGAAAAACTTAATCGGTAAATACCATGCACGCCGTCACGACTGACGACTCGGCGAATCGCCTCGGCGGGAAATATCACCCAACGGCCATCCACACTGCGGGTACGCACGTTGGCAATGCGGCCCTCGTAATGAGCCAGGCATTCGTCGTAGTTGAGATGAATGACCACATCAATGGTTTGCATAGCGCGGGGATAGGATTGGCATGGGCTGGCATCGTGTCAGAAAAGGGTTAGCATCGTACCGCGCAAACTTGCGCTGTCGGCTTTGCTCGCTAATACTTCATGATATCCCAACTCTTACTTCGTCGGTAATGACCTATGGCCGTTTCTTCCGTTAGTACCACTTCCATCGCTACCTGGGCATACCCCGCAGCAAATGCTGCGTCACCACGTGTTGAACAAGTCGCAAAAGGCCGTGCTACTCAAGAGGACGAGGAAACTAAAAAAGATACGAGCTTGGCCCGTACCAACAGCAGTGAAGAAAGCAGCAGTAAAGATAATGAAGAGAGTAGCACTCCTGCTGGCCCTAAACGGGCTGACGGTACGCCTATGGCACCGGAAGAGATTCAGCAATTAGAACAGCTTAAACAAACCGACCGCGAAGTACGCCAGCACGAGATGGCTCATCAAGTGGTGGGAGGCCCCTATGCGGGCGGTGCCAGCTATGACTATGAAGCTGGTCCCGATGGCAAACGCTACGCGGTAGCGGGCGAAGTGCCCATTGATTATGGCCCGGTGCCTAACGACCCTCAGGCTACTATCGAAAAAAATGCAGACCGTTATCGCCGCCGCCATGGCACCTGCAGACCCTTCGCCAAAAGATTACCAAGTAGCCGCCCAAGCGCGTCAATATCTATTGGAGGCCAAGCTAGAAGCAGCCATGCTGCGCAGTGAAATGGAGCAAGCTCGTAGTGCAGGCGCGGCGACTAATTCATCAACTGCTGAGTCACCAACTTCTGTACCATCAACCTCTGCGTCATCGACTGACGAGCAGGCCGCTTAATTATTCGACTGCGCCAATGAATTCCAATCCTTACGTGTAGGCCAGCGCGCCAGCCAAGCAGGCAAGTCTTTGGCAGGCATTGGGCGTGCAATGCCATAGCCCTGCGCTAATTCGCAACCCAGCGCCATCAAGGCTCTAGCGTGCTCAAGTGTTTCTACGCCTTCAGCCAGCATCGGCCGCTTAAAGCGGTTAGCCATGTAAATAACGCTCTCCACAATCGCCATATCATCTTGATCGCTGAGCATATCGCGCACAAAGCTCTGGTCAATTTTAATCAAGTTAACCGGCAACTGACGCAAATGGGTTAACGACGAAAACCCAGTGCCAAAGTCATCAATGGCAAAGCTGACACCCAGGTCTTGACAGCGTGACATATTTTGCAACGCGGCTTGGATATCATGCATCGCGGCACTTTCCAGCACTTCGAGCTTTAGCATCGATGGCGGTACATCAGGGTGTTGCGCCAATAGCTCACCCAGCCGTTGGCTAAAATTGCTCATTAACAAATGCGTAGGACTAATATTCACATTGATCGGCAGGGTGATGCCTTGGGCATACCATTCAGACAACTGACGCAGTGCCTGCTCAATGACCCACTCGCCAAGCTCTGCTTCTAACGGTGTGGTATCGATGATAGGTAAAAACTGCCCAGGCGCAAGCAGGCCCTCATCAGGGTGCTGCCAGCGAATCAAGGCTTCAACGCCGACCACATTACCACTGCGCATATCGATCTGAGGTTGATAGTAAAGACACAGCTCATTGTGGTTGAGCGCATCAACAAAACGCTGCCGCTGCTCATGGCGCACTTGTAGTAAGCGGTCATGGTGGGGATCAAAAAAATGATAGGTATCACGGCCACGCTGTTTAGCGCGATACATTGCCTGATTGGCATGACGCAGCAGCACATCCCCCTGTACATGGTCATTGGGGTAGAGCGTCACCCCTAGACTTGCCGTTAGATGAATGCTCTGCCCATCTATCATTAGCGGTTGGCGAATGGAGGCTAACAATTTCTCAAAAAAATCGTCGTCTACACCGTGGTGGAGTAACAGCACAAACTCATCGCCCCCCACCCGCGCAAGGACATCATCCCCAAACAGCAGATGGCTTATCCGCTGGGAAAATGAAGCAAGCAGCGAATCACCCACGCATGCGCCTAGTCGGTCATTAATATTTTTGAAGAAATCGATATCCAGTGAGCATACCGCCAATGGGAGCTGTTTGGCTTCTGCATGCTGAATAGATTCTTGAATCAATTGCGTCAGCAACTGCAGGTTGGGCAGCCCCGTCAGGGCGTCAAAGTAGACTTCACGATTGAGGTGACGAGCATGCGCGGGAATCGCCGAAAGGTCTGCCAGCACAATAACATGGTGGTCAATCTCACCGTGCTCATTGCGTACTCGATTAATCGACATCATTCCTGGGTAAAACTGGCCATCGTGGCTGCGATAGCTCACTTGGCTCTTGCTACGATCGCGTAATTGCAGCTCTTCGCGCATTAAGCGCGTGGTGCGGCTATCATCCAGCGGTAAAATACTGAAAGCTTCAGGTGTTTTGCCTAGCACATCGCCCTGCATAATGCCTGTTAACTCACAAAAAGCAGGATTCACTTGCACCACTCGATTTTCCGCATCGGTAATAATGATCGCTTCATTGGCGAAGCAAAACACGGATTCAGTGGGGGACGTTATATCGCTAACAGAGGCAATTGGCATTACATCCGAGCGGGGCAGTGAAGGAGTTAGCTGGGCGGGCTGTGGAGACAAAGACTGTTCCTTCGATAAATTCAAGGATTCATGCATACGTCTTTGCGCTCCTCGTCGTTGTTATAGATCGTTATAGACCGTTATAGATCGTCGCGTTAGGCGCGTGTGATGTAGGTTTTATCGTGGCTGACCGTAGTAAGGCCTGCCCCGTTATTCCTCCCTCGTACACATATCAGTACGTCGGCATATTAGCACTGAATGACGTACAAGGTACTTTGTGCTGCAAAGTACCTTATCGGCTGTCAAGATAATAAGTTTAATCCACCGTACGTTAGCGGCCGATCCACTCAATAAACGTGGTCTCACCAAGCGCATGGCGCTCATGGCGTACCCGGCTCATCGCCGCGTAAGGTAAATCCATCGCCATTATCCGCGAGAGTGGCTGCTCGATAACCTGTCGCAGCAGGCCATTACAGACAAACAAATGCGCCACTACCAATACATGCTTACCAAGCGGATTGATTAAAAGCTGCTGCCATACGTCAGCGAGGCGCGCGTCAAAAGCTTGAATGGTTTCACCACCGGGGGGAGAAACTTTAGCCGGATCATGCCAAAACGCCCTCATTCGCTCGGTGCCCTCTTCAGCAAATACCTGCGCGTAGGTTTTGCCTTCCCATTGCCCCAGCTGCAGCTCGGCAAGATCGTCCTCCACCTGAACGGGCAGATCAAACTCTTCCCCTAGCCACAGGGCGAATTCACGACAGCGCATTAAGGGCGATGTAACAATCGCATCGTAGGGTAAATGCCCATTAACCGCATGCTGCATGACTGCATCGGTCACTTGCTGCCAGCCGGCTTCACTCAGCGGATGATCCGTGGAGCCACGCAGCATACGCCCTCCCACCGGCTCACCATGGCGCAGCAAATCAATAGTGATGATTTCCGCATCTGGAAAACGCATACTCGACTCCTGGGCGGTTAGCGCGTTTAAATAATCGCGTGACGAACCCGCGCGGAGATCCATTCGGATACCAACACAGTAGCGAAAATCATGATAAAAATGACGCTGACTTGATCCCAGGCGAGGCTGTTAATCGAAGCGTTCAACTGCAAACCAATACCCCCTGCGCCCACCAAACCCAACACCGTCGATTCACGGATATTAATGTCCCAACGATAAACGCTAATACCGGCGAAGGCAGGCATCACCTGGGGCAACACGCCATAGTTCATCACCTGCATGCGACTCGCGCCTGTAGCACTGATCGCTTCCACCGGCGTAGGGTGAATCTCTTCAATGGCTTCGTAGAGCAACTTGCCCACAAAGCCGATCGAGCGCAGTGCAATAGCGATAATTCCCGCCAGCACGCCAGGGCCGAGAATGGTCACCAATAGCATCGCCCAGATCAGCGAGTTGATTGATCGTGATGAGACAATCACTATCAGCGCCGCACTGCGTACCAGCGGATGAGGCGTGGTGTTACGGGCAGCGAGAAAGGCGACGGGGAACGCCATGACAATACCTAGCGCAGTGCCCAAAGTGGCGATGTTCAGCGTGTCCCACATGGGCTTCCACAGCACATTGGCATAGCGCCACTCTGGCGGCGTCATGCGACTAATCAGGTCGGCCCCTTGACGCCCAGCGTCTTCGACAAACACCCACATGGTGTTATCGGAAATCATCTTCCAGCAGAGCAAAAATAGGCTGATACCCGCCAGCCAGGCTACATATTCCAGCCATTGAGCACGTGTCGTACGCCGTCGCCATACCGGCAGCCCCTTCGGTGTAAATGAAACAGGCATTTAACTTCTCCACACATTACGGGCGCAGCGGTGACCGGCCCAGAAAATATTGATCCAGCAATTATTGGGTCCAGCGGCGGACATGGCTTGAGCTGTACTCGCACAGCAACACGATGGCGATGATGATCAGCAAAATGGCTGCGGAAGTGTCGTATTCATAGCGGCTCAGCGAGGTGTTCAAGGTGGCGCCGATACCGCCCGCGCCGACAATGCCAATCACCGAGGATTCGCGGAAGTTAATATCCAGGCGATACATGGAAAGCCCGATCAAACGTGGCATCACTTGTGGCTGCACTGCTGTATTCATGGTCTGCCACCAGCTAGCTCCGGTGGCACGCACCGCCTCTACCTGGCGCCAATCCAGGTCTTCAATATCTTCCGCTAGCAGCTTGGCCATAAAACCAATCGTGGCGAATGCCAAGGTAATCATGCCCGCAAATGGGCCAAAGCCGAACATCACCACAAACAGAATTGCGATGATGATCTCCTGGAATGTACGTGAAACGGCAATAATGGCGCGGCAGGCAATGTAAATCGGTAGGGGTGAAATATTACGCGCGGCCCCTAAGCCTACGGGTATCGCCAGCAATACCCCCAACACCGTGGAAGTCAGGGTCATGGTCAAACTTTCCATCAGGCCAGCCACAATGTCGTCGTAGCGACTGACAAAGTCGGGCTGCATAAAGGCACCCAAAAAATTAACCGCCCGACCCGCACCTTCCGCCACCCGCGCCCAGTTCACCTCTACCGATGCGAGCGCCAAGGCTAAATAGACTACTGCGCCAATCACCAGACCCCAACGCAGTCGCGGGTTATCAATCAGCGGCAGGCGCCGCCAATGGCCTTGTCTGGCGGCTTGTTGGCGCGCCCGCCCTTCTGCCTGCACTTCTGCTGTTAGCGGTGCATCAGCCAGCTTACTCATCGAGCACTCCCCGCCGCCATCGCCGGCATGTTAGCCGGATAAGAAGACGCTTCTGGTCTATCATCAACAGTTTCGTCGTCTATCGGCTCGGGTGTGGTGTCCCAATCCTCTTCACCATAAATAGTGGTGAGCATCTCGCTGGTGAGTTCGCTGGGCTGACCGTCAAAAACGATTTCTCCTGCGCGCAGGCCGACAATCCGATCCGCAAACTGCTGGGCCAGTGCCACGTCATGAATATTGATAATCGCCGCCAAATCGCGCTCAGCACACAACTCGCGAATCAAGCGCATGATCTGGCGAGAGGTTTTCGGGTCGAGGCTGGCGGTGGGTTCGTCAACCAGCAGTAGCTTGGGGCTCTGTAATAGCGCCCGGGCGATACCGACGCGCTGGCGCTGCCCGCCTGAAAGAGCATCAGCGCGCTTATCTATTGCATGGGAAAGCCCTACCCGCTCCAGTAACCGAAAGGCTTCGGTAACGGCTTCCTGAGGGTAGCGTCGCAAAAAACTGCGCCAAAAGCCGACATAACCAAGCTGGCCCGATAGCACGTTCTCCATCACGGTGAGCCGGTCTACCAACGCATACTCTTGGAAAATCATTCCCATGGAGCGGCGGGCGTGGCGCAGTTTATGCCCAGAGAGCTTGGTAAGCTCCGTGCCTTCCAGGCGAATGCTGCCCTGGGTAGGCTCAACCAGGCGGTTCACACAGCGAATTAGTGTGCTTTTACCCGCGCCAGAAGGCCCAATCAATGCCATTACCTGGCCTTTCGGCAAGGTGAGTTCAATATCCGTCAGCGCTCGGTCCCCGGTGGGGTAGCGCTTGCCTACGCCGCTTAGTGTCAACATTTTTCCCACCTCGTATGTATAGCGAAACGGCCAGAAAGGCGTGCCTTCCTGGCCGAGCAGGGATACCGTATAAACGATCAATCGCAGTCGTAAGTCACACCGTTGGCATCCGCAATGGTGCGAATAACAGACCAATTGTCCTGGTAAGTAATCGGAATAAACTGCGCTTCTCCCGAGTTGGCAAATTCCGACTCAAGCGCAGTGCCTTCCCAGTCGTAGCTGAAGAACGCGTCCTGAATCTTCTCGGCGAGTTCCGGGTTCAGGTTGTTCGCCAGACCGTAAGCGGTGGTGGGGAACGTTTCTGAGGTGTAAATAATGTCGTAATCACCCTCGTTAACCACGCCACGAGAAATCATCCGCTTACCCACTGAGTTAGCAATGGCCGCCGCATCATAGTCTTCGTTAACCACGCCGAGGATGGAGTTGTCGTGGGAGCCAGAGAAAGCGGTTTCAAAATCTTCGCCCGCTTCCATGCCGTACTCGGAGCGTAGCAGTGCAGAAGGCGCGCGGAAGCCGGAGTTAGAGGTCTCGGAGGTAAACGCGAGTTGGCGGCCCTCAAGGTCTTCTACCGATTCAATACCGCTGCCAGGGTAGGTGATGATCTCCATCTCGTAGCCGAAACTACCATCTTCTGCCGCCATCATGGCAAACGGCCTGAAACCACCGCAGTTAACCGCTACCGGTACGCCGCCGGTATTAAAACCAGCAACGTGCAAACGGCCAGCGCGCAGCGCTTCCTGCTGAGCTGCATTGGATTGCACGGGGAAAAATTGAACCTCTTTGCCGGTGGCTTCACTCAAGTGATCCAAAAAGTCGGACCATACATCTGCGTAAACCGCTGGGTCTTCTACCGGCGTGTAGGCAAACACAAGCGTATCAGGATCGGCCCATTGAGATTCATCGCTGGGCGCATCGGCAACCATATCGCCATCGTTATCGACATAACGCGATGAGAGATCCGCTGAGGCATTCACCGCCACCACGGCGAAAGCACTGGCAACAGCAGTGCTGATGAATGTGCGGGATAGAGATAAAGTCTGCATGGGACACCTAAAGCGTTGTTAGAAGATAGCCACAATCCTGACCACTTCACATGACAACGGCAGGTCACTCCCATGACCAGTTGGTGACAACTTTATGAATGCTCAGCGACAGTGCCCGCCACGTTGGCCTGAACCTGTTCCTGAACGGGGTCCTGAACCGGTTCAGAGCAGTGACCACGGCGCTCAACGAACAGGCTGTTACCCGCCATTTTTTTGGCTTGGTGCTTTAGTTCGGAAAGCTCGCCTGCGATAGCTAACGATTGGCAGAGAGAGGTATCAGTAATGGGCTTCACCGCAATCGAGACGCTAACAAAAGGGTAAAATGTCACCATGTTCTGTCGATTTTCAATATGAAGACCGCCCTGAAGGCGATCAGCTTCTTCGTAAAAGCCCGGCGCCATTACTTCGAATGAGCGCAGTATCTGCTGACAAACATTTTCCCAATGACCGAGCGGTAACAGCATCATAAAGTCGTCACCACCAATATGGCCGATAAAGCCGCCGGCGCTCTCCACTTGTGCCTGCAGTAGCCGCGATAGCGAAATAATCACATGGTCGCCCCGGGCATAGCCGTAAGCATCGTTAAACGCTTTAAAATTATCCAAGTCGACATAAGCAGCGGCAAAACCCTGCTCAGCGGCTAAATAGGTAGCCAGGGTTTCGTTAATCAGGATATTACCTGGCAAACCGGTCAGTGGGTTGGCGTGGCGCGCTTGCCGCACTTGTATCGCGGTGATCTCGCGTAGCAGATCAACAATATTGCCCATGCCCAGGTAGTCCCCCTCAGGGCTGACGATCACAAAATCCTCTTGCTCAATATCGCGGCTATCGGTCAATTCCTGGCTCAACATCTCAAGCGGCGTATCCGCCTCTGCCACTAGCATGCGGGCATCAGCAACATCCAGCACGCAACGCTTGGCATACAGCGCGTGGCTAAAAGGATTGGTAAACAGGGTCAGAAATGCGTTGCGGCGCACCACCGCCACAGGCTTCCTATCTTCTACCACCGCCACACAGCGCAAGCCGGGGTGTTGGCGAAACCGCTCGGAAACTAGCGGCACCGAGCAATCAGCCGTGATAGCGTCGATTGGGCGCAAGATAGAGCGTGCAGTGCGGCCAGCTGGGCTTTTTAAATGGGTGGTCGCCGGTAGCAGCATGTTGAGCTCTAAAGGCGGCTGCCGGCTGGGACGGGCGAAATAGAAGCCTTGCAGTAGAGCGAGGCCGCGGTCGAGTTCCCACAAGCAAAGATGCTCAGCGGCGGTCTCCACGCCTTCAGCGATCAGCTGACAATCCAGGCTACGCGCCACGTCAAGAATCGATCGCAGAAATTCTCGCTTGGCAGGATCCTGATCGATGCCGGAGATAAAGTGCCGGTCGAGCTTAACGAAATCAGGGCGCAGCTCTGACCAGTGACGCAAGCTTGAGTGCCCTGCTCCCAAGTCATCGAGTGCAACCTGGAAGCCCATATCGCGATAATGAGCCACCGCTTGGCGCATCAGGTCATAGTCATGAATCGGCACATGCTCAGTGAGTTCAATCACCACCCGCTCGGGGGGTAAGCCGCTTTCGCGAATAAAGCCCAGCGTTAAGCCTTCGCGAAAATCACGCTCTACAATGGTCAACGGCATGACGTTAAGAAACAGCAAGCCGGGTAGCTCCAGCTCTGCAAATCGATGGATGGCCAAACGACGGCAGAGTAGGTCCAACTCCACCAGCAGCCCCGCTTGGGTCGCCACATCAAATAGCCGTAACGGCGAGTGCAGTGGTGATGATTTAGGCCCACGAATCAGGGCTTCGTAGCCATAAATCGCCTGTTGGCTGGCGTCCACAATGGGCTGAAATAGCACATGCAACTCTTCTGTCGCAATAATCTGGTTAAGCCACTGCGCTTCTTGTGCGGTCATTTACTTGCTGTCCTCTTCATCAGCCCTATCAAACAGCGACGTGGATACTGATGTGCAACCTTCCCTGGAGGTTATTGAGAAACTGCAAGCGTGCGTCATTTTCGTGACGCTATCATGACAATCAACTATAGATTCAGTCAGTTAACGTCGTAATAGCCTTTCTGTACAGGCCCTGCTTAGGAGTAGGACTCTTTATAAAAGAGGCTTCTCGGGCGGCGGGAAAACGACATCACGGCCATCCGCGTCAAGCTGACGAATATCGCTTGGGTGACCTTTCTCATCCAGCGTCACCAAACCAATGCCGCTAGCGTTCCAGAGCCGTTCGCCAGCGCTGGCGCGATCAGGATCACGCGGATGAACACTCAGCTTGCGGCGCTTGGTGAACCAGTTCAGCGGCGACCACGGCGCATAAAGCCAGCGGTTCAGGCGATCAAAGGTATTGAGCAGGGTTGTCGGAAAGGTGTTTTTAATCCCACTGGAGGTAATTTGCCATAGGTGGGGGGAGCGTCGCTGATGGCGCACTACAATGTCGTAGACAAAGGAGTAATGCACATCGCCTGACAAGATCACATAGTTGCCGGGGGTTTTGGAGTGTTGCCATATTTGCAGCAACGTATTGGCCGCCCCGCGATGAGCCATCCAGTTCTCAGCATCCACGACCAGCGGCTTACCCACGGCGGTGAAAACTTTTTGAATGCTCTCAATTAACTTCACGCCAAACATGGGCGCGGGCGAGATAATCACTGCACTTTTGGCGCCCATCAGCGCTTGCTGCATCTCCATCAGCGCCTCCCAATCCATCAATCCAGAGGGATGATTGAGTTTTCCCTCGCTGCGCCAACGCCGGGTTCGGGTATCCAGCACTATCAATTTAGGCGTACCCGACACCTGAAACTCCCAGCCTTGAAAACGCAGTAGCCGATCGATGAAGCCATCTTGTTCCGCACACATCAGCGGTTGACTGCCGTCATGCAGCAGTGTCGAGGCGTGATGGATGAGTGGGTTGAGCTTATCCGGATCGTTACCCCAGGCCTGGCAGAGCAGGTACGCCACTAGGGCGTTACCGATAATGCGCTTCGAGAACGGGTGGCCGTAGGCGGCGAGCTCCCAGTCAGCGGAAAGGTTCCAATCGTCGGTCACATCGTGGTCATCGAAGATCATCAGGCTGGGCAAGTGCGCCATCAGCCGCGCGCACTGAGGCAAGCCGGCAACGAAGGTATCGATCACCGCCTGCTCCTGGCGATAGAGCTCGGCGTTTTTTTCATCTAATGTCGGCGCGTCAAAAGTAATCACTTGCCAGGGCACGGGGGACCATACCAGGCAATACATGGCGAGCATTTCAGCCAGTGTCATTAAATGGTTCTGCGCATTCGCCGATGTAAAGACCGGCTTCTTGACGCCACTAAAAAAACGTTGGCGCAGCGCCACATTGCTGGTCACATCAGGCAGCAAATCTGCGCGCCGATAGTAACTATCGGGTGAATTATAGAGGGCTTGGCTGTCTTCCACCGTGGCACCTTCCAGCCACTCATCCACCAACCCTAGCCGTTCGATGAGCGCATGCACAGCGCGTAACATGGGCCCGGCAACATCGTCAGCGTAAATTTGATCACCGGTCATCAGCAGCCAAGCGGGCCATTCGTTGGGCGCTGCCTGCTGCTCGGCGAGCCAGCTATCGGCGCGCACCAAGCCATCGGCACTATCATGATGAGGTTTACGGCAAGAGCCATGCATGAGCCGATGATGCCGCGATGCAATCACAAAGGCGGGATAAGCGGCGCCGTCATAACATAACCAGGGCGCCCACTCAGGCAATGAACGCCAATCGCCGTTTAGCGTTTCAACTTGCAGGTCATACTCGATGCGCTCGTCGCAGGGCAGCGGCGAATCCAGCTCAACATCAATAAGATACATAAAGGCGCGCTGACCGATAGCGATACACTGCCGGTGGTGTACCAGATCGATTGATTCGGCCTCGCTCTGCCCTGGTCGCAGCACCAGAGCCATATTCAGTCGCCGAGTGGCGACCATCCAGAATACCAGCCGGGTAGGGCTGATACGCCTTAATAAGGGGCCAACTAAAATATCAGGCAGCGTATCAGTGCTATTCATCCAATGAAGTCTCCGTTATCCATGCGCCACCACGGGCAGTTCGACGACCACCTTTAACCCGCCGGTGCTGGCGCGAGTAAGCTGCATTTGGCCGTTATACAGGGCGACAAGATCAGTGACGATAGCGAGCCCAAGACCACTGCCCGAGCGCTGTTCGTCCAACCGTCTACCACGCTGAACCGCCTGCTGGCATTCCACCTCCGACATGCCAGGGCCATTATCACTAATGGTTAAGGTCAACTGCTGCTCGTTAACCTTTACGTTGAGCTGTACCTCGCTGTGTGCCCAGCGCAGCGCATTATCCATTAAGTTACCCACCAGCTCTTGGATATCTTGCTCATCCATGTGCACTCTGATTTTCTGATCCCAGGCTTGGCGCAACACAATGCCGCGCCGCTGGGCAAGCCTGGCCAGTCCATTAATCAGCGGTGTTAGCGTAGTGTGTAGATTAATAGGTGCAAAACGCACGCCTTCGCCCGCCGCAGAGGCACGCGCCAAATGGTGGCGTACTGCGCTATCCACACGTGCCAACTCAACCTCCCAATCGCGACGATTCGCTTCGGGCAACTGGCGTAATTGAAGACGCATGACACTCAGCGGCGTTTTTAGTGCATGGGCGAGATTGCCCGCGGTATGGCGGCCGCGTTCAATTAAACGCTGATCACGTGCCAGCACCGCATTCATCGAGGCGGCCAGTGTCGCCAGCTCTTCCGGCAAGCGGGTATCCAACTGTTCGGCGCGCCCCTGCTCTACGTCATGAAGGTTAGCGTGCATACGGCGTAGCGGCGCTAATCCCCAACGGACTTGCAGCGCTAATACGCCGAGTAGCACTACGCCCAACCCTGTTAAACCGCCCCACAGCAGATGGCGGAATTTCCGGATATCACGGACTAACGTATCGTCCTGGGCAGCCACGCTAATATGTAGCGGCGCGTCTAATGGCGCCAGAATGATATCGCGCTCCACTACGCGAAGCGATTGACCCCGCGGGCCGTCTAGCGAGCGCGCATTAAGATTTTCGTTATCAATCACTGGTAGACGTTGGTCCCACAGCGAGCGCGAAGCCAAGGTATGTTGATCACCATCGGTAATTTGCCAGTACCAGCCGGAGTAGACACTCTCAAAACGCGGGTCGCCCAGCGCTCGGTCGTGGACCAGCTGCTGCGTTAAACGATCATACGTAACACTGGCGATGATGACATTAAGTGTGGCTGCCAAACGCTCGTCAAAAGCCTGGGTGGCCGATGCATGGTAGTGATGAGAAAGCAGTGTGCCTGCAAGCGGCAAGGCCACTCCTACCATGACGAGCGCGGCCAGCAATAGCCGCATACTAATCGAGCGCCTTGCCCAGCGCCTTATCCATTGTTTACGCCACGCCGACTTGGTTTGACTCATTCGGTGGCGGGCTCTTCTTCTAATAATCGGTAGCCTTGACCACGCTGGGTGGCAATTCGCCAACTGCCCAACTTGCGACGTAGACGACTAACCTGAACATCAATCACATTCGAGTCTGGCTCGTGGTCGCGGTCGTAAACGTGCTCTGAAAGCTCGGTACGACTCACCACCCGCGGTGCGGCATGCATCAAGTAACCCAGTAGCCGTGTCTCTTGGGCAGTTAACCCAACCGGACGCCCTGCCAACGTCACGTGCTGGGTATGGGTGTCTAAACTCAATTCTCCCACTTTCAATACCGGGTGAGCATGACCGTGGCTGCGGCGAACAAGCGCACGCAGGCGAAACAGCACTTCCGCTGGCTCGAACGGCTTAGTGACATAGTCATCTGCGCCGGCGGAAAATCCCGCGGCTTTATCAGCCCAGCGCTCTCGAGCGGTAAGAATCAGTACCGGAATATTGATGCCATCTTCTCGCCACGCGGAAAGCCAGCGAGTACCGTCACCATCGGGCAGCCCGACATCCAAAATCAGCGTGTCATAAGCTTCGGTGCGGACTAAAAAATCAGCGTCCTGGCCATTGGCCGCGTGCTCTACCAGCCAATCGCCGTCGCGCAATGCTTGGCTCAGCTCACGCGCTAGCGCTTGGTCGTCCTCTACCAGCAAACACTTCATTGATAACTACCCTTTTCGGCAACGTTATTAACAACCTATTTAGCAATGTTGCCACGGCGCTAGCGGCGCATATCATTAATACGCACGCCTTCGATGGCCATTAACTGGCCATTATGACCATCAAATTCAAACTCAACGACCTGGCCCTGAGGGCCAAGCAACTTGATTTCATACTCCACATATCCGTCTTCACGCTCGACCTCAACCTCCAGCACGTCGCCTATATAGTGCGCTTCGAGCCAGTCCAAAATGGTGTCTAGTGGTACGACTTCACCACGGCGGACTTCGCCGTGCAGCGACTCCCAAGGCTGGTCGCCCACAGCGCTACCCACCAGTAATAGCATTAAAGCTAAACCAGTCACATTGCGACGAGTGCGTCCCGGGACGCAGCGCAGCGGCTTGATAAGAGGGTATCGGCGTTTACACATAGGGCAAGCATGCCAAAGGCAACATGAACGCTAGATGAATGGTTTTGTCAGCTTAAGGAAAGTATAGGGTGATATAAATTCCCTGTCGCATTCGCTGAATGCCAGTCACTCATTCACGTTTAAATACGTAAAGAAGGAATTTGCTATGAATGCCATGAAAAAAATGCTGCTGATCCCGACCTCTGCGCTACTGCTGGCCGCGGCGGCGGGCAGTGCCCAAGCCGATTCGCTGCCGATGGATCGCATTGATGACGTATTAACCCACGCCAATGACTACGGCTTCACGCATTACGAAGAACTTAGCATTAAAGGCCGTGGCCGTGCAGAGGTTGAGGGCTGGTTAGACGATGAGTGGTACGCCGATGTGGACTTCTCTTTAGATAACGGTGAAACACTGGAAGAGAAACGCGAACGCCTTATTACCGGCGCCTGGGGAATGAGCGAAGACGATATTCGCCAAGCCCTGGACGTTGCCAGTCAAGAAGGTATGACTGAGTTTGAAGACCTGGAAATCGACAAGAGCGGTATTATCGACATTGAAGGCCGCGATGAAAACGGCCGTGAGCTGGAAATTAGCCTGCGCCAAGGCTCCTACGAAGTTACCCAAATTGACCGTGATTAATTTTCTTTAACCTTGCAGCGGGCTCCCTATGGGGAGCCCGCTGCGTTTGCAAGAAAATCAACGACGGTCCTGGCAGTTCCCTCGCGCCATGATAGCATCGGCAATACGCTCAACGCCTTGGCGATAAGCTGCATGACGGTAAGTGATGCTCTCCTCTTCTGCTCGGATGAGTACCCTCCTGGCCTCTTCACTTAACAGCGCGTCCAAGCGATCATTCACCTGCGCTTCACTCCATCTTTCGCCAGCCCGATTTTGCAGCCACTCGAAATAACTGACGATCACACCGCCTGTATTGGCAAGCACATCCGGAAGTATCGGCACATCGCGCTGCGCAAGGGATTGGTCAGCATCGCTGGTCAAAGGTCCGTTGGCGATTTCTAAGATAGCCCCGGCTTTCACCTCATTCACGTTGTCGCAATGAATTTGATTCTCCAATGCCGCCAATGCCAACACATCTACGTCGAGCGCGAGCAGTTCAGCACCCGCCATCGCTTTACCCGCTTTACTGTCAGCCACCTTGCCGCTTTTCGACTTAGCCTGTTTAACGGCTTCAATATCCAAGCCATCAGCGTTATAGCAGGCACCGCTTGAATCAGATACCGCCACGATGCGGTAACCACGCTCGCTGGCCAAACGGGCAAAATGATAAGCCGCATTGCCGAATCCCTGCACCGCCACAGTGGTCTCTTCGGCCTTGCGTTCTTCGCGCTCGGCCCACAAATCGAGTACTTTTAGTGCGCCTCGCCCTGTGGCGGCCACGCGTCCGGGCGAACCGCCTAACGGTAATGGTTTTCCGGTAATCGCCGCGGGCACTTTAGCCCTTACAATTTGCTCATACTCATCAATCATCCAGCCCATGACCGTGGCATCGGTATTCACATCGGGCGCTGGAATATCCCGGTCTGGCCCCATAATATCGGCTATGGCGCGAATATAACCACGCGCTAAACGTTCTCGTTCCAGTGATGAGAGCGCTTTGGCATCGACCTGCACGCCGCCTTTCCCACCGCCATAAGGCAAGCCAACAACAGCGCACTTAACAGCCATCCAGAAGCTCAATGTGGTGACTTCGTGCTGATTGACCTTGGGGTGAAAACGCACACCGCCTTTAGCAGGCCCCAGGCTGGTATCGTAGTGTACCCGCCAGGCAGGAAAGGCTTTTAAGCTGCCGTCGTCCATTCGCACGGGAATGCTCACCTGCAGCGAGAGACTGGGCTGCATCAGTCGCGCCTGCGCATCAGGGTGAATGTCGAGCACCTTGAATACATCTTCAAGCCTTGAGCGGGCATCCTCGAACAGCGCCGCGCCAATTTCTGGGGTTAGCGCTTGAGGAGCCGTTTTTTCGGCTTGTGGTTGGGGCACCTGGCTGGTCGTCGCTTTGGACGTTTGGTTTTTTGACTTCGCCTTTTTCGTCTTAGCATTACCCATTCAATACGCTCCTTTCCATAGCCAGAGTAGGACTTCAAGCGATGATCGTTATAACGTGTCTACAGCGTAGCAGTTGGCGGCCAAGTCATAGCGTCAACCTTATCAATGTGCTGGGGGGTATCGCGTGTTTAATGAAGGCGTTTATGGTGCGTTGGATGTTGAAGAGTTCGACACCACGGGGCGAGGTGATTCAGAACTTGATGATTCAGCACTAGGTGATCCCGTGCTAGGTGATCCAGTATTGCGCGATTTAGCGTGGCTGGCCGCCACGCCGGACCTCGTGGAGCTGCCGCCACCGATTCCCTGCGCAGGACGCCCTACACTGAAAGAGCTAGGGTTAAAGCGCACGCTATTGCCATGGCTGCATCAGCTTGGCCGACCGACATTAGCGGCCTTGAACGGTCAGCGTGTTTCACGTATGGGGCATTATCACGAACGCCTATGGCATATGCTGTTAGATCACGCGCCGAATATGCGGCTGTTAGCCCGGAATGTGCGCATTACCCGACAACGCACGACCCTAGGCGAGCTGGATATGCTTTATCGCACCCGCGATAACCCGGCGCCAGTGCATTTGGAAGTCGCTATTAAGTTTTACCTGGGCCTACCGGAAGGGCCTGGAGCGCCCACTAGTCAAAGCCGCTGGATTGGCCCCGGTGGGTTAGACAGCCTTGCGATTAAATGCGCCCATCTACGCCGCCATCAACTACCGCTTTCTACTACCGCGCCCGCGCTGGAAACGCTTGCGCATTGGCTAGCCCCCAGGGACATTGGCGTTTCTGGGCGGGAGTTAACCACCCAGCTAACCCAGCGGCTGGCGATGCCAGGTGTGCTTTACTACCCCTGGCACGCCTCATTGCCCGCACCGGAAGGAGCGACGCCAAACCATCGTCGAGGGGTATGGTGTTATTGTCGTGACTGGCCTGCGCTGGCGGCTTGTTTAACCGAAATGCCTAAGATGGCATGGCTGGAAAAACCGCACTGGATGGCGCCACCGCCACTCAGCGCCTTTCGCCCGGCGGGGGCGTTGCTGCCCGCTGTTATTGAAAAGATGCACGCTTGGCGCTCCCCCCAGCAAGTGATGCTGTATTACCCGGAGCAACAGCGCTATGAGCGGCTTTTTTTAGTACCCGACGACTGGCCGCGTCAGGTGCCTCTACCGCCAGTGGAGGGCTAACTCATACGCTGATAAATATATAACGTTTATACAACAACTAGGTTATCGCGGTGTATCAGCTCATGGGCTTCTACATAGCCGAGAATCGCCTCAATCTGGTGGCTGGGCTGGCCCGCCAACTGTCGCGCTTCATCGGCGCCGTAGTTAACCAGGCCTTTGGCCACTGACGCGCCTTGCTCATCTACGCATACCACCATATCGCCACGTTTAAAACCGCCCTGCACATCACGCACACCGACCGCCAATAAGCTAGAGCCTTTATCACGTAGCACTTTGACAGCCCCCGCATCCAGCACCAGCGTACCGCGCACCTGCAATTGACCCGCCAGCCAGCGTTTGCGCGCCGCCATGGGCACTTGGTCAGGACGCAGCAGCGTGCCCAGTGTCTCACCCGCCATTATCCGGCTGATAACGTCAGGCTGGCGACCACTGGCTATCACCGTGACCGCCCCAGAGCGTGCCGCCAACTGCGCCGCGCGCACCTTGGTGCTCATGCCGCCACGCCCCAGCGCTCCACCACTGCCGGCCACGGCGGCTAACCGCGGGTCGTCGGCGCGCCCTTCGGCAATCATCTGAGCGTTAGGGTTATGGCGGGGGTCGGCGTCAAACAGGCCTTCCTGGTCGGTCAACAGCAGTAGTGCATCGGCTTCCAGCAAATTAGCGACCAATGCGCCTAGCGTGTCGTTATCGCCAAAGCGAATCTCGTCGGTAACGACGGTGTCGTTTTCATTAATCACCGGCACCACGCGCATCTCAACCAACGTGCGCAACGCTGAAAGGGCGTTGAGGTAACGCTTGCGATTGGAAAGGTCGTCGTGGGTGAGCAAAATTTGCGCGGTGAGCATGCCATGGCGGGCAAAGTGCTGCTCATAGCACTGGGTCAGGCCGTTTTGGCCAACGGCAGCGGCGGCTTGAAGTTCATGCACGGCGCTAGGGCGTACCTGCCAGCCAAGGCGCACCATACCGGCAGCAACGGCACCGGATGAGACCAGCACCACTTCAATGCCTTGTTGATGCAAGGCAGCAATTTGATCGACCCAACCGCCAATGGCGGCTTCATCCAGGCCGCGGCCATCATTGGTGAGGAGCGCACTGCCGATCTTCACCACGACCCGTCGCGCACGGCTCAGTGCGTTACGCCCTAGTATTTGCTCGTTACTTTCCATGCCACCCCACCTTCATCAGGCACTGATACTAAGGCGCATACTCGACTTCAACATCGTAGTCATCGTCGTCGAAGTCTTCATCATCCTCATCGTCACGCTTACGGCGACGACCCAGGCGTGCTTCGGTACGCGCAACCGACTCTTCTTCCATGCGGCGGCGCATCTCTTGTTCACGAGCCAATGCTTCTTCGTCTTCGTTCTCAAGACGACGCTGTTCAGTCAACCAGCGGTAGGCCGCCTGTACCAGCTTATCAGTGCCGTCACTGCTGATCGCAGAAATGCGGAACACCGGGCCTTCCCAGTTGAGCGCCTGGATAATTTCTTGAGCACGTGCTTCGCGCTCATCTTCCGGCAGCAGATCAAACTTATTCAACACCAACCAGCGCGGGCGCTCGGAAAGTGCTGGCGAGAACTGCCCCAACTCATGGACAATCGCCTTGGCGGCCTCGACCGGGTCGGACTCATCAAACGGCGCGACATCGACCACATGAAATAGTAGCCGCGTGCGCGTCAGGTGCTTCAGAAAACGCAGCCCTAAACCCGCCCCATCAGACGCCCCTTCGATCAAGCCCGGTACATCGGCCATCACGAAGTGCTCATGCATCCCCAGTTTTACGACGCCCAAGTTAGGCACCAACGTCGTGAACGGGTAGTTGGCGACCTTGGGCTTGGCGGCTGACACCGAGCGAATCAGCGTGGATTTACCGGCGTTGGGCATGCCCAGCAGACCCACATCGGCCATGACTTTCATTTCCAGGCGCAGGTTGCGGCGATCGCCTTCGGTGCCCGGCGTCGTGCGGCGCGGTGCACGATTGGTCGAGGACTTGAAGTGGATATTCCCCAGTCCACGTCGGCCGCCTTCGCCTACCAATACCACTTGACCAATTTCGGTCACATCCGCGATCACTTCCAGGGTGTCTTCATCAATCACCGTGGTGCCCACCGGTACTTTGACGTGTAGGTCTTCCCCTGCCTTGCCGCTCATTTGGCGGCCCATGCCACCCTGGCCGTTTTGGGCTTTATAAAAGCGCTGGTATTTAAAATCGATCAGGGTATTAAGGGCATCGTCACCAATGAGGTAGACGCTGCCTCCATGGCCGCCATCACCCCCATCGGGACCGCCCCTGGGCACATATTTTTCGCGGCGAAAGCTCAGACAGCCATTGCCGCCTTTGCCCGCCTCAACAATAATCGAGGCTTCATCGACGAACTGCATTGGATTCTCCCGGCCGCTTCCGCCGCCCTAATATGCACTACTTTTTTTCCAACCTTTTTTCCCAACCCTTTGTTCCCACCAGCATGCTGGTCAAGAACCATGGTCAAGTGTATTGGAAAAGAGATTTAACCGACAAAAAAGCCCCGCCATAGCGGGGCCTTTTTTACTCGTAACTATTTCCACAATTACGAGCGCAACGCGAGCCGTTTAGGCAGAAACGATGCTAACAAACTTGCGGTTTTTGGGACCTTTGGTCTCAAACTTCACAAAACCGTCGCTCAGGGCGAACAGTGTGTGGTCACGACCTAGGCCTACGCCTGTGCCCGCGTGGAAACGCGTGCCGCGCTGACGCACGATGATGTTACCCGCAGTTGCCGCTTGGCCACCGAAGAGTTTTACACCTAAGCGTTTGGACTCGGAATCGCGACCGTTACGCGTGGAGCCGGCTGCCTTTTTATGTGCCATTGCAAAATCCTCCTAGGGGAATTGACCGCTTACGCAGAAATTCCGGTAATTTTGACTTCAGTGAACCACTGGCGGTGGCCCTGACGCTTCATGCTGTGCTTACGACGACGGAACTTGATGATCGTCACCTTGTCACCGCGGCCATGAGAAACGATTTCCGCGGACACCTTGGCACCACTGACCATCGGCGCGCCGATGTTGAAGTCGTCGCCGTCTGCGACCATCAGCACTTCGTCAAACTCGATCGTTTCGCCGGTGGCGACTTCGATTTTCTCGAGCTTGAGCGTTTGACCTTCTTGAACGCGGTACTGCTTGCCACCGCTTTTAATAATTGCGTACATGTCGCTCTCCGGACTTGTCGTTAATGCCGCTTTCGGCAGCGCTCATCGCCTTACGCTCTTATCGACCTGCTGCGAGTGGCGCCCCTTTTGGCAGCCATCTGACAGGGAGCATGATGAGTGGGTCGCGGATTATAACGACTATCGATGCATACCACAAGACCACGGGCA
This sequence comes from Vreelandella sulfidaeris Esulfide1, assembly GCF_054072535.1. Lineage (NCBI taxonomy): Bacteria > Pseudomonadati > Pseudomonadota > Gammaproteobacteria > Oceanospirillales > Halomonadaceae > Vreelandella > Vreelandella sulfidaeris. The sequence goes on along the minus strand of NZ_CM133364.1, from coordinate 273,286 downwards.
TTTGCCAATTGTCGCCAGCTTCCGCTACCACGCCGTAACCATAGCGCGTATCTTGACGCCCAACAGGCAGCCCCATAGCATGACATCAACACATGACCCCAACTACACCACAAATAGGGGCGGCTCTTACCGCCTCCATCTGCCGCGATGAACGGATCCCATGACCGCCAACGTCTCCTCAGCCCAGCCTGACAGCCCAACGCCTTCACCGCTGCACGCCGTAGTGGCCGATGACTTCGCAGCCGTCAACCGGACGATTGTCGAGCAGCTCAATTCCAAAGTACCGCTGGTCGAAACCATCGGTCAGTACATTACCGAAAGCGGCGGCAAACGGTTGCGCCCTTTACTGGCGCTACTCGCCGCCCGCTCTCTCAACTACACCGGTGATAAACATATACCGCTGGCCACGCTGATTGAGTTCATGCACACCTCCACGCTACTGCATGACGATGTGGTGGATGAATCACATATGCGCCGAGGCAAGAAAACCGCCAATGACGCTTGGGGCAATGCGCCTTCCGTGCTGGTGGGGGACTTCCTGTACGCCCGCTCGTTTCAAATGATGGTCGATGTCGGCTCGATGCGGATCATGGCGATTCTTTCCGGCGCCACCTGCATCATTGCCGAAGGCGAAGTGCTGCAGTTGACTAATATCGGCAACCCCAGCATCTCTGAAGAAGATTACTTCGAGACCATTTTGGGCAAAACCGCCATGCTGTTTGAAGCGGCTTCCCATAGCGGTGCGGTGCTGGCGGAAGCAACGCCGGCGCAAGAGCAGGCCCTCCAGTATTATGGCCGCTACCTGGGCCTCGCCTTCCAGCTTATTGATGACCTGCTGGATTACCAAGGCGACGCCGATGCCATGGGCAAAAACGTGGGCGACGACCTCGCCGAAGGCAAACCGACACTGCCGCTGATCCACGCCATGGAACAGGGCACACCGGAGCAAGCCAAGCTAATCCGTCAGGTGATCCGTGATGGTGGGCTTGAGCAGCTCGACGCCGTGCTCGAAATTGTTCACGCCACCGGTGCGCTCGACTACACCCGCCAGCGGGCCGAAGAGATGGCCGGTAAAGCCCTGCAGCAACTAGACTCCTTGCCGCCCAGCGCCTACCGCGACAGCATGGCCCAGCTGGCTCGTTTAGCGGTCGATCGTCAAGCATAAAAATTGATGCATCACACCGCCTGGGGCTTGAAAAAAAGCACTCGGCTACGTATTATTCTTCCCCGTTGTTGAGCCCAGCTTTTTAGCTTATAAGCTTTTTTCAACACTTCGGAATATAGCTCAGCTTGGTAGAGCGCTGCCTTCGGGAGGCAGAGGTCGTAGGTTCGAATCCTGCTATTCCGACCAAAGAATTCAGACAAAACGGCCACTTAGCTAACACAGCAAGTGGCCGTTTTTTGTTGCCTAAAAATTAGGCGTCAAATAAGTGATACTCGCTGCTACTTGCTATTAAAAGCACTGCTCAAAAATAAAATAGCCTGCTAACAACTATGCTAAGATTAGTGGTTGCTTTGAACCCTTTCTTTCTCTTTCTAAGTGGGCCAAGACCATTCGCCAGTTAACGCATATTAAGGCCGTACTGCTGTTTGCCAGCACCATGACCGTGATGTCGGGGGCAATTATTGCGCCTGCGCTGCCGGGCATTAGCCGCCACTTCCCTGATCAGCCCCAGGTATTGATACAACTGATCCTGACCATTCCGGCGCTGATGATTACTCTGTTCAGCCCACTAATGGGGTATCTGGCTGACCGGTTTGGGCGCAAGAAACTACTGCTGGCGATGCTGTTCATTTATGGCTTTGCCGGTGTTTCTGGCTTTTTCATTGATCGCGTGGATCTGCTGTTGAGCTCCCGGGCGCTGATGGGAATCGCGGTGGCTGGCATTCTTAGCATTAGCACTACACTGGTAGGCGATTATTTTGATAGTGCCGAACGCGCCCGTTTTCTGGGGCTGCAGAGTAGCTGCATGGCGTTGGGCGGGGTGATCTTTATTAATCTGGGCGGGCTGCTCTCCGACTGGAGTTGGCGCGGCCCGTTCTTGCTTTACATGACCGGCGTGCTTTTACTCCCTTATGCTTGGGCAATTCTGCAAGAACCCAAACCCAGTGATGGCAACAGCCATGATTCTAGCAATGCGCCGGTCAAAGTAGATATCGGGCGCACCGGCCTTGCCTATCTGATCGCCATGATCAGCATGGCGATGTTTTATATGTTTCCTGCCCAGTTGCCCTTTCTGCTTTCTCAACAGGGCCAGATTAGCGGCATGGCCATTGGCGTGGCGCTCTCCATGTCAGCGCTAACGGCCAGTATCGTGGCGTTTTGCTATGGCTACTACAAGCCGTTCCTGTCGGTGATGACGATCTATGTGCTCGGTTTTTTCCTAGCGGCCGCCGGTTTTTTAGTGGTGGGCTTCACCCAAAGTTACGCCATGGCCATTGTGGGCGCGGCGATCTCCGGGTTTGGCCTGGGGGCTTTCATGCCGAATACCACCACGTGGCTGATGCGGATCACGCCTCAGCGCGTGCGCGGCCGGGTATTTGGCGGTTTTACCTCGACCTTCTTTTTCGGCCAGTTCGCCTCCCCGGTGGTGGTCGCTCCGGCCGTCATCTGGCTGGAGTCGCTGCGTAATGTGTTTACCGGCATGGCGGTGGTGTGCGGCCTGCTGGCCGTCGTGTTGATCATATTGAGTAAGACGACGCTTAAGGCAGACAGCCAACTTTAAGCATCAGCGCTTACGCGGGTGGATAAATTAATCCCACAACGCTAACCAAAATCAGCACGGCCCCCAGCACGCGGAAGAACAGACCGGTATCCGCTTTGAGCATATAGCGGTGGGCTTTCTCGCCCGCCAAGTGGCCGATGAACGCACAGGGCAGCAGCCACAGCTGGTGGATAAGTTGAAGGTCTACACCTGCAATCAGGAACGAGACCATCTTGATGACCACCAGAATAAACCACAGCACGAACATGGTATCCCGCAACTGTGCTTTGGCCACATGCGTCGCGAACACCGCCACAATTAGCGGTGCACCAATCAGCGACGTACCACTGACATAGCCCCCGAGTGCCAGCAGCACGTAATCCACGTACTTATTCTTGCTCTTGAACGGCTTATTTAGCACATAACCAATGGCATAGATGAAGACGATGCCGAAAATGATGCTGGTCATCACATCAGCGGGCAGTGTCAGCAGCCCCACCACCCCAATCAGCTTGGGAATGATCATGATTTTTAGGGCCTTGAACAGGTAGCCCCAATCGATATTGCTCTCCGGCGAAGCGCCTGCCACTTCCGCTTGCTGCAGTTGGCGATGCCCGCTCCAGGCAATCCAACTGGAGAAAATCAGCAGATGAATGGCAATAATCGGCAGGAACACCAGCGGTTCGTTGACCACTAGGAGCAGGAAAGGTAGCGCCAGCACAGCGCCGCCAAACCCTAGGCTGGTTCTAACAAAACCGCTCCAGGCAAAGATGAGCCCGATCAGTAGATACTGGTACCAGAGTAGATCCGCCATTGCGCGTGCAGTGTCCTTAATAAGATGAGTGATTGCCCAGTTGCCACCAGCTTGGCAGCAGCGCGCTTACTTTAGGCTGGGCAAAACGATCATCCATTAATACCACAACCCCTTCATCTTCTGGACTGCGAATCACCCGCCCGGCCGCCTGCACGACCTTGATCATGCCGGGAATTTGGTAGGTGTAATCATCGCCCTGGCCAAACCGGGCGCCCAAACGCGCCTTGAGCGCTTCATTGAATTCGTTAAACGGCGGCAGGCCCAGCGTAGCGATAAACGCACCTATCAAGCGGTCACCGGGCAAGTCGATCCCCTCGGCGAAGGCGCCGCCCAGCACGGCGAAACCGATGCCCCTTCCGCCGGGGGAAAAGCGGGCTAAAAAGGCATCGCGCTGCGCCTCCGGCATGCCACGGGTTTGGCTGAAGACCGGCACATCAGGATGCGCCTCACGAAAACGCGCCAACGCGGCCTCCAGGTAGGCAAAGCTGCTGAAGAAAGCCAAATAGTGGCCGGGCCTGCGCTGATACTGCTGCGCCATGGCGGCCACTAGCGGCTCGATGGAGGCATCGCGGTCGCGAAAGCGCGTCGAGATATCGCGGTGTATACGCACCTCCAACTGACGCGCCGCAAAGGGAGAGGCCACTTCGCGCCAGGCAGTCGTCGTTGGCAGCCCAAGCAGATCCCGGTAGTAATGCGCAGGGTTCAGGGTGGCGGAAAACAGCACCACCGCGTGCGCAGCATTGAACCGCGCGGTCAGAAAGTCCGCGGGTATCAAGTTGCGTAACCCTAGCACCGCCCGGCCGCGCCCATGGCGGGTAAGGTCACACAGCGAGTGTTCGCCAAAGTGCTCTGCCAAACGGCAGAACGCCAAGGCTTCGAACAGTAGCTCTTGCAGTTCAAGGCTGGACTGATCCGGGTGCTCACCCAGGTAATCAGTGATCGCTGCCCCCACCTGTTGCACGGCACCCACCAGCTTATCGGGCAGCGTCTCGAGTAGCGCATAGCCCGGCGGCCCTTTATCGCCCGCCGCCTCAAGGCCTGCCGCTTTAATCACCGTCTGCCACTGGCGAGCCAAGCGTCCTAACGGGCCCGCGATGGGACTGGGCGCGACACGCCGTAGTCGATTGAGGCGCTGCTGATCGAGTTCAGCGCTATACATTCCGCGGGCACGCTCCACCAAGTTATGCGCTTCATCCACCAGCACCCCAGCCCGCCACTCGTTGGCCTGCGCCAAGCCGTGGAGCAGAGCGTGGCTATCAAACCAGTGGTTAACGTCCCCGACGATCACATCCGCCCAGCGCGCCAGCTCCTGGCCGAGATAATAGGGGCAAACATCATGGGCCAACGCCACCTCGCGTAGTGCTTGGCGATCGAGCCACCCCTGCTCGACGGCTGCCTGTCGGGCGGCGGTCAAGCGATCGTAAAAGCCGGCGGCCAATGGGCAGGACTCGCCATGACAGGCGCGGTCGGGATATTCGCAGGCCTTTTCCCGCGCCACCAATTCCAGCACACGCAGCGGCAGAGTTTCGTCTTTATCACCCATACGCAGGGTGGCCAGGGCGTCTAGCGCCAACCGGCGCCCCGGGGTTTTCATGGTGAGAAAGGCGATGCGATCGAGCTGCTGGCGCGGCATCGCCGAGAGCATGGGAAACAGCGTAGCGAGGGTTTTTCCGATCCCGGTGGGCGCCTGGGCGAGCAGGCAACGCCCGGTGCTGGCCGCCTTATAAACATCCTCAGCGAGTTCACGCTGGCCGGGGCGAAACGTGGCGTGGGGAAAACGCAAGTGGTAAAGGGCACCGTCACGGCGCTGGCGGTGGTCGGCCTCCTGTTCTGCCCAGGCAAGGAAGCGTTGGCACTGCTCGGCAAAGAACGCCTGAAGTTCGTCGGCAGTGGCATCTTGGGTGAGCAGGGTCTCTTTGCCGCTGGCAATCTCCAGATACACGAGCGTCAAGGTGACACTCTCCAGGCCGCGCTCGGCGCACAGCAACGCGCCGTACACTTTTACCTGCGCCCAATGGAGCGCACGCTGGTTATCCGCCATGCGTTCTAGGCTGCCACGGTGGGTCTTCACCTCTTCCAGGCGGTTGGTCACCGGGTCATAACCATCGGCGCGCCCGGTAACGGTCAGCCCTTCAACGTCACCGGAGAGGGGCAGTTCAGCGAGGTAGTCTTCCCCGCGTCGACTAGCGACGAGGGCATGCCCTTGCATACCTTCCCGGGCACTGGGGGCAGGCGTAAAGCGGTGATCAAGATCTCCCTCGCGGGCGGTGAAATCGCACAGTGCGCGCACCGCCACCCGGTAGTTCGCGCTCATACGCCAGGCTCGCCGTTGTCCGCCCAGCGTACGTAACACACCGCGACGGGCATCCCATGGCGATGGAAAAACGTTAGCCAGCGGCGCTGATTATCCTGCAAGCGATCGCCTGGGCCTTTGACTTCGATCATCCGATAGCGCGGCTCTCCTGCGGGCGCGTTGGGCAGGAACTGAATCAGATCCGGCAGCCCGGCCCGATTGGCTTTTAGATCCTCCAGCAGCCGCTCGAAGCAGCGCCGCAAGTGCTCGGCGGGAATACACGTTAGCGCCAGCTCCACCAGCGCCTCATCGACAATTGCCCAGTGCACAAAGGGAGACGTCAGGCCAAACTTCTCCCGCCAGGTTGCCCGAATGACCTCACAGTAGCTGCCGTTATCCAAGTGCGCTAAGCAGGCGTTAAAAGCCTCTCGTCGCCGGGCCACGAAATCATCGCGGTATAAATCCGCCGGGCCATTGTGGAAGGGGTGGAAGAAGGCACCCGGCAGTGGGGCGAAAATAGCTGACCAGCAAAGCAAGCCAAACAGCCCTGTCAGCAGGCTGTTTTCCACGAAGCAGACCGGTGCTTCGCGCTCACTCATTGCCTCTACCACCGCGCGCTCAACGCCCTGCGGGCCAGGAAGCTGTAGGTTCCAGCGCTCATGGGGCGGTTCGGAGGCGCTCGGTTCAGGCGGCAGCTTAAGCCGTCGGCGTAGCCGCGGCAGCAGCCGAGCTAGCGCCTGGTGCTCCGTTTCATTGGGGTGGCTTTCCAGTGCCTGAGTCGCCAACCGGAAGGCGGCCTGATGTTCACCCTGCCGCTCTAACAACCGCCAGTGGCGAATGCGCGCCTCGCTGCTGCCGGCCTCGGCATAGAGCCCCAGCGCCAGCGCTGACTCACCGCGCCGCTCGGCATCGCGGCCCAGTTGAAGCAGCAGCCGCGCACGGCGCGTATCCAGCCAGCGGTTATCAGAGCGCGGAGGAACCTCTCTGCAGAGCTCGCTAGGTAGCTCGCCGGTATCCAGGCGCTCGCGCAGCCGATGCAAGGCCAGGTAGGCGTCCACCTCGTGGCGCGCTTGAAAGGCGCGCGATTGAAGGGTGAAAGGTACCGTCTCAAAACGCTGCAGCCCCAGCGCCGTGAGCACGAACTCGGCCCAGTCCTGGCGTAGATTGCCAAAGAACATCAGCCGCAAACGGTCGCAGGTCTCCATCCTTTGCAGACGCATGATTGGATCAGTAGCGTCAGGCCACCATTGGCATAGTGGCTTGGAGGCGATGGGGTGGCTCGTTAACGTCTCGTAGAGCACGGCTTTAGCGCTGGATGCACTAAGCCCAGCGGTACGTATCTCTTCTGCTAATATCTTGCGTAGCTCGGCCAGGCGCAGTTGGTTAAAAAGCTCATCAATATTGATCACCGGGTCGCTATCCACCCACCCCAGCGCGATCAGCGGTGCCATTGCGTCGGAGCTGTCACCAATTTCAGCATAGCGAAGCTTACTGAGCCGAAACAACTCGCCTTTGCGCATCACCATGCGCACTAAAAGCGCCTGCGATTCGCGTGGCAAGCTATCGAATTGATCAATGAAGTCGCGCTCATCGACTGAAAGCAGATCGGCGTGACGCTCCCCTACCCAGGTCAGGACGAAGCGAAAGTTCGTCAGGTAGTAAAAGGGGTCATCGAGAGAGGCGGTTGGCGTAACGAAGGCACTGTTCATTTATCCATTATAACAGTGCAATCGTTTTGTCGTCATGAAGATCAACGATTCAATGAGAGCGTTTGAAAGGCGTGATAGGCCGCCACGACTGTCTCCATTTGAGCGGTATGCGCCTGCACAAAGGGCTCGCCGGTTAGGGTTTCATCAGGGTATTCAGTGATCAGCATCAACGGTGTTAATTGATCGCCATCTTCCGAGATTAAGTAGGGGAAGCCGTTCAACACCGGGAAAGTTAACGCTCCCGCATGGGTCTCAAATAACGCAATTTGCGCGTTATTAAACTCCACCAGCCCAGGCACTTGCGCAAGCTGCTGGGTAACGGCTTCCACCAACTGCTCGGCGGCTGTTTCGTAGCCTGGCTGATGGCGCAAGATCAAAAAGAAGCCCTTGGGAATCGTCCACATCTCAAAGCCGCGCGGCACGTAACCGCTTAACGGCCGCGTCCACTCATGGGCCGGGTAGCCGTGCAGATTGATATGCAGTCCGGCATTACTGAGAGCGAATGCCTGTTCACGAATAGCATGTTCAAATGGCTGCCCAAGCGGCTGGCTCTGGAGGTCATTACCAAAGGCCGTGTAGCGCGCCGCGTGGTGCATATGACGTGGCTGAGTGGCGATGAGCCGGCCTTGCAACGCGTAACCGTCAGGGTTTTCTAGCGGCGAGATGACAAAGTGAGCCCCAGGCTCCCTGTACAATTGTTGGGCAGCACGCAACGCCCCCACCACGCCGGAGGTTTCGTTGGCGTGCTGACCTGCACTGATCATCACGGCGCGGTCACTACCGAGAAGATAGCGCGCCTCCACTGCACGGCCTGCTCGAGTGGTGGCATAGAGCGCCTGACCACCAAGGGCTGCCATGACCGGCTTGGTCTGGGTAGTGCCAATGGCTTGCTGAGCGTTCTCCAGCGTGACCTCATCGCGCTCGGCAGAAAAGACCGCCAAGGGGCGCAGGCTTATCTGCAGATAGGCGGTTTCCCCCTGAGTGGATACTTCCGGCACAATCTGGCCCGGCTGAATAGAACGATCACACAGCGCAAGGCCTGCATGACGTTGAAAATATTCCAATGTGGAAAAGTAGAGCTCTTCATGCATCGCCTCGCTGAGGCTGATATGTTCGTCATCCCAGGCTAATCGGCGGTCTCTGCTCGGCCAATGTACAGTGAAATTGAGCTCTTCAAAGTAAGGCGACACGGGCTGCCATTGGGTGGAAGCCAACGTCGTCATCGCCGCTTGGAACAGCGCCTCATAATCGGTTTCCAGGCGTGATTCACTGACTTCCCCTTGAGGCGAAGTCAACCTCAGCCAGCCACAGGGCGAGTACTGCGCCTCACCCACATGATCCTGATGATGGCGGTTGGGCGCTGTCACAACGTGGGTCTCCCACCCTTCGCCCCTTCGCTCCACTTGCACGCGATAGTGGACGGGGGCCGTTGAGGCAGGCGTCGTTTCAACCCCTTCCCAACGAAGCGACACTCCTTGCGGTAACAGGGCTGCCAGCGGATAGGCTTCGAGCAAAAAGCGCCGCGGCGCTTGCGCAAGCACGGGATACTCAATCACCACCGATTGCACTGACGCCCATGAAAATGTTTCCAAAAAGAAATGCACCAAGGGTTTATAGGCACTACGTAGACGCGCATTAATCCCTGCGTCGTTGAAGGCCGTTTCCGTTGCCTGGCGCTCAGCTTCATCATCGAAGACCCACGCCTCCAACTGATAACCTTGATAGGCAGGCGTGGCGTACTCATCAAGCAAAGATCGCGCGGTGCGTGGAAACGAGCGCTCTAACAAGATCTCGATACGGGGATCGTTGGTCATAAGGAGGTGCGTCCAGTGGGATCCAGGGCATCCCGGAGCCAGTCACCCAGCAGGTTCAGCCCCAGCACGGTTAACAGAATAGCCAAGCCGGGGAACACACTAACCCACCACGCCGTTTGCAGGTAAGTGCGCCCTTCAGCCAGCATGCCGCCCCAGCTAGGAATCACCGGGTCCACGCCCAAGCCTAAAAAGGTCAGGCTGCTTTCCAGCAAAATATTATTGGCCACATTAAGTGTCATCAGCACGATAACCGGGCCAATCAAATTGGGCAGCAGATGCTGGAACAAAATGCGGATATCTTTCACCCCAATCGCTTTGGCCGCCAGAATAAATTCGCGGTCGCGCAGCGATAGCACCGAGCCGCGCACCAAGCGTGCGTACTGCACCCACTGGGAGATAATCAGCAGAATAATCATATTGGTTAACCCGCCACCAATCACGGCGATAAAGGTAATCGCCAGCAGGATAAAAGGTAGCGCGAGTTGCACGTCGGCAAAGCGCATCACGATCATATCCAGGAACCCACCATAGTAGCCGGATACCAACCCCATAATGATGCCGATCACCACCGCCCCGAGGGCTGAGTAGACCCCGACTTTTAGCGATATTTCACCGCCGATAATCACCCGCGCGAGCACGTCCCGGCCTAATGGATCCGTGCCCAGTGGAAAGCCAGGCTCCACAAGCGGGGGCGTTAAGCGGTAGGCCAAGTTCAGCTCTGAACCTCCTCCGGGAAACAGCCAGCCGGAGAAGATCACCGCTAAACCGATACCGCCCACAAGCAGCACGCCAAGGATAAACTCAAGGTTCTTAAAGCGTTTCAATTTGTCGGTTTTAATAGCTGCGGTCATGGTTATTCCTTGCGCACCCTGGGGTCGACCAAGCCATAGGCGATATCAACGAGAAGGTTAATGGAGATGATCATTAACGAGAGCACGGTAATAACGCCTTGTAAGACGGGGTAGTCCCGGGCCGATACGGCTTCGAAAGCCAAGGTGCCTAATCCCGGCCAGTTAAAGACACGCTCGACAACCACGATACCGCCCAACAGCCCGCCGAACTGCAAGCCAAAATAGGTGATCAGCGGAATGGAGCAGTTACGCAGCGCATGTTTGTAGAGTACGACCGTGTTGGAAAGGCCTTTTGCCCGCGCCACCATGATGTATTGAGAGCGGAGGGTATCCAGCATAGTGGTTCGCACTAGGCGCACGTTGGTAGCGATTAGGATGATCCCCATTGTCGCTGCGGGCATAATGAAGCTGGAGAAGCCCTCCATGCCACTGGGCGGCAGCAGGTTAAAAGTGATAGAGAGCAGCAGCACCAGCATGATGGCCAGCCAGAAGTTAGGAAAAGAGAGCCCGATCAGGGAAAAAATCCTGATCATCTGATCGGGCCACCTTCCTCGCGATACCGCTGCTTTAATACCCAGCGGTATCGATACCACGATAGATACAAACAGCGAGGCAAAAGCCAGCGCCAAGGTGGCGGGTAGCGCGCGACCGATCAGGTCACTCACCGGGGTGCCGCCCATAAAGCTACGCCCAAAATCACCCACCACCAGACCACGCAGGAAACCGATGTACTGGGCCAGGAAGGATTGATTCAAACCCAAGGCTTCACGAATTCTTTCCAGATCCGCCTCGGTAATACTACCCGCCCCTTGGGCAAGCATCACCGCCGGGTCACCGGTTAACCTGATCGCAAAAGAGACGATCAGCGTCACGGCGATCACTACAAAGACGGCCTGCAGTATTCGATAAAGAAGAAATTTTGCCACTATGACCCCAAGCCCGTAACGCTTACATGAAGCTTTTGTGAAGTGTCAGTGTGAAGGACCGACCACCCTTTCAAGTGGCCGGATGGCGTTACGTTTATTCACTAACGTCCACGTCGGTTAAACGCATACGGTTATCAGGGGCGGGCTCAAAATTCTCCACCCGGTCACTGACACCGTAGAGGGCATTGATGCTATAGAGCGGCATTTCCAAAGCGCGATCCTGGGTATACTGCGCAATCGCCTGGAGTAGCGTTTCACGCTCTTCCTGGTCGGTAATGCTGCGCTGGGCTTCGAGCATTTCATCTAACTCAGCGTCGCTGTCATAAGGATTCCAGCGTTCGCCAGTGTGGTACATCAGGTAAGCGGTATTGTCGAAGTCAAAGGTCCAACCGCCCCATTTCTGCTGGAACATCTCACCAGTGCGGCCTGCAGGAATAATGTCGTTAAGTAGCACATTGGTTTCATATGGCTGGATCGACGCGGTAATACCCACCCCTTGAAGATACGACGCTACCACCTGGGCCACCTCACCAAAGGTTGCGTCGTTACCGCGCACATCAATCTGTACCGTTGCGCCTTGCTCTACGCCCGCTTCATCCAGCAATTCGCGTGCCTGCTGCGGATCATACGGCAGGGGCTCCATATCAGGGTCGTTACCGAAGGACTGAGCGCCCTGGAAGCTGGCAATCATTTCGCCCTCGCCAGCCAGGATGGCGTCGATAATCGCCTGACGATCCACGGCCATGATCATGGCTTTACGCACGCGTTCGTCGGCGGTAATACCTGATTGGGTGTTGAAGCGTATCGCTTCCACGGTCGGCGAAGGCACACTGACGATGCTGGCCCCGTCGTGGTTATTGATCGTATCGATCATACCGATAGGAATCGTCGGCGGAATGACGATATCGACCCGCCCAGCCTGCAGTTCAGCCACGGCGGTGGAGGGCTCGGAGATAAAGCGGTAAGTCACTTCGTCAAGTTTCGGCGCGCCGCCCCAGTGATCGGCAAAGGCCTCAAGCTGAACGTCTTCACGGGGATTATATTCCACTACTTTAAACGGCCCGGTGCCTACCGGATGGGTATTGAAATGGTCGTCGCCATGCTCGGCCAGGTATTCTGGAGGTACGATCATTGCGCCGTAACCCGCTAGCTTGGTGAGCAGCACTGGGTCGGGTTCATTGAGATGGAAGTCGACGGTGTAGTCATCGATCACTTCCACGCTTTCAATCGCCGTATAGTTGGAACGCTGTGGCCCCTGACCGCCTTCCTCGCCTAATAAGCGATCAAAGGTGAACTTTACCGCTTCAGCATTGAAGGGTTCGCCATTATGGAAGGTAACGCCTTCACGTAGAGTGAAACGGATACGGGTACCATCATCCAGCTCTTCCCATTCGGTTGCCAAGCCAGGCACCAGCTCTAAATCAGGGCCTCGATAGGTCAATCCATCGAAAATATTGGTGGCGACCGAGGCCCAATTCACCAAAAAAGTATCGATGGGATCCCAGCTACCGGGATCTTGCGGCGAAGCAATCGTCAATGAACCAGCTTGTGCAGAGGCAGAGAAGGCAACGCTCAGTGCCATACCGGCGATTGCGCCATTGAGAACGCGTTTGTTTTTCTTCATGGGAGTACTCCTGTTGTTGTCTCAAAGTTTTCTTATCATCAGGAAACTGACTATGACGCCAAACGCTCGGCGCTGCCTACTTCCTGGGCAACGAAATGACCGGTAGCCACCTGCACTAATGGCAAATGTTCTGGCTCATCACCCACCTTACGGATGGGACTAAGAATATCGCCCTGCAGCAATGTACGCTCCCGCCTCTGCGCAGGGTCGGCCACTGGTACAGCGCTCAAGAGCTTGCGGGTATAGGAGTGCTGAGGCGAATCAAACACCGCTCGGCGCTCGCCTAGCTCGACAACTTGACCCAGGTGTAATACCGCCACGCGATGGCTCATTTTTTCCACCACGGCCATATCGTGGCTAATGAACAAATAGGCCAAGCCTTCGTCTTGCTGTAGCTCCATGAGCAAATGAATGATCTGCGCTTGAATAGACACATCGAGGGCGGATAGCGCTTCATCTGCAATGATCAACTTAGGCTTGGAAGCTAAGGCGCGGGCAATACAAATTCGTTGGCGCTGGCCGCCGGAAAATTCATGAGGATAGCGCTCTGCCTGGTCAGCGCTCAAACCAACTCTTTCCAGTAACTGGTTAACGCGTTGACGTATCGCTTTAGTACCGTGCAATAAACCGTGCGTAAGGATGGGTTCGGCTATCGAAAAGCCCACGGTTTTGCGGGGGTCCAAAGAGGCAAACGGGTCTTGAAAAATGTACTGCACTTCTTGGCGCAGGCGCATTTTTTCTGCCCGGGACATATCGGCTACGGCCTTGCCACCAAAGCGTATCGTACCGCTGGTGCTTTCTTGTAACTGTTGTATGGTGCGCCCGATGGTCGATTTTCCAGAACCAGACTCACCGACCAATGCCAGGGTTTCACCGGGAAAAATGGTAAAGCTGACATTTTCCACCGCGTGTACACGATGGCTGACACCGCCCAAAAAGCCTTTCCGAATATCAAAACGCGTAACTAGGTTTTCCACTGCCACTACAGGAACGGTATCAGTGCGGGCGGTATCCTGCTTAAGGCTTTCTCCACGCGTTAGAGCAATATCCCCCTCTAATTCGACCAGCGGATCCATGCGGGGCAGGTCTTCGCCCCGCATGCTACCCAGCTTGGGAACCGCCGCTAGCAGGGCTTGTGTGTAGGGATGCTGAGGTTGGGCGAATATCTCTTCCACCGACGCTTCCTCAACTTTTTCACCATGGCGCATGACCACTACCTGGTCGGCCATTTCCGCCACCACCCCCATATCGTGAGTGATAAAGATGACGGCCATCCCTAGCTCCTGCTGCAGGTCGCGCATGATGGTAAGAATTTGCGCTTGGATAGTAACGTCCAATGCAGTGGTCGGTTCGTCTGCTACCAATACCTTGGGTCGACAGGCCAGCGCCATCGCTATCATCACCCGTTGACGCATGCCGCCGGATAGCTGATGAGGGTAGCGTTTCAACATTGCTTCAGCATCGGACAAGCGCACCAGCTTAAGCAGTTTTACCGCCTCAGCACGTGCTGATGTCTTGGTATGGTTTTCATGCAGCATCAGCACTTCGGTAATTTGATCACCGATGGTATAGACGGGATTTAGAGAGGTCATCGGCTCCTGAAAGATCATGGCGATATCCTTACCACGTATCTTACGCATCGCCTTATCGGAGAGTTGGGTAAGGTCTTGTGGCTGAGAACCATTGGCGTCACGGTGAAACATTATCGTACCGCTGGTAATCTCAGCGTTCATGTATTCCACCAAGCGCATAATAGCCAGTGAAGTCACTGATTTACCGGAGCCAGACTCACCGACAATGGCCGTTGTTTTGCCAGGATAAACATCAAAACTCAGGTTTCTGACAACGCGATTAGAGCCGAAATTGACGCTCAGCGAGCGAACCGATAGCGTGGGTGGTGTCGTCACAATTTGTTATACCCCTTCCCCTTGGATAGCGAACAGGCTCAGCGCTTTTCTTAAACATTAGTCGTGTATTGCAAGTCACTTCAAACTACTTACCCTGACAAACGTTTGTCAACTTATCCTTTTTAAGTATTTGCTAACTAAATTATCGTTAAGAACGCCTCTGACACACGCCAGTTTTACCTGGCACTAAATTTACATGACATAAAAAAACTCCCGAGCGGGAGTTTTTGGCACTTTCAATTAATTTATATCGTCAAACTTAACTTACCCCACCCGGTGCTGCTTAAGCACAGCAAGGCTGCGATCTTCTTCACTTAATGCTTCTTCGCTTTGCAATTGAGTGGGCGCTTGGCGTGTGCCGACCAGTACGTACCACTCCGCCTCGGAGAGGAAGGTTTGGCACCAGCGGCCCAGGGCGGCGGCGCTCTCTTCGCGGCTAACTTCACCGCAGCGGTAGTCGTTTGCTAAGTGGAGGAGATCTTGACGAGCGGTACGCGCACGGGCAGTGCCACCGTGTACTTTTGCCAGGGGACAGCGTCGGTCATAGGAGGCGTTGGTTAACGCATTAAGCCAACGCTCTAGTTCATGTGCCTGAATTCCACCATACACTGCCACGCTTTAGCTCCCTGCCCCGTTGAAAGGGCATTAGCCTGCCCGATTTACGGGCTGCTGTCACGGTTAACCTTTACCCTTGTTTAGATGCAATTCCAGGCCTTTTTCTCGGGCCTGTTCAAAACCTTGTAACACATTGACTACATTGACACCGATTGCATCCACCGCATAGCCCCCTTCCATTAAAAACACGCTAGGCAGCCCTACTTGAGCTAAGCGCTCACCTAATACGGTGAAATCTGCGCTGGTAAAGGTGAAGGCGCTTATGGGGTCACCTTCGAAGATATCGACCCCTAGCGATACGATTAAACAGTCGCAATTAACTGCTTTAATCTGCGCTAATGCCTGATCAAGTGTCGCCAACCAGGTAGCGACACTGGTGCCCGGCGGCAGGGGGTAATTGAAATTAAACCCCTCACCCTTGCCTTCGCCACCCTCATCAGCGTAGCCCAAATAGTAGGGAAAGGTTACCTCGGGATCGCCGTGTAATGAGACGAACAGGACATCGTCACGACCATAGAAAATCTGCTGAGTCCCGTTGCCATGGTGGAAGTCGACATCAAGAATAGCCACTCTGCGCTTACCAGCATCTAAAGCGCGTTGGGCGGCAACTGCGGCATTATTAAAAAAGCAGTACCCGCCGAATTGATCAAACGCGGCATGGTGGCCTGGGGGTCGACACAGGCCAAAGCTGGGCTCGCCAGTTTTTAACGTATGCTCTAGCGCGCCTAACGCTACATCTTTGCTCGCCATGGCGGCTTCAAAAGTGCCTTCTGAAATCGACGTTTCCGCCGCCAATGCGTAGTAGCCCAACTGCCCGCTGATAGAGCGCGGAATACGGTCGCCGCGCATCGTTCGCGCTGGCCAAATATTGGGAATCGCTTCGCCGTTGTGCCCGGCCGCAACCCACTGCTTCCAGCAGTTGGCTAAAAACGTGACGTAGTCAGCATCATGCACCGCCATTACCGGTTCGAGCCCATAGGCTTTTGGAGCGCAAATATCACCAAGCCCGGACTGGCGAAGTTGCTTGAGCACCAAATCGAGACGTTCAGGGCACTCAAACGGGGTAACCAACGCACCGTCATGCAACTCCGTACGCGCTTGGCGTAAGCGGCTCTCTTCTGAGTAGAATGTCAGCATGCTGGCTCCTTGATCTCAACCCACCGCGTTAGCGGGTAATAGTTACGTTGGCTCTAACTGATAAGGCCTCTGCTTGGCCCAGCGACGTTTCTGGCTCGCTGTCTGTTGCTTTAATTGATATTCAGCTCGGCTAGCGGCGCTACGGTCTTCAAACGGTTCAGCTCCCAACAACGCAACGGGCGGGTTAGCACGGGTATAGCGCGCGCCTTTGCCCATGCAATGCGCTTGATAGCGCTTTGCGAGATTGTTGGTAATGCCCGTATACGTACCGCGCTGGCACTCAAGCAAATAAACATACCAGCGGTTGGTGTTAGGCTGACTTGTGCCTTGTGCGCTATTCATTCGGTCGTCTCATGGGTAGCAGCCAAGGATGCCACAAAGACTTTCAGCGCGTTAAGGGGCATGGGTTTCGCCAGACCGAAGCCCTGAAAAATATCACATTGATAGTCCATCAGACGACGATGCTGCTCCTCCGTTTCAACCCCTTCTGCTACCACATTTAACCCAAGGTGGTGCGCCATAGAGATAATCCCTTGCACAATAGCCATATCATCGCGGCTATGCGTTATCTCATGAATAAAGCTACGATCTATTTTAACCGTGCTAATGGGCAAATCTTTTAAATAACTTAAACTTGAAAAGCCCGTGCCAAAATCATCAATAGAGACGCCTATTCGCATATCACGCAACGCTTGGAGTGTATCGATCGCCGCTTGCGTATTGTTCATTAAAACACCTTCCGTCAGCTCTAAAGATAGCAATTCCGGCGCCAGCCCGGTGGCCAGCAATGTTTGACGAAGGGTAGCGAGAAAATTGGCACGGTGGAACTGTAATGGCGACAGGTTCACTGCCACACGCACTGGCTCTGAGCCTTGATGAATTAGTGATTGCATATCCAAGCAAGCACGATTAAGTACCCACTCACTTATCGGCATGATTTGGCCGGTGGTTTCCGCGAGTGGAATAAAACGGGCCGGCGAAATCCAGCCCTTGGTAGGATGATGCCAACGTATGAGCGCTTCTACACTCGCCAGTTGGCCAAAACGGTTCAACAAGGGTTGGTAATAAAGCTCAAACTCTTCGCGCTCAATGGCTTCTTGTAGGTCGTTACGCAGCACCATGCGTTCGCTCACCGTATCGGTAAAGGCATGGGTATACCACTCGTAAGCATTACGTCCCTGCTGCTTGGCTTTGTACATCGCCATATCAGCTTGCTGAAGCAGCATTTGCGCCTGCTGCGTGTCTTCTTGACTGAGCGAAATCCCAATACTGGCGGTTAAATACAGTTCTTGGTCATCAATGCAGTAAGGACGTGCTAGCGATGCAAGTATTCGCTTTACTACTTCCAAAATACCCGCGTTATCATCGACAGTCGCCTGCAGAATAACAAACTCATCGCCCCCTAAGCGCGCCACAATATCATCTGATCGAACAGCCGCGGATAACCGTTTAGCCACCTCTTGCAATACTCGGTCACCCACGGCGTGCCCGAGATTATCATTGATAGGTTTGAAGTCATCTAAGTCCACAAACAGCACCGCTATTTGCTTTCCATGCTGCTGAGCAAGCGTAAATTGCTCGACTAGCTTGTCTTCAAAGAGCGCACGATTAGGTAGCCGTGTTAAATCATCGTGACTTGCGTGATAAGCCAATCGTGCTTCGTATGCTTTATGTTTGGAAATATCGTGTTGAACGCCAACAAAATGGGTAACGTGGCCCTCCTGGTCACGTACGGGGGATACATAAAGGTCGTTCCAAAACGGCGTACCGTCTTTACGATAGTTGCACAGTGTGACATGGACATCACGCTGCTCTTCAAGATGGCGACGAATTTGCGCGACGATAGCGGGATCGCTATCACGCCCCTGCAGAAAGCGGCAGTTTTTCCCGATAACGTCTTCCTGTGTATAGCCAGTCATGACGCTAAACGCTCTATTGGCATACACAATTGGCATATCAGGCAGATTTGCGTCAGCAATCAACACGCCGTTAACACTTGCCTCAACACTGCGCTCTAAGGTCCTTAACTGAGTTTGCTGCGCGCGACTGGTGGTGACATCCTGGGCAATGCCATAGATGCCTGCAACGTTGTTATTAATGTTGATAGGCAAGGCGATCAAATCTAACAGGTGCTGTTGCCCGTCACGGTCATAGATAGAGAGTTCAAAGCGTGTAATCTTGCCCTGCATAGCACTTTCAAAGTGCTGACCCACATTCGCTAACTCGTCGGTATTAATAAAGTGTGTAAAGTGCTGTTCTAAAATTTCACTGTTCGTGTAGCCGGTGATGGTAGTGCAGCTCGCATTCGCCGTAACAAAACGACCCTGAGTATCGAGTGAAAATACCGCATCGGGATGATGGATAAAAAGCGAACGATAACGCTGTTCACTGTCGGCGAGTGAGAGCTGCGCTGCTGATAACTCGCGGGTACGCGCAGTACTCATCCCCACCAAGCCCAAGCAAAATGCCAGCAACCAACTGAGCAACAGCCCACCCATGGCAACGGTGACTGGCATAAAGCTCATCATGTACCAGTTATAATGGGCGCCAGGATAGGCAAACAGGGTAAGATTGACGCCGCCCGGCAAGCCTGCACGACGCGATACTAACGCCATGTCAGGGGTTAAAACAGAATCAGCATTAAACCCAGCAGGATGTAGTACAAGTAATGGTTTCTCCCCACGATTCAGACTCACTTGAAAGGGCCCTAACGCCATTCTCAGCTCATTATTGAATAATTCAGCAATATCAAACGTTGCTAGCAATTGTTGGCCGTTGCTGAGCGTTGGAATCGTCAGCAACACCCGCTGGGGCTGTTCCTCCTCAGGAACCATCAGGCGCGGGCGGCCAAGCGGGAACCCCAACCATTCGCTTACGCGTGGCTTGGTTATTTGTTGTTGAAGCCACGCCTGCTCACTCACCATGCGGGCTGTCGACCACAAAGACTGATTCGCTTCATTGATTAGCGCCACAGCCTTTAAGCTTGGCATATCACGAAGATAGTGCTGCGCATCTATTACTAATAAAGCTGTCTCAACGTCCCCTCCTGCTGCTTCCAGGCGCTCAGCCATGCGCTGCATTTGATGCAGGCGAACACGCATCGCCTGCTCGGCATTGAGCTGCACATTATCGAGTAAATAAATGGCCTGCTGCTGGGTGGTCGCATGCTGCTGCATACTCAACAGTAGCCATACGAGACTGCTGACCGCTACGCCGCTCAAAGCCGCTACTGTCGCCCAACGCTCTAAATTAAGACGTTGCGATTGGCGACGTATGCCTAGAGCAATCAAAGCGCTTCCCAACAGCACAGCGAAAACCAAGACAGCGACAGGCGATGATGAGAAAAGCGGGTTGTCTACTTCGACTCCGCTCCATAAGCGGACTATCACGAGACCTGCAAAGAGCCACAGGGCGACCCCAGTGGCCAACCAACTTAAGCGGCGGCGGGGAGTAGCAAACCCTATATATAAGCAGAGTGCTACCGCCATCAACATGACAGCGGCAATTGAGGTAATCCTAAGATGACCGGTTAACCACGAACCTTCCTGCCCGCCCGCCCATTGATTGTGCACAACGGTGTAAACCAGTACCAACATTAACAGGCAAGCACTAAAACGCTGCAACCTTCGCCAATATTGCAACGCTGCCAAAAGTCCCACACCTAATAGCAGTGTTATCAGCGCAGCGTCAGGCACCAACGTCACGGTAAACAAGGGGTACTGAGCACCGATACTAAATAAGAGCCCTGCCACACCCATAAAAAGTAGCGTGGCTGCCACCATTAACAGCAGCGTTTCCAACGCCAAATCACGGGTATTTATCGGCATGTGTAATGAAGCCCCTACTTAGCACGTCACTGATGGCTAACGTTTAAACGCGACGCTTTCCGACAGAGACTGTAACAACGCGTACTGTTGATTGAGGTAGTCGGCATAGCTACTAAGCGGACGGTAATCGATCAGAGAACCATGAACATGCTCGATAGTGTGTGCCAAGGCTGGCTGAGCCAGAGCCTGCTCAAATGCATTCGCCAATATAGCTAATCTTTCTGGAGCAGTCGTCAACGGTACAAAAACGCCCCGGTCAGTCGTATTTACCATTTCGATCCCTTGCTCTTTTAAGGTGGCGACCTCAGGCAAACCGGTTAATCTGGTTTCACCAGCCACACCCAATGGTGTGAGCGCATTGGCGGCGAACAGGCTACCCGCTGAGGGCAAGTTGAGCATCGCAAAATCAATTTCATGGGCGAGCAAGGCTGCCACCTGAGCCCCGGTATCCGGGTAATGCACAAACTCGACTGCCTCTGTAGCAATACCGGTTTGATGAAAAAAATGCAGCCAAAAAAAGTGATCAGTGGATTGAGGAATGACGCCAAACAGCAACGGCTGGGTCTGCTTAGCAACCAGTTCAGGAATGTCACTGGCTCGTAGAATGGGATGGCCTGCATAGGTTGCGGGTATGTTTACTGTTCGTGTTATTAAGGCAACGGGTGCAAAGGCATGATGCGAATAGGCAGATGCCCCTGCGAGGTAAGCTAAATCAATGGTTTGATGACTGCCCAATAGCGTATACCCATCCGCAGCGGCATCTTTAACAACTTGCGAACCGCGCGTGGCAGCACTGCCCGCGATGTTGACGACCTCGATAGGCGTGCCTAAATAGTTTTGTGCTTCAGCGGCTATCGCACGAAACAGCACATCCGTGGCTCCGCCTGGGCCAAACGGCACGACAAGGGTAATGTCGGATGTAGGGAAAGGTTTATCAGCCAGCGTAGTCAGGCTCCAGGCGCATAGCCAGATTCCCAACCACCCTTTAAGCGTACTCCTTGAGCCTTTTCGCAAGTTCTTATTCTCCGACTGCTTTTTTATGCTAATTCCAGTCTTATGCTAATCCCAGCAGAAGACTCAACGCCTCACTTCGCTTAGCGCTGTGCGCCTACTCACCGCAACATACCTTTAATTTACGGCCACTACCACATAAGCATGAGTCATTTCGGCGCGGTTTTAAGCGGGTAAGCGTAGGGGCGCCATCAACGTACCACCAGCGCTGCTGTTCTTTAACGAAGCGAGAGACCTCTTCCAATACATGCCAACCTTTTCGCCCACGCCCACTGTCATAGAAATAGGCACGAAAATGCACCTGGCCGCTGTCCCCAAGCGCTGGCTCTGCGCTCATAATAACCAGTGACTTCCACTCAGTTTGAGGATCAGGTGTAAGTTCTGCAGGCCGTGTGGTGGGATGCCATGTTGCCAATAGATAATCGCAAAGCCCTAACACAAACGCCGAATAGCGAGAGCGCATTAGCGCTTCAGGGGTCGGCGCCACCTCGCCCTGATGATAACGGCCACAACATTTATCAAGCGTTAATTCGCTACCGCAGTGGCAACTTACCTCAGTCGTACGGGTCATAACTTAAGCTCTTTAGCCACGTCTTTTATAGATTAACCGATTCGTCTTATGCGCGTCGCCCGAGGTGTATCACTATTGTTTCGATATTCGCGCTGCGTTAGGTATATAGTGGTGGGGCAACATATTCAGACGATGGAGTACGAATCACGATTGATCATTCTTTCCAAATTTTTTTGGAGGTTCTCCTATGAAGGTCTTTAAACCGGAATGGCAGTGCACGTTTAGCGTAAACGAAGGCGCGGAAGAATCAGCAACTTGGAAAGAGAAAATCGCGTGGCGGCTCAGGGGAGTTGCTGATCGGCTAGAAGGTGGCGGGCGCACGGTTAAAATTGACTACCGAGTGACGCCTGCGGTTAGCCAGCACGAAGTGGATACTTGCTTAGGCAAGGGCTTCGAAGTAACTCAGCGCCTGCTAACGCAGTTAGCCCAACAGCAGGCGTGCGAAGATGTGATGCGCCATGCCAAAGCGGAGTTGTTTGAAGAACACCCTCAGCACTGACTTGGTAGATCAAAAAATCCCACCCCTTTAAACCGGGTGGGATTTTTATTTATCCATAGCTCAGCCATAGTTCAGCGTTAAGCAGGCCTTTCGAGTGCCTTGCCCATTTTAGCTAGAAAATCCTGGCACGCTTCGAGCTGTTCAACATCAATATACTCATCGGGTTGGTGCGCTTGGGCAATACTACCGGGGCCAAGAATAATCGTTTGTAGCCCTTGCCCTTGGAACTGCCCTGCTTCCGTGGCATAAGCCACTGCGTGGTTACAGCAGGCGGCGGGCAAATGGTCTTTGGCTAGGCGCAGCACCTGGTCATTATCGCGGTCGGCCAGCCCCGGCACCGTCACGTTAAGGGGCTCGGTAATGATGTCAACGTGCTTGCCTTTGGCCTGCAGCTCAGCGCTTAACTGTTCACAAAACGCTTCATAGCGCGCGTATATTTCGTCGAAGGTATCTGTTGGCAGGTGGCGAATTTCCCACTCAAACTGGCATTCCCGCGCCATGATATTGATCGCCGTACCGCCTTTGATTTTGCCGACATGTAGGCTGGTATGCGGCACGTTAAACGCTTCATCGACCCGGCCCTCTTCAACTAACGCCGCCATGGTGTCTTCAATAAAAGTGACGAGTCTGGCCGCTACATGGATGGCAGAGGTGCCCTGGTTAACTTGGCTGCTGTGGGCTTCGCGGCCAATTACCGTGGTGCGCAGATTTGTCGCCCCTTTCTGCGCCACCACCGGCTGCATGCTGGTCGGTTCACCGACGATCACATGGGCGGTGCTGGAGTAGCGTTCATAAAAGCGCTTAATGAGGCTTGGCGCGCCGACGCAGCCGATCTCTTCATCGTATGAAAAGCCAAGATAGATAGGCTGCTGCAAAGGTGCTTTCACCCAGGCGGGCACCATGGAAAGAACACAGGCAATAAACCCTTTCATATCGCAAGTGCCGCGCCCATAAAGTCGGCCGTCGTTGCCATCGCGCAGCGTAAAGGGGTCACTGGACCATGGCTGCCCCGCCACCGGCACCACATCGGTATGGCCGGAAAGCATTACCCCGCCCGGCGCATCCGGGCCGATTTTTGCAATCAAATTGGCTTTGGTGCCGCAGGGGCTCATTACCCGCTCGGCGCTAACGCCGACCTCAGCCAAATAGCCTTCAACGTACTCAATTAGCGCTAAATTGGATTCGCTAGAGGTGGTGTCAAAGGCGACTAGTTTTTCGAGCAAGGCGATGGCTTGGGACATTACGCTCTCTTTCTAAAGTGGCTTACCGCTAACCCTACCACTGGCATGGTGCTACGCCTACTCAACCTGTTCAGGCTAAATTTAATTGCGAGTTCATCACGCATTCATCAAAACGTCATCTACACTTTCTATTGTTCAGTGCATCCAAAAAACTTAATAAACGCATTGCACGCCTGATCAAATTCAGGCCCACAAGGAGCTGTCATGTCTCGTTTTACACTGCATGCGCTTGCCGTTGGTGTCGCTACTGCCAGCCTGAGCCTATCTGCCCACGCCGCCACTGACATTAGCTGGTGGCACGCCATGGGCGGTCAACTGGGTGAAATTCTTGAAGGCATCACTGAAGATTTTAACCAATCCCAGGGTGAGTACCGGGTCACGCCCAGCTATCGCGGCACCTATGCCGAAACCATGACCGGAGCCATTGCGGCCTTCCGCGCTAATGAGCAGCCGCACATTCTGCAGGTGTTTGAAGTCGGCACCGGCACCATGATGAACGCCGAAGGCGCCATCTACCCGGTGTATGAGCTGATGGAAGAGCATGGTCGCGCTTTCGATAACGACGCTTTTTTGCCTGCGGTAGTGGGTTATTACACCGACACCAATGGCAACATGCTGTCGTTTCCGTTCAACTCCTCCACGCCGATCATGTATTACAACCGCGACATGTTCGAGGAAGCGGGCCTAGACCCTGAACAACCCCCCGAAACGTGGGAAGAGCTGGCCGAGGCGTCTCGCCAGATCGTCGAATCCGGTGCGGCCAGCTGTGGGTTTACTTCCTCTTGGCCTAGCTGGGTGATGCTGGAAAACTTCTCCGCCATGCATAACTCACCGCTGGGCACGCTGGAAAACGGCTTTGGCGGGCTGGAAACCGAGTTTAATTTCAACAATGAGCTGGTCGCCCGTCACTGGGATAACCTGCACGACTGGCAAGAGGAAGGCGTATACCGCTGGGCTGGCCCCGGTACCGGACCAGACTCCGAGCCAATGTTCTATTCTCAGGATTGCGCCGTTTTCTTTGGTTCTTCAGCCTCCCGCGCCGATGTAGCCGCCAATTCAGACTTTGAAGTAGGCTTCGGCATGCAGCCCTACTACGCCGACGTAGAAGACGCCCCCCAGAACTCAATTATCGGCGGCGCGACACTTTGGACACTGCAAGGCCATAGCGAGGAAGAGTACGAAGCGGTTGCGGCATTTTTTGAGTACCTCTCCCAGCCCGAAGTGCAGGCGCAGTGGCACCAGCAAACCGGCTACTTGCCCATCACCCAAGCCGCTTGGGATTTAAGCAAAGAACAGGGCTACTACGATGAGAACCCTGGTGCGGATATTTCGTTGAAACAGATGACCCTCAACGAGCCAACCGAAAATTCGAAAGGCCTGCGCTTTGGTAACTTCGTACAGATTCGCGACATTATCTCTGAAGAGATGGAAGCCGTGATGACCGGTGGAAAAACCGGGCAGGAAGCGGCGGACGACGCGGTTGAGCGCGGCAATGCGCTACTGCGTGACTTCGAATCCGCCAATCAATAAACAAGCACTCACTTCGCCGCTTGCCCACAGGGTAGGCGGCGCTTTCGTTTATTGATGCTTATGTTTCTTATGTTTGCCCATAATTTGCAGAGTTGCCCATGCAAACTAAACGCATGACCTTTCCGGGGCGTTGGCTGCCTTTCGCCCTGCTGGCACCCCAGGTGATCATTACCCTGATCTTTTTTATCTGGCCGGCGGGCCAGGCGCTGTATCAGTCGTTATTGCGCGAAGATGCCTTTGGGCTGCGTTCAACCTTTGTAGGCCTTGAGAACTTTGCTCGGCTATTCCGTGACGGCAGCTATCTCAATTCACTATCGGTCACGGTGGTGTTTGCGGTGGGCACCACGCTGGTGTCAATGTCAGTGGCGCTATTGCTAGCCAGCACCGTGAACCGGATGATTCGTTCGCGCAGCACCTACACCACGCTGCTGGTGTGGCCCTACGCCATTGCCCCTGCCCTTGCCGGCGTATTGTGGTGGTTTATCTTCAACCCCTCCATCGGCATCGTGCCCTATATGCTGGAAATGCTGGGTTATCAGTGGAACCACCGCAATTCGGGTAGCGATGCCATGCTGCTGGTGATTCTCGCCGCCGCCTGGAAGCAGATCTCCTATAACTTTTTGTTCTTTCTGGCGGGCTTACAATCCATTCCACAATCGCTAATTGAAGCCGCCTCGATTGATGGCGCCAGCCCCATTAAGCGCTTCTGGACAATTATTTTTCCGCTGCTCTCACCCACCACCTTCTTCCTGATGGTGGTCAACGTAGTGTACGCCATGTTCGATACCTTCGGCATTATCCACACCACCACCCAGGGCGGGCCGGCTCAGTCGACCAATATCTTGGTTTATAAGGTCTACGCCGATGGCTTTGTGGGGCTCAACTTAGGCTCTTCAGCGGCTCAGTCGGTAATTCTCATGGTGATTGTGGTGGCACTGACAGTGATTCAATTCCGCTTTATCGAGCGGCGCGTTAATTATTAACAAGCCCATTTAACAGGCCTTGTTGTCGGGCCTTGTGGAAAGAGTGACGGAGAGAGTGACAAAATGGTTGAAAACCGACCCTGGGCCAATTTTTTCGCCCATGCCGTGTTAATTATTGGCGTGGCGCTGGTGATATTCCCGGTTTATATCGCTCTGGTGGCGTCGACACAGGCCCCTGATGAGCTACTGCGCGGCACGATACCGTTACTGCCCGGCAGCCACGGGATTGAAAATTATACGTTGATGTGGAAATCCGGCGTATCGACAGCTAATTCACCGCCCGCCGCCCAGATGCTCTGGAACAGTTTTATCATGGCCATGGCGATCACCGTGGGTAAGCTGTCCATTTCGCTGCTGTCCGCCTTTGCCATTGTCTACTTCCGCTTTCGTTTCCGGATGTTTTTTTTCTGGCTGATATTCGTCACTCTGATGTTACCGGTCGAAGTACGCATTATTCCTACCTTTCAGGTGGTCGCCGATCTCAACATGCTCAATAGCTTTGCCGGGCTGTCGATACCGTTGATTGCCTCGGCCACGGCGACCTTTTTGTTCCGCCAGTTTTTTATGACTATTCCCGAAGAGATGCTGGAAGCCGCGCGGGTAGACGGCGCCGGGCCGATGAAGTTCTTTAAGGACATCTTAATGCCGCTTTCCGTGACCAATATCGCCGCGCTGTTTGTGATCATGTTTATCTACGGTTGGAACCAGTACCTTTGGCCGCTACTGATCACCACCGATCCCGACTACACCACCATTGTGATGGGTATCCAGCGTATGACCTCAGAAGAGAACCCCCAGTGGCACCTAGTAATGGCGGCGGTCGTCATGGCAGCGTTGCCGCCGGTATTGGTGATTCTGTTTATGCAACGCCTATTTGTGAAAGGCCTGACCGAGACGGAGAAATAAGATGGCCAGCATTACCTTGGAAGGGCTGAAAAAAACGTATACCGGCAATGTTCACGCCGTCAAAGGCATCGATTTACAGATCGAGGATGGCGAGTTTGTGGTGCTGGTGGGGCCTTCCGGCTGCGGCAAATCTACCCTGCTGCGCATGGTGGCGGGGCTTGAAACCATTACCGAAGGCACGCTCAAAATCGGCGAGCGGGTGGTGAATAATCTCGAACCCGCCGAGCGTGACATCGCCATGGTGTTCCAAAATTACGCCCTTTACCCGCACATGACGGTGTACAACAACCTCGCCTATGGGCTGAAGAACCGCGGCTTTAATAAAGAGGAGATTGAAAAACGCGTAAGCATTGCCGCCAAAATGCTTGAGATCGAAGAGTTTTTAGAGCGCAAACCGCGCAAGCTTTCCGGCGGCCAGCGCCAGCGGGTAGCCATGGGTCGCGCCTTGGTACGCGACCCCGCCGCGTTTCTGTTTGACGAGCCGCTTTCCAACCTGGATGCCAAACTGCGCGTACAGATGCGGGTAGAGATCAAGCAGCTACAGCGACGCCTTAAAACCACCAGCTTATATGTGACCCACGACCAGCTGGAAGCCATGACCCTGGGCGACCGCTTGGTGGTACTGAACGATGGGCAGATTGAGCAGGTGGGCACGCCCATGGAGATTTACGCCTACCCGGCAACCATGTTCGTCGCCGGTTTTATCGGCTCTCCCGCCATGAATATGCTCCCGGTTGAGTACTTACATGCGCGGGGTGCCAACGGCATACTGGATAACCTGCCAGCGAACACGGATATTGTCGGCATACGCCCGGATGACATGCTCTTAACCCCGCCGGACGAACCAAATCTCATCGTAGAATCAACCCTGGAGCTCTTTGAAGCCGCCGGTGCCGAAAGCCACCTGTATGTACGTCTCGCCGACAGCGACCAGCCCACCGTGATTCGTGTGTCGGGCCAACCACCGGTCGCCGAAGGTGAAACCTTGCGTTTCTACGTGACCCGCAACGCCCTGCATCCTTTCAATAGTGTTACGGGAAAGAGAACTAACACGATCTAGCCGTATCGACTTTGTCCAGGTAGAGCGACTTTACCCCAGTAGAATGGTGCTAATAAACTTTTTTACTCATCCTCAAGGTCCGCTATTAGGGCCTTCATCTCTGCGATTTCTTCCCGTTGCGTCTCGATAATTGTATCGGCAAGTTCGCGTACGCGGGGATCGGATATCTGGGCACGCTCACTGGTCAGAATGGCGATGGAGTGGTGAGGAATCATCGCTTTCATATAAGAAACGTCATCCACCGTCTGCTGGCTACGCACCAGCCACAGCGCTCCGGCAAACACCACGATACTGCCCAGCAAAATGGCCACGTTCACGCCTTTTTTGGAGTACATATCAAGCATGAACCCCAGCATGACTACCGCCATCGTGGCACCCATGACGATAGCCATGTAGGTACGGGTTTCACTGAAAGTGACATGGTCTAGCTGATAAGTGTTCAGATACATCAATCCCAGCATGATCACGGTGGCCGTCACAATCATGGCGCCGAAACGTACATACATTTTCATCGACTTCCTCCTTGAATCAATTATTGGCCGACATTCATGCCCATACTGCCATCACCAGGGAAGTGCTTCGCCATTGCTATGCCAAAACCCACCACTGTTATCCAACGTCAGTGCTTCGATACGCGCAGCAATACCTAAAGCCGCTTCTTGCGGACTAATCAAACCACCAAAATTAACCATGCGTGTTTGCACATAGCCAGGGTGAAGCTGGGCTACCGCTATACCTTTGGGCTTTAAATCCATTGCCAGCGATTTACCAAACGCGTTAAGCGCCGCTTTAGAAGCACGGTAACCATAACGCCCACCTGAGTCGTTATCGGCGATGGAGCCCATTCGGCTGGTAATATTGGCGATTTTGCTGCCTTTTTCGAGATTGGGAAGCAAAGCTTCAGCGACCCGCAACGGTGCATAAGCGTTGATTTCCATCTGCTCGCGAATACTGTCGAAATCAATATCACCCAGCGACTCATCACGTAGCAGTCCGGCATTGTTAATTAACAAAGCGATTGCTTGTCCATTAAGCGCTTTGACTAGCCGGTCGACATCATCAGGCTGAGTAACATCAATGTCCTCAATCACCTGATGGGCCACACGCGCTAATTCTTCAGACGTCTGCCGACAAACGCCGACTACCTGCCAGCCGGCATCAAAGTAGTGCGCTGCCAGCGCCAAACCGACGCCGCGGTTGGCCCCGGTAATAATAACTGTCGATGTCATGTTGGTTGTCCTACTGCCATTACTTGTGGCCCTTGCCATGCTTAAATGATAACCGTGCGGCGATGCCATGTGCGTGAAGTGAAACGTCCTTCCAGACTAAGCTGAACGTGACTAAGCGGGACGCTTGTTCTCTGCCTCATTAGGCAACGCATAAGAGGGACCCAGGATGCGCTCCGCGCCTGAGTAAATATTAAAGCGCCCCTCTCGCAGGAAGCCCACCAACGTTATGCCGAACTCTCTCGCTAGGCGCACCGCGTAACTACTAGGGGCGGAGATAGCACAGACAACCGACACACGCGCCATGATGCATTTCTGAATGAGTTCAAAACTGGCGCGCCCACTTAGCAGGATAATGCGGTCGTCGAGGGGTAGTTGGCCGTTCAATAATGCCCATCCATTTAACTTATCCACCGCATTGTGGCGCCCAACATCCTCTCTTAATGCCAGTAGCTGTCCACTGGCATCAAACAATGCAGCGGCATGTAACCCGCCGGTTTGCTCGAAGAGCTTTTGGTGCTTGTATAGTTCTGCTGGTAAAGACGACAACAGTTGGCGATGTAGTGGCGTCGAAAATGTCAGGGGGTTCAGCCCCTGCATTATCTCCAAGTTCAGCTTTTTCTTGCCGCACACGCCGCAAGCACTGTTGGAGAGCGATGACCGCTCCAGTTGCTCGGCCTTAGTGGCACTAAAGCGTTTTAGCACTACTTGTACAACATTGGGCTGCCCGACGAGATGGTCGATAACCTCAAAATCATCTTTCGTTCGCGCCAGTCCCTCACTCAGCATCAGCCCAGCCGTCAGTTCCCGGTCGTGGCCTGGCGTTCGCATAGTGATAACTGGCTCGGCCCCCGCCAAACGGATTTCTAACGCCTCTTCGATGGCCAACGCGTCTTCTCTTACAGTGATACCTTGGGTATCCAAGGTGAAGATATCCAAATGCATATCACCGTATTCGTGCATGTTCATTGCTACATCCATTGTAAACCCCTTGCCTTAGCCTCTTCCTGAGTCGCTCCCCTTTTTCAACCGATCACCGCTCTGCTCTCTTTGAGGCTAGTTCAGCTTTTACACTCTGCCAATAAGAGGCGTGCGTAAGCGTTCATATACCGTCACCTACCGTTGAGCAAACCGCCCCTCATGCCTGAATGCCGATGGGGTCTACTCACCAGGATGTCATCGCTTATTCATTTGCTTGACTCTGCATTGTCATTCTCTGCGCCCACACTGCCTTTAAACGTGATAAAGGGATGAATCGCTCATGCGACTGTGCATCGTTAGTGAAACATGGTCTCCAGATATCAATGGCGTCGCCCATACGCTGAGCCGGTTAAGCTATGAACTCAACCGCCAAGGAGTGCCGGTTGACGTTATTCGACCCCGCCCCCAAATCGACGCTAGCGCCACTGGGGTTAACCGCGAGTTGCAGGTTCAGCGCTTAGCCTTGCCCGGTTACTCCGATGTACAAGTGGGATTGGTGAAGCCTGCCACCCTGCGCCGCTTTTGGCAGCAACATCGTCCTGCCGTTATCTACCTAGCGACCCAAGGCCCACTTGGCTGGGCGGCTCGTCAAGCGGCCCGACAGCTTAATATTCCGTTGGTGGCTGGCTGGCATACCAACTTTGACCATTATTGCGAAGATTATGGCGTTACGTGGCTAGCTTCGACGGCTCGACGTTACCTGCGCTACTTTCATAACGGCTGTGCACTGACGTTGGTGCCTACCCATCTGCAAGCTAAATCGCTTAAGCAACAAGGCATTCGGGGCGTCCATGTCCTGTCACGTGGGCTGGATGGCGAACGCTTCTCTCCTGCCTATCGCGATACTCAGCTGCGTCAGCGATGGGGGGTTAGCGAGCATCAGCCGGTCGCCCTGTACGTTGGTCGATTAGCAGCGGAAAAAAACCTCACGTTGCTGCACGAGAGTTTCCAAGCGATGCGCGAGGTGCGTCCCGATATCGCTCAGGTGATCGTAGGTGATGGCCCCGGGCGGGCACAGTTAGAGAAGGCGCTACCCGACGCGCATTTCACCGGTTTCGTGGGACAAGAGGCGCTTGCTCGCCACTATGCTAGCGCGGACCTATTTATTTTCCCCTCGCTTTCAGAGACCTGGGGGAATGTGGTCGCAGAAGCCATGGCCAGCGGCTTGGCCGTGGTGGCTTACGACCACGCGGCCAGCGCCGAACTCATTAACAGTGGACACAATGGGATCACTGTACCCGCGGGCAATAGTGCTGCTTTTCAACAGGCAGCGGTAGACCTGTGCCAACATCCGGCTGACTACGCTCGCCTGGGTCGAGTAGCACGTTTACGTGCGCTGGAGCAGAGCTGGATGGGTATTGCCGAGCAGTTTTTGCATTACTTACACCAAGCCCTGGAGGCTCATCATGCGCCCGCGTCCGCTTGTCGTATTCGACCGTCTTGACCTGCTGGAGTGGCAGTTCTGCCAACGTATATCACGGCTATCGATCTATCGCCCCTGGCGTATCACCTTGCAGGCCGCCAGCCGTTTAGGCGATTGGCCTGTTTGGGTGTTGCTTATTCTTGCCCAGCCTTGGCTCCAGCCGAATAGTGCTTGGCGATTGATGCAGTACAGTGTCATCGCGTTGTTTGCTGTTGCCGTTTATCGGCTGGTGAAAACGCGTTTATGCCGTGAACGGCCCTTTATCACCTATAAATTGGGCATTCAGTGCTGCGAACCAGCACGCGATCGTTACAGCTTCCCCAGCGGCCATACCATGCATGCGGTAATGTTCAGTGTGTTAGTGGCCACCCACACCCCTTGGTTACTCCCTATCATTCTGCCGTTAACCCTGCTGATTGCGATCTCCCGAGTCGGCCTGGGGTTGCACTATGTCAGTGATGTACTGGCAGGTGCGGCGATGGGCTATGCCTTTGCTTTGCTCAGCCTTTATTGGATGGGGTAAGTCACCTCTTTAGTCTGCTAAAGCATTAACGAAAAACGCCCGCTTATGCGGGCGCTAATGCTTCTTTTCGATATATTTATATTTTACAGCCAGTCATCTACATGTCGGGCGGCAGGTCTTCACGTTCATCAAGGCGTGCCATAAATGATGTCTTAAACATCATATACACCCCCACACCCGAAAACCCTAAGAACAAAACAAACATGCATAACATCAATGCCATCGCCATAATTTTGTCCCTGATCGTGTGCGGCCGTTACGTTGACGTTTTCTAACCGCTACATTTTGGATTAATTATAGGGATAGTAGTCCAAAACACCGCTTTTATCTGTACGTGAGCCATCTACGCAACAGCAAAGCAAATAGAAAATTTTAAAAGCAGTTTTAAAACAGTGGGTTAAAAAATTTCACGCACGCAAAAAAACCACCTCATTTTTACGAGATGGTCGTTTTGCATCGGTCCACTCCCTTAGGTTGATGAACAGCGCCTCCTTGCGCTGTAACCAGTGAGTGGGCGGAGTGTCCATTAACGTCCTGTTTAACTTTTGGCCTTTTGGCCTTTTGGCCTTTTGGCCTTTTGGCTTCCTGCCTTCCCTTTTACCTATCAGCCCACTCACTCAGTTTCTTCTGATGCTTGCCTCTGTAGCGACTAAAACAACTGGCTAACTAATCCATTAAATTTCTCTGTTGCTAAACAGAACCTGCAGATGCTGAGCCAAGCCGTGCCAATAAAAATAAAAAAACTTAAATAACAATGACTTAAAATAGAACCTGTTACTTCTAAGAGCACCGTTTGGCGGCGCCTTTTATGTATAAAACTGGCACATGCGACATAAGCACGCGATATAAGGGCATATTTCTCTGTTCATGGCCTACAAAACCGTAGCGTTATGTCTCGACAGCGATTATTTTTGTTTTCTGGCCGCTACTTTTCGCGCCAATCCAAGATATCGTAAATATTGTGATCAGTCGTTCTACCCAAAATCTGAGGAGAGCATTATGAAACGCGCTATTGCCCTTGGCATACTCTTAATCACCACGCTTTTGGTGGTCAGCGGCTGTAATACCATTCGTGGGGCTGGTGAAGACATCGAACAGGGTGGAGAAGCTATCCAACGCTCAGCGAGCTAACACCATGATGATTGTTTATCTATCTCATGGCCTAGAGAGCGGGCCAGGCGCGCTTAAAACCCAGGCCATGAAAGGTATTGCCGAAAAGCTGGATGACTGTGAGCCGGTCGTCATGGACTATCGTGGCATGTCACAACCCCAGCAGCGGCTTCAGCATTTACTGAGTGTATTAGCTGAACGCAACGATGACCCTGCCTGTTGTGTGTTGGCAGGCTCTAGCTTGGGGGGCTGGCTGAGCGCGGCAGTAAGCGCTCAGCAGCCGGTACTGGGCTGTTTTTTGCTGGCCCCTGCGCTCGGTTTAGCTGACTACCCGGAAACATCACCTCTTATCCAGGCACAACACACGCATATTATTCACGGTTGGCGGGATGATGTAGTTGCCCCGGGACCGGTGATCGAACGCGCTCGTCTTCAGCGTCTATCGCTGCGGATGGTTGACGACGACCACCGCCTGCACGCGAGCCTAGAGACGATTCTATGTGATTTTGAGCGCTTTTTACGCCAGTGCGCCGCGCCTAATCACTACGATTACAAAGGCAGTTAAAACAAATATTCGACACGAGCACTCTAAAACTATACAAATAGTGTACAAACGAACCTTGTTAGCGAGGAGATTGCTCATGTTAGGCATGTTTAAGCGCGACCCCAAAAAAAAGCTTCAGCAAGCGTATGAGCGCAAACTTCAAGCCGCGATGGAAGCTTCACGCAACGGTGATATGCGCGCCAATGCCACCCTTACTGAAGAAGCAGAAGCACTGCTGGCTGAGATTAAGCGCCTTGAATCAGCGCAGTAACTCTCTGCAAAGGGCATGGCGCATTAGCGCATTAATGGTTTGCTTAGCGATGGGCCTACAGCCCGGTGTGATAATGGCAGCCTGCCCAAGCCCGGGTCAGTGGTGGCAGGAAGATCAGCCGCTAACGACACGCCAGGCACTATCCACCTCGGCCCAGCAGCAAGTTGTGTTGCTAGGCGAACAGCACGATGAAGTATCCCATCACCGCTGGCAGCTGCACACGCTGGCAGGCTTGCATGCGCTTAATGATGAACTGGTGATTGGCTTGGAAATGTTACCGCGTAGCGCTCAGCCCGCCCTTGATGCCTGGATCGCCGGTGAATCAGATGCCGCGACGCTATTATCGCAAACCCGCTGGGATGAGGCATGGGGCTTCGATGCGGCGCTCTATATGCCCATTTTGGAATTTGCCCGTATGGCGCAAGTTCCGCTAATCGCCCTCAATATAGAACCCTCCCTGCGCCATCGACTCGTCAACGATGGCTGGGAGAACGTGCCTGCTGAGGAACGCTATGCCATCCCACCGCCGCAACCTGCCAGCGCCCACTATCGCGCACGGCTGACAGAGGTCTTTAATCAGCATGCCATGGATGACACGCCTGCAGCACTTGAGCGTTTTATTCAGGCACAGTTGACCTGGGATGTCGCCATGGCCCAACGTTTGGCCGAGGCCGCAGAGAGCGGCGCCCTGGCCGTCGGCTTAATGGGTTTGGGCCATGTTACGTATAACGAAGGCGTCGCCTATCAACTAAACGCCTTGGGCATTAACGACACGCTAAGCCTGCTGCCCTGGCAAACGAACCAATGCGAGCTTCCCGCAACCACCTATGCCGACGCGGTCTATATCCTCGCCAACGAGTAGTCTTTATTCATCGGCCAACGCTGGCAGCAGGGTTTTTAGTTTTCGGGTGAGTGTATTACGTCCCCAGCCTAGCAGTTCAGCGGCTTCGCCCTTGCGCCCGCCAGTATGTTTAAGCGCTGTCTCAATCAGAATCCGCTCAAAATCAGGCACCGCTTCTTCCAGTAGATGCGTATGGCCTTCGGCCAGGGCATGATCCGCCCAGTCACGAAACGCCGTGCGCCAGTCACCGTGGGCGCTGCTTTCTGAGGCACTCGGCGAACGCAGCTCCGGTGGCAGGTCCTCAACGAGAATTTCTCGCCCCGACGCCATTACCGTGAGCCAGCGGCAGCTGTTTTCCAACTGCCGAACGTTGCCGGGCCATGGTAAACGCGTTAGGTGGGCCTCCGCTTCGCTGGTTAACACCTTAATATCGGTGGCGAGTTCTTTCGCCGCTTCGGCTAAAAAATGTCGCGTTAAGCGGGGAATGTCTTCGCGCCGTTCAGCAAGCTTGGGCAAATGAATACGAATCACATTCAGCCGATGGAACAAATCCTCCCGAAACCGGCCATCTTCTACCAACACCTCTAGGTTTTGGTGCGTGGCAGCGATGATACGCACGTCTACTTTGACCGGTGTATGCCCGCCGACGCGATAGAATTCACCGTCAGCCAGCACTCGCAGCAGACGCGTTTGAGTTTCCGACGGCATGTCACCGATTTCATCTAAAAACAGCGTGCCGCCATTGGCTTGTTCAAACCGCCCCTGGCGCTGCTGCGCCGCCCCGGTGAAGGCGCCCTTCTCATGGCCAAACAGCTCCGATTCGATCAAGTCGCGGGGAATCGCCGCCATGTTTAACGCAATAAACGGCTTACCCGCGCGCGGGCTATGCTGATGAAGCGCCTGGGCAACGCGCTCCTTCCCCGTACCCGACTCGCCATTAATCAATACGGTGATATGCGAGTGAGAAAGGCGGCCAATGGCACGGAACACCTCCTGCATTGCAGGGGCTTCACCTATAATCTCGGCGTTCAAACCTTCAGGTACAGTGACCGGGCGTTGGCGTTCACGGGCATGTGCGACAGCACGACGTACCAGTGCCAGCGCTTCGTCAACATCGAACGGCTTGGGCAGGTATTCAAAGGCCCCGCCCTGATAAGAAGCAACGGCACTATCTAGATCAGAATGCGCGGTCATCACAATCACCGGCAGGTCGGGGTGTGCTTCCCGCACGCGTGCCATTAAATCCAGACCGTCGATACCGGGCATGCGTATATCGGTCACCAGCACGTCCGGCGGGCTTTCCAATAAGCGTGTCAGTGCCACGTCGGCGCGCTCAATACACTCAACGTCAAGATCGGGTTGCGCCAATGCGCGTTCCAGCACCCAGCGGATAGCGCGGTCATCATCGACAATGACCACCCGCGCAACATCATTACGTGCAGCCTCAGTCATGACGCTTCTCCGGTGAAGTTAATAATCATTGGAATCAGTAAACGAAATTCGGTGTGACCCGCTCGTGAGTCGCATTCAATCAATCCTTGATGTTGGTGCAAAATCGACTGGGCGATAGAAAGCCCAAGGCCACTGCCTTCTGCTCGCCCTGACACCATGGGATAAAACAACGTTTCCTGTAGCGCATCTGGAATGCCGGGACCGTTATCAATGACCGCTACTTCGCTGACTAAACGATGCCGTTCAGCGCCGAGGGTAAATTGACGACGGGCGCGGGTGCGCAGTATTAGGGTAGGCGCCGGCGTTTGCGCATCGCTCATGGCCTGCACGGCGTTGCGCGCGACATTAAGCACCGCTTGAATCATTTGCGATTCATCGCCGGAAAGGTCAGGCAAGCTCGGATCATAATCACGACTGATTTCAACGCTGGGATGCTCGGCAATCAACAGCGACCGCACCCGTTCGAGCACTTTGTGAATATTAACCGGTTCGTGCTTGAGTATTCGGTTAGGGCCGAGCATGGAGTCGACCAGATCGCGCAGACGATCCACCTCTTCCACAATAATATGGGTATATTCGCGCAGCGTCGGGTTGTCTAAATCCCGCTCTAACAGTTGCGCAGCACCGCGAATGCCGCCAAGCGGATTTTTGACTTCATGGGCAAGCCCGCGGGCCAACACCTTGATCGTCTCTTGGCGGGTAGTGAGCGCTTCTTCTCGGGAGATTTGCATTAGCCGGTCCCGCGGCTCAACTTCTAACAGCAGTTCATCGTCAGATAATGGTGTCACCGTATAGTCGACGGTGAGTGGTTCACTATTCAGGGGCGTAATACGCGCTTCGCGCTGAGTATAAGGGTGAAAAGCATCCCGTGCTTTGGCTAACACATCATCAATACTTTCATCACCGCCGAGTAGCGTATCCAGGCTGATCCCGTGAACTCGGCTAAGGCTGACCGCCAATAAAGCTTCAGCGGCAGGGTTCATCCAGCGCACACGCAGCTCGCCGTCTAACAGCAATACCGCCGTGGTGAGATGTTCAAGCAAACGCTGATGCATGGTGGTGTCCTGAGAAATTGCGTCTTCCATCGCGGTGATAGACCTACAGGTGGATGATCAATGTGGGAACTGCAAAAAGCGCGCCAATTATTCCTTTATGCCTAGTTGCACGGCTTGCGGGCAAAGCGGCGGGGATAGATGAATCGTTTTAGCGCAATCGCGACATTAAATGCGCCCACGATTGCACTATTTTAGTGCACTGAGACTTTTAATGGCCCTTTTAAGGAACCGTAATCGTCACCGCCGGGGTGCGGTGCTGTAACCGCTGGCTGCTGTCCAGTAACTCTGCTTGAAGTTCGTGCTGCCCCGCAGGCAGCCCCGTTAACCAGAAAACATCACTGTGCAGCGCGGTTTGGCTAATCTCTCCATTCACTAACAGCCGCACTTGGTGGTCTTCACGCAGCGGTGGCGCAATTGCCACCTCCACCGCGGTGCTTCGCTCCGTCAGGCGTGCGCCTTGCTGGGGCAGCGCAATAGAAAAGTGGTCATAGGGCATAAAGGGCTGCCCTGGTTTGCCACGTGGGCGCATAGCAGCGGGCGTGGTTTCACTGGAAGAGGACATCGCTGACTTTAATGCTGGCGGCAGGCTAGGCAATGGCGTCAGTTCTAATGCCTCGCCGCCACGGCCAGGGTTATCGGTAAACGTAATGTTGCCATGCTCATCGGTGACCCGGTAAACCGTTTGCCCGAACACCGTACCGCCCATTCCCCCCACGCCTAAAAAAGTGATCAGCACACCGCTCATCACGACTGCATTGACCTTGTTCATAGCCTCCCCTTGCAACGCTTCTCAGTCCCCAGTAACAAAAAAACCCCGCCGTAGCGGGGTTCTATTAGCCATCATTGTTACCACCACCTAGCTGATAGTAACAGCCAGTGTCGAGTAACGCTGATTAGCAGCTGTACTTAACAGCTGTACTTAACAGCTATAGTACATATCAAACTCGATGGGGTGCGTGGTCATACGAATACGCTCCACTTCTTCCATCTTGAGGTCGATGTAGGCATCGATCATTTCGTCGGTGAACACGCCACCCTCGGTCAAGAACGCGCGGTCAGCATCGAGTGCTTCCAACGCTTGGTCCAGGCTATGCGCTACAGTCGGTACGGACTTGCCTTCTTCTGGCGGCAGGTCGTACAGGTTTTTATCCATGGCATCGCCAGGATGAATCTTGTTCTTAATACCGTCGATACCGGCCATCAACATGGCAGAAAACGCCAGGTAGGGGTTAGCGGTCGGGTCAGGGAAACGAGTTTCAACGCGTTTGCCTTTCGGGCT
This sequence comes from Vreelandella sulfidaeris Esulfide1, assembly GCF_054072535.1. NCBI lineage: Bacteria > Pseudomonadati > Pseudomonadota > Gammaproteobacteria > Oceanospirillales > Halomonadaceae > Vreelandella > Vreelandella sulfidaeris. Next base: position 234,558 of record NZ_CM133364.1, on the reverse strand, counting down.
AGCGGTATACGGAATACGGATGGAAGCAGAGCGGTTACGCGCGCTGTAAGCCAACATAACGGGTGCTTCAAAACCTGGCACGAGACGCTTGTACGAGTTGGTAGACGCGTTAGTGAACGCGTTCAGGGCACGAGCGTGCTTGATGATACCGCCAATGTAGAAAAGTGCCATTTCAGACAAACCCGCGTACTCGTCACCGGCGAACTGGTTTTGACCATCTTTCCAGAACGACTGGTGGACGTGCATACCAGAACCGTTGTCACCCACCAGCGGCTTAGGCATGAAAGTGGCGGTTTTGCCGTAAGCATGTGCCACGTTGTGGATCACATACTTCATTTCCTGAACTTCGTCAGCTTTCTTCACCAACGTGTTGAATTTAACGCCGATTTCGTTCTGACCTGCGTTAGCAACTTCGTGGTGGTGAACCTCAACCGTCTGGCCAATGGCTTCCAGCGTGTTACACATCGCACCACGGATATCGTGGAAGCTATCAACCGGGGGAACCGGGAAGTAGCCGCCTTTAACGCGCGGACGGTGGCCTAAGTTGCCGCCTTCTACTTGATTACTGGTCGCCCAAGCACCTTCGTCAGACGTGATTTTATACATGGAACCCTGAATGTCAGACTTCCAATGCACTTCGTCAAAGATAAAGAATTCAGGCTCAGGACCAAAGAAGGCGGTGTCGCCCAAGCCAGTCGACTGCAGGTAAGCTTCTGCACGCTTAGCAATAGAGCGCGGGTCACGATCGTAGCCTTGCATAGTGGCCGGCTCGATGATGTCGCAGCGAAGTACGAGTGTGGCATCTTCGGTGAAGGGGTCAAGGTAACCAGTACCGTCTTCCGGGCTCAGAATCATGTCTGATTCGTTAATACCCTTCCAGCCTTCAATAGAAGAGCCATCAAACATTTGGCCATTCTCAAAAAACTCTTCGTTCACATCACGGGCAGGCACAGTCACGTGCTGCTCTTTACCGCGCGTGTCGGTGAAACGCAGATCTACCCATTTAACATCATGTTCTTCAATTAGCGCGAGAGTCTTGGCTGACATAGTGTCCTCCGGTATGAGCGTGGCTTAAAGCTAACGACAGTAAGCTACCGATAAAAGTGTTGTTCGACAAAATACGTGCTAAACCGCACGTTTGTCATTCTTGTTCACTCAACGTTTGCCTGCATTGAAATACAAAACCGTTCAGCGAGCATTTCAGACCGGCTATCGTTTTAGCACGCCGCAAGGCTTATGCCTACGACCCGCTAGCCGCTACAAAATACAATGCAGAGAGCATGCCAAATGTGCACCAATATGGCATAGAAAAAACGTAAGCAACTGTTTCTTAAATATTTAAAAATAGATTCTGATGCATCCTGATGACGCATAAAGTCCAAAGAGCTGCTAACAAGCCTCTTTAACAACCTTTGACGCACCAAAATAGAACAAAAATAACCGCCAATGCACCAAAATGTGCACTAAAAATACTGAGCACCCTTTTTTGGCCCGCAAGCTTTTTTACTTGCTACTCAAATGAAGCAGATACTACAATAAATTACAATTTGAGAGATTTGCTCACAATCGGAGTCGGCAAATAATGAGGTCGGTCTGCTTTATTGTTGATGCAATGGTAACGGGCGCGCAGTTACCACGCCATTTACAATCCATACGTGAATCCGGTGTCGCCGACCACTTGTTGCCCATTTTGGTGACGGGCACTCAAGCGAATGCGCGTCTAACCTCTATCGGGCAGCGTTATCACACTCACTGCCTGATCACCCCTGCGCAACCACTGGGGGCTCGCCTCAATAAAGCCGCATTTACAAGCCAAGCGGCGTGGCTAATCATTGCGCTGCAAAGAAAACCACTGCCTGCCAGTTTATGGGACGCACTCTACCCGCAATTAAACACCTACACCCTTGATGCGTTAATCGTTAGCCTTACCCAGCCATCGCTATCAGAGCGGTTATTGAGGCGTTTATTGGCAAGCGCACTGATAATGCCACCCTATATTGCCGTGAGGCGTGCATGGTTTGAACGTTTAGGTGGGTTCGACCCTGAGCTGGATGAAGACAGTGCAATAGAGGACTTTTTGCAACGCTTACATGCCTGCCCCACCCGCTTTAAAACTTACAGTGGCCACTTGCTTAGCCAGGCGGACGAGCCAGGCACCTCCTCGCTGCCAAAAGCCCCTGAACCCGCTTTCACACCATGGTCGTAATGCTCGCTTTACCCTGATGAATCTTATTACTCTCTTTATTTGCCTTCTGCTACTAGCCTCTTAACGCCTAGCTTATCTAGCTATTTTAATAACTTACCTTCAACTGCTTGCCGAATAGCATGGAACCGAGCGTAGTGATATTGGCTAGCTTATTAAGGGCAACGGATCCCACGCCGCCTACCACGATAAGCACCAGCGCATACACCCCAATAGGCAGCGACAAGGGCTCAACAACCAGATCGGTAAGCACAAAGAACATCGGGTGTGCCAAGTAAATGCCAAACGAATAAACGTTAATGTGGCGCACCCACAAAGGCGCAGGCCGCCCGGCCAGATAACGCATGGCACAGAGCGTAAACAGCACAAAGAAAGGGATTACCCACACCTCTTTGGAGGAAAACTCCAGCCAACCCTCAAAGGTAGCTGCAATAATCAGCGCCACGAAAAGTGCCAGCCACACCGGGCGGGCCATCTGCTGCATCCAGGCTGGGCGCTCCACTAGCACGCTCTCAGGGGCTAGTGGGTAGTGTTGCACCAGCACCAACGCCAGGAAAAATACATAGAGCCACCCTAGCGGCGCGATCCACAACAGATAGCCTGGCCAGTCAACGTTAAACCAGTAAGCAAGCCCCCAATAAGCCATGCTGATGACACAGGCGGCCCACAGCCACGGTACAGGGTTCAAGCGCCATAGCTGCCAGCGAGTAAATAACCAATAAGCGACGTAAAACTGCATGGCAATGATTAAGAAATAACCATGCCACCCCGCGTATACGTAATATTCAATTGCATTGGCCAAGAACCCTACCGGCTCGTCGGATCTCAGTCGTCTTAACCATTCAGCAGTCGAATAAATAAAGCCATATACAAAGTAAGGCACCATCACATACTTCACGCGCTGGGCAAGAAACCCCGCCGGCACGGACTTAGCGTAACGAACTGCGAACACAAAAACCGAGATAAACAAGAAGATCGGCGTACCTAGCACCAGCGGTAGGCGCATTAAATCGGTAGCTACATTATCGAGACGTTGATTGACGTGATCTAATAAGTGAAACAAAAAAACGGCTATACAGCCGTACGCACGTAACCAATAAATTTCTTCAACTTTCTGCATCAGCCCTCCCGCCGCCAGCTAGCCTTACGTTGCTATTATTAGGGATTATTATGAACAACTAAACTGCTTAACTGTCCTGAATGTCTATGATGAACAACCTAAATGGCTATGATGAATAAGTCGTGTCGCCATGCTGTCCGATCTCATTGAAGCGTTTTAATTCCCCGGAGGAAACGTGTTTACCCATAAGCCACCCCTCTCCTCATACCGGTTAAACGCCCTATTCACTACATTGATTGGGTGGCTAACCTTCAGTGGTCATAGTTTAGCCAGCGAGGTTGAGCACCATCATTTTTATTCGTCTACGCTAGGCTACGATTACCCTTACAGCGTTTATTTACCCGACAATTATGACGCCCAAGCGACAGCCGCTTATCCGATCGTTTATATGCTGCACGGCTCTTTTGGCACTGACCGCGACTGGGTAGCACGTGGCAACTTGCAGCAGGTGGCAGACAGGCTTATTCGCGCCGGGCATATTCCACCGACCGTTTTCATTATGCCCGGTAGCCGTAGTTGGTGGGTGGATGGCCACAACGAACCCGCCCGTAGCGCATTTTTTAACGACCTGATGCCGCATATCGAAGCGACCTACCGCGTGGGTCAAGAACGCCGACTGCGAGGAATAGCAGGGCTTTCCGCCGGTGGCTATGGCGCGCTCAACTTTGCCCTGGAGCGGCCGGAGCTGTTTGCCGCAGTAGCCGCGTTAAGCCCCGCCAGCTACGTTCCCCTGCCACCACGCAACTCCTCTGCCTGGCGCCACCCGGCGTTTCGCAATGACCAGGGGCAATTTGATCAAACGCTTTGGGAAACGCTTAACTACACCGCCCATCTCGAAGAGTACCGCTTGCAGGTAACCCCCCGCGGTATCGAAGATGAGGGCGACCTTTCCCCCGTACCACTGTATATCAGCGCAGGACGCAGCGATGTCTACGACGCAGAATTCCACGCCCGCTTACTGCGCCAAGCCATGGAGCGCATTCAGCCCAACGACGTGCGACTCGACCTTTACCCCGGCGGCCACACCTGGCAAGTTTGGCGTGCCAGCCTGCCAGCAGCGCTCAATTTCCTGTTCCAGTACGTGGGGCAGACAGATAGCGTAGCGGTAGAAGACGAGCAAGCTACGGCAGAACCCCCAGCGGAAGAAAGCACCGAGAGCATTGAGGAAGTAAGCGGTTGAAGGCACTACACTAAAGTCACACCAGCAACACTTAACACGACAAGGAAGACAACGATGCATCAACATATCGAATGGGATGAACCCGGCAGCGCCAGTGTTATTGACTACTTTAAAAAACACCCTGATCACAATGGCCAACCCGACCCTGGCGACATTATTTCCGCCCGCTACCAAGGCGCCATGGTACGGGTCAAAGTTGAAGCGTACCGGGAAGACGACGCTGTCAGCATCGGCGAAGTCGCCGCGATCATCGATTCTCACGGCAAGCGTCACCAAAGCCATAACAAGCTGGAAGTCGGCCACATCGTCAGGGTACCCGACGATAAACGGGCGATGGAAACACCGCCCAAAGAAGATTAAAGCCTAGCGTTTTGGCTAATTAAGCTGATACAGCCACCCAACGCGGTGGCTGTTCTGTGAGCTTGAAGTGTGCACAAGCGTTGTTAAACAACATTATGCTTTAGCGCTACTGATCCAACCCCCTTGTCCTTGCCTGAATCTACCCTCTTCTTATTTGATTTGCGTGCTACGCTTATCGCTAATGTTCTCTTTATATAGGCTCTTCACCATGCATGCTTTTCGTCTTTTCGCCGCGTTGGTTACCACCGTGTTGATCGCTCTGCCCGTCTCTTTTCAAGCCCAGGCACAAACGGGCGGGCAATGGAATGAATACGATGGGGTCTTTGAGGACGGCGCTCGCCATGCCAATGTTTGGCAATGGGGCTGGACGGGCATTTACGGCACTAGCTTGGCGGTGAACGCTTACCAATCGAGTGAAGCGAGCGATGACGATGACCGTTTTGATGCGCGGGTGGGTGTGGTGAAATCCGCCCTGGCGTTGGGCGGCATGTTCACGGATCGCCAGCCGCACCCGGCGGCTTTGGCCGAATATGAGCGCTTAAAAGCCAGCGGTGATTTAAGTGGCGTGCAGGCGCTGGGGTTACAGCTTGCGCAAGCTGAGCGCGAGCGGCGCGGCTGGGGTGCTCGTGTTGGTTCACTGGTGGTCAATGGCGTGGCGGGCGCGGTGATTGCCGCCGATGGCCGTGAAAGCGATGGCGCTATCAACTTTGCGACTGGCATGCTGGTCAATGAGCTGCAGATTTGGACGCAGCCGAATCAGGCATCGTCAGCGATTAACCGCTTCCAACCCGCTAATCTATCGCTGGGGCTGATCACTATTCCTGGTGAATACGCACTGAACGTGGGGCCACAGCAGCTGGGCGCTACCTGGCGTTACTGATTCACGCCATCCTCTCTGGTTTTCCTCTAAAGCGCTGGCGGCGGTTTGCTGCCAGCGCTTTATCTTTGCCAGCTCGGTGTTAACGGGTAAAATATCCAGCAATTTTTTTGGCTTTGCCAAATGTTATGTTATAACCTATTTATATTGAACGAGGGCTCTCTCATGAGTGAGCATACACATCGCCATAACAAGGAAGGTCCTTGTCACTTTTCCTTGATGTCGCTGTCGGCTGTTAAACGGTTATTGTTTGTTGCTGTGCCGCTGTTAGTGCTTTGGGGTTTGGTGACTTGGGCAGGCGGGTGGCTAGGATGAGTCAACGCTCTTTATCACGCTTACAGTTACATGACCTGCACCTGGCTCAAGCGCGCCGCACGGTGCTTGAACACCTTGAAGGCGACTTTCAACCGGGCGCGATTACTGCACTGATTGGTGCTAACGGGGCCGGCAAAAGCACCTTGATTCAAGCGATTATGGGTGAACTTCGTCCTATTAACGGCGAAGTGGTGTGTACGGTGCCCAAAGAGCGCCGGGCGTGGCTACCCCAGCAGTTAGCGTTGGACCTGACCTTCCCGATGAGTGTGGAAGAGTTGGTAATGACCGGCAGTTGGCCTAGCCACGGGGCGCTAACCGGCTACTGTGCGGGCCATTACCGCAAGGGGCGCGAGATCATGGCACGCCTGGGTATTTCGCACTTGGCCCACCGCCCGTTAGGCGAGCTTTCCGGCGGCCAGCGCCAACGCGCGCTGATTGGCCGTACCCTGATGCAAGAAGCTGAACTACTACTGCTTGATGAGCCGTTTGCCAACGTGGATAGCGAAACCGTGGATATTTTAATCCGCATTTTGCGTCAGATGGCGGATGACGGCGCGACGATTGTTGTCGTACTGCACGATATGGATCACCTGCAACGCTTGGCCGACGAAGTGCTGATGCTTAACGGTGGCCACGGCCGCTGGGTCGCGCCCAGTGCCCTCTCTCATCAACACGCCCCTGCCCAAGTGGTGCCGTTTAATGCAGGAGGTCGTCATGTTGGACCTGCTTAATGCTTGGTTGATTAGCCCGTTCGATTACGGCTTTATGCGCCGCGCGGTGGTGGGTGGTTTGGCACTTTCGTTAGCCGCGCCGCCGCTAGGGGTCTTTTTGGTGCTGCGCGGCATGAGCCTGATTGGCGACGCCATGGCCCACGCGATTCTGCCCGGCGTCGCACTGGGTTTCCTGCTGGCAGGCTTCTCGCTACCCATCATGAGTATTGGTGGGGTGCTGTTTGGCTTGATGGTCGCGCTGCTAGCGGGGGCGGTGTCGAAAATGGGCGGTCAACGCGAAGATGCCGCCATGGCGAGCTTTTTTATTATTTCGCTGGCCGCCGGCGTTATGCTGATTTCATTAGGTGGCAGCAGTGTTGATCTTACCCACGTGCTGTTTGGCTCGATATTGGCGATTAACTCCACCGCGCTACTGCTGATCGCGGGCATCAGTACGCTGATTGTGGTGACGCTGGCCATAGTGTTTCGCGCCCTGGTGGTTGAGTGCTTGGACCCGCTGTTTTTACGCGGCCAGAGCCGCCGTAGTGGATGGGTACACAGCGTTTTTTTGGGGCTGTTAGTGCTGAATTTAACCGCCGGCTTTCAAACCCTGGGTACGCTGATGGCAGTGGGGTTAATGATGCTGCCCGCCACCTCGGCACGCTTTTGGAGTAAACGCTTGGAGGGGTTGATCGGCATCGCGATTGTGCTGGCCATGGTGTCGAGCACCGGCGGCCTGCTGCTCTCTTTCCATCTGGATATCCCTTCAGGCCCCAGCATCATTTTGCTGGCCGGGTTTGGGTATCTCTTTTCGGCCCTGTTTGGTCGCTACCACAGCTTGGCCGCCAAACTGCGGCGTAAAACAACGCCGTTGGCCGCAGAGCAAGGGCTTTAATCGTCGTCTTTCTATTTACCGTAAGGAGTGTTGTATGCCGCTTGCCTATTTATCATCTCGGTCATCGCGCTGGTTAGTGGGTGTTTCCGCGATGTTGGCGCTACCTGCCGCTATTGCTAATGAACGTGTTCAGGTTGTTACCAGCTTCTCTATCCTGGCGGATATGGTAGAAAACGTAGGCGGCGAGCATGTCGACGTGACCTCATTGGTGGCTGCCGATGGCGATGCGCATGTTTACTCCCCGAGCCCCGGTGATGCACGTTCATTGGCAAACGCTGATTTAGTGGTGTTCAACGGCCTGCTGTTTGAGGGCTGGATGGAGCGCTTGATTAGCGCCAGCGACTACTCAGGTGCCTTGGTGACCGCAACCGATGGCATCAAACCGCTCTCTTTCGCCGAACATGACGGCCACGATCACGAAGAACACGGGCATGATGAGCACGGGCATGATGATCATGACCACGAAGAACATGCCGGACATGACCATGGCGATGAAGATCCTCATGCCTGGCAGGATATGCAGCAAGCCAAGGTGTATGTGACCAATATCCGCGATGGGTTAATCGCCGCGGATGCCGAAAACGCTGATGCCTATCGCGCCAATGCGGAGCAGTACTTACAGGAGATGGCCGAGGTAGACGCTGAGATTCGAGCGTTGATTGAAGAGATTCCGGCTTCAACAAGCGTGATTACCGGTCACGACTCCTTTGGCTACTTCTCAAGCGCTTACGGCGTGAACTTCCTCTCCCCGGTAGGGCTTTCGACGGAAGCCGACCCAAGTGGCGCCAGCATGGCTGCGCTAGTGGATGTGATTGAGCAGGAAAATGTCGAAGCACTGTTCCATGAGAACATGACCAACCAGTCGATCATCACCCAGCTAGCCGAAGAGACCGGCCTGCCAATTGCCGGTACGCTCTACGCGGATGCCTTGGCAAGCGAAGACGAGGCAAGCACCTATCTGGGCATGATGCGCCACAATGCGCAGGTGCTGCATGATGCGCTGGCAGAGCCGGGCCATAACGATCACGATCATTCTCACGACCACGACCACGACCACGACCACGACCACGACCACGACCACGACCACGACCACGACCACGACCACGACCACGACCACGACCACGACCACGACGATCATAGTCATAGCCACTAGCCGTTAACGTCAATAGCGCTGCTCAGGTATTGATGGCCGTGAGCAGCCACTCCCGGAAAGACGCCATGGCGTGGGTTTCTGGGCGTGTTTGCAGCCGCGTTAGCCAATAGCCTCCCAGACTGACAGCGGTGTCGAAAGGTTGTACCAGCGCACCGCTGCTCAGTTGCCTTGAGAACATCAGCGGTGGCGCCAGCGCGACACCTGCACCCTGCATGGCCGCTTCCACCATGGCGATGGAAGAGTCAAACACAATGCTTTTCGTCATCGGAAAGCTGCGTGGCAACCCCGCCGCCAATAGCCACTCGGTCCACTCATCGGCGCGATAAGAGCGCAGCCAAGTTTCACCCAGCACGTCGGCCGGGGTGTTGAGCCGCACAGCGATATCGGGTGTGCACATCACTGAGAGCGCCGCCGGTAACAGTGGCTGGGCTGCGGTAGCGTGCCAGGCACCCGTCCCAAAGCGGATAGCAAAGTCGAGCCCTTCAGCAGCAATATCCGCGCGGTTGTTATGGGTGGAAAGTCGTAAGTCGACAAACGGGTACTGCTGCTGAAAATCGCCTAACCTCGGTAGTAGCCAGCCAACGGCAAAGGTCCCTACTACGCCGACGTTTAGTATTTCTCGGTAGCTGCTCTCGCCCACTCGACCCAGCGTGTGCGATATCTGGTCAAAAGAACTCTTCAATACCGGCAGCAGCAGCTCACCCTCTTGGGTAAGCATTAACCCTCGCGGCAAGCGGGTGAATAGCGATACCTTCAGCTGGGTTTCGAGCAGCTTAACCTGATGGCTAACTGCTGCCTGGGTCACATGAAGCTCTTCTGCCGCTCGGGTAAAGCTCAAATGCCTGGCCGACGCCTCAAAAGCTCGCAGGGCCTTCAACGGCAGATAGGGACGCACCACCTTACCCCCAAATTTTTCTAATGGCTTATGCAAAATATCGCTGTTTGTGAATTGCCGCAGCGCGCCGTAAGTTAGCCACTGTCACGCGCTTTGCAGCTGGGAATAACGCCTAGCTTTCTTTCGGCATTAATCACAACGGGATTCCGGTATGCGTAAGATGTTAGCAGCAAACTGCGGCCTTATCATGACAGGTTCGCTTTTACTCAACGGCTCTTTATGGGCATCCGGCACGCCTGAAAGCACCGATATTGAGGCGCGGGTGAACGATACTATCGCGCCTTTGATGGCCGAGTATCGTATTCCAGGCATGGCGATTGCACTGAGTATCAACGGCCAGCAGCACTACTTTAATTATGGCCTAGCCAATCAAGAAGCGGGGATTCCGGTCACCGATGAGACACTGTTCGAACTAGGTTCTGTCAGCAAGATTTTCACAGCAGCACTCGCTGGCTATGCCCAGGCTAACGGCGCGCTCGCGCTTTCCGACCCGGCCAGTCGCTACCTACCGGAACTTGAAGGCAGCGCCTTCGATAAAATCACGCTGCTGGAACTGGGCACTTACACCGCGGGCGAGCTTCCGCTGCAGTTCCCAGAAGCGGTGCAAAGCGAAGAGGCAATGATTGACTATTACCGCCAATGGCAACCTGAATCCGCCCCTGGCAGCCACCGGCTCTATTCCAACCCGAGTTTGGGCCTGCTCGGTTATCTCGCTGCACAAAGCCTTGGTCAGCCCTATGAGAGGGTGATGGAAGAGGCGCTGTTCACCCCGCTAGGGCTTGAGCATAGCTACTTTCAGGTGCCCGAAGCGCAGCAGGTGCAATATGCCTACGGTTACTCAAAAGAGGACGAGCCCATTCGGGTAAACCCTGGCATGCTGGATGCCCAAGCCTACGGTTTGAAATCGACAGCTGCTGACGTGCTCTCTTTTGTGGAAGCTCACCTGAATGATACGGTACAGGACGAAACCCTACGGCAAGCCTTGGCCGCGTCGCGCACAGGATACTTTAGCATTGGCAAGATGACCCAGGGCCTGGGCTGGGAAAGCTACGCCTACCCGGTGGCGCTTGAGCAGTTACTGAAGGGCAATTCGCTTGAGATGATTTTAGAGCCCAACCCTGCCAACCGCTTAACGCCCCCCTTGGCCCCTAGGCAAGAGGCGCTTTATAACAAAACCGGCTCAACCAATGGCTTTGGCGGCTATGTGGCCTTTGTGCCCAGCGAGCAGATCGGTATTGTGATGCTGGCTAACCATAACTATCCCAATGGTGCCCGCATAGAGGCAGCGCACCAACTCCTTAGCGCGCTGACGGAAACTCTCTAAGCCTCTCTCGTTTAACGCAGCCTAGTGCCGCCATTGGCGGCATCTTTTCATTTCTGTAATGCTACCAATACAACCGAAAGTTGCATTTCTTGCTGTCAATAAGGAGACTATTACTCCTCCCCGATACTTACCTTCACTGCGAAGAGCCCTTTCCCATGCGTCTAAACGCCGATTTTAGCCACTTTGCCTGTGTTACCCCCGAAGAGTATCAGTGGGTCGATTCCCCCAGCGCTGGGGTTGAGCGCATGATGTTTGACCGCATTGGTGATGAAGTAGCCCGCGCCACCAGCCTCGTCCGCTATGCGCCCAATACGCAGTTTGATCGCCATACCCATGGCGGTGGCGAGGAGATTCTGGTGCTGGAAGGTGTATTCGCCGATGAACATGGGCGCTACGCGGCGGGCAGCTACTTACGAAACCCCATTGGTACCGGCCATACACCCCAGATTGGCGAGGAAGGCGCGCTGATTTTTGTCAAACTACATCAGTTTGACCCCAACGACACGCTACAGCTGGCGGTGCCTGCTCATCGGCTTCCCTGGCAGCCGGATCGGCGCCCGCGCATTGCCTACAAGATGCTGCACACCTACAAGCAAGAGCGCACTAGCCTGGAACGCTGGTCGGAGGGGACCTCTATTTCCTACCCCACGTTGCTGGGCGGCCTGGAATTTTTGATTCTGGAAGGCACGCTTAGCGATAGTGAGCAAAGCTACACGGCAGGCACCTGGTGCCGCTACCCGAGCGGCTCAGCACCGGCATTAACGGCCGGTGAGCAGGGCGTCATGATGTACCTCAAACGCGGCCATCTACCAGCGGCTTAGGCTCGCGACAGGCCCAAAAATGGCAGAAGTGTGAGGGCCGCAATAAGTCCTACGGCCAACAGCACCAGTAACACCTGCAGCGGATGAGCGGCTAGACGACGCCACAAGGTTTCTGCCTCGCCCCGTTCTACCGCTGCTTGATGCTCACGCTGAGCGCGTTCCAGGCGCTCAGCTTGGTAGGCGTCTAACACCGCGATGGCAGCGTCGTGCTGGTGTGGGTTGCGCAGCCAGATAGCATCGACCCCCAAGCGGAAAAAGCCCGCCTGGGTTTCATAGGTATCAAAGCCATGGGCGGCGAGCAGGTCGCGCACTTCCATGGCTTCTTCGTCAGTTACATGGCGCAGCCGGAACAGTAGTTTAGCCATTGATAGGCCTCATGAATCGCTCTTCGCCACCATCAAGTCCGCTTGAATCACTTCGATCCAGTAGCCATCCGGGTCTTTAACAAAGATAACGTCTTTCATCTTGCCCTGGTCGGCGCGCTTGACGAAGGTAACATCGTGCTCGTCGAACCACGCCTGGGCCGCCGTTAAATCCGGCACGTTAAAACAGATATGCCCAAAGCCTTGCGGTTCTGCATTGCCATCGTGATAGGCGAAATCGTCCTGGCTTTCGGTTCCCCAGTTGTGGGTCAACTCTAGCAGCCCTTTCTGGCTAAAGGTCCAGGCCGTGCGCGCTTGTGCATCATCTGGCACGTTATCGCTTGGCTCTAGGTTGGATAAAGAATAGAGCGAGAACTGCATCTCTTCGAAATCCAGCCGCCGCATTACCTGCATTCCAAATACTTTTGAGTAGAACGCCAATGCTTGCTCGGGATCTTTTACCCGCAGCATGGTGTGGTTTAAACGAAACCCTTGGGTTTGCGGGGGCGTATCGACGACACCAGGATGCTGCTCACCTTGAAAACTCATCACGCTCTCCTGTCGCTGATGTGGATCGTTAACGGCTTATACCGCTTAACATGGGGGCTGAGGCGCCATATTTCCACCCACTTCCCTCTCCCTGGGCTTTACAGGGCCAACACAGCCAAGGATAGTGATCGTTCGGCAGGGGCGCTCGCCGTTATTAGCGAGCTGAGAAGAACCCTTTGAACCTGAACCGGATAATACCGGCGTAGGGAGTCGTGGTACCGCTTACCACCTCCCCGCCGGGAGGATACTATGACCCTACCTCCGCTTGGCGATTATCTTGCGACGTTACGCACAGCGACACCGCTAGTCCATTGCATGACCAATTATGTCGCCATGAACAGTACGGCCAACCTGCTGCTAGCCACTGGCGCGTCACCCGCCATGCTACATGCCCCAGAAGAGGTGGCTGAGTTCACCGCTATTGCGTCGGGGCTATCGATTAACATCGGCACGATTTCTTCCCACTGGGCCGATGCCATGCTGACCGCCACGGCAACCGCTGACCAGCACGCTATCCCCTGGGTGTTAGATCCCGTTGCCGTTGGCGCTACCCGCTATCGTCAAATGCTCTGCGCGAAGCTGCTTGCCTCTAAACCAAGTGTCATTCGTGGCAATGCGTCTGAAATTCTTGCCCTTCACGGCTTAGCTGACCAGGGGCGTGGTGTGGATTCAACGGCTCCCACCGAGCAAGCTATCAACGCAGCGATAGCGCTGGCAAAGCATCACGACTGTATTGTGGCGATGACCGGCGAAAGCGACTGGGTGACGAATGGCACACAGCACTACCGTATTCACGGTGGCCACCCCTTAATGCCCCAGGTAACAACGTTAGGCTGCGGCCTAAGCGCGCTGGTCACTGCATTTGTAGCGGCCAACCGTGAAGCCCCGCTGGAAGCCGCCGCCACAGCGCTCGGCTGCTTTGCCGTTGCTGGTGAGCGGGCGGGTAAAACAGCGCAGGGCCCAGGCAGTTTTCAAGTCGCTCTGCTGGATGCGCTTTATCAACTGACCCCTAACGACCTCACTACCCATGCGCAGTGGGAGGCAATTCATGGCGTTTGATCTCTCGCTTTATTTGGTGACCGACGCTGCGCTTTGCGACGCTTATGGCCTAGAGCAAACGGTAGAAGCAGCGGTAAGCGGCGGTGTCACCATCGTCCAACTACGTGATAAGCATGCCAGTGATGAGCACATGACTGCTCAAGCCAAGCGGCTAAAAACGCTATTGGCGGGCACCGGTGTGCCACTGATCATTAACGACCGTTTGCAGGTAGCGCTGGAAAGCCAAGCAGACGGCCTGCACGTCGGCCAGAGCGACGCTGCCGTGCATGAAGCCCGCATCGCGATGGGCAAGGATGCCATTATCGGCCTATCGATAAACACCCTCGCCCAGTTACAAGCCGCCCCGGTAGAGCTACTGAATTACGTGGGGCTTGGCCCGGTCTTCGCCACCGTTAGCAAACAAGACCACGCTCAACCCATTGGCTTTGATGGACTCGCGCAATTAGCCAACGCCTGCCCGCTGCCTAGTGTGGCTATCGGCGGCTTGAAAGCCGAGCACGCCGAGCGCGTCAGAACGGCTGGCGCGCAGGGCTTAGCGGTAATTTCGGCCATTTGTGGTCAACCTAGCCCTTACCAGGCAGCGCGCGCTTTTCAGGCTTTTTCGAACCAGGACTTTTCCGACCCAGGTAACCGTTCACCCTCCCACTAGATGAGAGTATAAATAACCTATCAAACACTGGCACCGCGGTGGAGACTTCCATGTTACCCAGCCTTTTTATTTCCCATGGTTCGCCCATGCTGGCACTCAATAAAACCCCGGCTCATGCCTTTCTACGCGAACTGGGCAGACAGCTTTCACCCAAAGCGGTGGTCGTGGTCTCGGCGCACTGGGAGAGCCTCACGCTCAAGGTCAGTGCCAGTGCCAAGCCAGAAACGATCCATGATTTTGGTGGCTTCCCACGGGCGCTGTTTGAGTGCCAGTACCCCGCCCCTGGGGACCCAGACCTGGCTGAACGACTAGCCGGACTACTGGGCGCCGAAGGTGTAGAGCGCGGCCTTGATCACGGCGCTTGGGTGCCTCTTTCCTTGATGTTTCCTGATGCCGATGTACCGGTCGTTTCTCTGTCACTTCCCGTCCGCTGGAGCAATGCGGAGCTTGTAGCGCTGGGTGAACAAATAGCAGCGCTAAGGGAAGAGGGTATCTTGATTATCGGCTCGGGCAGCCTGACTCATAATCTTTATGAAATCATGCCCCAGGAGAGCCCTATGCCCGCCTGGGTAGATGAATTTGCCACTTGGGTGAGTGACCGCCTTATCGCCAATGACCGTGAAGCGCTTCTTAACTGGGAGAACGCACCACAAGCGCAGAAAAACCATCCGACACCAGAACACTTCCAGCCGTTGCTGGTGGCCATGGGGGCAGGAGACGGCGCCAAACAACTGCATCACAGCGTAGAGCACGGCGTGCTTGCGATGGACGTTTATGCGTTTAGCTAATCGCTACCCCTAACGATTCAGGGTGTGCTGCGTTGGAAGGCGCGAGATCACGCATTAACAGCGCAAACTCAAGCTGTTCAGGGGTAATGCTGGCACCGAGCACGGGGATTTGCACACGGTGCCCAGAGCCCGGTGCCGCGGATAGGGCTTCGCCCCGCTGGTTCTCGATATGGGTGAGCACAAAACGGTGATTACCCCCGGGTAGCATCAGCTCCATGCTATCTCCCACCTCGAAGCGATTTTTAACCTCTATTTCCAAAGTTCCACGCGCCGAGTCGTACCCCAACACTTCACCGACGAACTGTTGATGCACACCAATAGAATGCCCCTGCTCGTAATTTTGGAATTCACCATGGACATGGCGTTGGTAGAAGCCTTCGGTGTATCCCCTATTGGCCAAGTTCTCAAGCTCATCCATTAGCCCCCGATTAAAAGGACGCCCCGCAACCGCATCATCAATGGCTTGCCGGTAAACTTGCGCGGTACGCGCGACGTAATAATGGGATTTCGTGCGCCCCTCGATCTTTAGCGATGCTACCCCTATTTCCGTCAACCGAGCCACGTGCTGCACCGCGCGCAGGTCCTTGGAATTCATGATGTAGGTACCGTGTTCGTCTTCATACACGGGCATCAGCTTGCCAGGGCGGGAAACATCTTCAATCAGCGCCGAGAGCTCGTTTTGATCGGCGGCAAAAGCCGGGCCGCTACCCTGAGCAGGTATTAAGTCGCCTTTATCATCGTGGCTGGCGGCCACTGTGTTGTACTTCCAGCGACAAGCATTGGTGCAGGTGCCCTGATTGGGGTCACGATGATTGAAATACCCCGATAGCAGACAGCGCCCCGAATAGGCGATACACAGCGCACCATGGACAAAGGTTTCAATTTCCAGATCGGGGCACTCGGCGCGTATTTCGCCGATCTCGTTCAACGATAACTCCCGGGATAAAATAATGCGGCTAATGCCCTGGCGCTGCCAGAACCTGGCAGCGGCCCAGTTAACGACGTTTGACTGTACCGACAGATGGATCACTTGATCCGGCCAGCGGTCACGCACCATCATTATCAAACCTGGATCTGACATGATCAGCGCATCGGGGCCGGCTTCAATCACCGGTTCCATATCTTGTAGGTACGTTTTTAGCTTGCTGTTATGCGGGGCAATGTTGGATGCAACGTAAAACTGCTTGCCTCGCGTATGGGCGTAGTCAATACCCCGATGCAGGTTATCAATTTTAAAATCGTTGTTGCGCACCCGGAGAGAATAGCGCGGCTGCCCCGCATACACCGCATCGGCGCCATAGGCAAACGCGTAACGCATGTTCTTGAAGGTACCCGCAGGGGAAAGCAGTTCGGGAGCTTGCTTGAGTCGTTCGGGGGCTTGCATCAACAGTCACCGTTATCAGGACGATGGTACGCAGCGTGCTGCGACGAAAAGGTTGGATTATAACCAGCCCAAGCTCGCTGTCCGGGCCAGCTGACCAATTCGATGACGTAGATCAAAAAGTAATCGTTCGGTGGCGTTTGTTAAGCCGTCGGACGACGCTTGAGGGTCGTTCTTCGATCGTGGTATGCCACCGCTAGCCCGCTGCCCATTATCAAGGCGCTGCCTACCCAGACCCAGAGATCCGGCATTTCGCCCCAGAACCACCAGCCCAGCAGCACCGCCCAGAGCATGGCGGTGTAATCAAACGGCGCGGCGATGGCCGCGGGCGCAAACCGAAAAGCCAAGGTAATAAAGGCGGTGGCAGCAACGCCCAGCACCCCGGAGGCGAAAAACCCCACCCAATGCCAAGGCTGAGGGGCCTGCCACACCCAAGGCAACGTTACGGCCGTCACGACAAGCGGCACACAGGTCATGTAAAACAGCATTGCCCATAGATGCTCACGAGCGCCATAACGACGGGCGGTAATCATCATCAGTGCATAAAACAGTGCGGCCCCCACTAACACCAATGCGCCAACTTGAAGCGCATCGCCATTAGGACGGACGACGATCAACACCCCAACAAACCCGACTAACGAAGCGATCAGCACGGGGGGATCAATACGCTCACCTAATAATGGTACCGATAGCAGGGTAACAAACAGCGGTGCTACAAAGGCAATGGCCGTGGCTTCTGCTAGCGGTAAAAGCGTTAACCCTAATACGAAGCAGACCATGGTAGCGGTGTAGATTAAGCCGCGCAGAAGGTGCACCCCCGGCCGCTTGGTACGCAGTTTACGCAAACCGCCGGCAAAATGGGCAAGCAGCGCAATCAATGGCAGTGAGACTAAAGCGCGGAAGAAAATAATCTGCAGCGGCGAATGCACTTCGCCTAACCATTTGGAAACGGCGTCGCCTAGGGCGAGAAAAAGCACGCCCAAACACATGCAGAGTATGCCTTTCAGCGAGGTGGTCACCGCAATCTCCCTGTTAACTGGTCAATGAAAGTGCCAAAAAAGAAAAACCCCGCCAATTAGCCATTGGCGGGGTGATGACAGGCCACACCCCCTACAAGCTGGCGTTGACGACCATGCAATCCATACCTTGGGAGTTCAGTTGGCGGCAAGCTTGACGAGCGCGCTGCTCGTCCAATGCCATTAAGCGAGCACGGTAAACCGGATTCTGGCCCTCGACAGTATCAATAGCTACGCGACCACCTAAATTTTGCGCGAGACGTTGAGATGCCTGCTGGGCAAGTTGCCGCGCCTGCATTTCTTGGCTAAAGGCGCCTACTTGAATTCCCCAAACTGCCACTGTTTCATTCGCCGATGCCAACTGCTGCTCATGCTCAATAAAGGCTTGAAGTGGATCTGGTTGAGGCAGCTCCTCCTCGGGTGCGGGGCGATGAACGCTAGCTAAATCGGCCAATTGCTCTTCCAGATCTGCAGCTGCGGCTGCCGCTGACGCGACCTGCGGCGACAGTGCAGTTGTTTCTACCACTGCCACGACAGGCTGACGAGTTTCAGGCGTGGTTGGAGCAATCGGCTGAGCAGGGGGGGCAAAGGCCATAAATTCGCGTGAAAAGTTGGTATCCGCCATCCAACTGCGCTGATCACGCAGCGACGCACGCAGGAAACTGCGGTCTAACAAGTTAGCCATATGAGTATCACGCGACTGGGATGAAAAACCACCCATGACCACCCCGACCAAACGTCGATTACCACGCATAGCTGTCGTCGCTACGTTAAAGCCGGATGCGCGAATAAAACCGGTTTTCAACCCATCGGCACCGGGATAGTCACGCACTAAGCGATTATGGCTGGTGTGCCGTGTACCGCGATAGGTGAATTCTTGCAGGCCAAAGTAGTGATAGTACTGTGGAAAATCCTGCATCACGCGTACCGAGAGGGTCAGCATATCCCGCGCAGTGGTGATCTGGCCCGCATCCGGCAAGCCTGACGCATTGCGAAAGGTCGTCGCGTGCATGCCTAACTCGCGTGCCTTGGTGGTCATCATTTGCGCAAAACGCGCTTCCGTCCCCCCTAATGCTTCGGCGACGACGGCGGCAACATCATTGGCCGAGCGAACGGCGAGTGCGCGTATCGCCGTATCGACAGGAATAGAACTACCCGCTGCAAGCCATAGTTTCACAGCGGGCTTGGCAGCTGCGTAAGGGGAAACAGGTAGCGGTTGATCAAGGCGCAACTCACCCTCTTCAAGCGCCTCAAAGGTTAAGTACAGCGTCATCATTTTAGTCAGCGATGCGGGATAGCGCTGATCGTCGATATTCTCGGCGTAGAGGACTTCGCCATTATCCAGGTCTACCACAATACCAGCATAGCGTGGGTTCTCGGCGTGGGCACTGGTGATCATCGATAACATGAGTAGCAATAGCATACTCAGTGACCATACCGCTGACGCTCCACTAGCGCCTTGTTTTACCCTCGCACACATACATGCCCCTTAACCTGGTTATCAACGCGCTGTGACTAGCCTACCGCCAAACTACCTTGCCACACTCAAAGTGCAACGCAAGGCTTTCCCCCGCTCAGCGTAGCAATGCTTGTCTCAATCAAATAAAAATTGAGTATATGCGAATAATAAACAGAGTATATACGCAGTTAAGCATAGAAAAGAGAAGATAAATGAGTGATATAAAAAAACCGACCACGAAGGGTCGGTTTTCATTTGCTGGTAAAGAAACTTAGCGCAGAGAATTACTCTTCTGCAGCGGCTTCTTCAACAACCGGACGATCAACTAGCTCAACGAACGCCATAGGGGCGTTGTCGCCGGTGCGGAAACCGCACTTAAGAATACGGACGTAACCGCCCGGACGCTCGGCATAACGCGGACCTAGTTCGTTGAACAATTTGCCGACGGCTTCTTTAGAGCGCGTACGGGCAAATGCCAAACGACGGTTTGCAACGCTATCCTGCTTAGACAAGGTGATCAGCGGCTCGATAACACGACGCAGCTCCTTGGCTTTCGGCAGGGTTGTCTTAATGACTTCATGCTCGACCAGCGAGACAGACATGTTCTTGAACATGGCCTGACGATGCGAGCTGGTACGATTCAGATGACGACCACTCTTACGATGACGCATGGTTGTAATTCCTTACCAAACTGGGACTCAAGTCGACGCTCACGCGGAGGCCTTGTCGTCCTTCAGGCTTGCCGGTGGCCAATTTTCCAACCGCATGCCGAGGGACAAGCCGCGCGCCGCCAATACATCTTTGATTTCATTCAAAGACTTTTTACCGAGATTCGGTGTCTTCAACAGCTCAACTTCTGTGCGCTGAATAAGATCACCGATGTAATAAATATTCTCGGCTTTTAGGCAGTTCGCGCTGCGAACGGTCAACTCAAGATCGTCTACGGGGCGCAATAGAATAGGATCGACATGATCCTCTTCCTCTTCGACTTCCTGTTCTTTATCAGCTTCCAGGTCGACGAAGGCGGCCAGCTGCTCTTGCAGGATGGTCGCACTGCGACGGATAGCCTCTTCCGGATCCAGGGTACCGTCGGTTTCCAGATCGATAATTAGCTTATCGAGGTCGGTGCGCTGCTCAACACGAGCGGCTTCAACCGAATAGGAAACACGGCGGACAGGGCTGAAGGTGGCATCCAGCTGCAGGCGGCCAATAGCCCGTGACTCTTCATCAGAGCCGCGTGCGTCAGCCGGTTCGTAGCCACGACCCAGCGCTACCTTAAGCTGAATTTTCAGCTCGGCACCTTCATTGACATGAGCAATGATGTGGTCCGGGTTGACAATTTCGACGCTATGATCAAGCGCAATGTCGCCAGCGGTGACGACGGCTGGGCCCTGCTTGTTCAGCGTGAGCACCGCCTCATCGCGGCTGTGCATCTTGATCGCAACATCTTTCAAGTTCAGGAGGATTTCAATGACATCTTCCTGCACCCCTTCAAGCGCACTGTATTCATGCTCAACGCCGGCAATTTCAGCCTCTACCACGGCACAGCCGGGCATAGACGAAAGCAGAATGCGACGCAGTGCATTCCCCAGGGTGTGACCAAAACCACGCTCGAACGGTTCGAGTACGATCTTGGCGTGATGTGCGCTGATTTCTTCGACCTTGATGTCGCGAGGACGGAGAAACTCTGTCACTGAACGCTGCATATGAACACCTTTCAGGCTGCCAAACGGATACTTGGTACTCGGTACGACCTGGCGCGGGCGTTATACCCACACCAGATTGACAAGAAACAGAACACTGCTTACTTGGAGTACAGCTCGACGATCAGGTTTTCGTTGATGTCGGCAGTCAGGTCACCGCGTTCAGGCAGAGCCTTGAAAGTGCCTTCCATCTTCTTGGCGTCGATTTCGATCCAAGCGATATCGCCACGGTTGGCCGCAATGGACAACGCGCTTTGAATACGTGCTTGGTTTTTCGCCTTTTCGCGAATGGCAACAACGTCACCCGGCTTCACTTGGTAGGAAGCTACGTTAACGGTGCGGCCGTTCACGGAAATCGCCTTGTGGCTGACCAGCTGACGCGCTTCAGAGCGAGTCGAGCCAAAGCCCATGCGGTAGACGACATTATCCAGTCGGGATTCGAGCAACTGCAACAATACCTCACCGGTCGCACCTTTCAGGCGAGCAGCTTCTTTGTAGTAGTTACGGAACTGTTTTTCGAGTACGCCATACATGCGGCGTACTTTTTGCTTCTCGCGAAGCTGCAAGCCGTAGTCTGAAAGACGTTGACGACGCTGGCCGTGTACACCCGGGATTTGCTCGGATTTACACTTTTTCTCGAAGGGAGTCACACCGCTCTTCAAAAAGAGGTCTGTGCCTTCACGACGAGACAGTTTGCACTTCGGTCCAATATAACGAGCCATGAATCTGTCTCCTTAAACGCGGCGTTTCTTCGGCGGACGGCAGCCATTATGGGGAATGGGCGTCGCGTCTACGATGCTTTGCACGCGGAAGCCTGCGGCATTCAATGCGCGCACGGCGGATTCACGACCGGGACCTGGGCCTTTAACCAGTACGTCTACGTTTTTCACACCATACTCGGCTGCAGCAGTTGCTGCACGTTCGCTTGCCACTTGAGCAGCGAACGGGGTGCTCTTGCGAGAACCACGAAAACCCGAACCACCGGCAGTTGCCCAAGAAAGAGCATTGCCCTGGCGGTCTGTGATCGTCACGATCGTGTTGTTAAAAGAGGCATGGATATGCGCAATTGCGTCCACTACCTGCTTTTTAACCTTTTTACGGTTACTACGCGGGTTAGCCATGTTGATGTCTATTCCTGTCGTTACGCCGGCTCTCTATTAAAGAGCCTGCGTATTATTTGCGGATCGGCTTACGCGGGCCCTTACGGGTGCGCGCATTAGTCTTAGTCCGCTGACCACGCAGCGGAAGACTACGACGATGACGCAGACCACGGTAGCAGCCTAAGTCCATGAGACGCTTAATGTTAAGCGTGACATCACGACGAAGGTCGCCTTCTACGGTGTACTTGCCAACTTCAGAACGCAGGGTGTCGACTTCTTCAGAAGACAGGTCCTGGATCTTGGCAGTAGGCGCGATACCGGCTGCTGCACAGATGTGCTCAGCACGGGTACGGCCAATCCCGAAGATATAGGTCAGCGAGATCGCCGCATGCTTGTTGTCCGGGATATTGACGCCTGCAATACGGGCCATCAGCTTACTCCGAAATTTGAGCGGCTTGCTCGTTTATTCATCTACAAAAGGCGCAACAGCATACCCCTTTGAGTGCCCTAAGGCAAGGGGTATGCTGGCACCCGCTTAATACAACCCAGGGGGATTAACCCTGGCGCTGTTTGTGCCGTGGCTCGCTGCAAATGACGCGGACAGCGCCATTGCGACGAATGATCTTGCAGTTACGGCACATTTTCTTTACGGAAGCTCGAACTTTCATCGATCTTTCTCCAAAAACCGGCTCGCGGCGCGCCCTCTCTAACTTAACAGGGGGGACGGCGCCTCAGCGCATGATACCGCCGCTACCGTAGCCTTTCAGGTTGGACTTCTTCATCACTGAGTCATACTGATGCGACATGAGATGCGACTGCACCTGGGCCATGAAGTCCATGATGACCACGACTACGATTAACAACGAGGTACCGCCGAAGAAAAACGGCACGTTCCACGCCACAATCAAGAACTGGGGCATCAAGGAAACCGCAGTGATATACAAGGCACCGAACAGGGTCAAGCGTGTCATGACCTTGTCGATATAGCGAGCGGTCTGCTCGCCGGGGCGAATGCCCGGCAGGAAAGCGCCTGACTTTTTAAGATTGTCAGCCACATCCTTGGGGTTGAAGACCAGCGCTGTGTAAAAGAAGCAGAAGAATACCACTGCCGCCGCGAAAAGCAAGATGTAAAGCGGTTGACCTGGGCCTAATGCCTGAGATGCACGCTGCAACCACTCCATACCTTCACCGGCACCTACCCACTGACCAATAGAGGCCGGGAAGAGTAGAATACTGGAGGCAAAAATCGCCGGAATAACACCGGCCATGTTGACCTTCAAAGGCAGGTAGCTACTTTGCCCTGCATACATCTTATTGCCCACTTGACGCCGAGGGTAGTTCACCTTGAGGCGGCGTTGGCCACGTTCAATGAAAACAACGAAGGCGACAGTCGCAATACCTAACGCTGACAACGCTAACAGTGGCAGAACATTCCAGGCCCCTTCATTACGGGCAAGCTCGAAAGCTTGGCCCACGGCACTGGGTAGTCCAGCGACAATACCGGCAAAGATTAGCAACGAAATACCGTTGCCAATGCCCTTCTCGGTAATCTGCTCACCTAGCCACATCATAAACACCGCACCCGACACGAACGTGATCACGGCGGTGAAGTAGAAGCTGAAGTCAGCACTGTACGCGATGCCTTGGCTAGCCAGGCCGACGGACATACCGGTTGCCTGGACAAACGCCAGTATCACCGTGCCGTAGCGGGTGTACTGGCTAATCTTGCGGCGGCCAGCCTCACCCTCTTTCTTGAGCTGCTCAAGATGAGGGGAGACCGCAGTCATGAGCTGCATGATAATCGACGCCGATATATAGGGCATGATACCCAGGGCGAGGACACTCATGCGCTCCAGAGCGCCACCCGAGAACATGTTAAACATGCCTAGGATGGTACCCTGTTGCTCCCTAAACAAGGCAGCAAGCTGGTCAGGATTGATACCGGGAACGGGAATGTGGGCACCAATACGGTACACCACGATGGCGAGGAGCACGAAGCGCAAACGCGCCCACAGTTCACTCAGACCGCTGCCCATCGACGGCATTTTTCCTGACTTGGCCATTTAGTCCTCTACCTTGCCGCCAGCGGCTTCGATCGCTTCACGGGCACCTTTGGTGACCTTGATTCCGCGAACGGTAACCGCTGTTTTTAGTTCGCCAGAAAGGATGATCTTCGCGTGTAGCGTAGAATCCTTCAGCACATTGGCTTCTTTCAAAGAAGCCATGGTGACTTCGCCACCGGCAACTTTAGCAAGTTCTGCCAGGCGTACTTCTTCAGAGACCAGCGACTTTGCAGACGTAAAGCCGAATTTCGGCAAACGACGCTGCAAAGGCATCTGACCGCCTTCGAAACCGGGCTTAACACTGCCGCCACTACGTGCTTTCTGACCTTTGTGACCACGGCCACCGGTCTTACCAAGACCGGAACCGATGCCACGACCAACGCGCTTTGCAGCGTGTTTGGAGCCCGGAGCCGGGCTTAGGTTATTGAGTTTCATGGATTACTCTCCCTCAACGCGCACAAGGTAATTAACCTTGTGGATCATGCCGCGTACGGCAGGGGTGTCTTCCAGTTCAACCGTATGACCGATGCGACGCAGGCCCAAGCCTTTCATAGTAGCCTTGTGCTTGGGCATAATGCCGATGGTGCTGCGGATCTGGGTAACCTTGATCGTTGCTGCCATGGTGCCTTACCCCGTGATCGCTTCGACAGACAGACCGCGCTTAGCGGCCACGTCTTCCGGTGCTTGCATGGAGGAGAGACCTTTCACAGTCGCCCGTACCACGTTAACCGGGTTGGTGGAACCGTAGCACTTGGCCAGTACGTCGTGGACACCGGCGAGCTCTAGTACAGAGCGCATGGCGCCACCGGCGATGATACCGGTACCTTCGGAAGCCGGCTGCATGTACACCTTGGAAGCACCGTGACGGGCTTTGACCGGGTACTGCAGCGTATGGCCAGCAAGGTTCACCTTGACCATGTTGCGACGAGCTTGATCCATCGCTTTCTGGATTGCGACCGGCACTTCACGCGCCTTGCCACGTCCGAAACCGACACGACCTTTACCATCACCAACGACGGTCAGTGCGGTGAAGCCGAAAATACGACCACCCTTGACCACCTTGGCGACGCGGTTGACCTGCACTAACTTCTCTTGCAGATCACCGCTTTGCTGTTCGTTCTTCGCCATCGTAAAACCCTTTAGAATTCCAGGCCGCCTTCACGTGCGGCGTCGGCCAGCGCCTTGACGCGGCCGTGATACTTAAAGCCAGCACGGTCGAAGGCCACCTGGGTGATGCCTGCTTCTTTAGCGCGTTCGGCAATCAGTGCACCTACTTTAGAGGCGGCATCTGAGTTACCGGTCGCACCCTCACGCAGTGCTTTGTCCAGCGTAGAAGCACTGGCTAGCACTTTGCCACCATCCGGCGAGATAATCTGCGCATAGATGTGACGCGGGGTACGGTTGACGCACAGGCGATACACGCCCAGCTCGCGGATCTTGGCGCGAGCGCGGCGGGCACGACGGAGACGAGATTCTTTCTTCGCGTTCATAACCCTGCCTTACTTCTTCTTGGCTTCTTTGCGACGCACCTGCTCGTCGGCGTACCGGACACCCTTGCCTTTATACGGCTCGGGCGGACGGAAAGCGCGGATTTCCGCGGCGCACTGACCGAGCTGCTGCTTGTCCGCGCTTTTCAGCACGATCACGGTGTTTTTCGGCGTTTCCGCTGTAACACCTTTCGGCAGTTCGTAGTCGACCGGGTGCGAGAAGCCCAGTGAAAGATTGAGCGTCTGGCCCTTAGCTTGGGCACGATAACCGACGCCAACAATTTCGAGAGTTCGTGTGAACCCCTCGGATACGCCCGTTACCAGGTTCTGAACTAAGGCGCGGGTAGTACCGGCCATTGCCCAGCTCTTGGCTGACTCACTCGGGGCGAAGGTCAGCTGGCCATCTTCCTGATTCACCACTACATCAGAGTGGATCGTCATAGATAGCGTGCCCTGGCCGCCTTTGGCGGTCAGCTGGTCGGCATTGATTTTGATATCAACGCCGGCAGGCACTTTAACCGGATATTTCGCTATGCGGGACATTCCAGCCTCCTAGAATACGGTGCAGATGACTTCGCCACCAACACCCGCTTGGCGCGCGGCACGATCGGTCATGACACCATTGGATGTGGTGACAATCGCGATGCCCAGACCATCGGCAACCTTAGGCAGGTTGTCCTTGCCTTTGTATTGACGCAAAGACGGCTTGGAAACCCGCTGAATGTGCTCAATAACCGGCTTACCCTCAAAGTACTTGAGAGTCACAGTCAACTCAGGCTTAACACCCTCCGCCACTGTAAAGTCGGTAATGTAGCCTTCTTCCTTTAGCACTCGGGCCACTTGCACTTTCAGCTTGGAGGACGGCATGGTTGCCGTCTCCTTGGTGGCCATCTGCGCATTGCGGATACGGGTAAACATATCCGCCAGAGTGTCTTGCATGCTCATTTAATGTGCGCTCCTGATGATTCTACGTGGCGTTACCAACTGGACTTTTTGAGTCCAGGAACGTCGCCACGCATGGCGGCTTCACGCAGCTTGTTACGGCCTAGACCGAACTTGTTGTAAAAACCGTGCGGACGACCGGTGATACGGCAGCGGTTACGCTGACGCACCGGGCTTGAGTCGCGCGGCAGTTGCTGCAGCTTCAGCGTCGCCTCGAAGCGGTCTTCCTCAGACGTGTTCACGTCTGAGATGATCTTCTTGAGTTCAGCGCGCTTGGCCGCATACTTCGCGACCAGCTGAGTACGCTTAAGCTCACGCTCTACCATACTTTTCTTAGCCATGATCTCGCCCCTATTTCTTGAACGGGAAGTTCAGTGCGGTTAGTAGCGCACGACCTTCCTCGTCGGTTTTGGCGGTCGTAGTGATAGTGACGTCCAACCCCCGGATGCGATCGATTTTATCATACTCGATCTCCGGGAAGATGATCTGCTCACGCACACCCATGGAGTAGTTGCCACGACCGTCGAAAGACTTCGGGTTGAGACCACGGAAGTCACGCACGCGGGGAATCGCGATGTAAACCAAACGGTCCAAGAAGTCCCACATGCGCTCAGCGCGCAGCGTTACCTTGATGCCGATTGGCCAACCTTCGCGCACCTTGAAGCCCGCGATGGACTTACGTGCTTTGGTCACCAACGGTTTTTGACCAGAGAGTTTCTCTAGGTCGCCGATGGCATTGTCAATCAACTTTTTATCGTTGACTGCTTCGCCGATACCCATATTCAGAGTCACTTTCGTGATCCGGGGTACCTGCATAACGTTGGCATAGCTGAACTCTTCTTTGAGTTGAGCTGCTACCTCGTTTTGATAACGTTCTTTCAAGTTCGCCATTGTGCTACCCGACTCGCGTTAGGCGTCGATCTGCGTCTGCGTCGACTTGTAGATACGTACCTTGGTACCGTCTTCCTTCACTTGGAAGCCGACGCGATCCGCCTTACCGGTCTCCGAATTGAAGATGGCTACGTTGGACGCGTGAATCGGAGCCTCACGCTCGACGATACCGCCCTGATTACCCGCCATGGGATTTGGCTTGGTGTGACGTTTAATCATGTTCACACCGGACACCAAAAAGCGGTTTTCTAATACCCGCTTAACGGTGCCACGTTTGCCTTTATCCTTCCCGGCGATGACGATGACTTCATCGTCACGTTTGATCTTTTGCATATCCGCCTCGCTCCTTACAGCACTTCAGGCGCTAAGGAAATGATCTTCATGAACTTTTCATTACGAAGTTCACGAGTCACCGGCCCAAAAATACGGGTACCGATGGGCTGTTCGTTGGTGTTATTCAACAAAACTGCCGCATTTCCATCGAAACGGATGAGCGAACCGTCGGGACGACGGACGCCACTACGGGTCCGGACCACGACCGCTTTTAGCACCTGGCCTTTTTTGACCTTGCCACGCGGAATCGCTTCCTTAACCGTGACCTTGATGATATCACCAACACGAGCATAGCGACGGTGTGAACCGCCTAACACCTTGATGCACTGCACCCGGCGCGCTCCGCTGTTGTCGGCGACATCCAGCATTGTCTGAGTCTGAATCATCGGTTTTCTCCAAACCTAATCTGACTGCACTGATTGACAAACCTTGGGATTAACCCTTGGCGTGTTCAACCACCTCGACCAGCGTCCAGGCTTTCTTCTTGGAAAGCGGACGGCACTCCTGAATGGAAACCGTATCGCCTGCCTTCGCCTGATTCGCCTCATCATGGGCGTGCAGCTTGGTGGAGCGCTTAACGTATTTTCCGTAGATCGGGTGACGCTCGCGCCGCTCGATCATGACGACGATGGACTTGTCCATCTTATCGCTCACCACTTTACCGGTAAGCGTACGCGTTGTTTTCTCTTCGGCCATCTCAATCACCTGCCTTCTCGTTGAGCAAAGTCTTAACGCGGGCGATATCCCGACGGACCTGCTTGAGCAGATGAGTCTGGCTCAGTTGGCCAGTGGCCTTCTGCATGCGCAGGTTAAACTGCTCGCGGAGGAGTTCGAGGAGTTGCTCCTGGAGCTCTCCTGCGGACTTTTCACGAATTTCCTGGGCTTTCATCACATCACCGTCCGTTTCGCAAAGGTGGTGGATAAGGGCATTTTCTGTGCGGCAAGCTCAAACGCTTCGCGAGCAAGCTCTTCCGACACGCCTTCAATTTCATACAGGACCCGACCCGGTTGGATCTGGGCAACCCAGTACTCAACTGAACCTTTACCTTTACCCATACGAACTTCGAGTGGCTTCTTAGAGATCGGCTTATCAGGGAAGACGCGGATCCAGATTTTACCGCCACGTTTTACGTGACGTGTGATCGCACGACGGCCTGCCTCGATCTGACGCGCAGTGATGCGGCCGCGACCGGTAGCTTTAAGGCCGTATTCCCCGAAGCTGATCTTGCTTCCGCGATGCGCCAGGCCACGGTTGCGGCCTTTCATCATCTTGCGGAATTTCATACGCTTGGGCTGTAACATCGACTCGCTCTCCCCTTACCTGGAACCTTTCTTCTTGGGCGCGTTGCCGGCAGGCTGCTGTTGCTTAGCCTTGGCACGTACTTCCTCGATACCGCCGAGGATTTCACCCTTGAAGATCCACACTTTGACGCCGATAACGCCATAGGTGGTGTGAGCTTCGTAAGTGGCGTAGTCGATATCCGCACGCAACGTGTGCAGCGGAACGCGACCTTCGCGGTACCATTCGGTACGTGCGATTTCAGCGCCACCAAGACGACCTGACAGCTGAATCTTGATGCCACCAGCGCCAAGACGCATTGCGTTCTGTACCGCGCGCTTCATCGCACGACGGAACATGACGCGACGCTCAAGCTGACCCGCTACGTTAGCAGCGACTAGCTTGGCATCCAGCTCCGGCTTGCGAACTTCTTCGATGTTCACATGCACGGGGACACCCATCATCTGGGTGAGATCGCGACGCAAACGGTCGACATCTTCACCTTTCTTACCAATCACGATACCCGGACGGGCAGTGTGAATGGTGATGCGGGCGTTGTTCGCCGGACGCTCGATGTGGATGCGGCTAACAGAGGCGCTTTTAAGACGCTCTTCCAGGAAGCTACGCACTTCGAGATCGTTATTGAGCTTATCGGCGTAAGCGCCGCGCTCAGCATACCAGACAGAAGCATGGTCTTTGACGATGCCCAGTCGAATGCCTGTTGGATTGACTTTCTGACCCATCGGTCGACTCCTACTTCTCGGCTACCTTGACGGTGATGTGGCACGTGCGCTTCAAGATACGATCCGCACGCCCCTTGGCACGCGGCTTGATACGCTTGAGCGTCATGCCCTCATCGACGCAGATGGTCGAGACACGCAGCTCGTCAATATCCATGCCGTTATTTTCTTCCGCATTCGCAATCGCGGATTGCAGCACCTTCTTAACCAGCTTGGCAGCCTTCTTCGGTGAGAAGGTCAGCAGGTCGAGTGCCTCGGCGACAGGTTTACCGCGCACCTGGTCAGCCACCAAACGGGCCTTCTGGGCGGATAAACGAGCGCCAAGCAGCTTAGCTGTGACTTCCATCTCTCAATCCTCTCTGGCTTACCGTTTGGCTTTTTTATCCGCCGCATGCCCACGGTAAGTGCGGGTAGCAGCGAATTCGCCCAATTTGTGGCCAACCATTTCCTCGGAAACATGCACCGGGACGTGTTGGCGACCGTTATGGACCGCGATAGTGAGGCCTACCATATTGGGCAGGATCATAGAACGACGCGACCAAGTCTTGATCGGTTTGCGATCGTTCTTCTCCACTGCAGCCTCTACCTTCTTCAAAAGATGAAGGTCAATGAAGGGACCTTTCTTTAGTGAACGTGGCACAGCCGTTACCTCTTAATGTCTTGGCAATTTCGATTAACGCGTCTTGTTACGACGACGAATAATCAGCTTGTCGGTGCGCTTGTTCTTACGCGTCTTGTGACCCTTAGTCGGCACACCCCATGGGGATACCGGGTGACGACCACCACTGGTGCGGCCTTCGCCACCACCGTGCGGGTGATCGACTGGGTTCATCGCGACACCGCGAACAGTCGGACGCACGCCTCTCCAGCGCTTCGCACCGGCCTTGCCAAGTTGACGCAGGCTGTGCTCAGAGTTGCTCACTTCACCCAAGGTCGCGCGGCACTCGGCCAACACTTTACGCATTTCGCCGGAGCGAAGACGCAGGGTGGCATAGTTTCCTTCACGAGCAACCAACTGGGCGCTTGTACCGGCACTGCGAGCAATCTGCGCACCTTTACCCGGCTTGAGTTCGATGCAGTGCACCGTAGAACCCAACGGGACGTTACGCAGCGGCAAGGCATTGCCTTTTTTGATTGACGCGTTAACACCAGATTCCAG
Source organism: Vreelandella sulfidaeris Esulfide1 (assembly GCF_054072535.1). Classification (NCBI taxonomy): domain Bacteria; kingdom Pseudomonadati; phylum Pseudomonadota; class Gammaproteobacteria; order Oceanospirillales; family Halomonadaceae; genus Vreelandella; species Vreelandella sulfidaeris. The sequence goes on along the minus strand of NZ_CM133364.1, from coordinate 203,745 downwards.
CACGTCACCCGCGCTGACACCTTTCGGTGCAATGATGTAACGACGCTCACCATCGGCATACTTCAGCAGTGCAATGTGCGCACTGCGGTTGGGATCGTGCTCAAGGCGCTCAACGGTGGCAGGAATGCCATCCTTGGTGCGTTTGAAATCGATCAACCGATAGTGGTGACGATGACCACCGCCCACGTGGCGGGTGGTGATACGACCGTAGTTGTTACGGCCGCCGGACTTGGACTGTTTTTCCAAAAGCGGTGCATAGGCACGGCCTTTAAACAGTTCCTCGCCAACGATCTTGACGACGTGGCGACGACCGGCGGAAGTGGGTTTGGTCTTGACGATTGCCATTATCCGTACTCCTGCCCTTATTCGGCGCCAGAGAAGTCTTCGAGCGTTTCACCCGCAGCCAGGGTCACATACGCTTTGCGGTAACCCTTACGCAGGCCAACGCCGTTCGCAGTACGCTTTGTTTTACCCTTCATGTTCAGTACCTGAACACTGCCGACCTTTTTGCCGAAGAGTGCTTCAACGGCCTTTTTGATCTCGGGCTTGGTAGCATCAGATGCCACCTTGAAAACGTACTGGTTGCGCTCGGCTGCCATTGCGGCCTTTTCGGTCACGTGCGGCCCAAGCAGAACCTTAAATACGCGTTCCTGGTTCATGCCAGCTTCTCCTCGAATTTACGCAGGGCGGAGACGGTAATCAGCACCTTATCAAAGGCTACCAGGCTTACCGGGTCAGCTGCCGCGACATCCACCACGTCAACGTGGGGAAGGTTGCGTGCGGCCAAATAGAGCTTCTCGTCGATTTCTTCAGTGACGATCAACACTTTCTCAAGGTTGAGCTCTTTCAGCTTGGCAGCTACCTGCTTGGTCTTAGGCGCATCGACAACGAATTCTTCAATCGCGACTAAACGCTCTTGACGTACCAGCTCTGACAAGATGGAGCGCATCGCTGCACGATACATCTTGCGGTTAACCTTCTGGGTGTAGTCTTGCGGACGCGCCGCGAAGGTTACGCCACCACTACGCCATAGCGGAGAGCGGATGGTACCGGCACGTGCACGACCGGTGCCTTTCTGACGCCACGGCTTCTTACCACCGCCACGAACGTCGGAACGACTCTTTTGTGCGCGAGTTCCCTGACGACCAGCCGCCAAATAGGCAGTGACAACCTGGTGAACGAGCGCTTCGTTGAATTCTTTGCCAAAAGTGGCGTCGGCTACTTCAACGGTACCCGCGCCTGCAGCAAGATTCAGATTCATTGGTAATTATCCCCTTCAGCCTGCTTTCACGGCGCTGCGAACGATAACGTCACTACCGGGAGCACCCGGTACGGCGCCTTTAATCAGCAGCAGGTTACGCTCGGCGTCGACACGGACGATTTCAAGGCTCTGCACGGTGCAACGGGCGTTACCCATTTGACCGGCCATCTTTTTGCCTTTGAAAACGCGACCCGGCGTCTGACACATGCCGATAGAACCCGGCGCGCGATGCGACAGAGAGTTACCGTGAGTCATGTCTTGGGTACGGAAGTTCCAGCGCTTAACTGCACCCTGGAAGCCTTTACCCTTAGAGGTGCCAGTCACGTCAACCATTTGACCAGCTTCGAAGAGGGATACGGTGATTTCGCCGCCCACCTCAGGAATTTCTTCGCCTTCTGCAAGACGGAACTCCATCAGTGCACGACCAGCTTCAACACCCGCCTTGGCAAACTGTCCAGCTTGCGCTTTGGTGAGGTGCTTCGCTTTACGAGAACCAGATGTGACCTGAATCGCTGCGTAACCGTCAGACTCGACGGACTTAACGCGCGTAACACGATTAGGATCAACTTCAATAACGGTTACGGGCACAGACGCGCCGTCTTCGGTAAAGACACGGGTCATCCCGGCCTTTTTACCGACTAAACCGATAGTCATACTCAGTCTCCTATAGTGTACGGGGCTATCACCCGCTATGGCTGCCCTTTCCAGAGCATTCCACTAGCACATTGTATGGCGCCTCACGGCGCGGCGGCTGCTGCTCATGCGAAACAATGATGAGCGCTGGGCCGCAAGTGACTAGTGTTATTAGTTGAGCTTGATTTGCACGTCAACGCCGGCGGCGAGATCGAGCTTCATCAGTGCATCAACAGTTTTTTCAGTCGGCTCAACGATGTCGAGCACACGCTTGTGCGTACGAATCTCATACTGGTCACGCGCATCTTTGTTGACGTGCGGCGAGATCAGAATGGTGTAACGCTCGCGGTTGGTTGGCAGCGGGATCGGCCCACGAACCTGAGCACCAGTACGCTTAGCGGTTTCAACAATCTCCGCTGTAGACTGGTCGATCAGGCGATGGTCGAACGCTTTCAACCGAATGCGAATCTTTTGGTTCTGCATTTGCCCTAAACTCCAATGGATGTCGACGGCGCGAGCCGTCTACCCACGCATTCAAAGGATGCGCATTATAGGCACGCCAAAAGCCCATGTCAAACATTTGCTGTTGGTGCGCAGAAAAGGGGGCTCAACAGAGCCCCCTTCATCATTCAAGCATGATGCTTACTTGACGATCTTGGCCACAACGCCAGCACCGACAGTACGGCCGCCTTCACGAATAGCGAAGCGCAAGCCTTCGTCCATTGCGATCGGAGCGATCAAGGTAACAACCATTTGAACGTTGTCACCCGGCATGACCATTTCAACGCCTTCCGGCAGTTCACAAGTACCGGTTACATCGGTGGTACGGAAGTAGAACTGAGGACGGTAGCCCTTGAAGAAAGGCGTGTGACGACCACCTTCTTCTTTGGACAGTACGTAAACTTCTGCTTCGAAGGTAGTGTGCGGGTTGATGGTGCCCGGCTTGGCCAATACTTGACCACGCTCGACGTCATCACGCTTAGTACCACGCAACAGGGCGCCAACGTTCTCACCAGCACGACCTTCGTCGAGCAGTTTACGGAACATTTCAACACCGGTAACGATCGTTTTGGTGGTGTCGCGGATACCCACGATTTCCACTTCTTCGCCCGCTTTCACGATACCGCGCTCTACACGACCGGTAACAACAGTACCGCGACCAGAGATAGAGAACACGTCTTCGATCGGCATCAGGAACGGCTGATCGATAGCGCGCTCCGGCTCAGGGATGTACTCATCCAGAGCTTTGATCAGATTAGCAACGGCGGTGGTGCCCATGCCGTTCTCATCTTCGCCGTTCAACGCCATCAGCGCAGAACCAGTGATGATCGGTGTGTCGTCACCCGGGAAGTCGTACTGGTCGAGGAGTTCGCGAACTTCCATCTCTACCAGCTCAAGCAGCTCTTCGTCATCGACCATGTCCGCTTTGTTCAGGAACACAACGATGAACGGTACGCCAACCTGACGAGACAGCAGGATGTGCTCGCGCGTTTGCGGCATCGGGCCGTCTGCGGCAGAACATACCAGAATCGCGCCGTCCATCTGCGCAGCACCGGTGATCATGTTCTTGACGTAGTCAGCGTGTCCTGGGCAGTCAACGTGAGCGTAGTGACGCTCTTCAGACTGATATTCCACGTGAGAAGTAGCGATCGTGATACCGCGCTCGCGCTCTTCAGGAGCGTTATCGATGGTATCAAACTCACGCCAGTCGCCGCCGAAAACCTCAGCAGACACGCGGGTCAGGGCCGCCGTCAGAGTCGTTTTACCGTGGTCGACGTGACCAATGGTGCCGACGTTGACGTGCGGTTTGGAACGTTCAAATTTTTCCTTAGCCACTGCTATAACCTCTTTACGTTAGCTAACGGTTAACCGTTTTGATTGATGACGGCTTCAACGACGCTGGAGGGCGCCTCGTCGTACTTCGAGAACTCCATAGAGTAGCTCGCACGGCCCTGGGTTTGTGAGCGCAGATCGGTTGCATAACCGAACATCTCGCCCAGTGGCACCGTCGCACGAATGACTTTACCAGAAGAGGAGTCATCCATACCCTGCACCAGGCCGCGACGACGGCTCAGGTCACCCATGACGTCACCCATAAATTCTTCGGGGGTCACGATTTCGACCTTCATCACCGGCTCCAGCAGCACGGCCTTGGCCTTCCTGGCACCTTCTTTTACTGCCATAGAAGAAGCAATCTTAAACGCAGTCTCGTTGGAGTCCACGTCGTGGAAGGAGCCATCAAACAGCGTTACTTTAACGTCGATCATCGGGTAACCCGCGATGACGCCGTTTTTGAGCTGCTCAAAAGCACCCTTCTCAACCGCAGGTACGTATTCCTTGGGAACCGTGCCACCCACGATCTCTGAGTTGAACTTGAAGAACAATTCGTCTTCGCCTTCACCCTTCTCTTCTGCGGTCAGCGGCTCGATACGTAGCCAAACGTGACCGTACTGACCACGACCACCGGACTGACGTACAAACTTGCCTTCCTGCTCAATGCTGCCGCGAATCGTTTCGCGGTAGGCCACCTGCGGCTTACCGATGTTGGCTTCAACCTTGAACTCGCGACGCATACGGTCAACGAGGATATCCAAGTGAAGCTCACCCATACCAGAGATGATCGTCTGGCCGGTTTCTTCGTCGGTTTTAACCTGGAACGAGGGATCTTCTTGAGCAAGCTTGCCCAGGGCGACACCCATTTTCTCTTGGTCAGCTTTAGACTTAGGCTCTACAGCAACCGAGATAACCGGATCCGGGAACTCCATGCGCTCGAGAACAATTTTGTTATCGATATCGCACAGGGTATCACCGGTAGTGACGTCTTTCAGGCCGATACAAGCCGCGATATCGCCGGCCAGAACTTCCTTGATCTCTTCGCGGGAGTTGGCGTGCATCTGTACGATACGGCCAACGCGCTCTTTCTTCTGTTTAACGGAGTTATACACACCGTCACCAGATTTCAGAACGCCCGAGTAGACACGGATAAAGGTCAGCGTACCAACGAAGGGGTCGGTAGCGATTTTAAACGCCAGCGCCGCAAACGGTGCACTGTCATCAGCCTCACGGGTATCGACGGTGCCGTCTTTGTCGTCAAGCTCACCTTCGATCGCCTTAACTTCAGTCGGCGAAGGCATATATTCGATAACGCCATCCAGCACGGCCTGAACGCCTTTGTTCTTAAAGGCCGAACCACAGGTCACCAGAACGATATCGTTAGCCAGGGTGCGCGCACGCAAGCCAGCCTTGATCTCTTCAATCGACAGCTCACCGCCTTCGAGATACTTCTCCATCAGCTCGTCAGAGCCTTCGGCAGCCGCTTCGACCATCTCTTCGCGGTATTTTTCTGCTGTTTCTTGCAGATCAGCAGGAATATCCACGAGGTCATAATTCATACCCAGGCTTTCCTCATCCCACAGGATAGCCTTCATCTGAATCAGGTCGATAACGCCTTTAAAGTCCTCTTCCGTACCCCAGTTAATCTGGATCGGCACGGCGTTGGCACCTAAACGCTCCTTCAACTGGTTAACAACCATGAAGAAGTCAGCACCGGTACGGTCCATCTTGTTGACGAAAACCATACGTGGCACTTCGTACTTGTTGGCCTGGCGCCATACTGTTTCGGTCTGCGGCTGAACGCCGGAAGAACCGCACAGAACAACGACCGCGCCGTCAAGTACGCGCAAGGAACGCTCAACTTCGATCGTGAAGTCAACGTGCCCTGGCGTGTCGATAATATTGATGCGGTGCTCAGGGAACTGTTTACTCATGCCCTGCCAGAAACAGGTCGTAGCAGCTGAGGTGATAGTAATACCACGCTCCTGCTCCTGCTCCATCCAGTCCATTGTCGCAGCACCGTCATGCACCTCACCCACTTTATGGGAGAGGCCGGTGTAGAACAATACACGCTCGGTTGTCGTGGTTTTACCCGCGTCAACGTGAGCGACGATACCAATATTGCGGTATCGATTTAGTGGAGTCTTGCGTGCCACGGTGAAACTCCCGTTTGTTGGCGATGCTCGTTAATTTAGCGGCGTATGGAAGCGAGGCTTATGCGACCGCCGCCACCCTTGCAGGGTAGCGGTTAGGTATTACAACTAATCTGTTGCAACGACGCGACTCAGCAAACACTTCGCCATGCTGAACAACGTGCATATAAAAACCATAAAGCCGTACTTAAAAACGCCGTACTCAGAAACGCCGATCTTAGAAACGCTGATCTTAGAAACGGTAGTGCGAGAAGGCCTTGTTGGCTTCTGCCATGCGATGCACGTCTTCGCGCTTCTTAACGGCTGAACCTTTACCTTCAGCGGCATCCAGCATTTCACCCGCAAGACGCTGCACCATGGTTTTCTCACCGCGACGACGCGCCGCGTCCACCAGCCAGCGCATGGCTAGCGCTTGACGGCGAGACGGACGTACTTCAACCGGCACCTGATAGGTCGCACCACCAACACGGCGCGACTTCACTTCGACCATTGGCTGGATGGCTTCCAGCGCCTTGTCGAAGATCTCCAGCGGATCTTCTTTACTACGCTCGGCAACCTTGTCCAACGCACCGTAGACGATACGCTCAGCTATGGACTTCTTGCCGCTGACCATCAGGTGGTTCATGAACTTCGCCAGACGCTCACTTCCGAACTTAGGATCCGGCAGGATTTCGCGTTTAGCTACTACTCTTCTTCTAGGCATGATAAGCCCTCAATTAAGGATCTTTCAGGTAAACCCGGAACTGGTCATAGGTACGGGGTACCCAGCGCTGTCCGACCTTACTCTTATCAGACCGTCAAATTCGTAATAATCGTTACTCAGCACACCGACATGGCGGTTGCGCTGTAAAGCCATCCAGTCTTAGGACTTAGGACGCTTAGTACCGTATTTAGAACGACCCTGACGACGATTTTGAACGCCAGAGGTGTCAAGGGCGCCACGTACGGTGTGATAACGCACACCTGGCAAATCCTTTACACGACCGCCACGAATCAAAACGACAGAGTGTTCTTGAAGGTTGTGACCTTCACCACCGATGTAAGAAGACACTTCAAAGCCGTTGGTCAGGCGCACACGGCAAACCTTACGCAGGGCCGAGTTAGGCTTCTTCGGGGTGGTGGTGTAAACGCGCGTACAAACGCCACGTTTTTGCGGACAGGCCTGCAGCGCTGGCACGTCACTTTTAGTGACGGGGCGCTTGCGCGGCTTGCGCACTAGCTGATTAATCGTTGCCATGGTGTTTAGCTGACTCCAATGGTTGCCTTAGCCTTTTAACAAATACAAGCAGCGGATGCGGGCGCACCCACCCCACTGTTAAAGGCTGCGCATTCTAAAGGCTGATCCTAGGTTACGTCAAGCCTTGCCGGCGGTTTTACCGGCAAGGAAGCGCTTTTCGGATCAGCTATTCGTTTTACGTTCACTTTCTTACTTACTTATGCACCTGTTTACAGCTCGTCGTCAGAATCGAGAGCGGTCAACTGGGCGCCTAGCTCCTGCTCTACCTCAGTTGCCGAAGGATTGAACAGTTGCTCAACGTCTTCGCGCTTGCGACGACGCTCTGCGTGGTGAGTCAAGCCCGTACCTGCCGGGATCAAACGCCCCACTACCACGTTTTCTTTCAGGCCGCGCAGATAATCGCGCTTGCCTGTCACCGCCGCTTCGGTCAGTACGCGGGTTGTCTCCTGGAAGGAGGCCGCAGAGATGAACGACTCGGTGGCCAAGCTGGCCTTCGTGATACCCAGCAACATACGTTGATACTTGGCTGGGAATTTCTTCTCTTTTTCAAGTCGCTCGTTCTGTTCCAACACGCGAACCAGTTCTGCCTGGTCGCCCGTGATGAAATCAGAGTCGCCCGAATCGGTAATCTCCACCTTGCGCAGCATCTGACGCACAATCACTTCGATATGCTTGTCGTTAATGCCTACGCCTTGCAGACGATAAACGTCCTGTACTTCGGCAGTGATGTACTTGGCGAGTTCCTCAACACCCAGCAAGCGCAGGATGTCGTGCGGGTTGCTCGGGCCATCGGAAATCACTTCGCCCTTCTCGACAGTTTCACCTTCGAAGACCGCGATTTGGCGCCATTTCGGAATCAGCGCCTCAAACGGATCGCCAGACTCCGGCGTAATGGTCAGGCGACGCTTACCTTTGGTCTCTTTACCAAAGCTGATCACACCGCTGATCTCGGCCAGGATCGAGGACTCTTTCGGCTTACGCGCTTCAAACAAGTCCGCAACCCGTGGCAAACCACCGGTGATATCTTTGTTCGCCGATGCCTCAACGGGGATACGGGCAACCACTTCGCCCACCCCAATAGTGGCACCATCATCGACTGAAATAATCGAGTTGCCCGGCAGTAAGTATTGGACCGGTGTATTTGAACCGGACACTGAAACATACTCACCCGCGCTGTCTTGCAGCATGACCATCGGACGCTTATCGCGACCCGCCATTGGCCGTGCTGCCGACTCAATCACCTCGATAGAAGACAGGCCGGTCATTTCATCGACGCTGCGGTGCATGGTGACACCTTCGTCAAGATCGATGAACTGGGCCTTACCTTCTACTTCAGCCACGATCGGATGAGTGTGCGGATCCCATTTGGCAACTGTCGTACCGGCATCAACCACATCACCATCACGTACCGAGAGTTCGGCACCGTAGGGCAGTTTGTAGTACTCACGCTCACGACCATGATCATCTGCAACAGCCAAGGCGCTAGAACGCGAGACCACTACCAGTTTGCCGTCGGCGCGCTCAACGTGCTTGATGTTGTGCAGACGCACCTTACCACCGTGCTTCACTTGAACACTGTCCACGGCCGATGAACGCGATGCTGCGCCACCGATGTGGAAGGTACGCATGGTCAGCTGGGTGCCCGGCTCACCGATGGACTGTGCAGCGATAACGCCGACAGCTTCACCGATGTTGACCTGATGGCCACGGGCCAAGTCACGGCCGTAACAGGAGGCACACACGCCGTGCGGCGTTTCACAGGTAATCGTAGAGCGTACGATGATCTCGTCGACACCCATGGTGTCGAGCGCGGCACACCATTTCTCGTCGAGCAAGGTACCTTTAGCGATTAGTACTTCACCGCTGCCCGGATGAACCACATCCTGAGCGACTACACGGCCCAGCACGCGCTGGGAAAGCGGTACGATGATGTCGCCGCCTTCGATAATCGGGTGCAGGGTCAAGCCATTTTCGGTACCACAGTCGACTTCGGTGATCACCAAGTCTTGCGCTACGTCGACCAAGCGACGCGTCAAGTAACCGGAGTTGGCCGTTTTCAGGGCCGTATCCGCCAGACCTTTACGTGCACCGTGGGTCGAGATGAAGTACTGCAGTACGTTCAGGCCTTCACGGAAGTTGGCGACGATCGGTGTTTCGATGATCGAGCCATCCGGCTTGGCCATCAGGCCACGCATACCGGCAAGCTGACGAATCTGTGCAGCACTACCACGGGCACCGGAGTCGGCCATGATGAAGACGCTGTTGAACGAATCTTGTTCAACCTCGTTGCCATCACGATCAACAACCGTCTCTTTCGAGATACCGACCATCATCGCCTTGGCGACCTTGTCGTTGGCCTTTGACCAGATATCGATAACCTTGTTGTACTTCTCACCCGCTGTTACCAGGCCAGAAGAGAACTGGTCTTCGATCTCTTTAACTTCGGCTTCCGCCGCATCGACGATCTCGGTTTTGGCTTCGGGGATAACGAAGTCGTTAACACCGATAGAGGCACCTGACCAAGTCGCCAAGCGGAAACCGGTGTACATCAGCTGGTCAGCGAAGATGACGGTCGGCTTGAGGCCGGCACGACGATAAACTTCGTTGATCAGGCTGGAGATCGCTTTCTTCTTCATCGGCTGATCGATCAGCTCGAAGGGCACGCCTTCGGGCAGAATGCGGAACAGCAGTGCACGGCCTACCGTCGTATCGTAAATACGGCGGTGGAAGCTACGCTCGCCGCTCTCTTCATCGACATCCACTTCGTCCAGACGCACTTTGACACGGGCGTGTAGCGATACTGACTGAGTACCAAACGCGCGCTCTACCTCGTTGAGGTCAGAGAACACCATGCCTTCGCCCTTGGCATTGATCTTTTCGCGGGTCATGTAATAAAGACCCAGAACAACGTCCTGCGACGGTACGATGATCGGCTCGCCATTAGCGGGCGAGAGCACGTTGTTGGTGGCCATCATCAGCGCACGCGCTTCAAGCTGAGCTTCCAGGGTTAGCGGTACGTGGACCGCCATCTGGTCACCGTCGAAGTCGGCGTTGTAAGCGGCACACACCAACGGGTGCAGCTGGATCGCTTTACCTTCGATCAGCAGCGGTTCAAAGGCCTGGATACCCAGACGGTGAAGCGTCGGTGCACGGTTAAGCAGCACCGGGTGTTCGCGGATAACATCGGCGAGGATGTCCCACACTTCCGGCAGCTCGCGCTCGACCATCTTCTTGGCGGCTTTGATCGTTGAGGCGTAGCCCAGCGACTGCAGCTTGGAGTAGATAAACGGCTTGAACAGCTCCAGCGCCATTTTCTTCGGCAGACCACACTGGTGCAGGCGCAGGGTCGGACCCACGGTAATCACCGAACGGCCCGAGTAGTCGACACGCTTACCCAGCAGGTTCTGACGGAAACGACCCTGCTTACCTTTGATCATGTCGGCGAGCGACTTCAGCGGACGCTTGTTAGAGCCCGTGATCGCGCGGCCACGACGACCGTTATCCAGCAGTGCATCGACCGCTTCCTGCAGCATGCGCTTCTCGTTGCGCACGATGATATCCGGCGCATTGAGGTCGAGCAGACGCTTCAGGCGGTTGTTACGGTTGATCACCCGACGGTAAAGGTCGTTGAGATCAGAGGTCGCGAAGCGGCCGCCATCCAGCGGTACCAGCGGACGAAGGTCCGGCGGCAACACGGGCAGCACTTCCATGACCATCCACGCCGGCGCGTTACCGGAGTGATAGAACGCCTCAAGTAGTTTCAGACGCTTGGAAAGCTTCTTGATCTTGGTTTCAGAGTTGGTCTGCGGAATTTCTTCACGCAGCGTATTGATCTCTTCTTCCAGATCGATGTCTTTAAGCAGTTCCTGTACCGCTTCGGCACCCATACGGGCATCGAAGTCGTCGCCGAACTCTTCCAGCGCTTCAAAGTACTGCTCATCGTTCAACAGCTGACCACGCTCAAGCGTGGTCATGCCTGGATCGATAACGACAAAGCTTTCGAAATACAGTACCCGCTCGATATCACGCAGGGTCATATCAAGGAACATGCCGATCCGTGACGGCAGCGACTTCAGGAACCAAATGTGAGCGACCGGAGAAGCCAATTCGATATGCCCCATGCGCTCACGGCGCACGGCAGCTTTAGTGACTTCAACGCCACACTTTTCGCAGATAATACCGCGGTGCTTCATGCGCTTATACTTGCCGCATAAGCACTCATAGTCCTTTACCGGGCCAAAAATCTTGGCGCAGAACAAGCCGTCCCGCTCCGGCTTAAAGGTGCGGTAGTTAATGGTCTCAGGCTTCTTCACCTCGCCAAACGACCAGGAGCGAATCATGTCCGGCGACGCCAGGGTAATCTTGATCGCGTCGAACTCTTCGGACTGAGACTGCGATTTGAGTACTTTCACCAAATCTTTCATGTGACGGCTCCTAGCTCTCTAACTCGATATCGATGCCCAGCGAGCGGATTTCCTTCACGAGTACGTTGAAGGATTCCGGCATGCCTGCCTGCATGGTGTGGTCGCCATCCACGATGTTTTTGTACATCTTGGTGCGGCCTTCGACGTCGTCCGACTTGACGGTGAGCATCTCTTGTAGCGTGTACGCGGCGCCGTATGCTTCCAACGCCCACACTTCCATCTCACCGAAGCGCTGACCACCGAATTGTGCCTTACCACCCAAGGGCTGCTGGGTAACCAGCGAGTAAGAACCGGTAGAACGCGCGTGCATCTTGTCGTCTACCAAGTGGTTAAGCTTCAGCATGTACATGTAGCCGACGGTAACCGGACGGTCAAAAGCGTCACCGGTACGGCCATCGAACAGGGCCATCTGGCCCGATTCAGGAATGTCCGCCAGCTTCAGCAGATGTTTGATTTCGTGCTCTTTGGCACCGTCAAACACCGGCGTAGCCATCGGCACACCCCCTTTGAGGTTCTTCGCCAGGGCAATGACCTCATCGTCAGTCAGGGAATCGAGGTCTTCAACGCGCGTACCTTGCGTGTTGTAGATCTGCCCCAAGAAGTCGCGAATCTCAGCAACCTGCTGTCCGCGTGCATCGCGCAGCATGGCGTCGATTTTGACCCCTAGACCACGGGCGGCCATGCCCAGGTGGGTTTCCAAAATCTGACCGACGTTCATGCGCGACGGAACACCCAGCGGGTTCAGTACCACGTCGACCGGTTCACCCTTCTCGTCGAACGGCATGTCTTCGATCGGCATGATCGCGGAGATAACACCCTTGTTACCGTGACGACCGGCCATCTTGTCGCCTGGCTGGATGCGACGCTTGACCGCCATGTAAACCTTGACGATTTTCAGCACGCCCGGCGCGAGATCATCGCCCTGGGTCAGCTTGCGCTTCTTATCTTCAAAGCGCTCGTCCATCTCTTTACGACGGTTTTCAAGCTGCTCGTCAGCCTGGGCCAGCAGCTCGTTGTAGGATTCATCCTGCATGCGCAGTTTGAACCACTGCTGACGCGGCAGCTCGTCAAGGTACGCTTCGTCGAGCACGTCGCCTTTCTTAAGGTTCGGACCACCGTTAACGGCTTGGCCGTCAAGGGTACGCTTGAGACGCTCAAACGTGGCGTCTTCAGCGATACGATAGGTCTCTTGCAGATCCTTACGTACTTCATCGAGCTGCGTACGCTCAATGGAAAGTGCACGGGAATCTTTATCGACGCCGTCGCGGGTAAACACCTGAACGTCGATGACCGTTCCCTTCATGCCGGTGGGGGCACGCAGAGAAGTATCTTTAACGTCTGACGCTTTCTCACCGAAGATGGCACGCAGCAGCTTCTCTTCTGGCGTCAGCTGGGTTTCACCTTTCGGCGTTACCTTGCCGACCAGAATGTCGCCGGGGCCAACTTCAGCACCGATGTAAACAACGCCAGCCTCATCCAGTTTGGAGAGCGCCGACTCACCCACGTTGGGAATATCGGAGGTAATCTCTTCCGAGCCCAACTTGGTGTCACGAGACACACAGGTCAGTTCTTGAATGTGAATCGTGGTGAAACGGTCTTCTTGAACGACTCGTTCGGAAAGCAGGATCGAGTCTTCGAAGTTGTAACCGTTCCAGGGCATGAACGCGATGCGCATGTTCTGGCCCAGGGCCAGATCGCCCATATCGACTGACGGGCCGTCGGCGAGAATATCGCCACGCGCCACGTTGTCGCCAGGCCGCACGATGGGGCGCTGGTTCATACAGGTGTTCTGGTTCGAGCGGGTGTATTTGGTCAGGTTGTAGATATCAACACCGGCTTCACCGCCGATAATTTCATCTTCATTGACCCGTACCACCACACGACGCGCATCGACGGAATCAATCACGCCGCCGCGATTGGCCACCGCACAGACACCGGAGTCACGTGCAACAAAGCGCTCCATGCCGGTACCTACCAGCGGCTTATCGGCACGCAGGGTCGGCACCGCCTGACGCTGCATGTTCGAACCCATCAAGGCGCGGTTGGCGTCATCGTGCTCCAGGAACGGAATCAATGCTGCGGCAACCGAGACAACCTGACGAGGTGATACGTCCATCAGCGTCACTTGCTCAGGACGCATAAAGGTCGTTTCACCGCGGTGACGTACCTGTACCAGGTCATCGCTTAGCTTGTTGGATTCATCCACCGCTGCCGATGCCTGAGCGATAACGAAATCGCCCTCTTCGATCGCTGAGAGGTGAACAATGTCGTCGGTCAACTGACGGTCAACCACTTTACGGTACGGCGTTTCGAGGAAGCCGTAGCTGTTAGTGTGACTATAAGTCGCCAGCGAGTTGATCAGACCGATGTTCGGGCCTTCCGGCGTTTCGATCGGGCAAAGACGGCCGTAGTGCGTGGCGTGTACGTCACGAACTTCGAAGCCAGCGCGCTCACGAGTCAAACCACCGGGGCCGAGTGCAGATACACGACGCTTGTGGGTAACTTCCGAGAGCGGGTTGTTCTGATCCATAAACTGCGAAAGCTGACTGGAACCGAAGAACTCTTTCACCGCGGCCGCAACCGGCTTGGCGTTGATCAAGTCTTGCGGCATCAGGCCTTCGCTTTCCGCCATGGAAAGACGCTCTTTAACGGCGCGCTCAACACGCACCAAGCCAACGCGGAACTGGTTCTCAGCCATTTCGCCCACACAGCGAATACGGCGGTTACCCAGGTGATCGATATCGTCGACATCACCGAAGCCGTTACGAATACTGATCAGCTCACGCAACACATCCAGGATGTCTTTGCGATCCAGTACGCCGGAGCCGGTGTCAGTATCACGACGCAGGCGACGGTTGAACTTCATGCGGCCAACGCCAGAGAGGTCGTAGCGATCCTCAGAGAAGAACAGATTGTTAAACAGCGTCTCGGCAGACTCTTTGGTGGGCGGCTCGCCGGGGCGCATCATACGGTAAATTTCGACCAGCGCCTCGAGTGCTGAATTCGTCGCATCCAACTTCAAGGTGTCGGAAATAAAGGAACCGCAGTCAAGATCGTTGGTGTAGAGCGTTTCGACCAGGGTAATACCACCCTGCGCCATGCGCTCAAGCACTTCTGGCGTGATCTCGGTGTTACACGGGCAGATCAACTCGCCCGTTTTGGCATCGATTTGATCTTTGGCCAGGGTTTTGCCGAACAAGTACTCCATCGGCACATCCAGGCGCTCAAGGCCGGCTTTTTCAAGCTGACGAATGTGCTTCTGGGTAATCCGGCGACCCTCTTCAACGATTACATTACCTTCGCCATCTTTAATGTCGAAAGTCGCCGTTTCGCCGCGCAGGCGCGACGGTACCAGCTCCACAGAGAAACCGGATTTCTCAATGTGGAAGACGCTGGTTTCAAAGAACTCGGCCAGGATCTCTTCGGTGCTCATGCCTAAGGCACGCATAAGAACCGAAGCCGGCAGTTTGCGGCGACGGTCAATACGTACAAAGACATTGTCTTTAGGATCGAATTCGAAGTCTAACCATGAGCCACGGTAAGGAATCACGCGAGCTGAGTAGAGCAGCTTGCCTGAAGAGTGGCTCTTACCTTTATCGTGATCAAAGAACACACCGGGTGACCGGTGGAGCTGGGAAACGATAACCCGCTCAGTACCATTGATGACAAAGGTACCGTTCTCGGTCATCAGGGGGATTTCCCCCATGTAGACTTCCTGCTCTTTAATATCTTTGATTGCTTTATTTGAGGAATCGCGATCATAGATGATCAAGCGAACCTTGACGCGCAGCGGGGCGGAGTAAGTCACGCCGCGCAGCTGGCACTCCTTAACATCGAACGCCGGCGTGCCGAAGCGGTAGCTGACATACTCAAGCGCTGCATTGCCGGAGAAGCTCTCAATCGGAAACACGGACTTAAAAGCCGCGTGCAAACCGACTTCGTGACGCTCGTCGGGCGAACGATCTTGCTGGAGGAAGTCGTAATAGGAATCAAGCTGGATCGCCAGCAAGTAAGGCACATCCATCACTTGGGGCAGTTTGCCGAAATCCTTGCGGATGCGTTTTTTCTCAGTATATGAGTAAGCCATCTGTATTCCCCAGCTTGTTCACCATGGGTGACCGATGCGTGGTCATCTGCCCTTCGAGCTTCGTCAGACACAGACAGCAAGCTCCTAAATCGGTAGCTCGCCGTCGAAAATCTAGTTCGATAACTCAGTCGTCGATAACACTGTAGTCGATAACACTATCTTTAATACGCTATCTTCAATAACGCTTTTACGTTTCTGTCGTGACTGCTCTCATACTGGGCAGAACTGCTGCTTTTCAACATCAGCTACAACAGAAAAAGGCCGGCAGCGGGATATCCCGCCGCCAGCCGTGGAAGCTTACGCAGCGCGTAAAGCCGTCCGCACAAGAATTACTTGAGCTCGACGGTTGCGCCCGCTTCTTCCAGCTTAGCTTTAGCTGCTTCAGCGTCGTCTTTAGACAGACCTTCTTTGATGGTCGCCGGAGCGCCGTCAACAGCACCTTTAGCTTCTTTCAAGCCAAGGCCGGTGATCTCGCGAACTGCCTTGATCACGTTAACTTTCTTGTCGCCAGCAGAGGTCAGAACTACGTCGAACTCAGTCTGCTCTTCAGCCACTTCGCCGCCAGCAGCCGGACCAGCTGCAACTGCAGCCGCTGCAGAAACGCCGAATTTCTCTTCCATTGCTTCGATCAGCTCGACAACTTCCATTACGGTCATGTCGGCTACAGCATTGATGATATCGTCTTTAGACAGTGCCATTGTTTCATTCCTAACTTTGCGGGAGCCTCGGTCGACCGAGGGCTCAGGATTCATTGCTCGGCTCAGGCAGCGGACGGGGAAAACCCTTCACGCCACCTGCAAGAAGCGCTGTTTAAGCAGCTTCGGCTTCTTGCTTCTGGTCGCGCAGGGCGGCCAGAGTACGAACCAGCTTGCCAGCGGAGGCTTCTTTCATTACCGACATCAACTTGGCAATTGCCTCGTCGTGTGTCGGTAGGGTTGCCAGACGGTCGATGTCAGCAGCCGGAATCAGCTCACCTTCGTAGGCCAACGCTTTTACTTCGAAGTTCTTGTCCGCTTTTGCAAACTCTTTGAACAGACGAGCGGCAGCGCCCGGATGATCAGTAGAGAAAGCCAATAACGTCGGACCAACGAAGCTATCGTTCAGACACTCCCACTGAGTGCCCTCGAGAGCGCGGCGAGCCAGCGTGTTACGAACTACACGCAGCTCTACACCATTCTCACGCGCCTGCTTACGCAGATCGGTCATTTTGCCAACCGTAACGCCGCGAGAATCAGCAACTACGACGGAGAGTGCGCCCTTGGCCGCTTCACTGACCTCGGCAACAATCGCTTTCTTGCCTTCAAGTGCTAGTGGCACAGTGATCACTCCTTCGTGCCGGAACCCAAGAAGGTTCCGGTGGTTACCATCTCTTCCCGTCTTGTACTGCTTGTCAATAACAGCAGCGCTAAACGGGAAGCCTTGGGGATGGTGCTCACCAGAAAGCCTTTAAGCTTAACCAACTGGCGGCCACACCATCTGCGCAGGCGCTTTTAGGGCAATTAAGCCGCTATTAAAACGCTAAGCGGCACCTGCGGTCTTTGACGATGCCCCGGCCAGTGTTAATAACCAAACGGGGGACCGCAAAGTTCTTGCTCGGTTCCTACAAAAAAACCAACGATAGCCTGCTTTACGCGAAAGCAGAATGATCGATTGTTAAACCCGGGCCCATGGTAGTGGACAAGGTCATTTTTTTGAAGTAAATGCCTTTAGAAGAGCTCGGCTTGAGACGCTTCAAGTCAGCAACCAGCGCTTCCAGGTTGCCGTTAATCGCTGTGACGTCAAAATCCACTTTACCCAGGGTAGTGTGAATAATGCCGTTTTTGTCGGTACGGAAACGTACCTGACCCGCTTTGGCATTTTTAACCGCTGTCGCCACATCGGGCGTCACGGTGCCTACTTTCGGGTTAGGCATCAGGCCACGCGGACCTAGAATCTGGCCCAGCTGACCCACAACGCGCATGGCATCTGGCGAAGCGATAACGACGTCAAAATCCATCACGCCTTTTTTCACTTGCTCAGCCAAGTCGTCCATACCGACGATGTCCGCACCCGCTTCTTTAGCGGCATCGGCATTGGCACCCTGGGTGAAGACTGCAACGCGTACGTCTTTACCAGTACCGTTAGGCATGACGGTAGCGCCACGCACAACCTGGTCAGATTTACGCGGGTCAACGCCAAGGTTGATAGCGACATCAACAGACTCTTTGAACTTAACCGTAGACAGCTCGGAGAGCAGTGCTACCGCCTCTTCAATAGAGTAAGCCTTGCGGGTGTCTACTTTCTCGCGAATTACTTTCGCACGCTTAGACAGTTTAGCCATGATCAGAGACCCTCCACGTTTAGGCCCATGCTACGAGCGCTGCCCGCAATGGTGCGCACAGCGGCATCAAGATTCGCAGCCGTCAAGTCAGGCTCTTTCGTTTTGGCGATCTCTTCAAGCTGCTCGCGCGTCACGGTACCCACCTTCTTCTTGTTCGGCTCACCAGAACCGGACTTGATACCCGCGGCTTTTTTCAGCAGCACGGCAGCAGGCGGTGTTTTGGTGACAAACGTGAAGCTACGGTCAGAGTAGACAGTGATCACGACTGGCGTCGGCAGGCCCGGCTCAATTTCTTGAGTCGCGGCATTGAACGCCTTACAGAATTCCATGATGTTCACGCCGTGCTGACCCAGTGCTGGGCCTACCGGCGGACTTGGATTGGCTTTACCTGCAGCAACCTGCAGTTTGATATAAGCCTGTACTTTCTTGGCCATGGTAGTTACTCCATTTGGGTAATAGCGCCTTGCGGCTCCCCGGGACTAGCGAGACAGCTAATCACTGCCTCTTACGAAGACTTTACTCTTTCTCTACCTGTGAGAACTCAAGCTCAACAGGCGTTGAGCGCCCAAATATCAGCACGCTGACGTGCAGGCGGCTCTTCTCATAATTAACTTCTTCGACAACGCCGTTGAAATCGGCAAACGGCCCATCGACGACACGCACTGACTGACCCGGCTCGAACATGGTTTTAGGCCGTGGCTTATCGGTGCCGTCTTTAACACGCATCAAAATAGCGTCCGCCTCACGAGAAGTAATCGGCGCTGGCTTTTCTTTGGTACCGCCAATAAAGCCCATCACACGGGGCGTCTCATTGACGAGATGCCATGTTTCGTCGGCCATCTCCATCTCGACCAACACATAGCCGGGATAGAACTTACGCTCACTCTTGCGGCGCTTGCCGTCACGCATTTCGACAACTTCTTCTGTCGGCACTAGAATCTCGCCAAAACGATCTTCCATACCATACATCTTTACGCGCTCAATCAATGAGCGCATAACGTGCTTTTCAAACCCAGAATAAGCGTGAACGACGTACCAACGTTTGGACATGAAAACTCCTAACCAATGACGCCGGACATCGCCCAGCCAAGAAGAGTATCGATCAACCACAGCATAAGCCCCACCACCAGAACCGCCACTAGCACAATAGCTGTGGTTTGAATGGTTTCGGCACGGGTCGGCCATACAACGCGCTGAATCTCTTTCTTGGCGCTTCTGGCAAGCTCCACTAAATCACGACCTTTTGTAGTGGTCAGCGCGATCAAACCCGCAATCACACACAACACCACCACGCCTAGAACGCGGTAGAGCAGGCCAATATCGGCGAAATAGGTATTACCAATGACAGCAACGACAAGCAGCGCTACGACCGCCGCCCACTTGAGCCCGTCATGGCGTTTCTGTTGCACCTCGGCGCCATGCTTTACAGAACCAGGCTTCATAAAAACGAGACTCCTCAGGGTGCGGCGAACGGTAAAAGAATTTTGGAAAAAAGACATACCAACCTGGGGAAGGTTGGCAGGCCAGGAGGGAATCGAACCCCCAACCTGCGGTTTTGGAGACCGCTGCTCTGCCAATTGAGCTACTGGCCTGTATCATCGTACTGATTTTCTGCTTCGATCATCAGTCACATAGACTATCTACACCTATCGATAAGCGCCTTTTCAATCGCCTATACAACAGCGGGCGCCATGGTAGCGGAGAAATCCACTCCTGACAACCCCTCCTTACGCCCAAGCCTTGCAAAACGTCACTTGCGCACAAAGACAAAAAAAGCGAGCTGCGCTCGCTTAATCTGCAACTCTCTTCTTGCAAAATATGGAGCTCATGGACGGAATTGAACCGTCGACCTCACCCTTACCAAGGGTGTGCTCTACCCCTGAGCTACATGAGCTAAACACATCAACTGGAGCGGGCGGCGGGAATCGAACCCGCACCATCAGCTTGGAAGGCTGAGGTTCTACCATTGAACTACGCCCGCAGAACCTGTCTTAGAATGACAATCCGCTACGCGCTGATTTATAGCCTTACCTTCTAAACTAAAGAAGTTATAAATCGTAGACCATGCCCGTTACCGGCTTTTCATCCAGCAACACCGACCGCATCGACGCTGCTTAATTCTGGTGGAGAGGGAAGGATTCGAACCTTCGAAGCTTTCGCGGCAGATTTACAGTCTGCTCCCTTTGGCCACTCGGGAACCTCTCCAGCTGTGGCGGCACATTATGCCAGCCTCCAAAGCGGTGTCAAGCTAGATATTTACTTAATTTATCGTAGCTTGCGATGTTTAAGCACCGGCTGCCTGCCTTGGAACGCGCTGCATTTTGTCAAAGCAACATTGAGAATGCAAGTCCGGCGCGAATCTTTTCTAGCGCCACAGGCTCAGGCACCCGCGGCGCGCCCGACATTTTCCCTGCACGCTCGGCGAAGGTCATTGGAAAACACGCCTCTAATCCGCCATATACCATATCCGGCCACACCGCATGAGGCACCTGCACGCCCCGTGATACCACACGCGCATCGCCACCCGTCAGCAGCATTGGCAATGCCACACCCTCCTGGTCGCACACTTCGCTGTAAATGCGGTTAATAGCACTCACTGCCGCCATGTAAATACCGTGATTCACTGCATCAACGGTCCGCCGCCCTGGCTCCAGCAAGGCATCCGCTTCACTGTCCGGGTCGATAGCCACGTTGCGGGTACCAAGCTTTAAGCTCTCCTTCATAAGGCGGAGACCCGGGATAATAAAGCCGCCGAGATGAGTGCCGCCAGGCAGTACAAAGTCGATAGTAATCGCACTTCCACAATCCACTGCGCAGCAGCCACCCGCTAACTGATAGCCCGCCAGTGCGCCCATCCAGCGATCAACACCTAATCGCCCTGGCTCCTCATAGCCATTAACGACGCCCAGCGCCTCATGGGTAGAGTGTGCCACATGCACATGGCGCACCCGGCTACGCAGTAAAGCGACGGTTTCTTCCAGCACGGCGGCCCTGGCTACACTCGATATGCGCACCGCTTCGACCACGTCAAGATCGGGAATATCGGCCCCAGGCCGCCACTCCTCACGGGTCCAGACCGCGCCACGTGAACGTATCTCACTACTCTCGGAATCCTTAAGCCGCCATTTTGACAGCGTGTTGCCGATATCCAGATCCAGAATCATAAACGCCTGCGTACGCTAATCTCACCGCCGGCTAGGCGTCGCGAGTGACCATTTTCGGCAACCCATAAGTTGCCACTCTCATCTACTTCCCCGGCGACAGCGTCGCCGGTCTGCTGCCCCTGAATCACCCGAATGGGTAGCCCCGCATAGGCATGACGCTGATTCCACGCATCCTGCCAGGCGCTAAAGCCGACTCGCTCAAAGTCAGCCAGCATGGCCAATAGGCCTGCTACCACTTCCGATGCCAATTGATTCCGCGAGATATTCGGCAGCCGCTCGAAAAGCGCCGCAACAGGCTGGTCGATCGCTGCCCGCTGAGCGGCAGGCAACCATAAATTCATTCCCATACCAATGACGACTTCACAGGGGCCTGCCGCATCACCGGTGACTTCGATAAGAATGCCGGCCAGCTTGCCGAGCTCGTCGCTCGCTGCATCACCTTGTTCGGAGAGTAAGATATCGTTTGGCCATTTTAGCTTAGGCGCTACGCCATGCTGCTCTAGCACCTGAGCGACGACGACCCCCACGGCCAGACTCAATCCCTCCAGCACTGCGATACCTGATTCAAAGCGCCAGCCTAACGAGAGCATTAAACTCTGCCCCCAGGGTGTCGACCAGACACGACCACGCCGCCCACGCCCCGCCGTTTGCAGTTCAACCAGGCACACCTCACCATGCCCCGCGCCCTGCTCAAAGCGTTGACGCAAGTACTCGTTACTGGAGGGTAACTGGTCTTCGACAAATAGTCGCGCCAAGTGATGACGCGCCTGGGCAGGCAGGCGTTCGACGATCTTGGCGCCTTCCAATGGTTCTAGCGGCTGAGCCAACCGATAGCCACGCCCTTTGACAGCCACCAGCTCAACCCCAAGTGCCTCAAGCTTTTTTAACTGCTTCCACACCGCAGCACGAGAAATACCCAGCGTTTCACCCAGCTGCTCGCCTGAGTGAACCTCGCCATCGCTTAACAAACGCATCAGATTGCCGATGGTCATGCTCCTGCCCCAATGGGAAAAGCGCTATTCTAGCGGATGGAGGATCAGGGCGAAAACTTTCCTGAGGGCGACCAAGGTCGATAAACACGCCAGTAATATCAGCGAAGCCTTCGTCATGGTAGAATACCCCTTGGACGCAAGCCCTGAGCCAAGATGGTCGGCAAATTGCCAGCCCTTGCGACCCGCATTTTCCGACCCGTGGACGAACGGGTGTTCACAAGAGTTCTCTCTCAGCATGCAAAACCAGCAAAACTCCAGCGCGGTTAATAACCTGCGCAACGTCGCGATCATTGCCCACGTTGACCATGGTAAAACCACTCTGGTCGACAAACTCCTGAGCCAGTCCGGCACCCTTGACCGTAAAGCAGAAGGTCAAGAGCGCATCATGGACTCGAACGATCAGGAAAAAGAACGTGGCATTACCATTTTGGCCAAGAATACGGCCATCCAATGGCAAGACAGCCAAGGTAACGGCTACCACATCAACATTGTGGATACGCCTGGACACGCCGATTTCGGCGGTGAAGTTGAGCGCGTCATGTCGATGGTTGATTCGGTGCTACTGCTCGTAGACGCCGTTGATGGCCCGATGCCGCAAACGCGCTTCGTGACCCAGAAAGCATTCGCCCAAGGCTTGAAGCCGATCGTGGTGGTCAACAAAATTGACCGTCCCGGTGCGCGCCCTGACTGGGTTATCGACCAGATTTTTGATCTGTTTGATAACCTCGGCGCGTCTGACGAACAGCTCGACTTTCCGATCATCTACTGCTCTGCCTTGAACGGCATTGCCGGTATGGATCCTGAAGAGCTGGCGGATAACATGGATCCCATGTTCCAGGCCATCGTCGATATTGTCGAGCCACCCAAGGTGGAACTCGACGGCCCTTTCCAGATGCAGATTTCGGCACTGGATTACAACAGCTACGTGGGCGTTATCGGTCTGGGTCGCATCAAACGCGGCTCGGTAAAACCGAACCAGCAGATCTCTGTGATCGGCGTTGACGGTAATGTGCGTAAAGGCAAAATCGGTCAGGTCATGACCCACATGGGCCTGGAGCGCGTTCAGACCAACGAAGCGACCGCTGGCGATATCGTCTGCATTACCGGCATCGACGATCTGGCGATTTCCGATACGCTGTGCGATCCGGCCAATGTTGCAGCGCTCCCCCCGCTGTCCGTTGACGAACCGACCGTGTCGATGACCTTCCAGGTCAACGACTCACCTTTCGCCGGTAAAGACGGCAAGTTCGTGACCAGCCGTAATATCAAGGACCGTCTTGATCAAGAGCTGATTCACAACGTGGCGCTACGCGTTGAACAGGGCGAAACTCCTGAGAAGTTCAAGGTGTCTGGCCGTGGCGAACTGCACCTGTCGGTGTTGATCGAAACCATGCGCCGTGAAGGCTTTGAGCTAGCCGTTGGCCGCCCCGAAGTCATCATCAAAGAGATTGACGGTGAGAAGCAGGAGCCTTACGAAGAAGTCATCATCGACTGTGAAGAGCAGCACCAGGGCTCGATCATGGAAGAGCTGGGCTACCGTAAAGGCGAGATGACCAACATGCTGCCGGACGGTAAAGGACGGGTTCGCCTGGACTTCATCATCCCTGCGCGCGGCTTGATCGGCTTCCGTGGCCAGTTTTTGACCCTGACCTCGGGCACCGGCATCCTGACCAGCCGCTTTGATCACTACGGCCCGCTGAAGCCAGAAGCCTCTATCGAGCGTCGTAACGGCGTGCTGGTTTCGATGGTCGACGGTAAAGCCCTTGCCTATGCGCTGTATGCGCTACAAGAGCGCGGCAAGCTGATCATCGATCACGCCACGGAAGTTTACGAAGGCATGCTGATCGGCATCAACAATCGCGCTAACGACATGGTGGTTAACCCCACTAAAGGCAAGAAGCTCGACAACATGCGCTCCACCGGTAACGATGAAAACATCGTACTAACCCCACCGGTTAAGTTCTCCCTGGAGCAGGCCATCGAGTTTCTTGACTCCGACGAGCTCGTCGAAGTCACGCCGGCGCATATCCGCCTGCGCAAAAAGCTGCTGAAAGAGACCGAGCGCAAGCGTTACAGCAAGAAGTAACACACTCGAAGCAGTTAACATCCAAAAAAACCCGCGCAAGCGGGTTTTTTTATGCTCTTTTTATACTTAGACGCCGCGATTTTCAGCGCCTCAGCTCGCTCCACCCAATTGCCAAGATAGTTCCCTAAACGCAGCCTAAACGCTATTACGCTGGAAAGGTAGCGCGTTCTATCGCAAAGTAACGCTAGTTCAGCGCGTCCCAGGCACGCTGTCGTCGCCATATTCATACAGGTGTTTGGATATTTCCCTATCCTGACCCCCAAACACGGACACTTTTCCCATGAGCGGTCATAACGTCTGGACGCATAAAGGAACCTTTCTTCTAGCAGCAGTTGGCTCAGCGGTCGGCTTAGGCAATCTGTGGCGATTTCCCTATCTCGCCGGTGAGAATGGCGGCGGTGCGTTTATTTTAGTGTACGCACTCACCATCTTTGCGGTCGGCATTCCCATTCTGATTGCTGAGATTCTGCTCGGGCGCAACAGCCGACAAAGCCCGATTATGGGCATGCGGCACCTCACTAAAACCCATGGCACCTCACGCGCGTGGGAAACCATTGGCTGGCTGGGCGCCGCCTCGGCATTTTTGATTTTAAGCTTCTATTCGGTGATTGCCGGCTGGGCGATCCACTATACCTGGCTAATGCTTACCGGCTCGCTAATGGGGGCCGATGCCCAAACGATTAGTGATGGCTTCGATGCCTTACTGGCTGCCCCTGGCTTGATGACGCTCTATCACACACTTTTCATTGCAGCATCAGCGCTGATCGTGGGTATGGGTATCCATAAAGGCATCGAGTCTGGACTACGAATTATGATGCCTGCACTGTTTATCATCCTGCTGGTAGTACTGGCTTACGGCGCAATTAATGGTGATATGGGTGCCGCCGCCAATTTCCTGTTTACCTTTAATATCGCCGACCTTAGCCTTGAGGGTTGGCTACAGGCCATGGGGCAGTCGTTCTTTACCCTGAGCTTAGGCATGGGGGCCATTATGGCTTACGGCGCCTATATGCCCAGCAACGTGTCGCTGACCCGCACCGCCTTTGCGGTCGCCATCGTCGATACCGCCGTGGCGATGGTGGCGGGCCTGGCTATTTTTGCCCTGGTGTTTGGGGCGGGCCTAGAAACAGGTCAAGGCCCTGGGCTGATGTTTGTCACCCTGCCGCTGGCATTTGCCGAAATGCCGTTTGGCGCTCTAGTCGGCGGGGTATTCTTTATTCTGGTGCTTGGCGCCGCTATCAGCTCCTCTATTTCGCTGATCGAACCCGTCGCTGCTTTCCTCGTAGAGCGCTTTGATATGACGCGTCCTCAGGCCGTTATTATTATGGTGATTGCCGCCTGGGCGATGGGCCTATTGACGGTCGTCAGCTTTAACGTATGGGCCGAGGGGACGATATTCCATAGCCTATTTGGTCGTAGCGCCTTCGATTTTATTGAGCTACTCACTAATATCTTTATGCCGGTTGGCGGCTTATTAATTGCGCTATTTGCCGGCTGGGCGCTGACACAAAGCGAAGTAATGAAAGAACTGGGTGCCAGTGTCTCTTGGTTTAAGTGCTGGCGTTTTCTAGTACGCTTTGTGGCTCCTGCCGCCGTCGCCTTTGTCTTTTTACGCACCATTCCTCAGGTGGATGGTTATCTCATCCCTACCCTTGGCGCGCTGCTAATTGTCGGCGCTTTTGCTGCCAGTCAGCGGTGGCTCAAAAAACCACGACAAACAACTTAATAACAGTGCGCAGGCGGCTGATTAGCCGCCTGTATCGCGTGGAGACACCATGACCCCCCTTATTGATGTACAACGCGTTAACAAAGCATTCGGCGGCTTACAGGTGATTAACGACTGCTCTATTCAAGTAGAAAAAGGCTCCATTACCGGCATGATAGGCCCCAATGGTGCGGGCAAATCGACCCTGTTTAATTTAATTGCTGGCGCCTTGGCCCCCGATAGCGGTCGCATTCTGCTCAATGGCGAAGACATTAGCGAGCTTAGCGCCGACCAGCGCTTTCATCGTGGGCTGCTGCGTACTTTTCAGATCGCCCACGAGTTCAGTCAGATGAGTGCGCTGGAAAACCTCATGATGGTACCGCCCAAGCAAGCCGGTGAAGACCTTTTCAGCGCTTGGTTAAAGCCTGGCAAGGTGCGGCGGGAGGAAGCTGAGGTGCGCCGTCGCGCGCTTGAAGTTATCGACTTCGTTGGCCTGCATCATGTGCGCAATGAGCTGGCGGGCAACTTATCTGGGGGGCAGAAGAAACTATTAGAGCTTGGCCGAACCATGATGACCGATGCCAAGGTCGTGCTCCTTGATGAGATCGCAGCCGGAGTGAACCGCACCTTGCTGGGCGATTTGATTGGCAATATTGAGCGGCTCAACCGTGAGATGGGCTACACATTTCTGGTCATTGAGCATGATATGGAGATGATCGCCCGCCTCTGCGACCCGGTCATTGTGCTCGCCCAAGGCAGCGTGATGGTCGAAGGGCATATCAACGACATCCAGAACAACCCTGAAGTGATCGAGGCCTACTTCGGCACTGATGCTGCTTAAATATGATGCTTTCTCTACCCACCAATGATTACGATAATGTCGCTGCGAAGCGACCTTGCTGAGATATTTTCTTATGCCATCAACAACCAGGCCATTACTCGAGGCGCACGACGTGCACGGCGGCTATGGCGGCATGAATATCCTTAACGGGATAAACATGACGCTGGAAGCCGACGAGGTCGGGGTTATCGTCGGCCCTAACGGGGCGGGCAAATCGACCATGCTCAAAGCGGTCTTTGGTCTGCTGAACGTCAGTCAGGGTGAGATATTGCTTAATGGCCAGCCGATCCAGAACTTACCCCCAAACCAGTTAGTGCAGCGCGGCATGGGCTTTGTACCCCAGGAGAAAAACGTTTTCCCGAGCCTTTCAGTGCAGGAAAACCTGGAAATGGGTGCGTTTTTAAAGCCGCAAAACGTCAAACGCATGCTGGCCCAGGTGTATGAGTTTTTCCCACCGCTGTATGAAAAACGTCGCCAACCTGCCGGTGAGCTTTCCGGTGGCCAGCGTCAAATGGTCGCCATGGGGCGTGCTTTGATGGCCGAACCTAGCCTGCTGTTGCTGGACGAACCCACCGCGGGGCTGTCGCCGCTGTATATGAATGAGATTTTCGACCGCGTCAAACAGATCAACGCCGCTGGCGTGGGTATTTTGATGGTGGAACAGAACGCCAAACAGGCACTCGCGATAGCCGATAAGGGCTTTGTGCTGGCTGCTGGCCAAAACCGCTTTACCGACACTGGGGCTGCATTACTTGCCGACCCCGATGTCGCCAAAAGCTTTTTGGGCGGCTAGCCCCAGGGAGAAATGCGTGAACGAACTGGCTTTTTTCATTAATAACGTGGTCATTGCAGGCAGCGTGAGTGGCTCTATTTACGCCATTGGGGCGATTGGGGTAACGCTAATTTTCAGCATTATGCGCTTTGCCCACTTTGCCCATGCCGACATGATGACCTTTGGCGCCTTTATGGTGCTACTGCTGACCACGCTTTTCCCGGCGGCAGGCGCCAGCGTTGGTGTGCCCACAGCGGTTTTGATGCTGCCGCTAGCGATGCTGCTAACTGCTGCCTTGGCCGTAGGCATCGACAAGACCTTTTATAAACCGCTGCGTGCTCATGGTGTTAAACCCATTGTGCTGGTGATTGGCTCGCTAGGCGTGACGTTGATTCTGCAGGGGCTGATTCGGCTCTTTTCGGGCACCGGCGGGCAGAGTTTATATGTTGATGACCGCAAGGAGATCTTCCGCCTTGCGCTGCCCTTCGAGGGTGCCCGGGCACCTATTGTGGTTACCGAGCCGCAGATTTATCTGTTCGTGATTACCATCGTTGCGGTCGTCGCGCTGCATCTTTTCCTTAACCGTTCGCGGTTAGGTAAAGCCATGCGCGCAATGTCGGATAATCCGGAGCTTGCTCAAGCATCGGGTATTAATACCAATACCATTGTGGCGGTGACCTGGATTATTGCCGGAGCGCTGGCGGCTATTGCCGGCACGTTGCTCTCCCTGGATGTCACCTTTAAGCCCGACTTGAGCTTCTTCCTGCTGCTGCCCATTTTTGCCGCTGCCATTGTCGGTGGTGTCGGCCACCCTTACGGCGCCATCGCCGGGGGCTTTGTAGTCGGCTTTGCCGAAACGCTGGCGGTGTTTAACTGGAATGTGCTGCTGCGCCCCTTCCGCGATAGCCTACCAGCCTGGCTGGAGCTACCGTCGAATCTGGCCTTCGTAGGTACCGAGTACAAAATTGTCGTACCGTTTTTCATTCTGATAGCCATTCTGGTGTGGCGTCCCACCGGACTCTTTAAGGGCAAGGTGATCTAATGAGCCATTCAGCCAAAACACGTAACTCTGCCTACGTTCCTCAAGACGCCACGCCTACCCGTCGCTTTCCGCTGCGCGAGTTGATTCTGTTCGGTGTGCTGCTCGTGGCTATTTTGGCGGTTTATGCCATCATGGGCGCCGCCTACAGCACTCGCATGCTGGTAGAGGCTGCCTGCTACGCCATCCTGGCACTGGGATTAACCATTCAATGGGGCTACGCAGGCCAGTTTAACGCTGGGGTAATGGGCTTTGTTGCCCTGGGCGGCTTCTGTGCCATGTTCTTTAGCGTCCCGGTCAACGATGCTTTTTGGGGCACCGCGCTGCCCGGTGAATTTGGCCGCGTGCTGCTGTATGGCGCTGCTGCCATCCTCTTGATTATTGGCGCCAGCAAACTCGACCGTTTAGGCGTGCCGAAGCTTCTGCGTACGTGTATTACGTTGGTACTGGGCGTCATACTTTACCTCGTGGTGATTAGCCAGCTACGTGAGGTAACGGAAGCGATTGAAAGCCAGGCAGGTTTTGTCGGTGGACTAGGCTTACCCCCTTGGACCGGTTGGATAGTAGGGGGCGCGCTGGCAGGGGGCGTCGGCTATTTTATCGGTCATATATGCCTGGGCTTGCGCAGCGATTACCTGGCCATTGCCACCCTGGGCATCGCCGAAATCATTAAGGCGTTCTTAAAAAACTCTGATTGGCTTACCCGCGGCACTGCCACCGTGTCTCCGCTCCCCTGGCCAACGCCGGGGCCTGCTGAACTGGGCTTCACGCTTTCCCGAGTCATCTATCTTTCGTTTACCGCGGTCATCATTGCGGTGATCTTCTTTCTGCTCAATCGAGCCTACAACGCGCCGTGGGGCCGTATGATTCGGGCGATTCGCGACAATGAAGTCTCGGCTGCGGCGATGGGTAAGGATATCAATAAACGGCGTCTGGAAATCTTCGTGCTGGGCTGCATTCTGATGGGCTTAGGCGGCGGTATATTGGGCACCTTCAACAGCCTCTTCGACCCTCAAGGCTATTTGCCGCTGAACCATACGTTCCTGGTGCTGGTGATGGTGATACTTGGCGGACCGGGCAATAACCTGGGCACCATTTTTGGCGCTGTGGCGGTGTATATCATCTGGATTATGTCTGAGCCCCTGGCGCTGTTCTTAATGCAGCTAGCGGTGGCCTTTGGGGAAGGCGCTTTTGGCTGGGATGCTCCTGGTAATATGGATAGCCGCGCCTTGCAGGCACGGGTGCTGGTGATTGGCTTATTGATCACCATGGTGTTGCGCTTCGCGCCTAAAGGCCTGTTTCCCGAGAAGATCAAAAGCCATAGCTGATCGACACAAGCTACCCCAGTAAAAATGCCCGGCGGGTCAACTGCCGGGCATTTTTTATGGTTTTAAATAAGCGTTGAAAGCTTAAAGATCGACCTGACCTTTACTGGTAAAGCTGCCATCTTCGACGACCATTTCTACCACCACGCCAGGTACGTCGCCGTTATCATCAAACTCATGCGAGCCGGACGCGCCTTCATAGTTAATCTCGGTGCCTTCGGCAATCAGCTCAACCGCTTTTTCCCACTCGCCAGGCAGAATAACCTCGCCAGGGGCGCTGGAAACACTGCGCAGTGCTTCGGAAAGGCCTTCGCGCTCAGCGCTACCGTTTTGTTCAATCGCCAACGCGATCAGGAAGGCAGCATCGTAAGCCTGGGCAGCAAACACTGCACTTGGATCCAGCTCAGCAGCTTCGGCGGCTTCGATAAAAATATCGGTGCCGGGCAGATCAGGGCTGCCAGGGCGCGTGGCGATCATGCCATCCAGCACGTCAGCGCCAATCGCCTCGACAAGGCTATCGCCGACCATGCCGTCAGCACCCACGTATTGGTTAAACATGCCACTTTCGTAGGCTTGGCGCAGTACCGTTTGACCTGAGGTATCGGCATAGGCCAATACAACGAGGGTATCCACACCACTCACTGAGAGCGAGCCTAACTCAGAGCGATAATCCGCGCGGTTATCTTCGTGGGCCAGGTTCTCAGTAATCTCACCACCGCCCGCTTCAAACGCAGCGCTGAAGGCATCTGAAAGCCCTTGACCATAATCGTTGTTCACGTAGGTGACCGCGACCGCATCAATGCCTTTTTCGAGCAGCAGCTTGGCAAGCATTTCACCTTGGAAAGCATCTGACGGTACGGTGCGGAAGACAAGATCATTATCATCCAGCTCAGATACCGCCGGTGCCGTAGAGGCAGGGGATACCATCAATACGCCACCGGGAATGGCGGCGTTGTTAGCCGCGGCAATGGTGGCACCGGTACACAGCGCCCCTACAATCGCTGTAACATTCTCAGAGTTAACCATGCGATCAGCGGCGTTAGAAGCAGCTGATGCATCGGAACAGGTAGTATCCCCCGTCGGCATCACCAATGTTTGGCCATCTAGGATGCCGCCCTGCTCATTGATTTGCTCAACAGCCAGTTGCGCCCCTTCAAAAATTGGGGGTGTTAAACTTTCAATACCCCCGGTAAAGCCGCCCAAGAAGCCAACTTTGACCTCTGCCTGCGCTACTCCGCTCAATGCCAGGGTTGAGGCCGCCACAGCGGTGGCTAATGCGCGCTTATTGATCATGTTATTTGTCGCTCCCAGTGTCATAAGAAATTGTGCATTTTTTTAGTTTGCCCCAGCGATCAATCGCTAAGGTTGCTATTAATCTGGAACTGGAACGGCAAAAACACAAGCAACGCTTTCTAACGCTCGTCGTCTTCCTCTGCCTTACGCCTGCGTTCAGCAAGCTGTTTTTGGTGACGTTTGCGGCGGTAAACGCGCATTAGCGCAATCGATAATGCCGTGGCCAGCATGCCCGCTAGCACAACCCCCTGCCAGGGCCGGGCTGCGTTTCCCATCACTGTTTCCAAGGTAATTATCACAATTAAGCCAATCGCCTGGGAGCCGATCGCTAGCGCGCGCAGCTTATCAAAAGCGGGTGGGGGCATAACGTCTCCGTAATTTGCAGCTCGCATGGTATGGTCTGCCAGTGTACCTGCTTCACGAGAAAACCATGAACGCCATTGCTCTCGGCCCGCTACTGATTTCATTACCGCGTCTCTATGCCATTGGCTGCGCACTGCTGCTGCTACTTTGTGCCCGGTTACTGTTGGGACTCCCCCGGCGTGACCAGCAGCGCTGGTTTACTGGGCTCATTATTGTCTGGTTAGTCGGTGCTCGGGTGGGCCATATTTTGCTCAACCTGGATAGCTATAGCGATGCCCCGCTTGAAGCGCTAAAGGTCTGGCAGCCCGGCTACCATGGCCTGTGGGGAATGGTGGCCGGGTTGGTATGGACGGCCTGGACACTACGCGCACGCCTGTTGGCCATGGGCGGTGCGATGGCCATGTTAGTGGCTGCTTCCAGCCTGTGGCTGGTGCTGATCACCCTGGCGCCTCTGGGCGATGACTTTGCGGTTGACTCCCTACCGGAAGTAACGCTGGAAGATGTAGAGGGTAATCAAGTGCATTTGCCATCGCTTGCTGAAAACGGTGATCTAATTATCGTCAATCTTTGGGCGACGTGGTGCCCGCCCTGCCTGCGTGAAATGCCGCTGCTTGAGGAAACCGCCCAGCGCGAGGGCATCAGCGTAGTGGTCGTCAATCAGGGTGAAGACCTGCTGCCTATCGTGCGCTATTTGGATGAGCAGCAGCTTGAATTTCGCTATGCGCTGCGCGACCCCAGTCAGCAACTGATGGCCTTGTTTAAAGCCCCGGGATTGCCCACCACCGTGCTGTTTGATGACCAGGGAAACACCCTGGATGTGCATGTTGGCGAGCTTACCCGCGCTCATCTGGACCGCTGGTTACAAGATTGATGACGATACACCTTAATCCCCCCGCCGCTTTGCGTTAGAATCCCCCGCCCTGATGCCGCCGGCGCTCCCCCTCCGGCGGCTGTCGACCCGTTTTGCAGACTCCCCCGAGGCATCATGAGCGATTTTTCTCCCGGCCAACGCTGGATTAGCGACGGCGAAGCTGAACTTGGCCTCGGCACCGTGCTTAACTGCGATGCCCGTAGCGTTACCATCTTGTTCAGTGCCAGCCAGGAAACCCGTACCTACAATACCCGCCAAGCCCCGCTGACCCGCGTCATGTTTGGTAGCGGCGACCGCGTGCTCTCCGCCGACGGTTGGCAAATGGTCGTCGATGACAGCAAAGAGTCCCGTGGCCTGATTACCTATATAGGCGAGGACAGTGAAGGCAACCTGCGCGAACTGCCTGAGGCCAAGCTCGCCGATACCATGCAGTTTGACCAGGCGCGTGACCGCCTATTGACCGGCCAGGTCGACCGCAACGACTGGTTTGATTTGCGCTTTCGCACCCTACACCACTATCAGCGTATCGAGCAGCACAGCGCGCTGGGCTTTTCCGGGCCGCGTATCGACCTGATTCCCCATCAGCTCTACATTGCCAATGAAGTCGCCAACCGCCATGCGCCCCGCGTACTGCTGGCAGACGAAGTGGGCCTGGGTAAAACCATTGAAGCTGGACTGATTCTGCACCGCCTGCTGCTCAATGGCCGCGTTGAGCGCGCGCTGATTCTGGTCCCCGACAGCCTTACCCACCAGTGGCTGGTCGAGCTGCTGCGCCGCTTCTCACTTAACGTTTCACTCCTGGATGAAACCCAGAGCCAGGCCCATGGCAGCGCCAACCCCTTTGAAAGCGCCCAGCTTGTGCTGGCGAGCCAAGGCTGGCTATTTGCCAACACCCAGCGTCAGGAGCAGGCACTGGCCAGCCAGTTTGACCTGCTGATTGTTGACGAAGCGCACCACCTCGACTGGAGCGAAGAGGGTAGCGGCCCCGGCTACCGGTGCGTCGAGCAGCTTTCGGCTGTCATTCCCGGCCTGCTGTTGCTCACCGCGACCCCCGAGCAGATGGGTATCAAAAGTCACTTTGCCCGCCTTCGGCTGCTGGATAGCGAGCGCTACCACGACTTGGAGCGCTTCAAAACCGAAGAGAGCCACTACACCGAGGTGGCCCGCGCCATCGATGCACTGGATGCCCTTCCCGGCGACCCTGCGGCTCGCGCAGACGTATCCAATGTGGCCGATGACCGCGACAGTCAGGCACTACTGGCCACGCTGTGCAATAAAGAGGCGAGCCGCGACCAACAGGACGCTGCTCGCGCTCAGCTGAGCGAAGCGTTGCTCGACCGCCACGGCACAGGCCGGGTGATGTTTCGCAACAGCCGCCGTCACGTGGGGGGCTTCCCGGAACGGCGCTTGCACTTAGTGCCGTTGGCGCTGCCTTCGGCCTACCGTCGCGTCGTGCGCCGCTTAGAGCGCGACGAAGACTACCTCGATGAGCTATTGATCGAGACCGGTATGGATCATCCCGACGTGCTGATCTACCCCGACGCGGCCTACCGCGAGCTCAGCAATGACCCGCTCAACGGCGAAGATTGGTGGCACATCGACCCGCGGATTAACTGGTTGCTGGAAAAGCTCAGCGACGACAGCGAGAGTGGTTTCGCCAACGAGAAAGTCCTGGTCATTGCCCACCACCGGGAAACCGCCGAAGGGCTTGCCGAAGGGCTGCGGGTGCTAGGCGGTTACCACGCCCCGGTGTTCCATGAAGACCTCTCGTTGATAGAGCGTGACCGCGCGGCGGCGGCCTTTGCCGATGAAGATGAGGGTGTCCAGGTACTGGTGTGCTCGGAAATCGGCTCTGAGGGACGCAACTTCCAGTTCTGTCGCCACTTGGTGATGTTCGATATGCCCCAGCATCCGGACCAGCTCGAACAGCGCATTGGCCGCCTGGATCGTATCGGCCAGCGCCACGCCATCGAACTGCATATTCCAACCTTTGAAGGCAGCCCCGGCGAGCGCCTGCTGCGCTGGTACCACGAAGGCATGGACGCATTCAGTGCGCCTCACGGGGTGGGCAACGACTTGTTTGATGCCTTTGGCGACGCCCTGGCTGACGCGCTGTTGGATGATGAGGCACTTGACGAGATCATCGCCGAAACCCGCACGATGTTTAGCGCCAAACTGGCGGAACACGACGCGGGCCGCAACCGGCTGCTGGAGCTCAACGCCTGTCGCCCCGCCCGCGCCCAACAAGTCATCGACGCTGTTCGTGAACTCGACGAAGACGCCGCCCTGCCGCGCTATATTGAGCGAGCGCTGGATGTTTTCGGCGTCGATAGCCAGGAGATCGGCAAAGGGCTGATGCACCTCCAGCCCAGCCAACATATGCTGGATGGCTTACCGGGGCTGGTCAAAGGCGAAGAGGGCTTTACCGCCACCTACAGCCGCGCCCAGGCGCTTGCCCGGGACGATGTGCAACGTCTCTCATGGGAGCACCCGCTGCTACGAGAAATGATGGGCCGAGTGTTGGATGGCACCATGGGTAACTCAGCGCTGGCTCTGCTACGCCACGACGCCATTCCCGGCGGACGCTTAATGGCCGAGCTGGTGTTCCGCACCCACTGCCCAGCGCCCAAGAAACTGCACCTTAACCGCTTCCTGCCGCCCACCGCCGTGCGCCTGCTGCTTGATGAGTCCGGCGCCAACCTGACCAGCAAGATCTCGTTCACCGGCTTAGGCAAGAACCTGCAGAAGGTTAACAAGTCGCTGGCACGGGATTTGATTAAGAGCCGTCACGACCAGCTGCGTGAACTGCTAACGCAGGGTGAAGGCGAAGCCGAGCGCCAGCTGCCCAGCATCGTCGAGAACGCCGAGGCGCGTATGCGCGTCCAACTGGACGCCGAGATTGCCCGCTTAACCGCGCTGGCCGAGCATAACCCAGCGGTGCGCAGCGCAGAAATCGACGCACTTAAAAGCGAACGTCAGGCGCTCAGCGAAGCGATTGAGAATACCCGCCTACGGCTTGATTCAGTGCGGGTGATTATCACCGTTGATGCCGACCGTTAATCGCGAAGGATAGCGTCAAGCGCCTTATCAAGGGTGGGGTACTGAAAAGTAAAGCCAGCAGCCTCAAGGCGCGCAGGACGCATATCCGCCCCGGTCAGTAGTAATCGTGACATCTCCCCAAGACCCGCTTTTAGTACAAAAGCGGGTACTGGAAAAATAGCAGGGCGATTGAGCTGCTTGGCCAGGGTTTTGGTAAACGTGGCATTCGTAACCGGGTGCGGTGCGCTGCCATTAAAAGCACCGTTCAAGGTCTCTTGATTGATAAGGAACAGAATCGCCGCGACTAAGTCGTCGCGGTGAATCCACGGCATAAATTGTTCACCGGAACCAAAACGGCCGCCTAATCCCAACTTAAACGGCGGTAGCATCTTCTGTAAGCTGCCACCCCCTGCATCCAACACCAAACCAGTACGCACAATCGCTAAACGCACCCCCATGGCCTCAATCGGCTGAGCTGCCGCCTCCCACTGCTTGCACAGACGATGAGCAAATTCATCATTTGGTTTTGTCTCCTCGGTCACCACGCGCTTGCCCTGATCGCCGTAGTAGCCCATCGCCGAACCCGACACCATGACCTTCGGCAACGGCTGTCCGTTGGCCTGCAATTGTTCACACAACACCACTAACTGCTTTGTAGTCGCCACGCGGGAATTAATCAGCTTGGCTTTCTGCTCATCGCTCCAACGCTTGCCAGCAATGGACTCCCCGGCCAGATTAATCAACGCGTCCGGCGGCGATTCGATAAACGCCTGGGCGCTATCGCGAATGTCGCAGCCGCTGGGCAGTCGATCGCGTACTTGATGAGGGCGACGGGAAACCACCTGAATGTCATGGCCTTGTTCAATCAGTTGCTCGCATAGGCGTTGGCCGACAAAGCCACTACCACCAGTTACTAATACACGCATGGAATTACTCCTGTTGGTGCCACTGTTAAGTGTCAGCTTAGCGAGACAAGTCTATCGACAACAATATTGTACGTTAGTTATACAATGATGATACAGTAGCTTTTCACATAAGTTTTTTGACAGCTTTTATTGGTCATTTTTTAAACACCGTGAGGGATCATGGCTACTCTACCGCTATCGGCTACACGCAGGGTTGCCATCATCGGAGCAGGTATTTCAGGACTCGCCTGCGCAAAAGTACTCGCCAACAGCGGTGCCAATATCACACTCTTTGATAAAGCCCGCGGCCCCGGTGGACGTATGGCGAGTAAACGCAGACCCAGCGCCACCCTGGATTTAGGTGCCCAGGCATTCAGCGTTCGCGACGCCCATTTTCAGCGTGCCGTGGATGAATGGCTCGCTGCTGGCTGCATAGCGCTCTGGCCAACGCTTACTTATCAGGCTAGCTCAAGTGGCTGGCAGGCGCATAACGATCACCAAAAGCGCTATACCGGCACGCCGAGAATGAGTGCCTTAACTCGCTATATGGCTGATGCATTAACGGCCCAGTTCAATGCCAAGTTGCATGTGGGCACTCCCATCGCAGCGCTTAACTTGATCCCTAATGGCTGGCAATTGATAGACGTTGATCAGACCATGTATGGCCTTTTTGACCAAGTAGTCATCAGCACGCCACCGCCCCAAGCTCATGCATTACTAGCCGCATGGGACACCGAGTTGGCCACGGCGTGTCAAGCACGAGAACAGCGGGCCTGCTGGGCGGGGTGGGCTATTTTTGACGGACCGCTTCCCGCCATACCGAGGGTTGATCCGGGCTGGCAAATGGCACGTGTAACACATCAGGTGCTAAGCGTGGTGTCACGCAACCAAACCAAACCGGGGCGCACCACTCAACCTGAAAGTCTCAGCTTGCTGGCTCAACTTGACTGGAGCGAGTCGCATTTAGAACAGCCTGCCGATGAAGTGGCCAAACAACTTGTCGACGCGCTAAAGAGTATTTTTTCAGCCTCAACCGCCCTGCCCGAGCTAATTGAAATGGGGGCACACCGTTGGCGCTACGCTCAACCGGCTAACCCTTGTGAGCATACATACTTATACAGTACGAACGGTTTGGCCTTATGCGGCGACAGCTTTAGCAGCGGTCGCGTTGAGGATGCATGGCTTTCAGGCCAGCGATTAGGAGAAGCCCTAGTAGGCCGGTCGGTTCAATAAGCACAGCACTTAAATGATTAAGAAGGATTTTGGTAAAGGTTGTACCGAGTAGCGACAAGTTGTACAAATGGGCATACAGTATCGTGCTAATGTTTAGTATTTCATCATCGGGCAATCGTTACATGGAACTTGAATCACCTTCGCCGCGGCGAACAATGACTGGCCCCTGCAGCGTTACGCTGCAGTTAACTCATATGCGGTTAACTAATTTACAGTTAACTAAGAGGTACTGGCGCCCATGAGTCTAAAGGCGACCCACCCACCCGATACGCCGCTCTATCCGATACGCGAAGTATCTCGCTTAACGGGCGTTAATTCGGTCACCCTTCGCGCTTGGGAACGACGCTATGGGTTAATTCGCCCCCAGCGAACGCCAAAAGGCCATCGTCTTTATGCTCAAGACGACATCACACGCATCGAACGCATTTTGCAGTGGCTCAATCGTGGTGTGCCGGTCAGTCAAGTCGCCGACTTGCTTGACCAGCCAGAAACAATTGATACCCCTACGCCTGATACCGGTGATTGGGTAAGCCAGCGCCTCCAATTGCAAGCCATCATCGAAGCGTTAGATCTGCCCAAGTTAGAGGCGTTTTATCAGCAGAGTTTGGCGCTCTACCCGCTGAGCATTGCGATCAACGAGCTGTGGCAGCCGGTCATTTTAACCCTCGAGGCTAAATGGGCTGTTCAGGCGGATCAGTTGGTACGCCGTACCTTGGAAGCGTTTCTACGCAGCCAAGTGGGCATTCGCTTGCATTATGCCAACCAGACGACCCGTGGCCCGCTGATTTTGCTCAACGCCATGCCCGATGATCCTGGCCCTTTATGGGTGCTGATGTCGGCGCTAATGGCCAGTGAACAAGGCTACCGGGTGCAACTGCTTGACCGCTCATTGCCGTTGGAGGATCTCCCTCAGGCAGTGGCTCGGCTACATTCATCGATGGTGCTACTTTCTAGCGGTCAGCGGGAAAGTGATAGCTATATTCATCAAGCGCTACCCAAAGCAGCCAAGGCACTTAACGTGCCTATTGGTGTGTGTGGCGAAGTTGCTCGTCTGCGCGAAGCCGATTTGCGCGATAGCCCGGTACACATGCTCGGCGATGATCTACCCCAGGCGATTGCCCGCTTGCGCCCTCTTTTACGCGAGTTTGGGGTACTGTAGTCCACCCACTCTTATCCTGGCCGTTCGCCCTCCCCCGGCGACCGGCCATTTTTTTGCGTCGCAGAAGCCCTTATGACAGGAGATCCTATGAAACGTCAGTTGGTTTGGCTGCGCAGCGACTTACGCATTAACGATAACAGTGCTCTCGCCGCCGCCGCGGCCAAAGGTCCTGTAATAGCGGTTTTTTTACGCAGCCTCTCTCAGTGGCAAGAGCACGGTCATGGCGCCAATAAACTGGATTTCTGGGCACGGGGCGTCGCCACTGTTAAAGCCGCGCTCAACGGTTTGAATATTCCGTTGCTGCACCGAGACATTGAACGCTATGACCAAGCACCAGCGGCGCTGACTGAGATCGCACGCGACTATAATATAGAGCAACTGCACTTTAACTATGAGTATCCGCTCAATGAGCGACGCCGCGACCAAGCCGTGCAGGGTGCCTTTAAGCAGGCCGGTATAGCGGCTCATGGTTATCATGATGCGGTGGCGTTTGCACCAGGTAGCTTGTTAACCGGAAAAGGCGATTACTATGGCGTGTTTACACCCTTTTCCAGAGCGTGGCATAAGCAGATCACCGCCGATCAGCTAACGCTGCGTGATACACCAAAGGCACAAACAGCGCTGGCTATTAATAGCGACCCGTTGCCTGCACTGCCTGAACTTAACGACATACCGATTGATGGGCACCTGTGGCCTGCGGGTGAAGATGCCGCTGCGGATAATTTAGCGCGCTTTCTACGCTTTCGTGGACGTCACTATAAAGACCAGCGCGATTTACCTAAAGTGCGCGGCACCAGCGAACTATCACCTTACCTGGCATTAGGTATGATCTCCCATCGCCAATGCCTGCAAGCGGTGATGGCAGAGAATGGGGGGCATTTAGCGGATGGCGATCTCGGTCTGACGACCTGGGTCAATGAATTGATCTGGCGCGAATTTTATCAGCACGTAGCGGTGGGTTTTCCCCAGGTATGCCGCTATCAGCCCTTTCAGGAACATACCAAGCAATTGCCGTGGCGCGACGATGAAGAAGGCTTTCAAGCCTGGTGCGAAGGGCGAACAGGCTACCCCATCGTCGACGCAGCTATGCGCCAATTAGTCACCACAGGCTGGATGCATAACCGGCTGCGTATGATCACGGCGATGTTTTTAAGCAAGCACTTGCTGATTGATTGGCGGCGCGGTGAAGCCTTTTTTATGCGCCACTTAGTCGATGGCGAATTCTGCGCCAATAACGGCGGTTGGCAATGGGCTGCCTCCACAGGTACCGATGCCGCGCCCTACTTTCGAATTTTTAATCCCACCACGCAATCCACTCGTTTTGATGCGGACGGTGAGTTTATTGCGTCCTGGCTGCCTGAGCTTGCCAAACTGCCCGCTAAAGCGCGCCATGCACCACCTCAAGACCTGCTCAACGATACCGATTACCCAGCGCCGATTGTCGATCACAAAGCGGCGCGCCAGCGCGCACTAGGGGCATTCAAAGCGCTATCTAAATAGCTGGCGCTTCCTACTTCTAGCAGTCAGCAACCCACTAGTTCCCTAAACCAGGAGTCCGTCATGGCTGAGCCTGCGGCACTAGAGGCGTTTTGCGCCTTCTTCAATAAATTAGACAATAGCTGTACAGAAAAGCTATACCATGTTTATACTGAAGATATACAATTCATTGACCCACTACACCATATTGAAGGTCGCGAAGCGTTAGAGCGTTATTTTTCAACCTTGTATGAAAATGTTGAGCAGTGCCACTTCACTTACCATGCTCGGCAGCTACAAGGCCAGCAAGCATTCGTTACCTGGACCATGACGTTTATTCATCCGCGTTTGTCAGGTGGCAAACCGGTAAAAGTTGAAGGCTGTAGCGCTCTCACTTTTGCAAGCGACGGGCGCGTACAGCGGCACCGTGATTATTTCGATGCGGGCGCCATGCTTTACGAACATTTGCCGCTGATGGGAAGCGCCATTCACTGGTTAAAAAAACGCCTCGCCTAAGCGTCAACATCACAGCGGGGCGCACGAGGAAGCTTGATGAGCACATGGAAAACGCCCCAACGCATTTGGTTAACCGGCGCCACGTCCGGCATTGGTGAGGCGCTTGCCCGTAAACTCATCGCTCAAGGCCACCATGTGGTACTCAGTGCACGCAACGCTGAGGCACTCGACACCTTGTGCCAGAACCAACCCAATGCTCACCCTCTCCCGCTTGATATTAGCGACCGTCAAGCGGTGCTAAATGCTGGCACCATCATCCATGAGCGTCTAGGGGCGTTAGATTTAGCACTGTTCAATGCTGGCACTTGTGAATACCTCGATGCTCAGCAGTTCGATATGGCGCTGGTTGAGCGCGTTTTTGCGCCCAATTTATTTGGCACGCTATACGGCATCGAAGCTGCTCTACCATTGCTACGGGCAGCACGCCAAGAGGGTTTGCCCGCCCGCTTAGCGGCCACCTCCAGTGCCTCGGCTTATGTGCCGTTGCCCCGGGCGGAGGCCTATGGCGCATCAAAAGCGGCGGTGAGCTACTTTTTGGAGTCGCTGCGCTTGGATCTTGATCAGGAAGGCATAGATATCAGCCTTATCCACCCTGGCTTTGTGAAAACGCCACTCACCGAACATAACGACTTCCCCATGCCGATGCAGGTCACCGCCGAGCAAGCGGCTGACACCATTATCGAAGGGTTGGTCAAAGGCCGACTGGATATCCACTTTCCACGCCGATTTACCTACTGGGTCAAACTGCTAGGCATTTTACCTCCCGCCCTACGTCGTCAGATTGGCCTGCGCATGACCCGCGCGCAAAAGGAGTCGTCATGAGCACCTTGGCATCGCAAAGGGCATCCCAGCGCATTGCCATTGTAGGCAGCGGCATTAGCGGTATGGCCGCGGGATGGTATCTTTCAGCTCAGCATGACGTCACGCTGTTTGAGGCGGATTCGCGGCTGGGGGGCCACACCGCCACCATGGACGTGGAGGTGGAAGGGCAGACGTACGCTATCGATACCGGTTTTATTGTTTTTAACGACTGGACTTATCCGCACTTTCAGCACTTGATGGCGTCCCTGGGCGCTGCTTCACAAGCCACCGAAATGAGCTTCTCGGTGCATGAGACAGCGCGCGACTTTGAGTACAACGGGCATACGTTAGGATCGCTGTTTGCCCAACGACGCAACCTGTTTAACCCCTCCTTTTATCGTCTGCTGAGCGATATCTTGCGCTTTAATAAGCAAACGACTAAAGCGTTGGAGAGTCAGCAGTTGCCCGACTACATGACGTTGGGTGAATACCTAGACCGCAACCACTATAACCGCGATTTCCAACAGCGCTATTTACTGCCCATGGGGGCCGCTATTTGGTCGGCCAGCATTAGCGATCTACGCGCCTTCCCGCTGGCATTCTTCGTGCGTTTTTTTCGTAACCATGGCCTGTTATCGGTTAATCACCGTCCCCAGTGGTATACATTGGTGGGCGGTTCAAAAAGTTATATTCCCTACCTGACGGCCCCCTACGCGTCGCGTATTCACCTTAATACACCGGTGACCCGGATTACTCGCACCCATTGTGGAGAGCGTGCTGGCGTTACGATTACCACACCCGCGGGCAGCCAACACTTTGATCAAGTAGTGCTGGCCTGTCATGCCGATCAGGCCCTTGCGATGCTGGGCGATGCCACTGAGGCTGAGAAATCAATACTCGGCGCCATGCCGTATCAGGATAACGAGGTGGTGCTGCATACCGATACCTCGCTTCTACCTCGCCGCAAACGCGCCTGGGCAAGCTGGAATTACCGCCTGGACGAGCGAGACACTAACGCGCGCATCTCGGTTACCTACGCCATGAATATCCTGCAACGGATTAAAAGCGACACTACCTTTTGCGTCACCTTGAATGACAGCGCCAGCATTGATCCAAGCAAAGTGCTGGGTCGCTATACCTACGCACACCCACAGTTCACCTTATCAGGCCAAGCGGCTCAAGCGCGCCACGAGGAAATATCTTCCACCTCGCATCGCACGCACTTTTGTGGCGCCTATTGGCGTAACGGCTTCCACGAAGACGGCGTGTGGAGTGCACTACGAGTAGCCCAGGCCTTGGGTTGCGATGAAGCCGCCCCGCCGCCGGAGGCCCCTTCTACGTTACTTGCTCACGAGCTGCTGACACCGCACGGTGTAGAGGGATTGGTATGATCGCCACACCGCGGTCACGTATCTATCGTGGCACCCTACGTCATCGGCGGTTTACGCCAACCTCCCACGCTTTTCGCTATCAACTATGGATGGCGTGGCTGGATCTGGATGAACTGCCGGACCTATTTGATAAGGTGCCTGGTTTTAGCGCCCGTCGACCAGCATTGGCGCGCTTTCGCCGTGAGGATTATCTAGGCCCAACCGACCGGCCGCTAAAAACGGCTGTACGCGAAGAGCTTATTCGCCAGCTGGGCAGCGCACCGAATGGCCGAATCTGCGTGCTGACTCAGCTACGCACGTTAGGCTGCATGTTTAATCCTATCTCCGTCTACTACGCCTACGACCATATGGGCAGGTTGGCCGCCATATTGAGCGAAGTCACCAATATGCCTTGGCGTGAGCGTACCCGTTATGCCAGCGCTGTAGACCCTTCGCGTCATAGCCATCAAGCTTTTTTTGATAAGCGTCTTCACGTCTCGCCGTTCAACCCAATGGAAATGACCTATCGCTGGAAGTTTAACGCCCCCTGCGAAACGCTCTTTTTGCATATGGAAAACTGGCAGGACCAACAGCGCCATTTTGATGCCACGTTAACCCTCGTGGCCTCACCCGCTACTCGCGGCACACTGCTAAAAACGTTAGCTCGCCAGCCATGGGTGAACCTGAAGACTATCGCGGGCATTCATTTCGAAGCGCTACGCCTGTGGCTTAAGCGCGTCCCGGTTTATAACCACCCCACGCGCAAGGAGACTTCAAAGTGACGACCCTGCGTTCTACGCCCCCGAATAGTCAACCTGTTGAGCAAGACCGCTTAACCAAGTGGCTCAAATTGCGTCTAATGGCCCAGCTGGACACTTTTCACGGTGGTCGTATCACGCTGATTGAGGGCAATCAATGCCATCACTTAGGCCAAGAGGGGCCACTGCAGGTGACCGTGGTGATACGCCACGCCAAGGCCTGGAAGCGACTTGCCTTTGGCGGTACCGTCGGCGCTGCCGAATCGTACATGGATGGTGACTGGGATGCCGACGATCTGGTCATCCTGGTACGGCTGTTTGCTGCAAACCTTGAGCATGTAAATAGCAAAATGGAGAATGGCAGTGCCCGTATCACACGCTGGTTGCTGGGTGCCGCCTACCGTTTTCAACGTAACAGCCTTAGCGGCGCTAAACGCAATATTGCCGCCCACTACGATATTGGTAACGATCTATTTTCAACATTTTTGGACCGCCACCACTGGATGTATTCCAGCGCTGTTTTCCCCTACCCGGAAGCCAGCCTGGAAGAGGCATCAACCTATAAACTTGACCTGATGCTTGAAAAGCTCGATGTACAGCCCGAACACCATCTGTTAGAGATTGGTACCGGCTGGGGCGGGCTGGCAATTCATGCTGCAAAAACCCGCGGTTGTCGTGTCACGACTACGACTATTTCTGATGAGCAACATGCCCACACTGCACAGCGCATCAAGGAAGAAGGATTAGAAGAGAGTATTACTCTGCTCAAGCAGGATTACCGTGAATTAACCGGACGCTATGAACGGCTTATTTCGGTTGAGATGGTTGAAGCGGTCGGCCATCAATATCTCGACACTTACCTTAATAAACTGGATAGCCTTCTGACTGACGATGGGCAGGCAATGCTGCAAGCGATCACGATTCGTGATCAGCGCTTTGAAGAAGCCAAACGCGATATGGACTTTATCAAGCGCTATATCTTTCCCGGCGGTTTCCTGCCCTCACACCACGCTATGTTAAGCAGTATTATGCGCAAAACATCGCTGAATGTGATTGCGTTGGATGAAATTGGCCCGCATTACGCTCGCACACTGCGAGAGTGGCGTCATCGCTTTG
This sequence comes from Vreelandella sulfidaeris Esulfide1, assembly GCF_054072535.1. NCBI lineage: Bacteria > Pseudomonadati > Pseudomonadota > Gammaproteobacteria > Oceanospirillales > Halomonadaceae > Vreelandella > Vreelandella sulfidaeris. The sequence goes on along the minus strand of NZ_CM133364.1, from coordinate 158,973 downwards.
AAGCAAACTTGGAACAGGTACGAAAGCTGGGATATGACGAGCGTTTTATCCGCATGTGGCGTTACTACTTAAGCTACTGCGAGGGTGGTTTTATCGAGCGCTCCATTGGCACCTGTCACCTACTGCTGGCTAAACCAGCGGCCAAACCGATTACCCTCACTGGCGCCATCTAGATGGCCTCGTGTCACTGCTAGGCTTTGTTGCTAAATGCCCTACGCTTTGAGCTTTGTGTGGGGGTTACTTTGCAACTTGGCTTCGCCCTATTTAGCCGTATTGACAGACGTTAAGAAGCAGCAGGGACATCTACTGGTATGGGTACTAAACGTTTTTCCAATTCCGCGGCAGGTAACGGGCGGGCGAAGTAGAACCCTTGCACAGACGTACAGCCGGCCTTAACCAAAAACTGGCACTGCTCCTTGGTTTCAACCCCTTCTGCAATCACTCCGAGCCCCATACCTTCTGCCATCGCTAAGACCGCCTTTACAATGGAGGCGTCCGCTTGATCATGCGGCAGCTCTTTAATAAACGCACGATCGAGCTTTATTTTATCGACCGGTAAGCGCTTCAGGTAGCCAAGCGACGAGTAGCCAGTACCAAAATCGTCAATGGCGATTGCATAGCCTTGGTCACGGAGCGCCTGTAGGCGCGGCCTCATATCACCCGCACGCTCATCCAGAAGTACCGACTCGGTCAACTCCAGACCAATTTGCGAAGGCTTCAATTGGTAGCGCCTGAGGCACGTCGCCAATTGGCTTTCTAGATCCCCTTGAAAGAGCTGCAGCGCCGAAATATTGACCCAAATAGTTAGCTTGGGCATGGCGCTATTACGCCAATGCGCCTGCTGGGCGCAGGCTTTTTCGATTACCCAAGTGCCCAATTGGGACATTAAGCCGTGCCGCTCGGCCAACGAAATGAAGTCACCCGGAGAAATCATTCCATCGCGAGGATGGCGCCAGCGCAGCAGCGCCTCCATGCCAACGACCTCACCACTGCTAGGCTCATGCTGGGTTTGATAATGCAGCTCTAACTGATCACCGGAAATAAGCGCGGCACGCAAGTCGCTAACCAGTGCCAGCTGCGGATTATCCTGCTTATCCAGTGCTGGGCGAAAACGCTGGCTAAGATTACGTCCAAGCCGTTTGGCGCTGTAGAGCGCCGACTCTAAGCGCTGAAATAGCACACCTGAGTCGTCACCATCTTCAGGTGCTCGACAGCTGCCTATCGTCAGCCCTAAGCGCAACGATTGCTCGTTAATTTCAAATGGTCGACTCATATGTTCGCGCAGCGAGGCGACCCACTGGTCATGATCGTCAAATGTCGTGGTGCGGATCACCATAAACTCATCGCCACCCAAGCGACCTACCACGCCCCCAACGACATAGCTTGTCAGGCGCTGGGCAAAGCGCGCCAACAGGCGATCCCCTTGCTCAACCCCTAGACTATCGTTAACTGATTTCAACCCATCGATATCTACCAGCGCCATATCCAAACTCTCTCCAGCGCGTAAGTGGCGCAGTCGAGAAGCAAGCAGATCATGAAGACGCCGACGATTGGGCAGACCGGTAAGGGGATCTTCATACCCAATCCGGCGCAAATCGCGCTCACGGGCTTTTTGCGCCGTAATATCGGTAAAAAGGTGGATAAAATGGGTGATTTTGCCCCGTTTGTCTGTCACGGCGCGCACTTTTAACCACTCGGGGTACTCATCGCCGTGCTTACGGCGACTCCACATTTCACCTTCCCAACGGCCGGTACTTTTCAGCGCACTCCAGAACGTTTGATAAAAGTTTTTATCATGCCGTGGCGCTGCCAGGGTCTCCAGTTTTAACCCCTGTACCTCCTGGCTTGAATAACCGGTAATTTCGGTAAAGGCCGGATTAACCACGATGACCCGATTTTGCGCGTCGGTAATCACCATGGCATCGCTGGCGAGCCCTAACGTATCCTGTGATAGCCGTAGGCGTAGCCGCTGTTGACGAACCTGGTTCCAGGCATCCCAAAGCCCCAGCGCGACTAACGTGGCAGCCACCAAACGTAGCGCCGTATCGGGTATCCAAACGCAGGCCGGTAGCCCCGCCATTGCGACCCACACTAGCGGACGATTGAGAGAAACAGGAAGCCACATGGCGATTCGCTACATCCTATACAAAATTAACGTAGATAAAAATTTGCGCTAGGTGCCATGCCGGTCATGCCGCCTAATAAACTACCTAGATAATCTATATTACGGTACATGCAGTATTTATTGTGCATAATTGGCAGCAGATTAACTAAGTCCCCTCGCTATAGTGTTATCGGCCAACTGCCTAAATACTGTAGTAACTGACGATAAATGGTCAGTTACGTGCATTCAGCGGTTTCGGGAAGTAGACTAGCCTCACAACCTTCTTGATATTCGGAACGATTCAGTGACCAAGCAACACTCCTTTAATCGCGAAGAACTGCTGGCCTGCTCGCGCGGCGAGCTATTCGGCCCCGGAAATGCCCAGCTCCCGGCTCCTAACATGCTGATGCTTGATCGCATCAAGCACATTCACGAAGAAGGCGGTGAGCATGGCAAAGGCGAACTGATCGCCGAGCTGGATATCACGCCTGACTTGTGGTTCTTTGACTGCCACTTCCCTGGCGACCCCGTCATGCCTGGCTGCTTAGGCCTGGATGCCATGTGGCAGCTGGTAGGGTTTTACTTGGGCTGGCTAGGCCACCCAGGCCGTGGACGTGCGCTTGGTTGCGGCGAAGTTAAATTCAGCGGACAGATTCTGCCGGATGCACAAAAAGTGACCTATAGCATTAATATTAAGCGTATTATTACCCGACGTCTTATCTTGGGTATCGCCGACGGCACCGTAACCGTCGACGGACGCGACATTTATCAGGCTAATGATCTGCGTGTTGGCCTATTTACCTCCACTGCGAATTTCTAAACAGGAGGCTCCCATGCGACGAGTGGTAGTCACCGGTCTTGGCATTGTTTCTTGCCTTGGCAACGACCAACGACAGGTCCTGGACGCGCTCAAAACTGGGCGTAGCGGTATTCGTTTTAAGGAAGAGTATGCCGAGCGTGGCTTTCGTAGCCATGTAGCGGGCAGCGTCGATATCGATCTTGACGCACTCATCGACCGTAAACTGCGCCGCTTTATGGGCGACGCGGCGGCCTATGCTTACGTTTCTATGGCTCAGGCAATTGAAGATGCTGGGCTGAGCGAAGAACAGGTGTCCAACGAACGTACTGGCCTTATTGCCGGCTCAGGCGGCGCTTCAAGTGCTAATCAGGTAGAAGCAGCTGACGTTTTACGTGAAAAAGGTCTGCGCCGGGTTGGCCCTTATCGCGTTACCCGAACAATGGGCAGCACCGTTTCAGCGTGCTTGGCAACGCCGTTTAAAATCAAAGGCATCAATTACTCTATCTCCTCTGCCTGTGCGACTTCAGCGCACTGTATTGGCAGTGCGATGGAGCAAATTCAGCTTAACAAACAGGATGTAGTGTTTGCCGGTGGCGGCGAAGAAGAGCACTGGACCCTCTCCTGCTTGTTTGATGCCATGGGTGCGCTCTCTACCCACTATAACGACAACCCTGAGCAAGCCTCGCGCCCATATGATAAAGCCCGCGACGGCTTTGTAATTGCTGGCGGCGGCGGCATGCTGGTGTTGGAGGAGCTTGAGCACGCCAAAGCACGTGGTGCCAAAATCTACGGCGAATTGGTGGGTTACGGCGCGACCTCTGACGGCCATGATATGGTCGCACCTTCGGGCGAAGGGGCGATGCGTTGCATGCGCCAAGCGATGGCAACGGTCGATGGTGCTATTGATTACATCAATACCCACGGCACGTCCACGCCAGTGGGCGATGTTGCCGAGCTGAAAGCAATACGCGAAGTATTCGGAAACACAACGCCTGCGATGAGCTCAACTAAATCACTCACTGGCCACTCATTAGGGGCCACAGGCGTTCAGGAAGCGATTTACTCGTTGCTGATGATGCAGCACAACTTTGTAGCAGCGTCAGCGAATGTCGCGGACTTGGATGAGCAGGCTGATGGCTTTGATATTGTCACCGAACGCCGCGATGACGTGACAATTGAGCGCGCCTTGTCTAATAGCTTCGGCTTTGGCGGCACCAATGCATGCTTAGTCTTCCAGCGTTTTAACAACTGATGCTGATACGACTACTGACATGATGACAAAAACGGCGCCCAGCGGGCGCCGTTTTTGTTTAACAAGACGAATAGGTTAAGGCCTAGAAAGGAAGCCTTTAACTAACGGGAAGTAGGCCTCGGCACATCAGAAATTTCCTGCAGTTGCGTTTCGATCCACGCTTCGACTTCAGCGAGCACCTCGTCAGGCATGCGCCCCGTTGTCTCAATTGGCTTACCAATGCGAACACGCAATACGCCTGGCCGTTTAACCCAATGGCGTCCTGGCCAGCGTTCTCCAGCGTTATGGGCCACGGGCAAGACGGGCACCCCAGCACGACACGCCACTACGCTACCGCTTTTGTTGTAGCGCTTACGCTGACCAGGATCTACCCGCGTCCCTTCAGGAAAAATCAGTACCGACAGGCCGGTCCCGAGACGCTCGACGCCCTGAGTGAGCACTTGCTTCATCGCCCTTGCCGGTTTGGAGCGGTCCAGGCTTATCGGGCGTAACAGGCGTAATCCCCAGCCAAAGATAGGCAAGCGCAATAATTCGCGTTTTAGCACGGTACATACCGGCGGCTTCATCACCTGCAAAAATACGGTTTCCCACTCACACTGGTGATTGGCCTGAATCACGCAGGGGCCACTAGGCAGGTTTTCCTGGCCTTGTATGTCATAACGCACACCGCAGGCGATACGAAACCACACCATCAAAAAGTAGTTATACAAATTGAGTAAGCGATAACGGCCAGAAAGTGGAAGGAAGGGCGCGATAGGCAGAAACAGAATACCGATCATCAGCATGGCAAAGAAATAGCCGGCATAAAATACCAAGCTGCGAACCACATTTATCAAGCCGACGCTCCTGTATTACTGACACGGTTATTTTCACGGGTCAAACACCACGCATCTAACATACGACCAGCCTCTAAACGCCACGGCTTTTGATGAACACCAAAAACATCCAGCACACGTCGACAATTTAAGACACGACGCAGCTTAGCATCATGGTGATGCTTTAGCGGCTGCACCTCTCCGAGAGTAATCTGCTCGCCCCGGCCTTCAAGGTGCGTCAATAATTGAGTGCGCACCATGGAGGTAAAGGTAAACGCACTGACCGGTTCGGTACCCGCAAGGTGATAGGCGCCCCACGCATTTGCACCACTGGCTTGCTGCTGCAGCATGCCGATCAGTGCCATAGCAACAGCATCCGCTGACGTGGGGCAAAAGATCACGTCTTCTGCCGCACGCACAGCTTGGCCAACCACCAAATGATCGATGATTTCATTGAGCCAAGCGTGGCTGCCTTCCAATGCAAACAGCGGGCCTAGGCGAACAAGCAAGTGACGCTGAAATTCTGCACGTATACGATCGCCGGTCTGCACCAAGCGGCGTAGGCTGTCATCGCGTGGCGCCGGCACCACGTGCTCATCAATCGGCACGTCCAGTCCGTCTTCGTAGAGTTGGTCAGAAACACACCATACCAATGCCACATCCAGGGCAAGGCAGGCATCCAAACACGCATCCACCGCATCGGCATGTTCCATTACTGCCGCTGGCGCCATACTCAACGGGTGCGCCAACGGTGGAATGATCACGGCGTCGGGGGCTATCGCCTCCAAACGCTTAACGGTGATGGTGGTGCCTTGTTCGATGACTAATTCCGTATCGGTGCGACGGCTTGCTTCCCGAGCCAGTGCCAAGCTTAAGCAATGTCCGGCATCCAATATTAGCAGCTTCAAGACAATCTCTCCTTTTCACGCCCAGCCCTACATGGCGTGTTTAGTAAGCTACTCAGAACGGAATTTCATCATCGAAGTCATCGAAGTTGCCTGGATCAGGCGCACCGTAGCTGCTGTTCTGTTGATTGGGCGGTGGTGCTTGGTTGCCCTGCTGCGGTGCAGGCTGGGCGGGGCGAGGCTGCTGTGAGTTCTGCCCGCCGTAGTTGTCCCCCTGAGGTGCACCGCCTTGCTGAGGATAACCGCCGCCTTGATTATTGGGGGCTGGCGAGTTTTGGGGCGCATTTTGGGGATAGCTGTTCTGGCCTGCGCCGCCGCCCTGAAAATCGCCACTGCGACCGCCATCAAGCATCTGCATATCGTTAGCGACAATTTCTGTCGAGTAACGATCTTGCCCGTTTTGGTCTTGCCACTTACGCGTTTGTAAGCGCCCTTCAATATAAACTTTGGCGCCCTTTTTTAGGTACTGCTGGGCGATCTCAGCGGTTTTATTAAACATCACCACGCGGTGCCATTCAGTACGCTCTTGGCGCTGACCACTCTGTCGGTCCATCCAGGTATCGGTAGTGGCCAAGTTTAAGTTGGCCACGGCGGTACCGCTTGGAGTAAAACGCACCTCGGGGTCCTGCCCGAGATTGCCAATCAAGATGACCTTGTTAATGCCGCGAGCCATAAGGCGCTCCTTTAATAGGGTGTTATGTAGGGTTAGTTGCAAGCCGTAGCCAGTGTTGCGGCCAGGCCGAATTAAAACCGGTTAAGCTAAGATTTGGGTGGCGCCATCAGCTTGGTCAACGCAGCCTGGTCAAGCTGTTGACGATTCACCTTTAAATAGACCAAACGCTCTTCCGGTACCACCATCACGTCTTCCACGCCGACCACATCAGCTAAACGTTCCATCAGCAAGTCAAGCGCATCTGTCTGGGTTTCATGCAGCGCCAGCACCTCGCTAGAGAGCGGTGGCGGTGCGGGCATCCGCCACATAGCAATCCACCAGCACAACGCCAGTACGGCACAGCCAATAAAAACTGCATTAAGGCCTCCGTAGTGAGCTAATAAGCCGCCTAGCGTACCGCCTAGAAAAGCGCCAAAGAATTGGCTGGTGGAGTAAACTCCCATCGCGGTACCTTTCGCGCCCGCCGGGGCTAGCTTACTGAGCATGGAAGGGAGCGTCGCTTCCAGCAAATTAAAGCCAGTGAAGAACACAAACAGCCATACAAACAGCCAATAGCCTGGCGACAGTGGCAACCCTAGTCCCGCTAAACTAAACACAATAGCGCCGATCGCCACTAGGCACATCAAACGCATGCGCTGTTGCTTCTCAGCGACAATAATCAGCGGCACCATGGCGACAAACGATAGCGCCATAATGCCCAGGTAAGCCAGCCCATGATACTCGATAGCCACACCCGCGTTTAGCAGACGAAAAGGCACCGCGACAAATATCGCCATTAGCACTAAATGCAGAGCAAAAATCGATAGATCCAGTCGCCATAAATCAGGCCGCGTTATCACACTTTTGAATTGCTGACGGTCCATCCCTACATCGCGGTGGCGCCTCCGCCTAGGCGCAGCAGGTATCCAGCGCCACAGCACCAGCAGCCCCACCAGCGTCAGTAGTGCGGTAAACCAAAATACACCGGCCAGGCCCGCCCAGGCGGCTAGCCATGGGCCCAGCACCATGGCAATGGCAAACGACACGCCAATAGAGAGACCAATGGTCGCCATGGCACCAGTACGGATTTCCTCACGGGTCTGATCCGCCAGCAGCGCCATAATAGCGGCGGCCACGGCGCCCCCTCCCTGCAGCGCCCGCCCGGCGATCACGCCGAAAATGGTGTCCGAGAGCGCGGCGACGACACTGCCCAGAGCAAAAATCACCAGCCCCATCGCGATCACCCGCTTACGGCCAATGCGATCAGAAAGTAGCCCAAACGGAATTTGCAGCGTCGCCTGGGTCAAGCCGTAAATACCCAACGCAACGCCCACCAATAGAGGCGTCGCGCCCACTAACGTGTCGGCGTATAACGCCAACACGGGCAGCACCATAAATAGACCCAACATGCGAGACGCATAAAGCCCGGCCAAACCGCTGATCGCACGACGTTCAGAGGCCAGCAATAGTGCGGAAACCTTGCGCATAATGCCCTTGTGTGTGATGAAAAATAACTATGTGGTGGATTAGCATGCAGCGAATAAACGTAACGGCTTGAGACAATCCTCTATTCTAGCGGTTTGGGCAGGCGCTGGAAACGTTGCGGGTTGTCGCATGTTGCAAAGCGGTTTTGCCGGGAGGGGCCCGGCGAACGTATAATCACGCTTTTGCCGCGCGATTCGAGGTGTTGATGGACAGCATTCTGGTCAGGGGTGCACGCACCCACAACCTCAAGCAGATCGATGTGGAACTGCCCCGTAACAAGCTGATCGTGATTACCGGCCTATCCGGCTCAGGTAAATCATCGTTAGCGTTTGACACCCTTTATGCCGAGGGGCAGCGTCGCTATGTGGAATCACTTTCCACCTATGCACGCCAATTCCTGTCGATGATGGAAAAACCCGATGTAGATCACATCGAAGGGCTTTCGCCTGCGATCTCTATTGAGCAGAAGTCTACCTCCCACAACCCGCGTTCAACCGTGGGCACTATCACCGAAATTTACGACTATCTGCGCCTGCTGTTTGCCCGGGCGGGAACGCCACGTTGTCCAGAGCACGGTGAAGACCTTGAGGCCCAGACGATCTCACAAATGGTCGATCAGGTCATGAACCTTGCCGAAGGCACCAAGCTCATGCTGCTGGCGCCGGTGGTCAAAGGGCGTAAAGGCGAGCATCTGCAACTATTGGCAGAGCTGCGAGCCCAAGGTTTTGTGCGCGCCTTAATTGATGGCCAAGTGCTGGAACTGGACGACATTGCGCCGTTGGATAAGCGTAAAAAACACGATATTAGCGTGGTGGTTGATCGCTTCAAAGTACGCGACGACCTCGCCCAACGCTTGGCGGAGTCGTTTGAAACAGCATTGAACCTCGCCGACGGCACCGCCATGATCCACTTTATGGATGGCGAGCGCGATGATATTGCTTTCTCGTCGCGTTTTGCCTGTCCGGTATGTGGCTACTCGCTAGCGGAGCTTGAGCCGCGCATGTTCTCGTTTAATAATCCGGCGGGTGCTTGTCCCACTTGCGATGGGCTGGGCGTGCAGCAGTACTTCGACCCCGAAAAGCTGATCAGCCACCCGGAGCTATCGCTGGCGGAAGGCGTGATTAAAGGCTGGGACCGGCGCAACATTTACTACTTTACCCAGCTCCAGGCGCTGGCCAAGCACTACCGCTTTGAGCTAGAGACGCCTTGGCAAGAGCTCGCCCGCCACGAGCAGGACATCATTCTCAATGGTAGCGGCGACGAGGCCATACCGTTCTCCTATGTCGGCGACCGCGGCCGTAAAGTTACTCGCGAGCATGTTTTTGAGGGCGTGCTGCCCAATATGCAGCGCCGCTATCGGGAAACCGAGTCTAATATGGTGCGCGATGACCTGGTCAAATACATCGCGGTACAGCCCTGTGCCACCTGCAACGGCTCACGACTGCGTAAAGAATCACGCCATGTGTACGTGGATGACCATAATATCGCCGACGTCGTACGCTTTCCGATTGGTGAAGCTTGGCGCTACTTTGCCGATCTAAGCCTACCGGGACGCAAAGGCGAGATTGCCGATAAAATCGTCCACGAGATCCACGCCCGGTTAGAGTTCCTGGTAAATGTCGGCCTGGATTACCTCAACCTGGAGCGCAGCGCAGACACCCTTTCCGGTGGTGAGGCCCAGCGCATCCGCTTGGCCAGCCAGATTGGCGCTGGCTTGGTCGGGGTAATGTATATCCTTGACGAGCCGTCAATTGGCCTTCACCAACGCGACAATGACCGGCTGCTGAAAACCCTTGAGCGGTTGCGCGACCTGGGTAATACCGTCATTGTGGTTGAGCACGACGAAGATGCTATCCGTGCCGCCGATCATGTACTGGATATCGGCCCTGGGGCGGGCGTACATGGCGGTGAAATCGTCGCTCAAGGTACGCCTCAGGACGTGATGGACAATCCCAACTCGCTGACCGGTCAGTACCTGATCGGCACGCGCGAAATTGCCGTGCCGCCCTACCGTATTCCCGGCAACCCGGAAAAGCAGTTGACTGTACGCGGCGCTACCGGCAACAACCTGCAAGACGTAACGCTTACATTGCCGCTGGGACTGTTTATCGCCATTACCGGCGTCTCTGGTTCAGGCAAGTCGACGCTAATCAACGGCACGCTGATGCCGATCGCGGCTCGGGAGCTTAATCGCGCCACCACGCTGACCGCCGCACCTTATGAGAAGATCGAAGGGCTTGATCAACTCGATAAAGTGATCGATATCGATCAAAGTCCGATTGGGCGTACGCCGCGCTCCAACCCGGCCACCTACACAGGCATTTTTACGCCAATTCGTGAGCTGTTTGCAGGCACCCAGGAAGCACGTTCTCGAGGTTACAAACCCGGTCGCTTCAGCTTTAACGTTAAAGGTGGACGCTGCGAGGCGTGCCAGGGCGAAGGCATGATCAAGGTAGAAATGCACTTCCTGCCGGATATCTACGTGCCCTGCGATGTTTGTAAAGGCAAGCGCTATAACCGCGAAACGTTGGATATTCACTACAAGGGCAAAACCATTCACGAAGTGCTGACCATGACGGTGGAAGACGCGCTAGAATTCTTCAGCCCGGTACCGGCCATTGCTCGTCGCCTGCAGACCCTGCTCGATGTGGGCCTCTCCTACATTCGCCTGGGGCAGAGTGCAACGACTCTTTCCGGCGGGGAAGCACAGCGGGTAAAACTCGCCCGTGAATTAGCCAAGCGTGATACGGGTAAGACACTGTATATATTGGATGAACCGACCACCGGACTGCACTTTGAAGATATACGCCAACTGCTGACGGTGCTCCACCGCCTGCGGGATCATGGCAACACTATCGTCGTGATTGAACACAACCTGGATGTGATCAAAACTGCCGATTGGATTGTCGACCTAGGGCCTGAAGGGGGCTCCGGTGGCGGGCAGATTATTGCCGAAGGCACACCGGAACAGATTGCAAAACAGAATGTCTCGCATACCGGACGTTTCTTAGCACCCCTGCTGGAACGTGGAAACCGCGCAACGAAGCGCTGACACTACACTGCTGTTATCTATGGTTTTTTGTTCTTTATGGGTGTTGGTTCTTTTGAGGAGGGGCGTCTGCCCTCCCTCAGACTAAATAGCCGCGCTAGAGAGTACATGTGGGCAACGCAATAGGTGGCCACATTGTTTATAGTGGCGAGCCAATAATCATTAGCAGGATTAAGTAATTCTCTTCTGAAGGGATAAGTCATGAGTCATGAAAAAAGCTGCATTATCAAACACTTCAGCCACTTTTGCTCATTAACCGAGGAGGAAAAGCAGCTCCTTACTACCCTTGAGGAGAGCCCAACTAATATTAAATCAGGCGCATTACTTTGGGAGATAGGCGATCCGGCCAATGAGTTTTGTACCCTCAAAAGCGGCTGGGCCTACTCCTATCGTCATCTAGAAAATGGCGACCGGCAAATTTTGGAGGTGTTTTTGCCGGGCGATATTATCGGGCTGCGGGAGTTTGCTTTCTCCGAACGCCTTGAAAACGTGCGCATGATTGATAACGGTGTGGTTTGCCACTTCCCACATAAGCGTATGTTGAACATTTTCCGCCGGTCACTCAAACTCACATCTATAATGTTTGCCATTGGCAGCCGTCAGCAAGCGATGCTAACTGAACGGTTAGTCACGCTGGCAAGGCGCACCGCCCGCCAAAAGATGGCCCATTTTCTCTATGAAATGTATCTGCGGCTGCGCCAAACCAACCCCGACATTAGTAATCAGTTCCGTCTGCCGCTTTCTCAAGAGCAGCTGGCCGATGTTCTTGGCCTCAGCCCGGTCCACGTTAGCCGTACCTTTACAGGGCTCAGCGAAGATGGATTAGTGTTCCGTGACCGCCACAATTTAACGATTCCTGACCTGCAAGCGCTATGTGACGAAGCGGGATTTGATGACTGTTATCTCAATGACAATATTCGTATGGTGCTAGCCGACTCAGCTTAAAAAAAACCGCGTGCTATTGAGCACGCGGGTTCGTTGAAGCAATGGAAGCGCCAGAGAGTAGTTAACAACGCCCCTGCTAGCTGGCTAATGCCTTATTAGCCACATTTGGACCAACCACAGCCTGCGTAACAGGTCGGGCAGCCATCCATCATGATAAGCTCACCGCGGCACTCGGGGCAGTTACCCACTGTGGCTGGGCCGCTGCCCTCAGGCTTTTTTTCTGTCGTTGCTTTCCCGCCGATAGGTTCTACCGCACCCGCCTCTACGGGTGCGTCAGCTACCTCTTCCTCCGCACCGGGCTGCCACGCATGGCCATGCGTCATACGGTGGGCGTAACGCTCAACCAGTTGCTCAACCGGCACTTGATTGCCATCCCGATCCAAAAAGCCGCGGCGATAGAGAATCTGTTGAATCGACCAGGCAATGGCGGCGACTTCTGAATCGTGGAACATTGGCTTGTTCCAACGGTTCATGCCACAGCGAACCAAGCCTTTATCCCAAGCCACTTTGCGCAGATCCGCCACCGCCTGGGTGACGTAACCGCCTCGCGCCGCTAGCGAGAGGCTGCGCATGGTCGCGGTGATCCACTGATGCTCACTGGAGAGCTGGCCCGATGGAAAGAAGAACTCCACCGGCCGCTCTATCACGACACGTTTACCACCAATGACGCCTTCCACCGGCATAAACGACACCAACAGATAGACTTTTTTGCGCCCTTCCGCGCCGACATACGAGATCTTTTCTGACACGGCTTCCAAGGTGCCTTCCGGGCGGGAAGGTATACGCACCGTTAGCGGGTTTTCATCCTGCAGCTCGGGAGTGGGCACGGGCTGGTCTTGCTGCTTAATGCGATAACCGACAATTTTGGAGGTGATTTCAACAGCCATGGGTTATATCTCCGTTTAGCAAAGGTGTGCGTTAGTAAATAGATGGCGCTTCGCGCGGCATCACCATTTGCCGTAGGTGCCTTCTTTTAAGCCATCAAACAGGTTGGCAGCGTTATGCTCTTCCCCGTCGTAAATCACCTTCTCATTCCCGGTCAGCTCAAGGGTTTCGCCGTTTTCCAGCTCAAACACGTAGGTGGTGTTTTTAAGATCATCCTCGCGCACCAGCACGCCTTGGAAAGCCTCGGGGTTAAAGCGGAAGGTAGTGCAGCCTTTTAAGCGGCTTTCATAGGCTTGTAAATAGAGGTTTTGAAACTGTTCAAAGGGAAATTCAGTAGGCACGTTGACCGTTTTCGAGATCGCCGAATCGACCCAGTGCTGGGCGGCAGCCTGAACGGCGACGTGCTGCTCGGGCGAGATCGCATCAGCGGTGACAAAATAATCAGGCAAATCGCTGTCGACAGCATCAGCTGCAATAAAGTGACGATAAGCGGCTAGCTCGAAAGAGACGACTTCTACCTGCTCTTTGGTTTTCTTACCCGACTGAATAATATTGCGGAAGTAGCGGTGCGAGAAAGAGGGCTCAATACCGTTGGAGGCGTTGTTACCCATTGACAGGCTAATCGTGCCGGTCGGCGCAATAGAGCTGTGGTGGGTAAAGCGCGCGCCGTGCTCGGCCAGTTGGGCGACTAGCTCGGGCTCAAGCTCGGCCACTTGCGCCATGTACTGGCTGTAACGGGCGTGCAGAATACGCCCCGGCACTTGATCACCCACTTCGTAGCCATCTTTGGCCAGCTGCGGGCGCTCACGCAGCATTTTGGGGGTAATGGTATGTTCCTGCTCCAGTACCGGCGCCATGCCCTTCTCTTGAGAAAGTTCCAGTGCCTGCTTCCAGCCCTCAATCGCCAAATGGCGGCTTACTTCATCGGTAAACACCAGCGACTGTTTGGAACCGTAGGGGATTTTGAGCATGGTAAGCGTCGACCCCAAGCCCAAAAAACCCATGCCGTGACGACGCTTGGCTTCTATTTCTCGCTGCTGCTGGGGCAGCGGCAGCCCAGCAATCTCAACCACGTTGTCGAGCATACGGGTAAAGATAGCGACCACTTTTCGATAGCGCTCCCAGTCAAAGCGCGGCTCGGCGCCAAAGGGATCGATCACAAACTTGGTCAAGTTGACGGAACCCAGCAGGCAAGCGCCTTCCGGCGGCAGCGGCTGTTCACCACAGGGGTTGGTGGCGCGGATATCTTCGCAGAACCAATTATTGTTCATACGATTAACTTGATCGATCAGGATAAAGCCTGGCTCGGCGTAGTCGTAGGTGGAAGACATGATGGTGTCCCACAGTTCGCGCGCTTTGATCACTTCTACAATGCGACAGGCGACGCGCCCTTCGGCATCCACCGTGTAGCCCTCTTCGACCACCGGCCAATCGCGGTAGATCAGATCTTCCGCTTTTACGTCCTCTTTTTCACCGGGGTGCAGCGGGAAGGCCAGCGGCCAATCAGTATTGTTTTTGACCGCTTCCATAAACTCATCAGTGATCAGCAAGCTAAGATTAAACTGGCGCAGGCGGCCCGCTTCGCGTTTAGCCTGGATAAATTCGCGCACATCCGGATGACCTACATCAAAGGTGCCCATCTGTGCGCCGCGACGACCACCAGCAGAGGCCACGGTAAAACACATCTTGTCGTAGATATCCATAAACGCCAGCGGGCCGTTCGTGCCTGCGCCAGCGCCAAATACAAACGCGCCCTTATGGCGCAGCGTTGAGAAGTCGTAGCCAATACCGGCTCCCGACTTCAACGTCATGCCCGCATCGACCACCGAGTCGAGAATATCGCGCATTGAATCGCGGATCGTGCGCGAGACGGTGCAATTGATCAGACTTACCGCCGGCTTGTAGGCCTCTGCACCCGCATTAGAAAGAATACGGCCTGCAGGAATGGCGCCGTTTTCAAGCGCCCAGCGGAATTTCGGTAACCACTCTTCCGCTTTGTCACCTTCTACCGCTGCGAGGGCGCGTGCAACACGTTCAAACGTAGCACCGACATCCTGATCGACTGGTTGGCTATGACGGTCCTTGAGACGATATTTGGCATCCCAGATTTCCTGCGAGGGGGCCTGCATCGGAACGTCATTAGAGGTCTTCATAGCCTTAGCAGCGGTACTCATGTCGCAAAACTCCTTCACAGCGGGGTGAATATAGCGCTCAAATAGAGCGATTATACGTGCCATCGGCGTGAAGTATAGCCTTGACTTCACACTACATGAGGGGCTTTTTTTATTCCTTTCTACCATATATAGAAAAATCAGCGCGTTACTCTTTTGCTGGGCCTCCACACGCTATAGGCTAGTGTTTTTTGGCTAACTGGCTTCAAGTATGCTCACAACTCACTCCCAACGCCTCTCCTCGCTAACAGGGGTTGCCATGGTGACGGCCCTGTTGGCGGCCGCCATGCCCGCGGCTAATGCGGCCACGTTCAATACGGACGAGATAGCCACACATGACCATTGGCAATCGCTGACGCTCTCGCTGGGCGGAGAACAGCACTACCGGGCGGTAGAAACCCACAGCTATTCAGACGCAACGCTTAGCCTTAATGCGACTCAAGGCGTATGCGATTTACCCTGGCTGGAGATGCGCGTCACCCTTGAACAACAGCAGGGTGAAAGCCGCGCAGTTAACCTTGTGCCCGCCCGGCTGCGTGTTGATGAGCAGCCGGTGATTGATACCATGGCAGAATTTATTACCGAACGGGGTGACGATGGCTTTTATGTCCACTTTTACCTAAGCGACCTGGAATCCCTGATGACCGATATGCGCCAAGGTGAGCAGCTGTTTCTCGGTTTTGACCAGGAAGAGCGCGAGCCGTGGTATATGACCTTTAGCCTGCAAGGCGCCGACGCTGCGATTTCACGGATGCTGGGTCAGTGTGAAAATAATGGGCCGGCGGCTTAGCAGCAAAAATAACGTATAGCGCATAAGCTCAGATGCGCCTTGGTCACCTATTCCCCCTCGGCCTGCTGCCTTAGCAGTAGCTCGACGCGCCGATTGGCAGCGCGGCCATCTGCGGTTGTGTTCGGTTCCATGGGCTGGGTGTCCGCATAGCCGACGGCTCGCATACGTGAAATATTGAACCCTTGACGCTCTAAATGGCGCACGACAGCGATAGCCCGCGCTGATGAAAGTTCCCAATTAGAGGGGAAGCGCACTGTCGAAATAGGCACGCTGTCGGTATGGCCTTCTACCGAAATCTGCCCATCAAAACTGGCGAGTACATCCAAAAGGCTTTCAACCACCCCCCGCCCGCGAGGCGTTAACACTGCTTGACCGCTGGGGAACAATAGACTGGTATCAATCCGCAAAGTGACCCCTTCACGCCCCTGTGAAACGCTGACACCGGGAATATCGAGCCCCGCAAACTGGGGCTGCAATCCTTCATGGCGGGGCTGTATACCAGTGGCCAGAGAGGCTAGCGGCAACGACGTTATAGCGCTTGTCGACTGCATGTAAGCAGTATCAGCCGCTTCTCCTCCACCCGGCGGCGTCAGAGAAAGCAGCAGCACAAAGAGCGTGATTAACAGCGTCAGTACATCTAGGTAACTGGTTAGCCAACCATCATCGCCATCGCCTGGCGATGGCGTCATTTCCAGCGCATGGCGCGTATCACGGTCTAACATGCTGGCTATCCCTTGGCCGCCGAACTCACCGACGAATCAGGTCTTGGCTTGACACTATTGTCGCGAATTTCATCGTGGTAGTTAGCGACAAAAGAGTTGAGGGTCTCTTCAATAAACGACGGCAGGCGGCGCTTGGTAATCAGCGAAATACCTTCCAGCACCATGTTCATGGTAATTAGGCGCTCTTCAGTGCGGCGCTCTAACTTCACTGCAATCGGCTTAAACACTAAGTTGGCGAGTAAAATGCCATAGAAGGTGGTTAGCAGGGCGACTGCCATGCGTGGGCCAATCACCTGCAGGTCGCCCGCATCCATGACTTCCAGCATATTCACCAGCCCCACCAGGGTGCCGATCATGCCAAACGCTGGCGCGTAGGTCGCCATGGTACGAAATATTTGTGCTTCGGCATGCTCACGCGCTTTAAGGCGAGCAATGCGCCAGCGCAGCATGTCAAAAATTTCGTCCTCTTTGGTATTGGCAATCACCAGTTGAATGCCGGTGCGTAAGAACGGATTACGGGTATGCTCCAGCTCGCGTTCTACCGCCCGCACGTCGCCTTTAAACCATAGCCGCGACATATCCACCAGTTCGCGGATATCGTCACGCATATAAGTATTTTCGCGCCGAAATACCAAGCCCACCAACCGCACAACACGCACGACTTCTTTCAGTGGGTAGCTGATAAAAGTTGCCGCCAAGGTACCGGTCACTACAATGGCCAGACCCGGCCAATTGATAAAGCTTTCGGGTGACTCTGCAGTGAAAAACAGCACACTGACCAACAGCAATATGCTGGCAAAGATGCCTATTAACGTCGAAGGATTCATCCACGGCTCCTTGCCGGTCACAAGTGAGTAAAAAGCGGTGTTATGCCGAGTCGTGCAAACGTGCGCGTAAACGACTTACGGCCTGACTGTGCAGTTGAGAAACGCGTGATTCCGTTACGCCCAATACAGCCCCTACTTCCTTGAGGTTGAGTTCTTCTTGGTAATACAGCGCCATTAGCAGCTTTTCACGTTCGGGTAGAGCCTCGATAGCTTCAATTAACGTTTGTCGCTGCTGACCCTCTAGTAATTGCTCAAACGGCGAGCTGTTCAGTTCACTACTGACTGGCTCACCGCCCTCGGCAACCAGATCTTCATACGGTAACAACTGGCCGCTATTGGTATCATTGAGAAGTTGCTGATACTCATTCAACGGCATCTCAAGATGCAGAGCGATTTCGTGTTCTTCCGGTGCCCGCCCTAACTGTTGTTCCAATTGGCGAACGGCACCGTCAACCGCACGCGCTGAGCGACGCACACTGCGCGGTAGCCAATCACGGGTGCGCAATTCGTCCATCATTGCGCCCCGAATACGCTGACTGGCAAACGTAGCGAAGGTTGCGCCTTGGGTAGCATCGAAACGTCCGAGTGCTTCCAACAGCCCCACCATGCCGGCCTGAATAAGGTCATCGAGCTCAATGCTGGCTGGCAAACGGACCTGAAGCGTCAAGGCCTGACGTCGCACCAGTGGCATGTATTGCGTCAACAGCTCGTTTTGTTTAATCCTGCCTTGTGCTGTGTACATCCTCTCGCCTCGCGGCTATACAGCCTTCACTGATAGTTCACAATCATTTGCAACCCCTGCACACGAACAGGCCGCTGGCCTGGGCGTAAAGCGAAGCGAAAATACAACGGCGCATTGGCTCTTTGTCCCGCTAGCGCGGTAGTAGAGCCACGCATACCTGTTAACGCAACGCACTGCTCAGGATGGCACAACCAGGCGTTTAACAGCGCACCAGGGGGAGATTGAAATTGCCACTGAATACGACCGAGCTGACCTGACTGGAGGTTAATGCCGGCAGGCGGATAAGCGTTCTGACTAGCGCTTGCTCGATCACTCATGGCCACCATCATTCCAGGGATCTGGGCACTCCAACTGCCGGCTGCCGCCTGGGCACTTCCCGTTAACCCTATCAGTAGGCAGCCTACCAGCAGCAGCACAATTCGTGGCAATGTTCCTCTTACTACCCAGCTTAGCATGCTAAGCCTCCTCGGCGGAGTATGCTCATCGTGCAAGCACCAATAGTTCCATATTTAAGTAGTACTCAGCAGCTCCGCGCAAGTTATCGAGCAACCCCTGACGAGGCAAGTTAGGCTCGTGAAGCGCCAGCAAACGGCGCGGGCCGCCCCGTTCATGTAACTGACGCAAGGTACGGTACATAGCGGCAAAGGCGTCGGCGTCGCTATTGATCCATAGCGCCCAGCGGCTATATTGTTCACGTAATTGAGCCAGGTCGGCAGTTTCCGCCATGACGGCACGAATATCCCAGTCATCAGGCGTACCCGCCCAGCTGCGACCTTGCGTTGACCACTGTCCCAGTCGCGCTTTGACCTTGTTCACCTGGGCTGCACCATGACCGGGTAGCCCCACCACAATAAGCGGAATTTTGGGTCTGGGCGGCGCTAATATCGTTGTCTCTTCAACCGTCGCTACCGTCGGCGATAATAAGGGGGAGGTGTGTTCGGAGACATGCTCTGCCGCCGCGACATCAACTGCATCCTCAGTCTGCTGCTGTTGGCGCTGCAGATTTGCCCACTTGCGTAACCCTGAGGCTTGGTCTTGACCACTCACGCCACACCCTCTCGACTAACACTGCCCATTTGGCGAATCGCATCGCGGGCCATAAATGCGTATACCAGCGCATCAAGCATGCCGGTATCGCGACGACGACGGCTCGTACCTGATAGGCTAAGTAGATCACCGCGCAGCGTTTGTGCTCCTTCATCATCAGCAACATCGAGGTGCCCGGCGACCGCCGCCACACCGCTGGCCATTAGCAGACGCACTTCGGCATTTAGATCCCCACTGTCGGCTTCTTTTAACTGCTGCCAGGCGCGGCGCGTCAACGTTGATAATCCATCGCTTTGTAGCTGTGTTAGCAATAGTGAGAGCACTTCTGTCCCTAATCGAGCCGGGGTAAGCCAATAGCGGCGCGTCACCACTTTCGCGCTTTCAGGGTCGCGAATTTCTCCATACCAAGCGAGCAGCGCATAGCCTGTCGCGTCTTCAACTTCCGCGTAGGCGGTCCAAAGTTGTACAGGTTGACCACGAAAGCGTACACCCACTTGGTGCGTCAGCACGCTGTCACTAAACAACTGCCGAATGCTCTGGCGCTCATGGTGAAAGAATACCCGATGACTGGGGGCCACTTGGCTGACCCAGGTCAAATGCTCGGCTTCCAGCCACGCCAACGCGTCGGGCTCGGGTAAACGTGGTAGTAAGTGTACCGCTACACCACTTGATTCAGTCAGCGCGGCTAAGCGCGGCTGCCAGCCCGCGGCATGGCGATGCTGTAGCCAGGGTAACGCCAGCCATGCGCCATCTGTATCCAGGCCAATGTCGGGCATTGCCCAATCACAGCCGCGTTCGTTTCGCCGTGCTGACCACGCCATGCCCAAGGTAGTATTCGCCGCCGGATAACCGGCGAGCAAAGCATTCAAACGCTCTTCCTGCACACGGCTCGGTAGTGAAGCCAAGTCCCAGATCGCCTCTAATTCTGAAAACCCAGTAATCCGTTGGCGTAACCGCGCCAGTAGCGACGACAAGCGACGCCCTTGTCCCAATACATCACGCGACCAGCGTGGCATTCCCATTGGCGCATCAACATGGTGGACGCGCTCACGGTTCGGCGTCGCCGTTTTCAGCGCTTGATCCACCAACGTATCAGCACTGGCAATCGCCATATCTTCCGGCACCTGCTGGCCATAAGACCCAAACAGCACGCGCATGCCATGGCGCATAACAATATCCAACACCGGTGCAAGGCGACCCGCCTCATCCTGCTTGGTGATAATACAATCGTCTAGTTCTGCACCCGCGGCCCGCGCCGCCTGCCGATAACGTAACACGACCTCTTCGAGCGTTTCCGGCTGACTGGCCGCATTCAGCAGTAGTACCAGGCGCACTCGGGAGCGCCCCCCTTGAAGGTGGGCAATTTGCTCTATGACTCGCTGGTCACGCTGGCTCATGCCTACGGTATCGATAATCACCCACTGTTTGCCCTGCAAACGACCCAGCAAATCGTCGATGGGCTGTTCGGCATCCAGTGCGTACATGGGCGTATCCAACAGTCGCGCATAGATGCGCAATTGCTCATGGGCGCCGATCCGGAAGCTATCGGTGGTAACCAGCGCCACTGGGCGCGTGCCGTGGCGCAACACAAAGCGTGCCGCTAACTTAGCGGTAGTGGTGGTTTTCCCCACCCCTGTTGGCCCTACCAATGCGACGATGCCGGTTTGATCGAAGAAGCTTGGCTCATCGCTGAGCACGCAGAGACGTTCCATTAATTGTTGCCGCAGCCACTGCAGCGGCGCTTCACTATCCCCGCTTAACGCGGTTAGCGGTTCAGGCAATCCTACAAGCAGCTCATCAGCGAGCTCACTGCTAAAACCAACGTTCCATAGCAGCTGCCGCAGCCTTGCGGCCGTACCTGTCGGCGTTACCTGGCGTGAGACGGCAGCATTGGCGGATTGATTGGTTGCCAACAGCGCTCGCATATCCTGCATTTCACGCAGTAAGCGCTCACTCATTGCCTGCATCGGGTCTTGCGCCGGGGGGGAGGCCGGCGATTCAGGTGGTGTAGGCTCGGGTGAAGGCTCAAAGTGGTCAATGGCTTCGTCCGCCATGGCCAAGATTTCAACGCCCCCTTCGGTACGCCGATTGGCCACAATCAGGGCATCTTCACCAAGCGTTTCACGCACTTGGCGCATCACATCACGACTGTTGGCTCCCACGAAACGTCTAACACTCATGACTTACCCTTTGCCTATACTGGAAATGATCAACGTTAGCCTATCACGGCAGGGGGTTACTATCGTCCGCCCACCACGGTAGTCACTCTTAATGTACGATCATCAGGAATCTCTGCCTGGGACAGTACCGACATATGGCGTAGACGACGGCGTAAGAAGCGTGATAGCACCGCCCTTAGCGAATGCTGCACGACCAGCACAGGTGGCTCGCCTGAGCTTTCGTGGCGTTCGAGCGCCTGCTGCGCCTGCGTCATCAGTGTCTCTGCCAGCCCAGGCTCCATTGCACCGTTGCCATTCATGGCCTGCACCAACACCTGCTCCAACTGGGCATCCAGCCCCATTACATTGAGCGTCTCCTGGCCTGCAAACCATTGCTGGACAATCGCGCGGCCCAGGGCGACCCGCACCAGCGCCGTTAACTCATTAGGATCTTTTTGCTGCGCAGCAAACTCCGCCAGGGTATCCAAAATGGTGCGCATATCACGAATAGAGACATCTTCATCGAGCAGATTTTGCAGGATACGCTGCAATACCGTTAGCGAAATGGCTTTTGGAATCACTTCTTCGACCAGCGTTTTTTGATCATCGCCCATTTTATCGAGCAGCCTCTGAACTTCCTGGCGGCCCAACATTTCGGGTGAATGACGATGCAATAGGTGGTTTAAGTGAGTCGCTATCACCGTACTGGCATCAACAACGGTGTAACCGTATACCTGGGCATGTTCACGCTGATTGGCATCAATCCAAACAGCGGGCAAACCAAAGGCCGGATCCTGGGTTTGGGTGCCCTGCAGCTCGCCTGAGACCTGCCCCGGGTTAATCGCCAGCCATTTACCCGGCTGCGCCTCGGCACGGCCAATCTCAGCGCCTTTCATAGAGAGCACATAGGTGTTGGGTGGCAGCTCCAAATTATCGCGGATATGCACGACCGGCGGTAAGAAGCCCACTTCTTGCGCAAACTTTTTACGCACACTTTTAATCCGCCCGAGCAGCTCGCCTTTTTGACGCGAGTCAACCAGCGGTATTAAGCGATGGCCCACTTCCAACCCAAGCGTATCGACCAACTGCACATCTTCCCAACTCGCTTCGGGGGTTTCTTGTAATGGTACAGGGGCCGCGGCAATTTCCTCTTTAACCAGCGCCTGATCTTTTTGGCGTATAATAAACCACGCCAAACCACCCAATAGCGCAGTAAAGAGCAGAAATACCAAATTGGGCATGCCGGGCACCATGCCCAGTAGGCCCATCACTACGGCGGCTAATATTAGCACCTGAGGGTTAACGAACAGTTGGCTGAGCATTTGCTGGCCAATGTCTTCATTCGTGTCGGTACTCACCCGAGATACCGTGACACCCGCTGCGGTCGAGATGACCAGGGCGGGGATTTGTGCCACGAGACCGTCACCGATCGCCAGCAGCATGTAGGTCTGCCCTGCCGCGGCAAAGCCCATATCATGCTGCAGCATGCCAATCATCAGCCCGCCGATGATATTGACCACCATAATCACCAAACCGGCAATGGCATCGCCACGGACAAACTTGCTTGCACCGTCCATCGAACCAAAGAAATCAGCCTCTTGAGCGACTTCTGCGCGGCGCTTTTTGGCGTCTTCTTCACCGATTAAGCCAGCATTCAGATCGGCATCAATGGCCATTTGCTTACCGGGCATCGCATCCAGCGTAAAACGGGCACCTACCTCAGCAATACGGCCAGCACCTTTGGTGATAACCATAAAGTTGATGATGACCAAAATCAGGAAGACCACTAAGCCCACGGCGAAATTACCGCCGACCAAGAAAGCCCCAAACGCTTCAATGACTTTACCAGCCGACGCACCGCCTTGGTGTCCTTCCATTAGTACCACGCGGGTGGAGGCGACGTTGAGCGACAGACGCAGCAGCGTTGTAAATAGCAACACAGCGGGAAACGCCGCAAAGTCGAGCGGTTTTTGCGTAAACATGCTGACCATTAGCACCATAATGGCCAGAGCGATATTGAAGGTAAAAAGCAAATCCAGGGCGAAAGGGGGTAAGGGCACAATCATCATGCCCAAAATCATCAGGATGAGCAGAGGCCCGACTAGCAGCTTCATGTGCACATCACCCACCCAGCCGCGCTGACCTATTAGCTGACTTAAGCCTTTCATGGTTGCGCCTCATTACCACCGGCGCCATGCCCGGGGCTTTCCATATCCGGGGGAACCGGCAGATTATCGGGGGTTGGAGGCATCTCGCCTCCCTGGTGTGCTACTTGCTTGAGGCGGTAAGCCCAAGCCATTACTTCCGCCACTGCGGTATACAATTCGGCAGGCACCTCCGCCTCTAGGTCCACGTGATAATACAAGGCACGTGCCAATGGCGCAGCCTGCAATCTTGGCACCCCTGCCTCTTCGCCGATTTCACGAATGCGCGCGGCCACCGCATCGGCGCCTTTTGCTACCAGCCGCGGGGCACCCATGCTGCCTTCTTGGTAAGACAACGCTATCGCATAGTGAGTCGGGTTGGTAATAATGACATCTGCTTGCGGTACTTTACTCATCATCCTGCCACGCGCCATGGCCTGCTGCTGCTGGCGAATGCGCGCTTTCACTTGCGGGTCGCCTTCCGATTCTTTGTGCTCACGCTTGATCTCTTCCTGGCTCATGCGCAGCTTTTTAGCATTGTCCCAGAGCTGGAAAGGAACATCGATCAAAATGACCACGATCAACACCAGTACCATTAGCCCGGCCGCCTGAGCCGCCATGGTCAGTGCATTGGTCAGCGCTTGCTGGATGGGCTGATCCATGAGCGCCATAAATTTGCCGATGTTGAAATACAAAAAAATCGCGGCGACGCCCCCTACCAGCACCGACTTGGCGATCGCTTTTGCCAATTCGATCAGTGCCTGGGTGGAGATGATACGCTTTACGCCCTTAATAGGATCTAGCTTGGAAAACTTGGGCTGCATTGACTTAGCCGATATCAACCAGCCTCCCATCAGCCCCGGGGCTACTAATGCAATCACGGCTAACAGTAAAAAAAGCGGCATCATGGTAAATAAAGTGCGCTGACCAAGATCCAGCGCATTGACCAGCATGGGCGTACTTTCCATTGCCTGGCGACGCTCAAACAAAAACGCCTGCTCCATCACCGCCCCCAACTGGTCATAAAGCATTTTGCCCATGCTATAAAGGCCAATGACGCCGCCCAGCAGAAGTAAAAAGGTGTTTAACTCGCGGGAACGGGGCACCTGCCCCTCTTCGCGGGCCTTTTCTTTTCGCCTGGGGGTGGCCTCTTCTGTCTTTTCCTGGTCGCTATCGTTATCTGCCATTCGGGTATCCGGCCAGGTGAAGCGAAGCTTAACACGTATTCAGCCGCCCATAGGGACGGCTGAATAGCGTGCTTGCGTGCCCAGAGGGCGTTTAATAACGCGCTTTAAAAGCCTAATTCATCCAACAAGTCGTCTACTTGGTCTTGTCCAGAGACGGTATCAGGAACATTATCCTTCACTTGTGGCCCGTTCAAAAGCTCTTCGTTACGCCGTGCATTGTCGCTTTTCCACTGATCCTCGGCCTTGCGCTGCAACGTTTCTCGTGCATGGGCGCCCGGCGCGTTATCAATAAGCACCTGCACCAACTGATGCTCGATCTCATGGATCACGTCCATCATCTTCTTGATCACTTGGCCGGTCAGGTCTTGAAAGTCCTGGGCCATCATGATTTCCATCAGCTCTTTGTTAGTCGCTGACACCACATCGGGCACGTCGCTGAGATAAGTGCGTGTCTCAACGACGAGTGCCTTGGCCTCGTCCAGCTCTTTTGGCGCTTCAAACCACTCGGCCCAGCGCTTATCTAGCGCTTCCGCTCGGTCTGACAACTGATCCTGCAGCGGCTGTGCACGGTCAACGGCATTGAGCGCTCGATCTGCTGCCTGCTCCGTCATGGTGGCGACATAGTGCAAGCGGTCGCGTGCATCGGGAATGGCTACTGCCGCCTTCTCAATCTCTTTATCCAACCCTAATTCACGCATGTTCTCGCGCAACATGCGCGTCAACTTACCGATGCGATGAATTAGGTCTTCAGCGGCTTGCTCGGACAGCTGGGCAGAATCGGACTGCTCATTCTGGCTCATAATGTTGTCTCCTCATTAACCAAGCCCGTAGGCTCAGTCGCTCACATACCCAGTTTGTCGAAGATCTTATTGAGCTTCTCTTCCAGGGTGGCGGCAGTGAACGGCTTAACGACATAGCCGTTCGCACCCGCCTGAGCCGCCGCTATAATGTTTTCCTTCTTCGCTTCTGCGGTCACCATCAGCACGGGAAGACTTTTTAAAGCGTCGTCCTGACGGATCTCCTTGAGCATCTCCAAGCCATCCAGATTGGGCATATTCCAATCCGAAACGACAAAATCAAAATTGCCAGCACGCAGCTTATTGAGCGCATCCTGACCATCCTCTGCTTCATCCACGTTAGTGAAACCTAGTTCCTTAAGTAGACTACGCACGATCCGACGCATGGTGGGAAAGTCGTCTACAACCAGGAAACTCATGTTTTTATCTGCCATCGGTCATCCTCTATTCAGTACATGGCACAGGGGTAACTGGAAAATACACAGTCAGGGGTTTAAAACGTTTCTTTAAAACTCTTCCCACTCTTCTTGGTCGCTCCGCTGCGGAGCAGGTGGACGGGCTTGCTGACCGGCCTTAGGGGCAGGCATCGCGTTGGGAGGTGTGTAAGTTGAGGACGCAGAGGGTAGCACCTGGTGTGCCGCAGCCTGCATACCCAACAATTTGAACACGGCGACTGCCTGTTCCAATCGGTTGGCCTGCTCTTCAAGCGAGGCGGCTGCTGCAGAGGCTTCTTGTACCAATGCCGCGTTTTGCTGGGTCACTTGATCCATTTGGCCAACGGCCTGACTGACCTGCTCAATACCATCGCTCTGCTCTTGGGAGGCGGCGGAAATTTCATCCATGATATCCGTCACACGTCGAACGGCGGTGACTACATCCGACATCGTGGTGCCTGCCTGCTCGACCAGCGTAGAACCTTGCTGAATTTGCGTTACCGAGACATCAATCAGCGTTTTAATCTCTTTGGCAGCATCCGCACTGCGGCTGGCCAAATTACGCACTTCCCCGGCCACTACCGCAAAGCCTCGGCCTTGCTCGCCAGCACGCGCGGCTTCTACCGAAGCGTTAAGCGCCAAGATATTGGTTTGAAAGGCAATAGAATCAATAACGCTGGTAATATCAGCCACTTTTTTCGAGCTGGTAGAAATGCCGTGCATGGTCTGAACCACTTGCGCCACCACTTCCCCGCCGCGTTCTGCCGTGGTGGAGGCATCTGCTGCCAATGTACTGGCTTGGCGGGCGTTATCGGCGTTCTGCTTTACCGTGGCGGTCATCTCTTCCATGCTGGCGGCGGTTTCTTGGATCGAAGCGGCCTGCTGTTCAGTGCGCGATGAAAGGTCGGCGTTACCGCTGGCAATTTCGCGGGTGCCGTGGTGAATTTCATTACTGCCTTCACGTACGCGGCTAACGATATTGGTAAGATTCTGCTGCATGGTCGCCATGGCACTAAACAGGCGACCAATCTCATTTTTACCTGCTTCCGGCAGCGGCTTAGTCAGATCAGCCTCAGCGATGGCATCCAGACGCTCTACGGCGTTACCTAAAGGTGAAATCACCGTACGGCGTAGGCCCAAATAAATGACCAAGGTCATCAGCATTGCGAAGATAACGACGCCCGCATTGATCATGGTAAACAGGTTGCCCTGAGCCGCCGCATCCGTGCGGATGGCATCTACCCGCTGGAAACCGTACTCCACAAACGCCGTCATGCTCGTCGCCAAATTGCTCAAGGGCTCAACCAACTCGTCACGCAGGTTGTTGAAGCTGGTCAAGTCCATATATTCGAATGTTTCGTGTTGCTGTTTAACTAGCCCGAGCACGCTCCGAAAATCAGCAGTTAAAGCGTCCCCTAACGCTTTTCCTTGGGGCGACAGAGAGACTGCGGCAAAGCGTTCAAAACGCTCTTCGGCACGCGCAATCCGATCGCCTGCAATCGCGACTTGCGCATTAGATTGCTGGGTCTGGCCGACCATCAAATAGTTTGAGGCGGTTTCCATCGCCAGCATCGCTTGGTTTAGCAGCGAGTCGGCACGGTTAATTTCATTTAACTGCGCATCGCTAATATTACTGAGCGTCGTCAGGTTACTTTGTGAATTACGGTCAGCCACAACCGCCATGCCCGCAATTACTAAAATCAGGGCAACAAAACAGACGAGCGCCGTGATCACAGCGGCGTGAATACTCAAATTACGCAGTAAACGGTTCATTGGAAATTCCCTTGCGAGCTTATTAGGTTTTTATGCCGAGTTTATGCAACATTTTTATGCTAGGCATTTCTGCTAAGCACTTTAACTCAGTACTTATTGATAACATTACACACGCTGGGCACGACCTGACGCTGCGATCAACGCCATCATACGTGTGGGAATGTCATCTAACGCAACCACCTCTACTGCGCCCCCGACCGCAATAGCTTCACGGGGCATACCGAAGACCACACAGGATTGCTCATTCTGAGCAATGGTAGGCGCGCCCGCTTGGCGCATTTCAAGCAGCCCTACTGCACCGTCTTTTCCCATGCCGGTAAGGATCACTCCGATGGAGTTCTTGCCTGCGTGTTGAGCCGCTGAATGAAACAGTACGTCTACCGAAGGGCGATGGCGGTTAACCGGCGGGCCGCTATCTAAACGCGCAACGTAGTTGGCACCACTACGCGCAAGCTTAAGGTGCTGATCGCCCGGCGCAATATAGGCGTGCCCGGGCAGAATTCGCTCCCCATCGGTCGCTTCTTTCACGGTAATCCGACACAGCCGATCTAACCGTTCAGCAAATGAGCGAGTAAAACCACCGGGCATATGTTGGGTAATCAAAATCGCAGGGGCATTGGCGGGCAAGGGTTCAAGCACCGCTCGAATCGCTTCGGTGCCGCCGGTCGAAGCACCAATAATAATCAGCTTCTCACTGGTTACTAACGGGGCTTTCAAAGCTTCTGGTGGCGGAGTGTTTTTATGCCGCGCCTGACGAGGCCGTGAACGCGCCGCGGCGCGCAGTTTTTCAGCGATCTCGTTCGCGTACTCCATCATGCCATTACGAATGCCAAGGCTCGGTTTGGCGACGAAATCCAGCGCGCCAAGTTCAAGCGCACGCAGGGTAATTTCTGAACCACTTTGGGTTAACGACGACACCATTAACACCGGCATGGGACGCAAGCGCATCAAACGCTCAAGAAAGTCCAAACCATCCATACGCGGCATTTCGACGTCTAAGGTCAACACATCAGGGTTGTGCTGCTTGATCAAATCCCTGGCCGCAATAGGATCAGGCGCGACGGCGACGACTTCCATATCGGGCTGGGAGTTAATAATTTCTGTTAACAAATCGCGGATCAGCGCCGAATCATCGACACACAAAACTTTGATCTTGGCTGCGCTCAAAGCACGCCTCCTATTGCTATAGACGCCTGATGTGTGATTGCAACCGCCGGAGCAACAGCGCCTAAAGCGATCATAAAGACACGACATTTATTCATTTTTTAGCCAGGGTATAGACGGTCTGGCCACGCAGCTTGAACGCATCACTGATATATGAAAAATTTTCTGAGTGGCCTGCAAACAGCAACCCATCGGGCTTCATCAGTGGCGCAAATCGCTTAAGAATTTTGGACTGAGTATCTTTATCAAAATAAATCATGATATTCCGGCAGAAAACCGCATCAAAAGGGCCTTTAATCGGCCATTGCGGCGCCAGCAGGTTAAGCGGCATAAACTCGACTAAGGCTGACACTTCTGGCCGCACTCGAGCAAAGCCCGAATGGTTACCGGTACCTTTCTGAAAGAAGCGTTTTACCCGCGCTTCATCGAGCTTACGTACCTGTTCTAGGGGGTAGACGCCCGCGCGGGCCTTTGCCAAGGCATCAGTATCAATATCGGTTGCAATCACCTTAGCTTGCGATGCTTTAGCACCCAGTGTTTCCAGCAGCGTCATCGCCAGTGAGTAAGGCTCCTCACCCGTCGAAGCTGCCGAACACCAGATGGTGACCGGGTCTTGTTTGTTTTTTATATGCTCAGCTAACAACGGAAAATGGTGTGCTTCGCGAAAGAAAGCCGTGAGATTGGTGGTTAACGCATTAGTAAACGCCTCCCACTCCTTGGCCTCTGGCTGCCGCTCTAAGCGCACTAAATAATCCGTAAAGCGCGTCATGCCATGATGACGCAGCCGCTTTGCTAAGCGGCTGTAGACCATTTCGCGCTTATGTTCAGCCAGCACAATACCGGCGCGCTGATAAATCAACTCACGAATACGCGCAAAATCCGCATCGGTGAGCACCAGATCTCGCTCAATCTGATTACTGGATGCCCACTGGCCAGTCTCTACAACCCGTTCACGTTGTTCGGTCAAAACGCTTCCCACTCCTCTACTGAGGCTGCTTGCCGTTTAACGGGCGAATTCGGCGACGCTGCGCCAGGTTGTTGAGCAGTAAGCACGTTAGGCATCTGTGCCACTTGTTTGACTGCTGTCACCGCAGGCGGACGTAATCCCGCGTTACTATTTAATCGAAATGCTTCTACCGATAGCGCTAATAGCCCCGCCTGCTTCTCTAGGGAAACCGCTGCACGTGCCGTCTCTTGTACGCGTAGCGCATTGCGCTGGGTCGCTTGATCCATTTCTGCTACCGCTTGGTTAACCTGGGCAATCCCATGGCTCTGTTCCTCAGAAGCAGCCGAAATCTCGTGCATGATTTGCGTCACACCACGCGCAGCTTCTGCCACTTCGCTGATCGCCGCTTCAGCTTTAGTTACCAAACTGGCCCCCGCGCTTACCTCGTGATTAGAGCCGTCAATCAGACCACGTATTTCTTGTGCAGCGCCTGCGCTGCGGCCAGCTAGATTACGGACTTCTTCGGCCACCACGGCAAAACCACGGCCATGCTCCCCTGCACGTGCTGCTTCTACCGACGCATTTAGCGCAAGGATATTGGTCTGAAACGCTATTGAGTCGATCACGTTGATAATATCGGCCATTTGCTGGGAGCTTTGGGTAATGCGCTGCATACTGTCGACCAGCTGCGTCATCAGCTCGCCAGTACTCGTTACCTGGATAGCATTGTTATCGGCTAGACGGCGAGCTTCTTGAGCGTTTTCGCTGTTTTGCCGCACGGTAGAGGTCATTTCCTCCATGCTGGAGGCAGTCTGCTGCAGAGAAGCCGCTTGCTGTTCAGTGCGTGACGATAGTTCTTCGTTTCCACTGGCGATGTCTTGGGCGGCGGGAGTAACAACATCAATGCCTCCCTTGACGTCAGCAATAATATTACTGAGGCTTTTACGCATGGTATTCAGCGAGTCCATCAGTTGGCCCACTTCATCGCGCCGTTGAGGAGGCACCTTCGTCGCCAAGTTACCGCCCGCTATTTGCAGCGTAAAACGCGCTGCACTTTTTAATGGACGAACAATCGAACGCAAGGTAACCACCCCAATCAAAATCAGCAATAATAAGCCAACCCCAAGCACGATGGCTTGCGCACCCAACATGGTGGTTTGGTCTTGTTGCGCGTCAAGCGCCATAGCTTCAGCTGCTTGTTGTTTCTGGGCAATCATCTGGTTGACCATGCCTGACAAGGCGCGGCCATCGCTGTTCATCACATCGATGACCGCATCCAGGCCGGTGAAAGCTTGGTAGGTCTCTTCCGCCTGAAGCACACTCGCCGCTTGCCCCATGCCATTTTGTAAAAAAGTCTGCAGCTGTTGATTAAACTCAGTGGCAAGTTCGGTTTTGTTGACATCGCGAGAGTAGTATTCCTGCCATACGGCGGCGACTTCTGCAGTGCTCGCCTCAATACTTTCGCCCATTTCAAAGCGCGTATTGATCAGATCCATGCGTTCAGGCTCGATCATCGTTTGACGGGTCTGGGCAATGGTTTGGTCGATTTGCTGTAAACGGATAACGTCACGTAAACCATCATTATTTAGCTGACCCAAACGCTCTCCCGATGCATTCAAGCCATACAGCCCTAGCCCACCGCTAACTATCAGCAGCAGCCCTGCCACGACAATCATGCCTGTCAATTTCGCCCGGATGGTGTCGAAGCGCACCCGTGCCAAACGGTTGAACACCCCTTTTTGACGTAGACGGCCATTATCTAAATAAAGCCGCTTATTGCGGCCTTCGCGAATATCAGCGTATGCCCGCTCTGCCCGCTCAATGGCATCCCGCGCAGCTTGAACACGCACCGAGGTGTAGCCCACCACTTGTTCATCTTCAATAATCGGCGTCACGCTGGCATCCACCCAGTAGTGATCACCATTTTTACAGCGGTTTTTAACCAGCCCGCGCCACGTTTCCCCTGTCTGCACGGTTTGCCAGAGATTTGCAAAGGCAGCCGGTGGCATATCCGGATGACGTATCAAGTTATGTGGCGCGCCCATCAGCTCTGCGTGTTCAAAACCACTAATATCGATAAACGCAGGATTCGCATAAGTGATGCGCCCTTTGGTATCGGTACGCGAGACTAAAAAATCATCTTCTTTTAGCTCGATTTCACGCTGAGAGACTGGCTGATTGTTACGCATAGACTGCCTTATTAGTGTTTTTTTGTTAACAGAAGCGTGCCGACCCTACTCGGCAGCTTAAAATGATGCCCACTCTTCGTCATGCTTCTCTGGCTGCCTACGGCCAGCTAATAGCGGCTGCAATGCCTCAGGCGAAGCAACCGTAGAAAAGGAAGAAGGCGCGTTTTGATTTGATGTCCCAGCAACACGGAAACGCTCCACCGCTTCTCGTAAGCGAGCGGCTTCGCTTTCAAGCTCATTGGCATTTTTTGCAGCCTGTTGGACCAGCTGGGCATTCTGCTGCACAACCTGATCCATTTGTGCAACGGCTTGATTCACTTGACCAATGCCACTACTTTGCTGTTCAGAAGCTGCCGCGATTTCGTCCATGATATCGCTGACACGCTGGACAGCAGCCACCAAGCCCTGCATCGTTTCCCCGGCATGATTTACCCGCTGGGTGCCACTATCAACCTTACTGAGCGAGGCCTCAATCAGCGTGCGTATCTCCTTTGCCGCCGATGCACTCCGACTGGCCAAGCTACGAACTTCCTGAGCGACCACGGCGAAGCCTTTACCATGCTCGCCAGCACGGGCAGCCTCCACAGAAGCATTCAGTGCCAAGATATTGGTTTGAAATGCAATATTATCGATAACGGTAATGATGTCAGCGACCTGATGAGAGCTTGCGCTGATATCCTGCATAGTGTTAACAATCTCTCCGACTTCTTCGCCACTGCGGCGTGCCGTCAAAGTCGCGCTTCCGGCCAGCTGACTGGCTTGGCGGGCATTTTCAGCGTTATGGCCCACCGTAGAGGCCAATTGCTCCATGCTGGAAGCTGTCTCTTCCAATGAAGATGCCTGCTGCTCCGTTCGCGAGGAGAGATCGTTATTACCACTGGCAATTTGTTGTGAGCGCTCGAAAATCGATGTGCCGCTAGTCCGTACGGTGCCTACCGTTTGCGATAGAGCGCTCTGCATGTGCGCCATAGCGCTATAAAGACGCCCTATCTCATTGTTACCCGGCGAAGTGATAGATTGGCTTAAGTCACCCTGGGCCATGCGCTCAAAATGACTGACTAAACGATCCAGCGGGCGTAATACATTGGCGGTTACACCCCAGATAACCACAATAACCGTGGCAATTGTCATGACCACGATACCGAGGAGCACCCAACGAATTGTGGCGGCAAAAGCGCTGAAGAGAGCTTGTTGGGTTTGCACATCGTTAGATGCCTGCACGATTGCCGCGCCATGATGCAAAGCATAAAGGCCGATACCACTGGCAATTAAGACAAGTACCGAAAGGGTTGCTAATACGAGCCCCCAACTTAAGCGAACTGTCATATTATTCATTAATTGCCGCATTCGCTGTGTCACGCCTTTTACTCCACGCATAGTCGGCACTCGCAAGCACTTTCCGTAGCGCGAGAATGCATCATTAGGAAGAACGGAGGGGGCACACTCCCTGTGCCGTGCTTGATGGGTCTTAGTGGTTGCTGGTGCTTTCCACTAACGCCATTTCGTCGCTGGTTAATAGCTTATCAATGTCTACTAATACCAACATGCGATCGTCTAGGCTGCCCAATCCACTCAGGAAATCAGACGAGAGCGTGACACCAAATTCTGGCGCCGGCTTAATCTGTTCGGGGGTCAGTGTCATGACGTCGGAAACACCATCGACCACGATGCCAACCACGCGATCTGCAACATTGACCACAATCACGACCGTCTGACCACCGTACTCGACTTTATCGAAGTGAAATTTAATGCGTAGATCCACGATGGGTACGATGACGCCGCGTAGATTGGTGACCCCTTTAATAAAGTCAGGTGCGTTAGCAATTCGCGTTACGTTTTCGTAACCACGAATTTCCTGCACTTTCAAAATATCAATGGCGTACTCTTCATCGCCTAGTGAGAACACTAAAAATTCGCGGTTTTCGGCTTCTGCGGCTAGCACCGCACCATTGTTGGCTTGACTCATGACAGCTCAGCCTCCTTAAAAGATGATAGGTTTTGATTGTTTACTACTTTTTTGCCTGCCTCTTTTTTATATCGGCTCAGGCGGTGTAAACCAGTAATATCCAGAATCAACGCAACGCTACCGTCGCCTAAAATGGTCGCGGCCGAGATGCCGGGTACTTTGCGGTAATTGTCTTCCAGATTTTTGACTACGACTTGCTGCTGTCCGATCAACTCATCGACCAACATGGCGTAACGGCGACCTTCGCCCTGCACAATAACGGCGATGCTTTTGGTAGGATCAGTAATCGCATTTTCGACATTCAGCACTTCGTGAATAGCGATCACCGGCAGATATTCGTCGCGTACTTTGATCACCACGTCGTCTCCGGCCATGGCGTACATATCGTCTTTTGAGGGTTGAAGTGACTCAAGCACGGTAGACAGCGGAAGAATAAATGTCTCGCCGCCGACCTTAATGGACATACCGTCCAAGATAGCCAGCGTAAGCGGTAATACGATCCTCGTGTTGGTGCCTTCGCCTAGCTTCGACTGGATTTCAACCCGACCGCCCATGCTTTGAATATTCCGCTTCACCACATCCATGCCCACGCCACGACCGGATACGTCGGTGACTTCTTTAGCGGTTGAGAAACCGGGGGCAAAAATGAGCTGAAAGACCTCTTCATCGGACATGGTGTCAGATACGTTAATGCCGTTTTCACGTGCCTTGGCTAGCAGACGATCACGGTCCATACCGGCGCCATCATCGCGCACTTCAATCAAAATATTGCCACCTTGATGGCGCGCCGATAGCGTTAATTTGCCTGTACGCGGCTTGCCGATAGCTTCGCGTACATCCGGCATCTCCACACCGTGATCAAGGCTGTTACGCACTAAGTGCGTTAATGGATCGGTAATTCTTTCAACCAGACTTTTATCCAGCTCGGTCGATTTGCCTTCGGTAATCAGCTCGATCTCTTTGCCTAATTTACCGGCGGTGTCACGTACCACCCTGGGAAAGCGACTGAAGACAAACTCCATTGGGATCATACGAATCGACATGACCGCTTCTTGAAGGTCACGTGCGTTGCGCTGTAACAGGCTCATGCCATTTTGCAATGAGCTGTTACCCACGGACTGGTCTTCTAAATCACTCACCGTTTGATCAAGCATCGACTGGGTAATAATCAACTCACCCACCAAGTTGATAATTTGGTCGACTTTATCCACAGACACCCGAATTGAAGACGATTCAGCGGCGGCTTTTTTAGGTTTCTCTTTGGCAACTGCCTTTGCTGGCCCTGCCGTAGCTGATGGTTTTTCCGTCGATACTTGTGGCGCAGGGGCTACAGCCACCGGCGCTTCTGGCTCATGGGTTGTTGACACAGCGCTGGCTGGCTCAGTAGCGCCCTCAATGGCCATAATCTCAATTTGATCCGGTTCGATAATAAAACACATGACCGCTTCAATATCGTCAGCACTGTCGCTGCTTTTGAGGATTACCTCATAGCGCTTCGCGTCGCCTGATTGGGACTGTACTTCGCCTAGCTGCTCTAACTCTTCAACCAGCAACACTCGATCTTTATCGTTAACATTAAGCAGCGCGACCAACAGATGGCCGTCGGCTAGCTTCTCTTTCGCCTCACTGCTGGGCGCAGGCGCTGACGGCGCTTGTGGTTCAGCGGCTGGCGTCGCTGGCCCATCTAACTGTTCGCCTATTTCATCCAGGGCAATTTGTTGCAGCGTTTGGCAAATGCGCTCAAATGCCTCTTGATTTGGCTCCTCTTCGCTGCGGTAGGCATCGAGTTGCTCATGCATGATGTCTTTAGCCTCTAAAAAGGTGTCGACGAGGTCGGCTCGCAGCGTCAGTTCGCCCTTACGTGCGTAATCGAGAAGGTTTTCCAAAATATGTGTGGTTTTCTGCAGCACGGTAAAACCAAAGGTTCCGGCCCCTCCTTTGATCGAGTGGGCGGCACGGAAAATAGCATTGAGCTGCTCACTGTCTGGATCATCGACATCCAGCTCTAACAAATGCTGCTCCATATCCGACAGCAGCTCTTCTGCCTCTTCAAAAAAGGTGTCAAAAAAATCCGCTATATCCATGCACCGCTCCACCTTAACGTCGTATTTTATGACGGGCTCTGGTCACTCGGGATCTTGCGCCTGAGGCTCGTCTTGTTGTGTTGATTCAATTTGCGCTTCGGCTGAAGCTTCTAGCGCATCGATTGAAGCTTCCGGCGATACACTTTCCGGCCCCATGATGGTTGGATTACGGATGGCATCGGCTATCTCAGGTAGCAGCACTACCAGTTCTATACGGCGGTTGATAGGGTCGGTTGGCTCAGTCTCGGGCAACAGCACACGATCTGCAAAGCCTGACACACGTAGCAATTGACCTGGATCAAACCCACCAGAAATAAGCTCGCGGCGTGAGGCATTGGCACGATCATTGGAAAGTTCCCAATTACTGTAGCCGCGATAGCCGCCTGCATAGGGCACGCTATCGGTATGCCCACTAATACTTAACTCGTTGGGGAGTTCATTAAGCAGCGGTGCAATCGTGCGTAGCAAACTGCGCATGTAGGGCGCGACTTGATCACTCCCCAACTCAAACATGGGTCGCTGATCAGTATCTAATAACTGTATGCGTAGCCCTTCACGGGTTAAGTCAAAGCGCATTTGTGAGCGTAACTGGCGCAGTTCTGGATCAAGTTCAATGGCGCGCTCAATCCGCTCTTGTACGTCCCTGAAAAAACGTCGCTCCTGCATACTTGGACGAGTGCGCTGAAGGGTATCAATGCGCGCCCGCTCTCCATCGCTGTGTGTTGGGTCTGGCCCGCCGCCTGGAATCACGCTGGTACTACCTGAGCTGTCGCCACCGGTAATAGCGGTTACCAGCGGAGTGCTAAAGTACTCAGCGACTCCCCTCCGCTCTTCTTCGCTGGCGATACTGAGGATCCATAACACTAAAAAAAAGGCCATCAGGGCGGTCATAAAATCCGCTAAGGCAATTTTCCAAGCGCCACCGTGGTGAGCATGAACCACTTTTTTGCGCCGAATGACGATCGGACGCTTGTCACCACCCTTACTCATGCGTTACCGGCCTTTTTCGCATCCCTTACGTACTCTTCAAGCTCCGTAAAGCTCGGCCGCTCAGCGGCGAAAAGGGCTTTGCGGCCAAATTCAACAGCTAACTGCGGCGCGTAACCGTGCAAGCTTGCGAGTAGCGTAATGCGAATGCACTGAAGCATTTTTTCTGCTTCTTTAGCCTGTCGTTCGATGTAGCTTGCAAGTGGGCTGACGAAACCATAGCCCAACAAAATACCCAGAAAGGTGCCCACTAGCGCATGAGCAATCATTTCACCCATCTGACTGGGTGAAGCGTCAGCATATGTAAGTGTTTTAACCACCCCCATGACCGCTGCGACAATGCCAAAGGCAGGCATCGCATCGCCCACTTTGGCAATCGCATCGATGGGGACATGGGCTTCCTGCTCAAAGACTTCAATTTCATGCAGCATCAACTCATCAATTTCCATAGGCTCCATGCCGCCGCTTACCATTAAGCGCAGATAGTCCGTCAGGAAATTCATGATATGAGGATCGGCGAGTACCGTAGGATGCTCTTGGAAGAGTGGACTCTCTTGCGGATTATCAATATCTCGCTCAATGCCTAACATGCCCTCACGACGAATTTTAGACAGTAACTTGTACTGCAACGCCATAAGCTCCATATAGAGTGCTTTGTTATATTTTTTAGCACGTTTGAGCCGCGGTAGGATTTTGAACGTTGCCTTAATCGCCTTGCCATTGTTCGCTGCGATAAATGCACCAACACCCGCGCCCCCAATAATAAGCAACTCAAGCGGTTGGTACAGGGGGCCTAAGCTGCCACCTGCCAGCACATAGCCACCAAACACAGACAGCAATACGATTACATAGCCTAGAGGTATCAGCACAAGCAGGGTCCTTGCGGTATTCAGTATTAAGTAAGGGAACCAAAACCTAACCGCCGGTTCTGATGGTTAAGTAGCATTCCGTCTCAAGCATAAATTAGCCTTATCATACTAGGGCTAAACTGTTTTTTAATGGGAAAGCATCACCGAATTTTGCAGCTATCTAGGCCGATACACTCATCTTTTATCACTACACGCTTATTATTACTTCTTATACCCTAATTCCAGCCATTCGTGGAAACGGCACGGGAATTGTTACATTTTTTCACTATTATCCTGCTGCGCTTTGCGCGTTTTTCCCGCCCGCGAAGGGGGCTGGCAGATTCCGCACACATATTGCTGAGCTGGACTATGGGCGTGAGCCACAAACTGTCCGTTGCAACGCGTACATTCATTGAGTTGCAGCAAATCACTCTCAAAAAAGCGCACTAATGTCCAAGCACGTGTCAGCCCAAGAACCGACTCCATATTGTCAAGCGACATTTGCTCATCATAGAGACGATACGCCTTAACAAAGGCATCAATACGCTCACAGCTCGCCCTCTCCCTTAGGCTTATGTATATGTTATAAAACAGCGACGAATGAACATTTGGCAGCCAGGTAATAAACCAATCGGTGGAGAAAGGCAGCATCCCCTTTGGGGGCGACATGCCGCGCACTTCTTTATACAGCTTAATTAACCGCGTGCGGCTTAATGCTGTTTCTGTTTCAAGCACCTGTAATCGCGCACCAAGCTCGATCAATTCGATGGCCAGTTGCACTTGATGCATCTCATCGACCAAGCTTTTCTGGCTCACTTTGTCTCTCCTGGCGGCATTGGCTCAAACGGCTCACTGGCCAACATCAGCGACGCATGCAAACCGGCCAAACCTTGATCACGCGGATTGTCAGTGAGCTGGCGCAAGCGTTCAGCACTTGTTTGGCTGAAGCGGCACAGCAACTGACTGGTTCGTGCAAGCTTAGTCAGCTGGCGAGCGTTAAGTGACACAATTAGCTCGGCAACATCGCTATCTATTTTTAAGCGAAACATGGCAGCCTCACGATCTTCATCAAGCAAGCGCTGCGCCAGAAGCAAATAAGCTAAGTTTATTTCCTGAATTTCATCGAGAAAGTTGGTTTGACTCATGATGTTCCATTAAATGACTCAGGCGCGACATTGTGTCCATTATACTAGCGCCGTTAATGACTTTTAATTACCAGCCATCATGGTTGCATACAACGTCTATAATTGGCTACTCAGTCGTATTGCGAGGGCTTAGCCCTGCTTCTGATAGTTCGAACACCCACACCAGCAGTTCTGCAACGATTTGGTAGAGACCTGCAGGAATTTCTGCGTCCAAATCTAGCTGCATTAACAGCGCCACAAGCTCAGGTGCATCATGCACATAAATACCCTGTCGTTGAGCTTCTGCCATGATGCGCTCGGCCAGATCTCCATAGCCTTTCGCCACGACTCGGGGCGCACGGTCATTCTCTTGATAAGCCAGTGCAACGGCTTGTCGGCGGCGCTCACCCGGGGTGGCCATGGGCACTCTCCACTTCGATAAAGCGTGCGCGCAGCTGCACTTTTTGTAAGTCCAAGGCACTTAGCCGCTTCTCTAACATGGGCAGCCCAGCGTCGATGCGCTGATACGCCTGAGTACTTTCGGTGGTGAAATCGATACTTAACACATTTCGATAAAGCCATAGCGACGCGTTGAACGCCCCCAAATTGGGAACATCTAGCTGCATGTCAGAGCGCCACCCGCCTTCCGGCTCGCCCTCATGCGACCCATCTTCTTGCCCTTTCTCTCGGGCGGGTAGATGGATCACTAAGGCCATAAAGATGCCTGCCCAGACATCCCCCTCCCAGCGGATAGTCGGCATAACCAGCATCTCAAGCTGCTGGCGTACCAAACTCTGCAGGCTTTCATGCACAATCTCGCGCGCTGGGCGGTTAGCTACCAGCTCTGTCATTTCTCTTGCATGGCTTAACTCTACTTTAGCCTGACTACTCTCACGCCCCCCGCCAGCCATAGGAACAGGAGCAGCAGAAGCCTGGGGAGAGGCGGCCGAAGCTGCCGTCGAACCAGTGGATAAAGAGGACGTCGCGCCACCCAACCGAGCAGACAAGGCTTGATCACCCGTGGCAGGCACTAACGGCACATTGGGTAAAATTGCCATTCCCCCCTGCCCCACTGGCTGCGCCACTAGAGGCGCCAACCTCGCACTCATCAGTGCCTGTGTAACATTCTGACCCGTGGGCAAAAAGGCGGCATGCTGACGAGATCCAGACTTCATTTGCGGTTCGTTCATTAGCTGCTGGCGAGTTCCCTCGCCCTGAAACCAGCGCTTTAGGTGCGATTCATAAAACAACCCACTATCACGAATACTGGCTTCTAATCGCGTCGCTACCGCACTGGCCCCGGGTGTTTCTTGGCTGGTAATAAGAGCCACGTCGGGCCGCATCACAGAGGGCGGCGCGGGGAAACGTAGCAGCACATCGGCAATCGTTCGCGCAGCAGGGCTAAAATGCGTCTGCGTTGACCCAGGTGATGAAGGCAACGCCTCACCACGTGGCAACGTTCGCCCTCCATCCAGAGGAAGAGGCAAACGTTTTAGATCATTGAGCGGCGATGTCGATGAACGACCATCCAAATTTGAATCGCCCATTACCGCACGCGGCCCTTCGCTATACGAAATAGGCTTCACCGGCTGATCCAGCGCCCGCTTCAAAGACACCTCACCTTGTCGCCCCAGCACTTGGTGCAAGAGCGTATCAATGAGAGGTGTAATACCGCTCACGTCGACCTCGTCGCATCATCTTCTGTATATGGCCCCGCAGTGCCTTGCTGCGGTGCATAAGCACGGTGCAAGTCTCGCTGACGTTGCGATACTTCAATTAGCTTACCGAGCTCATCACGGCGCGCCACTAAGCGACGCCGAATATTAACGTCGTGCTCAAGAATACGTTCAAGCAGTTCTGATTTGCGCTGTTGGGCAGTGGCATCAAGAGATACGGTTAAATCCAGCTCGCGCAGCTGTTCTACCAACACCACATAGCTTGTACGCTGATCAATTAGTTCCGCCCACTGCTCGGCATTGGCCAGCTCATTCATGTGTTCAACCCTGCTCAATAGCGTTTCATAGCTAGTGAGCAGCGTCTCTTGAGCCCGTTTATCATGAGCGGATGGGAAAGCTGACATTATTGCCTCACGCACTCTGCCGTTGACCAATATCACGCCAGGCTGAGGCGATATCTTCAAGCAAGCGCTCGGCCTGATTTAAGCTCTCTTCATCGTTGCGCAGGTTAGCTGCCAACAATAGGCGCGCAATATAGTCATAAAGCGATGCCAAACGCTCGGCAATCTCTCCGCCTTTTTCTCTATCAAGCGCAGCTGCCAGGCCACTATTAACAATATCAATCGCTTTCGATATCGACTTGCCTTTCTCAGCCGTATTGCCTGCCTGCATATGAATTCGCGCAGCACGGATAGCGGCCTGAGCGCCGTCAAATAATAGTACGATAAGCTGGTGAGGGTCTGCCGACATCACTCCGCTTTCTACGCCGACGCGCGCATAAGCATTAGCCCCCCGCCCATAGGCGGCGCCACCGCGAGAGTAAGTCATAAGCGGAACTCCTGTACGTGATTTTAATACCCTTTTAACGCAGGCTAATCACGAATATTAAATGTTTAATTAAATAGCAATCTTCATTCTGCTACTGCTTTATATCGGCGCAAGAGAGATAGACTTTAACGACAGCACGGCTTTTATGTAGAAAACTTATTGCTGACACAAAAAGCCAATCATTCCCGCATGCCTAACACGCTTTACCCTCTCAGGTAGAGACAGCTATCTCGCTCACAGCTCGTCCAAGGCGCTCAGTGATATTGTCCCGCACCACCGCCCCCACGTTGTCACGCATGGGCGGCTCTACGGTGGGGGCAAGCAGCACCTCGACAGGATTGCCCTTGTCATCTAAGCGCAAAACCCACCCCTGCTGCTGACTGGAGAAACACGCCAGCGACCCCACGGGCAAGGCCTTGAAATGCTCGATATAGCGCTTAATCCAGCGCATATCAAAGTGGTGCGGATGCTGGAGCAAATGCCGATAAATTTGTTGCGCTGTTTTAGCCGGACGATCAGCACGATCACGCCGCATCGCTTCGACTACATCGACGACGGCACTGGCTTTCGCCAGCTCACTAAGGTCACCCTTGTCCGCGCCTTCAGGATATCCACTGCCATCCATACGCTCATTAATTCCCCTAATAACGGCCTGTGCAATACCCGCCGATAGCCACTGGCAGTTATGTAAGCGATCAAACAACAGCTGGACATGCTCACTGATCGCCTCTCGGTGACTCGCCTCAAAGTGCGGCGCCTTGAACAAGACCTGGGGAACCAGTGCTTTACCAAGATCATGGATAAGGCCACTGGCCACAATTGCTTTGCGCAATTCACGCGGCATGCTGGCACCCACAAAATCGAGCAAATGAATAGCCACCGCGATACAGTGGCGTACTAACAAGGGCTCAGGAGATAGGCAGCGAGAGGCAAATAGCAACGCTTCACGATCCTCTTCGTGAAGCTCCAATATTCGATCAGCATAGCGAGAGAGCTGGCGACCATCGATATCACTACCTTGCTTTAACGACAGCAGCTGCGCATCCAGGTAGGCCGCTACTTTTACCAACCGACGCGCCATCGGCGTAGCGTAGCGCTTGATATCCCGTCGCCCAAGCATTTCACCCGCGCCAGAGCGCTTATTGGGCAGCGCAAATAATGGAGAAGGCTGACGCTCGCTCTGTTCTTCTTTTTTATAACGGGCCGCCTCGCGCTCTATTTCACATACAAAATACCAAATCTGCCGTTCCTGTTCTGCGCTGCACTCAACGAAGTTGAAGCCAACACGCAGCAGATGGCGTTCAGCATCTGTTTTTTGATGACGGGCATTTCCAAGCACTTCAAAATAAGTACCATCGGGAAAAGTGAACGCGAGTGTTAGAGGTTTCACCGCTGCCGCCAATAGACCACTGGCCGCTAAAGGCAATTCAAGCTGGCAGCCGTCTTGGGAAAGGTCTCGCAACTCGCCTTCTACCACATCCGTATCGCTACCATACAGGCCTGCCATCACCACCATCCCCATGCGCAATTCAGCGCGGAATGACTCGCGTCGCTGCAAAATAGCCAACGTAGCAGGATAGTCACAGCAACACAGAAAACGCCCACCTGCCTGGCGTGTTTCTGTCAAATGCAGTAGCGGCGTCTGGACTACTTTGCCCTGCGCCTGCGCGCGTAAGTAGAAAGCTGCCCCGTCTTGAAGGTGGTGAAGTAAGTAACTGACAGATGAAAGATCCATCACCAGTGTTTGCCCAGGGTGCTGCTCCATTAAGACAATGGGCTCAGGGCGAGCACCAGCCGCATCAAGGCAAAGTGAAACACCGCCGCCTTCGATTAACGTGCCCAGCAGAGACTCGATTGCTGTTATGTTTGCTATTGTTTCAAACTCATCCTGCTGCGCTACCATTTTCGCCTCACTTGCTCTCATGCGTTAATTAGCTCACCGCAAAGCGACGAAGCATATCAGATGCGATCAGCTTGGCGTATGTACAAAAAGAGCATCATTCTCATGCTTATTAAGCGGGGTATAGCAAGCAGTGCAGCAAGCAAAGACAGGCGGTTATATATATGTAGCGCTCTCAGAAGTAAGCAAACACTACTAAACACTGAGGAGGGTAAAGATTTTTAAAGTCCTGCCGATAATGATCTTGTGGCGTATAACTAGAAATAAAAATCCGAGCTATGGCTGCCGTTTCTCATTGCATTGCTGCACCACGACTGGCTGCCGGAGCTGACTTTAAAGAGGAACGTGCCCTATGAGCTCACTACCCACCGAAGCAACAACACTGTTGTCATCGACGCTTGCCAACTTAAATCCAAGTCAGCGGCTAGAAAAAACGCTGGCTCAACTAGCACCAACGAACGCACCACTTAACCACGCAGACAAGGACGAACGAAAAATATCTGGCGGCGAACTGATCGAACCCATTCAACGCATTAACGAAGCAATGCGCCCACGCGGTTTAGAATTTGAGTTAAGCGAAGATACTTCACGCGTGATTACGCGAGTAGTAGACCGAGAGTCGGGAGAAGTAATACGCCAGATCCCAGCGGAAGAAGTATTAAAAATTGCTGAACGGCTAGAAGAGATGCAAGGCCAGATAATCTCTCTGGAAGCCTAAAGCACGACGCAACGAGCATCGCACCATCAGCAAGGGCAATAACCATTACACTTGCATATTCATAACATCTCGATATGCAGATACTAAGCGGTTGCGAACCTGAAGCCCCATTTGAAAAGCAACGCTGGATTTCT
Organism: Vreelandella sulfidaeris Esulfide1; assembly: GCF_054072535.1. Taxonomy (NCBI): domain Bacteria; kingdom Pseudomonadati; phylum Pseudomonadota; class Gammaproteobacteria; order Oceanospirillales; family Halomonadaceae; genus Vreelandella; species Vreelandella sulfidaeris. The sequence goes on along the minus strand of NZ_CM133364.1, from coordinate 114,725 downwards.
GCATGTCGACCATCACATCGTTAAGCTGCAGGTTAGGGTCACCCGCCTGAAAAGCCATCGCCTGACTATTAGCAGTCTGTTGAAGTCGGTTAATGCGCTGAATCGAGGCCTGTAGCTCACCACCAAAACCGCCGTTCCCCACCGCTGCTGACGCTTGAGCACCACTGAGAGGCTGCGCGGATGCCGCCTGGGTGGCCAAACCTTGCATCTGTTGTAACGCAGCCTGTATTGCGGGAGTGCTCATATACCGACCTCTAATTCGTAAAAAAGAACTAATGCAAAAAGCCTAACATCGACGCGCCCTGCCTCATACAGACAAATGCGCACAAAAAGCGAAGCTTATCTTTCCTTTAGGCGCGACTAGCCACCGGATAATGGCATCCATCACAATTCCGCCTCATCTTTTCGGCGGATAACCGCGATTGACGGATATAGCCTATGCCCTCTTTGGTGATGCGCCTTAGCCGACGCCAGTTTTGCCTGCCCTCCCGGAGGGACGCATGAGCGAAACCGGTGCAACGGCAGGCCGTCAAAACAGTACGAATCAAGCCGCTTCCCGTAGTGGTAATACAGCGAGTGGAAATACTGACAGTGGTTCCACCAGCGGCTCAGCCTTTGAGCGAACGCTGAAGCAGCTGCGTGGCAATCCGCTCATCGCGCTGCTTATCGCCGGTGCCGCCTCGATCGCTATTATAGCGGTCCTCTTCATGTGGGCTAGCAGCCCCGAGTATCGCGTGCTCTACAGCAATCTGAGCGAAGCTGATGGCGGTAGCATTATTAACGAGCTCGATACGCGCGGCATTCCTTATCAATTCAGCGAGGGCGGCCAAGCGCTAATGGTGCCCAGTGATCAGGTGCACACCCTGCGCCTGCAGTTGGCGGAACAGGGATTGCCCCGTGGCGGCAATCTTGGCCTGGAGCTTATGGAAAGCCAAGCATTCGGGATTAGCCAATTTGCTGAGCAAATCAATTATCAGCGTGGCCTGGAAGGCGAGCTTGCACGCTCAATTGAGTCGCTCGGGCCAGTGGAGGGCGTAAGAGTCCACCTCTCCATGGCAAAGCCATCGGTGTTTATTCGTGATCGCGAACCCGCGAAAGCATCCGTTGTGCTGACCTTATTACCCGGCCGTATCCTGGGTGAAGGTCAGGTTAGCGCCATCGTTCATATGGTGTCTGGAAGCGTTCCCGAACTGGCCGCTGAAGACGTCACAGTGGTTAACCAGGATGGCCGCTTGTTGTCTGCTGAGACAAGCAATGGCAATGATTTGGATGGTTCGCAACTTGAGTATATTGCTGAAGTCGAGCGCTCTTACCAACAGCGTATTGAACATATTTTAACGCCCATTTTAGGCCGCGATAATGTACGCGCTCAAGTGGCCGCACAAATAGACTTTTCTCGGCGCGAGCAGACTTCTGAACGCTACGGTCCCAATCAGCCGCCCAACGAAGCAGCGGTGCGTAGCCGCCAACTTAGCCTTGCATATGATGGCGAAGACCCCTTGGCCACAGGCATTCCAGGCGCACTAAGCAATACGCCGCCAGGTACGCTGCCCTCCCCCATCAACCAGCCCGAAAATGAGGAAGCGGAAGCCGACCAGCAAGAAGACGCACCCCCCGAGGCGCTGCGTAATTTGCGTCAAGACGACGTTATCAACTACGAAGTCGATCGTAGCATTGAGCATGTCCAGCACCGCCTCGGACAGGTAGAGCGGCTTTCAGCTGCGGTAGTCGTCAATTATCGCAGCGAAATGAACGAAGAAGGCGAGTGGATTGAGGTTGCCTTAACAGACAATGAAGTGGCTCAAATTGAGCGCTTGGTTCGTCAAGCGATGGGATTCTCGCAATTACGCGGAGATGAAGTTGAGGTTGTCAATTCACCCTTCACGCGCAGTGTCGAAGAAACGGCGGAGGTCGAATGGTGGAAAGACCCCACTATTCTTTCAATGGCTGCCAAAGCAGGCCGCTACCTCCTCGTTGCGCTGGCTATTTTATTGCTCTACCTGTTGATTTTGCGTCCCTTAATCAAGCGGTACACGCAATCTCCGGTGATGGCAGCAGCGACGCCTAGTGGCATGCTGGCCGCTAGCGTGGGCGACGATGATGAAGAGAGTGAAGAGACGCCTGATGAGTCCGACGAGACTTATGCCAAGCCGAAGCGTCGGCGTAAAACCTCTCTCTATGAGCATAACCTCAACGACTTGCGTGAAATGGCGCAGGAAGATCCCCGCATGGTCGCGATGATCATTCGTAGCTGGATGAATGCTAATGAGTAGTTCAAATGAGTAGTTCAATTGCTGAAATGAGCGGCGCCCGTAAGAGCGCCATTCTATTGCTCGCACTCGAGGAAGACAGTGCCGCCGAAGTGTTTAAATACCTCGGTGCTACCGAAGTGCAAACAATTAGTATGGAGATGGCCCGCCTCAATCAAGTCTCTCATGACGACATGAAAGCGGTGCTCGAAGCCTTCCATAAAGAGAACGAAGAGTTTGTCGCGCTTAACCTGAACTCCAGTGACCACATCCGTTCGGTGTTGACCAAAGCGCTGGGCAGCGAGCGTGCGTCTAGCTTGATTGAAGATATCCTTGAAACGACAGGCAATAATTCAGGGATCGACGCCCTTAACCTCATGGAAGCGTCCATGGTGGCCGAGCTCATCCGCGATGAGCATCCACAAATTATTGCGACGATTCTGGTTCATCTGGACCGTCATCAAGCGTCCGATATTCTCGAATTATTTGAAGAAAAGCTGCGCAATGATGTGGTACTTCGTATCGCCACTTTCAGCGGCGTTCAACCCGCCGCGTTACAGGAATTGACCGAAGTACTTACTGGCATGCTGGATGGCCAGAATCTCAAGCGCAGCAAAATGGGCGGCGTAAGAACAGCTGCCGAAATCCTCAACTTGATGAACTCTTCTCAAGAAGAGACAGCGATCGAGACCGTGCGCGCCCACAGCGAAGATTTAGCCCAGAAGATTATCGACGAAATGTTCCTGTTCGAGAATCTGCTCGACCTCGACAACCGTGCCATTCAAATGGTGCTTCAGGAAGTCGATACCAACTCGCTGGTGGTGGCGCTTAAAGGAGCCCAGGACGCCCTTGTGGACAAGTTCCTGCGCAACATGTCGCAGCGCGCAGCCGATTTAGTTCGTGAAGATATGGAAGCCCGGGGCCCTATCCGCGTCTCGCAAGTTGAAACCGAACAGAAAACTATTTTGCAAGTTGTACGGCGGCTAGCGGACTCGGGTGAAATCGTCCTGGCAGGCGGAGACGATGAGTATGTCTAATACGCACTCCCCTCAATTTGACCGCCACAGTGATTGGCGTCGCTGGCAAATGGATGAGCTGGCCTCTTCCAAGAGCGGCCAAACCTCAGACGGCGAGGTGCCAACGGCTCATCAGCGTAAAGTACTAGCGGCACAAAAGGCAGCCGAATTGGCCCGCCAGCGTGAAGAAAGTGAACGCCAGGAACTGTATGAGCGTATTCGTCAGCAAGCCGAAGAAGCAGGCTATAAAGCAGGCCTTGAGCAAGGCTACAAAGAGGGGATGGAAAAAGGATTAGCAGCAGCGGCTGAACAGACACAGACCGAATTAAAAGAGCAAATTCGACTTACCGTTACGCCGCTAAAAACGCTGGGCAAGCAATTCTCAGATGCGCTAGAGCGCATTGACGAAACCATCGCCCATGACCTTGTTGAGCTGGCGCTGGCAACCGGCAAGCAGCTTGCCAGCGATGCCCTTCAGGAAACGCCTGAACAAATTTTAGTGATTGTGCGTGAGCTTCTGCACACCGAGCCGCCCTTGGTAGGTCAACAACGCCTTTGGCTCAACCCCAATGACCATGACTTGGTAGAAGAGCACTTAGGCAATGAGCTTGTGGCCGCCAACTGGAAGCTGCAACCCGATGATCAACTTGCCCGTGGCGGCTGCCGGGTAACCAGTGCACAGGGTGAAATTGACGCTACTTTTGAAAGCCGCTGGCAGGCCATTCAAGCTCAATCACGCAAACGCGGTCTCAAGTCACCACCGTCCTCTAACGATCCTTCATCCTAGGCGGATACGCTATGGCAGATACCACCTGTCCCCATCGACATCGCTGGAATAAGGCATTGCGACGCACGCAGCAGCGCGTCAGCCATTTGCCGCGCTACCGCAATAGCGGCCGCGTCATTCGTGCGACAGGCATGGTGATTGAGGTGGTCGGGTTGCGGGTTGCGGTCGGCAGCGCATGCCGAATTGAATTGCCGGGCAGTGATGGCCGCTTAGCCGACAGCAATAAGCACGCCGAAGCCGAAGTAGTCGGCTTTGCTGGCGAAAAGCTATTCCTGATGCCGCTTGAAGAAGTCACTGGTCTGATGCCTGGCGCTCGCGTTTCGCCATTGGATGAAGGCAGTGGCAACAGTGCTCGTCGCTTCCCTATGGGTGATGATTTATTAGGTCGCGTACTGGATGGCAACGGCAATCCGCTTGATGACCGTGAGAATCTTGAGGAGATACCACGCGCAACACTCAGTACACCTTCGCTCAACCCGCTTTCACGCGCGCCTATTGAGGAGCAAATTGATGTCGGCATCCGCGCTATTAATGCGCTGCTAAGTGTTGGGCGGGGCCAGCGGATGGGGTTATTTGCAGGCTCCGGGGTAGGTAAGTCGGTGCTGCTAGGTATGATGGCTCGTTACACCAAGGCCGATGTCATCGTGGTGGGTTTGATTGGTGAACGGGGGCGCGAAGTACAAGATTTTATCGATAATATTCTGGGCCCGGAGGGTCGACGGCGTGCCGTTGTAGTTGCTGCACCCGCTGATACGTCACCACTACAACGCTTACAAGGTGCCGCTTACGCGACGCGCTTAGCGGAAGGTTTCCGCGATGAAGGCCGCAATGTACTGCTGATTATGGATTCGCTAACCCGATATGCCATGGCTCAACGGGAAATTGCACTGGCCATCGGTGAACCGCCCGCCACCAAAGGCTATCCGCCCTCTGTGTTTGCCAAACTGCCCGGCTTAGTAGAGCGAGCAGGCAATGCGGAGCGTGGTGGCGGCTCCATTACGGCATTCTATACCGTGCTAACGGAAGGCGATGATCAACAGGATCCGATTGCCGACTCTGCTCGCGCCATTCTTGACGGTCACATTGTGCTGTCGAGAACATTAGCAGAAGCAGGGCACTATCCCGCAATCGATATCGAAGCCTCTATCAGCAGGGCCATGACCTCGATTACTTCGCCTGAACAGCTACAAGAAGCGCGCGTTTTCAAGCAGCTGTTTTCGCGCTACCAGCGCAACCGGGATCTTATCAGTGTCGGCGCCTACAGCCCTGGCCACGATCCACAGCTAGACGAGGCAGTCAACCGCTTTCCGTCGCTGGAGCGTTTTCTACAACAAAGCATTAATGAGTGTGCAACGCTTGAAGATTCACGCCAAGCACTGCACGCGCTGGTTGGAGGACGCACATGAGTACATCACAGCTCGCAATGCTAACCGGCTTAGCCAAAGACGCCCGTGACCAAGCGGGCAAAGTACTGGCCCAAGAACGACAAACAGAGCAGCAAACCACTGCTCAGCTACAGTCACTACTGAGTTACCGAGCAGAGTATGCTGAGCGTTTACAAAAGGCGATGCGTGATGGCATTGATCCTGCCACTATGTACAACTATCAACAATTTCTGGCTTCTTTGGACGCGGCTCTCAGCCGTGCTCGCCAAGCGTTAGCAGCACAGCAGGCAAGCGTTCAGCAGAGCCAAAAGAACTGGCAACAGGAACAGCGCAAGCTCTCTTCCTACGATACACTGGCGTCGCGTCGGCTGTTAGAAGAGCACCGCCGGAGTGAGCGCCATGAACAAAAAACTAACGATGATTTGGTGACTAGCCGCTTGGCTCGTCAGCATAACGACACTCCGCATTAGCGGTGTCAAGGAACTGAATATGAATATTCACCAGTTGCTTTCGGCCAGCCAGAGTTCGCCTCAGACTCAGTCTCAAGGCGCATTCAGCCGGCAAGACTCACCCAACGGTTTTTTTCAGCAGGCGCTTTCACATGCAGCTGACGCTCAGCGCTTGTCTGCGCATACGCTAAGTGAGGCCGACTCGTTACAGTCAACTCCACACCAAGCACAGCTGAGTGCACTCGGCGGCCTCTTGTCAGATGCGCTAGAAATAGATATTGAGGATTTAAGCGCAGCTCTTGAAGCACTCGGGCTTGATGTCAATGAAAGTGACTTATCTGGACTACTTGCTCAACTTCAACAATCAAATCCAGACATTAACTTAGATACCCTAACGCTTGATAGTGCGCAGACCTCAACGCCATTAGATGAAATTGCCGCTCGCCTTACCTTAATGGCATCTTTTACCGAAGGCACGCCTAAAGTACAGCCTGGATCGTCGATCGACCCGGCGGTGCTGAAAGCTATCACCGAACATCTAAATATTAATCAAACAGAAGCAGCGCAGCTGGTCTCCGCGTTAAACAGCTTGGTTACCCAACGCCAGAATAGTCAGAGCGAACAACCCTTCCCTGTTGATACGGCTCGCTTAACCAATACCAGCCTGCCCGCTATCGAAACTCAGGCAGCGTCAAGAACGCAGCCTCATACTTTCTTTACTCAAATGAGCGCTGATGGTGCAGCGTCACAAATCAGCAGCGAAGCCCTAATGGGCGCTCTATTAACGTCAGGAGGCGTGCCAAAAGGGAATTCTTCAAGTGAGCACTTACTGACCGGCTTCACATCCCATGCTGGCAACCCCCTACTAGCCTCAGCACAACCATCAGCACAAGGGTTTGCACCGGCCGTACCATCAACCCAGGCCGCGCTGACAACGCCTGTTACGAACCCTGCTTGGCCACAGCAACTAAGCCAGCAATTGGTACAAATTTCACAGCGTGGTGGCGAGCAGCATGTACAAATGCAGTTGAATCCGGCGGAGCTAGGGCCACTCTCTATTTCATTAAAATTTGGCGAACAGGGGGCACAAGCACACTTTTTGTCAGGCCATGCCCAGGTGCGGCAAGTGCTTGAACAAGCCATTCCCCAACTAAGGGAAGCCCTGGCAGAACAAGGTATATCGCTAGGTGAGACATCCGTTGGCGATCAGCGCGATCCCAATGCTCAGGCTTTTGCCCAATCAGGCGGTAAGCAAGGTGCAGAGGTTGGCAGTGACAGCGGCGACATTGGCGCGGATGAAATGCTCTCCCGAAGCGCTGAAAGCAACCCTCTTATAGTGGACGGGCGAGTCGACCTCTACGCGTAAACAGTGGCAACTGAATTTGCATGGCATCTGTAGTGCTGCGCACATGAGCTAACTAAACCAAAAGATAGGCTTGCCAAACGAGCCTGTTCATTTCATCACCAGCATGCGCTTTAGGCATAATACTTTGCTAGTGATACGCATGGAATTCACAGGAATCTCAAATGGCAGAAACAAGCGGTGGGTCTAAAAAGCTGCTTTGGATAATGATTATTCTAGTGTTGCTATCGTCAATAGGCGCAGCGACAGCTATTTATATGGTAATTGACCAGCAAGATAACGGTACGGAAAATGCAGAAATGCAGCAAGCAATGGAGCGTGAGTCGCCAGTCTTCATGCGCATTGAGCCTTTTACCGTCAACCTTGCCGATGATCGCCATGGGTCACGCTTACTCTATACAGGCGTGACGCTTCGCGTGGGTAATGAAGAAAGTAAAGTTATTCTTGAAGAGCATATGCCCCAAGTGCGTAGTCGATTGCTGATGCTGCTGTCCGGCAAGCAAGCTGATGAGCTTACCTCCTCGGAAGGCAAGCAGCAGCTTGCGCAAGAGATCGTTAATAGGCTAAACGTACCGCTTGCAGAAAATCAGCCACCGCTTGATTTGCGTGAAGTTTTATTCACCGAATTTATTGTGCAATAACCTCGGGAACTGGAGCCGTTCATGTCACAGGACGATCTACTGTCCCAGGAAGAAATTGATGCTCTGTTAAAGGGCGTTAGCGGAGACGATGAGCCATCGGCTACATCGCCACAAGCGCAAGAAGAACTGCGCATTCGACCTTACGACCCCTCGACCCAACATCGCGTGATTCGTGAGCGTTTGCATGCGCTGGATTTCATTAATGAGCGTTTTGCGCGCTATTTTCGTAATGGTTTATTTAACCTATTGCGGCGTAGTGCGGATATCACGGTAGAGTCGGTACGCTATCAAAGCTTTAGTGAGTTCTCACGTAATGTTCCCGTACCCACTAACCTGAACATCGTGTCGATGAAGCCGCTGCGTGGCTCCGCACTGGTGGTATTTCCACCTAACCTCGTTTTTATGGTGGTCGATAACCTTTTCGGTGGTGATGGCCGCTTTGTCACCAAATCGGATGGGCGAGAATTTACCAATACTGAGCAGCGTATTATTCAACGCCTGCTTAATCTCGCCATTGATGCTTATCAAGAAGCCTGGAAAGTCGTTTATCCGTTGGATGTCAGCTTTTTACGTTCTGAAGTGCAATCGAAGTTTGCCAACATCACCAACTCACCTAATGAAATTGTGGTGAATACCAAGTTCAATATTGAAGTTGGCAACCTATCTAGCAATTTCCAGATATGCATGCCTTACGCCATGATCGAGCCGTTGCGTGATTTACTGGCCAATCCGATCAATGATAGCAACCACGACCAAGATGGCAGTTGGTCCCGCCGTATGGCGAGCGAGTTGCGCCATTCAGAAGTCGAGTTAGTCGCTGAGTTTGCGCAAATATCTAGTCGTATCGCCCATGTTATGGGATTGAAAAAAGGCGATGTGCTACCGCTAGACATTCCGAGCACCATCACAGCCAGTGTGGATGGCGTCCCCGTGATGGAGTGCGAGTATGGCAGCCAACGGCAACAGCATGCTCTGCGTATCTTACATATGATCGACCATGCCGCTATGAACAACGTATCGTCCAAAGACTTTATTAAAGTGTCTACGCGACAGCAAGCCAAGGAATCCAAAGCATGACTGATCCCAATAAGCCTGATCAGAACGTCTCTGACGACGATTGGGCCGATGCCATGTCCCAGCAAGAAGAGACTACCTCCAGTGCTGATGCTGCTAGCGAAGAGGATGACCCCTGGGCAGCTGCGATGGCCGAGCAAGAAGCCGCAGAAGAGAGCGAAGAAGTATCCGCGCCCCCTAAGCCTGAAGCACCGGCTGCAAAATCTGCAAGTGATGATGTCTTCCGCCCGTTGAGCCCGGACAGCGGCTCTTCACAGGCGCGTGAGTTAGAAATGATCATGGATATCCCGGTGAAGCTTACCGTGGAGCTAGGTCGCACTAAGCTAACCATTAAGCAGCTACTGGAATTAGCGCAAGGGTCTGTCATCGAGCTTGAAGGTCTCGCCGGTGAACCGATGGATATCTTGATTAATGGCTATTTAATCGCTCAAGGGGAAGTTGTCGTCATTGAAGATAAGTACGGTATTCGTATTACTGAAATCATCACGCCTTCTGAACGTATTCACAAACTGAACCGATGAGTGTTGCGACAACTTCGACGCAGAACGGCTCGCTCGATGCGCTAGGTAACGGTGGCGAGACATTGATAGGCATGGCTGTTTTAGGCAAAACAGCCGCTGCCTTAGCATTAGTCATTGCGATCATTCTAATTTGCACGGCGCTTTTAAAGCGCTGGAATAATCATAACTCTCGCCATGGCGCTCACCTCCGCATCGTAGGCAGCACTGCTGTGGGCAATCGTGAGCGAATTGTGATTGTTGAAGTGGAAGATACTTGGTTAGTCGTTGGCGTTGGTGGTGGCCGAATAACTAAGTTACACGAGCGTCCCGCCCCAGAAGAACGCCCGCCAGCAGCCTCTGTACCAGCTTCTTCTCGTTTCTCGCGACGCCTAGCCAAAGCGCTAGCTGCTAGCCGTCGCCGCGACTCATCCGCGCCCTCCGACCCACATCAGACGCCATGAGGCTCCGGATGCACCTTTCTAGGCTCTATGAGCAACGTTGGCTATGGCTGGCATTGACCCTTGTTGTTTGCTTAATAGCCAGCCCTGCGCATGCTCAACAAATACCTGGCATTATTTCTCAGCCATTAGAAGACGGCGGCCAGCAGTGGTCACTTTCGTTACAAACGCTACTCTTTCTCAGTTCGCTCGCGTTTTTACCTTCGATGCTGCTGATGATGACGAGTTTCACGCGCATCATCATCGTGCTGAGCCTATTACGCACAGCCATGGGCACCCAGGCAACACCGCCGAACCAAGTGCTCTTGGGAATTGCTCTGTTTCTGACCTTCTTTATCATGTCGCCGGTGTTAGCTCAGGTTTATGACAATGCCTGGGTGCCCCTGAGCAACGAAACGATCAATTTCGAAGAATTTTTGCTACTGGCCCAAGACCCGTTTCGCGAATTCATGCTTGCCCAAACCCGTGAGCCCGACCTGGCATTGTTTGTTCGCTTGGCAGATGTAGGGCCGATGCAGGGGCCGGAAGAGTTACCCATGCGCGTATTGTTGCCCGCTTATGTCACTAGCGAGTTAAAAACGGCGTTTCAAATTGGCTTTACTATTTTTATTCCGTTTTTAATCATCGACCTCGTTGTCGCCAGTACGCTAATGGCACTGGGTATGATGATGGTTCCGCCCATCACTATCTCGTTACCTTTTAAGCTCATGTTGTTCATTTTAGTAGACGGCTGGCAGCTTATTATTGGCTCGATGGCAGAAAGCTTTTACATGATATAGCGCGTTATTGAGATAGATTTTTTACATAAATAAGCAGCGCCGTTTTATACGGCGCAAAGGATTTCCTCGATGACCCCTGAAATGGTGATGAGCATTGCTTATCAAGGCATGCGTGTAACGCTTCTGCTTGCTGGCCCTATGCTGCTAGCCGCGCTCTTCACTGGCCTTATCATCAGCTTGTTTCAAGCCGCCACTCAAATTAACGAAATGACGCTGACGTTTATCCCTAAAATCCTGGCCGTGTTTGCAGTGTTGGTATTTGCTGGCCCTTGGCTGATTGGATTGATTACCGATTTTACCCATCGATTATTCACCAATATCCCCAATATGGTGATGTAAGCTAATGGTTGAAGTCACTTTCGCACAGCTACAAGGGTGGCTAGTGGCTTTTTTATGGCCGTTTGCGCGCATCACTGCTTTCATGGCTGCCTCCCCTTTATGGGGTCACTCCAGTGTTCCCAATCAAGCCAAAGTCGGCCTTGCTGCTCTTATTTCCATTGTGATTGCGCCGATTCTGCCGGCCATGCCGGATATCGCTGTCATGTCCTGGGCTGGGGTCGGGATTATGATCGAACAGATCCTCATCGGCTTGGCGATGGGGCTTGTCATGCATATCATTTTTGCCGTCGTGCAAGCGGCTGGTGATTTTATCGGTCTGCAAATGGGCTTAGCGTTTGCGAGCTTTTTTGATACATCGAGCGGCACCAATATTATGGTGCTATCGCGCATTCTCTATATGATCACCTTGCTCATGTTTTTGGCGATGAATGGGCATCTGATGGTGCTTGAAACCTTGATTATGAGCTTTCAAACATTGCCCATTGGCATTGGGACGTTCAACCCAGATGCGTTTATTTTACTGGCTCGATATGCGGGGACGATTTTTGCCTCAGGTATGTTACTGGCACTGCCGCTAGTGGGCTCCCTGCTAACCATCAACTTGGCACTGGGCATACTGAACCGTTCCGCCCCTCAGCTCACCGTTTTCAATATCGGCTTTCCTACTTCCCTCATCGTGGGTCTCATATTGATGATGGTATTAATGACCGATATTAGCCGCTTTCTGCAGCGGCTATTTACTCAAGGATTAGGATTTCTGCAGAGTTTAATCGAAACAATGGCGCCCTTAACCTAAAATCCCCGTGCTTTATAAAAAAGTACGGGGATTTCAGTCAACCATGTAAGAACTAGACGCTCGTTACATATAGTTAAATAACGATAAGCCTTTAATATCCACAAACGCTTTTTGCGACGCCTGCATACCTATTTGTCGCAAACTATACTCAGAAATAGCTTCTGTGTAATCAAGATCGACTAAATCCGACAGCGTCTGATCGTAGTTCAGCATTCGGTTACTACCTACCGAATCGATAACATCAAGCTCATTCAAGCGAGCCCCGGCAGAGGCGCGCACGGTCAGAACGTTATCTAGGCTATTGTCCAGATCGCGCATGGCAGTGTTCAGAGTATTGCGCAGGTCAGCTTTCTTGGCCGACGTGTCAGCAGGATTTTCCAGCACACGAATGGCTTCTTCCATAGTTCGGAAGAGATCAGGCTCGCGCTGCTCACTACCAGCTTTTGCCACCAAAATTGAATCGTCTGTAACAGGCGTTCCCTCAAGACTAATCGAAACTCCGCCGTAGCTGACTTGCTGAGCGGGATCGCCCGACTCCCACGTGTAGGATTCACTTTTAACAGCATTCCAGTCAGTGCCATCAAACGTTTCAATGTCGAATGCGACATCACTGGTAAAGGTGATGCGGAAGTCTGTTGCATTCTTTACATCGCTTATTTGCGGCCCGCTAAATGTCACATTACCATCGTTGAGATCACCATTTTCTTTCTTTGCTTCTGCAACATAACCCGCACCACTGGGCACGCTCTTAAAGATAGTTTCGCCATTATCATTAACCGGCATCAGCCGCGAGGCATCCACACGCTGTTCGCGTACGTTACTATCACCCTGATACTGTACGCTGCCATCGGCTGACTTAACGAACGGTGGGGCGTTATCTTTATAGCCGCCAAACAGATAGCGACCGTTACCATCGGTGGCATTGGCCTGACCCAGCATCGTTTCATAGACGCCTTTAAGCTCGCTGGCGATTGCCTCGCGGTCCACGTCACTCAGCGTGTCACTCGATGCTTGAATCAACAATGTTTTGGCGCTGGTTACTGCATCACTGACGCTATTTAAAATGCTTTCTGTCTGTGAAAGAGAGTTACGCGCCGATACACGCGCGTCTGAATATTGCTCGGTAACAGCTTTTGCCTGGTCCACGCCAACCGCACGGGAGGCCGCCTGTGGATCATCCGATGGATTCACTACCCGTCGTCCACTGGCAATCTGCTGGCTAACTTTCATCAGATCGCTTTGCTGACGGTTCATAGACGCCGTGCTTTGCTCGAACATAGTAACAGTACTAATACGCATCGCTTAAGCTCCCGAATTAACCGCGCAGGTTCAAGATGGTGTCCATCAGCGTTCCTGCGGTGTCAATCACACGCGCATTGGCCTGATAGTACTGTTGGTAACGAATCAAGTTAGCGGCTTCTTCGTCCAAATTGACCCCAGACTCTGATTGCTGAACCGCGTGCAATTGATCGGTCAAACCTTGACGAGCATCCAAATTAACTTGCGTGATATTAGTACGGTTACCCACATCACTGACCATGGATGCATAGGCCCCGGTGACCGTTGCGCTAGCGCCAACAATCGATTTGGCTTGCAGGTTTTGCAGAGCCAGCGCATTACGGTTATCGCCAGTGGCAGAGATAATCCTTTGGCTGACATTTAAGGTCGCTGTGTCGCCCGTGGCAGGACGAGCATCTAGTGTAAAGCTGAAGCCATCAATAACAACGGTTTCTCCAACATCTACTTCCACATCAGTAGCATCCGACGCATAAGAAGTCCCTGCAACCGTGAAAGCAGTTGGTGGAATTACTGTCAGCTTACCGGTGCCATCCACTTTCAATTCATAGTTTTTATTATCGGCAAAAGCGGTATGAGACGTTTGCAAGTCACTAACGTCTAAATTGCCTGTGCTTTTAAATGAGTTAAGTGGACTAGCTCCTTCACCATCAAACCCCGCGTCACCCGCCGCAATTTTGTCCACATCGGCAATTTTCACTTCCATACCTGCGCCCGCGCGGCGCACCGGCTGGATTTCAAAGGTGTCACCTACAGCAACATTATTGCCGCTAAACGAAAGGGTTACACCACCAAAAGTAATTTCACCCAAGCCTGTGCCTGGTGTCCAACCACTGGTGTCAACAAAGTCGGCATCTTTGGGATCTGTACCACTGAGTACTTGGCCGTTGTCATTACGCGTCACAACGGGATCAAGGTTTTCATCAAACGAGACGGTATAGTCCGTCGCACGAAGCTTACCGACTGTTTCTGGATCAAAAGCCACCGACGTTAATAGGTCAGGGTCGCTATTGCCTTTATGGCCATAGGATTGCGGTGTGCGCACTGCAAAGAAGTCCTCGCCCTGCTCACCGTTTAGATCCACGCCCAGTTTGTGCTGTGCATTAAAAGCCGATGACAATGAAACCGCCAGCTGACCAATTTGGTTCTGCGTCTTATCCAGGGTTTCTGAACGGAAGGTCATTAATCCACCCAACGCCCCCCCCTTGATGGTCGATTCATCTAGCTTAACTAAATTACCGCCACCATCTCGGTAGCCCACGATGGTTCGTTGAGGATCGTAATCGGCCTGAACAGCTTCCAATTTAAAAGAGTTAGTGCCGGTGACGAGGGGCTGGCCATTAGGCAGACTGATATTATAGGTCTTGCCATCCTGTATATTCAGGCGCAAATCCATGCGTTCGTTGAGCTCGGAAACCATATGATCACGCTGATTAAGCAGGCTATTAGGCGCTTCACCGGTTCGTGCACGAGCAAGGGAAATTTCTTTATTTAAACCAGCAATCTGCTCAACCGTATTGTTTATTTGGGTCACTTCATCTTTGATTTGCCCATTGATATTGCCTTGCATATCCTGCAAGTAGCCATCGAAAGAGCGGAACTGTGAACTTAGCGTATTGGCTTGACCTAGCACGCCTTGGCGAGCCGCCGGATCAGAAGGCGAGCTGGCTAGATCTTCCAGCGATGAGAAGAATCCCTGCATCAGAGGCGCTAGGCCTGCCTCGCGATCGGCTAACAGGTTATCGATTTGCGATACCTGATTATAGTAAGTGTTTAAAGCGCTTGACTGTGTTTTGGCACTATTTAACTGGTCAGCCACATACGTGTTGAACTGGCGCTCTATATCATTGACACGAACACCGCCGCCTACACGCCCTTCACCTAGCTGTGCTAACTCACGGTTATAGCCCGGCGTATAGACATTACTAATATTGTTACTGCTTGTGTTCAGGGCATTCTGCGCGGCATTGAGGCCGCTTAAGCCGATCGAAAACATGTTCATGGTTCAATTCCTTAGGCTGATACCTATATATGCTATAAATATCGGCACTGCGCAGAAAAACTTGAGGAGTGGGCTAGCGGGAATCAGCCAGAAAATTACCGCCCGGATCGAGCGGCCCCATTGACTTCATTACCGACACTAACTTGTCTGCATAACGTGGATCAGTGGCATAACCACCACGCTGTAACTCTTGTGCTGCCTGCTCTGCACTAGGCGCCTGGACGACACCGGCATAGCGCGGATTGTTACTAATCAGACTGGCATAGTCGGTAAAGGCGTGTTCAAACGAGTCGTAGACGCGGAAGGTATCGACCACCTGCGTCCGTCGCCCATTGATATATTCGTGCGTCACAATATCGGTTGTTTCGCCCTGCCAATGGCTGCCAGCTTTGATACCAAACAAGTTGTGGCTATTGTTGCCATTGCGAGTTGCGATTTCGTGCCGTCCCCAGCCGGTTTCAAGTGCTGCCTGAGCCAAGATTAATTCGGCAGGTACTCCCGTGGTCGCACTGGCCGCCTGGGCTGGAGCTGCTAACGTTTGAATAAACTGGCCGACGTGACCCGAGGCTGCCTGCTCTCGTTGATTCAGCGCGGACTCATTTACCGCATTACCCTTCTCCACACCTTGGCGAATGGCCTCGAGCTCGGCTAAGAACCGACCGCTGCCCTGTGGGATTGCTTCAGCAATAGAATCTTGATTTTCTAAGAAAGATTCATCCAGCATACGAGGCGTACCCCGAGGGATACCGGCGATCAATGCTTGCAGCTCTTGATCCGCTTCTGGCTGCGCTTTTGAGATGGCCCCCTGGCGTTCCAACTGCTCGACGAGGACTTCAGCAAGGCCCATTCCACGCGAAGCCATCACCTGTGACCACTGTTGATCCAGCATCGATTGATACGTATCCGTCGCGCTGCTGTTCATCAGCCCTGAGCTAGGCGTCGCGTCGCGCATACTCTTCATCATCATCTGAATAAAGAGCGCTTCAAACTGTTGGGCCGCACCATTTACACCCGCTTCTGGGTCGACCCGTGCCGTATGCTGAAGGCGCTGAAAGCCGTTCATGTCCAAGGCGAACTGGCTGGTCATATCACTCGCGCTCATTAAATAACCTCCAGCTCAGCACGCAGTGAACCCGACGCTTTCAGCGCTTCTAGTATCGACATTAAGTCCTGCGGTGTAGCGCCTAACGCATTCAATGCATTGACCACTTCGTTGAGCTGGGCGCCCTCGACGATTTGCAGATAAGCCTCTTGCTGCTCAATATCAATATCCGCATCGGGGACCACGACGGTCTCCCCTTCACCAAAGGGATTAGGCTGGCTAACACCAAACTGAGTATCAATCATGATCGAAAGACTACCGTGCGCGACGGCCGCCTCACGCAGAGTGACGGCACTGTTCATTACTACCGAGCCAGTACGTGAGTTTAGAACTACCCGCGCGGCTGCTTCAGTAGGTGTCACCTGAACGTTTTCAATACGTGCCATAAAATTGACGCGCGCATTGTCGTCGATAGGCCCATCGAGAGCGATGACGCGTCCATTGCGTGCATAGGCAACCGACTGGCCAAATTCGTTATTAATAGCCGTGACCATGCGCTGCACAGTGCCGAAATCAGAGTCGTTTAGCTGCAACTCAAGCGTGCCACCGTTGCCGCCCAGGTTGAGCGGCACTTCCCTTTCAACCAGGGCGCCATTGGGAATACGCCCAGAAGCTTGCTGATTGATCTGCACGCTGCTGCCACCCGCCTGCGCACCCGCACCGCCTACCAGCATATTGCCTTGGGCAATCGCATAGGTCTCACCGTCGGCGCCTCTTAAAGGGGTCATAAGTAGGGTGCCGCCTCGCAAACTGCGCGCGTTAGCAATCGACGAAACTACAATATCCAACCGCTGTCCAGGCCTTGAAAAGGGCGGCAGATCAGTCGTCACCATCACGGCAGCGACGTTTCGCAATTGCAGATTCGTGCCGGCAGGCACGGTCACGCCAAGCTGTGAAAGCATGTTAGTCAGACTTTGGCTAGTAAACGGCGCCTGCGTGGTTTGGTCACCGGTACTGTCGAGACCCACGACTAAGCCGTAGCCTACCAACTGGTTATCACGGACACCGGCAAAGCTTGCCAGCTCACGAACACGCTCAGCATGGGCGGGAAAAGCCAATACACACATCAGCACTATGACACTCAGCTGAACAAGCCAGGTGCTGCTCGCTCTATAGCTATTTGTAGATAAAAAATTATTTAACTGCATCGCTATTGCCCGCTGTAACCCTTTTACTGAACGACCTTTTACTGAAGAGCCTGCCATCAAAGGGCCTGTCATTATTAGCTCTGTCATTGGTAGCTCCTCATAGCGCTAAAACGGCGAGACATTTAAGAAGAAACGCTGTAGCCAACCCATGTGCTGCGCTTCGTTGATATAACCGTCCCCGACATATTCAATACGCGCATCTGCCACTTCGGTTGAAGGTACGGTATTTTGCGCGGTAACCGTGCGCGGGTTAACCACACCAGAGAATCGGATAAACTCCGTCCCCTGATTGATAGCGATTTGCTTCTCGCCACGTACGCGTAAATTGCCGTTATTCATCACCTCTAAGACCGATACCGTAATCGTACCGGTAAAGGAGTTATTGGCTTGAGAGCCACCACTGCCGGTAAAATCATTTGCGCCAGAAACATCGAAGCCATATTCCGCGAGCGTATCAAGCGCATCAGGTAGCTGTGCAAGCTCAAGGCTGGCACTACCACTACGCCCCGCATTGGATTGCGAATTCTTGCTTGCGCTGACTTCTTCATCCAGGACAATCGTCAAAATATCGCCAACCGAACGCGGACGGCGATCTTCAAAGAGCGGCTGATACCCTTGTCTGGCCTGATAAATAGAGCCATTCGGGATGGGAGGTGGACGATCAACAATACTGATCTGTTCTTGTTCGCCCACGACCGAGGCTCTTGGAATTTGAGCACAACCAGCAACAACCAACATAAAAAGCGCTAGCCCAGCTAGCGCAATACGACGTGACATGTGGTGCAACTCCAGCATAACGCAACCTATTATTAAGCCTAGTGAGTAACCATGGTTACAGTTGGCTCAAGCGTGCCAACATTTCATCACTGGTTGACACCGCTTTGCTATTAATCTCATAGGCGCGCTGTGTCTGAATCATATTGACCATCTCTTCAACGACGTTGACGTTGGAGGTTTCCACATAACCCTGGAACAGCCGGCCTGCACCGTTCATACCAGGCATGTTCTCATTGGGTGCACCTGAGGCGCCTGTTTCTAAGTAAAGGTTGCCACCAATACTCTGGAGGCCCGCTGGGTTAATAAAGGTACTGACAGTGATTTGCCCCACCTCATTATCCAGCGCGACACCTGGCTGACGCACGCTCACCGTGCCATCTTCGCCGATATTCACTGACAAAGCGTTTGCAGGCAGAAATATTGCAGGCTCAACAGGGTAACCATTAGCGGTCACCATCTGGCCATTTTCATTTAACTGAAAACTACCATCACGGGTATAACCCGACGTTCCATCGGGCAACAGAACTTGAAAAAAACCTTCGCCATTAATGGCTAGATCACGCGAATTTTCAGTCTGCTCTAGCCCACCTTGGGTATGCAAACGCTCAGTTGCTACGGCGCGCACACCGGTTCCCACCTGCATGCCAGAAGGTAGGCGATCCTGAATATTGTTCTGGGCACCGGGCTGACGCATGTTCTGGTACAACAGATCTTCAAATACCGGACGTGAACGTTTAAAACCATTGGTACTTACGTTCGCCAGGTTATTTGAAATGACGTCAAGCTTGGTTTGCTGCGATTCCAAGCCTGTTTTAGCTGTCCACAACGACTTAATCATAATTTTGCTCCCTTGACCGACTGACGAACTTCAGCGTTGAATGGCCAACATTAACCTTGGATAGAAAGAATGCCGTTGGCGCGCTGGGCATTTTCGTCAGCGGTACTTAGCACTTTCATCTGCATATCGTAACGGCGTGCAACATCGATCATTGAGACCATGGCATCAACAGCGCTAACATTACTGCCTTCGAGCGCGCCGCTCACTAGCTTGGCATTCTGATCAACGGGCAGGGCGCCTGGAGCACCTTCATCGTTCGGGGGTGCACGAAACAGGCCGTCCTCACCGCGCGTTAACGCTCCGGCTTCAGGCGTCACAAGCTTAATACGCCCCACTTCGACTAAAGCTTCTGGCCCGACGCCTTCGGGAATTGCACTAATTGTCCCGTCGGCGCCAATGGAAACTTGCGCACCTTGGGGTATTGCAATCGGCCCGCCCTCACCTATCACCGGACGGCCTACGCTCAACAACACGCCATCACTGTCTATTTGAAGGTCGCCTCGGCGTGTATACGTTTCAGTACCGTCATCTGCCTGTACCGCCATCCACGCATCGTCCTGCATCGCGACATCGAGTGTACGCCCCGTAAATTCCACTGGCCCCTGCGAAAAGTCACTGCCCGGGATAGTGGTCACCGCGGAGGTACGTGTCGCCAGTAACGCTTCGCCCTGCACGGGCACGGAACGAGCGGCCTGTAGCTGCGCGCGAAAACCAGTAGTGGTCACATTCGACAGGTTGTTACTCACCACCGACTGCTGGTCCATACTGTTTTTGGCACCACTCATGGCGGTATAGAGCATTCGATCCACGGTACTTACTCCTTACAAAGTTGACCGATTATTAAAGATTAATAATGGTCTGCAGGAGCTCGTCCTGGGTACTGATGGTTTGCGAATTGGCCTGGTACGCACGCTGGGCAACAATCATGTCCACGAGCTCGCGCGCCATATCAACATTGGAGGTTTCAACCGCACTCGCCTCAATCATGCCACGTAGTCCAGTACCCGCCGCCCCCACCAACTCTTGGCCAGAATCAGCGGTAGCTGTCCATAGGTTATCGCCATTGGGCTTTAAACCTTCAGGATTACGGAAGCTAACTAGCGCTATTTGACCAGCGGCACGCGACTGCTCATTTGAGTAGTTGCGCATCACGGTGCCGTCGTCTTGAATAGTCACACCTACCATTGAACCTGACGTATAGCCGTTTTGAGTAATGTCACTAACAGTGGAGTCTTTAGCGAACTGCGAGGAGCCCGCAAAATCCAAATCAACTACCAATGGTTCAAGCTGTGTACCATTAAACTCGCTAGCAGGGTCAGTACCATCGAAAGTAAAGTTTACTTGTCCGCCTCCAGCCAATCGCCCGCTGGCATCAAAAGCAAGTGTTGCAGCGCTTTCTACTACATAGGTACCGGCGCCATCAGGGCCACCTGTCATTCGTAGAGCTACATCCCACGTATTTGTTCCTGCGTCTGTTTTAGTAAAATAAAATGTCAAATTGCGTGCGTTGCCTTGAGAATCGTAAACGGTAGCATTTGTTGAGTAGGAATAATCATCAGCACCTAAGCCTGCCAATATTTCCGCTTCGGTAGGAGCAACCAATTCGCCCTCACCCGAATCTAAGTTCAACGATACGTTTAGCTCAGTAGTAGCGCTTGCTGGCAAATCGCCAGCTTCAACTGCCAGCGCTTCTACATCCCCACCTGCCTGAACAACACCTTCGGCGTTTGCGGCATAACCCATAATCTGAGCGCCTTGGGCATTCACTAGGCGACCATCGGCCGTCATGGTCAGCTGACCATTACGTGAATAACCTACTTCGCCATTGGGCTGTTGAAAGCGGAAGAAGCCTTCACCGGCAATGGCTAAATCCATATTGCGGTTAGTTGATTCAACATTACCTTGGCTGAAGTTCTGTAATACGCCCGCTGTACGCACACCCAAACCGATACGCGACTCAGCATACACATCGGCGAATTGTACGTTAGAACTTTTAAAACCGACTGTTTGCGAGTTGGCAATGTTATTACCAACGGCACCTAGTTTTTGTTGCTGAGCGCTTAGACCACTGAGTGCTTGTGAAAAACTCATGATGTTCCCCTAAGAAAGCTGTGTTTAATCAAATACTGTGATTAATTAATAGTTAAAGAATTTGTTTAACGTCATTCAGACTGATTTGGCCGTAAATAGCGCCTAAATCCAACCGAACGTTGCCACTGCTATCATTAGGCGTCACGCTGTTGACTACCGCGTACTGCAAGGCTGTGGATTCGATTTTTTCACCTTCAGCGTCGGTCACTTCTAATTGAACCGAATATCGACCGCTGGCCGCTGATGCTTTCTGCTCATTGAGGCCGTCCCACTGGAAGGATTGGACACCTGCATCCAGCGCTCCAAGGTCAAGCGTTCTAATAACTTGGCCACCCTCACCCACGATCGTCGCTTTAACATTCGCCGCTGGCTCGGCCAGCTCTATGCCGAAGGGCGTTGTGTAGGAATTCCCGTCATCATCCTGCTCTACTAACACATCCCTGCCGGACACCATTACACCTTTGCCGATTAGCCCGCTCGCCTGCAGTGCCTGATTGGCATCCATTTGGCTGGTAATGCCTTCGAGCGTGCTATTTAACTCTTCAATACCGCTGACCGTGTTAATTTGTGCTAACTGCGAGGTCATCTCCGAATTTTCCATCGGCTTAAGCGGGTCTTGATTCTGTAGCTGGGTGATCAGCAGCGTCATAAAGCTTTCGCGCAATTCATCGGATTGGCGTGCAGAAAGCCCATTGGCCCCACCACCATTCACGTTACTTAATACACTCGTATCGATATTCATGGTTTAGCCCTCACCCAGCGACAGTGTCTGCATCAGCATTTGCTTACTGGTATTGAATACTTCAACGTTGGCTTGATAAGAGCGCGAGGCAGAAATCATATTGACCATTTCATGCACGGGCTCAACGTTGGGCTTGGCCACATAGCCTTCTTCATCCGCTGCCGGGTGGTTGGGCATATACTCCATGCGCAGTGGTGAGTCATCTTCCACCACCTCGGTAACGCGCACACCGCCAACGCCATAGCGATTGGCTTGGGCCTGAGTCTCAAACATGACCTGTTTCGCTCGATAGGTTTCGCCATCGGGCCCGGCAACGCTGTCGGCATTGGCCATATTGCTAGCGGTAACATTCATACGCTGGGACTGAGCGCTCATTGCCGAGCTGGCAATATCAAACGTAGAAAACATCGACATCGTGGATTAACTCCTCGCTAATTTGGTCTGGTTTATTCGGGCTGCATGGCATTTTTCAGCCCTTGAATACGGCTGTTGAGCATCGTGAGTCCGACTTGATAACGAACAGCGTTATCGGCAAACTGCGTGCGCTCACGGTCCATATCAACCGTATTTCCATCCAAACTAGGCTGGTCGGGAATGCGGTAAAGTAAATCGACGTTGCCCGCTCCACGCCATGCGGGGCCTTCTCCAGCAATGTGGGACCCCGCGGTGCGCGCCAATGTCAGGCCGCCGCCGGTATTACTAGATGCATTCTGAGTACCGTCTACTGCTTTTTTCAGCTCACTAGCAAAGTCAATGTCACGCGCTTTATAGTTAGGCGTATCGGCATTAGCAATATTCGCTGCCAACACATCGTGGCGTGCTTGGCGTAAACTCACTGCTTGCTGATGAAAATTAAAGGCAGATTCCAGTTGATCAATCATGCCGACCCTCGCGTTGAGGCAAGAAATAAAATGGATTTTGTTGATGGTGAAGAATACGTCTGGAACTGTCAGCCTAAAGCATGGAACAGCTGTCGTTTCTACCAGCATTTCACGTGATACGACTACCACCTTTTCTCTACACTGAGTGATGAGTTCTTCTCGTTACTCTCCTCCCCTAGCTCCTTAGTAAGCGACTCCCCATGCCACAACAACGCTTTCCTCAGCTCATCATCCATCATTACTGGAAAGTCTTCGTCATACTGGCAGGCGTATGCATGAGCTTTACATCGAATGCCTATGCAGATGACGACCAGCTCATGCAGCAAGTACATGAATTCTTATATGAAGAAACCCAAACGCTCGGAGAAGAAGTGGTAATCGAGCTACGTCCCCCATCACCGCATCTACCCGAATGCATTCAACCTGAGCCTTTTTTAGCCAACGCCAACCAAGCCCCATTAGGCCGTGTTTCCGTTGGGGTACGTTGTGGTGAAAACGGCCGACAAGTCCGTTACTTACAGGCCCAAATAGATGTCATTGGTAATTATGTGGTGGCCGCAAGAGATATCGATCGAGGCACACTGATTACATCCGCCATGCTCAGCGAACGCGGCGGCAATTTAGGGGATCTATCAGCTCAGGCGTTGACGGCTGAAGAAGACATCGTGGGCAAAATAGCCCAGCGCCCCATTCGCAGTGGTAGCGCCTTTTTAGCCCATTATTTACAAGCGCCTCATTTAGTTGAACGTGGGCAGCGCGTTACTGTCATAGCGCAAGGTTCTGCCTTCCGAGTTTCACGAGAAGGCGAAGCACTTGAAAATGGTGCTCTTGGTGAGCAAGTTAGAGTTCGTTTTGGCTCGCGAGAAATCATGACTGCTCGTGTCGCCGAGCGTGGCATTTTGGTAGTGGATTTTTAATTCGCAGCCTAAAGTTAGGTCCAATGCTGCCGATATTCTGTTATACAAGCTACACTAAGCGCCAAGCGCATCGACGTTGACGATGAGGCAGACAACGTGAAAATTGATAACATTAATTCGCTATTACGCTCGAATCAAACTCAGCAGCGGGATGAAACCCAAAAAGCTGACAGCGTAACGCCCGCCACAGCGGGTGGTACAACTCGCGAATCGACTCAACTGAGTCAATCAAGTATTGATGAATCTCAGGATATCGATGCCGCCAAGGTGGAAGAGATTCGAGACGCTATTCGCGAAGGGCGCCTTGAAATGCACGCCGACCGTATCGCCGAGGGCTTAATTGCCAATCTTAAAGATTTATAAGGGGACGCTTTAAATGAGCCTTGCATCCTTGCTTACCGATCAACAACAGCGCCTTGATGCGCTCATTTCGTTGTTGTCTAGCGAGCAAAATTTACTGACGCAAGGGGACATTGATGGTGATGCGTTATCCCAAGTCGCACTAGAAAAGCAATCGCTGTTGGCCGAGCTAGAGCGTATTGAGACTGGGCGCTGCAATGTGCAAAAACGTCTTGGCTACCCCGAAGGTGCTAGCGGTGCCCGAGAAGCAGCTAAAGATGCTGGCTGCCAAGCAGCCTGGGAAAGTTTGCTTGAAAAAAGTGAGCGGGCTGCACGTATGAACGAATTAACGGGCCAGATGCTGTCAGTACGTATGAAGCATAATCAAGCAATGCTCGATTATATTCGTCAGATCGCTGAAAAAACGCTCTATAAGCCAGATGGTCGTAACAGTGCCCAGCCGGGTAGAATCAACGCTTCCGCTTGATCTATTTCCTCGACAAGCGTCCTGCATGACGCTTCAGTGAAAGGCCTCCTCCCTAGCAGGATTTCAAAGGCTTTCCATGTTCCATTTACTGCCTCATCATTATACAGCGCTGGTTGTTGGCGCATCGGGAGGAATCGGTGCTGCCATCATTAAGCAGCTGTTGTCTTCTGCTCAGGTCGGCCAGATTATTACCGTTAGCCGACAAACACTATCCATTGATGATCCTCGTATTACACAACTAACTCTTGATGTCTCTCAAGAGCACGGCCGACAAGCGCTTAAGCAAGCATTGGCCGCCCAGCCAATCCATTTATTTTTTAATGCTATCGGCACGCTCCATGATGAAGCCCATCATCTACAGCCCGAAAAACGACTTGACCAGCTTAGTGTAGACAACTTAACACAGGTCATGAATGTTAACGCTTTTACACCCATCTTGCTGTTAGCAGCACTTCAAGACTCTTTCAAAGGATCACATCCTGCGATTATTGCCAGTCTTTCCGCACGCGTGGGTTCCATCACCGATAATCAGTTAGGCGGCTGGTACAGCTACCGTGCCAGTAAAGCCGCTAATAATATGCTTCTGAAAACCGCCGCTATAGAGCTCAAACGGCTAAATAAGCAATCGGTTGTCCTATGCCTACACCCTGGCACCACCGACACCGCCCTCTCTAAACCTTTTCAAGCAAGGGTGCCGAACGAAAAGCTATTCTCGCCTACCTATGTCGCCGAGCAGTTGCTGGCCGTCATCGCCGATCGAACCCCGGAGGATAGCGGTAGCTTTTGGGATTGGAACGGCCAGCCTATCGAATGGTGAAACCGCTAGTCATATCTCGCCGTTGACTCTGTCATCGCGAGTGCAGCGCGGCGACCTTGTTGCGGGACCACCAGCAACCGAGATGGCCACGTCGCTGCGCTCCTCGCCATGACCTGGCGTTTTAATTTTCTTCCAGGCAGCAAAAAGCCCCGAACACTGAGTGCTCGGGGCTTTTTACGGTATAAGTGCCTGACGATGACCTACTCTCGCATGGGGAGACCCCACACTACCATCGGCGCTAAGCGGTTTCACTGCTGAGTTCGGCAAGGGATCAGGTGGTTCACGCTCGCTATGGTCGTCAGGCGTAACTGGCTATGTACATCATGCTGACTAGCGTTTGCTAAATTGTGATCGTCTCATTGCTTGCCGCCCTGACGTTATGTCGCTTGGGCCACACGCTGCGTATCCGGTGTTTCATGTGTCGTTATCATCACGACCAGACCCCTTGGGTGTTATAGGGTCAAGCCTCACGGGCCATTAGTACACGTTAGCTCAACGCCTTGCAGCGCTTCCACACCGTGCCTATCAACCAGCTGGTCTCGCTGGGCCCTTCAGGAGGCTCTAGGCCTCAGGGATGTCTCATCTTGAAGGGGGCTTCCCGCTTAGATGCTTTCAGCGGTTATCCCGTCCGACCATAGCTACCCGGCAATGCCACTGGCGTGACAACCGGAACACCAGAGGGTCGTCCACTCCGGTCCTCTCGTACTAGGAGCAGCCCTTCTCAAACATCCAACGCCCACGGCAGATAGGGACCGAACTGTCTCACGACGTTCTAAACCCAGCTCGCGTACCACTTTAAATGGCGAACAGCCATACCCTTGGGACCGACTTCAGCCCCAGGATGTGATGAGCCGACATCGAGGTGCCAAACACCGCCGTCGATGTGAACTCTTGGGCGGTATCAGCCTGTTATCCCCGGAGTACCTTTTATCCGTTGAGCGATGGCCCTTCCATACAGAACCACCGGATCACTAGAACCTGCTTTCGCACCTGCTCGACGTGTCTGTCTCGCAGTCAAGCACCCTTATGCTCTTGCACTCAATGCACGATGTCCGACCGTGCTGAGGGTACCTTCGTGCTCCTCCGTTACTCTTTAGGAGGAGACCGCCCCAGTCAAACTACCCACCACACACTGTCCTCGATCCGGATAACGGACCTGAGTGAGAACGCCAATGATGCCAGGCTGGTATTTCAAGGTTGGCTCCCTTCGAACTGGCGTCCGAAGTTCAAAGCCTCCCAGCTATCCTACACAGGCAACATCAGCGTCCAGTGTGAAGCTATAGTAAAGGTTCACGGGGTCTTTCCGTCTAGCCGCGGGTACACCGCATCTTCACGGCGATTTCAATTTCACTGAGTCTCGGGTGGAGACAGCGTGGCCATCATTACGCCATTCGTGCAGGTCGGAACTTACCCGACAAGGAATTTCGCTACCTTAGGACCGTTATAGTTACGGCCGCCGTTTACCGGGGCTTCAATCAAGAGCTTCGCCTTACGGCTAACACCATCATTTAACCTTCCGGCACCGGGCAGGCGTCACACCCTATACGTCCGCTTGCGCGTTAGCAGAGTGCTGTGTTTTTAATAAACAGTTGCAGCCACCTGGTATCTTCGACCGGTTCGGGCTTAGAGAGCAAGTCTCATCACCCTACGCCGGCGTGCCTTCTCCCGAAGTTACGGCACCATTTTGCCTAGTTCCTTCACCCGAGTTCTCTCAAGCGCCTTGGGATTCTCACCCTGACCACCTGTGTCGGTTTGGGGTACGGTCGCACATGATCTGAAGCTTAGAGGCTTTTCCTGGAAGCGTGGCATCAGTGACTTCCTGACCGTGGTCAGTTCGTTTCGCATCTCGGCTTTAAGATCCCGGATTTGCCTAAGATCTCGGCCTACATGCTTTCACCAGGACAACCAACGCCTGGCTCACCTAGCCTTCTTCGTCCCCCCATCGCAACCATGTCCGGTACGGGAATATTGACCCGTTTCCCATCGACTACGCCTTTCGGCCTCGCCTTAGGGGCCGACTCACTCTGCTCCGATTAGCGTCGAACAGAAACCCTTGGTCTTCCGGCGAGGGAGTTTTTCACTCCCTTTATCGTTACTCATGTCAGCATTCGCACTCGTGATACCTCCAGCGAACTTCTCAATTCACCTTCATTGGCTTACACGACGCTCCTCTACCGCTCACACCTAAGTGTGAACCCGTAGCTTCGGTACCTGGTTTAGCCCCGTTACATCTTCCGCGCAGGCCGACTCGACTAGTGAGCTATTACGCTTTCTTTAAAGGATGGCTGCTTCTAAGCCAACCTCCTAGCTGTCTGAGCCTTCCCACATCGTTTCCCACTTAACCAGGATTTCGGGACCTTAGCTGACGGTCTGGGTTGTTTCCCTTTTCACGACGGACGTTAGCACCCGCCGTGTGTCTCCCACGCGTTACTCACCGGTATTCGGAGTTTGCCTCGGGTTGGTAAGTCGGGATGACCCCCTAGCCGAAACAGTGCTCTACCCCCGGCGGTACTACATGAGGCGCTACCT
Organism: Vreelandella sulfidaeris Esulfide1; assembly: GCF_054072535.1. NCBI lineage: Bacteria > Pseudomonadati > Pseudomonadota > Gammaproteobacteria > Oceanospirillales > Halomonadaceae > Vreelandella > Vreelandella sulfidaeris. The sequence continues at coordinate 86,923 of NZ_CM133364.1, read as the reverse complement.
AAATAGCTTTCGAGGAGAACCAGCTATCTCCGAGCTTGATTAGCCTTTCACTCCGATCCACAAGTCATCCAAATCTTTTTCAACAGATCCTGGTTCGGGCCTCCAATTGATGTTACTCAATCTTCACCCTGCTCATGGATAGATCGCTCGGTTTCGGGTCTATATCCAGCGACTGTGTCGCCCAGTTAAGACTCGGTTTCCCTACGGCTCCCCTATACGGTTAACCTCGCCACTGAATATAAGTCGCTGACCCATTATACAAAAGGTACGCAGTCACAGAACAAGTCTGCTCCTACTGCTTGTACGCACACGGTTTCAGGATCTATTTCACTCCCCTCTCCGGGGTTCTTTTCGCCTTTCCCTCACGGTACTGGTTCACTATCGGTCAGCCAGGAGTATTTAGCCTTGGAGGATGGTCCCCCCGTCTTCAGTCAAGGTTTCTCGTGCCCCGACCTACTCGATTTCACATGATCAGATTTTCGACTACGGGGCTATCACCCGCTACGGCCGCGCTTCCCAACGCGTTCGCCTAATCAGTCTCATGCTTAAGGGCTGGTCCCCGTTCGCTCGCCGCTACTAGGGGAATCTCGGTTGATTTCTTTTCCTCAGGGTACTTAGATGTTTCAGTTCCCCTGGTTCGCCTCGTACATCTATGTATTCAATGCACGATACTCATCTTATGATGAGTGGGTTTCCCCATTCAGAGATGTCCGGGTCACAGGTTGTTGCCACCTCACCGAACCTTATCGCAGGCTACCACGTCTTTCATCGCCTCTGGCTGCCTAGGCATCCACCGTGTGCGCTTCATTGCTTGACCCTATAACCCGAAGGAGTCTGGGGTTCGCAATGATAACGTTTCATTTTGCCGGATACGCTTGAGACGTATCACAATTTAAGAAGCACTTCCTAAGAAGTGTTCTTGTCAGCATGATATACATTGTTAAAGAGCGACTGCTAGAAGCAGTGATAAGGCAACGCTCTAGGCGTGTGGCTTATCACTGCTCATCAACAGCTATCTGATCAGGTAATTCATTGTGGACGCTTACTGACTGTGACGCATCGTTTAAGGAGGTGATCCAGCCGCAGGTTCCCCTACGGCTACCTTGTTACGACTTCACCCCAGTCATGAACCACACCGTGGTGATCGCCCTCTTGCGTTAGGCTAACCACTTCTGGTGCAGTCCACTCCCATGGTGTGACGGGCGGTGTGTACAAGGCCCGGGAACGTATTCACCGTGACATTCTGATTCACGATTACTAGCGATTCCGACTTCACGGAGTCGAGTTGCAGACTCCGATCCGGACTGAGACCGGCTTTAAGGGATTCGCTGACTCTCGCGAGCTCGCAGCCCTTTGTACCGGCCATTGTAGCACGTGTGTAGCCCTACCCGTAAGGGCCATGATGACTTGACGTCGTCCCCACCTTCCTCCGGTTTGTCACCGGCAGTCTCCTTAGAGTTCCCGCCATTACGCGCTGGCAAATAAGGACAAGGGTTGCGCTCGTTACGGGACTTAACCCAACATTTCACAACACGAGCTGACGACAGCCATGCAGCACCTGTCTCTGCGTTCCCGAAGGCACCCCGGAATCTCTTCCGGGTTCGCAGGATGTCAAGGGTAGGTAAGGTTCTTCGCGTTGCATCGAATTAAACCACATGCTCCACCGCTTGTGCGGGCCCCCGTCAATTCATTTGAGTTTTAACCTTGCGGCCGTACTCCCCAGGCGGTCGACTTATCGCGTTAACTTCGCCACAAAGTGCGCTAGGCACCCAACGGCTGGTCGACATCGTTTACGGCGTGGACTACCAGGGTATCTAATCCTGTTTGCTACCCACGCTTTCGCACCTCAGTGTCAGTGTCAGTCCAGAAGGCCGCCTTCGCCACTGGTATTCCTCCCGATCTCTACGCATTTCACCGCTACACCGGGAATTCTACCTTCCTCTCCTGCACTCTAGCCTGACAGTTCCGGATGCCGTTCCCAGGTTGAGCCCGGGGCTTTCACAACCGGCTTATCAAGCCACCTACGCGCGCTTTACGCCCAGTAATTCCGATTAACGCTTGCACCCTCCGTATTACCGCGGCTGCTGGCACGGAGTTAGCCGGTGCTTCTTCTGCGAGTGATGTCTTTCCTGGCGGGTATTAACCGCCAGGCGTTCTTCCTCGCTGAAAGTGCTTTACAACCCGAGGGCCTTCTTCACACACGCGGCATGGCTGGATCAGGGTTGCCCCCATTGTCCAATATTCCCCACTGCTGCCTCCCGTAGGAGTTCGGGCCGTGTCTCAGTCCCGATGTGGCTGATCATCCTCTCAGACCAGCTACGGATCGTCGCCTTGGTGAGCCGTTACCTCACCAACCAGCTAATCCGACATAGGCTCATCCAATAGCGGGAGCCGAAGCCCCCTTTCTCCCGTAGGACGTATGCGGTATTAGCCTGGGTTTCCCCAGGTTATCCCCCACTACCGGGCAGATTCCTATGCATTACTCACCCGTCCGCCGCTCGTCAGCATCCCGAAGGACCTGCTACCGCTCGACTTGCATGTGTTAGGCCTGCCGCCAGCGTTCAATCTGAGCCATGATCAAACTCTTCAGTTTAAAATCATTGTGATCCTTACTCGTCACTCGAAAGTAACAAAAGCGGATCAAACTTGGCTCAAGGTTCAAACGAATTCATTTCAATTTACATTGACATGACCGCTTGCCTTGATATTTGGTGATTTGTCACCAACGTCAGCAAGCGCCCACATGAATTACCTGATCAAATTGTTAAAGAGCTGTTTCGCTGTGGCGGCTCTACGAGCTACCTGGCTGGCCGTTGACTTGGCTTGCCTCAGCGAGGAAGGCGTATTCTACGCATTTCCTGGTGGTTGTCAAGGGCGTTGTTTTCGATGTAAACCTGACCACATCTCAAATCGCCAACTGCCTGACAAACCGAAGGTTTTTACACCTTATGCACCGCTGGTAACGCTTGGCGTCCCCGGCAGCGGATGCGTACTTTACGGGCTCAAAGACGGGTTGGCAAGGGCTTTTTTAGATTGGTTTTATTAAAGATCCTAGCAAAGCGAATTAGAGGTGAGGTATCGAATTGGGCACCAACGAGTCAGTTCCGAGATCGGCGATGCTACGCGCTCCGGTAAGCGTCATTGCCACCCGCATTTCCTTTTCGAATAGCTCGAGCAAATGAGCAACCCCGGCCTCCCCGGCAGTAGCAAGTGCATAGATAAACGCACGCCCAAGCAATACAGCATCGGCCCCCATAGCGATCATCCTTACGACATCAAGCCCGCTGCGTATACCAGAGTCGGCCAGTATAGCGATATCACCTTTAACCGCATCGGCAATGGCAGGCATAGCCCGTGCCGTAGAAAGAACCCCATCGAGCTGACGTCCGCCATGATTGGAAACCACGATACCGTCCGCACCAAAGCGAACTGCGTCACGGGCATCTTCAGGGTCAAGTATCCCCTTGATGATCATCGGGCCATCCCAGAAGTCCCGGATCCACTCAAGATCCTTCCAAGAGATAGCCGGATCGAAGTTGTCCCCAAGCCAGGCAATATAGTCTTCCAGCTCCGTTGGCTTACCGCGATAATCAGACACGTTGCCCAGATCATGGGGGCGACCATTAACACCTACATCCCAAGCCCAAAAAGGGTGCATTGCAGCCTGGGCCATGCGCCGAATCGGCCCGTACTTTCCACTCATGCCGGAATGAGCATCGCGATAGCGCGCCCCCGGTACCGGCATATCAACGGTGAAAACCAGCGTCTTGACACCCGCAGCTTTGGCTTTTTCCAGAGCATGCTTCATGAAGCCCCGGTCTTTCAGTACATAGAGCTGAAACCAGATAGGCCGATCAATGGCCGAGGCCACTTCATCAATTGGACATACCGATACCGTTGAAAGCGTGAAGGGTATGCCTTTCTTGGCAGCAGCCCGCGCCGCCTGCACCTCACCGCGCCTGGCATACATACCTGCCAACCCTACCGGCGCCAGGGCAATCGGCATGGCAAGGGTTTCACCGAATAGCTTGGTTTCAAGCGATAGCGACGACATGTCTTTGAGCACGCGCTGACGCAACGCAATACCGGACAGATCCTCAACATTGCTTCGCAAGGTATGTTCGGTATAAGAGCCGCCATCCGCGTAATGAAATAGGAAGGGCGGTATGCGGCGTTTGGCAGCCTTGCGGTAGTCAGTGGATGCAGAAATGATCATGGCGAGCCCTATGCAATGGATGCGCTCTATACTGGCGCCCAAATAAGAATTGGTTTTACCAATTGACAAAAAATAAGATCAACATTATTGCGCCGCTATGAGAGTGTCAAACGTTGATGCGGCTTTATATCGCCTAATAGCGCTATACTTTAGTAAAAGCTCTATTCGTAAAACTGGCAGCGTTACACCCCACCCTTCATTCCCTTGAGCTAAAGCGCCAAAGCTCTTAATATTGGTCTTACCAATTAAAGGAGCTAACCAAGATGAGCTACCCACCGCTCCGCCAGCAGCGTTTGGCAGATGTTATCACTGAGCGTCTAGAAGCCATGATGTTGGAAGGTAGCCTGAAGCCAGGACAGCGCCTACCTCCCGAACGTGAATTAGCCGAACGCTTTGGCGTCTCGCGCCCTTCTTTACGCGAAGCCATACAAAAATTAGCTGCTCGGGGTTTATTGACCAGTCGCCAAGGGGGCGGCACCTTTGTAAATGATGATCTCAGCAATGGCTATACCGACCCATTGCTGGAAATGCTTTCCCGTCATGATGAGTTCAACCTAGATTTACTCGAATTCCGCGACGCCATGGAAGGAATCTCTGCCTATTACGCTGCGCTGCGATCAACCCCTGCCGACAAGGCCATTCTGATCCAGCGCTTTGAAGAGCTCGACGGCGGGTTTGCAGGTGCCGATCCTATCCAAGAAGCGAAGCTTGATGCGGCATTCCACCTCGCCATTGCCGAGGCCGCCCATAATGTCCTGCTGCTGCATACCATTCGTGGCATTTTTCACTTGTTAGAAAAAAGTATTGTCAATAACTTGGCCCATTTGTTTGCCAAGGAAGGCTCGCGCAGCCAGTTAATGCAACAGCACCGCGCCCTGCTCAATGCCATCTTAGAAGGTCGCGCTGAGGACGCCCGTGCTCGCGCCCATGAACACCTTGTGTTTGTTGAAGAAGGGCTGCTTGAGATGGCCAGGGCTGAGACGCGCGCCCAACGTGCACTTCGTCGCGCCCAAGGCACTAGCAAGACACTGGCATGAAAAGGGCAGCCACGAACAACCAAGTGCCCGCCCCTTTGCCACTACGCTGGCGGCGTTTGTGGCTACTGGTCATTTCACTCGGCTTGCTGTTTTGTATGTGGCAGGCAGCTCAACTGGCACGCGAACAAGCGCTTTCCAACTTGCAGGACGAGGCTGAAAACGAGCTGCGGCTGTCCGCCGCCAACCTAAACGGCTATTTGCTACGCTACGACTACCTGCCGCAAATGCTGGCTACTCGGGAAGGCGTGCAACGCTTTTTAGCCTCCCCCAACAGCCAAGACCCGATGCCGCTGAATATGCTGTTAGACCGTTTCCGCTTTACAGCAGACGTATCGGATGTCTATTTACTTAACCGCGATGGCGACACTATCGCGGCCAGCAACTGGCATCGCCCCAACACGTTTATTGGTCAGAACTATGCGTTTCGTTCCTACTACACTGATGCTATTGCAGGCGGACAGGGACGCTTTTTTGGGTTAGGAATCAAGTCCCTTGAACGGGGTTACTATTTTTCATCTCCGGTGTGGCTAGACGACACATCACCAGATTCACGGCCAGACGGCGTGTTAGTGGTTAAAGTACTACTAGACGACGTTGAAGAGAGCTGGGCAGAGCAGGATGCTGAACTATTTGTCACTGATAGCGACAATATTATATTTATGGCCAGCCACCCAGAGTTGCGCATGAATGCGCTCTATCCGCTTACTGATGAACAACGCCAAACCCTACGCGATACGCGCCGCTATGCTATGGAGCCATTGACACCCTCAGGCATTGAAATCAATGCCCCTTACGGCCTGGGTAGCCAACTGGTAAGTTTTTCTCAAGGTCCGCTAAGCGGTGGGGACTACCTCAGCTTGACTCGGCCTATCCCCGAGTTTGGCTGGCAAATGCATATCTTAAAGCCGCTAACACCGGTGATTAGCGCTCAGTGGATCGCCGCCCTCATGGCGGGCGGTCTCTACGGCATGGTCGCTCTCGGCGCGGGTATTGGCTGGCAGCGTCTAAGACTACGCCGAGAGCGGGAGGCATTTGCCGATCGCGAGCGTAACACCTTGGCCCGCGTCCGCGATGAATTAGAGGTTAGCGTAGAACGCCGCACCCGAGATTTGGTGGCCAGCAACCAGCGCCTTTCTGATGAAATTGAAGAGCGCCGCCGAGCCGAAGCCAATCTACGACAAACCCAAGACGAGCTTATTCAAGCAGCAAAGCTTGCCGTACTAGGACAACTCGCCGCGGGTATCAATCATGAACTCAATCAGCCGTTAGCGGCTATTCGCGCTTACGCGGAGAACGCTCGCCGCTTTATGGCATTAGCACGCCACGAAAAAGCAGATGCTAACCTTGAACAAATTGTTGAGCTAACAGAGCGCATGGCAGATATCAGCGCCCAGCTGCGTCAGTTCTCGCGTAAAAGCAGCGAGCGTCAGGAGACTATTTCAGTACAAGCCTGTATCGATTACGCCTTGCGTCTGTTTCAGAGCCGCATCCGCGAAGGCAATATTACTATTATTCAGAATTGGCCCGATGAAACGTTATGGGTAAAAGGCGACTTGGTCCGCCTGGAACAGGTCTTGGTTAATTTAATCGGCAATGCACTACAGGCTATGAAAGCGGTGCCAGCACCACAACTAACACTCGGCGCCCATACACACCAACACCAGGTCATTATTAGCGTTACAGATAGCGGACCCGGTATTCCTGAAGAGCACTTAGGGCATATTTTTGAACCTTTCTTTACCACCAAAGCGCCGGGGAGTGGCTTAGGCCTGGGACTCTCCATTTCTTCACGTATCATGGACGACTTAGGCGGAAAGCTGCAGGCTGCCAATCAAGCCGGTGGGGGAGCCTGCTTCACCATTACGCTACCTCACTCAACATTTACTCAAGCCCAGGAGCACTCCCACTATGCATGAGCCGTCGACGCTGCCGGTCATGGTGATCGACGACGAACCGCATCTGCGGATCACCGCCAGCCAAACGCTCGAACTTGCCGGTTATACGCCCTACTGCTTTGAATCGGCGGAACAAGCCCTGGCGGCATTAACCCCCAACTTCCCTGGGGTGATCGTTAGCGACATTCGCATGCCGGGGATGGATGGCATGTCGTTACTGCATGAGTTACACAACCGCGACGCTACCTTGCCGATCATTTTAATCACCGGGCATGGCGATATTTCTACCGCGGTAGAAGCGATGCGGGCCGGCGCCTGGGACTTTCTTGAGAAGCCCTTTGCCGGTGATCAGCTACTGGATGTGGTGCGCCGTGGTATTGAAAAGCGCCAGCTCAGCTTGGAAAACCACCGCCTTAAAGCCGAACTGGAAGTGCAACAAGCCGCGTTAGGTCCCCGCTTGGTTGGCCGCACACCGATCATTTCTCGACTAGCAGCTATGATCCAGCGCATCAGCCAAGTAGAAGCCGACGTACTGCTGTTTGGCGAGACAGGTACCGGCAAAGATTTGGTAGCCCGCGCTATCCACGAGCGTAGCGCCCGGCGCAATAGCCCATTTATGGCGATCAACTGCGGCGCGGTACCCGAGAACACCATTGAGTCCGAGCTGTTTGGCCATGAAAAAGGTGCCTTCACCGGTGCCGTAGAGCGGCGCATTGGGAAGTTTGAACACGCTAACGGCGGCACGGTGTTTTTGGATGAAATTGAATCAATGCCCATGGCGCTACAAGTCAAACTGCTGCGGGTACTACAAGAGCGCAGCGTGGAACGGCTTGGCGCCAATGAAACCGTTCCGCTCGATATTCGCGTGATTGCGGCCACCAAGGTGGATCTCAAGGCAGCCTCCGAAGAGGGAAATTTCCGCGAGGACCTTTACTACCGCCTGAACGTGGTCACCCTGCCGCTGCCCGCCCTGCGCGAGCGGCGCGAGGATATCCCTTTACTGTTTCAACACTTTGCCGTCGTCGCTGCCAACCGCAGCGGGCTGGAAGCTCCTACTCTCGATAGTCCTGCGATTGCCGCCCTGCTAGCCCATGATTGGCCCGGTAACGTACGTGAGCTACGCAACCTAGCCGAGCGCTACGTACTACTCGGCGCTGCCTTTGACTATCGCCTGGATGCACTGCTGGAAGGGGCCAACGCTGACACCGAAGAACCCACGCTGCCGCGCCAAGTTGAGCTGTTCGAAAAGAGCCTAATTAGCCAATCGCTAGCGCGTTACCACGGCCGGGTAACCGACGTTTGTCGTCACCTAGGCATTCCGCGCAAAACCTTTTACGACAAGCTTAAGAAGCACGGGCTCAATGCCGACGACTATCGCCACAGTAGCGAACCTTGATGTAGCAACTCACCCAACACTGACCAAGGCGGCACCCAGGGAATTAACGTTAACGTCACAATCAGCATCAACAGATTGGACATAGGCCGCCGGCTATCGCCTAACTTGAGCGCCGTTCCGAACGAGCGCTTCAACCGGGCGCCTTCAAGATCAACACTGTAGACCTCATCCAAACTCAAGTGGATGACAAACCCTACCAACGTAGCTGCACCGTGAGACCACGCCGACCACGCGGGCTGGTCGAGCAAGTTAAAACTTAACGCGGCGGTGAGTAGGCTACATAGCCCACCTGCTAGAAGGGAGTGCCAAATACCGCGATGAACGGTCAAACGCGAAAATAGCAAGCTGGCCAAATAGCGCACACAGAAGTAGATCCCACCGCAGGCAATCAATAGCGCACCCGGCGTCAACCATGGTTGGAGCACCAATGCGCCCAGCACTAAGGCAGGCACTGAAAGTAAGTTAAAAATCAAACGGATAGAGTGAGACCGATCGGCATCAATATCGGGCAAAATGCCCCCGAACGTCACGAGCGCAATCATCATTACCGCTTGGGAAGGCGGCCACCATTGCGCTTTCCAGCCTGCGTAAGCTACCAGCATGCCGCCCGCCGCTGCCACCGTAATATGCGTGCGAAAATTAGCCATGACACGGCACCCCAGAAAACTGGATAAATTAACAGATTTCTGGCGGCCGCGACATGACTTATTAAGGGAAAAATTTGGCTGAGCAGTTGCTTAGAAAAAGGACGTTAACGGGGTGTTTCTGCCAAAAAGCGGTCTTTTAACTTAACGTAGTTGCCTGCGGTATAAGGAAAGAAAGTGCGTTCTTTATCTTTAAGCGGGCGCAGCGCTTTGGCCGGATTGCCTGCATAAACGTAGCCACTTTCCAGATGCTTGCCCGGCGTCACCACTGCGCCTGCGGCAATAATAACTTCGTCCTCCACCACCGCGCCATCCATTACAATCGCCCCCATCCCGACAAGGATTCGACTTCCTAACGTGCAGCCATGCAAAATCGCTTTATGGCCGATGGTCACGTCTTCGCCAATGGTGAGCGGAAAACCCTCGGGGCTAAAATCACTGGCGTGGGTAATATGTAGCACACTGCCATCCTGCACGCTGGTCCGGGCACCGATGCGGATACGGTGCATATCGCCACGGATAACGGCCATTGGCCACACGGAGCAGTCATCACCCAGTACTACATCGCCGATAACCACACAGGCCGGATCAATATAAACGCGCTCGCCCAGCTGGGGCTCCATACCTTGATAGCGCCTTAACGCACTGCTCATAATCGCTCCTAGGGTTCTGATGGACAGTTCTAATCGGCAGTTAAAGAATTTGATTCCTGCACTATAGCAACCCGGCCAGTAGAACAATAAAGGTAAGCGGAATCGACACCCAGCGGATGGTATTACGCCACACCAAGTAGCCGCTTTCACCAACGCCCAGCGCACTGACCACTCTCCCACGGGGCATTACCCAGGCTGCAAACGTCGCAATTAACAAGCCGCCCAATGGCAGGAAGACATCCGGCGGAATACTACTGACAAGCTCAAATATATTGCGCCCAAGCAACGGCCGGAACTCCGCCAAGGATGAAAAAGAAAAGGCCGATAATAGCCCAATCAGCCATACGCTAAGCGCCACGATCGCCGTCGAGATACTCCGGCGCATTCCCAGCCCCTGCAGCGTAGCGACCATGGGTTCCGCCAGATTAATCGCCGATGTCCAAGTGGCTAGCAGCAATAATAAAAAGAACACGCTTAGCCATACCGAGCCCCCCGGCAGCTCAGAAAAGGCGATGGGCAAGGTAACAAACATCAAGCCTGGGCCGTCGGCAGGGTCCATACCCTGGGCAAATACCACCGAGAAAATAGCGATCCCAGCCAATAGCGCCACACTGATATCGAGCACCGCAACCGCTACCGCCGCTTTGGGCAGGCTCTGCTCTTCCGGCATATAAGCGCCATACGCCATCAGTGCACAAGCCCCCACTGCCAAGGTAAAGAACGCATGGCCCATCGCATGTACCACCACGGATGGCGTCAATGCCTCGAAAGAGGGCAGAAACAGCCATGCCAGCGCCGTACCAAAGCCATCGGTGGTCGCGGCATAGCCCGCCAGTAGCAGTAACAGCAGGTATAACAGTGGCATCAGCAGGTTATTCAACCGCTCCAGCCCCTTGGCAACGCCCGCCGCTACAACGGTCATGGTCATAAATAGAAACAGCGAGTGATTAAAGATTAGCAGCCCTGGGTTGGCTAAAAACGCTTCAAAGCCAGCGCCGATCTCAGCGGCACTCGCGCCATTGAAGTTGCCGTTGACGGAAGCCACTAGAAATTCAATCGACCAGCCGGACACCACCGAATAGAACGACAAGATACAGAACACGGTGAACGCCCCGAAAAGCCCCAGCCAGCGCCAGTGAGGCGAAGCGCCCGCCTCGGCCGCCAAGGCCCCCAGCGCCTGCATCGGCCCGCGCCGTCCGGCGCGCCCAATCAATATCTCCGCCATCATCACCGGAATACCCAGTAGCAGTACAAACGCCACGTAAATCAGCAAAAAGGCCGCACCACCGTTCTCCCCAGCCACATAAGGGAAGCGCCAGATGTTGCCTAACCCCACCGCAGCACCTGTTACCGCCAAGATAAAGGCCCGCTTCGACCCCCAGCGCTCCAGCGTCTCGCTCATCACATGCTCCTGCCATTGGTGGCATTAAAAGGCGGCAAGACTAGCAGGCGCTTGCGTGCAGGCCAAACCCTGAGTGCAAACCGAGTAGACAACCTAGCATTGAAGCGGGTATTGAAACACGGCCCCACCGCCCGCACTGTGTCATTATTGTCGCGTGTTTTGCGCTCACTATGGTTTTTAAAAACGATACCAATCGAGGTGCCCATGTCCTCCAATCCGCTGCTTGAAACGCACGAGCTGCCCCCTTTTGCTGAGATTCGCGCCGAGCACGTGGAGCCCGCCGTGGAAACGCTGCTGAGCGAAAGTCGCGAAGCCATTGATCGCCTCGCCGCACAGGCAGCCGCCACCCCGCCAAACTGGGACAATTTTGCGGTGCCGCTTGAAGCTGTTAATGACCGACTGACGAAAGCGTGGTCACCGGTGTCACACCTTAACGGCACCATGAACTTCCCTGAGTTGCGCGAGGCGTACCAGGCATGTCTTGAGAAGCTATCCGCCTTTGGCACTTGGGTAGGCCAACACGAAGAGCTGTTTCATGGCTGGCAGGCGCTGAAAGAAGGCCCGGCTTGGGAAGAATTAGATGCTGCCCAACGACGAACCGTAGAAAATGCCCTACGTGATTTTCGACTTGCCGGTGTGGATCTTCCCGCCGACAAGAAAGCCCGCTACGGCGAGATTCAGTCACGCCTTTCACTGCTGTCTAACCAGTTCTCTAATAATGTGCTGGATGCTACTCAAGCATGGCACAAAGATATCGATAGCCCAGAGGCGTTAGCAGGCGTGCCGGAAAGCGCCCTCGACACATTAAAAGCTACCGCTGAAGCCAAGGGCGCAGCGGGCTACCGTATTACCTTGGATTTCCCCAGCTTTTTCCCGGTGGTTAGCTATGCCGACAACCGGGAACTACGCCGCGAGATATATACCGCCTTTGTTACCCGCGCGTCAGATCAAGGGCCAGACGCAGGCAAATTCGATAACGCCGCCATCATGGAAGAGATATTGGCGCTACGCAGCGAAATTGCCCAGCTACTCGGTTTTGCGACCTATGCTGATTATTCGCTGGCCACCAAAATGGCGGAATCCCCCGAGCAGGTGCTCGACTTTCTCAACGATTTAGCCCGCCGGGCGCTGCCCCAGGCTAAAGAGGAGTTTGCCGAGCTAAGTGACTACGCCCGGGACGAACTTGGCCTGGAAACGTTAGAGCCCTGGGATGTTGCCTATGCCAGTGAAAAGCTGCGCGAAGCGCGCCATGCGATCTCGCAAGAGCAGCTTCGCCCCTATTTTCCGGCCCCCCGAGTGGTCGACGGCCTGTTCCAGGTAGTTGAACGCCTTTACGGCGTGCGTTTCGAAGAAGATACCGAAGCGCCCCGCTATCACCCTGACGTCCGCTATTTCCGTATCACTGAAAATGGCCAGCCGATTGCCGGTTTTTACCTGGATCTCTACGCCCGTGAAGGTAAGCGCGGTGGTGCCTGGATGGCTGATTGCCGGGTACGCCGCCAAACGGAAAACGGCCTTCAACTGCCGGTCGCTTTTCTGACGTGCAATTTCACTGCCCCGGTAGGTGGCCGCCCTGCGCTGCTCACCCACGATGAGGTGACTACCCTGTTCCACGAGTTTGGTCACGGCCTTCACCATATGCTGACCAAGCAGCATATTGCCGATATCTCCGGCATTAATGGCGTTGCCTGGGATGCGGTCGAGTTGCCCAGCCAGTTTATGGAAAACTATTGCTGGGAGCGCGAAGGGCTAGACCTGCTCGCCAAACACGTGGATAGCGGTGAACCGCTGCCCGCAGAGCTACTAGAGCGCCTGCAAGCGGCTAAGAATTTTCAGTCCGCCATGGGTATGATGCGCCAAGTAGAGTTTTCGCTGTTTGATCTGCGTTTGCACCATGAGCTTAGCGCCCCCAGCGCCAGCGACGTGCAAGCATTACTCGATGAAGTACGTGAGGCGGTATCAGTGCTGCCCAAGGTATCTTTCAACAGATTCCAGAATAGCTTTGGTCATGTGTTTGCTGGTGGCTATGCTGCTGGTTACTACAGCTACAAGTGGGCGGAAGTTCTTTCGGCAGATGCCTGGAGCGCCTTCGAAGAAACCGGCATCTTCGATCCGGAAACGGGGCAACGCTTCCGCCGCGAAATCCTTGAGCAGGGTGGCGCACGTGATGCGGCTGAGCTGTTTATCGCCTTTCGTGGCCGTGAGCCTAGCGTTGAGCCATTACTACGCCACTGCGGCATCCGTGCCGCTTGATGCTTTTTTGATACGCTTTTCCCATGCGCGGCGCCAAGCCGCCGCGCGCTAGGAGCTTGTTATGTCAACGGTTAAACGTTTTATTGCGGGCGTTACCTGCCCCCGCTGTGCAGAAATGGATCGAATCCGCGCCTGGGAACAAAACGGTATTCGCTACCGTGAATGTGTCAGTTGCGATTTTTTTGAGCAACTGCCCATTGAAGAAGACGCGCTCACCGAAATGACCACTCGCGTTAATCAGGTGCGCGATGACCAGAAGCAGCAAGATGTACAACCTGTGCGCATTCTGGACCCAGGCAAACCTTCTCGCTAACCCCTCCCTATCAAAGGTAGGCCTGCATAATCGGCGCGGGCCTGAAACCGATCATTTCCAAACAGCTCAATATGTGTGCGGTTATCCACACACCTAAAACCCACAGTCGTGCGAACAACCGGACATAATGGCGAAAAGCGCGCTCCACCAAAGTCGAATATAAAATTAATAACCGATTGTTTTTAAAAAAATAAAAATTAAATGGCACAACTATCGCTGTTATAACTCCTGCATTGTCTGATTAATCCGTTCGACTAGCGGTATTGATCGGAACCATCAGACTATAACCCCAATAACAGCTAGGAACTTTCGCCATGCGCAAACCAATGCCTAAAACCTTTACTCTTCTCGCCAGCAGCGCCCTGCTAGTGGCGGCGGCTAGCAGTGCCCAGGCTCAAGAAGACCGTTCCGATTGGCCCGATAACTTTACCGTTGGTACCGCAAGCCAGGGCGGCACTTACTTCGTTTACGGCTCAGGCTGGGCGAATTTTATTGCTGATGAACTGGGTGTATCCGGCGGCGGTGAAGTCACCGGCGGCCCCACTCAAAACTTGGCATTGGTACACACAGGCGACATGGCATTTGGCTTAACCACCATGGGCCCCGCTTCTGATGCCATTAAAGGCGAAAGCCCGTTAGCTCCTGGCATGCAGATGGATAATGTATGCGCTATGTTCCCCATGTACGAAACGCCGTTCTCCATTACCGCACTTTCTGACAGCGGCATTGAGTCCATTTCCGACATTCCTGATGGCGCACGTATCGGTTTTGGCCCAGCTGCCTCAACGTCTGATACCTACTTCCCAGCCATTTTAGAGACCTTAGGCGTGGACTTTGAGCGTCGCAATGGCGGCTGGTCAGACCTCGGCGGTCAGTTGCAGGATGGCCTACTTGACGTTGTAGCGTTCGCTGCCGGCATCCCGATCCCTGCGGTTAGCCAGCTCGAAGTACAGACGGATGTGAATATCATTGAGTTCACAGAAGAAGAAATGGAAACCGTGCTGGAAAACTACCCCGTTGCTGAGTTCATGATTCCGGCCAGCACTTATGAAACGTTAGAAGAAGACGCGCGCGCCGTTTCCATGTGGAACTTTGCGATTGCAGGCTGTGATCTACCGGAAGACTTTGTTTACGAAGTAACCAAAGCGACCATGGAAAACAATGACCGGATGCAGTCCGTTCATCGCAGTGCGGCCACTACGATCCCGGAAAACATCAAGCACAACACCGTTCTGCCGTTTCACCCTGGTGCTGCACGCTGGTACGAAGAGAACGGCTATGACATTGCTGATGACATGATTAACTAAGCAACTTTTATTGCCTTAACTGCCCCGCTTCCGGTTCTGCCGGGCGGGGCAGATTCGCTACTCCCCCCTTTGTCTGCTTTTTGCTGTGAGGGTGAACTCTAATGAGTCACAAAACCGACCAAGAACCCAATGGTCTCAAGGATGATGCCCACGCGGCCTCAGCGATACCCGAGTCTATTGCCGATGGTGTCGATGACGACGTTGTTGAATCAAATCGCCGACTATTTACTGGCTGGCAGTTCCTACTATTTGCGGCATTAGCCATTGTTTACTCTAGCTTTCACCTGATTTCGTTGAACGTATATCCGATGGAAACCTGGTCGTTTCGTATCGTGCATATTGCCGGGGCGTTGGTGCTCGGTTATGGGCTATTTTCCGGCGCCCGTTTTGCTGATGATGGTCACCAAGCCTCGGGAGCTTGGATTAAATGGGCTAGCTACGCGCTACTGATTCCCGCTGCCTATACCCTGGCGCAGGTGTTTGTGATGTACCAGACGCTCAGCGGCGGCGCGATGCGCATCGACCCAAATATCGAGAACTGGCATTACGGCTATCCATTAATGGCGACTACAGCAGGTGCGATCGTACTTTCTTGGTTTTATCGTCAGGCGCGGCATCGCTTCAACCCTGCCGATTTAGTGCTCATGGTATGCGCGCTGGCCAGTGCCGGTTATTTGCTGGTGGCTTATAACACCAATATTCGTATGTCGACGGGCACATCTTTCGCTCCGTCAGGTATTTCATGGGCGGCTATCGCAGGCTCTCTGCTGATTTTGGAACTGACCCGCCGTGTGGCCGGCCTAGCCCTAGTGGTAATCTCTGCGGTCTTCCTCACCTACGTATTTGCTGGCCCTTACTTGCCAGGCTTCTTAGGCTACCCAGGTCTGTCACTGCAACGCTTCTTCAGTCAGGTGTATACCGATGCAGGTATCCTCGGGCCAACGACGGCCGTGTCATCGACCTATATTATTCTGTTCATTATTTTTGCGGCTTTCCTGCAGGCATCAAAAGTAGGCGATTACTTCGTTAACTTTGCCTTTGCTGCAGCAGGCCGTGCCCGTGGCGGCCCCGCCAAGGTGGCTATTTTTGCTTCTGGCTTAATGGGTATGATCAACGGCACATCGGCGGGCAACGTCGTTTCCACTGGCTCATTGACCATTCCCTTGATGAAAAAGGTGGGTTACCCCGCGCGTAGCGCAGGTGCCATAGAAGCCGCCGCTTCAACCGGCGGGCAGATCATGCCACCGATCATGGGCGCAGGTGCTTTCATCATGGCCGAAGTGACCGGTATCCCTTATACCGAAATCGCTATTGCAGCGGTTATCCCGGCGATTCTCTACTTTGCTTCTATCTACTTTATGGTCGACTTTGAAGCCGCCCGTAAAGGCATGCGCGGCATGCGCAAAGATGAAATTCCGCTTTTTTCAAGGCTGGTAAAACAAGTCTACTTGTTCGCGCCGATTATTATCCTGATTGTCGCGCTGTTTATGGGCTATTCAGTCATCCGCGCCGGCACCCTGGCAACGGCCTCAGCCGCCGTGGTTAGCTGGATTTCACCCAATAAAATGGGCCTTCGCGCGATTCTCAAAGCCCTGCAAATCGCAGGCACCATGTCGATTCAGATTATCGCCGTGTGCGCCTGCGCAGGTTTGATCGTCGGGGTTATCTCGCTGACAGGTGTTGGCGCACGCTTCTCGTCACTGCTACTGGGCCTCGCCGGTGTCAGCCAATTACTGGCGCTGGTGTTCGCCATGTTGATCAGCATTTTGCTGGGGATGGGCATGCCCACCACTGCCGCCTATGCGGTGGCCGCGTCGGTGGTTGCTCCTGGCTTGATCAATATCGGCATTGAGCCCCTGATCGCCCACTTCTTTGTGTTCTACTTTGCGGTCGTGTCGGCGATTACCCCGCCGGTTGCCTTGGCCTCTTATGCAGCCGCCGGTATCTCTGGCGACAATCCCATGGGCACATCGGTGGCTTCCTTCAAGATTGGTCTGGCCGCCTTCATCGTGCCGTTCATGTTCTTCTACAGCCCAGCAATGCTGATGGAAGGCTCACCGATGCAGATCCTACGCGTTGGGTTAACTGCGACGCTGGGCATTGTGCTGCTCTCAGGTATGGTGCAGAAATGGTTCTTTGGCCCCGTTAACCTAGTGCAGCGTGTCGTTATGCTGGTAGGCGCGCTGTTTTTAATCTACGGCGGCATCTATACCGACATTGCAGGCCTTGCGATTGGTATCGTGCTATTCATGATGCAGCGTAAGGCTCACGGTGGAGGAAGCAAAGCAGCGCAAGCTGGCTGAGTGCCTTTAACCACTCATCGGCAAGCCTAAAAAACCCCGCTCAACGATTGTTGAGCGGGGTTTTTCATACGTGCAAAGCTGGTCACACAACGAGATTAATCCGTCAGGTTGTCGACGATCTTGAGCACCGGCGCCGCCTGGTTAAGCGTATAGAAGTGCAGCCCCGGCGCGCCTCCCTCCAACAACCGTTGGCAAAGACGGCTCACCACATCAGTCCCGAAAGCGGCAATCGCTTCGCTGTCGTCGCCATAGGACTCTAACTGCTTGCGAATCCAACGCGGGATCTCAGCGCCGCAAGCGTCAGAGAATCGCGCCAGCTTGGTGTAGTTGGTAATCGGCATAATGCCGGGAATAATTGGCTGCTTGACGCCCAGCGCTCGGGCTTTATCAACGAAGTTGAAGTAGGCATCAGCGGTAAAGAAGTATTGGGTAATGGCCATATTGGCCCCCGCCTTCATTTTGCGTGCAAAATTTTCCACATCCTTATCCAGGTTGGCGGCCTGTGGATGCGATTCAGGGTAAGCAGCGACAGCAATATCGAAATGGTCGCCGGTTTCCGCACGAATAAATTCAACCAGTTCGTTGGCATAACGCAACTCGCCAATGCTTCCCATACCTGAAGGCATATCACCTCGCAGCGCGACTAGACTATCCACGCCCTCCTCGCGGTACTGAGCCAGCAGGTCGCGTAATTGCGCTTTCTCGCTACCAATGCAGGAGAGGTGTGGCGCGGTGGTAATGCCACTCTCACTCACCGCTCGCACCACTTCACGGGTACGCGCCTGGGTCGATCCACCGGCGCCATAGGTAACTGAGAAAAAACGCGGCTTGCGGGCGGCCAGCTCATCACGAACATGTATTAGCTTGTCGCGCCCAGCATCGGTATTGGGCGGGAAAAATTCGAAGCTGATACCTAGCGGATGCTCGTGGCTGCTCATGGGAGTTCCTTTTTAGCTCAATAGAAATGATATTTTGGGGTATTCTCGCTGTTCCATTGCGCTGGGGCTAATGAAAGATTCCACGCTCGGCCTTTAATTCGGCTCATGTTCGTCAGTCACAACACACTTTATGGGAGGGTAGATGGATCTTGCACCAGGGGCACTGGTTGGGCCGCTACTGATGTTACTAAGCTATGTGGCGTTAGGCTGGCTTGCCGCCCAACGGCTTAAACTAGACCCTCGCCCCATCGCTACGCTATTGGTTTATCTGATTGCCCCCTTCACCATTTTTCGTGCATTGATGAACGGTGGCCCTACTCCTGACTACTTGCTGCTGACATTAGCGCTGTTCATTTTAACAAGCCTGATGGCTCTGGTGGTACAGCGCATCACTCACCACCGCTTTGGTGAGCAGGAAGCAGCCCTGCTGGCGTTCTCCTCAGGGACGGGCAACACCGGCTATTTTGGCTTACCGATTGCATTGATTCTGCTACCGGCTGAGGGCGTGACGCTTTACCTGTTCTGCATGCTGGGGATCAATATTTACGAATTCACCGTGGGCTTCTATCTAAGTGCGCGCGGGCGCTTCTCGGTCCGCGAAAGTTTGATCAAGATTTCACGCCTACCGCTTATTTACGCGTTCTTATTAGCGTTACTACTGAGCGCCTTTGAGATAACGCTGCCCGCAGGGGTAATGAGTTCGCTGGCAGTGTTCCCCGCCACCTACACGCTGCTGGGCATGATGATTATTGGCATGACGCTCAGTCAGGTGACGCTTTCTGCCTGGGATTCGCGTTTTGTGGCCACTTGCGTGGGCCTGCGCTACCTAATGTGGCCGCTGGTCATGTTAGTAGCCGTTTTAGTATTACAGTGGGTCTCTCCACTCTCCACTGAGCTTGCCATGGCACTGCTATTGATAGGCGTAGTGCCCATGGCCGCTAACGTCGTGGTAGTGGCGATGGAGCTGGGGATTCAGCCGCAAAAAGGTGCGTTAGCGGTGCTGGTCACGACCCTGCTTGCGCCGCTGCTGATTCCCCTCTACCTGGGCTTGATGCTGCGCCTTACCGGGCTTGGTTAGTAATTAAAAGTTAGCGATTAAAAACCGGCAACACCCGCTTCGTTAAGCTGCCGAGCCATGCGCTGTATCTCGGGATGGCTAAAAAACGCCACCAGCGCATCAGCGCGCACCGGGCCGACGCCTGGAACGGCTTGCCACTCTTCACGCTGGTAGCTCGCTAACTCATTCCAATCAGCGCGTACCGCTTCGCTACCCGGCGGCGCACCGAGCGCACTCAGCCATGCCGCAAAAGGCTTACCCTTAGCGATTTGAAACTGCTCAGTGAGCGCGGCGGCAGTGACCTGGCCAATACCATAAGCTTCCTGCAGTTGACGCGACTCAGCGTTCAGCCAGTCCAGTAACTGGGTCACTACTCCCGCGTCCATTAGCGCTTGCCAGGTACCTTCGCCAACACCCTGCATACCTAGCTCTTCGCCAAGATAGGAAAGCCGCGCCAGCAGCTGTGCCTCGCAGCCTGGGGTTAATTCAAAGCAGCTCAGCAGGTGGTAACGCTGCGCCGAAGGCGCGCTCAGCGGCGAACGTTCTTGAGTGTGCCAAACAACCTCCGTTAGCTGAGGAATCGTTAGGCCCGCCAGAGAAACGGCCACCTGGTCGCCGGGGCGAATATCCAATGACTCCCAACGCGCCAGCGAGCCTAGCGAGACGCGGCTGATGCGACGCCCCTCCAGCAGCACCGGATTAAGCCACACCAGCGGCGTCACACGCCCAGTGCGCCCAACGCGAAACTCAATGCCGCGCACTTCAGCCAGCACTTGTTGAGCGGTGTATTTCCAGGCGATGGCCCACTCAGGGGGCGATGATGACCAGCGGCGAATACCAGGACGTTCAGCTTGCTTGATCACCACCCCATCGGTAGCAAAAGGAAGCGGGTTATTGAACCAGTTATCGCGCCAATAGTTGGCATCACGACGATCATCCAGCGGGTAGGTGTAGTCAGCGGTATTAAATCCCAGCGCACTAAGTTGCGCTAAACGATCTTCCATCGTAGTTGGCCCATCGGGCCAGCCCCAAACAAACAGGCCAATACGTTCAAGGGTGGCCGCTGTGGGAGAGGATTGCGCCATTGCTCCCGCCACTGCCCCGCGGGCGCCCGAGGCAGGCGAGCGTGCCTGCACGTGCTGATTTAGCTGCCAATACAGCTCGCCCTGGAATAGCGCAGAAATAGGCTCGGGCAGCGTATTGGGTACGGCAGGTAGCTGACGCACTCGGTTCGTCCAATCTTGGCCCCGCTCGCCATCGCCACGGCTAACGGCTTCAACCAATTCACCATCAGCATAGCGCAGCGTAATCGCCACACCGTCCACTTTAGGCTGAATCCATAGATCTTCGCGCCGGCTGGTAAAGCGCCTGACTTCATCTTCATCTGCCTTGTTAAGCCCACGCTGTGCCGCCGGATGATCAAGGGTGCCGCGACTGTGTGTCACTCGTGAAAGCGGTCGATGGTTGGGCTCGGTGCCTAAACAGCGCTGCCACGTTGCTAGGCGCTCCACGGCTTGGTCGTAAAGGGCATCGTCGACCAGTGCAACGCCCTCGTCATGGTAGGCAATGTCCCAGCGCTGGACCTGTTCGGCTAATGCTTGGCTTTCGTTGGTTAAGCGCTCTTTCGGCCAAGCAGGGCAATTGGCAGCCTGTGCGGAAAAAGTGACAAGCCAGATCAGACTACCCAACAGCCAAGTTCGTACACTCAACAGCATTACTTACCCCTAGCGTTATCCCATAGGCCTTTAGGCTTAGCCTAGCGCAGGGTTTTGAAATAAAGCATAAAAAAAGCCCCTTGGCCGGAGCCAGAGGGGCGATTTCATCCATTGCTTACAAACAGTGTAGCGAATGGCTTACAAATTGGCCGCCTGACGCAACGCATCGGCCTTATCAATTTTTTCCCACGGGAAGGCGGTAAAGGTTTCCGTATGCTGTTCGCCTTTATCATCGCTCCACGTATAGCTGTGCTCAAACGGCGCTCGGCCAAAGTGACCGTAAGCGGCGGTGAGTTGGTACATCGGGTGCAATAAATCAAGCATTTTGGTAATCGCGTAGGGCCGCAGGTCGAAATGTTCGCGTACCAGCGCAACGATCTGCTTATCGTCAATCTTACCGGTACCAAAGGTATCAATAGAGACCGAGGTGGGATCAGCAACCCCAATCGCGTAGGAGACCTGAATCTCACATTTGTCAGCCAAGCCCGCGGCTACTATGTTCTTCGCCACATAGCGGCCCGCATAGGCGGCGCTACGGTCAACCTTAGAAGGGTCTTTACCCGAGAACGCGCCACCACCGTGGCGTGCCATGCCACCATAGGTGTCAACGATGATCTTGCGCCCGGTTAGGCCGCAATCGCCTACCGGACCACCAATGACGAACTTACCGGTTGGGTTAATGTGGTACTGGGTATTCTCATCCAGCCACTCAGCGGGGATCACTTGCTCAATGACCTCACGCTTGATCATTTTGCGCAGATCCTCCTGATTAATCTCAGGATCGTGCTGAGTGGAGAGTACAATGGCATCGACACCACAGGGCTGGCCTTGGGCATTATAGCGAAAGGTTACTTGGCTTTTGGCATCGGGGCGCAGCCACGGCAACAGACCGTTCTTACGCAGTTCGGCCTGACGCTCGACTAAACGGTGCGAGTAGTGGATCGGCGCGGGCATAAACGAATCGGTTTCGTTGGTCGCGTAACCAAACATCAGGCCCTGGTCGCCAGCGCCCTGGTCTTCCGGCTTGGTGCGATCAACCCCCTGGGCAATGTCGACACTCTGCTTACCGATCAGGTTGACCACGCCGCAGGTCGCGCCGTCAAAACCGACGTCAGACGAGTTATAGCCGATGCTAATAATCACATCGCGCACGAGGGTTTCTAAATCAACCCAGGCTGATGTGGTAATTTCACCGGCAATGATCGCCACGCCGGTTTTCACCATCGTTTCACAGGCAACACGCGCCTGTTTATCACGGGCGATAATGGCATCTAACACCGCGTCAGAAATCTGATCGGCAATTTTATCGGGGTGACCTTCGGAGACGGACTCGGAGGTAAACAGGGAATATTCGCTCATCGCGCACTCGACCCTCTGTATGACGGCTGCCTGTAATCCACAGCATCAGCAGGAAATCATGGCAGGTGACCCCTGCCCATATTAGTGAAGCGGCAGTATGACGTTCTCCACCACTTCGGGAGGCAGAGTCTACACGCTGTCGGCGATGCTTCCCAGAACGTGTTTACCAGAATTTTCCGCTACATTTGCCGCCACATGGGAAGTCAGCGACAATAGCGCCTTTATAATTTCCGTTTTCAGGCGAGGAGCACCCCCATGCCATCCCGTTTTGAGCTAGCCAATGCCATTCGTGCGCTTTCCATGGATGCCGTTCAGAAGGCCAAGTCCGGCCACCCTGGTGCGCCCATGGGCATGGCGGATATTGCCGAGGTGCTATGGAATGACTACCTCAAGCACAACCCCGAAGACCCTAAGTGGGCCGATCGTGATCGGTTCGTGCTTTCCAATGGTCACGGTTCCATGCTGCTTTATTCACTGCTGCACTTAAGCGGCTACGAGCTTAGCCTCGAACAACTGCAAAATTTCCGTCAGTTGCACTCGCCCACCGCTGGCCACCCAGAATTTGGCTACGCGCCGGGTATCGAGACCACTACCGGCCCCCTCGGTCAGGGCTTTGCCAACGCTGTGGGCTTTGCGATTGCGGAAAAAACCTTAGCGGCCCAGTTCAACCGCCCTGGCCATACCATTGTTGACCATCACACCTGGTGTTTTTTGGGCGACGGCTGCGTGATGGAAGGTATCTCCCACGAAGCGGCGTCGTTCGCGGGTACCCATCAGCTGGGTAAATTGATCGCAATTTACGATGACAACGGTATCTCTATTGATGGTGAGGTCGAAGGTTGGTTTACCGACGATACCGCCAAGCGCTTTGAAGCTTACGGCTGGCACGTAGTACCAAACGTGGATGGCCACAAGCCGGAGGAGATAAAAGCGGCGATTGAGCTGGCCAAGAGCCACGACGATAAACCCAGCCTGATTATCTGTAAGACTATCATTGGCTTTGGCGCCCCCAACAAGCAGGGTAAAGAGGATGCTCACGGCGCGCCATTAGGCGATGAAGAAGTGGCCCTGGCCCGCACCCAGCTCGACTGGCCCCACGCGCCCTTCCATATCCCTGAGCCCATCTACTCTGCCTGGGATGCCCGTGAAGCCGGCAAATCTGTGCAGCAGGCATGGGAAGATCGCTTTGCCCGCTATGCGGAGGCCTTCCCCACGGAAGCACGTGAATTCACTCGCCGCATGAAGCGTCAGCTGCCTGCGAAACTGCCCACAGAAGCATTGATTGAACAGTCCCAGGAGCGCGGCGAGACCATCGCATCACGTAAAGCCTCGTTTGAAGCGCTGAATGTGATCGGCCCCCAAATGCCGGAACTGCTGGGCGGCAGCGCCGATCTGGCACCCTCAAACCTGACCTTTTGGAAAGGTGCTAAAGCGATCACGCCGGAAGATGCCAGTGGCAACTACCTGCACTACGGTGTGCGTGAGTTTGGCATGGGTGCAATCATGAACGGGATCGCCCTGCACGGCGGTTTGGTACCTTACGGCGCTACCTTCTTGCTGTTTATGGAGTACATGCGCAACTCGATCCGCATGGCGTCGTTGATGGGTCAGCAGGTCATTTATGTGTTCACTCACGACTCCATCGGCCTGGGTGAAGATGGCCCAACTCACCAGCCAGTCGAGCAGCTCACTAACCTGCGCACCACGCCTAACCTAAACACCTGGCGGCCATGTGATGCGGTAGAAACTGCTGCCTCCTGGGATGCAGCTATCAAGCGCCACTCGGGACCCACCGCGTTGGTACTGTCACGACAAAACCTACCTCACCAGCAGCGCACTAAAGCGCAGCTGGCAGCCATTCAGAACGGCGCCTATGTGCTTAAGGATAGCGAAGGTACGCCCGAGTTGATTCTGATTGCGACCGGTTCTGAAGTATCGTTGGCGATGGACGCCGCCGCCGAGCTTGAACAGCAGGGTAAGGCGGTACGTGTGGTTTCCATGCCTTCGGCCTATCGCTTCAACGGTCAGGATGCAGAATACCGCGAGAGCGTACTGCCTAAGGCAGTGACCAAGCGTATCGCGATTGAAGCCGCTCACGCCGACTACTGGTACAAGTATGTGGGCCTGGAAGGCCGTGTCATTGGCATGACAACTTACGGCGAATCGGCCCCGGCGGGTGATCTGTTCAAGCACTTCGGCTTTACCGTCGAGAATGTGGTCAAGCAAGCCAACGAATTGCTCGGCTAAATCATGCCGGTACTCAGTGGCTTTCTATGGCTGATTAGCTACTGGCTGATCGGTGAAGTGGTGATCCACTTCACCGCTTTGCCGATCTCTTCAGGCGTCATTGGCATGCTGCTGCTCTGTGCGACTCTCGCCGTACGAGGCCGCGTTCCTACCAGCATTGCAGCTGCCGCCCAGCCGCTAATTGCCTTGCTCGCCATGCTGATTATGCCCGGCGTTGTCGGTGTATTTTTTATCATTGGCGAGCTAGCAGGACAGTGGACCGCTATCCTTATTGCGCTAGTGCTAGGCACATTACTCAGTGTGTTTACTACGCTGTGGTTACTCAAGCGGCTAATCGGGCAACCCTATGTCCGCTGAGGCATCGCTGCTCACCCTATTAACCACTACTCCGCTGTTTGCGGTGGGGTTAACGCTCGCCGCTTATTTACTTGGTAGCGGTCTGTTCCAGCGTTTAAAGCGCCCCTCTTGGCTTCCCGCTATTTTGATCGCGGCGCTGCTGCTGGCGGGGGCGTTAGCGCTGATAGGACTGCCTTACGCCACCTATCAGCAGGGTGCTACGTGGCTGACGGTGCTTTTGGGCCCCGCCACGGTGGCGCTGGGCATGCCGCTTTATCAGCAGTTGCCACGTATCGTTGAGTTATGGCGGCCTTTGGCGATTTGTTTGCCCGTTGCTGCAACCCTGGCGGCTTTCTATTCGCTGGCAATCGCTTGGTTGCTGGGTAGCTCGGATACGATACTCGCTTCCATTGCCGCTAAATCGGTAACTGCGCCGATTGCGATCGGTATTACTGAACAGCTTGGCGGCACGGTAGCATTGCTACTAGGAGCACTGTTGGTCACCGGTGTAATCACGATTCCCTGTGTTAGCCTCGCCGCGCGTTGGTTGGATATCGATGATGACCGCTTAATCGGTTTTGCACTGGGGCTTAACGGCCACGCGATTGGTACTGTCAGGGCATTTGAGCTTAGCCCCACCGCCGGGGCATTCGCGTCCCTGGGAATGAGCCTTACGGGTATATTCACTGCGGTGTTGCTGCCGCTTGCCTGGCGGCTAGTCGGCATGGGCAGTTAATTGGGGCGGGCCAATGATAAGAATCGCTGGCTGAAATGCGTTATCATTGCTGGTTTTCAACGTCATTTTAATCATTGAACCACTTTTAAGAGTCGCCCTTCTGCATGGCTAATTCTGCTTCCAGATATCGCATTGCCATTAACGGTTACGGCCGTATTGGCCAGTGCGTTTTGCGGGCGCTCGTTGAGCGGCATCATCCTGAGATTGAAATAGTCGCCATTAATGAGTTTTCTGACCTTGCTACCATTACCTACCTGACCCGTTACGACACGACTCATGGCCGCTTCCCTGGAGACGTCGATAACGACGGTCAGTCCCTTATCGTCAATGGTCAGCGCATTCAGGTGCTCTGCGAACAAGACCCACGGAAGCTACCCTGGAAAGCGCTCGAGGTAGACCTGGTGCTTGAGTGTTCGGGAAGTTTTAAAGATCGCGCCACTGCCGAGCAGCATCTAGCAGCAGGCGCTAAGCGGCTGCTGTTTTCTCAGCCAGCGGAAAATGATGTCGACGCCACTATCGTATGGGGCATTAACGAAGAAAAGCTGGACCTTTCCCAGCGCATTCTTTCTGCCGCTTCGTGCACCACTAACTGCCTTGTGCCGCTTTTGACGGTTCTGGATGAAACACTCGGCCTTGAGCACGGTGTCACCACCACGATTCACTCGGCCATGAACGATCAGCCGGTGATCGATGCTTATCACCAAACTGACTTACGTCTCACCCGTTCTGCGATGCACTCAATTGTGCCGGTGGATACCGGTCTGGCACTTGGCATTAGCCGCTTAATGCCGCATCTAGCGGGGCGCTTTGAATGCCTGCACGTGCGCGTTCCAACGATCAATGTTTCTGCTATGGATCTAGCCCTCACCGTCAGCCGTAATACCCATCGCGATGACGTGAATGCGATATTGCTGGCCGCCAGCCAGCAGCGCTTAAAAGGTGTGCTTGGCTATACTGAAGCGCCTATGGCGTCAGTCGATTTCAATCATGACCCGCGCTCAGGCATTCTGGACGCCACTCAAACCCGAGTAGCCGGTCAACGTCTTATCAAGTTGCTGTGTTGGTTCGATAACGAATGGGGGTTCGCTAATCGTATGCTCGATATCAGTCAACGATTGGCTAGGCTTTCGACAGACACATAATCTGTTTACATGACTTGCTCATAGTTAGTTCAACGGCATAAAACACGAGGAAACCGCTCACATGAACGTGAAAAAGATGACCGATCTGCCCTTGGAAGGGCAACGCGTGCTGATCCGTGAAGACCTGAATGTGCCCATCAAACATGGTCGCGTCTCCAGCGACGCTCGTCTGCGAGCCGCATTGCCGACGATTCAAGCGGCTGCGCAGGCTGGGGCTAAAGTGATGTTGATGAGCCATTTAGGGCGCCCCACCGAAGGTCAACCCACCGAGGAGTTTTCCCTCGCGCCGGTAGCGGAGCACTTAGGTGAACTGTTAGGCTGCCCAGTACCGCTGATCAAAACCTACCTCGGTGAAAAGGTCGGCGAAACGCTTGATCTCGCTAACGGCGACATCGTTTTGCTTGAAAACGTGCGCTTTAATAGCGGCGAGAAAAAAGACGATGAACAGTTGGCGAAACAATACGCCGCCCTCTGCGATCTCTTTGTGATGGACGCTTTTGGCACCGCCCACCGCGCACAAGCCTCTACCCATGGCGTCGCACGTTTTGCACCGAGTGCCTGCGCAGGGCCACTGCTTGCCCAAGAGCTCGATGCGTTAGAAAAGGCGTTGGCGCATCCCGCACGCCCAATGGCGGCCATCGTTGGTGGCTCAAAAGTATCGACTAAGCTCGATGTACTTACCGCATTGGCTGAAAAATGCGACCAGCTAATTGTCGGCGGGGGTATTGCCAACACCTTTATTGCCGCGGCGGGGTACAATGTCGGCAAATCACTCCACGAAGCCGATTTGGTTGGCCAAGCAAAAGCGCTGATGGAAAAGGTTTCGATTCCGCTCCCGAGCGATGTTGTTGTTGCCACCGAGTTCTCTGAGTCGGCAGAGGCTGTTGTCAAACCGGTCGATCAAGTGGCCGATAATGAAATGATTCTGGATATTGGCCCAGACACCGCGGCTCACTTGGCGGGTATGTTGAAAGACGCAGGCACTATTCTATGGAATGGCCCTGTCGGTGTATTTGAAATCGATCAGTTTGGTAAAGGCACTCAGGTCATCGCTCAGGCCATTGCGGATAGCGCAGCTTTCTCGATTGCCGGAGGTGGCGATACGTTAGCGGCTATTGATAAATATGCGATTGCAGATCGCGTGTCGTACATTTCCACTGGCGGCGGCGCCTTCCTTGAGTATGTCGAAGGCAAGCAGTTGCCTGCCGTTGCGGCTCTCGAAGCCGCTGCCAAACACGGTTAACATTAAACGACTCAAACTTGCACGCTCGCAGCCGGAAGTAGTGGTTTTAGCTGCTCCGTTTTAGAACGTATTTTTAATAACATGTTTTTAAAAACTCAGGATAAGGTGATTTCATGGCTCTGATCAGCATGCGCCAGATGCTCGACCACGCCGCCGAATATGGCTACGGCATTCCGGCGTTCAACGTCAACAACCTTGAGCAGATGCGCGCCATTATGGAAGCCGCCGATGCCACCGACTCACCGGTCATCGTGCAGGCCTCTGCCGGTGCGCGCAAGTATGCTGGCGCCCCTTTTCTTCGCCATTTGATTTTGGCAGCCGTTGAAGAGTTTCCGCATATCCCTGTTGTCATGCATCAGGATCACGGCACCAGCCCTGCGGTGTGCCAGCGTTCAATTCAGCTTGGCTTCTCGTCGGTGATGATGGACGGCTCCTTGGGCGAAGACGGCAAAACACCGACTGACTACGACTATAACGTCAATGTTACCCGTCGCACGGTGGAAATGGCTCACGCCTGTGGCGTTTCCGTTGAAGGCGAGCTGGGCTGCCTGGGCAGTCTCGAAACGGGCATGGCCGGAGAAGAAGACGGCATCGGCGCTGAAGGCAAGCTGGATATGGAACAGTTGCTGACAGACCCCGAAGAAGCCGCCGATTTTGTGAAAAAGACTCACGTCGACGCGTTGGCGATTGCCATTGGCACCAGCCACGGCGCTTATAAATTCACCAAACCGCCGACCGGAGACACGCTTTCTATTCAACGCATCAAAGAGATTCATGCACGGATCCCCGATACCCACCTGGTTATGCACGGCTCCTCTTCCGTACCACAAGAATGGCTGGAAGTGATTAACCAGTACGGCGGCGAGATTCCGGAAACTTACGGCGTGCCCGTCGAAGAGATCGTTGAAGGTATTAAGCACGGTGTGCGCAAGGTTAATATCGATACTGACCTGCGCCTGGCGTCCACCGGTGCAGTGCGGCGTTTTTTGGCCCAGAACCCTGCTGAATTCGACCCGCGCAAGTTCTTGAAGGAAACCGTTACTGCGATGCGCGACCTGTGTATCGCTCGCTACGAAGCTTTCGGTACAGCCGGCAACGCCAGCAAGATTAAACCGATCAACCTGGAAGAGATGTTCCTACGCTATGAGCGCGGCGAACTGGCTCCCAAGATAAAATAACCGCATAGACGACAGAGCTTCAAAAAAGACGACCTGTTTGGTCGTCTTTTTTTGTGACTCTTTTTTTTTGCAACTCTTTTTTAATAACGCAGGTTATGACTAACGAAATAGATATTGCATTGCAGCATTGATACGCCAACACTGAGAAGAAGCCATGAGCTTTCATGTTCCAACAGAGAGGCAACCTTTTTATGAACCGCACATCTACACTGACTTTTATGCCCACGACGCCAGTGGCAATGTTTGATGTATGGAAAGTCGGGGTTATGGCGTTTGAGCTATGGTCCACCTCTTTATCAACCATCACTATGCGCAATCATTTATGGCAAACACAGCCTTTCTTCAGCCCTAAAATGATGCAAGAGAATCAGCGCATGGTCACGGAAAAACTCGAGGCCAGCATGGAAGCTGGCCTCGTCATGCAAAAAGCGCTATTTAACTCAATGAATGGGCAGTTAGCCCCTTGGTGGGTAACCAGCAAGCACACTATGAAACCTTATCATCAACGCAGCAGTGCTAATTCGCGGCGGCTTGCCAAGTAGTACACCGGGCACTGAGGTTACTCGTTATCTTCAGTGCCATTCTTGTTCTCTTTGCTATTCTCTTCCTCGCTATCATGAATAGCATCTTCTGGACTACCGGTACCACCCGTGCCAGCTTCGGGATTTCTCTCTTCACTGTCGCCAGGCTCTAGCGCTACGTCATCTTCACCTGCACGCGTTGCTTCTTCTTCGCCCTTTTCTTCCTCTTCTTCTTCTTCGCTGACGCGAGATTGCTCATCAGCGCCTTCGGAATCGCTAGAAGAAGCGCCTTCATCTTCGTCACGCTTCACTGATCCCGCTTTAATACCGTACTCTTCTTCAAGCGCCTCATCATCCAGAGGCTTTTGCTGTTCACTCTCAGATTCATGATTATCAGCAAACACATAGCTCGTGGTCGTTAGTAAAGCAGCGCTAAGTGCAAAAGGTAGCAACCAAGGGGTTAATCGCATTAGGCGTTCTCCATGTTGTGGTTATAACAGAATAGTGTATCCCTACTCTCTCTTCAGTGCAGACTTCTTTAGATATGCATATCGCCATTACAGCTTAGCTGTTCCCAACGCTCACAATGGGACGCTTACTAACGCCAAGTTATAGATTGTGGTAGGCAACAAATTGAGCGTAGCCGTTTAAGCTGGCGTAAGCGTATCGTGTAGGCAAGCAAAAAATAACAAAACAGTGTTCACAAATAGCGTAAAATCCCGTTCAATAGCAGTATGGATGGCTTAAACCAATACTGGCAGCGCTTAAGCCGCTGCAAGGAACCGCGCAATGCCGCTCCCACTTTTGCTGTTTGACTGTGATGGCACCCTCGTCGATAGCGAGCCGCTACTGGCCGAAGAGATGGCCATCGGACTTAATTCAGTAGGCCTGCCTTTTGCGACTACTGATTACCTTGGCGAGTTTCGTGGAGCGCGCTTCCGGCGCATCGTTGCTGAACTGCAACAACGCTATGGTGATGTTGACCCTGACCAGCTTGACCGCATGGAAACCTCAATGCGGGCCAAGCTAGCCACTAGGCTTGCTCAGGAGCTGACGACTATACCAGGTGCTCGTGAAACGTTGGACATCCTAGTCTCTTATCCCAGTGCGGTGGTTTCTAACGGACCCGAAAGCAAAATCCACACGGCATTAGAGGCCACGGGGCTTAGCCAATACTTCGGAAAACGCTTTTTCAGTGGCTATACCGCTAATTGCTGGAAACCAGAGCCCTGTTTACATCTCCATGCAGCGAGTATTATGGGCTATGCAGCGCGTGACTGTATTGCCATAGACGATGCTTTGGTAGGCGTCCGCGCGGCGCTTCAAGCGGGCATGACGGTGATTCATCTAAACCGTTTCCCCGATGCCGAAACAACGCCTGAAAATGCCATTATGATCAGTAACATGTATCAATTACCTGCAGTGGTAGAGCGACTCACGCGTGAATATTGGCAAACACCTGTGCCTCAACATTCAATAGGAGGATGATAATGGCCTCTTTACGTGATCAGTTAGGTGGACTGGTTTACTCCACCGAACATGGCAAAACCTGTCCTATCTGCCGGGAAGCACTTGAAGCCTGTCAGTGTGACGAGATGAGCGAGCAGCAGCGCTTGGCTGCTCTTGATGGTGTGGTACGTATTCGGCGAGAAACGAGTGGCCGTAAAGGCAAAGGCGTGACCACCGTCAGTGGTATTCCACTGTCTAGTGACGACCTTAAAGCGTTGGCAAAAACGCTTAAAAAGCGTTGCGGAACGGGTGGAGCGGTGAAAGAGGGTATTATTGAGATTCAAGGCGACCATCGCGATACCCTGCGCCAAGAGCTGCTTGCCCTTGGCTACCAGGTTAAATTCGCTGGCGGTTGAAGCTTCTACACCACTATAACTTATTATCGGGACTTACCATCAGGTGAGTCGCTATAGAGCAAGGCACTGCAATGGCTTGGCTGGAATACTTGCTACCCCTGATTTTTTTATTCCCTATGGCGGCAATGGCCAGTATTGTCCTTGCGCTGCGTAGCCTACATGATGCTCGCGTTCACTCCCCTTTTAACGCGCCTCTTCACGAACCAGGCCAAGCACTGCGGCACCGCCTTGACCAAGCGTTTTCCAGCCTATTTTTAAACGGCGCATTAGGGCCTATCATCAGCTTGGCGCCGCTGGTGTATGGTATGGGCCGAATGTTGTTTGTTGACCGGCAGGATTGGGTGGAATGGGCCCTGTATGGGCTGCTCAGCACGCTACTGGTACTCACGTTTTCATTGCTATTGGTGCGTGATTATCAGCGTATTCGGCGGCTAAAATTGGGCTTAGCCTGCGAGCTTGCCGTTGGCCAAGAGTTGGAACGATTAGTCCGCCCCGATGCGCACCCCTACTACGTGTTTCATGATGTTCCCACCGACAGCTTCACCATCGATCACGTGGTAGTAACCCCCCATGGGGTGTTTGTGGTCGAGACACGGGCAAGAACCCTCGCGATTGGCACCGATGGCAACGAGCTCAACACCGTGGCGGTAGAGCGCGAGCGATTGCGTTTTCCACACTGGCAAGAGCGCCGACCAATGCATAAAACACGCCAAGGGGTTAGCTGGCTTACCCATTGGTTAGAGCGCCGTTGTGGCGTGCCTGTGCCGGTGCGTGGCGTACTGGTATTACCTGGCTGGAAAATAGATAACAGCGAGGCTGCCCCAGATATCCTAGTGGTAAGCGGAGATACCTTAGCTCAACAGATAACGGAGCTAACGTCCGGTCCGCTCAATGACGCGATCCATGACAAGGTTATTAATGTTCTACTGGAGCGCGCTAAGCTAAT
The DNA here is from genome assembly GCF_054072535.1 of Vreelandella sulfidaeris Esulfide1. Taxonomy (NCBI): domain Bacteria; kingdom Pseudomonadati; phylum Pseudomonadota; class Gammaproteobacteria; order Oceanospirillales; family Halomonadaceae; genus Vreelandella; species Vreelandella sulfidaeris. The sequence continues at coordinate 54,221 of NZ_CM133364.1, read as the reverse complement.
GGAATTAAAGCACTTACGCCAACCGTCAGTATAAGTGCTCTGGCCTAATCACCGCGTAGACGCCCACCCATCTCTTGCGCTAGATCCACTGCGTAGTGATCCGTCATCCCGCCGATAAAGTCCAGCATTCGACGGTAGCTATCGTAGAGCGGCCAAGAAGGCAGCGGGGTGTTTTCACCAATAAGAGCCAGCACACGTTGATGTTTAAACGATGAGTGCCCCGTATGGTGAAGCTCATGAGCAGCGCCTATAAAAGCTTCCAAAAGAATACCCAGCGTCGTATAGGCGCCAATCTCTAATTTTGCCTTACGCTCGTTTTGAAAAATACGCTCTCGAGCCAGTTGCTTAGCCGCTTGCACACCCCAGCCCAAATCGGGATGGCATAACGCTAATAAGTCATCACTTAAGGCGCCGCTTAGTAGCGCCTGCTCATGCTGGACAAAAACTGCGCCGACATCATTGACGGCACGCTCCATGGCAGCGCCTCGCAACAGCGCAATGCGGCGACGCTGGGACACATTACGCGCTTGCATATCGGCATATTCAGGCGGGAACTCCCCGGCAATCTGGCGCAGTATCTCGACAACCTCTTCATAGCGCAGAATACCCATCTCCAAACCATCTTCCAGATCCAGAAGCGCATAACAAATATCATCGGCCGCCTCGACTAGCCAAGCTAATGGATGACGGCACCAACGCTGCTCACCATTGGGCAACAAACCTACCGCTTCAGCTACCTCTTTGAGTAACGCCTGCTCAGACTGGTAGGCGCCGAACTTGCCTGCCCGCCCGCTATAACGAACAGTCCAAGGGTACTTAAGCAGCGCACCCAGTGTGGCCGCAGAAAGCCTCATACCGCCATTAAACTGGTTATATTCAATCTGGGTAATCACCCGAAAACCCTGGGCGTTGCCTTCATAGGTCAGCAGGTCCTCGCGCTCAGCGTCTGAAAGACCTTCTAACAGACCACTGCTTTGAGCACGCTGAAACCAGTCGCGAATGGCATACTCGCCGGCGTGACCAAAAGGGGGATTACCAATGTCATGCCCCAGGCACGCCGTTTGTACAATGACGCCGAGATCAGCGGGCGTAATCCATTCAGGCAAGCGATCGCGTAGCAACTCCCCCACAATCATGCCCAAAGAACGACCTACACAGCCAACTTCCAGCGAATGAGTTAGGCGCGTATGGATATGATCGTTTTCGGTTAGCGGGTGCACTTGTGTCTTGCGCCCCAGACGTCTAAACGAGCCTGAGAAAACAATTCGGTCATGGTCTTTATGAAACGGACTACGCCCTATTTCACGGGTACTTGTTGAGCGTTGATCGTGAAGACGACGTGGGGAAAGTAGCTGCTCCCAGCGCATCTGAGTCATGGGCATTCCTCCTTGAGGAGTGCATTCTGACATAAAACGCCAGAAAACCGCACGTTAGTGTATGGGTTAAGGTGAGGTGTATTGTCGACCGCCCAGCAAAAAGCCCCGAACACTGAATGCTCGGGGCTTTTTACGGTATAAGTGCCTGACGATGACCTACTCTCGCATGGGGAGACCCCACACTACCATCGGCGCTAAGCGGTTTCACTGCTGAGTTCGGCAAGGGATCAGGTGGTTCACGCTCGCTATGGTCGTCAGGCGTAACTGGCTATGTACATCATGCTGACTAGCGTTTGCTAAATTGTGATCGTCTCATTGCTTGCCGCCCTGACGTTATGTCGCTTGGGCCACACGCTGCGTATCCGGTGTTTCATGTGTCGTTATCATCACGACCAGACCCCTTGGGTGTTATAGGGTCAAGCCTCACGGGCCATTAGTACACGTTAGCTCAACGCCTTGCAGCGCTTCCACACCGTGCCTATCAACCAGCTGGTCTCGCTGGGCCCTTCAGGAGGCTCTAGGCCTCAGGGATGTCTCATCTTGAAGGGGGCTTCCCGCTTAGATGCTTTCAGCGGTTATCCCGTCCGACCATAGCTACCCGGCAATGCCACTGGCGTGACAACCGGAACACCAGAGGGTCGTCCACTCCGGTCCTCTCGTACTAGGAGCAGCCCTTCTCAAACATCCAACGCCCACGGCAGATAGGGACCGAACTGTCTCACGACGTTCTAAACCCAGCTCGCGTACCACTTTAAATGGCGAACAGCCATACCCTTGGGACCGACTTCAGCCCCAGGATGTGATGAGCCGACATCGAGGTGCCAAACACCGCCGTCGATGTGAACTCTTGGGCGGTATCAGCCTGTTATCCCCGGAGTACCTTTTATCCGTTGAGCGATGGCCCTTCCATACAGAACCACCGGATCACTAGAACCTGCTTTCGCACCTGCTCGACGTGTCTGTCTCGCAGTCAAGCACCCTTATGCTCTTGCACTCAATGCACGATGTCCGACCGTGCTGAGGGTACCTTCGTGCTCCTCCGTTACTCTTTAGGAGGAGACCGCCCCAGTCAAACTACCCACCACACACTGTCCTCGATCCGGATAACGGACCTGAGTGAGAACGCCAATGATGCCAGGCTGGTATTTCAAGGTTGGCTCCCTCCGAACTGGCGTCCGGAGTTCAAAGCCTCCCAGCTATCCTACACAGGCAACATCAGCGTCCAGTGTGAAGCTATAGTAAAGGTTCACGGGGTCTTTCCGTCTAGCCGCGGGTACACCGCATCTTCACGGCGATTTCAATTTCACTGAGTCTCGGGTGGAGACAGCGTGGCCATCATTACGCCATTCGTGCAGGTCGGAACTTACCCGACAAGGAATTTCGCTACCTTAGGACCGTTATAGTTACGGCCGCCGTTTACCGGGGCTTCAATCAAGAGCTTCGCCTTGCGGCTAACACCATCATTTAACCTTCCGGCACCGGGCAGGCGTCACACCCTATACGTCCGCTTGCGCGTTAGCAGAGTGCTGTGTTTTTAATAAACAGTTGCAGCCACCTGGTATCTTCGACCGGTTCGGGCTGAGAGAGCAAGTCTCGTCACCCTACGCCGGCGTGCCTTCTCCCGAAGTTACGGCACCATTTTGCCTAGTTCCTTCACCCGAGTTCTCTCAAGCGCCTTGGGATTCTCACCCTGACCACCTGTGTCGGTTTGGGGTACGGTCGCACATGATCTGAAGCTTAGAGGCTTTTCCTGGAAGCGTGGCATCAGTGACTTCCTGACCGTGGTCAGTTCGTTTCGCATCTCGGCTTTAAGATCCCGGATTTGCCTAAGATCTCGGCCTACATGCTTTCACCAGGACAACCAACGCCTGGCTCACCTAGCCTTCTTCGTCCCCCCATCGCAACCATGTCCGGTACGGGAATATTGACCCGTTTCCCATCGACTACGCCTTTCGGCCTCGCCTTAGGGGCCGACTCACTCTGCTCCGATTAGCGTCGAACAGAAACCCTTGGTCTTCCGGCGAGGGAGTTTTTCACTCCCTTTATCGTTACTCATGTCAGCATTCGCACTCGTGATACCTCCAGCGAACTTCTCAATTCACCTTCATTGGCTTACACGACGCTCCTCTACCGCTCACACCTAAGTGTGAACCCGTAGCTTCGGTACCTGGTTTAGCCCCGTTACATCTTCCGCGCAGGCCGACTCGACTAGTGAGCTATTACGCTTTCTTTAAAGGATGGCTGCTTCTAAGCCAACCTCCTAGCTGTCTGAGCCTTCCCACATCGTTTCCCACTTAACCAGGATTTCGGGACCTTAGCTGACGGTCTGGGTTGTTTCCCTTTTCACGACGGACGTTAGCACCCGCCGTGTGTCTCCCACGCGTTACTCACCGGTATTCGGAGTTTGCCTCGGGTTGGTAAGTCGGGATGACCCCCTAGCCGAAACAGTGCTCTACCCCCGGCGGTACTACATGAGGCGCTACCTAAATAGCTTTCGAGGAGAACCAGCTATCTCCGAGCTTGATTAGCCTTTCACTCCGATCCACAAGTCATCCAAATCTTTTTCAACAGATCCTGGTTCGGGCCTCCAATTGATGTTACTCAATCTTCACCCTGCTCATGGATAGATCGCTCGGTTTCGGGTCTATATCCAGCGACTGTGTCGCCCAGTTAAGACTCGGTTTCCCTACGGCTCCCCTATACGGTTAACCTCGCCACTGAATATAAGTCGCTGACCCATTATACAAAAGGTACGCAGTCACAGAACAAGTCTGCTCCTACTGCTTGTACGCACACGGTTTCAGGATCTATTTCACTCCCCTCTCCGGGGTTCTTTTCGCCTTTCCCTCACGGTACTGGTTCACTATCGGTCAGCCAGGAGTATTTAGCCTTGGAGGATGGTCCCCCCGTCTTCAGTCAAGGTTTCTCGTGCCCCGACCTACTCGATTTCACATGATCAGATTTTCGACTACGGGGCTATCACCCGCTACGGCCGCGCTTCCCAACGCGTTCGCCTAATCAGTCTCATGCTTAAGGGCTGGTCCCCGTTCGCTCGCCGCTACTAGGGGAATCTCGGTTGATTTCTTTTCCTCAGGGTACTTAGATGTTTCAGTTCCCCTGGTTCGCCTCGTACATCTATGTATTCAATGCACGATACTCATCTTATGATGAGTGGGTTTCCCCATTCAGAGATGTCCGGGTCACAGGTTGTTGCCACCTCACCGAACCTTATCGCAGGCTACCACGTCTTTCATCGCCTCTGGCTGCCTAGGCATCCACCGTGTGCGCTTCATTGCTTGACCCTATAACCCGAAGGAGTCTGGGGTTCGCAATGATAACGTTTCATTTTGCCGGATACGCTTGAGACGTATCACAATTTAAGAAGCACTTCCTAAGAAGTGTTCTTGTCAGCATGATATACATTGTTAAAGAGCGACTGCTAGAAGCAGTGATAAGGCAACGCTCTAGGCGTGTGGCTTATCACTGCTCATCAACAGCTATCTGATCAGGTAATTCATTGTGGACGCTTACTGACTGTGACGCATCGTTTAAGGAGGTGATCCAGCCGCAGGTTCCCCTACGGCTACCTTGTTACGACTTCACCCCAGTCATGAACCACACCGTGGTGATCGCCCTCTTGCGTTAGGCTAACCACTTCTGGTGCAGTCCACTCCCATGGTGTGACGGGCGGTGTGTACAAGGCCCGGGAACGTATTCACCGTGACATTCTGATTCACGATTACTAGCGATTCCGACTTCACGGAGTCGAGTTGCAGACTCCGATCCGGACTGAGACCGGCTTTAAGGGATTCGCTGACTCTCGCGAGCTCGCAGCCCTTTGTACCGGCCATTGTAGCACGTGTGTAGCCCTACCCGTAAGGGCCATGATGACTTGACGTCGTCCCCACCTTCCTCCGGTTTGTCACCGGCAGTCTCCTTAGAGTTCCCGCCATTACGCGCTGGCAAATAAGGACAAGGGTTGCGCTCGTTACGGGACTTAACCCAACATTTCACAACACGAGCTGACGACAGCCATGCAGCACCTGTCTCTGCGTTCCCGAAGGCACCCCGGAATCTCTTCCGGGTTCGCAGGATGTCAAGGGTAGGTAAGGTTCTTCGCGTTGCATCGAATTAAACCACATGCTCCACCGCTTGTGCGGGCCCCCGTCAATTCATTTGAGTTTTAACCTTGCGGCCGTACTCCCCAGGCGGTCGACTTATCGCGTTAACTTCGCCACAAAGTGCGCTAGGCACCCAACGGCTGGTCGACATCGTTTACGGCGTGGACTACCAGGGTATCTAATCCTGTTTGCTACCCACGCTTTCGCACCTCAGTGTCAGTGTCAGTCCAGAAGGCCGCCTTCGCCACTGGTATTCCTCCCGATCTCTACGCATTTCACCGCTACACCGGGAATTCTACCTTCCTCTCCTGCACTCTAGCCTGACAGTTCCGGATGCCGTTCCCAGGTTGAGCCCGGGGCTTTCACAACCGGCTTATCAAGCCACCTACGCGCGCTTTACGCCCAGTAATTCCGATTAACGCTTGCACCCTCCGTATTACCGCGGCTGCTGGCACGGAGTTAGCCGGTGCTTCTTCTGCGAGTGATGTCTTTCCTGGCGGGTATTAACCGCCAGGCGTTCTTCCTCGCTGAAAGTGCTTTACAACCCGAGGGCCTTCTTCACACACGCGGCATGGCTGGATCAGGGTTGCCCCCATTGTCCAATATTCCCCACTGCTGCCTCCCGTAGGAGTTCGGGCCGTGTCTCAGTCCCGATGTGGCTGATCATCCTCTCAGACCAGCTACGGATCGTTGCCTTGGTGAGCCATTACCTCACCAACTAGCTAATCCGACATAGGCTCATCCAATAGCGGGAGCCGGAGCCCCCTTTCTCCCGTAGGACGTATGCGGTATTAGCCTGGGTTTCCCCAGGTTATCCCCCACTACCGGGCAGATTCCTATGCATTACTCACCCGTCCGCCGCTCGTCAGCATCCCGAAGGACCTGTTACCGCTCGACTTGCATGTGTTAGGCCTGCCGCCAGCGTTCAATCTGAGCCATGATCAAACTCTTCAGTTTAAAATCATTGTGATCCTTACTCGTCACTCGAAAGTAACAAAAGCGGATCAAACTTGGCTCAAGGTTCAAACGAATTCACTGTGATACTCCGAAAAGTATCGATATGTTCGCTTGCCTTGATATTTAGTGATTTGTCACTAACATCAGCAAGCGCCCACATGAATTACCTGATCAAATTGTTAAAGAGCTGTTTCGCTATGGTAGCTAACTAATTAAGCTACCCGGCTGGCCGTTGACTTGGCTTGCCTCAGCGAGGAAGGCGTATTCTACGCATTTCCTGGTGGTTGTCAAGCGCGTTGTTTTCGATGTAAACCTGACCACATCCAAAATCGCTAACTACCTGACAAACCGAAGGTTTTCACCTTCATTCACCGCTGGTAACGCTTGGCGTCCCCGGCAGCGGATGCGTACTTTACGGGCTCAAAGACGGGTTGGCAAGGGCTTTTGTAGAAAAATTACAGATTCGTCATATTAAGAAGATTAAACCCCTTCGGCGGCACCCTCATTGGCGGTTACACTAGGCGCATCCACCACCTTGCTGAGGTCCGTCATGAGCCACCACCTGCTAACTGTCGACTCATTAACCCGTGAAAGCGTTGATCACTTACTGCGTGTAGCTGCACGCATGGAGCCGATAGCTCAGCGGCGCCAAGTGACGCGCGTATTAGAAGGAGCGGTACTCGGCAATCTGTTCTTTGAAGCCAGCACTCGCACGCGCGTCAGCTTTCATACAGCCTTTTGTCGGCTAGGTGGCAGTGTCTGTGACACGACAGGGTTTACTTTCTCTTCAATGGCGAAAGGTGAATCACTCTATGACACCAGCCGCGTAATGAGCGGCTACTGCGATGCCATAGTGATGCGCCACCCCGACCAGGGTTCCGTCGCTGAGTTTGCAGCAGCCACCAATGTACCCGTGATTAATGGCGGTGATGGCCCTGGGGAGCACCCCAGCCAAGCATTACTTGACCTTTATACGATTGATAAAGAGTTTCAACGGCTGGGCAAATCGCTGAGCGGTGCACATATCTTACTGACCGGCGACTTGAAGTACGGCCGTACTGTTCATTCACTGATCAAGCTTTTATCACTCTATGACCCGCTGCGCATTACGCTCGTGTCACCGCCGGGCCTTGAGATGCCTTCCTCGCTGATTGACTTAGTAGCATCACGCGGCCACCGCATTGAGCAGCGCGACTCACTGGCCAGCGACTTTGCAGATTTAGATGTGGTGTACACCACGCGCATTCAGAAAGAGCGCTTTACCGATGAGATGAATGAGAGCTTTCAGGGGCTTTCCGATGACTTTATGGTTAACCGCGATTTTCTCGATCACCGCTGCAGTCAAAGCACCATTGTGATGCATCCACTACCTCGGGATAGCCGTCCAGGTGCCAATGATTTAAATGTAGATTTAAATGGCGACCCTCGCTTGGCGATTTTCCGCCAGACGGATAATGGCATTCCGATGCGAATGGCAATTTTCGCAACCTTGCTAAAGGTCGACGAATTGATCGAGCAGGACGCACGCCCAGTACGTTGGTACGTACCCTCCCAGATCGGCACACTGGATCGCTGAACTCTTCGCCGCTAAGACACTCACGCGCTACAGCGAAAGACGCCCGCCAGGCAGGCCTTCCTGGTGGGCAAACCAGCCCTCAAGGATGAGAATAGCCGCAATGCCATCGACACTATCTTGACGATAGTTGCCTTTATGGCCCGCCTCGCGAGCGATCATTTTCGCTTCTCGCGTGGTGCCACGCTCGTCGACCATTGCACATGGCTTTCCAAAACGGCCATGCAAACGATTACCGAACTTGCGAGCACGGGTGCTCATGTCTGATTCGCTACCATCCATATTCAGCGGCAAACCCACCACTAGCAGGTCTGGCTGCCACTCGCTAAGCAGCCGCTCGACAACGTTCCAGTCAGGAATTCCATCCCGCGCCGTCAGTGGCGTTAGCTCGCGCGCACTACGCAGCAACTCATTGCCAACCGCCACACCGATACGCCGAGTACCGTAGTCAAAGGCTAGAATGAGACGCTGCCCCGCTTCGGCCATCAGGCGTGCCCCGCGTCTCGGGTCATTAGGTTAAGATCTATACCAAGTAAACCAGCCGCCGCCGTTAACCGCTCAACGGGTGGCGTATTGAAGAGCACGCTGCTCTCGGCTTCTACCGTTAGCCAACTGTTCTCCTTCAGCTCCTCTTCCAGTTGCCCCACTTCCCAGCCCGCGCAGCCTAAGCAGACTAAAAAGTGCTCTGGCCCCTCGCCAGCAGCAAAGGCCTGAAGAATATCCAGCGATGTGGTTAGCGCAATGCCATCTTCCACCTGGATGCTCGAGTCCCACTGCTGACTATCACCGACATGCAGAATGAAGCCACGGTCTTTATGCATCGGTCCGCCGTAATAAACCGGCGCATTGCGGTGCGGGCTTGTTTCACCGCCTAATTCCAGCTGATCAAACAGCGCCTCAAGCGTGATTTCTAACGGTCGGTTAGTAATTACCCCCATGCAGCCGTTGTTATCGTGATCGCAAAGATAAATCAGACTACCGGCAAAATTGGGGTCTTCTAAATGTGGCATGGCCATTAAAAAGTGATGTTTCAAACTTTGCATGCGTCTCCTACTGCCTGCAGGCATCCCAGCAGGCATAGCGTAAATTAAATGACATTATAAAAGTGGAACCGCGCTTAGGCTAAGCGGCGCTCGATGGCATCCAGCAGTAAACCGGCGATATTGGTACCCCGCTGATCATCGATTTCACGCACACAGGTAGGGCTGGTGACATTGATTTCGGTAATATAGTCACCAATCACATCGAGACCAACGAACATTAAGCCCTTGTCACGAATCATCGGCTGAACCTGTTGGATAAGCCAATGGTCACGCTCGGTGAGTTCACGGCTGACGCCCCGCCCACCGGCGGCCAGGTTGCCACGGGTTTCGCCCGCCGAGGGAATGCGCGCCAGGCCAAAGGGAACGGGTTCACCATCGACCAATAGAATGCGCGTATCGCCATCCTTTATTTCCGGCAGGTAACGCTGCGCCATGATTTGGCGTTGGCCGCGAAAGGTGAGCTGCTCGATTACTGCGCCGATATTACGGCCGTCCGGGCCAATATGAAAAATACCGGTACCGCCCATGCCATCCAGTGGCTTGAAGATGACATCGCCGTGCTCCGCATGGAAGGCACGCAGAACATCATCGCGGCTGGCCACAAGCGTCGGCGCGCAGCACTGTGGGAACTGTTGCGCAAACAGCTTTTCATTACACTGCAGCAGCGCCGCCGTGGGATTGACCACCAGCACACCTTCACGTTCGGCAAAGCCCAGCAGATGCACGGCATTAGTAAAATCAGCATCGACGGGCGGGTCTTTACGCATCAGCACTACATCCAACTCAACCAGCGGGCGGGCCGACGCTTCGCCTAGGTCATACCAGTGGTTTGGGTCACGATGCACCGTTAAAGGCCGCATACGCGCGTAGGCTTGCCCTGCATTCAAGAAAAGGTCTTCCTGCTCCATATAGTGCAGGATGTAACCACGCTCCTGGGCAGCCCATAGCATGGCCATGGTGGTGTCTTTCTTGTAAGCGATGTCGCTAATGGGGTCCATCACGACGCCGAGATGCAGATTTGATTGGCTCATCGGGGGCACTATCCAAACATGAACAATAGAGTCGCAGTATGCCGCACTGCCCGCCCGGCTCCAACTGCCCCCGCTAACTACTCGCTAAGTGCGCCAGGCACCAAGCGAATAGCATCAGGCTCTAACGTGATCAACTGCTGCTTGTAAAGCCGGCCAATCGCTTGTTTATAAGCACTTTTACTGACCCCTAAGCGCGCTTTAACTTCATGGGCAGGGCTTTTATCCCCCAGCGCTAAATAGCCACCGCTTTCCCGCAGTGCTTGCAGAACCTTGTTACCGACTACATCTAGCCGGGCTGCGCCTGGCGGTAACAGCGAGATATTGAGGCGACCATCTTCACGCCGCTGCTTCACATAGCCTTTAACTGATTGGCCACGACGCAATGGCTGAGTCACATCATCCTGGTAAATAAGCCCCCAATAACGGTGATTCACCACCACTTTCATACCCAAATCGGTACGATCAGCTACCACGACGGCTACTTCATCACCTTTTTCCAACGCCCAGGCATCGTCCGTCAAAAAGCGATCCAGCTTCATCGTAGCGACCGGCCGTCCTTGGTCATCGCTATACAGCATGACCAATACGCGCTTACCGGCATCTGGGCGAAAATGCTGCTCACTAAACGGCAACAGCACATCTTTTGGCTGTCCCCACTGCAAAAAAGCACCGATGTTATTGACCGCTGTCACTGTCAGGTACGCCACTTCCCCCAACTGGGCGGCTGCATCGCTGGCGGATCGAGGGGATGAGTGTGACTCACGCACCATGGCTGTCGTCCTTCAAGAAATATAGAACACCATTATGTGTGTCTGGCACACGCAGGGCAAAGCGAGTTGTCGTTTCAGTGGCGAAAAACGCTTAAGGCTCATGCGAAAGCAAACAACGCACAACCTGCTACTATCAAAACACTAGCCCAAATTAGGCGTATAGGAGCGAACATGGAAGGGTTCACGCTTTTTGATACGGTAGTGTTGATTGGTTACATCAGCTTAATCGCCTGGATTGGTTCACGATTCGGTAAAGATCAGCATAACCCTGAGGACTATTTTCTAGGCGGTCGCAAAATTCCCGGCTGGGCCATTGGCCTGTCGGTCATGGCGACCCAAGCCAGCGCCATCACCTTTATCGGGGCGCCTGGCTGGGGCTTCGAGGGCGGCCTTGAACGCCTGGTAACGTTTATCAATGTGCCCTTGGCCATGATCGTGTTGATTTTGGTGTTGGTACCTATTTTCCACCGCGCGGGCATCTACAGTATTTACGAACTGCTAGAGCGTCGTTTCGGCCCGGCAACGCGCACATTAACCGCCCTGCTGTTTCTGATTGCCCGCGGCCTCGCCACTGGGGTGGTGCTTTACGCGCCAGCGTTGGTGCTTGCGGTCGTGACCGGCTGGAGCGTCAACCTCACTATTATCATCATGGCGGTACTGGCGATCAGCTATACCGTAATGGGCGGTATCAGTGCGGTAATTTGGACCGACGTGTTGCAAATGTTCGTGCTCTGGCTTGGCGCACTGTTCAGCATCTTCTTTTTAGTGACCAGCCTACCCGGCGGTTGGGGCGATGTCTTCGACTTCGGCGCGGCCAGCGGGATGTTTGATGCCATCGATTTATCCTTTGACCCCAGCGTGACCTATTCGCTATGGGCAGGCCTGTTCGGCGGTTTTTTTCTTCATGTGGCCTACTTCGGCACCGATCAGAGCCAAATCCAGCGAGTGCTCTCCAGCCCCTCGGTGCTCGATGCCCAGCGCTCGTTGCTGATCGGTGGCTATCTGTTGATTCCGCAAATGCTGCTGTTTCTATTCATTGGCATCATCTTGGCGACCTACTACCAACAGCACGGGCTAACGCCTCCCGAGGATCTCAACGAGCTGCTGCCACGCTATGTCGTCAACGCCTTTCCCTCGGGCATGGCCGGTTTGGTGATTGCCGGGGTATTTGCCGCGGCCATGTCGAGCCTCGACTCAGCGCTAAATTCACTCTCAGCAGTGACCGTTCGTGACTTTTATAGCCGCTATATCAAACCCAACGCCAGCGATGCTCACTATCTGAAAGCATCACGAATGGCCACCATTTTCTGGGGGCTCTATGCCACGCTGTTTGCTTTTTTTGCAGGCAACCTGGGCCCCGTGATCGAAGCGGTCAACCAAATCGGCTCATGGTTCTACGGCGCTCTGCTCGGCACCTTCCTGCTGGCTATTCTCAGCCACCGCACCAATGCGCGCGGCGCGATGGCGGGGCTCATTGTCGGTATGTGTGCCGTGTGGGCAGTGTCAGTATTCCTCGATATCTCCTGGCTGTATAACAACACGGTCGGGGTGGCAGTATCGATGAGCGTTGGCTATCTCGTTAGCCTTACGGCTCCCGCACCCAGCCAAGAACAGTTAAGCGATGTGATGATGGCGGAAGCCGCACCGGACATGCAGGCCGTGCTGGCAGCACGAGCTAATAACGCCCAGGTGATTGGCAAAGAGGCCCGCCTGACGCGCAGACGCTGTATCGGCTTATTTATTTGGTTTTGCATCATGCTGGGCATGTTAGCGCTTCTACAGGGTTGGGCGAATGAGTGGTGGGCGAATGGTTGAGTGCTTAACGCTAGCCCGGCAGATTGATGTGACCGCCGCTCAAAAGCGACTACAACGCCTAGGGGCTCACGCTTGCGAACCTGCCTGGGTTCGCCTGTGGGCCGCTGGCTTGGGCATGGCTGATGATGAGCCAGGGGCGTGGTTACTCTCTGTTCAGGAAATGCGCCGCGCACTGCTGTTGGTGGGTGCAGAACTGCCCGCTCAAAAAGAAAAGCCCAGTGCAGGCGTTAAAATTGATAACGGTTCACCACCAACGCCAAAAGCGTTGGACAGAATGTGGCTATGGGAACGCATAGCCACTCCGCGCCACTGGCGAACCCAGGTGCTGGATAGCCCGCCCGTACCGATATGGCTGCCCTGCTGGCTAGGCTACGCACGTGGCCGACACCTCCGTTTAACGGTGATCAGTGGGTTATCGGGCGAAACGCTACCCATGCTTAAGCCCATCGTGCTTAAGGGGCTTCAGCAGGCATATCGAAATGGACAGGCACCAGCGACACAGAGTTCAGGGGCAAACGAAGGAAGGGAAAAATCAGTTTGATAGGGCCTTGATGGGTAGTAAGTACTTACAAATCGCCAAAGTAATGCTGTAGCAGGGAAAGCGCCACTATTGGTGCCGTCTCCGTACGCAACACCCGTGGACCGAGTGTCAGCGGCGTAAAGTCAGCGGTGTGGGCAGCCGCGATATCACTCTCGCTTAAACCGCCTTCCGGACCAATCAGCAGCGCTACTGACGCTGGTCGCTCTTGGCGATCAAACGCATTACCAGTCGCTAGATGCAGCATCAAGCGCAGCGGCTCCCGTCGCTCTGCAAGCCATGCTTGAAGTGCCATAGCCGGATGCACTGGCGGCACTACCGCTCGCCCGCTTTGCTCGCAGGCGCTGGCAGCCACCGCCTGCCAGTGGGCCAGCTTTTTATCTTCACGGTCGCCTTTCAATCTCACATCGCCACGCTCGGTGTAAAGCGGTGTAATGGCCGCAACACCCAACTCGACGGCTTTTTGAATGGCGTAATCCATTCGGTCGCCTTTAGAGATGGCTTGGCCTAAATGGACGGACAGTGGCGATTCACCACTACCCGACCACACCGCTTCGACCCGCGCTAGCGTCTGCTTGCGGCTAACGTCCACCAAGCGCACCCCTGCCTCAAGACCTTGGCCGTCAAATAGCACCAGCGGCGCGCCTTCCCCCATGCGCAATACACGGGTGACATGACGAGCCGGCCCTTCCGGCAGTGCCAGCTCCCCACCTGCCACAAAATCAGCAGGCACATAGAGGCGTGGCATTTTGCCATGCTGGGCGTACCAATCAGCAGCTGGCGGTGCTTGCATGGTTTCCGACATCGCTTAGTGGGTGTTCTCTTCGGCTTGCTTGGCTTCACGCTGCTTACGCTGGGCGTACATCGCTTCGAAGTTAACCGGCGCCAGCATTAGCGGCGGGAAACCACCACGGTTGACCAGGTTATCTACGCACTCGCGGGCATAAGGGAACAGCAGGTTAGGGCAGAAGGCACCTAGCGTTTGATCCAGTTGTGCGCCTTCGATACCCGCAATGCGGAACAGGCCGGCCTGCTCAACTTCGGCCAGGAAAGACGTTGTGCCGGTTTCGTTGTCGTTCACCTGAGCGGTCACTTTGACCACGACTTCGTACTGGTCATCGGCAATCTTGGTGCTGGTGGTATTCAGATCCAGGTTCACCTTGGGTTTGAACGCCTGCTTAAATACCGAAGGCGAATTCGGCGCTTCAAACGAAATATCTTTTACATAAATACGCTGCAGCGAAAACTTCAGCTGCGGCTTTTCATCCGTTGCGGCACCGGCCTGTGGGGTATTGTTATCTTCCGCCATGATAAAACTCCTGATTGTTGATTAAATAAAAGTAACGTCGCTTACTTCTTAACCACCGGAAGGCCATCGCCTTGCCACTGCGCCATACCGCCTCTCAGCTTGTAAGCACGTTCAAAGCCTGCTTTGGTGAGCTTGGCCTGTGCCGCGCCAGAACTTTGGCCGTGCTTGCATACCACGATGATCGGCTGGGCTTTCACTTTATCCAGTTCGTTCATGCGGCTATCGAGGTTGCTCTGCGGAATATTGCGTGCCCCCGCGATATGCCCGGCTTTGAAGTCTTTGCTTTCACGGATGTCCAGCACCACCGCATCTTCGCGGTTAATAAGCTGAGTGGCCTGCGAGGCATTCAGTGCATTTGTAGAGGCGCTGCGCGTTTCATAAATAATCCACGCGATTAGCACCAGCAAAAATGCCCCGACTAGCAGGGGGTGGTTCTGTACGAATTCGAATACCTGATCGATCATCGCGAACACAATCTCTTGGTCAATGCAGAAAAAAGCGGCCTAACCGCTGCCAAAACGCGACAAGTATACACGTCAGATAGCTTCCCGCGCAGGCCTCGGAGCCTGTCCGGCTTGGCCGATCGTCGCGAGAAGCACGGATTTTGAGCCAAATTTACCGATCGATTGAGGCGAATAGCGCGCTATTTAACGAAATCGATCGACTAAAGTTGGCCAAAATACCGGGATTCGCAGTAGATCAGGGTTAAGCCGGACAGGCTCCTGAATCATGACGCCTGGCAGTTGCCTGCGTTATGATGCCCCAAGCGTGCGCCCGTCGCGACCCCGAATGTTCGCGTCGCTCGGTTTGCCAATCTTAACGAGGTTTTTTATGGATACGTCACGTACCCCGCGCCCCGTGGCGCTGATTATTCTCGATGGCTACGGCCACAACCCCGATGGCGCCCATAATGCCGTCGCTGCTGCCCATAAACCGGTGTTGGATAAATTGTGGGAAAACCGCCCGCACACCTTCGTTCATACCGATGGCCTGAACGTAGGTCTCCCCGAAGGCCAAATGGGTAACTCGGAAGTTGGGCATATGAATATTGGTGCCGGGCGTATCGTATATCAGGACTTCACCCGCATCAGCAAAGCGATTGAAGACGGCGACCTGGATATCAATGAAAATCTTACCCAGCCGATTGATGAAGCCGTCGCCAACGGCAAGCCGGTACATCTGATTGGCCTGCTCTCCCCCGGCGGCGTCCACAGCCATGAAGACCACTTTATAGCCATGGCCGAACTGGCCGCACGCCGCGGTGCCCAGCGTATTTTTATTCATGCCTTTCTCGATGGTCGCGATATGCCGCCGCAAAGCGCCCTTTCATCGATAGAGCGGGCCAATGCTCGCCTAGCTGAACTGGTGGGCGCTGATAATGGCTTTGTTGCCTCGATTATCGGGCGCTTTTACGCCATGGATCGCGACAACCGCTGGGAGCGGGTTGAACAAGCGTATCGGCTGCTAACCGATGGCCAGGCGGAGCACTACGCCACCAGCGCAGAAACCGCGCTACGCGACGCTTACCAGCGCGGCGAAACCGACGAATTCGTGGCAGCCAGCAGCATACCGCTTGGTGAAGACCCGATCACCCTGCAGGATGGCGACGCCGCAATTTTTCTTAATTTCCGCTCTGACCGCGCCCGTGAGTTAACACGTGCCTTGGTCGAGCCGGATTTCAACGGCTTTGAGCGGCGGGCATGCCCCAAGCTTGCCGGTAAAGGGCTGGTAATGATGACCCAGTACGCCGCTGACATTCCTGCGCCTGCCGCCTTCCCACCGTCGGATCTCAACGACACTCTGGGGGAAGTCGTCGCCAAGCGCGGCTTGAAACAGCTACGTATTGCCGAAACCGAGAAGTACCCCCACGTGACGTTTTTCTTTTCAGGCGGTAATGAAGCTGAGTACGAAGGCGAAGAGCGGATTCTGGTGCCCTCGCCACGTGATGTGCGTACTTACGATGAAAAGCCTGAAATGAGTGCCTTTGAGATCACCGACAAACTGGTAGAGGCCATTGATGACGACCGCTTCGATCTGATCGTGTGCAACTACGCCAACGGCGATATGGTCGGCCATACCGGGGACTTTGACGCGGCGGTAAAAGCCATTGAAACCGTCGATACCTGCGTGGGTCGTGTCGTTGAAGCCATCGAACGTGCGGGTGGCGCCTGCTTGATTACCGCCGACCACGGCAATGCTGAACAAATGGTTCATCCCGAAACCGGCGCACCGCAAACCGCCCACACCACCTTTGTGGTGCCGCTTATTTACGCCGGTGAACGCCCTGCCACGCTTGAGGAAGGCAAACTATGCGACCTAGCGCCCACCCTGCTGGCCATGATGGATCAGCAACAGCCCGAGGCGATGACTGGAAAATCATTGATTCACTTTAAATAATGCGCATTTGCTGGCATGTGGCAGGGGTACTCCTGCTGGCGCTCGTTTATGCGCCAGCGGGTATCGCCCAACAGGATGAAGGAGCGGCGCGCCAGCAGTTGGATGCGATTGGCCAGGAGATCGAGTCTGTCGCCCAGCGCCTCAGTGCCACCGGCCAAGCTCGCGATGACGCCGAACGCGAGCTTCAGCAGGTCGAAACCGAACTTGCTGAGACGCATCAGCGCTTAGACACGTTGCAAGCTGAACGCCGCCAGCTAAATGATGAAACGACCCAGCTACGCCAGCACCGCGACCGGCTTGAGAGTGAACGCGATGATCAGTATGCCGCGTTAGGCCAACAGCTTTCAGCACTTTACCGACTAGGCCCAACCCCGCAGCTCAAACTGCTGCTTAACCAGGGTGACCCGTCCGAGCTTGATCGTATGCAGGCGTATATGAATCGGCTAACGGAAGCGCGCAATCGCCGCTTAAATGCTATCGCCCGCCTCGATACGGCGCTCGCCGATACCCAGAAAGAGCTAAGCGAGCGACAGGCCCGCCTCGATACGTTGGCCGACGAGTTAGAAAAGCAAAGTGCGCTGCTTGCCGAGCGCACGACCGAACGGCGTGGCGTTGTTTCTAACCTGGATGACCGCTACGGCAGCGAAGAGGAGAGGCTGGCCGACCTCAATCAAAGCCGCGAAGAAGCCGAACGGGTGCTGCGCAATATCCAGGCGGAGATGGCAAAACTTGCCGAACCTACGCCTACTACGCATATTGTCAGTACCCAAGGTGATTTACCTTGGCCGGTACAAGGCTCCATCAGTAGTAGTTTTCACCACCGTGATGGCGTGCACTATAACGGTATTGTGATTCAAGCCAGCGCAGGCACCCCAGTCAACGCTGTTCATACTGGCCGCGTGGTATTTGCCGACTGGATGCGAGGGTTTGGTAATCTACTTATTATTGACCATGGCGACCAGATCATGACGCTGCATGCCCACCTGCAGCAGTTTAGCGCCAGGCCGGGGCAGCAGGTCAGCCGAGGTGATGAAATCGGTCGTGTCGGTGTCAGTGGTGGCCAGACCCGTGCAGCGCTCTATTTTGAAGTGCGCCGTGGCGGTGAACCAATTAACCCCCAGCGTTGGATTGCGCGTCGTTGACGGGATAAGCTGCACTACTATAGATGTCTCAGCTGTTATTGTTATTTCAACTAATATCTCAAGGTGGCGCGCAACGGCGTCACCTAACGCCTTGCGGAGTCTGCATGACGCTATCTGTTACCGGGGTATCACCCCCCGCCAAGCGCCTCTTGGCTACCCTGCTTCCGATTGTTTTACTGTCGGCCCCGCTACCGTTACTTGCCCAACCAGCCAGTAGCGATGTGGTGGATGACCCTGTCTCTGACGAACTACCCCTTGAAGATATTCAGACCTTCGCAGAGGTGTTTGAGCGCATTAAGCGTGCCTACGTAGAGGAAGTCGATGATCGCACACTGCTACGTAACGCCATGCGCGGCATGTTGAGCGAGCTTGACCCCCACTCCGCCTACTTGGATGAGGAAGAGTACCAAAGCCTACGTGAGTCGACCCAGGGCGAATTTGGCGGCATTGGTATCGAAGTAGGAATGGAGAATGGTCAGTTGATGGTCATTACGCCGATTGATGATACTCCTGCTTCGCGGGCCGGGTTATTGTCTCGCGATATTATCGTTGCCATTGACGGCACGCCAACCGACAACATGTCCTTGCAAGAAGCCGTCACCCTGATGCGCGGCGAGCCGGGCACCGATCTACGCATTAGCGTGCTGCGTTCAGGCGAAGACTCGCCGCGGGAATTTATTCTGACCCGCGAGGTTATTCGCAGCGAAAGCGTTAAACATGAGCTGCTCGAGCCCGGTTATGGCTACCTGCGTGTTAGTCAGTTCCAGTCGCGCACACCGGAACAGGCTCGCGAAGCGCTTGAGCTGATGGCTCGCGAACAACCTTTAGAAGGGTTGATACTCGATTTACGTAATAATCCCGGCGGCGTATTACAAGCCGCCGTCGGCATTGCCGACCTGTTCCTGGATGAAGGCTTAATCGTGTATACCGAGGGGCGCCTCTCGGATACTGAAATGTCGTTTTCAGCCTCGCCCACCACGCCCGCCGGCGATGTCCCACTGGTAGTACTGATCAACGGCGGCAGTGCGTCAGCGGCGGAAATTGTCGCCGGTGCGCTGCAGGATCAGCGGCGCGGCGTGATTATGGGTACCGATAGTTTTGGTAAGGGATCAGTGCAACAGATTATGCCGCTAGGCAATGGCGAAGGTCTGAAGCTTACGACAGCACTCTATTACACTCCCAACGGGCGCTCTATTCAGGCCCAAGGCATCGAGCCCGATGTCGATGTCGTGCGTGGCCGCTTAGAAGTGGCCGAAAGCCGCCGTGAAATTCGCGAAGCCGACCTTGAAGGCCACTTAAGCGCCCAGCAGGCGCCCCGTGATCGCCAGGAAATGGCCGAGCGGCTACTCAATGACTACCAGCTCAGCGAAGCACTCAATCTACTTAAAGCACTTAATGTGGTGGATCGCCAGCGGCGTTAGCAACAGCCTGATTTAACGGCAAGTAAGCGGCAGGCGGCCGCGCTCTCCAGTCGCCTGCCGCATCAATACGCGCTTCAATGGCACCACCTGATTCATGCCACTCATGCCCAAGTTACGCACCAGCGTCAACGCTGGGTCATGGCTGCCAAACAGTACTTTGAACCCCTTCATTAGCCCCAGCATGGCGCTGTTATCAAAGCGCCGCCGCCGCTCGTAGCGCTTCAAGGTACTTAGTTCTCCCCAGGGCGCGCCGCGCTGCCAAGCGTGTATCACCTCTTCAGCCAGCACCGCCGCATCCATCAGCCCCAGATTCACTCCCTGGCCAGCTAATGGATGAATGCTGTGGGCAGCGTCCCCCACCAGCGCGAAATGCGGCTGCACATAGTGGCGGGCATGGCGCTGCACTAACGGAAAACGATGGGCTTTATCACAGACGGTTACATCGCCCAGGCGATGACCAAACGCCTCCCCCAGCGCCTGCCCAAGGGCTTCACGGGGCAATTCACTCAGCTCAGTGGCGTGCTTGGCAGTGGTCGACCAGACGATTGAGCAGTAATGATCGTCGCCTTCGACTGTTAGCGGCAGAAATGCTAGCGGACGTCCGTCAATAAATGCTTGCCGTGCTGCACTGCCATGTGGTTTCTCACATCGCACCGTCGTCACCACAGCGTGCTGATGCATATCGTCGCTAGCCACCTCAATACCCGCCATTTCGCGCAAGGTGGAATGGGCACCATCGGCTGCTACTATTAGCGGCGCATGTAACTGGCGCCCGTCTTCAAGTAACAACCAATCGCCGCGAGCACTATTGCCATCAGCAGCATGGCCGTTCGCGCGCTGCAATGCCTGCAGACGAACGCCAAAAAAGGTGGTGACGTTTGGTTGATCAATGATTTGACTGTTCAAGGCGGCCAGCGTGATCGAGTTCTCTACAATATGCCCGAGCTCTGCCACACCCGCCTCATCAGCAGAAAAAGCGATTTCACCGCTGCCTTCGGCATCCCATACCTGCATACCTCGGTAGGGAGTTACCCGAGCTTGCTGCATGGCGGGCCAAGCCCCCAAATAGGCTAATAAGCGCTGTGAGACAGGCGTTAAGGCACTTACGCGCGGGGCGGGCAGCTTGCTTGTGGTCTTTTCCACGCTTAGCGGCGACGATTGAGACTCGACCAACGCCACTTGCATGCCTGCCTGCGCTAACAGCGCACAGAGTGCGGTGCCCACCATACCGCCACCCACAATGACCGCCTCGAAGCACTCAACCAGCGGTTTCGCAGTAGATGTATGCATAGCGTTCCTTTTAGTGACCTGAGAGTTAAAGGCTTAGCGTTCTAAGCCCATCGCGCGCCTAGCTAGCCCCCGTCTCAGCGGCCCCACAAGATTCAGGCCTATTAATCCTGCAGCGCGGGCATGGGGCAACAGTGGAAAAGAGTGTCCGAAGAGCCGCACCAATCCATCGCTAAATCGAATCACGTTGGCGCGATCGCGTGCGCGCTGCTTCTCAAAAGCTTGCAGTGTGACCATATCACCCAGCGGCCGCTTCGCCAGTTCGCCTTGCTCCAATGCTTCGACAAGATCCATTACCCCGCGCAGGGCCAGATTAAACCCTTGCCCTGCAACCGGATGCAAGGCGTGGGCGGCGTTTCCTAACACCGCAAGCCCAGGGCGCACCGGCTCTTCAGCCGTTACCAACGAAAGTGGATAAGCATGCCGAGCGCCTATCTGAGTAAAACGCCCTGCCCGGTCGCCAAAAGCTTGCTGGAGTTGCAGCAGGAATTCACGTTCAGGCAGCGCCATGCGTGCTTTTTCTCGGCCGCTTGGATGTGTCCAAATCAACTCCATGGCTTGACCCGGCAGCGGTAATAGCGCCATTGGCCCTTGTTCGGTAAAGCGCTCGTAAGCGACCCCATTATGAGGTTGGCTGACGCCGACGTGTGCGATAAGCGCCGTTTGCTCATAAGACTCCCGGCGGCTGCTAATGCCCAGTTGCTCTTTGAGCCCTGATCGCCCTCCATCCGCCAGTACCGTTAACCCGGCAGTAAGCTGGCTACCATCCGAAAGCTGCAAATGATGCCCACCTGCTATGGGGGTAAGCTGCTCAACTTTCGCGGGGCAATGCCACTCCAACGATAGCTGGGCAAGCCGTTGGTGAAGGACACGGCCCATCCATGCATTGGGGATTACGTGCCCCAGCGCCGCGACACCCAGCTCGGCAGCATTCAGACGTGTCGCTCCCAGGCGGCCACGCTCACTGATATGAATACGCTTAATAGGAGTAGCCTCTGTACGCATTGCCTCCCAAACACCCAATTGTTGGAAACGCTGGGCGGAACCTTCTGCAATCGCGCTGGCCCGCGCATCAAAACTGGGCTGCCAAGCGCTTTCCAGCGATTGCGCTGTTAGCGGTGCCGACTCGATAACCGCCACGCGCCAGCCATAGCGCTCAATCAGCGGTGCTAGAGCGCAGCCTAAGCTGGCGCCTACTAGACCACCGCCCACAATCACAATGTCGTGGGTCAGCGTACTTCCAGCTTTTTGACTAGACCCTTGCATCGGCTTCTCCCTCTCATCGCCGCCACGCCCTAGGGGCAATCTATAATTCGTAACGTAATTTACATAATAGAAAAACAGCCTGCTAAAAGCTGGTTATTTTTTAGCCATTAATGCTTCGATTTCAGCAATTTGTTTTGGCACATCGGCAGTCAGCACTTCATGACCTTCGTTAGTGACGACGATATTGTCTTCAATACGAATACCAATACCCTGATAGGCGTCAGGAATATCGTCATCGTTCGGAATATAGAGGCCAGGTTCTACGGTAAGTACCATGCCTGGCGCCAGAGGGAGAGGCGTTTGTTCATCCAGTCGGTAGATGCCAACATCATGTACGTCCAGCCCCAACCAGTGTGAGGTTGAATGCAAATAGAAGCGTCGATAACTTTCATCGTCGATGCGCGCCTGCAAGTCGCCTTCCAGCAGGCCAAGCTCTATCAGTCCAGCAGTTAAATCATGCACCACACCCTGATGGATATCAGCAAGAGTAGCACCGGGCTGAATGGCGCTAACAGCGCGCTGCTGGGCGTTAAGCACTATTTGATAAAGTGCCCGCTGCGCATCACTAAATCGTCCAGCGACCGGAAACGTACGGGTGATGTCACCGGCATACAGCTCAAACTCGGCGCCCGCATCAATCAACACTAAGCCGTCATCACTCAACGGCGCGCTGTTTTCAATATAGTGCAGCACGCAGGCGTTGGCACCGCTCCCAACGATAGTACTGTAGGCTGGCCCGCTAGCCCCTTGCCAAACAAACTCATGTTCTAGTTCAGCCTGAAGCTGAAATTCGCTAAGCCCAGGGCGGGATACCTGCATGGCACGCCGATGAGCACGGGCGGATACTCGCGCCGCATGGCGCAGCAAAGCGACCTCAGCGTCGCTTTTGATCAGCCGCATGGCGTGTATCAACGGGCTGATATCCAGCCAGCCTTTTAACGCTGGCCGCCCGCGTCGAATCCCTGCCTGTGCATCGTTTAAGGCCTCTTCGGCCATTGCCACTGCTTCGCCATTATCGAGCGGTAAATAGAGCAGTTCACGACCGGCAAGCAAGTTAACTAGCAGCTCGTCGCGCTCACTATTTTCAAATGCCTGGTCGATGCCGTGTTCACACACCACCCCAGCTGCCCCTAGTCGGCGACCAGTCCACGCTTCCATGGTAGGGTCGCGATCCTGACAAAACACTACGCTTTCGCCTTCAGCACGCCCAGGCAGCAGCACCAGCAGGGCGTCCGGTTCACGAATGCCGGTCAGGTAGTAAAAATCGCTGTTTTGCCGGAAGGCGAATTCACTGTCCCGTGAGCGGGTTATCAGCCCAGCGCCGGGTAGCACCACGGCGGCATTATCCGGCAGTTGGGCTATTAGGGCGTCGCGGCGTTGCCGGTACTCCGTCACGCTGATGGCGGGGGGGCGAGGTAACATCTCGGGCAACATGTCGTCTCCTGGCAGCATGATTAATGAACGGGCGCGTCGGTTTGCTCGACTTGCGGCATGCCGGGATGTTGCTCGGTATACAGCAACATAGCGGCCATGCGCGCATGCTCAGTCAGTGCAAATAGGTCGTTTTCATTTTCTGGGCTATCGTCAATATCGGTATCGATTCGGCCTAGCCCCTCCAGGTCACTAAGTGCCTCGCGCAAAGCCTGTGACCAACGCTCGCGCAGTTCATTGTCTGCGACCTCATCGACCACTTCGATAAAGCCTAGCGTCCACTCCTTCAGGCCCTGCGCCTGTTCGCCCAACGAGAACAGCTCGTCGGGTAGCAGCGGCATATAATCCAGGTCGCTGGCGCTTAGCGCCTCTAAGGTTTGCCGCCGCCAGCCCAGCAGGCGCTCGGCGCTGGCTGGGTCGCGGGGCTGCTCGACGCCTAGGCTCTGGCAGACTTCGTCTAACCAGGCTTCTGCACTTACGTCGCGCAGTGCCAGTAGGGCACACAAGCGGCCATCCAAGAAAGCCGGCGATTGCATGCTGCCGTGCAGTAGAAAAACGTCGGCGACGTCAGAAAAATCCTGGCGCTCATCAATCAATGACATAGTAGTTAAAACCTCGTTTCCATTTACTGTACTGGGCGTGGAGTGATAGGGCGTTGATAATGATGCCTGCCGCAGCGCTTGCGCGTTGACCGCGCACAAGCGCCTCTCTTATAGTGAGGCGATACCTATCTTCCTATGCTGTGATGTTAACGCATTGGGCCCCTTGCTGGCCCGTGCTGGAGTCTTTAATGAGTAACGCCAAGCGGCCAACCAAAGAAATAACCCTGTTAGGGCGCGGCTACATTATTGCTTGCGACACGGGCGAAGAAGCCAAGCTTGACCGCGCCGCACGCTATCTTGATCGTGCTATGCAGGGGATTAATGCCCAAAGCAGCGTACTGGGCAGTGAACGTGTTGCCATCATGGCCGCACTCAATATCACCCATGAGCTTCTTGAAGCCATGGATGAACATCGGGCAGGTGAAGAGAACCTAAACCGTTTAAATGATCGCCTTGAACGCGCACTGGCCAAAACACGCCAGTCCTAGGCATTGTTTGAATACGCAGCAAATACCCTAAAAGCTCTGCAAACGTTTTAACCCAGCCCTTTGGCATTAGCCATCGCTCTGTTAGGATGGCGGAGTTCTCTGGGGTGTGCGCCAGTCGTTATAGTCCCTCGAGCCTATGCGTAATACCCAGGGGGCCAAATGCTAGCCAGACCCGTGTGCATGTCCGTGCGTCGGAAAGCCTGACGGTCTGGCTGCGGCCACCCACCTGAACCAGTAGGTTCAGGGCCAGAACGGCAGCGGCACTCTGGAGAACACCTCGTATCCGAGAACATCGGCTATGAGGGGACATAGGATATGCGAGATCATATGCATGGAAAGCCTCTATCAGGACGATGACAAGCGTGCGTTAAGACGCTCCTTGCGTCGCCAACGCCAAGCCCTTTCTCAGCATGAGCAGCGCCTTGCGGCCCAGCGCTTGTGTCAGCAATTAAAAACCCTGCCTGAAATACGCCGCGCACGGCGCATAAGCCTCTACCTGCCCGTCAACGGTGAAATTGATCCGATGCCACTCCTCCCCTGGCTGCGCAAGCGTAAGGTCGAGGTCTATTTACCTGTCTTACGACCATTTAGCGCTAATGCGCTCTGGTTTGTCGCTTATCACTCGGGCACTCCAATGGTAAAAAACCGCTTTGGTATTTGGGAGCCTGATTTACGCTTTGGCGCTCAGCGACGCAACCGACTACCGGCGTGGGCGCTAGATACGCTGATTGTGCCGTTGGTGGGCTTTGATAATAGCGCTAACCGTATGGGCATGGGTGGCGGTTTTTACGACCGTAGTTTGGCGTTCATGCACCGCCCCGGCCCAGCGCCTACGCTGATCGGTGTCGCTCATGCCTGCCAGCAGGTGGCTTCTTTGCCTGTTGAACCGTGGGATGTACCCTTGCAAGTAGTGGTCAGTGATCAAGGTTATGTACGCCGCCAATAGTTGTTCTTAAAAACTGTTCTTAAAAACTGTTCTTAAAAACTGTCCTTAAAAATTGGCCATAAAAAAGGGCCGAGCCCATAAAGGATCAGCCCTCTCATCTGATATCTGTCAGCCGGGTTAACAGCGTTGCAGCAGCTTAATTGTTGGGATTAACTTCCCGACAACGCCTGCGCATAACCGGTGGCGAGCACCCCTAATGCAAATACCACCAACAACGCCATTACCATATCAGGCTTCTTACGCCGCATGCCGCTTCTCCAACACCTTTGCCGTTGCCGAATGTGTTAAATCTACCATCTTTAGCTATCGCAAAAGAGATGGAGGATTTGATTATTTCCGCTCACGACTATAGGGCGTGAAGGCCATTCCTGACAACACCTTGAACGGCATTTTCCAGTCTCATTTTAAACATTTTAGTAACGTTATGTTACTGACTGCTCTGGCATCCAGAGTAAGCAACCACTTACACACAGGGTTTTACTCACGCCTGCCAGTACTACGCCATGAACAGTCGATAAGCCGGGTTATCGCTTTCACGCCAGTAGCGGTAGCCAATAGCGTCTAAGTACTCAGCGACATGAGTGCGATCACCATTCGGCACTTGCATGCCCACCAGTACCCGACCATACGCAGCACCGTGATTGCGATAATGGAACAACGAAATATTCCAGTCGTGGGGTAGTTGCGTTAAAAAATTCATTAACGCGCCCGGGCGTTCGGGGAACTCAAAGCGATACACCTCTTCTTCAAAACGCTCGCTGGGGCGACCGCCACTTAGGTGGCGAATATGCAGCTTCGCCAATTCATTATCGGTAAGGTCTTCCACTTGATAGCCACCCTCACGCAGCTTATCAATCACGGCTTGGCGGTCTTCACCACCGGGCTTGACCTGAACACCGACATAGATATGCGCTTCGCTGTTATCGGCATAGCGATAGCTAAACTCAGTCACCATGCGCTTACCCAGCGTTCGGCAGAACTTTTTAAAGCTGCCGGGTTTCTCGGCGATCGTTACCGCCAAAATGGCCTCACGCTGTTCGCCCAGCTCCGTGCGCTCAGCGATATGCTGCAGGCGATCAAAGTTGGTATTTGCCCCCGAATTAATGCACAGCAGCGTCTCGCCTTCAGCGCCGGTCTGCTGAATATATTTTTTCAGCCCTGCGAGCGAGAGCGCGCCAGAGGTTTCCGCCACCGCACGGGTATCCTCGAAAATATCTTTGACCGCTGCGCACATTTCATCGGTATTGACGGTAATCACTTCATCGATGAGGCCTTGAATCAGTGAAAACGGCACTTCGCCAATCTGCGCGACCGCGACACCTTCGGCAAACACACCCACTTGGTCAAGCACCACTCGCTCACCGGCTTCCAGCGCCGCTTTGAGGCAGGCGCTGTCTTCCGCTTCTACCCCGATGACTTTGATATCCGGACGCAGGTATTTAACGTAGGCTGCCACCCCTGCAATCAATCCACCGCCGCCCACTGGCACAAAAATGGCATCTAGCCGCCCCGCGTGCTGGCGCAGGATTTCCACGCCGATGGTGCCTTGACCCGCCACCACGTCAATATCGTCAAATGGCGGAATATAGGTATAGCCGTGCTCTTTAATTAACTCTTGGGCATGCTCGGCAGCAGCAGCAAAGGCATCGCCTTTAAGGATGACCTTTGCTCCCCGAGCACGCACCGCCTGCACTTTGATATCCGGCGTAATTCTGGGCATTACGATAACGGCTTTGACGCCCATCAGTTTAGCGGCCATTGCCAAGCCTTGAGCGTGGTTACCGGCGGAAGCGGCGATCACGCCTTTGTCTTTTTGCGCCTGGCTGAGCTGCGCCATTTTGTTATAAGCGCCACGGATTTTGAATGAAAACACCGGTTGCAGATCTTCGCGCTTGATCAAAATCTGGTTGTTGAAACGACGCGACAAAAAGGGGGCAGGGGAAATCGGGGTCTCACAAGCGGCTTCATATACACGGGCTTGGAGGATCTTTTTGACGGTTGCTTCGAGCATGCGGGTATCCCAAGGGAAGAACGTGAACGGACAAAAGCTTTTATTGGTAGCAGATTACGCCTAGTGGCGTCTAGGTCGTTATACTAGCGCCACTAACTCTTTTCTGACTCACACTAGACTGACTCACTAGGCTGACACTTTATGAACCAGGATGAACTGAAAGCCGCCGTGGCGGATGCCGCCATTGCAGAAATCAAATCAACGCTGGAAAAGGATACCATCTTAGGTATTGGTACAGGCTCAACGGCCAACCTGTTTATCGATCGCCTGGGGCCACTGCGCCATTTGTTTAAAGGCGCCGTGGCCAGTTCAGAAGCAAGCGCCAAGCGCCTTGAAGCCTTGGGCATCGAGGTTTTTGAGCTCAACAGTGTCGGCACCGTGCCTTTTTATATAGATGGCGCAGACGAAGTAAATGCTAACTTACATATGATTAAAGGCGGTGGAGCAGCGCTCACCCGCGAAAAGATCGTGGCGGCCTGCGCCGAGCGTTTTATTTGCATCGCTGATGGCTCAAAGTACGTGTCTCAGCTAGGTCATTTTCCACTGCCGGTAGAAGTGATTCCCATGGCACGCTCTTATGTTGCCCGCGAATTAGTGGCCCTAGGAGCGGAGCCGGTTTACCGCCAGGGTGTGGTCACCGACAATGGCAACCAAATTATCGACTGCTATGAATTTATGATCGCAGACCCGGTGGCCATGGAAGCGCGTATCAACGCTATCGTCGGAGTGGTCACCAATGGCCTGTTTGCCGCCCGAGGCGCCGATATTCTTCTGTTAGGTAAAAGTGACGGCGTTGAGCGCATAGCGACTTCATAAAACGGCGCAGTAAAGGCGCTGCGTTACGTGGGCAACAGTCCCGCCAAGCCAGTCAGCGTTCGGGCCAGGGCACCTTTTTGGGTTTCAATCGCTGCGCGCCCTGCTCGCCCCGCTTGGTAGGCTTTTCCTGGGGCGGCAAAGTAGCCTATCAAGGCATCTGCCAGGGCGTCCGGGCTATCGACCAAGGTTAGCGAACCTACCGCTTGCAGCGGCTCAACCACATCGGCAAAGTTCTCAATCGAAGAGCCGCTAAGTACCGGCCTCCCTAACGCAGCCGGTTCAAGCACATTGTGCCCCCCCAATGACACGAGACTGCCACCAACAAAGGCCACACTGCCTGCTGCATAAAGCGCTGCCAACTCACCTAGCGTATCTCCTAGGTAAACCTGAGTTTGCGCCGTCACCGACTGCTGCTGGCTACGGCGACTTAATGTCCAGCCTTCAATGTTGCAAAGCTTCGCTACCTCATCAAAGCGCTGAGGATGGCGCGGCACTAGCACCAGCAGCGCATTAGGGTAGCGCGCAAGTACTTGGCGATGGGCCTTGAGCAACAGCGCTTCTTCACCATCTCGGGTGGACCCCGCCACCCAGACCGGCCGCTCACCCCATTCTTGATGTAAGCGCTCACCCTCTTTGAGATTACTGTTTTGGCTGGCTATCTCAAATTTAAGCGAGCCGACCGTGCTAGTCATTTCCGCGCGGCTCCCAAGGGCTTTAAAGCGCTCGGCATCTGCCGTTGATTTAGCGGCTAGCCAGCTAATATCAGCAAGCGTACTGGCCATCAACGACCATAAGCGTTGGTAACGTTTAAAGGCACGGGGCGATAAGCGCCCATTCACGATCGCCACGGGCACTCCCTGCTGGCGACAGGCGTGAATCAGGTTGGGCCACAGCTCGGTTTCAAACAGGATCGCGAGTTCGGGCTGAACGCTGCGTAAAAAGCGCTTGGCAGCACCAGGGAAATCCAGCGGTAGAAAACGATGGCTTAGCCTGGCTTGGTCAGCTGCGGCTTGTTCGTTGATGATTGAATGGGACTGTTGGGCACCGGTAGCGGTCATAGTGGTAATCAGCAGACTATGCGCGGGATAACTTGCTAATAGCCCTTCGATCAGTGGTCGAGCGGCGCGCACTTCTCCCACCGAGGCGCAGTGCAGCCAAATGCGTGGTGCTTCAGGCAATGGCTCAAGGCGTATCCCCAGCCGCTGTAATCGCGAGTAAGTGGGCACCTGCTCACGCCAAATACGCCAGCCAATCAGCGGTGAGAGCGCATAAAGCGCCGCTGAATAGGCAAGCCGAGGCCAAGTAGGTGAAGCCATTAGCGTTCGCGATCCAGGATGGAGCTAATCATCGCCGACGTTGACACGCCATCCTCAAAGCCCAGCACTTTAACTTCGCCACCATTAGCGATAACCGCCGCGCCGCCGGCGATATCTTCGGGCCGGTAATCTCCCCCTTTGACTAAAATATCCGGTAATACCGCTTCGATCAGCGCTTGGGGAGTGTCATCACTGAACGGTACCACCCAGTCGACAGCGCCCAACCCTGCCAATACTTGCATACGCCGGTTTAACGGATTGATTGGCCGCTTAGGCCCTTTTAGGCGGCCAATGGAGGCGTCATCGTTTACCGCGACAATCAAACGATCACCCAGGCGTTTGGCCTGCTCCAGGTAGGCGACATGGCCCGCATGCAAAATATCGAAACAGCCGTTGGTCATCACCACCCGTTCACCACGCAGTTGAGCAGCCCGCACCGCCTCAATCAATATATTCGGCTCAATCACGCCAAACTCGGCCAGCTTATCGCCGTGTAGCGCCGTATAGAGTTCAGCGATCGAGAGCGTGGCCGTGCCCGGCTTGGCTACTACCAGTCCTGCACCCAGGTTCGCTAGCATCATTGCTTCAGGAAAGGCATGACCCGACGCTAATGCCAACCCCATTAGGCCAATAACAGTGTCCCCCGCCCCGGTGACATCGAAGACTTCCTGAGCACGGGTAGGTAAGTGCAGCGGCGCGTGCCCTTCGCGTATCAGCGTCATACCTTTTTCGCTGCGAGTAATGAGTAGCGCTTCCAGTTCCAGTTCAGCGCGCAGCGCTTCGCCCCGGCTGGATAGTTCAGCATCGGTGGCACAGGGGCCGACTACCGTTTCAAATTCAGTCAAATTGGGAGTGATTAAACTCGCCCCACGGTATTTGCTGAAATCTTGCCCCTTCGGGTCAATCAATACCCGTTTGCCCTGGGCTCGTGCGCTGGCAATTAGGTTCTCGACTTGGTTCAGCGTGCCTTTGCCGTAGTCGGAAAGAATCAACACGTCGCACTCGGGTAGTACCTTTTCGACCTGGGCCACGAGCTCACAAGTATCGACACTGTCCAAATGTTGCTCGAAATCCAGGCGCAGCAATTGCTGGTTGCGGCTCATCACACGAAGCTTAGTGATTGTGGGTATTTCGGTGCTGCGCTGAAAGTGAGTACTTACTCCTGAAGCAGTTAAGCTGGCTTGTAAAATATGTGCATTTTCATCAGTACCGATCAGGCCCCCGAGCACAGCTTGGGCCCCCAGTGAGGTAATATTTAGCGCCACGTTGGCCGCGCCGCCTGGACGGTCTTCAACATCTTCCACACGTACCACCGGCACGGGTGCTTCAGGTGATATACGCGAGGTACCGCCATGCCAGTAACGGTCCAACATCACGTCCCCTACGACCAGCACGCGGGCATTCTCTAAGGCGGTTAAATCAATTTTCATCGATGCTCCTTGGGCTGGCGTTTGAAGTAGTATGCGCCAGCAGTGCATCTAGCTTGGCGATAACGTCGTCGGCTTTAATTAGCATCATGGCGCTGGGGTGGCGTACCCGCTGCCCCCAACTTACCTCATCGACCGATTTATGCAGATAGGTGCGTACCGCCTCGGGATAGGCGTTGACCGCAAACTCACGCCACAAATAGGGCGCGGCGCGCTGGGGGTTGGTCGACGCATAGAGCCCCAATGCCGGGGTGCCCATGGCGTTGGCCATATGAATAGGCCCGGTATCAGGTGCTATCACCGCTTGGGCTTGGTCAATTAGCGCCAATACACCTTTTAGAGAGGTTCCACCGATCGCGTTAATCACACTGCCAGGTTGGCAGAGCGCTTCAATTTGATCGCCAATTTCACGCTCCAGGGCGCTACCGCCTCCGGTCAGCACGCTTTTGAGGCCGTACTGCACCCACGCGTGCTCAATCACGCTGGCATAACCTTCTACCGACCAGTTGCGAAAGTTACGCAGACGTACATTGCTGCAGGGGTTGATCACTAGGTAAGGTGCTTCACCACTGATGACCTGTGCTTCATTGCGTGCCGTGTCCGTCACCGGCAAACCCCATTCCAAGCGGTTATCCTCGACCCCGAGCACCCGGGCGAAGTCCATAAAGGACTCCAGCACATGAGCATTAGGATGCGGCGCGAGCTGGTACTGGGTGAACCAGTGCTGGGCATCTTTGGCACGTGCTTTGTCATAGCCCACACGCACGTTGGCCTTCAACCCGAGCGACAGTAGGCTGGCCCGGATGGCCTGCTGCATATGCAGCAGTACATCGAAGCGCGTATCGGCGAGCTGTCGCCAGAGCGCACGCATACCGGCAATCCCGGTCGCTTTGTCGTAAACAATGAACTCGACCCCGGAAAGCCCCGCCAGTAGACTGTGCTCCCCCTTACCAATAATCCAGGTAATGCGCGCGTCGGGCCATTGGCGCTGCAACGCCCGCACCGTGGGCACGAGATTGCACACATCTCCCAGGGCGGAGAGGCGCAAAATGGCAATGTGGTTAGGCTGAACAGGCAGAGAGGGCTTCATGCGCTTAGCGGCACTCCGGCAGAAAAATGGACTGATTTTACATGATGTAGACAGTTTATGTGACGCGCCGGGTACACACCAAATTGGTCCTGCTTTGTTCACAGCCGACTATTGGCGTGAACAAGGCTTAGTAGTGGGTGAAGCACCGGGCCGGGGTAGCAGCCTATTTTTACAGGCAGCCCCTACCGAACAATGGGTGCTAAGACCCTATCGCCGGGGCGGTATGATGGCCAAGCTCAGTGAAAAACGCTACTTATGGACCGGGGCTGAGCACACCCGGGCATTTCGTGAACTGCGCTTAACCACCACACTGTTCGAGCAGGGACTGCCCGTTCCCCGCCCAGTGGCAAGCTGTGTAACCTGTTACGGGCTTACGTATGAAGCTGCATTGATCACTGTGCGCATAGCCGGTGCTAAAGCACTCGCGGAACTACTGGTCGACAACCTGGCCGATGAAACGCTGCTGCAACGTGTAGGCGTGATGATACGACGTTTTCATCAAGCAGGGCTTGACCATGTCGACTTGAACGCCCGCAATATCCTAATCGATCCAACCGGTATGCCCTGGTTAATTGACCTTGATCGCTGCCGCCTTCGGAGGGCAGGTAAGTGGCAAGGGGGTAATTTAAAACGGTTGGAGAAGTCGTTAAATAAGTTTACTGCACCAGAGGCGGCTGCATGCGCGGCTCAGTGCATCTACACTGGATATAAAGGCTGATGGCTTTGAGTAGCAGCAAAGCGCGGAATGACTGTTTTGGCCATGAATTTTGCCCACTTACGACGGATCTTGCGTCGCCCAAGCCAAGGTATATATTCTGACAGTGGAATAAACTCAGAGGAACCCAAGCCGTCAATCAGCATGACGGTGGTGGCATTCGTCCGCTCAATCACTAGCAGGTTGCTCATCACCAGATCGCAAGGCACCACAGTATAGGTCAGCAGGTAGGTCTTGAGTGCACAAAGTCCGGCCCAGAAGCGGTCTGCCTGGTGCCGTGTCAGCGGCGCAGAAAGGTATTCCGCGACATTGGGAGGCAGATTTCCCTGATCATCAAGTACCAACTGCTGCTCAATACCGATCACTTCCGTATCTTTCACCACCCCGAAGAATTCAGGGATTAAAGTGAAAGGCACTCCTTGGCGCTGCAAACGACGGAAATAGCGCAGCTCGCGGCGAGTCTGCTTGGCTTTCGTCAGCAGGCTGAGCTTGACGCAGCGAGCGTGGTCGTCTGGGTGCTGGTAGCAAGTTCGTTCGTCTCCCCGGCCAATAATATGCCACTCGCTTACAACCGACATTTGGCCGCCTGTTTTAACTTGTACACATTTAGAATACATTGGTAATTTTGAACCATGATGCTCTCAACATCCAGCGTCAGCGCCAACTCACGACAGCGCTTCTGAAGTACCGCATCGCCTTTGCAACCGGCCCAATGGGCCATGGCGCCAGTCAGTGCCTGAATGTTATCGGTCCTGTCAATAACCGTTGCTACATCCGCAGTTACAACCTCTCTGGCACCGCAGCTTGCGGTGGTGATGACTGGCGTACCGCAGGCCAGCGCCTCAAGTACGGTAAAACCGAATGGTTCGTAACGCGCTGGCAGCACGTAGCAATCAGCCAGAGAAAAATAACATTCCGGGGACGACTGCTCTCCGAGGAAACAGCATTTTTCCTCAATACCCAATTGCCGAGCGTACTCTTGATATTTAGCCTGCTGGGAGTCGCGGCCCACTACTAGCAGGGTGGCGTTAATATCAAGTCTGGCGAATGCCTCTAGCGCGGAATCTAGCCCTTTCCGCTGATAACCGGTGCCTAGAAACAGAAATACAGGTGTATCTCCGTTAATCCCTAGCTCACAGGCTAGAGCCCGCGCGTCACCGCTGAGTCGTTCACGATCGAAGCGGCGGGTATCTACAAAGTTGTGGATCACCGAGCGTTTTCCGGCAGGTACGCCGTAAGCTTCGGCGATTTCGCTATCACTTTGATGGGAGTTCGAGACCACATGATAATAGGCGCCGGGGGCCATAGCTTTTGCCTCAATACGAGCAGCTATCTTGTCCTTGCGCCGCCGCTGTCGACTAGGTTTTGAGGCTAGATGATGATGAACAGTGCCGCCACCGATACGTAGCATGTCATGGGTCCAGGTCTTACCTAGTCCGTAGACTAGATCATAGTCAGCCGCCTTGATGTGGCGCTCTACGGCACAAGCAAAGCGCCACATTCGCTGAGCTTTGCCTATGCTAAAAGGACGCAGGCGAACAAACCGAATGGCCGGATGCGAGGGCGCCACATGGGATCGGCAGATAATTGAAACATCCTCGCCTCGCTCAGCTAAGTAGCGCGCTAGCTCGTTGAGAAAACGCTCGGTACCCCCAGAGGCGGCATGGCGCATGTGTACTAAGGCTATTTTCACCGGAGGAGTCTCGTAGTTGAAGAGGTTAGCGTATCCGTGGGGATAGACCGGTACCCTTGCAGAGCGCCCCACCACATCACTAGCCAGAGCCAGTATGCGAACTCCACTACACCACTATTAGGGTTGAAGCCAGCGTGGGTACGACTGAATTCTAACTGAACCACGCACCACGATACTCCGAGCACCATCCAACTCCGACGGTAGTCATAGTTAATATCTAAAAATGAATAGTCTTGATGCATGACGCGAGGTATCCACGGCTCGTTCACAAGTCTCGGACTCGGCGTTTCATGTATTTCCAGAAAACACCATTAGCATTAGCCACGGCAATGATTAACCCGCGCCAGCCGTCAAGAAAACCGCGCTGCAGTAGATAAGCACGCCAAAAAGCAAACATCGCTTTCAACAGAATAAACGCTACGGGATAAACACGGAGTTTGTCAGATTGCGCGCGCAGAGTGGAGTAACGATTAATCTTATCCAGAAATTGACCAAGGTCGGTGATTGCCAGATGCTCAAGGCAGCCTTCCAGGCGCACAGTTTGGGTAGTTCGATTAACCATTACTGATTCGTGCACCACGGCATCGTTGAAGTTGTGTCGACTGCGATGAAACACGCGTATCAGCCAATCATCACCCCAACCAGAATGGTGTACGGGTTTGCCCAGCAACTGGTTTTCCCGGTGCACCTCCACTACTTGTTCGAGATCGGCCCCTGGCAGCCAGTCGGCCAGCGACTCCAGCCACTGAACAGTGGGCGCCTCATCGGCATCAAGTGACAAAATCCAGTCGTAGCGGGCAAGCAACACTGCGTGGCGTTTGGTTGAGCCGAAGCCCAGGAACTCACCTTGGTGGAGCGAGACATTAGCGTAGTGCCGAGCGATATCAAGAGTCTCGTCGGTGGAGCCGTTATCATAAACTATCACTTCCCCTACGGCTTCAAGCGCATCCAAAGTACGCGCAAGAGTCGCAGCTGCATTACGTGTAATGATTACGGCACTTAGCTCAGCCAGCATGTTGAATGCCCTGTCAGAATAGAGCACAAATGCTACTATAGCAGCCATTAACCTCACAAACTTTCGGTAATGCGATCTTGCACATCATTCATGTCAATCTGGCCCGAGGGTTTCGCGGCGGCGAACGGCAAACGGTGCTGCTGATCCAGGCACTGGCCAATAAGGTCGGCATGGCATCTCAAACGCTGGTGTGTCGGCCCGATTCACTCCTCCGCGCAGAGCTGTCCGAAACCCCGGGGATAAATTTTGTAAGTGCTCGCCATCAGCTAGCAGGTCACTACAAAGCCGGGCGCGCCACCCTGGTTCACGCCCATGATGCCAAGGCGGTACATTGGGCATGGCTGCATCGTCAGCTTTTTCGTACGCCATACCTAATTACACGGCGAGTGGATACACCGGTCAAACGCAAGCGCAGCAATCAAGCCTTCTACCGAGACGCATACCGCTGTGTGGCACTATCCCAAGTTATTGCCGATAACATACAACCGCTAAGCCCGCACTCAGTAGTGAAGATTCCTAGTGCCTTTACTCCACTAACACCCAATCCCGATATAGCACAAGCTTTCCGTGCACGCTATCCTGGGCGCTTTATAGTAGGGCACGCAGGCGCACTAGTAGACCGCCACAAGGGGCAGCGCGTACTCCTTGACGCCGCCCGTCGTCTGCAGGACTCACAACCGGATATGCTTTTCGTTTTTTTCGGCCGAGGTGAAGATGAAGCAGCGCTAAAGCAGGAAAGCATGGCGTTGGACAACGTCATTTGGGCCGGCTTCCAGCCCGATATAGGCCAATATCTACCTGCACTAGACGTATTTGCTTTTCCTTCGCGCAACGAAGGCTTAGGCTCAGTACTGCTAGACGCTATGCATGCCAGGGTGCCCGTGGTAGCTAGTCAGGCTGGCGGTATTCCGGATATTGTCCAACTTGGTGAAACGGGGCTACTGTTTCCACCAGGTGACGGCGAAGCACTGGCTCAGAATTTGGTCAGGCTTCGCGATAAAACATTACGTGAGACACTTGCAGAAAACGCTTCTCAGCGCCTGACCAACTACTCGCCGGAGGCCATGGCAAGTGCCTACATGGCGCTTTATTATCCTCTTGCCCCACCCAGCACTGTCCAGGACTCTCGTTCATGATGAGTGGAAAAAATGCTTATCGTTTGCACAAGTTAATATTTTATACCACTGGCCTGCTTGGCGCCTTGCCACCGAGAACTCTGTTCCGGAACCGGCGTGAGACAATTCTGGCGGCAT
The DNA here is from genome assembly GCF_054072535.1 of Vreelandella sulfidaeris Esulfide1. Lineage (NCBI taxonomy): Bacteria > Pseudomonadati > Pseudomonadota > Gammaproteobacteria > Oceanospirillales > Halomonadaceae > Vreelandella > Vreelandella sulfidaeris. Next base: position 17,372 of record NZ_CM133364.1, on the reverse strand, counting down.
TCGACACCCTGCCTGCAGTCGAGCAGGAAGCGCTCATAGCGCGGGTAACGTATTACAACAAGCTTGATGCTTCCGTCGCTCTTTCCAGTAGTGCCATCAGCAACCGAGACTTTATTCTCAGCTCGAGAAAATCCACCTACCATCTGGATTTCTATCATATAGCAAAGTACTTCCCCAAAAGTGCGGCATACCATTACCGCTTTGGCGACAAGACCTTTGTGCCAGACGTTCCCACCTTCGTCAAAAGTCGGCCCATTTACGGCGATAACCGCAACTCCATACTGCTCAAGCTCAATAGCGTGCGCCATTTTTACAAGGTAAAAGACACTTACCGCTACAATGCGAAAAAGGACATGCTGGTATGGCGGGGAGCGGCCCACCAGCCGCACCGGCGTAGCTTTCTGGATCAGTGCCGTGACTTGGATCGCTGCGATGTCGGCGCAACCGATAACCATGCGGAAACGGCCACATATCGCAAACCGTTTATGTCCATCGAGCAACAGTTAGAGCACAAGTTTATCTTCAGTATTGAAGGCAACGATGTTGCCACCAATCTGAAATGGATCTTGGCTTCCAACTCCCTGTGTTTCATGAAGCGCCCTATTTATGAAACTTGGCTCATGGAAGGCACGCTGATTCCCGGCTACCACTACGTGGAGGTCAGCGACGACTTTTCCGATTTACACGAAAAGATCGATTACTACCTATCCTGCCCCGAAGAGGCCCAGACTATTATCCAAAACGCCAACCGCTATATCGCCGACTTTTATCACCCATTTCGGGAAAAGCTGATTGCGCTGTGGGTATTCGAGCATTATCTGAGGCGCACCCACCAGACCTACTAACCCCTGCCAGTTACATATAAAAGAGCCTCACACTTCATGCAATATAGACAGGAAATTGACGGGCTAAGGGCCGTGGCCGTGCTCCCCGTAATTTTTTTTCACGCCGGTTTTTCATGGTTTTCTGGCGGCTACGTCGGGGTTGACGTATTTTTTGTTATTAGCGGTTACCTGATTACTTCCATTCTTGTCGACGAGTTGGACAAGGGCTCGTTCTCTATTGTGAGCTTCTACGAACGGCGAGCACGACGTATTCTCCCCGCGCTGTTTTTTGTCATGCTGTGCTGTTTGCCTTTCGCCTGGATATGGATGGTACCCTCCCAGTTCCAGGATTTTTCCAAGGCGCTCATGGCCATCAGCTTGTTTTCATCGAACGTGCTGTTCTGGAAGCAGTCCGGCTATTTCGCTCCGGCCGCTGAAGAAAACCCCTTGCTACATACCTGGAGCTTGGGCGTCGAAGAGCAGTTCTACATCATCTTTCCTGTCATCTTGCTCTTACTGTGGCGCTTTGGCCGCCGGCCGGTGTTTTATTCAGTCATCGCGCTTACCGCTCTTAGCCTACTCGCCGCCGAGTGGGGCTGGCGAAATGCTCCGTCTGCCAACTTCTATCTACTGCCAACCCGAGCTTGGGAACTGGGTGCTGGCGCGCTGTGCGCTCTGTTGCTGGCAAGGCGTGCTGTTATGCCCAGCACCACGCTCTCGCTTGTTGGGCTGGGGCTGATTCTGTATAGCATCTTATTTTTCGACGAAGACGTTCCGTTTCCCTCGTTATATACGTTGCTACCAGTTATTGGCACTGCGCTGATCGTTCTCTACGGCTCAGCCCGTACGCTCACCGCACGGCTGCTATCTCAAAAAGTGCTGGTGGGCATCGGCCTGATCAGCTTCAGCGCTTACCTATGGCACCAGCCTTTGCTTGCTTTTGCCCGCATTAAAAGCGTCTCCTCGCCGGAGTGGCCATTAATGGCCGGGCTTTCTCTGCTGTCGTTGGTACTCGCCCTGTTCAGTTGGAAATACGTGGAAGCACCGTTTCGCAAGCGAGGATCCATGGGCTTACGCAAGACCATTTTTATCGCCTCGGCTGTGGCATCATTTGGGTTTATCACCACAGGCATGTACGGCGATGCTACCGATGGCCTCCCGGCACGGCTGAACCTGACACCCATGCAGCAAGACTACTTAGCCACGGCTCGAAAAAGTTTATATCGTAAGCAGTGCCACTCTAATAATTCCTATGCCATACCCCCTGAACAAGCATGCCAATATAACCAACTCAACGGCAGTGTTGCTGTTTTCGGTGACAGCCATGCTGTGGAGCTGGCATATGCTGTGGCGCAAACCCTCGACGGAGCTACCGGTGTGCAACACTTTACCTTCAGTGGCTGTGCTCCGACCTACCTGTCGAACGCCGATACCCCTTGCGCAACATGGACGCGCCAAACCATCGACTACCTCGCTCGCCATGACACTATCCGTCAGGTAGTGATCACCTACCGCATTCATGCCGCACTATGGGGGGATCACAGTGATTCTTACCCCGCCCTACCTACCAGCACTACCGCCGAGGAGAGACAAGAACTCCTGCGAAGCCTGGAAGCCATGCTTGACGTGCTCGTACAGGCCGGAAAACAGGTGATTTACGTTGCTCAGGCACCGGAACTGCCGTTTTTCATCGATCAGGAAGTGTATCGGTTGGGTGGCTCACCGGAGGTCATACAAGGCGTCAATCGTGGCTGGTGGGAGCGCAGGACGGCGTATTTCAAGCGCCACTTCTCCCCGGCAGAAGGCGTAGTAGTGATTCGCCCTGAGTCCCTGCTATGTGGTATCGAAACCTGCTTCGCCGGCCAAAACGGCAAGGCATTTTACTTTGATGACGATCACCTCTCCGTGGAGGGCGCGCGAAAAGTAGCGGAGTTAATTGCCAATGCCATTAACACGCCTAAGCCATGAAAACTACGCCCGACTGGGTAATAACCATCAGCGCTAATTTACTGGCATTGGGCCACCGTTCGGGCTCTTTGGCCAGTGGTCGACATGACGGCACTCATTGTTCGTGCTGTTTTTGCGCCCCATGTTAAGCTCTTGATTATTGCTAACCATACAAGGTGGTCACTATTAATATCCCGTTTATGAGTCGGACCTAATGGAGCTTGTGACTCAGGACGTGGGCACCTACGCATTACGACCGATACCGCGAAAACCATCTAAGAAAGCAATTTTCTATTTATTGCTGTGGGGACGCCACCAGATGAAGCTGGAAGAGCAGGCCATATGTTGGCGCCCCCGCTGCTCCAACTAGCGCATGGATGGTTATTGATAAACCCACTGTACCGTTAGGTACGGCCGGGAAAGAACAGGCCCCTATCGCCAGAACTTTTATAGCGTGCGATGTTTAGTATAATTTTGATGCCTGTTCCATCCCCGAATTTACAAAAGAAGTCGCTAACGCATGCTCGTCACTATGACGCAGAAGGCATGACCGCTTCGGGCTTGCACTCGCAGGCATTGAGCGTAACAATTTTACGGCCTGTCTTACCGACTTAACGCCACTCTACTCGCCAGGAGACGGATGCTCGCGTTCACCTCATTAAAACTAACTCCTAGGCTGCCACTAGTCACTATTGGCCTCTGCCTGGGCTATACCGTCACGGTACTGACCCGCCTGCCTTGGTGGACGCTATTTTTTGTAGCGGCCGTGTGGATTGGTGTGGGTCTAAAGCTGCGCTGGGGGCAGCCTGTCAATGCTCGTTACCGCAAAATGTGGCCTTGGTCGCTTTTACCGTTAAGCCTTTGGGGTATTTACGTTTATTTGGCGGATAGTTTCGGTATTGTCGACCTAGGCGCGGTTTTTTTTCATCTACAGGCAGGCATGGCTGAGCACGGTGGTGCTGGCAAAATGCTTATGGCCCTCCTCTATACAGGAATAATGGTCAGCGTGCTGGCGTCTGTTACATGGCTATCACGTCATGACCAGCGCTGGCGGTTATCGGAGCGCTTTTTCGCTATTGTATTATTGGCTAGCAATCCCTTGCTTTACGGCCTTGGTCAGCGCAGCGCGGCAATCGTTACCGACGATGGTGCCTGGTTGGATCGCCGTTATCAGCCGCCTCCCGTTGAAGAACTAAGAAATCCTCCTAATTTACTTCTCCTGTATTTAGAAAGCATTGAACGCACCTACGCTAACGAGCTTTTTGAAGATGCGTATGCCGATCTCAATGCGCTGGGTGAGCGAGGTGCGGTATTTGAGGGAGTCCGTCAGATGGATAACACCGGCTGGACAATGGCAGGCATGATAGCCAGCCAATGCGGCGTGCCACTGATGCCGGCAGGATTACTCCACGACAGCCAGTTTGAACCTCTCTCAAAGGTGGTTCCTGGCGTCGACTGCCTTGGCGATATACTCGCCGCGCAGGGTTACCAGCTTAGCTATTTAGGCGGGGCCAGCACCCAGTTTGCGGGTAAGGGGCTGTTTTACCGTGGGCATCATTTCGATACCGTAAGAGGACGTGAAGATTTAGAGCCTTTGCTGGAGGATCCTGAATACGTCAATAGCTGGGGGCTGTATGACGACACACTTTATGATATCACTGCCGACGAGATACGGCGATTAGACAAAGAAAATAATGGCCCCTGGGGCGTGGTAAGCCTTAACTTGGCAGGCCATGCACCCAACGGCTACCCCTCTCAATCGTGTGTGGAACAACAGGGCGAATTCGATGGGCAGGATATTCTTTACTCGGTGAAGTGCTCAACATGGCTGGCCCGAAGTTTGATTGATCGCCTTGAAACAGAAGGTCTTCTTGATAACACCTTAGTAGTCGTACTCAGCGATCATCTGACGATGCGAGTGTCGGTGTGGGATCAATTAACGGCGTTAGACCGCGACAATACGCTTATTATGCTAGGTGACGATATCCAGCCACAGCGTATTCGTCGCGATGCCACCATGCTGGATGTTTTTCCCACGATACTCGATGCGCTGGGCTTTCGCTTAGAAGGGAAGCGTGCCGGGCTGGGCGCTTCACTGTTTAGCGATAAACGAACACTGGTGGAAGCTCACGGTATTGAAGTACTCAATGAGCGTTTGCAGGAAGAGACAGCGCTGCAGCACCGCCTCTGGGAAGGCATCTCCCCTCAACGCCGTGAGACCGACATGCCATCATCTAAAGACCAAACAGTAGAGACACCTGCCGACCTAGCCGATGAAGTTGAACTCATCCATTAGCGATTACGTTCTCCCGCTGAGGAGCCGCATGTATCTGTTGATAAACTTGGTCTACGCTCAACTGATTAAGGCAATTGGTATGTCCTAACGGGCAAGTGCGCTGAAAGCAGGGAGAGCAGGAGAGTCCTAGGTAGTGAATCACTGCATTATCGGTCAGTGGCGGTGTATAGGCAGGCGATGAAGAGCCATATAAGGCATGGATGCGGGTGCCTACCGCTGCGGCCACATGCATTAAGCCCGAGTCATTGGTAACCACTTGTTGGCAGTCCGCCAGTAAATCAACCGCATCCGCTAGCTGAGTTTTGCCACACAGGTTATGGGCATGGGCAAGCCCATGGGTAATTTCCTCTCCCGCTGGATGATCCTTAGCCCCACCCAGCACGCGGACTTCAAAACCTTCTTTTACCAACCGTTTTGCTAAACGGTGAAAGTAACTGATCGGCCACTGCTTAGCGGGGCCGTACTCAGCACCCGGCATCATGCCGATTGCCGTGCGAGATGAAAGCGAATGTGTCAGCCGTAAATTGACCAGATTATCGCGGTCAACCTGTAGCCTCGGCTTGGGCAGTGCAAAGTCGCCGCTAGCCGCTTCTTCAAGAGGCAACCCTAGCGACACAAACCGCTTTACCGTTTGATCAAGCACTTGTTTGTCGAGTTTTCGGCGCTCCTTGAGGAGTCCATAACGATGCTCGCCGACAAATCCAACCCGCTCAGGAATGCGCGCCATAAAAGGCACCAACGCCGCTTTCCAGGAGCGTGGTAAGACAATGGCGCGATCAAAGCGCCCTCGTAATCGGCTGGCGAGCTCACGCCGGCTGGCCAAGCCAAATTCACCGTGCCCCACTGCCAGCGGCAGCACTTCGTCTACCTCTGGCATGCGCTCTAAAATTGGCTGTGACCACGCAGGTGCGACCACGCCTATTGTCGCGCCTGGCTGGCGGGCTTTTAAGGTCATAAATAGGCTTTGTGCCATGACCATATCACCTACCCAGGAGGGGCCTATCACCAGCAAACGCTGAGCTGAGTTAGCCATTTAACCACTCCAGGTAGGCTTTGACCCCTTCAGCAACCGTTTTAAACTCAACATCGCAGCCACTGGCGCGTAACTCGCTAATGTCAGCTCGGGTATAGCTCTGATAGCGTCCTTTTAGCTCTTCTGGAAATGCAATGTAGTCGATCTCTCCTTTAGCATAGAAATCGATGACAGCCTCGCCAATGGCTTTGAAGGGCTCTGCTCGTCCGGTTCCCAGGTTAAAAATGCCGGATTTATCGGGATGATCCAAAAACCATAGATTCACATCAACCACATCGCCGACATAAACAAAGTCGCGGCTTTGCATCCCCGCTTCGTACCCCCCATAAGCGCCGAACAGTTTCAGGGTTTCGCCATTACGAATTTGCAGATGATTGTGGTAGGCCACGCTGGCCATCTTGCCCTTATGCTGCTCGCGCGGACCATATACGTTGAAGTAGCGAAAACCCACCACTTGTGTGGTCAACTCACTCCAGCGCGAACGCACGTGCTGATCAAACAGAAGCTTTGAATAACCGTATACATTGAGCGGCTTTTCATACTCAGGCACCTCTTTAAATATCTCGCTACCTCCATAGGTAGCCGCCGATGAGGCATATAGAAAGGGAATCCCCTGCTGCTCGCAGTAATTAAGCAGAACTTTAGAATATTCAAAGTTATTTTCCATCATATAGTGGCCATCCCACTCGGTGGTATCCGAGCAGGCGCCTTCATGGAAAATAGCGTCAATTTTAGGTAGGTCGACACTTTCCCCGCGCAGGGCTGCTTTCACTCTGGCGAGAAAATCATCCTTATCAAGATAATCCGCCAACGTACAGTCGGCTAGGTTAATGAATTTGGTGCCATCGCGCAGATCATCAACCACCATGACATCATTTCGTCCGCGGGCGTTCAGCGCTTTAACTAGATTGGCCCCGATAAAACCAGCACCGCCTGTTACTACAATCATACTGTTCTCCTTGCCTAAAGCAGCTTGTTGGCATACGTGCCTATAACCCATCTGCCTAGGATTGTATACTTGACGCCTTATGAATTCATGGCCAACGGTGCTTTCCGCGATGAGTGTCTCGACAAACCAATCGACACCTGATGTGTCGACCTTTCAGGGCTTGATCCTGGCTCTGCAGCAGTACTGGGCAGAACAGGGCTGTGTCATCCTTCAACCGCTCGATATGGAAGTCGGCGCAGGCACCTTCCACCCAGCGACATTTTTGCGGGCAATTGGCCCCGAAAGCTGGAACGCTGCTTATGTGCAGCCTTCAAGGCGCCCCACAGATGGCCGCTACGGCGAGAACCCTAACCGCCTCCAGCATTACTATCAGTTCCAGGTCGTTATGAAGCCATCGCCAAGCAACCTGCAAGAGCTCTATCTGGGTTCACTCAAGCGGCTCGGTCTCGACCCCTTGGTTCATGATGTGCGCTTTGTCGAAGATAACTGGGAATCGCCTACCCTGGGCGCCTGGGGTCTAGGCTGGGAAATCTGGTTAAACGGTATGGAAGTTACCCAGTTTACCTATTTCCAGCAAGCCGGTGGTATTGAGTGCTACCCCGTTACCGGCGAATTGACCTATGGGCTTGAGCGTATCGCCATGTACCTGCAAGACGTCGACAGCGTCTATGACCTTGTCTGGGCAATTGCCCCGGATGGCAGCAAGGTCACCTATGGCGATGTGTATCTGCAAAACGAGCGCGAACAGTCTGCCTACAATTTCGAACACGCCGATGTTAATCAGCTATTTGCTAACTTTGATCATCAGGAAAAAGAGTGTGGCAAGCTGCTCACCGCGAGCCTACCACTGCCCGCCTACGAGCAGGTACTAAAAGCATCGCATACGTTTAACTTGCTGGATGCCCGTCACGCCATTTCGGTCACCGAGCGTCAGCGTTTTATTTTACGCGTTCGCACCATGGCGCGAGATGTTGCTACCGCCTACTTTGAGTCACGTAAGGCCGAAGGTTTCCCTATGGCGCCAGAAAGTCTTCGCCGAGAACTGTTACAAGAGCTGCTCGCTGATCAGGGAGACGACTAATGGCTGTTAACACGCTTTTACTAGAACTTGGTGCAGAAGAGCTCCCGCCCTCCGCCCTCGATGCACTTTCCGATGCATTTGCAGCAGGCATTGAAAAAGGCCTGCAAGACGCTGACGTTCCCTTCGCCAATGTGGCCGCCTTTGCTACCCCGCGCCGTTTAGCGGTTCAAGTATCGGAGTTGGCTGACAAACAGCCTGACCGTGACGTTGAGCGTCGTGGCCCTGCGCTGGCGGCAGCCTTTAAGGATGGCGTTGCCACTAAAGCCGCGGAAGGCTTTGCCCGCTCTTGCGGGGTCAGCGTCGACGAGCTGATTCATTTGGAAACCGATAAAGGTACCTGGCTTGGCTTTCGCGAACAGCAGCCGGGAGAATCCATTCAGGCACTGCTGCCCGACATTATCCGCAAAACCATCAGCACTCTCCCTGTGCCTAAAAACATGCGCTGGGGAGCTTCACGAGTTGAGTTCTCTCGCCCGGTTCACTGGTTGGTGGCACTTTACGGTAGCGATGTCGTAGCCGCCGAAGCGCTGGGTCTACAGGCAAGCTGTACCACTTACGGTCATCGCTTCCACGCCCCTGATGCTATCCAGCTAACCCACGCCGATGAGTACGTGGCTACGCTGGAAAACGCTTACGTGCTGGTCGATCGTGTGCAACGCCGCGAACGCATCCGCGAGCAGGTGTTGGCCGAAGCTGAAGTGCAGGAAGCTACCGCCGTCATTGATGAAGATCTTCTGATAGAAGTGAGCGGTCTGGTTGAATGGCCGGTAGCACTTACTGGTAGTTTCGATGAGCGCTTCCTGGAGGTGCCCGCCGAGTGCCTAATCTCCTCGATGAAGGCCAATCAGAAATATTTTCACCTGCTGGACGACGCTGGCAAGCTGAAACCCTTGTTTATTACCATTGCCAATATCGACAGCGCCGACCCCGATCAGGTTATCGCCGGAAACGAAAAAGTCATTCGCCCACGCCTAGCCGATGCAGCGTTTTTCTACGACACCGACCGTAAGCGCACATTGGCTTCGCGTATTCCCCAGCTAGAAAGCGTTGTCTTCCAGCAGCAACTAGGCACCCTGGCGGATAAAGCACGCCGCAGCACCGCCATCGCGACATTTATTGCCGAGCGCATCAGTGGTGATATTTCTCATGCCCAGCGCGCCGTGGCGCTTGCCAAATGTGACCTTGTGACGGAGATGGTGCTCGAGTTCCCCGAACTACAGGGCACCATGGGACGTTACTACGCCGAGCAGGATGGTGAAGCCTCTGACGTTTCCCAAGCGCTTGAAGAGCAGTACCTACCCCGTTTTGCTACCGATACCATTCCGCAAAGCGCGACAGGGAAAGCACTAGCGTTGGCTGACCGGCTAGATACCCTAGTAGGCATCTTCGGCATTGGCCAGCGCCCAACCGGTGCAAAAGACCCTTTCGCGCTTCGTCGCGCCTCGATTGGTGTGCTTAATATTCTGGTCAAAGGTGAGCTAAATCTTGATCTACGCGAACTCCTCACGGTGGCCGTTGAGCAGCACCAGGACCTGCCCAAGGCTGATGGCCTAGTTGAGGATGTGCTGACGTATATGCTTGATCGCTTCCGCGCTTGGGGCCAGGAAGAAGGCATCAGTGCTGAAATGTACCTTGCCGTGCGTGCACGACCAGTGACTAACCCTCTCGACTTCGCTCGCCGGCTACGGGCCGTCAAGGCCTTTGCGCAGCGTGACGAGGCCGCAGCGCTGGCGGCGGCTAATAAGCGTGTTTCTAATATTTTGAGCAAGCAGGAGCACGATACTAGTACACAGGTCGATCACAGCTTACTGCAAGAAGATGCCGAGCGGGCCCTGTTCGACTCGGTAACAGGTCGTCAGGCGCAGGTGGCGCCGCTATTTGCTGCAGGTGAATACCAGCAAGCATTAGATACTCTTGCTACCCTGCGTGAGCCGGTTGACACCTTTTTTGATCAAGTAATGGTGATGGCAGATGACCCGGCTATTCAGCGCAATCGATTAGCCCTACTCGCTAGCCTTCAAGCGCTCTTTTTAGAAGTAGCCGATATCTCGCTTCTACCTCAGTAGTCGTCTGATAAGGACCAATCCTAGTCCAGCGCCCAGCCTTCACGGCTGGGCTTTTTATTGACTGCAATAAAAGCGTTTCACGTGAAACACTTTTGCTAGTCCGAGGTAAGATAGTCGACATAAATAGCAAACAGAAAGTATCGCCGATAACTTGTCCCAACAGGATTTCCATGCTGAGTGCCGAAAAACTTATCATCCTGGATCGTGATGGCGTCATTAATCATGATTCTGATGCCTACATAAAATCTTTAAATGAGTGGGTGCCCTACCCCTCTTCAATTGCCGCCATCGGTCGCCTCAGCCATGCGGGATTTACAGTGGTGGTAGCGACCAATCAATCGGGCATCGCTCGTGGCTATTATGATGAAGCAACGCTCCAGAGTATGCATGATCGCTTGTTAGCGTTGGTGGAAAAGGAAGGTGGACACATCACTCACATCGCCTACTGCCCGCATGGACCTGACGATAAATGCTCATGCCGTAAACCACTACCTGGAATGCTTTATCAGATTCAGCAGCGGTTGGGACTGACAAGCCTGACAGGGAGCTGGATGGTGGGAGACAGTCTGAGAGATTTACAAGCGGGCGAAGCTGTAGGCTGTCGTTCCGTACTGGTTAGAACGGGGAAAGGAACTAAAACTGAGGCAAAGGGCGAAGGGCTTGAAAAAGCACATACTTTTGATGATTTAGCTCACTTTGTGGACTGGCTAATCACTACGAAACAATAGATACCCTCTTATATCTTATAAAAGAAAAGCGCCACTAGTCTCATAGCGGCGCTTTTTTAATAGCCCTATGTTTCACGTGAAACATAGGGCGACAGTAGCAAACGTCTCTTATACGTCGAGGTTAGCCACCAGCGCATTTGTTTCGATGAAGTCGCGACGTGGCTCAACGTCATCCCCCATCAGCGTGTTGAACATCATATCTGCAGCCACGGCGTCTTCGATCGTGACACGCAGCATACGACGGCTATCGGGATCCATTGTGGTGTCCCAGAGCTGATCCGGGTTCATTTCACCCAGGCCTTTATAACGCTGTACCGATAGACCACGCTGGCCCTCTTGCATCAGCCAGGCCAGTACTTCGGAGAAGTGAGAAACGGGCTTCTGACGTTCGCCGCGGGCGATAAAGGCGCCCTCTTCAAGGAAGCCATCCAAGGTTTCGCCTAGTTCCGCAATACCTCGATAATCAGCGCTTTCAAAGAAGTCCAGCCCCCATGAGTAATCCGTAGTAACGCCATGAGCTACCAGCGATACGGTAGGCAGGAAGAGCCCACGCTCTGTATCTTCTTGAAGGTGGAAGTGATAACGCGGACCGCCTTCATAGGCCACCATGTCATCCATGGTTTTCTGCAGTTCATCAATCCAGTTTTGCATGGTCACGCGATCTTTCAGGCTTTCCTCACCTTTCAGTGCCGAAGCATGAATAATCTGCTTGAGTACTTCATTGGGGTAAACCCGAGACAAGCGGTCGATACGCTTCATGACATTACGGTACTGATTCACCAGCGCTTCTAGCTGCGATCCAGAAATGCCGGGAGCATTGGCGTTAACGTGCAGGCCAGCGCCGTCCAGGGCTGTGGTGGTCAAGTAGTCCACCATCGCCTGCTCATCTTTGAGATAAAGCTCTTGCTTACCGCGCTTGATTTTATACAGCGGCGGCTGAGCGATGAAGATATGGCCACGCTCAATCAGTTCCGGCATTTGGCGGAAGAAGAACGTTAATAGCAGCGTACGAATGTGGGAGCCATCGACATCCGCATCGGTCATGATAATAACCGAGTGGTAACGCAGCTTATCGGGGTTGAACTCTTCGCGCCCAATGCCGCAGCCCAGTGCAGTGATCAACGTGCCCACTTCAGCTGATGAGAGCATCTTATCAAAACGTGCTTTTTCGACGTTCAAGATTTTACCCTTGAGCGGCAAAATCGCCTGGGTACGACGGTCGCGCCCCTGCTTGGCACTACCACCTGCCGAGTCACCCTCCACCAAGTAGAGTTCGGACTGGCTTGGATCTTTTTCCTGGCAATCTGCCAGCTTGCCAGGCAAGCCAGCAATATCCAGTGCGCCTTTGCGGCGGGTCATATCGCGCGCCTTGCGTGCGGCTTCACGCGCCCGCGCCGCATCCAGCATCTTATTAACGATTGCTTTAGCTTCGTTTGGCTTTTCAATAAGATAATCAGAAAAGAGACGGCTCATTTCCTGCTCGACCGCCGTCTTCACTTCGCTGGAGACAAGCTTATCTTTTGTTTGCGACGAGAACTTAGGATCCGGGACTTTTACTGAAATAATAGCCGTTAAGCCCTCACGCGCATCATCGCCCGTGGTATTTACCTTGGCTTTTTTGAGCAGATTTTCAGCTTCAATATAGTTATTGAGCGTACGTGTAAGCCCCGCGCGGAAGCCCGCCAAGTGGGCGCCACCGTCACGCTGGGGAATATTGTTGGTGTAGCAAAAGATGTTTTCAGTGAAGGCTTCGCTCCACTGCATCGCCACCTCCACTTCAACGCCATCATCACGAACAGCATTAAAATGAAAGACGGGGTTAATCACGCTTTTATTGGTATTGAGGTGATCTACAAAGGCTCTTAAACCGCCTTCGTAGTGGAACAGCTCCTCTTTACCACTGCGTTCATCTAGCAGGCGTATCGCCACGCCGGAATTCAAAAAGGAAAGTTCGCGCAGCCGTTTGGCTAAAATATCGAAATGGAACTCGATATTACCAAAGGTTTCAGGAGAAGGACGGAAATGCACTCGCGTACCGCTCTTTTCCGTTTTGCCCACAACGCCCAGTGGCGCTTGTGGCACACCGTGACGGTACATCTGCTCAAACACTTCGCCTTGGCGCCAAATCGTTAAGCGCAGCTCCGCGGATAATGCATTTACGACAGAAACACCAACACCGTGTAAACCACCGGAAACTTTATAGGAGTTATCGTCGAATTTACCGCCTGCGTGCAGCACCGTCATGATAACTTCAGCAGCGGATACCCCTTCCCCTTCGTGAAGTTCAGTGGGTACGCCACGCCCGTTATCACTAACGGTCACCGACTCATCCGGGTGAATGACAACGCGAATCTCGCTGCAATGCCCAGCCAAGGCCTCATCAATGGAGTTATCCACCAACTCGAAGACCATATGGTGCAGCCCGGTACCGTCGTCGGTGTCACCAATATACATACCTGGACGCTTACGCACTGCGTCCAGCCCTTTGAGCACCTTAATGCTTGATGAATCGTAAGCCTGCTCGCTCATTGACCACTCCGTCGTGAAGTCTGTCTCGTTCCGTATCGTCTACCTTTCGCGCTAGCTGGCCAGCACTAACTGGCTGAGCCCTTGTTCGGCATGTTTCACGTGAAACATCTTCACCAAAGTGTCAGGCTGCCAGGTATTTCTTAACGCAGAAGGCTCGACGCTGGTAATAAATGCTTGGCACTGCATATCTTCGAGCAATTCACAAAACTGATGCCGATTTTTTTCATCGAGCTCTGCCGGCAAATCGTCGATAAGATAAATACATTGTCGCTGTGCTGTTCTTTCCAGAAACCGCCCTTGGGCGAGTTTTAAGGCACTCACCACTAACTTTTGCTGGCCTCTGGAAAGCACTTCTACAGCAGGTTGTTTGTTAACCCGGATACGCAAATCTGCTCGTTGAGGACCTTGTTGTGTAAAGCCCATTTGTTGATCTGTTAATCGGCTATCGTGTAACACAGTCGAAAGAGTCCGTTCTTTATCCCATCCCCGTGCGTAATGAAGCGATAGCCCGGGCAGTGGAAGTAGCACTTTAAGCGTCTCTTCAAAGACTGGTAAAAAATCACTAAACCACGCAAGGCGTAATGTATCCATCTGCTCGCCCCAAATGGCTAGTTCCTGCTCCCATACCGCCATTTCCTGAGGTTGTATTCTACCACGCCTGAGCAGTGCATTCCGATGTTTCAACGCACGCCGGGTACGCTTCCAGATTCTCAAAAAGTCATGTTTCACGTGAAACACTCCCCAGTCGAGAAACTCACGGCGTCCTGATGGCGAACCTTCCAGCAGCCTAAAAGCGTCGGGGTTAATCAATTGCAGCGGCATCGCCTCAACCAACTCGGCCAAACGGGCATTTTTATCCCCTTTAAGACGCAGCTCTAGCTCTCTCTGAGAACGCAACCGGCGCACACCAAGGGTAACCTCTGGCTCACCACTTAAACGGCCGTAAAGCGTCATATGTGGCTCGTCAGCTTGAATGGCGTGCTTTAGCTGGCGGGTCCGGAACGAGCGCCCCATCCCAAGAATATGAATCCCCTCTAGCAGGCTGGTTTTACCACTGCCATTGGCACCGCTAATAACATTAATTCGCGATGAGGGAGTCATCTCGATTGGCAGGAGATTACGCAGGCCGTGGAAATTAAGTAATGACAGACTCATGTCATATCACCACTTAAAAAAATAACAAATAAAAGGCCTTGCACCCAACGAGGAAGCGGTGCTTCTGATAACAGAAGCACCGCTGTCGTAGCTTTTTTGAGCCGCCTGTTTCTCAAAATGATACGTATCTTACAGGCGCATCGGCATGACGACGTAGAGCGCATCACCACCACCGGGCTCTTCAAGCAACGCACTGCTATTAGGGTCGGCCAGGGTAATCTGCACACGCTCTTCATTAAGCACTGTCAGTACATCGACGAGATAGCCAACGTTAAAACCAACTTCCATCGCACCGCCATTATACTCAACGGCGATATTCTCCTCGGCTTCTTCCTGCTCCGGGTTGTTAGCCATAACCTTAAGATTATTTTCTTCCAGGTAAAGCCGTACACCACGATACTTCTCATTAGAGAGGATGGCGGTGCGCGAAAGCACTTGGCGCAGTTCAGCACGCTCAGCAATCAGCACTTTATCGCCATTGCGCGGCACGACACGTTCATAATCGGGAAACTTGCCGTCGATGAGCTTAGAAGTGAAGGTAAAATCGCCCGTGTGGGCACGGACATGGCTGGAACCAAGCGTCAGGCTGACGGGTTCGTCGCTATCATCTAACAAGCGCGACAGCTCTAAAATCCCTTTACGGGGTACAATCAGCTTTTGAGACTGACTAACAGAGACTTCGATTGGTCGCGAGCACATCGCCAAACGGTGCCCGTCAGTTGCGACCGTGCGCAGTAAATTGCTTTGAATTTCCAGCAGCATACCGTTGAGGTAATAACGCACATCCTGCTGCGCCATGGCAAAAGAAGTCGCTTCAATCAGGTGCTTAAGGGTACCGCGAGGTACACTAATCTCCTGGCTACCGTCGGCATCTTCGATATTGGGAAACTCAGCTACCGGAAGAGTGGAGAGTGTAAAACGCGACCGTCCACTGCGTAGTACGGCCCGCCCCTCTTCGACGGCTAGCTGTATGTCAGACTGGTCGGGCAAAGATTTACAAATATCCATCAGCTTACGAGCAGGTACTGTCGCAGCACCCGCCTGATCCACCTGACTGGCCACCGTGCGTCCAATCAGTTCTACCTCTAAGTCGGTACCTGTGAGCGACACTTGGTCGCCCTCTACCTGAATCAATACGTTGGAAAGGACAGGTAACGTTTGTCGGCGCTCGACAACACCAGCGACCAGAGTCAGCGGACGTAGCAGCGCCTCTCGGGAAATCGAAAATTTCATCAATACTCCGGTTCTTTATCCTGAAAGACCTAGGCATAACAAACAGGTCCCTCAAATGGATTGATTAACTGGTCAACAGGCGCAGTAAATTCTTATAGTCCTCTCGAATATCCGCGCTCTCTTCCTGCAGTGATTTCACTTTTCGGCAAGCGTGAAGCACCGTTGTGTGGTCGCGCCCACCAAAGGCATCGCCAATTTCCGGCAAGCTATGATTGGTTAGCTCCTTGGCAAGCGCCATCGCCACCTGTCGGGGCCGAGCAACCGACCGTGAACGCCGTTTGGAAAGCAAGTCTGACACTTTAATTTTGTAATACTCGGCGACCGTGCGCTGAATATTATCGACGCCTACCTGTTTGTCTTGAAGTGCCAATAAATCCTTCAGCGATTCGCGAATAAAATCCTGGGTAATCGTTTTGCCCATAAAGTGCGAATCAGCAATGACCTTTTTCAATGCGCCTTCCAATTCGCGAACGTTGGAACGAATTTTCTGAGCAATGAAGAAAGCAGCGTCGTGAGGCAAATCGACCTTAGCTTGGTCAGCTTTTTTCATCAAGATCGCGACACGGGTTTCAAGCTCAGGCGGTTCAATCGCCACCGTGAGGCCCCAACCAAAGCGTGATTTCAGACGCTCCTCTACACCGCTAATCTCTTTAGGATAGCGATCAGAGGTAAGTATCATTTGCTGGCCACCTTCCAAAAGTGCGTTGAAGGTATGAAAAAATTCTTCTTGCGAACGCTCTTTGCCAGCAAAAAACTGAATGTCATCAATCAGTAATGCATCAACACTGCGATAAAAGCGTTTGAAATCATTAATCGCATTGAGCTGTAACGCCTTGACCATGTCGGCGACGAAACGCTCTGAGTGCAGATATACCACACGGGCATTTTCACGCCGGGTTGCCAATGCGTTGCCCACGGCATGCATTAAGTGGGTTTTACCAAGCCCCACGCCACCATATAAAAACAATGGATTATAAGCACCACCAGGGTTTTCTGAGACTTGTCGCGAGGCAGCACGGGCCAGTTGGTTCGATTTACCTTCAACAAAGGTATCGAAAGTAAAATTTGGATTTAGCCCACTACCATGTTTCAGACTGCCTTCTACCTGTACCTGACGCTCATTATTACGTCGCCCTGGCGCTTCATCGCGCAACTTGTCGATTTCGCGCTCATCGGCGATATCACCGCGCGGAGGGGTATGCACTGCGGGTGCCGAAGGTCGCGATGGAGAAGCCGAGACAGGATTTCCTAAATCTCGATGCTGAGGTGCTTGTGTTGCCAAGCGACGGCTACCCACCGTTAAACTTACTTTCGGCGGTTTTGCTGGCGCGAGTTCACGCATCAGCTCACTGATTCGCTTGGCATACTTATCGCTCACCCAATCGCGCACAAAACGATTCGGCGCCAATAAGCGCAACTCGTTGGACTCTCCTTCTTCTGCCTGCAGCGGGCGTATCCAGGTATTGAACTGCTGTGAATTCAGCTCATCCTGCAGGTTGTCCAGGCACTGTTGCCAAAGCGTCAGTGACAC